>NZ_JAMTCO010000007.1 GCF_024171925.1 Actinokineospora diospyrosa | reverse complement strand
TGGGTTTCGACGCGGGCGATCATCAGGTCGACCATGGTGATGATCTGTTGTTCGTTGAGTTGGTGGAAGACGATGATGTCGTCGATGCGGTTGAGGAACTCGGGGCGGAAGTGTTTCTTCAGCTCGTCGTTGACCTTGTTCTTCATCCGCTCATAGTTCGACCCGGTGTCGGTGCCGGAGGTGAAGCCGAGGCCGACGGCTTTGGAGATGTCCTGGGTGCCGAGGTTGGAGGTGAAGATGATGACGGTGTTCTTGAAGTCCACCGTCCGCCCCTGCCCATCGGTCAGCCGGCCGTCTTCGAGGACTTGCAGGAGGGTGTTGTAGACCTCCTGGTGGGCCTTCTCGATCTCGTCGAACAACACCACACTGAACGGCTTGCGGCGGACCTTCTCCGTCAGCTGCCCGCCCTCTTCGTAGCCGACGTAGCCGGGGGGTGCGCCGAAGAGGCGGGAGGCGGTGTAGCGGTCGTGGAACTCGCCCATGTCGATCTGGATCAGGGCGTCGTCCTCGCCGAACAGGAAGTTCGCCAGCGCCTTCGACAACTCCGTCTTACCCACACCCGAGGGCCCCGCGAAAATGAACGACCCCGACGGGCGCTTCGGGTCCTTCAACCCCGCCCGGGTGCGGCGGATGGCCTGGGAGACGGCCTTGACGGCGTCCTCCTGGCCGATGATCCGCTTGTGGAGCTCGTCCTCCATGCGCAGCAGCCGGGAGGTCTCCTCTTCGGTCAGCTTGAAGACGGGGATCCCGGTCCAGTTGGCGAGGACCTCGGCGATCTGCTCGTCGTCGACCTCGGCGACCACATCGAGGTCGCCGTCCTTCCACTGCTTCTCCCGCTCCGCCTTCTGGCTGAGGAGTTGCTTTTCGTTGTCGCGCAGCTTCGCGGCGCGTTCGAAGTCCTGGGCGTCGATCGCCGATTCCTTCTCCCGACGCACATCGGCGATCTTCTCGTCGAACTCCCGCAGATCCGGCGGCGCCGTCATCCGGCGGATCCGCATCCGCGCGCCGGCCTCGTCGATCAGGTCGATCGCCTTGTCCGGCAGGAACCGGTCGTTGATGTAACGATCCGCCAGGGTGGCGGCCGCGACCAGGGCGGCGTCGGTGATCGTCACCCGGTGATGCGCCTCGTAGCGGTCGCGCAGACCCTTGAGGATCTCGATCGTGTGCTCCAGCGACGGCTCACCCACCTGGATCGGCTGGAACCGGCGCTCCAGGGCGGGGTCCTTCTCCACGTACTTGCGGTACTCGTCCAACGTGGTCGCGCCGATGGTCTGCAACTCACCCCGCGCCAACATCGGCTTCAGAATGGAGGCGGCGTCGATCGCGCCCTCCGCCGCACCCGCACCCACCAACGTGTGGATCTCGTCGATGAACAGGATGATGTCACCGCGGGTCTTGATCTCCTTGAGGACCTTCTTCAACCGCTCCTCAAAGTCACCGCGGTAGCGGGACCCGGCGACCAGGGACCCGAGGTCGAGGGTGTAGAGCTGCTTGTCCTTCAGCGTCTCCGGCACCTCCCCCTTGACCACCATCTGCGCCAGACCCTCGACCACCGCGGTCTTGCCCACACCGGGCTCGCCGATCAACACGGGATTGTTCTTGGTGCGCCGCGACAGCACCTGCATCACCCGCTCGATCTCCTTCGTCCGCCCGATCACCGGATCCAGCTTGCCCTCACGCGCCGACGCGGTCAGGTTCCGACCGAACTGGTCCAACACCAACGACGACGACGGCGTCCCCTCACCCCGCCCACCCGTCTCCGTGGACTCCTTACCACCCTGCGAATACCCCGACAGCAGCTGCAGGACCTGCTGACGCACACGATTCAAATCAGCCCCGAGCTTCACCAGGACCTGGGCGGCGACCCCCTCGCCCTCACGAATCAACCCCAACAGGATGTGCTCGGTCCCGATGTAGTTGTGCCCCAACTGCAACGCCTCACGCAGCGACAACTCCAAAACCTTCTTCGCCCGCGGCGTGAACGGAATATGCCCCGACGGCGCGTGCTGACCCTGACCGATGATCTCCTCGACCTGCTGACGCACACCCTCCAACGCGATGCCCAGCGACTCGAGAGCCTTCGCCGCGACACCCTCACCCTCGTGGATCAACCCAAGCAAAATGTGCTCAGTGCCGATGTAATTGTGGTTAAGCATCCTGGCCTCTTCCTGAGCCAGAACGACCACCCGCCTCGCGCGGTCGGTGAACCTCTCGAACATTCGCCACTCCCTGACAGCTGCGCCGGCGGCCCTTGTCCACGTCCTGCACGTGGAGTCAGCACCGTGAGACCACTGTAGTAGGCCCGACCCCGGCCTTCAGTGCCACTCGCGGCCGGTGCCCAGCTCTGCCGATCCCTTCTCGTCTGTCCAACGTGCGGGTACGTGGGGAGATTCCGCAAGGCGTGGCGTGTCCGCTCAGCGCGAACAGAGGTACCTGCCCAGGCCGGGCAGCTTCTTGTCAGGAGATGACCACGACCCGGTCGGACCGGGTAAGGTAAGGCATGCCTCACCTAGCGGAAGGCCCAGGAAGGAGGGGACCGTGCGGAGCAACCTGAGCCTCCGTTGGGCGGAATCCGGCCCGGGAAGTGCGCGATGACCGCGGGCTACCGGACCGCCGTTGCGGCGCGCGGACAGCACGCCCACCTGGCGGAGTCACTCGCCCGGGTTAATCCGCGGCAGTCGCGCGCGCAGCTGCGGTTCGGTCTGCCGGAAGGACCCGATCGGTGGGTCGGCTGCGACGAGTTCCTGCGCACCCCGGGCGCCTTCGACCAGTGGCGCGACGGCCTGGCCGGGTGGCTGCGGGACAAGTACTCGGATTCCCCCGATCGGACCACAGCCGGCTACGTGATGACTTGGTACCTGTGGGTCCCCGGGTACCTCGCGGGCCTGTTGTTCCACCACGAGCGCCGCATCCCCTCGCTGCGCCCCGCTGACCTGGCCTTCCGGATGGCCGAGCCGCGGCCGCACCCGGACGCGATCGCCGTGCTGTCCCCCCGGTTCGTCTGCCTGCCCGACGACCCGGCGGCAGGTGTGCCGGAGGCCACAGTGGTGCCCGACGAGCACGCGCTGGCCGCGTTGCTGCGGGGTCGCTTCGCCGCGCACGCCGCCCGGTTCGTGGAGGTCTACGGGCCCCAGGTGCGGCTGGGCAAGCGGATGCTGTGGGCGGCGGCCACCGACGTGCTGGACAGCTCCCTGTGGCTCGCGGGCCGCTACGGCGGCACGGAGACCGAGGGCGTGCTCGACGCCGCCCTGGTGCTCGGGGACGGGCCCGCGCCGTTCACCTCCGGCTCCACCCTGCGCCCGCAGCCGACCGGGGAGTGGGCGCGGCGGCGGGAGAGCTGCTGTTTCCACTACCTGCTCGCCGAGGGCCAGGGCACCTGCGCGTCCTGCCCCCGCCTCGGTCGCAAAACCGAACCCGCGCGGTAACCAAAGGTGATCTCCAGTGAATTCTGGTGATTCCCGGTGCGGTATCCACCGGATCACTCTGGGAATCACCAGAACGGCCAGCCCGAATGCGTTAACAAAGTACGACTGAAAGCGCAAGAGGCTGCCGCCCCAAACCGGGCGGCAGCCTCTTATGCCTGGGTGGTGCTGCTCACGCCTGCTCGTTGTACGCGTCCAGAACCTCGGTCGGGATTCGGCCGCGGTCGGAGACCTTCATCCCCTGCTTGCGCGCCCACTCGCGAATCGCCTGGTTCTGCTCGCGGTCGGCTGTCGCCGTTCGCGGCGCGCGACCGGGTGGGCGCTTGCGCCCCCCGGAACGGCGCGCGTGCTCGAGGAAGTCGGCGAGTATGTCGCGCAACTTCTCGGCGTTGTCGGTGGAGAGATCGATCTGGTAAGCGGCGCCATCCAGCCCGAACTCTACGGTCTCCTCGGCCTCCGAACCATCGAGGTCGTCAACCAGCGAAACCGTGACCCTCTGCGCCATCGCGCCTCCTCCGGCGTGGAACTGCCCGCTCCCCCGCTGGTCGGACCCGCGCATAACGCGTGGTGCACAACCCGTCGCCAAGTGAACTGGCTCGTCGGTGAGCAACGGCAACTGGGAGAAATACTTGCCACCGGCAGGCTAGCGCAAATCCAGCGGATTGCGTTAGTGCCTGATACCCGAACGGGTCATTCCGGGCGGACCAGGGGGAACAGGATCGTCTCCCGGATGCCGAGACCGGTGAGGGCCATCAACAGCCGATCAACACCCATTCCCACCCCGCCCGACGGTGGCATTCCGTACTCCAGCGCACGCAGAAAGTCCTCATCGAGGCGCATGGCCTCGTCATCACCGGCGGCGCCCAGTCGCGACTGATCCTCGAGCCGTTCCCGTTCCACCACCGGGTCCACCAGTTCGGAGTAGCCGGTGGCCAGCTCGAATCCGCGCACGTAGAGATCCCACTTTTCCGCGACGCCCGGCCTGCTGCGGTGCTGGCGGGTCAGCGGCGAGGTCTCCACCGGGAAATCGCGCACGAACGTCGGCGCGTGCAGGTGATCCCCCACCAGGTGCTCCCACAGCTCCTCGACGAGCTTGCCGTGCCCGTACTTCGGGTCGACGTCGAGCTCGAGGCCCGCGGCGTGCTTGCGCAGCAGGTCAGCGGGGGTGTCGGGGGTGATCTCGGTGCCGAGCGCGGTGGACAGCGACTCGTACATGGTCAGCGTGGTCCACTCGCCGGACAGGTCGTACTCGGTGCCGTCGGCGAGGGTGACGACCTGGCTGCCGAAGACCGCGTCGGCGGCCTCCTGGATCAGCTGCCTGGTCATCACCGCGTTGCTGTCGTAGGTCGCGTAGGCCTCGTAGTACTCCAGCATCGCGAACTCCGGCGAGTGCGAGGAGTCGCTGCCCTCGTTGCGGAAGTTGCGGTTGATCTCGAAGACCTTCTCCAGGCCGCCGACCACGCAGCGCTTGAGGTAGAGCTCCGGGGCGATGCGCAGGAACAGGTCCATGTCCATCGCGTTGGACTTGGTGACGAACGGCCGGGCCGTCGCGCCGCCGTGCATGGTCTGCAGCATCGGGGTCTCGACCTCGATGAAGCCGCGGTTGTGGAAGCTCTCCCGCAGCGACCGGACCACCGCGGCCCGGCTGCGCACGGTGTCGCGGGCGCGCGGGCGCAGGATCAGGTCGACGTAGCGCTGGCGGATCCGGGTCTCCTCGGCCAGGTCCTTGTGCGCGACCGGCAGCGGGCGCAGCGACTTGGCCGCCAGCCGCCACTCGTCGGCGAGCACGGACAGCTCGCCGCGCCGGGAGGTGATGACCTCGCCCGCGATGAACACGTGGTCACCGAGGTCGACGTCGGACTTCCAGGCGGTGAGCGCGGCCTCGCCGACGTTGTTGAGGCTGAGCATGGCCTGCAGCTCGGTGCCGTCGCCCTCGCGCAGGGTCGCGAAGCAGAGCTTGCCCGTGTTCCGGATGAACATGACCCGGCCCGTGACACCCACCTTGTCACCGGTGGCCGTGTCCGCGGCCAGGTCCGGGTAGGCGGCGCGGACCTCGGCGAGGCTATGCGTGCGAGGCAGCTCTACCGGGTACGGGTCGACGCCCTCGGCCAGCAGCCGCGCGCGCTTCTCGCGGCGGATACGCATCTGCTCAGGCAGGTCTTCGCCGGTCGCGGGGTCTGTGGGCAGCTCGTCGGTCACGCAGGGAAGGGTACGGAGACCACCGTTGACGACCCAAACGGGTATCCACACCCGCCATGGATACGGTTGGTCCATGCAGGATCCCGACTCGTTCACCAAGCGGGCCGCGTCCTTCGGGACCAACGCGGTCGCCTACGCCCGGCACCGCCCCCGCTACCCGGACGAGGCCGTCGAGTGGGTGGTCGGCGACCACACCCGCGTCCTGGACCTCGCGGCGGGCACCGGCAAGCTCACCGAGACGCTGCTGGAGTTCGGCCTGGAGGTCACGGCGGTCGAGCCGGATGACCTGATGCGCGCGGAACTCATCCGCTTGCTGCCGGACGTGCACGCGCGCAAGGGGACGGCGGAGGAGATCCCGTTCCCGGACGCGTCGTTCGACGTGGTGGTGACGGGGCAGGCGTTCCACTGGTTCGACACGCCTGAGGCGTTGACGGAGATCACGCGGGTGTTGCGACCGGGTGGGGTCTTCGGGGCGCTGTGGAATTACGACGACGTGAGTGTGCCGTGGGTGGCTGGGCTGGCTGAGCTGGTCGGGGATGCGCCGCACGGGGAGCACACGCCGCGGCACGAGCGGTTGGGGGAGGCGTCGCGGGAGACTTGGCGGCATTCGCAGCGGCGGACGGTTGAGTCGATGCTGGCCAGTTTGGGGACGCATTCGCGGATGCTGGTGATTGAGGAGGCGGAGCGGGTGGCGTTGTTCGACAAGTTGCGGACGTATTTGTGGTCGAGGGCGGAGACGTCGCAGGGGGAGTTTGAGCGGCCGATTGTTACGTCAGGGGTTAAGGCTGTGCGGGTTTAGGGTCGGATCGGTCGGCCTCGTTGCCTGGCGGCAACCTCGGCCACCCGGATCGGACGCCTCGTTGCCTGGCGGCAACCTCGGGCCCGATCCGCGACAATGCGGAAAAGCTCGATGCGGTGGACCTGTTTTGCGCGGGGCCCCTACGACACCCGTGGCAGAACCGCAAAGCAGGGGCCCAAAAGCAGGCCCTGCCGCTGAACGACGCTACGGGTGCCGTCCCCCCACACAAAACAGGTCCACCCCATCGAGCACTTGGCACCAGCGAGTCCGACTGTCCAGGTGCTGGGTTGGCAGGGCAGCCGAGAGCGGGCTGGGATGGCACCGGCCGGTCCGAGTGTCCAGGCGCTGGGTAGGTAGGTTGGGGCGGACCTGACGGGGAGCGGGCTGGCACCGCAGGGTCCGACTGTCCAGGGGCTGAGTGGGTGGGCTGGGGCGGACCTGACGGGGGGCAGGTTGGCACCGCAGGGCCCGATTGTCCGGGGATTGGGCCGGGTGGGCTGACGGGTGGTTGTCCACAACGTGGCTTGTTGTCCACAGGCCCTGCTGGTCGCTGCCCCGGTTCTGTCGGGATCCGTCAATAGGCTGTATATCGGGGGCTCTTGCGGCAGATGATCTTGCGTGGGGCGGTTGGCACCAGCGAGTTCCGGGTGTCGGGGGCTGGGTTGGTGGGTTGGGGCGGACCTGACGGGGAGCGGGCTGGCACCGCCGGGTCCGGGGGTCCAGGGGCTGGCACTGTGGGTTGGGGCGGACCTGACGGCAGTCGGTTGGCACCGGGGGCTCCGAGTGTCCAGCGGCTTTTACGCCGTTGTCCTTAAGGCGCGTCCAGTAGATGGGGCAGTTCTTGGTGCCGTAGTGGGCGGCGGTGACCTAGCGGCGGTTGCGCTCGAAGACCAGGCGCAGGCCCAGGAGGGTTAGTTCGGGGTGGTGGTGCTCGATGGTCTCCGCCTCGTCTACTACGAGGGGGGCCAGGCCGCCGGTGGCTATTACGGTGGTGGGGCCGGTGTGGCCGGAGCGGGAGAGTTCGGTGGTTATTCGGCGGACCAGGCCGTCTACTTGGCCTGCGAAGCCGAACATGATGCCGGATTGGAGGCATTCCACGGTGTTTTTCCCGATCACCGAGCGGGGGCGGACCATTTCCACCTTGCGGAGGGCGGCGGCGCGGTCGGCCAGGGCGTCGACGGAGATTTCTATTCCTGGCATGAAGACGCCGCCGAGGAATTCGCCTTTGGTGGAGATCACGTCGATGTTGGTGGAGGTGCCGAAGTCGACCACGATGCAGGCGGTGTTGTAGAGGTGGTGGGCGGCGAGGGTGTTGATGATCCGGTCGGCGCCCACCTCCTTGGGGTTGTCCACCAGGAGGGGGACGCCGGTGCGGACGCCGGGTTCGACGATCACCCGGTGGACGCCCTGGTGGTACCGGGTGAGCATGCCGCGCAGTTCGCGCAGGACGGCGGGCACCGTCGAGAGGGCGGCGATGCCGGTGATGGCGTCGGCGTGCTGGCCGAGGAGGCCGCGCATGGTCATCGCCAGCTCGTCGGCGGTGATCCTGGCGTCGGTGCGCATCCGCCAGTCCCGCAGGAGCTGGTCGCCGTCGTGGACGCCGAGGGCGATGTTGGTGTTGCCGACGTCGATGGTGAGGAGCAAGGTCAGCTCTCTGGCGCGAGGAGGGCGTCGAGCTTGGCCGCGTCGGCGGTTTCGGCGGGGGGTTCGGTGACCGCGCCGCTGAGCAGGCCGGAGTCGGCCGGGGCGTGCGCGGCGTCGGTGCCGAGGTGGGCGATGCGGTTGTCGGCGTCGACGAAGACGACCTTGGGTTCGTAGGTGGCGGCCTCCGCGGTGTCCATCACGCCGTAGGCGATGAGGATGACCAGGTCACCGGGGTGCACCAGGTGCGCGGCCGCGCCGTTGATGCCGATGACGCCGCTGTGCCGCTCGCCCTCGATGACGTAGGTCTCCAGGCGGGCGCCGTTGGTGACGTCGACGATGGCGACCTTCTCCCCCGGGAGCAGGTCGGCGGCCTCCAGCAGGACCGGGTCGATGGTCACCGAGCCGACGTAGTGCAGGTCGGCCTGGGTGACGGTGGCCCGGTGGATCTTGGACTTGAGCATCGTGCGCAACATCGCGGACCTCTCCTATCCGTGCGTTCCGAGGTCGGCGCCGCCCAGCAGCAGGCCGACGTTGTCGATGAGCCGGGTGCCGCCGAGCCGGGCGGCGACCAGCAGCCTGGCCTCGCCCCGCTCGGGGGCGGGGCCGAGGTCGGGCCCGCGCAGCGCGAGGTAGTCGACCTCGAGCTCGGGGGTGCCCGCCAGGACGGCACCGGCCGCGGCGAGCACGGCCTGAGCGCCCTGGGCGCCCGCGTGGGCCCCGGCGGTGAGCGCGGCCGACAGCGCGGTCGCCGCGGTGCGCTGGTCGGGGTCGAGGTAGGCGTTGCGGGAGGACTTGGCGAGGCCGTCGCGCTCGCGGACCGTGGGGATGCCGACGACGTGCGCGTCCATGTCCAGGTCGCGGACCATCTTCTTGATCAGCACGAGCTGCTGGAAGTCCTTCTCGCCGAACAGCGCGTAGTCCGGGCGGACGATGTTGAACAGCTTCGCCACCACGGTCAGCACGCCTGCGAAGTGCCCCGGCCGGACGGCGCCCTCCAGCTCGGCGCCCAGCGGTCCGGGGTGGACGGTGACCTGCGCGCCCTCGGGGTACAGGGCCTCGCGCTGCGGGGTGAACACCAGCTCCGCGCGCTCGGCCTCGCACACCTCCAGGTCGGCCTCCAGCGGCCGCGGGTAGCGCTCGAAGTCCTCGCCCGCGCCGAACTGCAGCGGGTTCACGAAGATCGACACCACCAGGACCGTGTTCGGGATCCGGCGGGCGCGGCTGAGCAGCTCGCGGTGGCCCTCGTGCAGCGCGCCCATGGTGGGCACGAACGCGATCTTGCGGCCGGTCGCGCGCAGGGCCCGGGTGGTCTTGCCCAGCTCCTCCGGGGAGGTGTGCACGTGCAGCTTGCCTGGGGTGAAGCTGGGCCTCATGGGGTCTCTTCCTCGATCGCGGCGGTGACCTCGGGGGCCAGGTCGGGGCGCAGCAGGCCCGCCTCGGTGGCCCGGCCGACGGTGCGCATCGCCAGGGCGCGGTAGGCGGGCAGCATGTGCGGGGCCTGCTCGGCGAGGACCTTGACGTGCCGGGCGACGGTGCCCGCGTCACCGCGCGCGACCGGGCCGGTGAGGGCGCGATCGCCGTGGCGCAAGGCGTTGTCCAGTGCGGCGGACAGCAGCGGACCGAGCAGCCGCTCCGGGGTCGCGACCCCGGCCGCGCGCAGCAGGTCCACGCACTCGCCGACCAGGGTGACCAGGTGGTTCGCGCCGTGCGCGAGGGCCGTGTGGTAGAGCGGTCGGGCGGCCGCGGGGACCCGCACCGGCTCGGCGCCCATCTCCACGACCAGCGCCTCGGCCACGTTCCAGGCCACGTCGTCGCCGTCGGCCGCGGTGATCCCGAAGCTGCACGCGACGATGCGCTGCAGGTCCTCCTCGCGGCCGGTGAAGGTCATCACCGGGTGCAGCGCCAGGCCGAGGGCGCCGTGTTCAGCGGCCGGTTCGAGCACCTCGACGCCGTGCGCGCCGCAGGTGTGCACCACGATCTGGCCCGGCCGCAGCGCGCCCGCGGCGGCGAGCCCGCGGACCATGCCGGGCAGGGCGTCGTCGGGGATGGCGAGCAACACGAGGTCAGCCTGCGCGGCGACCTGGTCGGGCGGGAGCACGGCGGCCCCGGGCAGCAGTTGCTCGGCGCGGCGCAGCGATTCGCGCGACACGGCGGACACCGCGGTCACGGTGTGCCCGGCGCGGGCGAGGGCGGCCCCGAGCACGGCACCGACCCGACCGGCGGACACGACCCCCACCGACAGCCGAGCTGGCCTGCTCATGAGCGACCGGCCTTCACGCGCGGCACCGAAGACATGGCGAACAAGCTCCCTAGCCTCGTTCCAGTCCCGCAACGGCGCGGGTACCGGACGACGACGCGAGAGTAGCCGTCGCGCGCGCCGCGGGTGAGCTCCGGGTGACGCGCTTCACCGGGTCGCGCGCGCCACATCGACCGCCTTGCGGCGGGCCTGCCGGACCACGTCGAGCAGCCGCGCCTCCCGGCCTGCGGCGTCGATCCCCGCGCTGCCGGCGGCCATGGCGTGCCGGAGGAAGGCCAGTTCGCTGACCGCGGACTGGTAGTCCTCCACCGCCCGCGCCGCGTGCGGACCGGACTGGGCGCGCACCCGCGAACGCCAGCTCTTGCGGCCCTTCATGCTGGCCAGCAGGTCCACTTCGGACACGACGATGAGCCCGGCGTCGACCATGGCGGGCAACCCGGCGGCGACGATCCGCTGCTCGCGTTTGCGGTGCCAGTGCACGAAGTACACGACCGCGCCGAACAGCGGGACCATCACCAGGAAGTACACGGTCAGGAAGGTGTTCGCGGTACCGATGGTGGCGGTCGTGTTCCACAGCGCGTGCAACACGACGGCGGCGAGGTAGCCCAGCAGCGGGGCCAGGACCCGGGCCCGCTTGGTCGCCGACCTGGCGGCCACCCCGATCCCGATGCCGATCATGACGGTGAACAGCGGGTGGGTGAACGGGGAGAGGACCCCGCGCAGGATGAACGCGGCCACCACCCCGGGCGAGGTGCTGTCGCCGAAGCCGTACTCGGCGAACGCGCGGCCAAAGTAGTAGATGTTCTCGGTGAAGGCGAACCCGGCGGCGACCAGTCCGGCGTAGACGATGCCGTCGATGACGCCGTCGAACTCCTCGCGCAGGAACAGCAGGATGCCCAGCACGAAGGCGCCCTTGACGCCCTCCTCGACCAGCGGGGCGGACACCATGGCGCTGATCTTGTCGCCGCCGCCCTTGCCGAGCAGCAGGTCGCCGACCGCCTCGGCGGTGTTGTTGATCAGCAGCGCGGTGATGGTCGCGACGCAGGCGCCCCAGCCGAAGGCGAGCCAGAGCAACCTGGCCGGTTCCGGTTCCCACCGGTCCACCCACAGGAACGCCGCCACCACCGGTCCGACCGGCAGCAGCGCGCCAGCCACCCCGACCGCCTCGGCCACCCAGCCGACCCGGGCGGTGCTGAGCGCGAGCAGCGTCAACCCACACCCGGCTAGGACGAGCAACCCCGCCACCGGCAACAGAACCGTCAACCGCCGCGGGAGGTGCCGCCGCGGAACCCCGTCAGACACGACAAACGATCTTAGGGCCAACCCCGCCGGTCACTCCTCGCCACGGCGGCGGTGCCTGCGCGGCGCGTTCCCGGTCCCATGTGCGGCGAGGAGTTCGCTGACGGACTTGCCGGAGGTGTGCGAGCCGGTGTCCTCCGGCTCAGGGGCGATGGCTTCCTGCCAGGTCGGGGCCCCTTCGGCCCGTCGGCGCCGACCGCCGGTGTCGCTCTCCGCCTGGGCGTTGACCGGGGGAAACGTGCCGGTCACCGCGCGCCTGCGGCCACCCGGCTCGGGCGCGGGCCGCATCGCGACCTCGGTGCGCTCGGCGGCGCGGGGGCGGTGCACGGGCGGGGTCTCACGGGCCGCTGTCTCACGGGCCGCAGCGGGGACGGGCTTGGGTGCAGGCTCCGGGGGCGAGAGGCGGGCCGGGGGGTACTGCTCGGGCTGCCGACGGGCGGCCTCTTGGCTTACCTGCGGACTGGGGCGCGCAGAACTGAAGTCCGGAGGGCTGGGCCGCACCGCGGCGAAATCCACCTGCGGAGCGCCATTGGGCCTCGGTGCGGCGCCGTTGGGCTCGCGGCGCGCAGCAGTGAACTCCTGACTCGGCTGAGAACCAGGCGCGGCACCGTTGGCTTCGCGGGAGACAGCAGCGAACTGCTGGCTCACCTGAGGCCCAGGCGCGGCTCCATTGGGCTCACGGCGAACCGCGGCGAACTCTTGACTCACCTGCGGACCGCGCGGGTCGTGGCGAACCGCAGCGAACTGCTGACTCACCTGGGCGCCAGGCGCGCCATTGGCCTCACGGCGGACGGCAGCGAACTGCTGACTCGCCTGAGAGCCAGGCATGGCGCCATTGGCCTCACGCGACGCAGCAGCGAACTCCTGGCTGGCTTGAGACCCGGGAGCGGCACCAGTCCCCTCGCGACGGGCCACGGCGAACTCCTGGCTCACCTGGGGGCCGCGCGCGGCACCGCTGGCCTCCCGCCGAACGGGTCCGAACTCTTGGCTGACCTCGGGGCCGCGCTGCACCCGGGGCTGCGCGCCATTGGCCTCGCGGCGCACCGGGCCGAACTCCTGGCTGACCTCGGGCCCGGGGCGGGCACCGTTGGCTGCGGCGGGGCGGGGTCGGGCGGCGGGGTCGGCGTCCTGGCCGTTCTCCGGCCTGCGCGCGGGGCCGCGCTGCTGCGCGGCGGGCTGCTGCCGCACCGGCACCTGCTGGCTCACCTCGGGGCCGCGCGCAGCGGGCCGGGCGATCTCCTGGCTGACGTCCGCGCGGGCGGGTTCCCGGCGGACCGGCGCGGCCTCGGCGTCCTGGCGACCCGGGGTCAAGCTGCGCTGGGGCTGCGGGCCGGGACGGCCGGGCTTGGCGCGGTTCTGCGCGGGGATGGGGGCCTGGCGCGACGACTCCCAGGACGGGGTCCAGTCCGGGTCGATGCGGTCCGGCTCCTCCTCCCCTGTCCACGGTGGACGGGGGACGCGGCCGATGAGTTGGGTGTCTGGCTCGCCCGCCGCGGTGATGTGGCGGACCTGATTGCTCTGCCGGGCCGCGATAGCGCCGCCTTCAAGACCCCGCATCCGGGTCGCCTCAGCGTGCAGGGCAAAGCGTTCGACGAAAACCTCACCACCACCAAGAAGGACTTCCAGGCTCTGGCGGAGGTTCTTGAGCTCCTCGCGCAGTGCGTCAAGGTCGCCTGCGGTCTCTTCTTCTACCTTGCGTCGAGTGGTGGCCTCGACCTCGAGTTCGTATTCGCGGCGCGCGGCGACTTCGCGTTCGAGCTCCAGCTCGTACACGTGCTGCAGCTCAGCGGCCTCTTCAGCGCGGTCGGCGACCTGCCTCCGGTAGCGGGCAGCGAGGAAGGCCCCGGCTAGGGCGGCCCAGAGCGCGGCGACCACGCCCAGCCGCATCCACCGCAGTGAGTCGCTGAGGACCAGCACCGCGGTCGAGGCCAGGGCCAGGCCTAAAGCGGCGAGCAGCAGGGCGCGCGCGGCGCTGGAGCCCTGCGCTGGGGGGTCGGTCCGGCCCGTCATGGTGCCTACCGTACCTGTCCGTTACCTCAGCGAGATCAAATGGCGGGGGCAAGGTTCACCCGATCGAGGGTCGACGCTGGTCATCGTGGTCGGGCGGGGTGCGACAGCAGAACTCCAGCCAGAGCGCGCCGCCGATCAGCGCCGCCGCGCAGACCACGCCGACGACGGCGCTGGCGACGTCGTGGCGAGCCGCGTCGACCTGGGCACTCTCCGGTACGACGTAGCCGAGGACGCCCAACCAGGCGCCCAGCATGATCGCGCCGAGCAGGGAGGACGCCTTCGCGAGGGCGACCGCGCGGGCCGCGCTCAGCGCCTGGATCGGCTTGCCCGCCTTGATCCGGCTACGCAAACCGAACCCGAACAGGGCTTCCACAATGGCCAGCACCAACAGGGTGATTCCGGCAAGTCGTGGCAAGGGCGGCAGGTCCCCGTAGAACTGGCGCAACGCGAGGTAGCCGACGACCGCGCCGATGATCGCGGCAGGTACCAGGTCGCGGGCCTTGGTGAACCTCATCGCAGCTCCAAGTCGTCGCGTCTACGCACTCCGTCAGCGTCCAAAGCGGCCAACAACGCGTCAGCCCTACCGCGACCGGGCACGATCGCCTCTGGGTCGATGTCGAGCCAGGGGATCAACACTGTGGCGCGTTCGTGGGTGCCCGGATGCGGTAGCACCAACTCCGGATCGGAGCTGACTACGTCGTCCACCACGACAACGTCCACATCCAACGTCCGCGGACCCCACCGCAACTCGCGCACCCGCCCCGCAGCGTTCTCTAGCGCCTGTCCACGACGCAGCCATCCCCACGCGTCCGTGCCGGGGTCATCCACCACGCACACCGCATTGAGAAAGTCGGGCTGGTCGGTTACCCCCCACGCGGCCGTCTCGTAGACCGGCGAGACAGCGACAAGAACCTCGGCGAGCCCGTCCACGGCGATGCGCAGATTGGCCAACCTGTCCCCCAGGTTGGACCCGAGTGAGAGAACAGCGCGGCTCACTGGCGTCGGGAGCGGCGCACGGTGACCGCCACATCGGCAAAGCTCAGCGGGATCGGCGCAGCGGGCTTGTGCACGGTGACCTCGACGGCGAGCACGCGTTCGTCGGCCATCTCGCCGTCGGCGATCTCGGCGGCGACGGTCTCGATGAGGTCGCGCGACTGCCCGGCGACCACCGCGGCCGCGCGTTCGGCCAGCTCGCCGTAGTGCACGGTGTGCCGCAGGTCGTCGGTCGCCGCCGCCGCGCGCAGGTCGAGCCACAGCGTGATGTCGACGACGAAGTCCTGCCCGTCGCGCTTCTCGTGGTCGAAGACACCGTGGTTGCCGCGCACGCGCAGGCCGGTGAGGGTGATCCGGTCGGTCATCTGGCTCCCGTCATCGCGGCAGCGACGGCCACCGCGTCCAGCGAGCGCCGCACGTCGTGCACCCGCACCCCCCAGACGCCCGCGGCGGCCGCGATCGCGGAGACCGCTGCGGTGGCGTCCTCCCGACCGCGCGGGGGCCGCGGGGTGCCGTCCCCCTCGGCGAGCAGCTTGCCGAGGAACCGCTTGCGCGAGACCCCCAGCAGCACCGGGAACCCCAGGTCGAGCAGGGCGCCGAGGTCGCGCAGCAGCGCCCAGTTGTGGTCGCTGTTCTTGGCGAAGCCGATACCGGGGTCGATCGCAATGGCCCGCTCGGCGACACCGGCGGTCAGCGCGGCGTCGACCCTGGCCAGCAGCTCGGCGCGGACCTCGGCGACCACGTCGGTGTACTCGGCGAGCGCGTCCATGTCGCGGCTGTGCCCGCGCCAGTGCATCAGGATCCACGGCACCCCGCTGTCGGCGGCGACCCTGGCCATGTCCGGGTCGGCGAGGCCACCGGACACGTCGTTGATCACCACCGCGCCCGCGGCGATGGCGGCCTCGGCCACCTTTGCCCGGGTGGTGTCCACGCTGACCTGCACGCCTGCCCCGGCGAGCGCCTTGATCACCGGGACCACCCGGGCGATCTCGGTGTCCGCGTCGACCCGCTGCGCGCCGGGGCGGGTCGACTCACCGCCGACGTCGACCAGGTCGGCCCCGCCGCGCCAGATCCGCACCCCGTGCTCGACGGCGTCGTCGAGGTGCAGGTAGCGGCCCCCGTCGGAGAACGAGTCGGGGGTCACGTTGAGCACACCCATGACCGCGCACCGGCCGGGAGTGGGCAGCAGGGTCACCGGCTCCGCCCGTTGATCAATTGGATGGCCTCGGCCCTGGTGGACGGCGAGGTCTTGAGCAGCCCGCGCAGCGCCGAGGTGGTGGTCCGGGCGCCCGGCTTGCGGATGCCGCGCATGGCCATGCACAGGTGCTCGGCCTCGATGACGACGATCACCCCGCGCGGCTGAAGCTTGCGCACCAGCGCGTCGGCGACCTGCGAGGTCAGCCGCTCCTGCACCTGCGGGCGCTTGGCGTAGAGGTCGACCAACCTGGCCAGTTTGGACAGTCCGGTGACGCTGCCCTTCTCGTTGGGGATGTAGCCGACGTGGGCGTGGCCGTGGAAGGGCACCAGGTGGTGCTCGCAGTTGTGCGTGAGGTGCCCGGCGATCAGGAACGTCGGGTGCGGGTCGCAGGTGAAGCTGTACACGGTCGCCTCGGCGGCCACCGCGCGCACCGAGAGCACACCGGCCCATTCGGACTGACCGAGCGTGGTCGCGTGCTCACGGGGGAAACCGTGGCGCAGCAACCACTGCGCGTCCGCGCCTGGCGAGCCGACGGTGACCAGCTCGCGGGCGGGGGCGGCGGTCCCGGTCCACTCCACATGGGACCCGGCGACGTCCTTGGCCTCGGCCCAGCCGCGCGGGGTGGCCAGCGGGTGGTCGGCGGTGACGGTGAACACACCCGCGGTCGTGGTGACCTCGACCAGCTCGCGCGAGCGCTTCGCGGTGACGCCGATCACGTTCGTCTCCACCCGGCGACCGCCCACCAGGGTCCACAGTGGATCGCCGACCCGCACGTCCTGGGCGGCCACCGGCCCGCCGGGGGCGTCCACCGGCTGTCCGTGCGGCACGCAGGTCGAGTACATCGGGATGTCGGTGACGAGCACGAGCTCGTCGTGGCTCTCGTCGAAAGTCTTGTCCAGCACCGCATCCGGCTCGGTGTAGAGGCCCGCGAAGAGCTCCGAGTAGGCGCGGGCGACCCGGGCGGGGGTCTCCAGCAGGCCTTCCCGGTCGGGGTCCTCGCCGCAGGCGAGCAACAGCTCGCGGATCGCCTTCTCGGCCCGATCCTGGTCGAACGCCGGGGTCGGGACGTCGCGGGTGCTGAACGTCCCGACCCGGTCGCGGCTGGTTGTCATCGGTACCTCCGGATCGTCGCGGCACAACGCCGCCACCATCGCATCAGGAACCGTTGGCGCGCCCACCGGAGTCCTGATCCCGGTCAGTGGGATCCGCCGCGTGGTCACCGTGCTGCTGACGGTCACCGTGCTGCTGCTGCTGCGCGTCGTTGCGGCGCTCACCCCACGACGGCTGCCACGACTGGTGCGGGCCGGACGGCCGGGTGGGACCGGTCGCCGGGGTCCACCCGGGCGGGGCGCCGTAGTGCGGCGGGCCCGCGTGCCTGCCGGACGGCTGGCCGTAGGGCGGCTGGGCGCCGTAAGCGGGCGGGCTGCCGTAGGGCGGCGGGGTCCCGTACTGCGGCGGTGTCCCGTTCGGACCGACGCCGTTGCCCGGGGGCAGCTCGGGGTTGGTCCTGGGCGGGCCGCCGGGCAGGTCGCCCGCGCCGGGGATGGCACCGACCGGGGTCGGCACCGGCTCGCGCGGGCTCTCCTCCCAGGTCTCGCCGCGTTCGATGGCCTGCTCGCGGCGGGTCTTGATCGGCGGCTTGTCCGAGGGGGTGCGCTCGCCGAAGTCGTTGAACGCGGTGATCCGCGGCCGCTTCTCGACCTTGGAGAAGATCCGCTCCAGGTCCTTGCGGGTGAGCGTCTCCTTCTCCAGCAGCTCCACGACCAGGTCGTCGAGCACGTCGCGGTAGGTGTTGAGCACGTCCCACGCCTCGGTGTGCGCCGCCTCGATGAGCTTGCGCACCTCCTCGTCGATCTCGTGCGCGACCTCGAGCGAGTAGTCCGCGCCGTGGCCCATCGACCGGCCCAGGAACGGGTCGCCCTGCTCCTGGCCGTAGCGGACCGCGCCGAGGCGGGCGCTCATGCCGTACTCGGTGACCATCGCCTTGGCGATCTTGGTGGCCTGGTCGATGTCGCTGGAGGCACCGGTGGTCGGCTCGTGGAACACCAGTTCCTCGGCCGAGCGGCCGCCGAGGGCGAACACCAGCCTGGCGATCATCTCCGAGCGGGTCATCAGCTGCTTGTCGTCCTCGGGGACGACCAGCGCGTGCCCGCCGGTGCGGCCGCGGGGCAGGATCGTGAGCTTGTAGACCGGCTCCAGGTCGGGCATCGCCCACGCGGCGAGCGCGTGGCCGCCCTCGTGGTAGGCCGTGATCTTCTTCTCCTTGTCGGAGATGATCCGGCTCTTGCGGGCGGGCCCGCCGATGACCCGGTCGACCGACTCCTCCAGCGCGGCGGCGTTGATCAGCGCGCCGTTCTGCCGCGCGGTGAGCAGCGCGGCCTCGTTGAGCACGTTGGCCAGGTCGGCGCCGGACATGCCGACGGTGCGCTTGGCCAGGCTGTCGAGGTCGGCGTCGGGCGCCATGGGCTTGCCCTTGGAGTGCACGAGCAGGATCTTCTTGCGGCCGGTCAGGTCGGGTGCCGACACCGGGATCTGCCGGTCGAACCGGCCGGGGCGCAGCAGCGCCGGGTCCAGGATGTCGGGCCGGTTGGTGGCCGCGATGAGGATGATGCCGCCGCGCGCGTCGAAGCCGTCCATCTCGACCAGCAGCTGGTTGAGGGTCTGCTCGCGCTCGTCGTGACCGCCGCCGAGGCCAGCGCCGCGCTGGCGGCCGACCGCGTCGATCTCGTCGACGAAGATGATGCACGGGGCGTTCTGCTTGGCCTGCTCGAACAGGTCGCGGACCCGGGAGGCGCCGACGCCGACGAACATCTCGACGAAGTCCGACCCGGAGATCGAGTAGAACGGCACCCCGGCCTCACCGGCGACCGCCCTGGCCAGCAGGGTCTTGCCGGTTCCCGGCGGGCCGTAGAGCAGCACGCCCTTGGGGATCTTCGCGCCGAGCGCCTGGTAGCGGGCCGGGTTCTGCAGGAAGTCCTTGATCTCGTGCAGTTCCTCGACGGCCTCGTCGGCACCGGCGACGTCACCGAAGGTCGTCTTGGGCATGTCCTTGGGCAACTGCTTGGCCTTGGACTTGCCGAAGTTGAGTACCCGGTTCCCGCCGCCCTGGACGTTGTTCATCATCCACATCAGCAGCAGCAACAGCAGCACCAGCGGGATGAGGAAGATCAGGATCTGGGTCAGGAACGAGTCCTGGGTGACCGTGGTTTTGAACTCGGTCGAGGTCTTGGCGATCAGGGCCTTGTAGATGTCGGAGGTCGCGCCGTCCGGGTACTGCGCCAGGACCTGGGTGACCTGCTTGCCGTCCTGGTCGATCGGCGCGTTGAGGGTCAGCTTGAGTTGCT
The DNA here is from genome assembly GCF_024171925.1 of Actinokineospora diospyrosa. Lineage (GTDB taxonomy): Bacteria > Actinomycetota > Actinomycetes > Mycobacteriales > Pseudonocardiaceae > Actinokineospora > Actinokineospora diospyrosa. Next base: position 475,251 of record NZ_JAMTCO010000007.1, on the reverse strand, counting down.
GTTCCTTGTCACCGAGCTCGGCGGTCTTGACGTTGCCCGCCTCGATCTGCGCGATGGCTTTCGACGTGGGCACCGAGGTGTAACCACGTGTGTCGTCGAACAGCATGCTGAAGGCGAAGTAGATCAACAACACCGCCAGGATCCACAGCAGCGGGTTGCGAAGCAGGCGCTTGCGGTCCATTCACTTACGGCCGCGAGGCGGCCTCCACCCTCCCTGACGTGCACTGAGGGCAATGACGACCCATTACCCAGCCGGACGGGGCACACTCCGGTTTCACCAGAGTACCGTCCGCGTTGGCACCCTCACCGGGCGAAGTGCCGGCGGAGCGCGCAACAGGGACAACGCGCCCGCGACGGGCTTGGTTCCCGCACCCACCTGATCGGTCCAGCGCGGACCCGGTGGGGTCAGGACGTGTAGACGCGCGGGTCGAGGGTCCCGATGTAGGGCAGGTCGCGGTAGCGCTCGGCGAAGTCGAGGCCGTAGCCGACCACGAACTCGTTGGGGATCTCGAAGCCCACGTACTTCACCGGCACGTCGACCTTCACCGCGTCCGGCTTGCGCAGCAGCGTGCAGACCTCCAGCGAGCGGGGCCCGCGCGAGGCGAGGTTCTTGAGCAGCCAGGACAGGGTCAGCCCGGAGTCGATGATGTCCTCGACGATGAGCACGTCGCGGCCCGCGATGTCGCGGTCGAGGTCCTTGAGGATGCGCACGACCCCCGAGGACGAGGTCGCCGAGCCGTAGGAGCTGACCGCCATGAACTCCAGCTGCACCGGTACCGGCAGCGCCCTGGCCAGGTCGGTCATGAACATGACCGCGCCCTTGAGGACCCCGACCAGCACCAGGTCCGCGCCGTTCTCCGGGTAGTCGTGCCCGACCTGCTTGGCGAGCTCGGCGATCTTCTCGTCCAGCTGCTGCTCGGTGATCAACACCGAGGAGATGTCGCCGTCGTACACGGTGCCCCTCTCAGGAGTTCAGCCTTGTGCACGTGAGCCTGCCATGTGCACGTCTAGCCACCAACCCGCCCGGCAGGGCAATCCCGCGCTGGCCGTGCCAGTCGGACAAGAGGGCGTCGGTGGCGCGTAGGTGGGCGTCGGTGAGTTCAGGCGTTCCCACCCGGGTCAGCCACGTGCGCAGCACCCTGCGGCGGACCGCAGGAGGCAGGGGGGTGAGTTCGGCCACCTCAAGCTCATCGTCGGTGCTGGCTCTTGCGTGAGCGTCGGCTGCGAGGTCGTCGAGCGCTGCTAGGTCGTCGCGTAGCTGCGCGGCGGTGCGGGCTAGAGCAGCGGTGACCCCGCCTTGGAGGACGTCCTCAAGAAGCGGCAAGACCTCGTGCCTTAGGCGGACGCGGGTGAAGCGGGGATCCGCGTTGTGTGGGTCTTGCCAGGGCGTGATGCCGAGGGCCTGACACGCGGCCTGCGTGGCTGTCCTGGGGATGGTGAGAAGTGGACGGGCCCACGGGCGGTCCAGCGGGCGCATGCCCGCGATAGAGCGTGGACCGGATCCGCGGCCAAGCCCGAGCAAGACGGTCTCCGCCTGATCGTCGCGGGTGTGGCCTAGTAGGACCCAGGCTCCGTCAGCAGCGGCGCGCAGGGCGGCATAGCGGGCGCGGCGGGCGGCGGCCTCCAATCCGCCCTTACCGTCGACTGTGACCGGCAGGACGCGGACGTCATCGAGACCGAGAGTGGCGAGCTGCTCAGCAGCGCGGGCAGCCGTGTCGGCGGATCCCGTTTGCAGCCTGTGGTCGACGATCAGGCCGGTGACCGTTAGACCCGCCTTGTGACTCACGTAGGTCGCGGCGGCGGCCAACGCCAAGGAGTCGGCACCACCAGAAACGGCGACGGCGACCCTACCTTCCGGCTGGGCTTCGTCGAACAGATCACGTACAGCGCGCCTGATGTCCGCCACCGCCGGATGGGGCTTCTCGGTCACGTGACGCGGCGGATCCAGGCGGACGGATCGCTCAACTCGCTGCGCAACGGCAGCGTCTCCGGTGACGTCCAGATGGTGTTGAACCTGTCCATGCCGACCTCGGAGACCACATGCGAGGTGAACTTCGCGCCTACGGCGTACTGCTTCATCTTCGCGTCCACGCCCAAGAGGTTGCGCAATACGCGATCTAGCAATCCACCGCCTCGCCTGCGCACAGTGAATCGCTCTCGGATGGTGGCCACCGTCGGTACGACGATCGGGCCGACAGCGTCCATGACGTGATCGGCGTGGCCTTCCAAGACGGTGGAGATGGCGATAAGTCGGTCGAAGACCGCACGCTGCTCGGGCGTCTGCATGGCTTCCATCAGCCCGAGTGGACCGCCAGAAGCAGTGGGGTCTGGCTTTGTCCTGGCCCTGCGCAACAGCTCAGGCAGCCTCGCCACAGCACTGTTGGCGTTCTCGTCGAGGCCACTCAAGAACGTTGCCACCTGCTCTTGGAAGTAAGAGCGCAACCAAGGCACTGCGGTGAACTGCAGCCGGTGGGTGCATTCGTGGAGGCACACCCACATGCGGAAGTCTTCCGGCGGCACATCCAACGCTTGGTGCGCGGCCACGATGTTCGGCGCCACGAGCAGCAACCGGCCACCGTCGCCGCCGCCGAACGGGTCGTATTGGCCGAGGACACGGCTGCTCAGGTAGGCCAAGACCATCCCGGCTTGCACACCAGCGGTCCCCGCCATGACGCTGCCGACAACCCGGCTGGGCCGACTGGGCAGGGCATCCGTGGTGAGCGCCGCGATGCTGTCCGCGGCCGCCTGGATCCACTGCTCCCTGTCCACAACGTCCCCGGGGAGCAACGGCAGCCCCAGGCCGAGCCCGGTCAACCGGCGCACGTGCGCCTCGGCGTCCGCGGTGACGTCCCGCAGCCTGCCGACGGTGTGCTCGGCGACTTCCCTGGTCACGACCGGTCCGGGGCGGACGAGCCGCCGCGCTGTCGAGACCGCCAGATCCCAGTCGACCGGAGGCGCCCCGCCGGTCGACCTCACCACGTCCGCGCCGGTCGTGTTCACCCTCCCGACGCTACCGGAGCGCGGGTGATCTCACCTACAACCGCATTGGCGCAACGCCGCCGCCACGGCGTCCAGCGCGGGCTGGGCCGCACCGGGTACCGAGCCGTTGGACATCAGGGCGAACACCAGGAGCCTGCCGTCGGTGTCGAGGACCACCCCGGCGAGGGAGTTCACGCTGGACAGCGTGCCGGTCTTGGCGCGCACCCAACCCTTGCCCGGCGAGGCTGCCGGACCCTGGTAGCGGCCCGCGAGGGTGCCGCTGCCACCGGCGACCGGCAGCGCACCCAGCAGCGGCCGCAGCTTGGCCGTGCGCGGGTCGGCGCCGTCGGGGCCAGCGGCCACCTTGAGCACGTCGGCGAGCAGTGCGGCGCTCACCTGGTTCAAAGTGGACAGTCCGCTGCCGTCGTCGAGGGTCACCTTGCTGGTGTCGAACCCGTTGTCCTTCAAGGTCTTGATGGTGGCGGTTGAACCGCCCGCGAAGGAGGCCTCCTGCCCGGTGGCCTTCGCGACCTCACGGGCGAGCGCCTCGGCGAGCACGTTGTCCGAGCGCTGCAGGGTGTTGTCGACCAACTCGACGACCGGCGCGGAGCGGACCTCGCCGAGCACCTTCGCGTCCGGCTTGACCTGGGTGGTCGCCTTCGTGGGCACCGTCGCGCCGATCCGCTTGGCGAACTCCTCGGCCAACGTGCGCGCGGGGTTCGCCGAGCGCGACGAGACCGCCTTGGTCGGATCGGCCCGGCCGCCGTCGAGCATGGCGGGCACCATCGGGGCGATGTAGCCGCCAGCGACATCAGCGGGGATCCAGCCCTTGGCAATGCTGTCGCCGGTGTACCTGTCGAGGTCGAGCAGCACGGTAGTAACCGGCCCCTTGGCCTTGACCTGCGCGACGAGGTCGTCGAGGTGTGCAGCGCCGGGGTAGACGGTGTTCTTACCCGCCGCGAACGACGACAGAGTGGGGTCGCCCCCGCCGATAATCACCACAGTGCCGGGTGTGTCTCCCGCGACAACCTTGGTGGACAGCTGAGCTGCGTGCGGTAGCGCCAACAATGCGGCGGCACTGGTAAGCAGCTTTGCGGTGGACGCGGGCACCAGCGTGGTGTCCGCGTTCTGCGCGAAGAGGACCTCACCACTAGCGGGGTCGACGACGGTGCCGGTAAGCGTGCCGAGCACCGGGTCGCTTGCCGGACCTGCCAAAGCAGCTCGGACTCCCGCCGCAGTAGGCGCCGGGATGTTCGCACTTGGGCCCTTTAGCGTCGGCGCGAACTGCACAGCGGCAGGCGGAGGTGCGATGACGACGTCCGGTTCCGCTGCCTTAATCCCCAGCTTCTCCCGCACGCCAGGCACAAACTGAATGGTGGCGGCGGCACCCAACACGAGCAGCACGACTAGAGCCATCGCCACCAACATGCCGATGCGCGGACGCTTGCGCGGCTCCTCCGGCACGGGGGCCTGCTCAGCGAGCTGAACAGGCGTCGGCTCCCTGGTGATGTCGGCGACCTTGATGACCTGAGTGCTCTCGACCTGACCAGGGTTTGGCTGACCCGGGTTCTGCTGACCTATAGGGCGCCCACCAGGCCCCGGCCTGCCAAGCGGGGGCTGCGGCCGACCACCGAAGGGCGGCTGGCCAGCAGGTCCCTGCGGGCCGCGTGGCGGGCCGTCGGGAAGGGGCCCACCTGGTCTGGCGGGCGGTTGGGCGTGCGGCGGCGCACCCGGGCCGGGCGGCCGGACCCCACCCTGCGGCGGGCGGCCCGCCTGCGGGCGCGGCGGCCCACCAGGCCGCTGACCCTGGGGTCGCCCGGTCGGGAACGCGGCCGTCGAGTCGGCACCGGGTTTGTCGCCACCGGGTTTGCGGGTCGGCTGGGTCGTGTCGCTGCCCTTGCCGGTCAACGGCGGGAAGTTCACCTGGGTCGGCCCCTCGGCGAGCTTGCCGCGGGCGCCGACGTGCACCGTCACGTCCCCGGCCTGCTCCGCAGGCTCCGGTTTCGCCGGTTCACTCGAACGTGGAGTGCCGGTCCCGGGCGTGTCGGGGACGTGGGTCTCGTCACGTAACACGGGTCCGGTACCGCCCCCGGGGGCCGCCGCGGCGGGCCCGTCGTCGTCCACACTCGGCCACGCAGCGTCGTCGGATCCGGGCCACCCCGGGTTGTCGTCTGCCACGTCAGGTAGACGTTTTGCCTGATCACCAGGTTGCCGCCGGGCCGGATCCCGATCCCCGCCGTGCTCTGGTCCCGCCTGCGGCACGCCGCGTCCTCCCCCTGTGCTAACGGTGAACGTCACACCCGGATCGGTTCGGGCCGGGGCGACACCGTGGTCCACACTAGTGAGGTAGCAGAGGAAGCGAGCAGGAGCGAGGACACGTCAGTGGAGTTCGACGTCACCATCGAGATCCCCAAGGGGAATCGCAACAAGTACGAGATGGACCACGAGACTGGTCGCATCCGGCTCGACCGCACCCTCTTCACCGCCACCCAGTACCCGGCGGACTACGGCTTCGTGGACAACACCCTGGGTGAGGACGGCGACCCCCTCGACGCGCTCGTGCTGGTGCAGGAGCCGACCTTCCCGGGCTGCCTGATCCGCGCCCGCGCCATCGGCATGTTCCGCATGACCGACGAGAAGGGCGGCGACGACAAGGTCCTGTGCGTCCCGTCGCACGACCCGCGCACCGAGCACCTGCGCGACATCCACCACCTGGCCGAGTACCACCGGCTGGAGATCCAGCACTTCTTCGAGGTCTACAAGGACCTGGAGCCCGGCAAGAGCGTCGAGGGCGCCAGCTGGGTCGGCCGCACCGAGGCCGAGGCCGAGATCAAGCGCTCCTACGAGCGCCTCAAGGAATCCGGCCTGACCTTCCACTGAGACACTTTCTCCCGCCACCCGCCCCCTCTTCCCCGCCCGGCATCGTTCCCGGCTTTGGGTGGGGACACTCGGCCTTCCCGGTTCGGCGGGCGGACGGGGTTCCTGGCTTGGTGAGCTCGACGAGCAGGTGAGTCCATCTCGTCTGGTGGCAAGAGTCTTCGTGAACACCCCCGTGCACCTCTGGTGGCGGGGGTGTTCGCTATTCGCGGACCCAGCGCAGGCGGCCGAGGGCGTCGACGTCCGGCCGGTACTCGGCAGGACTTTCCCCCTCTAAGCGAGAAGCTGTGCGATCAAGCAGTTCGGTCACGTCGCTAGCGTGCCGCTGCATCGCCGGGAAGCGGTAGACGCTGCCTTCGTGCAGGTAGAGCACGGCACCGGACTCGCCCTTGGCGAACGGGACGTCCCCTTCGCGCCACCCGGGGTCCGCGCAGAGGTCCGCGGTGGTGGTGCGGATCTCCCGGACGGACAGGGGCTGGTAAGCGGGCGGGAAGGAGAAGCCGTCCGCGCCGACCCCGTCGTGCCTGCCGAGCGAGATGATCAGCTCGGCTGGCAACTGGTAACCGAGGTCGCGCTGCAGCCCGATCAGCTCGGTGCGGGTGGCCGGGGTGTTCCAGGCCGCGGCGGTCGCCGCGGCGTTGTCGGCCAGCCAGCCGTCCACCCGCGCCCAGGCCGCGTTGACCCTGCCCACCACGTCCGGGGTCGGTTCGACCAGCGTGAGCGGGCCCTCCGGCGGCCTGCAGCGGACCCCCGAGCTGGTCGCCGTGGTCGGCGCGGCCGCCCGGTCCGGCTCGATCGCGATGCCCAGGACCAGGGCGGCTCCGATGAGCAGCCCCCCTATGGCGAAGATCGCCACCACCACTCGCACCGATCACCCCCAGGTTGTCCCCCGCCAGGATGACAGAGACCTACACAGCCGGTGCACAGCCCGTTCCTGGGTAACAGTCGAACCATGGGCGACATGGACCACCACATCGAAGATCACGACCGGGGGCTCGCGTTCGACCTGGCCACGCTGGGTAGGCGGCGACTGCTGACGCTGATGGGCGGGGTCGGGCTGGCCGCGCTCGCGGGCTGTGGGACGGACCACACCGGCCACACCGCCGCCGCGTCCAGCACGACGACAACCACCACGACCGCGCGATCCCAGGCCGCGGCCGCCGCAGCGGCAGATTGCGGCGCGGAGACCCCGCAGGAGACCGGCGGCCCCTACCCCGCCGATGGCACCAACGGCCCGAACGTGCTCACCGAGAGCGGCATCGTGCGCAGCGACATCCGTTCGAGCTTCGGGAGCTCCACTACGACAGCCAAGGGCGTACCGCTGACGGTAGAGCTATCGATCGTCGACTTCGCGAAGTCCTGTGCTGCCATGCCAGGCGCGGCTATCTACCTGTGGCACTGCGACATCAACGGCAGCTATTCGATGTACGCCAAGGAACTCACCAACGAGAACTACCTCCGTGGTGTCCAAGAGGCTGACGCACAAGGGAAAGTGAAGTTCACCAGCATCTTCCCCGCGGCCTACTCCGGCAGGTGGCCGCACATCCACTTCGAGATCTACCCCAGCCTGGCCGAGGCAACCAAGGCAGGCGATCCACTTAAGACAACACAGTTGGCTCTACCCAAGGACATCTGCACCACTGTCTACGGCACCGAGGGCTACTCACAGAGTGTCCGCAACCTCGCGCAAACCTCTCTAGAGCGCGACAACGTGTTCAGCGACGGGTACGAGACCCAGCTCGCCGCGGTCACCGGCGATGTCTCCAACGGTTACGCGGCAACGCTAACTGTCCGGGTATGACAAACGACCCCGCACTCACGTGGAGCGCGGGGTCGTTCGGTAGAGCGAATAGAGCTAGTGCATGGCAGGAGCCGGAACGGCCTCGGCCGCCTCTTCGTCTGCCGCGCGCTGGATACCCGACTTGTTGACCAGCGGGGTCTCCTTGAGGAACCAGATCAGGGCGAACGCGACCACGGTCACGCAGGCACCGACGAGGAACACCGTGTCGAGCGAGCTGGCGAACCCGGACAGGATAGGCCGGGCGAGCACCGGGTCCAGGGTGTTGAGGAACGCCGTGTTGTTCAGGTCGATCCCGCCGCCACCGGCGAGGCTGCGCGCGAACTCCGGGTTCGACGCCAGCGCCGCGGTGAAGGCCGCGTCGCCGCGCACCGAGCCGAACGCGTCGCTGATCCGGTCGCCGACCACGCTGAACAGGATGGACAGGAACACCGCGGTGCCGACGGTGCCGCCGATCGAGCGGAAGAACGTCGCCGACGAGGTCGCCACGCCCATGTCCTTGACCGGGACGTCGTTCTGGATGGCCAGGATCAGGGTCTGCATGCACAGGCCGAGGCCAGCGCCGGTCAGCACCATCACCAGCATGACCTGCCACATCGGCGTGTCCACGCCGACCTGGGAGAACAGGAACAGCGACACCGCGGTCGCGCCGAGGCCGATGATCGGGAACTTCCGGTAGCGGCCGGTCTTGGCGATGATCTGGCCGGAGCCCATCGCCGCGACCAGGATGCCGAAGGTCATCGGCAGCGTCATCAGACCCGACTCGGTCGGCGACGCGCCCTTGACGATCTGCAGGTAGAGCGGCAGCGACATCATGGTGCCGAACATGCCGACACCCATCACGAAGTTGACCACGTTGGTCAGCGCGAAGGTCCTGCGGCGGAACAACCGCAGCGGCAGCAGCGCCGCGTCCCCCATGCGCTTCTCGACGTAGACGAACGCGGCCAGGCCGACGACGCCGATCACGTACATCAGCACCGCGCGGCCGGAGTCCCAGCCCCACTCGCGACCCTGCTCGGCGACGATGAGCAGCGGCACGAGGCCGACGGTGAGCGCGATCGCGCCCCAGTAGTCCACCCGCTGGGCGACCCGGCGGTGCGGGACGTTGAGGTAGCGGGCGACCACGATCAGCGCGACGATGCCGATCGGCACGTTGAGCAGGAACACCCAGCGCCAGCCCTCGATGCCCGCGAAGGTGTCCAGGCCTGCGAACGCGCCGCCGACGACCGGACCGGCCACGCTGGACAGACCCCAGACGCCCATGAAGTAGCCCTGGTACTTGCTGCGCTCGCGCGGCGGCACCATGTCGGCGATGATCGCCAGCGCCAGCGACATGAGGCCACCGGCACCGAGGCCCTGCACCGCGCGGAACGCGGCGAGCTCGTACATCGAGTTGGCGATGCCGGAGAGCACCGAACCGACCAGGAAGAACGAGATGGCGGTCAGGTACATCGGCTTGCGCCCGAAGATGTCGGAGAGCTTGCCGTAGAGCGGGGTGGAGATGGTGGCGGTGATCAGGTAGGCGGTGGTCGCCCACGCCTGGATGGTCTGGCCGTTGAGCTGGTCGGCGATCGTCTTCATCGCCGAGGCCATGATCGTCTGGTCGAGCGCGGCGAGCAGCATGCCCAGCATGAGCCCGGAGAGCACGGTCAGGATCTGCCGGTGGCTCAGTTGCCCTGGTGCGGCATCCGAAACCGGTGCTGACATCACTTTCCCCCTTCGGAACGCGCGTGATCGGCGCATTCGGTGATGAACGTAGGCAGGTAGTTCGCGTGGTCGGCGAGGAATCGCTCGAAGAGCAGCACGAACGTGTCGAGGTCTTGTGGGTCCCAGTGGCTCACCATGCGGGCCAGCGAGAGCGCCATCCGCGCCCGCTGGCGCTTGAGCAGCTCGATGCCGTCCGGGGTGACCGCGAGCAGGCTCGCCCGGCCGTCCTCCGGATCGGCGCGCCGCTCGACGAGGCCGTCCTTGACCAGCGCGGCGACCTGCCTGCTGACCGTGGACGGGTCGGAGTGGATCGCCTCGGCGAGCGCGCTCGAGCGGCTCGGCCCGAGGGCGATGAGGTTCTTCAGCAGGACGAAAGCCGAGCGGTCGACCCCCAGCTTGCTCATCCGCGCGCCGATGGCGGCCTGCTGCTTGCCGAGCGCGAACAGGACGGTGGCCAACCGCTGACCCTGTTCGATCTCCTGCGCGGTGAGCCCGGTGCCGGTGGCGGACTCATCGGCCGCGACGGTCTCGGTCACGCGACACCTCCCGAGTTGCTTGCATCATCCAAGTAGTTGGTCGATGCAAGCATGCGCTTTTCGGGTGATCGATCGCAACCCATTTACCTGCGACCCCGCTCACACCGCAACGCCCCGGGGCCGACCAGCGGCACCGGGGCGTTCTCAGGGTGTTATCGCAGGTCAGGCCCACCCGGGCATCGGGAACGCGGCGAGCAGTTCGCGCACCTCGGCGGCTACGGCGGCCACCTCGGCGTCGTCACCCGCAGCGATCGCGCGGTCGATCCACTCGGCCAACCGGGGCATGTGCTCGACCCCGAGACCACGGGTCGTGATCGCCGACGTTCCCAGCCGGACGCCCGACGGGTCAAACGGTTTCCGGGTGTCGAAGGGCACCGAGTTGTAGTTGAGCTCGATGCCCGCCCGGTCGAGGACCTTGGCCGCGGGCTTGCCGCCGATGCCCTTGCTGGTCAGATCGATCAGCACCAGGTGGTTGTCGGTGCCGCCGGACACCAGGTCGAACCCGCGCTCGACCAGCGCCTCGGCGAGGGCATTGGCGTTGGCCACGATGGTGGCCGCGTAGTCGCGGAACTCCGGCCTCGCCGCCTCGCCGAGGGCGACCGCGATGGCCGCGGTGGTGTGGTTGTGCGGACCGCCCTGCAACCCGGGGAACACGGCCTTGTCCAGCGCCTTGGCGTGCACGGCGTCGGACATCAGCATCGCGCCGCGCGGGCCGCGCAGCGTCTTGTGCGTGGTGGTCGAGATGATCTCCGCGTGCCCGACCGGCGACGGGTGCGCGCCGCCCGCGACCAGGCCCGCGATGTGCGCGATGTCGGCGACCAGGACCGCGCCGACCTCCTGGGCGATCGCGGCGAACCCGGGGAAGTCGATGGTGCGCGGGATGGCCGTGCCGCCGCAGAAGATGATCTTCGGCCGCTCGGCCAGCGCCAGCTCGCGAACCTCGTCCAGGTCGACCCGCCCGGTGTCCTTGCGCACCCCGTACTGGACGGCGCGGAACCACTTGCCGGTCGCGGACACGCCCCAGCCGTGGGTGAGGTGGCCACCCGCGGGGAGCGCCATGCCCATGACCGTGTCGCCCGGCTCGGCCAGCGCGAGGTAGATGGCGAGGTTGGCGGGAGAGCCGGAGTACGGCTGGACGTTGGCGTGCTCTACGCCGAAGACGGCCTTGGCCCGCGATACGGCCAGCGTCTCTATAGGGTCGATGAACTGCTGGCCCTCGTAGTAGCGCTTGCCCGCGTAGCCCTCGGAGTACTTGTTGGTAAGAACCGTGCCGGTGGCCTCTAGTACCGCGGTGGAGACGTAGTTCTCGGAGGCGATCAGCCGGATCTTCTCGTACTGGCGGCGGGCCTCACCCTCGACCAGGGCCGCGACCTCGGCGTCCGCGGCGGCCAGGTGGGGGATGCCGGGCTGGTGCATGGTCGTTCCTTCCAGAGCGTGCGGCGACTAGACCGGTGACACCCAGGCGTTCGGTGTCGCACCCGCTCCAGCCGCTCCCCGGTGGTCTGTTCCACCCGTGCACGCCAGTCACGACTCTGGGTGCGAGCCTACCCGTTGCCGCTTCAAGTTACCGATGGGTAATCTCATGAGCATGAGCACAGACCTCGGCTGGGTCGCCGACGCGATGAAGCAGACCGTCCCCTGGGTGAGCACCGCGGGCGTGGAGTTCGTCGAGGTCGCCGCCGACCGCGTCGTCTGCTCGCTGCCGGACGCGCCGGAGCAGCGCAACCACGTCGGCGGCCCGCACGCGGCCGTCCTGTTCGGCCTCGCCGAGACCGCGTCCGGCGCGGTCGGCCTGGCCTCCTTCGCCGCCGAGATGGGCCGGGCGACGCCGCTGGTCGTGCGCTCGGAGATCAGCTACCGCAAGCTCGCGCTCGGCCCGCTGACCGCGGAGGCCGTGCTGAGCAGGCCCGCCGCCGAGGTCATCGCCGAACTGGACGCGGGCACCCGACCCGAGTTCGCCGTCAAGTGCACCATCCGCAACGCCGAAGGGACCACGACCGCGGAGATGACGGTCGTGTGGACCCTGAAGCCGACAGTCAGGTAGGCCTAGTCGGCCTCGGCAGGGCAAGAGCGGCGTCGACATCCATGTGCGCCTCCGGGTGGTCGGCCCACCACTGCGCGTAGGTCGGGTTCCGGTCCACGATCGACCGGTAGGCGTGAGCGACGCAGGCGAACACCTCGTGGCGCCTGTTGCCCAGCAAGCCGTCCATCCGGACCACCAAGACCACAGGCAGCCGCAAGACCGCTCCGCGCAAGGGCCGGATGACGAAGCCCGGACCGCTTAGGGATGCCGGCTGCGCTAGGCATACCGCGCCCGCGGCAGCCAGGGCCATGGCGGTGCGCCCCTCGGTGACGTGGTGGGTGATCCGGGGGGTGAAGCCGATCTTCTCGCACGCCTCGCGGAAGCCCAGGCGCATGGTGTCCTGGTCGGGCGGGGGCACGACCCAGTCCAGGTCGGCGAGGTCGATCAGGTCGACCTCCTCCTGCGCGGCGAGCGGGCTGTCCGAGCTCAGCGCCACGAACTGGGGTTCCTCGACGATCGTGCGGACCTCGACGTCGCGCAGGGTCCGGTTCTCCATGCCCTCGAACCGCTCGAACACGGCGATGTCGGCCTGCTTGGAGGAGATCAGGTCGAGCAGCGCCGGACCGGACGAGTCGATCTCGGTGCGCAGCTCGGAGCACTTGATCCAGGCCCGCAGCTCGGCGATCAGGGCGCTGGTGAACAGCATCGGGCTGGAGGCGACCACCAGCGGGGCCTCGGCCGGGTTCTGCGTGTGCGTGCGGGCGGTGGCCAGCAGCGCCGACATGTCCTCCAGCACCACGCGCGCCGAGCGGACCACGCTGCGACCGAGCTCGGTCGGGATGCTGCCGTTGGAGCTGCGGCGGAACAGCTCGCCGCCGACCAACCGCTCGATGGACCGCAGCTGCGCGGTGAGCGCGGGCTGGGTCACGCCGAGCCGGATGGCCGCTTTGGACACACTGCCCTCCTCGGCGATGGCGCAGATCGCGCGGAGGTGGCGGAGCTCGAGTTCGGCCATAACTGAGTTTGATACCCCGTTCGGATGAGATCAAGCTAGTGCGACGCGGCATATTTCTGGTACCGGTTTGCCGCGTGCCCACTGACGGCACGCCGGTCCGGGGGCACAACCCCCGGATCCCGCAGACTCCCGGTGCCCGGCACCGCCCACCCATGGCGTGCCGGGCACCGGCGTTCACCTTCTCGTCACCTAGAGTTCTTCCGCGCCGGATCCGGCGTGCTCCTCAGCGTCGGACCCGGCGGTGACCTCCCGGATCCCGGCAGCGTGTCTTCGCGCTAAGTGCTGGTAGACGGTCGCGTTGTGGTCGACCCAGACCTTCGGGGTCCCCTCCAGCGGTACCTGCCGCTTCGCCGGTACGCCCATCGCGACCACTTCGGGCGGGATCTCCGTCCCCGGCCCCACCATCGCCCCAGCCGCGACCAAGGCGCGTTCGCCGATGACGGCGCCGTCCTGGATGGTCGCCCCGTTGCCGATGAGCGCTTGCGCGCCGATGACGCAGTCGTGCACGACGCACAGGTGCCCGATGGTGGCGTTCGCGCCCACCTCGCAGCCGTTGGCGTTGACGTGGATGACCGAGTTGTCCTGCACGTTGGCACCGGCCCGGATGACGACCGGCCCGAAATCGGCTCGGATGACCGCCCCGTACCAGACCGAGGCGCCCGCCTCCACGGTCACGTCACCGATGAGGGTGGCCGTCGGGGCGATCCACGCCGACGGGTCGACCTTGGGGCGCTTGCCCTCGAACGAGTACAGCGGCATCGGCCCACAGTAATCTCGGACCGCATGAGGCTCGACTCCGGCGGCTACGCCGCGACCGTGACCGAGGCCGCCGACGCGGTCACCGCAGCCGAGCACGCCGGGTACGACGGGGCCTGGGTCGCCGAGACGCAGATCGACCCGTTCCTGGGCATCGCCGTCGCGGCCGGGCGGACCTCGAGGATCGAACTGGTCACCGGGATCGCGGTGGCCTTCGCGCGCAACCCGATGACGGTGGCCGTCCAGGCCAACGACCTGCACCTGCTCTCCGGTGGCCGGTTCGTGCTGGGCCTGGGGTCGCAGATCAAGCCGCACGTCACCAAGCGGTTCGGCATGCCGTGGTCCGCACCCGCGGCTCGGATGCGGGAGTTCGTGCTCGCCGTTCGCGCTATCTGGTCGGCGTTCGAGACCGGTGAGCGGTTGCGCTTCTTAGGCGAGTTCTACACGCACACGCTGATGACGCCGTTCTTCAACCCCGGCCCCAACCCGCACGGCAACCCGAAGATCTACCTTGCCGCGGTAGGGGAACGCATGACTGAAGCAGCGGGGGAAGTCGCGGACGGGATGCTCTGTCACGGGTTCTCCACTGAGCGCTATCTGCGCGAGGTGACGCTACCTGCGTTGGAGCGGGGTCGTGCGAAAGCAGGAAAGACGTTGGAGGGCTTCGACATCAGCGGCCCTGGGTTCGTCGCGAGCGGGTCGACCGACGAGGAGCTAGCTACCTCCATCGCCGAGGTACGTAGGCAGATTGCCTTCTATGGCTCCACTCCCGCCTACCGTGGCGTGTTGGAGCTGCACGGGTGGGGTGGGCTGCAAGACGACTTGAACGCCTTGTCTAAGCGCGGCCAGTGGAGCGAGATGGACGCTCTTATCTCCGACGACGTGCTCAACACTTTCGCGGTCGTCGGAGATACGGCTACCGCGGCCGCGGAGATCAAGCGCCGTTACGGCGACGTCGCCACCAGGATGACGGTGACGCCGCCGGTCGCGGCAGCCCTACGCGACTCGGATTAGCGCTGCTCCGGCCAAGACGAAGAACACCAGGACCACCAGGGTGCCGGAAGTGCCACCCTTCCCACTGGTGACGACCTGGTCCACCGCGCCGGTCAGTTCAATTGCGCAATGCGCGGTGACGATGTGCCTGCCGGGCACGACCTTCTGGAACTCGACGCGCGCGTTGAACTCACCGGAGGTGTTGGACACGGCCGTGCCGACCTTCTCGCCACCGGAGGTCAGGATGACCGTCTGGTTGGGCGCGCAGCCGGTCCCCTTGGCGGAGAGGTCCTCGCCGGGGCGGACGCTCTTGCGGTCCAGCTTGAGGCCACCGTCGACCGGCTTCTCGTCCACGATCGGGGTCGTCGTGGTGGTCGGCGGCGTAGTGGTCGTGGTGTCCGAAGTGGTCGTCGTGGTGTCGGTGGTCGTGTTGGTGGTCGTCGTACCGGGCGTGGTGGTGGTTGTTGTCGGCCCGGACGTGGTCGTGGTGACCGTCGGCCGGGTCGTGGTGGTGACCGGGGGGACCGTCGTGGTCACCGGCGGCACGGTCGTCGTGGTCGTCGGCTTGGTCGTGGGCGGGACGGTGGTGCTGGTGGGCGGGTTGAGGACGGTGAACGTCGTCTCCCCGGTGTACCCGTCGGTGTTGCACACGGCGGTGATGAGGTAGGACGCTGGCTTGGCCGACCTCGGGACGGTCACGGAGAACGAGCCGCTCGTCTTGCCGTTCGTCGCCACGGTCGGGATGGTGGTGAGCGACGTCGAGAAGGTGAGCGTGCGGCACAGCCCCACGACTCCCAGACCCCACGTGATCGTGAAAGTGGTACCCGCGCGTCCTGAGGACGGACTGGCGCTCAACGTCACCAACGGCGGGGGAACCGCAGCCGATGAGAGCGGTGCCAAAGCGACCAACAACGTCGCTGTAGCAACGGCGATGCTCGCTAAGCGTCCAACACTGCGCACAGCTCGTACCCCTGTCCGTATCACTGATCTCGTGGAACGCCCCGGTCCGATACCGGACCGCTGTAGCATTCCGCCCCGATCAGCCCTGCCTCAACCGGGAGTCTTCCCATGGGACGTCTCATCGCCGCCGCGGTTGCTCTCGTGACGGTACTGCTGCTGATGGGTGCAACACCCGCAGCGGCACAGGATTCCGATAGCCCGTTGTCGGTGACGGTCACTCTGGACGGTCAGGACATCACCGACCGTACGGTGCGACTGGATCCCGCTAAAGCCGCCGAAGTTTCGGTAACAGCCGTTAACCGGGGTAAGACGACGCAGAAGGTCCGCTTGGTGCGGCTCTCCGGGGTCGCGTTGGCCCTGACGTTCTTCGCCTACGACACCACGCTGCCGTTCGAGGTCCCGCCGGGCAGCCGGGTCACGCGCACCTTCCCGCTGGATGTGCGCGACCTGGACGGTCAGGCGATCGGCCTGCTGCCGACCACGGTCGACCTCCTCTCGGAGGAGCGCGAGGTGCTGGGCAGCGCCGAGACGGTCGCCGACGTGCGCGGCACGGTGTGGTCGGTTTACGGGGTGTTCGGCCTGATGATGCTGCTGCTCACCTCGGCCATCTGGGCGACCGTGCTGATCGCATTGGCGCGGCACAAGCTCTCGCCCAACCGGATCAAGCGCGCGCTGCGCTTCCTGCCCGCGGGCATCGGAACCGGGATCGTCGCGGTGGTCTCGCTGTCGGTGCTGCGGTTGGTGCCGCCGGACCCGCTGATCGAGATCCCGATCGTGTTCGGCGCGTCCGCCATCGCCATGGTCCTGGGCTTCCTCACCCCGCACCCGGTGGCACCCGCGTTGGACGGGGACCTGACGGTGGCGCTGCCCGCGCCCGTCGACCCGGGCGCGGTGACCCAAAGCGTCACTGAGCACTACACACAGCAAAACACCAAGAGGTGGCCTGGATGAGCACGCCAGCCGGACTGACCTCGGCGCTACCGCAGTACGAGGTCGGGGGCAAGATCGGCTCGGGTGGCATGGGGGTGGTGTTCGCAGGCGTGCACCGCTCCCTCGGCCGCGCGGTGGCGATCAAGGTCCTGCCCTCGGACCTGGTGACCGACCCGTCGGTGAACGCCAGGTTCGACCGCGAGGCGCGGGTGCTGGCCAGCCTGGACCACCCGCACATCGTGCCGGTCTACGACTACGTGCAGACCGGGTCGGACAACCTGCTGGTGATGGAGCGGCTGGACGGCGGGACCGTGTACGACCGGTTCCGCGGTCCCGGGCTCACCGGCGAGCAGTCGTGCGCCATCACCCTGGCGATGCTGGGCGGGCTGCACGCAGCGCACAAGGCCGGGGTGCTGCACCTGGACGTGAAGCCGAAGAACCTGCTGTTCACCACGGCGGGGGTGATGAAGGTCGCCGACTTCGGCATCGCGCAGGTGGTGAGCGAGGGGGCGACGCTGGTGACGCACGCGGGCGAGGTGCTCGGTACGCCCGCCTACATCGCACCCGAGCAGGCGATGGGCAACTCTCTTACGCCTGCCGCGGACATCTACTCGGCGGGCACGGTGCTTTACGAGCTGCTGTGCGGGGAACTGCCTTACGACCGCAGTCGAGGCGCAGTAAGCATGATGCGCCAACGCATCTTCAGCGACCCCGCACCGATCCCCCGAGTGCCCGCCCCGCTGTCCACAGTGGTCATGCGCAGCCTCGCCCGCGATCCGCAACACCGCTACCGCGACGCAGAGACCTTCGCGACCGACCTGAGCTCCGCCGCCACCGCCGTCTATGGCGCGGGCTGGCTTGAGCGCTCATCGGTCCCGGTCCACCTAGCCCCCCGGATCTCCGGCGCGATCTCCCAGCAACTAAGCCGCCAACCGGACGCCCCCACCATCATCACCCCGCCGATCCGCGGCACAACCATCGACCCCACCCGCACCCTGGGCGACTTCCGCGGCAAGGAACTCCGCCCCGCGAGTGAACTCATCGCCCAACGCGGCCCTGCACCGCTGTGGCCCGCTCTTATCGCGACGGTGGCTCTTGTCGCACTGGTGCTGTTTCCCTTCTTGTCCCCCACAACTTTGAACCACCCAGCGTCGGCGTTGGTGGTCAATGGACAGGTAGCGGACAAGACGGTTCAGGTAGACCTAAGCAAGCAGATCACCGTGTCCGGCCGGGCGGCAGGGGCGGTTGAGCTCCAGTTTGAGCTAAGGGCAGCAGGGGTCCTGCTTGGCCGTATCCGCAAGGGAATCGCCCCGGGTCCAGAGGGCACCTTCGAGACAAGCCTCAAGCCAGACCCTCTTATGCGCTGGCTTGCCGGCGGCGCTGTCACAGCAGAGGTCAAGATCGGCGACAACCTCGCGGAGCAGTTCACCCTCCAGTCCGCCTCCCACCCGATGGCAACGGTGATGGGCGCCGGAAGCCTCCTGCTCTCCCTGTTCGCCTTGGCCAACATCGAAGCCCAAATGCGAGCACTCCGACGAGGCCACCGCCGCCCAGCAGCCCCTTACGTCGCCCTGCCCCTCGGCTTCATGTTCGGCCTAACGGTGTGGCTGTTCCTCACATCCATCACCACCCGCGAACCTTCTTTGGGTTACGCCCTAGGCAGCGCCGCCGCAGGCGCCATCGCCGCCGCAGGCTTCGTCCTAGCCACCGCCTGGTCCGCCCGCCGCGCGAGGAGCTAGGGCCAACGTCCCGACCCACCCACGGCGCGCCTGGCCGCGTCGCCGAACGTCCGACCCCTTTCACCGCTCGCAGTGCGTGTGTCCGTGCTGGGGTTGGGAGGCGTGGGGCTCGATGGCGCGGGTATCCGTGTGTCCGTGCTGGGGTAGGGAGTGCGGTCGGCTTGATGGGGCGGGTATCCCGCGTGTCCGCGGGTGGTTGGGGGTGCGTCTGGCTCGATGGGGCGAGGTATCCGTGTGTCCGCGGGTGGTTGGGAGTGCGGTCGGCTCGTTGGGATGGGTATCCCGTGGGTCCGTGCCGGGGCTGGGAGTGCGGTCGGCTCGATGGGGCGAACTTGTTTTGCGCGGGGCCCCTACGACACCCGTGGCAGGTCCGCACAGCAGGGGCCGAAAAGACTGGCCCTGCCGCGAGGAAACGCTACGGGTGTTGTCCCCCCACGCAAACAAGTCCGCCCCATCGAGCAGGAACAGGGGTGGGGTTGGGGCGGGGGGGGTGAGGGCGGGGCGTGAAGGGTGGGACAGGGCCGCCAACACACGACCAAACGGCCCGGGGCGGGCTACTAGCGCCAATCCCTGGATTTCACCTTGACCTATCCATGCCGGGTGAGCAGTAGCGGGATCTCGGCGACGCTGGATAGGAGGTGGGTGTGGCGTTCTTGGCCGAGGGTCTCGGCGTCCTGGGAGCCGGTGAGGACGCCGATCACGTAGTGGGCGCCTGCATTCGTCCCCGCGCGCAGGTCGAGGACGGTGTCGCCTGCGGTGAGGACGCGGTCGGCGGAGTGGACACCGGTGGCTTCCATGGCGCGGAAGATCATGTAGGGGGCGGGGCGACCCGCGGCGACCTCGTCGGCGGTGATCAGGGCGTCGATGCAGCCACCGGGTTTCCAGCCGAGGACGGCGAGCAGGTTTTCGGCCACGTCGCGTGAGAAGCCGGTCGTGAGGGCGACCTTGATGCCCCGGGCGCGGAGATCGGTCAGGGCCGATTCGACGCCGGGGAGGGCGGTGGGGGGTTCGGCGGTGTAGGCGGCGGCGAGGCGGGTGCGGAAGTCGTCGAACACGGTGTCGACCTCGGCGGGGGCGCCTGCCAGCAGTGCGGCGATCGCTTCGCGCTTGTCCGCGCCCATCCAGCGCCGCACGTCGTTGCTCGACACCGGCGAACCCGTTGCCGCCGCGACGGCGTCGGCGAGCGCCCGGTAGACCGCGCCGCCTTCCTGGACGGTGGTGCCCGCCATGTCGAGGGCGACCAGGTCGATGCTCACGGGGTCTCCTTGAGGATGTGCGGGCTGATCCGGCCCGCCTGCACGTTGTCGATGGTGAAGGTGACCAGGTCCGGGCGGTACCGGTCGTCGGCGTACTCGACCCGGGCGCCGCTGGCGTCGGTGGCGCGGCGGCGCTCGCGCAGCAGCGGTGCGCCGACGGCGACCGTCAGCAGCTTCGCGTCGACCTCGTCCGCACCGATCGCGTCGATGGTGTGCCGGGCCGCGCGCAGGTCGATGCCGCGGTCGAGCAGGTGCGCGTAGATCGACCCGGCGTCGGGGTCGAAGTCGAACAGCAGCCTGCCAACGGGTTCGATGAAGCTGCTGCGCTCGAGCATGGTCGGGATGCCGTCGAGCAGCCGCAGCCGCAGCACCTCGATGACCGGGGCCCCCTCGTCGATCCCGAGCACGTCCGCCGCGACCTGGCTGGCCCCGCGCCGCGCGATCTCCACGGTGCGCTGCCCCGGTTCCCGGCCCATCTCCCGCGCCCACCGGGTGAACGACAGGAAGGTCTCGAACGGCTGGGCGACCGCGGCCTGCCGGACCACGGGCTGCTTGCCCTGCCCGCCACCGATGAGGCCCTCGTTGCGCAACGCGGCCAGCGCCTGCCGCACCGTGCCCCGGGAAGCGGCGAACTCCTCGCAGAGTTGGGCCTCGGAGGGCAACGCGGCGCCGACCGGGAGCTGTCCCCGGCTGATCCTGCCGCGCAGCGCGTCGGCCACCCTGTGGTGCAGTGGCGGTGTCACAGACTTGACCATACGAGTTCCGCACCACCCGTTGTCAAGTTGCTGCGCGATTCACGATGAGCAGGGTGAACAACGTGGAAACTTGTTCAAACAAGTGCCGCGAAAGCCTTGCGATCACGCACCGGCCACCCGCACCTTCTGTGCCATGAACCCCCGAGCGGATCTCGTCGTCGTCGGCGCGGGCATCGTCGGCCTCGCGCACGCCGCCGAGGCGGTCGACCGCGGCCTGCGGGTGGTGGTGCTCGACCGCGACGAACGCGCGGTCGGCGCCTCCATCCGCAACTTCGGCCACATCTGCCTGACCGCCCAGCACGGCGACGCGTTGATCTACGGGCTCGCCGCGCGCGAGCGGTGGCTGCACCTGGCGGCGAAAGCGGGGTTCTGGGTCTCCGAGGCGGGCACCGTGGTCGCCGCCCGCGCGCCGGACGAGGTCGCCGTGCTCGCCGAGTTCGCCGAGCAGCGCGGCGACCAGGTGCGACCGCTGGATGCAGCGGGGGTGCGCGCGCACTTGCCGGTGGTCTCCCCCGAGGTCATCGGCGGCGCGTGGCTGCCGCTCGACCTGCGCGTCGACCCGCGTGAGGCGGTCGCGGCGCTGGCCACCTGGCTGGCCGGGCAGGGCGTCGAGTTCCGTTGGCGCACAACGGTCACCGGCGTCGAGTCGGGCGCGGTGCACACCACCTGCGGCACGGTCGCGGCCGACCACGTTGTGGTGGCCGTCGGCCACGACGTCGACCGGCTGCTGCCGGAGGTGGCCGACGCGGCCGGTGTCCAGCGGTGCCTGCTGCGGATGATGCAAGTGTCCACACCGGACTCACAGACCTTCGCCCCCGCCGTCCTCTCCGGACTGTCGATGCTGCGGTACGCCGGGCTGAACGCCTGCCCGTCCGCCACGGCGGTCCGGGAGCGGCTGACCCGCGCCGACCCCGAACTGCTCGAGGTCGCGATGAACCTGATGTTCACCCAACGCCCCGACGGTGACCTCGTCATCGGTGACACCCATCGGTACGGCCACACCCACGACCCGTTCGACGACGAGCCGACCGGCGAGCTCGTCCTGCGGGAAACCGCCCGCCTGCTCGGCGTGGACCGGCTCGAGGTGCGCGCCCGCTGGCGCGGTGTCTACGCCGCGGCCGAGGGCGCCGAGTTCTTGCACGCCAACCCCTTCCCCGGGGTCCGCGTGGTGTCCGTGACCTCCGGGATCGGCATGACCACCGCGTTCGGCCTCGCCCCCACCGTTCTCGACAGCCTAGGAGCATCATGAAGCGCATCGCCGTCCTGGTCGCCGCCGCGGCCATGGCCCTCACCGCGTGCAGCAGCGGCGAACCCGCCGCGACCGGGTCGAAGACCTGCCCGAACGGGGAGATCAGATTCGGGATCGAGCCCTACGAGGACCCGGCCAAGCTGACCCCCGCGTACGAAGTGCTCACCGGGGCGCTGAACCGGGAGCTGAACTGCCCGGTGAAGCTGCAGGTCGTGC
Source organism: Actinokineospora diospyrosa (assembly GCF_024171925.1). Taxonomy (GTDB): domain Bacteria; phylum Actinomycetota; class Actinomycetes; order Mycobacteriales; family Pseudonocardiaceae; genus Actinokineospora; species Actinokineospora diospyrosa. The sequence goes on along the minus strand of NZ_JAMTCO010000007.1, from coordinate 453,462 downwards.
AGGACTACTCGGCCGAGGTGCTGGCCATGCAGAACGGCAAGCTGGAACTGGCCCAGTTCGGCCCGCTCGGCTTCGTCTTCGCCAGCCGCCGCGCCAACGCCGAGCCGCTGGCCTCTTTCGGTGACGCGCAAGGGAAGCTGACCAGCTACAAGGCGGGCGTCTGGGTCCCCAAGGACTCCCCGGTGCAGTCCCTCGCCGACCTGCGCGGCAAGTCGCTCGCGCTCTCCGAGCCGGGCTCCACCTCGGGTGACGCCCTGCCCCGCGCCGCCCTCGCCAAGCTCGGCCTGGACAAGTCCTCGGTCAAGCTCGACTACGCGGGCGGCCACCCCGAGGCGCTCCTCGCCCTCACCAACGGCAAGGTCGACGCCGCCGAGATCAACACCCAGCAATTGGCCACCGCCAAGGCGGCGGGCAAGTTCGACGAGTCCGGGTTCCGCCAGGTCTGGGCTTCGGACCCGATCCCCAACGACCCGATCACCGTCGCGGGCACGATGGACCCCGCGTTCAAGGACGCCGTCCGCAAGGCCCTGCTCAACCTCAAGCCCGACGAGGTCGCCAAGGTCGGCAAGTTCCTCGACGTAGACCCCGCGGGCCCCCTCGTCGCCGTCGACAAGGCGACCTACCAACCCCTCTTCGACCTGGCCGACACCCTCGGCCTAACCGAAGGCGACGTCTAATCCCCTCGCTTTCCCCACCCCATTCCCACCCATTTTCCGCCCCCCAGCGCGAGCGCCCAGCCCCCACCACTCCCGGGGGGCGTCCCTGGGCCAGTCTATCGGTTCTGGCGGGCGGGAAGGGGGTGCGCGGGTTTCTGTGGATAACTCCGGGGGTTGTGGATAGCGGGATGCCCAGGTCGGGGGCATGTGGGTGGTGGAAGTTCAGCCGGTCGGGTGGTTGGTGTGGGGCGGCGGGGAAAGGGAATCGGGATGGAAAACGGGCTCTCCGTGAAAGGGCTGCGGAAATCGTTCGGCGACCGGGCGGTGCTCAACGGGGTTGATTTCTCGGTGGGGGCGGGCGAGCTGGTCGTGCTGCTCGGCGCGAACGGATCGGGGAAGTCGACGGCGTTGCGGTGCGTGGTCGGGTTGGCCGAGGCCGACGAGGGCGTGGTCAGCGTCGCCGGGCGGGAGCTGCGGGGGCTCACCGGCGCCGAGCTGGCCAGGGCGCGGCGGGCGGCGGCGATGGTGTTCCAGCAGATCCACCTCGTGCGCAGGCGCAACGTGATCGACAACGTGTGCGCGGGCGGGCTGGCCGGTCTCCCGCTGTCGCGGTCGCTGACGCCCGCGCTGTTCCCCAAGGACCTGCGCGAGCGGGCCATGGCGTGCCTCGACCGGGTCGGGCTAGCCGATCGGGCGAAGGACCGGGCGGGCAGCCTGTCCGGCGGGCAGCAACAGCGGGTCGCGATCGCACGGGCGTTGTGCCAGGGCGCAAAAGTGCTGCTGGCCGACGAGCCGGTGTCCGCGCTAGATCCCGCTGCCGCAACGCAGGTGATGGAGCTACTGCGAGAGCTCGCGCGCAACGATGGGCTGGCGGTGGCCGCGGTTCTGCACCAACCGGATCTCGCACGCAGACATGCGGACCGCGTGCTCGGATTGCTCCACGGCGAGATCCGCTTCTCCACAAGGGGAAGCGATCTGTCTGATGTGGACATCGACGCGCTGTACGCGCCGGACCGGGCGGTGGCGGTGTGAGCACGCGCAAGTACCTGACCGCGGCCGTGGTGATCGCGGTCCTCGGGGTGGCGCACGTCTTCGCTTGGGAGACAACGGAAGTCTCACCGGGCGCGCTCGTCGACGGGTGGCGCGGGATGGCGCGGTTCCTCGCCGAGGCGCTGCCGCCGGACCTCGACTGGGACGCCGTCGTCCGACCCGGTCTCGAAGCCTGCCTGACCACGCTCGCGATCGGCCTGCTCGGCACCACGCTGTCCGTCCCGGCGGCGTTGCTGTTCGCCGTCCTGGGCACGCGCGGGCGACACCAGGTCGTGTACCAGGTGTCACGCTCGGTCATGTCGTTCCTGCGCGCGGTGCCGGACGTGGTGTTCGCGCTGATCTTCGTCACCGCGGTCGGGCTCGGCCCGTTCGCAGGCGTGCTCGCGTTGATCTGCCACAACGTCGGCGTGTTGGGCAAGCTCTGGTCGGAGGCGATGGACGAGGTGGACCCGGGACCGACCGACGCGCTGCGGGTGTCCGGCGCGCGCGAGCCGCAGGTGATCGCGAACGCCGTGCTACCAGCGGTGGTGCCTGCGCTGATCGGGCTACTGCTGTACCGGTTCGACGTGAACGTGCGCTCGTCGCTGGTGCTCGGGCTGGTGGGCGCAGGCGGCGTCGGGTTCCTGATCAACCAGTCGATCCAGCTGTTCGAGTTCGACCAGATGGCGACCTACATCCTGATGGTCCTCGTGCTCGTCGTCGCGGTCGACCTGCTCAGCGCGGGCATCCGGCGGCGGCTTACCTGATCTTGCGCCAAATGAGTGACTACTGAACGTTCAAGTAACAGCTCGTGTCTGTCTCCGATGGACCATCCACACCGTCCGGTCGCCGGGGAGGCTCACGTGCACGCTGCGCCTCGATCGGGACCAGTGGCCGACGGGAGTCGGGGTAGCGGGCAGCGCACCGCCCACCACCCCGCACGGGACCGCGAAGCCCACCACCGCGCGTAGGCACCACCCGCGCAGGCGAAAGCCATGGTGCCCGACGCCCCCGACGCCCGACCGCACTGACCTCGGCGGGCGAACGGGTCGTGGTGGTGGGCTCCGCGGACCCGGGCTGCTCAGTCCAACCGGTACAGCAGCGAGTCCACCTGGCTCTGCCGCACCTCGGCCACGGTCAGCGCCGGGTCGCCGAGGTGCCCGTGGGCCAGCTCCGCCGGGTCCGGCTGCGCGGCCTCGTCCGGCCAGGTGTGCGGCTCCCACAGGTGCGAGCGCACGAAAGCCTTAGGGCAGTGCGTGAACACCTCGTCCGGCGCCACCACGAGCGCCGCGACCGGCGGTTTGCCCACCGCGGTCAGCCCGTCGAGGACCTCCGCCCGCGCCGTCACGCACGCCCGCCCGTTGACCCGCAACGTCTGCCCCCGCCCCGGGATCACGAACACCAGCCCGACCCGCCCGGTCGCGACCACATTCCGGAACGTGTCGATCCGCTTGTTCCCCGTGGCATCCGGGATCAGGACCGTCCCGTCCCCCGCCACCCCCACGAACCCCGGCGGCCCACCCCTGGGCGTGACATCGCACCGCCCGTCCGCCCCGTAGCTGCCGACGAACACAATCGGCGCACACGCCACGAACTCGCGCGCCAACGCGTCCATCCCCCCGACCACCTTGTCCCAAGCCCGCTGCGGCGGAGCGGCGTAGAGCTCCCGCAGCCCGGCCTCATCGGCAATCGCACCCGCGAAGTAGTCCACCCACCGAAGCTAGCGCCGACCAACCGCCACCTGCGCTGTGTTTTCGCCCATGGGTACGCCAGAGGGGCCGCCCCGAACCCCGGGACGACCCCTCTGACCTGCGAGCCGCCTAAGGGAATCGAACCCTTGACCTGTTCATTACGAGTGAACCGCTCTGGCCGACTGAGCTAAGGCGGCGTGGCCGGTGACCACTATAGCGGGTACCCGGGCGTGACTTGCAGGCGGCTACGTCGTTTACTGGGGAGTAGGTGCGCGAGAGGAGCTGCGATGCGTCTGGTTGCCTTACCCGGGGCGGTGGCGCTGTTGGTGCTGTGCGCCGGGCCCGCGGCAGCACAGCCGTCCACTACGCCGGTGCCGCCGGTGGTTGATCCGAGTGGGCCGCCTGCCGTGGTGCCTAACGTCAGCAGTCATGCGGTGGGGGATGCCGGGACTGGGTTGGCTGTGGTCAGGCTCTTACCGAACTCGGCGCCTACGCGGTCGATCATCCCGGGGGCTGAGGACAAGCTGCCGAAGCAGGCTGGGGTGGAGGTTGGGTTTGGGTTGGCCAGTGCGCAGGTCAACTCTGAGGCCTACCTGAGCTTCGAGAGGTCGATAGCGCAAGCGACGCCCGGTGGGATCGCCGTGCAGGGGGCTAGTCCTCAGGCGCCGGGGGCATTGGCGCAGACGGCGCCACCTAACAGCTCTGAGGGTCGGAGCGGAGGGATCAATCCGCCATCTACGCCGTTGGACACGTTGGTGAAGGTGGGGGTGCTCAACGGGCGGGTGCAGGCTCAGTGGCACGACAACTGCACCGGCACGATCGCCGACTCGTCGACGGAGCTAGCTAGCCTCTCCGCGCTCAACGCGATCCCCACGCTCCCCAGCACGCCGGACCTGACCGGGGTCTTCGACGCGCCGAACCTGGATCCCGCTGCCGACCAGGTCGTCATCAACGGGCTTAAGAACCTCACTGGCGGCTTGAGCACGCTCGGCGGCGTGTTAGGCGGGCAAGGCAGCACGAGCTCCCTGCTCAGCCTCCCCAACACCCTCTCCGCCCGCTCCGTGGTCCGCCTGGTCGACATCCCCGGCTCGGCGAACAAGGCGGTGGAGTCCACATCGACGCTGCAGGTCGCGGCGGTCAAGTTGCTCGCGGGGACCCCTTTTGAGCTTTCCGTCAACGTCGTCAGCCAGCCGACGCTCACGGTTACCTCCACTGGGGACAAGGCCACTTCGACGGTTCGCTATACCGCGCCGATCCTGGAAGTCGTCCAAGGCGGCAAGAGTCTCGGCAAGCTGGACGCGGCGAATCCCAGGTTGGACGTCCCCATTGGAATCCCGCTGCAGAACCCGGTGGACAAATTACCCATCATCGGCGCCCTGCTCGGCACCGGGCAAACCCTGCCAGCCGGGTTGTCGAAATTGGACCTCGGGGTGCTGCGACTTTCCGTCGCCGGGCTGAACCAGAAGTCGGAGGAGTCGACGCAGCCGTTCAAGGGGTTCCAGCTCGGGGCGACCGCGCGGCTGCTCGACCTCCAGGTGCTGCCCACCGACGCGCTCGGCCTGCCGAACCTGCCGTCGGCGCTGGCGCAGATCTCACTGGGCGAGCAGGTCGCCAGGGCCTACGCGCCGACCGGTGGCGTGGTGTGCGCGACAGCGGCGACACCGCCTCAAGCGCCGCCCGCGCCGCAGCCGAAGGGCCCGGCGCTGGCATACACCAACGCGGCATACCAGTCCGTGCCCATTTTCTGGACCGGCACGGCAATGCTGATGATCGGCGTGGTGCTCGTCGCCGCGTTGCCGAGGAGGAAGCGGCTCAGCCCATATAAAGCTGGGTGATCATCGCCTCGACAGCAATGCGCGGTTTGACGTTCTGCTCGATCGCTTCACGGCACGAAAGAACGGCTTCCAGGCGGCGGAGGGTGGACTCGGGGGTCCACTTCTCCGCCGCTTGTGAAGAACTCGAAGAATGGTCCGGGTGGTTCAACGCGGCTGGCGAACCAGACGTGGTGACCAGAACGTCGCGATAAAACCCAGCCAAGTCGACCAAAGCGAGGTCAAGGGCATCGCGCTGAGTACGAGTCGCCCGGGACTTCTGTCGGCGCTCGAGTTCCTTGATCGCCCCAGCACTCCCCCGGGTCGCCGATGCGGTGCCCTTACCGGTGCCGCCAGCCCCAAGAGCCGTCTTCAAGGCATCTTTCTCTGCCTCGTCCCGCGACCCGCTTACCTCACCTGCGTCTGTTTCCGCTGCCTTGACCAAGTCGTCCGCGGCGTCGAACACGTCCGACAGCCGCCGGAGGTTGATCGGGATGCGCAGGACCTTGTCCCGCCGCTCACGGGCGGACGGATCCGTGGCCAACCGCCGCGCGCGACCAACGTGCCCGCCGCACACCGAGGCCGCCCAGGTGGCCGTCTCCGCGTCGATCCGATCCCGCAGCTGCAAGACCTCCGCGATCGCGGGCGCCGACGGGGTCCGCAGCGCCACCACGCGGCACCGGGACCGGATGGTGACCGACACGTCGTCCGGGTGGTCCGACGGCGCGCAGAGCAGGAACACGGTCCGCGCCGGGGGCTCCTCGACCGCCTTGAGCAGGGCGTTGGCCGCGCCCTCGGTGAGCCGGTCGGCGTCGGTGATCACCACGACCTGCCAGCGCCCGCTGGTCGGTCGCCGCGCCGAGGTCTGCACCAGCGCGCGCATCTCCGCCACGGAGATCGACAACCCCTCCGGCACGACCATCCGCACGTCGGCGTGGGTGCCGGACATGGCCGTGTGGCAGCCCTGGCACTCGCCGCAGCCGATCCCGCCCGGCGTCGTGCACTCCAGCGCGGCGGCGAAGGCGCGGGCGGCGACCGAGCGGCCGGACCCGGGCGGCCCGGTGAACAGCCAGGCGTGCGTCATGCCCGCCGCGGTGCCGGTGCCGTCGACCAGTTGGGCCGCCGCAGTGGCCGCCGCGCTGAGCACCTCGACCGCATCGGTCTGGCCGACCAGCTGCGACCACACCGCCATCAGCGCGCCTCCGTGAGCGCGAACTCGGTCAGCCTGCGCCCGGCCATCGTGGTGCGCACCGCGATCAGCACGCGGTCGTGGACGTCGGTGGCCGATCCGTCGCCGTCGACCACCACGTAGCGGTCCGGGTCGGCGGCGGCCATGTCGGTGAGCACGCTCTGCACGTGCCAATGATGCTCCGCGTTGCCCGCGCGCGGCGTCAGGGTGGCCGGGTCGCGGTCGAGCAGCACGGTGATGTCGGGTCGCAGCCGCTCGGTCGCCCAGTCGGCCAGGCCCTCCAGCTCGGTCGGGTCGAGCCCGGCGGCGACCGACAGGTGCGCCAGCGGGCTGTCGACGAAGCGCTCCATCACCACGACGGCGCCGCGGTCGAGCGCGGGCTGGATCTCGCGCTCCACCAGGTCGGCGCGCACCGCGGCGGCGACGAGGGCGTGCGCGCGGGCGCTGTTGAGGCCCGCTCCGGTCAGCACCGTGCGCAGCCGGACGTCGTCGAGGGCGGGGTCGGCGGCGAGCAGCACCTCGGTGCCGGAGTTCCCGCGCAGCCACTCGGCCAGCAGCGTGGCCTGCGTGGAGGTGTCGATGTGGGTGTTGCCCTCGATCGCGATGAGCAGCCCGCTGGCCCGGCGGCGCGGCTTGCGGCTGATCGCGGCGCGCAGGTCGGACATGATCGTCTCGGACCGGCGGTCGTCCATCTGCCGGTAGGCGAGCACGCCCATCACGGTGGCGAGCAGGCCAGCGCCGAGCAGCACCGGCCGGGTGCCGTCGACGATCATCGACCGGCCGAACAGGGTGATGCTGTGCGGGGCGACCAGGCCGACCAGCACCGGGGTGAGCGCCATCCCGCCCGCGAAGATGATCTTCATCAGCGACTGGTAGATGGCGTTGATCCGGCCGCGGATCGAGTCGTCGACCTCGGTGCCGATGATCGTGACACCGGTGAGGAACGCCGCGCCAGCGCACATGCCGAGGATGGCGACGGTGATCAGCGAGACCACGAGGTGCGGCGAGAGCGCCACCAGCAGCAGGTCCAGGCCAGCGGTGACGATCGCGATGCCGAACAGCCGGTTGCGCGGCAGCTTGCGGGCCAGCTTCGGCGCGCCGCCCATCCCGGTGGCCAGGCCGATGAACAGCGCGACGAACAGCAGGCCGAAGCTCGCCTGACCGCCGAGCACGCTGGTCGCGTAGACCTGCGAGGAGCCGACCAGGGCACCGGCCGCGACGAACGCGCCGATCATGCCGATGAGCAGGCCGCGCACCAGCGGGGAGGTCCGCACGAACCGGGCCGCGTCGCGCACCATCGCGCCGAACCCGCCACTGGTGTCGGGCTTGTCCGGGTCGGGGGCCACCGGCGCGGTCGACACCCGCCGCGACAGCTCGGGGATCCGGGTGGCGATGGTGACCGCGCTGGCCAGGTACAGGGCCGCGACGATGAACAGCACCAGCCTGGTCGCCCCGGCCTCCGACGCGGCGCTCTGCAGGCTGAAGTTGGTGTTGATGCCGGTGATGGCCGCGTAGAGGCCACCGGCGCTGATCACGGCGATCCCGTAGGTCATCACCATGCCCAGCTGGTTGGCCGTCTCGACCTGGTCCGGCCTGCGCAGCAGGTTGGGGACCGCGGCGTCCTTGGACGGGATCCACAGCAGCGCGCAGCAGCCGACCAGGAAGTTGCCGATGAACAGCCACAGCGGCGAGCCGACGATGGCGATCGACAGCAGCAGCCCGAACCGGCCGACGTCGGCGCACACCATCACCTTGCGCCGGTCGAACCGGTCGGCGAACAGCCCGCCCAGCGGCGCGAACAGCAGCCCGGGCAGCAGCTGGGTGAGCACGACCCCGGCGAAGGCGAAGCTCTGCGCCTTGTAGTCCTCGGTGGCCTGGGTGACCAGGCCGGTGAGCGCGAGCAGCGCCAGCCAGTCACCGACGCTGCACAGGTAGGTGACACCCCAGAGCCTGCGGAAGGGGCGGATGGACAGCACGCTGCGCGCCCGGTGCGCCATGGAGGCGTCCGCCCCCGACTCGACCGTCGACGCCGCGGTGTCCGCACTGCTCTCGGTGTTCAGACCCCCACCCACCTTCCACGCGGCCCGACCTGTCCCAGGGTAACCGGGAAGCGGGTCTGGCCTGGTCATCCGGGTGGCGCACGGCACGCCAGAGCCCGGTCACACCGGGCTAACGGCACGAACCGGGCTACTCCACCCGGGTGACGGCCGTCCCTCGTGGGGCACAGGCTAGCCGGCCCCCGCTGAGAGCGGGTGACTTCAGGTGATCTTGCCGGGTGCTCAGGTGGACTTGGCCGGTGCCTTCTTGGCCGCCGCCGTCTTCGAAGCCGTCTTCGTCCCCGTGGACTTCGCTGTCGTGGACTTCGTCGCCGTGGACTTCGCCGCGGTGCTCTTCGAGGCCGCGGTGGTGGTCTTCTTGGCGGGCGCCTTGCGCGCGGTGGTGGTCGTCCGCTTCGGCGCCGGGCCCTTGGCCCGCTTCTCGGCGAGCAGCTCGGAGGCGCGCTCGTCGGTGATCGACTCGACCGCGTCGGACTTGCGCAGCGAGGCGTTGGTCTCGCCGTCGGTGACGTACGGCCCGAACCGGCCGTCCTTGATCACCATCGGCTTGCCGGACGCCTGGTCGGTGCCCATCTCGCGCAGCGGCGGCGCGGTGGCCGCGCTTTGCCTGCCGCGCTTCTTGGGCTCGGCGTAGATCTTGAGCGCCTCGTCCAGGGTGACCGTGAAGATCTGGTCCTCACCCGCGAGCGAGCGCGAGTCGGTACCGCGCTTGAGGTACGGGCCGTAGCGGCCGTTCTGCGCGGTGATCTCCTCGTTGTTGCTCGGGTCGACCCCGACCACGCGCGGCAGCGAGAGCAGCTTGAGCGCGTCGTCGATGGTGACCGTCTCCAGCGACATCGACTTGAACAGCGAGCCGGTGCGCGGCTTGGGCTTGGCGGGGGCCTTGGCCCTGGTCTTCTTCGCGCCCTCGGCGGGCGGCGGCGGCTCCTCGACCTCGGGCAGCACCTCGGTCACGTACGGCCCGAAGCGGCCCTCCTTGGCCACGATCTCGTTGCCGGTGACCGGGTCGGTGCCCAGCGAGCGGCCCTCGACCGGGGTGGCGAACAGCTTCTCGGCGATCTCGACGGTCAGCTCGTCCGGCGGCAGGTCCTCGGGCAGGTTCGCCCGCTGCGCCGCGCTGTCCACCTCGCGCTCGAGGTACGGCCCGTACCGGCCGACGCGGACCACCACGGGGCGGTCCTCGGCGTCCTTGAAGACCTCGATCGAGTTGACCACCTTCGGGTCGATGTGCTCGACGCCGGAGCCGACCAGCTTCTTGAGGCCGCCGGAGCGCCCGACCGAGCCCTCGGGGCCGATGGGGCCGCCGAAGTAGAACCCGGACAGCCAGTTGGTGCGCTGCTGGGTGCCCGCGGCGATGCCGTCGAGCTCCTCCTCCATGGCCGCGGTGAAGTCGTAGTCGACCAGCCGCTCGAAGTGCTGCTCGAGCAGGCCGACCACGGAGAAGGCGATCCAGGACGGGACCAGCGCGGAGCCCTTCTTCCACACGTAGCCGCGGTCCTGGATGGTGTTGATGATCGACGCGTAGGTCGACGGGCGGCCGATGCCCAGGTCCTCGAGCGCCTTGACCAGGCTGGGCTCGCTGTAGCGCGGCGGCGGGTTGGTGGTGTGCCCGTCCGCGGCCAGGTCGGTCGCGGTGACCGGCTGGTCCTTGGTCAGGATCGGCAGCCTGCGCTCGGCGTCGTCGGCCTCGCCGCCCGCCTCGGTGTCCACGGCCTCGACGTAGGCGCGCAGGAAGCCGGGGAAGGTGATGGTGCGGCCCGCGGAGGAGAACACGCACTCCTCGCCGCTGGTCGCGTTGCCGGTGATCCGCACGGTCATCGTGGTGCCGCGCACGTCGGCCATCTGCGAGGCGATGGTGCGCTGCCAGATCAGCTCGTACAGGCGGAACTCGTCGGTCTCCAGCTCACCGGCGACCTGGCCGGGGGTGCGGAACACCTCACCGGCCGGGCGGATGGCCTCGTGCGCCTCCTGGGCGTTCTTGACCTTGCGGGTGTACTGCCGCGGGGTCGGGTGCACGAACTGCGGGCCGTAGAGGTCCGAGGCCTGCGAGCGGGCGGCCTGGATGGCGGTCTCCGACAGCGTGGTGCTGTCGGTACGCATGTAGGTGATGTAGCCGTTCTCGTAGAGCCGCTGGGCCGTGCGCATGGTGCGGTCAGAGCCGAAGCGCAGCTTGCGGCCCGCCTCCTGCTGCAGCGTCGACGTCATGAACGGCGCGTAGGGCTTACGGGTGTAGGGCTTCTCCTCGACGCTGGAGACGGTCAGTGCCGCCCCTTGCAGCGCCTCGGTAAGACGGCGTGCCTCGGCCTCTTCGAGCAAGAGGACCTGGGCGCCCTTGAGCTTGCCGTCCGGGCCGAAGTCGCGGCCGGTGGCCAGGCGGGTGCCGTCGACGGAGAGCAGGCGGGCGCCGAAGTTGCGCGGCTCGGCCTCGGCACCGGCGTCCATGGTCGCCGAGATGTCCCAGTAGGTCGCCGCGATGAACGCCATCCGCTCGCGCTCGCGCTGCACCACGATCCTGGTCGCCACCGACTGCACGCGGCCCGCCGAGAGCCGCGGCATGACCTTCTTCCACAGCACCGGGCTGACCTCGTAGCCGTAGAGCCGGTCGAGGATGCGCCGGGTCTCCTGGGCGTCGACCAGGTCGCGGTCGAGGTCGCGGGTGTTCTGCGCCGCGGCGAGGATGGCGGGCTCGGTGATCTCGTGGAAGACCATCCGGCGGACCGGGACCTTGGGCTTGAGCGCCTCGAGCAGGTGCCAGGCGATGGCCTCGCCCTCGCGGTCGCCGTCTGTCGCCAGGTAGAGCTCGTCGACGTCCTTGAGCAGGCCCTTGAGCTCGGTGACGGTGGACTTCTTGTCCGGGGTGACGATGTAGATCGGCTCGAAGCCGTTGTCCACGTTGACGCCCAGGTTCGACCAGGCCTCGCCCTTGAACTTCTCCGGCACCTCGGCCGCCTTGCGCGGCAGGTCGCGGATGTGGCCGCGGGATGACTCGACGACGAAGTTGCGGCCGAGGTACGAGGCGATCTTGCGCGCCTTCGCGGGCGACTCGACGATCACGAGCCGACGTGGCTCAGTACCGCCGGTGCCGTTGCCGTTCTTCGTCCCAGTCGAGCCTGCCACGTGTCCCGCTCTCTTCTTACCCCGTGTCCGTCCCGCGTCAGCCTGCCAGTGTGCACGCCGCACCGGGGGAGCCCACTCCCAGGTTGCCCCAGCACGGCGGATCGGCCGACGAAGTATGCCCCTATTTCCACCTGTAGCACGCTCAGGACACGGCGCGCATCCGGGAAACCGCGGGCCACTGGTCCGCGCACCCGGCCCCGGCGGGTGGTCCGACCAGCTCGCGGAGCCTGCCGAGGCGCCGCCTACCGACGAGTCGCAACGCCGGTCCTTCGTCACCGGATTGGTACGTCGTCGCAGGTAAACCGCACTGCGCGAGGGCGGCGGCGAGCGGCTCGTGGGTGCCGGGGGCGGCGGGGTCCAGCGGCAGCAGGTAGGAGCCATCGGCCCAGCGGCCCGCGGCGGCGACCCACATCCGCAACGCGGCACCATCTGGGACGAACCCGGCGGGCACGGCCTTGTCGTGGCGACCCCAGTCGGCGGCCAGCGGGGCGAGGTCGACCCGGAACGCGGTCCGCAGCCGGAGCCCGCCCTGCTCGTCGGTGTCCGCCTCGGCGCCGACACCGCGCTCGGCGCAGGCCCTGACCAGGGCTTTCAACCGCCAGGGGGCGTCGACCGGGACCATCAGCCGCGCGGTCGCCTTGGCGAAGGTCACCGTCCGCCCCGGCCCGCACAGCAGACCCGCGAGGTCGGCGACCCGGGGGTGGCACGCCTCGGCGGAGAAGAAGGACATCTGCTGCGCCACGGCGGCCAGAATAGAACAGCAGTTCGACCAGGGTAAAGGTTCCGCGGGCCGTCGCGGCGGGCGGGCGGCGCCGCTCGTACCCCGAATGGCGGAATGCCCGCGGCCCCGATCGGGTCAGCCGTGCAGGCCGGGCAGGTGCGCGCACCGGGGCGCGCGTTCGGCCCATCGGGTGAAGTCGGATCCGGCGGTGCCCGCGAGCGGGTCGGCCAGGTCGAGCGCGGCGACCTTGGGCACGACCTCGCCCGCGACCTCGGCGACGATCTGCGGGCCGGTGTGGTCGTCGAGCGCGGTCCTGGCCTCGGCGAGCGGGGCGCGCAGGCCGCGGTAGGTGTCGGCGGCCACCCGGGCGACGTGGTCGCCCCCGGTGATCGGGGAGTCCTCCAGCGCGTCGATGGCGGCGACGGCGCGGGTGAGCCCGTCGGTGATCGCGGCGAGGTAGGCGCTCAGCGCGGTGCGCGCGGCCGACGGGTCGGCGAGGTCGATGTCGGGCAGCGGGGTCGCGAGGACCTGCCCGGTGCTGGCGACGACGGCGCAGAAGCGGTCGGCCCAGTCGACGCGGGTGGCGGGGTCCGGTTCGGGCGGGGTGGCGCAGGCCGCGGCGAGCAGAACGCCCGCCGCGGCCGCGACCAGCCCGGGACCCCTGGTGATCAGGAGGTCGGCGTGCTGCTGGCGGAGCCGGAGGCGGAGTCGCCGTCGAGCGCCTTGCAGCTCGGGGCCTCCTTGAAGGCCTTGTCCAGCTCGGCGCTGCCGCGCAGGCCCTTGGTCGGGTCCTCCAGCTTGGACAGGGCCTGCAGGTCCTCGCCGACCTTGACGAACGCGGCCTGGAACGCGGCCGGGTCGGCCGGGGACGCCGCGGCGAGGTTCTTCTTCGCGGTCTCGACCGCGGTCTTGGCCTCCTCGAGGGCACCGGTGGCGGAGACGACCAGCTTCTTGCCGTCGGCGACCGGCGGGTCACCGGCGTCGGTGAAGCTGCTGATCATCTTGTCCAGCGCACCGGCGAACTTGTCGAGGTACTCGACCAGGCTGGCCTGGGCCTTGACCGGGTCGCTCTGGTCGATCTGCGGCTGTGCCGAAAGCGCGGTGACCTGCGGCGCGACCGACGCGCAGACCTTCTCCGCCCACGCGGTGGCGTCGCCGCCGGAGGCGGCCGAGCTCGCGGTGGTGGTGGCACCGGCGGCGGCGCTGGACGAGCCACCCGCCTTGGTGTCGCTCCCGCCGCAGCCGGCGAGTGCGATGGTCAGGGCAGCGGTCGTCGCGGTGATCGCGACGAATCGACGCGCCATGTCAGTTCTCCTCGCATTGGTTGTCCGGGGACCCTCCCGGTGATGCGACGATGGTCCCACGTGCCGAGAACGGCCCTGAGACCGGATGAGGCAGGCCCCGGGTGCCGGGACCTGCCTCATCGGTTCAGCCGCCTGCTCAGGCGTTGGCTGGCGCGTCCGCCGGGGTGTCGACGATCGCGGTGCCGCGGCGCTTGGAGACCACCACGGCCGCCACGATCAGCACCACCGCGACGAGCGCGATGGCGACCCGGATGCCGGTGGAGGCCTCCACGCCGACCGACAGGGTGACGATGGCGGGCGCGATCAGCACCGACACCAGGTTCATCACCTTGATCAGCGGGTTGATCGCCGGGCCAGCGGTGTCCTTGAACGGGTCGCCGACGGTGTCGCCGATGACCGTCGCGGCGTGCGCGTCGGACCCCTTGCCACCGTGGTTGCCGTCCTCGACCAGCTTCTTGGCGTTGTCCCACGCGCCACCGGAGTTGGCCAGGAACACCGCCATCAGCGTGCCGGTCGCGATCGCGCCGCCGAGGTACCCGGCGAGCGGGCCGACGCCGAGGCCGAAGCCGACCGCGATCGGGGCGAGCACCGCGAGCAGACCGGGGGTGGCCAGCTCGCGCAGCGAGTCGCGGGTGCAGATGTCGACGACCTTGCCGTACTCGGGCTTGCCGGTGCCCTCCATGATCCCGGGGATCTCGCGGAACTGGCGGCGCACCTCGAACACGATCGCGCCAGCCGCGCGGGTGACCGCGTTGACCGCGAGACCGGAGAACATGAACACGACCGCCGCGCCGATGATCACGCCGACGAGCACGTTCGGGCTGTAGACCAGGAACGAGAACGCGGTGCCGCCGTCGGTGATCGTCTGCCCCGCCTTGAGCAGCGCCTTGCCGATGGCGTCCTGGTAGGAGCCGAACAGCGCGGTCGCGGCGAGCACGGCCGTGGCGATCGCGATGCCCTTGGTGATGGCCTTGGTGGTGTTGCCGACCGCGTCGAGCTCGGTGAGGATCTGCGCGCCCTCGCCGTGCACGTCACCGGACATCTCGGCGATGCCCTGCGCGTTGTCCGAGACCGGGCCGAAGGTGTCCATCGCGACGATCACGCCGACGGTGGTCAGCAGGCCGCAGCCCGCGAGCGCGATGGCGAACAGCGCCACGATCACCGAGCCGGACAGCAGGAAGGCGCCGTAGACGGCCGCGCCGATGACGATCGCGGTGTAGACGGCCGACTCGAAGCCGACCGAGATGCCGGACAGGATCACCGTCGCCGCACCGGTCAGCGAGGTCTTGCCGACCTCCTTGACCGGCTTGTGCTCGGTGCCGGTGTAGTAACCGGTCAGCCAGAGGATCACGCCAGCCAGCACGATGCCGATGATCACCGCGATCGCGGCGATCACCGCCGGGCTGCCGGAGATCTGCGCGGTGTCGGGCGCGCCGAGCTCGGAGAACGAGGTCGGCAGGAAGATGAACGCCGCCGCGGTGCACAGCACGGCCGAGAACAGCGCGGAGATGTAGAACGACCGGTTGATCGCGGTCAGGCCGCTCTCCCCCGGGCGGGCCTTGGTGATGTAGACACCGAGCATCGCGGTGATCACGCCGAGGGCGGGGACGATCAGCGGGAACAGCAGGCCGGACGCGCCGAAGGCGGTGCTGCCCAGGATCAGGGCGGCGACCAGGGTCACCGCGTAGGACTCGAACAGGTCCGCGGCCATGCCCGCGCAGTCACCCACGTTGTCACCGACGTTGTCGGCGATGGTGGCCGCGTTGCGCGGGTCGTCCTCGGGGATGTTCTGCTCGACCTTGCCGACCAGGTCGGCGCCGACGTCGGCCGCCTTGGTGAAGATGCCGCCGCCGACGCGCATGAACATCGCGATCAGCGCGGCCCCGAAGCCGAAGCCCTCCAACACCTTGGGCGCGGTGCCGGTGTAGACGAGCACGACGATCGCGGCGCCGAAGAGGCCGAGGCCTACGGTCGCCATGCCCACCGCGCCACCGGTGCGGAAGGCGATGCGGGTGGCCTTCTCCCGGCCGCCGTCCTCGATCGAGGCGGCCGCGACGCGCAGGTTGGCCTGGGTGGCCAGCCACATGCCCAGGTAGCCGATGGTGAACGAGAAGACCGCGCCCACGAGGAAGAACAGTGAGCGGCCTATCCGCTCGCCCGCGGAGTCGGCGGGTAGCGCGAACAGCAGCAGGAACACAGCTGCGCCGAAGAAGAGAAGTGTGTTTCGCTGCCGCTTCAGATAAGCCGCCGCGCCCTCCTGTACCGCCTTGGCGATCTCCTGCATCTTCACGGTGCCCTGACCGGCGGCCAGGACCTCCTTGAGCAGGACATAGCCGACGGCAAGAGCGGCGAGGGCGATCACGGCGACCACGGCCACTACACCGCGGTCTCCGCCGGTGAGCGTCAGGCCCTCCGCGAGGAACTGCCCGGACATCCGTCCTCCTGATGATCTGCCTGTTACAGCGCCGAGATCCGCCATTACCACAAGACGTCTACCGGCCCCGTTTTCGCGTGAGCGCCACCACAATCGGTGGGATGTCGGCGGAGTCTATTGGTAAAGCGGATCACCTACGCGAGCTGTCCCATACCGTGCACGGTCAGTGATGTAGTGCGGGCGGACTGTGACCAAAATCTCATGATCAACTCGCCCCGGCGCCGGATCGTCCGCCGGATGTGCGAAGCTCGACGGGTGAGTGTCGACGCGGCGACCGAACGCGGCGCTGTTCTGCTCGGCCGCGTACTGGCCGGGGTGCCCAGCGGTGAGAATCCGGTCACACATGTCGCCGATCTGCCTGCCAGGGTCGAGTCCACCGCGCCGTGGCCCGGTTGGACACCGGAGGCGGTGCGCGAAGCGTTCGGCCGCGGCGGGGTCCGCACACCGTGGACGCACCAGGTCGCCGCGGCGGAGCACGCGTACGCGGGCCGCAGCGTGGTGATCTCGACCGGCACGGCGTCCGGGAAGTCGCTGGCCTACCAGCTACCGGTGGCAGCAGCGCTGACCGAGGATCCTCGCGCGACTGCTCTATATATCTCGCCCACCAAAGCATTGGGGGCCGACCAGCTGCGCGCGGTGCACGAGTTGGAGCTACCGGACCTGCGGGCGGCCAGCTACGACGGCGACACCCCGATGGTCGAGCGCGACTGGGTGCGCTCCCACGCGCGGTGGATCTTCACCAACCCGGACATGTTCCACCGCGGCATCCTCCCCGCGCACGGCCGCTGGACGTCCTTCTTCCGCCGCCTGCGGTACGTCGTGGTCGACGAGTGCCACTCCTACCGCGGCGTCTTCGGCTCGCACGTGGCTCTGCTGCTGCGCCGCCTACGCCGGGTCGCCAACCACTACGGCACGGACCCGGTGTTCGTCCTGGCCTCGGCGACGGTGTCGGACCCGGCGGCGTCGGCGACCCGACTGTCCGGTGTGGACTGCGTGGCGGTCGCCGAGGACCGCTCGCCGCGCGGGTCGCGGACCATCGCGCTGTGGGAGCCGCCGCTGACCGAGCTGTCCGGCGAGAACGGCGCCCCGGTCCGGCGGTCGGCGGGCGCGGAGAGCTCCCGGATCCTCGCCGACCTGGTGATCGAGGGCGCGCGGTCGCTGGTGTTCGTCCGGTCCCGGCTCGGCGCGGAGCTGACGGCCCTAGGTGCCCGGCGAATCCTGGACGAGGTAGACCGCTCACTGTCCGGCAGGGTCGCCGCATACCGGGCGGGGTTCTTGCCCGAAGAGCGACGCGCGCTGGAACACGCGTTGGCATCAGGCGAGCTGTTGGGGGTGGCCAGCACCAACGCGCTGGAACTCGGTGTCGACATCGCCGGGCTGGACGCGGTGGTCATGGCGGGCTACCCGGGGACGCTGGCGTCGTTCTGGCAGCAGGCAGGGCGAGCTGGTCGCTCGGGCGATTCGGCGCTGGTCGTGTTCGTCGCACGGGACGACCCGTTGGACACGTACCTGGTGCATCACCCCGAGGCGATCCTGGACAAGCCGGTAGAGGCAACCGTCACCGACCCGGGCAACCCGTATGTCTTGGCACCGCAACTGGCCTGCGCCGCCGCGGAACTGCCTCTTACGGAGTCAGACCTACCGGCCTTCGGCGAGGGGGCTCGCGCAGTCCTCGACTCGCTGGTTTCGACGGGGACGGTCCGCAAGCGGCCCAACGGGTGGTACTGGACCTCTAAGGACCGCCCGCACGCTGAGGTCGATATCCGCGGCTCTGGTGGCGAACAAGTCGCTGTTGTGGAAGCCGACTCGGGGCGGATGCTGGGGACGGTAGGACAAGGCAGGGCCTGCTCGACCGTGCATGAAGGGGCGCTCTACCTACACCAGGGCCGGTCATACGTGGTCGACGAACTGGACTTGGACGGCCTCTTGGCATTGGTGCACGCAGAGAGTCCTGATTGGACTACCTCCCCGCGCGAGATCGTGGACATCTCGGTGCTGTCGACGCTGTCGCAGGACTCTTACGGCGGCGTGACCGTGTGCCTCGGCGAGGTCGCCGTGACCTCCCAAGTAGTCGCCTACCTCCGCCGGTTGCCATCAGGCCAAATCCTCGACCAGGTGCCCCTAGACCTACCAGAACAAACCCTCAACACCCGCGCCGTCTGGTACACCATCGACCCCGACCTGCTCTACGCAGCAGGCCTGGCCCGCAACGAAATCCCCGGCTCCCTCCACGCCGCCGAACACGCCGCAATAGGCCTCCTCCCCCTCTTCGCCACCTGCGACCGCTGGGACATAGGCGGCGTCTCAACCGCACAACACCCCGACACCGCCCAACCCACAATCTTCGTCCACGACGGCCATCCGGGAGGTGCGGGCTTCGCGGACCGAGGCCACGCGGCGCTGCTCCCATGGCTGACAGCTACCCATTCGGCGATCGCCGCTTGCGAATGCCCTGAAGGGTGTCCGTCGTGTGTGCAGTCGCCTAAGTGTGGGAACGGGAATGAGCCGTTGAACAAGGGTGGGGCTTTGAAGGTTCTGCGGGTTGCAGTGCAGGCGTTGCGGGTGGGGGCGCTGTAGAGGCTTGGATCTGTTTATCCACAACGTCTTCTGTTGTCCACAGGCTGCTGGTTGCTGCTGTCGTTTGGCCGGTTCCCGTTGGTAGGCTGTATATCGGGGGCTTCTTGATTAGTTGATCTTTGGTGGGGCGGGTTCTCGTTGTGGGTGGCTGCGGTGGGGCGTTTGGTTGTCCACAACGGTTGTGGTTGTCCACAGGGTGCTGCTTGGCGCTCCCGGGTTGGTGGTGCTGCGCGGTAAGCTGTGTATTTGGGGGCTTTCGATCAGGTTGATCTTGGCGTAGGCCGGGGTTGGGGATGCGGGGCAAGGGATTCGGGCCTCCGCCTTCGGCTCCGGTGGACGGCCTCGTCGCCTGGCGGCGAGCTCGGCGCCCGATCCGCGATTTTCGAGCTTTGCTCGATGGGGTGGACCTGTTTTGTGCGGGGCCCCTACGACACCCGTGGCAGAACCGCAAAGCAGGGGCCCAAAAGCAGGCCCTGCCGCTGAACGACGCTACGGGTGCCGTCCCCCCACACAAAACAGGTCCACCCCATCGAGCACCTGGCACCAGCGACTCCGACGGCCGCCGGGCTGGGTTGGCAGGGCAACCGAGAGCGGGCTGAGATGGCACCGGATCTTCCGACTGTCCAGGCGCTGGGAAGGTGGGCTGAGGCGGACCTGACGGAGGGCGGGCTGGCACCGACGGGTCCGAGTGTCCAGGGGCTGAGTAGGTGGGTTGGGGCGACCCGGCGGGGGCTGGGTTGGCACCGGCGGGTCCGAGTGTCCACGGGCTGGCACTGTGGGTGGGGCGGACAGCACGACTGCCGTGCCGGCACAGAAGCAGTTCGGCTCTCCATCTCGACTGCACGGCCAGCTGTCAGTGGCTGGGGGCACTGATGCCAGGCCGATCTCTTCACCCAGCCCACCTGCCGCAGCCACCGCTCGCAGAAGTGGCTGGTGTCAGCACATCCGCTTCGGCTCGACGGCGGTTGGGACTTGCGGTGTCAGCCCGACCTGTGCGCGGGCCAGTGGGATCGGCTCGAGCCTGCGAAGCTCTTTATCGCAGGCTCGAGCCGGTCGCGCGGGGGCGCTGGGGCTGTGCGGGGTCCGGATGCGGCAGCGCGCCGGGGGCAACCGGTCGAGGACCGGTTGCGCTTCCCGGCGCGCCGCATGCCGCCGAGACGGGGCTTCGGGCTGCTACCGCGGTTGGTCAGCGGACTGTGTGCGCGGGACCGTCGACGGGGAGTACCTGTCCTGCGGGGTGGCACCAGGAGGCGGGTTGGTGCCGGTGCAGGGTGGTCATCCCGGGGCGGGGTGTCGACTGGACGGCTAGGCCGTTGTCCCTGTTCCGTGACGCTGCGCGGGAGTCCGGAGGCTCCAGCGTTACTCGGCTGGCTGCCTGTCCGGTGGGCGACGCACTCGGGCGGGAGTACGGCGTCGGTCCGGTGGACAGGCTGGGTGTGGTTGACCGGGCGCCCGGGCGGGTGGGCGGTGGTCCCGGTCGAACCACGGGTGGTGGTCGGTGGATCAGTCGCGGGCGGTGGTCACCAGGTGGCGGGTGTTGCTGTGCATGGCGTCCAGGAGGGCGTCCTGCACGGTCTCGGTGCTCGGGATCTGCCAACCGCACACCTCGGGCTTGACCCGCCAGTGCACGACACCGTGCTGGAACGGGCTGGGCGGCAGGGTGATCCAGTCGCCTGCGCCGCGCAGGGTGATGTCGGGGTTGGCGGCGAGCTCGGGGGCGAGGCCGGAGCCGGTGCGGGTGAGGAAGAACCAGCGGTGCTCGGGGGTGGCGATGATCGGCACCGGCAACCCGACCGACCGCAGGACGCGGGCGGCGCCGCGGCCGAGCTCGTCGCCGACCTCGATGGCGTCGTAGCCGAGGCCGGTGGCCAGCAGCAGGCTGTAGGGCTGACCGGTCCACCAGGTGGCGACCTGCTCCGGCTGGGTGCCGGTCCGGTCCTGCCAGTCCGCGTGCACCGGCACCGGGCCGCTGCTGTCCTCGGAACCGTCGCGACCGGCCCAGTGGCCCGCCACCGGGTAGGTCCCCGGCAGCACCGGCCAGCCGCGGAACGCGAGGCCGATCGCCTCGGCGCGCAGCTCGACGCGGAACGCTCGCCGCCAGTTGTCCGACCTCACGGTTCCCAACATCTCGGGCACTGCCTCCTCGGGGTGCGGGCGCCGGGTTCAGCGCCCTACAACTCACTCAACGGCATCGGGGACGCCGTACGAAACTCGCTGTCGACAACTGGTCGCTCTGGCGAGGTAAATGACCTGTCATCCGACCGGAGCGGCGAAACTCGGCGAACCGGTCACCTCGACGCCCGCACGCACCCCAGCGGGGCCGCCACGTGGCCGTACAGCGAACCGTTGAGACGTGTTTAGCGGTGCCACCACCTGCGGAAACGTCGACCGACACGGCCAGTGATCATCAGCGGCTCCCGGCCGGACGACACCGAGTTGTGATGCCGTTCACCGTTCGAGGTCGACCGCTTGGCCGTCGACGACCGGCCCGGCGCGGGCCGTGGCCCTGGCGGGGCCGATCAGCGCGGCCGGTCGGACGGCCACCTCGACCGTGGCGTCCCAACCGCTCACCGCACACCCGACGAGTTCGGCACCCGCCCGCTCGACGACCCACCTGGCCCGGGCGCAGGCCCGCCCGTCGAGCACGTGCGCGGCGGCGGCGAGCGCACCGAGGTCGGCGGCGCTCTCGGCGCGGTGCCGGGCGCTGACCGCACCCGCGACCGTCATGACCATGAGTACCAGTGACAGCAGCCCGGTGATCACCCAGGCGGCGAAAACCGTCGCGAACCCGCCGTCATCGGTCATGGCGCCGCGCCGGGCTCGACCACGGCGTAGGCGTCGCCGTGGACCGGTAAGAGGCCGCGGGTGCTGTGCACGGTTACTGCGACCTCATCGCGATCCACGCGGATCTCAATCGTCGCGTCATGAGGTGCGATGGTCCTGGCCGCTGATCGCGCGCGCTCGACCTCACCGCGAGCCGTCAACCGCGCGGCCTCCCGGGCAGCGTCGACACACCGCACGTGGTCCGCAGCGGCAGCGACACCCATGACCCCGAGCAACAGCACGGCCACGATCGCGCCAATGACCAGTGCCGCCTCAACCGTCACCGATCCGTCGTCGGTCATGGCGACAACGCGTCCGCGATGAGTTGAGCCAGGGCTGCGGAAACCGAACTGCTGGTGACAACGGCGACGAGCACGCCAGCAAGCGCTGCGGCACACAAGGTGATGAGCGCGAACTCGATGGAGATCGAGCCTCTGTCCCCATCGACTGTGCTGTCGGTGCTGTCGGTGCTGTCAGTGCTGTCGTCAAGGGCGTGGACAAGGCTGTGCACAGGAACCTCCGGTACTGAGATGCGGACGGTCATAGGTCAAACGTTCGGGCGGTCAGGCCTAGGACGACTGGGAGGACGCCCAGGGTCAAGAAGGCGGGGAGGTAGCAGAGGCCCAGGGGGAGGGTGATGAGCACCGAGGCTCGTTGGGCCCGGGCTTCGGCTTGTTGCTCGACCTGGTCGCGAACCTCAGCGGCTAGGCGGGCGGCCACCTCTGCGAGTCCGGCGCCGGATCGTGCGGTGCGACGGGCTGCTCTGGCTAAGTCTTTGGTGTGTGGGCAGTCGAGGGCTGCAGCCCAGGCTTGCCGTGGATCGGCACCTAGGGCCAACTGCTCGGCGACGTCACGTAGTGATGAGAGGTCTTCGCTTACCGCTGATATGGCTGTCGGGACTGGCAGCCCTGCCTGGAGGCAGGCGGCGAGTAGATCCCAGGTCGCGGCAAGGCGAAGTGCGTCGACCTTGCGTGGTTTGGAGGGCCGCCGTTTTCGAGGGGGCACAAGGCCCATGACTCGGCGGAACCGCTGCCGCCTGGATGGAGTGATGATCAGAAGGGCTGCGGCTAGGAGCAGGAGGCTGAAGGTCATGTCGGCACTGCGCGGTTGATGATGTGGTTGGTCCAGAGAAGACCGAGGGCGGTGAAGGTGGCGCCTAGGACCAACAGGGCTTGGCCAATCGGGGTCGACTTAAGGGTGGCTAGCGGCTGGGCGCCGATGGCCTCGCCCAGAGCCAGCCCGACCACAGGTAGCCCTGACAGGACAGCGGCACTGGTTTGTGGACCGGCTAGTTTCGCCAGCACCCCTCTGCTGAATCGAACTCGATGAGCAAGGTCGCGCGCGACTGCGGCGAGACTGGCAGCGAGGGGTATCCCGTGGCGGTTAGCGAGCCGCCACGCTCGCTGCAGCTCCGGTGGGCTGATCTCGACGTCGCCGCCCAGGCGAGCCGCGGTCGCGATCGCTTGCAGGCTGCGCGCGGCCGGTGGGGTGAGATCTTGAGCGGTCTGTTCGGCAGCGGTGACTGGATGCGCTCCGGTGGTCAACTCCCCGACAAGGCCGGCGACGGCCTCGCTGAGCTCCTCGGACTCAGCCAGTCGAGTTCGCAGCCGGAGCCCTGCCCGCCGCTGATACCAGAGCGCGACTCCCACGACGACAGCCGCAACACCGCCTCCCGGCCCCAGCGCGAACCAAGCGGCCACGACTAGCAGCACGATCACGATGACCGCGGGGCGCGATATCCGCCATCGCGCACGTGGTGCTGCCGCCAGAGCGCGCAACCGCCGGGTGGGCTGCATAGACGGCCACACGAGTACCGCGAGTGCGACCAGCACTAGGGCCATGACACACCCCTAGAGGTGAGCAGGGCGGTAAGAGCCGGGCGATCGGTCCAGGCTCCGCTGCGCCAAGCAGTCCGTGTTGTGACAGTGGTGTGGGTTCGAGCTAGTAGGGCGATCTCGCTAAGAGTTGGAGTGGGGTCGCGGCGCATGTGGAGGACCAAGTGGACAGCGGCGGAAAGCTGACTGTGCAGAGCAGGCCTGTCGAGCCCACCTAGCGCGGCTAGTGCCTCTAGCCGCGCAGGCAACTCTTGTGGTGAGTTGGCGTGAACGGTGCCAGCGCCGCCGTCATGGCCTGTGTTGAGGGACGTAAGAAGGTCGATCACCTCTGGGCCGCGGACCTCACCGACGATGATGCGGTCGGGGCGCATGCGCAGGCCTTGGCGGACCAGGTCGCGAAGGGTGATCTCGCCAGCGCCCTCGATGTTGGGTGGGCGGCTGACCAAACGGATGAACTGCGGGTGGTCGGGGTGGAGCTCGCCCGCGTCTTCGACACAGATGATGCGTTCACGACTGGGGACAGCGGCGAGCAGAGCGGCCAAGAGGGTCGACTTACCCGCGCCGGTGCCACCGGTGATGAGGAAGGACAGCCGGGCGCTGATGATCGCGCCGAGCAGTTGGTGGATCTCCGCGTCAAAGGTGCCGAGTGCCTGGAGATCAGCCAGCCGGTGATTCGCGGGCCGGAGGACGCGCAACGAGATGCAGGTGTGTTCGGCGATCGGCGGGAGAACGGCGTGCAACCGCACCTGCCCACCCGGCAACCAACCGTCCACATGGGGCTGTGCGTCGTCGAGGCGCCGTCCGGCCGCTGTGGCCAGCCGTTGAGCCAAGCGGCGGACGGCGTCTTCGTCGGAGAAGCGGACGCCCGTTCGGTGCAACCCGGCCGCGCCATCGACCCAGACCTGATCGGGCGCGGTCACCAACACGTCGGTGGTACCGCTGTCTCGCAGCAACGGCTCAAGCGGTCCAGCACCAACGAACTCCTGCCGCAGCAGGGTAAGCGCTGACAGGACATCCGCGTCTCCTACGACACCGACCTCAGCTCTTACGGCGTCGGCAACCGCTGCGGGCGACGCATCGATTCCTCCGCCAACCAACCGGCGCCGGACCCGGTCCACCAAGTCAACGGTCATGACCGACGCCCGCCTTTAGTGCACGCAGAACGGTGTTACTAGCCCGGAATAGTGAGCCACGCAAGGGAAAGACGCCTCCGTTGAGGCGGGCCGGTAGACCCGGGTCGCGACGGTATGTAGCCAGTAGAGGTAGATCTACCGCCCTGGCGATGTCTGTTGGACGGAGGTGCGGTGCGCTACGAACAACCAGGGACGGGTGGATACCTTGAGAAGCAAGGTATTTGGTCAAACGACGAGTCGCTGCGGCGGCACGGAGCTCGGCAGGGACGACAACAACCGTTAGATCTGCCCGATCGAAGACTGCCCGACTTGTGGGATCCGGCGTGCGCGGCAGGTCGCAAACCACTGTCTCCCCAGCCCGTTTGCCTGCCTCCATCACCGCGATGACCGCATCTGACGACGGCCCATCGCCTTCTCTCGCACCAGACAGCAGCGTCAGCCGGGATTTGCCCTTGGTCCTACCGGGCAGGGACGCGTGCAGGCTGGACACCGGCACCCGCCCCGAACGCAACCGGACGTCCGGCCACCGCAACCCCGGCTCGCCTTCCGCGCCCAGCAACAGATCCAGCCCACCACCGAGCGGGTCGCAGTCGACGAGCAGTGCGTTGGTGCCGGTCCCAACAGCGGCGAGGGCGACAGCGGTGGCGAAAACCGACGCTCCCGCACCGCCCTGACCACCGAGGACAGCGAGCACGCGGCCCTCGGTCCCCGCTGGGGCCTCGGTCGCGTCGGCCAGCGCGGCGGCCAACCACGGTTCGTCCTCCGGCAGCGAGACGACCTGCTCGACACCGAGGCGGACCGCGTGTTCCCAACAGCCCGGCGGTGGTGTGCCCGCGACGACCAGCACGACCCCGCCGCGTCTGGGCAGGCCCGCTTCGGCGCAGGTGACCAGCGCACGGTCGTCCAGCAGGATCAACGGCGCGCTCGGCCAGCGGGCCCGCACATCGGCCAGTCGGCCAGCCTGGTCGGGCTCGGTCCCAGCGGCGGCGCACAGCCGCAGCACGTGCTCGAGCACGGGGTCCGCGCGCAGCCAGGCAGTCGGTCGGTTCACAGCTCCTCCTCGTCGTTCACCGGGGCTGTGACCAGAATCTGGTGAAACTGGGAAGGACCGAAAGAGGCCAGGTCAGACTGTGGATGGTCGACCGCGTTGTGGATAACTGGCAGTTGTCGGGCGGGTCGCGGCGGCAGACTGTCGGTGGCCTAGGGCAAGCTGGAGGGGGCTGCCTCACCCGGAAATGGGACGACCCCCGCCAGGGGGGAGGGGCGGGGGTCGTCAACGGGTTCAGCCCCGGGGGGTCGGACTGAACCGGCCCGGCTCGAAGGCCGGGTAGCCATACTGTATCCCCTCGACGCCACTCGATGGCCACATACGGCAGAAGACACCCTGCCGAGTTCGGACTTGTCCCGTCCGTGACCGGTAACCGCGAGCGCGACCACCGCTCAGCCGAGTGTCCACGTGCGCTTTCCACGGCATCGGGCGACATCCGGGCAACCAGCCACCGGTGGCCGCGTCCCCCGCCCGCGGCCGCACGGCTCCTATGCTGGCCCGGTGAGCGACTCCGGCGCGCAGGCAGCGCCCCAGCCCGGCCGGGTGGCGGCCTTCTTCGACCTCGACAAGACGGTGATCGCCAAGTCGAGCGCGTTGGCCTTCAGCAGGCCGTTCTTCCAGGGTGGCCTGATCAACCGGCGCGGCGTGCTCAAGAGCGCCTACGCGCAGTTCGTGTTCGCCTCCTCCGGCGCGGACGCCGACCAGGTCGAGCGGATGCGCGCGCACCTGACCGCGTTGTGCGAGGGCTGGGACGTCGAGCAGGTCCGGTCCATCGTGGAGGAGACGCTGCACGACATCGTCGACCCGCTCGTCTACGCGGAGGCGGCCGAACTGGTCGCCGCGCACAAGGCCGACGGGCACGACGTGGTGGTGGTGTCGGCCTCCGGCGAGGAGATCGTCACCCCGATCGCGCTGATGATCGGGGCGACGCACAGCGTCGGCACCAGGATGGTCGCCGTGGACGGCCGCTACACCGGCGAGATCGACTTCTACTGCTACGGCCCCAACAAGGCGACCGCGATCCGCGAGCTCGCCGACCGCAACGGCTACGACCTCGCGGCCAGCCACGCCTACTCCGATTCCAGCACCGACCTGCCGATGCTGGAGGCGGTCGGCAAGCCGTCGGTGGTCAACCCGGACCGGGGGCTGCGCAAACTGGCGGGCGAGCGGGAGTGGCCGGTGCTCACCTTCACCAAGCCGGTGTCGCTGCGCTCGCGCTTGCACGCGCCGTCCGGGACGGCCGTCGCGGTGACCGCGATCGGGCTCGGCGCGGTGGCCACCGCGGGTGCCGCTTGGTACGGACTGCACCGGCGACGGCGGAAGTGATCAGTTTCCCGGGTCGCACAAGGGATGTCACCCGCACCGACCGGGGGAGGTCGCGCAGCCTACGCGCACCGGGCGTCGCGGTCGACGCTTGCGCCGACCTTGACCGGTGCACACGAAAGTGCCCTTGAAGTGACCTTCCTCACTGGGTAGAAAGGGTGGTGCGGACCCCGGTTCGGCCAGGGGCGGAGCGAAGAGAAGCTCCGATCCACCCCGAGCGGGCTCCGTGCGCGAACACCGGAGCACCCACGCGCAGCACGCCGCGGGAGGCATGTCGTCAAGGGACTGCGTACCGGGACGCCGGACGCCGAGGCCAGGTAGGTACGACTTCAGTTGCACGCTTGGTAAACCGAGTGATTCGCGCCGCGACTTTGGGCGGTCCCGCTCCACGTGAGCGGGACCGCCCAAATCGTTTCCACACGTTGACCACCGCTCCCGGCTGTGGGTAACTTCACCGTGGTAACCCTGCTTGTGGTGAAGAACTCACGACTCGGGAGACGGCAGTGCCCACTCGCGCCCTCCGCTGGTCGCTCACCGCAGTCGCCGCGGCCTGCACCTGCGCCGCCACTGCCCTCACCATCCCCCTGGTCGTCACGCCCGCGTCCACCGCGGCGCCCGAGGACGGCGCCACCACCCCGCCCCGGCCCCAGCTGGGCCAGGAGGCCCTGATGGCCACCTGGGTGGACACGCGGATGCGGCGGATGACGCTGGAGCAGAAGGTCGGGCAGCTGTTCGTGGCGACCGTCTGGGGCAAGTCGGCGGCCGAGGTCCACCCGACCAACCGGCAGCGCTACGGCGTCGACACCCCTGCCGAGGTCGTGCAGCGCTACCAGGTCGGTGGCGTCATCTACTTCAACAACTCGGGTACGGACAACGTCGACAGCCCGCTCCAGCTCGCTGCGTTCTCCAACGGTCTGCAGCGGGCCGCGCTCAACGCCGCGCCCAACCTGCCGCTGATCGTGTCCATAGACCAAGAGGGCGGGAACGTCACCAGGGTGCCTGCGCCCGCGACAGAGTTCCCAAGCTCGATGGCTATAGGCGCGGGACGTAGTGCGGCCGACGCGCGGACGCTGGCGAGCGTGAACGCCAACGAGTTGCGTGCGATGGGCGTCAATCAGAACTTCGCGCCGGTGGCCGACGTGAACTCCAACGCCCGCAACCCGGTGATCGGCGCCCGGTCCTTCTCGGCACGCCCAGACCTGGCAGCCGACATGGTGACCGCGCAGGTGCGGGGCTACCAGGCCAGCGGCAAGCCTGCCGACACGGTGTCAGCGTCGGCCAAGCACTTCCCAGGCCATGGTGATGCCGCGACTGACAGCCACACCGGCCTGCCCGCGATCACCCGGACCGCGCAGCAGTGGCGTGCGGTAGATCTACCGCCGTTCCGGGCCGCCATCGAAGCGGGCGTCGACTCGATAATGACGGCGCACATCCAGTTCCCCAGTTTGGACCCGTCAGGCGTACCTGCCACGGTGTCGCGGCCGATCATCACCGGGCTGCTGCGGGACGAGCTCGGCTTCGGTGGCGTCATCGTCACCGACTCCCTTGGGATGCAGGGCGTGCGCGAGATGTTCGGCGACGCGGAGATCCCGGTGCTGGCGCTAGAGGCCGGTGTCGACCAGTTGCTGATGCCACCTGATCTAGCTCTGGCAAGGGAATCGGTGCTTGCCGCTGTCCGCGCAGGCAGGCTTACCGAGAGCCGGATCGATGAGAGCGTGCGACGGATCCTGACACTGAAGTGGAAGCGCGGGATCGTGTCGCAGCCACTGGTGGATGAACGCACGGTCGGCCGTCTCGTGGGCGCGCCGCAGCACAAGGCGGCGATCCAGCGACTGACGGACCGGACGGTGACGGTCCTCGCGAACGACGGGACGCTGCCCCTGCGCGCCGCGCCGGGGCGGGTTCTGGTGACCGGCGTGGGCGACCCGTCGAACCCGGACAACTCCCCCAACACGCTGGCAGCCACGATCGGCACGCGCGGTTCGACCGCGACCTCGATCCCGACCGGGACCCGCCCGGCCAAGGCCCTGGTCGACCAGGCCGTCGCGGCGGCCAAGGACACCAACCTCGTGGTGGTGTTGACCAACAACCTGGCAGCCAACACCGAGCAGCAGACATTGGTCGCGGAGTTGGTGCGAACCGGGGTTCCGGTCGTTGCGGTGGCGACTCAGGCGCCTTACGACCCGGGGTTCGCTGCCGCGCCGAACTGGGTAGCGACCTACTCGTGGCGGGCTGTGTCTCTTGAGTCCCTCGCCCGGGTCTTGTTCGGGGAAGTCTCCCCGCGCGGGAAGCTGCCGGTGGACGTCTACCTACAAAACGACCCGGCGTTGCCGCTGTATCCCTATAACCACGGCCTGACCTGGTAGCGCGATGGACAGGCGACAGTTCCTCGCAGCGTCGACCCTGTCTGTTCCTCTTATCTCCACTCCCACGAGCCTCTCGAAACCCACGCCGGTGCTCCCTGGCGCAGATGTTCTTGCCGACCAACGGTGGGACCGCCTGCGCGGTCACCGGGTAGGGGTGGTGGCGAACCCGACGGCAGTTACCAGGGACGGCACGCACATCGTGGATGCCATGGTTGCCGCTGACATGCGGCCTACGGCGGTGTTCGGCCCAGAACACGGCTTCCGGGGCACTGCCCAGGCCGGCGGCTCTGAAGGTGACTACCTGGATCCGCGCACCGGCATCCCGGTCTACGACTCTTACGGCAAGACCCCAGAACAACTGGCAGGCCAGTTCGCCAAGGCAGGCGTCGACCTCATCGGGTTCGACATCGCGGACGTCGGTGCGCGGTTCTACACCTACATCTGGACGCTCTACTACGCGATGCACGCCGCCGCGCTCGTCGACGCCGGGTTCCTGGTGCTTGACCGGCCCAACCCGATCGGCGGTGACGCTTCCGGCCCGGTCTTGGACCCTGCGTACGCCTCGGCTATCGGCCGCAAGCCGATCGCCCAGCGGCACGGCATGACCGTCGGCGAACTGGCAGGGCTATTCGACGGGGAGTATTTGACCGGCGACGCGGGCAAGCGCTTGCGGGCCCTGGACGTGGTGCGGGTGCGCGGCTGGCGGCGGGACCACCTCCACGCGTCAACCGGCCTGACCTGGGTGCTGCCGAGCCCGAACATGCCGACCGACACGACCGCCCTGGTCTACCCGGGCACCGGCCTGTTCGAGGGGACCGTCCTGTCCGAGGGCAGGGGCACGACCCGCCCGTTCGAGATCATCGGCGCTCCCGGCATCGACTGGCGGTGGGTCGAGGCCGTGGGCGCGGTGCACGGCGCGCGGCTGCGGGAGGCCTACTTCCAACCGACGTTCGGCAAGTTCACCGGCCTGGTGTGCGGAGGCGTGCAGGTCCACATCACCGACCCCCGCCGATTCGACGCGATAGGCACCGCCGTGGCGATGATCGTCGCAGCCCGGCAGGTCTACCCGGAGGTGTTTGCCTGGCGGGCGGACAACTACATCGACAAGCTCTCGGGATCCGATCGACTGCGGCAGATGGTGTCCGCGGGGGCGAGCGCAGGCGAGGTCATCGGGGCGTGGGAGCCGGAGATCGCGGGCTTCCGGCGACTGCGCCGCCCCTACCTGCTGTATCAGTAGTGAGGAGAACAGGCGGTGTTCGTGCAGCTAGGAGCGGCTATGGCGGTCTTGGCGGTCACGACGGGAGGCGCGGCGGTAGGGCCACAGGGCCGGTTCGACGTCCCTATGCCCGGGTTCTCCCCACCAACGACCGTTCTGCACGTAGGTAGCCCTGAGTCGGCCGGTCTAGACCCCGCCCCCATCGCGGAGGCTAAGACCACGATCGCCAACAGCCCCCTCTTCCCAGGCGCTGTGTCCCTACTCGCCCACGACGGTGTCACCGTCGATCTGACTGCGACCGGTAAGGCTGTCCGGTACGCAGATGCCACTGCCGAACTGCCCAGCGACCAACAAGTGCCCATGCGGCCGGACACCATCTTCGACGTGGCGTCGGTGAGCAAACTGTTCACCTCTATCGCCGTCCTAGGGCTGGTCGAGGACGGCAAGGTCGCCGTGGACGAGCGAGTGGCGTCTTATCTGCCGGAGTTCGGTGTCAACGGCAAAGAGACGATCACCGTCAAACAGCTGCTGACCCACACATCGGGTCTAGAGCCGTTCATCCCTCTCTGGAGCGACTGGCCAGACAAGCCGGCCCGGATCAAGGCAGTCATGGACCGCGCGCCGGCAGCGCCACCGGGAAGCGTCTATACCTACTCCGACCTGAACCTCATCACCCTCGGGGTGCTGGTCGAGCGACTTAGCGGTGAACCGTTGGACGTAGTGGTCGCCAAAAGGATCACCACGCCGTTAGGGCTAACGGACACCGGGTACAACCCCTCGGCTGACAAGCGAGGCAGGATCGCCGCCACCGAGTTCCAGACAGCGCCCGTCCGCGGGATGGTCCGGGGCGAGGTCCATGACGAGAACGCTTGGTCGCTCGGCGGGGTTGCCGGGCACGCGGGCATCTTCTCCACGGCCAAGGACCTCGCCGTCTTGGGGCAGACGATCCTCAACGGCGGCATCTACAGGGGCAAGCGCATCCTGCGGGAGGCCACCGTCCGGGAAATGTTGACCAACCACAACGCCGCCTACCCGGGTAACGCCCACGGGCTCGGCTTCGAGCTCGACCAGCGCTGGTACATGGGCGGCCTCTCCGGCCCCCGAACCGCCGGGCACACCGGCTACACCGGCACCTCGCTCGTGCTCGACCCGGCGTCCCGGTCCATCGCGATCCGGCTGACCAACCGGGTGCACCCCGTGCGCACCAACGGTTCGATCAACTCCGCGCGGGAGACCTTGGCGACCGCGCTGGCCCGAGCACTCGCTGTGCGACCGCGCCAGGGTCCAACGGCCTGGTACACCGCCACCGGTGGCGCGACACTGCTCACTCCCCCGCTCGCCGCGCGCGGCGAGGTGACCGTCCGGTTCGACGTGTTCGTCGACACTGATCCGAACGACGGCCTCTTACTCGAGGCGGGGTCGGGCGAGACGTGGCGAGCGGTGCCCGTGCGGGCCTCGGGACCGGGCGCACCCGCGGGGGAAGTAGCCGCTTTGTCCGGTTCTGGGCACCGCAGTTGGTGGACAGTCAACGCAATCGCCCCGGTCGGGGCGCATGTGACATTTCGGTGGCGGTATGTCACAGACAGTCGCTACACCGGGCGAGGGGTCACGATTGATCGAATTCTCGTCACTCAGAGTGGTCGAAACCTACTCAACGGTGAGAAACAACCCCACTTGATACGCCCGCTCGGGTGGGCAGCCAAAACTCGTTGACCTTTGGGTGCTAACAATCCGCGTTCGTCCAGCGATGCGGTGAGCAAGCCCCCACCAGGGGCGACGACCGGTACGGACACATTTGGGTAGCGTTGCCGCCAGATGTCATGCACCGCCTTGTACTACCTTGTAACTGTTAGTAAGTTTCCCACGTGAGTGCGAGTCAAATGACAGCAGAACACAGCGAGTCAAGCCCACTGGTCCGCATTCGCTCGCTCCTGCCCGGCCTAGCCCGTGCGGAGCAGCGGGTGGCCAAGGTCGTGCTCGACAGCCCGTCCACCGTGGCGCGGCGCAGCATCACCGAGGTAGCCGAGGCCGCAGGCACCAGCGAGACAACCGTGACCCGGTTCTGCAAGGCGATCGGCGTCGGGGGCTACCCCGAGCTGCGGATCGCGCTTGCCGCCGACACGGCTCGCACCG
Organism: Actinokineospora diospyrosa; assembly: GCF_024171925.1. Lineage (GTDB taxonomy): Bacteria > Actinomycetota > Actinomycetes > Mycobacteriales > Pseudonocardiaceae > Actinokineospora > Actinokineospora diospyrosa. The sequence continues at coordinate 420,999 of NZ_JAMTCO010000007.1, read as the reverse complement.
CCGCGCGCGCCGACCGGGACCTCGGCGGTGAGATCGAGTCCGACGACGACCTGAAGACCGTCGTCGGCAAGGTCACCTTCGCCGACGCCCGAGCAGTCGAGGAGACAGCCGAGCAGCTGGACATCGAGGTGCTCGCCAAGGTCGTCGACGCGGTCGCCACCGCGGGCCGGACCGACGTCTACGGGGTGGGCGCCAGTGCGTTCGTCGCCGCCGACCTGCAGCAGAAGCTGCACCGGATCGGCCGGGTGAGCTTCGCCTGGAACGACACGCACATCATGCTGACCTCGGCCGCGGTGCTCGGCCCCGGTGACGTGGCGGTGGCGATCTCGCACACCGGCGCCACCGCGGACACCGTCGAGGCGCTGCGCACCGCCCGCGAACACGGCGCGACCACGGTCGCGCTGACCAACTACCCGACGTCCCCGATCGCCGAGGTGGCCGACCTGGTGCTCACCACCGCGGCCAGGGAGACCACGTTCCGCTCCGGGGCGACCGCCAGCCGCATCGCGCAGCTGACCGTCGTCGACTGCCTGTTCATCGGGGTCGCCCAGCGGCACCTGGACCAGTCGATCCGGGCGCTGGACTCGACCAGGGACGCGGTCGGCACGCACCGGCTGGAGACCAGGCACGACGGGCGGCGCAAGCCGCGGGAGACCGGGAAATGAGACCGGGTGCGCGGGTGAACCGCTCCGGGGAGGGGGAACTGAGATGACCGTGCCACGACAGTCGGTCCACGTGGATTCCCCGACCGAGCGGCGCAACCCGCGCACCAAGGACATCGATCGGATGTGCACGCTCGAGATCCTGCGCACCATCAACTCCGAGGACCAGTTGGTGCCTACGGCCGTCGCCGCCGCTCTGCCGCAGTTGAGCAGGGCGGTGGACATGGCCACCGAGGCGCTACAAGCAGGCCACCGCGTGCATTACGTCGGCGCGGGGACGTCCGGTCGGTTGGCGACCTTGGACGCTGCAGAGCTGATGCCCACCTACAACGTCCCCGACGACTGGTTCTTGGTCCACCACGCAGGTGGCCCTACCGCCCTGCGGGAAGCCGTCGAGGGTGCAGAAGACGATGAGCTTGCCGGGGCGGCCGAGATGCGTCGCGATGCCCGGCCCGGCGACTTCGTGCTAGGCCTAACTGCCTCTGGCCGCACCCCTTATGTGTTGGGGGCGCTCGCGGAGGCCCACCGGATCGGCGCAGCGACCGCGCTGGTGTCCAACAACCCCGATGCCGCTCGCGCACCCGGCATCGACCTGGTGATCGCTGTGGACACCGGCCCGGAAGCCATCTCCGGGTCGACCCGGATGAAGGCGGGCACCGCGCAGAAGATCCTGCTGACCACGTTCTCCACCGCCGTCATGGTCAAGATGGGTCGCACGTACTCCAACCTCATGGTCAGCATGCGCGCCACCAACGCCAAGCTGCGCGGTAGGAGCCTACGGATCTTGCGTGAGGCGACGGGTTCCGGGCAACAGGAGTGCACGGCCGCGCTACTGGCCGCGCACGGTGACCTCAAGGTGGCCATGGTGCACCTGCTGTCCGGTGTGGACATCAGGGAGGCGGCGTGGGCGCTCGCGGAGTCCAGCGGGCACGTCCGCCGAGCGCTAGGGCTTCTCGGAGCCGGGGCGCACGCGTACTGATCAGCCCGCGGCGTCGGCGATCCCGGTCGCCTCGCGCGCGCCGGCTTCGATTGCCTGGCAGCTGTACACAATCCACTCGGTGACGCCGTCAGGGTCACCGGAGGCGAATGCAGCTGCCTTGGCACGGTAGACGTTCGCCTGGCGAAGGAAAGCGACCTCAGGGACGGCGAGCCCCTTCTGGTCCAAGCCGGTGCCGATCAACGTAAGGCGAGCTGCGGCGCGGGCGACTACACCGTCGGCTGCGCCGAACGGCATAAGAGCGAGAAGTTCACCGTGGACGATCGCGGCCAAGACAGGGCCGGGCACCTTCGAACCACCGGCAACGAAACCAGCGAGCAAGTCCAGCCTGCTTGTGACTCCCAGACCGGGGCGGGGCCTGCCCAAGTGGTCACTGTGGACCAGATCAGCCGCAGCGAGGACGTGCAACCGGGCCAACGCTTGCATCGGCGCGCGCTCCCACGTCGGCAGCAGAGGCCCGAGTGCTTCACCAACTCGCAGCGCGCCAGCCAACACCGGGTCGGTTACCTCGCCGTCTTCAGGGATGTCGGCAGGGCCACCGTCCAAAACAGCAGACGCACGGGCGGCGCGGACGGAAGCCTCGGCAGCAGTAGCGGGCCAACCGCGGCGGTTCGTGGGATGCCGGTGTACCTCGGCAACCGCGTTCCGGGCCTTCTCAACAGCGTCGGCGACACCGGGCAGGTCCAACAACGGAGCCAACGGATCGGTCACGTCAGCGACACTACCGGCGGGTTCGCGGACCGCTAGCTCGGGTCCAGGGTCCGCTCGCGGTTCGTTCGGGGACCAGGTAGCGGTACCGACGGCGTGACCCGGATCTGGTTGCGACCGCCGTCCTTCGCCTTCGCCAGGGCTTGGTCGGCGTACTCCTGCAAGGTTGCTAAATCGGTCCCGTGCTCGGGCGATAACGCGATACCGCCGGAGATGGTGAAGTCACCAACCAGTTCGGTACGCCCGCCAGCCGCTTTCGTCAGCTCCACCGTCATCGCCTCGACCGCACCTCTTATGCGCTCCGCGATCGCCCACGCGTCCGCTCGGGAAGTACTAGGTAGGAGTACCGAGAACTCTTCGCCGCCCCAGCGGCACACGAGGTCGTCGCGGCGGACGCTGGTGCGTAAGACCCCCGCGAGCGCCTTAAGAACCTCGTTCGCGCCTAAATGGCCTAACCGGGAGTTGACCTGTTTGAACCGATCCAGGTCGAACATCATCACCGCGGTCGGGCGGCGGCGGGCCTGGTCGGCCACAAGCGCGAGGGTGGCGGCCGGGTTGAAACCGCGCTGGTTCGCCAAGCCCGTCAACGGGTCGTGCAGCGCGTCCACCTCCAGCCGGTCGCGTTCCACTTCCAACTGCTCAATGCGCTGCGTGTGCCGCGTATAGCCGACGACAACGACCGATAAAGCCGCAAGCAGCAGGCCATAAGCGACACCGGCGCCCCAGGCCGCGATCAAGCCGAGGCACAGCGTGATCGCCAGGTCCGCGTTCTCCTTGCGGTTGCCCAGGATCGACACCCACGACCAGTCGCCGCGCAGTCCACGCGCGATGCCGATCACCACGGTCTGCGAGAGGTAGTACACGCCGAACGCGGCCGCCACCGTGATCGTGGCCAGCAGGACCTGGTTCGGCTCGACCGACGCGCCGCGCACCCAGTTGTGCAACGGGGTCGCGGTGGCCAGCGCCTGGGCGGCCAAAGCGGACGAGGTGATGGCGAAAGTGGTGAACACGTAGCGTCCGGGCGGTTTCCGGGCGATGAAATACCGGCGCACCCGGATGACCAGGACGAGCACCACGACGAGCGGGATCGGCAGTACCAGGGCACCCGCCGCCGTCCATACCCCCGTGTGGTCGATGTGCTCACCGGCCAGATGCGCGGCCCTGCGTCGTTCTTCCGCCGGTCGGGTTGCCTCCATGTGCAGTATCGCGAACGCCGTGAGCAGCGCGAACAGCCGCAGCGAAAGGGAATCCGGCCATCCGGCCGACACCGCGCCGACCACCGCCCATGCGAAGATCGCCACCTCGGTCGCCACGATCCACGCGAAACCGGAGGTGGTCGTGTGGGCCAGGAGGTCGAGGCCCCTTATCCGGCGCGGTAGGGGGATGCCGGACAAGCGGGAGCCCCGGGGACTTGTCAGACTGGGCATTGTCCCCCTTTGCGACAGACGGGACACTTAACGTGACCCGCGGCGGGCGGGGTACGTTCGGTCCCCCCGGACCCGAGAGGGAGGTATAACCGTGCGGAACCGCGAGTACTGATCCCGGCGGTGCGGGGCGAGGCCCCCACCTGAGTCCAAGTCGATCCAGCAGCCCTATCCGTCGAGGAGGAAGCCGCGATGCGCAACCGCGAGTACTGATCCTGGGTCATGCCACCGCCTCCCTCGGTACCGCGGACCTCCCCTGGTGCCAGACGAAGCCCGCTATCGCGCAGCCTATGGTCCCGACCACACCGGCCAGCGCGATGGTCAGCGAAGCGGAACCGAGAGCTTCGGCGAGTAGGCCACCGACCAGCACCGACAGGCCCTGCCCTGCACGCAGGCCGGTTCGGACCAGGCCGGTGGCGCGCCCGGTGACCGCGTCCGGGAGCATTTCGACATAGGCCGACTTGGCGAGGATCTGGTAAGCGGCGCCGAGTCCGGAGATCCCCAACAGCAACGCCGCGAGCACCGGGTGCGGGCGAGCGGCGAAGAAGACCAGCGCACCCAGGCAGACCAGTGCCAGCGGGGCGATCAGCGCGTGTTGCGCGTCCCGCGGTCTGCCAGCCCGGCAGAAGACGTAAGCACCGACGACGAGGCCAAGCGGATCCGCTGCGAGCAGCAACCCCACAGTCCAAATGGGCGCGCCGAGTTCGTGCACCAGAGGTACTACCAACCCGTGTGGCAACACAGTCAGCGCGGCGAACAGCGATAGGGCTACCACCGCGCGCCTACGGCGATCCGGTTGAAGTACACCGTCCCCGGCGACGGCGGCGGTCCTGGCGGCGGGCCGGGGCCGCAGCCCGAACCGCAACAGCGCGGCCGACGCGACGAACGTGGCCGCGTCGATGATGAGCGCGGGTGTGGTCCCCAGCAGCCCGACGACGGCCGCGGCGCCCGCGAGCCCGGCGAGCTGGCCCACCTCGCGCAGCGTCGTCAACCGCGCCTGCCCGGCGGCCAAGTGCTCGTTGCCGAGCAGTACCCGCGCGTGTGCGGTCTGCGCCGCCTTGAACGGCGCCTGCGCGGCCGCCTCCAGCGCGACGCACGCGGCGACGAGCCAGATTGGGGCGCCCGGGATGGCCATCACGGCGACGAACAGCGCCTGGCTGAGCGCGGCGGCGGCCATCACCTCGCGGCGCGGGAAGCGGTCGGCGAGACCGGACAGCAGCGGCCCGGCGACGATGTCGGGCAGGAACGTGAGCGCGTAGGTCAGCGCGGTGAGCGCGGCGGACGAGGTGCGCTGGTAGACCAAGACCGAGATGGCGACCCTGGCGAGCTGGTCACCGGCGACCGACTGCGCCTCGGCGACCCACAGGGCCCGGAACTCCGGTCCCGCCAGCGGTGAGCGCCCACCCATCGTCCCCCCACCCGACATCCGACTCTCTCGCGCCTGCTCGGCCATCTCCTGTCCGGATCACCGCCGACCACGGTACGTCCCCACCAGGCTACTTTCCGCAGAATCGGAAGAGGACAGCCGAACGGAGCAGATACCCACCGATCGGACGAACTCGGAAGAGGGCGTTACTGGTCTATACCTATGCGGTGTCGGACTGTCGGGCGGGCGCGCGGAGCACTAGATTCCTCTCGACAACCGCCGCGCCCGCCGGGAGAACCGGATATTCACCGAGGAGGTCAGGTCCATGACCGAGCAGTCCGGTCAGACACCGACGCTGGACAACCTGTCGACGGAGAGCCGGGTGTTCGCCCCGAGCGACGGGTTCAGCGCGGCGGCCAACGTCGGGGCGGCTGCCTACGAGCAGGGCAGCGCCGACCGGGAGGCGTTCTGGGCCGAGCAGGCCGAGCGGCTGACCTGGGACACCCGCTGGGAGCGGGTGCTCGACTGGGACGACGCGCCGTTCGCCAAGTGGTTCGTCGGCGGCAAGCTCAACGTGGCAGCCAACTGTGTCGATCGTCACGTCGAGGCCGGTCTGGGTGACCGGGTCGCGATCCACTGGGTCGGCGAGCCCGGCGACAGCCGGACGATCACCTACGCCGACCTGCTGCGCGAGGTCAGCAAGACCGCGAACGCGCTCAGCGAGCTGGGCCTGCGGGCCGGTGACCGGGTCGCCATCCAGATGCCGATGGTCCCCGAGGCGATCTACTCGATGCTCGCCTGCGCCCGGCTCGGCCTGGTGCACAGCGTTGTGTTCGGCGGGTTCTCCTCCACGGCGCTGCGCTCGCGCATCGACGACGCCCAGGCCCGGCTGCTGATCACCTCCGACGGGCAGTACCGGCGCGGCGCCCCGGCCCCGATGAAGGACAACACCGACGAGGCCACCGCGCACACCCCGTCCATCGAGCACGTGCTCGTGGTCCGGCGCACCGGCGGTGACGTCAACTGGACCGAGGGCCGCGACGTGTGGTGGCACGACCTGGTGGATCGCCAGGCGGAGACGCACGCGGCGGAGGCCTTCGACGCCGAGCACCCGCTGTTCATCCTCTACACGAGCGGGACCACCGGTAACCCCAAGGGAATCCTGCACACCTCGGGCGGTTACCTCACCCAGGCCTCTTACACCCACCACGCCGTCTTCGACCTCAAGCCGGAGACCGACGTCTACTGGTGCACGGCCGACATCGGCTGGATCACCGGGCACTCCTACATCGTCTACGGGCCGCTGTCCAACGGTGTGACCCAGGTGGTCTACGAGGGAACGCCCAACACCCCGCACGAAGGTCGACACTGGGAGATCATCCAAGAGCACAAGGTGTCGATTTACTACACGGCGCCGACGCTCATCCGGACGTTCATGAAGTGGGGCGCGGACATCCCGGCGCGCTACGACCTGTCGAGCCTGCGCGTGCTCGGTAGCGTAGGAGAGCCGATCAACCCCGAGGCGTGGATCTGGTACCGGGAGAACGTCGGCGCCAACCGGACCCCGATCGTGGACACCTGGTGGCAGACCGAGACCGGCGCGATCATGATCAGCCCGCTGCCCGGGGTGACGCACACGAAGCCGGGTTCGGCGCAGAAGCCGCTGCCGGGCATCTCGGCGAAGGTCGTCGACGACCAGGGCAACGAGGTCGCGCACGGCGGCGGGGGCTACCTGGTGCTCGACGAGCCGTGGCCGTCGATGCTGCGCGGCATCTGGGGCGACAACGACCGCTACCGCGACACCTACTGGTCGCGCTTCGCCGACCTGGGCTTCTACTTCGCCGGTGACGGCGCGAAGTACGACGCGGACGGCGACATCTGGCTGCTGGGCCGGGTGGACGACGTGATGAACGTCTCCGGGCACCGCATCTCCACCACCGAGGTCGAGTCGGCGCTGGTGTCGCACCCGACGGTGGCCGAGGCCGCGGTGGTCGGCGCGAGCGACCCGACCACCGGTCAGGGCATCGTCGCGTTCGTCATCCTGCGCGGCTCGGCGAAGGCGGCCGACGACACGGTGAAGACCCTGCGCGACCACGTGGCGAGCGAGATCGGCCCGATCGCCAAGCCGAGGCAGATCCTGATCGTCAACGAGCTGCCCAAGACCCGCAGCGGCAAGATCATGCGCCGGTTGCTGCGCGACGTGGCGGAGAACCGGGCGATCGGCGACACCACCACGCTCGCGGACTCGGCGGTCATGGACCTGATCAGCAGCGGGCTGAAGACCAACACCTCCGAGGACTGACCGCTCTATAGCGTTCGAGGCGCCTCTTACCCGGTCACCGGGTGGGGGGCGCCTCGTTGCGCAGGGTGGCCAGGAGTTCGGTGATGGCGTGCATGATGCGCTTCATCGCCTCTTCGATGGACTCCCGGTCAGTGCCAGACAGGTCGGATAGGTCTACCGGGTCTCCCGCGACGATGTCGATCGTCTTGCGGGGGAACAACTTGGGGAACTTGGCGGTCGCGGGCAAGAGCCTGTGCGTCCCCCAGTTCACGACAGGGATCACCGGAGCACCGGTCTCCAGCGCCACTCGAGCGACGCCGTTCTTGACCCGCCGTGACGGCCAGTGGTCTTGGTCGTCGGAGAACCCCGCCTCAGGGAAGAACATCACGCACTCGCCGCCCTCGATCGCTTTAACCGCGCCGAGGTAGGCGTGCCGCGCTTGAGCCGTGTTGCGCTCGACGGGGATGTGCCCGCCTCCGGTAAGGACTTTGCCCAGGATCGGGACGCGCCACAGGCTCGCCTTCGCCAGGTAGCGCGGGATGCGACCGGCGGCCAAGGAGTACGCGGTCACGGTCACCGGGTCAGCGAAGGACAGGTGGTTCGACGCGAGCACGACCCCACCGGACTTCGGCAGCTTCTCCGCGCCGCGGAACCGTAGCCGGGTGAACACGGCGAGCAACGGCCAGATCAGATCGATGGCCAGGCTGAACCAGAACCCCCTGCCGCGGCGGGGTACCCGGAACATCAAGGCGACGGCACGCCACGTCGGCATGGGTTTGCTCGAGTCAGACACACCACAATCTTCGGTCATCGGACCGACAGGTCTTGGAGGAACCACCCGGGTTGAGCGGAGAATGCCCGGGTGAGCACCGACAGCGACGCCTTGGTCCCGCACGAGGGTGAGCCGCACCACAACGGACTGGCCGGACGGCTGAACTGGCTGCGCGCCGGTGTGCTCGGCGCCAACGACGGCATCATCTCGACCGCGGGCCTCGTGGTGGGTGTCGCCGGGGCCACCGCGGACCGCACCGCGATCCTGGCCGCCGGGGTCGCCGGGCTGGTGGCGGGCGCGCTATCGATGGCCGGGGGCGAGTACGTGTCGGTCAGCACCCAGCGCGACACCGAGCTGGCGGCACTGCGCAAAGAGGAGCGCGAGCTGCTGGAGATGCCGGAGGCCGAGGAGCGCGAGTTGGCCGACATCTACCAGCAGAAGGGCCTGTCCCCCGAGCTGGCCGAGCAAGTCGCGCACGAGCTGACCTTGAAGGACCCGCTGCACGCGCACGCCGAGGCCGAGCTGCAGATCGATCCGGACAACCTCACCAACCCGTGGCAGGCGGCCTGGGCGTCGTTCCTGTCGTTCGCGGTCGGCGCTCTTATCCCGCTCGTGGCGATTGCGCTGCCGCCGGTGACCGCCCGCGTTGGGGTCTGCATGGCGGCGGTGATCGTCGGCCTGGTTCTAACCGGGTACGTCAGTGCCCGGTTAGGCGGAGCCCAAGCCAGGCGAGCAGTGACGCGCAATGTGGTCGTAGGCGTCTTGGCGATGGTCGCGACCTACTACGTCGGCGTGCTGTTCGGCGTAACGGTGGGATAGCGCGCGGCGGGTTAGGCTCCTCACTAGGTGCGCCGGGAAGTCTGGTCGGCAAGGTAGATCAGCCATGCCTAGGAGTAGCCCTTGCCGCACCGCCGCCGCCCTTCAGCCCCAAACGTGCTTAGCGAGTTCGCCCGCTATCTGCGAACCGAGACCGTCGGCGGGATGGTGCTGCTAGCCGCTGCCGCAGTTGCCCTTGTGCTGGCGAACTCCCCGCTGTCCGGCTTCTACACCGGGGTGCGGGACGCAGTGATCGGTCCGCACGTTCTGCACTTGGATCTGACTGTCGGTGAGTGGGCCAAGGATGGATTGCTGGCGATCTTCTTCTTCGTCGCCGGTTTGGAGCTCAAGCGCGAGTTGGTGTTGGGCGAGCTGTCCGACTTCAAGTCGGCTCTTTTGCCGGTGATCGCGGCGATCGGCGGCATGGTCGTGCCTGCACTCGTAGCGCTGACCATCGCTTGGGGGGATCCACGCGCGAGCGCCGTGTGGGCGGTACCCGTGGCAACTGACATCGCATTCGCGCTGGGTGTGTTGGCGCTGACTGGCTCAGGTATGCCCAACAGCGCTCGAGTGTTCCTCCTCAGCCTCGCCGTGGTGGACGACCTGGGTGCGATCTTGCTAATCGCCGTCCTGTTCACCAGTTCGTTCAACCTGGTCGCGGCAGGCGTGGCAGTGCTTCTGCTCGTTGGGTACTGGTACCTCCAACGCCGCCGGGTCACCTCCGCGTGGATCTATGTACCGCTCGCGATCGCGGTATGGGTCGCAGTGCACTCCTCCGGCGTCCACGCGACGCTCGCGGGGGTGGCACTGGCCTTGCTGACCCGAGTCCGGAAAGACCCCTACGAGAAAGAGGCGCCCGCGCTCCGCTTGGAGCACCGCCTCCAGCCATGGTCGGCTGCGGTCGCCGTGCCTGTCTTTGCCCTGTTCGCGGCTGGTGTGCCTATCGGGGCTGAGGTGCTCGGCAAGCTCGCCGGTGACCGCTTGGTCTTGGCGGTCTTCGTCGGTCTTGTCGTGGGCAAGTTCGTCGGGATCGCCGGAACTGCCTTGCTCGCGGTACGCCTCAAGGTGGCCGTTTTGCCCGCTGACCTGGGCAAACGCGACCTGGCCGCGGTGGCGGTGCTGGGTGGCGTCGGGTTCACCGTCAGCCTGCTCATCGCGGAGTTGTCGCTAAGCGGGCCGGACGCCGAGTTGGCCAAGGCGGGAGTCCTGATCGCGTCCATGGTGGCCTCGCTCGTGGCCGCGGGACTGCTCATCCGACGTGGCCGGGCGCACCGGCGAAACGCGGCGGGGGACCGCCCGCCCGGCCCCCGATGACCGAGCATGGCACGATGACGCAGGTGACCAGCGCGCACGGAAAAGCAGACGGTTCGGGGCTGCCGCAAGTCCCCTCGATCCCCCTCGCTGACGACCGCGCCATCGCGGCGGCGGGCGAGCAGTCCATCGGACACCTGGTCAAGGACGCCACCACCCACCTGTCGACCCTGGTGCGGGCCGAGGTGGAGCTGGCCAAGTCCGAGGTCACCAAGGAGGTGAAGAAGGGGATCAAGGGCAGCGTCTTCTTCATCATCGCGCTGACCGTGCTGCTCTACAGCTCGTTCTTCCTGTTCTTCGCCCTCGCCGAACTGATCGCCGACCTCGGTGTGCTGCGCTCGATCGCCTTCGGTGGCGTGTTCGTGCTGATGCTGCTGGTCGCCGTCCTCTTCGCGTTCCTCGGCTTCCGCAAGCTCAAGTCGCTGCGGGCGCCGGAGCGCACGATCTCCACGGTGAAGGACACCGCTGCCGCGTTGACCCACCGCGGCGAACCCCAGCCCTGAGCGACCCGTCGTGCCCGCCCGCCCGGACCCGTCGAGCGTCCGCATCGATGGCCCGTGGGCGCACCGCGACGTCTACGCGAACGGCATCCGGCTGCACGTGGCCGAGACCGGCGAAGGCCCGCTCGTGCTGCTGCTGCACGGGTTCGGTGGTTTCTGGTGGTCTTGGCGCCACCAGCTGAGCGCGCTGGGCGACGCCGGGTTCCGCGCGGTCGCCGTCGACCTGCGCGGCTACGGCGACTCGGACAAGCCTCCCCGCGGGTACGACGCCTGGACACTGGCGGGTGACGTCGCCGGGCTGGTGAAGTCGCTCGGTGAACCCAAGGCGCATCTGGTGGGGCACGACTGGGGTGGCCTGTTGGCCTGGACTGTCGCCGCACTGCACCCGCGCGTTGTGCAGTCATTGGCGACCTTCTCAGCCCCGCACCCTCTTGCCCTAAGAGGACAAATCCGCCGCACCGCTTTGCGCAGGACCCCACGAAATCAGGCCCGAGCGGTGAAGCACCTGTTCACCGCTCAGCTGCCCATGGTGCCGGAGCGACGGCTCACCAACGACGGTGCCGCCCTGATCGAAGACCGCCTGCGTTCCTGGTCGGGCAAGTACTGGAACGAGCTCCCGGAAGCCGCACGGCGCTACCGGACCGCGATGCTGGTTCCCGGCACCGCGCACAGTTCCCTCGAATACCTGCGGTGGGCGGTGCGCTCTCAGGTGCGCAGCGACGGACGCCGGTTCACTGAGGCGCTCGGTCGCAAGATCGAGGCCCCTGTCCTACAGCTCTACGGCGCTGACGACCCCTGCGTCCTTCCCCGTACCCGCGCTGCTTCCACGCCGTGGATCGGTGGCTCTACCGAGACGCACGAGTTGCCAAAGGTCGGGCACTTCCCGCACGAAGAGGCTCCGGAGACGGCCAGCGCCTTGCTGACCGCCTTCGTGAAGGGCTAGTGGCTCGACCCAGAACGTCGACCACTAGCTAGAACAGCGACCGGTGCCGACCGGCTCGCGCAGCGAGGGGGCCTCGCCGACCTCGGAGCGCACCTCAGCGGCGGTCAGGGCGTACCCGGTCTCCGAGTTGTCCACTGCCGCGCCGAACACGACGCCGATGACCTCGCCGTTCGGGTTGACCACAGGGCCACCGGAGTTCCCGCTTAGGACCTTGGCGCGCAGCGTGAACACGTCCCGTACGACCGTGTTCGCGTCGTAGATGTCCGGGCCTCGCAGCGGGATGCGGTCCCGGATGCGCGCCGCTGCGGCGGTGTAAGGACCGTCGAGCGGATAACCCAGCACGATGCCGTCTTGGCCGCTAGCGGCATCACCTGGCGCGAACGGCAAGGCATCAGCCCTAAGAGCGGGCACGCTCAGGACGGCCAAGTCGGTGGCGGGGTCGTAGTGCACGACTGTGGCGCGCAAGGTCCGGTCACCGGCCTCCACGCTGACCTCATCGGCGCCAGCGACCACGTGCGCGTTGGTCATCACCCGCTGCGGGGCGATCACGAACCCACTGCCCTCCAGCGCCCGCTCGCACGACGGCGCCTTGGCGTTGATCTTCAGCACGCTCGGGCGCACCCGCTGCACCACAGCGCTGGCCTGCAACGCCGGGTCAGGCGGGTCTACCTCCTTGTTCGGCGTCCGGTCGAACGGGTCGACCGCAGCCGGGAACCCGGAGACGTCCAGCAGTTGACGCAGCTCGTTAGGCAGCCCACGCGCAGCCTGCGGCATGACGTCGTTGACGCCACCGAGCACCGCGGAGTTGTTGATGGCCGACGCCAGGCCGGGCAACCCGCCGACGGTGGTCAACGGCAGCGCGATCAGCCACGCCACCACGAACACGACGACGCCCTGCACGACAGCGCCGAGCGCGCTGTCCACCCCGGCCAGCTTCGGCGAGGAGATCTTCTGCCGGATCGTGCGACCGATCCACACCCCGAACGTCTCGCCGAGGGCCACCAGCAGCACGAACACCGCCACCGCGAAGGCCACCCTGGTCGGCGTCGAGTCGATCTGCTTGACCACCAGCGGCGCCAGCTTGATGCCCGCGATGGCACCGATCAGCACCCCGATGAACGCGGGCAGCGCGGTCACCACGCCCTGGCGGGCCCCGGACACCGCGGCCAGCACGGCCAGGGCGATCACCAGCACGTCCACCCAGTTCACGACTGGACCCCCGAACCGACCTCGCGCCAGGCCCGGTCCAAGTCCCGCACGTCACCGGCGTCCCAGGGCCGTTCCCAGCCGCCGACGGCGAGCAGCATGGTCAGCAGACCGGCGGTGAAACCCCAGATCAGCATGCCCGGGGCGGCGAAGGCGGGGCCGACGTAGCCGCGCGGGTGCGACACCCGGAACCGGTTCGCCGGGTCGGCCAGGTGCGCGATCGGGATCCGGGCGACGGCCTGCGTCTCGGCCGCGTCGACCGCGTGCACCGGGCTCGGGTGCTCCCAGTGCGCCAAGACCGGCGTCACGTCGAACCCGGAGACGGGCACGTGCAGCCTGGGCAGCAACGCGACCGGGCGGACCCCGGACGGGTCCAAGCCGGTCTCTTCGACCGCCTCCCGCACAGCGGTGCCCACCGGTCCGTCGTCGCCCGGCTCGGCGCCGCCGCCGGGGAAGGCGACCTGGCCGGAGTGGTTGCCGCCGGTGTCGGCGCGGAGCTGGAAGAGCAGGTCCGGGCCGTCTTCGGCAGTCTCGCCGAGCAGCATCAGCACAGCGGCATCACGAGAGCCCGGGCCAGGAGCAGCGAACCGACGCCACAGACCTAAGTCCAGGTTGGCGGTCGCGGCGACGACAGGACTGAGCCAGTCCGGTAGCCCTACCGGGTCCACCAGCGGTCCATGCGTGCTCATCGGCCCCCTCCGACGTGGCTGACATGGCTGTCCACAGCCGAGCGGACATCGTCGACCGACCGGAACAACCGTGGCTGCGTGATCAACGTGGCCGTGCCGTCCGCTGCGACAAGGTAAGAGGCCGGGAGGGCGTCTGGCACCCGCAGCCCGCGTTGAACCTGCCCGTCACGGTCTAGCAGGTTCGGGAACCGCACGCCGAGTGCGGCCAGGAGCTCTAGCGCGTCCTTGTCCGAGCTCTGCACAGCGACCCCGATGACCTCGACCGCGCCTGGACCCGCCGCGTACTCAGCGAGCAGCGGGAGTTCATCGCGGCACGGCATGCACCAAGTCGCCCACACGTTGACCAGGACGGGTCGCCCCCCGAACACGTTGCCCGCGGTGACCCGCGTTCCGTCGGACAGGCACTCGGCGCTGGCCTCCGCCAGGCCAGGGGCACCGGAGCCGGTGGGGCACGGCTTCAGGGCGGCCGCCGTGCGCTCGGCGGTGAGGTCCGGCCCCGGCCGCGCCGGCGCGGGATCCGAGCCGCGCGGCCACAACGCCACGGTCGCGGCGACCACGAGGATCACCGCCACCAGCACCCACCTCGCGGTCGTGGTCACCCGGTCGGCTTCCCCGGCCGGTAGCCGTCGCGGGTCCGCTCCGCGAGTGAGATCAGGTGGGGTGCCTCGACACCCTTGACGAGCTTCGCGGCCTGCTCGGGCTCGGTAGGTCCATCACCGAAAGACGGGCAGTCGCGATAGAGCAGGCAGGCTCCGCAGGCGGGCTTGCGGGCGTGGCAGACGCGACGGCCGTGGAAGATGACCCAGTGCGACAGCATCGTCCAGTCCTTGCGCGGGACTAGAGCGCCGATCGCGTGCTCGACCTTGACCGGGTCTTCCTCTTCCGTCCATCCCCAGCGGCGGACGAGCCTGCCGAAGTGGGTGTCCACAGTGATACCGGGCACGCCGAAAGCGTTGCCGAGGATCACGTTGGCCGTTTTGCGGCCGATGCCCGGTAGCTTCACCAGCTCCTCGAGCTTCCCGGGGACCTCGCCCCCGTGGCTCTCTACGAGCGCGGCACCGAGACCGATGAGCGAGGTCGTCTTGTTGCGGTAGAAGCCCGTCGGGCGGATGAACTCCTCGAGCTCGGCACGGTCGGCGGCCGCGTAGTCGGCGGCGGTCCGGTATCGCGCGAAGAGGGCGGGCGTGGTCAGGTTGACCCGCACATCGGTGCATTGCGCCGACAGGATCGTGGCCACAGCCAGCTCTAACGGGTTCGTGAAGTCCAACTCACAATGTGCGTCCGGGTACCCCTCGGCGAGCGCGCGGGTCATCCTGCGCACCCGCCTGGTCAGTCCTAGGTCGCGTCCGGTCTCCTCGGCTGCTGGCTGGGGCGGGCGTCGGGTGGTCGGCGGCACCTCGCTAGCCTACGGGCCGTCGGACAACCCCAAATGTGCCCCAGACGTCAACCAGGGTGACACCGGCACCGGGACCGGAGGCGGAACCCCGGGGTCGGCTAGGCGGTAGCGGCTACGGAGCGAGGATCGACGACACATGGCTGTCTGGTTCGTGTTCGCGGTACCTTTAGTGATCATGTTCTTCGCGCTGTTCATGGAGCGCGTGGAAGCCCGGCTGCGGCACGTCGCCGTGCAGGAGACCGACGTCGAGGAGTTCCTCGAGTCGGCGCGGCCGGACGAGGTGCGGGCCCTCTACGGGCACGGCATCGGTCGGGCGCTCGAGCTGTTCCGGCTGCGCAGGCTGGGTGGCCGGGCCGCCAAGCGCGGTCGCCGGGGCGGGGCCTAGGCGCTAAGGTCATGCGGCTGGGTGCGTGAGCAGGCACGTCGCGGGTGGTCTTGGGCCACCACGGCGGCGAGCCGACGGGAGATCCCCGGGCCACGCCCTACACTGTGTGTCGTGATCGACGTCGCGGGAATGCGCTGACGTCGGGTGGAAACAGGAGGACCGAGGTGGATGAGACCCTGGCCCGCGCGGGCATCTTCCAAGGGGTCGAGCCGGCCGCGGCCGAAGCGCTCGCTCAAACGCTGGAAGCCGTGGAGTTCCCGCGGGGGCACGTGATCTTCGCCGAGGGCGAACCGGGGGACCGGCTCTACATCATCCAGTCCGGCAAGGTGAAGCTGGGCCGCAAGAGCCCGGACGGCAGGGAGAACCTGCTGGGCATCTTCGGCCCGTCGGACATGTTCGGCGAGCTGTCGATCTTCGACCCGGGCCCGCGCACGTCCACCGCGACCACGGTCACCGAGGTCCGCGCGGTCACCATGGACCGGCCCGCGCTGCGGCAGTGGATCGCGACCCGCCCGGAGATCGCCGAGCAGCTGCTGCGGGTGATCGCCCGCCGGTTGCGGCGCACCAACGGCATGCTGGCCGACCTGATCTTCACCGACGTGCCGGGCCGGGTGGCCAAGGCGCTGCTGCAGCTGGCGCAGCGGTTCGGCAGCCAGGAGGCCGGGCTGCTGCGGGTCACCCACGACCTCACCCAGGAGGAGATCGCCCAGTACGTCGGCGCCTCCCGGGAGACCGTCAACAAGGCCCTCGCCGACTTCGCCCACCGCGGCTGGCTGAGGTTGGAAGGCAAGAGCGTGCTGATCCTCGACCCGGAGCGGTTGGCGCGACGCGCGCGGTAGAGCTAACACACGAGAAGGCCCGGTCCACTGAGGACCGGGCCTTCTTGTCGCTTTAAGCGCTGTCATGCGACGAGAGGCCGGGCGCCGCCCCCGACGCGGCGCACCGACCTCCCGCTGTCGCGTGAACCATCCCCCGACGGCTCACGCTCCCCGCCCTCCGGACCAGGCCCCGACCCGCTTCCGGAGGGAACTCGTGGTGGGGGTACCCACTCGGGCAACCATCGCACGGTTCCCCACCCCATCCTCAAGTGGTTTCACCCTCAAGGACTCACCTCGTCCCGCTCGCGTTGCCTCGGTTCACGGAGAATCCCCGTCACTGTTACGCAACCGAGACATACCCCACAGGGCGGTGGCGGAAACCACCGGGAAATTACTGGTACGGCCGTACCGGAAAATGCATACTGGTACGCATGTCCCACTCCGCCGGTCTCGCCGACTACCGCGCTGCCCTCACCACCCCGGGCGCTCGGGGGCCCGCGCTCGCCTCGGTGCTGGGCAGGCTCCCGGTGGCCATGGTGGGCTTCTCGATGCTGCTCTACATCCGCGAGACCACCGGGTCCTACGCCACGGCGAGCCTGGTGTCGGCGGGCACCCTGATCGGGCTGGCCATCGGGTCGGTCGGGCAGGGTCGGATCATGGACCGGGTCGGCGCCGCCGTTCCGCTGCTGATCACCACGGCCCTCTTCGGCGTGTTCGTCGGGCTGACCATCGTGGCGACCGAGTCAGGGGCACCTACCGCGCTGCTGGTAGTGCTAGGTGTCGCTGTTGGCACTACCGAGCCGGTGGTTGCCTCCGCCTCGCGAACGATGTGGACGCGGGTCACCCCCGTAGGGCCGATCCGCGACGCGGCGCTGGCCTACGAGGCGATCAGCATGGAGGTCTTCTTCATCCTCGGCCCCGCCATCTCGGGCCTGCTGATCGCGCTGCCGTGGCCGGGGACCGGGCTCGCGGCCGCCGCGCTGTGCATGATCTTGGGCAGCGTGTGGTTCGCCATGACGCACACCATCCGCACGCACCGCCCGGAGCCGGTCGAGCACTCGTCCGGCCTGCTCGGGCCGCTGGCCTACCCGGGCATGCGCACCCTCGCGATCGCCGCGATGGGCTTCGGCGCGGTGATCGGGTTCGTCGAGGTGGCGGTGCCCGCGGCGGCGACCGCGGCGGGCAACACCCCCGCGGGCGGGCTGCTGCTGGGGCTGCTGTCGATCAGCTCGGTGCTGTTCGGCGTGGTCTACGGGATCCGGCCGTGGCCGCGGGCGCTGAACCTGCGGCTGTCGGCGCTGCTCGCCGCGTTCGCCGTGCTGGTCGCGGTGCTGGCGATCCCCACCACCCTGGTGTGGCTGGCGGTGGCGTTGCTGCTGGTCGGCACCATGGTGACCCCGCAGGCCACCACGCACTCGGCGGCGATCGACCTGGTCGCGCCGTCGAGCTCGGCCACCGAGGCGTTCGGCTGGATCATCACCGCGGTCACCCTGGGCCTGGCGCTGGGGCAGCTGGTGAGCGGGCAGCTGGTGGAGCACGTGGGCATCTGGTCGTCGTACCTGGTGGCGACCGGTGTGGGACTCGCCTTCGCCGCGGTGGTCTACGCCCGCCGGGCGACGGTCAGCGTCGCCGCCGCGCCGAACCCGCGAGCGGTGCCCGCCATGGCCTGATCGGGCCTGTGGACAACTTCCGCCGCCTGTCGGTCCCAGCCACTACCTTCACCGCATGGACCTCACCGCCCCCACCGCAGCGCTCGCCGCGGCGGCCGCTGACCTCGTACGACTCGTCCCGGGCAAGCTCGTCGACCCCGTGCTCAGCGGCGTCCTGCTGACGGCGACCGCGGCCGGGGTCGAGCTGGGCGCGAGCGACCGGGAACGCACCGCACGGGTGTCGTGCCCGGCGCTGGTGCACACCGACGGCCAGGTCCTGGTGCCCGCGAAACCGCTGGCCGAGACGCTGCGGGCGTTGACCGAGCCCGAGGTCCGGCTGGTGGTCGAGGGCAACCGGCTGGCGATCCGGGCCGAAGGCGCCCGGTTCGCGCTGCCGCTGCTCGACCACACACTGCACCCGGGCGTGACCTCGGTCAGCGGCTCCGGCGGGGTGGTCTCCGGCGCTTCGCTGGCGACCGCCCTGTCGACCGTCGCCAGCACGGCGGCACGCGACGAGGCCCTCCCCGTGTTCACCGGCGTCCGGCTGCGGTCCGAGGACGACAGGCTCGTCCTGCGCGCGACCGACCGGTACCGGATGGCCATCGCCAGCCTGCCGTGGGCGGCCGACGGCGAGGTCGACGTGATGGTCCCGGCGACGCTGCTGGTCGAGGTGGCCAAGCAGGTGTCGGGCGTGGGCCAGGTGCGGCTGGTGGCCGCGGCCAACCAGTTCGCGGCGAGCTGGGGCCAGACCGCGGTGACCACCGCGGTGCTGGACGGGACGTACCTGAGCGAGACCAAGCTCGCCCTGTCCGATGTGGACACCCGAGTGGTGGTGGACGCGGACGCGCTGGCCGCGGCCACCCGGCGGGTAGCCCTCTACAGCGACGCCAGGGGCGTGGTGAAGCTGGAGGTGGGCGACTCCGAGGTGCGGCTGCGGGCGACCGACCAGAACGCGGGCGAGGCCGAGGAGTCGGTCAAAACCACGGTATCCGGCGGCCGCACCAGCCCGGCGTACCAGTCGCGGTACCTGCTGGACGCCCTGCGGCCGTTCGCCGGTCAGCGGGTGGAGCTGGCGATCCAACCGGGCATGCGCGCGACGGTGCTCACCGCTGTCGACCCCGGGGAGGTGGAGCTGCGGTACATCCTGATGCCGATGCTGCCGCCCAAGGCCTAGCCGGACCACCCACGCGCCCGGGCGGCGGCGGACTCGGTGACCTGATCTTGCCCCTCCCGCGCACCCTCCACGAAGACCACCGACGGCATGTCCCGCGCGGCGCCGAGCAGGGCGGCCAGCTCCGCGTTCCGACCGATCATGGGCGACCTGTTCGGTCCGGCCGCGAGCGCCTCAGCCGGTGGCCAAGCGGAGGGCCTTGTCGAGGACGCGCTGGATGTGCACGCCTCGGGTGACGTCGACCCGGTGTGTCGTTTGCCCGGTGTTGACCAGTTCGACGAACTCGTCGAGCAGTTGGGCGTAGGCGTCGGGCGCGGGTGTCGCGCGGCCGGACAGCTCCAGGTAGGCGAGGTCGTTGACGCCGTAGACGGCCAGGTCGGTGACGGTGGGGCGGGTTGGGAGCGCCATCGAGAGGGTGGCGGTGCTGGTGCGGCCGCCCTCGTGCTGGAGCACCAGCTGCCAGATGTCCGGCTCGCCCCGGTGCGCGGCGAGGACGTCGGTGACCGGGCCGAGCGCGGCGTCGAGCAGGTCGACCACGTGCGGCCCGATGTCGGCGAGCGCGCCGCCCGCGTGTCGCCACGCCGAGTGCGAGTACGCGCCGCCCAGGAGCGCGCCGGAGAGCCAGCGCGCGCTCGCGCCCGCCCAGCCGTCGTGGGCCTCGATCTGGGCCAGCCACTGCACGACCTCAGGCGCGAACCGCCGGATGAACACCACGATCGAGGCGACCCCGGCCTGCTCCACCGCGGCGGCCACGCGCTGCGCCCCGGCGAGATCACCGGCGACCGGCTTCTCCAGGATCACGTGCTTGCCCGCCTCGGCGGCCCGGATCGCCAGCCCCTCCTGCACGCCCGGGGGAACGGCGAACGCCACGGCGTCCACCCGCTCCAGCAACTCGGTGAACTCCCCCACGACCGGTGCGCCCAGGGCAGCCGCGGCCTCCGGCCGACGAGCCCACACCGCCGTCAGCTCAACCCCGGGGTGCGCGAGCAACCCCGGCCCGTGGACCGTCGTCGCCCACGGCCCCGCTCCGACCAACCCGACCCGCAGCACGCCACTCATGCGCCCATCCTGGGGCACCCCACCCGGCCAGGACAGCCCGACCCACCCCTGTCCGCGCTGATCTTGCCCAGGCCTGCTCAAGCCGCATTGGCAGGCACGTGGTCGATCCGGACAACGAGCCCGACGATGCGCGCCTCAGCCAGGCCGCTCTCCGTCGACGGCCCGCACGGACCCGGTGCTCTCAGCGTCCACAGCGGATCGGCCGCTACTCCTTGGTGAGGACCACCCGGAGCTTGTCGCCGTCGCGAATGATCTCGGGCGTCGTCTTCTCGATCACGCGCTCCGCGGCGACGGCGGCGGCCACGGACCCGGCCTCGTCCAGCTCGGCCAGCGTCATCCAGGTCGGCGGGAGCAGTGCCCGGCTCCCGGTCTTCCAGTCGGACATGGCCGTGGCCGGGGTCTGCCAGATCGCGTCCTCGGCCTCGGTCGTGGCGCCGTCCGCCTGCTGGCCGGTGGGCATGGACGCGAGGAAGAAGCGGGTGTCGTAGCGCCGGGGCTCCGGGACCGGGGTGACCCAGTTGGACCACGGCCGCAGCAGGTCCGCGCGCAGGACGAGGTCGTTGGCGGCCAGGAACTCGGCGAAGGAGTACTCGCGGTCGACCAGGGCCTGGCGGGCCGCGTGGAACGGACGGGTGTCGGAGACGACGCCGGCCCCGTCCGGGCCTGCGAGCAGGACGCCGGACTCCTCGAAGGTCTCGCGGACCGCCGCGCAGACGAGGGCCCGGGCGAGGGACTCGTCGCAGCGGAAGCGGGCCGCCCACCACGACGGGGGCTCGCCGTGCCAGCGGATGGTGGTGTCCGCGTCGCGCTTGTCCACGCCGCCGCCGGGGAAGACGGTCATACCGCCCGCGAAGGCCATGCCCATGACGCGGCGCAGGAGGAAGACCTCCAGTCCGGTCGCCCCGTCGCGGACGAGCATGACGGTGGCGGCGTCTCGTGGGACGACAGGCGGATAGGGCGCGTCCGGCGGGGCGAACCCCTCCGGCAGGACCATCTCGTCAGGCAACTCGGGCACGGTGCGACCTTAACCGGGGTTACTGTCGGGTCGGCCGAACAACCCGCCACCGAACGGAGTGTCGATGTCCCACCCCGCCTACGGTGTTTCGCGCCAAGTGACGCCGTTCGCGAGCGTCGTTCTTGAAGACAACCCCGGCCCGATGACGCTCGATGGCACCAACACCTGGTTGCTGCGGGCACCGGACTCGACCCGTTCGATCGTCGTCGACCCCGGCGAAGAGGACCTGCCCCACCTGCAGCGCGTCTTGGCCGAGGCCGGGGAGATCGAGTCCATCCTGATCACCCACCACCACGCTGATCATGTCGGTGGCGCTACCTGGCTGGCGGAGAGGGCCAACGCACCCGTGCGCGCGTTTGACCCCGACCTGTGCCGCGGTGAAGGACCCCTGCGCGACGGCGACATCCTCCAGCTTGCCGGGCTGGACCTAGAGGTCCTACACACCCCGGGGCACTCAGCTGACTCGATCTGCTTCGCCATCGATCACGCAGGTAGCTCTGCCGTGCTGACCGGCGACACCATCCTCGGCCGGGGCACCACGGTCATCTCCCCACCCGACGGCGAACTGGGCTCTTACCTCGACGCACTGAAGACACTCGCGGGGCGTAAGCCGGGCACGGCAGTACTACCCGGACACGGCCCAGATCTCCCGGATCTCGTCGCTGTCGTCCAGGAGTACCTGGCCCACCGAGAACAACGCCTAGACCAGATTCGGGGCGCTCTGGCGCAACTGGGCCCCTCAGCCACCCCACGCCAGATCGTCGAGGTCGTGTACGCCGACGTCGACCAGTCGCTGTGGGCGCCCGCCGAGTGGTCGGTCCGGGCACAACTGGAGTACCTGCGCGGGCAGCCTTAAGCACGAGACCGCCGGGCCAACAGCGGCCCGGCGGTCTCATCAGCTAGGGAATCGGCGGGATGATCGTGAAGGTCGGATCACCGGGCCTACCGCCGTTGCCCGGTCGGCCCGGGGTGCCGCCCCCACCACCGCCCCCGCCGGTACCCGGACCGGGGATGTCGGTCGTGCCGGGCGGTGGGATCGACGGGTCGGTCGTGCGCGGCGGCGGCACGTACCCGGTGCTCACCTGCAGCGTGATCGTCTCGCCGATCAACGCGGCCCCGCGCGGCGACTGGCCGACGACGGTGCCCTTCTTGCGCGCGTCGTTGCGGTCCTTGACGACGACCTTGTAGCCCGCGTCCTGCAGGGTCCTGGTCGCGTCCTCCTGGCTGAGGTTGATCACGTCCGGGACCTTGATCTCCGGGCCGCCGTCGACGTAGCGCGGGTCGATGAGGGGCAACTCCGCCCTGGGGACGCCCTCCATGTAGCGCTTCATCATCGCGAACCAGGTGCGCGCGGGCACCTTGCCGCCGTAGATGTTGCCGTTGGTGCCGCACAGCCGCGGTGGGTCGTAGTCGCAGATGCCCTGCGGCTTGGGGCTGTCGTTGAAGGTCAGCACCGCGGCGGCGTACTGCGGGGTGGCGCCGACGAACCCGGCGGACTTGTGCTCCTGGGTGGTGCCGGTCTTGCCCATCATCGGCCGGTCCCAGCCGACCGCCTGCGCGGCGAGCCGGGAGGTGCCGCCCGCGATCTGGTCGTCCTTCGACAGGCCGGTGACCAGCGTGTTCGCCAGCGGTTCGGCGATCGCCTGCTCGCAGGGCTGCTCGTTGACGTCCACGGCCTTGCCGTTGCGGTCGAGCACCTCCAGCAGCGGCGATGGCGGGCACCACACACCGCCGCTGACCAGCGTGGCCGCGACGTTGGCGAGTTCGAGGGTGCTCACCGGGCCGGGGCCGAGGGTGAACGACGCCTTGCCCGCGCTGTTGCCGCTGGGCTTGAAGAAGTCGTTCTGGCTGAGCCGGTACTCCGCCTCGGTCCGGCTGGGGTCCGGGTCGACGCCGCCCATGCTGGAGGCCATCGTGTCGCGCAGGCCGAGCCTGCTGGCCATGTCGACGACCGGGGCCATCCCGATCCGCTCCTCGAGCTGGACGAACGCGGTGTTCGGGGAGGTGGCCAGGGCGTCGGTGAGCGGCATCTTGTCCGGGTACTTGCCGCCGTTCTTCAGGCAGTACAACCGGGTGTCGCCGTCGTTGGGCGCCGGGGTGCGCGGGCAGGTCTTGCCGCCGCCGGTGAAGACGTTGGAGGTGAACGTGTCCGGCACGTCCACGATGTTGTTGATGCCGCCGCCCTTCTCCAGGTAGGCGGCCGCGGTGAAGATCTTGAAGATGGAGCCCGCGCCGAACTTGTTGGCGATCCGGCTCGGCAGGCCGTAGGTGGTCTGGCCCGCACCGGGGTCGAGGCCGTAGTCGCGGTTGGCGACCAGGGCCAGCACCTGGTGGCGCTCCTTGCCGGGGGCTACGACGGCCATCGTGTTCGCGATGCCCGGCTGCGTCTTGGGCACCTCCGCCTCGACCGCCTCCTTGGCCATCTGGGTGGCCTTCGCGTCGAAGCTCGTCTTGATCGTGTAGCCGCCGGTCTTGATCTGGTCGTCGGTGAACCCGAGCTTGGCCAGGTACTCGAAGACGTACTGGCAGTAGAAGCCGTACTGCGGGCCCGCCCCGACGCAGTTCGCGGCGGGCTTCTTCGGCGTGGGCAGGATGCCGAGCGGCTCCTTCTTCGCCGCCGTGGCCACGTCCGCGGACAGCTTCTGGTTCTCGACCATCTTGTCGATCACGAAGTTGCGCCGCTGCAGCGACTCGGTCGGCTTGCGCCACGGGTTGTAGAGCACGGGGTTGTTCACCGCGCCCGCCAGCAGCGCCGCCTGGGCCACGGTGAGCTTGTCCGGGCTGGTGCCGAAGTACGCGCTGGCCGCCGCGCCGATGCCGTAGACCTCGTAGGCGAACTCGACCACGTTGAGGTAGCCGGTGAGGATCTCTTCCTTGCTCATCTTCTGCTCGAGCTGGATGGCGATCCGCGCCTCGCGCAGCTTGCGCGCGACGGTCTGCTCCTGGGCCTTGGACTGCTCGGTCTTGTTGTCCCGGTTGACCACGTTGATCAGGTAGTTCTTGACGTACTGCTGGGTCAGCGTCGAGGCGCCCTGCACGTCACCGCCGGACTGGTTG
This sequence comes from Actinokineospora diospyrosa, assembly GCF_024171925.1. Lineage (GTDB taxonomy): Bacteria > Actinomycetota > Actinomycetes > Mycobacteriales > Pseudonocardiaceae > Actinokineospora > Actinokineospora diospyrosa. The sequence continues at coordinate 396,774 of NZ_JAMTCO010000007.1, read as the reverse complement.
GAGATCGCCGCGCGGATGGTGCCCTTCCAGTCCACGCCGTGGTGCTCGTAGAACCGGCGGTCCTCGACCGAGATCAGCGCCGCCTTCATCGTCGGCGAGATCTGCTCGGCGGTGACCGGGATGCGGTACTGGTCGTACAGCGAGGCGATCGGGGTGCCCGCGCTGTCGGTGATCGTGGTGATCAGCGGTTGCGGGGTGGACACGAGATCAGCGGAAACGCTGTCGATCGTGTCGCTCGCCCGGTTCGAGGCCACGCCGAGGGCACCCACGATCGGGAACATCATCCCGGCGACGAGGACCCCGGCGAGCAGGCAGAGGCCGAGAAGTTTCAACAGGCTGTCTCCCACACGCACGGGGACCAGCCTACGCGTGACCCGGTCGGACCACCGTGAAACCGTCACGCGAAGTGCCGTTCGGACGACACCACCTGGCGTATTGACTTTCTGTAACACCTGCGTCCGTCGGCGTGTTCGATGGAACCGGGACCCAGTAAAGTTCGTCAACGTCTCACGACAGCGCCGAACAGGTCCGCAGGTGGAGCTGGAAGGCACCGGTACCGGGGGGTATCGGGTTTCAGGGTCGCGACGACGACAGGGGTGGGGGATATGCATCTCGAAACTCAGCAGGCCGATTGGCGGGTCCGGGCCACGTGCCGGGACGAAGACCCCGACGGGCTTTTCGTCCGGGGTGCCGAGCAGCGCAAGGCCAAGATGGTCTGCATCGCGTGCCCGGTCCGCACCGAGTGCCTGGCCGAGGCACTGGACAACCGCATCGAGTTCGGTGTGTGGGGTGGGATGACCGAGCGGGAGCGCCGAGCGCTGCTGCGCCGCAGGCCGGACGTGCTCTCGTGGCGCGACCTGCTCGACGACGCCCGCCGCAGGCACCTCTACGACGACATCGACGCCCAGGTCGGTTGATCAGCCCGACCCCTCGCGGCGGCTGGGTGCCGTCGCGCGGGTGAGGGCTGCCCGGCCGAGGGCTGGTGTCCGGTCAGTGCACGGCCAGCCCGGGAGCGTTCGCCAATGCGATCGAAACCCGGCGGGATCGAGATATCAGCGGTGGGGGGTCTGCCGCGATGTCCCGGTTCCCGCCGGGGACGATCGTCGACCTGTCGTGCCCTGGGTCAGCCGCCCGCGAGTTGGTCACCGATGTCGCGCAGGCCCGCCAGGTCGTGCACGTCCGCGGCGAGCGCCGGGACGTGGGCGAGGGAGACCGCCGGGTGCGCCTTGGTGAACCGGGCGATCAACCGGCGCTCGCGCTGGGCGAGGGCGACCCGGTCGGCGTGCAGGCGCAGCACCGCCGCCGCCAGCGGGGCGCCGCCGCTGGCCTCCAGGTTCTCCGCGGCACCGAGGGCTTTGGCGGCCGGGAGCTGGGCCAGCACCGGGTGGGTCCGGTTGACGACCAACCCGGCCAGCGGCATGGACTCTTCAGCGAGCCGCTCGACGAAGTAGCTGGCCTCGCGCAGCGCGTCCGGCTCCGGGGCGGCGACCACGACGAACGCGGTACCGGAGGAGCGCAGCAGTTCGTAGGTCTTGCGGGCGCGCTCGCGGAAGCCGCCGAACATGCCGTCGAAGGCCTGCACGAACGCGGACGCGTCGGCGAGCAACTGACCGCCGACGATGGTCGACACGGCCTTGGCGAACAGGCCGAACCCGGCGCTGACCACCTTGCGGATACCCCAACCGCCCGCGCGGGCAGGCGCGGTGAGCAGCTTGATCATGCGGCCGTCGAGCGCGGTGGACAGCCGCTGCGGCGCGTCGAGGAAGTCGAGCGCCGACCGCGACGGCGGGGTGTCGACGACGATCAGGTCCCAGGTGCCGTCGGCGGCGAGTTGGCCGAGCTTCTCCATCGCCATGTACTCCTGGGTGCCGGAGAACGACGAGGAGATGGTCCGGTAGAACGGGTTGGCCAGCACCTCTTCCGCGCGCTTCTCCCCCGCGTGCGCGATCACCATGTCGTCGAAGGTGCGGCGCATGTCCAGCATCATCGCGCTAAGCGAGCCCTTGGGTTCGAACCCGGCGACGCTGACCTCGCGCGGCACGTTGCCCAGTTCGGCGAGCCCTAGCGCCTGGGCAAGGCGGCGGGCCGGGTCGATGGTCAACACCACGGTCGCACGACCGCGCTCGGCGGCTCGGACCGCTATAGACGCGGCTGTGGTGGTCTTACCTACGCCACCGGAGCCACAACAGACGATCACCCGGGTGTCGGGGTCGTCGATGAGCGTGTCTATCTCCAAGGGGCTCACCTGACCCCCTGGTCCACAAGCACCTCGGCTAGCTCGTAGAGCGTGCCTACGTCGATACCGTCAACCTGCTCCGGTAGCTCTACCGCGGGCAGATCGATCTCGGCCAACTGTTCGCGGGCACGCTGCTCGGCTTGGACGCGGATGGCGTGCTCCACGGTCTCTTCGACCAGTCCATCGAGGACACCCTCGGACAGAGCTAGCCCTGCCGCCTGCAGCCCCGCGCGTACCCGGGAAGCGTCGACCCTGCCGTCGGCGGCAGCGGTAACCGAACGTGCGGGCAGCCGGGGTGGACGGACGCGGTTGAGCAGGATCGCCCCCGGTCGCAAATCCGCACCGTCGAGCTCTTCGACTGCCTCGATGGTCTCGCGCACCGGCATCTCCTCGAGCAGGGTCACCAGGTGCACAGCGGTGTCACCGGAGTGCAGCAGCCGCACGACGCCGTCGCTCTGCCCCTTGATCGGCCCCACCTTGGCCAGGTCGGCCATGGCCTTGGTGACGTCGAGGAACTTCACGATCCGGCCGGTCGGCGGGGCGTCCACCACCACCGCGTCGTACACGTGCCTGCCGGTGTCGTCGGTGCGGGTCACGCACTCCTTGATCTTCCCGGTGAGCAGCACGTCGCGCAGGCCGGGCGCCAGGGTCGTGGCGAACTCGATGGCGCCCATCTTGCGCAGCGTGCGGCCCGCGAAACCCAGGTTGTAGAACATCGACAGGTACTCCAGCAGCGCCGCCTCGACGTCCACGTGCAGCGCGCGCACCTCGCCGCCGCCGGGCGCGGAGGCCACCTTCTCCTCGGAGTAGGGCAGCGGCTGCGTGTCGAACAGCGCCGCGATGCCCTGCCTGCCCTCCACCTCCACCAGCAGGACCCGCTTACCGCCGGTGGCCAGCGCCAACGCCAGCGCGCCAGCCACAGTGGACTTGCCGGTCCCGCCCTTGCCGGTCACCACGTGCAGCCGCGCGCGGGCGATCTGCTCGGTCCAGCCGACGACAGGGGTGGTCACCATTTCAGCGTAAATGCCCGGTTACCCGCCCCGCCCCCCGAGTACCGGGTGATCAGCGCCGCCTCAACCCACCAGGAGCAGCGCGGACGCGACCACACCGACCACGATCACCGCGCCCCAGACGACCCCGGCGGGCAGCACGGTGATGGTCAACACACCCAGCACGACCAGCAGGGTGAAGGCGACCGCGCCCGCGATGGCGACCGTGCCGGAACGCCCGGTCCGGTCGCGCACCTTGGCCATCGCCAGCAGCACCAGCACCAGCCCCGCGACGCCGAGCAGCGCGGTGGCGATGACCCGCCAGGACTCCATGGCGCAACGGTACCGATCACCCGGCGCCTCACGCGGCGACGTGCGGGTCTTCACGGGCTGTCAACGGCTAGGGTGAGCCCCGACCTGGTCGGTCGACCGGGTCGACCTGCGACGAGGTGAGGGACCGGCCTTGGCTGAGTTGACCAAGTGGGAGTACGCCACCGTGCCGCTGCTGATCCACGCGACCAAGCAGATCCTCGACCAGTGGGGCGAGGACGGCTGGGAGCTGGTCTCGGTGCTGCCCGGGCCGACCGGCGAGCAGCTGGTCGCGTACCTCAAGCGCCCCAAGGGGGCGTGAGATGAGCTGGCGCGCGCGATTGGCCGACCTGGGTGTGGAACTCCCCCCGGTCGCGGCCCCCATCGGGTCTTACGTGCCCGCGTCCCGCTCCGGGTCGCTGGTGTTCACCGCGGGCCAGCTGCCCGTGGTCGGCGGTGAGCCGCTGGCGACCGGCAAGGTCGGCGCCGAGGTGAGCCCGGAGGAGGCGCAGCAGCTGTCGAGGGTGGCCGCGCTCAACGCCCTCGCCGCGATCGACAACCTGGTCGGCCTGGACGCCGTGGTGCGCGTGGTCAAGGTCGTCGGGTACGTCGCCTCCGCCGAGGGGTTCACCGGCCAGCCCGCGGTGCTCAACGGCGCGTCGGACTTCCTGGCCGAGGTCTTCGGCGAGGCGGGCGTGCACGCGCGCTCCGCGGTCGGGGTGAGCGAGCTGCCGCGCGGGGTGCCGGTGGAGGTCGAGCTGACCGTGGAGGTCGCGTGAGCGCCCACGAACTCCTGCTGCGCCTGGCGGGCAGGCTCAACGACCGCCAGCTGTGGCGCTTCCGCGACTGGCTGGCCGCCGACGCGGTCGACGCCGTGGCCAGGGCGCTGCCGCTGACCCTGCTGCGCGAGCGGGTGGCGATCACGCCGGAGGAGTACCGGATCGCGGTCAGCGCCCTGATGGGTCACGGGGCGGACGCGGAGAAGCTCAACGCGCTCGCGTGGGTGGACGAAATCGGCGAACTCGACTACACCTTCTCCGCAGAGTCGCCCGAATGGGTGAGCATGGGCGATTCGGTCGCCGTGGTGCTCAGCGCGATGCTGCGTGGTCGACCCGAGGTGGTCGAGGCGCGGTCGAGCTGGCGCAGGGGACGTACTACCGGGCCGGTCGCCCGGGTCGTGCTGGTCACCACGACCGGTGACGCACCGAGGCTGGCCGGGGAGCTGCAGCGGGTGCTGCGGGCTCTGGGCACCTACGAGCCCGCGGTCGAGGTGCTGCCCGTCGGCACCGAGTTGCCGAGGTACCACCAGGCCGCGTTGGCGGCCTCGGAACCGCTGGTCGCCGAGGGCCACCTGGTTCCCAGCTAGGCGCTCGCACGAGAGGGGACAGAACGTGACGCAGGTCTCGCCAGGCAAGGGTTCGTGGGCGGGGGTGGCGCTGCCGGTCCGCGTGCACGACATCCTGCTGGTCCTCGCGGGCAGGTTGGACGACGACGCGCTCGCCGACGCCAGGGAGCTGCTGGCCTCGGCCGAGGTCGACCGGGCGCTGGAGTTGATCGCGGGCTGCCTGGTGTCCGGCCCGGTCGGGGTGAGCAAGGGCGAGCGCGAGGAACTGCTCGCCCTGTTCGCCGCCGCCAACGCCGACCCGTCGGTGGTCGAGCGGCTGCGGCTGGTCGAACCGGAGGTCATGACCCGCCACCGCTTCGGCGCGGGCAAGGTCGACGGCGTCGGCGCGGAACAAGGTGTCGCCGAGGCGATCAACCGGGTCCTCGACGCCCTCCCCGACATCCGCGCCGTCTGGTCCGTCTGGCGCCTGACCCCGTCCGGCGCAGCGACCGGCGCGGTCCCGCACCGGGTGGTCCTGATCGGCGTAGGCCCAACCGGCTCCGCGGCCGCGACCGCGTACCGGGTGGAACACGCCCTCCGCCGCGCAGGCCTCACCGCCTCCGTCGAGGTCCTCCGCGACGGCACCGAACCAACCGACTACCACCACACCGCGATGCGCTACGCCACCGAGGTACTGGTCCCCCGCACCCCACCCGCCCCCATCGTCAAGGCGGCGTCGAAGGTAGCGGAAACCTGGACCAAGGAAGACCCGGTCGACGAGTCGCTCAACGACCAGGAACTCGGCCTGCTGCGCCAACTCCAGGAAGAACTGGCCCGCCGCGAACAGACGGACACCCCAGCAACCGACTGGCAGGGCGACCTGGGCCCGACCGAGGGGCCCCCGTTCGACTGGCACGAGGCGAACAGCTCGACGATGGTCAACGGGGTGCCACTACAGCCCCCGGACAACCGCAGCTGACTTTGCTTTGCCGGAGGGGCCTCACTGAGGCCCCTCCGTTCTTTTTGGCACTGTTGTCGCCCGGGGTTGTTGCCCACGAACAAGATCAGGCCCTGTCCGCATCACTGCGAACAGGGCCTGATCTGTGTCGGGGTGACAGGATTTGAACCTGCGACCTCTTCGTCCCGAACGAAGCGCGCTACCAAGCTGCGCCACACCCCGAAAGTGGAACGGGGAGAAGTCTAACGGACCCGTGCACTGGCTCCGAACCGGGCTCCCTTAGAGCCGTCCAGCGCCGGGTCTGAGCTGGTCAGGCGCGGTACGAGGGTCAGCAGGCTGGCTTCTGGCGGGCACGCGAACCGCACGGGCGCATACGGCGACGTTCCCAGACCCGCCGAAACGTGGAGCCAGGTGTGGGAGCCCCAGCGGGAGCTGCCGCGGGCTCGTCCCCGGTCCAGTTCGCAGTTGGTGACCAGGGCGCCGTACCCCGGGATCCGCAGCTGTCCGCCGTGCGTGTGCCCGGCCAGCACCAGGTCGTACCCGTCCTCGGCGAACCGGTCCAGCACGCGGGGCTCGGGCGAGTGCGTAACCCCGAGTCGGAGCGTCGCCTGCCTGTCGGGCTTGCCCGCGATGTCGTCGTAACGGTCGCGACGGAGGTGGGGGTCGTCCACGCCTGCGGCAGCGATGGTGCGGCCGTCGACGGTGAAGAGGGTGCGGTTGTGCGTTAGGTCGATCCAGCCGCGCTCAAGCATCGCGGCACGAAGGTCCTTCCAGGGCAGCGGGATGCCGTGGATGCGCTTGTTAGAGGGGAACAGATAGCGCGCGGGGTTCTTCGGCTTAGGCGCGTAGTAGTCGTTGCTGCCGAAGACGAACACACCAGGCCGGTTCAACAGTGGACCTAGGGCGCGCACGACAGCTGGCACTGCCTGCTTGTGGGCGAGGTTATCGCCCGTGTTGACGACCAGGTCGGGGTTGAGCTCGTCCAGCGCGGCCACCCAGCGCTGCTTCGACTTCTGCCCGGGCAGCATGTGCAGGTCCGAGATGTGCAGGATGCGCAGCGGCCGGGCACCCTCAGCGAGCACGGGCAGGGTCGCCTGGCGCAGCGTCCAGCGGGTTCGCTCATAGCCAGCCGCATAGGCGATGGTCGCCACGCCCAGTGCGGTGGTGCCGATGGCGATGCGACTGAGGGTCCTCACTACGTCACTCACACCCACGAGCGTACGGGTTCGCCGCGACAGGGCTGAACGATCAGTACTGTTCCACCCATGGCCGAGCTTAAGAACCGACTCCAGGCAGACCTCACCTCCGCGATGAAGAACCGGGAGAAGACCCGGCTCGCGACCCTGCGCATGGCGTTGGCGGCGGTCACGACCGAGGAGGTCGCAGGCACCGAGGCCCGCGAGCTGACCGACGACGAGGTCCTCAAGGTGCTGGCGCGCGAGGTCCGCAAGCGCAAGGAGGCCGCCGAGGCGTTCTCCGGCGCCGGTCGGGCCGAGCAGGCCCAGCTGGAGCTGGACGAGGCCGAGGTCCTCAACACCTACCTGCCCAAGCAGCTCGACGACGCCGAGATCGCGGCCTTCGTGGACGAGGCCGTCGCTGAGGTCACCACCCAACTGGGTGAAGCTCCCGGCCCGCGCCAGATGGGACAGGTCATGAAGGCCGCCAACGCCAAGATCGCAGGCCGCGCCGACGGCGGGAGGGTCGCTGCGGTGGTCAAGGCCAAACTGACCGGCTGACCTGTGTTCACCACCGGGGAACTGCTCCTGATCCTGTCGATGGGCTTCGCCGCACCCGCACTGCTGAGCCTGATCGCAGTATCGGGGGTCCAGCTGGCCAAAGCCCGCCAGGAATGGTCCGACTGGCAACTGCATGGCGGCGACAAACCCACGTCCGGCTACTTTGCCCGGGTGGGCGTACTCGGCGCGGTCACGGCCGCAGTCGTCCTCACCGGCCTACTGACCATCCGCTCCGTGGGCTGGCGCACCGTAGAGATCCAATTCGGCACCGCCACCCTCATCGGCATCTCGCGCCTAGCCCGCCAAGCCTTCTTCATCGCGCGAACCAGCCAGGCCACCCGCTGAGCCGAACACGCACAGGGCAAGTCCAACGCGTCAGCGACTAGGCAATAATCCCGTCTCCGGCGTTCTCACGCTCCGAAACGCCGCAGGATAGTTGTACAACTTGATCCACGACAGGCGAAGATGGGTCCAGCATGAGCCAAGACGACCTTGACGACTGGGCCTTGGAACTGGCGCAGGCGATCGTCAAGCAGAAGACCGACCAGTTCTCCGGGATTGGCCTGATCCTGTACTCGCCGCCCTTGCGCCTGCCCACTGTTCGAATGGTCGAGAACGAACTTGTCTCCATCTCCGTGCGCGACTCGACCGAAAGCGCCGAGCTACTGACCCCGCTGGCCGACAAATCCAGCCCGTTCCATGACGGGTTCCACCTGATTCGGGCGGACTGCCTGGAACTGACACACATATGCCAGTTCGTCTCACCTCCGATCCCCGAAGGCGTCACTTCGATCATCACCGGGACAGCCGTCGGCGCGAGGAACATGTCAGCGCTGCTGACATCCCTGGCCCCCAGCATCGAACTCGCCGTTGCGATCAGCCAAAGCGGTCGAATCGTGGTTTACAAGGAAGGCCGCATTCGATTCGACACCGCAACGCCGGGGGCTGCGAGGCGCTTGCCTTGAGCGCAGCTGACCTCAAAAGGTTCGCGGTTACCACCGCCATCGTGGCACTCGGCACCTTGGCGTTACAGGTATGGTTGATCGATTCTTGGCAAATCGGCCTGCACACATTGCGCAGAGCCACTCTCGCCGTTACTGCGACCACCCTGTTCTGGGCCACATACGCGAAATGGGGCTGGAAGTGGCGGCTGCTTCGACTCATCTTCGAACGCCCGCGTATCGCGGGAACATGGACAGGCCACTTGGAGTCGAACTGGGTGCCACAAAATCAGGAAGGCACGACGACAATTCCGATCATCTTCGTGATCCGGCAAACCCTCCTGACCGTAACCATACAGAGCTACACGCAGGGCATGGAAGGTTCGTCTCAGGTCGCCAACCTAATAACTCAAATTGACAGCGGATCCGTGCTGGTCTCATACGTCTACATGCTACGCAGAGAGTTCACTCCCGGATCAGGCCACCAACAGGGCGCGGGCGAGCTACGCCTGTACGGCAAAGACGAACTCAGGGGCGCGTATTGGACCAACGACGGGAATCGCGGGCGCATAACCCTGCGCCACATCGATAAAAAGCACTGCACCTCGATCAAAGAAGCTCAGGGCCTTCTACCCCTGAGCAAGTGGGCGACCTTCTCCTAGGGAGCCCGGATAGACCCTCCTCCGCCTTTACCGCCGGGGATCTTTGGGCGAGAAGGTGAGGGCGGCTTTGAGGGTGGCGGTGGCTTCCAGGAGGGCTTGGGTGAAGCGGGGGCCTGCGGCGAGGAAGTTGATGTAGCCGTGGATTAGGTCGGGGTGGCGGGAGAGGATCACGGGGGTTTGGGCTGCTCGGAGGGCGTTTGCGTAGGCCTCGCCTTCGTCGCGGAGGGGGTCGAAGCCTGCGGTGGCTATGTAGGCCGGGGGGAGGCTTGTCAGGTCTTGGGCGCGTAGAGGGGAGAAGCGGGGGTCGGCGCGGGTGGAGTGGTCTGGGCCGTAGTGGTTCAGGAACCAGTCGATGTCTCTGTCGGTTAGGAGGTAGCCGGTGGCGAAGAGGTCGCGGCTGCGGCGGCGGACTGTCGCGTCGGTGCCGGGGTAGAAGAGGAGTTGGAAGGCGGGTTTGGGGCCTGGGGTAAGAGCGGCCTGCTGGGCAGTTACGGCTGCCAGGTTGCCGCCTGCGGAGTCGCCGCCTAGGGCTATTCGGGTCGGGTCGATGCCTAGGGACTCGGCGTGTTTGACGGCGTAGTTGAAGGCGGCTAGGGCGTCCTCCACCGCGGCCGGGTAGGGGTGTTCGGGCGCTAGGCGGTAGTCGACGGAGAGGACCTTTACTTCGGCGTGCTTGGCGATGAAGCGACAAGGGTTGTCGTGGGTGTCTAGGTTGCCGATGACCCAGCCGCCGCCGTGGAAGAAGAGGAGAAGCGGGGCGTTGTCGTTCGCCGACGGGGGCGTGTAGAGGCGGGCGGGGATGCCGTCGAGGTCTAGGTCTCTTACGGCTACCGGCTCGATTGGTGTCCCTCCGATAAGGCGGGTCGAGGACACCATGTCGGCCCGGGACTTCACGGGCTCGCGGGCGGTAAGACCGTCGCCGGTGGCCAGGCGGTTCAGCGTCAAGAGGAACTGGGCGTCCAAGGCCAGCTCTTGGCCGTCGACCTGGATGGGCCTGCCTGCGATGAGGCGGCGGAGCGGACGGGGCAGGGCGAAGAGGGCGCGCACAGCGGCGGCCAGCACCCGGGTCGGGATCGCGTCGAGCAGCACCGACTCCACGTTACTTCCCAGTAGGCAAGTGGGCAACGCCATGTGGACCTCCACCGTGATGGAGGTCGTACCGTCACCCCAGCGATGAAAGGATGGTCCGGTGACGGTCACTGTGGTGGGAATCGGCGGGTCCCTGCGCCCGGACTCGCAGTCCGAGCGGGCGCTGCGCATCGCGCTCGCCGGTGCCGCGGAGGCGGGCGCCAAGACGACCGCGCTGTCGGGCGCCGACCTCGTGCTGCCCTTCTACGACCCCGGCGTGCCCGAGCGCACCGACGCCGCCCGCAGGCTGGTCGACGAGCTGCGGGAGGCCGACGGGGTCATCCTCGTCTCCCCCGGCTACCACGGGACCGTGTCCGGCCTGGTCAAGAACGCCCTCGACTACGTGGAGGACCTGCGCGAGGACGAGCGCGTGTACCTCGACGGCCGTGCCGTCGGGTGCGTGGCGACCGCGGCGGGCTGGCAGGCGGCAGTGAACACGCTGACCGCACTACGCGCGGTCACCCACGCCCTACGCGGCTGGCCGACCCCGCTAGGCGCGGCGGTCAACTCGATCCACACCAAGTTCGACGCGGCGGGCGGCTGCACCGACGAGAGCGTGCCGACCACCCTGCGGACCATCGGGCTGCAGGTCGCCGAGTTCGCGTTAGCTCGGGCCTGAGCGGCCGACCCCGCGAGGGGCCGGCCGCGCCAGCTCTAGCGGAGCTTGAGGGCCCGTAGTGCGAAGTGGACTTCGATCAGCGACTGCTTGATCGTCTCGGCCACCACCAACGACCCGTGGCCCGCGTCGTAGCGATAGACCTCGTAGGGCTGGTCACGCGCGGCGAGCCTGTCGAGGTAGTTGTCGATCTGGCGGATGGGGCAGCGCGGGTCGTTCTCGCCCGCGAGTACGAGCACCGGTACGCGTACCTGGTCGACGTAGGTGATCGGGGAGCATTCCTCGTAGAGCGCCCCGACCTCGGCAGGGGAACCTCCGAAGAGGGCCCTGTCGAACGCGCGGAGGGGCTCCATCTCGTCTTCGTAGGCGGCCAGGTAGTCCGCGACAGGTACACCGGCGACGCCAGCAGCCCACAGGTCCGGCTGCGTGCCTAGCGCCAACAGGACCAGGTAGCCGCCCCACGATGCGCCGTTCACCACGCAGCGGGCAGGGTCAGCAACGCCAGATGACACTGCCCACTCGTGCACGGCGGCAACGTCGGCCAACTCGGTAAGCCCAGGCCTGCCTTCGATCGCGTCACGCCAGGCAGAGCCATAGCCGGTGGATCCCCGGTAGTTCACGTGAACAACGGCGAACCCGGCATCGACCCACATGGCGCGATAGGCGGAGAACCGGTCTTCGTCCGCCGCGTGTGGCCCGCCGTGCAGCGTGAAGACCGTCGGCAGCGGACCCTCAGGCGCATCGACCGGGCGGGCGATCAACGCGTGCACGGTGCCGTTCTCGGTCTCAACGAACGCATCTGTCAGCGAGGCACTAGAGGGGGCGCGGTCGCCAGGCGGCGTAAGAAGGATCCGATCGGTGCCGTCGCCGAACAGAGCGCGGACCGCGAACGGCTCGGCAGCGTTGGACCAGGAGTACTCGACCGTGCCGTCCGGGCGGGTGTGCGCCGACCCGATCGTCCCAGGCGGAGTATCCAATGTAGACAAAGTGCCGGTAGCGATGTCATAGCGGTGCAGCGTGTTGCGCGCCTGATGGGTGTGCGCGACCAACAGCGCTGTGCCATCGGTGTACCAGTCAGCGTCGACCTCGCCAGGCAGGTCGAGCACGATCTCCTGCTCGGTGTCCGCAGCGACGTCCCAGATCAGCAGTTCCTCGCGGCCTCGGCGCTCGTGCAGTACCAAGAGCCTGGTGTCACCGGAGACCGGGCTGAACGAGATACCGCTAAGACCCTTGCCCTTGCCGTCCCACTTCTCGGCGACGGTAGAGCCATCAGCGACAGACAGAACGCGCAGCGCCGGGTGGCGGTTGTCGCCGTGTTCGGAGTGGGCGATCGCCAAGAGGGTCTCGTCGTAAGAGAGCGCGGCGACACCGCCGTCGTGCTCGTTCTGGTAGATCACCTCGGCCTCAGCGCCACCGCGCGATAGGTAGATCGTCGTGCCGTCGTCGTCGGCGACGCCTACGACGCTCACCTCGTCGCCGATCTCCAGGCCCGCCGGGTATCCCGCCTTCGCGCCCACGACGCCGGGCTCGGCCTCGGCGTCCACCGGGCGCCCCGCGAACGGCTCGGCCACCCAGGTGCCGAACTCGTCGCCGTCGGTGTCGGCGAACCACCAGATCTGCTCACCGTCCGGTGAGACCGTGGCGTGCAGGGTGCCGTTGGGCCGGTCGGTGACCTGCCGGTGCGTGTCGGTGGCGCGGTCCCACGCGTAGACCTCCCACACCCCGCTGGCGTTGGAGATGTACACGGTGCGGTCCGGCGCCTGCAGCGCCCAGTCGGGCAGGCTGACCCGGGCGGCGTGGAAGCGCGCCCGCCAGCGGGCCTCGGCCCGGTCGTCGGCGAACAGGTGGTCCGGTACCTCGGCGACTGGATGAGTGCTCACCTGAGCGATCCTGCCAGGCCGCTAGACTGGCGTCGCCCGCTGATCGGTGCGGGGAACACACCTGGCCTGGGGGCGGTGTCGCGATGTCCGAGCAGCCCTGGGCGGCTGAGCAGCCCGATCGAGCGCTGCCCTCGATCTTCCCACCCATCCCTCCCGCGCCACCCAAGCGGCGTTGGCCCTGGGTGTGGGCGGTGCTGGGCGTCGTCCTGGTCGTGCTGGCGGGCGCGGTCGTCTGGCTGGCGATCGACACCTCGTCGGGCGAACCCCCCGTGCAGCGCGCCGAGGAGACCCGGGTCACCCAGGTCAAGACCATCGACGGCCACAGCGCACTCGACCTGCCCGTGGACTGGCGGGAGCTGCCGGAGGACTACCGCGGCGAGAACGCCGTGCTCACCTACGGGCAGGTCTTCCAGGAGCGCTACCTCATGGTGCTCACCGACGAGAAGGCCGACTTCAGCGACTTCGCCGACTACGAGGACACCGCGATCCTGCTGATGGCGGAGATGCCGTTCGACACCCCCAAGGTCGGCCAGCCGACGCCGGTGCGGATCGGCACCCGGGAGGCGGTGCGCTACGAGGTCTCCGGGGTGTTCGAGGGCGAGCCGTGCGTCTTCTGGTTCACCCTCGTCAACGGCGAGCGGCGGTACCACCAGGTGATCACCTGGACGCTGGAGTCGCGCCGCGGCAGCGCGGCCCCCGCGCTCGAGAAGGTCGCCGCGACCTTCCGCGAGATCTGAAACCGGCCGAATCCGCGCAGGTCAGGCCCCACGATTCGAACACTTGTGTCATACCCCGGCGGTAAGATTGAGATCGACACCGACCGAGGGAGGGCCGTGATGGGCACGACGGCGGGAACAGGGGTGGACGTGGCGGAGCACCGGGCAGGCGCGGTGGTGGCGAGCGCGACGGCGTTCGCCGAGTACGCGGCGGGCGGGCGGTCCAGGCGCACCGAGATCGTCACCGCGGCGCACGAGCGCGAAGGCGTGCCGGACCACTACGGGCGGATCTTCTACCAGCCGATCCTCGCCGCGATCGAGGTCGCGGCGCGCGCGCAGGACCCGGCGGCGGTGCTGGCCGAAGCGGTTGCCGCGGCAGAGCTGACCGGGCAGCCGCGGGCGTACGAGGAGGTCGCGGCGGGGTTCCTCGCGTGGTGGCGCAAGGCCCGGCTGACGCCGGTGGACTGCGCGGCGACGATCCTGCGGGTCGGCGGTCTGGAGTTGACGGTGGCGCCGCACCTGGCCGTGCGCGGGCGCTCCGGCGGGCTGCAGGTCGTGCTGTTCCACCTGAAGGAGGCGCCGCTGACCCGCGACGGGGCGAACGCGGCGCTGCGGCTGCTGGCGGTGTGCGCGGCCGACCTGCTGGCGGGCGCCGAGCCGCTGGTGGTCGACCTCCGCCGGGCGAAGGAATACCGGCTATCGCGCAGCACCAATCTGGACAACCTCGACGCGTGGCTGGCCGCCGAGGCCGCCGCGTACACCACGCACTGGCATTCCACCGGCGGCTGATTGACCCCGGCGATGCACCGGCCTGCGCAAGAATTCACCAAGGCCGTTAAACCTGCCGCGAGTTTGGGCAAAGCGTGAAATAAAGAGGCCGGTAATCCGATCCGAGACTGGATCGGATTACCGGCTCTCGGTGCCACTATCGGCACACACCAGGTACTACGGGTACTACGGGTACTTCGGTGTTGCTAGCAGGTCGGCACTCAGTGCCCGAGCAGGCCACCGACGAGCGGCAGGCCACCCAGCAGACCGGACAGCAGGCTGCCACCCGGCAGACCGCCGAGCAGGCCACCGAGGCCACCGGCCGCACCGGCGGTCGAGCCACCGGTCAGGCCGCCGGTCAGGCCACCGACCAGCGGCACGCCACCGAGCAGACCGGTCAGCGCGCCGAGACCGGGCAGGCCACCGCCGGTGAGACCGCCGGTCAGGCCACCGACCAGCGGCAGGCCACCGAGCAGCGAGGTCAGCAGGTTGGTGATGGTGTTGATCAGACCCTGCAAGCCGCTCAGACCGGGCAAGCCACCCGGCAGACCACCCGGCAACCCGGGGAGACCGCCGGTCAGACCACCGAGGTCGGGGATGGGCAGTCCGGGAACGATGCGCTCGAGCTCACCGAGCGCGGCGTCGAGCTTGAGGGCTGTCTCGTCCCCGGACTGGGCCAGGGAGGAGCGCAGGTCGGCGAAAGCGGTCTGGACCCCTGCGAGGTCCTGGTTGGCGACGGCTGACTGCAACGCGCTGTCAGCGGTCATGATCCGCTCGACGGACGCCGAGGAGATGGTGGCTGTTTCAGCCTGTGCCATTCCGGCACTACCGAGGGCGAGAAGACTACCCGCGACTCCCGCGGCGACGAAACGAGCGATCTTGTTCATCGGGTTTCTCCTTGTCGGTTGTCCATGGTGTGGACAACCAACTCAGTACCGGGGAAAGGCCGAGAAAACCATTTCTGCCCGAACGGGCAAGAGGCGATCAAGCGGAGCGTTAGCGGTTTGAATTCCATCGCAGTAGCCGAAGAGTGAGCGGCCGTCACCGAACGTGAAGATGGCCATCGCAGTGCGTGAGCCGGGCCACCCCATACCCCGACAGCGGGGCGGACGTCGCACATTCGGGGCGGATTGACCGAGGGCCCGACCGGTCGGGTGACAGGTCGGGCCCAAGGTTCCCCGAGGTGCTTACTTCGCCAACCCCTCGGCCACCTTGTCGCCGAGGGCCTTGTCGACATTGCGCCAGTACTCGATCACTCGCTGCAGGACCGGCGGGCTGACGTCGGCCGAGGCGTGGCCGACGATGTTGGCCACCAAGCGTTCGCGCTGCGCGTCGTCCAAGACGGTGCGCACCAGGGTGCCCGGCTGCCCCCAGTCGTCATCCTCGCTGTGCAGCCGGTAGGCCGAGCGGATGACCTCGTCCTCGATGCCGTAGTTCGCCACGGTCTCCCCCGCGTAAGAGGCGTCAGCGTGGGGGCCGCCGTAAGAGTTCGGCGCGTACACCGGGTCGCCGGGGTTGGCGTACCGCATCGCGCCGTCCTTGGCGTAGCTGTTCACCGGCGCCTTGGCCGCGTTGACCGGGAGCTGGGCGTAGTTCGTGCCGATCCGGTAGCGGTGCGCGTCCGGGTAGGCGAAGAGGCGACCTTGCAGCATCTTGTCCGGCGACGGGCCGATACCGGGCACGAAGTTGGACGGCTCGAAGGCGGCCTGCTCTACCTGGGCGAAGTAGTTCTCCGGGTTGCGGTCGAGGACGTAGCGGCCGACCTTGATCAGCGGGTAGTCGCCGTGCGGCCACACCTTCGTCAGGTCGAACGGGTTGAAGCGGTAGTCCGCGGCGTCGGTGTAAGGCATGACCTGGACGTACAAGGTCCAGCTCGGGTGGTTGCCCGCCTTGATGGTGTTGAACAGGTCGCGGATGTAGTGATCGGCGTCCTCCCCCGCGATCCGGTCGGCGTCGGCTTGGGCGAGGTAGCCGATGCCCTGGTCGGTCTTGAAGTGGTACTTGATCCAGAACTTCTCGCCGCCCGCGTTCTCCCACAGGTAGGTGTGCGAGCCGTAGCCGTTCATCTCCCGCCAGGTCGACGGGATGCCCCGGTCGCCCATCAGCCAGGTCACCTGGTGCGCGGACTCGGTGCGCAGCGTCCAGAAGTCCCACTGCATGTCGGCGTCGCGCAGGTGGTTGTCGGCCCGGCGCTTCTGCGAGCGGATGAAGTCGGGGAACTTGATCGGGTCCCGCACGAAGAAGACCGGGGTGTTGTTGCCGACGAGGTCGTAGTTCCCCTCGGTCGTGTAGAGCTTCACCGCGAACCCTCGCGGGTCGCGCCAGGTGTCCGGGGACCCGTTCTCGCCCGCGACCGAGGAGAACCGGATCACGCTCTCGGTTCGGGTGCCCGGCTGGAACACCGCGGCCTTGGTGAACTGGCTGATGTCCTCGGTCACCTCGAGGAAGCCGAACGCGCCGCCGCCCTTGGCGTGCACGACCCGCTCGGGTACTCGCTCCCGGTTGAACTGTGCGTTCTTCTCGATCAGGTAGTGGTCTTGCAGCAAGATCGGACCGTTAGCGCCAAGGGTCAACGAGTCGTTGTCGCTGCCAACGGGGATGCCCACGTTGTTGGTGGTGGGTCGGCTGGAAGCCATGGTTTCCTCCGGCTGCTCGTGGTGGTGGCACGACCCGGCGGCACGACGGCCGCCGTATCTGGAGTCAGTCCAGAAAACTCACGGTAGTGGTTAATCGGTTGACCCGCCGGGTGGAGTGGGGTGGCATCGGGGCATGCAGCAGTTCCGCCGGATGCTCGGCCTACCGGGCGTTCGCGCGCTGATGGTGTTGATGTTCTTCGCCCGGATCCCGCTCGCCGCCACCTCCATGGTGCTCACCCTGCTCGTCGCGGTCGGCCTCGGCGGCAGCTACGGCGCCGCGGGCCTGGTCGGCGGTGTCGGCACGATCGGGGTCGCGGTCGGCGCGCCGCTGATGGGCCACGTCGTGGACCGCATCGGGCTGCGGCCGATGATCCTGCTGGCCACCGCGTGCGAGGGCGCGTTCTGGTTGACCGCCCGGTTCATGTCGTACCCGGTGCTGCTGGGGACCGCGTTCTTCTTCGGCCTGCTCGCGCTGCCCACGATGTCCATCGCCAGGCAGGCCATCGCCGCGATGGTGCCCGAGGAGCTGCGGCGCACGGCGTTCTCGATGGACTCGATCTCGGTGGAGCTGAGCTACATGGTCGGCCCCGCGCTCGCGGTGCTGCTGGCCACCCAGCTCTCCCCGCAGGCGGCGACGACCGGCCTCGGCTGCGCGGTCGTGGTCGTCGGCCTGCTCATCGCGGTGTTCAACCCGAGGGTGCGCGCCGACCACGAGAAGGCGGACACGGCGCGGCTGCCGCGCCGGGAGTGGCTGACGCCCAAGTTCATCGGCGTGCTCGTCGTCGGCGGCGGCGCGGTGTTCATCCTGGCCGGCGTGGACGTGACCATGGTCGCGGCGCTGCGGGCGAACGGGCAGCTGGACTGGACCGGGCTGCTGGTCGTGGTCATCTGCACCGCCTCGGCGGCGGGCGGCCTGGTCCACGGCGCGGTGCGGCGGTCGCTGCCGCAGGTCGTGCTGATGGGTCTGCTCGGGGTGCTGACCATCCCGGCGGCGCTCTTCGTCGGCGAGTGGTGGCTGCTCGCGCTCGCGCTGGTGCCCAGCAGTGCCCTCTGCGCGCCGACGGTGGCCACCACGGGTGAGGAGGTCGCGCGGCTGGCCCCGGTGTCGATGCGCGGCGCGGCGACCGGGCTGCAGAGCTCGGCGTTCACCCTGGGGGCCTCGATCGGGGCCCCCAGCATCGGGTTCGTCGTCGACCACACCTCCCCCGCCTGGGGTTTCGCCGTGGCGGGCATGGGCGGGGTCGCGATCGCGGCCGTGGCCTGGCTCCTCGGCGCGGGGCGGTCGGTCAAGGAACCGGTAGCGGTCTAGAGACGACTCAGGGGCGGTCCCACACCGGGACCGCCCCTGAACCTACGGATTACAGGGCCGCCGCGATGGTCTCGGCGATCTCGTAGGTGTTCAGCGCCGCACCCTTGCGCAGGTTGTCCCCGCACACGAAGAAGTCCAGCGCGTTCGGGAAGTCCAGCGCCTGGCGGACCCGACCGACGTAGGTCGGGTCACCGCCGACGACATCGGCCGGGGTCGGGAACTTCCCGGCGGCCGGGTCGTCGACCAGCACGATGGACGGCTGCGCGGCGAAGATCTCGTGCGCCTGGGCCACGGTCACCGGGCGGGCGAAGGTGGCGTGCACGGCCAGCGAGTGGGTCGTGACCACCGGGACCCGCACGCAGGTCGCCGACACCTTCAGGTCCGGGATGCCGAGGATCTTGCGGGCCTCGTTGCGGACCTTGAGCTCCTCGCTGGCCCAACCGTCCGCCTTGAGCGAGCCCGCCCACGGCACGACGTTGAGCGCCAGCGGCGCCGGGAACGGCGAGTCCTCCTGCGACAGCCCGGCCGCGGCGAGGGCCTCGCGGACGTCGCCGACGCGGTTGCCGACCTCCTTGCCCGCGACGGCGGCGTACTCGGCGTAGAGCCGGTCGATGCCGTCCTGGCCCGCGCCGGACGCCGCCTGGTACGAGGCGACGACCAGTTCCTTGAGCTCGAACTCGCGGTGCAACGCGCCGAGCGCGGCCATCATCGACAGGGTCGTGCAGTTCGGGTTCGCGATGATCCCCCGCGGCCGCGCGCCCACCTTGTCGTTGTTGACCTCCGGAACCACCAGCGGCACGTCGTCGTCCATCCGGAACGCGCCGGAGTTGTCGACCGCCACCGCGCCGCGCTCGGCCGCGATCGGCGCCCACTGGGCGGAGACCTCGTCGGGCACGTCGAACATGGCCACGTCGACGCCGTCGAACACCTCGGGCGCCAGCGCGAGCACGGTCAGCTCCTCGCCGCGCACGGTGATCTTCTTGCCCGCCGAGCGCGGTGAGGCGATCAGCCGCACCTCGCCCCACGGCCAGGACTGCCTGCCGTTGAGGATGTCGATCATCACGGTGCCCACGGCGCCGGTGGCGCCGACCAGGGCGAGAACAGGTCCGGCCATCAGCGACCACTCCCCGCGTAGACGACGGCGGCCTCGTCGCCGCCCAGTTCGAACGCCTCGTGGATCGCGCGGACCGCCTCATCGAGCTGGGTGTCGCGGATGAGCACGGAGATGCGGATCTCCGAGGTGTTGATGATCTCGATGTTGACGCCGACCTTGGCCAGCGCCTCGCAGAACGTGGCGGTCACCCCGGGGTGCGAGCGCATGCCCGCGCCGACCAGGGACACCTTGCCGACGTGGTCGTCGTAGAGCACCTGGGTGAAGCCGAGCTCCTCGCGGATCTTCTCCAGCGCGGCGACCGCGGTCGGGCCGTTGCTCTTGGACAGGGTGAAGGTGATGTCGGTCTTGCCGGACACCGTGCTCGACACGTTCTGCAGCACCATGTCGATGTCGATCTCGGTGTCGGCGACCGTGCGGAAGATCCGCGCGGCGACCCCGGCGGTGTCGGGCACGCCGACCACGGTCACCTTCGCCTCGGACCGGTCGTGCGCGACGCCGGTGATCATCGCCTGTTCCACGGGCAAGTCCTCCATTGACCCGGAGACGACCGTCCCCGGCTTGGTGCTGTACGACGAACGGACGTGGATGGGCACGCCGTAGCGGCGGGCGTACTCGACGCAGCGCAGCATGAGCACCTTGGCCCCGCTCGCGGCCATCTCGAGCATCTCCTCGTAGGTGACCCGGTCGAGCTTCTTGGCGTCCGGGACGATCCGGGGATCGGCCGAGTAGACGCCGTCCACGTCGGTGTAGATCTCGCAGACGTCGGCGTTGAGCGCGGCGGCCAGCGCGACCGCGGTGGTGTCCGAGCCGCCGCGGCCGAGCGTGGTGATGTCCTTGGTGTCCTGGCTGACGCCCTGGAACCCGGCCACCAGCACGATGTGGCCCTTGTCCAGCGCCTCGCGCACCCGGCTGGGGGTGACGTCGATGATGCGGGCCTTGCCGTGCGTCGAGGTGGTGATCACCCCGGCCTGCGAGCCGGAGAACGACCGCGCCTCGGCGCCCAGCGCGCTGATCGCCATCGCGACCAGGGAGTTGGAGATGCGCTCACCCGCGGTGAGCAGCATGTCCATCTCGCGCCCCGGCGGCACCGGGTTGACCTGTTTGGCGAGGTCGAGCAGCTCGTCCGTCGTGTCCCCCATCGCGGAGCAGACCACCACGACGTCGTTTCCCGCCTTGCGCGTCGCGACGATGCGCTCGGCGACGCGTTTGATCCGGTCGGCGGTCTCGAGCGAGGATCCGCCGTACTTCTGGACGACGAGCGCCACTTGCGTGCAACCTCCTCATGCCGAGTGCGCGGGTCCCTCGAGGAGCGAGGCGCCGCGCACTTGCGTCTGTCGGGTGAGCCTACCTGCGCCATCACGCGGTTTCCGGGGCTCATGTGGCACCCGCCACTGCGCTGCCGGTGCGGCTAGGGTTGGCACGCCGAGCCAGTGAGTCGGGGAGGGTCGCCGGTGTCCGCCACGGACGTGACGAGCACGGCCGTCGAGGCCGTCGATGAGGTGCCTGAAGCCGCCGGGTCGAGCGGTCGGGGGTTGCGCGCACGGCTCAACCCACCGCGGCTGCTGCGGCTGCTCGCGCCCGCCCTGGTGTTCCTCGGGGTGCGCGAGGTCGGTCTGCTCGCGCTGAGCTGGATGTCCGGGCGCAACGGGTCCTCGGCCAGTGACGCGCTGCGCTCGTGGGACGGGCAGTGGTTCCTCTCCATCGCGGCCAACGGGTACGCCGGGGTGCCGCCGAGCCTGGTCGACGCGTTCGGCAAGCGCAGCGCGGAGACCCCGCTGGCGTTCTTCCCCGGGTACCCGACGCTGGTCGGCTGGGTGCACGACCTGGGGTTCCGGCTGGTGCCCTCGGCGTTGGCGGTGACCATCGCGTTCGGCGTGGTGTGCGCCTACGGGCTGACCCGGCTGGGCACGATCATCCGCGGCGGGTCGCGCACGGTCGGGCTGGTGCTGGTGGCGCTGTTCGCCGGGTCGCCGATGTCGATCGTGCTGTCGATGGCCTACTCGGAGGCGATGTTCTGCGCGTTCGCGGTGTGGGCGCTGGTGTTCCTGCTGCAGCGGCAGTGGCTGGAGGCCGGGCTGGCGTGCGCGGTCGCCGGGCTGGTGCGCCCGACCGCGGCGGCGCTCATCCTGGCCGTCGGGGTCGCCGCGGTCGTGGCGATCGTCAAGCGGCGCGACGGCTGGCGGCCGTGGGTCGGCGCGGCGATCGCGCCGTTCGGCCTGGTGCTGTACCTGGCCTGGGTGGGGACCAGGACCGGCGAGTGGAACGGCTGGTTCGCCCTGCAGGAGCGCGGCTGGGACTCCGGGTTCGACGGGGGCGCGGCGACGGTGAAGTTCGGCCTGGACGTGCTCGCCGACGGCCGGTCGGTGCTGGAGGTGGCCACGGTCGGGATGATCGTGGCGGCGCTGGCGCTGTTCGCGATCGCGGTCCGCCGCCGGGTCGAGTGGCCACTGCTGGTCTACACGGCGGGTGTGCTGGTGATGGACCTGTGCTCCAACGGCCTGATGAACTCCAAGGTCCGGCTGATGGTGCCCGCGATCGCGCTGCTGGTGCCGATCGCGCTGGCCCTGGCGAAGCGGCGCACCTCGACGATGGTGCTGTCCGTCGCGGCGTTCGCGCTGACCGGGTCGTGGTTCGGTGCCTACGCTGTGACAGCGTGGGGATATGCGATTTGACGAGTTGCACCCGCTGATCCGGGACCGGTGGAGCCCCCGCGCTCTCGACCCGGACGGCGTGGTGTCGCAAGAGGCCCTTCAGCGACTGGTGGAAGCCGCGCGTTGGGCACCCTCTTACGGCAACACCCAGCCCGCCCGATTCCTCGTTGGACCGCGCGGCACGGACACCTTCGACCGGATCCTCGCGCTCTTGGCGCCGGGCAACCAGGCTTGGGCCAGCAACGCCGGCGCGCTCTTGGTGGCCTGTGCGGAGACCGCGAACGAGAAGGGCGAGGTCCCTTACGCCGAGTACGGGGTGGGTCTTGCGGCGCAGAACCTGGTTCTGCAGGCGGTAGCCGAAGGACTCGTCGCGCACCAGATGGCCGGATTCGACACGGCAGGGGTATCAGCGGAGTTCGGGCTACCGGACTCGATCCGGCCTCTTACAGCCATCGCGGTCGGGACGCTTGGGTCACCGGACCTGTTGCCTGAGTCGAAGCGGGCTCGTGAAATCGCGCCCAGGCAACGGATCTCGGTAACGGAGACGGCTTTCACCGGGAAGTGGGGCGAGCCGTTCCAACTCGACGGATGAACTTGGCGACCATTGAGGACACCGCCAGCCAGACGACCGCGGCGATGCCGTAGTTGATGAGGACGGCGAGCTTGACGTCCTCGAGGGTGAACAGGTTCTTGAAGACCAGCGCCAGCGCCCCGGCCACGGCGCGCACCTCGGCGGTGATCATGTTGGCACGACTGGCGTCCGCCATGACCAGCACCACGTGCGCGACCAGGACCGCCGCGGCGACGAGGCCGATCCAGCGGACGGCACCGGCCAGGACCCCGGCGGCCGTGGACAGGTTTCGCCCACGGCGCCGGGTGTCCGGACCGGCCACCTCGGTCAGCGGAGCAACCGGGCGATGAGCCCGGTCACCACGAGCCAGAACACCGCGGCCAGGCCGTAGTTGACGACAACCGCGGCGGTGTAGTTGTCGATCGGGAACAACCCGGGGAAGAACAGCGCGAGGGGTTCGGCGATCGAGGCGATGAAGCGGACGAACGCGTTCGCGGTGTTCGCCCCGAGCACGACCAACAGGATGTAGAGAACCTCGATGATCGCGAAGAGAGCACCGATACCGGTGATGATCCGGGCAGCGGACCCGCGGGTGCTGGTGCCGTGCCATCTACGAGTTGCCATGCCTGGAAAGTGCCCCTGACCAGGGCGACCGTAACTACTCCGAACGGCCCAACGCGAGCCGGGCCCACGATGTGGACCGTGGATTCCACATCGCCGCGCGCTTGTGGTTAGGCTGGCGGCGTGGCTCGCGCTCTCCTCCTGCTTCTCCGCCGCGACGGGGTCTGACCAGACCGGCTCCCCGTCGCGGGTTTCGGCGTTGCCGCCGGTCGCCACCGTCGAAACCGGAGAGAACCCCTAGCGATGAGCACCCCTGACGCCATATCGAACGGCCCCAGCAGGCTGCGCACCCCCACCCGTCCGGCCCCCGCGGGACAACCCGCGTGGAACACGCAACGCGGCTCGGCCCTGCCCGTGCACCGCTACCGCCCCTTCCACGAGCTGGTGGAGCCGGTAGACCTGCCGGACCGCACTTGGCCTACCAAGCGGATCACCCAGGCCCCCCTGTGGTGCGCGGTAGACCTGCGTGACGGCAACCAGGCCCTGATCGACCCGATGTCCCCCGCCCGCAAGCGCCGCATGTTCGACCTGCTGGTGCGCATGGGTTACAAGGAGATCGAGGTCGGCTTCCCGGCGGCGAGCCAGACCGACTTCGACTTCGTGCGCGAGATCATCACCGAGGGCGCGGTCCCCGAGGACGTGCGGGTCCAGGTGCTCACCCAGGCCCGGCCGGAGCTGATCGAGCGGACCTTCGAGGCGCTGGACGGCGCGCACAGCGCGGTCGTGCACCTGTACAACTCCACCTCGATCCTGCAGCGGCGGGTGGTGTTCCGCTCCGACCGCGCGGGTATCAAGAAGATCGCCACCGACGGCGCCGAGACGGTGCTGAAGTTCGCCGAGAAGTACGGCGAGACCGACTTCCGCTTCGAGTACTCCCCCGAGTCTTACACCGGCACCGAGCTGTCTTACGCGGTCGAGGTCTGCGCTGCGGTCGCCGACGTGTGGCAGCCGACCCCGGACCGCCCGATGATCGTCAACCTGCCCGCGACCGTCGAGATGGCCACCCCGAACGTCTACGCCGACTCGATCGAGTGGATGCACCGCAACCTGCCCAACCGCGAGTCGCTGATCCTGAGCCTGCACCCGCACAACGACCGGGGCACCGGGGTCGCGGCCGCCGAGCTGGGGTACCTGGCTGGCGCGGACCGCATCGAGGGCTGCCTGTTCGGCAACGGCGAGCGCACCGGCAACGTCGACCTGGTCACCCTGGGCATGAACCTGTTCAGCCAGGGCATCGACCCGCAGGTCGACTTCTCCGACATCGACGAGATCCGCCGCACGGTCGAGTACTGCAACCAGCTGCCGGTCGCCGAGCGCCACCCGTGGGGCGGCGACCTGGTGTTCACCGCGTTCTCCGGCAGCCACCAGGACGCGATCAACAAGGGCCTCGACGCCCTGGCCGCTTCGGCCGCCGAGGCTGGGGTGCCGATCGACCAGCACCCGTGGGAGGTCCCGTACCTGCCCATCGATCCCAAGGACGTCGGCCGCTCCTACGAGGCCGTCATCCGGGTCAACTCCCAGTCCGGCAAGGGCGGGGTGGCGTACGTGATGAAGACCGAGCACCAGCTCAAGCTGCCGCGCAGGCTGCAGATCGAGTTCTCCCAGGTCATCCAGGCCGTGACCGACAGCGAGGGCGGCGAGGTCACCCCCAAGGAGATGTGGGACGTCTTCGCCACCGAGTACCTGGACCGGGTCTCGCCCCTGCGCCTGCGCCGCCACCGGGTCTCCGACGACGGCGAGGGCCGCGACGAGATCACCGCGGTGGTGGCGGTCGAGGGCGACGAGCACGAGGTGAACGGCGTCGGCAACGGCCCGATCGCCGCCTTCGTCGACGCCATCGCCTCCGTCGGCTACGACGTCCGCGTCCTCGACTACTCCGAACACGCCCTGACCTCCGGCGACGACGCCAGGGCCGCCGCCTACGTCGAGTGCGCCATCGGCGACAACGTCCTCTGGGGCGTGGCCGTCGACAGCTCGATCGTGACGGCCTCCCTGCGCGCGGTCGTCTCCGCGGTCAACCGCTCCCAGCGCTGACCAGTGGCGCCGGGTGTCCTGAGTGGACACCCGGCGGTTCCCTTACGGGCATAAGCCTTCCTCTCACTGGACCTGGAAATGAAAAGGGCCCGCGCCGTTCCCGGCGCGGGCCCTTCACCAACAGCAGGTCAAGCAGCTGAGCCTGCGGCCCCGGTGGGGTCGATGGTCAGCTTGGTGGTGTTCTCCGGGAAGTGGCAGGCGGCCTGGTGTCCGGCTGACAGCTCCACCAGTGGTGGCTCAGTCGTCTTGCAGAGGTCCTGGGCCTTCCAGCAGCGGGTGTGGAAGCGGCAGCCCGACGGGGGGTTGATCGGGCTGGGGACGTCGCCGGTGAGGCGGATGCGTTCGCGGTTGTCGCGGCGGGAGGTGTCGGGGATGGGGACCGCCGAGAGCAGGGCCACGGTGTACGGGTGCATCGGGCGCTCGTACAGCGAGGTCCGGTCCGCGATCTCCATGATCTTGCCCAGGTACATCACCGCGACCCGGTCGGACACGTGCCGCACGACCGACAGGTCGTGGGCGATCATCACGTAGGTCAGGTCGAACTCGTTCTGCAGGTCCTCCATCAGGTTGACGACCTGGGCCTGGATGGAGACGTCCAAAGCGGACACCGGCTCGTCGGCCACGATCACCTTGGGGCGCAGGGCGAGCGTGCGGGCGATGCCGATGCGCTGGCGCTGGCCACCGGAGAACTCGTGCGGGTAGCGGTTGTAGTGCTCGGGGCTGAGGCCGACCAGTTCGAGCAGGTCCTGGACCGCGCGCTTGACCCCGTGCTCGGTCTTGACCTTCTGCAGGCGGAACGGGGCGCCGATGATGGCGCCGACGGTGTGCCTGGGGTTCAGCGAGCCGTACGGGTCCTGGAAGATCATCTGGATGTCGCGGCGCAGCGGGCGCATCGCACCTGAGGACAGGTGCGTGATGTCGCGGCCGTCCAGGGTGATCGTGCCGCCGGTCGGCTCGATGAGCCGGGTCAGCAGCCGACCGGTGGTGGTCTTGCCGCAACCGGACTCGCCGACCAGCGACAGGGTCTCGCCCCGCTTCACCGTGAAGGTCAGGCCGTCCACGGCCTGCACGGCGCCGACCTGGCGCTGCAGCAGGCCGCGCCGGATCGGGAAGTGCTTCTGCAGGTCGGTTGCGACCAGCAGGTCCTCGCCGAGGCGGCGGTTGGCCGCGCCGGTCTCAGTCTTGGTGCTCACGGCGTCCTCGCTCACAGCTTCGGCCTGATCTCGGTCTCCCAGATGCGGAGGCGGTCCTCCGCGCCCAGGTGGCAGGCGATGTGGTGACCGCCGCCGACGTCGCGGAACTCCGGGCGCAGCGTGAAGCTGAGGTCGCCGTTGGTACCCGCGTAGGCGCACCGGGGGTTGAACGGGCACCCCTCCGGCACGTTGATCAGGCTCGGTGGCGTGCCCTTGATCGGCTGCAGCCGCTCGGTGCGCTCCCGGTCCAGCCTGGGCATCGACCCGAGCAGGCCCCAGGTGTAGGGGTGCTGCGGCGAGTTGAAGATGTCCGGCGCGCTGCTGTACTCGACCGCGCGGCCCGCGTACATGACCATGATGTCGTCGGCCAGCTCGGCGACCACGCCGAGGTCGTGGGTGATGATGATGACCGCGGAGTTGAACTCGGCCTGCAGGTCGCGGATCAGGTCGAGGATCTGCGCCTGCACGGTCACGTCGAGCGCGGTGGTCGGCTCGTCGGCGATGAGCAGCTCCGGGTCGCACGACAGCGCCATCGCGATCATCGCGCGCTGGCGCATGCCGCCGGAGAACTGGTGCGGGTAGTCGTCCACCCGCGACTTCGGGTTCGGGATGCCGACCCGGTCGAGCAGGTCGACCGCGTGCTTGCGGGCGACGGCCTTGGTGACCTTGTTGTGGATCCGGTAGGCCTCCACGATCTGGCTGCCGACCGTGTAGAACGGGTGCATCGCCGAGAGCGGGTCCTGGAAGATCATCGCCATCCGCTTGCCGCGCAGCTGGCGGACCCGGTCCGGGGCCATGCCGACCAGGTTCTGCCCGTCCAGCAGGATCTCGCCGCTGATCCGGGCGGTACCGGCCTTGTGCAAGCCCATGATCGACAGGCTGGTCACGCTCTTGCCGGAACCGGACTCGCCGACGATGCCCAGGGTCTTGCCGCGGTCGACGCTGAAGGACAGGTCGTCGACCGACTTGACCACGCCGTCATCGGTGGGGAAGTGCACCCGCAGCTCGCGGACCTGCAGGAACGGCGCGCCGGAGGAGGCAGGTCGGGGCGGGGTAGCACCGCCGAGGCTGTCTTCATGCTGGGTCACTTGGCACGCACCCTCGGGTCGACGACGGCGTAGAGGAGGTCGACGACCAGGTTGGCGACGACGACGAAGAAGGCCGCCAGGATCGTGACACCCATGACCTTGGGCAGGTCGTAGTTGGTGATCCCGTCGATGGCGTACTTGCCGAGGCCCTGCAGGGAGAACGCGCTCTCGGTGAGGATCGCGCCACCGAGCAGCAGGCCGACGTCGAGGCCGAAGATCGTCAGGATCGGGGTGAGCGCGCCGCGCAGGCCGTGCCGGACGACGACCTTGCGCTCGGTCAGGCCCTTCGCGCGCGCGGTCCGGATGAAGTCCTCGTTCATCGTCTCCAGCATCCCGGCGCGGGTGAGCCGCGCGTACTGGGCGGAGAACAGCAGCGCCAGGGTGATCCACGGCAGCAGCAGGTTGTAGGCCCACTCACCCGGGTTCTCCAGGAAGGGGACGTACGAGCCGCCGACCGCGGTCCAGCCGAGGTTGTAGCTGAAGATCGACAGGGACAGCAGACCGGTGAAGAAGATGGGGAGCGACACGCCCGCGAGCGAGATGCCCATCGCGGCGCGGTCGAAGATGGTGCCCTTGCGCAGCGCGGACAGGGTGCCGACGGCGACGCCGCCGAGCAACCACAGGACCGCGGCGCCCACGGCCAGCGACAGGGTGACCGGCAGCCGGTCGATCAGGTCGGGGAACACGGGCTGGTTGTTGCGGAAGGAGTAGCCCAGGCACGGGGCCGGGCAGTGCTCCACGCCGCTGCCGTAGCTGTAGTCCGCACCGACGAAGATGCCCTTCGCCCAGTCCAGGTACTGCACGTAGATGGGGTCGTAGAAACCGAGTCGTTCGGCGGTCTCGCGGACGGTGTCGGCGGTGGCGGCCCGGCCGACGTAGCGGGTAGCCAGGGTCTCCGGCGAGGCGCCCAACAGCTTGGGCATGAGGAAGAAGATCGAGAACGTCACCGCGCTGACGACGAACAACAGCACGATCGCCGCGAAGAGCCGCCTGATGATGTATGTGATCACAGTGGCCGGCAGGCGGAGAACAGGCCCGGGAGGTCGTCCCGGGCCTGTTCTCCTGTCGCCTTCACCTACCTAACGTTCGAGCAGGGCAACAAGGAGGAGTTACGCGACACCGATCGAGAGGTAGTCGTACATGCCGTACGCCTCCGAGATGAACACGTTGGTCAGCTTCTTGCTGCGGACCAGCAGGCTCTTGGCGTGCACGCCGGGGAGGATGACCGCCTCTTCCATGACGCGCTTGTCGATCGCGCCCCACTGGGCCTCGCGCTTGGCCTTGTCGGTCTCGCCGATGGCCTCGTCGAGCAACTTGTCGACGTCGGGGATGCGCACGGAGGTGTTCGAGGAGCCACCGGTCTCGCGGATGACGCGGCTGTCGACGATCTGCGACAGGAAGCCGAAGCCGTCGTTCCAGTCAGCACCCCAGCCGTTGACGATCAGGCCCAGGTTGTTGGACTTGACGTACGGCGGGTTGCCCGCGAACTGCGAGAAGTAGTCGCCCTGCGGGAACGCCTTCAGGGTCAGCTTGATGCCGACGCGGCCGAGCGACTGCTGCAGCGACTCGGCGGTCGCCTTCTCCTTGGGGCGCTCGGCGCGGTAGGAGATGTTGGTCTCGAAGCCGTCCGGCTTGCCGCACTCCTGCAGCTTCGCCTTGGCCTTCTCCACGTCGCCCTTGTTGTCGGCGCCAGCCGGGTACAGGTCGAACTTCTGCGCGCCCGGGATCTGCGGCGGCAGCAGGGTGGTGGCGATGTCGCCACCGGAGAACGCGCCGCCGTAAGCGGTCTGGTAGCCGGTGCGGTCGGCGGCGAACTCAACGGCCTCGCGGCACGCCTTGTTGTCGAACGGCGCGACGGTCGGGTTGATCGAGGTGTACCAGAGGCGGGCGATCGTCGGGTTGTCCGCGTTCGCCTTGAGCGCCGGGTCGCCGAGCACGCGGCTCAGCGACGCGGGCTGCACGCCGGTGCCCGCGATGTCGATGTCGAGGTCACCGGAGATGAGCCGGTTGTCGATGTCATCGGCGTTGACGTTCATCGAGACCTGGTAACCGTCCGGCAGCGCCTTGCGGTTCGGGTCGGTCGCCTGGTCCCACTGGTCGTTGCGGACCAGGTTGAAGCCCTTGTCGATCTCGTTCTTGTCGAACTTGTACGGGCCAGTCGCGATGACGTGCTCGCGGTACTTGGCGCCGGTGTCCTTGGCCTCGGGGACCGGGACGGTCTGCGGCAGCTGCGCGAAGTAGTCGAAGCCGCCGAAGGGGGCCTTCAGGTGGAACACGATCGTCGAGTCATCGGGGGTCTCGATGGCCGAGTCGGTGTTCACGTCCTTGGACTTGTACGGGCCCTTGTAGCCGTCGGGCAGGTTGAGGTAGCCCTCGAAGTAGGCCGGGCCGTTCGGGAAGGTCTCCTTGTCGGTCGACCGCAGGACGGCGTGCTTGACGTCCTTGGAGGTGACCGCGGTGCCGTCCTCGTACTTGACGCCCTTGCGCAGCTTGTAGGTCCAGGTCTTGCCGCCGTCGCTGGGCTCGCCGAGCTTCTCCGCCAGGTCCGGGACGAGCTCGTTGGAGCCGCCGCCGGGCGCGGGCTTGAACATCACCAGCGAGCGTCCGTAGAGCCGCAGGAAGTTCCAGGAGTAGCCGTAGTAGGTCTCACCCGGGTCGAGCGAGTCCCAGGTGCCACCGTTGGCGATCTTGACGATCCCGCCCTTCTTGTCAGAAGGGTTGAAGATGTTCGTCAGAGCAGCGTTGAAGGCCGGGGTGTTTGTTCCCCCGCTACCCCCGGTGGTGCCGCCGCCGCTGGAGCTCGTTCCGCCGCCACAGGCGGACAGCCCCATAACGACAGCCGCGCCCGCGGCGACCGCGGTTACCAAGCGCTTGCTGTTCATTGTGCTGTTGCACCCTTTCTTCCAGGAGCAATTCCGGGACTACAACTCACCTATCGGGCTCGCGGGTCGAGCGCGTCGCGCAGGCCATCGCCGAACAGGTTGAACGCGAGCACGGTCACGAAGATGGCGAGACCGGGCCAGAGCATGAAGTGCGGCATCGTGTAGAAGCGCGAGGCGTCCGAGAGCATGCCGCCCCAGGTCGCGGTTGGCGCGTTGATGCCGACTCCGAGGAAGGACAGAGCCGACTCGAACAGGATGTTCGTCGGGATCAGCAGCGTCGCGTAGACCAGGATCGGCGCGACGAGGTTGGGCAGCAGTTCGCGGAAGAGGATGTACGGGCCGCGGGCGCCGAGGCTGCGCGCGGCGTCGACGAACTCCCGCTCGCGCAGGGACAGGGTCTGCCCGCGCACGATCCGGCCGATGTAGGGCCAGTTGAAGAAGCCGATGATGAAGATCAGCAGGCCGATCCGCACCATCTCCGGCGAGAGCCCGAACGCGGTGTCGGGCAGGACGCCGACCAGCGCCATCGCGAAGACCAGCAGCGGGAAGGCGAGGAAGACGTCCATCAGGCGGCTGATCAGCGTGTCGACCCAGCCGCCGAAGAAGCCCGCGATGATGCCCATCGTGGTGCCGATGATGACCGACAGCACGGTGGCCAGCGTCGCGATCAGCAGCGAGATCCAGGACCCGGCGAAGATGCGGGCCAGGATGTCGCGGCCGTTGACCGGTTCGATGCCCAGCGGGTGCGCACCGGACATGCCACCGAAGGTGCCCAGCGGCGCGAGCGTGCCGTTCTGGGTGTCGATGAGGTCCTGGTGGAACTCGTTGGGGTGCACCACGTCGAAGACGCGGTCGAGCAGCAGGGCCGCGATGGCGACCAGGATCAGCAGGGCGATGACGATCGCACCCGCGATGGCGACCTTGTCGCGCTTGAGCCGCAGCCAAGCGATCTGGCCGAGCGAACGGCCCTGGATCGCCTTCTTGGGCATGCCCTGGAGCGCGGCCTCCGGGTCCGCGTCCGCGGCTGATCCGGTGACCTCGGGAGGAGCCGTCATGCCGCCGACCGTCCCCGTCCGGGCGTCTGCGCGACAAGTCGTGGGCGGCTGAAGAGGCCGTCCGGTCGACCGGGTCGCGCGGATCGCTGGTAAGCCATCACGCACTCCTCGTGTCCGGTTCACTTACTCCGGGATCTCACCGTGTGGTGGCCGACCATAGCCGCTCGGGTCACCATCCCTTAGCTACGGGAGGTCACGATCCGGCCAACTGCCATACACAGAATCACCGGTACGCGATTGAAATGACACGCACCGTGATCAACAGCCGGTATTTGTCCGCTGAACGGACGGACCGGGGTAGTGACCGGTCACACAGTCACCGTGATGGCCGCCCGGGCGCGGGCTCCGTCCACGGCGTACCAACCCGCCTCGAAAGCCTGCCAGCGCACCAGTTCCGCGCGCGAGCCGGCGCCGTCGCGGGCGACCGCGCGTTCCAGGCGCCTGGCCGGATCGGGCAGCTCGCACCAGATCAGCGCGGACAGTGATGGCGTGATCGAACGGCGGCCTGCGGAGACGCCCTCGAGCAGCAACGTCGCCGGAACCGGCACCTCGACCCAGTCGCCGGGACGCGGATCGCCGTTCACCCAGCGTGTTCGGCGGTACCGACCGGGTCGGCCTGACCCGAGCGGGTGGAATACCCCGCTTTCCAGCCGCGGCCACCAGCCGACCGGGTCGTCCCACGTCGCGAAGTCGTCGGTGGAGACCAGCAGCGAGTCCGGGAGCAATTCGCGCAGCCGCGCGGCGTAGGTGCTCTTGCCGGAGCCGGATGGCCCATCGATGGCGACCAGTCGGACGCCGCCGAGTCGCGGTTCGGTCGCGCGAATGGCGGCGGCGACCTGATCCACCCCCAACGGGTGACCCCTATTCCGTTCCCAGTCATCCACAGTGTTCGGCATGGGAGCGAGCCCGGTGTCCGATGTGGAGGGTCAGACGGCGCGGCGGCCGGACATCGCCCTGCCGAGGGTCAGCTCGTCGGCGAACTCCAGGTCGCCGCCCATCGGCAGGCCGGAGGCGAGCCGGGTGACGGTGAGGCCGGGGAAGTCGCGCAGCATCCGGACCAGGTAGGTCGCGGTCGCCTCGCCCTCGGTGTTGGGGTCCATCGCCAGGATGACCTCGCTGACCTCCTGGGCGGAGATCCGGGAGAGCAGCTGGCGGATGCGCAGCTGCTCGGGCCCGATGCCCGAGAGCGGGTCGAGCGCGCCGCCGAGCACGTGGTAGCGGCCCTTGAACTCGCGGGTGCGCTCGATGGCCAGGACGTCCTTGGGCTCCTCGACCACGCACACCGCGGTCGGGTCGCGCCGGGCGTCGCGGCAGATGCGGCAGGTGGCCTCCTCGGAGACGTTGCCGCAGATGTCGCAGAAGACCACGCCCTCCTTGACCTTCTGCAGCACTTCCTGCAACCGGGTCACGTCGGCCGGTTCGGCGGCGAGCAGGTGGAAGGCGATCCGCTGCGCGCTCTTGGGACCGACGCCGGGCAGCCTGCCGAGCTCGTCGATCAGATCCTGGACCGGGCCCTCGTACACCCGGTCCTCACAGCCCCGGCAGGCCGAGCCCGCCGCCGCCGAGACCCCCGGCGAGCGGACCCATCTTCTCCTCGGCGAGCCGCTGGGCGTTGTTGCCCGCGTCGCGCACCGCGGCGACGACCAGGTCGGCCAGCGTCTCGGTGTCCTCCGGGTCGACCACCTCGGGGTCGATGACCAGGGCCTTCAGCTCCCCGGCCCCGGACACCGTCGCGGTCACCAGACCACCGCCCGCGGTACCGGTGACCTGGGCGTCGGCCAGTTCCTGCTGCGCGGTGAGCAGTTGCTCCTGCATCTTCTGCGCCTGCGCCAGGATCGCCTGCATGTCGGGTGCGCCGCCTCCGGGAAACACCGCGGCCCCTCTCGTCTTGGGTTGGTGCCATCTTCAGCTTAGAGGGCCGCGCGCTGTGGCATCGTGGGCCCGTGCTGAGACGACGTGTCGGGTTGGCCATCGGCTGTGCGCTCGCGGTAGTGCTGTCTGCTTGCGGAGGGCAAGAGCCCTCGCCAGCAGCGCAGTCTCTGGGAACTACCTCAACGGCAGCGCCAACAGCCACCTCTTCTACTACCGCCTCATCTCCACCAACGTCGCCGACCACCACCACAACCTCCATCACGCCGACGACCACTACGACCAGTAAGGCAAAGACGACCAAGCCGGCCCGGCCTGTCTCCCCGGGCAAGGTTGTCGTGCTGGACCCGGGGCACAACGGCGGCAACGCCAGCCACCCCGCCGAGATCAACCGGTTGGTCCCGGCCGGGCGCGGTAAGTCAAAGCCGTGCAATACGACCGGTACGGCCACCAATGGCGGGTATTCCGAGCACGAGTTCACCTGGGACTTGGCGCTGCGGGTGCGTGACCTGCTGACGCAACGCGGTGTGCAGGTGATCCTGACCAGGCCGGACGACAAGGGCGTGGGCCCGTGCGTCGACCGGCGCGCCGCGATAGGCAACGAATCCGGCGCGGACGCTGTGGTCTCCCTGCACGCTGATGGCTCTACCGCGGCGGGTGCGCACGGCTTCCATATCGCTTACTCGGCGCCCCCGCTCAACGAAGCCCAAGGCGAGCCTGCCCTGCGGTTGGCGAGGTCCGTGCGCGACGACATGGTCAAGGCCGGGTTGGCGACGTCGACCTACATCGGCTCGCAAGGGTTGTCCGCACGCGACGACCTCGGCGGGTTGAACCTGTCGACGCGGCCCGCGGTTCTGGTGGAATGCGGCAACATGCGCGATGCCACCGAGGCCGCGCTCTTGGCGAGCGCGGCGGGCAAGCAGCGCTACGCGGAGGCGATCGCGAACGGGGTCCTCGGATATCTCGGCTGAGCCCGCTGTGACAAGGTGGAGATCATGTCCGGGATGCGGGTGCTCGACGTCGACGAGCAGGAGCGGCTGCTGATCGCGCTGGCGGGGAACGGGGCGGCTGCCGACCCGGTCCGCTTGGTGGAGGTCGATGCCAAGGGTGCGACCAGGGAAGTGGCCCGGGTACCGGATCTCGCCACCGCGCGCTACCTGCCCGGTGAGCGCAAGGTCGTGCTCCAACACGGCACGCCCGCCCAGCTCTCGTTGGTGCGGGTCGGCGGCAAGGTCACCCCACTGGTTGGTTCCGACGACCACGCGAACGAACTCCTGGGGGTACTCCCTGGGCGCATCGTCTACCGGACCAACCGGAAGCACCGGCTGCTTTATAGCGTCGTCATCCGCAATGTCCTGGTAGGCGAAGAACAAGCGGTCTATGACCGGGGCGGCTCGGTCATAGAGGCGGCTGTCAGTCCTAACAGTCGCCACATCGCGATTCGGTTGCCCCGCAAGCTTGTCCTCGTCGACACAATGCCGGTGACCGAAGACGACCACGTTCGGTTGATCTCGCCTGAACCCGCCGAGCGGGGTCGGCGGAACCTGCGGTGGTTGCCGGATTCGACCCGGCTGACGGCCGTGGAATATGAGTCGGATTCGGCTCGGCTGGTCCGGTTCGACGTGGGCAGCGAGAGCTGGCACCCGGTGGTGGTGTCGCTGGACCCGAGCGCCCACGGGTGGACGGCCCCTGATGGACGACGTGTGGCCATCGCGGTGGGCGGCGAGTTGTCGTTGCACCAAACGGACAATGGGCGGTTCTTGCGGTCGGTCGCGGTGGGCGCGGAGATCGAAGACCTCTTGTGGTCGCCGAACTCCCGCGCGGTGGCAGTGCGAACGGTCGCCGATGAGGTCGCCGTGGTGCAGGCAGACTCAGCGACCGTGCGACAGGTGTCCGTCTCCTAGTGGCGCGACCCAGAACGTCGACCATGTCTCACGTTCTGAGTCGAGCCACTAGCTGCTCTCGACGGGGCGGGCACCCAACGCCTCGGCCAGCAGCTTGAGCATGGCCTCTTCCGGATCCCGCTGACGCGCTGACGGGTCCGGCTTCTGGGCTGCCTGCGCCATCATCTCTTCTTCGTCTTCCGGCTCCGGGGGGAGATCCGGCTCCGGCGGTTCCGGGGGCGGGATGTCGTCCACGGGCGGCGGCGTGGGCGCGGCCGCTTGGCGCCGAGTCGGCTCGAAGGTGCGGGTGGGCGGCTCGGCGGCGGGTCGCGCTTGACGGCCCGGCGCGGCTACTGCCGCGCCGGGCTCGGCGTGTACACAGCGGACCTGCCATCGGCCGCCGAGCACGCTGGCCAGCGCTTGGGCGATGGCGTCGGTGTTGCGCGGCTCGCCGAGGCGGCGGGCCAAGGGTGCGGCGGGGTGGGCGATGACCACGGTCTCGCCCTCGACCGACTGGACCGTCGCGTTGGTCAGCATCGCCTCGGTGCTGCGGCTGACCGCACGGACCGCTGCGAGCAACTCCGGCCACACCCGGCGGATCGCCGTCGCGTCCAGCGCACCGGCCGCGGCTGGTTCCGGGGCGGGCGCGGCGGGTTCAGGAGTCGGCTCAGGAGCGGGCGGGGGTGCCGGTTCAGGAGCGGGAGCGCGCGTGGGTTCAGCTGCGCGCGGAGGTTCGGGCGCGCGAGCGGGCTCACGCACTGGTTCGCGGGCGGGCGCGGGTGCTCGAGTGGGCTCGGGCGCGCGCTGCGAAGGACGGGAAACCACCTGCCGAGCAGGGGCCTCAGCCGCGGCGGGGGCTGCGGACAGCCGCCGCTCCATCTGCTCCAACCGCTGCAATACAGCCGAGTCGGCGGCAGCGTCAGTTGGCACCGCGCCAGGCAGGAGCATGCGCGCGCACAGCAGCTCTAGCAACAACCTCGGCGCTGTAGCGCCACGCATCTCTACTAGGCCGGTGTGCACGATCTCGGCGTATCGCGACAAGGTGGCCGCACCGAGCCGTTCCGCCTGCCCGACCATCCGGTCCAACTCGTCTTCCGGCGCGTTGACCAGCCCGCGGCTCGCCGCGTCTGGCACCGCGCGCAACAAGACGAGGTCGCGTAGTCGGTCGAGCAGGTCCGAGGCGAACCTGCGCGGGTCGTGACCAGCCTCGACCAGCCGGTCCACGGTGCTATAGACAGCGGACGCGTCGCCTGCGCCGAGACCATCGACCATGTCGTCAATAAGCGCGACGTCGGTGACGCCGAGCAGCGACACCGCGCGCTCGTAGGTGACACCCTCTGGGCCTGCGCCCGCGAGGAGCTGGTCGAGCACCGACTGGGTGTCGCGGGCAGAACCGCCGCCCGCGCGGATGACCAGCGGGAACACCGCGGGCTCGACCTTGGCGTCCTCGGCGGCGCAGTTGCGCTCGAGCAGCTCGCGCATGGAGCTGGGCGGAATGAGCCGGAAAGGGTAGTGGTGCGTGCGGGACCGGATGGTCGGCAGAACTTTGTCCGGCTCGGTGGTGGCGAAGATGAAGACGAGGTGCTCCGGCGGCTCCTCGACGATCTTGAGCAGGGCGTTGAAGCCCTGCGTGGTGACCATGTGCGCCTCGTCGACGATGAACACCCGGTACCGGGAGCTGGCCGGGGCGTAGAAGGCACGGTCGCGCAGCTCGCGGGCGTCGTCGACACCACCGTGGCTGGCCGCGTCGAGCTCGACGACGTCAACCGTGCCGGGGCCGTTGGGGGCGAGGCCGACGCAAGAGTCGCAGGTACCGCAGGGCTCGTCGGTGGGGCCCTGCTCGCAGTTGAGCGAACGGGCCAGGATCCGCGCGCTGGAGGTCTTACCGCAACCACGGGGTCCCGAGAAGAGGTACGCGTGGTTGACCCTGCCCGCCGCTAATGCCGTGCGCAGCGGGACGGTGACGTGCTCCTGCCCGACGACCTCGGCGAAGGTCGCAGGCCGGTACTTGCGGTAGAGGGCGAGCGCCACGCCGCGACACTACCGGTCGGCACCGACAGCCCGGGAATCCGACCGCCCCCGGCGGCGTTGGGCGTTACGTGCCTATCCCGTACTCGGTCCTCGACCTCGCCCCGGTGGCCAGTGGCTCATCGGAGACCACGGCGCTGCGCAACAGCCTCGACCTCGCCAGGGCGACCGAGCGGCTCGGATTCCACCGGTACTGGGTCGCCGAGCACCACAACATGCCCGGTATCGCCAGTTCCGCGCCCGCCGTACTGCTCGCCCACATCGCCATGGCCACCGAGCGCATCCGGGTCGGTAGTGGCGGGGTAATGCTTCCAAATCACCCGGCTCTGGTGGTCGCCGAGCAGTTCGGGATGCTGGAGGCGCTGCACCCGGGTCGAGTCGACCTGGGCATCGGGCGGGCACCGGGGACCGACCAGATCACCGCGCGGGCGCTGCGGCGCTCGCAGGGGTCGCTGTCGGCCGACGACTTCCCCGACCAGCTCGTCGAGCTGACGAACTACTTCACCGGACGTGACTCGAACGGTGTCACTGCCGTGCCCGCATTGGGTAACCAGCCCACGATCTGGTTGTTGGGCTCTAGCGGCTACAGCGCTCAGGCGGCCGGGTATCTCGGGCTGCCGTTCGCGTTCGCCCACCACTTCAGCTCCGAGAACACCCTGCCCGCGCTGGCGCTGTACCGGGAGAAGTTCCAGCCGTCGGCGGCCCTGTCCAAGCCGTATTCGATGATCGCGGCGAACGTGGTGTGCGCCGAGGACGACGAGACCGCGCTGCGCCTCGCTGAGCCTGCCGCGCTGCAGTTCCTGCAGTTGCGCAAGGGGTCACCGGGGCGGCTGCCCTCGCCCGAGGAGACCGCCGCCTTCCCGTACACCGAGCTGGACCGGCTGTTCATCGAGGAGCGGATGGCCTCGCAGATCATCGGCGGGCCGGAGACGGTGCGCGCGAAGATCGACGACCTGCTGGCCAAGACCGGGGTGGACGAGCTGATGATCACCACGAACGTGTTCGACCACGCGGACCGGCTGCGCAGCTACGAGCGGGTCGCGGAGATCGTGGGGTTGGCCCCGGCGAAGGTGTGAGCTGACGAAGGGGACCCCGCGCACCTGCCAGAGCCCGCTTATCCTTGCTGCCTTCCGGCCCTGGGGAGGTTCGCGAGATGAACACCGCGCGGGGTCCTCGGCAAGTGTAGCGGGATGCTCGCGATCGCACCCCCGGCGGGGCCGGTGGCCCTACACCCTGCGCACTCGCCACCGGACACATCAAGGACAAGCCACCCCTATAGGTGTGATTCAGCTCATCGTCGCCCACAGCTCAGCGGTACCCTGTACGCCCTGAGGCGACCCACCGGGAGCAGGGCGTGTCCCATTCTGAGGACAAGCACGCGAGCATTCTCGCCGTCGACGTCGAGAGCTACGGCGACGTCCGGCGTACCGACCGTCACCAGAAGGTGGTGCGTGACGGCCTCTATGCCGCACTGCGCCACGCGCTCGGCAGGGCAAGAGTCCCGTGGGGCTACCACGAGGACCGTGGCGACGGCCTGTTCCTGCTCATCCCGGACCTGCCGAAGCGGGAACTGGTGGCTTCCCTCCCGCACGAACTGGCTGCCGCGCTGCGCGAGCACAACGCCGATCACGGCCCGGAAACGCAGATGCGACTACGGGTGGCGATCCACGCCGGTGAGGTCGGCAGCGACGACAACGGCAAGCACGGCCGGGACCTCAACCACGCCTTTCGGCTGCTGGATTCCCAACCGTTGCGCGACGCTCTTGCCGACTCCCCCGGCGTTCTCGCGCTAGCAGTGTCGGACTGGTTCTACGAACACGTGGTGAAGCATCAGCCCGCCGCGAATCCGACGATCTACCGCTCTTGCACCGTGCGACACAAGGAAACCGACACCAAGGCGTGGATCTGCACCCCGGACTATCCCAACAGGCGCGCCTCGCCGAAACCGAAAGTGCGGCTGCCTAAGCCGAAGCTGCCCACGCTCCGGCTTCCTCGTCCACGTTGGCAGGCGGTAGTTCTAACAGCTTTGCTCCTGGTCGCCCCCACCACGAACCTCTTGGCGGGAGCGAACGCCCCGGATACCCGGTGCGCGAACCCGGTGCAGGTCAACGTGCTCACCTCAACAGAGATGGCACCGACGCTGCGGCAACTCGCGTTGAACTTCGAGCGGGAGTCGAACCAGGCCGATGAGAACGGGTGCAGGCAGGCTCGCCTGCTGGTAGTTGCCGATACCTACCTAGGCGCGGTCGAGGCGCTCAGCCGGGGTTGGTCCGGGCGCATCGACCTGCGCGACCACGGCCCGGAGCCGCACGTGTGGCTGCCGGACAGCACGATCGACCTCGACCACGTGCGGACCAAGCTGGCCAAGTCGCCGGGTATCGGCGCGACCCTGGAACCGCGGCCGGGGATTGCGCGATCCCCGATCGTGCTCGCCACCCCACCCGGCATGGTCGACTCATTGCACCCGGGCGACCAGCAGTGGATCTCCTGGCCGACCCTGGCGCAGGCAGCCGTGACCAAGGCCATCACCAGGCCGGACGTGAGCAACTCCAGCGCCGGGATGCTCACCACCATCGCCTACTACCAGCACCGGTTGGGAGAACCACAGCTCACGCCAACCGTGATGCGCACCGATCCGGTAGCGCTAACAGTGCACAAGGCCGAGCGAGAGATCCCGTTCGCTAGAGGCAAGGACAGCGGAAGCCTGCTGTGTGCGATGCGCGACGCCCCCGGGCGGTTGGCCGCACTTGTGTCGGAGAAAGCAGTCTTCGACTACAACCGCGGTAGGCCCTTGGGCAGCGACTGCTCTGCGTCCTCGCAGCGTCCCGAAGGGCTGGTCCCGCTCTACCTCGAACTGGATTCCCCCATCCAGGACTACCCGTTCGTTGTCGTGCGATGGACAGACCGTCCCGAGCACCGGCAGCGCAGTCAGGTGATCGATAGGTTCTACGCGTACCTGCTGAGCCCGACCGCTACGACATTCCTGCGCAACAACGGTTTTCGCGACGCTTCTGGACAGGTCGGCCGCGACGA
The DNA here is from genome assembly GCF_024171925.1 of Actinokineospora diospyrosa. GTDB lineage: Bacteria > Actinomycetota > Actinomycetes > Mycobacteriales > Pseudonocardiaceae > Actinokineospora > Actinokineospora diospyrosa. The sequence goes on along the minus strand of NZ_JAMTCO010000007.1, from coordinate 356,544 downwards.
AGGTCCCGCGCCATCCTTGCCCGCTGAGCTGATGGTCAGCCCACTGACCGCGTTCGACCAGGTCCGGGACGCGGCGGAGCTTGGCAGCCAGCACCCGAGGGTGCTGTTCGCGGTGGACACCGCGCCGACGATGGGCGCGCCGTTCGTCCAGGGGACGCGGGTGCGGGCAGCGACCGAACTGGTCCGCAGGCTGCTGCAGCATTTCAGCGACGCGGACGAGGTCGGCCTGATGACCTTCGGCGGTGGGGTCAGGGACGTGGTGCCGCTAGGCCCAGGACAGACATCAGCGCTCCGCAGTGCGGCCAGCCCGGACCTACCGTTGTCCCGCAACAACTCTGACGTCTACAACGCGCTCGAGGCAGGTACAGACCGACTGCGGGCAGACCCATCTGTGGACGGTAGGGACGTACTGGTCATGTTCACCGATGCCGCTACCGCTGTTCCCAGCCAGATCGACGAGTCCGCGCTGAAGGTGAAGGTAAGCGCTCAGGACAAGAGGGCTACGCGGCTCATAGTGGTGAGCCTGCAAGCAGGGGGATGCCGGGTGGCGCACCTGAGCGATCTCTCGAAGGCGACAGAGGGCACCTGCATCGACCTGACGTCGGTGGAGGAAGACACAGCGAAACTGACCAACCTGGTGGCGATGGGACTGTGGGGGTAGAGATGAACAAGCTCTGCTGCGCCTACCTGGCCGTCGTGCTCGTCGCGACAGGCGCTTGCGCTACCGAACGTCCCGACGCCGACCGCGTACACGCCAGAGGCCCCATCACATTCGTGGACGGTCGTGACAACACCGAGGGCAAGCAGTTGGAACGCTTGGTGGAGCGGTGGAACAACCGCCGCGGCTCCAAGGAACAGGTCACCTTCGTCGAGCAATCCCCCTCCTCCGACGCCCACCGAGCATCCCTCGTCGCCGCCGCCCAAGACGGAGCCCTGCCCGGCGCAAGAGGCCGCTGCAACGACGTCATCACCGTCGACGCTGTCTGGACAGCCGAGTTCGCCCGCGCCGGGTACCTGCTACCGCTGAACCCAGACGAGTTCGACATCGGCAAGTTCTTGGACGTGCCGGTACAGAACGCCACAGTGGACGACACCCTCTACGCGATCCCAGCACGCACGGATGCAGGCCTCCTGTACTACCGCAAGGACCTCTTGGAGCAGCAACACAAGAAGCCACCGACGAACTGGACCGAACTAGCAGAGACCGCCAACGAACTACGAACCATCTACGACATCGACGGCTACGTTGGTCAACTCTCCCGCTACGAAGGCCTGACCGTGAACGCCCTAGAGGCGATCTGGTCTCAAGGCGGCGACCTGACCACCAACGGCGAGATCACCATCAACTCCCCCGCAGCCAAACAGGGCGTAGAACTCCTGGCCCGAGGCCTCCGCGACGGGTGGATCCCCCGCGCTGCCACCGGGTTCAACGAGGAACGCAGCCGCGAACGCTTCCAAGCGGGCAAGGCACTCTTCATGCGCAACTGGCCCTACATCTACCCGATAGTGACCGGCCCGACCTCCCCCGTGGCGCACCAGGTAGGCGTAACCACGCTCCCCGGCCCAAGCGCCCTCGGCGGGTGGAACCTGGCCATCTCGCCGTGCTCACAACACCAAGAGACCGCCCGCGACTTCATCCGGTTCTACACAGACAAAGACGAACAACAACAACTCTTCGCCAAGGGCGGCTTCGCCCCCACAGTCCGGAGCCTCTACGACGACCCCGTACTGCGCAGCAAGTTCCCCTACCTGGACGTCTTGCACAGCAGCCTGATCACCGCGCGAGACCGCGTGCAGACCCCGCAATACGACCGCATCTCAGACCTGATGCAAGAAAGCCTGCACGGCGCCCTAGACCGGGTGGAGGGCGTACCCGGGAGGCTGGACCAACTCGCCGAGGACATGCGCGCGGCCCTCCACTAACGACCGGAGCGCCGGTCACCCGTGGGTGACCGGCGCTCTCAGTGGCGGAGGATGGGGGATTTGCCGCCTGCAACAGCAGACGCACCCCGGACGGCCCCGAACTGCGTCACCCCGTCGCACGTGGCAGCGAGGCGACTGCCGATAGGGTCCCTAGATGCGAGTTGGTATCTCCGTCGATGGCTACAACCTGTACTACGGCGGGAGAGAGGCTTGCGGCCGAAGCACACCTGGCTGGCGCTGGCTGGACGTTCGAGCGACCTCCGGATGCCCGTGCACGAGGCTTAGCGGCGGGTACCTGTTGGTGTCGTCGGGCTACACGGCAGGCGCGCTGTCACAGAGGCAGACCAGCGGCGCTGGTCACCACTGGTGGCGAAGCTTGAACACGTCCGACTACACAGGTCAACAGTTGCCCGACCCGGCTGGCGGCTACACGAAGCCTCTTGGCTGGTGACGTTGCGGTTCTCGCAAGTCTGTAGCTACGCTTGGGCTCATACCCGCCCGGCCTCTCGTGGGCCGGGTTTTTTCGTTGCCAGCCTCGGGCTTCATGCCGAGACACGCCCAGGCGACATGGAACTGCAACACACAGTCCGGCGAGTGGCATGAAGGCATGCTCGCCACATTGGGGCGATGTCGTAGATCAACTCATGGGGTCATTCGCCCACAGAGTTCGTGTACTCGTATGTGGAACCTCAACGACGGCACCGAGAATGACGACGACGAAGGCGACTTGGCCCAGGTCATCAGCCTCTGACCGGGGACCACTGAGACCCAAATTGAGACCCGAAACGACGAACGCGGGTCACCACGATGCTCGGTGACCCGCGTTCGCCCTGCTAGGTGGCGGAGGATGGGGGATTTGAACCCCCGAGGGTTTTAACACCCAACACGATTTCCAATCGTGCGCACTAGGCCACTATGCGAATCCTCCGCCGGAGAGACTACCGGATGGGGCCCTGACCTCCCAAGACGGGGGGTTGCCCCGGGCTGGCGGGCATGGGGCTGGGGGCCGTGACATGGCCGCGACCTGTGCCAACGCGCCGTGTGCTGTGGGTGGGGGCATGGCATCCGGGGCGGAGGGGGCGGCTCACCACACGATCGGGCGACTTAGTTGCCGATGATGTTCTCCCGCCCCCACGTACCCAATGGGGCCAGGGCCTCGTTGAGGGACTGCCCGCGTGGCGTGAGGGAGTACTCGACCCGCAGTGGGAGTTCGTCGTAGGAGTGGCGGTGGACCACGCCGTCGGCCTCGAGCTCGCGGAGGTGGCTGGTGAGGACCTTCTCGGTGATGCCGGGCAGCTGCCTGCGGAGCTCACCGAAGCGGCAGGGCTGCTCGTTAAGCGCCCAGAGGATGAGCACCTTCCACTTGCCGCCGATCACCTCCATCGCAGCGTCGATGCCGCAGTGGTAGGCGAGGGTGGGGCGGGGGGTGGTGGCCATGTCCCCAGAGTGCCCCAGCTCCCGGGCGGTGCACCGACTTCAAAGTGCGTACTTGATCGCCACACCCGCCCCCACCAGCCTGGACGCATGGCAGTCACCCTTCTTGGACTCGGTGCGATGGGCACCGCGATCGCACAGTCCTGGCTCGCTGCGGGCATCGAGACCACCGTGTGGAACCGCACCACCAAGACACTGGCGGGCGCGGTGGTCACTGACTCGGCGGCCGCGGCCGTCGCGGCCAACCGGCTGGTCGTCGTCTGCCTCCTCGACGACGACTCGGTCACCTCGACGCTGGACGGCGTCGATCTGGCGGGCAAGGACCTGGTCAACCTCACCACCGGTACCCCGGAGCAAGGCAGGGCGCGCGCCGAGTGGGCGGCCGAGCGCGGTGCCCGGTTTGTCGACGGCGGGATCATGGCGGTGCCGCCGATGATCGGGACGCCCGGCGCGTTCGTGTTCTACAGCGGATCCCAGGCGATCGTCGATGAGCACGCCGACGTGCTCGGTGTGCCAGCGCGCTGTCACTACGTTGGCGAGGACCCCGGCCACGCGGCGCTCTACGACGTGGCACTGCTGTCAGGCATGTACGGCATGTTCGCGGGGATCACCCATGCCTTTGCCCTGGTACGCGCCGAAGGCATCGACCCGGTCGGCTTCGCGCCGCTGTTGGTCGACTGGGTCACCGCGACAACCGGTGTCGCCCACGACATGGCCAAGCGCCTGAACACGGGCGACTTCGCCACCGACGTCACGTCCAACCTGGCCATGCAGGTCGCGGGAACAGCCACCTTCCTGGACACGGCGAAAGCCCAAGGGGTGGACGCACGGCTGCTCACCCCGCTATTCGACCTGATGGCACGACGGGTCGCCGCGGGGTTCGGCGCCGAGGACAACGCGAGTCTGGTGGACGAACTGCGCTAGCTGGCGACCCTGCGGTGCGGGTGCAGGTCGGCTTGGTCGGCGGCGGCCAGGCCCGCGGTCCAGCCGGACGGGTTGGTGGCGGTGGTGCGGCGGGTGCGGATGCCGGGGAAGAGGGCGGTGAACTTGGCCTCCACGGCGGCTTCACGGGAGGCAAGGACCGGGACCAGGGCCGTTGAGCTGGGGCGGACGTGCGCCGCGGCTTCGGTCAGGCGCTGGTGCACGCGGTGGGCGTAGGCGACGAGGAAGGCATGGCGGTAGGCGCGGGTGCGGCCGGGGGCGTGGGCCAGCGCCCGGGCCGACTGGGTGGTCAGCGAGGTGGCGAGCAGCTCGGTGATCTCCAGGTCGGTCTCGTGGCCGACCAGGCCGACGCAGCCCAGCCGGGGGTAGAACACCGACCGGCAGCGGTTCGCGCTGGCCACGGCGTCGACCAACTGGGCCTTGGGTGCCTGGTAGGGGCCGCTGAGCCACAACCGGCGGGCGGTGGCCTGCTGCGGGTGGTCCGCGGTGATCACGGCCTGTTCGAAGGCGTACCTCGACATCAGTTCCTGGGCCTTGGCCGACAGCGCCTCGGCCTCGGCGGCGAACGGGGTGGACTCGGCCTTGGCCAGCAGGCCGCGGACCTTGACCATCACGCGCGGGTCCACCGCGGGACCACCGGAGGGCCCGGCCGCCTCGCAGGGACCGGGGACGAGCCGCGGTAGCTGGGGCAGGGCCATCAGGACCGAGACGAGCTCGACGACCTGGCTCAGGCCGGGCACCAGCGGCTCGGACAGCTCGACCGGGGCACTGTCCAACTCGGCGAGCTGGGTGCGCCACACCGGGTGCAGCCGGGCGGTCGGGTAGCGGCGGCACTCGTGCCCGATGGCCGCCGTGACCAGCGTGGACAGTCCCTTCGGAACCGCGGCGATCGCCTCGCCGGGCAGCCAGCCACGTTGCCAGAGCAGTTCGAGCGCCCGCGACAGCGAGGCGGCCGCGGCCGCCGTCGCCACGGCCGGGCCGTGCTCGGCGACCTGCCGAACGCGGTCGAGCGCGGTCACCGGCCCGAGCGCGGCGGCCTCGGTCAGCCGGGCCGCGAGCAGAGCGACCGACCCCGGTCGACCATACGTTCGCATGGCGCCCATCTTGCCCTCTCGGCGCCGGTTGTTCAAACACATGTTCGAACGCGAGGTGTTCGGCGAGTCGCGCCGCAGCACCGGTCCACCAGGCCCGACCGACCCCTGTCCACCGCCGTTTGAACCACATCGCTGCCCCGTCCGCCGTAGAGTGCTTTCACCCTGTAAGAACACCGCGGGGGCAGTTTTGTTGTACTTCTCCAGGACCGGGGCGGTGTCAGGCGAGCAGCACCGCCAGGCGGCAATCTCCGACATCACCCGGCCAGGCGCGGGCCGATCACCGGTCCGCGCCTGGCCGTGGGTCAGTCCTCCTCGGGCGCCGCGTGGTCGGGCTTGCCCGGGTTCGGGTCACGGGACAGGTCGATCAGCGGGTGCCGCTCGGCTCCCTCCGGCGCCGCGTGCTTCCCGGTCCCCTCTTGCCGTTCGTCGTGCTCAGTCACGACGTCCCTCCTTCAAATCCCCTGTCTACAGCGGACTCGAGGCTACCCCCGCCGGTCCCGCACCCACTCGGTGATCCCGTCGGCTGTGATGGGCAACGCGTCGGAGATGACGTCGGCACCGGTCGCGGTGACCACCAAGTCGTCCTCGATGCGGACGCCGACCCCGCGCAGCTCCGGCGGCACGGTCAGGTCGTTCGGGTGGAAGTAGAGGCCGGGTTCGACAGTCAGCGCCATGCCGGGTTCGAGGACGCCCTCGTGGTAGGAGGCTGCACTCGCGCGGGCGCAGTCGTGCACGTCCATGCCGAGGAAGTGGCCGATGCCGCACACGATGTAGCGGCGGTGGTGCTGCCCGTTGCGGTCGAGCGACTTCTCAACGGAGCCAGGCAGCATGCCCCAGTCGTGCAGGCCCTCAGCGAGCACGGTCATGGCGGCCTCGTGGAACGCGCGGTAGTCGCGGCCGGGCTTGACCTCGGCGATGCCTGCCAGGTGCGCCTTAAGCACCAAGTCGTACACGCGCCGCTCGGCGTCGGTGAACTCACCGGCGACCGGGAAGGTACGGGTGACGTCGGCCGTATAGAGGGTGTTGACCTCGACACCGGCGTCCAACAGCAGCAGGCCGTCTTCAGCTACCGGGCCATCGCAGCGCGTCCAGTGCAGTACCGGGGCGTGTGGACCGGCGGCGACGATAGAGGTGTACCCAGGGCCATTGCCCAGGGCACGGGCACGTCGGTCGAAGGTGCCCTGCAGCCAACGCTCGCCGCCGCCGCGGACAGCGGTGTCCAGCTCGCGGGCGACATCGGCGAAGCCCAGGACGGTAGCGTCAACGGCCGCGCGGAGCTGACCGATCTCCCAGTCGTCCTTGATCCGCTTGAGCTCGGCGAGCGTGGTGCGCAATTCGGGGCTGTGTGCGCCGACCAGGGCGTCGAGAAGCGGATCGACCCCCTTGGCGGCAAGGACCTCGGGGAGCTGACCGCGCAGCGAGCGGGGCAGGTCCTCTAGCGGCCTGCACTCGATTTGCAGCGCCGCCGACCACTCGGCCAGGCCCGGCACGGCACCGATCCACAGCTCGCCGTCGCGGGCGCTGGCGAAGAAGTCCGGCTCGCTCGGGCCAGCTGGTTCCCGCAGGTGCAGGACGGCGTCGTGGCCGCCGCCAACGGGGTTCATGACCAGGACGGCACCCTCGGCGTGGCAGTTGGTGAGCCACCCGAAGTCGCTGTCCACCCGCAGCTGGTAGTCGGTGTCGTTGGACCTGGTCGGGGCGATGCCCGCGGCGAGGGCGATGCGCTTGCCGGGGAACGCCGCTGACAGCCGGGCGCGGTGCGCCGCCGCGGCCTCGGCGGCCCCTTCGACCAGGTGCACCCTGCGGTCGGCCGGGCCCCAGTCATCGCGGACGAAATCGCGGAAACCCTCGGCTTCCACCAACCTCGACGGGTCTCGTCGGGCAGGGCGGTCGCTCATCTGGACACCTCTTTCACCTGGTCGGGATTACTGGGACACCTGGACGGTGCGGCTGAGGGTATAGAAGGCAGCGGCGGCCTTGCCTTGCTCTTTGCCGCCGTAGCCGGAACCGCGCTCACCGCCGAACGGTAGGTGGAAGTCGACGCCCGCAGTAGGCATGTTGACCTTCACCTGCCCAGACTCGCACCGCTCCACATAGGACAGCGCGGCGGCCAGGTCGGCGGTGTAGAGCGCGGTGACCAGGCCGTAGTCGGTGGCGTTGGCCAGGGTGATCGCCGCGTCGATGTCGGCGACCTCGGTGACGGTGGCGATCGGGCCGAACACCTCCTCGCGGTCGAGCCTGCTGCCGGGGCCCACGAGCGTCGGCCGGACGAACCAGCCGTCCCCGTCGACCTCGCTGCCGCCCGCCGCGACCACCCGCTGCCGGGCGGCCGCGCTGATCACGGGCCCAATGGCGGTGGTCGGGTCGTTCGGGTCGCCGATGCGCAGAGCGTTCACAGCTGACACGAGCGCCTCGCGGGCATCGGAGCCCACAACGATCACCCGTTTGGTGGCCGTGCACTTCTGACCCGCGAACCCCATGGCCGAGTACGCGATGTCGGCCGCTGCTCGCTCGATATCGGCATCGGGCAGGACGATCGAGGCGGAAAGGCCGCCCATCTCGCACTGCGCCGGGATACCCCGACCGGCCGCAGCGACAGCCACTTGGCGGCCCACCGCGCCCGATCCGGTGAACGACACGACGTCGGCCGAGCCGACGAGCGCGGTGCCCACGTCCGCACCACCCGGGACCACGGCGAACAGCCCTTCCGGCAGGTGACCCGCCGCGAGTTCGGCCAGCCGCAGGGCGCAGGCGGTGGCATCCGGGGACGGCTTGATCACGGCGGCGTTCCCGAAGGCCAGCGCCGGTGCGGCCTTCCACACCGGGATGGCCAGCGGGAAGTTCCACGGCGTGATCAGCCCTGCCACGCCGCGTGGCCTGCGCACGGTGAACGCCAGCCCGCCCGGGTAGGTCTCCCCGATCGGGTCAAACGCTTGTTGCGCGTAGTAGCGAAGGATGGCGACGGCACGGGCGACCTCGCCCTTGGCCTCGGTGATGGGCTTGCCGACCTCACGCACGATCAACGCGGCCAGGTCGGATCCAGCCACCGCGTCGGCGACAGCGTCAAGCGCGGCGGCGCGAACGGCAGGCCCTGTTGTGACCCACTCCCGTTGAGCGGCACGGGCTCGCGTGACAGCGCCGACAGCATCACCTTCCGGTACGTCGATGACGACGTCGTTAGGAGCCTGAGGCGATGTGGACACGATCCTCACAGGACGAACCCCCTTGGGAACGGGTCGGTTGGGTCGAGCAGGTATTGAGCTGTGCCCGTGATCCAGGCGCGGCCGGTGACGGTAGGGACAACTGCAGCCACTTCGCCTACCTTGGTCGACCGCACCAACCGACCTACAAAGTGTGTTCCGAGAAGCGACTCGTTGATGTGGTCTTGGCCGATGTCGAGGTCACCACGTGCGTGCAGTTGAGCCAACCGGGCGGAAGTTCCCGTGCCGCAGGGAGATCGATCGAACCAGCCCGGGTGGATCACCATCGCGTTGCGGGAGCCGCCATCGGCCCGAGGTGCGACCAACTGGACGTGCTTGCAACCGGAGATCGCCGGATTGCCAGGGTGCACGGGCCGGTTGGCGTCGTTGATGGCGTCCATGATGGACAAACCGGTGGACAACATCCGTTCCTTCTGACTGCGGTCGAACGGGATGCCCAGGTCTGCGATGGGCAGGATCGCGTAGAAGTTGCCGCCATAGGCCATGTCGTACCGAACTTGCCCGATGCCCGGCACATCTACCGTCGCGTCCAGCTCCAGCGAGAACGAAGGCACGTTCTCGATGGTCACCGACTCAGCGCGGCCATCCCGCACAGCGACTCTGGCCTCGACGAGTCCGGCAGGTGTATCGAGCCTGATGAGCGTTTCCGGCTCGGTAACCTCGACCATCCCGGTTTCCACCAGGACAGTCGCCACGCCGATCGTGCCGTGCCCGCACATGGGGAGGCAACCGGACACCTCGATGTAGACGACGCCCCAGTCCGCGTCGGGCCGAGTCGGCGGCTGCAGGATGGCGCCACTCATAGCTGAGTGACCACGCGGTTCGTTGACCAGGAACTCCCGCAGATGGTCCAGGTTGGCCATGAAGTACTCGCGGCGCTCGGCCATAGTGGCGCCCGGGATGACACCGACCCCACCGGTGATCACGCGGGTAGGCATGCCCTCGGTGTGCGAGTCGACGGCGTGCAGGCATCGGACGGACCGCATGTCAGGCTGCTTGCACAGCGTCAACAGCACGACGCATGTCCGCCTCCAGCAGCGCGAGCTGCTCCGGCGCTAGCGGGCCACGCGGCGGGCGGCACGGCCCACCGAACCGACCGACCATGTCCATACCGTGCTTAATAGCCTGTACGAACTCGGTGCGCGAGTCCCACCGGAAAGCAGCGACCATGGGCTCGTAGAGGGCCCGCGCCTCGGTGACCCTGCCTTCCAGCGCCAGCTCGTAGAGGCGCACGGACTCGGCCGGGAAGACGTTGGGGAACCCGGCGAACCAGCCGGTCGCACCCATCAGCAGTGACTCAAGGACAACGTCGTCAGCCCCAGCAACCACGGCCAAGTTCGGAGCGGCTTCTCGGATCTCCAGCACCCGGCGAACGTCGCCGGAGAACTCCTTGATGGCCACGACGTTGTCGATCTGGGCGATTTCCGCCACCAGGGCAGGCGTGAGGTCCACCTTGGTGTCGATCGGGTTGTTGTAGACCATCACCGGTAGGCCTACCGACGCCACAGCGGTGAAGTGCTCGATGACCTCGCGGGGGTTGGCCCGGTACATCGTCGGCGGCAGGCACAACACGCCGTCCGCGCCATCTTCCGCGGCCAATTCAGCCCAATACCGGGCCTGGTGGGCACCCACGCCGTGCACGCCGACAACAACGATCCCGTCGTCGCCCACGGCCTCGATCGCGGTCCGGGCGACCTGGCGCCGCTCGTCGTCGGTCAGCGAGGAGTACTCCCCCAGCGAGCCGTTGGGGCCGACACCGCGGCAGCCGCTCTCCACCAGCCACCGGCAGTGCTCGGCGTAGCGGTCCAGGTCCGGGCGCAGGCCCGCTGGCGCAGCGGCCTCGGGGGCGTAGGGCAGGGCGGTGGCGACGATGACACCATCGAGTCGCTCGGTCACAGATCCTCCTCGGGCAGGGATGCGAGTTCGGCCAACCGCAGCGGCGTGGCGATGGGACGGCGCTGCAAGTCGGCGGGGGTGAAGAAGGTGCGCCGCTGGGCGGCGAGCGTGGTGGCCAGGTCGACCGCGGAACGACCACACATCCGGCCCTGGCAGAGCCCCAGGCCTACGCGGCTGGTCAGCTTGAAGGTGCGCGTACCGGTGGCATCTAGATCGATCGCCTCACGGAGCGCCCTATAGGTGACTTCTTCGCAGCGGCAGACCAAGGTGTCGTCGGCAAGCCAGGTTTGCCAACCAGGTCGGATGGGGTGGGCAGCTGCGAGCGCAGCGGCAAACCGTCGACCGCTGCGCACTTTGGCCAGAGCCGTGGCAGGACAAGGTCCTCCGGCTGCAGCAGTTCCGGCAACCTCGCCCTCGGCGGCAGCCAGATCGGCGCCACCGATGCCGGTAACCTCGCCAGCCGCGTACCAGCCGGGGACGGACGTAGCTCCGGTGTGGTCGACAGCGATAAAGCCGTCTGCCAGCTTGCATCCAGCCGAAACAGCCAGCTCCAGGCGCGGGGTGAACCCATGCCCCACGCAGACAGCGTCAACAGCAACGCGACGCTGACTGCGGATAGTCCAGTCTGGATTCAACTTAGCCACAGTGACAGCGCTGACCTTGTCGTCACCGTGAGCGGCAACAACCGCTGTCCGAGGCTGCCAAGAGGTTCTTAGCCGGATTGCATAGCCGAGCAGTTCGGCAATCTTGGTCGGGTTGGCCGCACGCGGGTGCCTGAGCCACCCCGCACCGGTGTTGGCATCACAGATCCCCAGCACGTTCGCGCCAACATGCTTCAGGGACTCGGCCACCGGAAGCAAGAAGGGACCCGTACCGGAAACGAGCACGCGCTGACCAATAGCGATGCCCTGGCCCTTGGCAAGCGCTTGCGCCGCTCCGGCGGTGTACACACCGGGAAGATCCCATCCTGGGAACGGCACCACGCGGTCATGGGCACCGGTGGCGATGACGACGGCGTCCGCGTCAATGGCCTCGCCAGTGCGAGTAGGGCTATCTGCTGGACCTGTGCGGATGTGTAGCCGCAGCCCTTGCACTGCCCAGACCGTGCTGTTGGCGAGATGGCGAACCCTGGAGTCGACGCGCTGAGGGTTGCCCCGGTGGAACTGGCCACCCAGGGTTGGCTCGCTGTCGACCAGGACAGTGTCAGCCCCCGCGCGGACCGCTGCTTCGGCCGCTGCCACTCCGGCAGGGCCGCCGCCGATGACTACGACTCTCACGGCTCCTCCGTGCGAATGTCGTCACCTTCGGCCAAGAGCCGTTGGCAGGCACGCACATCGGCGACACCGTTAACGGTCACCAGGCAGTCGAAGCACACGCCGATACCGCAGAAGACCCCGCGTGGCTTACCTGCGCCACGGGTGGTTCGCCACGAGGTACGGCCGTCTGCAAGCAATGCGCCCGCCACGGTTTGCCCCGGAGTTGCCGAGTGCTGCACCCCATCGATGGTCACGCGCATAGGAGCACCCCCGGCCTGTCCACTCGGAACGGTTTGGGGTCCAGCTGTGGTGTGGCACCAGTGAGCAGCTCTGCGAGTAGCGCGCCTGTTGCTGCCGCCAAGCCGATGCCTGCACCTTCGTGTCCGGTGGCGTGCCAAAGCCCAGGCACGCGCGGGTCAGCCCCGATGACCGGTAGGTGATCCGGCGCGTAGGGGCGAAAGCCGCCGTAGGCGCGCATGACCGGAGCATCAGCAAGAGCTGGGAACAACGCGACGGCCTTACGGGCCAGCTCGCGCAGCACGCGGACACGAATCGACTCGTCGAACCCGACTCGTTCACGGCTCGAACCGATGAGGATCGTCCCCGCGGCGGTGGACTCGACCACGGTCGATGTCTGCAGGTCCGCATCGCCACTGGCCACCGCGCCGACATAGTCAGCGTCGTAGACCTTGTGATGGACAGTTGGCGGCAACGGCGCAGTCACGAGGACCATTCCGCGGCGCGGCGCGATCGCGATAGGCGCACCTAGAACGCGCGAGACCTCTCCCGACCACGGGCCGCATGCGTTGACAACGTGCTCGCAGGCGATGACGCCTTCAGTGGTGTGCACGCCTCTTGCGTCTAGACCGACCACAGCCACACCGGGCCGCAGAACACCTCCGCGACGACGAACCTTCGCGAGTAGGGCTTGTGCGGCCAAGACCGGCTGGACCTGGGCATCTTGCGGGTAGTGCACGGCAGCCGTCACGCGCCTGGTCAGGTGGGGCTCCATTTCCAGCGCCTCAACTGGCGTGATCCATCGGGCGTCCACACCAACTTCGCGCTGCGCGGCCGCGAACCGCTCTAGCGGGGTTGGGTCGCCTGTTGCGACTACCAGGCCTCCCTTGGAGTCCCACTCGATGTCGAAGTCCTCGACAAGAGAGGGCCACAGAGCCAGAGAGGACAGGGCTAGCGCCAACTCAGGGCCTGGCTCCTTGTCCGAGACGAGGATGTTGCCCTCACCGGCGGCGCTCGTCCCCGCCGCGAGGGGCCCCCGGTCGAGCACCGTGACGCGGAGCCCGGCGGCCGACAGCGCGTCGGCGCACGCGGCACCGACCACCCCCGCACCGACGACGACCACGTCCACGCCCACCGGCCACCCTCCTTGCGTTCATTGAAGTGAACGCCCTGAGCGTAGGCAGCGGGACCGGGGCGGTCAATCCCCGTGTACCCCGATCGCGGGACGATCCCCGGCCGAGGGGTACTCGAGCAGCAGGACGGACACGACGGGGCCGTCAACGGCCGAGTACACGTGCGGGCCTGCCGCGGCGAAGCACACGTAGTCGCCCGGGCCGACCTCGTAGGGCTCCGTTGGCGGGCCCACCCGCAGCACACCCTCGCTCACCAGTACGTGTTCCCGGCCGGGGTGGCCAGCCGAGTACTGGGTCTCCCCCGGCCGCACCCGCTGGTCGTAGACCTCGATGACGGTGTCGGCCAGGTCGAGCCTGCGCATCATCCGCAGGTCGACGGCCGACCCGGAGAGCACGTCGACCTCGGCGCCGCGCACCAGCACGACCTCGGACTCGGCGGGCGCGGTCAGCAGACTCGACACCGGCACCCCCAAGGCGTTCGACAAACTGAACACTGTCTCGATGGTCGGATTACCCGTCCCCGACTCCAGCTGCGACAGCGTCCCCTTGGCGATCCCCGACCGCCTGGCGAGCTCGGAGAGGGAGAACCCACCCAGCTCGCGCAGCGCGCGCAGGTTCCCCGCGAGCACCTGCCCCGCCTGCCTGCTCACCACCGACCTCCTCGACCCCGTGTCCGGCCAGTTCTACCGCACCGGAACGCGCGGGCCGCCCAGCGGCGGGAACACCGGTAACGATCTTCGTGAGACCCTGTGTCGAACGTAACAGTGGACCAGCGGACCCGACATCTCCAATGACGGAGAGGAGTGGGAGTGCACCTGCTTGTCACAGCGGAGGGGGAGACCGCGGATCTGTGGCGGTGGCTGAGCAACGAGGAGGACCTCCGGGGCAGCGTGCGCATCCGCCCTGGCCCTATAGAGGTAGGAACCCTCGGCGCCGAACTGGTCATCGCGGCAGCCATAGCGGTCACGCCACTCGTCGCCGACTCCGTCTATCGCTACCTGGCTGAACGACACCGCCAGCGCCACACAGATCTAGAGCTGACCGTGGAAGACCCCTCGGGGACGGTCCGGACGCTCAAGGTCCAGCGGACGACCAACCCCACGGAGCTGGTCCGGTTCTTCCTGGGCGACACAGAGCCCCCTGCGGTCAGCGGTGGAGCTACCGGCGCGAGCTTCTTCGGGGATGACGATGCGCCTACCCGATCCTGAGTTATCCCGTGCTGTCCTCATCGGGACCACGAAATACACCGATCCCGAAGCGGGCGGCCAACTGCCGGTGATCGGGCACAACATAGCCGACCTGGTCGACGTGCTCGTCGATGAGAACAACGGCGGCTTCCGCCGGGAGCACTGCGCCCAACTGGTCGACGAGTCGAATAGCGCGCGAATCCTCGAGCGGCTCGATGAGGCTGTCGACCAAGCTCAGGACGTCTTGCTGGTCTACATCGCCGCACATGCCCTGCCTAGAGACCCCGACGCGAACAACTTGTACATCTACCTCCCGGGCACTGACACGTCGAAGCGGCGGTGGTGGCAGGACGCCCTGTCCTACGACGACGTAAGGGAAACCATCCGCCAAAGCACCGCGGACAACACCATCGTCATCGTCGACACCTGCTTCGCGGGGAGGGCGCTGCGGGAGTCCTTAGGTGGGCAAGCCGAGCACCTCCTCAGCGTCAAGGGCGCCTACACCCTTACCGCTGTCGGCAAGAACTACCGCGCGGTCGCGCTCCACAGCAACGAGCGGAACACAGCGTTCACCGGGACGTTGCTGGAGTTGCTGTCGACCGGCATAGAGGGGCAGGGCGAGATGCTGTCACTGCCGAAGGTCTTCCCCCACCTGCGCAAGACGCTCATCGACAACCACCTCCCATCACCGCATCAGCACATGACCGACAGCATCGAGCACCTAGCGCTGGTACGGAATCGGGCGAACAGCGCCACATGGTCACTGCCAGAGCAGGTTCAGCAAGATCTGGAAAGCGAGACCAACACCGTCCGCGCGCAAGCTGTTCGCGAGTTGAGCGCCATCTACCGGACCGGTAGCCCCGCCGTTCAGGCGGCAAGTCGCGCTGAGCTGACCAAGGCTCTTAGCGACGACAGCAAGCTGGTCAGCAGCGAGGCTTCGCGCGTGCTGAACGACATCGACGGCGGTCGCCCCACCCAGATCCCCATCACCTTGGCCCGGCGGCGGCAGCCGGATTGGTGGGCGATCTCGACCGGCCTGATCACCGCGCTGGCCAGTGGCGTGGCGTTGTGGTGGTCGGGCTGGTACCTGCCGCACGCCGTCATCGCAGGTGCGGCGATCGGGGTGCTCAGCGCCATCGCGGAACGCGTGACGCACCGCTCGGCAGCAGGAAGGAAGGTCTGATGGCCACCCGTCGGCTCCGCGTTCGGCTGTACTCCCTCGGCGCGGCAGCCGTTGTCGCGGTCGCGTCCACTGTGGTGGCCGATCGGTTCGTCAACCCCGCCCTGCTGTCGCTGCCCGAGACCGTCAAGATCGGGTTCAACGGCAGGCTGCCCGGGTGGAGCTTCGGCAAATGGGACAGGGGCACGTATGAGCGGCCGTACGGCTTCGACGTCGCCGTGGCCGACTACCTCGCCGACCGGTACGGCTTCACCTGGGAGCCGGTGTTCCTCGATCCTGGTCAGCGCGAGCCCTGGTTGGTCAGCGGAAAGGTCGACCTGGTCATCTCGAACTACTCGATGGACGGCAAGAGCTCGGAGAACGGCAACCTGGCCCGCAGCGACGTCTTGGACTTCGCCGGGCCGTACTTCCTCGACGTCTCAGGCGTGATGTTCAACAGGGCCAAGATCAAGGATCTGCTGAGCGTCAACGTCGAACGCGGGACGGTCAAGTTCCTGTGCGCGTCCATCGGAACCACCGCCGAGGAATACCTCCGCAGGTCCGCGGTGCCGAGCAGCGATGAGACCCCGGTGCGCGCGACCCAACGGGAGTGCTTCGACCGGTTCAACAACCCCGATGACCTCAGCGTCACCGGCATGGTCACCGACCAGTCCATCCTGAGCGCGTACAGCGCGGGCGCCTACGAGCGGGACACGGGCCCCAAAGTGGAGTCGGCCACGTGGGCCAATGACCAGTTCGGCTTCCCGATGAGCGACGAGCGCTACGGCATCGCCATGCGCAACGACAGCCCAGCCCTGTGCCGGGAACTGGCGGACGCGGTGGACGACTTCATCGCCGACAGCGCCGGGTGGGATCGAGCTTTCGCCGAAAACCTGGCGGGCATCGAACCACGGGGCCACAAGCCCGTACAGGCGGACCGGCGCCTCTGCTGAAACGCCGAAAGGGCCGGACAGTGACTGTCCGGCCCTTTAAGAGCTTGGCGGTGGCGGTGGGATTTGAACCCACGGACGGGGTGAACCGTCACGCGCTTTCGAGGCGCGCTCCTTCGGCCGCTCGGACACGCCACCGCAGAAGAGAGTACAGACCCCACCGCCGCTGCGACGATCGGGTATCCCCTAACGAGCGCGGGCCCGCCTCCCGGGGGATAGGAGGCGGGCCCGTGATCTGGGGATCAGCGTCGGTTGTCCAGACGGTCCTTCGCGTCGTGGACGGCGCCCGCGACCTTGTCCCGGAGCGTGTGCCCCGCTTCCTTGGCCTCACCGCTCACCTGGTCCGCCTTGCCGGACGCCTCCAGGTCGCGGTTGTCGGTCGCCTGGCCGAGCTTCTCCTTGACCTCGCCGATCACCTGCTCGGCCTTGTCCTTGGCCTTGTCGAACACGCTCATAGCCATTCCTCCGTTCGCCGACACCGGTGGGGTGTCCGCTGAGACGGGTGAATCCACACTAATGTGACTCACATCACTATTGACGCTTGGCGGCGAAGAACTCGGCGATGAGCGCGGCACACTCGGTCTCCAGCACCCCGCCGACGACCTGGGGCCGGTGGGTGAGCCTGCGGTCCCGGACCACGTCCCACAATGAGCCAACAGCGCCGGTCTTGGGCTCCCACGCGCCGAACACGACCCGCTCGACCCTGGCCAGCACGGCCGCCCCGGCGCACATGGTGCACGGCTCGACGGTGACCGCGAGCGTGCAGCCGGTCAGCCGCCAGCCGTCGCCGTGCGCGGCGGCGGCCGCGCGCAGCGCGAGCACCTCGGCGTGCGCGGTCGGGTCGCCGAGCGCCTCGCGGGCGTTGCAGGCCGCCGCCAGCGGCGCCCCGTCAGGGCCGAAGACGACCGCGCCGATCGGGACGTCGCCGGTCGCCGGGGCCGCGCGGGCGGCCACGAGTGCGGCGCGGACCAGTTCGTCCAGCTCAGCGCCGGTGTTCACTGCAGGATGGTGTCCAGGTGCTTGGTCAGCTCAGCGGCGAACCCGCAGCGCTGGGCGATCATCTGCAGCTGCTCGTCGGGGTACAGGTCGACCTCGTCGATGATCACCTGGAGCTCCGGGGCAGGCAGGCCGAGGTCGGCGAGGATGTCGAGCGACCCCTCCGGCCAGACCTCCTCCTCGTCCTCGGGGGGATCGACCCGCAGCACGTCGAGCGCGTCAGCCGCGATGTCGTAGTCCAGCGCGGCCGCGGCGTCCGACAGCAGCAGCGCGACCCCGCCCGGGCTGGGTCGCAGCACGAGGAAGAACTCGTCATCGATGGCCAACAAACCGAATACCGCTCCGGTGGAGCGGGTCTTGCGCAGCTCGGTGATCGCGGCGTCGAGCTCGCGCAGGGCAGTGCTGTCCATTGGATCGCACCGCCATTTGCCGTCCTCGCGGACGACCGCAACCCCGAAGCCCGGTACCGGCTCCTCTCCCGACATGCACACACCGTATTCCGCTAGGAGGTCACCCGGAAGAAGCAGTCCCCCATACCGGCGCTCGATGACACTATCGAGAAATGACGAACCAGGCTGCGGCCTCCTCTCCGCTGGCGGGCGACCCCCGGTTCAGTGGCCTCCTCGAAGCGGCGCACGCGCTCCAGCCCAAGACGGTCGCACTGCGCAGGCAGCTCCACCAGAACCCGGAGCAGGGCCTCGAACTCCCTCTTACGCAGGCCGCCGTGCTCAGCTCTCTTGCAGACTTGGACCTACGGGTGCACACCGGGGACAAAGTCGGTTCCGTCATCGGCGTGCTTGAAGGTGCCCGGCCGGGTCCGACTGTGCTGCTGCGCGGCGACATGGACGCGCTACCGCTGCAAGAGGACACCGGGCTGGAGTACTCGTCCCAGGTCGAGGGCAGCATGCACGCCTGCGGTCACGACACGCACGTGGCGATGCTGGCATCGGCTGCCCGGTTGCTCACCGACCGCCGCGACCAACTGGCCGGGACCGTCGTGTTCATGTTCCAGCCCGGCGAGGAAGGCCACTACGGCGCGAAGTTCATGCTCGACGAGGGCCTGCTCGACGTGACCGACCGGCCGGTGGACCAGGCCCTCGCGCTGCACATCACCTCGAAGGAGACCTCCGGGGTGCTGCGCTGCAGGCCCGGCCCGATCATGGCGAGCGCGAACTCGTTCACCATCACCGTCACCGGGAAGGGCGGCCACGCCTCGAACCCGTCCGACGCGGTGGACCCGGTGCCCGCGGCCGCGGCCATGGTCGGCGCCCTGCAGACCGTGGTGACCAGGCGGATCAGCGTGTTCGAGCCGACGGTCGTCACCATCTCGCGGATCACCGCGGGCACGACGTCGAACATCATCCCGGAGACCGCTGAGCTGGAAGGGACGCTGCGCGCCCTGTCGGAGGCATCCCGGGCGACGATGCTGGCCGAGATCCCGAAGGTGTGCGCGCAGATCGCGGCGGCTCACGGCTGCACCACCACGTTCACCGTGGACGCCGGTTACCCCGTCACCATCAACGACGATGACGTCGCCGCCCGGGTGCACGACATCGGGCGAGCGGCCCTGGGAGCCGGGCACGTCAACCCGATGACGCACCCGCTCATGGGCGCCGAGGACTGGTCCTACGTGCTGCAACGCGTACCAGGCGCTATGGCGTTCCTAGGTGCCTGCCCGCCCGGGGTTGACCCGGCCGACGCTGCTCCCAACCACTCCAACCGCGTCCACTTCGATGAGTCAGCGCTACCGCATGGAGTTAGTACTTACGCTGCGTTCGCCTTGGACGTACTGCGCTGACAGGTGATCCATACGGCACAATTTCGCCACATGCGATCGGTGTGCGTGGTCGGGCTGGGACTCATCGGCGGCTCCGTCTTGCGGGCGGCAGCGGCTGCCGGGCGGGACGTGTGGGGAACGACGGGGTCGACCGCGGACGCGCAAAGCGCGATCGCGGAGGGCTTCACCGTCGTGGACGTGGACACGGCGTTGCGCCGGGCTGCGGCCGAGGACGCGCTGGTGGTGATCGCGGTACCTCTACCTGCCGTCGACGGTGTCCTGCGCAAGGTGGGCGACCTAGCGCCGGAGTGCCTGCTCACTGACGTTGTGAGCGTCAAGGCGCCGGTAGCGGACGCTGTGGCGAAGTACGCCCCATCAGCACAGTTCGCGGGTGGCCATCCGATGGCAGGTAAGTCTGTCTCGGGTTGGGAGGCCAGCGCGGCAACCCTGTTCGATGACGCTGCCTGGGTGGTGACCGCCGACGAGGAGACCAGCCTCTTCGCGTGGCGCGAAGCTGCCCAGTTGGCCTTGGACTGCGGGGCGGGCGTGGTGCCGACTACGACGCAAGAGCACGACGCGGCCGTAGCCCGGATCTCGCACCTACCGCACGTCATGGCCGCGGTCTTGGCCGCGTGTGGAGCCGACGGCGGGCCTCTGGCGATGGCACTGGCCGCCGGGTCGTTCAGCGACGGGACCAGGGTGGCGGGCAGCAGGCCCGAACTGGTGCTGGCGATGTGTGAGGGCAACCGGCCCGCGCTGCTGGACGCGGTCGACGACGCCTTGGGCAGGCTAGGCGCGGCTAGAGGCGCGCTCGCGTCCACCGGTTCGCTAGGTGCGACCGTGCAGTCAGGACACAGCGGCAGGGTTACCTTCGACAGCTACCGCACGGCAGGCCGGGCTCAAGCGATGGTGGACCTCGCCGGAGAGGACCCGATGGAGGAACTTCGGCTGGTCGGCACCCGTGGCGGACGGGTGATCGGGTTCGACGGCGACATGGCCGTGGTGACCCTGCCCGTGCTGTCGGACTGACGGGCAGGCCGAGGTATCGGCTCGGCAACGAACCTTTGGGTGTCCGTCGTAGGGCGCCTAGGTTGGGCCGGTGGATCACCCGGAGCCCATACCCGCGCCGGTTCCCCCGAACCGGGTGCGCCGGATCGCGGCTATAGCCGCGGGCTTGGCCGTGCTCGTCGGAGCGGTCTTGGTGCTGCGCGCGCCGCCGGAGGAGAAGGCCGGGCCGACGACGGTGCCGGTACCGCCGCCGCAGACGGCCGTGAAGCAGTTCGTGGCTGACGGGGTCGTCGTACCCACCCCGGGTGGGAAGCCCAAGCCACCCAGCCTCGTTTGGGTCAGCGCGGGGCCACAACGGCTGAAGTTGCGTTGGGGGTCTGATCAGTCGGGGGGTACCGCCGGCTATGACGTGCGGTGGGGCCGTATGGGGACGGTGGAGTACTCCCGTTTGATAGCGCAGACATCGGTGCAACTTGACGGCCTGGACAACAACACCGCCTACGACATCGAGGTCCGCGCGGTCGACTCTTACGGCCAGAGGTCCGAACCCACCAAGGTGACGGGTACGCCGCAGGAGACCACCGATGACCCGCCGTGGTCGTTCAACGATCGATTCACCAATCGCGTCGTTCCTGACCCGGTCAAGTGGGTATTGGCCAGCTCCAACGGCTGCGGCAAGGCCACCAGCGGTGAAGGCGAAGATGGACGACGCCTGATCATCAGCGCCAAGTGCGGGACGGAGCCGGTGGCCCTGCGCGCCAGGCCCCCCTTCAGGCTTCGCGACACCCCCGTCAATGGCGAGTACGGCAGGTTCGTTGTGGAGACCGACCACGTCGGGTTGGGCGGGGTCCTGACCCTCGACTTGGTGCCGGGCCCCGCCGATCTGATCGGTGGTCCGCCCGCCGACAAGCCGGCGCCCAACCCCGGGGGGAGTGCTGCCGATGATCCCTCCCTCCCGCCAGGGGCCATCCGGGTGTGGATATCGGCTCAAGGGGAGTCGACCACGGATGTGGGGGTGTTGGTCGCGCCCGGGACGCCGCGCAACGCGAGAGGCAGCGCCGTCAGCCCGACCAGACCTCCCGAGATCGGGGTCGTGGTTCGGTGGGAGGTGGTCTTCACCGAAGCGGGTATTCAGGTCCTGCAGGACGGGGCTCTGGTTGGCGCGGGCAATGTTCTTCCGGCCTGGCGTGAGGCGACGGCTCTCGTTGGTTTCGTCGGTTCGCGGGGCAGCACCTACACGGCGGTCAGCCTGGTGGGGTTCATCGGCGCACCTACGACTGTCCCGGTCCTCGTAGTGCCGCCGCCCGTGGATGCGGGCCGCGTCGTGGTCGCACCCGAGGCTTCGCTGGAGACGTCGGCTACCGGTACCCGGCTAAGCGGGACCAAGGGCGCGCAAGTTCGGGCGGTGTTGGTTCCGCAGAACAGGCCTGGCGACCCTACCTCGGACACGTTCAGCATCGAGGTCGGTGGCGCCATCTTCCCCGCGCGGCCCGCTGTCCCGGGTCAACCCATGTCGCGAGGAGTGCGCTATCCGATCGTCGCTGACGTGCCCCCTGAGTCGCTCGTCCTGGGCAACGACGGCAAGACACTGCCACTACGGGTTCGCGGGCCACTTCATCGAGGTCAGGCAGCGACGAATGTCGTCAACGTGGCTCTTGAACTGACCGCGCCGGATGGCGCTGTCTCTCCGGCTGCCGGTAGCGGTACCGACGTTCCTCTGCCGAGGCCCGATGCAGCGCTGGCTGAGCCAGGCATCTCGTTCTTCGCGGCAGCGGGGAACTTGGTCCAAGAGGGCGCGAACGTTCCCCGCGGCCGGATGGTGATCGAGGTACGCACGGACGGGTTCGTCGGACAGCAGGTGGCTGGGCGCTTGGCAGGTACCGCGGGGGTGGAGGTCCGTCTAGATGGGCAACGGATCGCCGGTATCCCTACCGTCGTCGACGGGCCCGGTGTGGGTGGCCGGTGGACCATCGCGCTGCCCAACGGCGGCCTCAAGGCAGGTAGGCACACCTTCGAGGTGAAGGTGCTCGGGACCGATGAGACCACGATCCCGGCTTTGGCCTACGCCTCGTTCCTGCTGGCGGATTAAACGCGGGTGGCAACGCCCGGGTAGTCCACCACGACGCCTTCGGGGTCGACCTTCAGCTCGGTGCTGAACTCACCCTGGGTGAAGGCGATGACCGCGCCGCGTTCGTCCACCGAGACCGTGCGATAGGTCTGGTCGACCAGCCGGACCTGCAGGTCCGGCAGCGACACGTGCACCACCGGGATCTCGAACTCGCCCGGGGTGCGGTGCAGCCCGAGCCGCCGGATCGGCAGGGTGGCGAAGGTGACCGCGCCCGCTACGTGCACGGTCACGGAGCCGCCGAAGTGGTCACGCGTAGAGGTGTTGCCGTGGTCGACGAGCCAGGTGCCATCCTCGGCTCGGCTTAGCGAGATCTGCCGCTCTTGTTCTGCCGTGGTGGTGCGCAGCAGGAGCCTGCCCGCCTCTTCACCTCGGTCGACAGCGGCCTCATAAGAGGCGCTGTAAGCCTCGACCCCGGCCGAGCGGTCCGCGGCGACGATGAGCCTGCCGGACGCGCGGACCCTGCCGTCGGCAAGGAGCAGCCGCACCGATTCCAACGAGTTGGGTCCGGTGCCCTGCCAGGTGACAACGACGGGGTTGCGCAGCCGGGCCGCGCTCTCCACCCGCTCGGTCGAGGTCGGTGAGCTCACGCCTGATCGCCCTGGTTCTGCTGCTTGTCCGGGATGAGGTCCTGGATCTTGTCGACGACGGCGTCGACCTGGGACTCGTGGCCGAACTTGCCCTTGACCAGCTCGCCCGCCTTCTCGACGCCCTGCTCGATCTTGTCCCCGTGCTGCTCGACGAGGCTTTCCGCCTGCTGCCTCAGCTGGTTGAAGTCGATGCCCATGCTGCTCCTCACGCCAGGTTCGAAGATTACCCAACCGATCCAGCAGTGCCCACTGCCAAACAATCAAGATACCTACTCCGGCCCCGGGGCTCGACGGCCGCCCGCCAGAGCGGGGCCGCGCAGGGTCGCGTTGACCGAGGTCAGCTCGCCGACGACCCGGTCGAGCCGGTCGTCATCGGGCAGCGTGGGCCGCTTGGGGGAACGCTCGCCGCGGACCGCCTTGGCCGCCTCCCTGATCGCGGCGGCAAGGACCTTGGTGTCGTGCTCGCCGATCGGCTCGGCGCCCCGGTCGACGGCGACGGCGACCTCGGTGACGGCGTCGGTGAGCCGTTCGAGGCCGATGATCACCGGCCACCAAGCGGCGGCCACCCGCCCGGCAGCGGTGGGCTCGACGAGTGACTGTTGGAAAGCGGTGCGAAGGTCCGAGAGGGCCCGGTAGGCCTGCCTGCGCAAGTTGGACTTCTCGTCGGTCTGACCGGAGAGGGCGTGGTGGAGGTAGTCGGCGATGGTGTCGAGGGTCGCCGCTAGGTCCTCGCCAACCCTGGGTCGACGAGCGCCTGGCCAGAGCAGGTAGCCGGCGATGAGGACGATGGCGCAGCCGATCGCGGTGTCGAGGAGTCGCGCGCCGACCAAGCTCCATTCGCCTGCCTGCGCTATGTCCAACTGAACGAGGACCAAGGGAGTGACGAAGGTGCTGAACATCCCGTAGTTGCGCACCTGCCCGACAGGTAGCGCTGCCGCCGCGACGGCCATCAGGGCGACTAGTACCCAACTTGGCGGGGCGATGGCGAGTACACCGGCGCCGAGTAGGACGCCGACTGCCGTACCGATGCCCCGCAAGACAGCTCTACCGAACACCGAGCCGAAGTCCGGCTTCAGGACGATCGCCACGGTCAAGGTGACCCAGTAGGCGTGCTCTAGGTCCAAGAGCCAGCCAACGGCCACAGCGAGACCGACGCAAAGCATCAAAGCGCAGCACGACCAGCCAAGTACGGCGACCGAGCAGCACCCCGGGATCTATCCGCTCGCTGTCCTGCCGTCGATCCGTGTCGCCATCGCTGCGACGGAACTCGGCGACGGCCCTCAGCCCTGCGTGGAGCTGGGCTGCGACGCGCCCCTCTGCAGTCAGCTCCGGCGGCTCGGCCAGGGGCTCCCGAACGCGGATCCGGTAGGCGGAGTCCAGAAGGTACGTCACGTACTCGGGGGGAGCCTGCCGCTTGGCGTTGACCATGGCGACCGCAGCCTCGATCACCGGCGTGGTCTCGGTGAGCAGCACAAACAGTCGCCGGTAGGACCGGTCGCGGCCTGCCAGGTGCGAGCGGACGTTGAACAGGGCGTCGTAGGCGGCGTTGAGTGTGTCCGTCAGGTGGCGGCGGGCCTGCCGAGCGGCGGTAGTGCCAGAGGCAGCCAGCATGACCGCGATCTGGTCATAGACAGCCGCAACGGCTGCCCTCTCGTGAGCAGCACCCCTCACAGGCCAGGCAGCGAGGGACAGCAGCAGCGCGACGGCGGCTCCTAGGCCGAAACACCGGGCGGCCAGCCATGGCTCCGCGGTCTGCCCGGTACCGAGAACGGCGAACACCAGGAGTTGGAGCCCAGCCATCGACGCATTGCTACCTATAGCGCTCACCAACGCGGACACACCGGCGATAAGGATCAATGCCCAGGCCCCTGAGCTGCCTAGATGAGCACCAACTAGGTACCCAGTGACGCCCGCAACGGCGGCCCAACCCGTGCGCTGAAACCTATAGGGATAAGGGCCGTCTATGTCTGCGAAGACGACGCAGAGAGCGCCTAGCGAGACCAGGACACCCAGGTCGATGCGCCCAAAGGCGAGTCCCACCGCGACCGGGCCCGCGATAGAAGCAGCAGCTCGTAGACCCCGCTTCCACGGGATCGGCGCGGGCTTCTGGCTCAACAGACCCCGCAGCCAATGCGGTGCCGCCACGTCGTCGCTGCTCACACCTCTGACGGTAAGCGGTCCGAGAACGACGATGCCCTCCCAGGCGGACCCGGGAGGGCATCGTTCAGATCAGGTTCTTACGCGGCGCGGCGGCGGTGCCGAACGTAGAGCAGGGCGCCTGCGCCACCACCGAGGAGGCCGAGACCGACCAGCGCGGGCACCAGGATCGAGGCGCCGGTGTCCGGCAGGCCCGGGCTGGGCTGCGGGATCGGGGCCACCGTGGTGGTCGTGGTCGGCGGGACCGTGGTGGTCGACGGCGGGGTGGTCGCGGTGGTCGACGACGGCGGGGTGGTCGGGCGGGTCGTCCAGTCCACCTTGGCCTGCGCGGACAGCGGCTTGGTCTCCGACCCGGCCACGATCAGCGGCTGGGCTTCCACGCCCGCGGCGGTCTTACCGGTGAACAGGCGGCCGACCTCGACCTTGGGCGAGTCGCCCGAGATCTTGACGGTGCCGTTGCCCGCGGCGGCCCCCTGGGGGACCTTCACGAAGAACTCGGTGCCGTTCTTGATGTCCTTCGCGGCGAGCGGCTTGCCATCGGCGTCGGTGATCTCAACACCGTTCGGCAGGGTGTCCTCGAGCTTGGTGACGGTGCCGTTGGTGGTCACCTTGAAGGGACCGACGAGCTTGCCGACCTCGCCGGACAGGGTGTCCGGGGAGATCTTCAGGTCGCCGATGACCCACTCGTCGATGCCCTTGTTGGCGTCACCGGTGAGGTAGTCGTAGAGGGCGAGCACGTCCTTGTCGGAGTCGTGGTTGCCACGCTGCACCGGGTTGTCGCGGTCGAGGTCGAGGCCGTCGCTGAAGTGCCAGAGCGCGGCCTGGGTGGCCGAGATGGCCTCCTCGAGCTCGATGCCGTCGGGGTTGGTCTGCAGGCCGAGGTCGTTGAGCTGCTCGAGCGACAGGTTCGGGTAGCCGTGGTGCAGCACCCAGTTGACCTTCTTGGAGTTCGCCTTGAACGGGGAATCCGCGTCCGGGTAGTCGCCCCAGGGCACCTCGGACATGACGTCGGCCTCGAAGCTCCAGGCGATCTCGGCGCCGACGCAGTACACCGCGAGCTTGGCGCCGTCGGAGAGGTTCAGGCGGAACAGGTACGGGGTGACGTCCTCGTGGCCCGCGACGCCCGGCTTGACCAAGCGGACCGTGAAGCCGGTGTCCTCCGCGCTGGTCGGCTGCAGCGTGCCGGTGACCTTGTCCGCCGAGGCGGGCGAGACGGCGAGCGCCCCGGTCACCGCAGCGAGCGACACAGCGGCCGCGGCCACCTTCCAACGACTCCGCATGACTCTCCTTCGCGCACCGAACGACGACCCGAAAAACGCTGGACGCGGCCTCGGCCCGACCCGGGTCCGCCGCCACTGATCTGCGTAAAGATCGACTCACTCGTTCGAGTCGAAATCGACACTTCAGCGTGGGCGGACTCTACTAAGCGCTCAATTCAACCCACTCGTCAGGGTAGGTTTGAGTCCAAAGTGTTGCCGAAAGTTCACATGAGACGGTGACAGCTACGCGGAGAGTAACCAGTTGAATTGGCAATTCCCCGGCCTCGACTGCGGCTAGGGTCGCCGCGTGACCGGCTGGCAGGACGACCAGGAGCGGCGGACGTCGCGGCTCCCCATGGCGCTCAGCGTCGTCGCGATCGTCGCCGCGGTCGCGACGGTCGTGGTGTTGGCGCTGGTCAACCGCTCTTCGGGTGATGAGCCCGCGGACGTCGCGGTGGTGTCCACCACAGCGGCCCGCCCGTCGAGCCCGACCTCGCGACCGCCGACCAGGACGAGCGGCCCGACGCGCACGTCAACCCAGGCCCCCGGCCCGGGGCGCGTGATCGATAATCCGGCAGCGCACCTGACGTATCGGGTTCCGGCGGGCTGGCTGGTCGACGAGTCGGCCAAGCCGACCGTTTCCGGGGTCGACTTCAGCGGCACCGCCGCATACGGCACCTACAACTGCGGGGGCACCGGTTACAACCGGGCGTTCATCACAAGCGCGACCGCGCAGAACCCGACCGATAAAGATCTCACCCCGGAGAAAGCCGCAACGACCTTCACGTCCGCTTTCGGCCGCACCTACTTCCCCGGCGCGGCTGTCGCGGCCCCGGAGGTGCGGCCGGTCGAGGTGGACGGCAAGAAGGGCGTGCTGGCCATCGCCAAGGTCGCCGGTAAGCCTGCCGACGCGGCGTGCGCGTCGAGCGAGGGCGAGGTGGCGGTCCTGGCCATCGACCTGGACAACGCCACCACCACCCGCCCACGCGGCTACGCCTTGCTCGTCATCGCCGCCGACTTGGTGGGCGGTCCGACGACACCCGCCCCACTGACCAAAGCCGCGGTCGAGTCAATCCTTAGTACTGCCCGCCTGCGGTAGCCCTTACGCGGAGACGCCTGGCCAGGCAGCGACTACCTCGTCGAGGACCTTCAGCGGCAGCGGGCCGCCGCACAGGACGAGGTCGTGGAACGCGCGGATGTCGAACCGGTCGCCCAACCTGGCCTCGGCCTCGGCGCGGACCCGTTGGATCTCAAGCCTGCCGACCATGTACGACAGCGCCTGGCCGGGGTAGGCGATGTAGCGGTCGACCTCGTTGCCGATCTCCAGCGCGGACAGCGGCGTGTTCGCGCGCAGGTAGTCGACGGCCTGCTCACGGCTCCAGCCCTTGGCGTGCAGGCCGGTGTCGACGACGAGCCTGCCCGCGCGCATGGAGTCCATGGCGAGCATCCCGAAGCGGGCGACGTCGTCGGAGTACAGACCCATCTCCTCGGCGAGGCGCTCGGTGTAGAGACCCCAGCCCTCGGCGTAGGCGTTGACGTCAGCGAGCCTGCGCAGCAGCGGTAGCTCTGACAGCTCCATGGCGATGGTCAGCTGGAAGTGGTGGCCCGGGACGGCCTCGTGGAACGCGGTGACCTCGGCGAGGAACCTGTCGCGCTCGTGGGCCCGGTCGGTGTTGGCGTAGTAGACGCCCGGCCGCAGACCGTCGAGGGAAGGCTGCATGTAGTACGCGGCAGGCCCGCCGGGCGCCTCGGCCGCGGGAACGGGCTCGACCCGGCAGCGCTGCCCGGGCAACCGACCGAACCATCGCGGGGCAGCCTCTTCGGCGCGCTCGATGGCGGCCTTGGCGTGGTCAAGCAGCTCGTCGGCGTCGCGCCAGCGCAGATCGGGGTCGTTGATGAGGCGCTTGAAGACCTCGGCCTGGTCAGAGACGCCAAAGACGCGGGAGCCGAGCTCGGCGTACTCCTCGCGGAGGTTCGCGATGATGTCCAAGCCGGTCTGGTGCAGCTGCTCAGGTGTGAGGTCCGTGGTGGTGTGCACGCGCGATAGAGCGGCGTAAGCCTCATCGCCACCCGGTAGTGCACACAGGCCGGGACGGTCGTCATGCCTACCGTGCTGTGCGATCTCGTCGATCAGCAGCGACCGGTAAGCCGCGAAAGCGGGGCGGACAACCTCGGCGACCACGCGCTCGCGTTCCGCGGCGAAGCCGTTGTCTTCGCCTGCCAGTTGCTGTCCGAGCAACGGGTCGGCGGCGAGGTCAGCACCCAGGTAGCGGTCAAGGTGGGCAATGGCGGAGTCGACGAGCTTGCGCACCGGCACTCGACCAGCCGCGATCCCGGCGCGGTGGCGCTCGGCAACCTGGTCCAAGTGCTCGGGCACCTGCCGCAACCGACTCAGGTAGGCCTGCCCGCGCTCGGCGTCCGGCAGCACCACCATCGGCAGGAAGGTCAAGAGCGAAGCCGCCGGGCCAACGAAGATGTCACTGATCGTGTACTCGACCATCCGCGCGTCGACCCGGTCGACGATGGCCTCGGCCTGCTGGGCGATGACCTTGGCGGTGACGTCGTTCTCCGCGCTGAGGCCACCGGCGGCGCCGAGCTGGTTGGCGCGCGCGGCGATGTCGAGCGCGGCGGCGCGCTGGACCAGCGCGGCCGCTTCGGAGACGTCGGAG
This sequence comes from Actinokineospora diospyrosa, assembly GCF_024171925.1. Lineage (GTDB taxonomy): Bacteria > Actinomycetota > Actinomycetes > Mycobacteriales > Pseudonocardiaceae > Actinokineospora > Actinokineospora diospyrosa. Next base: position 327,531 of record NZ_JAMTCO010000007.1, on the reverse strand, counting down.
AGCCGGTCGTCGTAGCCGGGCACGCCGAGCAGGGTCGCCCCGAGCGGCTCGGCGGCCAGCTGCAGGTCCAACAGTTCGTCGGCGAGCGCGAGTACGCGGTCGTCGGCAGTCGTCATGCCTGGCCCCATTCCGGTCCGTCGATCACTGCGGCGAGTCGCCAGGTGGCTATTCGCCTGGTGGGGAGGCTACGCCGGAAACCGGGGTGGAACGATTGCGCCGTCCACAGCCCCGACACCGGGAGACCGCCCATGGTCGAGCGCCAGCGCACCTTCGCCTTCGAGATCAGCACGAGCAGCAGCGCCAACGCGTCCACACTGTTCGCCTTGGTCTCAGACGGCAACCGGTGGTCGGAATGGGCGCGCCCGGTGGTGGCGGAGTCGTTCATGGAGCGTGAGGGTGACCCCGCTCCTGGCGGCGTCGGTGCCATCCGGGTCTTGGGGCGCAAGCCGGTCCTCGTGCGGGAGGAGACGGTCGAGTACGAACAGGACCGTCGGCACGCCTATGTGCTGCGTTCGGCCTCGCCGGTCAAGGACTACCGCGGCGAGGTCACCTTCGTTCCTCGCGACGGCGGCGGCACCGACTTGGTGTGGCGGATCAGCTTCATCGAGCGTGTGCCCGGTACCGGCTCGGTCCTGCGCGCGGGGCTGCGCACCTTCATCCAGGATCTCGCCAAGCGCCTGGTTCAGGCCGCCGAGCGCTAGCGCTGCGCGCGCCACCTGAGAAGCATGTCGTCCATCTCTTGGCGCAAGAACTCGAAGAAGCGATTGCTGGTCGCCATCCGCTTCCCGGCCGGGCTGTCCTCGCCGAGGAGCTTGGCGCCATCAGCCATGGCCGACGACCACGTGCTTAGCAGCTTGTCGCGGTTCATGATCGCCTCGTACCAGGCGTCATCGGGCACGGCGTAGTGGTCGCGGCGCTGCCCGGGGTCGCGACCGCGCGTGATCATGCCCACGTGCTCCAGGTAGCGCACAGCGCCCGAGATGGCTGCTGGGCTCACCTGCAGCGCTTGGGCCAACTCGGTCGCGCTTGCCTTGCCCGAGTCGTTGACCAGCAGCCGTGTGAACACCCGAGCGGGCATCCGGGGCATGCCCGCGTCCGATAGGAGCAACGCGAACCGCTCCACGTAGTGCGCCACCGGGTCATCTGTCACGGCCTCACCCTTCCGATAGACATCACAACGCTAGCGCGTTCGGAACGTTCACAAAGTTGTGAACCAAGAGTACGTTGCGAATCATGACAACGGCAATCTCGGTGTCCGGCCTGGTCAAGACCTTCGGCCGGACCCGCGCGCTGGACGGTCTCGACCTGTCGGTGGAGACCGGGGAGGTCCACGGCTTCCTCGGCCCCAACGGCGCGGGGAAGTCCACCACCATCCGGGTGCTGCTCGGCCTGCTGCGCGCCGACGCGGGCACCACCACGCTGCTCGGCGGCGACCCGTGGCGCGACGCCACCGAACTGCACCGCCGCCTCGCCTATGTGCCCGGCGACGTCTCGCTGTGGCCCAACCTCTCCGGCGGTGAGGTCATCGACCTACTGGGCAGGCTGCGCGGTGGCCTTGACCAGCGCAGGCGAGCCGACCTGTTGGAGCGGTTCGACCTGGATCCGCGTAAGAAGGGCCGCACGTACTCCAAGGGCAACCGGCAGAAGGTGGCCTTGGTCGCCGCTCTTGCCTCCGACATCGAGTTGCTCGTCTTCGACGAGCCCACCTCCGGGCTTGACCCATTGATGGAGTCGGTCTTCCAGGAGTGTGTGCGCGAGGAGCGCGACCGAGGGCGCACGGTCCTCCTGTCCAGCCACATCCTCGCCGAGGTGGAGACCCTGTGCGACAGGGTCAGCATCATCCGCGCCGGTAAGACGGTCGAGACGGGCACTCTTGCCGAGCTTCGACACCTAACGCGCACGAGCATCAGCGCCGAGCTGGCGAGCCCGCCGAACGGGATCGCTCAACTCCCGGGGGTGCACGACGTGGTTGTGGAGGGCAACCGGGTCAAGTTCGATGTCGACACCCGCGAACTCGACACCGCGTTGCGGGCGCTTACCGAGTCGGGAGTCCGCTCCCTGACCAGCCAGCCACCGACTCTGGAAGAGCTCTTCTTGCGGCACTACCAAGACGAGCAGGTAGGCGCGCGATGAGCGGTATAACCGGGACTTGGCCCCTGATCCGGTTGGCCTTGCGTCGCGACCGGGTCATCCTGCCGATCTGGATCGTGGTCTTGAGCGTGATCCCGGGGTCGACGGTGTCCGCCTACGAGCAGCTCTACCCGACCGCTGCGGCCCGGGCATCCCTCAACGCCGGTACAGGGAGCAATCCTTCGGTCGCCGTCCTCTACGGACCAGCCTTCGACCTGTCGACGCCAGGTGGCTGGAGCGCGTGGCGGTACGGCTCGTTCCTGGCGTTGTTCATCGGCCTCTTCGCGATCTTCACCGTCACGCGTCACACGCGCGCGGAAGAGGACTCTGGACGGCTAGAGCTGTTGGGTTCGGCCGTAGTGGGCCGGTATGCCGCATTGACCGCGGGAGTGGTGGTCGCCGGGGCATCCAGCCTCCTCATCGGAGTGCTGATCGCGGCGGGGATGGTCGGCTCCGGTTTGCCTGTCGCGGGCGCCTTCACGCTAGGGCTGGCCATTGCCGGTACCGGCTTGGTGTTCACCGCGATCGCCGGTGTGACCGCACAACTCACCGAGTACTCCCGGTCTGCCAACGGTGTGGCCACCACGGTTCTCGGCGCGGCGTTCTTGTTGCGCGCACTAGGTGACTCGACCCCATCCGCGAGCTGGGTTTCATGGCTGTCCCCCTTGGCATGGCCGCAGCAGGCGAAACCGTTCGTGGCCGACAAGTGGTGGGTGTTCCTACTGGCGATAGGTGTCGCAGTCGCCGTTGCCACTGTCGCGTATCGACTAGTACCACTAAGGGACATTGGCGCGGGACTCTGGCCATCGCGGCCAGGCCCGGCCACCGCACCCAAGTCGCTGTCGAGCCCGTTGGGGCTGGCGTGGCGGTTGCAGCGCGGATCGTTGGTGGGGTGGACGGTCGCCGTCGTGGCTATGGGCGCGATGTTCGGTGCGATCGCCGACGGCATCGGCGGCCTCGTCGGTGACAGCGAGCAGGTCAAGCAGATCATGGAGCGGATGGGCGGCACGCAAGGGCTCGTGGACGCCTACCTGTCGGCGATCATCGGCCTGTTCGGGATGCTCGGCGCTGTCTACGCGGTGCAAGCCGCGTTGCGAATGCGGTCCGAGGAGGTGGCAACCCACGCCGAGTCGGTACTCGCGACCGCGGTGGGGCGCGTCCAGTGGGCCGGTAGTCACTTGGCGTTCGCGGTCCTGGGTCCAGTGGTGCTGCTCGCTGCGTCCGGCCTGGCTTCTGGTCTCGCGCACGGCCTACGCGCGGGGGATCTCAGCCACCAGTTGACGCACACGCTGGGAGCTTCTATGGCACAACTCCCCGCAGTGTGGGTGATCGCCGGTATCGCCGCCTTGCTGCATGGGGCTTGGCCGAGGTTGGCGGTTGCCGGGTCGTGGACCGTGGTCGCCGTGGCCGTGTTGCTCGCGCTGTACGGGCCGGTGATTGGCTTGACACAAGCGGTGTTGGACGTGTCACCGTTCGTGCACGTGCCCAAGCTGCAGCCTGGTACTGAGTTCGTCGCGACGCCCTTGTTCTGGCTCACCGGCGTGGCCGTAGTAGCTGTGGCGGCAGGCTTGACTACCTTCCGCCGTCGCGATATCGGCTAATCCGTAAGGCAACCGAAGAGGCGGAGGCCGGGTGAACAACCCGGCCTCCGTGCCGTCTAGACCTAGACCCGGTCGGAGTCGGCCTCCACAGGCAGGTTCGCCTGCTCTCGGACGATGCGTTGGGCCAGTTCAAGGCCCGCGGCTTGACCATCTCGGTAGGACTGATCGGCGGTCAGGACGCGGGCGTCCCGTTCCGCCTCGGCCAGCTTGGCGAGCAGCGCGGTGACCTCGACGGTGTCGAGCGGTTCGGACATCGGCGGTTCCTTAGCTAGTGCGGGTGACCACTCCCACATACCCCGTCGCGGGCCACCCCGGACAGGGGTTAGCCCGATCGGTGCGAACCGGCCTATAGTTCGCAGGGCTAAGCAATGCGAGGAGGGGCGGACGAGGGTGGCAGCGACACGGCAACGGCCATCCGCCATCCCCCGCGAAGTGTGGGTCATCGTCGCCGCGAACTTCATCATCGCCATCGGGTTCGGCCTGGTGGCGCCCGCACTGCCCTCCTTCGCGCGCAGTTTCGACGTCAGTGTCACCGCGGCGTCCATCGTGGTCAGCGCGTTCGCCGTGACCCGCCTCGCGTTCGCCCCCGTGAGCGGCAGGCTCGTGACCCGACTCGGTGAACGCAAGGTGTACCTAACGGGTCTGACCATCGTCGCCGTCACCACCGGTGCTTGCGCCTTCGCCACGCACTACTGGCAACTGGTAGCGCTACGCGCCCTCGGCGGCACGGGGTCGACCATGTTCACGGTCTCGGGAATCGCACTGCTGATCCACTTGACCCCATCTGATGTGCGCGGCAAAGCATCCGGCCTCTGGGGGACGAGTTTCCTGCTGGGCAACGTGGCGGGGCCATTGGTCGGCGGTGGACTGATCGGCATCTCGTTGCGCGCGCCGTTCCTCGTTTACGCCACCGCGCTCATGGTTGCCGTTGGCACTGTGTGGCTGTTCTTGCGCAAGTCCACCTTGATAGCTCCAGCGGGCCATGACACCACGCCAGTGATGCCGTTGCGGAAGGCATTACGCGACAGCGGTTATATAGCCGCGCTGACCTCCAGCTTTGTCAATGGTTGGGCGGTCTTTGGGGTGCGTGTCTCCCTGGTGCCGTTGTTCATCACCGAGGTGCTGCACCGCGATGGCACCTTCGCGGGAACCGCCTTGTCGGTGTTCGCCGCGGGCAACGTGGTGATGTTGCTGTTGTCCGGCCGACTGTCCGACCGGTGGGGCCGAAAACCGTTGATCCTGGTGGGGCTGGTGGTTTCGGCAGGCGGAACCATCTGGTTCGGTTTCACCGAGACGGTCACCGAGTTCCTCGTCGCCACGGTCGTCGCTGGTCTCGGCACCGGTCTGCTCACCCCGCCGCAGCAGGCCGTAGTGGCCGACGTGATGGGTAAATCCCGTGGTGGACAGGTTCTCGCGACCTTCCAGATGGCCGCGGACGTCGGCGCGATCCTGGGCCCGGTCGTGGCCGGTGTGCTCGCCGACCAACTGTCCTTCAGCTGGGCTTTCCTGGTGACCGGCGGATTGGCCGTGGTCGCCGCGCTGGTGTGGCTGCCAGCCAGGGAAACGCTGAACCGGGTCGGCGGCGCCGGGGCGGTCACCGATGTCGCCGACGCCGAGCGACCACGCGAGGCCGTTCAGTAGCCGTTCGGGCGAACGATTGGTCACATTGCGTCCGCGGATTGCTCCGTTGGGGCGGATTCGGCCCGACCAGGTGGCCAAAGTGGGTCGCTCGGCTGCGCTGCGGTGCTTCAGGTGGGAGCCTTTGTGGTACCCCACCCAGCGGGTTCACAACAGCTGATGCGGAGTGGTCCTATGGCTACCGCACTGTGGATCGTTGCCGCGGTGGTCGCTGTGGCGGTCATCGTCTGGCGATTGCGCCGCGCCAACACCACACTTGAGACGATCTTGCGTGAGGAGCGCGAACGCACCGAGCCGGTCGACACCGAACCAGGCGATGACGAAGGCCCAGAAGCGGAGCTGGCGGAGCCGGACGACCAGCCGCACTCCGTCGGCAGGCAGCGTTGGCGGCACTAAGCAAGTCACCCGATCAGGGCTGTGGATAACTTTCTCCGCGTTCGCCGGGAAGTCCCTACCTTTGCTGGCATGGCATTCAACCTGGAATACACCAGCAAGCGACAGGACATCAGCTACACGCTGACCGTGACGGCCGATGTCGACGGCGACCTCGCGATCGAGCTCACCGGCAAAGACGACGACAGCGTCCTGCTCGCACAAGGGAACCTGCAGCTGCCGCCGGGCGGCGCGGCCGAGACCGCGAAGCTGCTGCGCGACGCCCTGGTCGCCGTATCGGCGCTGGACACCAAGCGCCGCAGCACCGGCAACGCGCACCAACCCTGGTCGGCCGAACAGGACTCGACCTTGCGCGAGGCCTGGCTGGCGCACCCGCCCACCCGACCCGCGGCGGAGGTCATCCGCGAGTTGGCCGAGCACCGGCGGCGCTCGGCGGCGGCGATCCGCGCCCGATTGCCCAGGGTCGGCTGCGATCCGGACGTCACGGGCCGGTTGCTGACCGAGACGACCGCGGCACTGGTCGGTCGGGACGCGGTCGTCGCGTCCTGATCGGGCACCGGCCCAGCCCGGTGTCCCCGGCGGGCGGACCTGTCCGGCTTGGCGAGTGGCCCGGTCGCGGCCGGGACCAATCCGAACGGCATTGGTCCCGGCCGGGGTCGAGCCCGACCGTTCCCGTCCGCGCCGTTCCCGTCCGCGCTGTTCCCATTCACCGCTCGCCGCGCCCGGGCTGCCGGGCGCGGCGGGCCAACCGTCCACTTCAGACTTGTAGTTCCAGTGAGCTCTAGCTCTGCCCGCCGCACCGGATCCGGCGGGGTTTGGCGAGGTCACACGGCAGGTGCGTCGACCGGGGCACCCGCGGCACTAGGCCGACCGAGCGATTGACGGACCTTGATCCAACTTCTTATGGTCTAGACCATATGCCCGACTTGTCCAGGGAGGGAAACACATGCGGAGGACCTGGCGCGTGGTCGTGGTGACCGCGGTGGCGCTGTTGGCCGTACCGGCCGCGGCGGCGCCCGCGGCACCGATCGCGACCGTCGACCCCGGCGTGCAGCGGCTGCTGCCGCGCCCGGTGGAGGCGGTGGCGACCGGTCGCACCCCGTTCAGCCTGACCGAGGACAGCCGCATCGTCGCCGGGGGCGCGGCCAGGGCGGTCGCCGACTACCTCGGTGATCTGCTGCGCCCGGCGACCGGTTACCGACTGCCGATCACCGGCGGGCACGCCCGCCGCGGCGACATCGTGCTGGACCTCGGTCGGGGCAAGGGCCCGCAGGGCCACGCCGTCGAGGGGTACCGGCTGGTGACCGACGAGCGGGCGGCGACCATTTCCGCCGACACCCCGGCAGGCCTGTTCAACGGCGTGCAGACCTTCCGGCAACTGCTGCCCGCGTGGGTGGAGAGCCGGAGCAAGGTCGGCGGGCCGTGGAAGGCGCAGGCCGCGAAGATCAGCGACTACCCCCGGTTCGGCTACCGGGGCGTCATGCTCGACGTGGCGCGCAGCTACCTGACGGTCGCCGAGATCAAGCGCTACATCGACACCGCGGTGCTGTTCAAGGTCAACACAGTGCACCTGCACCTGACCGACGACCAGGCCTGGCGGATCGCGATCAACCCGCCCGAGGACAACCCCTCCGGGCTGGACTACGGCGCGCTGACCCGGGTCGGCTCGCTCGGCGGCGCCGACCGGTACGGCAACGGCACCCCGCTCGGCACCGGCCCGGCGATCCGCGGTTCCTACACCCAGCGCGACTACTCGGAGATCGTCGCCCACGCCCGGTCCCGGTTCGTCACCGTCGTGCCCGAGATCGACGGGCCGGGCCACACCAACGCCGCGCTGGCGTCGATCCCGCAACTGAACCCCGACGGCGTCACCAAGCCGATGAACAACACCGCCGACGTCGGCTACTCGACGCTGGACGCCAACTCCCCGGTCACCTACGAGTTCCTGCGCACCGTGCTCGGCCAGCTCGCCAAGCTCACCCCCGGCCCGTACCTGCACATCGGTGGGGACGAGGCGCTGGTGACCGGGCACGACAACTACCTGACCTACCTGCGCAAGGTGCTGCCGGAGGTCACCGCGCTGGGCAAGATCCCGATGGGCTGGAACGAGTTCGCCGCGGTCGACCTCCCTCCGGGCGCGGTGATCCACTTCTGGCGCGGTGCGACGCTCGCGGACACGCTCAAGCAGGTGGCCAGGGGCGCGAAGGTCGTCATGTCGCCCGCCGGGACCACCTACCTCGACCAGAAGTACGACCCGAGCAGCCCCATCGGCCTGAGTTGGGCCTGCCGCAACGCCTGCGACTTCGACCGCTACTACGACTGGGAGCCGGTGCGCGACGGCCTCACCGAGTCCGACGTCATCGGGGTGACCGGTCCGCTCTGGTCGGAGACCATCCGCGGCCTGGCTCAAGCGGAGTGGCTGAGCCACCCGCGGCTGGCGTCGATCGCCGAGGTCGCCTGGACCCAGCAGTCCGCGCGCAACCTCGCCGACTTCACCGCCCGCCTGTCATCGCTGGGCAGCAGGCTCACCATCGCCGGGGTCAACTTCCGCCCCAGCCCCGCGGTCCCGTGGACCACCGACATCTCCGCCCCCAGCCAGCGCACCCGAACCCTGCGCGGCGAGATCGCCCGCTTCACCGCCCCCAGCGCCGCCGCCCCCTTAGCCACCCTCGATCACGGCGACGGCACCAAGGCGGACGCCACCGTCACCCCCACCACGACCGCCGGTCCCCTGACCGCCCCCGGCCTGTGGAAGGTCACCGCCGCCGAACACCGCTACTCCCGCCCCGGCACTTACCGGGCCACCCTCACCATCACCACCCCAACCGGCGTGGCCACCACCCACTTCACCATCACCACCCACCTCTAACCCAGCGTCGGGGAGCCGTCCGCACGCGGCTCCCCGACGCCTCCCTCACCGACCATCCGCCCCCGCGCCCCCGGCCGCCTGCGCCAGGTCAGCACAACCACCAGCCAGATCCCACCCACCAAGGAGACCCCGGTCCCCACAGCCAGCCACCCCGAACGATCAGGTTTGTCGACAGTGGGCGCCCCTTCCAACCCCGCCGCCGTGAACGCGGTCGTCGGCTTGAGCGGCTCTCCCGCAACCTCAACGACGACGCCCTCGATGAGGGACACGGGGATGCCGCCCTGGCCGGGTTCGCCGGAGTAGATGCGGGAGTCCCTGGAGAGACTCCGGTAGTCCCCCGCGACGAACACCGTGCCTGCGGGCACCTGAGCCGCGAACGGACGAGCCAAGCTGGGGTCCTCGTCAAAGAGGTAGTCCTCAACGACTCTCTTGCCATTAACGGTCAAAGCCCCGTCGTCATCACCCGCCACCGAGTCCCCACCAACCGCGATGACCCGCTTGATCAGCAGGTTCCCCCCTTGGACCGGTTCATCATCCGGCCAACCACCCAGGGCGAACACGATGATGTCCCCCCGCCGCACCTGATCCCCCTCGACCTCCAACACCTTGATCGAGTCCCCCCGCGTCATCGTCGGCGTCATGGAGTCCGCACTCTCGCGATACCTCTCATACCCCGGCGCTGTAACAAACGCCCAGACCACAAGGGCCAAACCCGCCACCACAACGGCAACGGGCAGCATCCACCTGACCATCAAATCTCCCCAGAAGTAGCCACCAACAGTCTACTAAGGACTCCCCCAAGTCCCCACCCACACCCCCAACCCCCAGCGCCCAGCGCCCCCCCGATGCGACGACCGAAGGTCGAGCGAGCCACGCTGGGTCCCCCCTTGGTGGTCCAGGCGCTTCGCGGTTCTCGTCCGCTACGCAAGCTCCGCGAACTCACCGCTCCGCGCCTTCCCCGCCACCGCACCGTGGGCCGATAGCCCATTCGTCGCATACCCAATGCGACGACCGAAGGTCGAGCGAGCCACGCTGGGTCGAGAGTGATCGCACCGTGGGGGCCTGGGGGGTCGCCCCCCAGATGCAACGCAAGCGACCCACGTCCACGCTTTCCGTGGACATGGGTCGCCGTCGCGCGCGCCCGAAGGGATTCGAACCCCTAACCTTCTGATCCGTAGTCAGATGCTCTATCCGTTGAGCTACGGGCGCTTGTTCAGTTGTCATCCGGCGGGCCGGATGTACAGCGGAGGCTCCGGGATTTGAACCCGGGAGGGGCTTTGAACCCCAACCGCATTAGCAGTGCGGCGCCATAGACCAGACTAGGCGAAGCCTCCCGGGGCCCCAGTGGCCGCTCGGGAGGTAAGACTACACAGGTGCCTCGACGGAGGGCAAAACGCCCCCCGGTCAGCGTCGTAAGGCGCGCAAAAGTGCTGGTGGGCGGCCTCCGAAGCCCTCGGCCTCGATCGCGGCGAGGGCCACTCGGGGGAGGTCCCGGACGGCGGGGAAGATCAGGAAGCGGGGGTTCCAGGTGGGGCCGAACTTGGCGTTGAAGCGGTAGAGGGTCTCGATCTGCCACCAGCGGCTGCCAATGCGGAGGGCTTTGGCCCAGAGCCGGGCGACGGGGCCCGCGCCGATGCGGCCGCCGCGTTCGATGGCGGCTCGGAAGACGGCGAAGTTGAGCGAGACGCGGGTGACGCCGAGGGCGGCGCAGGCGCCGAGGAGGTCGGCGATCATCAGTTCGTTGAGGCCGTTGTCGCCGGTGGCGCGGTCTCGGCGCATGAGGTCCAGGGACAGGCCGTCGCTGCCCCAGGGGACGAACTGGAGCAGGCCGGTGACCTCGCCCGCCCTGGCCGCGGTGACCAGGACGCAGTCGGGGTCGTCGGGGCCCGCCAGGCGGGACAGGGCCATGGAGAAGCCGCGCTCGGTCTCGGTGCCGCGCCAGTGCTCGGCCAGGGTGGTCAGTTCGGCGCGTTCGACCTCGCCCAGGTCGGCGGAGCGGCGGACGGTGACCTCGTAGCCCGCGCGGCGCAGTTTGGCGCAGGCTTGCCGGACGCCGCGCATCGAGCGGCCGTCGAGGGTGAAGCCGGGGACGTCGACGATGGCCTCGTCGCCGAGTTCGATCGCGTCGAGGCCGTAGCGGACCCACACCGTCGCGCCGCGTTCCGAGCAGCCGATGACGGCGGGGACCCAGCCGTTGTCGCGGCAGTCGGCGAGGAAGACCTCGATCGCGCCCGGCCACGCCTCGATGTCGCCGAGCGGGTCGCCGGAGGCCAGGGCCACGCCCGCGAGGACCCGGAACGGCACCGCGGCCTTGCCGGACGGGGAGAACACGACCGACTTGTCCCGGCGCAGCGCGAAGTAGCCGAGCGAGTCCTCGGCGCCGCGGGCGGCGAGCAGGTCGCGCAGGCCGCTCTCGGCCGCCGGCGACAGGCCCTGCTTGGGCTCGGCGGACCGCAGCAGGTAGTAGCCGCCGAGCAGGAGCGCGCCGATGCCGAAGGCGAGGCCGATGGCGGCGCTGAGGTCGTCGAGCCACGGCACGGGTTGCACCGGGCCGGAGACGCCGATCAGGGCGAGCAGCGCGTGCAGTGCCCGGTCGAGCAGGCCCGCGTTGTCGGTGAAGCGGGACGGGGTGGTGCTGAGCAGCACGAAGTTCGCCAGGAACCCGGCGAGCCACAGCTGCAGGGTGACCCGCACGGCCCGCCACTTGCCGTGCACCGGGTCGGGTTTGGCGGTGAAGTGGCTGCGGGTACCGATCAGCGCGACGCACAGCACGAGGGCGGTGACGCCGGAGCCGATGCCGTGGCGCCAGCCGAGGTGGGCCAGCGCGATGAGGCCGGTGACCACGACCGCCACCTGCCAGGCCCTGCGCTTGCGCCTGCGCAGGGCGGTGGCGAGCATCAGCAGCATGACGCCGCTGGCCAGGACCACGACGCCCGCCGCGACGGTCGCCTCGGTCGGCAGGTCGAGCCAGCCACCGATCGTGTCGCGCAATCTGCGCCGCCCGACCGGCAGCACGACCGAGACCACGGCCAGCAACCCCACCACGCGCGCCGACCACGTCAGCAGCCGCAACGTCAGCTCATCACTTGGCCGCCACCGGCGTCCCTCAACCCTGGGCCGCGACGGGCGGCCGTCTTGCTCGTCACCCACGTGCACAGTGTCCACGCCCACCGGCCGGCGGCGATTCATGGCGATCTCGAACACATCGGCAAGCGGGTCCGCCCCGCTAGAGTCGCCGGTGCCACACCCAGAAGGAGGGGCACACACATGGACAAAGTCGTCCCGAGCGCCGCGGCGGCAGTAGCCGACATCCCGGACAACGCGACCCTCGCCGTCGGCGGGTTCGGTCTCTGCGGCATCCCGAGCGCGCTCATCCAGGCGCTGCTCGCGAAAGGCGTCACCGGCCTGCAGGTCACGTCGAACAACTGCGGCGTGGACGACTGGGGCCTTGGCCTGCTGCTGCGCGAGAAGCGCATATCCAGGATGACGAGCTCCTATGTCGGCGAGAACAAGGAGTTCGCCCGGCAGTACCTCTCTGGGGAGCTCGAGGTAGAGCTGACTCCGCAAGGCACGCTCGCCGAGCGCTTGCGCGCGGGTGGCTCCGGTATCCCCGCCTTCTTCACCCGGACGGGCGTCGGTACCCAGGTAGCCGACGGCGGTGTGCCGTGGCGCTATGACGACGCAGGCAACGTCGCCGTGTCCTCCCCCGCGAAGGAGGTCCGCGAGTTCGACGGCCACGACTACGTCCTTGAGCGGTCCATCACCACCGACTTCGGGCTTGTCCGCGCATGGAAGGGCGACCGGCACGGCAACCTCGTGTTCCGGGACTCCGCGCAGAACTTCAACCCCCTGTGTGCCATGGCGGGCCGCATCAGCATCGCCGAGGTCGAGGAGTTGGTTGAGCCGGGTGACCTGGCGCCGGGTGAGATCCACCTGCCGGGCATCTTCGTGCAGCGCGTAGTGGTGCTGACCCCGGAAGAGGCCGTCGAGAAGCGCATCGAGCGCCGGACCGTGCGTACTAGGGAGGCGTGAGATGGGACTGACTCGAGAGCAGATGGCCGCCCGTGCGGCGGCAGAGCTGTCTGACGGCTCTTACGTCAACCTGGGCATCGGCCTGCCGACCCTGGTGCCCAACTACGTCCCAGACGACGTGGAAATCGTGCTCCAGTCCGAGAACGGCATCCTCGGCGTCGGCCCTTACCCGTGGGACGGCGAAGAGGATGCCGACCTCATCAACGCGGGCAAGGAAACCGTTACCCTCCGCCGCGGGGCGTCGTTCTTCGACTCGGCCCTGTCCTTCGGGATGATCCGCGGCGGCAAGGTGGACGCGGCGATCCTCGGTGCCATGCAGGTGTCCAAGGTCGGTGACATCGCGAACTGGATGATCCCCGGCAAGATGGTCAAGGGCATGGGCGGCGCGATGGACCTGGTGCACGGCGCCAAGAAGGTCATCGTCCTGATGGAACACGTGGCCAAGGACGGCTCGTACAAGATCGTCGACGAGTGCTCGCTGCCCTACACCGGCCTGCAGGTGGCGCAGCGGATCATCACCGACCTCGCGGTCATCGACATCACCGCGGACGGCCTGGTGCTGCGCGAGGTCGCGCCCGGGGTGAGCGTGGACGAGGTCAGGGCGAAGACGGAGCCGGACCTCATCGTCACCGACGTGGTGGAAGCCGCGGTCTGAGGCAACGGGGGGCGGGGCGACCCGTCCCCTTCCTCAGCGCGGGGTGACCGAGTCGACCAGGTCCCGCAGCCGCTGGGACAGCCTGGGTGTGTCGGCGGGCGCCAGGGTCAGCCAGTCGACCCCGTCGCGCTTGGTCGGCAGGGCCAAGTAGCGGCCCGCGGTCGTGTCGAACCAGTTCACCACGTCGGTGCGGGTGCGCCTGCCCATCCGGTCGACGCTGTTGGCCGCGATCTGGCCGCCGCCGTGCCGCGAGTTCTCGACCAGGGTCGCGATGGTCCGCATGTCCCGCCCGGTCACACCGCCCTGGTTCAGCGCGGTCTCCAGCCCGGCGAACCCGGTGTCGACGTAGGCGTCTATCGCGTTGTGGAAGACCGACTTCGCCAGCGTGACCGCCGTTCCCGGGCCGGGTTCGGCGTCGGGCAGCAGTGCCACGATCTCGCTGACGATGGCGCCACCGCGCAACTGCCCGATGCGGATGCGCTCGCCCATCTGCACGGCCAGCACGGTCCGGCTCCCGCGCCCCGCGCCGAGCACCCGGACGTGGCGACCGACCGAGAGCAGCCCGTCGACGCTGTACTCGTGCTGCGCGAGGACGGTCAGCGAGTCCTCGAGGTCGCGGTTGAGGTCGGTGCCGTCGTGCAACCCGCGCGCCGCCAAGCCATCGATGACCTCTTTGCGCAGGCGGTCGCGGTCGTCGGTGGTCTCACCGAAGGAGGGCACGTCGAGCGGGTACGGCCGGTCGGTGCGCCCGAGCGATTCCCACAGCAGGTCGAACTCGACCAGCGTCAGCGATGCGATCCTCACCGCAGGTGGGCGTCGAACCAGTTGAGGGCGCGCGCCCAGGCCTCGGGGGCGCCCGGCTCCGGCCGGTACCGGACCACGTCGGTGGCGATCTTGGCCGAGGCGGCGGCCTCGCGCAGCTTCTCGACGGTGGCCACGTCGCTGTCTTCGCGGTAGAGGCCCAGCCAGGGCACCCGCAGTTCGCCCGCGACCTCGATCAGCGCGGGCAGCCCGTCGGACAACGGCTCCAGGATCCCGCCGCCGGACACGGTGACCGCCGCGCCGATGTCGCGGCTGGCGGCGACGACGAGGGCGACCGAGCCGCCGAGTTCGAAGCCGATCACGCCGATCCGGTCCGCGGCGAGGCCGTGGCCAGCCAGCCAGGCGAACCCGATGTCGGTCGCGGCGAGCACGGATTCGCCGGACAGGCCGCTGACCTTGTCCCGCGCCTCGTCGTGCCCGATCTCGGCTGACCCCGCCTCACCCGGGTACAGGTGCGGGACAACCACCAACCAGCCCTCGCCCGCGAGGCCCGCGACCATGCCGGTCGTGGTCTCGGTGATCCCCCTGGCCTCGTGCAGCACCACGAGTCCACCTCTGGTCACCCCGTCCGGTTCGGCGTAGGTGAGGCGCAGCGCACGGCCGTCATCGAGCCGGAAGTCCTCTGTGCGTGTCTGGGCCATGACATACCCAACCATGCCGGGGTTAATAGCAGTCAACGTGATCACACGCTCACCCATCCGCAGGAAAAGGCGCATTTTCACCCGTCGAGCGGCGCTCGGATATCGGACGGTCGTGTCCGCTCGATAGCATGGCGGACCTGGAGCCATTTTGGACTCACGAGGAGCATCGATGACCGTGCGAACCCGCGCCGACCTGGACTCGCTGCCCGGCTACATCCCCGGCAAGAGCGTGCCGGGGGCGGTGAAGCTGGCCAGCAACGAGGTGTCGCTCGGCCCGCTGCCCAGCGTGGTGACCGCGATCGCCGAGGCGGCCGGGCGGATCAACCGCTACCCCGACAGCGGCGCGACCGAGCTGGTGGCCAGGCTGGCGGCCAAGCTGGGCGTGGCGGAGAGCCAGGTGACCGTCGGCTGCGGCTCGGTGACCCTGTGCCAGCAGCTGATCCAGGCGACCTGCACCGACCGCGACGAGGTGCTGTTCCCGTGGCGCTCGTTCGAGGCGTACCCGATCCTGACCCAGGTGGTCGGCGCCGGGCAGGTCCGCGTGCCGCTGACCGAGGGCCACGCGCTCGACATCGACGCGATGATCGCCGCGATCACCCCGGCCACCCGCCTGGTCTACGTCTGCACCCCGAACAACCCGACCGGCACCGCGCTGCGCCGCGCCGACCTGGAGCGGTTCATCGACGCGGTGCCCGCGGACGTGCTCGTGGTGATCGATGAGGCGTACCGCGAGTTCGTGGCCGACCCCGAGGTGCCAGACGGCGTGGTGATCGCCAAGGAGCAGTGGGCGCGCGGGCGCGACAACGTGGCGGTGCTGCGGACCTTCTCCAAGGCGTACGGCTTGGCGGGCCTGCGGGTGGGTTACCTGGTGGCGCCGGACGCGGTGACCGAGACCGTGCGCAAGGTGTTCGTGCCCTTCGGCGTGAACGCGATCGCGCAGGTGGCGGCGCTGGCCTCGTTGGACGCCGAGGACGAGCTGCTGGCGCGCTGCCGCGACATCGTGGCCGAGCGCGGGCGGGTTCGGGCGGAGCTGCTCGCGCTCGGGTACGAGGTGCCCGAGACCGAGGCGAACTTCGTGTGGCTGCCGCTGGGCGAGGACACCGCGGCGTTCAACGAGCACTGCCTCAACCACAAGGTCGTGGTGCGCGCGTTCGCCGGTGACGGTGCCCGGGTCACCATCGGCACCCCCGAGGAGAACGACCTGTTCCTCTCGGCGGCCAAGGCCTTCCCGCGGTAACTACTTCAGCAGCAGCTGGACGATCGCCGCGGTCCCGACGACCACGATCACGCCGCGCAGGACGGTGGGCGAGAGCTTCTTGCCCACCTTCGCGCCGATCACCCCACCGATGGTCGACCCGACCGCGATCAACGCGAACGCCCACCACGCCACATCGGCGACGAACACGAACACCAGGCCCGACGCCAGGTTCACGACGGCGGCGAGCACGTTCTTGATCGCGTTGACCCGCTGCAGCGACTCCTGCAGCAGGATGCCCATGATCCCCATCAGCAGGATCCCCTGGGCCGCGCCGAAGTAGCCGCCGTAGACCCCGACCACGAAGACCGCCGCGAGCAGGCCGACGCCCCCGTGCGGGTGGCGCTCGGCCTGCCGCTCGGCGAGTTTGCGCGCCAGCCACGGCTGTGCGACGACCAGGATCAGCGCAATGGCGATGAGGACGGGGACGATCGCCTCGAACGCGCTCGAGGGCAGCACGAGCAGCAGGATCGCGCCGATGATGCCACCGGTGGTGGACGCGGCGCCCAGGCGGAGCAGGCGGGTGCGCTGACCGACGAGCTGGTCGCGGTAGCCGATCGCGCCGGACACCGAGCCGGGCACCAGGCCCATGCCGTTGGAGATGTTCGCGACCACCGGCGGGTAGCCGACGGCGAGCAGGACGGGGAAGGTGATCAGGGTGCCCGAGCCCACCACCGAGTTGATCCCCCCGGCGAGCACCCCGGCCACGAAGACCAGCACGCCTTCCCAAGGGCTCACCGAACACGTCCGATCATCCGCACCCCGCCGACCCTAGTCGAGCCGCCGACCCCCGGCCGAAGTCCGCGACCAGCATCCCAAAGGCTGATGGCCGCCACCCGCACCGCGTCCACTGCGGCCTTTCGGGGGTTGGGCGCGGCGCACCTGGCGCGGACGGAGCTGCGTCCGGCGCGATGGTGGCCAGCGAGCACAGTGTCGCCGACGGCGAGCGGGCCGAGGCCATCGTCGAACTGTGCGCCGCGCGGCACCGATGCGCAGCCCGCGCGTGCGGTCCTCCTGCAGCCGCAGGTCCTCGTCGGCGCGCACGATCCACTGTGCGCGGCTCGTGGCCTGGTCATGGCGGGGGACGAAGACGGCTCCCACACCGTCGAGGCGGCCCACGGCGTCCGGAACGCGGTCAACCGAGTGCCTCGATCCTCCGCCGCCCGCGTCCCCGATCGTCGCGGGCGGGCCCCCTGGACCGGTGGGCGGGCGGGTCAGCCGAAGGCGGCGAGCATCTCGGCCTTGGCGTCGTCCAGGTACTCGCGCAGTTGGGCCACCGCGCCTTCGATGTCGCCTTCGCGGACGGAGTCGGCGATAGCGGCGTTGCGGGTCAGGTACTTCTCGTGGAAGGCGCGGGGATCGCCCATCTCGTGGAAGCCCAGGCGCAGCTCAGCGGTGAGCTGACTCATCAGCTCGTCCAGGCGGGCGCTACCCACCGAGGCGACGATGGCCTTGTGGAAGCGCATGTTCGCGGTGCCGACACCTAGCCAGTCCTCCGCTGCGGCGCGGGCCCGGCCCTCGTCGACGGCCTGAGCCATCGCGGTCCAGTCCGGTTCGCGGGAGCGGCGCAGCGCGGTCAACTCGATCAGGACCCGGACGGTGAACAGGTCGCTGACGTCGTCGGCGGTCAGGGCCCGGACGAACACGCCGCGGTTGACCTTGTGCTCGATCAGCTTCTCGTGCGCCAGCAGCCGGAACGCCTCGCGCAGGGTGTTGCGGGAGATCTCCAGCGGCTCGAGCAGGGACTCCTCGACGACCCGGTCGCCGGGCCGCAGGCCGCCTTCCATGATCAGTTCACGCAGCGTGTCGGCGGTGACCTCGGCCGCCGTCCCGTGCGACCGCCGCCGCACCCCGGCCAGGTCACGCAGCCTGTCCAACGCGTCCTCGACGCTCAACGCACCCTCCCGATCACCCGCACCGACCCGGACCTGATTGTCAGATCGTTCAACAATCATACAGTTCACATGTAGGATCGTCCAATTGAAGTATTGTCATATTGTTGAACAATCGCCACACTGGGACGCCACGGTAGGTGAGCGACCGAGCGGGGTGAGTGATGGCAGACACGACAGGCACGGCAGACACAGCAGGTACGGCAGGTACGGCAGGTACGGCAGAGCAGGCAGGCAAGACGGGGCAGGCGGCCACCAGGCGGGGGCGCTGGTGGCGGGACCTGCCCCAGCGCGGCCGCAAAGCCGTGGTCGGGGCCTTCCTCGGCTACGGGCTCGACTCCTACGACTTCTGGGTCCTCCCGCTCGGCCTCACCGCCATCGCGGCGACCTTCGGCCTCAACACCGGCCAGACCGGCCTGCTCTCCACCACGACCCTGGTGTTCTCAGCGGTCGGCGGCGTCGCGGCCGGGGTGCTGGCTGACCGGCTGGGCCGGGTCCGGACGCTGATGATCACGGTCATCACCTACGCGGTGTTCACCGCCCTGTGCGGCCTCGCGCCCAACTACGAGACCCTCCTGGCCCTGCGCGCCATGCAGGGCCTCGGCTTCGGCGGTGAGTGGGCGACCGGCGCGATCCTGGTCGCCGAGTACGTCAACGCCACCCACCGCGGCCGAGCGGCGGCGCTGGTGCAGAGCTCCTGGGCGGTCGGCTGGGGCCTGGCCGCGCTGGTGTCCACGCTGGTGTTCAGCCTGACCGACCCGAGCACCGGCTGGCGGATCCTCTTCTTCACCGGCGCCCTGCCCGCCCTGCTGGTCATCTACCTGCGGCGCGGCCTGCAGGACGCCCCGGTCTTCACCCCGGAGAAGGCCCGCGGCTCGCTCAAGGCGATCTTCCGAAGGGACCTGCTCAAGCGCACCGTCTTCGCTTCATTGCTGGCCACCGGCTGCCAGGGCGGCTACTACACGCTGGCCACCTGGCTGCCCACGTTCCTGGCCAAGAACCGCGGCCTCACCGTGATCGGCACCGGCGGCTACCTGGTGTTCCTCATCAGCGGCGCCTTCCTCGGTTACCTCACCGGCGGCCAGGTCGCCGACCGGTTCGGCCGCAAGACCGCCTTCCGGCTGTTCGCCGTGCTCAGCGCGGTCCTGCTGCTCGCCTACACGCAGCTGCCCAGCTCGGTCGGCGGGTACGTGATGTACCTGGGCTTCCCGCTCGGCTTCTGCTCGTCAGCGATCTTCTCCGGCTTCGGCGCGTACCTGGCCGAGCTCTACCCCAGCCGGGCCCGCGGCGCGGGTCCCGGGTTCACCTACAACTTCGGCCGCGCGGTCGGCGCCTTCTTCCCCACCGCGATCGGCTTCATCGCACTCACCTACGGCATCGGTGGCGCGATGGCCTTCGGCGCTGTCGCGTACGGCATCGCCTTCGTCTCGCTGTTCTGGTTGCCCGAGACCCGGGACCAGGAGCTGTCCGAATAGAACGTCCATAGGGGACAAAGGCCGGGCGTCGACCGGCGTCCGGCCACACCGTGTTGCGTACAGGGGTAAGGCCATGTCCGACCTCGCGATGATCGCCCTGGGTGTGTTGATGGCGTGCCTGGGCGCGCTGTGGCTGCTCGGCAAAGCGGAGCTGTTCGGCAGGCTGGCGGTGACCGGCTTCGTGCTCGGGTCGCTCGCCATGCTGTCGGTGTTCGTGATGTTCAGCTGAAGATGGGGCGACACCCCCAGGCGTCGCCCCATCCACGCTGCCGAATCAGGAAGTCCGGCGCCTGCGGAAGACGACCACCGTCCCAGCACCCAGGACCAAGGCCCCCAATGCGGTCCAGAGCAGGCCGATCACACCCGCCCCGGTATCAGCGAGACCTCCGGTGCCGCTCGGGGTGCGCCCGCCTTGGGGCTGTGGCGGAACCACTGTGGTCGGGACAACCGGCGGCGCCGGGGAAGTCGTGGTCGGGACCGCGGGCGAGGTCGAGACGACGGACGTGGTCGGCGAGGTCGAAGTGGCCGCCGTGGCCGCCGTGGTCGTGCTAACCGGTGTTGTCGTGCTGACCGGTGTTGTCGTGCTGACCGGCGGGTCGGGCTCCACGGCGGCGGTCGCGCTGATCGCCACCGGCCCGGCCATCGCGTTGGCCACCACGGAGGCCTCGATGCGCACGCTGTCCTTGGCATTAGCGGGAACGCGCACCGGCACGGTGACGACCTTCTCCGAACGCGGCTCAAGCGACACACCCGGCTGGCCGGGGCCGATCTGCGCCCAGTCCGGCCCAGCCGCGAAGTCGCCCTTGCCCGGCGCGGTGCGCACACCGATACCGGCGATCGGGTAGTCGCTCGTGCTGAGGAAACCGAAGGTGATCTGCGCGGTGTCACCGGGGCGGTAGTGGTCGCGGTCGAAGGTGACCGTTGCTCGCAATGTCTTGTCCGGCAGCAGAACCGCGCGCACGGGCAGGTCGAGTCCAGCCTTGGTCACCACGACGTGGTCGGTTGCCCGGCCTGCCCCGCCGGGGATCTCGTACTTGTCGGACGTGCGGTCGTAGGACAGCTCGTACCCCGTCGCGTCGATGTCGGCGACGGAGAAACGACCATCCGAGTCGGTCGCCCTGATCAGGCGCTCACCGGTCGCGCGCGACGCGATGGCCACGCGCACGCCCGAGATGCCCTCCCCCGGGTCGACGGCGCCATCACCGTCGTGGTCGAAGAAGACAGCGCCCGCGAGGTCACCCCGCTCCCTGGTGACGGGGGCACTGACCTGGAAACCGTTGTTGGACGTGTCGACCTCGGGCTCGCCGGTGACGGCCGCACCCGCGACGAGGAGCTGCGCCGAGGCGGGGCTCGCGAAGCCGGTCAGCACGAACTCGCGGGTCTCCCCGGCAGCCACCGAGATCTTCTGCGGCCGGTCCGACAGCGGAAGACCGCCGTAGTCGAGGATCCGCGGGAACATGCCGCCCAGGCCGCCCACCGCGAACCTGACGCCGTCGGCCGCGACGTCGCCGATGTTGCGGACCGTCAACGTCACCCGCACCACGTCGCTGCTCAGGTAGGCGGTCCGGTCCAGCCGCGCGGTCACCAGGAGGTCGGCGAACCGGCTCCCGTGCGGCGGGTCGACCACAACCGGTACCTGCACCCGGCCGATCGGGCTCGCCGTGATCGGGAACCGCAGCGGCGCCTCGAGCGGGGTGTCCACCCGCAACATCTGGTCGAGCAGCAGGGTGTAGGTGCCGACCGGCACGCCGGTGAAGTCGATGTCGCCGTCGCTGGTGGAGGTCGCGGTGCCGACGATCCGGCCGGTGGCGGGGTCGCGCAACCACGCGGTCACCCCGGACGGCGCGCTCTCGACGCCATCCTCGACCAAGCGCAGCCTGCCCGAGCCGGAACCGAGGCGGCCGTCGACCCGCGCCCGCGCGGTGACCTGCGTGAGACCCGGCTGGTACGTCGAGTTGACGGTGCAGTCGACGCTGACGTAGCCGAGGTCCGCCGCACCAGCGGGCACGACCTCGTCGATCGTGAAGGCAGCATTGCCGAACCCCGGCAACGTCACTCCCGGTCCGCCGTCGCGCAGATCACCCCAGGCGGCGCCCTCGCCGAGGCCCTGCGGGTCGCACTTCACCGTCACGCCGGTCAGATCGCCCAGGAAGGTGCTGCTCAAGGCCAAGGTCAGCGTGACCCGGTCGCCCACCCGGTAGCTCGGCTTGTCGAAGATGACCTCTGCGCGCACGGCGGAGTAGTCGTGGGACCACGAGATCAGCGCGAGGTCGGCGTACGCGTCACCGGAGATGTACAGGCGTTCGGAGACCGAGCCCGACGCGCCGCGGACGTCGAACTTCGGGTCCAGGGCCGTGTAGGTGGCGGTGTAGGGGCCCGCGGGCAGGTCGCCGAAGTCGAAGCGGCCGTTGACATCGCTCGTCCGGTCCGAAGTGGACCCGTTGGCCGACTTGAGGGCGACCTTGACGGCGACGGCCACCTCGCCCGGGTCGTACTTGCCGTTGATGTTGAAGTCGACGAAGGCGGTACCGCCGAACTTGCCTGTCGCAGCGACTTGGACGGCCGCAGTCGCGGTGGCCGCGTTGTCGGTCGGGTTGGCGTCACCCCCCGGCACGACCGCGGTGAACGTCAGGCGCACCTCGCCCCCGGTGACGTCGTTGATGCGCGCGCTCATCTTGAAAGACCTGATTTCCCCCGCTTCCAGGCCATCGCCCCACGGGGTCGAAAACGTGCCACCCACCACGGTCGGCGTGACCGTGCCCGAGGGGACGAGTCGAATACCGTTGGCGTACACCGCGCTGTTGTTGGTCACGTAGAGGATGACGGCGATGACATCCGAGGGCGTATAAGTCGCTTTGTCGAACGACAGGGAAACAGCGATGTCCGGCTGCACCGCGGCGACCCGCGGTTCAGGTGGCGCTGTTGCGGAAACCGGTTCGGCGTACGGGAGATCCGGGGCCTTGACCGGCCCGGCAGGACTGTCCGGAGTGGTCTGAACCGGCCCGGTCACCGGGGTGGTCGACTCGGCAGGCTCCTGCGCTGCGGCGGGAACGGCGAGCACCCCGCTCACGGCCAGGGTGACGGCGAGCGCGCCGAGGCGGGAAACCGCCTGGCGCGCGCGGGAACGGCGCACTGGTGTTCAACTCTCCCCAGAGTGGAAGCCGCGACGCCCCG
The DNA here is from genome assembly GCF_024171925.1 of Actinokineospora diospyrosa. GTDB lineage: Bacteria > Actinomycetota > Actinomycetes > Mycobacteriales > Pseudonocardiaceae > Actinokineospora > Actinokineospora diospyrosa. The sequence goes on along the minus strand of NZ_JAMTCO010000007.1, from coordinate 304,954 downwards.
ATGGATTGCTTGAAACCCACGCCACGCGGTGAAGACTGCTATTGCGCGCATTCTAGGCAGATGTCCGGTTGACGACGCTATTGCCATTCCGGGAAGTTTTGGCCTACCCCAGGTTGCGCGCGCTGAACGTGTCGCACTCGGCGGGGTTCCCGGAGTTGATGCCCGCGAGGAACCACTGCTCGCGCTGCGCGGAGGAACCGTGCGAGAACTGGCTCTCGTCGACCTTGCCGCCGCCGAGGTTCTTCTGGATGAAGTCATCGCCGATGCGGGCGGCGACGTCGAGGGCGCGGTCGACGTCGTCCTGGCTGATCGAGCGGATCAGCGGCTTGCCGCTGGAACTGGCCGTGGTGGTCGCGTGGTTGGCCCACACACCGGCGTAGCAGTCGGCCTGCAGTTCGAGCCGGACGCCGTCGGAGGTGGGGCCGGTGCCCGGGCGGACCTTGTCGGAGGTGCCGAGCAGGTTCTGCACGTGGTGGCCGTACTCGTGGGCGAGCACGTAGGCCTCGGCGAACGTGCCGCCCTGGGCGCCGAAGCGGGTCTGCAGCTCGCGGAAGAAGGTGAGGTCGACGTAGACCTTGCCGTCCGCGGGGCAGTAGAACGGGCCGACGTCGGAGGTCGCGCTGCCGCAGCCGGTGTTGACGCCACCGCTGAAGAAGGTGGTGGTGGCCTGCTGGTAGGTGCGGCCGGAGCGGGCGAACTGGTCGGACCAGTAGCCCTGGATCGAGTTGATCAGCGCGACCCTGGCGCAGTCGGGCTTGGTGTTGGCGTCCTTGCCGGTGCGGCACTCCTGGGCGAGGTCGGTGTTGGACACCGCCTGCCCGCTGCCGACGCTCTCGGTGTTCAGCGGGGCGCCCGCCGGGACACCGCCGAGCTGGGAGAGCACGAAGTACACGATGAAGCCCACGATGCCGAGCCCACCGCCGCCGATGGCCACCCGGCTGCCGATGCCGCCACCCCTGGCGTCGCTCACCTGGGAGGTGTCCAGCGCAACGCCGTCGTCGAACTCCACGACCACTCCCCGTGTCCGCGCCACCGTGCTCCGTGGCGCCCAGGATAGTGGTCGGCCGCGCACTCGGCCGCAGGACACGCGCCTGGGTGCGACCGCCTGGCGTAGGCGGTCGCACCCAGGGTCCGTCACGTCGTAATGACCTGCCGCTCCGGCGGTTGGCGTGGAGCCCAGCCGAGCGGGTCAGGAGACGCGCTCGATGCGGGGATCAACAGCGTCGAGGTGCATGACCGGTACGTGTCGCGTACCGCGCACTCGAAGGTATCCGTCGAGCTCGCCGCCCTCATCCACGGCCAAGTCGATGCTTTCGGCTTAGCCGCGGGGTAGCGGCAGGCGGCAGACCATTACGGGTTTTGACTGCTTCGCCACGGCACCACCTACCCCTTCCCGGCGGGCGCGGTGACCGATTGGTTCGGCTCTTGCGGTCTGGCCCGGGCCGGCCGTCCCCTCCATGGTGCGCCTACCGTCCCAGTTGGACAACCCGGCACGGGGCTCTCGAACCGGTGAACTTCGGTAACGCGTCCGGACTGGACAGTCGGGTGCGGACACGACGGCGGCCGCCCCGGTGTGGGACGGCCGCCGCGGGGTGTGCTGCTTACGGGGTGACGGTGACCCGGTCCGACGCGGGCGGCGCCAGGTTCGGGTGCGCGGTCAGGTACGCGGCGAACGCGTCCAGGTCGACCGGCCCACCGGCGAGGTTGGTGCCCTTGGCGAGCTCGGTGAACCCGTCCCCGCCCGCGGCGAGGAAGTTGTTCACCGACACCCGGTACGACCCGGCCGGGTCGACCGGCTGGCCGTTGACGGTGATGCCGGAGACCCGGTTGCCCTGGGTGCCCGACTGCGACCAGCTGTACTTCAGCGACGCCGACACCTGCAGGAAGCGGGTGATGGTGGTGCCGTTGGGCTGGGGCTGCCACTGCTGCTCGAGCACGGTCTTGAGCTGCGCGCCGGTCAGCGTGATGGTCTGCATGATGTTGCCGAACGGCTGGACCGCGAACGCCTCGCCGTAGGTGACCACGCCGTTGCCCTCGCCAGCCGGGGAGCTCGCGTAGGTCAGGTCGGTGCGGATGCCGCCGGGGTTGGTGATGGCGATCTGCGCCTGGTTGCTCTGCGTCGCGGCGAGCTGCGCGTCGGCGATGACGTCGCCCAGCGGGGACTCACCCGAGGGGGCCGCGGCGCGGACCAGGTCGGCGGTGATGGTGCCGACCTGGCGGTTGGCGATCGGGCCCGCCTTGGTGACGGCCTCGTCGACGAGCGCCTGCACACCGGCGTCCGGGGCGATGGTGCGGGTGACGACCTCGTTGTGCGCGACGGTCGCGGTGCGCACGACGTCGCGGGTCTTGCGGTCGATCTTGAGGTCGATCACCGAGAGCAGGCGGCCGAAGGAGGCGCCCTGGATCAGCGGCCGCGGCTTGCCAGCGGGGTCGGTGACCACGCAGTTGTACTGCTGGTGGCTGTGGCCGGTGAAGAACGCGTCGATCGAGGGCGAGGCGGCCGTGGCGATCTGGCGCGCCGGGCCGGGCAGGGTGCGGCAGTCGTCCGGGCCGCCGCCCTCGGTGCTGTCGCCCTGGTGCACGAGCGCGACCTGGGTGCGGATGCCCGCGAGGTCGAGCAGCCGGGAGGTGCGGTTGAGCGCCTGGACCTCGTCGCCGAACTTGAAGCCCTTGACGACCTCGGGGGTGACCACCGAGGGCAGGTCCTCGAGGGTGACGCCGATGATGCCGACCGGGATGCCGTCGACGAACTTGACGGTCACCGGCAGCACCGCGGGCAGGCCGTTGTCGAAGGTGATGTTCGCGCCGAGGAACGGGAACTTCGCGCCGCGGTAGGGCTGGTGGAACTGGCAGCCGTCGGTCGGGTGGCAGCCACCGAACTGGACCCGCAGCAACTCCGCGTAGCCCTCGTCCCACTCGTGGTTGCCGATCACGCTGGCGTCGGTGCCGATCTTGTTCATGAACTCGACGGTCGGCTCGTCGTGGAACAGCGCCGAGGTCAGCGGGGACGCGCCGATGTTGTCGCCCGCGGCGAGCACCAGGGAGTTCGGGGCCTGCCCGCGCAACCGGGTGACGTGCGCGGCCAGGTAGGCGGCGCCACCCGCGTCGACGGTGGTCCCGTTGGGCAGGGTCACCCGACCGGAGGACCCGGCAGGCGGCTGCAGGTTGCCGTGGAAGTCGTTGAACGCGATCAGGCGCAGGTCAGTGGTGGCGGCGGGCGCCGCCGACGCGGTACCGGCGAGCCCGGTCACCGCCAACCCGACCGCGACCACGACGGCCGCGATCCGCTTCGTGACGATCATCAGTCCTCCGTCCAGGCGCCGGGCACCCGACCCGGCACAGGGTGCTGGAGTCTGCCGTGATCAGATGGCTAGGACCAGGGTCTTGAGGTGAACGCCGTAACCTGGATGCGTGACATCAGTGCGAGCCGAACCCCGGTGGCTAGAACCGGACGAGATGCGCGCGTGGCGGGCATACGTCATCGGCAGCGAACTGCTGCGCCAGCAGCTCAACCGCGAGTTGCAGGACAACCACGGCATCGCCCTGCCGGACTACGAGGTACTGGTCCGGCTGTCCGAACGCGAGGGCGGCCAGATGCGGATGAGCCAACTGGCTGGCCAGCTCGCCTCGTCCAAGAGCAGGCTCTCGCACCAGATCTCCCGCCTGGAGAAAGCGGGCCTGGTCCGCAGGGTCGGCTGCGCGGAGGACGCGCGCGGGGTGATCGCCGAGCTGACCCCCAAGGGCCTGGACACCCTGCGGCAGGCGGCACCGGTGCACGTGCAGGGCGTGCGCGAACACCTGGTCGACCTGATGACCCCGGAGGAACAGCGGGTGATGGCGGGCCTGTTCGAGCGGGTCATCGAGCACCTGGACCTCACCTAGCCGGGTGATGCGACTAGGCTGGGTCGGACTGGAGGCGTGGCAGAGCGGCCGAATGCATCCGCCTTGAAAGCGGAAGAAGGGCAACCTTCCGGGGGTTCAAATCCCTCCGCCTCCGCGGGTTCCGGGTACCCGTGTCCACGGAGAGCGTGGACCGGGTCACCCTTCCATTGTCGTGGGGGCCGAGCCCCCCACACCCCCACGGTGCGGCCACTCTCGACCCAGCGTGGCTCGCTCGGGCCTATCGGCCCTCACATTGAGTGCGTAACCAATGGGTTGTCGCCTACGTGCGGTTGGTGGCCGAACCAGCGGGGCTCGCTTGGTCCTATCGGGCCGTCGCGTTGAGTGTGGGACTAATGGGGCTGGCGCCCCATCAATGTGGATTTGCGCCCTGACGGGCGCGGAATAAGCCCGGGCCGGGTGGCTGGGGGCCACCCGGGCCCGAGGCGGGGGGGGATTACTGCTGGATGGACCAGACCTCGGGGGCGGTGAAGCCGTTGGCCCAGAGGCGTTCGACGGACTGGCGTTCTTGGGAGTTGGGGGTGGCGTTGTGGCAGGAGGTGCCCGCGCCGCCGCCGGACATCAGTTCGGAGCAGGGGCCCTGGTAGTGGTCCTTGAGGCCTAGGGCGTGGCCGGTCTCGTGCGCGGTGATGCGGACCTTGTCGTACTTGGCCATCTGCTGGTAGTCGATGTAGATGGTGCCCTGGCCGTGGCCGTTGGTGACCGCGTGCGAGCCCTGCTGGCCGTAGCTGCCCTCGACGTAGCGCAGGGTGGCGCCCGAGCACTCCTTCAGCTGCACGTTGCGCACGGTCTCGTTCCACTTGGCGAGCCCGGCGATGATGTACTGCCGGAACTGCGGCGCGCCAGAGGTGCTGACGCACACCGTCTTGGCGGCGGCGACGGCGGAAGTGGTCGCCTCAGCGGAGGCGGTGCTGGCGACAACCGGCATGGCGAGCACGGCCACGCCGATCGCGCCGACGAACAGGGATTTGATCGACATCGGGGAACTCCTTGTCAGTGGGACGATTGACAAGGTTCACAGTGACGATCCTGTTTCCCGAACGGTACATGCCAATAAAGCATAGGCGTCGCCTATAACGGATTCACGGCGCCCCAACCAGCGCAAATGCCGTCAATCACAACGCGGATGAACGATTACCATTCATCACGAAGGCGGTGGAAAAATCCCTTCTGGTTCCTATTGGGTGATTTGTGTGCAGCCGCATGCCGATGGCCCGCCGCACGCACGCGGGCCATCGGCGGCGAAATCAAGCTCGGGCGGTCCGCTTGCGGCGGGTGACCAGCGTGGTGGCCAAGCCCAGCAGCACGGTCAGGCCACCCAGGGCGGCCAGGCCCAGCACGTTGGCGCCGGTGTGGGCCAGGTTGGGCGTGGGGCTCGCCTGGGGCGCGGGAGCCGCAGGGGTGTTTCCGGCGGGGGTGACAGCAGGGGTCGTGTTCGGGGGTTGGACCACCTCGATGTCCTCCTCCGGGCGGTTCGGGCCGGGCTCCACGGAGATCGGGTACGCCTCGCCCGCGCAGGTGTAGCGGCAGCTGCCCGGGTAATAGGTCCCGCCTTCGCGGACGAGTTTCCACGGGCCGTAGACGCGGATCTGGTACGGGGCGGCGGGGAGCTCCTCGAAGGTGACCTCACCGTCGGCGTCCGTGCGCCCCTTGGCGACGAGCTTGCCGGACGCCACGTCGACCAGGCCGACGGCGAGGTCGGGGAGCTTCTCGCTGGGGAGCGGGCTCAGGTCGGGGTCGTTGAAGAACGCGAGGCTGAGGTCGTCCGGGGTCGCGGGCACCCTGGCGTCCGCGGTGACCAACTCGTTGCCCGCCGCGGGGTCGTCGGCGAGGCCGATGGTGCAGACGTGGACAACGGTGCGCGCCTCGAGGGCGCTGGGTGGGACCGTGCCGGTGATGGTGAAGGTGCGGGCCTGGCCCGCCGGGATCTCCACACCGGACGCGGTGGGGGCCAGGGCGCCCATGTCGACGTTGCCCAAGCCCGCCTCCGGCTCGGCCTCGCCCGGGCGGTGCGTGCAGAACGCCTTGACGCCGGTGAGGGTGGCGGCGCTCTTGTTGGTGATGGTCACCGCGACCTCGGCCGGGTCACCGACGTTGTAGACGTACTTGGTGAACTTCATGGTCGTGCTCAGCTGCTCGCTCATCGGGCGGATGCCGCGCACCTTCAGGTTCGCGTCCCGACCGGTCCCGTCGGCCACGATCTCGAGGGTCCTCGGGTGGAAGAACCAGCCGCCGGGTACCTCGTCGAGGCGTAACGAGTAGACCCGCAGCGGCAGGTCGGCGAAGGTGAACCGGCCAGACGCGTCGGTCTTCGCGGTGGTGGCCCCGGAGAGGGTGTTGAGCACCAGGTCGACGCCCGCGAGCCCCTCACCCGGGTCCGGCGTGCCGTCGCGGTCGACGTCGCCGAAGAGGACCCCGCCGACGGTGTCGGTCCCGGACGCCGGGTCCACCACGGGCAACGCCAAGTCGGTGGTGGCCGGGTCGACGCCGGTCAACGAGGTGTAGAACCGGGCGACCGGGGCGCCGGTCCACACGCCGACCACGGCGTTGACCGTGGCGGAGTACGAGCCCCCCGCGGGCACGGTCGGCGCGGGACCGCTGGAGTGGCCGAGCGAGAGCGGGCCCCACTCCTGGTCCGAGATCACCAGCGTCGTGCCGGACACCGGGTACTGGCCCGCGCGCACCCCGACCGCGTCGGCGTCGCCGGAGTTGGTGATGGTCAGCTTGATCGGGACCTTGGCGCCGACCAGGAACGGCCCCCCGGTGGTGGTGGCCGTGATCGCCAGGCTCGGTGCGGCGGCCGCCTCGGGTTCCTGGGCGTGGGCCGTGCCCGCGAGGGTGGCGGTGAGCGCCGCGGCGACGAGGAGTCTTCGCGCGGCACGGCGAGCGGAAACGTGCATGGTCTATCCCCCAGAGCAAGTGAGTCAGTGCTCCCGCAACATAGCCAAAAATCCCGGAGCGCAACAATGTCCGGCAATTTCGCCCAGGAACTCAACAACGGGCGGCCTCTGCGATTGCAGAGACCGCCCGCTGCCGGGACGGATCAGATCAGGCGGTTCGCCTGCGGGCGGCGAAGGTCGCGCCGAATCCGATCAGCAGGGCGAGCGCACCGAGTGCGGTCAAGCCGACCACACTGGCACCGGTGTCGGCCAGGTCGGTGCTGGGTCGGGCCTGCGGCACCGGGTTCGACACGGGGTTCGACACGGTGACCGTAGGAACCGTGACGGGAGTCGTCGGCGCGGTGGTGACCGGGTCGACTTCAGCGCCGGGGACCTCCGGGCCGGGCACGAGCTGGAAAGCGAGCTCGGAGGCGCAGTTCGGGCAAGAACCCGCGTAGATCAGCGAACCGTCGTCGCCGAAGCGGGACTTCCAAGGCCCGTAAGCCTTTACCCGGTACGGGCCTGCGGGCAGGTTCCGGAAGGTGACCTTGCCCTGCGCGTCCGCGCGGCGCTTGGCGACGAGGTCGCCGCTGACCGCGTCGACCAGGCCGATGGTCACGCCCGCGAGCTGCTCGCCCGGGTCGACGTCCCAGTCCTCGTCGCGGTCGTGGTAGAGCTGGATGCTGAGGTCGGCCGGTGCTCCGGGGACCTTGGCGACGGCGACGGCGCGCGGGTGCCCCGATGGGTCCTCAACGGCCCCGAAGTCGCAGTCGTAGACCACCGCGCCGTAGGCGGCGGCCTCGGTGGAGATGACACCGCTGATCGTGGCGGTCCTGGTCTGGCCCGCGGGGACGGTCACGCCGGGGCCCGACCAGTCGAGGTCACCCAGGTCGACATCGGCCAGCTGCGGGCCTTCGCCGCCACTGCGGTCGCAGTACGCCTGGATCCCGGTGAGGTCCGTCGTGCCGCTGTTGGTCAGCGTCACCAGCAAGTTGGCGCTGTCACCGACGTTGTAGACGGACTTGGTGAACTTCATGGTCGCCGACAGCTGGTCGGTGAGCGGGCGAACGCCGCGCAGCACCAGGTTCGCGCCGGTTCCGTAACCGTCCACAATGGCCATCGCGCTGTAGGGGACGACCCAGCCGTCCGGCGCGTCCCAGAAGGTCACCCGGTAATGGGCCAGCGGCAAGCCGGTGAACTGGAACCGGCCGTTCGCGTCGGTCTCGGTCTTCATGCTCACGGCGCCGGTCCAGATGCTGGCCTTGACGCCCTTGATCCCCTCACCGGCGTCCGGCGAACCGTTGCCGTTGCGGTCGCCGTAGATCAAGCCCGCGGCGGTGTCGGTGTTGGTGCTCGGGTCCACCACGGCGAGGCTGATCGCGGTGACCGCGGACGGGGCGTTGGTCGCGTTCACGGTGAACACGACATGCGGCGCGGAGCCGTGCCACACCTGGACCTCGCCGAGGACGTCGACCTCGAGCTCGCCCCCGGCGGGCACGGTGGCGCCCTGCGGGCTGAACATGGACAGGTCGCCCCACTGCTCGGAGCTGACGAAGAAGCTGGAGCCCGCCTGGGTGAACTCGTAGGCCCGCACCCCGACCGCGTCGGCGTCGCCGGAGTTGGCGATGACAACGTGGATCGGGATCTGCTGGCCGACCAGGAACGGGGCGGCGGGGGGCAACGCCGAGATGCTCAGCGCGGCGACACCGGCGGCCGCGGGCGCGGGCGGGTTCGCGGGCTGCGCGGCCACAATGGACTCCGGCGCGGGCTGCGGCACCACGGCTTCCGGCTGCGCGGCCTTCGCCTGTTCCGGCTGCTTCGCTTGCTGCGGCAGGGCGATCTCCGGCTCGGCGGCCTTCGGCGCATCGGGCTTCGGGGCGGCGGGCTTCGGCTCAGCGGGCTGCTGGGCGGCGGGCTCGGCGGGCGCGGGATCAGCGGGCGCGGGATCGGCGGGCTTCGGGGCGGGAGCCGGGTCGACGGGCGCGGGGGCGCTGGGCGACTGCTCGCCCACCTGCGTCCCGGTGGCGGCCGGAGCGGCTGGTTCCTCGGCGTAAGCCGTGGCGGACGTGGTCGCGGTGAGCGCGAGGGCCGCCAGCACAGCCAGCGACTTTCGCGCAGCACGACGCGCGGAAAAGGTCATCGTTAGATCCCCAGGTAAGCAGACAAGTGCGGCAATAAAGTAACCGATACCATGGTCTAATCCAAAGAGATGCCAAACACACCGCGTACGGGAAACCCAGCCGACTGTATTGGATCAATTACCGCGGGTGCGCATGCGAAACATTCACCGAATGCCGCGAATACTCGCGATCTTGGCGCGGGATTGCTCCGTGTCGGGGTGCTCGTGACCGAAGACCTTGATCCGGAGATCGAGGATGGCGCGGTGTTCGGCCTCGGCTTCGGCCAGGCTGCCCAGCTTGACCAGGACGTCGGCGTGGTTGGCGCGGCAGATCAGCGTGTGCGGGTGTTCGGCACCGAGCACCCGGGTGCAGATCTCCAGCACGGCGCGGTGTTCGGCCTCGGCTTCGGGGAAGCGGCCCTGCTCGCCGAGGGCCGTCGCGAGGTTGTTGCGACTGGCCAGGGTGTGCGGGTGCTCCGGTCCGAGCACCCTGGCGCAGATCTCCAGCTCCGCGCGGTGCTCCACCTCGGCCTCGGTGTGCCTACCCAACCTGGCGAGTGTGATGGCCAGGTTGTTGCGACTGGTCAGGGCGTGCGGGTGCTCGGCGCCGAGGGTCTTGGTGCGCAGGCGCAGGACCTCGCGGTGCATGGCTTCGGCCGCCGCGACGCGCCCGGCGTCGCAGACCACGAGGGCGAGCATGTTGCGGCAGGCGAGCGTGTCGACGTGCTCGGGACCGTGGACCCGGGTGCAGATGTCGAGCAGCGCACGCAGTTCAGCCTCGGCTTCGGGCAATTTCCCCTGGTCGTGCGCGATGCTTGCGAGGTCGCCACGCACCTCGACCGTCGCGATGTCGTCCGGGCCGTGAACTCGTCGCGCGATGTGGGCCACCGCGCTCAGTTCCGCCTCGGCCTCGGCGAGCCGCCCGAGTTCGTACCAGGTGAGGCCTAGGCAACGCCGAGCAGCCAAGGTATCCGGGTGTTCGGCACCCAAGACCTCAGTGGCCAGGGCGACCACCACGCGGTGACCCGCCTCGGCCTCGTCGAGGCGACCCATTTCCTCCGCGAGGGTCGCGAGCGCGCTGCGCAGGGACAGCATTTCGGGTGAGCGGTCGTCGGTGTGCATCGCTACGGCGCGGGAATAGGCGGTGTATGCAAGCTCGTACCGCCCGCCCCTATAGGCAGTGAGTCCCATGGACTCGTTGTCGGACGAAGATGCGTGATCGAGAGCGGCCACGATCAGCTCAGCCGAGGGTGGGTTGTCTGGCGAGGTCGTGCGCTGGGTGTGGTCTACCAGGTAGTCGAAGACAGCGACGGCATCGTTGCGCATGGGTTCAAGCAAAGCGACGCTGTCGTGCCAAGGTTGGGTTGCCCAGGTCCAGGCGGCCTCAAGGTCCTCGGGGCGGTCCGAAGGGGCGACTTCGTGGGTCTTCTCGAGCAGCGCACGCGGAAGTGGGCCGTGGTACCCGGCTCGTCTTAGCTCAACAGCCGCGGACACCAGTGCGGCGCCGCGAGGGTGGGTACCTCGGGTGCGGCCGTTGTGCCACCGCTCCAACAACTGCGGTCCTGCGGCCAGGTATTCGGCAAGACCGTGCACATCCGCGTGGAGCAGCGCCTCCGCGATCCTCGGGTCCCTGTCGCGGTCGCGGGCCTGGCCCAGTTCTGGCTCGGTGAACACGCGGTCGATCCGGACCCGAGTCGCGATGGCTAGAACCCGGCGGATGCCCTCGTGGTCGTTGTCCGCGTCCTCTTCAAGCCGGTCGAGTTCCTGCAGGCGCAGGGTGGCTACAACAACCCCGTTCGCGAGTACGCGATCGACCGAGGTGGGCGTAAGACCTTCGCCGATGAGGAAGCGCTCAAGGTCGTCCAGCCACAGGACGGCCTGCCGAGTGTCGGCAGCCTCATCAATGGCGGTGGACAAACCGCGCGGCTCTGGAGCGAAGAGGGTGTACTCGGCCAACTGCTCACGCATGACCTCATAGGCAAGGCGACTCTTACCAGCACCGGAATCCCCCACCAGCAAGACAAAACTGCCAGGCTTCATGGCCTCGGCAACGGCGGCGTGCCGGTCGCGGGGCACGTAAACCGGTACGGGATCAGTCGGCGCCGCGCCGTGCGGGGTGAGAGCACGGTGGACACCCAGCACCGTCGGGTCGGTGACATCGCGGACCTTGGACGTGCCCGCGCGCAGCGTGGCGCTCGCCAACTCCTGTCGACGGTCGTCGCGGCGCTTGTCCGTGCGCTCCAGCTGCGCGGTCAGCAACTTCGCCGGGACAGCGGCGACGGCGGCAGCCACCGCAGCGGTGATGGCCAGCCACGCCCACTGCTCGACCCCGAGCGGCTTGAGCGGCGCGGTCGCCGCCCCTGCGGCGGCCAGCAGCACCACCGCAGCCCATCGCCAAGCACCGCGACCACCCCTCATCACCCGCAAGCCTGATCGCCGCGACCGAACCGCCGCAAGGCCACAATCGGGTGGCAAAGGACGAGGCCCCACCGAATCCGGTGGGGCCTCGTCAAACCGCGACTAGCTGAACACGGTCTAACAGAACACGATCTATCAGATGGTCAGCTCGTTCGCGTGGATGCAGCCCGCGCCGTGAGCGGCGGCGGTCTCGTCCTCGTGCACCAGCTGAGCGCGCATCCTGGCCTTGCCCGCAATGCGGGACTGGGCACGCGCGGCACGCGGGGGAACGCCGTTGATGTCCTCGGTGCTGATGGCGTAAGAGGCCGTCACCCAGGCGATAGCGTCAGAGTTCCGGTCCAGGGCAACGCGGTCGATGTTGCCGAGGTTGTCACCCTTGCCGTGGTAGTTCTTGTCGTAAGCGATACCCGCGACGCCGCCCCACTTCTCGGCCTGCGCGGCGGTCTTGACACCCTCGGCGCCGGTGAACAGGCCACCCGCGGGGATGCCGTTGAGGATGAACTCGCCGTAGTCCGAGCGACCGCTGAAGTCGGTGCCCTCGGTCGGGGTGCCCGTGGTGTTGAGGAACGAGTGGAACGCCGCCTCGATCTGCGCCGAGCCGTAGGGGCCCTCACCAGCGCCGACGTTGTCGGAGTTGTCGCCGTCGTAGACGAAGTAGCCGGTGTTCGGCGAGGCGATCATGTCGAAGTTCAGGTACAGCGCGATGTCGAGCTGCTGCTCGAAGGTCAGCGACTGCACGTACTTCTTCGAGCCGACCAGGCCGAGCTCCTCGGCGCTCCACCAGGCGAAGCGGACCGCGTTGCTGACCTTCGGGGAGCCGCCGAGCTGGATGGCGGTCTCCAGCAGCGCCGCGCTGCCCGAGCCGTTGTCGTTGATGCCGGGGCCCGCCACAACGCTGTCGAGGTGCGAGCCCGCGACGACGACGTTGTTCTTGCGGCCGGTCTTGGTCTGCGCGATGACGTTGTAGCTAGTGCGGTCCTCGCGCAGCGCCCGCAGCTCCAGGGTCACCGAGGCGCCGTTCGAGGAGGCGGCCAGCGCCTCGCCGTCGGCCTTGGTGATGCCACCGGTGGGCAGCTTGGCGTTCGCCGGGTCGGTCAGCGTGCCCGCGAGGCCGCCGTCGACGTTGTTGTAGATGATCGCGCCGACCGCGCCCGCCTCGGCGGCGTTGCGCTGCTTGTCGGCGAACGAGCAGGCGCCGCGCTGGACCAGCGCGATCTTGCCGGTCACCCCGGCGAAGTCGCTGACCTCGCAGCCCGGGGTCGCGTCGACCGGCACGACGGCCAGCGGCGCGGTGATGCCACCGGTCGGCGTCGACAGGCTGTAGGTCATGATCGAGATCGGCACGGTCCGACCGGCGACCACCAGCTTCTCGGCGAGCGTCTGGGTGAAGGTGAACGGGAACTCGTGCCGGGTGACGTCGAAGCCCGCCTGCACCAGCTGCGCCTCGACGTACTCGGCCGACTGCCGGTGACCGGGAGTACCGGCCGCGCGGTTGCCGCCGTTCTTGTCGGCGATGCGCTGCAGGGCGATCAGGTGCCGGTTGACCCCGGCGCCGGTCACCTTCTTGACCAGGTTCTTGGCCAGTGCGGGGCCGTCGGGGAGCTCGGCTGCCGCGACGGGCGCCGCCGAGGACGGGATGGTGGTGAACGCCAACGCGCCGGCTGCCGCGACGATGGCGGCTCCGACCCGTAGCGACTGACTCTTGGGCATGCAGGTCCCCTCGTTCACGGGTAGGTGCGACCGCGAACCGTGACCTCCCCGAAGCGGTCCGTGTTCCGGCGTGGGCCCACCCTCGCCCGGCGAAGCCCGCTGGTCAAGAGCCGTCCATTGCCAACTTGGCATGCTCGGGACCCGCAAAGGGCCAACTCCTACGGAAAGGCCCCGTGGCGTGGTCGCCACGGGGCCTTCCCTTACTCCCAATGCCGTAATGACGGCAGATAACGATTTCTACCGAACCTGGGCGTGTGATGCCTTCGCGGCCTTGCCCTTCTTCGCCTGACCCGAGATGAGGGCCTTGCGCGCGGCGGCCTTGGCGGCCTTCTGGACGTTGTTCTTCGGCGGGACGCCGTTGATGTCCTCGGTGCTGATCGCGTACGAAGCGGTCACCCAAGCGATCGCGTCGGCGTTGCGGTCGAGCGCGACGCGGTCCAGGTTGCCCAGGTTGTCGCACTTGGAGTGGTAGCACTTGTCGTACGCGACGCCCGCGTTGCCGCCCCACTTCTCGGCCTGCGCTGCGGTCTTGACGCCCTCGGCGCCGGTGAAGATGCCACCTGCGGGGATGCCGTTGGCGATGAACTCACCGTAGTCGGAGCGACCGTCGAAGTCGGTGCCCTCGGTGGGGGTGCCGGTCTCGTTCAGGAAGCCCGCCAGGGCGGCCTCGATCTGGGAGGAGCCGTACGGGCCCTCGCCCGCGCCGACGCCGTCGGAGTTGTCGCCGTCGTAGACGAAGTAGCCCGCGTTCGGCGAGGCGATCATGTCGAAGTTCAGGTACAGCGCGATGTCGAGCTGCTGCTCGAAGCTCAGCGACTGGACGTACTTGGTCGAGCCGACCAGGCCCAGCTCCTCAGCGCCCCACCAGGCGAAGCGGACCGCGTTGCTGACCTTGGGCGAGGCGCCCAGCTGCAGCGCGGTCTCCAGCAGCGCGGCGCTGCCGGTGCCGTTGTCGTTGATGCCGGGGCCCTCGTCGACGCTGTCGAGGTGCGAGCCGACCATGACCACGTTGTTCTTGCGGCCGGTCTTGGTCTCGGCGATCAGGTTGCGGGAGGGCTTGTCCTCGGTGTGGAAGCGCAGGTCGACCGTGGTGGACACGCCGTTCTTGCCGAACAGGGTGTCGCCGTCGGCCTTGCTGATGCCACCGGTCGGGATGGTCGCGCCCTCACCGACGGTCACGCCCTGCAGCGGGCCGTCGGCGTTGTTGGCGACCAGGATCGCGACCGCGCCAGCGGCGGCGGCGTTGGCCTGCTTCTGGTTGAAGGTGCAGGCGCCGCGGCGGACGAGGGCGACCTTGCCCTTCACGTCGAGACCGGTGTAGTCGGTCGCCTCGCAACCGGGGGTGGCGTCCTGCGGGACGGCCACCAGCGCGCCGGTGACACCGCCGACCGGGGTCTGCGGGGAGAGCTGCATGGCGAACGCGTCGACCTTGGTGCCACCGGCGTTGGCGAACGCGGCGTCGGTGATCTGCACCGGGTAGGTGAACGCGGGCGTGCTGACCTCGAAGCCCGCGGTGCGCAGCAGCCCGGCGACGTAGTCGAGGCTCTGGTCGTAGCCCTTCGTACCCGCGGCGCGGTTGCCGCCGTTCTTGTCGGCGATGCGCTGCAGGGCGATCAGGTGCCGGTTGATGCCGCTGGCGGTGACCTTCTTGGCCAGGTTCTTCGCCAGTGCGGGACCGTCCGGCAGTTGCTGAGCGGATGCGGGCACCGCCGAGAACGCGAGCCCGGCGCACGCGGCGAGCAGGAGCGCACCCGCGCGGACCGATGTCCTGGGGGACGACATGGGCAAACTTCCCTTCGTGGGGGTGAAAAGTGCCGGCTCATGACGGGACCCCGACCCTCGCAATCCGGCGAGCGTGACTCTTACTCGCAAATCGCCGCCGGTCAAGAGTTCATGTTGGACTGTGACCGTAGGACGTCGGGGATACCGTTGTCGTATGCACGCGATCACGATCAGCGAACCCGGTGGGCCCGAAGTACTGCGGTGGACGAGCGCGCCGGATCCGCGCCCAGGGCCGGGTGAGGTGCTGCTGCGGGTGGTGGCCAGCGCGGTCAACCGGGCGGACCTGTTGCAGCGCAAAGGCTTGTACGCGCCGCCACCGGGCACCACGGACATCCCGGGGCTGGAGTGCTCCGGTGTCGTCATCGAATTGGGCGAGGGTGTCAGCCAGTGGCGTGTGGGTGACCAGGTGTGCGCACTGCTGGCGGGAGGCGGTTACGCCGAGCAGGTGGCGGTGCCCGCGGGGCAGCTGCTCCCCGTTCCGTCCGGAGTGGACCTTGTGGACGCGGCGGGGCTGCCGGAGGTGGCGTGCACGGTGTGGTCCAACGTGGTCCAGACCGGACGGCTGGTGGCCGGGGAGACCCTGCTGGTGCACGGCGGCGCGGGAGGGATTGGTACGCACGCGATCCAGGTCGGCAAGGCACTCGGCGCGACCGTCGCGGTGACCGCCGGTTCAGCCGAACGGCTCAACCGTTGCGCCGAACTGGGCGCCGACACCACGCTGGACTACCGCGACAGCGAGTTCGAGCGCGAAGTGGTCGCCGACGTCATCCTGGACAACATGGGCGCGAAGTACCTGCGGCGCAACGTGGCCGCGCTCAACCGGGGCGGACGGCTCGTGGTGATCGGCATGCAGGGCGGTACGACCGCCGAGCTGGACGTGTCCGCGCTGCTGCGCAAGAACGCGACCATCGCGGCGACCAGCCTGCGGTCGCGCCCGGTGGCGGAGAAGGCCGCGATCGTCGCCGAGGTCGTGGCGAACGTGTGGCCGATGTTCGCCGAAGGTCGGGTGCGCGCGGTGACGCACGCGGTCCTCCCGCTCAGCGAAGCGGCACGGGCGCACGAGATGCTCGACGAGGGCGGCGTTTTCGGCAAGGTCGTACTAGCTAACCCCTGAGCTCGGCCAAAGCCTCGACGAGCTGGTCCACCTCAACGGCATTGGTGTAGTGGGCGAGGCCGACGCGCACAGCGCCGCCGACCTCGCCTACACCCAGCGTCGCGAACACGCCACTGGGTGTGTCGTCGGCGAAAGCGCAGATGCCGCGCTCGGCCAGGTGCACCACGGCGTCCTGGGCCTTGACGTCGGAGACGGTGAAGGCGAGCGCGGGGATGCGGCGCATGGCGTCGCCGATGACCATCACGTGCCGCAGCCCGCGCAGATCGCCGATCAACCGGGACAGCAGTCCGGCTTGGTAGGACTTGGCCGAGCTGAGCGAGGTGGCGAGCCGCTCCCGGCGGGTGCCGGACGCGGCGTCGTCGAGTTCGGCGAGGTAGTCGACCGAGGCGACCAGACCGGCGAGCAACGGGTAGGCGTGCTGGCCCAACTCCAACCGCTCCGGGCCGGACGCGCGCGGGTCGAGCGAACTGGCCGGGAGGCGGTCGAGCATCGCGGGGTCGGCGAAGGCGAGCGCGGCGACCGCGGGACCGCCCCATGCGCCAGCGGACACCGCGACGACGTCGACGCCGAGCGCCTGGATGTCCATGGGGACGAACGGCGCCGAGGCGGAGGCGTCCACGACGACGACGGCGTCCTGCGCGCGGGCCAAGTCGGTGATCTTGCCGAGGTCCGGTCGGGTGCCGACCGCCCCGGACGCGGAGGTGACGGTGACGACCTTCGTGCGGTGCGACACCAGGTTCTCGTACTGCCACGCGGGCAGCTCGCAGGTCTCGATGTCGATCTCGGCCCAGCGCACGGTCGCGCCAGCGCGCTGCGCGACCCGCAGCCACGGCGCGGTGTTGGCCTGGTGGTCCAAGCGGGAGAGCACGACCTCGTCGCCGATCAGCCACCCGTCGCCGAGCGCCTCGGCGAGCCTGGCGAGCAGCACCGCGGTGTTGGGCCCGAGCACGACGCCCGCCGGGTCGCAGTTGACCAGGTCCGCCACCGCGCGGCGGGCCGCGTCGACGATCGCCTCGGCCCGTTGCGACGCCGGGAACACCCCGCCCGGACCGGAGACCGGTGCCCGCAGCGCCGTCGACACGGCTGTCGCCACCTGCTCGGGTACCTGCATGCCCGCGGGGGCGTCGAGGTGCACCCAGCCGTCACCCAACGCGGGGAACAGCCCACGTATACGAGCGACGTCGAAGGCCATGAGCCACACCGTACGAGAGTCCGCCAGCCCCGTGCCGCGTGGGGCACTACCCTCGACGGCGTGACTCAACCCTCCCCCGGCTCGGACGAGGCGCACCACGTGGTGGTGGTCGGCCCCGACGGTTCCCCGCTCGGCAGCGCGAAGATCCCGGACAGCCTCGACGCGGAGTCGGTCGGCGACATGGTCGAACAACCGGCCAAGGTCATGCGGATCGGCACGATGATCAAGCAGCTGCTGGAGGAGGTCCGCGCGGCGCCGCTGGACGAGGCCAGCCGCAACCGGCTGCGGGAGATCCACAAGCGCTCGATCGCCGAGCTCGAGGACGGTCTCGCCCCGGAGCTGCGCGACGAGCTGGAGCGGCTCTCGCTGCCGTTCACCGAGGAGAGCACCCCGTCCGACGCCGAGCTGCGGATCGCGCAGGCGCAGCTGGTCGGCTGGCTGGAGGGCCTGTTCCACGGCATCCAGACCGCGCTCTTCGCCCAGCAGATGGCGGCCAGGGTGCAGCTGGAGCAGATGCGGCGCGGGCTGCCGCCGGGCGCCAAGGTCGAAGAGGGACCGCACCTGCGCCCCGGCGGGACCGGGCAATACCTGTAGCGCTTTCGCGAAAAGGCCGATACCCGTTGCGGTGTCGGCCTTTTCGCGTTGGCGCTTGTCTTACTGGTGGGCGCGCGCGAGATCCGCGGGGCTGTCGATGTCGATCGCCCGCGCGGCCGGGACGACTTGGGCCAGGACCTCGGGGACGAAGAACCGGCGGTGCGCGCGGAGATCGCGTAGACCAACGACGTAGACGCCGCCGGTGGGGCGCAGCACCTGGGGCAGGTTTTGGCGCGGTGCCTCAAGATCCGCCCAGTCGTGCGCGGGCCGGAGGCGGCCGTCGTCGAGCACGCACGCCTTCCACGGGTGGTGCTCCTCCCCCGCCGACATCTGGACCACGGACCCGGTTGTCCGGTCGCCGTGCAGCCGCAGGCACTCGGCGACATCACCGGCCGTGCGCAACGGCGACGTCGGTTGGAGCAGGACCAGGAGGGCGTCCTCGATCCCCAGTTCGTCCACCGCGTGCAGGACCGCGTCCACGGATCGGCTGTCGGGCCTGGACAGTGCCGGTGGCCGGTAGACGATCTCCGCGCCCGCACTCGCCTTCGCGATGGCGGTGTCGTCGGTCGTGACCACCACCCGGTCGACCCGCGGTGTCTCCAGTGCCGTCAGCACGGCGTGCGCGACCAGCGGCCTACCCCGGAAGAGGGCAAGGTTCTTGCCCGGGAACCCCACGGATCCACTGCGGGCGGTAACCACCGCCACCACATCGGTCACACTACGTTCCTCTCGCGCTGCGCTGAACAGCCCAAGACCTTAGGCTTGATCGCCTAGTACACCTCGACCCCCCACCCCCACACATGACCATTCTGCTCAACGAGCCGGTGACTGCCACTTCAGCGCTGGCCGACCTGCTCGGTGCCTATGCGCGCCGGGTACCGCCGCGCACGGTCGCCGTGGTCGGCAACGCCCCCCTCCCCGCCGACCCCGCCCGCGCGGCCGCGATCGACGCCTGCGACCTGGTCATCCGCATGACCAGCTTCACCGTCGACCCCACCGCCCTCGGCACCAGGACCGACGTGGTCGTCCTGCACCGGGGCGTGATCGCCAGCCCGCACACCTTCGCCGACTACACCTCGCGGTTGTACCTGCTCGTCGAACCCGGGCGGCTGCACTGGGAACCGGAGACCATCCCGGACTGGTGGCCAGCCGACCTCGGTTTCGTCCCCATCCCGAACCGCGAGTTCACCGTCCCGCTCAACGCCCTGCTCGGCCTGGACTCCACCGCCCCCACCTGGCCGACCACCGGCACCCTCACGACGTACCTGGTGACCGAGCTGTTCCCCGACGCGAGCGTCCTGCTGACCGGGACCTCGATCATCGACTCCCCCGACCAAACCACCTTCCCGCACGCCTGGGGCGCCCCCGTGGCGGTCACCCCGGAACACCGGCTCCGAGCGGAAGCCACCCTCCTGCACCACTGGTCGACAACGGGCAGAATCGAACTCCTCCCATGAACCCCCTCGCCCCCCTCTGGCGCCGCGTCTACGCCGTAGCCCGAACCGAAGCCACCGCGGTCGGCACCGAAGCGAGCCGCGAGATCGAACAACTCCGCACGGAACTGACCCCGAAACTGGACGAACTCTCGCGCCAGCTGACGGAACTGACGGACGCGGTGAACTGGCTCAACAGCGAACACCGCCGCATAGCCGCCCAAACGGCCGCCATCGAACCCCGGTTGGCTGAGGTGGAACACGTGCGGCCAGCGGTTCCTGTGGGCAGCGACAACGCAGTGGCTGGGTTGGTGGAGGAGATCCGGGAGGAACACGCCCGAATCCGCACCCGCCTCAGCCTTGTCGCCCGCTACGAAGAACGCCTAACCCGCCTCGAACAGGGCGCGGAATAGCCTTCTCACTTGCCTATCGCCGGGCGGTCACTAGCTGCCCACTCATACGTGACTGGCCCGCCGACCACTGAACACTCGGACTCGCCAGTCCCCATCCTCGGCCGGGTCCGCCCCCACCCACCTGGCCAGCCAGCGGCCCTCCAACGCACCGGTACCGCCCCAGCCTGCGTCGGCCCGCCCCCGCCAGGTCCGCTCCAGCCCACCAACCCAGCCCCTGGACACTCGGACCCGCCGGTGCCAACCCAGCTGCCGTCAGGTCCGCCCCAACCCACCAACTCAGCCACTGACACCCGCAACCCGCTGGCTCCACCCCACCCCACGCAAGATCATCTGGCGCAAGAGCCCCCAATACACAGCCTATTGAGAGATCCCGACAGAACCGGGGCAGCGACCACGGCCTGTGGACAACAGAACCCGTTGTGGACAACCACCCGCCAACCCACCCGGCCAGCCCCCGAACACTCGGACCCTGCGGTGCCAACCCGCCCCCCGTCAGGTCCGCCCCAACCCACCAACCCAGCCCCTGGACACTCGGAACGGCCGGTGCCAACCCAGCCCGCACTCGTCAGCCCACCTACTCAGCGCCTGGACAGTCGGACTCGCTGGTGCCAAATGCTCGATGGGGTGGACCTGTTTTGTGTGGGGGAGCGGCAGCCGTAGCGTCGGTAGCGGACAGGGCCATGCTTTTCGGCCCCTGCTTTGCGGTCCTGCCACGGGTGTCGTAGGGGCCCCGCACAAAACAGGTCCACCGCATCGAGCTTTTACGCATTGTCGCGGATCGGGCCCGATGTTGCCGCCAGGCAACGAGGCGTCCGATCCCGGGTCGCCGAGCTCGCCGCCAGGCGACGAGGCCGACCCCAATCCCTTGCCCCGCACCCCCAACCCCGGCCTACGCCAAGATCAACCTGATCGAAAGCCCCCAAATACACAGCCTACCGACGCGCACCGACAAACCGGCAGCAGCGAACGGGACCTGTGGACAACCGCAGCCATTGTGGACAACCAAGCAACTCGCCACGGCAACAAGCGGCCCAACCACCCCCACACCCAAGATCAACTGAAGCAAGAGCCCCCGATATACAGCCTACCGAGAGGCACCAACAAACCGGGAGCGGCGAACAGGACCTGTGGACAAGCGCGCTGGTTGTGGACAACCACCACCACCAAGCCTCACCGATCCACGAACTGCTTATACAACGACGGCCGCCACAACGCCGTGCCTTCGAACAACTTGATAATCCGCCGACGCGCCCCTGGCTCCCCGAACCCGTGGAACGCGGGCAACCGCGGCAACCGGCACACCTCTGCCACCGCCTCCCGGATCTCCCCCGGGTCCGGCGCCACGTTCAACACACCCTCAGCATTCGTCCGCCCCCGCTGCCGCGTTCCCACATTCACCACCCGCGTCCCCACCACAGGCGCTTCCCGCACCCCCGACGACGAGTTCCCCACCATCACATCCGCATTCCGCATCAACGTCACGAAATGCTCGAATCGCATCGACGGCAGCCGGGTGAACCGCTCTCCCGTAAGTCGATCCAATTCCTTGCGAATGTCGTCGCACCCGGCATCGTTGTTCGGATCGATGATGACCCAGTTCCCACCACCAGCAAGTACCGCGTCAACAACCGCGGCCGCGTTCATCGAGTTCAGACCGGGCTCAGTCGTGACCGGATGCACCACCAGCACCCCGTACCGCTCGAACCCGATCTCGTACCGCTCCCGCACCTCCGCGATCGAAGGCAAGTCCGGCGACGTCAAAATATCAATCTCCGGGCTGCCCACCACGAAGACGCGATCCTCTTCCTCGCCCAACTGCAGCAACCGCGCCCGAGCAGTAGCGTTTGCCACCAAATGCACGTGTGCGTGCTTGGAAATCGAATGCCGCACGGAGTCGTCAATCGCGCCCGAGACTTCCCCGCCCTCAATGTGGATCACCCGGACGTTGTGCAGCGACCCCACCAGCGCGGCAGCCAGAGCCTCAACGCGATCCCCCTGGACCACGATTGCGTCCGGCCGTTCCTCGTGCACCAACCTGGTGAGCGCCTGGACCGTGTTGGCGAGGACCAGGGCCATGGGCTCGCCGTCGACCTGGTTGGGGATCAGGTGCAACCGGCGCAGGCCCACCCGTTCGACCTCGTGGACGGTGTAGCCGTAGCGGCGGAGCAGGTGCATGCCGGTGACCACGACGCGGGCTTCGAGGTGGTCGCTGGACTGGACGGCCAGCATGATGTCGCGGAGTTTGCTGAAGTCGGCCCTGGTGCCGGTGACGAACAGGACCTCTCGGCAACTCTCAGACATCCGCGAGGTCGTTCCAGCTCAACTGCCGGTCGACCGGTAGGTCGGTGGCGGCCCGGCGGCCGAGCAGGGTGGGGTACTCGGCGGCGCGGATCTCGCCGGTGCCGGGGCGCTTGACCCACAGGTTGGCCGCGGTCAGCTCGTCCCCGGCGGCGATCGGCGCGGTGGTGACGACGCTGGCGTAGGCGAAGTCGATCGTCGGCTGCTCCGCGGCCAAGATCTCTTTGGTGCCACCGAGGGCGGCGAAGATCAACCGGGAGCCGGTGACCAGCTCGGCGAACTCCGCGGGCGTCGAGGACACCGGGATGTCCGGACCCGGCCAGGTGGCGTCCGAGGTGAAGTGCCGCTCCAGCACCCGCGCGCCGAGCGGGACCGCGCCGAGGCACGGGTAGATCGACGTCGTGTGGTCGGACAGGCCGAGGACGGCGTCCGGGAACTCCGCGCGCAGTTCGGCCAGAGCGCCGAGGCGGACCTGCTCGGGCGGGGTCGGGTAGAGCGACGTGCAGTGCAGCAGCGCGTAACCGACCCCGGCGGCGCGCAGCAGGTCCACAGCGGGCCGGATGGAGGCGATGTCGTTCATGCCGGTGGACAGGATGACCGGCTTGCCGAGCGCGGCGATGTGGCCGACCAGCGGGTAGTTGTTGCACTCCCCGGAGCCGATCTTGTACGCGGCGACGTCCAGCTCGGCGAGGCGGTCGGCGGCCGCCCTGGAGAACGGGGTGGACAGGAACACCATGCCCCGCTCCTCGGCGTGCGCCTTGAGCTCGCGCTCCACCGACGCGGGCAGCGCGCAGCGGCGCATCATCGCGTAGATGGGCTCGTCGGCGTTGCCGGGGACGACGTCGTTGGGGATCATCTCGTCCTCGACCACGTGGGTCTGGAACTTGACGCACTCCACGCCCGCGTCGGCCGCGTCGGCGACCATCCGGTGGGCCTTGTCCGGGTCGCCCTCGTGGTTGATGCCGATCTCGGCGATCACCAGTGGCGGGTGGACCGATCCGACGGCACGGGAACCGACGAGTATTTCGGCCAAGGGGGGCGACCTCCTGCGGGGTCGTGAGCGACGGCCGGGTCTCGCGGAGTCTAGCGGCGCGCAGCCGGTCCCGCGCGCTGCAACGACCGGCTACATGCCCTTGGGGGAACCGCCGGTAGTCTCAACCACCGTGCAGGTAACGAGCGCGATAGACATCCCGGCGAGTCCGGTGGTGCACTCCGGGCGGAGTTGGGCGCGGGCGGCTAAGGACATCCGGGACGGCGTCGCCGCCCGGGAGTTGTGGGGCCACCTCGGCTGGCAGGACATCAAACAGCGGTACCGGCGCTCGGTGATCGGGCCGCTGTGGATCACCATGAGCATGGGGGTCACGGCGGCGGGCCTCGGCCTGCTCTACTCCCAGCTGTTCGGCATCGCGGTCAACACGTTCTTGCCCTACCTGACCGTCGGCTTCATCGTCTGGGGCTTCATCCTGGGCTGCCTGACCGAGGGCTCGGACGCGTTCATCTCCAACGAGGGCTTGATCAAGCACCTGCCCGCGCCGCTGACCGTCTACGCGCTGCGGACGGTGTGGCGGCAGACGTTGATGATGCTGCACAACATGCTCGTCTACGCCGTGGTGCTCGCGCTGTTCTTCGGCTCGATCGCCGCGGGCGGCTACACGCTCTCCCCCAACGGCGCCCCCCAGCCGGGCTTGAGCTGGACGATGGTGCTCGCCATCCCCGCGTTCGTCGTGCTCGCCCTCAACGGCGCCTGGGTCGCCCTGCTGTTCGGCATCATCAGCACCCGCTACCGCGACATCCCGCAGGTCATCAACGCGCTGACGCAGCTGCTCTTCTACGCGACGCCGATCGTGTGGCCGGTCGACGTGCTGACCCAGAAGCTCGGCCCCGGCGACTGGAAGCACCTGATCGTCGAGTTGAACCCGCTGTACCACTTCGTGCAGATCCTGCGCGCGCCACTGATCGGCAGCGAGCAGAGCTGGCACCACTGGGTGGTCGTCGGCGTCATCACCGTCGTCGGGTGGAGCCTGGCCTTCTTGGCCATGCGCAACTACCGTGCCCGTGTCTCCTACTGGGTCTGAACGAGGCAGTCACACCATGGTCAGTATCGACGTACACAACGCCTCAGTCGACTTCCCGATCTTCGACGCCAAGACGCGTTCGCTGAAGAAGGCCGTCCTGGGCAAGGTGGGCGGCAAGATCGGCACCGAGGCCCGGGTGCCGATCATCGAGGCGCTGCACGACATCACCCTGAGCCTGCGCGACGGCGACCGGGTCGCCCTGGTCGGGCACAACGGCGCGGGCAAGTCCACGCTGCTGCGGCTGCTCTCGGGCATCTACGAGCCGACGAGGGGCACCTCGGAGATCAAGGGCAAGATCGCCCCGGTCTTCGACCTGGCGGTCGGCATGGACCCGGAGATCTCCGGGATGGAGAACATCTTCATCCGCGGCCTGTTCCTGGGGATGACCCGCAAGCAGATGCAGGAGCGGGTCGAGGACATCTCGCACTTCACCGAGCTCGGCGACTACCTGCACCTGCCGCTGCGCACCTACTCGACCGGCATGCGGGTGCGGCTGGCGCTGGGCGTGGTCACCTCGATCGACCCGGAGATCCTGCTGCTCGACGAGGGCATCGGCGCGGTCGACGCGGCGTTCATGGCCAAGGCGCGCGACCGGCTGGTCGACCTGGTCCGCCGCTCGGGCATGCTGGTGTTCGCCTCGCACTCCGACGAGCTGCTGTTCGAGCTGTGCAACACGGCCATCTGGATGGACGAGGGCCGGATCAAGATGCACGGTGACCTGCGCGAGGTGCTGACGGCCTACAAGGGCCGCGATCCGCTGGAACAGATGAGCCCGGAGACCCTGGAAAGGCTCGGCGAGACTCGATGACGCGGTTGCAGGCGGGTGCGGTGGTGGCCGTAGTGGTCACCCGGCACCGGCGCGCACTCCTGTCCGACTCCCTCAAGATGATCGCGGCGCAGACCCGGCCGCCGGACCACCTGGTCGTGGTGGACAACGGCCCGGACGACTCGGCCGAGGACGTGGTCGCGGCCTGCCCGCTGCCCACCACCTACCTGACCTCGCACCGCAACCTCGGCGGCGCGGGCGGGTTCGCCCTGGGCATGCTGCACGCGCTGTCGATGGGCGCCGACTGGCTGTGGCTGGCCGACGACGACGGCCGCCCCGCCGACGAGACCGTCCTGGCGACCCTGCTCGACGTCGCCGAGCGCCGCGGCCTCGCCGAGGTGTCGCCGATGGTCACCAACATCGACCACCCCGAGCGCCTCGCCTTCCCCCTGCGCCGCGGCCTGACCTGGAAGCGCGAAGCCGACCAGCTCGGCGAGGACTTCCTACCCGGGATCGCCTCCCTGTTCAACGGCGCCCTCTTCCGCGCCGACACCCTCGACGTGGTCGGCGTCCCCGACTACCGCCTCTTCTTCCGCGGTGACGAGGTAGAGATCCACCGCCGCCTCGTGCGGTCGGGCCTACCTTTCGGCACCTGCCTCCGCGCCGCCTACCTACACCCGGATGGCAGCGACGAGTTCAAGCCGATGCTCGGCGGCAAGCTCCACGCGCAAGACCCGGACAACGTGGTGAAGCGCTATTACACCTATCGCAACCGGGGCTACCTCTTGTCGCAGCCGGGCATGCGCAAGCTGGGGATGCTTGAGGTGTTTCGGTTCGGGTTGTACTTCCTGGGCACTAAGCGAGACCCGAAGGCATTCTTCGAGTGGCTAAAACTCGTGCGGCGGGGTCAACGCGAGCAGTTCTTCAGGCACTGACCGCCTTAGGCTGCGCGGCTTGCTTGTCCAGGCTGCTGGTTTGGGCTTTGGCTGACTTGTCCACTCAACGAGCTTGCCCACACGGCTGGCCCCGCCGCAGCGACTTGCCCACCCAACAAGCGCGGCCGCACAGCCACTCGCCCACTCAACGAGCTTCGCCACATAGCTGGCCCCGCCAACGGCAGCTTGCCCACCCAACGAGTGCGGCCGCACACCCACTCGCGACAGGCTCGCCTACTCAACGAGCTTCGCCACGCTGCTGGCTCCGCCACAGCGGCTTACCCATCCAACAAGCGCGGCCCGCACGGCGGCCTTGCCAAGTCAGCGGACTTGGTCCATGGCGGACTTGCCCGGGCAGCTGATTTCGTCCGAGCGGCAAGCCACCGGCCCGGCCTGTCCGGCGCCGAGTTATCCACAACGCCTAAGTTATCCACAGATTTTCCGCGCCCCCCTTTCCGCAGGTCAAATGCGATAGACTGGCACCGGGGTCGCCCCCCGGAGAGGGTGGGGGCCGGGCTGCGCCCGGGGTGTGCGCGAAGCGGTGGCGGTAGGGCTGCCGGAGGGGTGCGGCGGTGGGTGAGGTGGGGCGGGGTAGGGCTACCGGGGATCGGTGAGTGGGGCCGGGAGCTATAGGCGTTCTAGGGCTTCCACTGCCGGGAAGCTGGCGTAGGCAGACCAAGAGCCGAGTCGCAGGCGGAGTTCGGCGGCGTGGCGTCTGCGGAGTAGTGGGCTCTGGGCCATGACGTCGAGTTCGTTGGCGTAGGTCAGTTCCACAATGTCCCGGAGCAGGCCGCTGTCGACCTGGGTTGAGGTGCCGGTGAACCTGTCGCGGACGATGCCGGTCAGCAGTCTCGGGTAGCTGAAGTCGCGGTCCAGGGCGCAATAGGCGTAGACGATGGCTTCTGCCTCGACGCCGATCAGGGTGACCAGTTCTGGGCGTTCGTGGGGGGAGAGCAGGGGGTGCGGGAAGCCGTCGGTTCCGTAGGCGGCGTGGGCCAGGCCCGCGACCTGCAGGGCCTGGCGGGCACCCCAGGAGGCCAGGGCGTCCCGGGTGCGGCCGAGGTGGGCGAGCAGGGTGCCGCCGGGGTGGGCCAGGTCACCGGCGCCCCGCGCCGCCAGGAACTCCTCGATCATGCTGGCGAGGCTACGCGCCCGCACCAGCCCTGTCCGCTGTGAGCAGATCCGCTCCGGGTGAACTTTCCTTGCACGACAACGGTTTCCGTGGTGTGGTGGGCCGCATGAGCGAACAGCGACACGCCCTCTTCCTGCACCTGTCCAGCGGCGGGGAACCGTTGATCTTCTCCCTGTCCGAGCGCGCGGCCAAGAGCCTG
Source organism: Actinokineospora diospyrosa (assembly GCF_024171925.1). Classification (GTDB taxonomy): domain Bacteria; phylum Actinomycetota; class Actinomycetes; order Mycobacteriales; family Pseudonocardiaceae; genus Actinokineospora; species Actinokineospora diospyrosa. The sequence continues at coordinate 277,995 of NZ_JAMTCO010000007.1, read as the reverse complement.
GGCCCCCGGCTGCCGGTCTTGATGGCCTCCGGCGGCGTCGACACCCCGGAACTGGCCGACGGGACCTCGGCGGCGATCAACTTCGGGCACGTGGCCAGCGCGCACCTGGACTCGCTGCCCGCGCACGTGCGGGTCTACGGCACCCCGAACAACCGCGGCCACGGGTTCGGCGCGAACTAGCGGCGGAACACCACGGTCCGCAGCAGCACGAAGTTGATCGTGGTGCCGACCCCCTGGGCGATCACCCAGGCCAGCGCGTACTCCCAGCGGAAGGTCGGCAGCACGGCCAGCATGAGCGCGTTCGTACCCACGTTGACGAAGAACGTCACCGTGTAGAGCAGGGCGAAGCCGCCCGCCTGGCCAGCGCCCCGGTCGGCGGCGTCGGTGAAGGTGAAGCGCTTGTTGAGGAAGTAGGCCGTGGTGGTGCCCAGGATGAAGCTGATCGCCTTCGCCAGGTGCACCCACAGGCCCGCGTGCAGCAGCAGCCAGTAGACCCCGGAGTCGACCAGCGCGCAGAAGCCGCCGACCAGCACGAACCGGACGAGCTGCTGGACCAGCCCCACCCGCTGCGGCCCGGCCACCGCACCGCGCACCTCGGCCGCGTCATCCCGCGTGTCAGACATTCAGCCCCACATCTCAGACATCCAGCCCCACGTCTCAGACATCCAGCCCCACGTCTCGGACATTCAGCCCCACGTCTCGGACATTCAGCCCCGCCTGTGTTGAGCCCCGACAGCAGGACAAGTCTAGGAGCGCCCGGCCACCCGGCTACCCTGGGGCCGGTGGAGCCAGGAGAGTTCGAGACCCGCAGGCTGACCGGCTGGGGGCGTACGGCACCAAGCGTCGCCTCGGTCGCCACCCCCAGCACCCCGGACGACGTCATCGCCGCGGTCGGCCAGGCTGGCCCGCGCGGGGTCATCGCGCGGGGCCTCGGCCGCTCCTACGGCGACCCCGCGCAGAACGCCGGTGGCCTGGTCGTGGACATGACCGGGGTCAACCGCATCCACTCGATCGACGCCGAGACCGGGCTGGCCGTGCTCGACGCCGGGGTGAACCTGGACCAGCTGATGCGGGCGGCGCTGCCGTTCGGACTGTGGGTCCCGGTGCTGCCCGGCACCCGCCAGGTCACCATCGGCGGGGCGATCGGCTCGGACATCCACGGCAAGAACCACCACACCGCGGGCAGCTTCGGCAACCACGTGCGGTCGATGGAGCTGCTCACCGCGGACGGCTCGGTCCGCACCCTCACCCCGGACGGCCCCGAGTCGGACCTGTTCTGGGCGACCGTGGGCGGCATGGGCCTGACCGGCATCATCCTGCGGGCGACGGTGGCGCTCAAGCACACCGAGTCGGCGTACTTCATCTCCGACACCGACCGCACCGCGGACCTGGACGAGACGCTGGCGGTGTTCTCCAACGGCTCGGACGACACCTACGAGTACTCGATGGCGTGGTTCGACTCGATCTCCACCGACGGCAGGCTCGGCCGCGCGGTGTTCTCCCGCGGCTCGCTGGCCACGCTCGACGAGCTGCCCAAGAAGTACCGGGACGACCCGCTGCGCTTCGACGCGCCACAGCTGTTGACGCTGCCGGACGTCTTCCCCAACGGGCTGGCCAACAAGCTCACCTTCCGGCTGCTCGGCGAGGCCTGGTACCGCAAGGCGCCCAAGCAGGCGCGCGGCAAGATCATGAACCTGACGGCATTCTACCACCCGCTGGACATGTTCGGCGAGTGGAACCGGGCCTATGGCACGAACGGGTTCCTGCAGTACCAGTTCATCATCCCGTTCAGCGCCGAGGCCGAGCTGCGCTCGATCGTGCGACAGATGGCCGATTCGGGGCACGTGTCGTTCCTCAACGTGTTCAAGCGCATGGGTGAGGGCAACCGGGCGCCGCTGTCGTTCCCCCGGCCGGGGTGGACGATCACAGTGGACTTCCCGATCGCGCCGGGGCTGCACGAGTTCTGCGCCCGGCTCGACGAGCAGGTGCTCGCCGCCGGTGGTCGGCTGTACCTGGCCAAGGAGTCGCGCACCGCGCCGGAGACCTTCCACCAGATGTACCCCCGGCTCGACGAGTGGCGGAAGGTGCGCCAGTCGGTCGACCCGGACGGCCTGTTCACCTCGGACCAATCGCGAAGGCTCGGACTTTGATCAACGCAGTCGGTACCCCGCAGTCCCTGCTCCTGCTCGGTGGCACGTCCGAGATCGGGCTGGCCATCGCCGAGAACTACGCCAAGCAGCGGCAGTTGACGGTCACCCTCGCCGCCCGCCCGTCCGCCCGGCTGGACGAGGCCGCCGACCGGCTGCGCAGGCTCGGCGCGACCGTGCGCACAGTCGCCTTTGACGCGACCGACCTGGACTCGCACCCGAAGGTGATCGAGGAGGCGTTCGCCGACAACGACATCGACGTCGCTGTCGTCGCGTTCGGCGTGCTGGGCGACGCCGAGCAGCTGTGGCAGGACCACGCGGCCGGGGTCGCGGCCGCGCAGGTGAACTACACGGCGGCGGTGTCGGTGGGCATCGCGCTGGCCGAGAAGCTGCGCAAGCAGGGCCACGGTTCGATCATCGCGCTGTCGTCGGTCGCCGGTGAGCGGGTGCGCCGGTCGAACTTCGTCTACGGCTCCACCAAGGCCGGGTTCGACGGCTTCTACCTCGGCCTCGGCGAGGCGCTGCGGCCCGAAGGGGTCAACGTCACAGTGGTGCGGCCCGGGTTCGTGCACACCAAGATGACCGAGGGCCTCAAGGCGGCGCCGATGGCCACGACCGCGGACAAGGTCGCGCAGATCGCGGTGGACGCGGTGCGCGGCCGCAAGGACCTGGTGTGGGCGCCCGCGCAGTGGCGGCTGGTGATGTCGGTGCTGCGCCACATCCCGCGCCCCATCTTCCGCAAGCTCCCCATCTGACCCGTTCGCGCCATCGGCCCGCGCGGGTCGCGTTAGCATCGCCGTCGGGGTTCACCGAGGGGGATGGATGGCGCTCGACGACGCGTTCCAGCAGAGCATGCGCAGGTTCGAGGAGCAGGCGGCCGCGGCGGCCGGGCTGCGCGAGCGGATCGGCGAGCTGAAGGGCAGCGCCCGCAACACCGACGGCTCGGTGACCGTGACGGTCGCCCCGTCCGGCGCGGTGCTGGGGCTCGCGCTGACGCCCGCGGCGATGAACCGGTCGCACACGCAGCTCACGCAGGAGATCCTGGGCACGATCCGGGCCGCGACCCAGCAAGCGGCGGCGCAGGTGGAAGAGGTCGTCCGCCCAGCCGTCGGCGACGCGTACTACGAGCAGTTCCAGGCGGCCCTGCGCGCCCACGCCCCCGCTGTGCAGCCGCTCGGCCCGACGCCGCCGCCGGAGCCCGCCGCGCTCCCCCAGCCGGGTGCAGCGCCGGTCCGCAAACCCCGGCCCCCGGTCGAGGACGACGGCGACTTCTCCGACGAGACCATCTACGGCGGCCCCCGATGACCGGCTTCGACGTCAACGGCGGCGCTCTCCTCGCGCACAGTGCGGGCTCGGCCAGCCAGGGCGACAACTTCGCGAGCCTGGCGCACCTGCTCGAACAGGCCGGGGTCAGCCACGACTGCTTCGGTCCGCTGTTCTTCTTCTTCGAGAACACCTACACCGAGACGCTGCGCGAATGCCAAGGCATGGCCAACAAGGCAGCGGGCTACTTACGCGAGATCTCGACCGCCGTCGCCGACACGGCAACCTCCTACGGCGCGACCGAGGCTGACAACACCACCGGTCTGGCTTCTATAGAGGGCCCGACAATCGGTTCGCTCGGTGAGCTGGAGGGCGCAGGAGCCGCGACCCGCAAGACCGACTTCCAACAGGCCTCCGCCTACGGCAGCTCGTGGGCCGAGAACTCCTACAAGGTCGCCGACCAGGTCAAGGACCCCGGCGACCCGCCGGAGATGGCGTTCGCCGCGTTCAACGCCCGCATGGAGCAGATCCAGACGGTCATGAGCCCCGGCCAGGCGTTCATCGACAACGGCCTGGGCTGGCTGATCTCCATCGTGATCAGCCCCCTGGTCAACCTGGTGCTGGAACCGGCCCTGGGCGACCCGGAGCAGATGCGGGCAACCGCCAAGGGCTGGGAGAAGGTCACCGACTGGCTCGACAAGGTCGGCGACCGGGAAGAGGCCCGCGCCTCGGCCACCGGCGACGCCTGGCAGGGCGAAGCCGCTGACGCCTTCCGCACCGAGATGACCGAGTTCGCCGACGGCGCCCGCGCCCTCGGCGGCGACATCGCAGGCCTGACCTCGGTCCTGGAAACCGCCGCGGACATCTTCGACACCTTCGTCCAGGTGGTCGTCGACATCATCCAGGAACTGGTCCTCGGCCTGATCATCGAATGGCTGGCCGCCCTGGCCGCCTCCTGGATCACCTTCGGCAGCTCGACAGCGGTAGCCACCGGGTTGACCGCGTCCCAGGTAGCGATCACGAGCAGCCGCCTCGGCAAGCAGGTGGCCCAACAAGCGCAGCGGCTGAAGCCGCTGTTCACCCAACTGGAAGACCTGCTGAAACTGGTGCGCGGCGGCAAGTTGAGCAAGGTCATGGACGTGGCCAGCCAGCAGCGCGGAGCGATGGTGGGCAGGCGGGTGCTGGGGAGCAACCCGATCACGAAGTCGGCCGCCAGCTTCGACAACATGCGTGACGCAACCAAGGCCAAGGACAAGGCCCAAGCCGTGTTGGACAAAGCGATCGACTCCGGGGACGCGAAGAAGATCGAGAAGGCCCGAGAGGGACTCAGCGACGCTGAGACGCGGGTGGACAACGCCACCGCCAGGCGGACTGTCTCCGGGCACAACGTCTTCGGCAAAGCAGCGACCGGGGAACAGGCACTGGCCCAGCAGGCTGTTCAAGCGGGACTCGGCTACCTCGGCCTCTCCGGCACAACCACGGTGGGGACGGCCGTCGTTCGGGGGACTCTGGAGAACGTGCCGGGCGCCGCGCTGGAGTGGGGCGTTGGCCAAGCCTACGACTACGCCGAGGACCCGAGCACGGAAGAGGAGCGCAAGGCGGCGCAGGAGCGCGGGTTCAGCTGATAGCCATACCGGGGGACACATGACACTCATCACGGCCGATCTCGCGGGCCCGGTGATCCACGCCAGGAAGTTGCTGGCAGGAACCGGAGAGCAACTGCTGTGGGCGGCGCACGCGAAGCACTACCAACTGGACATTCGGGGGTTCGAGTCCGCTCGTGTTCCATCAGTGGACCTGAGCGGGATCCCGATGAAGGTGGCCAATAGCGTCGTTGACGGCATCCTCGACACTCCCGACACCCATACCCCCGATTACAGCCCGGATGTCGTAGTCGTTGGTAGCACGGACATGCAGGCGTTCAAGGTGTTCGAGCACCAGTTCGGCCGAACTCTCTGGGTGCTCACACCTGCGGGATTGCGCGTGGGACGGGTGGCGACGAACACCAAGCCGGAGCCGGAACCTGAACCCGAGCCGTCAAAGGGCTTCTTCGGTGGTGTGGTCCACGCGGCCAAGTCGTTCACCGACGCTTTCGCGAAGCAGACCGTGTGGCCGCAGATGCCCACCTACCCGGTGGAGTTGGAGTTCGAGGTGCCGCGGCGCGACATCAGGGGTTTCACAGTCGCCGCGCGGGGAGTGTTGCGCAGCAAGCTGCACTGCCTGCGGATGGAACTCGTCGACGGCTCCGGCTATGACCTCGTGTTCGGAGCGGGGAAGAACCGCGCCCAGATCGAGCGCATGCACGCCCTCACCCTCGGCGCGGCGGAGTAGCTAATGGTGATCCAGAAGGACCTCTACCGGGAGTGGACGACCCCCGGGGAGAAGATCCGCGTCGCCTTGGGGGCACGCGGCCGCACTGTCGGCTCCCGGATCGGGGGCGTTGTGCGCGCGCCGCACCCCGCACCGGCAGATGCCCCGGAAACCCGGTGGATCGACCGCAAGTACCCCGATCCGGCCGAGTTCACGGCCAGTGGCCGATACGACGGCCACGAGTGGGCCGACGATGACTCCCTGGGTTGGTGGGCCGACGCCGACGCGGCAGGACAGGACTCGGCGCTGGCCGCCGATGCGTTGGCGATCGGGCAGGGCGAGATCGGGCTAGCCATCACCGACCGCCGGATCGCGATCATCTTTCCGGAGATCCTGCTGGTCAGCACCCTGGAGGCGCGCAAAGCAGCAGCCAAGGACCGGGGCCTCGTCGGGCAGGCGCTAGCCACAGCGGGCACCTACTTGGACAACTCCCACCAGTGGAGCTTCCGGGACAAGGTGTACTCGGTGTGGGAGACCGACGTCCACCGGGTGGCGGTGTGGGACCAGGTACTGGTCGGCCGTGGCATCCCGGCACCCGAGGTGCTGCGGGTGCGGTTCCACGACGGGTCGGTGCTGTACGCGCGTATCCAGAAGTACGACCTGATCGAGTAAGTCCCCGGTTGGTGGCCCCGCTGGTGACATGCCCGGCGGGAAGGCCGATAGTGGTCAATGAGCACACTGACCTGGGGGTAGAGAAGTGCGCATCTTGGTGCTTGGGCCGGTCGAGATCCGGGCCGAGGCGGTGGACGGGCTGGTGGTTCCGCTTGGCGGGGCCAAGCCGAAGGCGTTGTTGGCCGCGTTGTTGTTGCACGCGCGACAGGTGGTGGCGACCGACCGCTTGATCGACCTGATCTGGGACGACGCCCCGCCCGCTTCGGCCACGGCGTTGGTGCACACCTACGTCTCGTCGGTGCGGCGCGCCGTAGCGGCGGCTGGGCGCAAGGGGGCGTTGACGACTAAGGCGCCCGGGTACCTGCTTGATGTCGATCCGACGGACAGTGACCTCGAGGGGTTCGAGAACCACCTGTACGCGGCGCGGCACGCGGAGCGGCAGGAGGACCACGAGTCGGCTGCCGGGCTGTTCGAGCAGGCGCTGCGGCTGTGGCGGGGGCCCGCGTTCGGCGGGGTCGACGCCGAGTTCGCGCGGGCGCAGGCGACCAGTCTCACCGAGGAGCGGTTGGGGGCCGAGGAGGGGCTGGCCCGCTGCCAGCTGCACCAGGGCAGGGCCGCCGAGGTCGCGGCGCACCTGCGGCGGCTGGTGAACGCGAATCCCCTTCGTGAACAGTCCCGGGCGCTGCTCATGCGCGCGCTCTACGAGAGCGGCAGGCAGGGCGACGCGCTGGCGGTCTACCGCGACGGGCGCGAGCACCTGCTCGAGGAGCTCGGGGTCGAGCCGGGGGCGGAGCTGCGCGAATTGCAGGCGGAGATCCTGGACGGGACGCCGCGCACCAGCACCGCCACCAAGCGCCGGGTCGTGGTGCGGCCCCAGCACGCCGTGCCCCGGCACCTGCCGCCGGACCTGAGCGACTTCACCGGCCGCGAGGAGCAGTTGCGGGCGATCCTGGCGGTCAGCGAGGCGGACGCGGTCACCGCGCCCACCGTCGTGGTGTCCGGGTTCGCGGGGGCGGGCAAGTCGACGCTGGCCGTCCACGCCGCGCACCGGCTCCGGGGGCGGTACCCGGATGGCCAGTTGTTCGCCGACCTGCGGGGCAGTGAGCGCAACCTGGGCGCCTTCGAGGTGCTCGGCCGGTTCCTCGGCGCGCTCGGCGTCGAGGCGGCCGACCTGCCCGGGGACGTCGACGAGCGGGTCGAGCTGTTCCGCAGGCGGGTCGACGACAAGCGGCTGCTGGTGGTGCTGGACAACGCGCGCGACGAGCAGCAGGTGCGGCACCTGATGCCGGGGGCGCCGAACTGCCTGGTGATCGTCACCAGCCGGTCGCGGCTGACCGGGCTGACCGGCACCGTCGGGGTCGAGTTGGACCTGCTGTCGACCGAGGCTTCCGTGCGGATGCTGGGTCGGATCGTCGGGGTGAGCAGGGTGGCGGCCGAGCCGATGGCGGCGGCGACGATCGCGCAGCTGTGCGGGGGGATCCCGCTGGCGGTGCGCGCGGCGGGCGCGAAGCTGCAGGCCAGGCCGCACTGGCCGCTGCGGGCGCTGGCGTCGCGGCTGTCCGACGAGCGGCGCAGGCTCGACGAGCTGGCCGTCGGTGACCTCGCCGTGCGCTCCAGCCTGCGGCTCAACTACGTCGAGCTCGACGACCTGCACCGGCACGCCTTCCACCTGCTTGCCCTGCTCGACCTGCCGGACCTTGGCTCGTGGCTGGCCGCGCCGCTGCTGGACATCCCGCTCGACGACGCCGAGGACGTGGTCGAGCGGCTGGTCGACCTGCGGCTGCTGGAGGTCGCCGGGATCGACGCGATCGGCCGGGTCCGCTACCGCTTCCACGACCTGGTGCAGCTCTTCGGCGCCGAGCAGGCCATGCGCGACGAACCGGCCGACGGGGTCGCCGCCGCGGTGTGCCGGACGCTGGCGACCTGGATGGCGCTGGTCGACGCGGGGGCGAGCAAGCTGCCCCGGGTGACGCTGGGGCTGCGGCCGCAGGTGCGCACCAGCGTCGAGCTGGACCCGCGGCTGGTCGCCGAGACCGAGCACGACCCGTCCGGCTGGTTCAAGTCGGAGACCTCGGCCGTGGTGCGGGCGGTGGAGCGGGCGCACGAGCTGGGCATCGACGAGATGACCACGATGTTGATCGCCTCGCTGCTGTCCTCGCCGTTCGCCGCGCGCAACGAGTTCGACGGGTGGCAGCGCACGCACGAGGTCGCCCTGGCCGCGGCCCGCGACAGCGGCGACACCCGCGCCGAGGCCACCGTGCTGGCCGGGCTCGGGCAGCTCTACTACGAGAAGGACGAGTTCCCGGCCGCGCTGTCGTACTTCACCCAGGCCGCGGAGGGCGCCGAGCAGGTCGGCGACCTGGCGACGCTGGCGGTGTCGCTGGTCGGCATCGGCACGGTGCACCGCGACCTCGCCGACTTCCGGGCCGCCCGCGACCACCTGGCCAGGGCCGCCCGGATCGCCGAGGAGCTCGGGGACCTGAGCGTGGTGACCGCGGCCGACTACGGGCTCGGTGCGAGCTGGCGCGACCTGGGTGACCTCCCGGCGGCCACGACCCGGCTCACCCGCTGCGTCGACTCCTACCGCGAGCTGGGCGACGAGCGGGGCGCGGGGTTGGCGCTGCGCGGGCTGAGCCTGTGCCACCGGGCGGTCGGCGCCGCGGACCTGGCCGCGGAGCTGAGCGAGCAGGCGGAGGCCGTGCTGCGGGCCGCGGGTGACCAGCTGGGCGCCGCCTACGCCACGCAGTCGCTGGCCAAGGCGCGGATCCGGCAGGGCAGGACGGAAGGCGTCGCCGAGGCCCTCGCCGACTGCCTCACGTTGTGCACGAGCAAGGGCGACCGGTTCGGGGTCGCCCTGGTCACCCGCACCCTCGGTGAGCTTGCCTTGGCCGAAGGCGAGTTGGCGGCCGCGCGCAGCCTCCTCGCCGACGCCTTGGCCAAGTGGACCGAGTTAGACCTACCGCTGTGGCAGGCGCGCACGCTGCGCGATCTAGCAGCGGCTGAAGCGGCGGACGACGAAGAGATGGCTTTAACGCACTGGGACCGGGCAAGGGCCCTGTTCGCAGAGGCGACCACCAGGGAAGTAACCGAGCTGGTCGACCTCACGCCCTTGGCGTGGTCGCACGCTGTGCGCCTATAGGCGGGTTATAGGTCGTCGCCAGGGTTTCTCGACAGTCGGCTGCCAGGGTGACGGCATGTCGACCAGGGAAGACGTCCTCCACCGCGCCCAGAGCTGGGTCGAGAGCGCGGTGCCGCACGATCCGGCGGGGTGGTGGCAGGACCAGTACGGCTGCTACCCCACCACCGCCACAGGGCTCGTCGCGATGGCCTGGCAGCTCAACCGTGGCGTGACGATCGAGGAGGCGTCCCGGCCTATAGACAAGGACGGGCTGGCCGGTGGCGACGTCATGCTGCGCGACGAACGGCATGTCGCGCTGTTCGAGGGATGGGCGGACCCGGACCGTGGGAGCTACTGGGGCCTAGAGCTGCGCCCACTGCTCGGCACGGTAAGACGCCGGATCCGCTACCCGTACGAGAACTCGTCCCGGCACTACCACCCGCGAGAGCGGTTACCGGGCTACAGGTAGATGGACAGCGCCAAGCACACGACCCAGCCCGCACCGAGGACCTGGAGCACCCGGTCCTTGAGCGCGATGTCCTCCGGCGTACCCGCGTGCCCGCCGTCGACGTCGACCGCGTAGCGCAGCACGGCGATGACGAACGGGACGATCGAGATGACCGCCCAGACCGAGTTGTGCGGGTTGGTCGCGCGGATCTCGAACGCCCACAACGAGTACGTGGTGATCATGATCGCCGCGGCCGTGGCCCAGACGAAGCGCAGGTAGCTCGAGGAGTACTTCGACAGCGACGAGCGGATCTTGGCGCCGGTCCGCTCGAACAGCACGATCTCGGCGTAGCGCTTCCCGGAGACCATGAACAGCGAGCCGAACGCGGTGACCAGCAGGAACCACTGCGACAGCGGGATGCCCGCGGCGACGCCACCGGCGATCGAGCGCAGCAGGAACCCGGAGGCCACGATGCACAGGTCGATCACCGGCTGGTGCTTGAGGCCCAGGCAGTAGCCCAGCTGGACCGCCGCGTACACGGCCAGCACGACCGTCAGCTCCCAGCCCGCGAGCAGGCTGACGCCGAGCGCGGCGACGGCCAGCACCGCCGAGGTCGCGTAGGCCAGCCGCACCGGGACGATGCCCGAGGCGATCGGCCGGTTGCGCTTGGTCGGGTGCTCCCGGTCGGCCACCACGTCGATGGCGTCGTTGACCAGGTACACCGCCGAGGAGATCAGGCAGAACGAGGCGAACGCGATCACCGCGGCGAGCAGGACCTCCTGCTCGAAGACCCGGTTCGCGGTGAACGGCGCCGCGAGGACCAGGACGTTCTTCACCCACTGCCGGGGCCGGGCGGTGCGCACCAGCCCGGCCAGCAGGCTCGGGCGCGCCGGTTCCGGTGTGGTCTCGGCCGGGGTCTCGGCCACCTTCTCGCTCACCGCTTGCCTCCCCTGAGCTTGCGCCGCAGCAGGCCGCCGACCAGGGCGCCGAGGGCGGAGCCCGCGAGCACGTCGGTCGGGTAGTGCACGCCCAGCACCAGCCGCGAGAGCAGCATCGGCGGGACGAGCACCGGGACCAGCTTGCGTCCGGTCAGCCCGGAGAACAACACGGCGGCCGCCGTGGTGGAGGTCGCGTGCGAGGACGGGAAGCTCAACTTGCTCGGCGTGCCGACGAGCACCTGCACGGACGGGTCGTCCGGCCGGGGCCTGCGCACGACCCGCTTGACCGCGATGGACGCGGCGTGCGCGGCGACGACGCCACCGGCCGCGACCAGCCAGTCCTTGCGCCTGCGCTTGTCGACGGCCGCGCCGAGCAGGCCGAGCGCGAACCAGCCCGCGCTGTGCTCGCCGAACAGCGACAACCCCTTGGCGGCCGTCACCACCGGTGCGGTGCCGATGGCGCCCTGCACCCGGCTCAGCGCGGCGGTCTCCCGCCTCGCCCCGGACGTGCTGCGGTCCACTTGGCTTACCTCCCGGTCGTGGTGTTCCCCCGACAGGACATCGGGGGAACGGCCGCGGTGTTTCGCCTAAACGTCGATGGAACCGTCGAGCGGGGCACCGTCACGCAGGTGGGGCGCGACTTTGTTGTCGAAGACCGACAGCGCCGACCCGATCGCCATGTGCATGTCCAGGTACTGGTACGTGCCCAGCCTGCCGCCGAAGATGGTGTTGCGCGCGGCGGCCTCGCCCTTGGCCAGCTCCCGGTAGACCGCCAGCTTCTCGCGGTCCTCGGGGGTGTTGATCGGGTAGTACGGCTCGTCCTCGGCCTCAGCCGAGCGGGAGAACTCCCGGACGATGACGGTCTTGTCGCTCGGGTAGTGCGCGCGCTCCGGGTGGAAGTGCCGGAACTCGTGCACCCGGGTGTAGGGGACCTCGGCGTCGTTGTAGTTCATGACCGAGGTGCCCTGGAAGTCACCGGTCGGCAGGACCTCGGTCTCGAAGTCGAGCGTGCGCCAGCCCAGGCGCCCGGCCGAGTAGTCGAAGTAGCGGTCCAGCGGTCCGGTGTAGACGGTCGGCGTGCCAGCCGGGACCTTGTCCCGCACGTCGAAGTAGTCCACGTCCAGGCGCACGTCGATGTTGGGGTGCGCGGCCATCTTCTCCAGCCACGCGGTGTACCCGTCGACGGGCAGGCCCTCGTAGGTGTCGTTGAAGTACCGGTTGTTGAAGTTGTAGCGCACCGGCAGCCGCGTGATGATCGACGGCGTCAGTTCCTTGGGGTCGGTCTGCCACTGCTTGGCGGTGTAGCCGCGGATGAACGCCTCGTAGAGCGGGCGCCCGATCAGCGAGATCGCCTTCTCCTCGAGGTTCTTCGCCGCGTCGGTGTCGATCTCGGCCGCCTGCTCGGCGATCAGCGCGCGCGCCTCGTCGGGGGTGTGCGATCGACCGAAGAAGGTGTTGATCAGGGCCAGGTTCATCGGGAAGGCGTAGACCTGGTCCTGGAACTTGGCGAACACGCGGTGCTGGTAGTCGGTGAACTCGGTGAACTGGTTCACGTAGTCCCACACGCGCTTGTTCGAGGTGTGGAACAGGTGCGCGCCGTAGCGGTGCACCTCGATGCCGGTCTCCGGCTCGTTCTCGGAGTAGGCGTTGCCGCCGATGTGCGACCGGCGCTCGAGCACCAGCACCCGCTTGTCGAGCTGGGTTGCGGTCCGCTCGGCGATCGTCAGGCCGAAAAATCCGGACCCGACGATGACCAGGTCGTACCCGTTGTAGTTGTCATCATTGGTTTCTGCGACCGCGCTCACGGTGGCTCAGGCTACCCGCGCGGTGGCCGGGGCCCGACGGCGAGGCACAGATCACCCTCAAGGTCGCGCCGGGTGTGGTCGACGGGGATCGGCCCCGGCGTCCTCCCCCGGCGCCGGGGCCGATCGGTCCCCCCCTATTTCCCTCCCCCGCCTTCTCTGACGCCTGACACCCCGGACCCGTTGCTCGGTGGCGCGGAGTTGTTGGCGTCGCGGCGGGTGGCGCAACCACCCAGCAGCGGCAGCACGTCGGCGGCGACCTCCTCGAGGATCAGCTCGCGCCCCGCGTAGGGGCCGTCCGGCCGCGGCCAGTGCACGACCACGTCGGTGAACCCGGTGTCGCGGGCCCGGCCGAGGTGGTCGGTGAACGCGGCGACGCTCTCCAGGGAGAACAGCGGGGAGGCGTCGACGCTGACGTAGCGGTCGATGGTGGCCGGGTCGCGGCCCAGCTCGGCGAGGATGTCGTCGAACCGCTTCGCCCGCTTGGCCACGTCGGCCCACCAGGCGTCCGCGGTGGCTGCGCCCGGGGCCCCGGTGGTCACCCAGCCCTGGCCGTAGCGGGCGGCCAGGCGCATGGCCCGTGGACCGTTCGCGGCGATCAGGAAGGGCACCCGGGGCCGCTGGACGCAGCCGGGGGCGCTGCGGGCCTCTTCGGTCCGGTAGTGCTCGCCGGTGAAGGTCGTCCGGTCCCGGGTGAGCAGGGCGTCGGAGAGCTCGACGAACTCGGCGAACCGGTCGGCGACCTGCGCCTGCGTGGTGTCCTCGGCGCCGTGGCCCATGGCCTGCCGGTCGTAGCCGCCGAGGCCGCTGGCCCCGGAGCCGAGACCGAGCATGAACCGGCCGTCGGAGATGTCGTCCACGGCCAGCACCTGCCTGGCCAGCGGGACCGGGTGCCGGAAGTTGGGGGAGACGACGAAGGTTCCGAGCCGGATCTCGGAGGTCACCATCGCCGCCGCGGTCAGGGTGGGGATCGAGTCGAACCAGGGCCCGTCGACCAGCGTCCGCCAGCCGAGGTGGTCATAGGTCCAGGCGTGGTCGAAGCCGTATTCCTCGGCGCCGCGCCACCTGGGCTCGGCGGCCCACCAGCGATGCTCGGGGAGGATGACAATTCCTACGCGCACCAGGCGAACCTAGCGGCAGCCCGACCCGGGGGTAACGAAGGCCACCGGAACCGGGTCGCGGCGTCGGGGAGGATGTCCCCGTGGACTCGCCCCGCCTCGTCGCCTCCGACATCGACGGCACCCTGCTCGGCCCGCTGGAGCGGGTCACCGACCGCACGGTGCGCGTGATCGCCCGGGTTGTCGCAGCTGGCACCCCGTTCGTGCTGGTCAGCGGCCGCCCGCCGCGCTGGATCCCACCGGTGTCCGACAGCGCGGGCCTCAACGGGTACGCCGTGTGCGCCAATGGCGCGATCATCTACGACATCAGCTCCGGCTATGTGGTCTCCGCACACCAACTGGACCCCGTCCGCCTGCACGACGTGACGCACACGCTCGAGAAGGCCCTACCGGGGATGGCGGTCGCCACCGAACGCGTCGTGGTCGGTGGCCCGCACCTGGAAGCGCCCTACGCGGCCGAACGCGGCTACTCGAACCCGTGGGGCGACTCGGTGGACGAGCTGACGATCGCTCCCCGCGGGGAGGTCCTTGGGCATCCCGCGGTGAAGCTGCTGGTCCGGCACGAGTCGATGACCAGCGCGGAGATGCTGCTGGCGGCCCGCGAACTGCTCGGCAACAGCGTGGATGTGACGTATTCCACGGGCCTGGGCCTGCTGGAGATCTCCGCGCCGGGCGTGACGAAGGCGAAGGGGCTGGCGGAGGTGGCCGAGATCGAGGGGGTACCGCAGTCAGCGGTGATCGCCTTCGGTGACATGCCCAACGACATCGAGATGCTGCGCTGGGCCGGTCACGGGGTAGCCATGGCCAACGCCCACGCGGACGTCAAGGCGGCTGCGGACGAGATCACGGCACCGAACTCGGAGGACGGCGTGGCACTGGTGCTTGAGCGCTGGTTCTGACCCCTAGCTGAAACCCGCCGAATCTCCTTACCCACCTTCGGCGTGTCGCGGGCTCTCCACTCCCCGCTTGCCCCTCTTACCGCCCCGCTCCCCCACTGCCCCCACCCGTCTTGCCCTCGCCGCGCTCTCTTGCCGCCCCCTGCTTCCCGCCCCGCCCCCCGCTTCGCGCGCACCCGCACGCGTCCGGGGGCGCAGCCCCCACCCTCACCGGGGGGCGGCCCCGGTGCCAGTTTACCGGGCCCCACCGACAGTGGATCTTGGGAGAGCGGCTTGAAGATCGACATGTGGATAACTTCTGTCACCCGGACGGGCGAATTCCGGACGGCCCGGCGAGGTGGATCGCCTGGTCGGGGCCAGAGAAAGGACCGAGGCCCGGCCCCTTGCGGGGTCGGGCCTCGGAACTTGCGAATCTAAGATCAGACGGCGCGGACGCCGGTGGCCTGCGGGCCCTTCTGGCCCTGGCCGATCTCGAACTCAACGCGCTGGTTCTCGTCCAGGGTCTTGAAGCCCGACCCCTGGATCTCCGAGTAGTGCACGAAGACGTCGGCGCCGCCGTCGTCCGGCTGAATGAAGCCGAAGCCCTTCTCGGAGTTGAACCACTTGACTGTGCCCTGTGCCACGTCTATCTCCTCAACAGGTACCGCTTGGGCCTGCGCGGTCGCGCAAACCCATGGTCGGTTTCAGACGGCGACTTCTCCGGCTTGACCTGGAGGAAAACCGCGCGCCCGCAACGATCTCTTGCGAGCGTGATCTAACACGTACTCAAGAAAATTCACGACCGGATACAGTCAACCACACACCGGATCGCCCGCGCACCCGTATGCCGGGGGTTGCGACCGGCCACCCGCTGGGAGACGCTGTCAAGGTGAGCGAGCTCGCCAGTGACAACACCGAGTCCATCGCACTCCGCCTCGACGATGTCGGCGTCTCCGTCGACCTACCGAGGCCAGCCAACCCGGGTGACCAGGTCCAAGGTGTCCCCTACCGCCCGGTCGAGTTCCGCGACGACGACCTCCCCACGGCCCTGGAGCGGGCCGCGTCGTGGCTGCGGCGCACGCAGGACTGGCTGGGCGAACCGGTCGACGTGATCGCCATCCACCTCGACTACGACGACCGCGAGGGCAGGCCCTACTACGACGTCAAGCTGCTCTGCAACGACGAGGACCTGGCAGGAGCCCCGATCGCCCTGCGCGAACACATCGCCCGCAGCACTGACGTCTAACCCCTGGAACGGCCCCGCCCGCCGGACCGGGCGGGGCCTCTCAGGCCAGCGCGACCAGGCCAAACCCGCCACCGGACCCCGCGGCCCGTGTTGGCTCCAGCAGCCCTCTTCGCCGCGTGGTTCCGCCGCCCCGACTTCGCGCTGACCAGGCACTCCCCTTCGCGTGCGCTCCCCGAAATTCGTCCATCTGGGTGACAAAAGTTATCCACATGTCGATCTTCGAGCCAGCTTTCCCAAGATCCACTGTCGGTGGGGCCTAGTAGACTGGCCCTGGGGCCGCCCCCCGGTGAGGGTGGGGGCTGCGCCCCCGAACCCGCGTGTGTGCGAAGTGGGGTGCGGCGGGGGTGCCGGAGGGCGGTAGTACTGCCGGGCGTGGGGTGTTGAGCGCGGCTGAAGCTGCCGGAGCGCGGGCAGGGAGCGGCTTGGGGCCTCAAGGGCACGAGGAGACCGCTGGGAGCGCCTAACGGGGTACGCGGGCGCGGAGCGGGCGGTCAGGGCAGTGGTGAAGCTGCCGGAAGCGTGCGGCAGGTAAGCCTGGGCGTTGGATGCGGGCGGGTCGCGCGGTCCCGTGAGCCAGGGGAACGGGCCGTAGGGGCGGCCAAAAGTGCCTGCGGGGATGACTTCATGGCGTGGCTGACCGCTCCGCGCGCCGACCAGGGCGTGCCGTTCGAGCGGGTGACCTCTATTCACCCGGTTCAGGGACAGAAGTTATCCACATGTCGATCTTCAGAGGTGCTGACGAAGATCGATTGTGGCCCTGACCTGGTAAGATGGGCCTGGGGACGCCCCCCGGAGAGGGTGGGGGCTGCGCCCCCGGACGCGTGCGGGCGCGCGCGAAGAGGGGGCGCGGTAGGGCTAGCCGGAGGGGTGGTAGGTGGGGCGGCTGCGAGGGATTAGGCGCGCGGCCGGGACCGATCAGGGCGTCTGGGGTTGTGCGCACGGCGAACGTGCAGCACGAGGTTGAGCGTGGGCGAGGCGCGGCAGGCGCGGCAGGCGCGGCAGGCGCGGCAGGCGCGGCAGGCGCGGCAGGCGCGGCAGGCGCGGCAGGCGGGAAAATACCGGGTGGGCAAAGAAAGAAGGCGGCCCGGGTGGGCCGCCTTCTCACGAGAGAGCGAGTACTAGCTCTCGAAGACCTTGCGCCAGGACTCGACGGAGGTGAGTTCTGGGAGGGCGGCTCGCCAGGTGTCCTTCGCGGTCGGCCATTCGGCGGCCAGGCGGCGGTAGGCGCCGGTGGCTTGTTTGGCCAGTTCGCGGAAGGTTTCCGGGTCGCGCTTGCGGAAGGCGACGCCGCTGCCGTCCGGGTTGGAGACGGTGGCGCTGTCCAGGTTGCCCAGGAGGAACCAGAGGGCGCTGCCCGCGGGGACGTTCACCTGGGGGCGGTCGGCGGATTCCGGGGCCGGGGGGCGCAGGTTGTGCAGCAGCGCCTGGGCGGCCTGGGCGGCGATCTTGGCCGGGTTCACCGGGGGGCGCAGCATGCGCTCGGCGTGCACCGCGTCCAGGGTGGGCGGCGGGAACTCGCTGGCCGACGGGAGGGTTTGGGCGTCCGCGTACTGCTTGCGGATGCGTTGGACCTCCGGCAGGACTGTCGGCAGGAGGTCGAAGAGGCGGTCCGGGCCCGCCAGGAAGTCCTCGATGGCCTTGAGCTCGATCGCGACCGTCGAGTACTCCATCGACAGCAGCCTGCGGATGGTGACCCGCAGACCCTGCTTGAGCAGCACCTTGCGGTGGTCGTGCGGGGTGTGCAGCGCCGCGACGATCAGGCGGTTGCGCAGGTGGAAGTAGGCGGTCCAGTCCGACGCGTCGTTCTTGTCGGTCCAGGGCATGTGCCAGACGCCGGAGCCGGGCAGGGTGACCGTGGGGTAACCCTTCTCCAGCGCGCGCAGCGAGTACTCGGCGTCGTCCCACTTGATGAACAGGGGGAGCGGGAGGCCGGTCGCCTTGATGATCTCGCGGGGGAACAGGCACATCCACCACCCGTTGTAGGTGGCGTCGATGCGGCGGTGCAGCTTCTTGGTCTCGCGCAACGACTTGAGGCCGAAGTCGTGGTCGGTGAGCGCGCCTGGCGCGGCCCGCCAGGTGAAGCTGCTCAGGTCGACGACCTCGCCCATGCTGTGCAGCCTGGCCTTGGCCTGCAGGTTCAGCATCTGGCTGCCGACGATCACCGGGGCGGTCGCGGCGCGGGCGAACATGCTGGCGCGCAGGATCGAGTCCGGCTCCAGCGAGATGTCGTCGTCCATCAGCATGATCTGGTCGACGTCGGAGTGCTCGATCGTCTCGAAGAACGCCCGGCTGAAGCCGCCGGAGCCGCCCAGGTTGCCCTGCTCGATCACCTCGAGGCGGTCGCCGAGCAGCGCGGCCGCCTCGGTGAAGCGGGGGTGGCTGGAGATCTTCTGGGTGCCCTGGTCGGCCACGTAGACCTTGGTCAGCGCGTCCAGCACGACCGGGTCCTCGCCGAGCGCGAGCAGCGAGTTCACGCAGTCGTCGACCCGGTTGAACGTGGTGGTGCCGATGGACAGCCTGGTCGGCGGCAGCTGCAGGTCGGTCGTCCAAGCCGCGTCCGAGATCTCCAGCGGGGAGTCCTCGGTGAACACGTCGAACCAGATCCAGCCGCCGTCCTCGAAGGGGGCGAGGCTGATCCGGAACTCCACCTGGGCTGGCTCGTCGCCCTCGGTGCGCACGGCCTGGCCGGTGAGGTGCACCTGGTCGCCGTTGGGCTTGGACCGGTACACGTCGACCCGGCCCGCTCCGCGCGCGCTCAGCCGCAGCACGACCTCGCTGACCCGGGTCCAGCGCTTCCAGTAGCTGGCCGGGAAGGCGTTGAAGTACGAGGCGAACGACACCCTGGCCGAGCCGGGGATGGTCACCTTCGTCCTGGCCGACACGAGGCTGTGGATGGCGTCCGGCTCGTCCAGGTAGAGCGGGCGGACGTCCACCGGGTCCGTGCCCCGCGGCAAGATCACCCGCTGCAGCACGGCATGCGCACCGGTTCTGTTCGTTTTGCCCTGCTCGGTCACTTCGCTCCTCCAGCGAGCCTGCCGTGGATCCCCGGGAACCGGGTTGTCCCCCTGGGTGGTCCTGCCAGGTCTTTGTTGTTCTCCTGCGCGCACCGGCCCGCTCACCGCGGGCCGTAAAGCCGTTCCCAGTTCTCGGTGCTCGTCGCGGCCGGGATGGCCGCGCGGTAGTCGGCGGCGACCCGCGCGCTGTCGGCGAGCAGCCTGCGCGCGAGCACCACCGCGCGCTTGCCGAGTTCGATGGCCGTGTCCTTGTCCCGCTCCCGGATCCGGACGCTGTCCTGCGCCGCGTCGGTGACCACCACCCGGTCGAACCGGGACACGTGCCACCACGCGGAGTCCCGCGCCGGGACGGCGCCGACGCCGAAGTTGGTCCGCCCCCGAGCCAGCCGCACCAACTGCTTGGCCAGTGCCACCCTGGGGTTCTTCGGCGCGATGTCGGCCTGAACCATGGGCACGTACTCCAAGCCGAGTTCCGGCAACGAGCCAACCGGGTGCGCGACCGTGTCAGGGTACTGGGCACGGATCGCCCTGATGCCGGCCGCCGCCGCCTGCCCGCCGTCGGCGAGCACGTCGGGGCCGACGAGGAAGTCCTCCGCCGCCTTGATCAGGGTGGCTGCCAGGCCGTACTGCATCGCCAGCAGCGCCCGCGCGACCCGGGAGGTGAACACCCTGGCGACCTGCTTGGGCGGGAACGGCGAGTAGAGCGTCGCGACGATCATGGCGTTGCGGAGGGCGAAGTACTGGCCCCACTGGTCGCCGTCTTTCCAGTCGAAGTCGGCGTGCCAGAGACCGGCGCCGGGCAGGGTCACCGTGGCGTAGCCGCGGGTCCGGGCGCGGTAGCCGTACTCGACGTCGTCCCACTGGAAGAACAGCGGGATCGGCAGGCCCAGCTCGCGGATGATCGTGTTCGGGATGAGGCAGGACCACCAGGCGTTGTAGTCGGCGTCGACTCGGCGGTCGCCGCGGTTGGGCAGGCCGGTGGGCTCGCCGTCCTCGTCGAGGGCTTCGTCGAGCAGGTCGACGTCGTCGAGCGCGTTGGCGACGACCTTGCCGGGGATCAGCTGGTTGAAGTCGGCGTACTCAGCGCCCGCGACCAGCTTGGTGGGGTGCAG
The DNA here is from genome assembly GCF_024171925.1 of Actinokineospora diospyrosa. GTDB lineage: Bacteria > Actinomycetota > Actinomycetes > Mycobacteriales > Pseudonocardiaceae > Actinokineospora > Actinokineospora diospyrosa. The sequence continues at coordinate 257,932 of NZ_JAMTCO010000007.1, read as the reverse complement.
CAGCCGCAGCATCTGGCCGCCGACCAGGGTGGGTCGGCTGGTGCGGTTCGCGAACGCGGAGAGCCGCACGGCGATCTCCGGCTCGCACAGCACGTCGTCGTCCATGAGCAGCACGTTCGACTCGCCACTACGGACGACTTCGTACATGCCCCGGCCAAAACCGCCCGCACCGCCGAGGTTCGGCTGGCGCAGGTAGCGCAACCGGCCGCCGAGGCCCTTTTCGAGGTCGGGGAAGTTAGTCCGCGACTCAACGGTGTCAGTGCCTTGGTCGACGACGTAGACAGCGTCTAGGACCGACAGCGCGCCGTTGTCCGCGGCAAGCGACCCGAGGGTGCGCACGCAGTCGTCGGCACGGTTAAAGGTGCAGATCACGACAGAGGTGGGCACGAATCGCTCGGGCGCCTCAACGGTCCAGTCGAGTCGCTCTACGAGCAGTTCGCCCGCCTCGGTGGTGACGTCGAGCCAGAGGAACCCGCCGTCGAGGAACTTGTCCAGCTTGGCGGTCAGCCGAACCGTCTCGCCCGCAGCGTCGCCGATGTCGCGGGCGGCCACTACGCGAGTGCCGCCCTCTTCGTCCGAGGCGACCAAGGAGACCCGAGCGGTTCCGGTCAGCACCAACTCGACGGTGACCTCACCGACGACGGTCCACCGCTGCCAGTAAGAAGCGGGGAAGCGACCGAAGTACGTGTCGGTGCTCACCTCGGAGTAGGGCCTAACGATCAGCCGGTCGCGTTCACGGTCTGCGGCACCCGCCACAACCGTGGCGTAGAGGCTGTCGGGGCACACCGGATCCGGTCCGCGGAACAAACCGCGCTGGGCGACCAAGCGGCCGGGGGACTCGGGGGCCTCTTGGCCTGACCGGGTAGTGGCACTGGCCGCGCGCTGGGGCATGACGGGTTCGATCCTCCGGAGGGCTCTTGTGCTGCCGGTGATGGCCGCCCTCCCGGTCGCGCGCGGGATCGCTTGGCGCGGTCGCGCTTAACCGGTCGGTATGGGCCGACACGGGCGCCTACGACGCCCGAGGCCTCACAAGGCTACCCGCTCACTTTCAACCCGACCGGCCAGTACCCGGGCGCGCTAACACCCCGTGCGCACTCAGACCGGCTGTGCGACGCCGACCAGCGGCCGAGCCGGTTCCGCGGCGGTCCACCAGGCGAACGCCTCGGCCAACGTGGCGGGTACCTCGGCGGGGACCGCGCCCGCGGCGTAGGCGGCGGTGAGGGTGGCGATCGCGTCGTCGTCGACCCCGGAGCGGCTCATGCCGACCGAGTTGACCCCGCGCAGCCGCACCGGGTTGCCGAAGGCCTTGGCGAACGGCGGCACGTCGCGGGTGATCGCCGCGCCCATGCCGACCATGGCGCCGGGCCCGACCAGCCTGCGCTGGTGGCCCGCGACGTTCATGCCGAGGTTGGCACCGGCGCCGACCTGGAAGTGCCCGCCGAGGCTGACCCCGGCGGACAGCGTCACCCGGTCGCCGATGAGGCTGTCGTGGGCGACGTAGACGCGGTTGAGCAGCCAGCAGTCGGATCCGATGGTGGTCGGCCGGTAGCTGCCCTGGTGGATGGTGGTCAGCTCGCGGACCACGGTCCGGGCGCCGATCCGCACCCCGGTGAACTCGCTGGCCGCGCTGTCCCAGTCGCCGTTGTGCGTGGCGCCGGTGATCTCCGGCGGGGTGCCGATGACGCAGCCGGGGCCGATCCAGCAGTCGTCCCCGATCACGGCGGGGCCGAGGATGATCGTGTTGGGGCCGATGCTGACGTTCTCGCCTAACTCGACGCCCGCGCCGATGACGGCGGTGGGGTGGATCTTGCTCATGCGGGGTCCTCGGTCTTCTCCGGCGCGGTCTTCTCCGGGGTGGCGGTGGGCTGGGCCACCAGGTCCTTGACGTGCCTGGACGCCAGCAGCGCCGCGACGCCGGCCGAGCCGAGCTCGGCGATGGTGAACATGACCCGGGAGGCCACCGCGAAGGCCGCCGCCGCAGTGATCCCGACGGTCGGCGCGAGGGCCAGGGCCACCAGGACGTCACGGGCGCCCGCACCGGAGGGAACGATGAAGAACAGCAGACCGGCGACCAGGCCGATCGCCACAGTGCCGACGCACAGCAGCAGCACGCCGAGGTCCGGGGTGCCGCTAGCGGTGGCCAGCGCCCAGAGGTGGGCGCCGAAGAGCACGTAAGACAGGACCGACAGGCCAAGAGTCTTGCCGATGGTGGCCCACCGCAGCTGGTGGTCGAGGGGCTGCTTGCGCAGGACCCGCAGCACCAGGTTGACGCCCCAGGTCATGACCTTGGGGTGCAGCGCGACGAGGCTGATCGGCAGCGCGGCGTAGAGCCACACCGCGCGCGGGTTCTGGTCGAGCATCTTGGGCAGCGCGATCATGCCGAGGGTGAGCATGGCCACCACGGAGACGCCGACCTGCACCAGGGAGCTGACGAACATCCTGGCGCGCGGGATGCCGACCTTCTTGCCGAGCTCCATCTGCAGCACGTACGCCCACACCGAGCCCGGGATGTACTTGCCGAGCTGGCTGACCAGGTAGATCTGCGCGCCCCGGGTCCGGGTCACCGGTGAGCCGAGGTCGTTGACCACCACCCGCCAGGAGAACGCGCCGACGACGACACCGGCGATCACGGCCAGCAGGCTGAGCACGGCCGACCACCACGGCACGGTGGCCAGCGTCGCCCAGACCTCGTTCCAGCGGGTCACCACGTAGTAGACGGCGCCACCGACCACCGCCAGGATCAGCACCCGGCGCAGCCAGGTGATGGCCGTGGACTTCCACGACGGCTTGGCAGCCGGGGGCGGCTGCTCGGTCTCCGCCGCCCCCGCCGTCACGGCCTGGCTGCTGATGGCCTCGCTGTTGATGGCCATTTGTCCTCCGGCCCCGGCGCGTCACAACCGGTAGCTGTAGTCGACATCATCGGGTTACCGCTGTGCGCAACTCACCCAGGAGCCGGGTGGGGTACCGCGCCACCTCACGACAGCGTGACACTGTACGTGGTCAGTTCACCGGCGCGCGCAGCACGGTGTTGCGCAGCTTTGACACCGGTTCCAACACGATCGTCCACCCCGCGGCCACCAGTTCGGGGATGCGCCACTGCATGCCCTCCTCGACCACCAGGTAGTCGGCGCCGAACTCGCGCGCGACCTGTGTGTAGCGCTCCAGCGGGAGTGTGAAGAACACGCTGGGGATCTTCATCAGGCACTGCTCGAGCCCGCCGATGGAGTTGATGCGGTGCTGGTACTCGATCCACGCGTCGCCGCCGTAAGGCACGTTCTTGCAGTCGGCGACGACACCGCGTCCGCTGGCCATCCGGATGTACTGACCGAGCGGCGGCGAGATCAACTGCGCGCCGGGGGGCAGGGTCCGACGAACTGCCATGCCCCAGTCGTGGATGTCGTTGTCGGAGATATAGACCACATCGAAAGTGCGCAGCGGCGGCGCGCCCGCGGAGAACACGGCGGCCAAGACGGCTCCTACGACTGCCAGTGCGGAACCGTGCACAACGCCGTTTGTCCCGGTAGCCCAACCTGGCTTGCGGGCGCGTACCGCCATGGCGGCAGCGCCAACGACCAGCGCACCCGCGAACAGCAGCAACCAGGGTCCGCCGTTGGGGCGCTCGAACATCCACCGCGGGTCAAAGGTGTAAGAGCCGGCGAGCAGGTAGCCCAGCCCGATGACGGCACCTAGAGCTATCAGCCGCACCCAGGTCTTGACCGGGGCGAACAGCGGGACGATCAAGCCCCACACCGCCATCGGCAGCAGCACGACGTCGAGTCGGTAGACGTTCAGCCCCTGGGCGAGCTCGCCGACCATCGGGACGTTCCACCGGTCGGCCGCGACACCGACCACGAGCCCGAACGCAGGCAGGGCAATCAACACCGCCCACGTCGCGATCGTGCTGCGGGAGAAGTACAGGCAGCTCAACACCGCGAGGCCGACAAGAGCCATGCCCGCCCACACCACGTGAGTCGACCATGAGCTCGCCTCGCAGTGGTACGGGATCAACTGCGTGCAGATCTGCGCGAAGTCGGAGATTTCGCCCGCGACTGGCCGCAGCCAGAGGCCGAAGAGGACAACGGCAGCACAACCGGCGCCACCTAGCAGCAAGACCCGGTCAACACGGCGGCGACCAGTGCCGGGCAGCCGTCCGAGGTGGAACCGGACCGCGGCCAAGCCGATCAACAAGATCGCCAGAACCATGCCTTGTTGCAGGTGGACGGCGGCGGCGACCACTGCGGCGACAGCAGCGAAAGTCCGGTGGTCGGTGAAGAGAGCGGCCACCACCAGGTAGACCATGCAGCCCGCGAGGACGACCGGCAGCGCGTTCGGGTACAGCGGCGATCCGGTGCCCAGCAACCACCACGGCATCATCCCGGCGAGGAAGCAGACCAGCACCGTCGCCGTGCTCTGGTGCGCGGGCGCCCAACGGCGGGCCAGCAGCGCGGTGGCGAGCCCGAAGGCCAGCAGCGACAGGGCCCAGTAGCCGACGTAGACCGTGCTGAGCTTGCCGATCTCCATCCCGAACCAGGTGACCACGTCGAACAGCCAGTGCGGTTGCGGGGAGCGCTCGAGGAACCAGTCCCCCGCGAACAGCGTCGGGTCCGCCCAGTGCATGCCTTGCGCGGAGAGCACCCGGTGGTCGCCGTTGCCCGCGGAGTAGCCGTAGCGCCAGTGCTGCACGAAGCCCAGGACGAGGGCGCCCGCGACGGCCCGCAGCACCAGGGCCAACCGCGGGTGCGCGCGCGGCGGACGTGGCAAGGCGCGGGCCATCTCGGGCTCGACGTGCAATCCGGGTGCTCGTGGTGGGTCCGACGGCGGAGCCGCGTTTATTGACCCCAAGGTGGGTCCCCTCTCCGAAAACCCCTCTCGTGGAACGTCGACCATACGCAACGCACAGTTGTGGATCATCACTCAGTGCTACTTTCCAGCTCCAGCGGAGTGTCGCCGCCCCCATGGCATTGCCCCCGGAAGACCAAACGCCGACTGCGGGTACCGTGACCCCACGCGGCCGGCAGAACCGTCACCAGCGTGCTGTTCGGACGCCTCAGCCCGCCTTCGCACCGGAGAGAACTGCCGAATGATTCCCATCACCGTCGTCGACGTAGGCGACGCTGAGCCCCTCGTGCTCGAGGTGCTCCGCTCCGGCGTCATCGCCCAGGGGCCCATGGTCAAGCGCTTCGAGGACCTGTTCGCGCAGGTCGCCGGGGTTGAGCACGCGGTGGCCGTCAACAACGGCACCACCGCGCTCGTGGCCTCGGTCCAGGCGCTGGACCTGCAGCCAGGCGACGAGGTGGTCACCTCACCGTTCACCTTCGTCGCGACGCTCAACGCGATCCTCGAGGCGGGCGCCACCGCCCGGTTCGCCGACATCGACGCCGAGGACTTCAACGTCGACCCGGCCGCCGTGGCCGCGGCCGTCGGTCCGCGGACCAAGGTCCTCATGCCGGTTCACCTCTACGGGCAGACCGCGGACATGGGCAAGCTGGTCCCGCTGGCCGAGGAGCACGGCCTGACGATCATCGAGGACTCCGCGCAGGCGGTCGGCGCCACCTTCGACGGGCGCGCCGCAGGCAGCTTCGGCATCGGCTGCTTCTCGCTGTACGCCACCAAGAACGTCACCACGGCCGAGGGCGGGGTCATCACCACCTCCGACGCCGCGCTGGCCGACAAGCTGCGGGTCATGCGCAACCAGGGCATGCGGGCGCGCTACCAGTACGAGATGGCCGGCCACAACTACCGGCTGACCGACCTGCACGCCGCGGTCGGCATCCCGCAGCTGGAGCGGCTGGCCGACATCAACGCCAAGCGCTCCGCGAACGCCGAGGCGCTGTCGGCGGGCCTGGCCGACATCCCCGGCCTGCGCGTGCCCGCCGTGCTGCCCGGCCGCACCCACGTGTGGCACCAGTACACCGTGCTGGTCACCGAGGACGCCAAGGTCGACCGGGACGAGTTCGCGGCCAAGCTGACCGAGAAGGGCATCGGCAACGGCACGTACTACCCGAAGGTCGTCTTCGACTACGACTGCTACCGGGACAACCCCAACGTGATCACCTCCGACGTGCCGGTCGCCAGCCGGGTCGCGCAGCAGGCGCTGTCGCTGCCGGTGCACCCGAAGCTGACCACCGAGCAGATCGACACCATCGTCGCGACCGTGCGGGAGGTGCTCGCGTGACCGCTCGGCCCCGCGTCGCCCTGATCGGCTCCGGCCAGATGGGCTCGTTGCACGCCCGCGTGCTCTCCCAGTCGCCCCGGGTGGACTTCGTCACCCTGGTCGAGCAGCGCAAGGAGGTCGGCGAGCAGGTCGCCAACCGCTACGGCGCGGCGTGGGCACCGGAGATCGGCGACCTGTCCGGCATCGACGCGGTGGTCATCGCCGCGGCGACCGAGGCGCACTACGACATCGCCCGCCAGGTGATGGAGCTGGGCAAGCCGCTGCTGGTGGAGAAGCCGCTCACCCCGGACTACAAGCAGTCGGTGGAGCTGGTCGAGGAGTCCGAGCGCCGCGGCCTGCCGCTGGTGTGCGGGTTCCTGGAGCGGTTCAACCCGGCCGTGCTGACCGCGCGCCAGATCGCCACCGACGTGGTGCAGGTCAACGCGATCCGGCACTCGCCGTTCGTGCCGCGGATCAAGACCGGTGTCGCCACCGACCTGCTGATCCACGACATCGACCTGACCATCGGCTTCGTCGGGGAGAACCCGTCGGTGGTGAAGGGCTCGTTCGGCTACTTCCACGGGTCCTCGAAGAAGAACCACTCCGAGGACAGCGCCGACGCGACCATGTCGTTCCCCAACGGCGCGATCGCGACCATCTCGGCGAGCCGGGTCAGCCAGCGCAAGGTCCGCCAGCTCTCGGTGCTCGAGGTGGACCGGCTGATCGAGATCGACCTGCTGCGCCGCGACATCACGATCTACCGGCACGTGACCGACTCGCTGGCCACGGCCGGGGTCGGCTACCAGCAGCAGACGATCATCGAGATCCCGACGATCCTGCAGAGCCAGGAGCCGCTGGCCGCCCAGCTCGACCACTTCCTCAACCTGCTCGAGGCCGGGGCGGGTTCGGACGCGGTCGCCGCTGAGCGCGCGGCGATCCTGCCCGCGCACCGGGCGATCGACCAGGCCGCGGAGTCCGCGAACGCCTGATCTAGTACTTACGCGAAGAGGGCCCCGCCATAGTGGCGGGGCCCTCTTCGTTTGCGTCCTATTCGGCCGGTGCGGCGGCTTCGCGTCGACGGCGCCTTACGCCCGCGACAGCCCAACCGATGCTGAACAGGACACCGAGGACAAGAGTGCCTGCCATCAAGGGGATGCCGAAGCCGTAGCCAGGCGGGGTAAACCGGAGTTCGACAGTGCTACCGCCGCTGGCAGGGGCTGGGACGTCAAGCTCGATCAGGCCTGCCGGGCCCTGCTTGACCTCCACCTCCTTGCCGTCCACTGTGGCGCTATAGCCCGGCCAGGCGAGCGCGGCGAAGATGAGCTTGCCGCCGTTGCCTTCGTACCGGGTGTCCATGCCGTTCTCGCCGACCTTCACGTCCGACTTGATCCGGACACCGTTGCCCGCGAAGGACAACCGGCCGTCGCCGAACGGGAGCGGGGTGTCGCGCTTGTAGACGGTCACCAGCTTGGTGCGCTCGGCAACGGACCAGCCGGGTGCCACCTCAGCCTGGTTGGGCTTCGGTCCGCCTGCCCGCGCCTGGGCCACCGCGGCCTCGCGGTCCTCGATGATCCCGTTCTCCACCACCACGGTCCGCAACCGCAGCGCGTCGGCGAGCAGCACCCGTTCACCGTCGACCGGGCGCCAGAGCGCGTCGAAGGCGGCCGGGCAGGTGGCGCCGTAGTAGTTCATGCACAGCGCGGCAGCGAACTTGACATTGCCGATGCCGGTGTAAGAGTTCAGCGCGTCGACGCCCGCGGTGTGGATGGCGTTAGTGAGCATCACGTCGCGCCATACGCCGTCGGGGACCAGTTCGGCGTGCTGGTTGAGCTCACCGAGGTCGACGACCTGCAGTGTGTTGCCCTGGTAGCGGTCGTCGAAGTTGTCGCGCATCGCGGTGACGTCGTGCGGGAAGCGCCACGGGGTGATGTTGTAGTTGCCCGTGTAGAGCTGCGTCTGCAGTACCAAGAGCACCGCGGTGCCCAGGACTAGGACGGTGCCGAAGAACCGCTCGCGGTACTTCACCGCTGCGGCGACCAAGAGCAGGACGACGACGGTCGCCAGCGCGTGCCACCGGACGTGCTGCGGCGTGCTCGCCCACGACAGGTACGCGCCGACCAGCACGATGATGGCCGAGGCGATCGCCTTGGCCTTGGCGCGGCTGGTGTTCAGGCCCTTGGTCAGCACGATGGCGATGGCGATCGCGATCGGCAGGTAGGCGTACTCGGTGAGCCGGGCGGGCCAGCGGAACAGCCACAGGGTGGACGGTCCGAAGAGGAACAGCAGGTACACACCGGCGAAGACGATCAGGCTGGAGCGCTCGCGGACCCGCTCGAGCAGCGCCGACCAGCGCAACCACGGGGCCAGCGGCACGATGAACCAGGCCAGGTACGCCATCGGGAAGGACAGGATCTCCGACCCGAACACGCGGTACTGCGGCTGGAACGTCGGCGCGCTCATGGCGAACAGGTCGCCGAGGTTGGGCACCAGGAAACCGGTGTTAAGCACGCCTTGGTCGGTACGCCAGGTGACGGCGCTGCTACCGGCCAGCGGCAGGAACACCACGAGGGTGCTCAGCCCGATGATGCCGCCGACGACGACAAGCCAACCGAACCGCTTCCAGTGCTTCTGCAGAGCCAGCTCTACCGCTACCGCGGCCAGGATCACCATGACACCGAGCGCGCCGTAAGGGTTGCCGACGGTCATCGCCAGGAAGCCCAGGACAATCGGGACGATTGGGTTCATCTGCCCACGGGCGAAGCGTCGCAGCGACCACCACACGATGGGCAGCCAGGCGAAGCAGATGAGCCCACCGGCCCAAGCTGACGCGTCGAAATAGAGGGTGTAACCGGAGAACGGCAGCGCTACCGCAACTGCGGCAGCAGCAGCGCGGTTCGCGCCGAAATCGCGGGCCAGCAGGTAGACGCCGAGCGCGAGGAGCACCAGGAACTCGGTCTTGACCAGGGTCGCCGACAGCGCGAGCGACGGGATGGCCGACACAGCCAGGTAGTTGGCCAGCATCACCGGGTTGAACAGGCTCATCATCGACTCGCCCGCGATGTTGCCGCCCATCCACATCTCCGGCGACATCACCGGCCAGATGCCCGCGCGCAGCTGCTCGCCGATGTAGTGCCAGTCCGGCAGGAACGCGGCGGCGCTGTCGTCCCAGTAGTAGAAGATGCGGTTGCGGATGAGCGGTACCTGGGCGAGGACCGCGACCAGCACGGCGACGCTGAGGCCGGTGAGCAGCCCCTTCCTGCGCTCGCCGGTGGACTTGCCCTCGCCGTCCTGTCCGGGCGCGGCCTCCGGAACGGGGACGCGGTTCTCCGTCAGGGTCACCTGGCGGTCCTTCCTCGATGGTTGACGCTGCTGCGACACGTGCGCTCCCCCGGAGCCCCCGCTCGGGCGGACACGGTACTGTGCCAGTCGCCTCGGTCTAGGTCTTCCGGCCTGGCCAGCTGTCAAGTCTGCCAGGGAGTATTCCATGGGTACGCCAGGGGCTACCGACCAGAAAACGCTCACCTACGTGGTGCCCGCGCACAACAGCGCGGACACCATCGAGGCCACCCTGACTGCGCTGGCGACCCGGCTGGCCGGTGGCGACGCCGAGATCGTCGTCGTGGAGAACGGCTCGTCGGACGGGACCATCGAGCTGCTGGCCAAGCTGGCCGCGGACTGGTCGGCCGATGTCGAGCTGCGGGTGCTGACCAGCGAGAAGGGCATGGGCAACGCCCTGCGGCACGGCATCGCGCACAGCCGCGGCGCGCGGGTGTTCCTCGGCGCCGACGACCTGCCGTTCGGGTTCGACGACCTGGACGCGGCCGAGAAGGTCGACCACGTCGCGCACCCGGTGGTGATCGGCTCCAAGGCGCACCCGGACTCGGTGATCGAGCGCGCGCTGCTGCGCAACGTGATGACCTTCGGCTTCCTCGTGCTGCGCCGGGTCATCCTGGGCATGCGCACCCGCGACCCCCAGGGCACCTTCATCGTCGACGGCGACTGGGCGCGCCAGGCGGCCCCGCTGCTGCAGGAGCCCGGCTACCTGCTGAGCACCGAGCTGGCCTACCTCGCCGAGCGCAACGGCATCAAGACCATCGAGGTCCCGGTCCGGTTGAGCGCCGCGCACTCCAGCCACGGCAGCCGCATCCGGCTCAGCGACCCGATCAAGATGGGCATGGGCCTGTTCACCCTGCGCAGCCGCCACCGCCGCAGCAAGGTCCAGCCCGTCGGGTCAGCCCTCCCCCAGACCACATGACCTCCCGCCACACCGCCATCGTCATCGGCGGCGGCATCCTGGGCCTGGCGACGGCCCGGGAACTAGCCCAACGCGGCCACGCCGTCACGGTGCTGGAGAAGGAAGACCACTGGGCCGCCCACCAAACCGGCCACAACTCCAACGTCGTGCACGCGGGCCTGTACTACGCCCCCGGCTCGGAGAAGGCCCGGATGTCGGTCGCGGGCAACCGCTCGATCGTCTCTTACGCCCGCTCCCGCGGTGTCCCAGTGTCCGTCTGCGGCAAGCTCGTCGTCGCCACCTCCGAGTCGGAGCTACCAGCACTCCGCGTACTGGCCTCCCGCGCCGAGGCGAACGGCGTGCCTGCGCGACTGATTACGCAGGCCGAAGCCCGCTCTTACGAACCCCACGTCGCTTGCGTCGCCGCTCTACACGTGGAGTCGACGGGCATCATCGACTTCCCGGCCATCTGCGCCGCTCTAGTCGCCGACCTGTCCGACGCCGACCTGCGTTTGTCTACGCCTGCCCTCGGCATCCGCTCTAGCTCTACCGGCGTTGAGGTGGCTACCGGCACCGAGGTGCTCCGGGCAGACGTACTGGTGAACTGCGCCGGTCTGCACAGCGACCGCATCGCCCGCATGGCGGGTCTTACGCCACGCGCCCGAATCGTGCCGTTCCGTGGGGAGTACTACGAGCTGCGGCCTGCGCGCGCTTCTCTCGTGAAGGGGCTGATCTACCCGGTCCCGGACGCATCTCTGCCGTTCTTGGGGGTACACCTGACCCGCATGCTGGACGGGTCAGTGCATGCCGGGCCTAACGCCGTACTCGCCCTTCGTCGTGAGGGGTACACATGGCGTGACTTCTCCGCACGCGACGTTTGGGAGACGGCTGCGTTTCCGGGGACTTGGAACCTCGCCCGGAAGTACGCGTACCCGATCGGACTGGACGAGGTCCGCCGGTCTCTATCGAAGCGGCGCTTTGCGGCGAGCTTGGCAAAGCTGGTCCCAGAGATCGTCGAGGACGACATCGTGCGGTCGGGGTCTGGGGTGCGCGCGCAGGCACTGCTGCCGGACGGGTCGATGGTGCAGGACTTCCTGATCGAGACGGCACCCGGACAGGTACACGTGCTGAACGCTCCTTCACCTGCCGCTACTTGCGCCCTGGAAATCGGCAAGTACATCGCCGACCGCGTGGCCTAGGCCAGCGCCGCTAGCCGTCCGCAAGAGCACAGTTCGCCTCCTATAGACGCCTCAGTCTGCTCGGACCTCGACGCGCCCTCGACCCCGAGCAGGCGCGGGAGACCGGCGGCCAAAGCCGACTCGGTACAGCGTACGATTCGAGGTCCGCGTCCACCGCGCCGCCGCTCGTGCAGCGGCCGATCGCGATGCGGCAGCGGCCCCAGAGTGCCTGGGGCCGCTGGTGTCTGTCGATGGCTGGAACGTCTTGTCGGGTGAGCTCACGGGCTCGGGCGATTGGATCCAGGGCGGGATGGGGCTGACATCGTCAAAACGCGGGTCGGTGACACTGGGGGGACTGGTTCGGTGCGGCCGCCACCAGTTCGCGAGTGGCGGCCGCAGGTGGGACTACTCCGTGCCGCGGCGCTCGGGATCTTCGGGATCCTCAGTGGTGTCGGGACGCCTCAGCAGCAGGCGCAGGACTGTCAGGGCGGTGGTCCTGCGCTGGGGAACGCGGGTGAACACCGCGATCGCGACCAGCACGCTGAGCATCAGCAGGACTCCCAGAACCGCTAGCTCTGTGGTGGGCAGGAACGGCATGCTGTGTGGGTCCTCCGTCGAGGAGTGGCGTGGAGGTGCCTGGGCGGAAGGTGACTGCCCTGTTGCCCGGCCCCTTGGAGACGTCACCGGCAGCGGTTGCGACCCGCTGCCGGTGGCCTCTAGTGGATCACGGTCCGGATTGTCGCTGCGACAAGAACAAACCCTTGAGCTGCGGGGATCGACAACCTCGACAATTCGTCGGACTGGCGCGCGGTTGTCCTGGTTATCTCGATCGCAAAGGGACCTCGCGCCGTGAGCGCGGACTTCGACCCGTCCCCGGCCGCGGCGACGTGGCGGCTTCCCGAGCGACCCGCGCGCAAGGGATCCGGACGACCATTACCCCGGACGGTCGACGACTTCTCCAGCGAGGAACTCGACCCGTCCGGCCGCCGCTGCGCGCTCGACCTGATCACCCTCGTTGTCCACCGTTTCGGCACCATGAAGAACCTGGTCGACCACGCCTTCACCGTGACGCCGCGACCGGCGTGGGCGGTGGGGGGACCACACCACATACGCCAGGTCGCCCGGCAGTTCAGCAAGACGGTCCTGGGATCTTCGATCGCCGCGCTCCCGGACTGGGCAGAGGTGGAGTGGATCGTCACCGCCTGCACGGACCCGGGACACCACGACGAAGCGCTCGGCTGGTTCCGCGCCCGCTGGGACGAGTCACGATCCCGCCGCCCCGCCGATGCGGTTGCGCCGGAACGATCCCTGGCCTTGGAAGCAGAGTTGGCGATGCTGCGTCAGCAGGTGGCCCAGCAGTCCGCCCAGGTCAAGAACCTCACAGCGATGGCGAACACCCTGGCCGCGGGACTGGTTTCCGCCACTCGCGTCGCCGACGGCCGTCGCGCCGACCTGCGGGTCGCCGACCGCGCGCGTGCCGCCGCCGAGCGCCGCATCAGTGCCCTGACCCAGGCCGAGGAGGTGCTGCGCGCGCGCAACGCCAAGCTGACCCACGGGTTGTCCATGGTCATCACCGAGTTGGTGACCACCCGCCACCGCGCGACCATGCGGCTCGTTCTGGACGACATGATCGAGCGCGCCGCGACCGGGTTCGGCCCCAAGGACTGGGCACGAGCCCTGCCGGAACTCCTGCGTCGAGGCAAACCCAAGAGCGTTCAGCACGACGATTGGCTGCTGGCCTACATCCGCACGACATTGCTGCTGCGCCACGGCCGAGTCCTAACGGACCTGGATCCGTCGCTAGCGGAGGCAGCGCAGTCGATTGTCCACTACCTGCGCCTCCCGGACGCGCCCCTGCTCGAGCAACTCGTCACCGGCCACGAAGCCTTGAGCCAGCACGCCCACTGGATCCTGCCGCGTGCGCCTATAGGCAACGCCCCTGACCTGATCGCGACGGTGGAACTGCTGAAGGGCTTCACCCGCCCCACCAACCCAGCCGTCGACCATCCGACCAACCCGCACGGAGCACCCGACTTCACCCCAGGACGATTCAGTCCAGGATCCGCAATGCCCTTACCGGACGGTCACTCCCCCGACCCCCGATTCCGCGTCAAAGCAAGCACAAGAGCAATGCTCTACGTCGACCCCGATCACCCGCGCTACGAGCAAGTCGTAGCCGAGGTCTGGTTCGACACCGTCGAAAACGCCGAACTAGCCGGCTACCAACGACTCTCCACGTCCCGCTGACGACACCCGAGGCTCTGGGCACCACTCGCACGGGCCGCAGAAACCCGCTGTGCCACCCCGGCTTCCGCCAGGTCCACCCCAACCCACACCTACCCAGCCCCTGGACACTCGGATCCGTCGGTGCCAGCCTGCGCCCCGTCAGGTCCGCCCCAGCCCACCTTCCCAGCGCCTGGACACTCGGACCCGTCGGTGCCAACTCGACTGCCGTCAGGTCCGCCCCAGCCCACCTTCCCAGCGCCTGGACAGTCGGACCCAGCGGTGGCCAACTCGACTGCCGTCAGGTCCGCCCCAGCCCACCTTCCCAGCGCCTGGACAGTCGGAGTCGCTGGTGCCAGGCCGGCTCGATGGGGCGGACTTGTTTTGCGTGGGGGGACGGCACCCGTAGCGTCGTTCAGCGGCAGGGCCATGCTTTTCGGCCCCTGCTGTGCGGTCCTGCCACGGGTGTCGTAGGGGCCCCGCGCAAAACAAGTTCGTCCCATCGAGCTTTCCGCATTGTCGCGGATCAGATGCAATGCCGAAGGCGAGCCGTTTACCGGAGCCGAAGGCGGAGGCCCGAATCCCTTGCCCCGCACTCCCAGTCCAGGGCCTACGCCAAGATCAACCTGACCGAAAGCCCCCAGATACACAGCTTACCGCGCACCACCGACACAACGGGAGCACCGAGCAGCAGCCTGTGGACAAGCGAGCCTGTTGTAAACAAACCCAGCACTCACAACGGAAGCCGCAAGATCATCCGCCACAAGAGCCCCCGATATACAGCCTACCGAGCAGAGCCGATAAACCGGGAGCAGCAACCAGTGTCTGTGGACAGCAGAAGCCGTTGTGGATAACTCAGCGCCAAGCCCGAGACATCAAGGGCTCAGCGTCAAGCGACCGGGGTAAGTACGTCCAGCCCCAAGAACGGTCGTAGCGCCTCCGGCACCACTACTGACCCATCCGCCTGCTGGTGGTTCTCCAGAATCGCCACAATCCACCGGGTGGTTGCGAGTGTTCCGTTCAACGTGGCGGCGGTCTGTGGCTTTCCGTTTTCGTCGCGGTACCGCACCCCCAACCGGCGGGCTTGGAACGTGGTGCAGTTAGAGGTAGAAGTCAGTTCTCGGTAGGCCTTCTGGGTGGGCACCCATGCCTCGCAGTCGAACTTCCGAGCGGCGCTGGTGCCCAGGTCACCCGTGGCCGTATCGATGATCCGATAGGGCACGTCGATCTTGGCCAGCATCTGCTTCTCCCAGTCGAGCAGCCGCTGGTGTTCGGCGGAGGCGTCTTCCGGTTTGCAGTACGAGAACATCTCGATCTTGTCGAACTGGTGCACCCGGATGATCCCCCGGGTGTCCTTCCCGTACGAGCCCGCCTCGCGCCGGAAGCAGGACGACCAGCCCGCGTACCGGCGCGGGCCCGCCGACAGGTCGATGATCTCGTCCGCGTGGTAGCCGGCGAGGGCGACCTCTGAGGTGCCCACCAGGTAGAGGTCGTCGTCGCGGAGGCGGTAGATCTCTGAGGCGTGGGCGCCCAGGAAACCCGTGCCCGCCATGATCTCCGGGCGGACCAGGACCGGCGGGATCATCAGGGTGAAGCCCGCGGCGGTGGCCTGGGCGGCGGCCATGTTGAGCAGGGCCAGCTGCAGTTGGGCGCCGATGCCGGTGAGGAAGTAGAAGCGCGAGCCGGAGACCTTCGCGCCGCGTTCCATGTCCAGGGCACCCAGGCGGACGCCCAGGTCGAGGTGGTCGAGCGGGGTGAAGTCGAACTCGCGCGGGGTGCCGACGTGCTCGAGGACCGTGTAGTCGTCCTCACCGCCGACGGGGGCGGCGGGGTCGACCAGGTTGGGGAGGGCGCGGTGGGCCTCGTCGAGGGCCTGGTCGGCCTCGTGCTGGGCGGCCTCGGCCGCCTTGACCTCGGCGGACAGCTCCTTGCCCTTGGCCAGCAGCGCCTCGCGCTCCTCGCCCTTGGCCTTGCCGACCTGCTTGCCGAACACCTTCTGCTCGGCCCGCAGGGAGTCGGCGCGCGAGATCACCGATCGGCGCCGCTCGTCCGCGGACAGCAGAGCGTCCACGGTCGTCGGGTCTTCGCCGCGGGCGCGCTGCGAGGCGCGCACGGCGTCGGGGTCGTCGCGCAGAACCTTGAGGTCGATCACGGGTGCTGAGCGTAGTCCGCACCGGCCGGGTTCCGCCTCCGGTATCCCGGCCGGTGCGGGCGCGCTAGGAGATGGCGACCGCGACGATCAGGCCGAGGGCGATGTGCACGGCGGCGACGACCACGCTGGCCGGGGCGAACTTCTCGTCCTCGATGGTGGCGCCGACGTCGAGCTTGGTCACCCATTCGAGGGTCCGCACGGCGAGGACCTGGACGATGATGCCGATCAGGCCGTAGACGACCGAGGTGATCAGGCCCGCGGTCAGGTCGTTGGCCGAGAAGAAGATCGCGACCACGATGATCAGCGCCATGCTGAGCATGCCGGAGGCGGTCACGATCACCGCGTTGGGCTTGCCGGTGCGGACCAGGTCGGAGAGCTTGCCGGGCGTGGTCCAGTCGATGGCGTAGAAGCCGATCAGCATCAGGACCAGGCCGATGATGGCGTAGAGGGCGATCGCGCCGATGCCCTTGCCAAGGTCGGCACCGAAGCCAGCGGGCAGGGCCAGGTTCGACACCGCGGCGAGTTGAGTGGTCACGAGGGTCTCCATCAGGTGTTACTGGGGTATGCGGTGCGGGACGAAGGCGGCGCCGTCGTCGGTGACCAGGCCCGCGGTCTCGCGGATGCCCAGGCCAGCCGCGTGGTCGCCGATGATCCACGCGCCGAGCGCGGGTCGGTAGCCGTCGAACTCGGGCAGCGGGTCGAAGGCCTGGTAGACGAAACCCTCGGCGCCGTAGACGCCGCCGGTCTGGGTCTCGTAGCCGGTGGCGACGATCTGCACGTTGGCGCCCTCGCGGCCGAGCTTGGGTTTGCGCACGTACTCGGTGAGCAGGCCGGGCTCGTCGAGGAAGGCGGGCAGCAGGTTGGGGTGGCCGGGGTACATCTCCCACAGCACGGCGAGGATCGCCTTGTTCGACAGCAGCATCTTCCACAGCGGCTCGACCCACAGGGTCTGCGGCAGGGACTCCACGACGCGCTTGCCGAAGTCCTCGCCGGTCACCCACTCCCAGGGGTAGAGCTTGCAGACGGTGGCCATGGTCGACTCGGCGAGGTCGACGAAGCGCCGCAGGTCCGGGTCCCAGCCGATGTCCTCGATCGCCAGACCGACGGTGTCCAGGCCAGCCTCGGCGGCGGTCTCCTGCAGGTACGCCGTGGTCAGGTGGTCCTCGCCGGTGGGGTCGGCGCTCGACCAGGCGAAGTGCACCTCCTGGGAGGGCAGCAGGTCCTTGACCTCACCCCAGCGCTCGACCAGCTTCTCGTGGATGGAGTTCCACTGGTCGTCCTCGGGGAACACGTCGGTCTTCCAGTACCACTGCACGACGGCCGCCTCCAGCAGGGAGGTAGGGGTGTCGGCGTTGTACTCCAGCAGCCGGGCCGGGCCGGAACCGTCGTAGCGCAGGTCGAAGCGGCCGTAGAGGTGCGGGTCGCGGCGCTTCCAGGACTCGGCGATGTGCGGCCACACCCACTCGGGGATGCCGAAGTCGCGGTAGCGCTCGGTCAGCACGATGTTGTCGACGGCCTCCAGGCACATGGAGTGCAGGAGTTCGACGTCGGCCTCCACGGAGAGGATCTCGTCCATGTCGAAGGCGTAGTGCACGGACTCGTCCCAGTACGGGCGCAGGCCGCCCCCGCCGTAGCGGGCGGGGGTGCCGAACACCAGGCCCTGGGACTCGATCCGGGCCCGCCAGTCCGACCGGGCCGCGTGGCGCTCTCGGCGCAAGTCAGCTGCCCCCGCTCTTGCCGCCGCTGCTGACGCCGAGCCCGCCGCGCTGCACGGTGGAGCCGGACCTGGTCTTGACCGTGGTGCCGCTCGAGGGTGACACGTAGCTGCCGCCGCTGACCTTCTGGCCGACAGCCCCTGTGCCGCCGTAGTTGTAGCGGTAGGAGCTGCCACCGATGAAGATGAACCCGCCGCTGGTGTACCCACCGTGGCTGGAGGCGTACGTGGAGTCGCAGTAGTCGTCGTCGACGACGACACCGTTGGTGTCGGTGCACGTCGCGGTGACCTCGTCCGGTTGGGACGCGGCGTAGATCACGGCGACCAGCGCGACGACGCCGACGGTGACGCCAGAGCCGATGAGGATCCGCTTGCGCTTCTTGCGCTTGCGCTCAGCCTCTTCGTACTCGGCCTGCTCGGCCTCGCGCTGGCGGCGCTGGGCGTCACGGCGAGCGCGTTGTTCGGCCACCGAGGGTTTCTTGGGCGCGGTGCGCTCGTCCTGGTAGCTGATCGACCCGCGCTTGGGCTCGTCCTGCGGAGGCGGCTCCGGGACGTAGGCGGGGACGTCGCTGCTGTTGTCGCTGGTCTTGCCACTGTCGGCTGGCTCGGCCGCCTGGTCGGCGTCCTTCGGCCTGTCGTTTTCAGTCATGTACCACTCCCGGCGCGAACCCTAGCTGACCAGCGGCGCTGCTGTCGGATCTTTGTCGATATCGCAACCTGGCGCCCCTGTCTCGTGTCCCATGGCCACGCCCCTGACCGGGACACGGCATCATGGAGTAGATGTCTGGACGCGGCGGTTGGTTTCGATCGAACGACAGCACGGCGAAAACCCGGGTCATGATGGCCGGGGCGTTCGCCGGTTCGCTGCTGCTCCTGACCACCAGCACGGTCTTCTCCTGGCCGGTCGCCGTGGGTGGCGCCGGGCTGACCCCGGAGGAGGAGTTGGAGCAGGCCTTCGACTCCCCCGCGGGCAGCTGTCTCACCTGGACACCGCCGGACGGCACCGACATGCGCCGGGTCGACTGCGCGCAGCCGCACCTGTTCGAGGTGACCAGCAACGTCGACATCTCGGCGGAGTACCCGGCCGACGCCGCGCAGCCGGACCTGACCCGCTGGCAGGACATCGCCCAGGACAAGTGCACCCCGGGGGCGACGTCGTACCTGGGCGGCAAGCTCGACCCGTACGGCAAGTTCCGGATCAACGCGCTCAAGCCGGTCGACGCGCAGTGGCGCGACGGTGACCGGAAGTTGCGGTGCGGCCTGCAGCGCACGACCCCCTCGGGGAACCTGGTGCCGGTCTCGGGTTCGGCCGCGCGCCAGGACCAGTCCAATGTGCACGAACCGGGGACCTGCCTGGCGCTGGACGGGCAGAAGATCGGCGACCCGATCGCGTGTGACAAAGCCCATGCCTACGAGATCGTCGGCAACGTGGACCTCGGTACGGCCTTCCAGGGGGAGTTCCCGCCGGACACCTCCCAGGTCGAGCGGGCGATCGAGCTGTGCGCGACGGTGACCGCGACGTACACCGGTGGCGCGGACCTGGCGGCCAAGGGGCTGACCCCGTACCCGGACACGCTCAAGCAGGAGAGCTGGGACGCGGGGTCGCGCAAGGTCGACTGCAAGGTCGGCGCGAAACTGCCCGACGGCTCCGGCCTGGCCCCGGTGACCAACAGCGTCCGCGGCACCGGCCCGAACGCCTCCACCGCCCCGACCACGTCGTCCGGTTCGGTCGCCCCCACCACGACGACCGCTGGCGGCTGACGTGGAGATGCCCCGCGACCGGTTCGAAGAACTGGTCGCTGAGGCGTTGGACGAGATCCCCCGCGAGCTCGCGCGGGCAATGGACAACGTCGTCGTACTCGTCGAAGACCGCGACCCCGCCGACCCCACCCTGCTCGGCCTCTACCACGGCATAGCCCTAACCGAACGCCTATCCCACTACGGCGGCGAACTCCCCGACCGCATCTTCATCTACCGCGAAGCAATCCTCGACATCTGCGAAACCGAAGACGACGTCATCGAAGAAGTCGCAATCACCGTCGTCCACGAAATCGCCCACCACTTCGGCATCGACGACGCCCGGCTGCACGAACTCGGCTGGGGCTAGAGGTCAGGGCGCTGGCATGTCCCGCTCGAACTGGCTGCCCATGGCGTGACCGTGCTCGGTGTTGGCCAACCACCAGGAAAAGGTGTCCGGCTGCCACCCCATGGCATCGAGCTCGGCGACCAGCCTGCGCAGGACGGCTTCATCATCACCCGGCCAGGGGACAAATCCCGGGTCGCCCAGCTCGCCGAACACCATCAGCTTCTCGCGCAGCAGCGTCCGGGCGACCTCGGTCACCAGGGCCACCACCGCCTGCTCATCACTGGCGACCTGCCTGACCACGAACACCAGATCGCGCAGCGGGACCCAGTCGTCAATGCCGTCGACCACGAGCTCCCGGACGATCCTGTTGCTACTACCCGCGTTCACACAGGTGTCGTACCGCTCCGGATGGGTATGCGCCACTTGATCGCTAGGCGATCAAGTGGCGCGGGGACCCGCCTTCAAGCTCCCACGAGCCGTGAGTCCCCCTCGACGCTCGGCTGGGGCTAGACCCCAGCCGAGCGCACGGTCAGGCCAGGGATTCGATGATGTCTGCGGCGGCGGGGGCGCCGCCTGCTGTGTGGGTTTCGGTTCGCATGCGGTCGAGGTTGGCGGCGATGGTGGGGTCGGTGGTGACCCGGTGCAGTTCGGCGGTCAGGCGGGTGGCGGTGACCTCGGCCATGGGGATGTGGGCGCCCAGGCCGAGGGCTTCGATCCTCGGGGCGTTGATGAACTGGTCGACGCCTTGGGGGATGGCGATCATGGGGACGGCGAAGTGGAGGGCTTCCATGGTGGAGCCCATGCCCGCGTGGGTGATGAACGCGTTGGCGACCGCGAGGACGCTGACCTGGGGGACCCACTGGACGACCTCGATGTGGGCGGGGACGGGCCCCAGGGCGGCAGGCTCGATGTACTTGCCGACGGACAGCAGGACGTGCCAGTCGGTTGCGTTGGCGAAGGCCTCGACGCAAGTGCGGTAGAAGTCGAGGCGGTCGGTGTAGGCGGAGCCGAGGCTGATCAAGAGGACTTTCTTGTTCGCCGGCGGCGTCCATTTTCCTTGGTGTTCGCGCTCATCAATGCACGGGCCGACAAATGTGTACCGGGGTCCGACCGTCTCGCCGCGCAGTTGCCATGAGCGGGGGATGGTGACAATGCACCGATGGGGGTTGTGCTTGATTTCGTCGACGGAGAGATTCACGCCTTGTGAAGCCACGAAGGCGTCAAACTCGTCGTTCATCGCGGCTACTTCCGGCTTCACCGGAGCATTCGAGTCGAGGCCGAACTCCTCTCGCCAGCCTTCGAAGGCCACATAAGTGGGCGAGAGTTGGACCGCAGGGATGCCCCATTTCTCAGCCAGCACGGGGGCGTGCCAGGCACCGATGTCGTAGACGACGACGTCGGGCCTGTCCTGGGCGTATGCGACCTCGACCTGTGGGGTCACGAACAGGAACTCGTTGTGGAAGAGGCGTTGGGCGCCCACTTCCTCGTCGGGCCAGTCGGAATCCGTGGTCGGGAAGGTGGAATCGTGCAGCACCGGTGTCGCGCCCGCACTGGAGACGGCGGGGGCGAAATCCGCGCGGACCGCGAAGGTGACCCGGTGGCCGCGGCGAACGAGTTCGGCGACCAAGGCGAGACTGGGGTTGACGTGACCGTGCGCGGGCACGGCCATGAAGGCGACATGCACAGCAAAGCTCCTCACTCCGGAATTGACAACTGACGACGGAGGGCCGGATTACCGGTACAGGAGCTCGATCAACATGGCGCCGAGGCTAGCAGACACGCAGGCGGCCAATCACGTGATTTATCGGTCGCTACTGGTAGACAAAGGTCATCCGGGTGAGCAGGTGAGCTAGTCGCTTCCTTACTCACCCGGATGAGTGGTCACCCCTTCACGCAGACGACCTGCTTGAGCTTCGCGACGACCTCGACCAGGTCGTCCTGCGCGCGGATGACCTCATCGATGTCCTTGTAGGCGGCCGGGATCTCGTCGACGACGCCGGTGTCCTTGCGGCACTCGACGCCCGCGGTCTGGTTGGCGAGGTCCTCGGCGGTGAACTCCTTGCGCGCCTTGGTGCGCGACATCCGGCGGCCCGCGCCGTGCGAGGCCGACTCGAACGAGTCGGGGTTGCCCAGCCCGCGCACGATGTAGGACCCGGTGCCCATCGAACCGGGGATGATGCCCAGGTCGCCCGCGCCCGCGCGGATCGCGCCCTTGCGGGTCACCAGCACCTCCTCGCCGAAGTGGGTCTCCTCGGCGACGTAGTTGTGGTGCACCGAGATCGGCTCGTCGAACTCGACCCCGTGGAAGCTGCGGCGCAGCACGTCGCTGATCAGACGGAGCATGACCGCGCGGTTGCGGCGGGCGTAGTCCTGGGCCCAGTACAGGTCGTGCCGGTAGGCGGCCATCTGCGGTGTCCCGGCGATGAACACCGCCAGGTCGGGGTCGGGCAGCGACTGGTTGTGCGCCAGCCCGCGGGCGACCTCGATGTGGTGCAGCGCCAGGACGTTGCCGACCCCGCGCGAGCCGGAGTGCAGCATCACCCAGACCTGGCCGGACTCGTCCAGGCAGATCTCGATGAAGTGGTTGCCGCCACCGAGGGTGCCGATCTGGTTCACCGCCTTGCCCCGGTCGCGCCGCACGCGGCGGTTCAGGTCGTCGAAGGCGGCCCAGAAACGGTCCCAGTCCCCGGCGTCACGCTCCGTGAACGCCGCCGAACGGTGCGCGGCGCGACCGACCGGCACCGCGGCCTCGATTTGAGTCCGAAGTGGAGCGAGCGACGCGGGCAGGTCCTCCGCCGTGAGCGAGGTGCGCACCGCGGTCATCCCGCAGCCGATGTCGACGCCGACCGCGGCCGGGGAAACCGCGCCGCGCATGGCGATCACGGAACCGACCGTGGCACCGATTCCATAGTGGACATCGGGCATGACGGCCACGTGCTTGTAAGTCCACGGCAGCGCGGCGATGTTGTGCAGTTGCCGCAGCGCGGATCCCTCGACCTGCTCCGGGTTGGCCCAGAGGCGGATGTCGACGTTGGTGCCGGGGATCGTGGTTGCTGCCATACCCGAAGGTTAAGCGAGACAAGGGCTTGAGCACGACCGGATTACCGGAGCAGGCCCGCCTTGCGCCACAGCGCCTTCGACGGGCCGCCGATCATGCCGGTCCCGGTGAGGAACTCGACGACCTTCTCGACCATCCAGCGGCGCGTCTCGCGGAACTCCGGGTTCGCCAGCGCGGCCGCCCGCCCGACCCGGGGCGCGATGCCGACCGCCTTGTAGACCCGGGGGTTGACCATGGCGTCCATCACCGCGATCGCCGTCGCCGCGGTCGCCAGCCGGTGCCACTCGAGCTCGGCGCGGTTGAGCCCGGGGACGCCGCGGACCACCTCTTCGCGGGCGTAGCGGACGTGCCGCGCCTCCTCGATGACGTGGATCCGGTTGACCATCCTGATCAGCGGCTGCATCGTCGTGTCGTCCATTGTGGACCTCTGGAGCCGGTCGGTCGCCTCCTCGGCGACCAGCACCGAGGCGAACATCGACGGCCCGCCCGCGATGGCCTTGTAGACCCGGCCCAGGTTGTGCAGCAGCTTGCCCGGCCCGTAGTTCGGCGCGTCGAAGCGGGCGATGGCCTTGGCGAACATGATCGAGTGCCGGGTCTCGTCGCCGATCTCGGTCAGCGCGTACTGGGCGTGCGGGGTGCGCGGGTCCAGGTCGTAGGCGTAGCGGACGAGCAGCTGCATCAGGATGATCTCGAACCACAGGCCGACACCGGCGATGCTGGCGATCTCGTGCTTCGACAGCTCGATGCGCTGCTCGTGGCTGAGTCCGCGCCAGAGATCGGTGCCGTACAAGGAAACCCGCTCGAGCGGCATGTACGCCTTGTCCGGGTGCAGCGGCGCGGCCCAGTCGATGTCGACGAACGGGTCGTAGCTGGTGCGAGCGGACGCTTCCAGCAGCCGAGCGCTCACCTGGTCGGCATCCTTCGGTCGAAGTACACGAGCCATGGCGCTTCCACCCTCCGTAACCCGATGTCAGCACTGTTACGTCAAGTAACAGTTACTTTGCGTCCAGAGTCGCCGAAAACTGGGGGGTCTGTCAAGGAGAACCGGCGGCCGGGGTCACTCGCGGCTAGCGTCAGAGCCATGGGTGCGGCGACGAAGATCCTCGACACTGTTCTCGACCGGGCGGTCGTGCCGGGCTACACCAAGATCGGGTTCTCGGTGCGCAGCAAGTTCTGGGCACCGGACCCGGCACCCGACGCGCTCGCCGGGAAGACGGCCGTGGTGACCGGCGCGAACTCCGGCCTCGGCCGCGCGACCACCGTCGACCTGGCCAGACTGGGCGCGACCGTGCACATGATCGTCCGCGACCCCGCGAAGGGTGAGCGGGCCCGCGACGAAATCGCCGCGGAGTTGCCGAACGCGCACCTGGAGGTCGGCGAGTGCGACGTGTCGAACCTGGCGAGCGTGCGCACCTTCGCCTCGGCGTTCGCTGAGCGGCACGGCAGCCTGGACGTGCTGGTCCACAACGCCGGGTCGTTGCCACCGGAGCGCAGTGAGACCGCCGAGGGCAACGAGGTCACCCTCGCCACGCACGTACTAGGACCGTTCTTGCTGACCGGTCTGCTCCGCCCGGCACTGGCAACGGCCAAAGGCAGGGTCATCTTCGTGACCTCGGGCGGGATGTACGCGGCTCGCCTCCACAGCGAGGATCCTCAGTACCGCCAGGGCGAGTACAAGGGCGGCAAGGCGTACGCGCGGACTAAGAGGATGCAGGTAGTCCTAGCCGAGCAGTGGGCGCAACGCCTCACCGACGACGGCATCTCCGTCCACAGCACCCACCCCGGTTGGGCCGACACGCCTGGGGTGACCGGGTCGCTGCCCGGGTTCAACAAGGTCATGGGCTCGCTGCTGCGCACCCCCGCACAAGGCGCGGACACAATCGTCTGGCTCGCGGCCGCTGACCAGCCGAGTCACTCGTCCGGTGGGTTCTGGCACGACCGCCGGATGCGGCCGACGCACTACCTGCCGTGGCAGCACGACGACCCGCAGGACCGCAAGGACCTGTGGGATCTGTGTGTCGCGGAGACCGGTTTGGTGATCTAGTCACCCACAGGTCCACCGTTTCACGAGTGGGTGACGCCCGAATTGCGGCGTTTCCGGGGTCCGCTGACGCTCGACGGCATGGGTATCAGACAACGCCTCACAGTCGCCGTCCTCGCCGTGGCCGCGCTCGTGTTCGGTCCGGCCCAAGCCTCAGCCGACCGGCTGGCCCGCCAGGACTACCTGGCCCAGGCCGGTCCACTCGCCCGCGCCGTCGCGGCCGAGTTCGGCATCCCGGCGTCGGTCGCCGCGGGCCAGTCGATCCTGGAGTCGTCCTGGGGTCAGAGCAGGCTGGCCGTCAACGACCTGAACTTCTTCGGGTTCAAGTGCACCACCGCGGGCCCCGGCCCGATGGCCATCGCCTGCCACGACTACCCGACGACCGAGTGCACCCCCGACTGCCACCAGGTCCAGGCCCTGTTCCGGGTCTACGACTCGATGCAGGCGTCCTTCCGCGACTACGGCCGCGTCCTGTCCACCAGCAAGAACTACGCGGCGGCCCGACCGCTGGCGCACGACCCCAACGCGTTCGTGACCGAAGTGGCCAAGAAGTACGCGACCGATCCCCTCTACGCGGGCAAGGTCATCCGCGTCATGCAGGAGAACGACCTGTACAAGCTGGACGCACCGCTGCCGTAGGTAACCGGTCGCACACGGTGGGCATCGGTACCGAGAAAGTTGCCCGCCAGACAAAATAGGGCCCCTTGTCCTGTATTTCGTGCGACCCCCCGCGCTCTGTTAGGGGTGAGAGTCACCGCCCTGGCGCAGGAGGAACCCGATGTTGTGCACGGTGGAGCTGGACGAGGAGATCGCCGCCCTTGAGGCATCGCTTGGCCCCCGCGTGCCTCAACAGCAGAGCAGGT
Source organism: Actinokineospora diospyrosa (assembly GCF_024171925.1). GTDB lineage: Bacteria > Actinomycetota > Actinomycetes > Mycobacteriales > Pseudonocardiaceae > Actinokineospora > Actinokineospora diospyrosa. The sequence continues at coordinate 232,229 of NZ_JAMTCO010000007.1, read as the reverse complement.
ACGGCGTCCACAGCCCGCTGCGCGCCGACCGGGACAACCTGGACGTGGTGGTGGCCGCGGCCATCGGCGGCGACAACAGCGCCACCGAGCAGCTGCTCATCTTCCTCCGACCGCTGGTGATGCGGTACTGCCGCGCCAAGCTCGGCAGGCTCCCGCGCTCCTTCGCCAGCGCCGACGACGTCGCCCAGGAGGTCTGCGTCGCCGTCTTCCGCGCCCTGCCGACGTACCAGCAGCTGGGCAGGCCGTTCCTGTCCTTCGTGTACGGCATCGCCGCCCACAAGATCGCCGACGTGCACCGCGCCAACTCGCGCGACAAGTCCGACCCGATCGCCGACACACCGGACACGATCAGCACCGAGGACGGCCCGGAGCAGATCACCCTGCGCCACGAACTGGTCGAGCGCACCGGCGCCCTCCTGCGGACGTTGACGCCCCGGCAACGCGAGATCCTCGTGATGCGCATCGTGATGGGGATGTCGGCCCAGGAGACCGCCGAGATCGTGGGAACGACCGCCGAGGCGATCCGCGTGGCCCAACACCGCGCCCTGAACCGCCTGCGCAAGACGTTGGCGCGGCACTAGGTCTGGGGCCCGTCGGGGGAGACGGGCCTTGGTTGGAGACCCGGGGGCCGGGATCTGTGGGGGTTCCGGAGGGGTTTCCGAGGGGGGATGGCCCGCCGTGGCTCGGGGAGGAGCCACGGCGGGCAGAGCTTCCGAGGCGGGGAGACAACTGCTGCTGGGGCCCGCGGGGGGGCGGGTCCCAGCAGCAGTTCTGTGTTCGCGACGGCCCTTGGCGCCTGGTGTTCGCGGCTGCGCGTTGGCGCCTGGTGTTCGCGGCTGCCTTTGGCGGTGCGGTTGAGCGTTGGCGGCTTGGGCTCGCGGGCTTGCTGACGCCCTGGTTGTGCTGGCGACCTGGGTGTGCCAGGTGGCCCGGGTGTGCCAGGCGGCCCGGGTTCGCGGGCGGGCTGGCACCTTGGGTTCGCTCGACTTGATCACCTGCAGGCGACTTTCGCCCGCAGGCCCGTGCCATCGCCGTTGGATGCCTGTTTTCCCTGGTGGCGGCTGTCGCCCTGCCTTGATATTCACCCGTTTCAGCGACAGAAGTTATCCACATGTGGATCTCTGGCGCCCCGTTTCAAGATCGACTGTCGGTGGGGGTCGGTAGACTGGCACCGGGGCCGCCCCCCGGAGAGGGTGGGGGCCGGGCTGGAGTCGGGACCGCGCGCGGGGGAGCTTGTGGGGCGGTTCTTGTGGTGGTGGGGGCGTTGGGGCTTTTCTGCTTGAACTGGCGCTTAGGCCTGTTGAACACCTCTTGGCAGACGGTCGCCGTATTGGTGCATGCCTGACTCGGGCTGGGGCTTCCCGGGGGCTGTGGCTCACCACCGTGGTCGGTGGGACGGCGGGGTTTGGCTCAACTTGATCACCTGCAGGCGACTTTTCGCCCGTGCCCCAGGCCGTCGTCGCTCTGCGACTGTTTTCCCTGGTCGCCGCCGTCTCCAGGCGCTGATATTCACCCGGTTCAGCGACAGAAGTTATCCACATGTGGATCTCTGGCGCCCCGTTTCAAGATCGACTGTCGGTGGGGGTCGGTAGACTGGCACCGGGGTCGCCCCCCGGAGAGGGTGGGGGCCGGGCTGGGGTCGGGACCGCGCGCGAAGCGAGTTTCGGCGGGGTTGCCGGAGGGGCGGCGGGGTTGCCGGGGTGAGGCAGGGCCGCCTGGGGGTGGGCGGGGTTGCCGGGAGTGGGGCGGGAGCGCCGCGGGGGTGAGGGGTCGGGGGGTGGGGGTTAGCGGTCTAGGGCGGCGCGGCCGATGTTTGGGGGGAAGCGGGTTTCGTTGCGGTCGATTTTGGCGTGGGCGGCGGCTATGAGGTCTACGCCGAGGACGTCGGCTAGGCGGGTTAGGTAGAGGAGGACGTCGGCTAGTTCGTCTTCTATGCGGGCTCGGGCGGCGGGGTCTTGGGGGGCCGAGGTGGCTTCGTCGGGGGTTAGCCATTGGAAGAGCTCGGTGAGCTCGCCTACCTCGGCCGACAGGGCCATGACGAGGTTCTTCGGGGTGTGGAAGGGGCCCCAGGCGCGGGCTTCGGCGAACGCCCGTTGGCGGGCGGCGAGGTCTTCTAGGGTCACGGGTCCGTCTTCTTCTTGGAGCGCAGCAAGATCTTGTCCGACTGCGGCACGACCTTCCCCGCCGCCGGGATCTGCTCGACGACCACCCAGTTGTGGTCGACTACGAGTTGCCTACCCTGCCCGGTCGCGTCCTCTTCAGTCAGGTAGTAGAAACCCGCCTTCTGCAGCGCGTTCTGGGCGTCTTGGTGGTCCACGCCGACCACGTTCGGCACGGCGGCGGTCTTGGCCGTGGAGCTGGATGGGGCGGAGGCCGCCGAGTCGGTCTTCTTCTTGGAGCGCAGCAAGATCTTGTCGGACTGCGGCACAACCTCCCCCGCTGCCGGGACCTGCGCCACGACCACCCAGTTGCTGTCGTTGACTAACTGCCGCCCCTGACCGGTCGAGTCTTCCTCGGTCAGGTAGTAGAAACCGGCCTTCTGCATGGCGTCTTGGGCGGCCTGGTGGTCCATGCCGACCACGTTCGGGACCGCGGCGGACTTGACCGCGGAGCTGGGTGCCCCCACGGTCGGGGGGTCCGGGAGCGTGGTCGGACCGGGACCGCAGGCGGCGAGGGTGAGCAGGACCAGGACGGCGGGGAGCGCGCGGGTCGTCACCCTTCCATGATCAGCGATGGGCGACCGGCTCGCCAGCCGCCTGCCTGCGGCGGGATTCGCGCCAGGCGTCGAGCTCCACGATGGCCGGACCGAAGGCCATCGCCAGGAGCAGGCTGATCCCCAGCACAATCCCCACCCAGATCAAGATCGCAACCACCATCGGGCACCTCCGTCATCGGCGTTTCCACAAGGTTCGCCCGGGTGCGGGGTGTCGCGAATCAGCCAGAGAGCCTGCTCAGGCGGGTCATCCGGTTGGCGTTGACCCAGTCGGGGTCGGCCGATCGGCCGATGGTCCCAGCACCGGTCGACCGAGGCGCGGGGCGGCCGGGGGCCCTACTTTGCTGAGTCATGGAGTTGCTCGCGCCCGTCCGCCGCTGGTTGGCGGGGCTGTTGGGGATGGCCTACCTCTTCGACCTGCTGCTGATCATCGCGCGGCGGGACAACGTGGTGGAAGCCCTGATGCCGCTGCCGCTGTTGCTGTTCGTGTTCCTGGCGCTCGCCCGGCCCCTGCTGGGGGTGGTCGGGGGTTCGCTGTGGCTGATCGCTTCGGCGCTGTTGAGCGTGGAGACCGGTAACCGGTACTCGCTCACCTTCGGCTCGGGCGCGCTCCTGCTGTCCGAGACCGTCACGGTCGGCGCGCTCGTCGCGATCGTGGTGTGGCGGTGCGAGCGGGTGGTGGCGCTCGGGCTGGTGGCGCTCGTGGCGGCGGGGGGCGCCGCCGCGGGCACCCTGCGGATGTACGACCCGTACAACTACCCGCCGGTCGACGAGCAGTCGGCGGTGCTGACCCTGCTCGGCGGCGCGGTGGTCGTCTTCGGCGGCTGCCTGGTGGGCTACGTGCTGCGCGCGCACGAGGACCGGGGGACCTCGACGCAGTTCCGGCAGCTGATCCGCAGGCAGTGGCCGTTGGCGGCCGCGCTGTTCGCGCTGGTCATGGTGGACCTCACCGGCACGTCGGTGTTGAACCCGATCGGCAGGCCACTGCTCTACGTGGTGCCGCTGGTGTTCGTCGTGGCCACGGCGGCGTGCGCGGTGCTCGGGCCGACGGCGCCGGTGCGGTACGCGATCATCGCGGCGGTGCTGATGGTGGGCGCCACCACCGCGTTGACGCCGTTGACGCTGCTGTTCGGCACCTACGACCGGTTCCCTGTGCCTTTGACCATCGCCGCGTCGCACATGGCACTTGTCGCGTACCTCGTGCGGTACGCGGAACGCAAGAACGCGGCCGTCGGGGTGGGCGCGATCGTCGGCGTCGACCTGCTCACGATCGCGTCGGTGTTCGGGTCGGTGGCGTTCAGCCCGGAGTTCTTGCTGGTCTCGGCGTTCCTGCTGGTGGTGTCGATGGCGACCGGGCAGTACTTCCGGTCCCGCGACCGGGAGCGGGCGCAGTCGGTGCAGGTCGCGGTGACCGGGGCGCAACAGGCGGAGCGGATGGCCCTGGCCAGGGAGTTGCACGACGTCGTGGCGCACCACGTGACGGGGATCGTGGTGGCGGCCCAGGCGGCGCAGCTGGTCGGGGACTCGAACCCGACGGCGGCGGTGCACGCCCTGGCGCGGATCGAGTCGGCGGGCGGGGAGGCGTTGGCGGCGATGCGGATGCTGGTCGGCAGCATGCGCGGGGCGCCGACCGCGGGCGCGGAGGGGCAGGCGACGATGGATTTGGCGGCCGACCTGCGCGCTCTGGTCGACAACTTCCACGGTCCGGCGATCGACATGAGCCTGGACCTGCCGCCGGTGATGCCGCCGGAAGCGGGGCGGTCGGTGCTGCGGATCGTGCAGGAGGCGTTGACGAACGTGGGCAAGCACGCCCGCGACGCCCAGTTGGTGATGATCACGATCGGGGTGGTCGACGAGGAGTTGCGGCTGCGGGTGGTGGACGACGCCACGGCCAGGGTGACCCCGCCCGGCGGGTCCGGCGGCTACGGTCTGGTCGGGATGCGGGAGCGGATCGACCTGCTCGGCGGCCGGTTCTCGGCCGGACCGGGCGAGTCGGCGGGCTGGGTGGTCGACGCCGGGTTCCCGCTGCGGACCGAACGGGAGGGCCAGCGGTGATCCGAGTCCTGATCGCCGACGACCAGGAGATGGTCCGGGTGGGGTTCCGGATGATCCTGGAGTCGCAGGAGGACATGTCGGTGGTGGCTGACGTGGCGAACGGGATCGACGCGGTGGCCAGGGCGCGGGAGCTGCGGCCGGACGTGTGCCTGGTCGACGTGCGGATGCCCGGGATGGACGGGCTCGCGGTGACCAAGGCGCTCGCCGGTCCCGAGGTCGTCGACCCGCTCAAGGTCGTGGTGGTGACGACGTTCGACCTGGACGAGTACGTGCACACGGCCCTCGCGAACGGGGCGAGCGGGTTCCTGCTGAAGGACGCCGGTCCGGCGCTGCTGATGGAGGCGGTCCGCGCGGCCGCCCGCGGTGACGCGCTGGTGTCGCCGCAGATCACGGTGCGGTTGCTGCGGCACTTCGCCGCGCCCGCGCCGGTCGGGGCGAACCCGTTGACCGAGCGGGAGACCGATGTCGTGCGGGCGGCGGCCAGGGGGCTGACGAACACCGAGATCGGCGCGGAGTTGTTCCTGTCGCTGTCCACGGTGAAGACCCACCTGGCCGCCGTCCAGGGCAAGATCGGCGCCCGCAACCGGGTCGAGATCGCCGCGTGGGCGTGGCGGACTGGTCTGATGAACGACTGACCTCACCCCTTTCCCACCACCCGCCCGCCCAGCGCCGGTCCCCGACCCGGTGGACTCAGGCGGCCAACTTGCCCTCGGCGTGGGCGGCCAACTTGTCCCTGGCCTCGACGGCCACGGTGGCGAGCCGCTCGAGCCCGGCCCTGGTCAGCACGATCTCGAAGCCCTCCATCCGACCGCCGAAGTAGAGGGACATGGCGGCGGGGCCATCGGGGGCGAAGGTGATCTCGCAGGTGTCCTCGACCTTGGCCCAGGTGTTCATGTGGAAGCCGGTGTGCATGGTGCTCCTCGGTGGGATTGGCACGGAATGTGTGCGCTGCGATGCAACGACACGAGGACTCGCAACGCAAGCTTTTCGGTGCTTCATTCACCCGGAAAGGCCATGGCAACAGCGTTGTATTGCACATTGCCCGGATCGATACTTTCACAGCGAGTGAAAGGTCATCCGATCGAGAGGTGTGGCAGTGGGAGACGGGGCGACTGGTTCGACAGTGCCGCGCAGGCAGTTGGGCCGATATCTGCGCGACCTTCGTGGGCGAGCCAGGCTGACGGTCAAGGCGGCGGCGCAGGCACTGGAGTGGTCCGAAGCCAAGATCTGGCGGATCGAGACCGGACAGACGGCGTTGCGCAGCCTGGACGCCGAAGCCATGTGCAAGGTCTACGGCGCGTCGGCGGAACTGACCGAGTACCTGAAAGATCTGGCGCGCAAGACCAAGGAACAGGGTTGGTGGCACGCCTACAGTGATGTGATCCCGGATGGCTTCGCTCTCTACTACGGACTCGAAGAGTCAGTATCATCAATGCAGTGGTATCACGTCGACCTGATTCCAGGACTGTTTCAGACTCCTGAATATACGCGTGTGCTGATCAGGAATCGCCATCCGGACATGTCGGACGAAGAGGTTGATCGACGGGTCAACTTCCGAATGCAACGGAAGGCATTGCTGAACCGGAAAACCGCACGGCCGACGTTCTCCGTTGTGCTGAACGAAACGGTGCTGCACCGGGCGGTCGGCGGGGCACATGTCATGAGCAGGCAGATTGTCCACTTGGCAGAACTGTCGCAATTGGATACAGTCACCCTGCGCGTCGTGCCGTTCACAGCGGGCATGTACGGCGGCCTGCTATCCGGGCCGTTCATTATCATGCGGTTCCCGGACAACGGAACACGCGAGGGCGAACCTCCGGTGGTGTTCATCGAGAACCTGGTGGGTGATTTGTTCCTTGACAAGCCCACCGACATCGAACAATACAACACGGTGTTCGAAGAGACATGGGAGAAGGCCCTGAACGAGCGCGAAACTATGCGCCTACTTCTGCAAGCAGAAAGGGATCTCCACTCATGAAGCAGTACTTGGCGTGGCGCAAGAGCAGCCGCAGCAATGCGGACTACAGCTGCGTCGAGGTGGCCTTCCTGGATGTCACCACGGTGCTCACCCGGGACAGCAAGCAGGGCGACGGACCTCGGCTGCGGTTCGACCGCAAGGAGTGGGCCGCCTTCTTGCGGTCCGTCTAGACGACGGTCTTCACCGTCAGTTGGTTGCCCGGCGGGGTGCCCGCGCACCCCGTCCCGGGCAGCTCCACGAACGTCGACTCCGTGTCGTGCGGCGGGTAGACCCGCAGGCCCCGCACCTCCGTCGGCTGGCAGACCGCCGGGTCGTAGTTCTGCACGTTCACGAACCCCACGTCGGTGGCCGCCGCCGCGCCCGGGTCCAGTCGCACCGGGGCGCCCTTCGTCCCCACCCGGTACGCGGCGGGCCCCACTTGGTGGCCGTCCTCCCCGGCGACGTAAGAGACACCCGGGAAGCCCTGGATCACGCACGTCCGCTGCCCGCTGTTGGTGAAGACCAGCTTCCGGTAGACCGTCCCGGCCGCCGCGTCCTCATCTCGCACCGCCAGCTTGAGCTCGCCGACCTTGCAGTCGTCCGCCGACGCTGGCTCTGCCGCCGCCTCGGACGTCGCCGAGGGCGTAGTGGGCACCGCCGAGGCCGTCGGAGTGGCCGACGGCAACTCCACCTTGGGCGGCGTGTCGGCCTTTTGCCCGGCACATCCCGCCACCAGCACTAGTACGGCTACTCCGACACCGTTTCTCACCCACCTCATACCTCCACAATGGGCCAGTTTCCCACTGATCGCCACCCGGATCGGGTTCACACGGGCGCCCCCGGTTGGGAAGAATTGCCGCCCGTTCGGGGGTAGTTGCTGGCGGGAACCGGCCAGTAGCGTCGCGGTATGGCGTCGGCACGATTACCCGGGGGCCACGTGACCACGGACCGGCGACTGACCTGGCTCCTCGGGTCAAGTGCGCTGTCCAACCTGGGTGATGGCATCGGCAAGGTCGCGTTCCCGCTACTGGGTGCCAGCCTCACCCGCGACCCCCTCCTCATCGCCGGGCTGTCCGCGACCGCGTTCCTGCCCTGGCTGCTGTTCGCGCTGATCAGCGGCGCGCTGGTGGACCGGGTCGACCGCCGCAAGGCGATGCTGCTGGCCAACACGTCCCGCGCGATCATCGTGGGCGCGCTCGCAGTGCTCGTCCTCTTGGACGCCACCTCGATCTGGCTCCTCTACGCGATGGCGCTGCTCATCGGCACAGTCGAAACCATCGCTGATAGCGCTGCCCAGGCGCTCATCCCCGCAGTCGTCGACAAGGCCGGTCTTGAGTCCGCCAACAGCAAGCTCCAGTCGGCCGAGATCGTCGGGCAGACCTTCCTGGGCGGTCCGCTCGGTGGCGTCACCTTCGCCGTCTTCGCTGCCTTGCCGTTCCTGCTCAACTCAGCTGGCTTCGCTATAGCCGCGATCCTGCTGCTGGCCATCCGGGGCAACTACCGGCCTAAGACCACCGGCCCTGCTCCCAAGCTGCGCGTCCAACTGGCCGAAGGGGTCAGCTGGGTGCGCAAGCGGCCTCTTATGGTCCAGCTGGTGGCCTTCGCGGCCGCGTTGGCATTGACCTCGGAACTCGCGCAGGCGCTGCTCGTGCTCTACGCGCTGGAGGACCTGGGACTCACCAGCGCGGCTTTCGGCGTTTTCGCCCTGGTCGGCGGCGCGGGTGGGCTTATCGGGGCCGCAGTGGCGCCTCGCCTGACCAAGCTCTTGTCCCGCCGGACCGTGCTGACCGCCGCTGTCGCCGGGTGCGCGGTGGCGTTCGGCGTGATGGGCGTGGTCTACGAGCCGGTCGCCGGGGCGCTGCTGTTCGGGGTGTTCGCAGCGAGCGTGGTGACCGTGAACGTCATCATCGGGGCGCTGCGGCACGCGCTGATCCCCGAGCACCTGTTCGGCCGGGTCCTGGGCGTCTGGCGCACCGCGGTCTGGGGCGCGATCCCGCTCGGCGCGCTGCTCGGCGGCATCCTGGCGGCCTGGTTGAGCACCCGGGCCGTCTTCCTGATCTCCGGGGCCCTGCAACTCGGCCTCGCCGGGACGCTGTGGGTGGTGCTGGCCAGGCACGAGAACTCGATCGAGACGCTGGGCGAGGAGCCCGCGTTATCCGGTCCAAGCCCGAGCTCCAGCCCTGGCTCAGGCGAGAGCGCGCCCGCCCCCGGTGAAAGCGCGCCTGCCGGAGCCTGAGGCAGGCACGCCTCCACCCAGGACCACTACTTGCTGGCGACCTTGCGGTACTTCGCGACCGCGAGCGGCGCGAAGATCACCAGGATGACCACGCAGGACAGCATCGCGTAGAGCGCCGAGTGCTGGGCGGGCCAGGCGTCCGACTGGCTCAGCACGCCGGTGCGGGCCGTGTTGCCGAACAGGTCGCGCGCGGCGTCAGCGATCGCGGTGATCGGGTTCCACTCGGCGACGACCTTCAACGGGCCGGGCATGCTCGACGCCGACACGAACGCCGACGAGATGAACGTGACCGGGAACATCCAGATGAAGCCAGCGCTCTGCGCGACCTGCACGCTGCCCGCCGCGAGACCGACGTACGCGCCGATCCAGGACATGGCGAACGAGAACAGCAGCAGCAACAGGTAGCCCAGGACCGCGTCCAGGAAGCTGCCGCGGATCCGCCAGCCGACCAGCAGGCCGCACAGCGACATGACCAGCAGGCCGATGGCGCTGACCGCGAGGTCCGACGCCGTGCGACCGACCAGGACCGCTGCCCTGGTCATCGGCAGCGAGCGGAACCGGTCGATGACGCCCTTCTCCAGGTCGGCCGCCATGCCGATGGTCGTGTACGCCGAGTTGAACGCCACGGTCTGGGCGAAGATGCCGCCCATCAGGAACTCCCGGTAGGCACCCGGGTCGTCGCCGATGCTGTTGCCGAACACGAACGCGAACAGCAGCACGAACATGATCGGCTGCAGGGTGGCGCCCAGCAGCAGGTCGGGCTGGCGGCGCACGTTCATCAGGTTGCGCCAGGTGACGACGCCGCTGTCGCGGGCTCCGGCGGTGATGACGCTCATCGGGTCTTGGCCTTCTTCCTGCCCTTGGGGTCCTCCTCGGCCGCGGGCTCCTCCTCGGCGACGTGGCCGGTGAGGGCGAGGAACACGTCGTCGAGGGTGGGCCGGTGCAGCGCGACGTCGAGCACCGCGACGTTCTCCTGGTCGAGCCTGCGCAGCGCCTCGACCAGGGCCTTCGGGCCGGTGTCGACCTTGACGTGCACGCGGCGCTGGTTCTGGTCGGTGCCCGGCTCGTCCGAGCCGACCTCGCCGAGCACCCGGGCGGTGACCGCGAGTTCAGCCGCGTCACCGACCACGATCTCCAGGCGCTCGCCGCCGACCTGGGCCTTGAGCTGGTCGGCCGTGCCACCGGCGATGACCTTGCCGTGGTCGATCACCAGGATGGTGTTGGCCAGCTGGTCGGCCTCCTCCAGGTACTGGGTGGTGAGCAGGACCGTGGTCCCATCAGCCACCAGCTCGCCGATGACCTCCCAGGTGTCCAGCCTGCCGCGCGGGTCGAGGCCGGTGGTCGGCTCGTCGAGCACGACGACGGCCGGTTCGGCCACCAGCGCGCCCGCGAGGTCGAGCCTGCGCCGCATACCGCCGGAGTAGGTCTTGGCCGGGCGGTCGCCCGCGTCGGTCAGCCGGAACCGGCCGATCAGCTCGCGGGCCCGGGATGTCGCGTCCGTCCTGGACATCCCGTAGAGCCTGCCGACCATGTAGAGGTTCTCGTAGCCGGTGAGGTGTTCGTCGACGGCCGCGTACTGCCCGGACAGGCCGATCGAGCGGCGGACGGCGTCCGGGTCCTTCGTGACGTCGTGACCGGCGACGAAGGCGCTGCCGGAATCTGGTTTGAGCAGGGTTGTGAGAATGCGAACGGTGGTCGTCTTGCCAGCACCGTTGGGCCCGAGCAGGCCCAACACGGTTCCCGAAGGGATCTCCAGGTCGACACCGTCGAGGGCGCGGGTGGACCCGAAGGTCTTGACCAACGCTTCCGCGCGCACAGCGATCGAGGACGCGGGCGGGGGCATGAGCCCTCCCATGACATAGTCCGAATGAGTACGCGGCGGAGGGTAACCCCACCCACCGACAACCCACCGCGATTTTCGCTAACCGGACCTTCCCCCAGTTGGCCGAGGCGCGCTACAGCTCGACCCCGGTCCACTCCAGGCAGTGCCACCCGGTCGGGCGGGGTTCGAGCAGCACGTGCCCGGTGTTGGGCAGCAGCTTGGCATTGGCCAGCTGGGCACCGACGTTGTCGGCCAGCCATTCGGCGCCGAGCCGGATGATCCCGCCGTGGCTGACCACCACGATCAAGCCGCTCTGGTGGCGGTCTCGAATTCGCTCGATCGTGGAGAGGTAGCGGTCTCGAATTTCCTCGCCGCTCTCACCGCCGGGCATCGTTGCGGTGAGGTCGCCTTCGGTCCAGCGGGTGTAGACCTCGCCGAAGCTGCGTAGGGCTGCCTCGTCCGAGCGGCCCTCTAGGTCGCCGACCTGTAGCTCGTGGAGGCCCTCGACAACGTCAACGGCCAACCCGTGCCGCTTGGCGACCGGGTCGGCTGTCTGCTGCGCGCGCACGGCCACGCTCGCGTAGACGGCCACTACCCGATCCTCGGCGAGCCTGTCCGCAAGCGCTTCCGCTTGCCGTTGGCCCATGTCCGTAAGAGGCGGTCCGGGGGGACGGGAGTCGAGCGCGTGCTTCAGATTCGACGGGGTCTCGCCGTGGCGGGCGAGCAGTAAACGGGCTGTCACGGCTCCTCGCCTCGGATCACGGCCTCGATCCACTTCGCGGACACGTCGTAGTCCGAGGCGCGGTTAGGGGCAATTACCTCTGTGGCGTTGCCTTCCGCCTTGGGATAAGAGCCCAGGAAAAGCACCCTCTGACTACGGCGGTGGAGGGCGCCTAGCGCGTCGGCGACCCGGGGCTCGGCGATGTGGCCGTCGAAGTCCAGGTAGAAGCGGTACTCGCCGAAGCGGTTGCGCTGGGGGCGGGACTCGATGCGGGTGAGGTTGATGCCGCGGCTGGCCAACTCGTTCAACACCGCGGCGAGCTCGCCCGGCTCGTGCGACAGGACCACGATCACCGACGTCCGGTCCGCGCCGGTGGGCCGGGGCAGCTTCTCGGGGCGGGCGAGCAGGAGGAACCGGGTGATCGCGTCCCGCTCGTCGGCGACGTCGGTGGCGAGCACGTCGAGCGGGTAGTGCTCGGCGGCCACGGGGGCGGTCACGGCGGCGTCGAACTCGCCGGACTGCACGCCGACCGCGGCACCGGCGGTGGAGGACGCCGCGCGGCGGGCCGCGGCGGGCATCGTCTCCTGGATCCAGCGCTCGACCTGGGCCAACGCGTGCGGGTGGCTGGCGATGGAGCGCACGTCGGCGGCCTTCACACCGGGGCGCACCAAGATCGAGAACCGGATCGGCAGCAGGTGCTCGGCCAACGCGACCACCGCTGGGGCGTCGGCGGCGAGGGTGTCCATGGCGGCGGAGACGGCGCCCTCGACCGAGTTCTCGATCGGGACGCAAGCGAGCTCGGCCAGCCCGGAGCGCACAGCGCCAACCGCGTCCGGGATCGTCGGCATGGGCAGGAAGTCCGCCCCAGGGGCGAGGGCCCGGGCGGCTTGTTCGGTGAAGGTCCCCTTGGGTCCGAAGTACGCGGTGGTCGGCACCCGCCCACAGTACGCAGGCACTGGCACCGTACGGAGATGTGGCGGTTACCAAACGGCGGTTACCCCGGGTGTCCCCCGGATGCCATGCTGGAACCGTGACCGCGGATTCGGAGACCGGTATGGCGGCGGCTACCCGCGACCGTTCCGGTGAGCTCGAACTGGTCCTATGCGCGATGGGTGAATCGCTAGCGTCGGCCTGGGAAACAGCGGCCGAAGGTAGGCCGCATATCCGTGTCCATCGTGGATCGGTACTAGAAGTCCAAGCGGACGCGGTGGTGTCACCCGCGAACTCTTACGGCTGGATGCGCGGTGGCGTGGATGCCGTCTATGCAGCCAACTTCCCTGCCATCGAGCAGCGGGTCCGCAGCGCTGTCTTGGCCTACCACGGCGGGGAACTGCCGGTAGGCGAGGCACTGATCGTCCCTACCGACGTCGCGCGGCCTACCTGGCTCATCACGGCACCGACCATGAAGGAGCCCACGGAGGCTCTTGCCGCCGAGACGGTTCACCCCTACCTGGCGGCGCGCGCGGTATTCCGGCTCTGGCGGGACGGTGTTCTCGACAACGGTTCACCAGTGCGGAACGCAGTTGGGACTATCGCGATGCCGGGCTTGGGAACCGGTGTTGGCGGTGTGCCGCCGCAGGTGTGCGCCAGGCAGTTGGCGGCCGCTTGGGACGCCGTGTTCGAGCCGGGCAGTGTTGCACGAACCTGATGTTCGCGGCGACGTCATGTGCGCCACACCCGTTGTCCTCCGATCGGTGCATTCGGTCACAGCGCGAACCAGCCCTCAGCACCTACGTTGACTCCCGTACACCCATTCCGGCGCGAGGGAGCCCGAGATGGCGCGGGTCCGTGAGCTGAGTCCGTACGTGGAGCTGCGCCGTGAGCAGTGGCGGGAGCTGCGCGAGTCGACTCCGCTGCCGCTGACCCTCGACGAGCTGGTCGCGCTGCGTGGCCTCGGCGACCCAGTCGACCTCGACGAGGTAGTGGACGTCTACCTGCCACTGTCGCGTCTGATCTCGCTACAGGTGGCCGCCCGGCAGCGGCTCTACAACACAACCGTGGAGTTCTTGGGCGAAGACAGCCCGGCGAAGGTGCCTTTCGTCATTGGCATCGCAGGCAGCGTGGCGGTCGGTAAGTCCACCACGGCCCGGTTGCTCCGCCTGCTGCTAGCGCGCTGGCCGGACCACCCCCACGTAGACCTCGTGACCACCGACGGCTTCCTCTTCCCGCGCGTGGAATTGGACCGGCGGAACCTGATGAGCCGCAAGGGCTTCCCGGAGAGCTACGACCGGCGGGCGTTGCTGCGGTTTGTGTCCGAGGTGAAGGCGGGCGCCGATGAGGTCCGGGCGCCGGTGTACTCGCACTTGGCGTACGACATCCTGCCGGACGAGGAGCAGGTTGTACGCAGGCCGGACATCCTGATCGTGGAGGGCCTGAACGTCCTGCAGCCCGCCGCCCGGCTGGCCGTCTCGGACCTGTTCGACTTCTCGATCTACGTCGACGCGCACACCGACGACATCGAGCGCTGGTACATCGACCGCTTCCTGGCCCTGCGCGGCACCGCCTTCGCCGACCCGGCCTCGCACTTCCACCACTACGCGGCGCTGACCGACACCGAGGCCGTCGGCGAGGCCACCGCGCTGTGGCAGAAGATCAACGGCCCGAACCTGGTGCAGAACATCCTGCCGACCCGACCGCGGGCGACGCTGGTGCTGCGCAAAGGTGCCGATCACCGGATCACCCGGGTTCGACTCCGTAAGCTCTGAAGCCGTGATCCGCGTACTGCTCGTCGACGACCACGAGGTGGTGCGGCGGGGGCTGCGCGACCTGCTCTCCGGCGAGGACGGCATCTCGGTGGTCGCCCAAGCGGGTGGCGTGGGCGAAGCCTTGGCGCTGGCTTCGTCGCAGCCGGTTGATGTGGCCGTGGTCGACATGCGGCTGCCGGACGGGGACGGGGTCTCGCTGTGCCGGTCGTTGAAGGCGCTGGATCCCGCTCCCGCTTGCCTGGTCCTGACGGCTTTTGACGATGAGGCGGCCTTGGTCGAGGCGATCATGGCGGGGGCTTCGGGGTACTTGCTGAAGCAGGTGCGGGGGCAGGACCTGGTGAACGCCGTGCGTGAGGTGGCCGCGGGACGTTCACTCCTCGATCCGGTGACGACGGCGCGGGTGCTGGACCGGATGCGGCGGAGCGCGGAGACCGATGAGCTGGCGGGGTTGACGGAGCGGGAGCGGGAGGTGCTCGCGCTGGTGGGCGAGGGCATGTCGAACCGCGAAATCGCCGAGCGGCTGTTCCTGGCGGAGAAGACCGTGAAGAACCACGTGACATCGGTGCTGGCGAAGCTGGGGATGTCACGGCGGACGCAAGCAGTGGCCTGGTTCGCCCGGCGTCGATAGGTGGCCCCGCAGAGTGGTTACTCGTGGCTGCACTGGCCAGACGTATAGGGACGCTCTCGATCGACTGCTGGCGCCACGCGGGCTGAGCGAACTCTCGAAGGGCTCCGTGTTGTGGCGATGGTGCTGCTGGAGGTGGAGGTTTCGACTATCGGACGGGCCAGCCGCAGGGCTTGCCCATGGCCAGCGAATCGCCGAGCGAGGGCTCAGCCGGGGCCACATGTCAATGGTGCCGCCGTGAGTCCGAACGATCAGAACGGCGGCTCGTCGTTGAAGGAACCGACGGGTAGTGCTGAGCCCCAAGGGTCGTCGGGTGGTCTCGGCCGCCGGGCGGCAGCTTCCTGACGAGCACGCTCTGTTCGAGTCCTGGGCATCTCCGGTATGGGCTCGCCATCTCTAGCCGTGTTCCACGCGTTGCGCAGCCGCTTGCGATGCGAGATCAGTGGGTCCCAGCGGTCGCCTGTGTCGCCCTCCTCGTCGTCAGGGTCGACATCGGCCAACTCGCACAACGCCAAGAAGATCACCTCAACGGTCTGCCATGAACCGACCGCTTCGCCGCGCAAAGTTCTCCGCACTGTCTCGTGGTTAGCAGTGCCCGCGCGCACTTCATCACCCAGCCCTTGGACCGCGTCGGCAATGCCACGCATCGTCGGGCGATCCGCGGCGACATAGAACCGCCAGAGGATGTCCACCAAGTCCAGCCGGTCAGCAGGAACTTTTCGTGGCTTGGCGAACGCGCGAGGCATACACAGCTCCCTCCATGTCTAGCGAAGAGTACCAAACGACTCCTATTGGCTCTTTTTGACTGCCTAAAACTGGCTTGGCCTGGTCAAGGACTACCAGTCATCGTCCATGGTCATTGCTTCCCTCAACATCCACTCAGCGATGAACAGCACCCAATTGGGCAGGTCAGGATGGTTATGCGGCACGTACGGGCCGCCTGCCTTGGTGGACACGAAGCAGCGATCAAGCGCCCGATCCGTTCGACTGGGTCAGGGGCGACGTAGAAGGAGAACTACGGCCATGGGGCGTAAGCGGCCCTCGTCACGCAGCACCGCATCGAGAGAACCCTCCCGCGAGATGCCAACCACGCGACCCTCGCGCGCGTCCGTTCAGTCGGCCTCGGCCACCAATCGCGACGACAACGCCGCGACCAACTGGACCTACACCATCTCCACGTGGGGACGGACCGCCCGCGCAGTGATCATCGCTGTCGTGGTCGTCGGAATTGTCATGCTTGCTCTGTGGCTACTTCAGGTTGACTTGGTGGTGGGCCCCGTCGAGATCACAGGCAGAGCAGGGAGTAGCTAGTCGGGGATGGGGACTTCCCAGGTGACGGTGGTGCCGCTGCGGGGGGAGGAGCGGACTTCGCAGGTGCCGCCGGATTGGGTGGCTCGGGTGCGGAGGTTGTTGAGGCCTCGGTGGGTCACGCCTTGGGGGATGCCGCAGCCGTCGTCGGCGACTGTTAGGCGGATGGTGGGGCCTTCGCGGCGGAGGTGGACGGCCACTCTTAGTGCGCCTGCGTGGCGGACGACGTTGGAGAGGGACTCTCTTAGGGCTGCCCGGACGTGGTCGGCTAGGGCGGCGGGGATGTTTGTTAGGTCGCCTGCCAGTTCGAAGGTGGGTTCGAAGCCGAGGAGTTCGCGGGCCGTTGCTACCTCGGCGCGGGCGGACTCGGCCAGGTCTGCGGGCTGCTCCGGGTCTGGGTTGCGCAGGGTCCGAACTACCGACCGGACGTCGGCAATGGCGGCATCCAACTGGTCCACAGCGTCGGCTAGGCGGGTTGAGTCGGCCTTGGCGAGTTTGCGGGCGGGGCGGCGGGACAAGAGGTCTAGCTGCATGCCCGCCGCATAGAGGCGCTGGATGATGACGTCGTGCAGGTCGCGGGCGATGCGTTCGCGCTCTTCATAGAGGCCGACACGCTCGTGGGCGTTGCGGCCTTCAGCTAGGACTAGGACCAGCCCGGCCTGAGCCGCGAAGGCTGTCAGAACCTCCACCGTGCCACTAGTGAACGGCTTGGCCCCGCGGCGGCGATAGACGGTCAGTGCGCCCAAGCGGGACTCGCGCGTGCCGAAGGGGGCCGCGGCGAAGGGGCCGTAGATGGTGAGTTCGCGGGGGACGTAAGGCGCCGTGCGCGGATCCGTGATCACGTCATCCGCAACGATCGGGACGCCACCTCTTGCGACCCGGGCGGCGGACGATCTCGGCGAGAGCACCAGCCCCACCGCGTTCTGGGCCCCGTGGGCCGCCTCGACGGTGAGAGAACCGTCTTCATTGCCCGCCATGACCAGGCCCAGGTCCGCTTCCGCCAACTCGGCCGCCGCCCGCACGACGAGGTGCAGCACCGCCTCGGGATCTTGACCGGACAGCGCTGCCGTGGCGATCTCGGTGGACGCGGTGAGAGTCCGCGCGGCGAGTGTGGGATCCATGGGGAGCATCAGGCTAAGCCCCCTCGGCCAACGGACGGCCCGCTCCCCAACCCTCCGCGCAAACCCCCAGCTCAAGCCCCATTTCCGCCCGCCTGCTGCACCGACCCGGCGGACGGCAGACCCCCACCCACCCGGGGGGCCACCCACCTCCAGCGTAGTCGATTTGGGGGGCTGTCAAGGGGGTTGGGCGGGAGCTGTGGATGGGTGTGGAGGTTGTGGACAAGTGGGGTGAAGGTGCGGGGACTCGGGCAGGCAAGTGGTGGGCTGGCGAGTGAGGAGCGTGGGCTGGGCGTGGGTCGGTTGGCAGTGGGTGGGGGTAGGTCATGAGGAGCTCAGGGTTAGCGGGCGAGTGGTGCCGTTGGCCAGTTCGATGATCTGGCCGGCTCGGGTGGCTTCCTCGGGGCGGTGGGTGATGTGGATGACCGTCTTGTGGGCCAAGGCTTTGTGGAGGGTGTCCAAGACTTGGTTGGCGGTGGCGGTGTCCAGGTGAGCGGTGGGTTCGTCTAGGACGATCAGGTCGGCGTCGGCTAGGAGGGCTCGGGCTAGGGCTATGCGTTGGGCTTCGCCGCCGGAGGTGGTGGGGGCGGGGGTGGCGAGGGGGAGGTTTAGGCCTGCTGCGGATAGGGCTGCCGTCAGGTCTTCGTCGGTGGCGGTGGGGGCGGCGAGTTTGAGGTTCTCGCGGATGGTGGTGGCGGCGAGCATGGGGTCTTGGGGGCACCAGGCCACCGTGGGTGGGCGGGCGATCGAGCCGGCTTCGGGGGGTAGGAAGCCCAAGAGGAGTGAGGCGAGGGTGGACTTGCCCGCCCCGGAAGGGCCGACGACCGCGACGTGGGTGCCGGGGGCGATGTGTAGGTCGATGTTGCGCAAGGCCGGCTGGGTGGCGCCGGGCCAGCGGGCGGTGACATTCGCTATCTGCACGGAATCGCTGGGGGTCCAGGACTCGGGTGGGGCCGGTGGGGCTGCCTCTAGAGCGGTGATGCGGGCGTAGGCAGCGCGCAGCGGCGATAGGTGCGTGACGGCCGGAGGCAGGAGAGACAGGACTTCGGCGAGGGCTAGAGGGACCAAGGCGACGATGGGGATCAGGACGGGGTCAAGGCCCACGGCTAGGTAGGTGCTGGCGACGGTGGCGGCGCCTAGCAAGAGGGTGATCAGGGCTTGGCCTGCGCCCGCAGCGAAGGCCTGACGCTTGGCTCGAGCCACTAGAGCCGTGTCGGTGGCAGCTAGGGCAGAGCGTGCGTTGGTGTGCCTACCGAAGGCGATTAGGTCTGCCGCGCAGGTGAAGAGGGTGAGGATGCTTGCGGCGACGGTGCGCCTTCCCTCGGACAAGGTGGCGGTGGCGTGGCGGTCCGCGGCGAGGGCGACAAGAGGGGCAGAGACGCCAGCTAGGACTACCGCGATTGCTAGGGCTAGGCCTGCGCTGGGGAGGATCGCGGTCTGCACAGCCACAGCAACGACGCAGGCGCCTATAGCGACCAGGGGTGGGACTAGGACGCGCGGAGTCAGGTCGCGGACGGTGTCGACGTCGGTGATGAAGCGGCGGAGGGCTTCGCCGCCGCGGAGGCCGAGGGAGCGGGCGGGACCTAGGCGGACAAGCGCTTGCCACAGGCGAACCCGCAGGTCACCGGCGGTGCGGAAGATCGCGTCGTGGGTGGCGAGGCGCTCGGTGTAGCGGAGGGTCGCGCGGGCCAGGCCGAAGGCGCGGACACCGACGACGGCGACCGACAGGGTGAGGATCGGGGGTTGTTGGGCGGCCTTGGCGATCAGCCAGGCCGACAGGGCCGCGAGCAGGACACCGCACACGAGCGACGCCGAGCCCAGGGCGGCGCCGAGGAGCATGCGGGGGTTGATCAAGCGGCGCAGGGCCCGCGAGCCGGTCTCGACCTCGGGCACGACCTCCACCGGGACACGCGCCTCTGGCTCGGTCTCCGCCGCGGCGACCGCCCGGTGGGTGGCCAGGATGACCGCGACACCCTGTGCGGCGGCGCGTTCGACGGCTGCCATGACCTGGGCGGCGGCGACCGGGTCGAGGTGCGCGGTTGGTTCGTCGAGCAGGAGCAGCCGGGTGCCAGGCCGGGACAGGGCGCGGACGAGGGCGACTCGGTGCCGCTCCCCCGCCGAAAGTTCAACAATTCTACGATCCAACAAGTGAACAATCCCGAGTTCGCCCGCGAGCGCGACGTCGTCCACTTCATCAGCGACGACGACCGAGGCGAACTCCGGCCGCTGAGGTACCCAAGTGACGATTTGCCGCCATATCGACATATCGATATCAACCAGGGGAGTGTCGTCGACCAACACCGAGCCCTCAAACGGCACGAACCCCAGCAACGCGGCGAACGTCGTCGACTTGCCCGCACCGCTCGGCGACCCCAGCCGGACGATCTCCCCGGGCCGCACCACCAGCGACAACCCGTCCGGCGCGTACTTGTCGCGCCGCCGAACCCGCAGCCCGTCGATCCGCAGCTCGTCAAACCGATCCACCCGAACGCCACCCGCATCACCGACGACCGGGATTTCCGCGACCCGCCGGATCGCCTCCAGCCCGTCTTCACTCGCGTGGTGGGCAGCTCCAGCGGCCCTCAACGGCAGGTAGCACTCAGGGACCGCGATCAGCACAAACAGCCCCACCGCCAAGGTGAGGTCACCGCCCACCAGCCGCACGCCGATCACGACAGCGACGAGAGCCACCGACAGCGTCGCAATCAGCTCTAGAACCAAGGCGGACGAGAAGGCCACCCGCAGCACTCCAAGCGTGCTGCGCCGATGAGCCTCCGACACCACCCGGACTGCCTCGGCCTGAGCTGACGCACGGCGGAACGCGGTAAGAACCGGCAGCGAGCGAACCAACTCGAGCAGCTGCCCCGACAACCGCTCTGTCGCAAGCGCCGCTGGCCCTACCCGGTCTTCGGTATAGCGGCCGATGACGATGGCGAACATCGGGATCAACGGCACGGTCAGCGCTACCACCACCGCGGACGGCCAGTCCACGAACAAGATGGACGCTCCTACCGTCAACGGCACCACGGCAGCGGTAACGAGCGCAGGTAGGTACACCCCGAAGTAGGCGTCCAACGCGTCTAGTCCCCGGGTCGCCAACGCGGTCAACTCCCCCGCCCCGCGCGAGGCGATCCACTCCGGTCCCAACGCCAGCGCCCGGTCCAGCGTGATCGCCCGCAGCTCCTCCTTCGCGCCCGCTGCCGCACGCGCCGCGACAACTTGCGTCGCCCAGCCCAGCAGCGACCGCGCGATCACGGCGCCAGCGAGCACGGCCAACACGCGCGACGAGTACGACGTCAACACCAAGGCAAGAGCCCACGCCTGAACCACCAAGGCGACGGCGTTGAGCACCGCCAACCGGCCGCACAGGGCCAGAGCCCGGCGCGCTGACGGGGACAACCCCGGCAACGCGCCGAGCGGGCCCCTCCCGGACCGACTGGCGGGTCGTGACTGCCCGGGAGAGCTCACGGGACGTGCACCGGCGGGATGTGCGCGGTGCTCACCCTCTTGCGGAAGACCCAGTAGGTCCACCCTTGGTAGACGAGCACGGCAGGCGTACCGAACAACGCCACCCAGCTCATGACTTTCAGCGTGTACGGGCTAGAGGCCGTGTCAGCGACAGTTAGCGAGTACGCGGGATCCAGAGTGGACGGAAGGACGTTCGGGTAGAGCGCCCCGAACAACGCGACCACCGTCGCCACTACAGCCACGCCGAGCGCTGCGAACGCCTGTCCTTCACGAACAGCCGATAGGCGTTCGAACGCTAGAGCAGCAGCGACTAGGACTACCGCCACAGCGGCCCAGGTCCACCATGCCCCCGAGTGCAGCTGCACCAGCACCAATAGCCCGGCGAGCGGGAGCAGCGCCCATGGCCCTACCCGGCTCGCGAACGCCCGGGCTCGGTGCCGGATGTCGCCATCGGTCTTCAGTGCGATGAACACAGCACCGTGGACCAGGGCGAACCCGACTAGAGCTACCGCGCCCAGCAGCGACTCGGCGGTGATGGCCGCGAACGGCGACCCCACGCGGTTGCCGTTGCCGTCAAGCGGTAGCCCGAACACGGTGGTGGAGATAAGAAGCCCCACACCGATGGCGGCCACGAGCGATCCGCCGGTGATGATCCTGTCCCACGTCCGACGCCAGCGGTCCGAATCGACCTTGCCGCGGTACTCGAAGGCGACGCCGCGACCGATAAGAGCGACCAGGAACAGAACCAGCGGGATGTAGGTGCCGCTGAACAGGGAGGCATACCAACCGGGGAAGGCAGCGAAGGTAGCGCCACCGGCGACCAGTAGCCAGACCTCGTTGCCGTCCCACACCGGGCCAATGGTGTTAATCATGACCCGGCGCTCGGTGTTGTCCTTGGCCAGAACGGGCAAGAGCATGCCGACGCCGAAGTCGAAGCCTTCGAGGAAGATGTAGCCGAGCCAGAGCACGGCGATCACGCAGAACCATACGTCCGCGAGTTCCACAGTGGACTCCTAGTACGCGAAGGCGAGTTGGTCGTCGTCGGTCTTGTCCGGCGGCTTGGGCGGCATGACCCCGGCGACACCACCGCGCACGTACTTGGCGATGAGGAACACCTCGACCACCGCCAGCGCCCCGTACACCAGGGTCAGCGCGATCAGCGACGTCCAGACCTCACCGGTGGTCAGCCCGGAGACCCCGCGCGCGGTGAACATCCACACGCCGTCCACACCGGACGGGTTGGGCACCACCACGAACGGCTGACGACCCATCTCGGTGAAGATCCAGCCGAAGCTGTTGGCCAGGAACGGGGTCGCGATCCCGCCGAGCACGGCGATCGGGAACCACTTGCCGCGCGGGATCCGGCCACGTCGGGTCACCCACAGCACCCCGACGGCGGCGAGCGCGGCCAGCGCGCCGAAGCCGATCATCAGCCGGAAGCCCCAGTAGGTGACCGGCAGGTTGGGCACGTAGTCGATCGGCTTGCCGGACAGTTCACCCAGCCGGTCGTCCACCGGGTAGTTGGCGCCGTAACGGTCGCGGTACTCCTGGACCAGGTCCTCGATGCCGCGGACCTCGCTGTTGAAGTCGTTGTGCGCCAAGAACGACAGCAGGGCGGGCACCGTGATCGACTTGACGTTCTCGCAGTCCGGCCTGGTCACGTCGCCGATCGCGAAGATCGAGAAACTCGCGGGTTGCTCGGTGTGGCACAGCGCCTCGGCAGCGGCCATCTTCATCGGCTGCTGCTCGAACATCAGCTTGCCCTGCACGTCACCGGTGATCGCCAGCGCGCTGAACGCCACCACACCGACCCAGCCGCCGTAGCGCACCGACGCCCGCCACACCGGCCCGTCGTCGTCGCGGCGGCGCCACAGGTGCCAACCGCCGATGCCGACCAGGAACGCCCCCGCCACGGCGAAGCACCCGGCCACCGTGTGCGGGATCGCGGCCAGCGCGGTGTTGTTGGTCAGCACGGCCCAGATCGAGGTCAGCCGCGGCTTGCCGTCGACCAGCTCCACCCCGACCGGGTGCTGCATCCACGAGTTCGCGGCCAGGATGAAGTACGCCGAGGCGATCGTGGCCAGGCTGAACGCCCAGGCGCAGGCCAGGTGCACCCGCTTGGGCAGCCGGTCCCAGCCGAAGATCCACAGGCCGAGGAAGGTGGACTCGACGAAGAACGCGACCAAGCCCTCCATCGCCAGCGGCGCGCCGAACACGTCGCCGACGAAGCGGGAGTACTCGCTCCAGGCCATGCCGAACTGGAACTCCTGCACGATGCCGGTCACCACGCCCATGGCGAAGTTGACCAGCAGCAGCTTGCCCCAGAACTTGGTCATCCGCAGGTACTTCTCGTGGCCGGTGCGGACCCACGCGGTCTGCATCCCGGCGACCAGCACCGCAAGACCGATGGTCAGCGGCACCATCAGAAAGTGGTAGACGGTGGTGATCCCGAACTGCCACCGCGCCAACTCCAGAACGTCCACGATGAACAGTGTCGACCTGGGCCGCCGGAATTCGCAGGTGCGCGAGTCCTGTCCGTGCGGGACGTAGGTCCCGTGACCAGGTACACGTTCGGCAGAGCTACCTCTCGCGGGTAGGCTTACCGGGCCTGAGGGGAGTAGTTCCCGCGACCGCAGCCATCCGGCGGTCCGGCGAGGACATCGACATACTGACTCGTGATCGAGTCCGGTGCCTCACCCGCTTAAAGCGGGCGAACGAGACCTCCGGCCGGGTAGGACCATGCCCGGTCGGAGAAGAGCTCGCCTTCCTCCGTCCGGGCCCGGACGTGGAGGACATCGCTGTGGGAAGTGACCTGATCGCGTTCGCCAGTGCTTTCGCGCTGGTGCTCGCCGTCGAGCTACCGGACAAGACGCTGGTGGCGACCCTGATCCTGACGACCCGCTACCGCGCGTGGCCGGTGTTCGTCGGGGTCAGCGCGGCGTTCGCGGTGCAATGCGTGATCGCCGCCGCGTTCGGCGGCGTGCTGACGCTGCTGCCCGACCAGGTGGTGGCAGGCGTGGTGGCCGTGCTGTTCGCGCTCGGTGCCTTCCTGCTACTCAGGGAAGGTTTCGCTAAGCAGGACGACGAGGTCGCCGACGCCCAGGAGGCCAACCCGACCGTCTCGTTCTGGCGGGCTGCGCTGACATCGTTCGGCGTCTTGTTCGCCGCCGAGTGGGGTGACGCTTCGCAGATCGCCACGGCAGGGCTATCAGCGCGCTACGAGTCGCCCGTCTGGGTTGGCTTGGGCGCGTGGGTAGCGCTGGTGCTCGTCGCTGGGATTGCCGTGCTTGTGGGGCGCAAGATCGCCGAACGCATCAAGCCGCACCTGATCCAGCGCGTGGCCGGGGTGGTCTTCGCGGGCTTCGCGTTGTTCGCCGCCTACGAAGCGATCTTCTGATCCCTAGGATCACGGCATGGGCGCCGATCACTTCCAGGTCGTGACAACCACTGGCACGGCCGAGGAGGCCGAGAGCCTCGCCACCAGCATCGTGGCGGGGCATCTGGGCGCATGCGTGCACATCGTCCCCATCACCAGCGTGTACCGCTGGGAGGGGGCGATCACCAAGGACCCCGAGTGGCGGTTGGTGGTTAAGACGACCGCAGACAGGGTTACCGCGCTGATCGAGCACATCCAGCGCAACCACAGCTACGACCTGCCGCAGGTCGTAGCTGTGGAGATCGCTCAGGGCAGTCCCGAGTACCTGGACTGGGTGACCGCGGAGACCAGGGGCTAGCGGAGCGACTCGGCGATGACCGCGGCCGCAGCGACCACCTTCGGGCCGACGACCATCCCGTCCAACGGCTCGAAGGTGACGACGCCAACGCTTGCGCGCAGATCCAGCACCCCGCGAACCGGGGCAGCTATCCCGTAGGCGCCTGGCTGCAGCTCACCGACCGAACCCAACCAGCCCGGATCCCCCGGACGCATCGTGATGGCCTTACCGGCCGCGCCCTTGTGCAGCGGGTGACGAGTGCCGACCCGGTACGCCACATGATAGGTCGTCCAAGACGGCTCGACCACGGCGACAGCCTGGGCCTCATCGCCATCGGCGACCGTCAGGTGTGCGGTAGCGCCAACTGCCTCGGCGAGCTCCCGCAGCGCCGGAAGGGCCGCCACGCGCAGCTGCGGGGCGACCTTCGCGGCGAGTTGGAGTAAGCCCAGACCGAGGCGGACCTTCGACCCCTCACGCCGCACCAGACCGCGTGCCTGCAGCGGCACGAGCAGCCGGTACACAGCGGCCCGGCTGGCGCCTATAGACGCCGCCAGGTCGCTTATCGTCGGCGCCTCGGTGTCGGAGTCGGCCACGGCCTGGAGCAACGCCAGGCCGCGGTCGAGGGTGAGCGAGCTCTCCTTGGCCACCGGGACCGGCTGTCGGGTAACCGGTCCCGTCGACCGTATGCCAGGCACCGGTCAGTCCCCCGCGGCCAGGATGGTCCCGGTCACCTCGGACAAGCCGATGACCGTGCCGTCCGGACCTGGCGCGGTGGCGGTGATGACGACGGTGTCGCCGTCCTGCAGGAACGTGCGCTCGCTGCCGTCGTCGAGGGTGATCGGCTCCTTGCCGCCCCAGCTCAGCTCCAGGAACGAGCCGCGCTGGTGCTTCTCCGGGCCGGAGATGGTGCCGGAGGCGAACAGGTCGCCGGGGCGCACGGAGGCGCCGTTGACGGTCATGTGCGCGAGCTGCTGGGCGAAGGAGAACGCCATGCCCGCGAAGTCGGGCTTGGACACGAGGGTGCCGTTCCAGAACACCTGGAGGTGGATGTCCAGGCCCCAGTTGGTGTCCTCGACCAGGTAGTCCACCCGGGGGTGGCCGGGGTCGGGAACCGCGACGCGGGCGGCGGCGAACGCCTCCAGCGGGGTGATCCAGGCGCCGATCGAGGTCGCGAACGACTTGCCCAGGTGTGGGCCGAGCGGCACGTACTCCCAGGCCTGGATGTCGCGGGCGGACCAGTCGTTGACGACGGCCACGCCGAACACGTGGTCCGCCGCGGCCGAGGTGGACACGCGGCGCGCGACGGGCCCACCGCAGACGAAACCGATCTCGGCCTCGATGTCCAGGCGGACGCTAGGGCCGAAGACCGGGCCGTCGTCGCCCTTGCGCTGCCCGTGCGGGCGCTCGACGTCGGTGCCGGAGACGACGACCGTGCCGGAGCGACCGTTGTAGCCAACGGGCAGGTGGCTCCAGTTGGGGAAGATCGGGTCGGTGTCCGGCCGGAAGATGCGGCCGACGTTCTCGGCGTGGTTGCGCGACGAGTAGAAGTCCACGTAGTCGCCGACCGTGAACGGCAGGCGGGTCTTGGTCTCCGACAGCGGCAACAGCACCGCGCCGTCGGGCGCGGCAGTGGCCTTCACCAGCTCCGTGAGCCTCGCGCGCAGCGCGGACCAGGCAGGCCTACCTGCGGCGAGCAGCGGGTCTAGCGAAGAAGCCGCGACAAGCTCGGCCAGCTCCGCCGTGAACTCGTCCGCAATGGGCCTCAGCGGCAAGGCGTGGTCGCCGACGCGCACAGCGACAGCAGGCCCGTCAGAGGTCTCCACGACGCCGTAAGGCAGCGTCTGGGGGCCGAAGGGCTTGTCCTCGGCGAACGCGGGGTCGTCGATCCAGCTCACAGCAGGCCCAGCCCTTCCAGGTCCTCCACCGGCTCGCTGAGCGAGCAGGATCCGTACGAACCGAACACCGCCCGAACCGCGTGCGCGGCCTGGTCGGACAGCTCGGCGGCCTCGGCGGCCAGCACGGTGCCGTCGGTCTCCGACAGCGCGCCGCGCACGTCCCCGCCTGAGAGCAGCCGCGAGGTCGCGACCAGCAGGTTCAGGAAGCCGTGGTGGTCGAAGCCGGTCTCGTGGTCGGTGTGGCGGACCGCGTTGTGCAGGCCAGCGGTCGCCTTGAACGAGGCCTCACCGCGGCTGATGACCGCCAGGAAGTCGGCGACCTCGTCCACGCTGGGGAACGCCTCGCGGCTGAGGCCGCCGCAGCGGATCTTGGGCCAGCTGCCGTGGTCGACGACCCGGCGGATGCCGTCGAGCCACTCCTGGCCGCCCCGGCGGGGCTCCACGACGCGGATGACGTCCTCGGGCACGAACTCGTTCACCCGCTCGAGCCACACGTCGTCGACGTCGGCGGGGGCGGGCATCTCGACCATCCGCAACGCGAGCAGCTCGGCTCGCGACTCGACGATCGACAGGGCCTTGGGCACCCCGCCCAGACCGGTGTCGATCACCAGCGAGAGGGCGACCGGCTTGGCCGGTTTCGCCTTCACCAGCTCGGTGATGAGCTCGGGCAGGCGGGAGGCGTTGCACAGGAACAGGCCCATCACGCCCGCGCGCTCGCCGTCCCGACCGGCGAGGTGCATGCGCACCGCGTCGGGCATGGGCGCGTTGCCCGGGGGGAACAGGGCCGCGTCGTCGACAAGCCGCGCGAACAGCGGCGGGATGCCGCGCGGACCGGGCACTGGGAGGGGAGCTGCGCTTGACACGGCTGACACGCTAGTAGCGTACCGCCAACTGAACAAAGATGTCCGCTAGTCGAACATCTCCGGCGAACGTCACAGCAGGGTCTTGAGAGGTCTTCGGAGGAGCAATGCCGCACTACCGGCGCGTTGGGGACATCCCCCGCAAGAGGCATACCCAGTTCCGCTCACCGGAGGGGAAGCTCTACGCCGAGGAGTTGATGGGGGTCGAGGGGTTCTCCTCCGATTCCGCACTGCTCTACCACCGCCACCTGCCGACCGCGATCGTGAACGCCGAGGTCGTCGAGGACTTCCGCGGCAAGCTGGTGCCGAACCACCCGCTCAAGCCGCGGCACTTCCGCACCCAGGACCTCAAGTTCGGCGCCGACACTGACGCGGTGACCGGCCGCAGGACCCTGTTCGGCAACTCGGACGTCATCATCGGCTTCGCCATCGCGTCCGCGCCCAGCCCGCTCTACCGCAACGCGGTAGGCGATGAGCTGTTCTACGTCCAAGGCGGCAGCGGGACGGTGGAGACCGTCTACGGCGCTCTTGAGGTGTCTGACGGCGACTACCTCGTCATCCCCACCTCGACCACCTACCGCGTTGTGCCCAACGGCGAGATGCGGCTCTACATCGTCGAGGCGTCTGGTCACATCGGGCCGCCTAAGCGCTACCTGTCGACCAAGGGTCAGTTCCTCGAGCACTCCCCTTACTGCGAGCGCGACCAGAGGGGTCCCACGGAGCCACTGCTCGTCGAGGGTGAGGACGTCGAGGTGCTCGTGCGGCACCGGGCAGGCCTAACGCGGTTCACTTACGCCAACCACCCGTTCGACGTGGTGGGCTGGGACGGCTGCCTCTACCCCTGGGCGTTCCACATCAACGACTTCGAGCCCATCACCGGCCGGATCCACCAGCCGCCGCCGGTGCACCAGACCTTCGAGGGCCCGAACTTCGTGATCTGCTCGTTCATGCCGCGCAAGGTCGACTACCACCCCGACGCGATCCCGGTGCCTTACAACCACGCGAACGTCGACTCCGACGAGCTGATGTTCTACGTGGGGGGCAACTACGAGGCGCGCAAGGGCTCCGGCATCGGCATCGGGTCGCTGTCTCTGCACCCGAGCGGGTTCACCCACGGCCCGCAGCCCGGCGCGGCCGAGGCCTCGATCGGCGCGGACTACTTCGACGAGACCGCGGTGATGGTCGACACCTTCCGACCGCTGGACCTGGGCGAGGCCGCCACCGACAGCGAGGACCCGAGGTACGCCTGGAGCTGGAGCAAGCGCGGCCCCGACTGGAACTGATTCGATTTTGATTGGGCGGTGTTCACATTCGAATACCGCCCAATCAACCACCCCGGCACCCATTGTCCGCAAATTACCAACCAGCGTCGGGGTCGCAATTGGAGGGTGTTTCCCCCTAGGATCTTGGCCCTGTCCTGGCTGGGTGGTTAAAGGGTGGGCAATGGGCTACACGAGAGAACTGGCCGATCCCTGGGGTCTGCTGTTAGCGGCGAGCGCGGCCTGCGTCGCCTGGGCGATTCACCTGCCCGCGTGGATGACCGTGGGGGTCGGCCTCGTCGTGCTCGGCGGCCGCGCGGGCATCGCGCACCTGATCAGGGAGCCGGAGGTCGCGCCGCCCGCGATCGAGCCGGACTCCGCTGAGGACGTCTGGTTGCGACGGTTCCAGTCGGTCCGCGGTGAGTTCGACCCGCGGCTGGACCAGACGCTGGAGGTGTTGGAGCGCATCCTGCGCCGGTTCGCGGTGCGGGCGTCGGCGATCGTGCGGGTCGACGTCGCGGCGGACGATGTGGACGAACTGGAGCGGCTGACCGACACGTACAACACGCTGATCGGCCAGCTGGAGACCTCGGTGAGCGGGGTCGAGGAGCTGGTCGGCGCGGACGAGGTCGCCGACGAGCTCGACGGGATCAAGGCGGCCGCGCTGGTGACCGAGCGGGCCACGCGCGGGTGGCTTGGCGCCGGTCAGGAACCGAACTCGGCGCGGTTGAGGAATGGATAGCCGGGGATTCCCGCTGCCATCCGCTTTCCCGCGGTAGGCGTACCCGCCACCCACAGTTTTCCGGTGGCCGCGATATTCGCGCGGACAGCGTGAACAGCGCGCGGAAGTGTCACTGGCACAATACGGCCATCCGGCAGAGTCGCCTGTGCCGTCACCGTCGCCCTGCCCACGCTCGTCGGCTCCGGTAGCTCTACCGAGACCGACTTCCACGGGCCCGCAGACAGCAGACGGTCCATCTTTGCCCAGTACAGAGCCTTGTAGAGCCGCCACGCGAAGAAGCCGGCGATGATGAGGGTGCCCACGAAGACCCCGACGGCTAGCCACACCTGGTCAGACCGGACGCCGCGCTTAAGCAGGTCCACTACGACGAAGCCCGCGAACGCCAAGAGGACGACCGGCGCGACCAAGTCCGTGCGCGACCTCTTACGTGGGGTGGCGATCACCTTGGCCAGGACGGCGTCACCGGAGGCGAGGGATGCCCGGCTCGGATCGGGCTGGTCGACGCTGATCTCGTAGCCGCTCGATAGGTCAGCCTGGGTGACCCGGGCCTGCCCGAGCGGAAGCGCTAGGCCGCTCGACCGGATGGCAACCCAGCCCTTGTCGTCCGGGCCTACCAGCCAGATCTTGCCGGTACGCGCGAGGATCTGCTGCGCGGCCCATGGCAGCGCTGGGGCCAAGAGGTTCACCGTGGTCCCGTCCGCCTCTTGGACTACCAACCGTGCGCGCGGAAAGCCCTTGGTGGGCCGGTAGACCTTGACCGATGCGGCTCGCCACGGTTCAGCCCGCAGCAACCGCCCGGCGGGGCCGATCCAGAAGCCGGTGATGATCACCGCCAGGATCGCCGTGATCACGAACGCGAGCGCGCCGATGGTCAGCACCGCGATCCCGATCCAGCCCGCGCCCGCCGAGGCCAGCCAGATGGCCGGTGCGGCGAAGACGACGGCGGCCAGCGGCAGGCCGATCAGCGGCAGGCGAAGCGCGGCGAGGGCCTTGGCGGTGGCCAGGTCCTCGATCGCGGGCGTGTCGGTCGGTGGTGCGACCGCGGGTGCCTCGCTCATGTACCCCTCCAGGTGGTGGACGCGGGCAGCGTAACTACTTGGTGGGATCCCGCTCCGCACGACTTCCCAGCGGACCCGCCAGCAAGTTAGGGTGACCTAACTCAGGAGGTGAGCCGTGAGCAGAACGGACGCACCACGTCCCCCCGCCCCGCACCCGGCGGAACGCGCGCGGACCATCGCCGCGCTCGGCGGGCGCGCCACGCTGGTCCCGGCCGCGGACCAGGGGCAGGCCGACCGGGTCGTCCCGCTGCTGCACCACGTGCACGCCGACGGGTCGGTGAGCGTGCTGCTGCCGGTCGACCACGAACTGGTCGGCTCGGCGTGGCAGGCACCGCGCGGCGAACTGGCGACGATGGTCGAGCTCGCCGACACGGCGCCGGTCCCGCTGCGGGAGCCGGTCCGAGGCCTGCTGTGGATCACCGGCTGGCTGCGCGCCCTGGGCGACGACGAGGCGCGCGACCTGGCGGTGCGGATCGCGGAGGAGCGGCCCGATCCGCGGCTGCTCGACCTGGGGCACGGCGCGTCACTGCTGCGGTTGCTGCCCGCGTCGCTGGTGCTGGCCGACGCGGAGGGGTCGCACTCGGTCGCGGTCGAGGCGTTCACGCAGGCTTCGCCGGACCCGTTCGCGTCGTTCGAGGCGGGGTGGTTGCGGCACCTGGAGCTCTCGCACACGGATGTGGTGGGGGCGTTGGTGCGGCACTTGCCGGAGGACCTGCGCGGGGGGCATGTGCGGCCGTTGGGGTTGGACCGGTTTGGGCTGCGACTGCGGGTTGAGGCGATTGACGCGGATCATGACGTGCGGTTGGCGTTCTCGCGGCCGGTGAGTGATCCGAGTGAGTTGAGTGCGGAGCTGCGGCGGTTGGTGGGGTGCCCGTTCTTGGCCAGTCGGCATGCTGGGTGACGTTTGACGTGTGCTGAACTTCGGCCTCGTCGCCTGGCGGCGACCTCGGCGAACCGGGATCGGACGCCTCGTCGCCTAGCGGCGACATCGGGCCCGATCCGCGGCAATGCGAAAAGCTCGATGGGGCGAACTTGTTTTGCGCGGGGCCCCTACGACACCCGTGGCAGAACCGCAAAGCAGGGGCCCAAAAGCAGGCCCTGCCGCTGAACGACGCTACGGGTGCCGTCCCCCCACGCAAAACAAGTCCGCCCCATCGAGCAGGCCTGGCACCAGCGACTCCGAGGGGCGCGGGGCTGAGCAGGTGGGCTGAGGCGGACCTGACGGGGCGCAGGCTGGCACCGCAGGGTCCGAGTGTCCGGGGGCTGAGTTGGTGGGTTGGGGCCGGTCCTGACGGGGGTTGGGTTGGCACCGGCGGCTTCCGATTGTCCAGAGGCTGATCAACTGGGCTGGGGCGGACCTGACGGGGCTGGGGCGGCTCCGAGGCGCGCGGGGCTGAGTGGGTGGGTTGGGTGGGACCTGGCGGGGGTCGGGCTGACACCGCCGGATCCGAGTGCCCAGGGGCCGACATCGCGTCAGCTTCGACCATCCGTGATGCCACCGTGTTGGATTTGGCGGACGGGCCGATTCGGCCCAATCCCCAGCTCAGAGGCCACTTTTACTTGTCGGCAAGATCCACCCGGCGGACGGCAGACCCCCGCCCACCCGGGGGGCCACCCACATCCAGCTTAGTCGATTTCGGGGGCTGTCAAGGGGGTGCGGGCGGAACTGTGGATGGGTGAGGGGGTTGTGGACAACTGAGGGAACCAGCGGGTTGTGGGCCACCCGGATACGCGGGGGCCATCCGGGGACCAGTGGGTTCTGCGAGCGGTGATGAGGTTGGGTGGGCTGACAGCGCTGACTGTGGGGGTCCGGGGGCTGGCACTGGGTTTGGGGTAAGGGGCTGGGGGTAGGTTCGCCGGGGTGGTGAATCTGCGGGCGTGGCTGGCGCCGGAGCGGCCGGGCGATGAGTTGATCGTCGACCCTGGTCAGCGGCGGTTGGTGTGGGTTGAGCTGGTCATCGTCTTCGCGATCACGCTTGGGTTGTCTGGGTTGAGCAGCCTGGTGTCGCTGTTGGACGCGTTGTTGCAGCCGGTGGCGCTCAATCAGCAATCGATTGCGATCAACGTGCCGCAGGCGGACGTTGGGGTGTTGGACCTGATCAAGCAGCTGCTGGGTGCCATCCGGCTGGTTGCTTGGGGGGCGTTGGGGCTTTATCTCCTGTACCGGGCAGGGACTCGGCTGCACCAGGTTGGGTTGGACGGGGGGCGCAAGGGGCGGGATGCGGCTGCGGGGGTCGGGCTGGCGGCGCTGATCGGGGTGCCGGGGTTGGTGTTCTACCTGGTGGGGCATGCGGTGGGGATCAACTTGGCGGTTGCTCCTTCCACCCTGGGGGACACCTGGTGGCGGCCGTTCGCGTTGACGTTGTTGGCGGCGGGGAATGCTTGGGCGGAGGAGGTGTTGGTGGTCGGGTATCTGTTGACCCGGCTGCGGCACCTGGGGTTCCGGGAGAACACGGCGCTGTTCGCGGCTGCTGTGTTGCGCGGGTCGTACCACCTCTACCAGGGGTTTGGCGGGTTCATCGGCAACCTGGTGATGGGCTTGGTGTTCGGACGGGTGTGGCAGAAGACCGGGCGGTTGTGGCCGCTGGTCATCGCGCACACGCTGTTGGACTTCGTGGCGTTCGTTGGGTATTCGCTGCTGCGAGGCAAGGTGTCTTGGCTGCCCTAGGCGACAAGTAGGCCGATACCGATCGAGGTCACGCCTGCGGCGAGGGACAGGGCGCCGAGCCAGATCAGGGCGATGAGCTTGTTGGGCTTCGTCACGTCCTTGCCCATAGAAGAGAAGAAGAACCCCGAGGACATCAGCGCCGCTGCGGCCGGGACGCCGATGCGGGCGATCCAGCCGATGGCGCCTTCGAGGCCTGCGGCGTCTGCCATGAGCAGGCAGACCAGGCCGAGGGTCACTAAGACGCCTGCGTGCGCGTGGCCCGCTCGGGCGAACTTCTGCTGGAAGGGCGTTAGTTGCTGCTGCCCGCGCGCCACGCGCATGAGGAACCAGCCGCCGAACTCGATGCCGACGATGGTGAGCAGGACGGTGCCCGCGAGGTAGCGGCTGGGGTCGGAGAGGGTGAGCATGCGGACAGATTACAGCGTTACGTAACAGCGTTTCAATACCTTTCCCTGGCGGATCACCGCAGCTCCGGGTACGAAGGACGACATGGCGGGGCTGGGCGAGTACCGGCGCAAGCGCGACGCCCGGAAGACTCCGGAGCCCGTGCCGGTCGAGGACGCCCTGCCGGTCGGGGACGACAACACCTTCGTCATCCAGGAGCACCACGCGTCCAGGCTGCACTGGGACGTCCGGCTTGAGCGCGGTGGCGTGCTGGTGAGCTGGGCGGTGCCCAGGGGGCTGCCGACCGAGCAGGGTGACATCCGGTTGGCGGTGCACACCGAGGACCACCCGATGGAGTACGCGACCTTCGAGGGCGACATCCCCAAGGGCGAGTACGGCGGTGGTCGGATGGTGATCTGGGACCGGGGCACCTACGAGACGGTCAAGTGGAGCGACCGCGAGGTGGCGGTAGTGCTGTCCGGCTCGCGGGTGCAGGGCAAGTACACCTTCTTCCACGGGGGAAAGTCCGACAAGGACTGGATGGTTCGTCGGTCAGAGCCGCCGCAGCGGTCGGACTGGGTAGCCCTACCTGCCGTGTTTGAGCCGATGCTGGCCAGCCCGGGTGCGCTGCCCGCGGACGACGAGCAGTGGGCGTACGAGTTCAAGTGGGACGGTGTTCGCGCGCTGGCCAGGGTGGATGGTGGCCGGCTGAGGTTGTTCTCGCGTAAGGGGAACGACATCACCAGCACGTACCCGGAGTTGCGCGTGTTGGGTGAGGAGCTGGGCAGCACGCAGGTGTGGCTCGACGGTGAGATCGTGGCTTTTCGCGATGGCAGGCCCTCCTTCTCCGAACTCCAGAAACGGATGCACGTCACCGAGGAGCGTTTGACTCGGCGGCTGGCGGTAGACACGCCAGTGACGTACGTGGTGTTCGACGTGCTGCACCTCGACGGCCGCTCTTGTCTCGACTTGCCTTACACCGCGCGGCGGGAGCGATTGGTCGCGCTGAACCTGCGTGGGCCGCACTGGAACACATCGCCTAGCTACCCCGGCGAGGGCGCTGCGGTGTTGGAGACGGCTCGCGAGCAGGAACTAGAAGGGATCATCGCCAAGCGGCTCGGGTCGCGTTATCACCCGGGTCGGCGTGCCTCCGAGTGGCTCAAGATCACTGATCAGCGCTTTGTAGAGGTGGTCATCGGCGGCTGGCGGCCTGGGGAGGGGCGACGCTCTGAGGTGTTCGGCTCCCTGCTGGTAGGGCTGCCTACGCCTGAGGGGCTCAGGTATGTGGGGCATGTTGGGACCGGGTTCACCGACCACATGCTTAAGACGCTGACGGAGAAGCTGCACCGGCTCGCGCGTAAGACGTCGCCGTTCTGCAATGACGTGGACCGGGTGCGCGGGGCGCAGTGGGTCACCCCGAGCTTGGTGGGAGAGGTCGCGTTCCTGCACTGGACCGACGACGGGCGGATGCGGGCGCCGACGTGGCGGGGCTTACGGGCCGACAAGGACCCGTCGGACTTAGCGGCGGATCCAGGCAGGTGGGACGGGTGAGCGGCGAGGTGCTCGTCGAGGTCGAGGGCAGGCGGCTGCGGTTGACCAACCTCGACAAGGTGCTCTACCCGGAGGACGGCTTCACCAAGGGCGACGTGATCGACTACTACAGCCGGGTCGCACCCGTGCTCGCGCCGCACTTGATCGACCGACCGGTGACGTTCCGCCGGTTTCCCGACGGTGTCGCCAAGGCGGGGTTCTTCGAGAAGAACGCCTCTAGGCACTCCCCTGACTGGATCCGCACGGTGACCATAGAGACTCCCGGCAGCACTACCGGCGCCGAGAGCCTCGACTTCGCGCTGCTCAGCGACCTGCCATCCCTGGTGTGGGCAGCGAACCTGGCCGGGCTTGAGCTCCATGTTCCTCAGTGGACGGTTGGTCCGCGTGGGGCTAAGAGGTCGCCGGACCGACTGGTGTTCGACCTCGACCCGGGCTCCCCCGCGACGGTGGTCGAGTGCTGCGAGGTGGCGCTGCGGCTGCGGGAGGTGTTGGTCGAGGACGGGTTGGACGTGGTCGCGAAGACGAGCGGGTCCAAGGGCATGCAGCTCTACGCCGCGGTGACCACCAGCACGCCCAACCGGACCTCCGACTACGCCAAGGCCCTCGCCGAGCGGCTAGAGCGCGAGATGCCGCGCCTGGTGGTCTCCCGGATGGCCAAGAACCTCCGCCGCGGCAAGATCTTCATCGACTGGAGCCAGAACAACCCCAACAAGACGACGGTCGCGCCCTACTCACTGCGAGCCCGGCCCGAGCCGACCGTATCGACCCCGCTGACCTGGGCCGAAGTCGAGTCCTGCCGCTCCGTCGCCGACGTCACCTTCACCGCCGACGACGTCCTGGACCGCGTCTCCACCCACGGCGACCTCTTCGCCCCGCTGCTTAAGAAGGGTCCCAAGCTGCCCGCCTAAGTGAGGCTAAGAGGCGCGGACCCGAAGGCGACGTTGAAGCGGTCGCACCAGATAACAGCGCTCTGAAGCCCGGCGAGGTCGGCGTCGACGGGGATGGCGTAGTTGTGGTTGCCGTCGGTGGCCTTGAGCTTGCCCAGGGCTACGTGGCGAGTGCTGTTGTAGGCCTTCCAGTCGGCGGCTGCGGGGGTAGCGGAGAGCCACACGTGGACGTCGGGGCCATCGGAGGTGGAGAAGCCTTCTAGGCGCAAGATGCGGGTGCCGTCCTGCTCAAGGACGCGGGCCGTACCGCTGGTGGGGTGCTCCTGGCTAACGAAAGCACCCTCCGCGAGCACCCTGGGCCCGGTAGGGCTAACCGTGGTGGTCGGGACCGCGGTTGGCGCAGTGGCGACGACCGACGCCACCGTGGTGGTCGAGACGAACGGGAGGGCCTCGTCCACCGTGCTCCGGGTGAACAGCTTCCACGGCTGGAACAACCACAATCCGACGCCTGCGACCAGAACGACGGCGACCATGCCGCCCCAAAGCAGCTTCCGACGCAACGTTTGACGCATCAACTCGGCCTTTCAGTTAACGATCGGTATATCGGCGTGGCGATGTGTGGCGTTCTCCGCCATTAGACCCCATCGCGGGCGGTGTTTTCCTTACCGAGTGGTTACGCTCGAAGCCGTGACCGCCTTCCCCGATGTCCCCGATGCCGAGCAGCCAGCGCCAGCACCGCGCGTGGACAGCGAGGTCGGCCCGCTGCGCACGGTCCTGCTGCACCGCCCGGGCAACGAGCTCAAGCGGCTGACCCCGCGCAACAACGACCAGCTGCTGTTCGACAGCATCCCGTGGGTCGACCGCGCCCAGGACGAGCACGACGCCTTCGCCGACGTGCTGACCGCGCGCGGCGTCGAGGTCATGCGGCTGTTCGACAGCCTGGTGGTCGCCCTGGCCGACGAGCGCGCGCACGCCGCGGCCGCCGCCACCGCCGTCGACCGGCGCAGGCTGGGCAACGAGCTCGCCGACGCGCTGGGCGGATACCTGTCCACTGTGGACGCCAAGGGGCTCGCCGACGTGCTGACCGGGGGGATGACCTTCGAGGAGCTGCCCGCGGCCGAGGGCGCGTCGCTGGTGCGCAAGATGCACCACCCGCACGACTTCGTGGTCGACCCGCTGCCGAACCTGCTGTTCACCCGGGACTCGTCGGTCTGGATCGGCGACCGGGTGGCGATCGCGTCGCTGGCCATGCCCGCGCGCGCGAGGGAGACCGCGCTGCTGGACCTGATCTACGCCTACCACCCCCGCTTCCGCACCGCGGGCCGCGCGTACGGCGCCCACTCCGCCCCCGTCGAGGGCGGCGACGTCCTGCTGCTGGCCCCCGGGGTCATCGCGATCGGGGTCGGCGAGCGCACCACCCCCGCTGGCGCGGAGTCGCTGGCCCGCTCGGCCTTCCGCGACGGCCTGGCGCACACCGTGCTGGCGGTGCCGATCGCGCAGGACCGGGCGACCATGCACCTGGACACGGTCTGCACGATGGTCGACCGCGACGCCGTGGTCATGTACCCGGCGGTGCGCGACACGCTGCGCGCCTACACGCTGCGCCCCAGCGGGAGCGGTGTCGGCGTCGACGGGCCCGCGCCGTTCCTGGAGGCCGCGGCGGCCGCGATGGGCATCGACCGGCTGCGGGTGATCGACACCGGCCTGGACCCGGTCACCGCCGAGCGCGAGCAGTGGGACGACGGCAACAACACGCTGGCGCTGGCCCCCGGCGTGGTCGTCGCCTACGAGCGCAACGTGGAAACCAATTCCCGGCTGGAGGACGCGGGAATCGAGGTGCTGCGGATCAGCGGTTCGGAACTGGGCACCGGCCGCGGCGGTCCGCGGTGCATGTCCTGCCCGGTGTCGCGCGATCCGCTCTAGAATGGCATTCGGTTAGGCGAGGCTACCTTTTCCCGGCGCCGAGTTGTTCACGAGAGCAACCAGCGCAGGGCGAGGAAGGTGAGCGTGCCGAAGACGGCCAAGATCATCGAAGCCGCTGCGGTGTACCAGCGCCAGTCGGATTCCACGGTGCGCCTCCCTTCCAGGTCGTCGGGGCTTGCCGTGCCGGGCGATCCTCGCACCCGGCAAGCGGTCCCGCCGCCCGGAGCGTGTCGCACGATGCGGTGAAGCAGGGCCCACGACTTAGGAATGGCTAACCTGAATTATGTTTCCACAGCCTTGCCTAACGTGATCAAAATGGCCGCCGAAATGGGGGACGAATAGCGCGATAGGCGCGGCAATCGCGTACCGTCTGAGGGCATGACCTCCAAGTTCCACAAGCTGCTGCAGGTGCAGATCCGCAACGAGTTCACCGCGTCCCAGCAGTATGTCGCGCTGGCGGTGTGGTTCGACGGCCAAGACCTCCCCCGGTTGGCCCACCACTTCTATAGGCAGTCGCTGGAAGAGCGCAACCACGCGATGATGCTCACCCAGTACCTGCTCGACAACGACGTCCCGGTGTCCGTGCCCGGTGTCGACGAGGTGCGCAACGAGTTCGCTGACGCCGCCGAGCTGGTCACCCTCGCGCTGCAGCAGGAGCGCGCGGTGACCGACGAGATCGTCAACCTCGCCAAGGTCGCCAGGGACGAGGACGACTACAAGGGCGAGCAGTTCATGCAGTGGTTCCTCAAGGAACAGGTCGAGGAAGTCGCCTCGATGCGCACCCTGCTCAACGTCGTCAAGCGCTCCAACGGCAACCTGTTCGACGTCGAGGCGCACCTGGCCCGCGAGCACGTCGGTGACAACGGCGACGACCCGCTGGCGCCGCGCGCCGCGGGCGGCAAGCTCTAACAGCGAGATCTAACAGCGAGCTGCAGCAGCTGGCTCTAGCGGTAAGACGAAGACGGGAGCAGCCCCCAGGCCCGCTCCCGTCTTCTGGCTATCCGAAGCACATCTGCTTGTCGCTGTAGAGCCCGATCTCGGTGACCGCCTTGTCCCGGCCGAACCCGAACGAGTAGGCCTTGCCATCGCCCAGGTCGACGATCCAGTAACCGTGCGCGTCGGTGGTGCCCGCCGGGTAGGCGTTGCGGACATCGGCCTCGGGCGAGCCGTGGCCGATCCCCTCGGGGGTGCGCGCCCCGGGCGGCGG
Organism: Actinokineospora diospyrosa; assembly: GCF_024171925.1. Lineage (GTDB taxonomy): Bacteria > Actinomycetota > Actinomycetes > Mycobacteriales > Pseudonocardiaceae > Actinokineospora > Actinokineospora diospyrosa. Next base: position 193,354 of record NZ_JAMTCO010000007.1, on the reverse strand, counting down.
GAAGATCGCCACCACGCCGTCGGTCGGTGAGATGCCGACCGCCATCGAGTTCTCCGCGGTGTAAGCCTTGAAGTTGTAGGCCTTGCAGTCCCGCGACTTCACCTCGAGCGCGACCAGTTCCCCGGTCGCCTCGGCCTCCGCCACCGACATCCCGAGCCGGATCTTGCTGAACCCGGCGGGCCGCAACTCCGGCACGGTGCTGACCGAGCCGGACATGCTGCTGCCCGTCATCTGCGAGATCACCACGGTGGAGGTCGGCGGTGCGGCGACCTTGGTGGCCTGGACGGTCGTGGTGGTCAGCGTCGGCAAGACCTGCTGGCCGGGTGGGGCGGACGAGGTGTTGAGCCCGCCGAGCGTGATACCGCCGATCAGCAGGGCCACCGCGGTGAGCACGCCGCTCGCGGCCGTGACCGCCTGCCGCCGCCTGCGCCGCCTACCGGCACCGGTGACCACGGCGTCCGTCGCGCCGGGGCGGACCGGGAGGTCCAGCCGGTCGTCGGCGAACAACCTGCGCAGCTCGTCGTCGATGTCCATGCCCATCACCTGCCCTCCGCGGGCGCGCCAAGTCGCGTCCGCAGTGTCGCCATGGCCTTGCTGGCCTGGCTTTTCACCGTCCCCGCGCTGACGCCCAGGGTCTGTGCGATCTCGGCCTCGGAGAGGCCCTCGTAGTAGCGGAGCACGACCACGGCCCGCTGCTTGGGCGGCAACGCCCGCAGCGCCTGCCACAGCGGCTCGTCCTCGAAGGCGTAGCGCACCCGGTCGGCCGGGGCCTCGGGCACGTCGGCGACCAGGTTCTCCCGCCGGGTGCGCCGCCAGCGGCTGACGTGCGCGTTGGCCATGGCGCGGCGGGTGTAGGCGAGCGGATCACCCGCCTTGCGGACCACCGCCGACCACCGCGAACCGATCTTCTCCAGCACACCCTGGACCAGGTCGGCCGCGTCGTGCGGGTTGCCGGTGAGCGCGTGGCCGTAGCGCAGCAGGCCCGGCATCGCGCCCGCGACGAAGTCCGCGAACTCCTCCATCGCCGCGCTCTCCCCCTCGACCTCGCGTGCAGCAGCGAGCATGATCATGTCAGTCACCCGGCACAGCCCCGGTCCTTGACCGACAGCTCGACGCTGCCCACCCGGTCGTCGTCGAGGTCCGCGCCGCCGAAGTCGAACGCGTACTGGTTGGCCGGGTGGCCGGGGACGGCGACGGCGATGCCGCCAGACCACTCCCTGAACCCCGGGTAGGTGCGCTTGACCTGGGCCCTGGTGGAACCGGGGCCGATGTCCTCCGGTGTCCGGGCGCCGCCGTAGCCGGGGATGGAGACGACGCCGACGCCGTCGATGAGCCCGACCCGCAGACCGGTCACCTGGCCGGGCACCCGGAGCAGGCGGCAGGGCTCGGCGACGTCGGAGAGCTGGTCGGGCGGCAGGACCCGGCCGGTGTCGACGGCCTGCCGCAGGGTCATGCCGAGCGTGAGGGACCCGTAGCCGGTCGGTCCGATCACCGGTGCGTACTTGACGGGCACCCGTATCGCGGGCGTGGGAGTGGCCGACGTGGTGGGAGTGGCGGCGGGCGGGGCGACGGGGGCGGCTGCCGCGGGGGCGCTCGCGGGACTCGACACCACAGCGCTCGACACCGCAGCGCTCGACTCTGCAGAACTCGACACTGCGGCGGCCGAACTAGGTGCCTGCGCGGCCCCCGGTGGCGGTTCGGCGCTGCAGGCGGCGATCGCGAGCAGGCCGATGGCCGCGACGAACCCCCTGCGCGGCAACGACTTGGTGGACATGGTGATTCCCCTCGATGTCGTGGCCGGGCCTTCCAACCGTCGACACCGGGAGCACGCCGGGCCCGGCTGACCGGTTGCCCGGCGTGATCCCACCGTTATGTCGCCGGTCATCCGACGCAGTTCTGGTTCCGGTCGAGCCAGAGCTGGGTCACCTTGTCGTCGACGATGGCGAAGCCGTAGGCGGTGCCCGGGTGACCGGGAACGGCGGCACCGGAGTGGTTCGGGCCGTCCTCGAGCTTCGGGTAGGCGCGCTTGACCTGGGCCCTGGTCGACCCGATGCCGATGCCCTCCGGGGTGCGGGCGCCGCCGTAGCCGAAGATCAGCACGACGCCGTCCTTGTCGGAGATGCCGACCGAGTAGGAGTTGTCCGGCTGACCCGGCGCGCGGTACATGGTGCACGGCGCGGGCGAGCCACCGGGCGTCTGCGGCAGGATGCGGCCCGTGGCGAGGGCCTGCTCGGCGGTCATGCCCAGCTTGAGCGAGCCGAAGCCGTCCGGGCCGAGGATCGCGGTGCGCTTGGCGGCCTCCGGCTTCGCGGGCGCGGCGGGCTTGGCCGGGGTGTTCGACGGCGCGGCTGGTGCGACCGGGACGGCGGCTGGGACGTCCGCCGGGGTCGGGGTCGCTGCATCGGCCTGCGTGGCGGTGGTCTGTGTGGTGGTGGTCGGGGCGGGCGCGGCGGCCGGGGCGGGGTCCGCGCTACAGGCGGCCAACGCGAACCCGGACGCCGCGATGACGACCAGCAAACCCTTGTGCAGCAACGACTTCTTCGACATTGTGGTTCCCCCTGGACGCGGGGGCCGGTCCGTCCAGCCCCTGACATCGAGAGCACGCCCGGCCCCGGAAACCGGTTGCCGGGCGTTACGCCACCGTTATCTGCCGCTGCTGCCTAGCGCTGGGCGAGCGCTTCCGGCAGCTCGAACAAGCCGTCCGGACCCGGCGGGAACGCGTGCACCGCGACCACGGCCGACGCCGGGATCGGGCCGTAGACGTGCGGGAACCACGGGCCGCCGGGGATGGGCGGCGACCCGGGTTCCCAGCGGAGCGCGACGCCGAGGCGAGCCGGGTCGACCGCCAGCAGGAGCAGGTCGGTCCGGCCCGCGAACAGGCGGTTGGCGGGCAGGTGCACGGTTCCCGGGTCGGAGCAGTGCACGAACGCCTCGCCGTCGAGCGGGTGGATCTCCTCGGCTGGCCAGTCCGCCGCGGCGCGGATGTGCAGGATCACCGGATGGTGATCTGGCGGCCGAGGAGGCCGTCGCGGGCGCGGCGCTCGTCGTAGGTCAGCGGCTCGTCGGCGAGCGAGGCCAGCGCGGCGTCGAGGCGGGTGCCGAGCTGCTCGACGGCCTCGGTCCACTCGCGGGCGTGCGGCTCGCGGTCGAGGTCCCACACCGGGACGAGCAGGCCGTGCGCGCGGAACGAGCCCGCGTACCGGGAGCCGTCGCCGATGCCGAGCTCACCGCGCGCGTGCAGCCGGGCCAGCGCGGCGAGCAGGTCCTCCTCGGGCTCGGGGCGGACCCAGCGCAGGTGCGCCTTCTCGCCCGCGTCGACCCAGTAGGCGGCGGGGCCGACCCGCTCGGTGGGCAGGATGGCGCTGTTCGCCCGCTCCAGCGACAGCGCGACCTCACCGGTCGGCTCGCTGTCGGCAGGCATCCACCAGGCGAAGTCGGTGTGCACGGTGGCTTCCAGCGGCGCGTCGATCGCGACCAGGTCCTGCAGCCGCTCGGGCTTGTCCCCCGCGTCGGTGTCCGGGCCGACGACCGGCAGCACGTCGCCGGGCTCGGCGGTCAGCGCCCAGCGGACGGCGCGGGCCAGGTCGCGGCTGATGTCGCTGGAGCGGGTCTGCACCTGCAGGCCGACGTAGGCGATCCCGTCAGCGCGGACCAACGCGGCCGCAGCCATGGGCAGCACGGTGGCGAGGGTGATCTCGCGCTCCTGCCCGACCAGCGGTAGCGCTGCCGTGCCGGAGGGGACGAACTCGCGTAGAGCGACCAGTTCGCACTCCCCCGCGAGTCCCTCGAACGGGCGGGCTACGGCAACCTCGACCACGCCACCTGCCGTGCCGTGGCACGCCTTGTAGCGCTTGCCAGACCCACACGGGCAAGGCTGGCGGGGACCGATGCCCGACGCGTCCGGGGCCTTGGCCTTACGCACGTTCTTCACGGCGGATCGCCTGGACATCGGGTAACTCCTCGTCGAAACCAGTGAACGATGTGCGCCGACGCTACCCAATCGCGGATAACCATTCCTGCTGTGGGTAGCGCAAGATGGATCGGTGCCTCTCGACCCGTCCTTCGTCGCCGACCCGTATCCCACGTTCGCAGCCATGCGCAACGAGAGAGAGGTCCTCTGGCACGAGGAGTTGGGCCTACCGGTGGCCGTGTCCCACGCGGCTTGTTCGGCCATCTTGCGCAACCGCAGCCTGGGGAGGCTGTGGAAGGACAAGGAGCCGGTGCCCGAGTTCGCGGCGTTCAACATGCTGCACCGCAACTCGTTGCTGGAGAACGAACCCCCAACCCACACCCGCCTGCGCCGCCTCATCTCAGCGGCGTTCGGCCGCGGCCACACCGAACGACTCCGCCCGATGGTCGAGCGCCTCGCGTCGTCGATGGTGGCCTCGATGGTGGCGCGGATCGAGGCCGAGGGGTCCGCTGACCTGCTGGAACACCTGGCGGAGCCGCTGCCGGTGGAGGTGATCGGCGAGCTGCTGGGGGTACCGCCCGAGGATCGGGGCCTGCTGCGGCCGTGGTCGAACGCGATCGTGAAGATGTACGAGTACGGCCTGTCCCCAGCTCAAGCGGCCGCCGCCGAGCAGGCGTCTTCGGAGTTTTCCCAGTACTTGCGCGCTTTGGCCACCCGGCCGGGTGACAACCTGATCAGCGACCTCGTTGCGGTCCGCGACGGCTCAGACCGGTTGACGGACGACGAACTGGTGGCGACCGGCGTGCTGCTGCTGATGGCCGGGCACGAGGCGACGGTCAACGTGATCGGGAACGGGGTGCTCGCGCTCCTGCTGAACCGCGACCAGTGGGACCTGTTGGTGGCGACTCCGTCGCTCCTGCCGTCCGCAGTGGAGGAACTGCTGCGCTACGACGCTCCACTGCAACTGTTCGAACGCACGGCCACTGCGCCGGTGAGCATCGCGGGGTGGGAACTGGAGCCTGGCGCCAAGATCGCCGCCTTGCTGGGCGCGGCGGCGCGGGATCCCGAGGTCTTCGCGGAGCCGGATCGCTTCGACATCACACGATCGCCGAACCCGCACTTGAGCTTCGGCGCGGGCATCCACTACTGCGTGGGCGCTCCTCTGGCCCGCGTCGAAATCGCGGCGGCGCTTCAGGCACTGGTGCAGCTGCCCACTCTCCACTTGGCCACCGAACCCGCGCGACGGCCGGAGTTCGTGATCCGAGGCCTGCGAACGCTGCCGGTGGCCGTATGACCGAGAACGTGCAGGCAGGGCACGTCTCGGGGAACGTCCTGCAGACAGGCGCTGTACACGGGAACGTCTACTTCAACGCCGCACCACAGCAACGGCTGCCCTATAGGTCTGGAGCAGTGCCGGTAGTGGTGGACGGATTCCAGCCCCGCTCAGTGCCGGACCTCGAGGCGTTGACGGCGGGTGGCGTGGTCCTGTCCGGACTGGGCGGCGTGGGCAAGACCCAACTGGCAGCCGACTACGCCAACCGAACGCACGACGTCGAACTCCTGGGCTGGGTCACCGCGTCAACGAGGGCCGGGGTGATCAACGGGTTCGCCGAGCTGGGGGCGGTAGTCACCGGTCAGCCGGTCGACGACGAGAAGCCCTTCTTGGATTGGTGCGCGACCACGACCAAGCGGTGGTTGTTGGTGTTCGACGACCTGACCGATCCAGCGGACATCGTGGGCTTGTGGCCGCACACCCGCGAGACCGGCAGGCTGGTCGTGACCACCCGCCGCAACGAACCCTCCCTGCGGGCGGCGGATCGCCTCATGGTCGACCTGCGGGTCTTCACGCCCGAGGAGTCCTTGTCCTACCTGGGCGAAACCGGTGAAGAGCTGGCGAACTTGTTAGGCCACCTGCCTTTGGCGTTAGGGCAGGCCACAGCGTACGTGTCGATGGTGCCGGGCATGACCTACGCCAAGTACGTCCGGAAGTGGCGCACTGAGGCTCTGGACGCGATGTTCCCCACCGACTGGACGAGCGCCGACGGTCGCAGCGACACGGTGGTCACAACATGGGCGATCTCGGTGGCGGCGGCCGATCGACTCGCTCCCGTCGGCGCCGCGAGGGCGGTGCTCGACGTGATCTCGGTGCTGAGCCCGGACGGCATCCCGCTGTCACTGCTGGCCGCGGCCGCCCCGGGGGTGGACACCGAAGGCGGCCTGACCGCGCTCCGCCGCTTCAGCCTGATCACCGTCGGCGGCGAGCCGGATCCGCTGATCCGGGCGCACGCCCTGGTCCAGCACGCCACCCGGGCGCAGCTCGACGACCTCCCCAGCCTGATCGGGCCGCTGGTCGGCGCGTTCAAGTCCTGCTGGCCAGCGGTTGAGCGGGTTCCGGTGTTCCGGGCAAACGCGATCGCGTTGACCGAGCACTGCGGACCGCACTTGTGGACCACCCCGGGTTACGCCTTGTTGTTCCGCGTCGCCGACAGCCTGGGCAACGCGGGACAGGTACTTGCCGCGGCCGAGCGCTATCGGGAGATCGCCGCGGAAGCGCAGGCTCGGCTCGGTCCCGACCACGTGGACGCGTTGGCCGCTCGGCAGAACGCGGCGCGCTGGCGCGGCGAGTTGGGGGACTCCGCTGGTGCGGCGCGGGACCTGGCCGCTCTGCTCCCGGACCTGGTTCGGGTCCTCGGCGAGGACCACCCCTTCGCCCTGCTCGCCCGCAACAGCCTGGCCCTGTGGCGAGGCGAATCCGGGGACGTCGCCTGCGCGACAACGATTCTCGCTGACCTCTTGGTGGACGCCGTGCGCGTCTTCGGACCGCACAACGCGGACACGCTCGGGATCCGGTGTGGACTGGCCCATTGGCTTGGGGTGGCGGGCGACGTCGCGGGCGCGGTGCGGGAGTACACGGCCGCATTGGACGACATCGTGCGTGTCCTCGGTCCGGATGACCTGCTGGCGCTGGCCTCTCGGCACAACCTCGCGCACTGGCGGCAAGTTGCCGGGGACGGGCCCGGCGCGGTCGCCGAGCTCGCCGGACTGCTCGACGACCAACGACGGGTGTTGGGGCCCGAGCACCCGAACACCCTCGCCACGCGCAACAACCTCGCCGCCTGCCTCGCGGACGCGGGTGACCCCGTCGCGGCGGCGCGGGCGTACGCGGACCTGCTGGCCGACCAACTGCGGGTCTTGGACCAAGACCACCCGGCGACCCTGATCACCCGGCGGGGCCTCGCCGACTGCCGTGGGATGGCGGGCGACGCCGTCGGGGCGGTTGACGCGTTGTTCGACTTGCTCGCTGACCAGTCACGGGTGCTCGGGCCGGACCACCCGGCCACGCTGCGAACCCGGGGCAACCTGGCCATGTGGCGGGGCAAGGCCGAGGGGGCGGCAGTGGCGCTGGCGGAACTCACCCGGCTCCGGGATGACGTGCTGCGGGTGTTGGGGCAGGGCCACCCGGAGAACGAGGACGTTGGCGCCTACCTCGACTTCTGGCGGCAGCGGCTACCGGGCGGCGGTGGTGGGGCGGGAGGTGCGGACCGGGTCGCCGGTGGTGTCGATGCGGACGACGCGGAGGCGGCGGACTGTGGAGGGGTTGATGGGGGCTAGTAGCAGCGATAGGCGGTCTACTAGGCGGATCGTCAGGACTGCCGTGGCGGCGGCGGTGAGGTCTAGGAACGCTGTCAGGAGGACGCCGTCGGCTTGGGATTGGGCTGAGGTGTTCAGGCGCCAGAGGAGGGTGGCGGTGAAGAGGAGGCCGCTGGCCGCCCAGGTGATCCACCAAGCCTTCAGCAGCGGCGAGGGGTTGGGGCGTTCGTCGGCGGGGCGGCGGAGGATGGCGTGTTCGAGTTCGGCCAGGACCGCGCCGGGGACGATGAGGTTGATGCCGGGGATCAGGATTCCGGGAACCAGCTGCCAGTCGTCGCGCGCTGGGTGGTAGCCGGCCAGCTCGGTGGCGGCCCGGCGGGCGGCGTGGAGCCACCAGAGGACGGTGGCGAGGCTCAGCAGGCCCGCGGCGAAGGACAGGACCGCACCGGTGGTGACCAGGCTGTCCGACCACTGCACCACCGTCCGCGACAGGGCGCCGGTGCGGCTCTGCACCAGCAGCGCGTACCGCCACACCTCCGCCCCGGCGGCGATGACGGCGACGGCGGCCAACAACCACAGGGCGGACGCGGCGAGGCGGGCTCGGCCGCGGACGCGCTCTACGGGGGACGCTCCCTCTTCGGCCGCGCCCGCTATAGCGGTGGGCCAGCGCCAAGCGAGCGCGGGGAAGCCCCAGCGCGGTGGGGTGCGGTAGCGGGGCGGGCCGAGGTAGGGCAACCGGAGGGGGGGCTCTGGTGCCTTGGCGGTGGGAGGCGGGGTGGCCACCCAGTCGTAGCCCGGGTACACGGCTAGATGACCTGGGGTTCTGAGCCGGTCTCGCTGACCACGGGGTGGCCTAGCGCGGACCAGACCTGCATGCCGCCATCGACGTTGACCGCGTCCCAGCCGTTGCCGTTGAGGTACTGGGTCACCCGGGCGGAGCGCCCACCGGAACGGCAGATCACATAGACCTGCCCGTCGGCCGGTAGCTCTGCCAGGCGCTCGATGAGCTCGCCCATCGGGATGTGCTGCGCGGTCGGGGCGTGGCCAGCGTCCCACTCGTCCTGTTCACGCACGTCGAGCAGGGTGGCGTCGGCGGGGATGGCGCCTACGTCTACGGCGGGCACGCTGTTGGGCATCACGTGTTGATGCTGCCACGGCCAGGCGTAGGACGCGGGTGAAGGGCCCTTACGCGGCCGCGTACAGCTCCGCGACCTCGCCGAGTTGCCGCTCAGTCATCGGCAGCGAGTAGCGCACGGGGCCACCGTCGAACACCGAGGGCATCCCGACCCGGGCGCTGTACGCGCTCACCCGCACGTTCCGAGCCTCCAGGATGAGGACCTTCCCGTCAGGCCAGAAGACCCGCGCCTTCATCCGCACCACCTGGTTCGCCTCGGGCACAGGGGGATAGACCTGGATGACCGTGCCTTCGGACGTTGTGCGGCGCTTAGGAGCAGCGCAGTTCCCATCGACGAAGGCGAGTGCAGTGGCGTAGTCGGTAGCGCTTCCGGTAAAGCTGCCGCGGCTGATGGAGAAGCTGGCGACACCGTCGGAGTCCGTTAGGTCGAGCTCGACGATGTTGGTCACACCGCCAGTGCCCGTCAAGCTGATAGAGGACACCCCTTGCCAGGTACCAACCTTGGTCTCGGGCAGTGCTCGCACCAGCGCGGTTTGGACTTTGAGCAGGTCGGTGGTCTCGATGGAGGTGAACGCCAACTGCGGTTGGACACCTGTCGGGCACGCGGACACGGGGTCCGGTCCCAACAGGGGGTCCGGTACCGCGGGGGCACTGGCCCGCACCGTTCTCATCCAGGGCGGCCGCACGTCCACCTGCGGCCAGTCGAGTTCCTTCCCCGCCGCCACCGGGGGGCTCACGGGGGGCGACGCCGCCACGACCACGAACCCGCTGACCATGCCGATGACCAGCACCACCACGGTCGCGACGCTCAACGCCCGCAGGTGGACCTGCCGCCTGCCGCGGCGCACGACCACCGCCAGCGTCGTGGTCGGCGCGGGGGCGGGCCCGTCGAGCAGGGTGCTGAGTGCGCCCTCGTCGAGCTGCATCAGTTACACCTCACACTCTCCGGGTACGCGGCCCGCAGCGCGGCGAGCCCCCTGGCGGTCTGGCTCTTGACGGTCCCGACCGAACACCCCAGCGCCACCGCCACCTCCTCAACCGACAGGTCGGCGACGAACCGCAGCACCAGAACAGCGCGCTGTCCGGGCGGCACCCCCAGTAGGGCCGCCCGAAGAACCTCCTGCTCGGCCACCGCGGACTCGCCGCCGACCGGACTGTCGGGCACCTCGGCAACCGACTGCTCCTTGGCCAGGCCGCGCCGCTTGGTGTCGAGGAACGCCCTGGTCAGGACGGTTCGCAGGTACGCGTCGGCCGACTCGATGCGGACCTTGGGCCACCGCGCGTACACCTTCACGAACGACTCCTGCGCCAGTTCCTCCGCCACCGACCAGTTGCCGCAGAGGGCGTGCGCGATGCGCCGGTAGGTGTCGAAACGGGCCGAGAAGAACTCGGCGAACTCCTCGTCGCGAACCCGCAGCACCCGCGCCCTCCCCCTGTATCCACCACCTCTACGCACGAGTGGTCCGGGAGGTTGCACGGTCAGCGGCGGTGTCGCCCATTCGCCAGCCGGGTGCGCTCCTCGGCGGTGCCGAACCGGGCGATGTCGCGGTCGCGGATGAAGCCGAGCCGGTCCGGGGCGTGCATGCGCAGCCGGATGCGGTTGGTGTCGGGCGGGATCCGGCCCTGGGTCGCCTTGCTGGTCACCATGACGACGAGGAACGCGATCGGCACCGTGGCCAGCGCGGGCTGCTGCAGGAACGAGGGCGCCCAGCCGCCGGTGTAGCCGCTGACCGTGGTGATCACGATCGAGGTCAGCACCATGGTCCCGCCGACGACCATGCCCGCGGCCGCGCCGACCCAGGTGATCTTGCGCCACCAGATGCCGAGCAGCAGGACCGGGGAGAAGGTGGAGGCGGCCAGCGCGAAGGTCATCCCGATGCTGAGCGAGATGTCGCTCGGTCGCAGCACCAGCGCCAACGCCAACGGCACGCCCCCGGCGAGCGCGGTCCCGAACCGGAAGTCGCGCACTCGGCCTTTGAGGATGTCGGTCGACAGCACGCCCGCGACACTCACGACGAGCCCGGAGGACGTCGACAAGAACGCGGCGAACGCCCCGGCAGCGGTAACTGCGCCGAGGATCTCACCAAGTGCGTTAGGAGCGATCTTCATCGGCAGCGCCAGCACGGCAGCATCGGTTCGCCCGGCTACCAACAGTTCTGGCGCGTACACGCGCGATAGAGCGCCGAGAAGGATCGGGAAGACGTAGAACAAGCCAAGTAGCAGCAGCACGTGCAACGTCGTGCGTCGCGCGGCCTTCCCGTCGGGGTTCGTATAGAACCGCACCAGCACGTGCGGCAGGCCCATCGTGCCCAGGAACAAGCCGATGATCAGCGAATACGTGGTGAAGAGGTCGCCGGTACCGTTGACCGGTCTCAGCCAAGAGGCGTTGTCGAGCGCGGCCGGATGAACGACGGGCGTCTCGCTACCCTCCGAGAACCGCAGTTCTGTCCCCTCATCGACGACGTGGTCGCCGGGCCCCCAATAGACCCGCCCGGCCGCAGGAGCGTTGTCGACCGTGCCGCTCGCCGACAGCCACACACCGTCCTTGACCTGCAACACCACGTCAGTCTCAACAGTGACCACCGCGTCGCGGGTGAACCGAGGCGGTAAGGGCTCAGACAGCCCGGTCGCACCAAGGCCGTTGACGCCGCCTTGGCCGAAGAACAGCACGCACATGATGAACGTGGGCGCGGCGATGGCGAACAGTTTGAGCCAGTACTGGAACGCCTGCACGAGCGTCACCGCGCGCATGCCACCGCCGAACACGTTGACGATGACCAGCACCGCCACCAGAACCGCGCCGCTCCAACTGGGCACCGACGGCAGGATCTGGTGCACGGTCAGCCCGGCGCCCTGGAACTGCGGCACCAGGTAGAGGATCCCGATGAACACCACCGTCGCCGTCGCCAGCCTGCGTAGACCGGCTGACCCGAGTCGCGCCTCGCAGAAGTCGGGCAGCGTGTACGCACCAGAGCGGCGCAGCGGCGCAGCGACGAACAGCATCAGCGTTAGGTAGCCCGCAGTGAAGCCAATCGGGTACCACAGAGCGTCGGCACCGTCTTTAAGCACGAGCCCGGCAACACCCAGGAACGACGCCGCGGACAAGTACTCGCCGGAAATAGCGGCCGCGTTGCGCCGGGACCGGACCGTGCGCCGGGCGACCAGGAAGTCCTGGGTGGTGCTGGCCAGCCGGGAGCTGCGGAAACCGAGGGAGAACGTGGCGAGGCCGACCACCCCGATCGCCACCACGGCCCAGGCGTTCAACTCCACCGCGCTACTTCTCGACCATGTCGACGAAATCGCGCTCGTTGCTCTCGGCGACCACGTTGTACCAGTAGCCGATGATGAACAGCACCGGGAACGGCGCCACCCCGAGCAGCAGCCACGGCAGCGACACCCCGGCGAACTCGACGTCGGACAGCTCGGGGAACACGTAGAAGGTCAGCGGCAGCGCGCCGAACAGCAGCAGGGTGCCGACGGCGAACTTCACCGCGGCCCGGAACTGGGTGCGGATGAACGAGCGTACGACCTCCTCGGCCCAGCTGGTCTGCTCCTCCAACTCGACCACGGTGCGCAACACGGTGACCGGCGCGCGGGAGTCGGCGAGCACGACCTTCTTGCGGCGCGGGCGCGGCGCGGGCGGATCCCCCGGCCCGCCCGCGGCGGTGTTCACGCGCCGCCGCCGCGGACCAGCCGGTCCTTGAGCTCACGGGTGTGCCTGCGGCTGACCGGCAGGACCTTCTCCTCGTGCCCGATCACCACCGAGTAGCCCGACCCGCCCATCCGCAGCTCGGTGATCAGCGAGATCGGCACCAGGTAGGACCGGTGGATGCGCACGAACCCGGCCTTCTCCCAGCGCTCCTCCAGCTGCGCGAGCGGGATGCGCACCAGGTGCGAGCCGTCGGAGGTGTAGAGCCTGGCGTAGTCGCCCTGGGCCTCGACCCAGCGCACCGACGCGCGCGACACCAGCTTGGTGGTGCCCGCGAGCTCGACCGGGATCACCTCGTCGTCGCGCTGCTCGGGGACCGGGCTCTGGGTGCCGCCGCCGTTCTGGTGGATCTTGGCGAGCACCCGCTCCATGGCCTTGTCGATGCGCGGCTGCTCGGCGGGCTTGAGCAGGTAGTCGACCGCGCCGAGCTCGAAGGCGGCGACCGCCTCGTGGCTGTGCGCGGTGACGAACACCAGCACCGGGGCCGGTTTGAACCCGGCGAGCACCTTGGCCAGCTCCATCCCGGTGAGCCCGGGCATGTCCAGGTCGGCGAACACCGCGTCGACGACCGACAGGCCCTGCTCCTTGCGCCCGGCCAGCTCCGGGTCGTCCCCGGAGAGCAGCAGCAGGGCCTCGGTCGCGTCGAACGCGGAGAGGACCCGGCGCACGTGCCGGTTGCCGTTGAGCCGCTCGACCAGCACGTCCATGCCCGCCTTCTCGTCATCGACGGCGAGGACGACGAGGCCGGGGGTGTTGTTCGCAGTACTCACGGTGGGCGCAATCTTGCCGAGTGTCGGGACGGGTGCGCGCGGGCGGCGCACCGCCCACGCAGGTGAAGCATTCCGCGCGATTGTGACAGGGTGGTCACGGTTCGCGCACCCCCGCCTGGCCCAGTGCCCCCTAGAGGCCGAACCTGGACCAGGTCGCCCGGTTCTCCAGGGCCTGCACCGCGGCGAGCACGCGGTCCGAAGTGGACAGCAGGGCGCCCGGGCCGCCCGCGAGGCCGAGCCTGGCCAGCAGCGCCCGCTTCGGCTCGGCCACGACGATCTCGGCGTCGGGGAAGCGCTCGGTCAGCACCGAGCGCATGCTGCCGACGCCGTCGACCAGGCCCAGCTCCAGCGCCTTCGCACCGGTCCAGACCTCACCGGAGAACAGGTCCTCGTCGCTGCCCCTGAGCCGCTCGCCGCGCCGGTCGCGCACCCAGCCCGCGAACTGCTCGTGCAGCTCGTCGAGCCTGCCGGAGAGCCACCGCACGTCCTCTTCCTTCTCCGGCAGGAACGGGTCGAGCCGGACCTTGCGCGAGCCCGCGGTGTAGAGCCTGCGCTCCAGGCCGACCCGCTCCAACAACCCGACCAGCCCGAACCCGGACGAGACCACCCCGATCGAGCCGACCAGTGACGAGGAGTGCGCGTAGATCTCGTCGCCCGCGCACGCCAGCAGGTAGCCCCCGGACGCCGCGACGTCCTCGCAGAACGCCAGGACCGGCACGCCCTTCTTGGCGGCGAGCTCGCGGATCCGCTCGGACACCAGCGCGGACTGGGTCGGCGCCCCGCCCGGCGAGTTGACCGCCAGCGCGACCGCGACCAGCCGGTCGTGGTCGAACGCCCTGGTCAACGCCGATTCGACGGTGGTGGTGTTGATGGCGCCCCTGGTGATCGGCGACGGGGACGGGGAGATCACGCCGTGCAGGCGCACCACGGAGACCACCGGGGCGCGGTCACCCCGGTCGCCGATCCTGGGCAGCCTGGCCAGCTTCTCGGTCACGCTCATACCGCGCAACCCTACGTCCGGAAAGCTGAGAACGGCTTTTCGATCACGGCGGCGGGAGGTGCCCGTTGCGGCTGTCCTCGTCGTCGTCGACCCCGGTGAAGGTCGGCAGGTCCGGTCGGACGCCGGGGAAGTACTTGGGCACCCGCAGGGTCACCTTCATGCCCGCGCCCGGCGCCGTCTCGACCATGAGCGCGTAGTCGTCGCCGAACACCTGGCGCATCCGGTAGTTGATGTTGCCGACGCCGACGTGCGCCCCGCTCTTGTGCGCGTCGCGCAGGTCCTCGAACAGCCGGTCGGCGTCCATCCCGACTCCGTCGTCCTCGACGGTGATCAGCGCCTCGGTGCCGTTGTCGTGGGCGAACACGCTGACCGTGCCGCCACCGGGCTTCTTCACGATGCCGTGCCGGACCGCGTTCTCCACCAGCGGCTGCAGCACCAGGAACGGCACGACGACCGACTGCACCTCCGGCGCGATCCGCAGCCGGACGCTGAGCCGGTCGCCGTAGCGGGCGCACTCGATGGTCAGGTACCGGTCGATGTTGCTCAGCTCGTCGGCGAGCGTGGCGAACATGCCGTTCGACCGGAAGGAGTACCTGGTGAACGCGGCGAAGTCCTGCAGCAGCTCGCGCGACTGCTCGGGGTCGGTGCGGATCAGCGAGGAGATCGTGTTGAGCGTGTTGTAGATGAAGTGCGGCGAGATCTGCGCCCGCAGCGCGCGCAGCTCGGCCTGCGCCAACTGCTGCTTGGACTCGTCGAGCTTGGCCAGCTCCAGCTGGATGCACAGGAAGCGCGCGACCTCGTCGGCCGCCCGGATCATCCGCTTGCCGTCGACCCCGCCGACGACGATCAGCGCGCCCTCGACCTGGCCGTCGATGATCAGCGGCACGATGACCGCGGTGCGCATGGGGCAACTGCCCCGCCTGCGGCACTGCAGGTTCTCGTGCTGGACGTGCGCGCGGTGGCCCTCGCGGACGGTCTCGACGATCTGTTCCTCGAGGTCGGCGTAGTGCTCGTTGGCCTGCCCGTCCCAGGAGAGCAGGCGGCCCTCCCGGTCGGAGATGCCGACGGCCACGCACTTGAGCATCTCGAGCAGGTGCGTGGTGGCCTGGTCGGCGGCCTGCTCGGTGAGGCCGTTGCGCAGCTCGGGGGCGGCTTTCGACAGCCGCTGCACGGTGTCCAGCACGGCGTCGTGGACCGAGCCGGACTTGCGCGGGCGGCAGAGGAAGACGAACAGGCCGAGCACGATGAGCGTGGCGACGACGCCGACGAACGCGCGCTCGGTCAGGAAGTCCACCCGCTCATGCTCCCGTTCACCCGTCTGGCGTGACAAGGACGGGGTCAAGGTAGCCGGTGGGCGGCCCGGGTCAGCGAGGCGCCATGCGCAGCGCGCCGTCGAGGCGGATGACCTCGCCGTTCAGGTAGTCCTGAGCGATGATCGACAGCGCCAGCGCGGCGTACTCGTCGGAGTTGCCCAAGCGCTTGGGGAACGGGACGCCCTCGGCGAGCGCGGCGCGGAACTCCTCGCTGACCGTGGCGAGCATCGGGGTATCGATGATGCCGGGGGCGATGGTGGTGACGCGGATGCCGCTGGTGGCGAGGTCGCGGGCGGCGGGCAGGGTCAGGCCGACGACGCCGCCCTTGGACGCCGCGTAGGCGGCCTGGCCGATCTGGCCGTCGAACGCGGCGATGGAGGCGGTGTTGATCACGACGCCGCGCTGGCCGTTGGCGTCCACCGGCTCGGTCTTGGCGATCTCGGCGGCGGCCAGGGTGACCACGTTGAACGTGCCGATCAGGTTGACCTCGACGACCTTGCGGAACAGGCCGAGGTCGTGCGGGCCGCGCTTGGACAGGATGCGCGCCGACGGACCGATCCCGGCGCAGTTGACCACGATCCGCAGCGGAGCCGACCCACCGGCTGCCTGGGCGACGGCAGCCTCAACCTGCTCGGGGTCGGTCACATCGGCCGGGACGTAAGTGACGCCCTCGACCTCGGTAGCGGAAGAGATCGACGACGGCAGGTCTAGCGCGAAGACACTCGCGCCAGCCGCGGCGAGGGCTCGAGCGGTAGCGCCGCCGAGGCCCGACGCGCCCCCGGTGACGATGGCCGCGGTCCCGTCGATCTGCATGTGCGTTCCTCTCGCCCGTGCGATGTGCTCCGCGGCAGAGGTTAACGCCCGTTCAGCGCGGGCCCCACCGCACTGTGTCGCACGCGGCAGATGCCGTCGATCGCCACCAGCTCGTCCGGGCTGGGCCGCCAGTTCGCGGCCGCCGCGTTGGCGGTCACCTGTTCGGGGGTCGTCGCGCCCGCGATCACCGAGCCGACGGTCGGTTGGGCGGCGAGCCAGCCGATGGCCAGCGTGGTCATGCTGATCCCGCGCTCGTCGGCGAAGGCGCGCAGCTTCTCGATCCGGTCCCACGGCGCGTCGGCGAGTAATCGCTGCCGCCCGGCGAGCCTGCTGCCTGCCGGTGGCTCCTCGCCGCGCGCGTACTTGCCGGTCAGCAGCCCGTTGGCCAGCGGGAAGTACGGCAGCAGGCTCACCGAGAACCGCAGGCAGGCGGGCACGACCTCGCGCTCGACGTCGCGCTCGAGCAGCGAGTAGTGGTTCTGCGCCGACACCACCGGGCCGACGTGCTCGGTGCGCGCCGTCCAGCAGACGTCGGCCAGCTGCCACGCGGGCAGGTTGCACACACCCGCGTACCGGACCAGACCGTCGCGCACCAGGTCGTCGAGCGCCGAGAGGGTCTCCTCGATCGGCGTGCCCGGGTCCGGCCGGTGCAGTTGGTAGAGGTCGATCCAGTCGGTGCCGAGCCTGCGCAGCGAGGTCTCCGCGGCCCGGCGCACGTACCGGCGGGAACCGCGGGCACTGAAGTCCGGCCCGTTCACGCCCTGCATGTCCAGGCCGAACTTGGTCGCCACGACCGCCCGCTCCCGGCGCCCCACCAGGGCCTGGCCGAGCAGCTCCTCGCTGCGCCCGCGCGGCGCCCCGTACACGTCGGCCACGTCGAACAGGGTCACCCCGGCGTCGAGCGCGGCGGCGACCAGCTCGCGCGATCCCGCCAGCGACTCGGCGGCCGTGCCGGGTCGGCCCAGGTTGTTGCAGCCAAGACCGACGGCGCTGACCACCAGTCCTGACTCACCCAGGTGACGGAGCTCCACACCGCTGACGATAGGGCGGGAGAGCGCGTGTGAGCCAGACATCAGATGTAACGTGGACCGCGCCCTGTGTGGGTGACCCGGGTAGGGCAGGCTATGGCCATGAGCACGACACCAGAAGGTGAGCCGGAGGTCCCGTCCCCCGGTTGGACCGCCGCCGACATACCCCAGTTGGATGGCCGGACCTTCATCGTCACCGGTGGCAACAGCGGCTTGGGCTTCGAGACCTGCCGAGCACTGGCCGCCAAGGGCGCCCAGGTCATCCTCGCCGCGCGGGACCCGGAGAAGGGCCAGGAGGCCGTCGCCCGGATCGTGGCCGAGCACCCCGCGGCCACCGTGGAGACCCGGGTGCTGGACCTGGCCGACCTCGACAGCGTCGAGGTGTTCGCCGCGGGGATCCGCGAGGTCGACGTCCTGATCAACAACGCGGGCGTGATGATGCCGCCGCGCACCACCAGCGCCCAGGGCTACGAGCTGCAGTTCGCCGTGAACCACCTCGGCCACTTCGCGCTGACCGCCCGGCTGCTCGACGTGCTGGCCCAGGGCGCTGACCCGCGCGTGGTCACCGTCACCTCGTTCCTGCACCGCCGCGGCCGGATCCACTTCGACGACCTGCACGGCGAGCACAAGTACTCGCGCACCGGCTACTACTCGCAGTCCAAGCTGGCCAACGTGGTGTTCGGCCTCGAACTGCACCGCAGGCTGCGGCTCAACGGCGTGCCGCTGACCAGCGTGCTGGCCCACCCCGGCTACGCGGCGACGAACCTGCAGTCCAGCGGCCCGTCCGGGCTGATGAAGCTGGCGCTGAAGGTGTCCAACCGGCTCTCCGCCCAGGACGCCGAGATGGGCGCGCTGCCGCAGCTGTTCGCCGCCGTGTCGCAGGACGTCGAGGGCGGTCAGCTGATCGGGCCGGACGGGCGCAAGGAGCAGAAGGGCTACCCGAAGGTCGTCTCCCCGCTGGAGGCCGCCCGCGACCGCGAGCTGGCCAAGCGGCTGTGGGACACCAGCGAGGAACTGACCGGCGTCGCGTTCGGCCTCGCCGCGCGATGACCGCCTACGCCGCTCTGCTGCGCGGGGTGAACGTCGGTGGCCGGGCGAAGCTCCCGATGGCGGACCTGCGCGCGGTGCTGACCGGGCTCGGGTACGCCGACGTGCGCACGCTGCTGCAGAGCGGCAACGCGGTGTTGAGCACCGACGCGGCGGCCGACGTGGTCGAGCGCGCGGTGGAGCGGGCGCTGCTCGCCGAGGTCGGGCTGACGACCCGGTGCTTGGTGCGCACCGGCGATGAGCTGCGGGCGGTGCTGGCGGGGTCCCCGTTCCCGGAGGCCGACGACGGATCGAAGATGGTCGCCGCGTTCGTGTCGGAGGTACCCAGCGCGCCGGGGTTCGACCCGGCCACGCTGGACCCCGGGCGCGTCGTGGTCGGCGACCGGGTGATCTACCAGTGGTGCCCGGACGGGATCAGCAACTCGCCCCTGGTGGTACCGGCCGTCGAGAAGAAGTGGGGCGTCACGGCGACGGCCCGCAACTTCAACACCGTCACCAAGCTCGCCGCACTGCTCTAGCGGCCCACCGCGTACCCCTGCATGCCCCGCGGGTTCGCGGCGGCGCGCAGGAGCCCGTTTGATTCACGTGAAACAGCAGATAGCCGCCCCAGCGTCCACGGGCCGACGTCGATGACCTCGTGCCCCCGCGCGCGGAGCCCGGCGATCGTGGACCGGCCGAGCCGGGACTCGACGTGCGCCTCGCCGGGGACGAAGTCGCGCGGGTAGAACGAGCTGGGCACGGCGTTGGAATGCCAGGCGGGCGCGTCGATCGCGGCTTGGAGGTTGAGCCCGCCGACGGTGCGGGCGAGCCAGAAGCACAGCTGCCACTGGTCCTGGCCGTCGCCGCCGGGGGTGCCGAAGGCGATCCGGGGGGCGCCTTCGTGCAGGGCGAGGCTGGGTGTGAGGGTGATCCGGGGGCGCTTGCCGGGGGCGAGGGTGTTCGGGAGGCCCTCCTCCAGCCAGAACATCTGCGCGCGGCTGCCGAGGCAGAACCCCAGGTCAGGGATGGTGGGCGAGGACTGCAGCCAACCGCCGGACGGGGTCGCGGAGATCATGTTCCCCCACCGGTCGACGACGTCGATGTGCACGGTGTCGCCCTTGGTCGAGCCGTCCGGGCGGACCGTCGGCTCGCCGATGGCGCCGGAGAGGTCCTTGGGGGCGCTCGGGTAACGCGGGAGCCGGGGGTCGGGGCCGCCGGGGCGCAGCGCGCGGGAGGCGGTGTCGGTGATGAGCCTCGCCCGGTCGGCGGCGTACTCGCGGGAGAGGAGGAGGTCGACGGGGACCTCCGCGTCGCCGTACCAGGCCTCGCGGTCGGCGAACGCGAGCTTGGTGGCCTCCAGCGCGGTGTGCACGGTGTCGGCGGTGGGGATTCCGTCGGTGTAGGACAGGTTGGCGTTCTCCAGCAGGCGGAGTTGTTGCAGGAGAACGGGTCCTTGGGTCCACGGGCCGCACTTGGCCAGGGTCCACGGGCCGAAGTCGGCGGTGGTCGCGGGCTCGTAGGTGGCGGTCCAATCGGCCATGTCCTGCCCCGTGAGCACACCCGCGTGATCCCGCCCGGAGTCGTCGCGGAACTCCTTGCGGCAGAAGGAATCCACGGCCTCCGCTACGAACCCTTGCGACCACGCCTTACGCGCCGCGTCGATCTCGGCTTCGCGGGTGGTGCCTTTGGCCTCGCTTAGTAGCCGCTCCCAGGTGTCAGCCAGCACGGGGTTGGCGAAGCGGCTGCCCTTGGCGGGGAACCACAGGGCTGCCGAGGTTGGCCAGTGCTCCGCAAACAGGCTTCGGACGGTGTCTACGACCGCGGGGACTCGCTCTAGCAGTGGGAATCCGTCGCGGGCGTACCCGATTGCGTACTTAAGGACATCGTGCAGCCGCTTAGTGCCGTGGTCCCGGAGCAGAGTTAGCCAGCCATCCCACGCCCCGGGGACCGTCGTGGCGAGGAGTCCGCTCCCTGGGATCAGGTCCAGCCCTAAGCCGCGATAGTGCTCGACGGTCGCTCCTGCCGGTGCCACGCCTTGCCCGCACAGCACTTGGGGGGAGGGGTTGGTGGCTGTGGTGAAGACCGCGGGGACCTCACCACCGGGGCCGTTGAGATGCGGCTCGACGACCTGGAGCACAAACCCGGCCGCGACAGCCGCATCGAACGCGTTACCGCCGTCTTCGAGGACGGCCATCCCGGCGCTGGAGGCCAGCCAGTGCGTGGACGCGACCATGCCGAAGGTGCCCACGAGCTCGGGCCGGGTGGTGAACACGTCACCCAACATACGGAGCTCAGTGGTGGCCGGGGAACATCAAGCAGCGGACACCGCAGTGATCGCCTCACGCGGGTAGGTCGTCACCAAATGCTCGTCGGCGCCTTCGATGACCAACTCGACGGTCACCCGCACCCCGAGTCCGGTCTCCCGAACCCGCACGACCACTCCCTCGACATCCCGGAGACCGAAGGGCACGACCACCCGACTACCAACCTCGATGTTGTCGCTCACGAGCCACCCTCCCCTCACCACGGCGCACTTCCAGTAAGCGTCGTGAAGTACGTCTTGCACACAGTGTCCATCCCGCCAGCCAGGGCGTCCAGCGCGCTCCGCCAAGAGCGAGCTGTCGGCAAGGTCATCGGCCAACCTTCCGATCGGACCTTCTGCAACTTGGTCTCATCGTCGTGCGCGATGCCATTGCGGGCGGTGTTGAGCAACTCCAACTTCTTGTTCCACTTCGCCGCACGGCTCGGATAGCGCGTTTTGAGCTCCGCCCACAGCTCCATCCCCAACCGGGCGTAGTCGGTGCCGAGGCCACCCGGGCTGGCGTTTCCCGTGTCCAGCTTGCGGTTGGCCCGCAGGTTGACGATGCCGATGATGTCCTCGAGTCGGCTGTTGGTCAGCCCAAGCGCTCTGACGAGAGCATCCACGCACTCGTCGTGGAGGTCTCGCGCGAAGCCCTGGAACTCAGCCGCCAACCGCAGCAGGATCGCGTGGTTGAGCTCGTCGGTGTCCCACTTGCGGCCACGTTTGCCACCGCTGACCTGCTTGTGGGCAGCGAAGAGGTTGTCCAATCGAGCTGAGCGAGCACCCTGCCAGCTTTGGAGCGCCTGGGACATCACACCGTGATGCTATCCACGCACGAGGTAGTGATTTGATCCGGATGGCCGGTCAATATCAGACCGTTCGGATCAAGCGGAGGGGTGGCGCCGCTTGTCCAGCTTCTGAAGAAGCTCAGACTTGGAGCATGGCGACTGAGGTGCAGTGGAGCGAGCTCCAGCGCGACCCCAAGAGCGTCGCCGCCCTCGCGGATCAGGGCGACGACGTGCTTGTCCGGCGGCGGGACGGGGCGGCATTGCTGTTGGTTCGGGAAGACCGAGCCAGATCGGCGGCGGCAGGGTCGTTCACTGCTGCGCGGGGGTTGCGGACCGTCTTGGCGCACCTGCCGCCGGATGCGGTGAATGCGGCGTTGATCGAGGAGTTCACCTGGGTAGACGCTCTGCCGGTTGGGGAGCGGTTGCAGTTCGCCAGGGACTTCGTCCGGGCGTATCAGGTGTCGGCGGAGTTGGGGAACTGGTCGTTGCTCGACCAGGCGGTGCGCGAGTGGCGCAGCACGGCCGCGATCCACGCCGATCCGGGGCTCCGGGCGACGCTCGCAGGTCCGCTCGAGGACGACTTCGGTGCGGTGACGCCACCGATCATCGGGTGAGCGTGCAGTACGAGGTCACCTCGGGCGGCCGGATCTGGTACTGCCCAGATCCGGACCGCCGGGTGGTGTGGGTGACGCATGCGGGTACGGGGCACCCGAAGGCGACCGACTAGTTCTCCCGCACGCCCAGGCCGATGGGGCAGGAGACGCCGGTGCCGCCCATGCCGCAGTAGCCGTTGGGGTTCTTTTGGTCGCTCAGGTACTGCTGGTGGTAGTCCTCGGCGTAGAAGAAGGTGCCTGCGGGTTCTACCTGGGTGGTGATCTCGCCGTAGCCCGCGCGGTTGAGGACGTCCTGGTAGGCCGCGAGTGACGTCTCGATCGCGGTCTTCTGGGCGTCGTCGGCGTAGTACAGGGCTGAGCGGTACTGGCTGCCCAGGTCGTTGCCCTGGCGCAGGCCCTGGGTGGGGTCGTGGCCCTCCCAGAAGATCTTGAGCAGGTCGTCGTAGCTGACCTGGTCCGGGTTGTAGACGACGAGGACGGCCTCGGTGTGGCCGGTCATGCCGGAGCAGACTTCCTCGTAGGTTGGGTTCGGGGTGTAGCCGCCGACGTAACCGACCGCGGTGGAGTACACGCCGGGTACGTTCCAGTAGACCCGCTCGGGGCCCCAGAAGCAGCCCATGGCGAACACAGCGGTGCGGGTGCCCGCGGGGAACGGCGGCACGATACGCCGATCGGGGTACACCGTGTGCGCCGTCGGGACCACCATCGGCTCCTGGCGACCCGGCAGTGCCTGGTCGGCTGCGACAATACGAGTCTTGTCCCGCCTGAACAGCGTCATGACACCACTGTAGAGACCCGCGCGGCCCAGGCAACGGGACAGCTTCGAGCAGAGGGGGAAGACCGAACACATGCAGTGGCAGGACACCCTCCGAGACCTCGACGACCGGTTGGCGGCCGGGGAGATCGACTCGGCCGAGCACCGGCGGCTGCGGGACGAAGCGCTGGCCGAGGCGTCGGGGACGACGCGGCGGGTGCACATCCCGTCGTCGGCGTTCTTGCCGCAGCGCGAGCACACGCCGCCGCGGGCGCTGGACCTGGCGGACCGCGGGCGGTTCGTCGACGGTGAGGCGTTGTTCGTCGAGTCGAGCGGCCGGGTCGGGCGGATCGCGCTGGGGGTCGTCGGCGCGGCGATCCTGGTGGCGGCCGGGGTCTGGTTGTTCTCCGGCGACTCGGAGCCGGTGGCGGAGGCTCCCCCGCCACAACCGACAACAGCGAGCCGGGCGGACGAGTTGGCGAAGGGGTTGCCGAAGTTACCCGGCACGATCAGGTCGCAGCCGTCGGTCTTACCCGTGTCAGTTGGGCCTCAGCTCGGCCTCTATGGCCCAGAGATCCCGAACGCCGGTAGCTCCGGGCTGGTGAATGCCGCCTCTACCGACGGACCGCGCTCACTGACGGTGAACGTTCTCGACAATGGCAGCGGTCCTGATCGCGCTAAAGACGTCCTCGCTTACGCCGCCGCCACCGGGTGGACGGTAGACACCGCCCCTGAAGGAGTTCAGATAGTCCGGACTGGACAAGGTGGCACACAGCTCTACCGGGCCGTCTACCGCTCCGGTACCTGGACAGTCCTTGTCACCGCTACTTCGAAAGACGACGATCTGGCGTTCCGGGCCTACTTCGATTCGGTGCTCGGACGCACGCTGTTGGCGTTGCCTGCCCGCTGAACCGGCAGAGTCACATTGGGTAGGGTACGTGCACACGGTGGAGGGGCTAGGCGATGACGTGGCAAGAAGAGTTAAGGCAGCTAGACGCTGACCTAGCCGCCGGACGCCTGTCCTCTGACGACTACCGGGTCCGGCGCGACGCCGTGTTGGCCAAGGCCGCCAGTGGCGACAGCGGGCTGCCCAGCCTCCCCGTTCTGCCCGCCGCCGTCCCGGCCGCACCAGAGCCGATCACGCAGTTGCCGCTGCCGCCCGCCCCGACGCCACCTCCGCCCGTCGCGGCACCGATCTCGGCCCCCGTCCCGGTTCCGCAGGTCAGCCAGGAGAAGCCCAGCGACGGCCCCTTCCCACCGGCGTTCAAGTGGAAGGACGACACCCCGGCCGTCGAGTCGACCACGATCATCCCGCCGATCACCGACGACACCCCGCCGCCGCCGGGACTGCCCGTCGGTGAGCGCACGCAGACCGTGCAGACGGTGCGCCCGCAGGAGCCCCAGCCGGACCGCACCCAGGTGGTGCGCAACCCCGAGCAGCTCGCCCAGCAGGCCCCGGCCCAGCAGCAGGCCGACCGCACCCAGGTGGTGTCCAGCAGCGAGATGCGCACGGTCACCACCAGCTTCCCGCCGCAGCCGCAGCCCCAGCAGTTGCCACAACCCCAGCAACCCCAGCAGCCCGCGATCCCGCAGAGCTGGAACCAACAGCGACCGGTGGAGAGCGCCCCGCCGTGGTGGGTGGGCGAAGAGGTGCCCGACCTGGGCAACTCCACCGGCTGGCAGCAGGACGCGTTCGCCACCGACACCAAGTCCGGCCGCGGTCGCACGGTGCTGCTGGTGATCGTCGCGATCATCGTGGTCCTGGGCATCGCGACGGCCGCGTTCTTCGTCGGCAAGAGCGTCGGCGAGAGCAAGTCCACCTCGGCGGGCTACTCGCGCACGGCGTACTGAACCCTTCAGGGGCACGATCTCGCAGCGCCGGTCCGGGAAGTGGAATCTCGCTTCCGGGAAGTTCGTAATACGACGAAGCTAGTGGCGTGCGTACCCACCAGGGGGTCACCCTCGCCACGTTGTTGCTCGCCGTCCTGATGTTCCCGATCACCCTCACCGGCGCCTCGATCGCGCTGCCGGAGATCCGCGCGACCCTGCACGGCGACCTCGCCTCGGTGCAGTGGGTGGTCAACGCCTACAACACGACCTTCGCCGGGTTCATGCTCGCCGCGGGCGGGCTCGCCGACATCGTGGGTAGGCGCCGCGTGTTCGCCGCGGGCACCGCGATCTTCGCCGTCGGTGGCCTGCTCAGCGCCATCGCGCCGAACCTGCTGGTCCTCGACGTGCTGCGCGGGCTGTCGGGCATCGGCGCGGCCGCGGCGGCCACCAGCGCGGTGGCGATCATGGCGAGCTCGTTGACCGGCAGGACCAAGGCCGTCGCATTCAGCATGTTCGGCACGACGATCGGCTTCGGGCTGGCGTTCGGACCGTCGGTGGCGAGCCTGCTCATGGGCGCGCTCGGCTGGCAGGCGGTGTTCTGGTTCCCCGCCGCGGTCGGGGTCGCGGCGTTGGCGCTGGTCGCGCTCGTGCCCGAGTCCAGGAACCCGGACGCCCGGGGGGTGGACTGGCCGGGCACGGTCACCTTCACCGCCGGGCTGCTGCTGGTCATCACCGGCTTCATCGAGGGCCCGGCGCTGGGTTGGGCCAGCCCGCTGGTGCTCGCGGCGTTCGTGGTCGGGGTCGGACTGCTCGTCGTGTTCGCCGTGGTCGAGCGCCGGGTGCCCAACCCGATGTTCCACTTCGACCTGCTGCGCACGCCCGGGTTCCTGGCCGCCGCCCTCGCCGCGGCGACCTTCGTGGCGGTGATGGTGCCGCTGCTGGTCTACCTGCCGTCGTACCTGACCGAGGTGGTCGGCCAGAGCGCGCGGGGAGCGGGTGCCACGCTGATCCTGATGACCTCGCCGATCCTGGTGTTGCCGCTGGTGGCGGGCGCGCTGGCCAGGTGGAGTTCGGCGAACGCGGTGCTGGCGGGCGCGCTCGCCCTGGTCGCCACCGGCACCGCGTGGCTGACCGGCATCGGCCCGGACAGCACGGCGCTGTCGCTCGCCGGGCCGCTGCTCACCCTCGGCGCGGGGATCGGGCTGTCCACCGGGCTGGTCGACGGGATGGCCCTGGCCAGTGCCGGGCCGAGCCGCGCGGGGACCGCGTCCGGCATGTTCGGCACGTCCCGGCTCGCCTTCGAGACGATCGGGATCGCGGTGGTCGGTTCGATCATCGCGACCGGCACGCACGGCACTCTCGAAGGCGAGGGCTACACCGGGGCTCTGCGGCTCTCGCTCTGGCTCCTGGCCGGGCTCACGGTCGTCGTGCTGGGCGCTTTCCTCGCCCTTACCCGACGGGCCGTGACCGCGCTAGCCGCGGCGTAGTTATCCCCAGCCTGTGGATAACTCCGGTTTGGGCACGTCCCGTCACCGCCTCGCCCCTACGGGGTGAATTGCCAGCTCAACGGCCATTTTCCGGGTCGAATCGGTAGTCGTTCGGACACGCCGCGCGGCAGTGGTTGTCCACAGGAGTTATCCACAGTGTGCACAAGTGTTCGAATGGCCAGAAGCGGTTTGTCTGGTTGGCGAAGGTCAACACCCAACCTCGCCGTCGCGGCCTCGACACCGGCGGTGAACAGGCATGATGTCGCCCATGGGTGAACGGGCGCGGGCACAGACCGCGGCGGCGTTGGGGCGTTGGGTCGAGCCGGGCGAGGTCTTCGCGCAGGGCAGGGCGCTGCGCGCGGTGGCGGGGTTGCGCGACCACAAGGCGGTCAGCCTCGCGCCGGACCGTCCCCCGATCGTGGACTTCCTGGACGCGAGCAACGCCGGTCGGGTCGAGGAGCTGGTCCCGCTGCGGGTGGGCCGGATGCTGGCCTCGCCGTTCGCGTTCTTCCGCGGCAGCGCGGGCTTGATGGCCGCCGACCTGGTGGGCACGCCGCGCACCGGCCTCGAGGCGCAGCTGTGCGGTGACGCGCACGCGGCGAACTTCGGGCTCTACGGTACGCCGGACGGCCAGATCGTCATGGACATCAACGACTTCGACGAGACCGTGCCCGGCCCGTGGGAGTGGGACCTCAAGCGGCTGGCGACGAGCATCGTGCTGGCGGGCCGGGAGGGCGGCTTCTCGGAGAAGTCCTGCCGGGAGGCGGCCGAGGACGTGGTGCGCTCGTACCGCAAGGCGCTCGACCACCTCGCCGAGCAGCCGTTCCTGGACTCCTGGTCGGCCCTGGGCGACGAGTCGGTGCTGGCCAAGGTCGACGCCCAAGCGCTGCTCGACGACTTCGCGCGGGCGGCCAAGAAGGCGCGGAAGAACACCAGCGCCAAGGTGGCCGCGAAGTGGACGCAGCGCGGCGCCGACCAGCGCTGGCGGTTCGTGACCGAGCCGCCGGTGCTCACCCCGGTCAGCGACCGGGTGGCCGACGCCGTCGTCGCCGCGCTGCCCGGCTACGTCGAGACGCTGCGCGAGTCCCGGCGGAACCTGATCATGCGGTACGGGGTGTCGGACGTGGCCTTCCGCGTGGTCGGCACCGGCAGCGTCGGCCTGCGCAACTACCTGGTCCTGCTGCACGGCAACGGTGACGAGGCGTTGGTGCTGCAGGTCAAGGAGGCCCAGTCGTCGGCGTTGGCGCACCACCTCGGGCACGCCCCGGCCAAGCACGAGGGCAAGCGCATCGTGCACGGCGCGCGGCTCGTGCAGGCGGAGACCGACATCCTGCTCGGGTGGACCACCGTGGCGGGCAGGCACTACATCGTCCGGCAGTTCCGCAACCGCAAGGGCGAGATCGACCCGACCACGCTCGAGCGCGACCACCTAGACGACTACGGGCGCTTCGCCGGTGCGCTGCTTGCCCGTGCCCACACGCGTTCCGTAGATCCGCGGCTGCTCGCGGGCTACTGCGGTGAGGAGCTCGACGAGGCTTTCGGCAAGTACGCGGTGTCTTACGCGGACCAGACCGAGGCGGACCACGCCGACCTCGCAACGGCCGTCAAGACCGGCAGACTTACCGCGATCATCGAGGATTAATGCCACCTACGGCCCGCTTGGGGGTTCGGGGGCTTGCCCCCGAGCGGGGCGTGGGGGCTGCGCCCCTACAAGGCACTGCGAAACGAGAACTGGCGAGTGCTCTGCATGAGCACTCGCCAGTTATTCGTGGAGCGGATGACGAGACTCGAACTCGCGACCCTCACCTTGGCAAGGTGATGCGCTACCAGCTGCGCTACATCCGCCTACCCGGTCTTGCGTAGGTGTGTGAACTATAGCTTAGGCTCCGCTGGCACTACCTCGGAGGGGGTACGTTCCCCACACTCGCTGACTTTGGGGGTGCTGTTGGGCCAGCCACGCGCTACTGGACGGGCTAGTACAGATGATGGGGTCCTCTTAACGTTATTCACGTTTATCGACCGCTGGACAACCCCGTGTGGCATCTTGTTCAACACTGTCACGACGGCCAGGAGGAGGTACCGGGCCGGATGACCGAGACTCACCGGCCTGCTCCCAGCGGGCGTCGCGATGTCGACGAGGTTGGTTCGTCGACCGCCGCCTGCGAAGACCTGGCACTCCTCCAACGCCTCCGGTCCGGCGACGACGCCGCGTTCGGTGAGCTGTTCTCCCGACATTCCGACGCCGTGCGCAGGCTCGCGCTCGGGCTGGTCAACGACCGGGCCGAAGCCGAGGACCTCGCCGCGGAGGCCTTCTTCCGCGTGTTGCAGGCGGTTCGGCGCGGTTCCGGCCCCGTCGACAACGTGCGCGGCTACCTGCTGATCGTCACCAGGCGCGTCGCGTGGGAGTGGAACGCCCGCAAGCGCGATGTTCCGGTGAGCGACGAGGAGTTGAGCCACCGCGTCGGCGCCGGGCCGGACAACACCGGCCAGTCGACCGAGCGCACCCTGATCACCCGCGCTTTCACCAGCCTGCCCGAACGTTGGCGCAGCGTGCTGTGGAAGGTCGAGGTCGAGGGTGAGCGCCCCGCCGTTGTGGCGGGCAACTTCGGACTCAGCCCCAACGCGACAGCGGCTTTAGCCCGCCGCGCGCGGCAGGGGCTGCGCGCCGCCTACCTCCAGGCACACCTAACGGTCGACCGTGGCTCTACCGGCTGCCGGTCCGTCCTGGAGAAGTTGGGCGCGTACACGGCAGGCAGCATCAAGGGCACTGAGCGGCGCAAGGTCCGCGCTCACCTGTCGACGTGCCCTTCGTGTACCTCGATGCAGGCAGAGCTACAGGACGTCTGCTCCGGCTTGCGCGCCCACGCCGCGTTCATCGCAGCTCCCATCGCCGGTGTCGCGTTGTGGCAGCAGATCGGGATGGTCGCCTCGAACACCACGGCGGCCACCGGATTCGGTGCGCTTAAGGGGCTGCTGTCCACCGCGAAGATGCAGGTGACTCTTGCGGCTACCTCAGCGGCCGCGGTCGGCGTCTTCGGGCTTGCCTTGGTGCCGTGGGGCGCGAGCGTCGATCAGCACGCCTACGCGGACTTCGAGGGCGCCGGGCCGACCGAGCTGCTGATCAACCCGGACCCGTCGGCGGCAGGCGGGCTCGCCCCGGCTCCGACAGGTGCGGTCATCCCGACTCAGCGCAAGCGACCGGACAGCCCCTCGGGCAACGCGGACCAGCCCGGTGACCGTGACGTCACACCGCCGACAACGACGACGACCCGCCAAGAGGTGCCTGCCGCCGCGCAGCCCCCTCAGGCGGCCAGTCAGGTCGTGCGGGTGCCCACCCCGGCCAAGGCCCAGCCGCAGACGAACACGCAGGCGGCCGAGAAGCCCGGCAGGACCAACCAGACGTCACCGCCGCGGCGGCCAGGCCGGATGGGCTTCCAGCCGGAGGACCCCTACGACGAGTCGCTGCCCGTCGTGTACACGCAGACCACTTACGAGCGGAAGTGGTCGATCTACGACCGCTACGACGTGGTCACCGAGACCAGGGTCACCACCAAGGTCAACTCGGCCGGGCAGACCACCGCGGTCACCAAGCAGGTCGAGTACACCAGGACCCGCTACCCCGGCTACCCCGGTTCGGTCCGGCAGTCCGGCAGCCGCGCCGAATCCGTGTCGACGGTCACCGTGACGGGTGCACCACGCCGCCGCTAGTTGATCAACTCCGGTCGCCGGTGCCAGAATCGGTGCCGCAGGCTGGTCGGGCATTTCACCCGTTGGTCGCAGCGCCGAGGAGGTAACGTTGCCTCCTGGTGCTGTCAGACCCGGGTGCGTGCCACTGCCACGCACCGGCGGCCGGAGGGCAGGAGATGACGCGTCAGGTCCGCGACGTGAACGGTCGGCTGTGGACCGTGCACGGCACGCTCGAGTGGCGCACCCCGGCCACCGAGGACGACTTCGAGCACGACGTCGCAGCCGGGTACGTGCCCGGTGTGGTGATGTTGGTGCTGATCTCGGTCCTCGTGGTCGCGCTGGTCGCCTGGATGCCAACCGATGTGTTCGTGCCCGGCTGGTTAGTGCTGCTCATCGTGCTGGCCATCCTCTTCTTCCCGGCGCGCTGGGCGATCCGGCGACCGTGGACGCTGATCGCCGAGACCGGCGACGACGGCGACGGTGAGCCCACCGAGCGGTGGATGGGCACGATCCGGGGCTACTTCAGCGCGCGCAACGAGATCACGCGCATCGCCAAGGAGATCAGCCAGGACACGCAGCCCAGCTACGAGGGCATCCTCAAGCCGTTGACCTGACCGTATCCACCCGGTCACGCCCCGGCGCAGGGCATGACAGCACGCCACCCAGCGGCGAGACTGGTGGCGTGCCGGAGCTCCCCGAGGTCGAGGCCCTAGCCCACCACCTGCGCGAACACGCCGTCGGCCGACGCGTCCACCGCGTCGACGTGGCGTCGCTCAGCGTCCTCAAGACCGCCAGCCCGCCCTGGACCGCGCTGCACGACCGGGAGGTGACCGGGGCGACCCGGCACGGCAAGTACCTGGTCCTGGCGGTTGACGGCCTGCACCTGGTCACCCACCTGGCGCGGGCTGGCTGGCTGCGCTGGGCCGACACGATGTCGGCGATGCCGCCGAAGCCCGGTAAGGGCCCGCTGGCGTTGCGCGTGCACCTGGGTCCGCCGGGGCAAGGGCCCGGCTTCGACCTCACCGAGGCGGGCACCAAGAAGGGCTTGGCGGTCTGGATCGTCGAGGACCCGGCGACGATCGAGCAGATCGCCACCCTCGGCCCGGACGCCCTCGCCCTGACCCGCGACGAGTTCGGTGCCCTCTTGGGCGGCCGCTCCGAACGCCTCAAGAACCTGCTCACCAGCCAACGCGTGCTGGCGGGCATCGGCAACGCCTACTCCGACGAGATCATGCACGTCGCCAAGCTGTCGCCTTACGCGACGCCTGCCCGCCTACCGGCAGACGCGGTGGACCGCCTCTACGAGTCCATGCGCACGGTGCTGACGGACGCGGTGACCCGCTCGGTAGGCCAAGACGCCGCCCGCCTCAAGGGCGAGAAGCGCTCTGGCCTCCGAGTGCACGCCCGCACCGGCCTCCCCTGCCCGATCTGCTCGGACACGATCCGGGAGGTCTCGTTCGCGGACAAGTCGTTCCAGTACTGCCCCACCTGCCAGACCGGCGGCAAGCCCTTGGCCGACCGCAGGCTCTCCCGGCTCCTCAAGTAACCGGGCTCAGTGGCCCCGGGCGATCCACTCGTCGAGGTGGGGAGCCTCGGCGCCGATGGTCGTCGAGTCGCCGTGGCCGGTGAAGACCTTGGTGTTCACCGGGAGCGCCAGGAGGCGTTCGCTGATGGAGTCGATGATGGTCGGGAAGTCGCTGAAGGAGCGGCCGGTCGCACCGGGGCCGCCCTGGAACAACGTGTCGCCGGTGAAGATCGCGTCCAGCTGCGGGGCGTAGACGCAGACGGCGCCGGGGGCGTGGCCCGGGGTGTGCAGCACCTCCAGGAAGACGCCGCCGACCTCGAACTGCTGGCCGTCGTGCAGGGGCTCGTAGTCGGCGTCGGGGTAGAGCACGCGCCAGAGCGGGTCGTCGGCGGGGTGCAGGTGGACCAGGGCGTCCGTGGCGGTCGCGAGGTCGGCCGCGGCGTTGATGTGGTCGTCGTGGGCGTGGGTGCAGATGATGGCGCGGACCACGCGGTCGCCCACGGCGGCGAGGATCTCGTCGGGGTCGTGGGCGGCGTCGATGACCACCACCTCGTGGTCGTCGCCGACGAGCCAGACGTTGTTGTCCACCTCCCACGTGCCGCCGTCGAGGCTGAAGGTGCCGGAGGTGACGACGTGGTCGACGCGGGCCGACATCAGAGGACCACCACCGAGCGCAGCACGTCACCGTGGTGCATGCGGGTGAACGCGACCTCGACCTCGTCCAGGGCGATCTTCTCGGTCACGAACGCGTCCAGGTCCAACCTGCCCTGCTGGTACAGGTCGACCAGGTACGGGAAGTCGCGTGAGGGCAGGCAGTCGCCGTACCAGCTGGACTTCAGCGATCCGCCGCGGGAGAAGAAGTCGATCAGCGGCATCTCCAGGCGCAGGTCCGGGGTCGGCACGCCGACGAGCACGACCGTGCCAGCCAGGTCGCGCGCGTAGAACGCCTGCTTCCAGGTCTCCGGGCGGCCGACCGCGTCGATCACCACGTCCGCGCCGAACCCGCCGGTCAGCTCCTGGATCGCGGCGACCACGTCGCCAGCGCCCGCGTTGACCGTGTGCGTGGCGCCGATCCCCTTGGCCCACTCCAACTTCCGGTCGTCGACGTCCACGCCGATGATCGTCGTGGCGCCTGCCAGCCGGGCGCCCGCGATCGCCGCGTCACCGACACCGCCGCACCCGATCACCGCGACGCTGTCGCCGCGGCCGACGGCACCGGTGTTCACCGCGGCACCGATCCCGGCCATCACACCGCAGCCCAGCAACCCCACCGCGGCGGGCGAGGCGGCCGGGTCGACCTTCGTGCACTGTCCACTGTGCACAAGCGTCTTCTCGATGAACGCGCCGATGCCCAGCGCGGGCGACAAGGCGGTGCCGTCCTGCAGCGTCATCGGCTGCTTGGCGTTGTGCGTGCTGAAGCAGTACCAGGGCTTGCCCTTCAAGCAGGCCCGGCACGTGCCGCACACCGCGCGCCAGTTGAGGACCACGAAGTCCCCCGGCGCCACGTCGGTCACGCCGTCACCGACCGACTCGACGATCCCGGACGCCTCGTGGCCGAGCAGGAACGGGAACTCGTCGTTGATGCCGCCCTCGCGGTAGTGCAGGTCGGTGTGGCAGACCCCGCAGGTCAGGACCTTCACCACCGCCTCGCCGGGACCCGGGTCGGGCACGGTGATCGTCTCGACGCTGACCGGCTGTCCCTTGGCGCGGGCGACGACACCCCGGACCTGCTGCGGCATACAACTGCTCCTCTTGCTCGGGTACGCCGCCAACCGTATTCGAGTGCACCCGCCGGTGCGAATGGTCAGATGTCGCCCACGTACGGGATCTCGTTCACCGCGGGCGAGGTCATCCACTCCCGCAGCGTCGCCGTGGCGCGGACATCGTCCTCGTTGTACTCCAGCAACCGCGTGCGCTGCGGTAGCTCCGGCTCACCACCGTCAAGCCCAACAGCGTCGCGGTACCAACGCATCGAGTTCTCGCCGCCCGCCTCCGGGTCACGCCACCTGAACCCGGCGACCGGGGCGATCGTCTTGAGCCCCTTGCCGTGCGAGCACAGGAAGTACTCCCGAACGCTGCCGAACAGGTCGAACCACTCGTCGGACTCGATGAACGAGATGACCTCGCGCTTGCGCGGCACACCCGGGTACCCGCCGAAGCGGCGCACCGACGCCAGCAGCCAGCGGTTCTCGGCGAGTTCGTTGTAGCAGTAGGCGCGGAAGCTCAGCCCCCGCTCGGCCGCCGCGGCCCGCACCCCGGTCAACCAGTGCCAGAACTCGGCGAACGACCGCGCCTCGTCCTCGGTCGGCAACGGCTCCCAGCTGACGAACGCCCGGTACCCCCGCGGCTCGCCGATGTCGGCCCCGGACAGCAGCACACCCCACATGTACGCGCCCGCGTCGCCGAAGCTCTCCATGTCCACGTCGACCTCGACGTCCGCGCGCGGCACGTCGATCACCTGGCTGCGCCGCACCACGGTCAGGTCGGCCAGCCACGCGCGCGCCAGGCCGACCGCGTCCTGCACCGGCATCCCGACCAGCGGCACGTCGGTGTCGTGCGGGTCGATCTCGGCGAGCGCGTCGACCGAGGTCACCCCAGCCGCGCGCAACATCCCGGCGTCCTCACCGCGCACGACCAGGCTGACGTCGCGCGTCTGCACCAGGGCCGCCTCGCACACCGGCCACCACGGACAGCTGCGGCACTCCACGATCCGCGACGGCTCGGCGAGCGCGGGCTCACCCGCGGCCGCGGCGGTCGCGACGGCGATCCGGTCGGCGAAGCGGCTGTCGTACTCGGCGAGCGCGGTCCGCCCGCCGGGCCAGGTCGGCGCCTGCAGGTCGTGCCAGACGACCGCGTCCCCGTCGAGGCCGATGACCCCGGCGAACGCGGTGCGCTCGTCGGCGAACCCGGCGCCCTGCAGCAGCCGCCTGGTGTGCGCGAGCCGCAGCTGGTCGCGCGGCTGCGGGCGGACCTTGCGGGTGCCGTCCTGGGTGCCGCCGACGTTGGCCAGCTCCTCGAGCGGGGAGGTGCGCGCGCCCGTGCCGGGGTCGGTGACCTTGTGCCGGACCACCAGCACCGGCACGTACCCGCCCGCGGTCCGCACCAGCAGGTCCATGCTGCCGCGCCGACCCGCGAGGGGGTCGCGCGGGAGAGCGGCGCCCCAGATGAAATCGCGACCCTCGGTGAGCGCGGCGAGGGTCGCCGCCTCGCGGTCCGCCGACCGGGTGGCCGGGCCGGTGGGCACCTCGTACCAGCGCTCGCCGAACCGGGCGGCCAGCTGGTCGGCGACCACCCGCCGGTGCGCGGTGGCGTCGGCTTTGCGCAGCTCAGAGGTGGGGTCGGGGGCACCGCGCGGCACATCGCGCATGGCGGGGTCGTGCTCCAGGTGCACGCGACGCCTGCAGCGGCTCACCACGCCGGCGTCGAGGAGCACCGTTGTAGTCACACTGCGCAGCTTAGTTGCGGTGGCCGACGATTCCGGTACCGCCCGATTCGACCCGTGGGCGTGCCGGGGGCGATCACGCCAAGTAGGTTCATGTCATGGCGCGCAAGAAGGTGGCGGACCTGCCCCTGATCACGCCCGCGAAGGCCAAGAACGCGATCGCGGTGGCGAAGGTGCTCGCGCCCGCCGTGTTGCCGGTGGTGACGCCGTACCTGCTCAAGTCGGCTGCTGCGGTGCGCGACAGCTGGGACCGGCGCAAGGCCCGCAGGCTGGGCATCGCGGTGGACGACCTGGGCCACTACTCCGGCAAGGGCGGCGCGTTGCACGCCCGCATCGCCGGTGCCGCGTCCGGGATCACCGAGCTGCGGACCAAGCCGGACGCCTCGCCGCAGGAGCGCGCGTTCGCCGACGCGGCCGACACCAGGTTGCGCCAGCTCGCGGCCGCGATCCGGGCGTCGGAGCGGATGCCGACCGCCCGCAGGCGGGCGGCGCACCGGGCGGTGTCCACCGAGTTGGACCAGCTGGAGGGCCGGTTGCTGAGCGCGCTCGGGGTCTGATCGCGGGGCGTGACCGGGTCCCGCCACCCGGACTGTGGTCGAGACCTCTGGACACCAGCGCTTACGCTGTTGGGTTGTGCCCCCCGGTCGAGTGAGCCCGCCGCGCGCCCCGCGCGTGCTGCGGGGCGCGCTCCTGGGTGGGTCGAGCGCGGCACTGGCGATCTCCGCGCACGGCATGGCGGGCGGCGGGATCCCGGACACGGCGGTCACGCTGGCACTGACGGCGCTGGTCGGGTGGGCCGGGACGGCGCTGGCCGACCGGCGCGGCGGCCTCGTGGCGACCCTGGCGCTGCTCGGGGTCAGCCAGCTCTGCCTGCACGTGCTGCTCACCGACATCGCGGTGCCGCACGACGGCCACCAGCACACCCCCGCGGTCAGCGGTGGCCTGATGCTGGTCACGCACGTCGCGGCCACGGTGATCAACGCGGTCCTGCTCACCGTGGCCGGTGCGGCGCTCAACGCGATCGCGAGCGCGGTCACCGGCCTGGTCCGGGTGCTGA
This sequence comes from Actinokineospora diospyrosa, assembly GCF_024171925.1. Classification (GTDB taxonomy): domain Bacteria; phylum Actinomycetota; class Actinomycetes; order Mycobacteriales; family Pseudonocardiaceae; genus Actinokineospora; species Actinokineospora diospyrosa. The sequence continues at coordinate 157,573 of NZ_JAMTCO010000007.1, read as the reverse complement.
CGACCAGCCTCCCGCCGACCACGCCGCAACCCGCGCTGACCGTCACCACCACCGCCAACCACCTGCTGACGGTCCTCTTACGCGTCGTCTGCGGACGGCGCGGTCCCCCAGTCCCCTCCTGAAGCCCCCGCACCCCCTTCGCGAGTCGTGTCTGACTCGACCCCTTCCTTCAGGAGATACCTCGCTATGTCGACTTATCGTTTCGCCGCGCGCGCCGGGGTTGTGCTCGCCGCCGCCGGTACCGCTGTCCTGTTCACCTCGGGCATCGCCTCCGCGCACGTGACCGCCAAGGTCCTCGGCGAGCCCGCCGTCCAGGGCGGCTACACCAAGATCACCTTCCGGGTGCCGAACGAGGACAACACCGCGGGCACCGTCAAGGTCGAGGTGAAGTTCCCGGCCGAGACCCCGATCGCCTCGCTGCGCACCAAGCCGTTGCCCGGCTGGACCGCCACCATCGTCAAGGGCAAGCTGGCCAAGCCGATCACCTCGCACGGCGCCGAGATCACCGAGGCGGTCAGCTCGGTCACCTGGACCGCGGCCGCGGGCACCCGCATCGGCCCCGGCGAGTTCGCCGAGTTCGAGGTCTCCGGTGGCGCGCTGCCCGAGACCGACCAGCTCGTGCTCCCGGCGGTGCAGACCTACGACAGCGGCAAGGTCGTGTCCTGGGACGCCCCGCCGCCCGCCGCCGGTGCCGAGGAGCCCGAGCACCCGGCCCCCGTCGTCAAGCTGACCAAGGCCGCCGCGGGTGGCGACGACCACGCGGCCGCCGCACCGGCCGCGACCGCCACCGACACCCACGGCGAGAAGACCGAGGCCGCGGCGGCGAAGAGCTCGGACACCACCGCCCGCTGGCTCGGTGGCGCGGGTCTCGTCGTCGGCGCGCTCGGCCTGGGCCTCGGTGCCGGTGCGACCCTGCGGGCGCGTCGGGCGGTCGCCGCCGCGAAGGCGGGGAACTGACCGATGCGCGCACTGGGCCGCGGCCTCGCGGCGCTCGCGGTGGCCGCGCTCGCCACCGTCGCCCTCGCCGGGCCCGCGTTGGCGCACAACCAACTGGTGTCCAGCACCCCGGCGGACAAGGCGTCGGTCGACTCGGGCCCGAGCACGATCGAGCTGACCTTCGACCAGCCGGTGCAGGCGGGCGAGAACCTCAACTCGATCGTCGTGGTCGGACCGGACGGGACGGGCCAGTGGCAGGGCGGCAAGGCCGCGGTGCGCGGCAACGTCGTCTCGGCCCCGCTGCGCCCGCTCGGCCCGGCCGGTGACTACCGGGTCGGCTACCGCATCCTGTCCGCGGACGGCCACCCGGTCTCCGGCGAGATCAAGTTCACGCTGACCGCGGCGGGTACCGGCACCCCGGCACGCGCGGCGGAGGTCGCCCCCACCACCGGCCAGGCCGCCGCCGAGGACGACGGCGGTGTCCCGGTGTGGATCTGGATCGCGGGCGCGGCCGTGCTGCTCGGCGCGGGCGTGTTCCTGGCGCTGCGGGTCGGGGGCAGCGAGAAGTGACCAGCACCCGGACCACCACCCACCACCCGTGGCTCGCGGCGGGCCTCGTGGTGTCCTCGATCGTCGGCGTCCTCGTCGGCCTCGCGGTCACCGCGGCGGAACCGATCCCCGGGTTGCCGGAACCGGCGGTGGTGGTCCGGGTCGGTCTCCCGATCGTCCGCGTCCTGCTCGACATGGCCGCGGTGGTGACGGTCGGGCTGAGCCTGCTGCCGCTGCTGATCGGCTTCGACCGGCCGAAGCTCGCCGAGCCGGTGTTGGCAGGCGCGCGGCGGGTCGCGATGCTCAGCGCCCTGGTGTGGGTCGTGACCGCGCTGGTGGCCCTGGTGCTGCAGACCGCGGAGCTGCGACCGGGCGCGAACGTGTCCGCCGCGTCGGTCTTCGACTACATCGGCACCGTCGGCGCGGGCAAGGCGCTGGTGTTCGTCGCCGCCTTCGCCGCGATCAGCTTCGGGTTATCGGTGTGGTCGGTGCGCGCGGGCGAGTCGGTGCCCGCCGAACTGCGCGCGGCGGTGGCGCTGTTCGCGCTGTTGCCGCTACCGGTCACCGGTCACGCCACGAACTGGCGGTGGCACGACTTCACGATGATCTCCATGGAGCTGCACGTGATGTCGGCGGCGGCGTGGACGGGCGGTCTGGGCGCGGTCGTCGTCCTCTTGGCCGCCAACCGGACCCTCCTGGCGCACGCCCTGCCGCGCTTCTCCAAGCTCGCCACCATCTGCCTGGTCGTCGTCACGGCGACCGGGGTGTTCAACGGCGCGGTGGAACTGCTGGTCAACCCGAACATCCCGCTGCTCGAGGCGCTGGTCGGCACCCGCTACGGCGTGCTGGTGCTGCTCAAGACCGCCTGCCTGGTCGGTTTGGCGGTCCTCGGCGCCAAGATCCGCTGGCGGCTGATGCCCGCCATCGCCGCGCACCGGAGCACCGCGCTGGTCACCTGGGCCGGGCTGGAGTTGGCGATCATGGGACTGGCGTTCGGCTTCGCGGTCGTGCTCACCCGCGCACCGGTGTCCTGACCTGGGGATCGATTCAGGTATCCCCAGTACCCCGGAGTAATCCACACCGAGTTGTCCACAGTTGTGGATAAAGTGGGGGGAGTTATCCACAGGGGGCCGGGCGGTTCGGCGAGGGGATGGAGCCGTTCAACGCCGAGTTGCCGAAGCCGAGCAACCGATTGAGCGGTTCGAGGTGGGCCGAACGGCGCAACGCCGAGTGGTCAGTCCCGCTCGGTGAGGTGCGCCGCCGCGGGGTGCGGGGCCCGCAGGTGCGACAGCCGCGCGGTGGCGATCCGACCGCGGCTCTCCAACTCCCGGTAGGAGATCCACCCCTTGGCGTACGCGCGGTAGGCGCGGGCCAGGCCCACCAACTCGGCGAGGTGGTCGGCCGAGCGGCGTCGAGCGTCCTCCGGCAGCTTGGCCACGCAGGCCAGCTGGCTGTTGACCGCCTGGTCGAGTGCGCGGGCCGAAGCCAGGGCGCGTCGCCGGTACCGGAACATGAGCACCTCGCGTGGGGCCGACACGGACAGTGACCAGGTGCGGTTTCCGCGCAGTACATCCGGCCCGCTGACCCTGGCGTCGTTCACGATGCGCAGTCCGTTACCCACCGGGATACCGCCATCCGGTCGAAAAGCCGGTTCAGCGGTAACGGGCCCAGCGCGCCGAGGTGTCGCCGGTGCGGAAGTCGCGGAGCCGTCGGAGCAGCTCAGGGCGCACCTGCGGGCTGCTGTTCATGATCGGTAGGACACTGGTGATGAGCTTGAGCTCACGTACTTCGCGAAGTACCGAAAAACCACTCCACAGAGTGACGTCGAAGCCGTAGCCGACGGCCAGTTCCCGGTACCGGGCGGCAGGCTCGCCGAAGCGGCTCACGCCCACCGCGAGCGGGGTCATGTCCCACTCCGGCGGGCCCAGGCAGCTGGAGTCGAAATCGCACAGCACCGGGCCGAAGGCGGTCGGGATGAGGTTGCCCAGGTGGGCGTCGCCGTGGACCAGGCCCCGGGGTAACGGGAAGCTCAGCGCCCGCAGCCGGGCGTCGGTCTGCTCGACCCGGTCCCGCAGGAACTCCAGGTCGTCACCGGCGAGGCCCTCCGCCTCGCCGAGACGCCTGCGCACGTCGTCGAGCGGGTCCCAGTCCGGCAGCTCCGGCAACTCCGGGAGGGCGTGCACCACCCGCAGCAGCCGGGCCAGATCGGCCGCCCGGGGTGGGACGCCGTACTCGGGCACGGCGTCCCACACCGTCGCCGCGTAGTCACCCACGCAGACGGGCTGCTCGATCCCCGCGGTCAACCGCACCGCGGGGACGTCGTTCTCGGCGAACCACTTGGCGACCCGGACCACCTTGTGCACCCGGTGCCGCAGCGCGACCGAACCGACTATCCGGACGACGACCGGGTCGCCCGCCAGCCGGAACACGGCGTTGTTGGTGAACCGCAGCAACCGAGCGCCAGCCGGGTCGACGCCGACCCGCGCGCACACCGCGGCCAGCGCCGCGTCCAGGTTCTGCCTGGTGAACAACCCGTCGGTGGCCATCGGTCCCCACAGCCGGCGATGACCTGCCGATACGCCGGTCAGGCCACGCTGAGATTGATGATCTGCTCGGCCAGCTCCCGCGCGTCGGCGTTGTTGCGGCGCTTGGTCGCCTCGTTGAGCAGCGGCTTGAGCCGGTCCTTGACCCGGGAGGACTTCAGCGACTCGGCCAGCTCCACCGCCGCGCGGCCCACCCGGGCCCCGTGGTCGATGTCGCCCTCCAACATGTGGTTGGTGGCCAGCGCGCTGAGGTTGAACGCCCGGCTGCGCGCGTAGTCGTCGCCGTAGGAGTCGATGGCCTTGGTCAGCGCCGGGATGGCGAACTTCGTGTGCGTCGGGTCGGTGGTCTGCGCCAACACCGTGTGCACGGTGCCGATCATGGCGTAGACGTCGGTCTCGTTGAAGAAGCGGACCCAGTCCTCGGCCTTGGTGTGGTCGGCGCGGGCGAACTCGTCGCGGGTCCGCCCGATCAGCTTCATGGTCTGGTCCTTGTGCCCCATCAGCGCGTAGGCCCACGCCTGGTTGGCGCAGATCACCGCGACGGCGAGCTCGGAACCGGACTCCTGGGCGGCGATCTGGCCCAGCTGGAACATCTTCAGCGCGTCGTCCGGGGATTCCTTGTGCAGGTAGACCCGGCCCATCCGGTACAGGATGTTCGCGACGAGCGGTTCGCTCTTGCCCGCCTTGGCCAGCTCCAGCGCCTTGCCGAAGTGGTTGCGGGCGGAATCGGTCAGGCCGATGTCGAACGAGGTCCACCCGGCGAGGTTGTGCAGGTCGGCGAGTGCGACGTGCAGGCGTTGCTTCACGTGATCGGGCCCGGAGGCACCGAGCATCTGTTGGCCCCAGGACAGTTGCGCGACCACGGCGTCCCGGCAGAACCCACCGCCGTACTGGTAGTCCAGCGACCGCAGTGCTCTGGTCGCCGCCTCCACCTGGCGGACGTCGGTAATGCCGATGCGACCGGGTGCTGGGGTTTGGACCGGGTTGGCGACCCACGACCCGGAGTTGTTGCCCAGCACGTTCGCGCCCACCGTGACGGCGGCCGCGTGTGCCAGGAACTCCCGACGCTTCACCTCTTCGCTCTCCTCAGGCTGCGCGGCCTCGCGGGTCACCGCCACACGGACCGCGGTGACCTCGTCGTAGGCGAGGCCCATGTATCCCCTCGGGACACCCAGTCCGTCGGCGATCCTGGCGAGCACGTCGTAGGCCATCACCTGACGACCCTTGAGGATCTCCGACACCTCGGACTGCGACTGGCCGGTCATCGCCGCGATCTGGCGCTGCGACACACCAGTGCGGCGGAGCAGCCGATACACGGAACTGACCTCCCGCGCTGCGAGCGCGGCCCGCATCTCGGGCTCCTCCCAGGTGTCTGAAGAAATGGGAGAACCCGAGGATCCGATGGAGTTCATTCCGCCCCTCTCACTCTCCGCCGGGCGTCAACCGCAGAGTAAGCGCACTTCACAGGCAGCGAGAAGGGCGGATCGGTGAGCCTGATCGGTCGGGCTGAACTCGCTCGACCGCTCACCGGCAAACGACCGCCGATCGGCGCTGTGACGCTCCAATCTCGTTCCGCACGCCTCAATGTAGTTCGTTGTAAGCGTACGAGCACGGAGGGAAACCGAGAACGTGGAACTGCTCCGGTCGGCCCCCAGCCCCTTGGTGGCAGCGCAGGCCAGGCGGGTGGATCCCCACGTCGAGGTGCCCGCCGAGGCCCACCGGGACTTCCGCGGTGAGTTGCACGGCTCGGTCGGTGAGCGCCGGGTGTGGCGCATCGCCTGCGGGGACGTGATCAACCGCGACCGGTGCCTGACGGTGCTCGTGGAGAAGAACAAGGTGGTCCTGGTCGGGCCACCCGGTGAGACGGCGGTGCTCTCCAGCGGGCAACTCGGCCAGCTGCGCGACGCCCTCCGCGAAGCCGCCGAACAGGCGGAAAGGTAACGGTGACGTTGAGGTGGACGAGATACTCGGCCAGGTCCTGCGCAGCGCCGTTTGGGAGCGGCTGGACATGCTCACCGAACTCGCGAACAGGGCAGACGCCCCGTCGCTGCTGTCCGTGGCCCGCTCTGAGCTGCCGCGGCTGACCGAGGGCTGGCGGTCGATGCTGACCGCGCACGAGCCCGACGCCAAGGGCAACTGCCCCACCTGCTCGAGCCGCTGGCGCCAGCAGAAGGCGCCCTGCTCGGTGTGGCGCGCCGCCTACGAGCACCTCGTCGCCGGGGGCCTCGCGCCCCAGCACACCACGCGCCGCAAGGCCGAGGGCAGTACCCGCAAGTCGCGCCGCCTCACCGCGAGCGCGCGCTAGGCAGGCGGTCTGGGTTCCGCCGTTCCCCCGGACGCCGCGGAGCCCAGACCGTCGATCAACGGCAGGTCACGACCGTTGGTCGCAGGCGGCGCGAGCCGCCCACGCACTCCGCGGACCGGTGCTGATGTGCTTCTCGCGTCCCCGACCGGCACCGGTCCGCGGCTCCACTCGGGTACTACCCGTTGGTAATAGCGGAAACTGGTCCCGGAAGTGGCGTCCAGGCCATTTCGTGCGTCTCCCTCAGTCGTTGGACGGGCAAGATGAACGTCTGCGATCAGGAGGAGACGCTGTGGCCAGCCCTACCCCACTCCGCCGCCAACCCGTGCAGCAGCGCAGCGCCAAGCGGGTGCAGAGGATGCTCGAGGCGTGTGCGGAGCTGGTCGACGAACTCGGCTACGACGGGGTCACCACAACACTCATCGCCGAACGCGCGGGGGTGGCGGTCGGGTCGCTCTACCAGTTCTTCCCGGACAAGCGGGCGGTCGTGCAGGCGCTGACCCAGCGCAACCTGGACCACTTCATGGCCGAGATCAGCCGCAGGCTCGACGAGGCGCACCTGCAGCACTGGTGGGACGGCGCCGACCTGATCTTCGACAGCTACGTGCGGATGTACCGCGAGGTCCCCGGGTTCAGCCGGATCCGCTTCGGCGACGTGGTCGACCTGCGGCTGATCGACGGTGAGCGCGACAACAACACGGTGATCGCGGAGAACCTGGCCTCTTTCCTCGCCGACCGGTTCGGCATCCCGTTCGAGGACATCCGGCTGCCGGTCGCGGTCGCCAACGAGATCGCCGACGGGATCCTGAACCTCGCCTTCCGGCGCAAGCTCTTCCCGGAGGCACTGGTGATCGCCGAGGCGAAGATGGTCGTGCGCAGCTACCTGACCGGCCAGATGAAGGCGGTCGGGCAGGCGACACCCAGCGGCTAGGCGCTGTCCTGTGAGTCTGGTGCGTGGGATCGGTGATCCGCGTGGTCCCTGGGTGCGCGGGCGGGAAGCCGCACGTACCGGGTTGTACTTGGGCTTTCCGCCCGTGCGGTCAGGGGCCGCGCGGGCGCGGATAGCGCGTGCCTGACTTGCAGGGCAACGGCTAGCCGAAGCTGTGCCCCTCGCCGCGGTAGGTGGGGACCGCGCGGACGACGGAATCGCCCTCCAGCACCTGGTACTCGGTGAACCGTTCCGCGAGTTCCCCCGCCTTCGCGTGGCGGAACCACACCCGGTCGCCGACGCGCAACCCGTCGGCACCGGTGAGCGGGGTCTGGACCTCGCCAGCGCCCTCGAGCGGCAACAGGCGTAGACCTTCCGGCAGGTGCGGCACCGGCAGCCGGTCGCGGTTGACCGGACCGGAGGCGAGGTAGCCACCGCCGAGCACCGTGGCGATCCCGGGGGCCGGGCGGCGCACCACCGGCACCGCGAACAGCACGGCCGGGCGCGGGGTGAAGCGGCGGTAGTGGTCGAACAGGCCGGGGCCGATCAACCCCGACCCGGCCGCGATCTCGGTGACCGACGGGTCTTCCCGGGTCGACTCGATGCTGCCGGTCCCACCGCCGTTGACGAACTCCAGCGGCGAGATGGCGCTCACGGCGGCGACCGCCCGGGTGCGCCGAGCGGTCAGCTCCCGCGCGGACCCGCGCTGCACCCAGCGCAATGCCGCGCCCAGCAACGGCTTGCCCGCAGGCGCGTCACCCATGCCCGCGATCTGGCCCTCGTAGCCCATGATCCCCACCAGCCGGAAACCCGGCCGCGCCGCGATGGCGGCCGCGAGCTCCTCGGCCTGGCGCGGGGTGAACACCGGCGAGCGGCGGGCACCGATGTGGACCTTGCCGCTGCCGCGCACCGGCCGCCACGACACGTCCAACTCCAGGCAGACCCGGATCTCCGGGTGGTCGGCACCGAGCGCGGCGTCGACCAGGTCGAGGTGGTCGACGGAGTCGACGACCAGCGAGACGAGTCGGCGGGCGGTGTCGTCGGCGGCGAGCGCGCGCAGCGCCGAGTGGTCGGCGGTCGGGTAGGCGACCAGGATGTCGGTGTCCGCGAGGTCGGTGCCCGCCCACACCCGGGTCAGCCACAGCGCCTCCGGCAGCGCGTAGCTCATCACCCCGGCGAACCCGGGACGGCGCAGAACGCGTTCAAGCAGGTAGCGGCAGCGCACCGACTTGCTCGCCACCCGGATCGGGCGGCCGTCGGCGCGGCGCAGCAGGTCGGCGGCGTTGCGGTCGAAAGCGTCGAGGTCCACCACGGCGACCGGTGGGTCGAGGTGCTCGGTGGCGGTGTCGAGGCGGTCGCGTTGGGTGCGCACGCCGACAACCGTACGTCATGCGGTATTGAAATGTGAACTGGATTCACTTAGCGTTCCAGTGAGGGAGGTCCGATGGCGGAGACAGCGGCACTGGCTTGGCGCAACTGGGCGGGCACCGAGTCGGCGACCGCGGCGGAGGTCCACGCGCCGCGCGGGGTCGAGCAGATCAGCGCGGTGATCACCGCGGCCGCCGAGCGCGGGACGACCGTGCGGGCACGGGGAAGCGGGCACTCGTTCACCTCGGCGGCGGCCGCGCACGGCGTCGCGCTCGACCTGTCGAACTGGACAGGGGTGGTGGCCGAGGCGGGCACCGGGGTGGACGGCGCCGAGGTGACGGTCCGGTCCGGCACGACCCTCGCCGCGCTCAACGCCGAACTCGACCGGCGCGGTCGGGCCATGGCCAACCTCGGCGACATCGACGCGCAGACCATCTCCGGGGCGATCTCGACCGGCACGCACGGCACCGGCGCCCGGCTCGGCGGGATCGCGACCCAGGTGAGCGCGCTGGAACTGGTGCTGGCGAACGGATCGGTGGCGCGCTGCTCGGCGACCGAGCGCCCGGACCTGTTCGCCGCGGCCAGGATCGGCCTCGGCGCACTCGGGGTGATCAGCACGGTCACGCTGCGCACCGAAGCGGCGTTCGCGCTGGCGGCCGAGGAGCGCCCGGAGCCGTTGGACGCGGTGCTCGAGGGCCTGGACGAGAACTGCGCGGACAACGACCACTTCGAGTTCTACTGGTTCCCATACGGGCAGAAAGCTTTGACCAAGCGCAACAACCGGATGCCGGTTGGCGCGCTCCCCCGACCGCTCGGCCCGGCGCGCGCGTTCTTCGAGTACGAGATCATGGAGAACGCGGCCTTCGGCGCCCTGTGCAAGATCGGCCGGTTAGTCCCGCAATTGGTTAGACCTTTGAACAAGTTGTCCGCTTCGGTGCTATCTCCGCGCTCTTACAGCGATGTGTCGCACAAGGTTTTCGTGAGTAGCAGGCGAGTGCGGTTCGTCGAGTCGGAGTACGCGATCCCGCGCGCCGCGCTGGGTGAGGTGTTGGCCGAACTGCGCGCCAGGGTCCCCCAATTGGTGGAACCGGTGATGTTCCCGGTTGAGGTGCGGGTCGCCGCAGCCGATGACATCTGGTTGTCCACCGCGCACGAGCGCGATTCCGCCTACATCGCGATCCACCAGTACCGGGGGATGCCGTACCGGGCGTACTTCGCCCTGTTCGAGTCGATCGTCAACGCGGTCGGCGGGCGACCGCACTGGGGCAAGATGCACACGCTCGACGCCGGGGCGCTGCGCGCGCGGTACCCCCGGTTCGACGACTTCGCCCGGGTTCGGTCCGAAGTGGACCCAGGCGGGCTGTTCCGGAACCCTTACTGCGACCGGGTTCTCGGCCCGATCTGACCAATGGCCTCAGCGATGGGGGCGTCGCCGCCGACCAGTTCCAGGGTCGCGCCCGCAGTACCCGGCTCGTCGAGCAGTTCGACGAGCACGGCGGCGACGTCCGACCGGCTGACGACACCGGGCGCGACGGTCGGCCCCAGCGCCACCGCGCCGGTGGGCGGGTCGTCGCTGAGCCTGCCGGGGCGCAGGATCGTCCAGTCGAGATCGCGCGACCGCAGGTCCCGCTCGGCCGCGTCCTTCGCCGCGAGGTAGGCGCCGAACACCTCGTCGGTCGACACTCGACCCAGGCCCATGGCGCTGACCTGCAGGTATCGCCGGACCCCGACCACTTGGGCCGCTTCGGCGGTGAGGACCGCCGCGCCGAGGTCGACGGTGTCTTTGCGCGGTATGCCACTTCCCGGCCCTGCGCCCGCAGCAAAGACAACGGCATCGGCGCCGGTTAGTACTGCCGCGACTTGCTCGACCGTCGCGGCTTCCAGGTCCAACACGACGCCGTCGCCGCCGTGGGCGCGGATGTCTTCGACGTGCTCGGGATTGCGGACGATGCCGATCACGGTGTCGCCCCGGTCAGCAACCAACCTGGTCAGCAGCAGCGCGATCTTGCCGTGTCCACCGGCGATGACGAGTCGCACGATCGCCTGGGTCGCCTAGTGAGCGGCCGCCGCGCCGTCGAGGATCTGGTCGTAGGCCAGCTCGCTCACCCACCGGTACAGGGCGTCGACCTCGGGGTACGCGCGCTCCTGGCGGCCGGGCAGGTCGAGCTCGACCTTCGCGTCCGGCTCGGCGCTGACGATCGCGACGCCGTAGGCGCGGGAGCGGGGCAGGCAGTTGGCCAGGTAGTCGTGGGTCAGCACGGCGGAGGTTGGCAGCACCATCGCGGTGTCGCCGTAGCGCAGGAAGGGCACCGCGTTCGCCAGACCGGTGCGCCAGTGCCGCGCGACCGCGATGGCTCCCACGATGCGGACGGCGGGCTCGGGGACCCGCCCGTGCAGCTCCGGCCAGGCCCAAGTGGACACACTCGCCCGGTCGGTCACCGGCTCCTGGCCCAGGCAGATCCGCTCGGCGTGCACGTCGGCCTTGAGGTCGACCACCAGGCACACCCGCCGCCCGTGCAGCGTCATCTCGGGCAGCACCGTCCCGTCCCAGCCCAGCGCGGCCGCCGCGGACACGGCCAGTTCGTGCACCCCCGCGGGGAGCTCGACCGGCGGGGTGAGCTGCGCAGGCAGTGCCTTCAGGCTCTCGGTTACCGCTGTGCGCCCAGGAATGCCGGTCACGAACTTCCGCCCTTCGCTACCACCCCGCGTCGCCAGTCCGCGCTGCCGATCTTCGTGGTGTTCAATTCGGTACTTCAATTGAGTACCAGTTAGCCCAGGACGTTTAAGACCCCAGAACCGCTCCCCTGCGACCGGCGGCGCCAAGCGGTCGGTAACCGGTCGACGACCGACATCCCGACTTCACCCCGACTGTGCGGCCGTCTGGGTGACCCCCCACTCGCCGCTCCCACCCCTCAACTACCCACAGTCCCCCAACGAACACCCCCCGCTCCAAGTTCCCCCCTCCCCCTCGCTTCCCCTCACTCCCCCCACTTCCTTTATCCCCATTCCCCCGCAATTTGCCCCCCGACAACAACCCACCCATTCCCCAACCCACCCCACACCCCCACGACTCAACCCGATGAGAAGTAGTCGTGAGCGAACTGAGGGAGATGAAGGAGATGCCTCGCCAGCCGAGAGCGACCACCCCGTCACCGACCACACACCCCGATGCGACGACCGAAGGTCGAGCGAGCCCAGGGCATGCTCCCGGCTGCTCCAGACCTCCGCAGTTCCCGTCCGCTACGCAAGCTCCGCGAACTCCACCGCTCCCGGCCTTCCCCACCACCGCACCGTGGGGGCCTGGGGGGTCGCCCCCCAGAAACGAATACGGCCGACCAGGTCCACGCTCTCCGTGGACATAGGTCGGCCGAGGCCGTGGGCGAGGAGGGAGTTGAACCCTCACGTCCTTTCGGACACACGGACCTGAACCGTGCGCGTCTGCCATTCCGCCACTCGCCCGAGTGGGGGTGTCCGCTGCGGGACGTGCAGAACACTAGCACGCCGAAAAACCTGGTTCGCACATACCCGTGTCCTGCATGGCGCGCCCGGATACGATCGGGGCAGGAGCACGAGCGGGAGGAGGTCCCATGGGCATCGGCCAGCGGTTGAACCGCAAGCTGGAGGACGTCGTCGGGCACACCTTCGCGCGCGTGTTCGGTGGCAACGTGGTGCCGCAGGAGGTGGCGCAGGCGCTGCAGCGCGAGAGCGAGGACAACATCCGCGAGTTGGCGGGTGGTCGGCTGCTTGCGCCCAACCACTACGTGGTGCAGTTGGGTCCGGCGGATCACCAGAACTTCGCGGGTGACGAGGACCGCATGAGGGCGCTCTTGGCGGACTGCGTGGCCGAGCATCTCACCGAGCACGGGTGGGATACCTATGGTGACGTCGTAGTCTCCTTGGAGCGCTCCGACGCGCTGCACACCGGACAGTTCCGAACCCGCTCTACCGTCGACCCCGACGTGAAGGCAAGTCCTTCCGGCGGTGGTGCAGGCCAGCAGGCAGGCAGACGGCAGGCACAACCCCGCAACGCAGGAGACCGATCCATGAGCCAGCCTCCCGGCTACGGCCAGGCGCCTGATGGCGACCCGTACGGACAGCAGCAATACGGGTACGGCCAGGGCCAGTACGGCAACGATCCCAACTACGGTCACGGCTACGGCCAGCAGCCCCCACAGCAGCAGGGTGGTGGGTATGACCAGGGCTATGGCCAGCAGCAGCAGGGTGGCTATGACCAGGGTTATGGCCAGCAGCAGGGCTACGGCCAGCAGCAGCAGGGTGGCTACGACCAGCAGCAGGGTTACGGCCAGCAGGGCGGCGGTTACGGCCAGCAAGGCGGCTACGACCAGCAGGGTTACGGCCAGCAGGGCGGGTACGACCAGGGTTACGGCCAGCAGCAGGGCTACGGCCAGCAGGCTGGGTACGACCAGGGGTACGGCCAGCAGCAGGGGTACGGCCAGGACCCGTACGGCCACCAGGGCGGGTACGCCCCGCCCGCGGTGCAGACCGGTCCCCGCCAGCTCGCGGCGAGCCTGCAGCTCGACGACGGGTCGAACCGCAACTACTCGCTCAAGCAGGGCGGGAACGTGGTCGGCCGCGGTCAGGACGCGGACTTCCGGCTGCCCGACACCGGTGTGTCGCGCCGCCACCTGGAGATCACCTGGGACGGGCAGAGCGCGACGTTGGCCGACCTCGGGTCGACCAACGGCACGACCGTCAACGGCACGCCGGTGCAGACCTGGCAGCTGGCCGACGGCGACGTCGTGCGGATCGGCCACTCGTCGCTGGTGTTCCGCACCCAGGGCTGAGCGGGCGGCGCCTGGCGCTCGTCGGAGGTGGTCGGGTGCCTCGGGTCGGGGAAGCCCGAGTCGCGCAAGGCAACGAACGAGGTCGGCCAGACGTCTAGTTGAGGGCTGTCCGGGGGTCACCCGGGCAGTCCTCATCGTCACGTTGGACACTGTCGAGTCGGACGGGTTGGACTAGCCGGTCACCACCGCGGGTTGGTCATCGGCGCGGTGTCCACGCGGTGGTGGACACCCTGAGAAGCGGAGCGGTCGCGACAAGTGCCTGAGTTGGTGATGCAGCTGACCAGAGCGGGGTTCCTCGCCTTGCTCTGGCTGTTCGTGCTCGCCGCGTTGCGGGTGGTCCGCTCGGACCTCTACGCCGCGTCGGGGTTGCGGGTGGCGGTGCCGGGGTTCCGCAAGTCGACCGCGGCGAAGATGCGCGGCAAGGCGCCGAGACAACTGGTGGTGACGCACGGCGCGCTGGCCGGGACGCGGATCACGCTGGACGGCAGACCGATCATGATGGGTCGGGCGGACGACTCGACGCTCGTGCTCGACGACGACTACGCCTCGACCCGGCACGCGCGGCTGTCGCTGCGCGGGACGGACTGGTACGTCGAAGACCTGGGCTCGACGAACGGGACCTACCTGGACCGGGCTAAGGTCACCCAACCCCTCCGGGTGCCACTTGGTGTCCCGATCCGTATCGGCAAGACGGTGATCGAGCTGCGCTCATGACCCTTGTTCTTCGTTACGCGGCCCGAAGCGACCGGGGCCTGGTGCGTTCCAACAACCAGGACTCCGTGTACGCGGGCCCGCGCCTGCTCTCCTTGGCCGACGGGATGGGCGGCCACGTCGCCGGTGAGGTCGCCAGCAAGGTGGTGATCGCCGCGCTCGCGCCGCTCGACGACGACGAGCCCGGTGAGGACCTGCTGGGGCAACTGCGCGAGGCGACCCTCGCGGGCAACGGCGCGATCGCCGAGCTGGTGGCCAGCGACCCCGATCTCGACGGCATGGGCACGACGCTGTCGGCGATCCTGTTCGCGGGCAACCGGATCGGCCTGGTGCACGTCGGCGACTCCCGGGTGTACCTGCGCCGCAACGGCCAGTTCACCCAGATCACGCACGACGACACCTTCGTCCAGTCGCTGATCGACGAAGGTCGGATCACCGAGGACGAGGCCGCGACGCACCCGCAGCGCTCGTTGCTGCTCAAGGCGCTGACCGGGCACGAGGTGGAGCCGAGCCTGACCGTGCGCGAGGCGCGCCCTGGCGACCGGTACCTGCTGTGCTCCGACGGGTTGTCCGGGCCGGTGAGCCACGAGACGCTGTCCGAGGCGATCCAGATCCCGGACCCGCAGGAGTGCGCGGACCGGATGATCGAGCTCGCGCTGCGCGGCGGTGGTCCGGACAACGTGACCGTGATCATCGCCGATGTCGTCGACGTCGACTACGGGGACAACCACCCCATCGTCGGTGGAGCGGCGGGCAACGGCTCGGACGAGACCCCGCCACCGGACTCGGCCGCCTCGCGGGCGAGCGCGATGACCACGCCGCGGCCCGAGCCGCGCAAGATCGAGCAGCCCCCGCCGCCGGACCCGAAGGTCAAGCGGCGCAAGCGGGTGCGGTTGCTGGTCGGCCTGCTGCTGTTGCTGGTGCTGCTCGGCGCCGGTGCGGTCGCGGCGCGGATCTGGGTCAACAACCAGTACTTCGTCGGTGAGGGCGACGGCGGGGAGATCGCGATCTTCCAGGGCGTGCGCGGCAGCGTGCTCGGCCTCTCGCTCAACAGCCAGCTGCAGGGCTCCTGCGACCCGAACGCCGCGGCGTGCGACAAGTTCTACGTCGACGACCTCGAGCAGTTCGGCAAGGAAGAGGTCCGCAACGGCAACAACACCTTCGGCAACATCGTCGAGGCGCGCGAGTTCGTCCGCGGGCTGCGCAGCAAGTTCGGCCTGCCCGACTGCGACACCCTGGTGAAGCAGACGGAGACCACGACCACGACGACGCCCGCCCCGGGCACCCCGCCCAACCAGCAGCCCGGGAGCACGACCACGCCCGGCTTCCCGACGACCACGACGACAACGCCGCTGGTCACCACCACCGACTCGTCGACGACGGGCACCGCGCAGACCTCAGAGCAGGTCCAGCCGCAGCCCGGGGTCAACTGCCGCAACCCGCGGGACGAGGACAAGGGCGGCGGCTGATGAGTACTCCGGTCCAGGGCGCGGTTGGTCCGGCGACCGGGCAGAACAGCGCGGCCACCGAGCCCGCGGCGCCCACCAGGCGCGGCACCGAGCTGCTCTTGCTCGGCTTCGCCGCGTTCGTGGTCTCCGCCGCGCTGATGCTCGTCGAGGCCAACCAGGAGCAGCAGCTCACGCTGCGCATCGTCTGGTACGGACTGGCCTTCCTCGGCCTGTTCGCGGTGGCGCACGTCGCGGTGCGCAAGTTCGCCCCCTACGCCGACCCGCTGATCCTGCCCTGCGTCGCGCTGCTCAACGGGCTCGGCCTGGTCATGATCTACCGGATCGACCTGGCGATGACCGAGAAGGCGCTGCGCGCGGGCCGCGAGATCAACAACGACGTGCCCAAGCAGATCCTGTGGACCACGGTCGCGCTCGCGCTGTTCCTCGCGGTGCTGATCGTGATCAAGGACCACCGCACGCTCACCAAGTACAGCTACACCTTCGGCCTGGTCGGGCTGTTCCTGCTGGCGCTGCCAGCGGTGCTGCCCAGCTTCATCGCGCCGACGATCAACGGCGCGAAGATCTGGCTCAAGGTCGGCCCGTTCTCGTTGCAGCCCGGTGAGTTCGCGAAGATCCTGCTGCTGGTGTTCTTCGCCGCGTTCCTGGTCTCCAAGCGCGACCTGTTCATGGCGGCGGGCCGCCGCGTGCTCGGCGTCGACCTGCCGCGCGCCCGCGACCTCGGTCCGGTCGTGTTCGCCTGGGCGGTCTCGCTCGGCGTCCTGGTCTTCCAGAAGGACCTCGGCACCTCGCTGCTGTTCTTCGGCACGATCCTGGTGATGCTCTACGTCGCGACCGAGCGCGCGGTGTGGGTGGTGCTGGGGCTGACGCTGTTCGTCGGCGGCGCGATCATCGCCTACAACCTGTTCACCCACGTGCAGCAGCGGGTGGCGAACTGGTTCGACCCGCTGGCCACCTACGCCGACGCTGGCGGTGGCTACCAGATCGCGCAGGCGCTGTTCGGCCTGGGCACCGGCGGGATCGGCGGCACCGGCCTCGGCGCGGGCCGACCCGAGCTGGTCCCGTTGGCCAACACCGACTTCATCGCCGCGGCCATCGGTGAGGAACTGGGCTTCATCGGCCTCGCCGCGCTGCTGCTGGTCTACACCGTGCTGGCGCTGCGCGGCATGCGCAGCGCGCTCGCGGTGCGCGACACCTTCGGCAAGCTGCTCGGCGGCGGCCTGTCGTTCCTGCTGATCATGCAGGTGTTCGTCGTCGTCGGCGGCGTCACCAAGCTCATCCCGATGACCGGCATCACCGCGCCGTTCCTGTCCTACGGGGGTTCTTCGCTGCTGGCCAACTACGTGCTGATCGCGCTGCTGCTGCGGATCTCAGACGCCGCGCGCAGGCCGCAGACCGGCGCCCGGCCACGGCCGGTCCCGCAAGCCCCGATCGCCGAGGCGCACACGGTGATGGTGCAGCGGCCGCAGGTGGAGAGGCCGGAATGAACACCCCGCTGCGCCGAGTCGGCCTCGCCATGCTCGGCATGATCATCCTGTTGCTGGCCAACGCGACCTACATCCAGATCATCAAGGCCGACGACTACCGCGAGGACCCGCGCAACCAGCGCGTCCTGCTGGAGGAGTACTCCCGCCAGCGCGGCAAGATCCTCGCCAAGGGCGCCAACAACCAGGTGATGCTGGCGACCGTCCTGCCGACCAACGACCGGTTGCGCTACCTGCGCCAGTACACCGCCGGTCCGACCTTCGCGCCGGTCACCGGGTACTACTCGGTGCGCTACGGCGCGGGCGGGTTGGAGCGGGCCGAGGACGAGATCCTCAACGGCTCCGACGACCGGCTGTTCGTCCGGCGGCTCTCGGACCTGATCACCGGTCGCGACCCGCGCGGCGGCAACATCGAGCTGACCATCAACCCCGACGCGCAGACCGCCGCCTACGACGCGATGGCCAAGGCGGGGTTCGCTGGCTCGGTGGTCGCGCTGAACCCGAAGACCGGCGAGATCCTGGCCATGGTCAGCACGCCCTCCTACGACCCGAACACGCTCTCGGCGCACGACGGGATCGCGCAGGAGAAGGCGTGGAAGGAGTACAACGCCGACAAGCGCAAGCCGATGCTGAACCGCGCGATCTCGGAGACCTACGCGCCCGGGTCGACGTTCAAGCTCGTCGTCGCCGCGGCCGCGCTCGAGGACGGCAAGTCCAAGGACGACCAGGTGACCTCCACCGACCGCCTGCAGGTCGGCGGGTCTGAACTGCGCAACTACAACCGCGGCTTCTGCAACGGCACGCCGGACGGGGTGACCATGGAGGTCGCGCTGTCGCTGTCCTGCAACACCGCGTTCGCGCAGCTCGCGGGCGACCTCGGCCCGCAGAAGATCGCCGAGCAGGCCGCCGAGTTCGGCATCGGCGAGAACGACCTGGTCGTGCCGATGAAGGTCGAGCAGTCCTGCCTCGGCCCGTCCGCCAGCTGCATGACCGTCGCCGACAAGGCCGCGCTGATGCAGACCGGCATCGGCCAGCGCGACGTGCGGCTGACCCCGCTGCAGAACGCGCAGATCGTGGCGACCATCGCCAACGGCGGCGAGCGGATGCGCCCGCAGCTGGTGAAGTCGATCCTGGCGCCGGACCTGTCGGAGATCTCCCGGCTCGACACCGACAGCCTCGGTCGGGCCATGTCCCGCGACGCCGCCGGGCAGCTGCGCGACATGATGGTCGCCTCGGAGGCCAAGACCGGCGGCGACGGCAAGCGCGAGGGGCTGACCATCGCGTCCAAGACCGGCACCGCCGAGACCGGCAACGACCCGAAGAACACCCCGCCGTTCGCCTGGTACGTGGCCTTCGCGCCCGCCGACGACCCGAAGGTCGCCGTCGCGGTCGTGGTGGAGAGCCAGGACGTGGCCGCCACCGGTGGCAAGCTGTCCGCCGCGATCGGCCGCGCGACGATGATCGCCGCGTTGGGCGGTGGCTGAGCCGTGTTCACCTCGGGCCAGCTGCTCGCCGACCGCTACCGGCTCACCCGCCGGATAGCGGTCGGTGGCATGGGCGAGGTGTGGGAGGCGGCCGACACCCGGCTCGACCGCAAGGTCGCGGTCAAGGTGCTCAAGCCGGAGCTGTGCGGGGACGCGGAGTTCCTGCACCGGTTCCGCACCGAGGCGCGCACGACGGCCTCGATCAACCACCCCGGCATCGCCTCGGTGCACGACTACGGCGAGACCGCGTCCATCCCCGACGGGCCGCAGGACACCGCGTACCTGGTGATGGAACTGGTCGAGGGTGAACCGCTCGCGGCGATCGTGGCCAAGGAGGGCCGCATCGGCGCCGAGCGCACCCTCGACATCCTCGAGCAGGCCGGGCACGCGCTGCAGGCGGCACACGAGCGCGGCTACGTGCACCGCGACGTCAAGCCGGGCAACATCCTGATCACCCCGTCCGGGGTGGTGAAGCTGACCGACTTCGGCATCGCGAAGGCGGCCGACGCGGCACCGGTCACCCGCTCCGGCATGGTGATGGGCACCGCGCACTACATCGCCCCGGAGCAGGCGCTCGGGCACGAGGCCGAACCGGCGAGCGACGTGTACTCGCTGGCCGTGGTCGGCTACGAGTGCCTGACCGGGCGCAGGCCGTTCCTGTCCGAGAACGCGGTGACGGTCGCGATGATGCACATCCGCGACATCCCGCCGCCGCTGCCGCCGGACATCCCGCCGGGTGCCCGCGCGGTGATCGAAGCCACCCTGGTCAAGGACCCCAGGCAGCGCTACAGCAGCGGCGGCGAGTTCGCCGCCGCGGTCGCGGCGATCCGCTCCGGCCTGCCGCTGCCGACCCCGTCGGGGCTCGCGCTCGCCGCGGCCCAGCGGCACGCCGGTCCGCGCACCGGTCCGGTGACCGGCACCCACCCCGGGCTGCTCCCGGTCAACCCGCACCCCGGGTCGAGCGGGTTCCCGATGCAGCCGCCGCACCCGCAACGGCAGGGGCGGGGCGGCTTATGGGTGGCCATCGGGGTGCTGACCATCGCGTTGATCGTCGCGCTCGCGATCGGCCTTCCCGCGATCTTCAGCTCGGACGGACCGGACAACGAGATCCCCGGCGATCCCGGCCCGCGGCCCACCTCGGTGGTGCCCGGCGACAGCGAGGAACCCGGCGGACCCCCGGCCGGGCAACCGCCCACCACGCGCACCGCGCGGCCCACCCAGGACGGCGACACGGTCACCATCGTCGAAAACCGCTTCACCAAGCGGTCGGCCACCGAGGTGCGCGACGAACTGGCCGACCTCGGTGTGGTGCCGATGGTGCTCGACGAGAACGGCGCGGTGGTGGCGGACCCGGACAACTGCCTCGTTGTCGAAGTCTCGCCAGTGGGCCGGGTGCCGCGCGGCGCGCCCGTCACAATCAAGTGCAGGCAGAACGGACCCGGGGGATGAACGACGACCGGCTGGACGAGGGTCGGACAGCAGGCATGATGGGACAGGACATGACTAGGAGCGGGGCAACGCACCGATGACCACACCGCGACTGCTCTCCAACCGCTACGAGATCGGCGAGACGATCGGGTACGGCGGCATGTCCGAGGTCCACCGCGGCCGCGACGTCCGACTCAGCCGCGAGGTCGCGGTGAAGGTGCTCCGCCAGGACCTGGCGCGCGACCCGCAGTTCCAGGAGCGGTTCCGCCGCGAGGCGCAGAACGCCGCCGCGCTGAACCACCCGGCGATCGTGGCCGTGTACGACACCGGTGAGACCCGCATCGAGACCGGTCCGCTGCCCTACATCGTGATGGAGTACGTCGACGGCCGGACGCTGCGCGACATCGTCAAGTCCGAGGGGCCGCTGCCCGGCCAGCGCGCGATGGAGATCATGGCCGACGTCTGCGCGGCGCTGGACTTCAGCCACCGGCACGGCATCGTGCACCGCGACGTCAAGCCGGCCAACGTGATGATCACCCGCTCCGGCGCGGTGAAGGTGATGGACTTCGGCATCGCGCGCGCGGTCGCCGACGGGCAGGTCGCGGTGACGCAGACCGCCGCGGTGATCGGCACGGCGCAGTACCTGTCCCCGGAGCAGGCCCGCGGTGAGGCCGTCGACGCCCGCTCGGACGTCTACGCCACCGGGTGCGTGCTGTTCGAGCTGCTCACCGGCGAGCCGCCGTTCACCGGCGACTCCCCCGTCGCGGTCGCCTACCAGCACGTGCGGGAGGACCCGCGGTCCCCGTCGGCGCTGAACCCCAGGGTCAGCCCGCAGCTGGACGCGATCGTGCTCAAGGCGATGTCCAAGGGCGCGGCGAACCGCTACCAGTCCGCCGCCGAGATGCGCACCGACATCGTGCGGGTGCTCTCCGGCCAGCGCCCGGCCGCGCCGATGGTGATGACCGACGAGGACCGCACCGCGGTGCTCGGGCAGAACCGGCAGAGCGAGGTGCGCGGTCGGCACCGGCCGGAGGTCCTCTCCGATGATTACGACGACTACGACGGGTACGACGCCGACGACGAGCGCAGGCGCAAGCGGCGCAAGACGTGGCTGGTGGTGCTGGTCGCGCTGATCGTCGCCGCGCTGATCGCACTGCTGATCCTGCTGCTGTCCAAGGAGAACAAGCAGCCCGCGGGCAGCGACGTGTTCCAGCTGCCCGACGTGCGCAAGCAGGTCGAGGCCCAGGCGAACGCCACGCTCTCGACCAAGGGCCTGCAGGTGGTGCGCGAGGCGGTGGCCTGCGAGCAGACCGCCGACGGCCAGCCCGGCCCGTGCACCGCCGAGGACATCGGCAAGGTCGTCGACACCACCCCGGTCGCGGGCACCGACGTGCGCAAGGGCGACCGGATCACGCTCAAGGTCGGCACCGCGCCGGGCAAGGTCGCCGTGCCGGACGTGGCGGGCAAGACCCCGGACGAGGCCAAGCAGCTCCTGCAGGACGCGAAGCTCGGGGTCGTCGCCGCGGTGGACGAGGTCGAGGTCGACGACGACAAGCAGATCGGCAAGGTCGTCGAGACCAACCCGCCGGTCGGCCAGCAGGTCAACCCGGGCACCCAGATCAAGCTGGTGATCGGCAAGGGGCCGGACACCATCGAGGTCACCAACCTGGTCGGCCAGGACTACGACACCGCGTCGAAGAACCTCACCGCCGCCGGGTTCGTGCCGCAGCGCAAGGACGTGTCCTCGGACCGGCCCGCCGGTGAGGTCGTCGACCAGGCGCCCAAGAGCGGCAAGGCGCGCAAGGGCACCACGATCACGCTGAGCGTCTCCAAGGGCGACAAGGTCGAGCTGGAGATGCCGAACCTGGAGGGCAAGACCCGGGCCGAGGCCGAGGCCGTGCTGCGCCAGCGCGGCTGGATGGGCCAGCTGAACGTGATCGAGGAGTTCACCAACGACCCGGACGAGGTCGGCAAGATCATCGACCAGCAGCAGCAGCCGGGCGACAAGATCGGCAAGGACACCGCGATCGGGGTGCGGGTCGGCAAGGCGCGCGGCGGACCGACGTTCCCGACGGTGCCGACGAGGTAGTTCCGCCGCAGAAGGCCCCCACCCTCGCCGGGTGGGGGCCTTCTCGGTTCTTGTCCTGGGCTCGTGTCCTCGGCTCGTGTTCTAGGTGAGCGCCTTGGTGAGCTCGCGCATGCCGCGCTCGAGCTCGGCGACCCGCGCCTCGGGGACGTCGAAGCCCGCCGCGGCCAGGAAGTTCGCCAGCATCCGGTGCCCGCCGTCGGTCAGCACCGACTCGGGGTGGAACTGGACGCCGTGCACCGGCAGCTCGCGGTGGCGCATCGCCATCACGATCCCGCTCTCGGTGCGCCCGGTGACCTCGAAGTCGTCCGGGATGGTGTCGGGCACGATCGACAGCGAGTGGTACCTGGTCGCCGTGAACGGGTCAGGCAGCCCGGCGAGCACCCCACCCCCGTTGTGCACCACCTGGCTGGTCTTCCCGTGCAACAACTCCGGCGCCTGCGTGACGGTCGCCCCCCACGCCACCCCGATCGCCTGGTGCCCCAAGCACACCCCCAGCACCGGCATCCCGGCGTCAGCACACCGCTTGACCACCTCGATGCTCTGCCCCGCCCGCTCCGGCGTACTGGGCCCCGGGCTGACCAACACCGCGTCGAACCCGTCCAACACCCCAGCCTCAGCCAACCTGGGCGCGTCGTTGCGCCAGACCTCGCACTCGGCCCCCAGCTGCGCCAAGTACTGCACCAGGTTGTAAACGAAGCTGTCGTAGTTATCAACAACCAGCACCCGCATGCCGGCCAACCTACCCGCCCACCCGCCTCTCCCGCGCCCCACTTCTCCCGCACCCCACTCCGCAGCCCTCCCTTGCCGCCCCACCCCCGCATTTCCCCAGCTCAGCCCCTGTTGCCCCGCCCTGATATTCACCCGTCCCAGCGACAAAAGTTATCCACATGTCGATCTCTGCCGCCCCATTCCAAGATCCACTGTCGGTGGAGCCCGGTAGACTGGCACCGGGGCCGCCCCCCGGAGAGGGTGGGGGCTGGGCGTCACCCGGTCGCGTGCGCGCGCGGGGAGCCGTTGGGGGCGGCTCTTGAGCTGCCGGGGGCCTGCACGGTGGCCGCCCGGCGCTGGACCGGCCTTAGTTGATCACGCGCGAGAGGCATTGCCCGCGAGCGCCCTCCACCGACGCCCGCTCAGCCATTCCCCCAGGTCAACGCCGCCACCCCGCGCCGATATTCACCCGTTCCAGCGACAGAAGTTATCCACATGTGGATCTCCACCGCCCCATTCCAAGATCGACTGTCGGTGGGCCCCGGTAGACTGGCACCGGGGTCGCCCCCCGGAGAGGGTGGGGGCTGGGCGTCACTCGGTCGCGTGCGCGCGCGGGGAGGGCGCTGGGGGGACTGCGGGGCGGGTTACTGGGTGGTGACCTGGTTGAAGGGGAGCTTCGGCTCCACCCAGGGGAAGACGACGAACATCAGCAGGGCGATCACGCCAGCCACCAGGACGACGGCGGTGAGGGCGCGGACCAGTACCGGGCCGGGGAGGTGGCGCCAGATCCACCCGTACATCAGCTGGTCTCCTTCAACTCGGGCGGTGTCTCGCCGGGCTTGGTCGGGTCCTTGGCCCACTGCTTGACCATGACCGCGTGCACGATGAGCCGCTGCCGGTCGGAGAAGCGGGGGTGGCAGGTGGTCAGCGTCATCAGGGTGGCCCGCTCGCCGACGCTGGGGGCGTCGCGGTGGCCGGGGATGGGGGCGATGACCTCGCCCTGGCTGGGGTTGACGATCTGCTGGCCGACCAGGTCGGCGTAGGGGCCGCCGAGGGGGGCGACGCCCTGGCAGCGGGGGTCGGTGCCCTTGCCGGTCGCCCAGCCGCTGACCTCGTCCTTCTTGGGCAGCATGCGGTAGACGAACCAGCTGTAGCGGGTCTCGACGATGATCGCGTCGCAGGAGTTCAGCAGGTCGACGTCGTTGAACGGGGCACCCTTGCCCACCCGGTGCCCGGCGACGGCGAAGTTGCCCGGCTCGCCCGGGTACGCCGTGCCCTTGTAGTGGCCGGGGCCGATCTCGAGCGAGCGGTCGGTGGTGCCCTCGATGATGGTGAACGCGTAGTCGGCGCCGAAGGCCGGGATGTGCATCTTGGCGAAACCGGCGCCCTCGCCGAGTCCGTCGAAGCGCTCGACCCGCTGCTGCTCGGGGGCCGCGGGGGCCGCGTCGTTCCACTCGGTGTCCAGCTCCGAGGTCGCCTCGCGCTGCTTACCAGCGGAAACGATGTCGGTCACGTAGACCTCGTAGACGACGAACAGCAGCACGACCAGGCCCGCGGTGATCAGCAACTCGCCGATCCCGCGCACCACGGTGCGCACCCGGTCGCCGCGCTGGGGCTGCTCGTCGGGGCTGACGAGGTCCCCGGCTGGCGGGCCACCG
Organism: Actinokineospora diospyrosa; assembly: GCF_024171925.1. Taxonomy (GTDB): domain Bacteria; phylum Actinomycetota; class Actinomycetes; order Mycobacteriales; family Pseudonocardiaceae; genus Actinokineospora; species Actinokineospora diospyrosa. The sequence continues at coordinate 133,114 of NZ_JAMTCO010000007.1, read as the reverse complement.
GTGTCGAGCGTTGTCACGCGAGGCTCCTCTCGGCCTGCGGATCCAGCATCGTTGGCGACTGGTGATTCGCCGACCTGCTCAGCTACGTTAACGTGTTGCAACGGCGGGAGTCGCGCCCAACACGAGCACGCCCGCACCCGACCGCACCACGTCAGGCGAGGACAGCATGCCGAAGTCCAAGGTCCGCAAGAAGGCCGCGTACACCCCGCCGGCCGACCGTCGCACGCCTGTGAAGGTGAAGCCGGCCGGGCCGTCACACCCGATCTACATCACCGTGATGCTCGGCATCATGGTCCTGGGGCTCGCCTGGCTGGTCGTGAACTACATCGCAGGCGAGAAGATCCCATTCATGACCGACCTCGGCAACTGGAACTTCGCCATCGGGTTCGCCCTGATGATCTCCGGGCTGCTGATGACCATGCGGTGGCGCTGACCCGCTCCGTCACCAGGGTCGCTCGAGGTGTCGTCATCACGGTGGGCGACAGTGACTGCTCCATTCAGCGGACGGTCACTGAACCACACGGATGTAAGTAGTCCCCATTGTGGATAACTACTGTGGATGAATGCCCGTGACCCCTGAGGACACCGCTGCGCAGTGGGCTCCCGAGCCCAAGGTGGTGGCCGTCGGCTGGCTGCTGACGGCCACTTCCGCGCTGGTCGCGGCCATGGTCGACGACCCGAGGGGCAGGCTGCTGCTGATCGTGGCCGCCGTGCTGCTCGGCCTGCTCGCGCTCTACGGCACCCGCGCCCGACCCCGGTTGAGCGCGGACGCCCGGGGGATCACCGTTCGGGGGATGCTCGGGAGCAAGCGGTGGAGCTGGGGCGAGGTCAACGTGCGGCTGGTGCGCACCCGCAGGCTCGGCCGCGAGACCAGCGCCGTGGAACTCGACGCGGACAACGCGGCCGAACCCGCCCTGGTGCTGCTCGGTCGCCTCGACCTGGGCGCCGACCCGCAGGACGTCGTCAACGACCTGCTGCGGCTGCGCACGTAAGCGCGACCGGTCGGGTCCGAGCTCCTAGCCGACGACGAACATGTCCACGATCTGCGACGTGCGGATCGCGAACAGCCCGACCAGCGCCGCGGTCACCAGGACCACGGTGCCGATCTGCCACGTCCGCCGCTGGGCCGGGGGCGCGTAGATCATCCCGAAGGTCACCGCGGCACCCACGACGAGACCGCCGAGGTGGGCGAGCAGCGACACGCCCGGGAACGACACGCTGATCGCCAGGTTCAGCGCCAGCACGCCGAGGACGTTCATCAGCACGTGCTTGTCCTGCTTGAGCCGCAGCACCGCCACGATCAGGCCACCGAGCAGGCCGTAGATCGCACCGGAGGCACCAGCGCCCTCGACGTTCAACTCGCCGAACACGTACGGCGCCGCGCTGCCGCCCAGCAGCGAGAGCAGGTAGACGATCGCGAAGCGGCCGCGGCCGAGCAGCAGTTCCATGTCCCGCAGGAACCACAGCGCGACCATGTTGACCAGCAGGTGGATCGGCCCGAAGTGCAGGAAACCGCTCGTCAGCACCCGCCACCACTCACCGTTGGCCACCAGCGGCGGGTACTCGGAGAGCTCGTGGAACAGGGCGGAGCGGTCGTTGTTGATGGGGTCCTGGGCCAGCAGCGCGGTGATCGCGAACATCAGGACGTTCACCGCGATCAGCACGGGCACCAGGAGCGGCTTCTCGTTGAGCGGGGCGCCCGCGACGGTCGTGGCGCGCCGCTGGACCTTGCGCCCGGCGTTGACGCAGTCGACGCAGTGGAAGCCGACCGCGGCGTCGACGAGGCACTCCGGGCAGGCGGGCCGACCACAGCGGGTGCAGCTCAACCCGGTGAGCCGGTCGGGGTGGCGAACGCAGGCGGGGAGACCCGCCTGCGTTCCCGGGTCGGGCTGGTGCGGTGGGGTCACCTAGCGCTCGATGGTGACCTTGTTGATCACGATGTCGGTGACCGGCTTGTCGCCGGGGTTGGTCGCGGTCGCGCCGATGGCGTCCACGACGGTGCGCGACTCCTGGTCGGACACCTCACCGAAGATCGTGTGCTTGAAGTTGAGCCAGGTGGTCGGGCCGACGGTGATGAAGAACTGGGACCCGTTGGTGTTGGCCCCCGCGTTGGCCATCGCCAGCAGGTACGGGCGGTTGAACTGCAGTTCCGGGTGGAACTCGTCGGCGAACTCGTAGCCGGGGCCGCCGCGACCGGTGCCGGTCGGGTCGCCGCCCTGGAGCATGAAGCCCTCGATCACCCGGTGGAAGATCGAGCCGTCGTAGAAGGGGCCCGAGTCGGTGCCCTGGGCGTTCTTGCTCTTGTACTCCTTCGAGCCCTCGGCGAGCCCGACGAAGTTCGCGACCGTCTTGGGCGCGTGGTCCGGGAACAGGTCGATCCGGATGTCACCCTGCGAGGTGTGCAGGGTGGCGGTCACCTTGGTCCCGACGAGGGATGCGTTGCTGTCTGCCACCGCCCCATCGTGCCATCTTCGGCGAGATCCGTCCGGAAGGGGCAGGATTGACGGGGTCAGGTATGTCCCTGAGCACACGATGGACGAGGTGAAGCCATGACCCGGGCCGGAGAGACGGTGGGCAAGGCCGTCGGCACCGGCTGGCGCGCGGTGCGCCAAGGTGCGGTGCGCGCTTCAGCCGCCGGGGCCGAGGCGGCCCACGTCGCCGAGCAGAAGCTCGCCGCCAAGGGCGTCGCGCCCCAGCAGGTCGCCGAGGCCCTGGCCGAGACGGCGCAGGTGGCGAGGCAAGAGGTCATCGAGACGACCCGACGTACCCGCAAGCGCCTGGCCAAGACGGCCAAGCAGGCGCGCAAGGACCTGGGCAAGGCCGCTAAGCAAGCCCGCAAGGACGCGGCGAAGTCGTCCGCGGTGAAGCGGGCCACGAAGGCGACCGGGCCGGTGCGGGCTCAGGTCAAGCAGTTGAAGAAGGACTTGAAGCCGCAGGTCAAGCAGTACCGCAAGGAACTGGAGAGCCAGATCCGCGCCGCCAAGACGGCCGCGCGGCAAGCAGCCAAGGACCCGGCGAACAAGCGTCGCCGCTGGCCGTGGCTGCTGGCGATCCTGGGCATCGGCGCAGGCGCCGCCGTGGTCCTGCGCGGCAAGTCGACCCCACCGGTCGAGCCGCAGCCAGCCCGCCCCGAGCCGCCGGTCACCAGCCAGAAGGCGGACGAGGCGACCCCGGAGCACAACGGCCAGGCGAAGCCCAGCCACATCAGCTCCGACAAGTAGTTCTCACTGAGGCGGCCGACCACCCTGGTCGGCCGCCTTTCTCATGCCCTCCCCGATCGGCTGACATTCCCGCGCTGCACACCGCCGACCTGCGGATTCGCTCTATCCACAACCCCCTCGGCCATCCACAGATTTCCGCCACCCCCTCTGCGGGGCCCACACCGGATAGACTGGCACCGGGGACGCCCCCCGTGGTGTGGTGGGGGCTGGGGTACGCGGGGAGGGCCTCCGCAACGGAAGCTGGTTGGGGTGCCTGCCCTGCCGGTCCTCGGCCGCGGAGTTTGGTGCAGCGTGACGGCGCCGATCGCACCGAGGGCGCTGCCGTGATCAGGTCCGGGCCGCCTTTTCGCGCGGGATCGAACTCGGGCTGATCAGACCCCGCTCGAACCGAGCCTGGCCTCTAGAGCAGCGCGCCCCTCGAACTCGCTGATGTTCGCCTCGCCCCGGGCCGCAATCTCCAACACCTCGGACGAAACGCCTCCTCCACCTGCGGGGCTCGGTCTCGGCGAGCTGCCCGCTCATCACCCTCGCCAGAACGACCACCATCGACGCCTCAACCAGGTGAAGCTCAGCCCTCCGCTGCCGTTTCCCCAGGTCGCGTGTTATCCACAACCCACCCGGCCGTCCACAGATTTCCGCCAGCCCCCTCCGCAGGGTTGACACCCGGTAGACTGGCATCGGGGACGCCCCCCGGAGAGGGTGGAGGCTGGGCGCCACTCGTCGCGGGCGCGCGCGGGGAGGGCGGCGGGGGTTAGAGGCCGAGGTTGGTGATGACGGCTTCGGTGATGCGGCGGGCTTTGATGGTTTGTTCTTGGTTGGTGCTCACGACGACGGCCGTGCCTGATTTGGCGACGGCGTAGATGGCGCCCTTGGGGGTGGAGAGGGAGCCGCCGGTCCAGCCTGCGGGGGTTGAGGCGGGGTTGGAGGTGGCGACCGGGGCCGCTTCGTCGACCAGGAGCTTGGCGGTGGCGGGGTCGCCGGTGTAGATGCGGGCGGTGAGCTGGACGCTGCCGTCGGGGCGGTAGAAAAAGCACGCCGGGTGGGGCTTGTCGGCGGAGGTGCGCACCTTGGTCACGTGCTGGCCGTTCGCGTCGGCCACGACCGAGCTCTCCAGGTAGGGGCAGGGTCCGTCGGCGACCGGCTCCGGGGCGGGCGGGACGCCGGGTTTGGTGGCTGGCGCGGGCGCCGCGGATGACGGCGGGGTGGTGGTCGCGGGCGGCTGGACCTGCGGCTCAGTGGTGGCGCACGCCGCGAGGGCGAGCAGGGGCGCGGCGACGATCAGGGCTCTTCTCATAGCGGGGGCAAGTCAACCAGATCGCGCTAAGTGTGGTCCCGGCCACTCATTGAACCGGATGACCGTCAGGGGCATTACAGACAGTGTGGCCTCGGCCACGGATGGATGACCACCCTGTTGTTCCGAATGAAAGAGAGCCAGGCATGGACCTGTTCGACAGAACAAGGGACCACGTACTAGCCCTGTTCCGGATCGTCATCGGCTTCATCTTCGCCCTGCACGGTGCGGCCACCCTGTTCGACGTGCTCACCGGACCGCGCGGCGGCAAGGTCCCCGAGTTCGCCGCGTGGCCGAGCTGGTGGGCCGCGGCGATCCAGCTGGTCGGTGGCACCCTCGTCGTGCTGGGTCTCGGCACCCGGTACGCGGCGCTGCTGTGCTCCGGTTCGATGGCCTACGCGTACTTCACCGTGCACCAGGGGAACGCGCTGTTCCCGATCGAGAACGGTGGCGAGATCCCCGCCCTGTTCGCGTGGTCGTTCCTGCTGATCGCCGTCTTCGGGCCCGGCAAGTGGGCCATCGACGAGCTGTTCAGCCGTTCGCGCCGCAGCGACTCGCAGCACAGCGAAGCCGCCGCGGCCTGAGAGTCGTCAACCTGGGCCGGACACCAGGGTTGCCGACTGGCGGGGCGGGGACAGCTGGTCCCCGCCCCGCCGCCGCGGCTACGCCAGGGCGGCGTCGAGGGTGATCTCGGTACCGGTGAGGGCGGCCGAGACCGGGCAGATCCGCTTGGCCGTGTCCGCGATCTCCGCGAACTTCTCCGCGTCGAGGCCCGGCACGCTCGCCCGCGCGGTCAACGCGATGCCCAAGATCGCGAACCCGTCACCGCGCTTGCCGAAGCTGACGACCGCGTTGGTCTCGATCCGCTCCGGCGGTGTTCCGTTGGCCCCCAGCAGCCCCGAGAGCTGCATCGAGTAGCAGGACGAGTGCGCGGCCGCGATCAACTCCTCCGGGCTGGTCTGCCCGTTGGCCTCCTGCGCCCGCGACGGGAACGACACCGTGAAGCTCGCCGCGTTCGACGTGTCCAGCGTGACCTCGCCCGTCCCCCGGGCAATGTCCCCGCTCCACACCGTCGTCGCCTTACGATCAGTCATACACCCGCTCCTAGGTAAGAGGCAGTACGCCTAAGTCGTACTCCTCAACTCCTCCGCACGCAGGGCCACGGGTGTCCGGACGCGAAAACGCCCAGGCAGCGGGGATGCACGCTGACCTGGGCGTTCGGTGAACCACGAGATCGTGGAGACGAGGGGAATCGAACCCCTAACCCCCGCCTTGCAAAGGCGGTGCTCTGCCAATTGAGCTACGTCCCCTGGCGGCACGGCGGCTCGCCGTGCCAGAAGGCGTCAGGCCTTCTTCGCACCGTTGTTCGCGGGGGCGGTGGCCTCACGCCACAGCGCAGCTTCGGCCTTGGCCGAGCTCTTGCGCTTGATGACCAGGAGGACACCACCAGCGACCGCGGCGAGCGCGAGGAGCTTCTTCACGACGTATGCCTCCTTAAGGCACCAGAACCCAACTTCCGCCAGCCCTCTCTCCCCAGGACCGACCCAACCAGTCTGCCACACCCCCGTCCCCCACCAAGACCCACACCCCGCCCCGAAAACCCCTCCCCCACCACCCCCACATGTGGTTCCCCGCCAGATCCCGGCCGCACCCCCGCGCCAGCCCCGACCCCCAGCGACCCATCCAGGCCGCTCCCGCAGTTCCGTCCGCTACGCCTGCCCCGCGGACCCCGCCGCTCCGCACCTCCAGCGCGAGCCCCCCAGGTGTTCCCGCAGTTCCGTCCGCTACGCAAGCTCCGCGAACTCCACCGCTCCACACCTTCCCCACCCCCGCACCGTGGGGGTCTGGGGGGTCGCCCCCCAGATACGACAACGGACGACCCGGTCTGCTCTCTTCGCAGACACAAGTCGCCCGAGTCCGTCCGTGGGCCTAGGAGGACTTGAACCTCCGACCTCTTCATTATCAGTGAAGCGCTCTAACCGCCTGAGCTATAGGCCCCTGTGGGAACGCCAGAAGGTTACAACACGTGGCTTCTGGGCCCCAAATCGGTATCCCCCTACTCACGCTCGGCGAGGGTGACCTCAAGTCCACCCGCCAAGTCGGCCGACACGTTGTAGACGAACGCACCCACCGTCGCGAGGGCGCTGAACAGGACGATGTTGATCGCGCCGATGATCGCGGCGATGCCGAAGACGCGGCCCGCGCTGATCAGCGGGCCGGTGTTGCCGCCGCTGCTGTTGAGCAGGTCGTTGGAGATGCCGTTGACCTTGTCCCAGACGCCCATGCCGTCGAGGGCGGCGTAGAGGGCGCCGACGGCGACCAGCCAGACGAAGAACAGGGAGACGCCGAGGACGAGGCTCAGCTTGAGCACCGACCAGGGGTCGAAGCGCTTGATCTGCAGGTTGGCGCGGCGCGGGCCGCGGCCAGGGCGGCGCAGGGCGCTCGGCGGCGGGGTGCTGCCGGGGGTGGCCCTGGCACCGCTGTCGAGGTTGACCGAGGTGCGCGGCGGCGGGTCGGTGAACAGGCGGGGGGCGGCCGCGCCGGTGACGACCGGGCGCGGGACGGAGATCGTGGCCTCGTCCGGGGGCTGGAAGGCCGGGGCGTGGCCGTTGCCGGGGTGCGGCACCGCCTGGGTGACGTCGGGGTCGGCCTCCGGGGCGGGGAACGCCGGTGCCTCGGGCTCCTCTTCCTGGGCGAGCCGGGCCCAGGGCGGCGGCGTGGTCTCGTTCTCCTCGACCGCGCCACCGTCCTGGGTTTCCGGTGTCTCCGTTGGCGAGTCCTTGCTCGTCGTGGCGATGACCGAAGTCCGTTCCGGTTCTTCGTGTCCGGTGGTGTCCGGCTTCTCGGGCTGTGTCACGAGCGGCTTCCCCTAGGTCTCGCGCGTTCTTGTCTTCTACTCGGCTTGCTCAGCGGTGTCGGTCGAGTCCGCCTCCGGCGCCACGGTCTCCTCCGCGGTACCGACGACATCCCCCTCGGTGGCGCCACCGTCCTCGACAACACCATCGTCGACAGCACCGTCGTCAACCGCACCCTCGACGACCACACCGTCCTCGGTGATCGCGTCGACGTCCTCGGCGGCCACCTCGGCGCTACGGGCGATGGCGACCAGGGTGGTCCCTTCGCCCAGGTTCATCAACCGGACGCCCTTGGTCTGCCGACCCGCCTTGCGCACCTCCTTCGCGGTGGTGCGGATGACGCCGCCGGAGGAGGTGATCGCGTAGAGCTGGTCCTCCAGCTCCACGATGACCGCTCCCACCAGCCTGCCACGCCGGGAGTCGTGCTGGATGGTGAGCACGCCCTTCCCGCCGCGCCCCTGAACCGAGTAGTCCTCGATCGGGGTGCGCTTGGCGTACCCACCGTCGGTCGCGACCAAGACGAATGTGCCCTCCTTCACCACCCCGATGGTCAGCAGTTCGTCGCCGGAGTTGAACCGCATGCCCTGCACACCGGAGGTGGCCCGGCCCATCGGCCGCAGCGCGTCGTCGCTGGCGTGGAAGCGGATGGACTGCCCGCCCGCGGACACCAGCAGCAGGTCGTCGTCGGCGGAGCAGAGCACCGCGCCGACCAGTTCGTCGTCCTCACGCAGGTTGATACCGATCAGACCGCCCGCGCGGTTGCTGTCGAAGTCGGCCAGCTTGGACTTCTTCACCAGGCCGTCGCGGGTGGCGAGCACCAGGTACGGCGCGGCGGTGTAGTCCTTGATCTGGATGACCTGCGCGATCTCCTCGTCCGGCTGGAACGCGAGCAGGTTCGCCACGTGCTGGCCGCGGGCGGCGCGGTTGGCCTCCGGCAGTTCGTAGGCCTTGGCGCGGTAGACCCGGCCCTTGTTGGTGAAGAACAGGATCCAGTCGTGCGTCGAGCACACGAAGAAGTGCGCCACGATGTCGTCCTGCTTGAGCGCCGCGCCCTGCACACCCTTGCCGCCGCGCTTCTGCGCCCGGTACAGGTCGGTCTTGGTGCGCTTGGCGTAGCCGGTGCGGGTGATCGTGACGACCACGTCCTCGACCGCGATCAGGTCCTCGACCGACACCTCGCCGTCGAACGGGATGATCCGGGTGCGCCGGTCGTCGCCGTGCTTGTCGACGATCTCCATCAGCTCGTCGCGGATGATGTGCCGCTGCTGCTCGTCGCTGGCCAGGATCGCCTCGAGCTCGGCGATGTAGCGCTCGATCTCACCGAGCTCGTCGATGATCCGCTGGCGCTCCAGGGCGGCGAGCCTGCGCAGCTGCAGCTCGAGGATCGCGGTCGCCTGGATCTCGTCGACGTCGAGCAGCGTGATCAGCCCGGTCTTGGCCTCGTCGGCCGAGGGCGAGCGGCGGATCAGGGCGATGACCTCGTCGAGCATGTCCAGGGCCTTGGCGTAACCGCGCAGGATGTGCGCGCGCTCCTGGGCCTTGCGCAGCCGGTAACGGGTGCGCCGGACGATGACCTCGACCTGGTGCTTCACGTAGTGCCGGATGATCTGGTCCAGGCGCAGCGTCCTGGGCACCTGGTCGACCAGGGCGAGCATGTTGACGCCGAAGTTGTGCTGCAGCTGGGTGTGCTTGTAGAGGTTGTTCAGCACGACCTTCGCCACGGCGTCGCGCTTGAGCCCGACGACGATCCGCATGCCCGAGCGCGAGTTCGACTCGTCGGCGATCTCGGAGATCCCGGTGAGCTTCCCGTCGCGCACCAGCTGCGCCATGTTCTCGATCAGGTTGTCCGGGTTGACCTGGTACGGCAGTTCGGTGACCACGAGGATGGTGCGCCCCTTGGCGTCCTCCTCGACCTCCACCACCGAGCGCATCCGGATCGACCCGCGGCCGGTGCGGTAGGCGTCCTCGATCCCTTGCGTACCAAGGATCAGCGCCTTGGTCGGGAAGTCCGGCCCCTTGATCCGCAGCAACAGCGCGGCAAGCAGCTCGTCGTCGTTCGCGTCGGGGTTCTCCAGCGCCCACACGACACCGTCGGCCACCTCGCGCAGGTTGTGCGGGGGGATATTGGTAGCCATACCGACGGCGATACCGCTGCCGCCGTTGACAAGCAGGTTCGGAATCCGCGACGGCAGGATCGTCGGCTCTTCGGTCTTACCGTCGTAGTTCGGCGCGAAATCAACGGTGTCCTCACCGATGTCGCGCAGCATCTCCATCGCCAGCGGCGTAAGGCGCGACTCGGTGTAGCGCATCGCGGCAGCCGGATCGTTGCCCGGGCTGCCGAAGTTTCCTTGTCCGTCAACGAGGGGGTACCGCATGGACCACGGCTGGGCCAGGCGCACCAGGGTGTCGTAGATCGAGGAGTCGCCGTGGGGGTGGTAGTTGCCCATGACGTCGCCGACGACTCGGGAGCACTTGACGTAGCTGCGGTCGGGGCGCAGACCGGTGTCGAACATCGAGTAGAGCACGCGCCGGTGGACCGGCTTGAGGCCATCGCGCACGTCCGGGAGGGCGCGGCTGACGATGACGCTCATCGCGTAGGCGATGTAGGAGTTCTGCATCTCCTGCTGGATGTCGACCGGCTCGATGCGGTCGCCAGGCGGCGGCAGGGTTTCGGTCACGACCGGACGTTCCTTTCAAGCGGGGGGTGTGCGACGCGGGGGCTGGGCCCCGGCTACACGTCCAGGAAGCGGACGTCCTTGGCGTTGCGGGTGATGAACGAGCGGCGGGCCTCGACGTCCTCGCCCATGAGCACGCTGAACAGCTCGTCGGCCTGGGCGGCGTCGTCGAGGGTGACCCGCAGCAGCACCCGGTTGGCCGGGTCCATGGTGGTCTCCCACAGTTCCTCGGCGTTCATCTCGCCGAGACCCTTGTAGCGCTGGATGCCGTCATCCTTGTTGATCTTCTTGCCGGAGCTGAACCCGGCCTCGAGCATGCCGTCGCGCTCGCGGTCGGAGTAGGCGTACTCGGGTTCGGTGCGCTGCCACTTGATCTTGTACAGCGGGGGCTGGGCCAGGTACACGTGGCCGTGCTCGATCAGGCCGCGCATGAACCGGAACACCAGCGTCAGCAGCAGGGTCCGGATGTGCTGGCCGTCGACGTCGGCGTCGGCCATCAGCACGATCTTGTGGTACCGCAGCTTGGCGACGTCGAAGTCCTCTTGGATGCCGGTGCCCAGCGCGGTGATGAGGCTCTGCACCTCGGTGTTCTTCAGCACCCGGTCGATCCGGGCCTTCTCCACGTTGATGATCTTGCCCCGGATCGGCAGGATCGCCTGGAACAGCGAGTCGCGCCCCTCCTTGGCCGAGCCACCCGCCGAGTCGCCCTCGACGATGTAGAGCTCGCACTCCTCCGGGTTGGTCGAGCGGCAGTCCTTCAACTTGCCGGGCAGCCCGCCGATGTCGAGCGCGCCCTTGCGCCGCACCAGTTCGCGCGCCTTGCGGGCGGCCATCCGCGCCTGCGCCGAGGACACCGACTTGGTGACGATCACCTTCGCGTCCGCCGGGTTGCGCTCGAACCAGTCGGCCAACCACTCGTTGCAGGTCTGCTGCACGAACGTCTTGGCCTCGGTGTTGCCCAGCTTCTGCTTGGTCTGGCCCTCGAACTGCGGCTCGGCCAGCTTCACCGACACGATCGCGGCGAGGCCCTCGCGCACGTCGTCGCCGGAGAGGTTCGCGTCCTTCTCCTTGAGCAGCTTCTTCTCCCGCGCGTACACGTTGACCACCCGGGTCAGCGCGGCGCGGAAGCCCTCCTCGTGGGTGCCGCCCTCGGGGGTGTTGATCGTGTTGGCGAAGGTGTACACCGACTCGCTGTAGCCGGTGTTCCACTGCATCGCGACCTCGACCTCGATGCCGGTGCCCTTGGCCTCGAACGCGATGACCTTCTTGTGGATCGCCTCGCGGCTGTGGTTGATGTGCTTGACGAAGTCCTCGAGCCCACCCGGGTAGTGGTAGGTGCGCTCCTTGACCCGCGCGGCCTGGCCGTCGACGTCGGCCTCGGTCTCGGCGTCGGACACCCGCTCGTCGCGCAGCACGATGGTGAGGCCCTTGTTGAGGAAGGCCATCTCCTGCAACCGGCGCGCGACCGTCTCGGCGTTGTACGTGGTGGTCTCGAAGATCGCCGGGTCCGCCCAGAAGGTGATCGACGTGCCCAGCTCGCGGGTCTCGGCGCCGCGCTCGACCGGGCCGAGCGGCTTGGAGTCGCCGTAGGTCTGGCTCCAGACGTAGCCCTCGCGCTTGATGACCGCCGTCAGCTTGGTGGACAGCGCGTTGACCACGGAGATGCCGACGCCGTGCAGACCGCCGGAGACCGCGTAGCTGTCGCTGTCGAACTTGCCGCCCGCGTGCAGCACGGTCATCACGACCTCGAGCGCGGACCGCTTCTCCTCGGGGTGCTCCTCGACCGGGATGCCGCGGCCGTCGTCGTCGACGCGCACCCCGCCGTCGGCGAGCAGGGTGACCTCGACCTTGGTCGCGTGGCCCGCCATCGCCTCGTCGACCGAGTTGTCCACGACCTCCCAGATCAGGTGGTGCAGACCGCGTTCGCCGGTGGAGCCGATGTACATGCCCGGACGCAGCCGGACCGCTTCGAGGCCCTTGAGCACCCCGATGGAACCGGCGCCGTACGAGTTCTCCTGCTTGTCAGCTGCCACGTGCCCGGTGTCTCCTCGTGCGTCGGAACGACTGCGGGGCGGCGCGCGGGTCGGAGCAGGCGACCCGGCTCGGTCGCGCTCTCGGGACCGCCCGCGCGCACCCTCCCAACATAGTACTGGTGCGGTCGCGCAGAACCGGGTCAAGGACACCCCTGGTTCCGTCACAGAGACCGGTTTGACAACTGGCACGGGTCCGGACGCCGGTGCGGCTGTCTCGACCCGCGAGGTTCAGCCGTAGGTGTCTCGTGGTCCACGGCCGGGGACGTGCCGGGGTCCGTACCGCCAACTGGGTGCGGAGGGGCCCTGCACTTTCAGCCGGGTGACCACGTCGCGACCGACCGAGGCGGCGATGCCCGCGAGCAGTTGGCGCTGCAGCAACCGCAGCTGGGTGGCCCACGCGGTGGAGTCGGCCTGCACGGTCAGCTCACCGTCTTTGAGCGCGACGGGCTTGGCGTGCTCGGCGACCTCCGCCCCGACCAGTGTGGCCCACCGGTCGAAAACCTGCCCGTTCGCCAGGTTGCCCTGCCACCCGCGTTCCATCGCGATCCGCGAGGCGAGCCTGCCCAGCGGTTGCGGGTCCCGCTCGTCCGCGCCCGAACCGGACCACCTGCGGCGCTTGCGCGATCCGGCCCCCGCTGTTCCACGTGGAACAAAGCGGCGCTTCGGCTTGCTCTGCGCGGCCTGCCGGGCGGCGGCCAGGGCGGCTCTGGCAAGATCTGAGCCCCGCGGCGGCGGCTGACCGCCTGCGACCTCACCCTGCGTCACCCCTGTGGATGGATCTTGGGGTTGTCCACCCCCTGGTGTGGATGAACTTTGGCGTTTCCCTGCTCCGGATACCCCAGATGGCCGCACAGTGACGGTGTTATCCACACTATCCACAGGTTTATCCCCAGATGTGGGGGCAGCAACGCCACGCTTGGTAACCGGCTGTCGCCGTTGTGCGCGCGGCGGCGTGGGCGGCTCGAACGCACCACCGAACAGGTCGTCAGACACGCCGCACCTCCCCGTCGGCCACCGCGTACCGGGCACCGACCAACTCGCCGGGCACATCTTCCTCCACCGCGGCCGTCACCAAGACCTGCTCGGCCCCGACCGCCACATCGGCGAGTCGCTGCCGCCTGCGCCGGTCCAGCTCGGCGAACACGTCGTCGAGCACGAGCACCGGCTCGCTGCCCTCGTCCTTGAGCAACTCGTAGGACGCTAGCCGCAACGCGAGCGCGAACGACCAAGACTCACCGTGGCTGGCGTACCCCTTCGCGGGGGCCTCGCCGAGCACCAGGTCCAGCTCATCGCGCTGCGGACCGACGAGGCTAACCCCCCGCTCAAGCTCCGCGTCCCTGCGCAGTGCCATCCGCGCGAGCAGCGCGTCGGTCACCACCTCGATGTCGGCACGCTCTCCGCCCGGCTTGCCGTAGCCCGTGGGCAGCGTGTCCTCGATCTGCGAGCGGTACGCGACCTGCGCCGGCCGGGACTCGGGTGCGACCCCCGCGTAGGCCGCGGCCACCCGGGGCGCGAGGTCCGCGACCAGGTCGAGCCGGGCGGCCAGCAACTGCGCGCCGTGCGCGGCGAGGTGGTTGTCCCACACGTCGAGGGTCGACACCGCGTCCGGGTCGGACCGCCGCGCGCGCCGGTTGGTCGCCGCACTCTTCAACAGGGCGTTGCGCTGCCGCAGCACCTTGTCGTAGTCGGCGCGGACACCGGCGTACCTCGGTGCGCGCAGTACTAATAGGTCGTCGAGGAACCCGCGCCGCTCACCCGGGTCGCCGCGCACGAGGGCCAGGTCCTCCGGCGCGAACAACACAGTGCGCAGGATCCCGAGCACGTCGCGCGTGCGGGGCACCGGGCCGCGGTTGATCCGCGCCCGGTTCGCCTTGCCCGGGGTGATCTCCAGCTCGACCGTCAGCTCCCGGCCGTCGTTGATCACCGCGGTGCGCACGATCGCCCGCGAGCACCCGTGCCGGACCAGCGGCTGGTCGGCCGCCACCCGGTGCGAGCCAAGGGTGGCGACGTACCCGATGGCCTCGACCAGGTTGGTCTTGCCCTGCCCGTTGGCGCCGACCAGCACCGACGGGCCCGCGTCGAACTCCAGGTCGGCCTGCTGCCAGGACCGGAAGTCGCTGACCTGTAAGTGCCGGACCCGCACTAGCTCACGTCGCCCGACCCGGACGTGGGTCCTGCCTTGTGCACCGCGTGCCCACCGAACTGGTTGCGCAGCGCCGCCACCGCCTTCATCGCGGGCGAGTCGGCCTGCCGGGAGGCGAACCGCGCGAACAGCGCCGCCGAGATGACCGGGGCGGGCACCGAGTGGTTGATCGCTTCCTCGACCGTCCACCTGCCCTCGCCGGAGTCCTCGACGTACCCGCTGATCCCCGACAGGCCCGGGTCCTCTTCCAGCGCCTTGACCAGCAGGTCGAGCAGCCAGGACCGGACGACCGTGCCGCGGGTCCACGCCTTGAGCACCCCCGGAACATCGGTGACCTCGTCGGCCGCGTCGAGCAGCTCGAAGCCCTCGGCGTACGCCTGCATCAGGCCGTACTCGATGCCGTTGTGCACCATCTTCGCGTAGTGACCGGCGCCGACCTTGCCCGCGTGCGCGAAGCCCTCCTCGCGCGGGCCCTCCGGCCGCAGCGCGTCGAAGATCGGCAGCGCCCGCTGCACGTGCTCCTGGTCGCCGCCGACCATCAGGCCGTAGCCGTTCTCCCGGCCCCAGACCCCGCCGGACACGCCGACGTCGAGGTAGCCGATCCCCTTCTGCGCCAACAGGTCCGCGTTGACCTTGTCATCGGTGTAGCGGGAGTTGCCGCCGTCGATGACCAGATCGCCCTCGTCGAGCACCTCGCCGAGCTCGGCCACCGTCTGCCTGGTCGGTTCCCCCGCGGGCACCATCACCCACACGACCCTGGGCGCGGCGAGCTTGCCGACCAGGTCCGCCAGCGACGAGCTGTCGCTGACCTGCGCGTTGCGGTCGTAACCCACCACGTCGTGATCGGCCGCGCGCAACCGCTCGCGCATGTTGAAGCCCATCTTGCCCAGGCCGACGAGTCCGAGCTGCACGGTTCTTCCTCTCGCTGTGGCTTCTCGCGATCAGCCCGGGAGCCGGACCGGCATGAGCAGGTAGAGGTACCCGGGGATGACGCCATCATCGCCGACCGGCTTGATCAGCGCCGGGCGGTTCGGTGTGGTGAACGAAAGCTCGGCGCGGTCGTTGTGCAGCGCGGCGAGCCCGTCCTGCAGGTAGCCCGGGTTGAACGCGATGGTGACCGGGTCGCCGGTGAACTCGACGGCCAGCTCCTCCTCGGCGCTCCCCTCGTCGTCGCCGCCCGCGGACAACCGCAGCACGCCGTCGGCGAACTCCAGCCGGACCTGGGTGCCGCGCTCGGCGACCAGCGACACGCGCTTGATCGCCTCGACGAGCGGCGGCACGTTGATCACGGCGTTCGACGTCTGCTCGCTCGGCAGCAGCTGGCGGTAGCGCGGGAACTCCGCGTCGAGCAACCGACTGGTCGTGCGCCGACCGGAACCCGACAGGCCCAGCAGCCCGTCGCCGGGCGACAGCGCCAACTCGACCGTGCGCCCGGAGCTGCCCAGCGCCTTGGCCGCCTCGGCGAGGGTCCGCGCGGGCACCAGCACCGCCGCGTCCTCCACGTCGCCGGAGGGCTTCCACTCGAACTCGCGCATCGCCAGGCGGAACCGGTCGGTGGCGACGAGGGTCAGCTTCTCCCCCGTGATCTCCACCCGGACACCGGTGAGCATCGGGAGCGTGTCGTCCTTGCCCGCCGCGACCGCGACCTGGCTGACCGCCTGGCCGAAGACCTCGCCCTGGAGTTCGCCCGCGTGCTGGGGCATGGCCGGGAGGGCGGGGTAGTCGTCGACCGGCATGGTCGGGAGGCTGAACTTCGCGCTACCGCAGGTGATCGCGACCCGGGAGCCGTCGACCGAGATCTCGACCGGCTGGGCGGGCAACGACTTGGTGATGTCGGCGAGGAGCTTGCCCGACACCAGGGTCCGGCCGCCGTCGGCGACCGTGGCCGGGACCTTGACCGTGGCCGACACCTCGTAGTCGAACCCGGACACGGTGAGTCCGTCGGAGTCTTCCGCGGCGCCCGCGTCCAGCAACACCCCGCCGAGGACGGGAACAGGGGGCCGGGACGGGAGGCTGCGCGCGACCCAGGCGACGGCGTCGGCCAGGCCGTCGCGCTCGACGCGGATCTTCATGGGAGTCCTTTCCAGGCCCGACGCCGTGCCGCACTCGTGTCGTGCCAGGCCGTGCCGTCGAGCTGTCCACGCTGTAGGGCCCAACCGTAGAGCGTGTTCCGACGCCCCGTCATCCGGGGCAGCCCGCTCCGGGCCGCTCCGGCACGACGACCGGGGCGAGGTGTCCCCAACTTCGGCCATCCCCTGTTTCTTCTTTTTTGTTCATCTGGAAGAGAAGAAAAACAGCAGTAGTAGTAAGCGTTGTGGATTGTGTGGATGACCGTGGTCCGCGCAGGTCACACGGTGTGGCGCCCTGTGGAGAACCAGGGGGATGGATCGGTGGACAGATCGGGGCACCGGTGGATGGTTTTCCGGCTCACCCGTTTGGTCCACAGATCGGCCGAGTTGTCCACAGAACCATCCCCAGATGTGGGTCGAGTAGCCCCCAGGCGGCCGCGCGGCTGCCCACAGGGTTGTACACAGGGTTGTCCACCGTTTCCGGTGACGCAGACCACCCGGGTTCGCCCGTTCGTGACCTTTCTGGGGGTGTGGAGCGGGCCTCCCCAGCCCCAGAAAACCCGCGAACCGGCCGGATCCGAGGGGGAGCACCGGCTTCGCGACCCACCCGGCCCCCCGGCGATCGGCGCGATCGACCGACTTCGGCGGCGGTGCGGCGGCCGCTCCACGGCGGCAATAAAGAGTGCGACCCGGGCGGCGCGGCCAGAACTTTTCTGCGCCTGGGGACTGGGTGGGGACACCGCCCCGGCGCGGCGGTTCGGCGGAGTTCGGGCGGCCGGAGACCCACGGCCGTGACGAACCTACTGGGCTCGGTGCTCACCGCACGAGTCGAGGCGGTCGCACGCGGTCAGCGCGCGGCGACCGGCGCGGCCGCGGGAGCGGTGTCCCACCCCTCCCGGCGCGCGACCGGGGCGATCTTTATTGCGCCGGTGGGCAGTCCCGCACAGCCGCAATAAAGAGGTGCGGCGACCGGGTTCGGGCATGGGTGTACCCCGGGGGTGACTTCCGGGGGTGGGGCGCCGTCAGGCGCGGGCGCGCTGCTTGATGCGGGAGGTCAGCTCCTGCACCTGGTCGTAGATGCGCCTGCGCTCGGCCATCTCCTTGCGGATCTTCTTGTCCGCGTGCATGACCGTGGTGTGGTCGCGGCCGCCGAAGGTCTGCCCGATCTTGGGCAGCGACAGGTCGGTGAGCTCGCGGCACAGGTACATCGAGATCTGGCGGGCTTGCGCAAGCGCTTTCGTCTTGCCGGGGCCGCACAGGTCGTCGATCGAGACGCCGAAGTACTCCGCGGTCACGGCCATGATCGTCGGGGCGCTGATCTCCGGGGCCTGCGAGTCGGGGATCAGGTCGCGCAGCACGATCTCGGCCAGGCCGACGTCGACCGGCTGGCGGTTGAGCGAGGCGAACGCGGTCACCCGGATCAGCGCGCCCTCGAGCTCGCGGATGTTCGCCTCGACCCGGGCCGCGATGAACTCCAGCACCTCGGCCGGGGCGGCCAACCGGTCCTGGGCCGCCTTCTTGCGCAGGATCGCGATCCGGGTCTCCAGCTCGGGCGGCTGGATGTCGGTGATCAGGCCCCACTCGAACCGGGTGCGCAGCCGGTCCTCCAGCGTCTCCAGCCGCTTGGGCGGCCGGTCGGAGGAGACCACGATCTGCTTGTTCGCGTTGTGCAGGGTGTTGAAGGTGTGGAAGAACTCCTCCTGAGTACCTTCCTTGCCCTCCAGGAACTGGATGTCGTCGACCAGCAGCACGTCGATGTCGCGGTAGCGGCGCTGGAACGCCACCTTCCGGTCGTCGCGCAGCGAGTTGATGAAGTCGTTGGTGAACTCCTCGGTCGACACGTACCGCACCCGCATGCCGGGGAACAGCCGTTGCGCGTAGTGGCCGACCGCGTGCAGCAGGTGGGTCTTGCCCAGACCGGACTCGCCCCAGATGAACAGCGGGTTGTACGCCCGGGCCGGTGCCTCGGCCACCGCGACCGACGCGGCGTGGGCGAACCGGTTCGACGCGCCGATCACGAAGGTGTCGAACGTGTACTTCTCGTTGAGCCTGGTCTTGGAGGTCTGCGGCTGCGCGGGCGCGGTGAACGGCTGCCCGCTGGCGTGCTGCTGACCGGTGAAGGTCGGCCAGATCTCGTGGACGGTGGCGAGCGCGTCGCCCTCCTCGTCCACCTCCTCGCCGTCGTCCTCGTTCTCCGGGTGGTCGGCCTGACCGTCGAGCGCGGCCACGTCGGCGGCCGGGATGGTCAGCGTGTCGCCGTCGACCTCGGCGGTCACCACCGGGGAGGACGCCGCGACCGGCGCGGCGACGACCTGGTTGGACACGCCCTGGCTGGACACCGTCACCGGTGCCGCGGCCGGGACGGCTGGCGCGGCGTCGACCTTGACCGCCAGCGACACGACCCGGCCGAGCCTGCGGGAGAGCGCGTTGGTGATCGGCTCGCGCAGCGCGCGCTCGATCGCCTCCTTGGCGAAGTCGCTCGGCGCGGAGAGCAGGGCGGTCCCGTCCAGCAGGCCGATCGGCCTGGTCATCCGCATCCACGCCCGCTGGGACGGGGAGAGGGTGCCCGCGGACAGCTCGCGCACGACCTGCTCCCAGACCACCCCGAGATTCATCTGGTGCTCGGACATCGGCGCCTGCTCCCCTCCCCTCGTCGGCATTGGCGGTAAGGCTGGTCCCGGTGCGCGTTCGCCGTCAAACGGGCATCCACAGGGTTGTCCACAACTGTGCACGAAGGTACGGCGAACCGAGGGGACACCCGTGTCGGGGGGTTCAAAGGTACTCAGTGCTCCGGTGACGGCGGCGCGGCAGGGCTCCCATCGGCGGGTGCGGTCAACCAGGAGGCGCACGGTAACAACGGCGGCAGGCGGCCACAAGCCGTGCTCGGACGCCTGGTCCGACCGGTCTGCGGACCCCGGTTTGAAGGCGCGGGCACCGGTGCGTACTCTCATAAGGTCTCCCGCTTGCGGCGGGTGAGTTCCGCGTGCCCCGCGCGCGTCGACACTCCAGTCCCCAGCCGCGGACCGGCTGGGGGCGGGCAGACCTGCTAGAGCTGATGAGTACCGGGAGAACGAGCCGTGAGCAAGCGCACCTTCCAGCCGAACAACCGTCGCCGCGCCAAGACGCACGGCTTCCGCCTGCGCATGCGGACCCGCGCGGGCCGCGCGATCATCGCTGCCCGCCGCCGCCGGGGCCGCGACAAGCTGTCGGCCTGACCCCAACCGGTCGCCGTGCTTCCCGCGGCCTGCAGGCTGACCAACAGCGCGGACTTCCGGCTGGTGACCAGGCGCGGGCGGCGCGCCGGTCGGCCGAGGCTCGTGGTGCACGCCATCACGGCCGGGGCAGGAACCGAACCCCACGAAGCCGACCCGTCGGCGGCGCGGACCCCCGCGGCGCCGAGGGTCGGTTTCGTCGTGAGTAAGGCCGTGGGCAACGCGGTCGTCCGGCACCGGGTGGCCCGCAAGCTGCGGCACGTGGTGCGCGCGCGGATCGGAACTCTCCCGCCGGGCAGCACGTTGGTCGTGCGTGCCCTGCCGGTGTCGGCGGAGGCGACGAGCGCTGAGTTGGGCCAGGACTTCGACGCCGCGATCCGCAGGCTGCGCCTGGTCCCCGGTGGCGGGGCTGATGATGGCGGTGGGGCGTGACGGGAGCGACCGCGGTGCCGGGCCGCGCCGACGCCGCGCGCCCGGGGCCGGTGGCCAGGGTGCTGCTCGTCCCGGTGCACCTCTACCGGCGGTGGCTCTCGCCGGTGCTACCGCCCGCCTGCCGCTTCCACCCCAGCTGCAGCGCCTACGCCGTCGAGGCGCTGACCGTGCACGGCGCGCTGCGCGGGTCCTGGCTCGCCGCGCGCCGACTGCTCCGCTGCGGCCCCTGGCACCCCGGTGGCCTCGACCCCGTGCCGCCGAGGAGAACCGAGACCAAGTCCGGGCCAAGCCCGGTCGAGCAGACAGCCACCGAGGAGTAGTTCAGTGCTCGATTTCATCTACTACCCGGTGTCCTTCATCATGTGGTGTTGGCACTGGGTCTTCGGACACGTGTTCGGTGAATCGAGCGCGATCGCCTGGGCGCTGAGCATCGTCTTCCTGGTCTTCACGCTGCGGGCGATCATGTTCAAGCCCACGGTCAAGCAGGTCCGCTCCATGCGCAAGATGCAGGAGTTCGCGCCCGAGATCAAGAAGCTGCAGAAGAAGTACGCCAACGACCGGCAGAAGCAAGCCCAGGAGATGCAGAAGCTGCAGTCCGAGCACGGGGTCAGCCCGCTCGGCGGCTGCCTGCCGATGCTGCTGCAGATCCCGGTGTTCATCGGTCTGTTCCACGTGCTGCGCGAGTTCAAGCCGGGCAAGACCGAGAACTACTTCTTCGACGAGCGCGGCGTCGCCTCCTACATCGACGCGAACCTGTTCGGTGCCCGGCTGAGCAACTGGATCACCCAGCCCGCCACCGAGCTCGCGCACTTCGGGGTCACCCGCACCACCGTGGTCCTGGTCGCCATCCCGCTGATGCTGCTCGCCAGCGCGCTGACCCACCTCACCGCGCGGCACTCGGTCTCCCGGCAGAACCCGGAAGCGGCCACCTCGCAGACCGCGATCATGAACAAGCTGACGCTCTACATCTTCCCGCTCGGTGTGCTGCTCGGCGGGTTCTTCTTCCCCATCGGCCTGATCATGTACTGGCTGTCGAACAACTCGTGGACGCTGTGGCAGCAGCGCTTCGTCTACAAGAAGATCGACGCCGAGGAAGCCGCGAAGAAGGTCGTCGCGCAGGAGAAGCGCGCCGCGGCCGCCCCCAAGCCGGGCCAGAAGCCCACCCAGCAGAAGAAGCGCCCCACCGCCAAGGTTGAGGAGAGCGGCACCGACACCGCGCCGGACACCACCCCGGCCGCCGACTCGAAGCCCGACTCGACGAAGCCCGACTCGACCGCGCCGGGCAGCAAACCCACCCAGCCCGGCGGCGGCAACGGCAAGGGCGGCACCCAGATCCCCGGTCTGATCTCAGACCGATCCCGTAGCAAGAAGTCAGGTCGCAAGAACCGCTGAGGCGTACTTCGACCTGGAGAGGAGTGAACCGTGCCGGAGACGGTGCAGGCGACCGAGAAGGTCACCGACGGGGGTAGCGCGGACGTGCGGGTGGACGAGGGCCCCGCTGCCTCCACCGAGGAACTGCTGGTTCAGGAAGGCGACATCGCGGGCGACTACTTGGAGCGGCTGCTCGACATCCTCGACTACGACGGCGACATCGACCTCGACGTCGAGGCGAGCCGCGCGATCATCAGCATCGACGGCGGCGAGGACCTGGAGAAGCTCGTCGGCCCCCGCGGCAACGTGCTCGAGGCGCTGCAGGAGCTGACCCGGCTCGCTGTCCAGCAGGAGACCGGGACCCGCAGCAGGCTGATGCTCGACATCGCGGGCTGGCGGGCGGACCGCCGGGAAGAGCTGCGCGAGCTCGGCCGCGAAACGGCCCAGAAGGTCCTCTCCAGCGGCGAGCGGATCCGACTGCAGCCGATGACCCCGTTCGAGCGCAAGGTCGTCCACGACGCCGTCGCCACCATCAAGGGCGTCCACAGCGAAAGCGAGGGCGAAGACCCCCGCCGCCGCGTGGTCGTCTTCCCGCAGTAGCTCCTCCCCTGCTTGCCTAACGCGGCCCACCCCTTCCCGGGGTGGGCCGCGTTTCTTTCGCCCATGATCTACCGGCCGGGCCGCAGACCCAGCTCCCCTTGGAGTGGATCGCTCCTGCGGTCGAGGCCCCGTGGTGGCCCGAGGCTTGGCGCCGCATGCCCACTCCGGCCGGTGTCCGCCCTCGGCACCAACTGCCTCCGCTGCCACAGCGATCGGGATTCCACCGGTAGTCCTCGAGGGTCGCTGAGTGGCACAAACAGACTGGAGCCACGGGTTCCGACAATCGGGGCAGGCGCTGTGCGCGGAGCCGCCCGTCTCGACCGTGTGGGCTTGACCGGAGGCTGCGATCGACCCCCGGACTCCTACGCGGTGTGCCGACCGCCGAACCATCGCGCGCACCTCGCCGCCCACGATTCCCGTCGAGGCCGCCGTCCGGCGACGGAGCCGCCGCGTGTTTCACGTGAAACGCGGCGGCCCGCTACCCCTGGGGCGCGGGTCGTCAGGGAGAATCGGCGCGGCATGGTTTCACGTGGAACATCGGGTGGGGTATGACTGGGCTGGTGCGACCGGCGGTCGCGGAAGACGTGTTCGGGGACCGGGTTGGGCTGGCCGAGCGGTTCGTCCAACTCCTCGCTGAGCACGGTGTGGAGCGCGGGTTGATCGGGCCCCGGGAGCTGGACCGGCTCTGGGATCGGCATGTGCTCAACTCGGCCGTGATCGAGGAGTGCGTCCCGCGCGCGGCCGCTGTGGTGGACATCGGGTCGGGGGCCGGGCTGCCCGGGATCCCACTCGCCATCGCCCGGCCCGACCTCCGGGTGACGCTGGTCGAACCGATGGCGCGGCGGGTGGCGTGGCTGGACGAGGTCGTGGAGACTCTTGCTCTGTCCTCGGTGACCGTCCTGCGCGGGCGTGCTGAGGAGCCAGCGGTCAGGTCACGGGTCTCCGGCGCGGATGTGGTCACCGCCCGGGCGGTCGCCCCGTTGGCCAAGCTCTCCGGGTGGTGCCTCCCGCTGCTCCGGCGGGGCGGCCTGGTGGTCGCCCTCAAGGGCGCGAGTGCCGCCGAGGAGATCGACCGGGATCGGGCTGAGGTCGCCGCGTTGGGGGGTGGCGAGCCGAGGGTCGAGCGTTGTGGTGCCGGTGTGCTCGAGGTGCCGACCACCGTGGTGCTCATCGAACGCGTGCAGTCCGCGACCGGGTCGGACCGGTCCCGCCGGACGAGGAAGGATCAGGGTGCACATCGAGGCTGAGATCGGAGCAGGGATGTTTCACGTGGAACCGACGGCGATCGCCCGGGCCGCCGGGGAGGTGCGCTGACGATGACGCAGCCCTCCCCCGCGTCCGTCGCCGGGTGGACGCCGATAGCGGAAGAGGCCGCCCGGGCTACCCGGGTGAAGCACCCGGACAAGATGTTCCCCCGCCCCACGCACCGCCGGGTCATCACGGTCGCCAACCAGAAGGGCGGCGTCGGCAAGACGACCTCCGCGGTGAACCTGGCCGCCGGGCTCGCCCTGCACGGGCTGCGCGTCCTGGTCATCGACCTCGACCCGCAGGGCAACGCCAGCACCGCGCTCGGCGTCGAGCACCGCTCCGGCACCCCCTCGGTGTACGAGGTGCTGCTCGGAGAGGTGAGCCTGGCCGAGGCCGCGCAGATGAGCGACCAGTCGGACCGGCTCTACTGCGTGCCCGCCACCATCGACCTCGCCGGTGCCGAGATCGAGCTGGTGTCGATGGCGGCCCGGGAGTCCCGGCTCAAGGAGGCGCTGTCCGACGAGGCGCTGGACGTGCTCGACCCGGACTACGTCTTCATCGACTGCCCGCCCTCGCTCGGCCTGCTCACGGTCAACGCGATGGTCGCCGCGCAGGAGGTGCTGATCCCGATCCAGTGCGAGTACTACGCGCTGGAGGGGTTGAGCCAGCTGCTGCGCAACATCGAACTCGTGCAGGCCCACCTGAACCGGTCGCTGACCGTCTCGACGATCCTGCTCACCATGTACGACGGCCGGACCAAGCTCGCCGACCAGGTGACCAACGAGGTGCGGCACCACTTCGGGGACACGGTGCTGGCCACGGTGATCCCGCGCAGCGTCAAGGTCTCGGAGGCGCCTGGGTACGGGCAGTCCGTCCTCGCTTACGATCCCGGTTCCCGCGGCGCGATGAGCTACCTCGACGCCGCGCGTGAAGTTGCCGAACGAGGAGCGGAGGCGCCCCGATGAGTGGACCAGCCGGACGCAAGGGCGGGTTGGGGCGCGGACTGGCCGCGCTCATCCCGCAGGGGCCGCCAACCGGCGTGCCGACCGGTGGGCTGTCGTTGCCCAGTCCGGCGGCGCGCAACGGCGACGCCGTCGACCCCGCGCCCGCCCCCGAGGTGGTGGCAGGCGCGGTGTACCGGGAGATCCCGACCGCCGCGATCAAGGCGAACCCGAAGCAGCCCCGCCAGGTCTTCGACGAAGAGGCGTTGACCGAGCTGGAGCACTCGATCCGCGAGTTCGGGCTCATGCAGCCGATCGTGGTCCGCGAGCTCGGCGGGGACAGCTACGAGCTCGTCATGGGCGAGCGGCGGCTGCGCGCGTCGCAGCGGGCCGGGCTGGACCGGATCCCGGCGATCGTGCGGCAGACCGCCGACGACGCCATGCTGCGCGACGCGCTGCTGGAGAACATCCACCGGGTGCAGCTCAACCCGCTGGAGGAGGCGGCCGCGTACCAGCAGCTGCTGGACGAGTTCGCCGTGACGCACGAGGAGCTGGCGAGCCGGATCGGGCGCAGCAGGCCGGTCATCACCAACACCATCCGGCTGCTCCGGCTCCCGCTGCCGGTGCAGCGCCGGGTCGCCGCCGGGGTGCTCTCCGCCGGGCACGCCCGCGCGCTGCTCGGTCTGGACGAGCCGGGGTCGCAGGAGGAGCTGGCGACCCGGATCGTGGCGGAGGGGTTGTCGGTGCGGGCGACCGAGGAAGCGGTCACCCTCGCCAAGGGCGCTCCCCCGGCCAAGCCGAAGCAGGCGCCGCGCAAGCCGATCCACGCGCCGGGGTTGCAGGACCTGGCCGACAAGCTGTCGGACCGGTTCGACACCCGGGTCAAGGTCGAGCTCGGCAAGCGGAAGGGCCGGATCGTGGTCGAATTCGGCTCGGTCGACGACCTCGAGCGGATCGTCGACATGATGGCGGAAAATGGGATAAATCAGGCATGAATCCGGTGCAGGCAACCACACCAGGTCGATACGTCACGGTGACGGACGCCGAAAACCGGGTTCTCAGCGGGTGATGGCGCGGTCGACCAGTCCGGCGTAGATGGCGCCGAGCGAACGACCCGCCGCCTCCGCGGCCATCGGCAACAGCGAGGTCTCGGTCAGTCCGGGCGACAGGTTCACCTCGAGGAAGTAGACCTCGCCGGTCGCGCTCACCACCGCGTCGGTCCGCGACACATCGCGCAGGCCGAGCAGCTCGTGGGCGGACACGGCGAGCTCGGCGACCTTGGCCGCGACCGCGTCGTCCAGCCGGGCGGGCGTGTGGAAGGTGGTCAGCCCGGCGGTGTAGCGCGCGGTGTAGTCGTAGACCCCGGACGCCGGGGCGATCTCGACGGCGGGCAGTGCCTCCGGTCCCCCCGGTCCGTCGACCACGGTCACCGCGACCTCGACGCCGTCGATGAACTGCTCGGCGAGCACCGCGTCGCTGTAGGCGAGCGAGCCGACCATCGCCGTCGGCAACTCGGCGGACGAGCGGACGACCTGCGCGCCCAACGCCGACCCGCCCTGGTCCGGCTTCAACATCAGCGGCAGCCCCAACCGCTCGACCATCGCGTCCAGCACCGGCTGCGCCCCCAGCTCGCGGAACGCGCTCTGCGGCAGCACCACCCAGTCCGGCGTCAGGATCCCGGCGCGGCGCAGCTCGGCCTTGGCGGTCGGCTTGTCCCAGGCCCGCCTGCAGGTCCCGGCGTCGGTGCCCACGTACGGGATGTCCAGCAGCTCCAAGATCGTCTGGATGGAGCCGTTCTCCCCCTCGCCACCGTGCAGCGCGATCACCACCGCGTCCGGCCGGTGCTCGCGCAGTCGCGGCAGCAGGCTCGAGTCGGCGTCCCACTCCTCCACCGTCAGCCCCACCTGCCGCAGCGCCGCCGACACCCGTCGCCCGGACCGCAGCGACACGTCGCGCTCGTGCGACAAGCCCCCGGCGAGGACGGCAACCCAGCGGTCGGACACGGTGTTCTCCCTTGTGAAGGCACAGCTCGATCGCGGCGGACCCGAAGGTACACCGCGGTGGTCAGGGGCCTATCGGCTCGATGGGGTGGACTTCCTTTGCGTGGGTGGCGCCATCAGCAAGCACGCGCGCGAGGGAGGGCCGTCTTTTCCGGCCCCGCACAGGAGGTTCACCCCATCGAGCCTGAGCGTCAGGCGGTGTCTGGGGTGGGGGTTTGCGGGCCGGACAGCGAGCGGCTGGCGGTCGGGCCGAACGTGCGCAGCAGGTCCAGCTCCTCGGCGAGCACCCCGGCGAGCCTGCGCACCCCCTCGGTGATCCGCTCCGGCGGCGGGTAGCAGAACGACAGGCGCATCTGCCTGCTGCCGAACCCGTCGGCGTAGAAACCCGTTCCGGGGACGTACGCGACCCGGGCGGTCACCGCGCGTGGCTGCATGGCCTTGGTGTCGACGCCCTCGGGGACGGTCAGCCACACGAAGAACCCGCCGTCGGGCTTGGTCCAGGTGCAGCCCGCGGGCATGTACTGCGCCAGCCCGGCCAACAGCGCGTCGCGGCGGTCCCGGTACATGGTCTGGAAGGACTTGATCTGGCCCTTCCAGTCGTGCGTGGCCAGGTAGCGGGACACGACGAGCTGGTTCAACGTGGGCGGGCACAGCGCGGCCGACTCGGCGGCCAGCACCAGCTTCTCCCGCACCGCGTGCGGTGCCAGTGCCCAGCCGACCCGCAGGCCCGAGGCGAAGGTCTTCGAGAACGACCCCAGGTAGATCACGTTGTCGGCGTCCATCGACCGCAGCGCCGGGTAGACCTGCCCGTCGAAGCCCAGCAGGCCGTACGGGTTGTCCTCGATGACCAGCACGTCGTGGCGGGCGCAGATGTCGAGCACCTCGGCCCGGCGCGCCACGGCCAGCGTCACGCCAGCGGGGTTGTTGAAGTTCGGGATCGTGTAGAGGAACTTGACCCGCCGCCCGGCCTGGTCGGCGGCGGCCAGTGCGGCCCGCAGCGCCTCGGGGACCAGACCGTGCTCGTCCATCACCACGTGCCGCACGTCAGCCTGGTAGGAGGCGAAGGTGCCCAGCGCGCCGACGTAGGACGGGCCCTCGGCGAGCACGATGTCACCCGGGTCGATGAAGATCCGGGTCACCAGATCGAGCGCCATCTGCGAACCGACGGTGACGACCAGGTCGTCCGGGTGGCCGGTGACCCCCTCCAGGGCCATGACCTCGCAGATCTGCTCCCGCAGCAGCGGCACGCCGTGGGCGGAGCCGTACTGCAGCGCGACGAGCCCCTCGTCGGCCACGATCGAGGCGATCTGGTCGGAGAGGAAGTCCAGCGGTAGGGCTGCCAGGTTCGGCATGCCGCCTGCCAGCGACACCACCTCGGGCCTGCTCGCCACCGCGAAGAGTGCTCGCACCTCGGATGCCGTCATGCCCTCTGCCCGGGCCGCGTACCGGCCGAGGTGCGGGTCGAGACTGCGGGAGCCCGGTCTGTCGGGCAGGTGTCCGGAGGTGCTCATGGGTGACTCCCAGGGGGTGGGCCAGCCAAAACAGTGTAACCAGAGGAGTGACTTACCCCTGAGATTGCGGTCTGCGGTTCCGGCGCAGGTCACATCGCCCTATCCTGGTCAGCGTAACTCGGCGTCCTACCCCCTGCGGGCGCGCGACAATTCCGCAAGCACGGGAGGTGGGGTGTCCCGACGCGTCGTCGGCGTCACGCTGGACAACCTTGAGCACCTCCCCAAGCACTGCCGGGGTTGTGTCTACTGGGAATTGGCGCCACACCTCAAGGAGCAGGCGGAGGAGTTCGGTACCACCGAACTCGAGAAGGAAGCCTGGGTCTCCAGCGTTCTGCTCGACTGGGGCTCCTGCGGTCGGGTCGTCTACAGCGACAAGCTCCCGGTCGGTTTCGTGCTCTACGCACCGCCGAACGCGGTTCCCCGCGCCTCCGCCTTCCCGACCGCCCCGGTCAGCGCCGACGCGGTCGTCCTCACCGGCTTCCACGTCCTCCCCGAGTTCCGCGGCGGCGGCCTGGGCCGGATGCTCGTCCAAGCCGTGGCCAAGGACCTCACCCGCCGCGGCGTCAAAGCCATCGAGGCCTTCGGCGACGCCCAGCCCGACGAGGACCGCTCCTGCGTCGTCCCCGCCGACTTCCTCACCAGCGTCGGCTTCAAGACGGTCCGCCCGCACCACCGCTGGCCCCGGCTCCGCCTCGAACTGCGCACCGGCATCACCTGGAAGGAAGACGTCGAGGCCGCCCTCGAACGCCTCCTCGGCACCGTCTCCATCAGCACCGCCTCGCCGATCCTCCAGCGCTGATCCCCGCTCCTCGACCAGGTGAACTTCCGCCGCTTCGGGCTGCGCGGCTGCCGTTTGCCCAGGTCGCGAGTTATCCACAACCCATTCGGTCATCCACAGCTTTTCGCCGACCCCCTTCGCGGGCCTGAGACCGGGTAGACTGGCACCGGGGACGCCCCCCGTGGTGTGGTGGGGGGCGGGGGTTCGCGGGGAGGGCCTCCGTTTGGTGGGTTGGCCGCCGGTTGTGTGGCTTGAGCTGGGGATGTGGCGGGCGTTGTTGGTGCTGGCCCGGCGGCATTGTCCGTCGCCAGCAAGGGCACCTCGTGAGGGGTCGCACGCACTGGCGCGCTAAGCGGCGGTGTTTGGGGCTACCGGCGTTGGTCGTCGCGGGCGTGCTCGGGGTATGTGTGGCCGAAGGTGGGCTCGCCTCGGAGGTGGCGTCCAAGGCGGCACCTTGTCGCTTCCCTTGCCTGCGGTGGGCTCGACGGGCGAGTTGGTCGTCTGTGGGCGTCGCGACTGTGGCGGTGAGTTTGGCTCCCGCGCGAAATCGGCTTGCGTCAAGCCTTGGAACGCCGGAATCCAGCGTCTCTACTGGGTGAACTCCGGCCTTGGTGGCCCGGTGGGCGCCTGTTTGCCCAGGTCGGAGTTATCCACAACCCCAGCGGCCATCCACAGCTTTTCGCCGAGCCCCCGCCGACCCCCACTCACCGATAGACTGGCATCGGGGACGCCCCCCGGAGAGGGTGGGGGCTGGGGCCGGGACGGCGCCGGGGGCGGCGGGGTGGGGAAAGCGTTTGCGACGGGGTGGGTTATTCGGCTTTGGCCAGCTCGTGGGCCAGGACGTCGGCGAAGGAGAAGCTGCCGGTGGGTTGGTCGTTCTCGCCCAGGAGGTAGAGGCGTTTGACGGCCACGACGATGCCCTCGGCCACGACGTCGCGGAAGGCGGGGTCGGAGAGGCGGGTCCGGTCCTCGGTGTTGGTGAGGTAGCCGATCTCGACGCGGACGGCGGGGCAGCGGGTGAGGCGGAGGAGTTCCCAGGTCTTGGGGTGGGTCCCGCAGTCGCGCATGCCGGTGCGCTTGGTGAGCTCGCGCTGGATGAGGCCCGCCATGGCCTCGCCCAGGGTCGAGGTGGCGCCGTGGCCGGAGCCGAAGTGGAAGCAGGCCAGGCCCTGGGCCAGCGGAGAAGCGTTGCTGTCCGAGTGCAGCGAGAGCACCAGGTCGGCGCCCGCTTCGTTGGCGAACTGGGCGCGGGTCGCCTCGTCCGGGCACTGGTCGGGGCCCCGGGACAGCAGGGCCTCCATGCCGGTGGCGACCATGCGGCCTTCCAGCCTGCGGGCCAGGTCCCACATCAGGTCCGACTCGTTGACCCCGTCGACCGAGACGCCGGTGTCGTGGGCGCCGTGGCCGGGGTCGATGACGATGCGCTTGCCGGTGAGGCGGGGGCCGGAGCGGCGGGCGTGCTCCTGCTCGCGGAGCAGGACCGGGCGGCCACCCCGGGCGCGGGGGGAGAGCTGGCGCAGGGCGCGGATGGTCTCGGGGCCGCAGATGCCGTCGACGGTCATGCCGTAGTCGCGCTGGAAGTTGCGCAGCGCGGCCTCGGTCTGGGCGCCGAACACCCCGTTCGGGCGACCCGCGTCGTAGCCGAGTTCGAGCAGGCGCTCCTGCAGGGTGGCCACGTCGTCGCCGGTGATCGGGGCGGAGACCAGGTACGCCAGGGGACGGCCACCCAGCTGGTAGGTGGCGTCGCGCAGGGCGCGGTAGGTGGCCGGGCCGATGAGCCCGTCGGTGATCAGGCCGCGCTGCTGCTGGAACGCGCGGATGGCGTGCTCCACCGCGTGGTCGAACTGGTCGGTGATCCCGCTGACCGGGGGCAACAGGCCCAACGCCGCCAGCGTGGACCGAACTTCGGCAACGGCCGGTCCCTCATCGCCGCGGCGCAATACCCGCATGCACCCCTCGCTCTCGTCTCGGGCACCGGATGGTTCCGGTGCGCGGCCCGACAGGTCACCCATTGTGCCTTGCCGGTCTTGCCGTCCCCCGCAGGGATGGCGGGTGGGTCGTCCGAATACGCGAAAACCGGGGCTTCGCGTCGCCTAACGAGACGCACGAGCCCCGGTTCCGGGTTGCCTGACTAGCCCAGGTAATCCTCGAGGTCCTTGAGCAGCAGCGCCTTGGGCTTGGCGCCGACGATCGTCTTCACGGCGCGGCCGCCCTGGAACACCATCAGGGTGGGCACCGAGAGCACCTGGTAGTCGCGGGCGGTGCCCGGGTTGGCGTCGATGTCCAGCTTGGCGACGGTGATCTTGTCGGAGTACTCGCCCGCGATCTCCTCCAGCACCGGGGCGACCATCCGGCACGGGCCGCACCAGGTGGCCCAGAAGTCGACGATGACGGGCTTCTCGCTCTGCAGCACGTCCTCGACGAACGACTTGTCGGAGACGGTGACGGTGTTACCAGCCATGTTGAGGGCTCCCCTGGATCGGTGGGTGTGGGATGGGGGGTCAGTTGGCGCCGGGGCCGTAGCCGCCGCCGACGAGCTCCGCGGCGACCTCGGCCTCGGCGGTGCCGTGCTCGGCCAGCCAGCGCTCGGCGTCGATCGCGGCCGAGCAGCCGGACCCGGCGGCGGTGATGGCCTGCCGGTAGGTGTGGTCGACCAGGTCACCGGCGGCGAACACGCCGTCGACGTTGGTGTAGGTCGTGCGCCCCTTGGTCTGCACGTAGCCCGCGTCATCCACGTCGACCTGGCCGGCGACCAGCTGGCTGCGCGGGTCGTGGCCGATGGCGACGAAGAAGCCGGAGACCTCGAGCGTCGACTCGGCGCCGGTTACGGTGTCGCGCAGCCGCAGGCCGCTGACCTTGCCGTCGCCGAGCACCTCGGTGACCGCGGAGTTGAGCTGCCAGCGGATCTTCTCGTTGGCCTTGGCCCGCTCCAGCATGATCCGCGAGGCGCGGAACTCCTCGCTCCGGTGGATGATCGTCACCGTCTTGCCGAAGCGGGTGAGGAACAGCGCCTCCTCCATGGCCGAGTCACCGCCGCCGACGACGGCGATGTCCTGGTCGCGGAAGAAGAAGCCGTCGCAGGTCGCGCAGGCGGACACACCCCGGCCGAGCAGCTCCTGCTCACCGGGCACGTTCAGGTAGCGCGGCGCGGCACCCATGGCCAGCACCACGGCCTTGGCGGCGTAGCGGGTGCCGTGCGCGACGACGTACTTGACCGGGCCGTCGAGCTCGATGGTGTCGACGTCCTCCGCGCGCAGCTCGGCGCCGAAGCGGCCCGCCTGGGCGCGCATCTGCTCCATCAGGTCGGGACCCATGATCCCGTCGCGGAACCCGGGGAAGTTCTCCACCTCGGTGGTCGTCATCAGCGCGCCGCCGAACTGCGAGCCCTCGAACACCAGCGGCTCCAGCTGGGCGCGGGCCGCGTAGACGGCCGCCGTGTAGCCCGCTGGGCCGGAACCGACGATGATCAAGTTTCGGATCTGGTCCGCTTCCGCAGGCATCTGCCCTCCATCGACCTTCGCCGGACGGGGCCGCCCGGGCACACTGCTTGTCAACGCGATCGTATGCGCCGCTTGTTCCTGGGGTTCGTGGTGATGGCCCGCACGGATGCCGCACCCACCACGCGAAGATGGCCCCGCCTGCTGGGCGGGGCCATCTCGGGGTCAGCTGATCAGCGGCCGATCGTGCCCTTGAACAGGGCGGTGCAGTCGGGTTCGACCACCAGGACCTGCCAGCGCTTGGCGTCGCCCGGCACCAGGAGCAGGGTGAACACCGCCGACTTGCCGTCGAAGGTGACCGGCGCGACCCCGATCGGCGCGGTGTTGTCGGTGAACTGGTTCTCGCTCAAGCAGCGCTTGAGGCCCGCCTCGTCCTTGAGCGGCCCGTAGTCCTTCTTGCCGAGGATCCTGGGCGCAGCCTCGCCGACGTTGCCGCTGCTCACCGCGAGCGGGGTGTTGGCGTCGCCCGCGGTCGGAGCCGGTTCGGCGATGCCGCTGGTCTCCTGGGTCTTGGGCAGCACCCCGTAGCCGATCGCCACCGCGGCGGCCGCCGCGGTCAACAAACCGACACCCCAGGCGGTGCGCCTGCCCCGCTTGCGCCTGGCCTCGGCCAGGTCGACCACGGGTGCGACGCCGGGCCGGGGCGGGTCCTGGACGGCGACGCCGCCGAACGCGCGCTGGGCCTCGGCGCCGAGAGCCGCGTCCAGTCGCGCTGCGTAGTGGGCAGGCATCGGCTGGACCGGGCCCGCGCCGAGCTCACCGAGGCCGACCCGGACCGACTCCAGCGCCTCGACGACCGCCCTGGCTTCGGGGTCGGTGTTGACCCTGGCCCACAGCCGGGAGCTCTGCGCGGGGTCCAAGACACCCGCGTGCAGGTCCGCCAACAGGTCGACCGACCATGGCGGCCCGTCGGGGGCACCGCCCCGAGGCTCGTCCGTCATCGTCCCTCCCAGTGGCGCCTGTGCGGCAAGTCTTGACCGTCTGCGACAGCGCCACCTGGGACGTTCGCATCTGCATCGGGGTTCCGCAGATGTCCGAGAACTTTCGCCAACTTGGCCCGGCCGCGCGCGCACCGGGATTTGACGGTGCCCTCCGCGATGCCGAGCAGCTTGGCGGTCTCGGCCACCGAGTAGCCCTCGACGTCCACTAAGACGATCGGCACCCGTTGATCCTCGGAGAGCTCGGCGAGCGCGGTCTGCACGACCAGGCGCGTCTCCCGCTCGGCCATCGCGTCGCGCGGGGTGACCGGTTCACCCGGTCCGGCCTCGGGCAGCGCGACGGTCGGTCGGGCCTGCCTGCGGCGCACCCGGTCGAGGCACGCGTTGACCACGATCCGGTGCAGCCAAGTGGTGACCTGGGACTCGGCGCGGAAGGACCCGGCGGCGCGGAAGGCGGAGATGAACGCCTCCTGCAGCGCGTCCGCGGCCTCCTCCGGGTCGCGCAGCGTGCGCAGTGCGACGGCCCACATCCGGTCACGGTGTCTGCGCACGAGTTCGGCGAATGCGTGCTGGTCTCCCGCGGCGTGCGCCGCGATGAGGTCGGCGTCCGAGCTGGCTGCGGCAGTCACCCGGACAGCGTATAGGGCGGTCGCCTTACCGCTGAAGCCTGCGTCGACCAGGCAAGACCGCTCACTGGGCGCGGACGAAGCCGATCTCGGTGATCTCCGAGACGTTGCCATCGCCGAGGGTGGTGATCCAGATCAGCAGGTGCTGGGTCGGCTCCGCGCGGTCGAGTTGCAGCCGGTTCTGGCCCGCTTGCAGGGTGGCCTTCCCGATGACCTTCGTCTCATCCAGGCCGGGCTTCTCCGACGGCGCGGTGCGGATCTCGACCACGGTGCCCGCGCTCGGCGAGTCGATCACGACCTCGGCGAAGGGCACCGGCTCGGCGAAGGCGGCCATGATGCCGACGCCGGGCTTGAGCGCGGGGAACGGCTGCTGGTACTTGTCGGTCTTCCACGAGGTCTTCGGGTCGCCGTCGACCGCCCGGTTCGCCCGGCGCGGGCTGTCCGGGGTGCCCTTGACGTTGAAGACCTGCACGCCTGCGGCCTGGATCGGCTGGCCGGGGTTGGGCGGCTTGGGGTTGTTCTCCGCGTTGCCCGGTGCGGTGGCGACCACGGTAGGGCCACCGGCGCTGGGGGCGTCGTCGCCGAAGAAGCTGATCAGCTGCATGCCGACCCAGGCGAGCACGCCGACGGTGGCCACGGCAAGAGCGGTGACCCCGATCGCCAGCTTGCGGCGCTTAGTGCGGTCGTTGTGCGGGCGGCGGGTCGTCCACACCGCGCCGTCTTCGTCTACCTCGTCCTCGGTGTCGTCGGCGATCGCGGCGATGCTCTGGGTGGCGTCCTCGTTGAGCCTCGCCCGCTCCAGGACCTTCAGCAGGCCCGAGCTGGTGCGGATGCCCCCGGTCGCGTCGTCGGTCAGGCTTCGCACGGCAGCCGAAGACAGCTCATAGGGGATGTACGGGAAGAGGGCGCGCGGCGGGATTACCTGGCCATCTGCCGCCAAGGGCGCGTGCGGCAGGCCGGGGGCACTGCGCAGCGGCCACTTACCGGTGAGCAAGAGGTACAGGATCGCGCCGAGGCCGCGCACGTCGTCTTGCAGTGTCGCCTCGGGCAGCGGGCCGGGGAAGGACAGCCGCAGCACACCGTCGGGGGTGACCCGGACCCGCTGCGGGTGGTCCACGCCGAGCACCATGCCCGAGTGGTGGGCCAGCTCCACGGCGGCGGCCAGCGGCTCGAGCAGCCGGGCCGCGGTCGAGGGCGGCAGCGGGTGTTCGGCGATCACGTCGACCAGGTCGGTGCCCTGCGACCAGTCGGCGACCACGATGCCGAGCAGGCCCTCGGTCGGGCCGATGCCGTTGCCCGGCCCGAGCACGTCCAAGACCCGAGAAGTACCCGGGTGGGTGATGCGGGCGGCGTGCATGGTCCGCTCGAGCATCTTGCGGGCGGCACCGGCCGCCTTGGCGTCGGCGGGGTCGCCGACCAGCAGCGTCAGCCCGACGTCGCGGCGGAGTTGGTTGTCCTGGGCCCGCCACAGGTGGGCGTTGACCCGCTCGTCGAACCCGAACTCGGCGAGCAGCCGGTACCTGCCGTCGCCGACCGCGCTGCCGGGGACGAGGAAGCCGGGCCTGGCCTGTGCGCCAGCCGCTCCCTCGCCCGGCGCGCCCGCCGGGTACTCGGTCCGCCTCGTCGTCACCACTCTCTCCACCTGCCGTTCCAGCTCCGAGCCTACGTGAACTCGGCGGGCCACCGGTGACGGAGCGGGTCAGCCCCTGCGCACCAGTCGGGTGATTCGGCTGGTCGCGGGCTTCAACTCGGGCACCTTCAGCGCGACGAGCACACCGAACGCGACCAGGCACGCCACCGGGCCGAGCACGACCACGTTCACCCACGCGGTGACCAGCGAGTCCACCTCGGGCAGCAGGAGCCCCAGCCCCCACGCCGCGCCCCCGCCGACCCCACCGGCGAGCACGCACACCGCGATCACCTTGACGATCTTCTTGCTGTGCAGGTTCCCCAACCGCACCCACAACCACATCTGGCCGAGCACCGCGCCGACCACGAAGGTCAGCGAGTTGACCAGCAGCACCCCGACGACCACCTGGTCCGGGCGGACCAGTGCGCCGCACATGTACAGCAGCGGGATCTTCACCACGGTCATCACGATCATGATCAGGGTCGGCGTCCGCGCGTCCTTCATCGCGTAGAACACCCGCAGCTGCAGCATCACCAGCGCGTAGGGCAGCAGGCCGAAGGCCGAGAACGCCAGCGCGTGCCCGAGCCGCTGCGCCTGCTCGATGTCCGCCTCGCCCGCGCCGAAAAGCGCGACGCCGAGCGCGGCGCCGATGATCGTGAGGACCGCGCTGATCGGGACCAGCATCACCGCGGAGAGCCTGCTGCCGGTGGACAGGTCGTCGACCAGCCGCTGGGTGTCGCCGTCGGCGGCCGCCTTGCTCATCCGGGGCAGGATCGCGGTGAGCAGCGAGACCCCGATGACGCCGTAGGGCAGCTGGAACAGCAGCCAGGCGTTGGAGTAGATCGACACGCCACCGGCGGCGGCGACGGTGAGCACCCGCTGGGTGATGACCATGCCGACCTGGCTGATCGCCACGTAGCCCAGGATCCACAGCGCCAGCCCGCCGAACTCGCGCAGCCGGGCGTCGATCCCCCAGGTCCAGCGGAACTTGAAGCCGGTCCGGCGCAGCGCGGGCAGCAGCACCACCGCCTGCACGACGATGCCGAGCGTGGTGCCGATGCCCAGCACGAGCAGCTTCGGGTCGCCCATCCGCACCGGGTCCAGCGAGATGTCGCCGGGCAGCGCCCAGTAGGTGACCAGCGTCGCCAGGATCACCAGGTTGTTGACCACCGGCGCCCACGCGGTCGGGCCGAAAACCTGCTTGGCCTGCAGGATCGCCGAGAGCAGCGCGAACAGGCCGTAGAACAGGATCTCCGGCAGCAGCAGGTAGGCGAACGCGGTGACCAGCTCGGGGTTGGCCTTGCCGGTGGAGTCGTCGACGTAGACCGCGGTGAACAGCGGGGCGGCGGCGACCGCGAGCACGGTGCCGACGGCCAGACCGGTCATGCCGACGGTGAGCAGCCGGTTGGTGTACTCGGCGCCGCCGTCGTCGTCCTTCTGCGAGCGGACCAGCAGCGGGACCACGATGCTGGCGAGCACGCCGCCGAGCAGCAGCTCGAAGATGATGTTGGGCAGCGTGTTGGCGATGGTGAACGAGTCGGTGGCGACGTTGATGCCGATCAGCCAGGCCATCACCATCTTCCAGCCGAAGCCGGTGATCCGGCTGACCAGCGTGGCGATCGCCATGGACCCGCTCGCCTTGGCCAGCGACGGCGTCGACCCGCCCGCGGGCTCGCCCTTGGTCACAGTCGCCGTCCCGTCCATCAACCCGTCCCTGCCCTGAGCCCGGCTCAGAGGTCGCTCTCGGCTGCCGCCCTGGCCCGCCCGGCCGCGCGGATCCGGCGGACCAACCGCAGACCCACGAGCAGCACCAACACACCGGCCGCCGTTCCGGTGACCGCGATGGTGATGCTGCCGTACGAGGTCGAGTTCAACTCCAACCGGGACGACTTACCGAGCAGGGTCCCACTGTCGGTGGTGAGCCAGATGGTGACGGTGAAGCGGCCGGAGCGGGTGACCTCGGCGGGCAGGTAGCGCGGGATGCCCGCCTTGGCCGGGATGCGCACGACCACGGCCTCCTCCGGCTTGAGCCCGGGGGTGGCGCCGACGTTGATCTTCGCGCGGACGGTGACCGGGAGGCCGTTGGTGATGAACACCGGCAGCGGGCTGTCCTTGGAGGCCAGCGACAGCGGGCGCCCCGGGTCGGTCACCGACACCTGCGCGAGCAGGGCGTTGAGCTGGTCGGTCACCGCGCTGGTGGCCCGCTTGGCCCGCTCTGGGTCGCCGCGCCAGGCGCTCGACCCGGCCCGGACCAGCGCGTAGCGCATCGGCTTGACCAGGTCGGCCGGGTCGACCTGGCGGGTGTCGTCCTCGAAGAGCACGTTCTCCACCAGGTCCCGCTGCACCGCGTCGACCTTGGCGATCTCGGCGGTCGCCGGGGCGGGCACCTCGGCGGCGCTGTCGGTCGCCGAGTACTCCAGCGCGCCAGCCGTGCCGTGGTCGGGACCGCTGACCAGGCCGTCGAGGCCGAGCGGGTCGATGAACCCCTGGCTCTCCAGCGACCACATGGTCTGCAGGAACACGGTCAGCTCGGCCGCGGTCGCGCTCCACCGGCGCGGCGGGGCGACCAGCACCGGCTGACCCGGGGTGGTCTGGAAGCCGCCGCGGAAGACCAGGGTCGCCAGGCCGTTCTGGATGGACGAGGTCTTCACGCCGGAGTCGTCGACCGGGGTCTTGGGCGCCAGCGAGGACGCGACGAGCTGGTCGTACGGGATCGCGCGCAGGTTCGTGCCCAGCGCGTAGGGGAACTCGCCCGCTGCGTCGCGCACCCGGGTCGCGTCGGCGATGACCGTGGTGCGCCCCCTGGCCGCGAGGGTCGCCAGGGTGCGGCTGTCGAGGGTGCCGCCGTCCGGCCAGATCGTGCTGGTCAGCGGCTTGGTGCCGAGGATGGCCTCGACCGAGGCCGTCTCACCGAGGGCGATGTCGACCAGGCTGCCGGTGTTGGCGCGCGACAGGGCGGCGAGGTCGACATCGGCGTAGGGCAGCGCGATCACGCACTGGCCGCGGGTCAGCTCCTTCACCCGGTCGAGCCAGAGCTGGGCGGTCCGAGCGCCGCTGCCCTGGAACACCGAGCCGTCGGCGGCGCGCACGAGGTACCCGGACGACATCTCCACGACGGTGGCGAGCAGGTCCGGGTCGATCACGAAGCACAGCGACCGCAGCGCCGAGGCGTTCTCGGCTGCCGCGTTGCGCACGGTGTCGACCAGGGTGAACAGCCGCCCGCTCGACAGCGACGCTGCGAGGCCGTCGTCGGCGAACACGGTGCGGCTGCCGTCGGTCGGGGTCTCGACCCGGCGTGGGCGCTCGTCGATAAGAGGCCACAGCACGCCGAGCTGGGTGGGTTCCGCGGGCGGCACGGCAGGCCCGCCGCCGGGAACGGCCAGCACCGGCAGCAGCGTGCTTAGCGCGCCGACTCGTTCCGCACGGCCGTAGTCGGGTACGCCGTTGAAGTTGAGGACCAGCGGGTAGACGCCGCGCTTGTCCAGCTTGAGCGCGCCCTTCTCGGCGCTGACCGGCACGGTGATGGTGAACGCCGCGCTCTGCCCGCGGTCGAGCGCGGCGGTGATCGGCTGGAACGCCGAGCTGACCAGCGGGCGGCTCACCGCGTCGGTGCGCTGCGGTTCGGTGAGCGCC
The DNA here is from genome assembly GCF_024171925.1 of Actinokineospora diospyrosa. Taxonomy (GTDB): domain Bacteria; phylum Actinomycetota; class Actinomycetes; order Mycobacteriales; family Pseudonocardiaceae; genus Actinokineospora; species Actinokineospora diospyrosa. Next base: position 94,410 of record NZ_JAMTCO010000007.1, on the reverse strand, counting down.
GCGCGCAGCCCGGCCTCGGTGTCGAGCACCTCGCCGCGCTGTAAGCGGACCTCGATCTTGTCCACTCGGCGGTCACCCGAGTTGGTGATGCGTCCGCTGATGGTCACCGACTGGGTGGTCGACTCCACCACCCGCGGCGCCAGTTGGTCCAGGTCGACGCGCAACCGCGTCGCTGCCTCCGCCGCGGCGGGTTGGCCGGTCAGCGGCGCGCCGAGCACAGCGCAGACGGCGGCCAGCGCCGCGAAACCGGCGCGGCGCAGTCGAGTGGTCACGGCTTCTCTCCAGGCATCGGGTCAGGCCCGTCCAACTTCTGGTAGGTCTCGCTCAACCGGATCGGGTGAGAGCGGATGCTCGGAGAGTAGTTGCCTGGCCTTGCGGACCAGACGGCGCTCGTCGGCATAGGCGAGCCGGTCGTCCAACTCCTCGAGCGCCACCCACGCGACCTCGGTCACCTCCAGGTCTTCGTCGGACAGCTCGAAAGAGTAGGCCCGCAGCAGGAAGTGGTGGACGGTTTTGTGGATCCGCTTGGTGCCGTCGGCGATGAACCAGTAGTCGATGGTGCCGAGCGGGCGGATCACCTCCCCGTCGATGCCGGTCTCCTCGGCGACCTCGCGCACCGCGGTCTGCTCCGGGGTCTCCCCCGGTTCGATGTGCCCCTTGGGCAGCGACCACAGCAACCGCCCGCGCCGGTCGAGCCGCCCGATCAGCGCGACGGTGTGCGTGGCCGGGTCGACGACCAGCCCGCCTGCCGAGGTCTCGTCCACCGTGGTCAACCGGCGGCCGCGTCGGCGGAACCGGCGCCCGGAGCGGGCACCTCGGGACCTGCCGGACGACGGGGGCATGCTCGCGATGGTAGTGCGAACGGCTCAGCGGGGACGGGCGTGAGACCCGGGGCGCGGCGCAGCGGTTACGCTCGTCCACCGTGTCTCGAACGTCCGCCACCACCAATGCCGCGCGCAACGCCGTCGTCGAACTGCTGCGGGTCTCGCCGGTCGCCGATGACCTCGCCACCCGCTTCGCCGCCGCGGGGCACCGGCTCTACCTGGTCGGCGGCAGCGTCCGCGACGCCATGCTGGGCAGGCTGGGCAACGACCTCGACTTCACCACCGACGCCAGGCCGCCGGAGATCATGAAGATCATCACAGGCTGGGCGGACGCGATCTGGGACACCGGCATCGCGTTCGGCACGGTCGGCGCGGCCAAGCACGGCGCGCAGTGCGAGATCACCACGTTCCGCTCCGACGCCTACGACCGGGTCAGCCGCAACCCCGAGGTCCGCTTCGGCGACTCCATCGAGGCCGACCTGGTGCGCCGCGACTTCACCGTCAACGCGATGGCGATCGACCTGTCGACCAAGCAGTTCATCGACCCGCACAACGGCCTCGACGCGCTCGCCAACCGCCTGCTCGACACGCCAGCCACCCCGCAGGAGTCCTTCGCCGACGACCCGCTGCGGATGCTGCGCGCCGCGCGGTTCGTCAGCCAGCTCGGCTTCACCTGCGCGCCCCGGGTCATCGCCGCGCTGCACGACATGGCCGGGGAGATCGAGCGGATCACCGCCGAGCGGGTGCAGGCGGAGCTGTCGAAGCTGATCTGCGGCGCGCACGCCCGGCTCGGCGTCGAGCTGCTCGTGGACAGCGGGCTGGCCGCGCACGTGCTGCCCGAGGTGCCCGCGATGCGGCTGGAGATCGACGAGCACCACCAGCACAAGGACGTCTACGAGCACTCGCTCGTGGTGCTCGACCAGGCGATCGCCCTGGAGCAGGACGGCCCGGACCTGGTGCTGCGGCTGGCCGCGCTGCTGCACGACATCGGCAAGCCCGACACCCGCAGGCACGTGCCCGGCGGCGGCGTGAGCTTCCACCACCACGAGGTCGTCGGCGCCAAGCTGGTCCGCAAGCGCTTGCGGGCGCTGCGGTACTCCAAGGAGATCACCGAGGACGTGTCCCGGCTGGTGTTCCTGCACCTGCGCTTCCACGGCTACGGCAAGGGCGAGTGGACCGACTCGGCGGTGCGCCGCTACGTCACCGACGGCGCCGAGCTGCTCCCCCGGCTGCACAAGCTGGTCCGGGCCGACTGCACCACCCGCAACCGGCGCAAGGCCAGCGCGCTGCAGCGCACCTACGACGGGCTCGAGGAGCGCATCGCCCGGATCGCCGCCGACGAGGACCTGGCCCGGGTGCGGCCGGACCTCGACGGCAACGAGATCATGCGGCTGCTCGACATCCCGCCGGGCCCGCTGGTGGGCAAGGCCTGGTCGTTCCTGAAGGAACTGCGCCTGGACCAGGGGCCGCTGGAGTACGACGACGCGGTGGCCGCGCTGCTGTCCTGGGCGCGCGCCCAGGGGCTAGGCGCGGCTGGCCAGGGCGAAACCGGCGAGCCCGACGAGGTAGCAGGCACCGGCGGCGAGGACCAGCCCGGGTGATGCCCCGTCCGGCGCCACGACCAGCGCGGCCAGGGCGACCGAGACGACCTGGGCCACGTTGACCAGGGTGTCGTAGAGGGCGAACACCCGGCCGCGCAGCTCGTCGCCGATGTCGCGCTGCACGGCCGCGTCGACGCACAGCTTCACGAGCTGGCCCGCGAAGGAGATCAGCAGGGCCGCGATGAGCGTGGTCGGCATGGTCAGCGGCAGGCCGAACCCGACGATGGAGACGCCACCGAGCAGCAGGCCCGCGGCGAGGGCGCGGCGCCTGCCGATGGCGGCCACGATCCGGGCGGTGACCAGGCCCGCGAGCAGGATGCCGACCCCGACCAGGGCGATGACCTGGCTCAGCCCGCCCAGACCCGCCTCGAAGCGGAACCGGGCGAGCAGCACGGTCAGCAGCAGCGCGATGCCGAACGCCGTCCGGTGGGCCAGCAGCGCGACGAACCCGGCGAACACGGTGGGCGTCTTGACGGCGGCCCTACCGCCGTCGAACAGGCCGCGCGCCACAGCGACCATGGTCTGCGGGGGCTCGTCGACCTCGTCGGGTCCGAGCGCGCCTTTAGCGAACCGGATCGCGAACCAGGCCGACCCGGCGGAACCGAGGCACGCGACGGCGGTAGTGATACCGGAGCCGATGTTGTGATCGCCGAAGATCGCCCTTAGCCCTACCGCGCAACCCGCGCCCAAGACGGCGATGACAGCGCCAAGAGTCGTCGCCAGCGCGTTCGCTTCGACCAGATTGCGGATCGGGACAACGTGCGGGAGCGCCGCAGATAGACCCGAATTGATGAACCTGCTGACTCCGATGGTGACTAGAGCCAGCGTGAACAGGGTTGTCCCGCCAGCCCCTGCGGCCACTGATAGCGCTGCCGTGAAGATGAGCGCCCCACGCAGGATGTTCGCGACTACAAGGACGCGGCGGCGGTCCCACCGGTCCAAGAGCGCGCCCGCGAAGGGGCCGATCAGGGAGTACGGCAGCAGCAGCGCGGTGAACCCGGCCGCGATCGCCAACGGGTCGGCCTCGCGCTCCGGGTTGAACAGCACGGCGCCCGCGAGCCCCGCCTGGAACAGGCCGTCGCCCCACTGCGCGGAGAACCTGGTGAACAGGAGCCTGCGGAACCCGTCGCGAGCCAGGAGCGCCCGCGGCCCGATCCGGGCGTGGTGGGCCTCGTGCTCGGGGTCAGTTCGGGCCGTGCTCACGACGGCTGAGCCTATAGGGATGGGCGGCCCCCGAAAGGGCCGCCCATCGCTGGCCGACACCCGGTCGCCTCACGGCGAGTTGCGCGACGTGGCTCCAGCCGAGCGGTATTCCACGAAGGCGGTTCTAGTTGAGCCCGGGGGACACGAAGGCGCCGACCGCTGTATCCAACGCGCGGACCCGCCGGGATGTTCCCGGGTTGGCAACTCCGGTCCCGGCGGTCCCCTTCCGGATGGGATCATGTCGTCGTGCCGTCCGATGTCGACGTCGAACCGGGGACGCTGCTGGTAGCGGCGCCCAGCCTGCTCGACAGCAACTTCCGCCGCACCGTGGTCTACGTGATCGATCACCGCGGCGAAGGCACGCTAGGCGTGGTCTTGAACCGACCGAGTGACGTCCCGGTGGACGACGTGCTCCCGAACTGGGGCCCGCATGTCACCCAACCGGGTGCGGTTTACGTGGGTGGACCGGTCGAGCAGAAGACCGCCCTCTGCCTCGCCGCCATGCGCACCGGCGTCGCCGTCGACGGCGTCCGCGGCCTGATCGGCGTGCGGGGTCCGGTGGCCCTGGTCGACCTGGACGCCGATCCGGACGCCCTGGCCCCCAAGTTCCGCGGCCTGCGCGTGTTCGCCGGTTACTCGGGCTGGGACGTCGGCCAGCTGGCAGGCGAGATCGACCGCGGCGACTGGATCGTGGTCCCCGCCCTGCCAGGTGACGTGGTGGCGCCCGCGGACGAAGACCTCTGGGGCCGGGTCCTGCGCCGCCAGGGCATGCCGCTGGCGCTACTGGCCACGCACCCGGGCGACGTCCGGGAGAACTGATGTCACGCCGGACCCGCAGTGATCGACACTGCCGGTGTGGCCGACCTCGGTGAGCTGACCCCGTTCGAACAGGCGGTGGTCGACGCCGCCCGGAGCGGGGCGGCGGTCGACTCGCCGCCCGGGGAGCTGCGGGCGGAGTTGATCAGGCAGTTGCTGCTGGGGGTGCACGGCGAGCTCGACCCACGGGGTGTGCGGCTCGAGCTCGCTACGGTCGTCGGACTGGTGGACCTAGACGACATCCGAACACTGACGCGGCTGGTCATGCGTCATTGCGTGATCCCGGAAGGGGTCTCATGCAGTAATGCCCACCTGGGCGAAGTCGACTTCTCGCACAGCCACCTGAAAGGGCCTTAGCCGGAGTCCGAGTCGGCGCGAATCTGTTCCTGCGCGAAGGCGTCGTGACTGCGCGCAGTCCCAAGGGGGGCGCTGCGCCTGTTCAACGCCGACATCGGCGGCGATTGCTACTGCAAGCGCGCCGACGTCACCAATAGCGACGGCCGCGCCCTGAACGGTGATCGGCTACGGGTAGGCAGCCACTTCTTCCTCAGTGACGCGACCGTCCATGGCAACGGGGACTCTGCGGCGATGTGGTTGCTCGGTGCGACCGTCGGCGGTCAGGTGGACTTGCAGGGGCTCTACGCGTGGATAACCAGCGTGGGCCGCTCGTATCGCTCAGCAGGAGGACTTGCGGCGGCGTGCGCCCGAGGCGCTCGGGGGGCGGCTGGCGAGGTGGCGGCACCGGCTGTGGGGCTGGCTGGGCAACTACGGCTACCGCGCACACCGGCTAGTCGTCGCCCTTGTGGTCGTGCTCGCCTTGGCTGGGACGCTGGGGTACGTCGCTGGCCAGGTGACCACTCGGCCGGGGCACCTCGCGGCCGAGCGCGTCCAGCAAGTGGGTGTGCCGTGCTCGACCGCCGAGTTGATCGGTCTCGGCATCGACCGCGGGCTACCGCTCGGCGCCACCGGGCTGCGGGCGCGCTGCGACCTGGCCACCGACACCCGCTGGGGACAGCTGTTCACCTACGTGCTGTGGGTGCTCCAGGCGCTGGTTTGGGGCTTGGCCACGCTCGCCGTCGCCGCCTACACGGGTCTCGTGCGCAAGCCGACCTAGGAGCGGGTCAGCACGTCGCAGGTGCCGCACTGGCAGCCGGCGCAGCCAGCGGGCAGTGCGGGCTTGGGCTCCGGCACGGCCTCGGCGGCCCGGTTGCCCAGGACGCCCGCGGCCAGGGTGATCACGGCGAGGCCGACCACCGCGATGACCGACACCGTGAGGACCGCGGCCGTGCTCTCCAGGGCGAAACCCGCTGCCGCGCCGACCACCCCGACCAGGCCCGCGACCAGGGTGGGCAGGCCCGCGACCTTGTTCGCGGTGCGGAACGCCTCGGGGCTGCGCAGGGTCGCGGGGGTGCGGACGCCGCCGAAGCGGTTGCGAGGGAGGCGCTCGGTGAGGCCGAGGAAGCCCAGGACGAGGAGCGGGAGGCCGGCCACCAGGGGCGCGAGCGGCACGAGGTTCACGTCCAGATGGTAAGAGGTCGTCGAAACGCCACACGGCGGACACCCTGGTGCGGTGTGCTACTCGTCATGTCTCGCGCCTCAGCTGCTCTCTGCGCCGCCGCCGTCGCGGCAGCCGTGCTCGCCGTGCCCGCGCAAGCCCACCCGCAGAAGGTCCGCCTGATCGGTGAGCGGATCGTGCCCAACGCGCTGGTCTTCCAGGGCACCACGGTCGGTGGCCTCTCCGGCATCGACCGCGATCCGCGCACCGGCGGGTACGTCCTGATCAGCGACGACCGCTCGGACCGCCAGCCCGCCCGGTTCTACACCGCACGCATCGACGTCACCGCCACCGGCGTCGGGCCCGTCGAGTTCACCGGCACCAGCCCGTTGCTGCGGCCCGACGGCAAGACCTACCCGCCGCTGTCGACCGGGGACGGCACCACCGTCGACCCCGAGGACATCCGGGTCGACCCGTGGACCGGGGACTACACCTGGAGCCAGGAGGGCGACCGCCGCCCGAACCTGCTCATCGACCCGTCGATCCGCACCGCCGAGCGCGACGGCAGGTTCGCCCGCGAGCTGCCGCTGCCCGCGAACCTGAAGATCACCGCTGACCGGGGGCCGCGGCAGAACCTGGTCCTGGAGGGCCTGACCTACGCCGCCGCGGGCAGCCTGGTCGTCGCCGCGGTCGAGGGGCCGTTGCTGCAGGACGGCCCGGACGCCACGCCCGAGCACGGCGCGCTGACCCGGATCGCGGTGCAGACCCGGACCGGTCACCAGCTCGCGCAGTACGCGTACCCGGAGGAGCCGGTGTTCGCCAAGCCGACCCCGGCCACCGGTTTCGCCGCCAACGGCGTCAGCTCGATCCTGGCCGTCGACCCGCTGGACCCGACCCGGTTCCTGGTCGTGGAGCGCGCGTTCGTGACCGGCGTCGGCAACAAGGTGCGCGTCTACGAGGTCGACACGACGGGCGCGACCAACGTGGCGAACCGGGACCTGGCCGACCCGACCGGGGTGCGGCCGGTGCGCAAGCGGCTGCTGGTCGACCTCGCCGACCTCGGGCTGTCTACTGTGGACAACATCGAGGGGATCGCCTGGGGGCCGCGGCTGCGCACCGGCGAGCGGTCGTTGCTGCTGGTCAGCGATGACAACTTCAGCGCAACCCAGGTCACCCAGGTGGTTGCACTCGGGGTCCGGCTCTAGCCCGTCGGCGAAATGACGTGGACCGGGTGGGGTAAACTCGTGCTATGAGCACGGCCCGCCTGCTCCTTAGTCAGCCGCGCTGACCACACGGTTGGTGAGCGCGGCAACCCTCCATGCCCATCGGGCCTGGGGGGTTTTCGCTTTCGTGGGGCAGGACCGGGACTAGAGCGCGAGAGGGACGTTTCCACCATGACTGACGAGCAGCCGAGCCACCGGTACAGCGCGGCGCTGGCAGGCCGGATCGAGCGGCGCTGGCAGGACCACTGGGAGCAGCACGGCACCTACCACGCGCCCAACCCGGTCGGGCCGCTGGCGGGCCCGGTGCCCGAGGACAAGCTGTTCGTGCAGGACATGTTCCCGTACCCCTCCGGCGCGGGCCTGCACGTCGGGCACCCGCTGGGCTTCATCGGCACCGACGTCTTCGCGCGCTACCACCGGATGAACGGCCGCAACGTCCTGCACACGATGGGCTTCGACGCCTTCGGCCTGCCCGCCGAGCAGTACGCGGTCTCCACCGGTCAGCACCCGCGCAAGACGACCGAGGAGAACATCGGCAACTACATCCGGCAGATCCGCCGCCTGGGCCTGGGGCACGACGAGCGGCGCCGGATCTCCACCATCGACCCGGAGTACTACCGGTGGACGCAGTGGATCTTCCTGCGCATCTTCAACTCCTGGTACGACGCCGACGCGGGCAAGGCGCGGCCCATCGACGAGCTGGTCGCCCAGTTCGACTCGGGTGAGCGGGCGACCCCGGACGGCCGCGCGTGGGCCGAGCTGTCGCACGCCGAGCGGCAGGGCGTGCTGAACGAGCACCGGCTGGTGTACCTGTCCGACGCGCCGGTGAACTGGGTGCCCGGCCTGGGCACGGTGATCTCCAACGAGGAGGTCACCGCGGACGGGCGCAGCGAGCGCGGCAACTTCCCGGTGTTCCGGCGCAACCTGCGCCAGTGGATGATGCGGATCACCGCCTACGCCGACCGGCTGATCGACGACCTGGACCGGCTGGACTGGCCGGACAAGGTCAAGGCCATGCAGCGCAACTGGATCGGCCGCTCGAACGGCGCCCGGGTGCGCTTCGGCGTCGGCGCGCAGCAGGTCGAGGTCTTCACCACCCGGCCGGACACCCTGTTCGGCGCCACCTACGTCGTGCTGGCGCCCGAGCACCCGCTGGTCGACGTGATCGCCGCCGCGGCGTGGCCGTCCGATGTGGACAGCCGGTGGACCGGCGGCGCGGCCGACCCGGGCGCGGCGATCGCGGCGTACCGGCGCGCGGCGTCGTTGAAGTCCGACCTGGACCGCCAGGAGAACAAGGAGAAGACCGGCGTCTTCACCGGCGCGTACGCGACCAACCCGGCCACCGGCGCCCAGATCCCGGTGTTCATCGCCGACTACGTGCTGATGGGCTACGGGACCGGCGCGATCATGGCCGTGCCCGGTCAGGACCAGCGCGACTGGGACTTCGCCACCGCGTTCGGCCTGCCGGTCGTGCGCACCGTGCAGCCGACCGCCGGGTTCGACGGCGAGGCGTTCACCGGTGAGGGGCCCGCGATCAACTCCGGGTTCCTGGACGGGCTGGGCATCACCGAGGCCAAGGCCCGGATCATCGACTGGCTGCAGGAGCAGGGCCACGGCCACGGCACCATCCAGTACAAGCTGCGCGACTGGCTGTTCTCCCGCCAGCGCTACTGGGGCGAGCCGTTCCCGGTGGTCTACGACGCCGACGGCACCGCGATCGCGCTGCCGGAGAGCATGCTGCCGGTGGAGCTGCCCGAGGTCGACGACTACTCGCCGAAGACCTTCGACCCCGAGGACGCCGACACCGTGCCGTCCCCGCCGCTGTCGCGGGCGACCGAGTGGGTCGAGGTCGAGCTGGACCTGGGTGACGGCCCCAAGACCTACCGCCGCGACACCAACACCATGCCCAACTGGGCGGGGTCGTGCTGGTACCAGCTGCGCTACGTCGACCCGACCGACGGCGCCCGGTTCGTCGAGCCGGAGAACGAGCGCTACTGGCTGGGCCCGCGCTCCCCCGGCGACCCCGGCGGCGTCGACCTGTACATCGGTGGCGTCGAGCACGCGGTGCTGCACCTGCTGTACGCCCGGTTCTGGCAGAAGGTGCTGTTCGACTTGGGCGAGGTCACCGGCGAGGAGCCGTACCGGCGGCTGTTCAACCAGGGCTTCATCCAGGCCTTCGCCTACACCGACGAGCGCGGCGTGTACGTCGACGCGTCCGAGGTCGTCGAGAAGGACGGCAAGTTCTTCTACGACGGCAAGGAGGTGCGCCAGGAGTACGGGAAGATGGGTAAGAGCCTGCGCAACGTGGTCACCCCGGACCAGATGTGCGAGACCTACGGCGCCGACACCTTCCGGATGTACGAGATGTCGATGGGGCCGATGGACGTCTCGCGGCCGTGGGCGACCAAGGACGTCGTCGGCGCGCAGCGGTTCCTGCAGCGGGTGTGGCGCAACCTGGTCGACGAGGAGACCGGCGCGCTGCGGGTCACCGAGGTCGAGCCGGACGAGACCACGCTGCGCGCGCTGCACAAGGCGATCGCCGGGGTGCACGAGGACTACGCGAACCTGCGCTACAACACCGCGGGCGCGAAGCTGATCGAGCTGAACAACCACATCACCAAGACCTTCCCCGACGGCGCGCCGCGGTCGGTGGCGGTTCCGCTGGTGCAGATGCTGGCGCCGCTGTGCCCGCACATCGCCGAGGAGCTGTGGGAGAAGCTGGGCGGCGTCGAGTCGCTGGCGCACGGGCCGTTCCCGGTCGCGGTCGAGCGCTACCTGGTCGAGGACACGGTCGAGTACCCGGTCCAGGTCAACGGCAAGGTCCGCGGTCGGGTGACGGTTGCGGCGGACGCGTCGCAGGACGAGGTGAAGGCGGCAGCGCTGGCGGACGAGAAGGTGGCCGCCGCTGTTGGCGGTGCCACGCCCAAGAAGTTCATCGTGGTGCCGGGGCGGCTGGTGAACATCGTCGTCTAGAGCGGTCGTCTAGAGCCCGACGTCGGAGATGAGGTCGGCCAGCATGGACTCGAACAGCGGTGTCGGGTCCGTGACCGGGAACGGGAACTGGCCGAACACCTCTAGCGCTACCTGGCCATAGAGGCGCACCCAGAACTGCAGCATCACGTAGGCGGTGTCCACCCCGAGCTGGTCCGGGTGCAGGTCGACGCCGGACTCGGCGATGGTGCGCAGCAGTTCGTCGCGGAAGGTGGTCAGGTCGGGCACGAGGGCGTCGGGGACCTCGACGCCGGGTCGGGTGATGGGCAGTCCGTTGGCCAGCACCCGACCCGCGACGGTGAGGAAGATCCGCCCGAACGAGTCCTTCGCGGTCCCCGGTGTGGTGACCGGGCAGTGCACGCCCGCCGCCGCCGGGGAGGCGAACACCAGGGCGAACTCCTGCGGGTGCGCCAACGCCCAGCCGCGGAAGCCCCGGCAGATGGCCAGCACCTGCCCGACGTGGTCGGTCTCGGCGATCTCCACCAGGTCGTTGCCCAGTTCGACGGTCAGGTCGTCGCACACGTCGGCGCGCAGGTGCTCGATCAGGTCCTCGCGGGAGTCGTAGTAGCGGTAGAGCGCGGGCGCGGTGATGCCCAGCTCCCTGGCGATGGCGCGCAGGGTGACCGCGGCCGGACCGTCGTTGACCAGCAGGGCCCGTGCCTGCTGGCGGATCTCCCGGTCGGTGCCCGCCCGGTCCCGTTCGCGGCGTGTGGCCTGCGTCATGTGGTCACCCCGTGCTCTTGTGAACGCCGTTAACTCCACCGTAGTGTGACCCCAACGAGTGAACGGTGTTTACCGGCCCGCCGGTGGCCGCGTGTGCACTGCGGCGTCCCGGGAGGAATCGCTCAATGTTCGCATCATGGGGATCGGTGATCCACCGTAGGCGGTGGCTGGTGCTGGTGGCCACCCTGGTCGTCACACTCGGTGGCGGCCTGTGGGGGCTCGGCGTGTTCGACGAGCTGACCCAGGGCGGCTACGAGGACCCGGCCAGCGAGTCGTCGCAGGTCAACCGGATCATCCAGGACGAACTCGGGCAGAAGCCCGCCGACGTCGTGGTCCTCTACGGCGCCCCGGACGTGGACGACCCGGCGGTCGCCGCTCGGGTCACCTCGGCCCTGGACGCCCTGCCCAGCTCGGCCGTCGCGGCGCGGGTCGACTACTGGTCGGCACAGCAGCCCGCGCTGGCCAGCCCGGACAAGAAGCTCGCGATGGCGACGATCACCCTCGCCGGTGACACGTTCGACGCCCGCCAGGACGCGTTCGCGGTGATCAAGGACGCGCTGCCGGTGCCGGGGATCGACACCCAGGTCGGCGGGAAGGTGCCGACCGAGCAGGCGATGACCGAGCGGTCCAACGCCGACCTGGCGGTTGCCGAGGCGATCTCGCTGCCGGTGACGCTGATCCTGCTGGTGCTCATCTTCGGCAGCCTGGTCGCGGCGGCCCTGCCGGTGCTGGTGGGCGGTCTGGCGATCTTCGGGTCTTTAGGTGTGCTGCGGTTGTTGAGCCTGGGTCTTGAGGTCAACACCTTCGCGGTGAACGTGGCCACCCTGCTCGGCCTCGGTATGGCTATCGACTACGGCTTGTTCACCGTTGGCCGCTTCCGCGAAGAGCTCGCGGCAGGACTATCGCCAGCTGCGGCTGTCCGCCGCACGGTTGCCACTGCCGGTCGCACGGTGGCGTTCTCGGCGACCCTGCTGGTGATCGCACTCGCCGGACTCTTGGTCTTCCCCATGGACTTCCTCAAGTCCATGGCATACGGCGGTATGTCTGCCGTCGCCATCGCCGCGATCGTGTCGCTCACCCTCTTGCCCGCGCTGCTGGGCATCCTCGGTCACCGCGTAGACAAGCTGTCCCTACCTTGGCGCCGTAAGACCAGCAGCGAACCCCGCCTCTTGGGCAAGGTCGCCGACGCCGTCATGCGCCGCCCCGTGCTGTTCGTCGCCCCGATCGTCGCCGTGCTGGTCTTGCTGGCGCTTCCGTTCGGCGGTGCGCGCTTCGGTGGCGCGGACGAACGCCAACTGCCGCCGGGAGATCCGCACCGGGCCACCGCCGAGGCGATCGCCAACAACTTCCCGGCGGCGGGCAACGACACCGTCAAGATCGTGCTGCGCTTCCCGAGCACGCCGGACCAGGCCGCGGTCGGTTCGTTCGTGGCGGCGGCCAAGCAGGTGCCGGGGGTCGCGGACGTGGCGCCGAGCGGTGCGGGCGGGAACGTGGTGCTGCTGACCGCGCCGCTGAAGGACGAATCGTCGTCCCCGGAGGCCCGAGCCGCGATCGACGGCTTGCGCGCGTTGCCGTCGTCGGCGCGGGTGATGGTCGGCGGGTTCCCGGCGCTGGTCGCGGACTCGGTGACGGGGATCGTCGACCGGGTGCCGTGGATGGTCGGGATCCTGGTGCTGGCGACGCTGGTGCTGATGTTCCTGGCGTTCGGGTCGGTGCTGCTGCCGGTGAAGGCCGTGGTCATGAGCGCCCTGAGCCTGTCGGCGACCTTCGGCGTGCTGGTCTTCGTGTTCCAGGAAGGCCACGGCGCGGGGCTGCTGGACGTGACGCCGCAACCCGCCCAGGCCGGGATGATGGTCCTCATCGGCGCCGTCGTCTTCGGCCTCTCCACCGACTACGAGACGTTCCTGCTGTCGCGCATGGTCGAGGCCCGCCACTCCGGCCTGTCCACCCAGGAGGCGATCAAGTCGGGCCTGCTCCGCACCGGCCGCATGATCACCGCCGCCGCCCTGCTGCTGGGCGTGGTGACCGGCGCCTTCGGCATGTCCTCCCTGCAGAGCATGCGCTTCATCGGCCTGGGCATGATCGTCGCCCTGATCCTCGACGCCACCATCGTCCGCATGCTCCTAGTCCCCGCCACCCTCCGCCTCCTCGGCGACGCCGCCTGGTGGGCCCCCGCCCCACTGCGCCGCCTCCAAGAACGCGCAGGCCTCTCCGAGATCGAAACCCCCGAAGAAAACCGAGAACTCGAGCGCGTCAACTAGCTGCGGCGAACCCACCGGCGGTCGCGCCGCCGGTGGGTCTAACTGCACGGAAGCCACTCGCAGCGCGCTTGGCAGTCCACCACAACAAATCGGCCAACTCCTCGACGCTTGGGCTAGCTGTAGCGGGCTTCGACTCCCCTGGACTCGCCCGCGTTGTCGATGGCGGTGCGGAGGTCGGCTAGGAACTGGTCGACCACGCGGTCGTGTTCTGGGGAGACCATCAGGTGTAGGGCGTCTGGGTCGTTTTGGCGGTCCAGGTGCCAGCCCTGGTCGTCTAGTTGGTCGCCGATGGCCATGATGTTGGGGGCGGTGAAGGCGATTACCGAGGCGATGGGGTTGCCTAGGACGGTTAGGCCTAGGGCGGTGGCGGTGGTGCGGATCTTTGTTGCTGTGGTGAGGATTCGGTCTACTAGGCGGGTGTAGCCGGCGGTGCCTAGGTAGCGCATTACGGACCAGGCGGTAGCTATGGGGGCGGCGGGGCGGGCGCCGGCTAGGGCTAGGGAGCCGTAGAGGCCGCCGGGCCAGTCTTGGTACAAGAAGGCTTGGTATTGGAGGACGTGGTCGCCGTTGCGGTGCAGTAGTACTGATGCGCCTTTGGTGGCGTAGCCGTACTTGTGTACGTCGGCGGACATGGTGGTGACGCCGGGGATGCGGAAGTCGAAGGCGGGGGCTTCGGCCATGAAGGGGAGTAGGAAGCCGCCTACGCAGGCGTCGGTGTGGAAGGGGATGTCGCGGGCGGCGGCTAGAGCGGCCAGTTCGGGGATCGGGTCGACGACGCCGTGGGGGTAGTTGGGGGCTGAGCCCGCGACGAGGGCGGTGCGGTCGTCGATGAGGTTCTCGGCGGCGGTGACGTCGGCGCGCAGGTCGGCGGCCAGGGGGATCTGGACGAGTTCCAGGCCGAAGTACTTGGCGCCCTTGGCGAAGGCCGGGTGGGCGGAGCGGGGGACCACCAGGGTCGGTGAGGTGATCCCGCGTTCGGCGCGGGCGCGGTCGCGGGCCACGCGGATCGCCTGCATGATCGACTCGGTGCCGCCGGAGGTCATCGAGCCGGACGCGCTTGCCGGGGCGTTGAGCAGCCCGGCCGTCATGGCCACGACCTCGCGCTCCATGTCGGCCAGCGACGGGAAGCGGAACGGGTTGAGCGCGTTCTCGTGCAGGTACAGGCCGTTCGCCTCCTGGATGACCGCGTCGACGTCCGCGCCAGCCGGGTAGATCAGGCTCCACGTGCGGCCCCCGCGCCAGTCGGCGTCGGCGGTCTTGCGGGCGCGCAGGTCGGCGAAGAGGTCCTCGCGGGGTACGCCGCGGTCGGGCAGGGAGACGTCGGGCAGGTCCATGCGCTCATCTTCGCCGAACCCCGATTTACCTGACCGTGTTACTCTTTACTCGTGCAGGTAACAGTAACCGAGGCGGCGCGCCGCAAGCAGATCACCGAGGCGGCGACCGAGGTGATCGCCCGGCTCGGGTACGCCAAGACCTCGTTCGCCCGGATCGTCGAGCACGCGGGCCTCAGCAGCACCCGGCTGATCTCCTACCACTTCAAGGACAAGAACGACCTGATGCTGGCCGTCCTGATCACCGCTGTTGGCGCTGCCGACGTGCAGATGACCGAGCGACTCCAAGGCACTACGGGCCGGGTCGACATGCTGCGTGCCTACATCGAGTCGCAGGTAGATCTCCTGCGCACCCATCCGGACCAGGTCAAGGCGATCAGGGAGATCGCGGCGAACCTGCCCGACCTCGCGCCTGTGCAAGAGGACTTCCGCGTCGGCAGGCTTGCCCGTCAGCTCACGCAGGGGCAGCGCGAAGGTGTCTTCCGCCAGTTCGACGTAAGAGTGATGGCCAGGACCATTGCCAACGGCATTGATGGAGCCGACAGTGAGACCTACGGCCGCGAGTTGGCCGACCTGTTCATCCGCTCCTGCGTCGGATAAGACGGCTGCGCTCCAGGCAGGGTTACCGACAACGCCGCCACCTTCACCGCAGACCGCACTGCGTCGACAAGTTGGTCCCCGTTCGCTAGCGCTACCGCCAACGCGCCGGTGAACGCATCGCCTGCGCCCGTCGTGTCGACCACCTCGACCTTGGGCGCGGGCACGGTAGTCGTACCTTCGGCCGTAACGACATCAGCGCCCAACGCACCCCGGGTGACTACAGCCGACCGCACACCTAGCGCCAACAGGTTCCCCAGCCCGGCCGCCTCATGCTCGTTCACCACCAACGGGTCCAACACCGCCAACACCCGCTCGGACAGGATCGCGACCGGCGACAGGTTCACCACCGCCCGAACCCCAGCCCGCTCTGCGGCTAGGACCGCGTGCTCGACCACCGGCACCGGCACCTCGAGCGAGGCCACCAACGCCGCCGCCCCGTCGAGCCGCACGTCCTCGGGCCGCACGTCCGCGTTCGCGCCCGGCGACACGATGATCGAGTTCTCGCCGTCCGGCGTCACCGCGATGTAGGCGACCCCGGTCGGCCGCTCGGCCCGGCGCACCCCGGTCACGTCCACGCCCGCCCCGGTCAGCGACGCCAGCACGAGATCGCCGAACTGGTCGCTGCCGACCGCCCCGACGAACCGCACCGGGGCACCCAGCCGGGCCGCCGCGACGGCCGTGTTCGCGCCCTTCCCACCCGGCAGGACCCGGGTGTCACCCCCGAGCACCGTCTCGCCAGGACCCGGCCGCCGGTCCACCGGAACCACCAGATCCGCGTTCGCCGAGCCCACTACCACAACCAGACCACCCACGGCATACACCCTAGTCAGCGGCCGTTGCCATTAGCGAACGTGCGCAAGTGTGAACGATCAGGTAGCCAAGCGGATCCGGAGTGCCACACTGTGCGTCAGTTGTGACGCACCCCATGGGTGCTCAAGTCCCCGGCGCGAGCCGGGCGTGTCACCGGCGTCGGTCGCGTAGCCCCCCGAGCGACCGACGCCGGTGTCCTATAGGGCGTTAGACCTCGGCCAGCGCCTTGCGGACGATCTGCAGCAGCGGATGCGTCTCGCGCCCCCTCCGCGTCGCTGCGACCACGCGGCGGTGGGGTGGGTTCGGCGTCACCGGCACAACCTGTTCGGTGGAGATCCCGCCTAGAGCGGTCCGCGGGATAAGAGCCACCCCGACCCCGGCAGTCACTAGAGCCGCTGCGGCAGTGAAGTCGTCGGACGTGTGAGTCACGCGCGGAGTGAAGCCCGCCGTTTCACACGCCAAGAGGAGGACGTCGCGGCAGGGGTTACCCGGCAAGGGAACGACCCAGTCCTCGGCGGCCAGGTCCGATAGCGCTACCTCAGCTCGGCCCAGCAGCGGGTGCCCAGGAGGCAGCACCGCGTCGAACGGTTCCGTATAGAGGTGGTCCCACACGATCCGGTGCTCGCTCGGCGCCTGGCCCGTGTGCATCGTGATGGCGATGTCGATCTCGCCGTCGAGCAGCATCGGCAGGCTGGCCTGGCCCTCCGCGTCGCGCACCAGGACAGTCACCCCGGGCGCGGACACCCGCAGTGCCGCGATGGCCGGGGCCACCACGTTCGTGATCGCCGACGCGAACGCGGCGACCTTCACCTGGCCCAGCTCACCCGTGCCGAACGCCGCCAGCCTGGCCTCGGCCCGGTCCAACTCCGCCAGCACCGCGTCGGCGTGCTCGACCAGCAGCTCCCCCGCCGAGGTCAGCCACACCCGGCGCCCCTTGCGCCGCAGCAACTCCTGGCGGACCTCCGACTCCAGCGACGCCAACTGCTGCGACACCGCCGACGGGCTCAGGTGCAACGCCTGGGCGGCCGCCGTCACGGTGCCGTGGTCAGCCAGAGCACGCAGTACCCGCAGCCGTCGAGGGTCGATCACCCGCACATAGTGCCTGATCAGTCGCCGATCACCGGTGGTGCGGCCTTGGGCGTGGCCCCATACACGACCTCCGGGTCCTCGTCGTAGGCGTACCGCCGGACGTGGACCGTGTTCCCCCAGTTGTCGTAGTACCGCTGGAAGAAGCGCGAACCCGGGTGCGGTGGCTCCCAGGGCTGCGGTTCCGGCGCCCGCCTGCGCGGCAGGTAGTCCGGCTCGGGGAACACCGGCTCGAGGGAACGGGTGACCGACGGGATCGCGGGCGGGTGCGGCGCGGTCTGCTGCGGGATCACCCGCGCGGGCTGGGCTGACGCCGGGCCGAAGACCGAGTCGGTCGCGAACGGGCTGGCGACCGGGCGCGGGGTCCAGTCCAGCGAGTGCTTGGGCTCGCGCAGCCGCAGCACGCCGAGGAAGGCGACGCCGAGGGCCCAGCCGAGCTTGGTGAGCTTGCCGGGCACCTCTTCCAGGTCGGCGAGCCACTCCTCGGTGTAGCGCTCGGCCTTGTCGGGCGGCCGCAGCCGCCGCGCCGCCCAGCCGAGGACCTTGCGGGCCAACCACGGCGACACCTCGCCGCACTCGGCCACCACCATCGGCACGGCCAGCGCGACCACAACGAACAGCACGACCGAACTCATGACCACCCCCTCCACTCTGGTGCCGGTTGGGGCGCGAAGCCGCGCACGGCGGGGGCCGTGCGCTGGCGGATCGCGCCCCGGTGGTGCAGCAGCAGGGCTCGGGCGGCACCGAGGCCGTCGGGGCTGAGCCGGTAGAAGCGCCTGCGGGGACCGCGGGCGCTCGGCTCGTCCTGTTCCCAGGCGCTGACCACCCAGCCTGCCTCTTCCAGCCGGGCCAGGATCGGGTAGACGCTGCCGGTCTTGCGACCCGCGTTCTCCGCGATCCTGAGCCCGTAGAGCTGGTCGTCCGGGCCGAGCAGGGCTTCCAGGACATCCAGCGTCGCCGCGGTCACGCGGAACGGCGGGATGTCCATGGGGAAACTCTATCTATATAGAGTTGGCTGGTCAGCGTCCGATCAGGCCATCTTGTCGCGCGCGGTGATGAAGGCGTCCACGGCCCGGTTCACGTCCTCGGTCGAGTGCGCGGCCGACATCTGGGTCCGGATCCGGGCCTTGCCGTGCGGGACGACCGGGTAGGAGAAGCCGATCACGTAGACGCCTTGGTCGAGCAGCAGGTCGGCCAGCCGCGCGGCCTCGGCGGCGTCGCCGATCATCACCGGGATGATCGCGTGCTCCCCCGGCAGCAGGTCGAAACCCGCCTCGGTCATCCGCGACCGGAACAGCGCGCTGTTGTCCCGCAGCCTGGTCAGCAGGTCCGCCGAGGAGTCCAGCAGGTCGAGGGCGGCGATGGCGGCACCGGTGATCGACGGGGCCAGCGAGTTGGAGAACAGGTACGGCCGCGACCGCTGGCGCAGCAGTTCGACGATCTCGGCGCGCCCGGAGGTGTAGCCGCCGCTGGCGCCGCCGAGGGCCTTGCCGAGGGTGCCCGTGTAGATGTCGACGCGGTCGCCGACGCCGAAGTGCTCGGGGGTGCCGCGGCCGGTGGCGCCCATGAAGCCGACCGCGTGCGAGTCGTCGACCATGACCAGGGCGTTGTACCGCTCGGCCAGCGCGCAGATCTCGTCGAGCGGCGCCAGGTAGCCGTCCATGGAGAACACGCCGTCGGTCGCGATCAGGCGGTAGCGGGCACCCGCGGACTCGACCAGCTGCTTCTCCAGGTCGGCCATGTCCCGGTTGCGGTAGCGCTTGCGGCCCGCCTTGCACAGCCGGATGCCGTCGATGATCGACGCGTGGTTGAGCTCGTCGGAGATCACCACGTCCTGGTCGGTCAGCAGCGTCTCGAACAGGCCGCCGTTGGCGTCGAAGCAGGAGCTGTAGAGGATGGTGTCCTCGGTGCCGAGGAACCGGGAGATCCGCTCCTCCAACTCCTTGTGCGGCGCTTGGGTGCCGCAGATGAACCGCACCGAGGCCATCCCGAAGCCCCACTCGTCGAGGGCCTGCTTAGCGGCCGCGACCAGCGCCGGGTGGTCGGCCAGCCCGAGGTAGTTGTTCGCGCAGAAGTTCAGCACCTCGTCGGGGCCGCCGACCCGGACCGCGGCCTGCTGCGGTGAGGTGATGACCCGCTCGGCCTTGTAGAGCCCGGCCGCGCGGATCTCGTCGATGGTCCCGCGCAGGTCTTCGCGCATCGCGCCGTACATCAGCTCTCCCAGTCGAGGATGACCTTGCCGCAGTCGCCGCCCCGTGCGGTCGCGAACGCCTCGGCGTGGTCGGTGTGGTGGAACCGGTGGGTGATCACCGGCGAGAGGTCGAGCCCGGCCTGCAGCAGCACCGACATCGCGTACCAGGTCTCGAACATCTCCCGGCCGTAGATCCCCTTGAGGGTGATCATCTTCAGCACCACGGCGCTGAAGTCGACGGCGATCTCGCGCGCGGGCAGGCCCAGCATCGCGATCCGACCGCCGTGGGTCATGTTGGCGATCATCTCGCGCAGCGCGGAGGGCTGGCCGGACATCTCCATGCCCACGTCGAAGCCCTCGGTCATGGTCAGCTCGTCGTAGACCGCCGCGATCCGGGTGGTGCTGACGTCCAGGGCGACCGTGGCGCCGATCTTGCGGGCCAGCTCCAGCCGGGGCTCGCTCACGTCGGTGACGACCACGTGCCGCGCGCCCGCGTGCTTGGCGACCGCCACGGCCATCAGCCCGATCGGGCCAGCCCCGGTGATCAGCACGTCCTCGCCGAGGACCGGGAACTGCAGCGCCGTGTGCACCGCGTTGCCGAACGGGTCGAAGATCGCCGCGACGTCCAGGTCGACCTGGTGGCGGTGCACCCAGGCGTTGCCCTCGGGCAGCACCGCGTACTCGGCGAACGCCCCGTTCGTGTGCACCCCGAGGCCGACGGTGTTCGCGCACAGGTGCCGTCGACCGGCCCGGCAGTTGCGGCAGCGGCCGCACACCAGGTGCCCCTCGCCGCTGACCAGGTCGCCGACGGAGACCTTGGTGACCGCGGCGCCCACCTCGACGACCTCGCCGACGAACTCGTGCCCGAGCACCAGCGGCGCCTTGATCGTGTTCGCCGCCCAGTCGTCCCAGGCGTCGATGTGCAGGTCCGTCCCGCAGATGCCGGTGCGCAGCACCCGCAGCACGACGTCGCCGGGACCCGGGGTCGGGTCGGGCACGTCGAGCAGTTCCAACCCGGGACCCGGGGCTGGTTTGACCAGAGCCTTCACAGCGTCCTCCCTGCGGCGGGTGGCACACCCCCCGCGCGGGAGTCTCGCGCTGACTACGTCGCGGGTCCATCTGGACTTTCCGCACTGCCTTGTCAGGGAGTCCGCACAGTCAGCCGCGACAGTGGAGGTAGTGCCTCATGTGTCCCAGCTGATCCTCCACGGCTTGCGGATGGTCAGCGACCCGATGCGGGTGTAGTGCGGGCGCCGGATCTTCACCGACCCCGCCTTCACCCGGCCGGTCAGCACGAACCGCGGTCCGCCGGACCCGGCGCCGACCTTGTTCTCCACCTTGCCCGCGACGACGTCGATGTCGTCGGCGACGCACGAGGCGTTCTCCGGCAGCAGCAGCTCGACCGAGCCGCCGGTGACTTCGAGGGTGATCCGGACGTCGGCGTGGTTGATGACCGCCTCGGTGAAGTCGAACTCGCTGGAGCCCATCCAGTTGTTCACCACCATCTCGCGGGGAACCTGCCAGGCACCTTCGCGCTTGATGCTGGACATCCGCGACCGGAACTCCTGCGGCGGGATCGCGGTAGGGCTACCGGGCTCACGGTTGATGACGCCCGCCAGATCGACCAGAACGGCGTTGAGCTCCGCGCGGGTCTTAGCGGCCAGGGCGATGTCGGTGCGGACGGTGAACTCGTCGAGGGTGAGCATCCCGTGGCCGATGGCCTTCTGCAGGATGCCGACGACGTGCTCCCGTTCGGCGTCGGAGACCCGCAGGTCCCGAGGGTTGATCGGGGCGGGGAGGGATTCGGTGCTCACCCCACCAGACTACTGCTG
This sequence comes from Actinokineospora diospyrosa, assembly GCF_024171925.1. GTDB lineage: Bacteria > Actinomycetota > Actinomycetes > Mycobacteriales > Pseudonocardiaceae > Actinokineospora > Actinokineospora diospyrosa. The sequence goes on along the minus strand of NZ_JAMTCO010000007.1, from coordinate 73,423 downwards.
CGGATCGGCGTCGAGCCCGTGTTCGATCGCGTATCTGGCCAGCTCGACGCGGTTGTGCAGTTGGAGCTTCCGCAGCGTGGACTGCACGTGGTTCTCGACGGTGCGGTGGGATAAGAAGAGTCGGTCGGCGATCTGGCGCGCTGTGAGTCCTTTCGCGACCAATCGCAGCACCTCGGTCTCCCTGTCGCTCAGCCTGGGCGCGGCGGCCTCTTGCGGTGCCGCAGCCATCCGGCGGTACTCGCCGAGTACCAGCCCGGCCAGCCCTGACGTGAAGACGGCGTCCCCCGCGGCGGTACGGCCGACCGCGTCGACTAACTCCTCCGCCGAAGCGGACTTCACGAGGTAGCCGGAGGCTCCCGCCTTCACCGCTTCCAGGACGTCGCTGTGCTCACCGCTGGCGGACAGCACCAACACCCTCGTCTCGCCCAGCTCGGCGGTGATCTCCCTGGTCGCGTCCACGCCGGAGCCCTCGCCGAGGTTCAGGTCCATCAGCACGACGTCCGGTCGGACCGCGCGCGCGATCCGGACCGCGGACGGCGCGTCCCCCGCGGTCGCCCGCACCTCGAAGCCGCGCTCGGACAGGTCGCGCGCCACCCCGTCGCGCCAGATCGGGTGGTCGTCGACGACCATCACCGTGATCATCCGGTCAGCCACTGTTCCTCCCCCGGTTCGGGATCCGGACCTCCCACTCGGTGCCCTGGTCCGGACTGGTCTCCAGGGTCGCCGTGCCGCCGAGCTCGGCGACCCGGCCGCGGATCGAGCGGGCCACCCCGAGCCGCCCCTGCGCCTCGGCCGCGGCCAGCCGCCCCGGCTCGATGCCCACCCCGTCGTCGCGCACGCTGACCACGACCTCGTCGCCCAGGTCCTCCAGCAGCACCCAGGCCCGCGCGTGCGCGCCCGCGTGCCGGTCCACGTTCTCCAACGCCTCGCGCACCAGGTACGCGAGTTCGGCGGCGGCGCACTCCAGCACCAGCACCGGGGTCGCGGGCACCGCGACCTGGTAGCGGTCGGTGGCCAGCACCTGCAGCCTCGGTCGCAGGTCGGCCTGCCCGTTACCGGTCGACTCCAGCGGCGCGGCCGCCACCAGGGCCCGCAGCGCCACCTCCTGGGTGCCCGCCAGTTCGGCCAGCTCGGCGGCCTCCCCACCCAGCTCCCGGCCGCGCTTGCGGACCCGGGCCAGCACCTGCAGGACGCTGTCGTGGATGGTGCGCGCCAGCCGCTCCCGCTCAGCCGTCGCCGCCTCCGCGCGCATCGCCATGGCCAGCCGCTCGGCGGACTGCTTGGACGTCGTCGAGGCCAGCCCGACCACGAACCCGACGCCGACCAGCAGCACGAAGTCCCGGGTCAGGTCCGTGTCGAGGTAGCCGCGCACGCCGTAGTTGAAGGCGGAGACCACCGCGCCGAACAGGGTCCCGCCGAGCATCCCCGAGCGGACCGCGCCGACCGCGACAACGGCCGTCACCCAGACCGTGGGGACCAGCGGCACGTTGAGGACGGTCAACTGCTCGTGGGTGAGCACCAGCCGCGACACGCACATCACGGCGCAGCAGACCCCGAGGTCGAGCAGGGTGAACCAGCGGGTGACCTTGCTCTGCCGCAGGTAGTAGACCGAGGTGGCCGCCGTCCACACCGCCATCGCGCCGATCGTCACCCAGGCCAAGGCGGTGCTGGCGTACTCACCGGCGTGCGCCAGCACCACCCCGGCCGCGAATAACCAGGTAATCACCCGCAGCAGTACGGCGGCGCGCCAAAGGGGCTTCAGCGCGTCCTTGCGCACGGTGCGGGGCGAGCTCACGGTCTCGGAGATTCCTCTTCGGACTCGGATTCCTCGTCGTCCTCGACCGCGTTCGGCTGCGACGCGGCGTCGTCGAGGACGTCCACCTCGTCCGGATCTGTCCCGCCCTCGTGCAGCAGCGACCGGACGCCCGCGTTGAGCACGGCCAGCAGCGGCACCGACAGCAGCGCGCCCGCGATGCCCGCCGCGATGAGGCCGACACCGATGGCCAGCACGACCGCCAGCGGGTGCAGCTTCACCGCGCGGCCCAGCAGCAGCGGCTGCAGGACGTGGCTCTCGATCTGCATGATGCCGATGACGATCGCGAGCACCACCAGCGCCGAGATGAACCCGTTGGCGACCAGCGCGATCAACACCGCGACCGTGCCTGCCACCAGGGCGCCGATGATCGGGATGAACGCGGTGAGGAACACCAGCGCGGCCAGCGGCACCACCAGCGGCACACCGACGATCCACAGGCCGATGCCGATGCCGACCGCGTCGAACACCGCGACCGCCGCGGTGGCCCGCACGTAGCTGACCAGCGACGAGAACCCGCGCCTGCCCGCGACGTCCACCCGGTCGCGCACCGGGGCGGGCACCCCGCGCACGACGAAGCGCCAGATCCCGGCGCCGTCGAACAGGAAGAAGATGAGGATGAACAGGGTCAGCAGCAGCCCGGTCAGCACCTCGCCGATGGTGGCCGCGGTGGTGATCGCGCCGGAGGTGATCGCCGACTGGTTGGCCTTGATGGTGTCGACGGTGTTCTGCAGGAACGAGCGGATCTGCTCCTTGTTCACGTGCAGCGGGCCGTCGGACAGCCACTTCTGGATCGCGTCGAGCGAGTCGTTGACCTGGCTCTGCAGCTGCGGCAGGCCGTTGGTGAACTCGGTGATCACGAAGGTCAGCACGCCGCCGACCACCGCGATCCCGCCGACCAGCACGATCACCGTCGCCAACGACCGGGGCACCCGCCACTCGACGAGCTTGCCGACACCGGGGGCCATGAGCGCCGCGAGCAGTAAAGCGATCGCGACCGGGATCACCACGTGGGCGAAGTAGCCCAGCAGCCAGATGATGACGTACAGCGCGCCGATGATCACCAGGAAGCGCCAGGACAGCGCGGCGCTGACCCGGAGCCCCTTGGGCACCAGCGGGGTGACGTCGTTGGCGGGGAGCGTGGCGCGGTGCTTGAGACCGGCGACGCGGGTTCTGGTCATCGCCGATCACGGTAATCGGTCGAACCGGTCCTCGGGGAAGAAGTTGTCTGATGTGATGGTGGCCGTGACCGCCTACGTGCCGCTCGACGAGCTGACCAAGACCGAGCAGGCGGTCCGGGACTCGTTCGGCACCGGCACCCGGCTGGACCTGGCGGGCCACCCCGACCGGGAAGTGCGCGGCGAGGTGCTCAGCGCGCTGCTGGTCGGCGCCTACCCGCTCGGCGTGGGCGCGATGCCCGCGCTGCGGCTGGACAACGCCGTGGTCACCGGCCGGTTCGACGTCGAGGGCCGCGAGGTCGGCTCGGTCATCACGTTGCAGCGGTGCGACTTCGAGCACGCGCCGGTGCTGCGGATGGCGCGGCTGATCGCGCTGAGCCTGCGCGGCTGCCGGGTGCCCGGCCTGTACGCGCGCAACCTGCGGGTCGGCAGCGATCTGCTGCTGGAGTCCGGTTTCACCTGCACCGGCGTGCTCGACCTCACCGACGCCACCGTCGAAGGAACGTTGCGGTTGGCCGGGGCCGTGTTGCGAAATCCGGGCGCGGCCGCGTTGTTGGGCGCCCGGCTGCGCATCGCCGGGTCCATCCAGGCCATCGCGGTCCAGGTGTTCGGCGAGCTGCGGCTGCGCGGGGCGAACATCGGCGGCAGTGTTCACCTGACCGGGGCAACGCTGTCCCACCCCTCCGGCACCGCGCTGGAGGCCACGGGTCTGGTCGTGGCGGGCAACTTCTCGTGCGACGCGGGCGGCGGGCAGTTCGACGCGGCGGGCACGGTGATCCTGTCCGGGGCGCGGATCGGCGGCGACGCCGTGTTCTCCGGCGCGCAGTTGCACGACGCGCGCGACGGCGACGGCCAGGTCCTCGTGCTGCCGAGGGGCACGGTCGACGACCGCTACGTCCTCGACGCCGACCGGCTGCGCGTCGACGGGGACGTCAAGCTCGACGCCGGGTTCACCGCGCGCGGCACGGTCGGTCTGCGCGGCGCCCAGGTCGGTGGCCACCTGCTGCTCTCCGGGGCGACCATCGGCCACCGGGCCGCCATCGCCGAGCTGGCGAGGGCGTTCGAGGAGCGGCGTGACGTCACCAAGGTGCCCGTCGCGCTGGTGGCCGACGGTATTGAGGTGCGCGGGGATGTCGAGGCTCGCGGGGCGATCGGCGGCAAGGTCGACTCCGACGGCAACCTGGGGACAGCGCTCTTGGCGTACGGACAGGTCCGGTTGGTCGACGCGCACGTGCACGGCAGCGCAAGCCTGTCCCGCGCTCGGTTGCGCGGACCGGCCATCGACGTCCTCTTCGCGGACCGGCTCCGCGTCGGCGGCACCTTGTTCTTGCGGAAGGTCCGCGCCTCCGGCTCTATCCGACTGCAGAACGCGCACATCGGCTCCAGCCTGGACTGCTCAGGAGCTCAGCTCATCAAGCCGCGCTTGCGTCCGGATGGCTCGCTTAAGCCCTCGCTCGATGCTCGCGTCGCCACCGTCGGCAAGGACCTCCTCTGTAGCCACGGCTTCCGTGCCATCGGCGGAGTCCGGGTGCGGCTGGTCGAGGTGGGCAAGATGGTCACCTTCGCCGGTGCGCGCCTCGGCGGGCGTACCCGGCCGCACCACGTCTTGGTCGACAAGGCTCTGTCGGCGTACGGACTGACCGCGCAAGAACTCGTGCTCGTCTTCCCCGAGCGGCGTCCCCCGCAAGGCGCGGTAGTCCTAACGCGAGCATCGGCTGTGTCTGTCATCGATGGCCCTGGCTTGTGGGCGGCCAAGGGCGGCGTCGAGCTTGAGGACTTCTCCTTCACAGCGCTTAGCGCCGTACCGGACGTTCCGGTGAAGACCCGCTTGCAGTGGCTGCGCAAGGTTCAGCCCGACTTCGCACCCGGTCCCTACGAACGACTGGCCGCCGTCTACTCCGATGGCGGCGAGGAAGAACTCGCCCAACAGGTCCACCTCGAACGGCAGCGCCGCCGCTACGCCGAACTCCACCTGGCAGGCAGGCTCTGGGGTCGGCTGCAGGACTACACCGTCGGTTTCGGCTACCGGCCGTGGCTCGCCATGGTGTGGCTCGCGCTGTTCTGGTTGCTGGGGACGCTGTGGTTCAGCGGGCACGTCATGGACAAGCTCGACAACGACGTCAACCCGGTGTGGAACCCGCCGCTGCTGGCCACCGACCTGCTGCTGCCGATCATCGACCTGGGCCAGGACAACAAGTGGCGGATGGTCGGGGCGTCCCAGTGGATCTCCGGGGTGTTGATCGCCGTGGGCTGGATCCTGGCCACCACGGCGGCCGCGGGCGCGACCCGGGTGCTCAAGCGCGGGTGACCACAGCTGTGGACAGCTCGCGGCGGTTTTCCGCGATCACCAGGCGTAGTCGCTGAGCGTGATCTGTGGAAACACTCTGTGTTCGTCACACGATCCGGTGGGCATCCAGAGTCACGCGTGCATAACGATGCGTGCGGATGCCAGTGTTCCGGTGCACGGCGCCCCCGCCGTGCCCCCCGGATCTGAAGGCGAGCCAGGAACAGGCATGAGTGGTTACCGCGAGGACCGACAGGTGGGAGAGGCGACCGCGTTGCGACGCGCCGTCTCGCGCACCCTGTTCGTCCTGGGCGGCACCCTCGCCTCGACCGCGGCGGCGTGGGCCATCTGCACCGCCACCGCCGGGGCCGACGTCGCGACCGACCTGCAGCACGACCTGCGGTCAGTGGTCGACGCCGTGCCCGCGCTCGACGCGCCTGCCACCGCCGAGGCCAAGTCCGGCCTGCTCGGGCTCACCGACCAGGTCGGCACGCTCATCGGTGAGCCGGTCGACGCCAGCCGGGTGACCGAGGTCAGCCACGGGGCGACCCAGGCGGTCGACCAGTTCGGCCGCGACCTCGCCAAGCAGCTGCCCAGCCACCTCGGCACCGCCCGGGTCGACCTGCCGCTGCGCGGCACGGCGACCCGCCCAGCCGAGGTGACCCCCGCACCCGAGCAGACCGGGCAGTTCCCGGTCCTCGGTTCCCCCGTCGTCGAACAGGCCACCCCGGCCGCGACCGCCGAGGCACTCCTGCCGACCGCGCTCGACGCCCGGCCCGTGCTGGGCGCCCAGGAGCGCGCCACCGGCAACGGCCTGTCCCAGCGCGGCTCCCCCGAGTCCGCCGACGAGCGGGTCAACCAGCACGCCCCCGCCCTGCCCACCGGCCCCAGCCCGCTGGCGCCGCTGAGCATGCCCGCTCCGGTCAGCCCGGGGCACTCCGGGGCAGGCGCGGCGGACGCGCTCGGGCACGGCCTTGTGGTCGTCATCCCGGCCGACTCCGACCCCACCTCGGCACGCGCACCGCGCAGCACGCCGGTCGCGGCCATCGCCGCCGTCGACGCGCAGCCTGGCGTCACGCCCGACTGATCCACGGCGCGGCCGGGGAGCCACGGCTCCCCACGGACACGCGCCCACGTCCGCCGTGCTCCAGGCCGCGCCAGCCACCGCGGGCCCCCGATGCCCGCACCCCCCATGAAAACCGCGGGTGACCGCCGCCTCCGACGCGCCCGTCGTCGTGGTCACCCGTGCCTGTTCACCAGATGAAGGAGAAACACCTGATGCAGACCTGGGCTAAGCGCGGTTTCCAGACCGCGCTGGTCACCGGCGGCTTGCTGATGCTGGGTACCGGCATCGCCTCCGCCGACGACAACGTCAACCCCGACCAGCCCGCATCGGCGCTGGACGCGAAGATCGTTGTCGACGCCAAGGTGCAGAACAACTCGGTTGGCACCGTGCTGGGTGACAAGCACCTGCCGGGGATCAACCGCTCCATCTCCACCAGCCCGCGCGAGCTGCTCGCCGCGGTGCCCGGTGGCCAGCTGGTCACCCCCCTCGCCGAGTCGGCCACCAACCGGCTGGCCACCGACGCGAACTCGCCGCTGCGCGGCAACAAGGTCGTCAGCGGGGTGACCGTCCCGGTCGACGTCTCCGGCAACGCGATCGCCCTCGGCGGCGACTCGTCGGTGACCAACGACTCCACCCAGGAGTCCTCGATCTCCCGCGAGGTCAGCACCGACGGCGAGGACCGCGCGATCGCGGGCAACGTCGTCAACCTCGACTACGCCGCCCCGGTCCAGGTGACCGGCAACGCGATCAGCGTCGCGGGCGACGCCGAGACGCAGAACACCGCCACCCAGAGCTCCACCGTGGACGGCGACATCACCACCAGCGGCGAGGACGGTGCCATCTCCGGCAACGTCGTCGGCAGCCAGGCCACCACCCCGGTCCAGCTCAACGGCAACGCGATCGCCGCTGGCGGCAACGCCGACGCCGAGTCGACCACCAGCTCCGACAGCCTCGTCGGCGGCGTCGTCTACACCAACGGCGAGGACAGCACCCTCGGCGGCAACGGGGCGCTCGTCCCGCTGGCCGCCCCGGTCCGCGGCACCGGCACCGCGCTCGGCGTGATCGGGCAGGCCAACGCCGACTCGATCAACTCCACCACCGCGCAGGCTGGCCAGGAGAGCCCCGACTTCGCGGGCAACCCGGTCTACGTGCACACCAACGGCCAGGACTCCACCGGCGGCGGCAACATCCTGCAGCCGGGGATCGCCTCGCCGGTGACCTCCGACTGCACCTCCGCGGTCGCGGTCGGCCAGTCCGACGCGGTCTGCAGCTCCGACCTGGTCGCCAGCGCGGGCGGCGGCAACCGATCCGACGGCACCGACTCGGTGCTCGGTGGCGCCATCGGCGTCGTCCCGGTGTCCGCGGCGACCAGCGTGATCGGCAACGCCGGTGGCGTCATCGGCGACGCGTCGACCGACCAGAACAACGTCATCGACACCAGCTCGGGCGGCACCGCGATCACCCGCGGCAACGACAGCGTCCTCGGCGGTTCGCTGATCAACGGCCCGGTCTCGGCCCCGATCGACTCGTGCGCCAACGGCGGCGTCGTGGTCGGCGACTCGGACATCGCCTGCGAGAACATCACCACCACCAGCGCGGGCGGCGACGCCGGTACCGCCGGTGACGACTCCGTCGGTGGCGGCAACTCGGGCCAGATCCCGGTGACCGCCCCCGCCGAGCTCATCAGCAACGGCGTCGGCGTGCTGGGCGACCAGGACATCTACGCCACGGAGACCAAGTTCTCCAGCGCGGGCGGCGACGCCAACACCGCCGACGACGACGCGGTGCTCGCGGCCAACCTGCTCAACGCCCCGGCGTCGCTGCCGATCCAGGTGTTCGGCAACAGCGCGGGCGCGGTGGCCAACACCACCTCCGACACCGCGCTGGAGAACCAGATCAGCGCGGGCGGCCCCTCGAAGTCGACCGGCATCGGCGGCACGGGCTCCGGCAACATCGTGCAGAGCCCGATCAGCAACCCGCTGCAGGCCTTCGGCGCGGGCGTCTCGGCGCTGGGCAACGGCAAGGCGACCGCCAGCAACGTCACCAACTCCTCCACCGGTGACGTCGCCACCACCGACGGCTCGGACGGCAACCTGTCCGGCAACATCGTCACCGCCCCGATCGCCGGTGCCACCCAGGCGTTCGGCGACTCGGTCGCCATCGCCGGTGACAACGAGGCCGGTGCCACCAACGACGTCACCACCACCGCGGGGTCGTCGGCCACCACCAACGGCCGCGACGGCAACCTGTCCGGCAACCTCATCGGTGCCCAGGCAGGCCCGCTCGTGCAGGCCTTCGGTGCCGCGGTCGCGGGTGTCGGCGGCGACAACAAGGCCAACTCGTCCTCGGTCAGCTCCACCAACTCCGGTGGCGACCTGACCACCAACGGCGACCACGGGTTCCTCTCCGGCACCCTGGCCGACGTCCCGGCCGGTGCCTTCGTGCAGCCGCACGGCGACGCCGTGTCCGCGGTCGGCAGCGACGCGTTCGGCATCTCCGACAACAACACCTCCGGCCAGATCGGTGGCACCTCGGAGACCAGCGGCCACGGCGGCAGCCTCAACGGCATCCACCTGACCGGCCCGATCCGCGGCAACGCCCCGGTGTACGACGTGCCGGTCGAGGTGGCCGCGGACGCGATCACCTCCGCCTCGCAGGTCAACACCACGACCGTCGGCGAGCACGGTGCCGACGACGAGACCCCGCTCCGCCTGCCCACCGTCGGCGGCCTCGGCGTCACCGAGCTCCCCTTCAACGGCGTGTTCGGCGGCCTGCCCATGCAGCGCTCGTACTCGAGCACCCCGCTCGACGGCCTGCTCGGCGGCGGTGGCCTGCCCACCAGCAACCTGACCGGTGGCCTGCCGACCAGCAACCTCACCGGTGGCGGCCTGCCGACCGGCAACCTCACCGGCGGTCTGCTCGGCGGCGGTGGCCTGCCCAGCACCGGTGGCCTGACCAGCACCCTGCCGGTGCACGGGATCCCGACCGGCCGTTCGCGCGCGGACGTCCCCGGCCTGAGCACGCTGCCGACCGACAACCTGACCGGTGCCTTCTCCGGCAACCTGTTCCAGGCGCCGTCGCTGCACCAGCTCCCGGTGCAGACCCCGGCGCTGTCGGGCATCGACGCCACCTCGGCCCTGCCGGGTGTGTCCTCGCTGACCGACACCCAGTCGCGTCTGGCGAACCTCTTCGACTGATAGCCGCACGGAGAACGGGCCCGGGGAGCACGCCTCCCCGGGCCCGTTCGTTTGTTCGACCTGCTTTGGTTACTTGCTCAGCTGAACTGCCAAGACCGCTTCGACAGGCCGTACCAGAAGCCGTCGATCACGGCCCGCCGCTCGCCCGGACTGTCCACAGTGGCGCCGAGGGCGACGAACAGCGGCGCGAAGTGCTCGGTCCGCGGGTGCGCCAACCGCGCGGCTGGCGCCTTGCGCTCGAAGTCGACCAGCGCGTCGATGTCGTGTCCGGCAACGGCCCGGTCGCCCCAGTCGTCGAACTCGCTCGACCAGGCGGGCGGCGTGTGCGCGGGGTCGCGGCTCATGTTGAGGCCGGTCAGGTTGTGCGTGAAGAACCCGCTGCCGATGATCAGCACGCCCTCGTCGCGCAACGGTGCGAGCCGCCTGCCGATCGCGACCAGCGCCGCGGGGTCCAGCGTCGGCATGGAGATCTGCAGCACCGGCACATCGGCGTCGGGGAACATCTCGACCAGCGGGACGTAGGCGCCGTGGTCGAGGCCGCGGCCCGGGTCCTGCGCCACCGGGGTCGGCATCAGCTTGCGGATCTTCGCGGCGAGCTCCGGCGCGCCGGGCGCGGCGTACTCGACCTGGTAGTACCGCTCGGGGAAACCCCAGAAGTCGTAGGTCAGCGGCACGGTCTCGGTCGCCCCGATGGTCAGCGGGGCCGCCTCCCAGTGCGCCGACACGATGAGGATCGCCGTCGGCTTGGCCAGCTCGGCCGACCACGCGGCGAGCTGCCCGGTCCACAGCCCGTCGTCGGCCAGCGGCGGAGCCCCGTGGCTGAGGTAGAGCACCGGTTGCGTCATAGCCCACCGCCCGTAGTAGTTGAAACTTGAACAATCTACCACGACGTTCGACGGGCCCGGGGTATTCCCGAGGTGTTCGCTGCGGTCGCGCCCGCCACATTCACCCGACCGGGACGCGGCTCGGCGATAGGGAGTAGCTGCGGGTTCAGCGCGAGATGCGGGCGCCGATGCCGTCGAGGAGGAAGTCCAGGCCCGCTCGGAAGGTGTCGTCGGCGTCCAGGTGAGGACCGTCGTGCACGAGGGTGGACAGTGCGGGGAACTGGCCGGTGGCGAAGATCCGCAGCAGGTAGGGCCCGAAGGCGTTCTGCCACTGCTCCCGGTTCATCCCGGACGCCCGCTCGGCGCGCCGCTCGGTGATCTCGCGGCGGACGGCGCCGATCACGTACGCGTTGACCGCGGCGATCGCGGGTACGGCGGTGCCCAGGTCGACGCCGCCCATGCCCGCCGCGACGGACTCGCCGCTGGCCAGCGTGTTCGGTCCGAGTTGGGGGCGCCCGCCGAGCAGGTCGGCCAGCCATTCGTGCTGGTGGGCGGCTTTGCGGGTGGCCTCGGCGAGGGAGCGCAGCACCTCCCGCCAGCCGTCGCCGGTGGGGCGGATCTCCGCGTAGACCGCGTCGACCATCAGGTCGAGCAGTTCCTCCTTGGTGGCGATGTAGCCGTACAGCCGCATCGGTCCGACGTCCAGAGCCGCGGCGACCTTGCGCAGCGACACCGCGTCCAGGCCGTCCGCGTCGGCCAGTCGGATCGCCGCGTGGACGATCCGCTCCCGGCTCAACGGGGCGGGCACCGGTCGATCCGGCGGCTCCGGCCGCTCCCACACCAACATGCCGGGGACAATACAGCGCCACGGGTGATACGGTGTATCGACTGATACAGCGAATTGAGGTGGTCATGACCATCGCCATCGTCGGAGCGGGCTTAGGTGGCCTCGCCCTCGCCCGGGTACTGCACCTGAACGGCATCCACGCGGTCGTGTACGAACGGGAGTCGTGGCGCGGTGAGCGTGATCAGGGCGGGATGCTCGACATCCACTCCGGGCAGGCCGCGTTGCGCGAGGCCGGTCTGATCGAGGAGTTCTACGCGATCGCCCGCGGCGAGGGCCAAGACATGCGGCTCCTAGAGCCGGACGGCACCCTACTGTTGCAAGAGGACACTCCCGAGGACGCGCCACTGCTGCGGCCCGAGGTGGATCGCGCTGATCTGCGCAAGATGTTGCTGGACTCCCTCCCCGAACACGCGGTGCGCTGGGGGCACGCCTACGACTCGGCCGACAACGGCGTGCTGCGCTTCGCCAACGGCAGCAGCACGACCTACGACCTGCTGGTCGGCGCCGACGGCGCGAACTCCCGGGTCCGCGCACTGCTCACCGACGCCCGACCGGCGCACACCGGCCACAACCTCGTCGAACTCGGCATCCCCGACGCCGACCGAACCCACCCCGACCTCGCGGCAATGGTCGGCCGCGGCAACTACTGGGTCCTCGGCAACGGGCAATCCCTTGCCGCCCAACGCAACGGGGACGGCCGCGTCCGCATCGGCCTCGGCTTCTACAACACCCCCGAGAACTGGTTCGCCACCAGCGGCATCCCGTTCGACGACCCCGCCGCCGCCCGCGCGCGACTCATCGACCTGTTCGCGGGCTGGCACCCCCAGTTCACCGCCCTGATCGCCGCCTGCGACGACGTGGTCCGCCCCCGATCGATCAGCACCCTCCCGATCGGCCTGACCTGGCCCACCAACCCCACCACCACCCTGATCGGCGACGCCGCGCACCTGATGCCGCCAGTGGGCGAGGGCGCCAACATGGCCCTACTCGACGGAGCCCGCCTAGCCCTCGCCCTAGCCGCACACCCAACCGACTACCCAGCGGCCATCGAGGACTACGAACACGAGATGTTCAAACGCACCAGCGCAATCGGCAAGCGATCCGCCCAGGTGCAAGAACTCCTGACCCTGCCGGACGCGAGCCGCCGCATGCTCGCATTCTTCCAACCCGGCTGACACACCTTCTCGACCCGACATCCGCCAGCACTAGATATCGCGGCAGGGCAACACTTCTCGGCTTCCCCGCACCCCTGCCCGCCCCACCCTTCACCCTCACCCCCCGCTCCAACCTCCCCCACCCCAACCAACCCCACCACCCCACCCCTGCTCGATGGGGCGGACTTGTTTTGCGCGGGGGGACGACACCCGTAGCGTTTCCTCGCGGCAGGGCCAGTCTTTTCGGCCCCTGCTGTGCGGACCTGCCACGGGTGTTGTAGGGGCCCCGCGCAAAACAAGTTCGCCCCATCGAGCCGACCGCACTCCCAGCTCCAGCGGACACACGGCTACTCGCCCCACTGAGCCACACGCACTCCCAGCCCCAGCACGGACCCCACCGATGCCGCGCCCCATCGAGCCCACCACACTCCCAACCACCGCAGACCCACCGATGCCGCGCGCCATCGAGCCCACCGCACTAGCAGCCACCGCAGGCCCCCACACCAGCAGACGCCGAGCTACCGGGCATGCGTGTCTTGCGCATAGGAGCCGTACCGCGTGACGAGCACTTTGCCGATCCCAGCCAGCTGCTCCCGCACCCCCGCTGGCCCAGTCACCTCAACCCATTCGACCAGCCCAGCAAGCTCACCAGCGAGCATGTACTCGCTGTGCCCACGGATCACGACCTCAACGCGACCGTCAATCGCAGCACCCCCCACTTCCAGCCGACCGCCGAAAGCCATGCGGAGCACGCCTACCCCGTCAGGCGCGCACACCGCCTGGGCCTCGAGCGGCGTTCGCTTGCGGTCGACCTCGTCGGCGATCTCGCGCCAGCTCTCGGCGAGGTCGAAGTCCGCGGGGCGGTGCACGGGATCGTCGGTCGGGTCGGCGGAGGACACGCGGTCGATGCGAAAGGTCCGCCTGCCCGCGTCGGTGTTGGCGACGAGGTACCACGACGGGCCTTTGGCGACGATGCCCAGCGGGTGGACGGTTCGCCGGGTTTCGGCGCCTTCGCGGTCGAGGTAGCCGAGCCGCACCTGGACGCCGCGGATCACCGCGTCCTGGAGGTCGTCGAGAAAGGGCGGCGCGCGGCGCTCGACCCGATTCGCCCCCCACCGTTGCGGGTCCACGACCAGCGACGACGCTGCCGCCTCGGCCTGCACCCGGAAGGGTTCGGGCAGGGCGTGGACGAGCTTGCGCAGCGCTGCTTTCACGGCGGGCGTCGCGGCCGAGGCCTGGCCCGCGACCAGGAACAGGGCGCGGGCCTCGCTCGCGGTCAACCCGGACAGGTCGGTGCGGGCGCCGCCCACCAGTCGCCAGCCGCCGCCCCTGCCCTGCGTGGCGTACACCGGCACCCCGGCCATGGCCAGGGCATCGAGGTCGCGGCGCGCGGTGCGCTCGGAGACCTCCAGCTCCTGGGCGACCTCTGCCGCTGTCACCTGCTCGCGCCGTTGCAGCAAGAGCAGGATCGCCACCAGTCGGTCGGTTCGCACACCGAGAACACTGGCACACAAAACCGGTCATGGGGTGACCGGTTTCGGTCGGCAAGATGGCGGCACGACCTCACCGACAGGTCTCACGGCCGTGAGAGGAAACGCATGTTTGATCCAACCGGTTTTCCTGAGCCAACCCTAATTCCGGTCAACGGTGTGGAGCTTGAGGTCTTCGAGGCAGGCCAGCACAATGCCGGAAAGCCGATCGTGCTCTGCCACGGTTGGCCGGAGCTCGCCTATTCTTGGCGCCACCAGATTCCCGCACTTGTCGCAGCGGGCTACCACGTCATCGCCCCGAACCAGCGGGGTTATGGCAACTCATCGCGTCCGACAGAGGTGACGGCATACGACATCGAACACCTGTCGGGCGATCTCGTCGCGCTTCTCGATCACTACGGGTACGAGGACGCCACTTTCGTCGGGCACGATTGGGGCTCAATGGTGGTTTGGGGGCTGACCTTGTTGCACCCACATCGGGTGAACAAGGTGATCAGCCTGAGCCTGCCCTATTTCGAGCGGGGCGAAAAGCCCTGGATCGAGTTCATGGAGGAGCTGCTCGGCGGCGACTACTACTTCGTCCACTTCAACCGGCAGCCGGGCGTGGCGGACGCGGTGCTCGATGCGAACGCGTCCCGGTTCCTCCGCAACATCTACCGGAAGAACGAGCCGCCCAAGGAGCCTCAGCCGGGTATGGCGATGATCGAGCTCGCCAGGGCGGAGACACCGCTCGGCGAGCCGTTGATGAGCGACAGGGAGCTGGCTGTGTACGTCTCCGCTTTCGAGTCGACCGGGTTCACGGGGAGCATCAATTGGTACCGGAACCTTGATCGCAACTGGCACTTGTTGGCTGGGGTGGACCCGATCGTTCAGCAGCCAGCGCTCATGATCTACGGCGATCGGGATGTGGTGGCGCGGTCTGCGAACATGGCTGAGTTCGTGCCGAATGTGGAGGTGACCAGTGTGGACTGCGGTCATTGGATTCAGCAGGAAAGGCCGGAAGAAACGAATCGCTTGATTCTGGAGTGGCTGGGATAGCTCGACACTTCCCTGTGCAGGGCGCGATTGTTGCTTTCTGGTGCAAAGCACGTGAGCCTGCTGGCTCGATGGGGTGAACTTGTTTTGCGTGGGGCCCCTACAACACCCGTGGCAGGTCCGCACAGCAGGGGCCGAAAAGACTGGCCCTGCCGCGAGGAAACGCTACGGGTGTTGTCCCCCCGCGCAAAACAAGTTCACCCCATCGAGCGCGAAGGTGAGCCCCACAGCAGATGCGAAAGCATTGCCTTGTTCGTGTACGGCGCTTGAGCGTGACAAGTTCGGTCCTAGCGAGTGGCGGAGATGAGTTCCGCAGTCGAGCGGGTCAGCCTTGGGCTAGGTCGGCGAAGCGGCTGTAGTGGAGTTGGTGGGCGACGACGACGGTGGCGGTGGGGCCTGCTCGGTGTTTGGCGAGGATCAGGTCGGCCTCGCCCGCGCGGGGGTCGTCGCGTTCCCAGGCGTCGGGGCGGTTGATCAGGATGACCATGTCGGCGTCCTGTTCCAGGGAGCCGGATTCACGCAGGTCGGAGAGCATCGGCCGCTTGTCGGTGCGCTGTTCGGGGCCGCGGTTGAGCTGGCTGATGGCGATGACCGGGACCTCGATCTCCTTGGCCAGCAGCTTGAGCTGGCGGGAGAACTCCGAGACCTCTTGCTGGCGGGACTCGACGCGCTTGCCGGAGGTCATCAGCTGCAGGTAGTCGACCACGACGAGCTTCAGGTCGTGGCGCTGCTTGAGGCGCCTGGCCTTCGCGCGGATCTCCATCATGGTCATGTTCGGTGAGTCGTCGACGAACATCGGGGCCTCGCTGATCTCGCTCATCCGGCGGGCCAGGCGGGTCCAGTCGTCGTCGGTCATCCGGCCACCGCGCATGTCGCCGAGGCGGATCTTGGCCTCGGCGGAGAGCATGCGCATGACGATCTCGGTGCGGCTCATCTCCAGCGAGAAGATGACGCTGGACATGCCGTGCTTGATGGAGCAGGAGCGGGCGAAGTCCAGGCCGAGGGTCGACTTGCCGACACCGGGGCGGGCGGCGACGATGATCATCTGGCCGGGGTGCAGGCCGTTGGTGATCTCGTCGAGGTCGGCGAAGCCGGTGGGGATGCCCTGGGAGATGCCGCCGCGGGAGGCGATGGCGTCGATCTCGTCCATGGTGGGCTGCAGCAGTTCCTCGAGCGCGACGTAGTCCTCGCTCATGCTGCGCTCGGTGACCTCGTAGATCGACGCCTGCGCGCGGTCGACGATCTCGGTAACGTCCGCGCCCTCGGCACCCTGGTAGCCCAGCTGCACGATCCGGGTCCCGGCCTCGACCAGCCGCCGCAGGATGGCCTTCTCGGCGACGATCTCGGCGTAGTACCCGGCGTTGGCCGCGGTCGGCACGATCGAGATCAGCGTGTGCAGGTACGGGGCGCCGCCGACCTTGCGGAGTTCGCCGCGGCGTTCGAGCTCGGCGGAGACGGTGATCGGGTCGGCGGGTTCGCCGCGGCCGTACAGGTCGAGCACGGTGTCGTAGATGATCTGGTTCTTGGGCATGTAGAAGTCATCCGGGCTCAACGCCTCGATGACATCGGCGATGGCGTCCTTGGACAGCATCATGCCGCCCAGCACGCTCTGCTCAGCCCGCAAGTCCTGTGGGGGCTTGCGGTCCATCCCGTGCTCGCCGGGCTCGGGCGGCAGGGAGAGGTCGTCAGCGAGCGCCACGGAACTGCCCCTCCTGGAAGACTCGGTCCGGTGCGGACCTTAGGTCGGCGGTACGACATTCGGGTGGTGGTCGACCACCGCGCGCCGGGCCGCCAGGCGACGCTAGGACCCCCGAACGGCCCCTTGCAAACCACGCTGGGGACGGTCCTGTGGATAACCTGGGGATGATCGCGGTCAGCTGAGCACAGGTACCCGACGGGCTGTGGACAACCTGGGGACAGGTGTCCGACTTGTTCGGAGAAGCCCAGCTCAGGGCCTGTGTACAACTTGTGGAGAAATTGCCCGCCCGGTTCTTCGGCGTGTCGCGCCATCGTCGTTTTTCGGCGTGTCGCGGGGTGGTTCGCTCGGCAGGGTGACCACGACCTGTGGACAACTGCGCAGACGCAGAACCGCCCCACTCAGCGTGACCGAGCGGGGCGGTTCAGCGTGCGTGAGTCAGCTCGCGGCGGCGACGTGCACCGTGAACGCGGCGGTGACATCGGGGTGCAGGCGAACACTCACCGAGTGCTTGCCCACGGTCTTGATGTGGCCAGCGACCTCGACGGCGCGCTTGTCGAGGACCGGGCCACCGGCCGCCTTGACCGCGGCGACGATGTCGGCGGTGGTGATCGAGCCGAACAGCTTGCCCGACCCCGAGGCGGCCTTGGCCTTGAGCGGGACGCTGCCCAGCGCGGTCAGCGCGGCCTTGACCTCCTTGGCGTGGTCGAGGTTGCGGATCCGGCTGGCCTCCTGCGCCCGGCGGATGACCTGGACCTGCTTCTCGGCGCCCTTGGTCGCCAGGATGGCGAAGCCGCGCGGCAGCAGGTAGTTGCGGCCGTAGCCGTCCTTGACCTCGACGAGGTCACCGGGGCCACCCAGGCCGCTGACGTCGGTGGTGAGGATGAGCTTCATGATCGTCCCCTCCTGGTCAGCGGGCGGTCGAGGTGTACGGGAGCAGAGCGACCTCGCGGGCGTTCTTCACCGCGATGGCGACGTCACGCTGGTGCTGGCTGCAGTTGCCGGTCACCCGACGCGCGCGGATCTTGCCGCGGTCGGAGATGTACTTGCGCAGCAGCGTGGTGTCCTTGTAGTCAATGTTGACCGGACGGTCCTTCTTGACGTCCTTGCAAAAGACGCAGACCTTCTTCTTGGGCTTGCGAATCGGTGGCTTGGCCACGGTCAAACTCCTGAGTGGTATGTCGAGAAAGCGTCTGGGTTGGGTGCGTTACCCGGTCAGAACGGCGGTTCGTCGTTGAAACCGCCGCCGCCACCTGCGGGCGGTGCGGAGCCCCACGGGTCGTCGGGCGGTGCGGACGGGCCGTTGTAGCCACCGCCACCACCGCCTGCGCCACCGCTGCGCCCGCCGCCGCCACTGCCGCCGCCGAAGCCGCCACCATCGCCGCCGGTGCCCCGGCTGACCTTGTTGACCTTGGCGGTCGCGTAGCGCAGCGAGGGGCCGACCTCGTCGACCTCGAGCTCCATGACGGTGCGCTTCTCGCCCTCGCGGGTCTCGAACGAGCGCTGCTTGAGGCGGCCGGTGACCAGCACGCGGGAGCCCCTGGTCAGCGACTCGGCGACGTTCTCAGCCGCCTGGCGCCAGATGTTGCAGCGCAGGAACAGCGCCTCGCCGTCCTTCCACTCGCCGGACTGGCGGTCGAAGGTGCGCGGGGTGGACGCCACGGTGAAACTGGCGACGGCGGCACCCGAGGGGGTGAACCGCAGCTCCGGGTCCGCGGTCAGGTTGCCGACGACCGTGATGATCGTGTCCCCTGCCATGGTCAGGCGTTCTCGCGCCGCATGACCTTGGTCCGCAGAACGGACTCCTGCAGCGACAGCTGGCGGTCCAGTTCCTTGACCGCGTCCGGCTCGGCGTTGACGTCGAGCACGGCGTAGATGCCCTCGCTGTGCTTCTTGATCTCGAAGGACAACCGGCGCTTGCCCCAGATGTCGACCTTCTCAACGTTGCCACCCGACGTGCGGATGACGTTGAGGAACGTGTCGAGCGACGGCGCGACCGTGCGCTCGTCGAGTGTGGGGTCGAGGATGACCATGACCTCGTAATGACGCATGAAGACCACTCACCTCCTGTGGACTCGGCGGCCACGGACGATCCGTGGCAGGAGGGTCTTTAGCGGACGCAGCGTAACAGCTCGCCGCTCACGTCCCGCGCAGCACCCAGCTGCGGACCAGTGCACCAGTGACCACCGACAGCGCCAGCGCGGCCAGCATGACCGGCAGGCCGACGGCGCCCGCCGGGGTCACGGGCAGTGCATGGGCCTCCCCGACCGTGCGTAACCCGGTCGGAGCAGAACCGAGGATGCCGAACTGTGGCGCGTAACCGGGGACGCCGCCGTAGCGGACCTCCGGGCCGGGCGCGTAGACCCCCGCGCTGGCGTACGGCACGGTGCCGTAGTCGCGCGGAGCGGCCCGGTACAGCGCGACCTCGGGGGCCTGCGGGGCGCCGCCGACCGGCTGCGCGTTGGGCGTGGTCGGGGCTGGGGTGCCCGGCTGGCCCGGGGTCGGTTTGCCCGGCGTCGGCGTGGTCCCCGGTTTGCCCGGGTTGGTCGGGGCGCTCGGGTTGATCGCCCGCAACGTCATGCCGCAGTGCTCGGTGACCTGCGCGCGCACGGACGCGAGGACGGCGTCCACCGCGGGTTCGATCTCCTTGAGCGGCCGCACCGCCTCGACGACGGCGTCCGCGACCTGCGCGGCGCTCACCTGCGCGGTGCCGTCCGGCACGGTCCCGACCG
The DNA here is from genome assembly GCF_024171925.1 of Actinokineospora diospyrosa. Lineage (GTDB taxonomy): Bacteria > Actinomycetota > Actinomycetes > Mycobacteriales > Pseudonocardiaceae > Actinokineospora > Actinokineospora diospyrosa. The sequence goes on along the minus strand of NZ_JAMTCO010000007.1, from coordinate 54,107 downwards.
CGATGGCCGGACCGAGCGGGAAGCTCAACCCGACCGAGGTGGACCGCAGCAGGCCGAGACCGGGGGTCTCCCGGACCGCCTTGGTGACCATGCCGGTGACCGCGATCCTGGCGAGCTGCACGGGCTGGCCGCTGAATGCGAGCACGGTCTGGGCGCAATCCACGGCGAGGAACGGCAGCGGGGCCGCGCTGGCTGGAGCGGCGCCGAGGACGGCCGTCCCGAGCAGTACCGCGGTGACCGTCATGAGCCGTCGACGCACGCCGAGTCCCTTCACTCGAACGAGAATCACTCGTTCGCGGAAACCTACCGGCGAGTTAAGTTAGGGTCAGGCGGGGGTGCGGCGCAATACCCAGGTGCGCACGAGCGCGGCGGTGACCCCGGAGAGCGCGAGCACGGCGAGCAGCACCGGCAGCCCGACACCCCGGCTGCCGGGAGCGTCGAGCGCTTCCGCGTGCCCGGCGGCTTGGACGCCGTCCGCGTCGCCCGTGCCGAGGATGCCGAATTGCGGCGCGTACCCGGGGATGGAACCGCCGTAGCGGACGCCGGGCGACGGGGAGAACAGCCCGGCCTGGGCGTAGGGGATGCCGGAGTAGTCGGTCATCGGTGACCGTCCGAAGCTCAGTCCGGACCCATAGAGCGGCAAGCTGCCCGGGTTAATACCGCCAACAACAGAGGTACCCGGCCCGTTGGTGCCCGGCGTGCCAGGCGGAGTCTGCGGGTTGCCCCCAGTACCGGGCGACGGGTTCGTACCGGGCTTGTTGGGCACGCCGGGTGTACCCGGGGCCAGCGGCGGTAGAGCTGCCGCGCCGCGCTCAACAGCGCCAGCGACGGCACCCGCGCCTTCCTGAACCGGCGCTGCGACCGCGTTGACCACAGTGACCGTGATCGAGCAGCCCGCGGTCAAGGCGCCTTGGACGCCGGAGACGATGCCGGACAGTGCCTGGCCGATAAGCGGAACCTTGGTGATCGCGGCCTTGATCTGTGGCACCGCCGCAGCTGCGATAGTGCTGCCGGGGATCGTCGAGTTAGCCGCCGGGATGACGCCGAGCGGGATGTTTCCCATAGACGTCACCGCGCCGCGAACCCCGCCGGACAGCGTTGGACCTAACAGTGGGACGGCGTTGACCACCCGTAAGACCGGGTCGAGTACCGCGGTGGGGCTAAGCGAGATCGGAGTACCCGGGGCACCTTGGATCGTCGTCGCGCAGCTGCCGACCACGATGGGCGGGGCCGCCGCGGCCGTACCGGCGCCCGCCAGCACGCCGGCCGCTGTGCCGCTGATGACCAGCACGAGCCCGGTCGCGTAAACCTTGCCACGCCGTCGCATGAAGATCCTCCGAATACCGGCGAGTAGCTTCACTGGGAGACAACGACTGTAACCCGACATGGTGACGTGCACGGGAGGGGTTTCCACGAAAGTGCTTCGCGTTAGCCCGGTTGGAGCAGGCGGGCCGCTCACCGGCCCACTCGGACGCTGATTCACCGACCACCGAGGGGTCCCACGGTCGGAGTCGACGACTACCCTTTCCGGCCATGAGCATCGGTGCCCACGTCCGCGATGACGACCCGCTCGACGCAGCGCGCGAACGCGGCGCCGACGTGGTGCAGTTCTTCCTCGCCGACCCGCAGGACTGGAAAGCGCCCAAGCCGCACCCGAAGGCCGACGAACTGCTCGCCACCGACCTCACCGTCTTCGTGCACTCGCCCTACGTGGTCAACCTGGCGTCGACGAACAACCGGATCCGGATCCCCTCCCGCAAGCTGATCACCCAGCACGCCGACGCGGCGGCCAAGGTCGGCGCGAAGGGCCTGGTCGTGCACGGCGGGCACGTCAACAAGGGCGAGGACCCGCAGGTCGGCATCGACAACTGGCGCAAGTTCTTCGAGCGCCAGCACGCCGAGGGCGGCTTCGGCGTGCCGATCCTGATCGAGAACACCGCGGGCGGCGACAACGCCATGGCCCGCCGGTTCGACGTGCTCGCCCGGCTCTGGGACGCCGTCGCCGAGTTCGACGCGGGCTTCTGCCTGGACACCTGCCACGCGTTCGCCGCCGGTGAGGACCTGGTCGGCATCGTCGAGCGGGTCAAGGCGATCACCGGCCGGATCGACCTGGTGCACCTCAACAGCTCGCGCGACGAGTTCGGCTCGGCGCGCGACCGGCACGACAACATCGCCACCGGCACCATCGACGCCGACCAGCTGGTCGGGGTGGTCGCCGCCGCGGGCGCCCCGGTCGTGGTCGAGACACCGGCCGAGGGCCAAGCCGCGGATATCGCGTTCCTGCGTGAGGCGCTCGGACGGTGAGCACAGTGCCCACTGGCGTCACCGCCGCCGCACCGGCAGGCGAGCCGGCGGGCACCCCGGCGCGGCTGGGGGCCGGGACGGCCGCGCGCCTGGGCCGCGGCGCGCTCGCGGTGCTGGTGCTGCTGTGCGGGATCACCCTGCTGCTCGGCTTCGCCAACAAGGACCGCTGCACCGGCCCGGAGTTCGACACCTGGGGCCGCAGCCAGCCCGACTTCGACGAGCGCAAGTACGCCGACGTCTGCTACTCCGACATCCAGTACCTGTGGATCGGCCGCGACGTCGACCGGCACGTGTTCCCGTACGTGCACGGCAAGATCTCCGCGACCGGCGAGCTCTCCGGCGGCACCGTCGAGTACCCGGTCCTGACCGGCCTGCTCATCTGGGCTGGCGCGCTGTTCGTGCACACCGACGCCGGGTTCCTGCTCGCCTCCGCGCTGATCATGGCGCCGTTCGGGCTGCTGACCGCGTGGCTGCTCGGCAGGCTGTCGCGCTGGCGGGCGCTGCTCTGGGCGGTGTCACCACCGCTGGTCATGTACGCCTTCCACAACTGGGAACTGCCGGTCGTGGCCTGCGCGGTCGCCGCCGTCTACGTGGTGCACCGTGGCTGGGGCGCGCGCGGGGTGGACCGGCCGCTCGTGCAGCGGGCCACGCTCAGCGCCGTGCTGCTCGGCCTCGGGTTCGCGTTCAAGCTGTACCCGGCGATCTTCGTGCTGCCGCTGATGCTCTACGTGCTCACCGGCGGTCGCGGCGGCCGCGAGCTGCCCGCGGGCAAGACCCGCGACATCAGCGGGATGGTCCGGGTCGCGCTGGTGGCGATGGGCACCGCGATCGCGGTGAACCTGCCGTTCGCGATCGCCGGGCGCGAGGGCTGGCTGGCCTCGTTCGTCTTCCAGGGCCAGCGCAAGGCCGACATCACCGCGAACTCGATCTGGTTCTGGGCGCTGCGGCCGGACTCGGACCCGCAGAACCTCACCGTGCACGAGTACATCGGGGTGATGTCCCCGGTCCTGGTCTTCGCCTCGTTCGCGGTGGCCTGCGTCATCGGTTGGCTGCGGTTCCAGCGCGAGGGCACCTACCCGTGGATCGCGGTGTCGGCGGCCATGCTGTGCGGGTTCCTGCTGCTGCACAAGGTCCACTCGCCGCAGTACACGCTGTGGCTGGTGCCGATGTTCGTGCTGCTGAACCTGCGCTGGGGCTGGATCGCGGCCTACTGCGTCGCGGACCTGGCGATGGGGATCGGCATCTTCCTCTGGTTCGCCCAGATCGCCGCCCGCCAGCCCTCGGGCATCTACGAGGGCTTCGCCGCGCAGGCGGTGATGATCGGCGTCTGGGGTCGGGCCGCGCTGCTGGTCGGCCTGTTCGTCGCGTTCCTCAGCGCGAAGGACACCGTCGACGAACCGCTGTTGCCCGCCGCCCCCGCCCGCACATGACCGCCGGGTACTCGGGCAAGCCGCTCGCGCAGAAGTTGGGCGTCAAGGCGGCCTCCCGGGTGCTGGTGACCGGCGCGCCCGAGGGGTTCGACCTGGGTGCCCCGCACCACAGCCGGGCCGGTCGCGAGCCCTACGACGCGGTGCTGCTGTTCTGCCCGTGGACCGCTGACCTGGTTCGCGGCTGGGCGCCGTCGGTGGCGCGGCTCAAGGTCGACGGCGCGCTGTGGGTCGCCTGGCCGAAGAAGGCCGCGAAGGTCCCGACCGACCTCGACGAGAACGGCGTCCGCGGGTTTGCGCTGGAGCACGGCCTGGTCGACGTGAAGGTGTGCGCCATCGACGCGGTGTGGTCGGGGCTCAAGCTGGTCCGCAGGCTCGTCGACCGCTAGACCAGTTCCGGCTCCGGCTGGGCAACCCGCCGCGCCCCGACCCGGCGCCGGGTGATCAGCGACTCGGCGGTGATGATGATCAGCGCCAGCCAGACCAGGCCGAAGCCGACCCAGCGGGCGGTGGTCATCTGCTCGTGGAAGATCAGCAGGCCGATGCCGAACTGGATGATCGGCACGAAGTACTGCAGCAGGCCGAGCGTGGTCATCGGCACCTTGGTCGCCGCGGCGCCGAAGAGCAGCAGCGGGATGGCGGTGATCAGGCCGGTGCCCGCCAGGAGGACGGCGTTGAGCCAGCCCGCGTGGCCGAACGTGCCACCGCCGGTGCTGTGGGTGAACACCAGGAACCCGAAGGCGAGCGGGGTGAGGATCGCGGTCTCCAGCGCCAGGCCCTCGCTCGAGCCGACGTCGGCCTTCTTCTTCATCAGCCCGTAGGTGCCGAACGAGAACGCCAGGGTCAGCGCGATCCACGGCAGCCTGCCGTAGTCGAAGGTCAACTCCACGACGGCGGCGAACGCGACGGCCAGGCCGATCCACTGCGCCGGGCGCAGCCGCTCGCCCATGAACACCACGCCGAGGGCGATGGTGACCAGGGGGTTGATGAAGTAGCCGAGGGCGGTCTCGACCACCTGGTTGCTGTTGACGCCGTAGATGTACATGCCCCAGTTGAGGCCGATGGTCAGCGCGCCGACGGAGATGAACCCGAGCGTGCGGCGGTTGATCGCGCGCAGGTGCTTCCAGCGCTTGCCGACCACGGTGATCGCCGCGACGACGACGAGCGACCAGCAGATCCGGTGCGCCAGGATCTCAACCGGGCCCGCTGGGGCGAGCAGCGGCCAGTACAGCGGGAAGAAGCCCCACGCGAGGTAGGCGAAGAAGCCGAGCCAGAGGCCCTGTCGACTCGCCATGCGCGGGCCTCCGATCATCCTATGTATTGCCGCAGTGTTTCATCTAGACAGCGTCCTCGGGCAAGTGGGTATTCCGGTAGCGGCCGGGTGGCAAGCCGGTGACCCGGCGAAACGCGGTGCTGAAGGCGAACTCGCTGCCGTACCCGACCGCTGCGGCGACCTGCGCGACCGACCGGTCCGGCCGCTCCAGCAGGGTCGCCTTCGCCAGGTCCATCCGCCAGCGGGTCAGGTGCGCGCCGGGCCCCTCGCCGACCAGTTCGCGGAACCGCGGCGCGAACGCCGCCCGGCTCATCCCAGCCACGCGCGCGAGCCCGGCGACCGTCCAGCCGCGGGCGGGCTCGGTGTAGATGGCCGCCAGCGCCCGCCCGATCCGGCCGTCGGCCAGCGCCGCCCGCCAGGCGCCCGACTCGGCGGGTCGCGCGAGTTCGACCCGGATGACCTGGAGGAGGACCAACTCGATCAACCGGGCCGCGATCACCTCGGTCGCCGGGCGGCGTTCCCGGATCTCGTCGCGTAGCGCGTCGAGGAGCGCTTCGAAGCTGGGCAGGCTCGACGGTAGGTGCACCATCGGCGAGAGGGCTCTTAGGAGAAGAGAGCGCCCTGCGCCCTCGATGGTCACCTCGGCGCAGAGCAGGACCGTGCGTTGGCCGTCACCACCGAGTCGTCGGTAGACGGTGAGCTCGCTGTCACTCGGCCAGTCGGGCTCGTCCACCACCTCGGCATCGGGGTGGTTGCGCAAGGTGTGGGGTGCACTGTGGAGCGCCACGAGCTCACCGACCGCGATAGGACAGTCGTCTACCCACAGGTCCCCTTCGAGCAGGAGGTGCAGGGAGACCGTGTCCCGCTGCGCCAACCGCACCCCCCACGGCGCGCCCAGCTCCACCCGCCCGAACCGCGCCACCCCGATGCGGACCTGCCGCAGCAGCGTGGACAGCACATCCCCTGGACCGTCGCGCATGAAGCCTGGACCCCCGAGCATTCCCGCCACCCCCACCGGATTCCTACCTTTGGTCTACCACCAGAACGGGAGACCACAGTGGACATCTTCGTCACCGGGGCCAGCGGGTACATCGGGTCCGCGCTGAGCAGGACCCTCATCGCCCGCGGGCACCGGGTGCGCGGCCTGGCCCGCACCCCGCTCGCCGAGGCCGTCGTGCGCGGCCACGGCGCCGAACCGGTCCGCGCGAGCTTGACCGACCTCGACGCCCTGGCCCGCGCCGCCGCCGAGGGCGACGGCGTCGTGCACACCGCCGCCACCGAGACCGCCGACCGCGCCGAGGTCGACCGCGCCGCCGTGACCGCCATGCTCGGCGCGATGGCAGGCGGCGTGTTCATCACGACCACCGGCGCGCCGCGGACCCGGTCATCGCGGACCCCGGTGACCGAGGACGACACCGCCCCCGCCGACGGGCCGCTCGCGTGGCTCGCCGAGGCCGAGGCGCGGGTGCTGGACTCGCGGGTGCGCGGTGTCGTCGTCCGCCCGCCGATGGTCTACGGCGACGGCGGCGGGCCGGTGCACCGCTTGGTCGCCCAAGCCGCAGCCGACGGGGTGGCCCGCTACATCGGCGACGGCGAGAACCGCTGGTCCACCGTCCACGTCCGCGATCTCGCGCTCGCCTACGCCCGGCTGCTGGAGTCCCCGGCGACCGGCGCGTTCCACGTCGCGGACGGACACCTGTCCTTGGTCGACCTCATGACCGCGGTCGGCGCGGCGGCGGCCGTCCCGGTAGCCGCGTGGTCGCTGGACGAGGCGATCGCCGCGCACGGCTGGGGCGCGAGCTTCCTGGCCGCCGACGCCGTGCTCGACACCACGCGCATCCAGGCGGCGGGCTGGTCCCCCGCCATCGGCCGCGGCATCCCGGACGACCTGATGTCGACCGCTTGAGCGGCCGGCAGGATCCATCTATGCCGCTTCGCCTCCACGCACCCGTGCTCCTCCCGTGCGACCCCGACTGCACCGTGGTCCGCGACGCCGTCCTCGACATCGGCGACGACGGTCGGATCACCCACACGGGCCCCGCCGACCAGGCGCCGCGGCACGACGGACCCACCCGGCGGGTAACCGGGATCCTGATGCCCGGGTTGGTCAACGCGCACGCGCACAGCCCGATGACCCTGCTGCGCGGCCTCGGCGGCGACCTCCCGCTGATGCGCTGGTTGACCGAGGTGATCTGGCCGACCGAGGCGAAGCTGACCCCGGACGACGTGTACGCGGGCATGGTCCTCGGCTCGCTGGAGATGCTGCGCGCGGGCGTCACGACCAGCGCGGAGATGTACTTCTACGGCGAGGAACTGGTCCGCGCGGTGCTCGACACCGGGGCCAGGCTGGTGCTGGCCCCGGCGATCATCGACGCCCCCGGCTGGGACTGGGCCGCGCAGCTCGAGCAGACCAGCGCGTGGATCGACAACGACGGCCTGCGCTTCGGCCACGGCGAGCGCATCGAGATCGGCTACGGCCCGCACTCGGCGTACACCCTCTCCCCCGACGCCCTCGCCCAGGTCGGCGCGGCGGCGCGGGAGCGGGGCGCACTGGTCCAGATCCACGTCGCCGAGTCGCTGCCGGAAGACGTCGTGCAGCGCGAGAAGCACGGCTCGGTCCCCGCCCTGCTCGACGAGGTCGGCCTCTTCGGCGGACGGGTGCTCGCCGCCCACGCGGTGCACCTGTCCGACGAGGACATCAACACCCTCAAGCGGCACAACGTCGGCGTCGCCCACTGCCCCGGCTCCAACACCAAACTGGCCTCCGGCATCGCCCGCGTCGCCGACCTGCGCGCCGCGGGCGTCCCCCTCGGCCTCGGCACCGACGGCCCCGCCAGCAACGACGACCTCGACCTCTGGGAAGACGTCCGCCTGGCCGGTCTGCTCGCCCGCGTGTCCACCATGGACTCAACCGTGCTCCGCGCCGCGGACCTGCTCCTGCTGGCCACCCGCGGCGGCGCCGCCGCACTGTCCCGTTCGGACATCGGCACCCTGGAACCCGGCGCCTGGGCCGACATCGTGCACATCGGCGTGGACGACCCGGCCTTCGCCGCGGGCCTCGACATCGCCGACGACCACCTGCTGTCGAACCTGGTCTGGGCAGCTGGCGGCCGAACGGTCCGGGACGTCTGGGTCGCGGGCGCCCAGGTGGTATCCGACGCCGAGACCGTTTCTGTGCCGATGGCCGACGCCCTGGCGAAAGCTCGCGTAGCCGCTGGACGGCTCGTGTAACTCTCTTCGCGCGTCTACTTGGTCAATCCCCAGCTCAGCCGCCGGATCCGCCCTTCGGAGGCCCTCCCCGTGCGGCCCCAGCCCCCACCACACCACGGGGGGCGTCCCCGGTGCCAGTCTACCCGGTGTGGGGCCCGCGGAGGGGGTCGGCGAAAAGCTGTGGATGACCGAATGGGTTGTGGATAACCAGAATCCGCAGGTGGGGGCGGATGTGCGGTGGGAAGTTCAGCCGAATGAGGGCGGTTTGGCGAGGCGGTGGGATCAAACTTCGGATGGGTGGGAATGGGGTGTAGCCGCGGCAAGGCTGGGGTGATCCCGCTCGTCTGATGGCGGTTGCCAGCGTCTAAAGGGTGTGCGTCCGCAGGTCGACCGGCCATTCACACAAATCGGAGGCCCTCCCCGTGCGGCCCCGACCCCCACCACACCACGGGGGGCGTCCCCGGTGCCAGTCTATCGGGAGTGGGGCCCGCGGAGGGGGTCGGCGGAAAGTTGGGGATGGTGGAGGGGGTTGTGGATAACCAGAATCCGCAGGTGGGGGCAGATAAGCGGTGGGAAGTTCAGCCGAAGGGAGCGACTTGACGAAGGGGTGGAGTCGAACCTTCGGGCGAGGTAGAGCCGGAGCTCGGTCGCGGCGATGTGGGCGTGCCGAAAGGATCGCTGAGGCAGAGAGCGGCGCGAATCGCCAGGTCGTCCGGCAATTCGCGCAAATCGGAGGCCCTCCCCGTGCGGCCCCGACCCCCACCACACCACGGGGGGCGTCCCCGGTGCCAGTCTACCCGGTCTCACGCCCGCGGAAGGGGTCGGCGAAAAGCTGTGGATAACCAGAAGGGTTGTGGACAAACAGAACCGCAGGTCGACAGCAAGGCGCCAGCAAGGTTCAGCCAAACGGGGAGCAGCCAGAAACTAGCGCGAGCGAATCACGACCTCAGTGAGATGTGCCTCCGCCGTTGCCAGCACCGCCGTGCGAATGGCGGCAGCCACTGACTCCGGCCGCAAGTAGCGCTCCGCCTCATAAGCGCCGCCCTCGTCCTCGCGAACCGTCCGCTGCATAGCGGTGTCGGTCCGCCCGGGGAAGACCGAGGTCACCCGAATCCCAGGTTCCTCCCCCCGCAACACATCCGCATAAGCCCGCAACGCGAACTTGCTGGCCGCATAAGGCCCCCACCCGGGGTTGGCGTTGCGACCCGCACCCGAGTTCACCAACACCACATGCCCACCGGTCGCACGCAACGCGGGCAGCAGCAACCGTGTTAGTTCTACTGCGGCGATGACGTTGACCTCGTACATCTCCCGCCAGCGGGCTGCGGAGGCGTCTTCGAGGGGGCCGACCCGGGCGATGCCAGCCGAGTGCACCAGGACGTCCACTTCGGACAGATCGGACGTGGCGGCGGCGAGGGCGGACGGGTCGGTCAGTTCGACCGGCCAGGGGCGGGCGTCGGGGAGTTCGGCTGCCAGGGCGGCGAGGGCGCCGCGGTCGCGGCCACCCAGCAGGAGGGTGTGGGAGTCGGCTAGGGCGCGGGCGGTGGCGGCGCCGATGCCGCGGGAGGCGCCGGTGATCAAGGCCAGGGGCATGGGGGCAAACCTAGGGCCCGTGCGCAGCGGAAAGCGCACGGGCCCCAGGGGCCTACTACTCGCCGATGCGGCAGCCGGACTTCCAGATCACCGCGACCGCGGGGCGCGGCTGGGCCGTGCCGCCGTCGGGCCAGTGGGTGAGGGGGTTGTCGGCGCTGGCGCCGTCGAGCTCGCCCGGGTGCTGGACGGACACGAGGATGAAGTCGTCCTCGATGACCGGGCCGCAGGTTTCCGCGCCGAGGGGCACGGTGAGGAACTGCTTGAGGTAACCGCGGTAGCGGCCCTCCACCGGCACCACGAACAGGCCGTCGTTGGAGCCCAGGGCGTTGCCGTCGGTGGAGATCCACAGGTTGCCGTGGCGGTCGAAGGCGACGTTGTCCGGGCAGGAGATCGGGCTGACCTGCGTCTTGTCGTAGCCGCCGAAGTAGGTGTCGGTGGTGGTCGGGTCACCGCAGACCAGCAGCAGCTTCCAGGAGAAGGTGAGCGCGGTGTGGTCGCCCTTGCTCTCCGCCCACTCCAGGATGTGGCCGTGCTTGTTGCCGTTGCGCGGGTTGATCTCGGTCGGGCCTTCCTTGCCCGGCTTGCCGCGGTCGGTGTTGTTGGTCAGCGCGGCGTAGATGCGGCCGTTGACCGGGTTGGGCTGGATGTCCTCGGGGCGGTCCATCTTGGTGGCGCCGACCTTGTCCGCGGCGAGGCGGGTGAAGACGTACACCTCCTCGGCGGTGAAGCCGTCCACGAAGGACTTGTCGCCGGAGGCCAGCGGGATCCACTTGCCGGAGCCGTCGAACTCGCCGTCGGTGGGGAGCTTGCCGGTGCCGTCGAACTCGGTGGCCGGGCTGTCACCGGTGAACTGGGCGACGTAGAGGGTGCCCTCGGCGAGCAGCTTCTTGTTGTGCGCGCGGTCGCCCGGGCGGTAGCGCTCCTTCGACACGAACTTGTAGATGTAGTCGAAGCGCTCGTCGTCGCCGAGGTAGGCGACGACCTTGCCGTTGCGGGCGATCTGGATGGTCGCGCCCTCGTGCTTGAACCGGCCGAGCGCGGTGTGCTTCACCGGCTTGGAACCCGGCTCGAGCGGGTCGACCTCGACGATCCAGCCGAAGCGGTTGACCTCGTTGGGCTCCTTGGCCACGTCGAAGCGCGGGTCGAAGTTCTCCCACTTGCGGGTGCTGGCCGCCCCGGCGAGGCCGTAGCGCGACAGCCGGGCCTTGGCGACCGGCTCGGTCACCGAGCCCGCGTTGGCGAAGTACTGGTTGAAGTTCTCCTCGCCGGAGAGGATGGTGCCCCACGGGGTGACGCCACCGGCGCAGTTGTTCAGCGTGCCGAACACCTTGCGGCCGGACGGGTCCGCGGTGGTGCGCAGGTACTGGCTGCCCGCGGCGGGGCCGTCGACCTGGAACTCCGAGGTGACCGTGATCCGGCGGTTGTAGCGGCGGTCGAGCTTGGGCAGCAGCTTGCCGCTGCGCCGGTCGCGCTCGACGACCACGACCGACAGGCCGTGCGCGGCCCAGCCGATCTTGACCTGCTCCTCGGTCGGGTTGGCCTGGCTGAAGCCCTTGAACATGGCCGACTCGGTCGTGTACTCGTGGTTGCTCACCATGAGCCAGCGGTCGTGGCCGAAGGGCACCAGCCCGCAGAAGTCGTTGTTGAAGCCGAACTGCTTGGCCTGCGCCGCGGCGGTCTGCTTGTCGAAGTCGAACGCGGGCGCGCCGGGCAGCACCGGGTCGCCCCAGCGGATGACGACCGAGTTGTGGTAGCCCTCCGGGGTGGTGATCCGGTCCTCGCGGTTGGGCGCGACGGCGGTGAAGTCCAAGCCCTTGGGGCCGCGCGGCGGACGACCGCCGTGGCCACCGTGGTCGGGGTGCGCGGCCGCGGTACCGGCCATGCCCGCGACCCCGGCACCGGCGACGGCGAGCACCGCGCCCGCCTTCAACATGCCGCGGCGGCTGACGATCGAGCGGACCACGTCGCCGAAGTAGGCGTTGTCCGTGGTGTTGGGCGCCTCGTGCGAGCAGGCGTTGCCACACCGGTACTCGCAGGTGATCGAGGAGCGGCCAAGCGGGTGGTTCGGCGGCAAAAGCGGCAGCGAGATCCGGCCGTCGGTGGTGGTCACGGAGCCTCCGTGGGTGCGGACAGTCAAGTGGGAACGGCGTGAACCTAGGAGTCCGAAACCAGGTGAAGCGGGCATCTACGTGAACAGCGAGCGAACTCCTCCGGCTCCGCCTTGCTCCTCGCGCTGCGCAACCGAACCGTGACGCGCAGACGCCGAAGGGCCGCCACCCGAGTACGGGTGGCGGCCCTTCGGCACTTGTGTCCCGCCTGCCCGCGCACCCGAGCCGGGGACGATGCCGGGCGGGGATGAGGGGGTGGGTGGCGGGAGGAGTGTCTCAGCGTTCGACGTCGCCGCGGATGAAGGCCTCCACGGCCTCGAAGGCGTCGTCGTCGGAGTACTGCTCCGGCGGGGACTTCATGAAGTAGGAGGACGCCGAGAGGATCGGCCCGCCGATGCCCCGGTCCAGGGCGATCTTCGCCGCGCGCACCGCGTCGATGATCACGCCAGCCGAGTTGGGCGAGTCCCAGACCTCGAGCTTGTACTCCAGGTTCAGCGGGGTGTCGCCGAACGAGCGCCCCTCCAGCCGGACGTAGGCCCACTTGCGGTCGTCGAGCCACGGCACGTGGTCCGACGGGCCGATGTGCACGTCCGCCTTGGCCATCTCGTGCGGGATCTGCGAGGTGACCGACTGCGTCTTGGAGATCTTCTTCGACTGGAGCCGCTTGCGCTCCAGCATGTTCATGAAGTCCATGTTGCCGCCGAAGTTGAGCTGGTAGGTCCGCTGCAGCTCCACGCCGCGGTCCTCGAACAGCTTCGCCATCACCCGGTGCGTGATCGTGGCGCCGACCTGCGACTTGATGTCGTCGCCGACGATCGGCACGCCCGCCTCGGTGAACTTCGCCGCCCACTCGGGGTCCGAGGCGATGAACACCGGCAGCGCGTTGACGAAGGCGACGCCCGCGTCGATGGCGCACTGGGCGTAGAAGCGGTCCGCCTCCTCCGAGCCGACCGGCAGGTACGACACGAGCACGTCGACCTCGGCCTCGCGCAGCGCGGCGACCACGTCGACCGGCTCCTCGTCGGACTCGGTGATCATCTCGCGGTAGAACTCGCCGAGGCCGTCGAAGGTGTGGCCGCGGTGCACCGACACGCCGAGCGGCGGGACGTCGCAGATCTTGATGGTGTTGTTCTCGCTGGCCACGATCGCCTCGGACAGGTCGCGGCCGACCTTCTTGGCGTCGACGTCGAACGCGGCGACGAACTCGATGTCGCGCACGTGGTAGTCGCCGAACTGGACGTGCATGAGGCCCGGCACCCGCGTCGTCGGATCGGCGTCGCGGTAGTAGTGCACGCCCTGCACAAGCGACGCCGCGCAGTTGCCGACGCCGACGATGGCCACCCGCACGCTCTGGCGGTTCTCGCCCATGCCGGTTCTCCTTCTCGTTTCCAGCCGCGCGTGGCGCGGTTCTCTCGTCACAGGCGCCTGCCTGCCCGCGGTCAATCCGATGGGTCGCGCTGCTCGCTCTGCTCGCTGGCGATCAGCTCGTTGAGCCAGCGCACCTCGCGCTCGCTGGTCTCCAGGCCGAGCCGGTGCAGCTCCCGGGTGTAGCGGTCGATCTGCTCACCCGCGCGCGCCATCGACGAGCGCAGGCCCTCCCGGCGTTCCTCGACCCTGCGCCGCCTGCCCTCGAGGATGCGCATCCGCACCTCGGCCGGGGTCCGGGAGAAGAACGCCATGTGGACGCCGAAACCCTCGTCGTCCCAGGTCTGCGGGCCCGCGTCGGCCAGCAGGTCCGCGAAGTGCTCCTTGCCCTCCGCGGTGAGCTTGTAGACGCGCTTGCCGCGCCTGCCCCACGACCGGTCGCCCTCGGGGGTCTCCTCGGCGATCCACCCGGACCGCAGCAGTCGCCGCAGTGTCGGGTAGAGCGAGCCGTAGGAGAACGTCCGCAGCGTGCCGAGCAGATCGTGCAAGCGCTTGCGCAGCTCGTAGCCGTGCATCGGGGCCTCGTGGAGCAACCCGAGGATCGCGAACTCGAGCACGGGGCACCCCCTTCCGCAGGACCGAACACCGCACGATGTGGGTTGACCTACTGGTCACTTATATCGTGCCGATACATCGCGAGCTTGGCCAACTCGACCGCCTGTGTCAATCACCACGTCACCCGCGCGCGCCGCCCGCCGCCGCACGGCCGGGCGCATCGGGGCCGGTCAGGGCACGCGCTGATCACGAATGGGGAAGGCGGTGCATGTCGGCGCCGCGAATCGGATCACCGCCGTGATAACGCGGCCGCGTAGGCTGTCCTCGTGCGAACGCAGCGGCAGGTGGTCGACTACGCGTTGCAGCGCAGATCGCTGCTCGCCGGGGTCTACTCGGGTCGCGTCGGCACCAACGAGGTGTGCGACGCCAACCCGTACCTGCTGCGCGCCGCCAAGTTCCACGGGCAGCCGACCGACGTGACCTGCCCGGTCTGCCGGAAAGAACACCTCACCAATGTCAACTGGGTCTACGGCGACGAGCTCAAGCACGCCTCCGGGTCGGCCCGCGCGCCGGAGGAGCTGGCGCGGATGGCAGCGGTGTTCGAGGAGTTCTCCGTCTACACCGTCGAGGTTTGTCGAACCTGCTCGTGGAACCACCTGGTGCAGTCGTACGTCCTGGGTACCGGGGGAGTCCCCACCCGTAGGAGGACGGCAGCCGAGTGAGGTGCTTTGCGTGACCGGGTCCCCTCGCGAGCACCTGTGCGTTGCCGCGCGTGACCACCGAACGACGTCCCGCCCAGGGGCGCCGGTCTGGGAGGCTTTTTCGTGAACGACCACAGTGACCAGCGTCGACGGCCGGAGCCGGAGTGGCCGACCGGCGACGACCCGGACGCGGGCCGCGCCAAGGCGGGGCAACCCGCCGGTCAGTCCGAGGAGCGCACCGGATTCTGGAGCCCGCTCTGGGAGGACGACGGCGACGGCCCGGCGGACGGTGCGGGCGGGCAGCGCGGTGACCGCGGTGCCCGCCGCCCCGAGGAACCGGCTGGCCGCGGCCAAGCGGGCCCCGGTCCGGGAGGTCCCGCGCCTGCGGGTGCCCCGGGCGGTCGTGGTCCCGGTGGACCCGGGCGCCCCGGTCCCGGCGGTTCGCCGCCCGGTGGTCCGATCGGTGGTCCCGGCGGTCGCGGTCCTGGTGGGCCCGGCCCAGGTGGGCCCGGCCCAGGTCCTGGTCAGCGTGGTCCGGGTGGGCCCGCTGGCCCCGGTGGACCTGGTGGACCCGCGGCGACGGCGATGATGGGCCCCGCGGGCGGCCCCGGTCCGCGCAGGCCCGGTGGGCCGGGCCCAGCCGACCCGACGATGGCGATGGCGACCCCCGGTCGCGGTGCCGACCCGAACCGCTCCGCCGACCAGACGGTCGCGATCGGCAGGCCCGGCCCGGGTGAGGCGCCGACGGTGTTCATGACCAAGGCGCCCGGTCAGGGCCAGGTCCGGTCCGAGCCGCAGCTGCTCACCCACCGCGAGCCCGAGCTCGAAGAGGGCTACAACGACGAACCCGAGGACGAGGACCGCGGTCCGACCGAAGAGGAACTGCGCGCCATGCGCAAGAAGAAGATCTGGCGGCGGGTCCGGCGCACCATCTACGTCGCCGCGGCCCTGATGATCATCGGTCCGATCCTGGCCTTCTTCATCACCTACCAGCTCGTCGACGTGGACAACCCGGAGGACGTCGCGGCCAGCCAGGCCAAGGTCGTCACCCTGCTCTACAACAACGGCCAGGAGATGTCCAAGATCGCCGGTTCCGGCGCGAACCGGGTGATGCTCAAGCCCGAGGACATCCCCGACGACCTCAAGCACGCCGTCTACGCGGCCGAGGACGCCACCTTCGAGACCAACTCCGGGTTCGACGTCGGCGGCATCATGCGCGCGGTGTGGAACAACGCCACCGGCGGTGGCGGCGGTGGCTCGACGATCAGCCAGCAGTACATCAAGCAGGCCAGCGGCAACGACGACCCCACGCTCACCCGCAAGTGGGTCGAGGTCGTGAAGGCCTACAAGATGAACAAGACCTACGACAAGAAGTACATCATCACCGCGTACCTCAACACGGTGTACTTCGGTCGCGGCGCCTACGGCATCGCCGCGGCGGCGAAGGCCTACTACGGCGTCGACGACCTGCGGCAGATCACCCGCCCGCAGGCGGCGCTGCTGGCGGGCATGATCCAGACCCCGGCCAAGTCGAAGCTGCCGGAGTACCAGCAGCGGCGCTACGACTACGTCTCCGACCAGATGGTCAAGAACGGCTGGATGTCGCAGGAGGAGAAGGCGTCGGCCGCGTTCCCCACGCCGCTGGACCCGGAGACCAACAAGCAGGCCGCGCTGACCGGCCCGCGGGCGAAGATCCCGTTCCTGGTGGCCGCCGAGCTGGAGGACCTCGGCTACGACGAGGCGCGGCTCAAGCAGAACGGCTACAAGATCACCACGACCATCGACCCGCGCGCGCAGCAGCTGCTCGAGGAGTCGGTCAGCCAGGTGATGGCCAACCAGCCCGCGAACATGCACATGGGCACGGTCGCGGTCGACCCGAAGACCGGCGGGATCCTCGCCTACTACCCGGGCAGCGATCCCAACGGGACGAACTGGGCGAACATCAAGCAGGAACCCGGGTCGTCGTTCAAGCCGTTCGACCTGGTCGGCCTGCTCAAGCTGGGCAAGGGCTTGCAGGAGATGTACGACAGCACGCCCAAGAGCTTCGGCGGGTCGAAGGTCGTCAAGAACGCGAGCAAGCCCGGCTGCGGGGAGTGCACGGTCGCGCAGGCGATGAAGGAATCGCTGAACGTGGTGTTCAGCGACATGGTCTACAACGACGTGAAACCCGCCGGTGTCGCCGAGGCGGCCAAGGAAGCGGGCATCACCTCGGACCTGTCCAAGGCGCTCGACCTCAACATCGCCATCGGCGGTGGCATGACCCGGGTCAGCGCCAGGGACATGGCCACGGCCTACGCGACCTTCGCCTCCGGCGGGGTGCGCAGGCCGTCGCACCTGGTCGCCAAGATCGAGTACCCGGACGGCGGCGCGGCGTGGGAGGCGGCCGCCGAGCCCGCGTACGCGGAGAGCCTGGCGTTCGACCCGAACAACCCGGACAACAACGCCAAGATCGCCCGCAACGTCACCGAGTCGCTGCTGCCGATCCCGAAGTCCTCGAAGATCGAGTGCGCCAAGGACCGGCCGTGCGCTGGCAAGACCGGTACCCACCAGTACACCAACCCGCAGGGCGTGGAGACCGCCGACAACGCGAAGGCGTGGATGGTCGGCTACACCCCGCAGGTGTCGGTCGCGGTGGCGCTGAGCGCGGAGAGCGGCGCGCCGCTCAAGGACGCGGGCGGCAAGACGGTCTACGGCTCCGGGCTGCCCGGCAAGGTCTGGCAGAAGTTCATGAACGCCTACCTCGCGGACGCGCCGAAGGAGAACTTCCCCCGGTTCGTGCCCATCGGCGAGGCGGAGAAGCCCGCCCCGACCAGCGAGTCGAAGCCGCGGCCGACGGAGAACAACCCGCCGACGACCACGACCGAGGTCCCGCCGCCGGTGACCACCACGACCACCGACCCGGACGACCCGGACCCGTCGGCGACCACGACCAAGACCCGGCCGACGAAACCAACACCACCCAACCCGACCGGGACCGACGTCCCACTACCGGGCAACAACTAGCGGTCCAGGGCCGCAGACCACCGGGTCTGCGGCCCTGGGTCGTTTCTGGGGGCAAAGCGCGTGGGCCGGCGGCAGAGCGTGTGGCCGGTGGCTAAGTACGTGAGCTGGTGGCGAGGCGCGTGGGGTGGGCGGTCCATGTGTGTCCGTGCCGGGGTTGGGGGTGCGGTTGGCTCGATGGGGCGAACTTGTTTTGCGTGGGGCCCCTACGACACCCGTGGCAGGTCCGCACAGCAGGGGCCGAAAAGACTGGCCCTGCCGCGAGGAAACGCTACGGGTGTCGCTCCCCCGCGCAAAACAAGTCCGCCCCATCGAGCAGGAACAGGAGGTGGGGTTGGCGGGAGGTGGGGTGGATCAGGCCCGCAGCGGTGGTGGTGGCGGTGGCTGGAACAGTGACTGGTTAGACCCCCGAGAGACCCCGGGGCGGGGTCGCGCGGCAGGGTGTTATTTGCCCGCCGCCCTACCCCGTTCGCACACGGCAGGCCGTAGCATCGCCGCGTGCCAGGCGATCCAGAGCGGCCAGACGAGGCCGAGCGACCGGTTGAGATCGGGACCGAGCCGTCGGCCGGGTCCCCGGTGGCGGGTGACTCCCCGGTTGCGGACGAGTCCCCGGTCGTGGTCGTACCCGGGGTCGGCCAGGTCGCCGACACCGCGACGCTCAGTGAGCAGGAGCGGGTGCGCCCGTCCTGGTCGGAGTCGATCGGCAGGGGGGCGACCGGGCCGCTCGGCGGGCCGCTCGGCAGGCACGCCGTGGTCGGCAGGCACTGGTTCTGGACCCCGCTGCGGGTGGCGCTGCTGCTCGCCGTGGTCGGGCTCGCGCTCGGGTGGTTCACCAAGGCCGCCTGCGTGCAGCAGTACAACTCCGGCGACAAGCTGGAGCTGGACTGGCGGGCGAACCGCCCGTTCGTGGCGATGTGCTACTCGGACATCGTCCCGCTCTACACCGCTGAGCGGTTGGACAAACCGGACACCTTCCCCTACAAGACGTCCTGGTACGACGACGAGGGCAAGCCGACCCAGCAGCTGCGGTACATGGAGTACCCGGTGCTCACCGGCATGTTCCAGTGGGTCAACGCCAAGCTGACCCACGGCTACATGGAGGTCGCCGCCAAGGGGTGGTTGCCGACGGCGCTGCCGGTGGTCATCTACTTCACGATCAGCGCGCTGTGGCTGTCCATCGCGTGGCTGATCACCATCTGGACCACGGGTCGAACGGCCCGACATAGACCGTGGGACGTCGCCTTCATCGCGTTGTCCCCGCTGGTCGCGGTGCACGCGTTCACCAACTTCGACACCCTGGCCACCGCGTTCGCCGCCGCCGCGCTGCTGGCGTGGTCGCGCAAGCGCACCGGGGTGGCAGGCATCCTCATCGGCCTCGGCGCCGCGGCGAAGCTCTACCCGGCGTTCCTGCTCGGTCCGCTGCTGATCCTGTGCCTGCGCTCGGGCCGGATGCGCGACTGGTGGAACACCGCCGGTCTGGCCGCGTTCACGTGGGCGATCTGCAACGCCTGGTTGATCATCCCGGAGCAGTACCGGCAGGGCTGGTGGGAGTTCTTCCGGCGCAACTCCGAACGCGGCGCGGACCCGGACTCGATCTACAACGTGCTGATGAAGTTCACCGGCTGGGAGGGCTTCGACGGCCAGGTGCCCTTCGGCGAGTCGCCGACCTGGCTGAACCTGGTCAGCGCCGTGCTGTTCGTGGCGTGCTGCGCGGGCATCGCGTTCATCGGCCTGCACGCCAAGACCCGGCCGCGGGTCGCGCAGCTGTCGTTCCTGGTGGTGGCCGCGTTCCTGCTGACCAACAAGGTCTGGAGCCCGCAGTACAGCCTGTGGCTGGTCCCGCTGGCGATCCTCGCGCTGCCCAGGTGGAAGTTGCTGCTCGCCTGGATGACCATCGACGCCCTGGTCTGGGCGCCGCGGATGATGTACTACCTCGGCGAGAGCAACAAGGGCCTGCCGGAGGAGTGGTTCCTCGGCACGGTCGTGCTGCGCGACATCGCGGTGGTGCTCATCTGCGTGGTGATCATCCGCGAGATCTACCACCCGGAGCGCGACCTGGCCCGCCGCTTCCCCGGCGACGACCCGGCCGGTGGTGTGCTCGAGGGCGCGCCGGACAAGGTGGTCATCCGGTTGAGGAAGTCCTCGCCCCCGCCGCCGCCCGCTGACGCGGCGGCGGAACGGGAACCGGTGCCGACCGCTTAGCGGACGAACGCCGGGCGGTCCTGGTGGTCGCCCGCGGGCAGGTACACCTCGGCCGAGTGCTCGATGCTGACGCCCGCCTTGTCGAACGAGTGCAGGACCGCGCGGTTGAGTTCGAGGGCCGCGCGGTCGCGCCAGAGGGTGCGCTCGCGGGAGGTGTCGAGCCCGAGCCGCTCGGCGACCACAGTGGCCAGTCCGTAGGCGGCGTCCTCGCCGAGCACGTCCTCCCCGATGGCGCGGCAGATGTAGACGCCGTTGTAAGGCGCGGCCGGGTAGTCGATGCCGCCGATGTGCAGCCGGGTGTTGGCGATGACCGGCACCGCGTGCCAGCGCAGGCCCAACTCGGCGAACCACGGCAGTTCCGGGTGCGTCAACCGGACTTCCAGCACGGCGTCGCGCGGGATCGGGAACAGCCGCACGCCGTCGGTGCCGGACTCGACCACCAGCGGCAGCAGGTCGAACCGGCCGCGCGGGGTCGGCGGGCGCCAGCCGAGTTTGCAGACGCCGGTGGTGAAGTCGACGTACCTGCGGTCACCGAGCACATGGGACGGTTCGCGGTAGCCCGCGTAGCGGACCAACTGGTCGTTGCGGATGCGCGGGCCGGGGCGCCACGGCGAGTCCGGCGCGAACACGCTGACGACCGGGCGGATCGTGCCGCCACCGGCCGCCATCCGCAGGTGCCGCACGCACTCGGCGGCGACGTCCGCCGCGGCGCGCACCTCGCGCAGGTCGCGGACCAGCAGGCCGCGCCAGGGGATGCTCTCCGGGCACCAGCCGCTCTCGCGCAACGCGAGCCGGGCGCCGTAGGCGAGTTCGGCCGGGGTGTGCCGGTAGGTGCAGGTCGCGGCGATCTCGGCGCGGACCTTGGCCAGCCGCGCGTCGATCGGACCCGCCTTGGGCCGGGCCTCGTGGAAGGCGCGCAGGAACCGCTCAGCCGCGTCGTAGAGCGGCGTCGCCTTCGACCGGGCCGCGGGCACCTGGTTCGGCAGCACCTGGTTCGGCGGCCCTTGGTCCGGCGGCGCCACCGGGGTGGTGATCACGGTGGGCGCCAGCGGGTTGGGCACGGACCCGGTGAAGGCGGCGACCGGACTCGGTGGGGCGGGCGCGGTGAGCGGCGTCGGCGCGGTGGTGCGGGAAGCGGTCGGGGCGGGCTCGTCGCGCAGGGCGGTCACATCACTGGATATCGGTACGCAAACCTGTGGCCTCGACTACTCGGACGTGTGGTCCTGCCGGAGGCGATGTGACTGACCGTTAGTCATTCACTCGTTCGAAGATGAGGTCGCGACTGATTCGCCCCTCTTCCCGGGCCCTGGCCTCGAACTTCGTGACCGGGCGCCAGTCCGGCCGCGGCGCCCAGCCGTCGAACCGGTTGCGCAGCAGCGGCTCCCCGGAGAGCACCTCGAGCATCTGGTCGGCGTACTCGGCCCAGTCGGTCGCCAGGTGCACCGTGCCGCCGGGGGCCAGCCGCTCGGCGATCAGGGAGATGAACTCCGGCTGCACCAACCGCCGCTTGTGGTGCTTCTTCTTGGGCCACGGGTCGGGGAAGAAGATCCGCACCGCCGAGAGCGAGCCCGCGGCGATGTGCTCGGTCAGCAGCACGACGGCGTCGCCGCGCAACATCCGCAGGTTGGCCAGCTCCATGGCCTCCGCGCGCAGGATCAGCTGCGCGAGGCCCGGCTCGTAGACGTCGATCGCCAGGTAGTTGAGCTCCGGCGCGGCCTGCGCGAGCTGCGAGGTCGTCTCGCCCATGCCGGAGCCGATCTCCAGCAGCACGGGCGCTTCGCGGCCGAACCAGCTCGTCGCGTCCAGCGGGCCGCTCGGCAGCTCGGCGACGTGCTTGCCCAGCTCGGGCCAGGACCGCTCCCAGGCGCGGGCTTGCCCCACCGTCATCCGGCCGTTGCGGTTGACGAAGCTGACGATGGTGCGCTTGCGGGGCACCTGGTCGGTCGGTGTCACCCGCCCAGGGTGCCATCCGGCCGGTTGGCCGGTCGCAGGGACTCCAGTCGGGACAGGTTCGCGCGCAGGTCGGCGAGACCGTGCACCCGGATCGACGGCGGTGCCTGGCCCGCGTGCACCTGGATCACGTCGATCCAGCCCGGGTGCCGGTGCGTGTGCGCCAGCGTGGTCGGCATCCCCGGTTCGGCCAGCGCGCGCTCGGACGGCATGTACTCCCAGTACCCGGAGTCGCCGTCGACGCCCCACGGGACGAAGACCCAGCCCGGTCTGGCGTCCAGCAGCTTCGCCACCCGGTCCTCCACCGCGAACCCCTCCCGGCGGGAGGTGAGCTCACCGGCGGCGACCGCGCGCAGCCACCACGGCGCGGGTAACGCCGGGTCGGCGGCGACAACGGCCCGGTAGAGCGCGATGACCTGGGGTTCCGGCGCGCGGTGCACCCACCCCCGGCGCGCGTCGGCCGGTGTCGTCGCCGGTGGTCCGCCGGGTTGCTCCAGCGCCTCCGACCACTCCAGGCCGATCATCGGTTCGACGTGCAGGCCGCGTTGGGCGGGCACCGGGGGCCGCCGCTGTGCCGCGCTGCCGCTCGCGTTGCCGTTCGGGCTGTCGTCCGTGCTGGCGTCAAGCACCGTCAAGGTCCACCTCCATGGGTTCCGAGACGGGTCCTTGAGTCCATCTGACCCCGGGAGCCGACCGAAGTCCGCAACGTGTGGTTGGGCTCACACCTACTTAACGTGGTCTTAATCCTGCTGCTTGTTGTAGGAAACTCCGCGCGAGATCGCCAGGGTCGGAAGTCCTTCAGGCGTCGCGGCGTCCAGCCGACAAGATTCCGGCGGCCAGCACGGCGACCGCGATGGCGGCGAAGTAGGCCAGGTAGCCCCACGGGCCGAGCGGCAGCTCCTGCAGGCCCGGGGCGTCGGCCTGCACGCCGATGAACCGGTCCGCGGCGAAGAACGGCATCCAGTGCTGGATGTCGTCGCCGATCTTCGGGATCAGCCCGACCAGGCCCTCCACCAGCAGCGAGTACACCAGCAGCACGGCGACGGCACCCGCGGTCTGGCGGATCAGGATCCCGACGCCGAGCGAGAGCACCGCGGTGATCGCGAACACCAGCGGCTGGCCTGCCACCGCGCGCCAGTCGGCCGCGGAATCCAGTGCCAGCGCCGGATCCGGGTGGATCAGCCGGAACACCGCCCAGCTGCCGAAGCCGACGACGGCGCCGATGAGCGCGGCGGGGACCGCGGTCACCGCGGTCTTGGCCAGCAGCGCCGAGGTGCGGTTGGGCACGGCTTGGAAGGTGGCCCGGATGGTGCCGAAGCGGTACTCGCTGGTGATCGACAGCGCCGCCATCACCATCACCACCGAGCGGCCGAGCCCGGTGAGCAGCTGGGTCGCGCTGGCGTCGAACTCGGCCGACCCCGGGCCGCCCGCCTGGGTGGCGATCAGCGCGGTGAGCCCGACCGGCAGCGCGATCGCCAGCAGCCCGCACCACCACGGCGAGCGGGTGGTGAACAGCTTGATCCGCTCCGCTTCCAGCAGGCTCATGCCGTCGGCCCCTCCTCGGTGGTGCCCAGCGCCGGTTCTTCGGTCCGGTACTCGACGGTGTCGCCGGTCAGGTGGATGAACGCCTGCTCGAGCGAACCGACCTGCGGGCTCAGCTCGTGCAGCACGATCTGGCGGGTCGCGGCGAGCTCGCCGATCGCCGCACTGTCCATTCCGGACACCCGGAGCGCGTCGCCGTCGTCGCTGATGCCCGCGCCAGCCGCGAGCAGGTGCTCGCCCAGCTTCTCCAGCGTTGGACTGCGCACCAGCACGGTGCTCTCGGTGGCGTTGGCGATGAACTCGTCCACGGTGCCCTGGTAGATCAGCTTGCCCCGGCCGATCACCACGAGGTCCTGCGCGGTCTGGGCCATCTCCGAGAGCAGGTGGCTGGAGACGAAGACGGTGCGGCCCTCGTCGGCCAGCTGGTGCATGAACTTGCGGATCCAGAGGATGCCCTCGGGGTCGAGCCCGTTGACCGGCTCGTCGAACAGCAGCACCCGCGGGTCACCGAGCAGCGCGGCGGCGATGCCGAGCCGCTGGGACATGCCGAGGGAGAAGCCGCCCGCGTTCTTGTTGGCCACCGCGCCGAGCCCGACCAGGTCGAGCACCTGGTCGATCCGCGACCGCGGCAGCTTGGTCGCGGCGGCCAGCCAGCGCAGGTGGGCGCGCGCGGATCGGTTGGGGTGGACCCACTTGGCGTCCAGCAGGGCGCCGACGGTGCGCAGCGGCTGGTGCAGGTCGCGGTAGTGCTGACCGTCGATGCGCACGTCACCGGAGGTTGGGCTGTCGAGGCCGAGGATCATCCGCATCGTCGTCGACTTGCCCGCGCCGTTCGGGCCGAGGAACCCGGTCACCCGGCCCTCGCCGACGGTGAACGACAAGTTGTCGACCGCGACGGTGCGGCCGTAGTGCTTCGTCAGCCCGGTCGCCTCGATCATGGGCCCGATCTTGGCACCAATCCCCCGCGCCCGCAGGCCGCGTGCGGGAGCCCTGGTCCCCTCCCCCGAGGTGACCAGGGCTCCCGTTCCCCGGTGTGGTCCGCCGCTCCCCGAATGACCGGCGGACCGCTGTGTCAGGCGTCGCGCTTGTTGACCGCGGTGATGGCGGCCAGCAGCAGGACCGCGGCGACGGCCGCGAAGTAGAACAGCGAGCCCCACGCGCTCAGCGGCGCGTCCGGGCCCGGCCCGTTGAGGAACCGACCCGCCACGGTGAACGGCATCCAGTTGTGGATGTCGTCGCCTGCCCCGGGGATCAACTGCACCAGGTTCTCCACCAGCAGCGGCCAGATGAGCAGGATCGAGATCGCGCCTGCCGACTGGCGGACCAGCGTGCCGACCGCGACCGCGATGACCGCGGCGATGCCGAACACCAGGCCTGCCCCGGCGACCATCCGCCAGTCCGCGCCGGTCGTGATCGCCAACTCCGGACCGCCGCCGTCGATGACCTTGACCGTGGCCCACGAACCGAACGCGGCGACCTCACCGATGACCGCGGCGAGCACGGCGACCACGGTGGTCTTGGCCAGCAGCGCCGAGGTGCGGTTGGGCACCGCCTGGAAGGTGGCCCGGATGGTGGCGAAGCGGTATTCGGTGGTGATCGCCAGCGCCGCCATCACGGTGACGACCATCAGGCCGAACTGGATGCCGAACTGGCTGTGCTCCACGCGCAGCGGGCCGCCGTTGTGGTTGAGCGCGACGAGACCGGCGAAGCCGATGGTGAGGCCGAGCGCCAGGAACGCCGACCACCACGGCGAGCGGGTGGTGAACAGCTTGATCCGCTCGGTCGCGAGCAGGGTGGTCATCAGGCGTCCCTCCGGTTGGCGACCACGAGCGCGATGCCGAACAGCACCACGGCGAAGCCCGCGAAGGCGGCCAGCGCGGGCCACGGGCCGAGCACCGCGTCCGAGGGCGGCGGGCCCTGCAGCACGTCGCGCGTGGACGGGTCCGGGTTGCCGGTGATCAGCTTGTTGGCCACGTTGAACGGCAGCCACTTGTGGATGTCGTCGCCGACCTTGGGGATGAGCTGCACCAGCGGCTCGACCAGCTGGTTCCAGATCAGCAGCACCGCGATGGCGCCCGCGGAGTGCCGCAGCAGCACACCGACGGCGACCGCGACGACCGCGGAGATGCCGTAGACCAGGCCGACGCCCGCCACCGCGCGCCACTCGTAGGCGGTGTTGATCGCCAGGTCGACGTTGGGCTTCATCAGGCGCGCGATCCCCCAGGAACCGAACGCGGCGATCTCACCGACGATCGCGGCCAGCACCGCGACCACGGTCGCCTTGGCGATGAGCGCGGTCGGCCGGTTGGGCACGGCGAGGAAGGTGGCCCGGATGGTGGAGAAGCGGTACTCGGTGGTGATCGCCAGCGCGGCCATCACCATCACCACGACCAGCCCGAAGGTGTAGCCGAACTGGGTGGCGGCGATGGTGAGCGGCGCGATGTTCTCCTCGGAGGTGCCCGCCATCAGCGCGCCGAAGCCGATGGTCAGCACCAGGGCGATGAGGGTGCACCACCACGGCGAGCGGGTGGTGAAGAGCTTGATCCGTTCGACAGCGAGCAGGGTCATGTCGTCACTTCCCCGCGGGCACGAGGGTCGCCGGGGTGGGGCCGTCGGCGATCTCGGTGTGGTACTCGACGGAGTCGCCGGTCAGCTGCATGAACGCCTCTTCGAGCGAACCGCGCTGCGGGCTGAGCTCGTGCAGCACGGTCTGCGTGCGCGCGGCGAGCTCGCCGATGTCGGCGCAGTCCATCCCGGACACGACCAGGCTCTCGCCCTCGTCCCGGATGGACACCCCGGCCTGGCCCAGCGCCGAGCGCAACGCGGCGAGCTGCGGGCCGCGCACGCGCACGGTGTTCTCGGTCGCCTGGGCGACGAAGTCCTCAGTGGAGCTCTGCGAGATCAGCTTGCCCCGACCGATCACCACCAGTTCCTGCGCGGTGAGCGCCATCTCCGACAGCAGGTGGCTGGAGACGAAGACCGTGCGGCCCTCCTCGGCGAGCCGGTGCATGAACTTGCGGATCCAGAGGATGCCCTCGGGGTCCAAGCCGTTGACCGGTTCGTCGAACAGCAGCACCTGCGGGTCGCCCAGCAGCGCGGCGGCGATGCCGAGCCGCTGGGACATGCCGAGCGAGAACCCGCCCGCGCGCTTGTTCGCCACGGCGGTGAGACCGACGATCTCCAGCACCTCGTCGACGCGCTTGGCCGGGAGCTGGTTGGACCGCGCCAGCCACTGCAGGTGGGCGCGGGCGGAGCGGTTGGGGTGGACCCACTTGGCGTCCAGCAGCGCGCCGACGGTGCGCAGCGGCTGGTGCAGGTCCCGGTAGCGCTTGCCGTCGATGAGCGCCGATCCGCCGGTCGGGGTGTCCAACCCGAGGATCATCCGCATCGTGGTCGACTTGCCCGCGCCGTTCGGACCGAGGAAGCCGGTCACCCGCCCGGTCGGGACCGAGAACGACAGGTTGTCGACGGCGAGCGTCTTGCCGTAACTCTTGGTGAGGCCGACTGCCTCGATCATGGTGCTTCTCCTTCGAGCGAATGCTGTGTGCGCCCTGCCCCCGCAGCGCGTCCCCCGCTTGATAGCCACAAGGGTGGCCGTCGCGACCCTGTTCCCGCGTCGTCCTGTGGTCCCCCCGTCGGGTCAACTCACAGGCGTAGCCTCTCGTGATCCTGAGAGTCCGGATATCGGTGACGACCCTGACTGGACCCTGATCCGCCCACCCGGTCCGGATGGGTGACAGGGTTAATGAACCGTGGTTCAATAACCGGGTGCCGCGTCCGAAGACCATCTCCGACCAGCGGATCCTCGACGCGGCGCACCAGGTGATCGGCCGGGTCGGGCCGGGGTTCACCCTGGCCCAGGTCGCCGCGGCGGCCCAGGTCTCGGTCGGCACGGTCGCCACCCGGTTCGGTTCCAAGGACCGGTTGGTGCAGGCGGTCTTCGACAACGCGACGGCCGAGGTGGCCGTCACCATGCGCTCGATGGCCGAGGCGGCGGCCGACCCGGTCGCCGCGCTGCGGGCCGCCGCGATCGGCACCTTCCTGTCCCTCGGCGACGCCGACACCGCGGCCAACCACCTGAGCCAACTCGGGTACGACCTGATCGACCCGGTGCTGCGCGCCAAGCTCGGCACGCACTTCGAGGTGATCCGGGCCGAGTTGGCCCGCGCGTTCGACCGGGCCGCCGGGGCGCTTCCGGGCGCGCCCAGCCCGGAGGTCGCCGTGCGGGTGCTGTTGTCGCTGGTCAACGGGGTTTCGATCGACTGGTCGGTCCGGCCGCACGGGACGTTGGCCGACCGGCTCGGTGAAGACGTGGACGCGGTCCTCGGGGCTTGGGGCCGCGCTGGCAGAGGAGGTAGTGGATGACGCGGATGACGTTGCAGGGGAAGGTCGCCCTGGTCACCGGGGCGACCCGCGGTTGCGGCCGGGGCATCGCCGTCGAACTCGGCGCGGCGGGGGCGACGGTGTACGTCACCGGTCGCACGACCCGCGAGTCCGCGTCGCCGATGCGCCGGACCGAGACGATCGAGGAAACGGCCGAACTGGTCGACGCCGAGGGCGGCACCGGCATCCCGGTCCGCTGCGACTTCACCTCGGTGTCCGAAGTGGACGCACTGCGGGACCGCATCGCCGCCACCCACGGCCACCTCGACGTCCTGGTCGACGACGTCTGGGGCGGCGACCCGTTCGTCGAGTTCGGCACGCCGTGGTGGGAGTCCGACTTGGACAAGGGCCTCGGCGTGGTGCGCAACGGCCTCGACACCCACCTGATCACCCTGCACCGGCTGCTGCCGCTGGTCGTCGCCCAGCCCGGCGGCCTGGTGGTCGAGGTGACCGACGGCGACGTCGAGGACTACCCCGGCCCGGTCGGCATCCCGTACTACCTGGTGAAGTCCGGCGTGCGCGCCATCGGCCGCTGGCTCGGCGCCGAACTCGCCGCCCACGGCGCGACCGGGTTGTCGGTCACCCCCGGCTTCCTGCGTTCGGAGATGATGCTGGAGCACTTCGAGGTAACCGAGTCCAACTGGCGCGACGGCACCAAGAAGGACCCGAACTACATCCTGGCCGAATCACCCCGCTACATCGGCCGCGCGATCGCCGCCCTGGCCGCGGACCCCGAGGTCTCCCGCTTCGCCGGGCGCACCATGGCCAGCTGGACCCTCATGCGCGAGTACAACTTCACCGACCTCGACGGCAGCCAACCCGACTGGGGCCGCTGGTTCGACGAGGTCGTCAAGACCGGCATCGACCCGACCACAGTGGACGCCACCACCTACCGCTGACCCCGGCCGTCTCCCCGCCCGCCAACTCCAAGTCGGCTATCCCCAGGGTGGTCATCCCGGGCCCGCCAACCCCGGCACGCCAACATCAGGCCACCAACCCCGGCCGCCAACTCCAGGTCGGTCATCCAGGGCTCGCAGCCAGACCGCCAACTCCAGCTCAGAATCCCCAGCTCAAGCCACAAAACCGGCGCTCAACCGGCACCCAACCGGCAAGCCGGAGGCCCTCCCCGCGCGACCCCAGCCCCCACCACACCACGGGGGGCGTCCCCGGTGCCAGTCTACCCGGTGTGGGGCCCGCGGAGGGGGTCGGCGAAAAGCTGTGGATGCACGGATGGGTTGTGGATAACTCGAACCGCAGGTCGGGGATGAGCAGGGGGGAAGGTTCAGCCGATCGGGGTGGGGGCGGCCGCCGTCAGCACTGGCCAGGAACCCGGGAACTCAGGACCAGCAGGGACCAGAGCCTCAGACGTCGCCCGGTCGGACCAGGCCGGTTTCGTAGGCGAGGACGACGGCCTGTACCCGGTCGCGCAGTTCGAGTTTGGCCAGCACCCGACCCACGTGGGTCTTGACCGTCGCCTCCGACAGGAACAGCTTGCGGGCGATCTCGGTGTTCGACAGGCCCTGCGCCATCAGCACGAGGACCTCCCGCTCCCGCTCGGTGAGCACGTCCAGCACCGAGGCGTCGCGCAGTTCACCGCCGCCGGGGCCGAGGAACCGGTCCAGCAAGCGGCGGGTCACGCTCGGCGAGACCACCGCGTCCCCGCTGGCCACCGACCGCAGGGCCGACACCAGGTGACCGGGCGGGGTGTCCTTGAGCAGGAAGCCGCTCGCGCCGTTGCGCAGCGCCGACAACGCGTACTCGTCGAGGTCGAAGGTCGTCATCACCAGCACCTTGGACGTGCCCGCCTCGGTGATGGCCTTGGTCGCCTCGACCCCGTCCAGAACGGGCATCCGGACGTCCATGAGCACGACGTCCGGGCGCAGGTCCTCGGCGAGTTTGATCGCGTCCCTGCCGTTACCGGCCTCGCCGACGACCTCCATGTCGTCCTGCGCGCCGAGCACCATGCGGAACCCGACCCGCATCAGCTCCTGGTCGTCCACCAGCACAACCCTGATCACGCGGCCCAACGTAGCCCTTCCTCACGAGGTCGTTACCGGCAGCACCGCGCGCACCCGCCAGCCGCCCTCGGCGTGCGGGCCCGCCTGCAGCGTGCCGCCGAAGACGTTGGCGCGCTCGCGCATCCCGATGAGCCCGTTGCCGCCGGGGGCGAGCCCGTTGCGGGAGGTGCCCGGGCCGCGGTCGGTGATGTCGAGTTCCACCCGGTCGCCCACCCGGCGCACCTGCACCGCGGCCGTCGCGCCCGGGCCCGCGTGCTTGATCGTGTTGGTGAGCGCCTCCTGCACGATCCGGTAGATGCCCAGGCCGACACCGGCGGGCAGGTCGTCGAGCTCGCCCGCCAGGTCCAGCAGCACCGGGACGCCGATCGTGCGGACCCGCTCGGCGAGGTCGGAGATGGACCGGGTGCCCGGCTGGGGGGTGCGGTCGCTCTCGCCGTCCTCGCTGCGCAGCACGCCGAGCAGGCGGCGCAGCTCGGTGAGCGCCTCGCGGCCGGTGGCGGAGATGGTGTGGATGGCCCGCTCGGCCACCTCGGGTTGCGAGCGCACCGCGTAGGCGGCGCCGTCGGCGTGCACCACGATCACGCTCACCGCGTGCGCCACCACGTCGTGCAGCTCGCGGGCGATGCGGGCCCGCTCCTGGCCGACGGCGATCCTGGCCTGCTGGTCGCGCTCGGTCTCCAGCAGCGCCAGCCGCCGCTCGACCTCCAGGTGGTAGGCCCGCCGCGCCCCGGAGAACTCCCCGAGCACCCAGCAGAACGCGAAGATCACCACGAAGATCAGCGTCGGCAGGATCGACTCCGGCAGGTCCATCCGCCAGGTCGCCCAGGCCGCGGTGCCGATCGCCAGCCAGAGCACGTACAGCGCGCCCTGCCTGCGGCCGACGTAGGCGACCGTGGTGTACAGCGCGATGCCCAGGGCGATGTCGGACACCCGGATCCGCGCGTCGATCCCGCTCGGGTTGGGCCCGTGGGTCAGCAGCTGGGCGAACCCCGCGGCCAGGATGAGGTACGCGGCCAGCAGCGGGTCGCGCCTGCGGATCACCAGCGGCCCCAGCAGCGCCGCCCCGACCAGCCAGAACACCACCGGGTGCACCCCGCCGGGCATGGCGAACAGCGACACCAGCTCCATGGCAGCGAGCAGCGCGGCGATGACGCTGTCCCCGGCGATGGGGTGCGCCTTCATCCACAGACTGAGCCTCCGCACGGTGCGAGCGTAAGCACCCCCGGTGCTCGGCCGCGTCCGCCCGCCGTCGGATCGTCGCGTCCGCCCGCAGGCTGAGCGGGGCGTTCGCCACCACCCCCCGGGGCGCGCATGGCACCATTCCGGCGGGCGAGTGAGGGAGACGGGATTTGTCGAGCGCGACCGAGCAGCACCTCGCTGGACCGTTGTCCGCCGCGGTGGCCAACCTGTGCCAGCGCCTGCAGCCGCAGGTGTCCGCGCGCACCGCGGCTGGGTTCCGGGAGGTCCTGCGCAGGCTCTCCGCCCCGCTGCAGGTGGCGGTGGCGGGCCGGATCAAGTCGGGCAAGTCGACGCTGGTGAACGCGCTGATCGGCCGCCGGATCGCGCCGACCGACGTCGGCGAGTGCACCCGGCTGGTCACCCGGTTCCAGTACGGCACGGTCGACCGGGTGGAGCTGGTGTTCTTCGACGGCACCAAGCAGGTGCTGCCCTTCGACGTCGGCGGCATGATCCCCAACGACCTCGACGTCGACTTCGACAAGGTCTCGCACCTGGAGGCCTACCTGACCAACGCCGTGCTGCGCGACCTCACGGTGATCGACACCCCCGGGCTCGGCTCGCTGGACCTGGCCTCGGTCAAGCGCACCGAGCAGCTGCTCGGCGCGGCCAAGCACCGCAAGGACGGCGAGGAGGGCGCGGACCCCGACAAGGACAGCGACAAGGACCCCGACGACTCCGACGACCTCGACGAGACCTCGCGCAACGCCGTCGCCGGTGCCGAGGCCGTGCTGTACGTGGTGACCCAGGGCGTGCGCGCCGACGACCAGCAGGCCCTCGCCGCGTTCACCGCCGCGACGGCCAGCCGCGAGGCCGGTCCGGTCAACGCGATCGCCGTGCTGAACAAGGCCGACACCATCACCCCGGAGTCGGTCACCGGCAGCGACGGCGACGTGTGGAAGGCGGCGACCCTGCTCGCCGAGAAGCAGGCCGCCACGCTCAAGCCGCGCGTCGCCGACGTCATCCCGGTCATCGGCCTGATCGCCGAGTCGGCCGAGTCCGGCGGCTTCACCTCGGCCGACGCCGACGCCCTGCGCCTGCTCGCCCAGCTCGACGACGCGATCTGGGAAACCATGCTGATCTCGGCGGACATCTTCACCACCTGGGAGTGCGACGTCCCGACCGGGACCCGCGTGCGCCTGCTGGAGAAGCTCGACCTCTACGGCATCCGCCGCGCCGTCGACGCCCTGCGGGCCGACCCCGACCTCACCGCGGGCGCCCTGCGCCGCAAGCTCCTCGACGCCTCCGGCCTCGCGGGCGTCCGCTCCCGCTTGGACGCCGTCTTCCGCGCTCGCGCCGACGGCATCAAGGCCGCCGCCGCGCTGGCCTCGGTTACCGCCCTCGCCCACGCCTCCGGCGACCCCGGCGAGCGCCAGCGCGTGCACGATGCCATCGAGGTCCTGCTCGCCAAGCCGGAGGCGCACCAGTTGCGGTTGCTGGAGGCGTTGACGCTGGTGACCTCCGGCGCGGTCGACATGCCGGAGGACCTGGCGGAGGAGGTGCTCCGGGTCGGCAGCAACGCCGACATCGGCGAGCAGTTGGGCATGAAGGGCCGCCCGCACAACGAACACTCGGCGTACGCGCTGGAACGCGCGGGCTGGTGGCGCTCCTTCGCCTCTTTCGGTGCCACCCCCGCGCAGAGCCGGGTGGCGCACGTCGTGCACCGCGCGTACTTCCTCATCTGGCAGCAGCTCAAGGCCCAGGCTGGCGGCTGACCCTCCGGTAGCCGGTGAGCAGCCTGCCGCCCGCTTGGTCGAGGACCGACTCGACGACCCGCGTGAACCCGGACCGGTCCCCCGCGTGGACCAGCAGCCGGTACCCGAGGAGCAGGTCCGCGCACAGCCGCGGGTCGGCTTCGCGCAGGCGGCGGTGGAGCCACTTGCCGTGTGACTGCCACCGCCGCCGCAGGCCGAGGACGAACTCGCCGGTGGCCGTCAGCAGCCGGTTCGCGATGAAGACCGCTTCGTCGCGGTCGGGCGATCCAGCGAGGTCGTCGAGCAGATCGGTGATCATGTAGCGGCGGTCATCGATGTCGACCTCGGTCAGCGGTGGTGGTCCCGCGGCCAACCGGGCTCGCGCCTCTTCCCGGATCCGCCCGCCCGCGCCGCCCGAGTCGACCAGCAACACGCCCTCGCCGCACATATGCAGCAACGGCGAGCGGCGGGCCGCGGTCTCGCGATCGACGAACTCCCCGAGCGACTCGGTGGTGTGGCAGAACAGTTCGACCACCCAACCCTCGTGCTCGGTCGTCTCGCGGAACGGCGCGGGCGCTCCACCGAGGACCACCACGATGTCGAGGTCCGACAGCGCGGTCCGGTGCTTGGTCCGCGCACTGCCGCCGAGCACGGCGGCCAACGCGTCGGGGAAGCGCCGCGCGACGACGGCGCGGGCAGCGGCGATCGGGTCCACGCCGCAGAGTGTCGCCGATCTTCAGCCTGCGGTGGGACCGGTCGCCCGCAACCGCCGGATCACCGGCCGACCGCGACCGCCACCGTCCACTCGCGATCGCGGTCGTCGAGAACTGCCGGGACGCGTTCACCTCGGGTCATGCCTGCCCTCTCGCTGGGTGCTACACCTACTCCTTTCAACGAGAACCGCCGTCCGATCTGGAGTCCCGGCGAAAAGAAAATGGGCGGCTTTCGCGGTGTTCGCGAAAGCCGCCCATTTCGTGGCGCAATGCTGGTCTGGTTCCCGGTGCCCCGGGGTGATTCCGGTCCCGACAACCGGAATCGGCGCGTGGTACTCCGTTGTCCAGCCGCCCGGATCGGCTAGTCGAGGACGTACCGCACGTAGTCGATGGCGTCCTCGTCGCCGAGTTCGGCCGCAGTCCGCCACCAGGCGGTCGACCGGTCGAACTCGTGGATCGCTTGGTAAAGCTCGGCGGCGCGGCGGGCACTACGACAATCGCCCGCGAGCGCCGCCCGTTCGGCGTCCGCCAGTTCCGCGCGGACGTGTTCTTCGTTCACCCACTGCTCAACACCGCGAGCAGCCCCTGCGCAGGGCAGGTCGGCGCGGCTGCCGACCTGCCCAACGCGGCCGAGTTCGGGGCGCGCCTGGACCGCGGCGATGATCTCGCGCACCCGGTCCCCGCGCTCGTGCTCGGTGAGGGGCGGGCGGCCTGACCGCTGGTCAACGCCCATGGCTCCTCTTTTCTCCGCCTACTCTGTTTTCCCGGAAAGCAACCTCGCGAGTCTCCGCAGGCCCATTCGCTTGTAGTCGTACACGGTCTGCCGGTCCAGGTTCATCGTCCGCGCGAGTTCGGCGGGCGTGATCCCTTGCAGCACCACCGCGTCGACGACTTGTCGTTGTCGAACGGGCAACCGGTCGAAAGCGTTGCGAACCGCCGTGCTCATCGACCGCTCCCAGTCGTAGGTGTCCTCGCCGTGGGGGTGGTCGCTGAGGTGCTCGGCCGCCATCGGGACAACAGTGCCGCGCTGCCGCCGGTGGTGGTCGAGGATGATGTTCTTCACGGTCTGGACCGCGTAAGGCGCGGTCCAGACCTGGTTACCGGTTTCCACCCGGTGCTTCCACAGCCGCAGGAACGCTTCTTGGGTGAAGTCCTGGCTCAGGTCGCGATCTCCGCTCTTGCGCCACGCCGTTCGGAAGACGGTGTCGTAAGTGCTCGCGACGAAACCCTCGAACTCCTCTTCGAGCGGCTGCGGGTCGACATCGGGGGTGGGTGGGCGCGCTGTCCCGTTCGGGAGTGCCCGGCCTGCCCGCCCGAGTGGGGACTCGGACCAGGCGCCTCGGCGTGAAACGCTGCCGGTCATGCCGGCTCCGTTCTTCCGGGCTCGATGCTGTGTTCGAGCGAGCTGAACTGGTGGAGCACGAGGTGCGGACGCCTCCGCGCCTCACGGTGATCAACGTCGGCGGGCAGGTCGATCTGGGGGTTGGTGGTCCAGGTCACAGCTCGGTCCCGGTCGTCGGTGCTGCTCGGAACCGCCGGGGTGGGCCGCCCGCCGGCTATACGATTCGGCGCTACACGGTGCGGACAGGCTGGGTGAGGCGGAATGGCGTCCTGGTTCAAGGGCAAGCGCAAAGACGAGGACTCGACCATCGAGGTGCGGGCCGAGGTGATCGCCGAGGCCGATCAGGAGGTCGTCGAAGTGGTGGCGCACGAGGAGCTGAGTGACGACTTCCGGGTGGAGCCGACGTTGGTGAGCATCGCGCCCGAGGTGTACGACCAGGCGGTCGCGGAGCGGCGGGCGCTGGTGTCGCTGGCCCTCTACGCGCACGACCGGGCCCGCAGTTCCGGGGTGGCCGAGCGGATCGAGGAGGGCTTGGCCGACGTCGGCGTGCTGGCGGTCCGGCCGGACGGCGACCGGTTCGACCCGGCGCACCACGAGGCGGGCGGCACGCTGGTCACCGAGGACGAGGGGCTGCAGGGGACCGTCGCGGAGACCGAGGTGGTGGGGTTCAGCGATCGCGGGCAGGTGCTGCGCCCGCCGATCGTGACCGTCTACACCGGTAAGGCCGCCACCGCATGACCCAGCCGAAGCTCTCGCTGCCCAAGCAGGTCGCGCAGACCAGGGAGCAGCTGCTGGCCCTGCTGCGCGAGACGGCCCCCGAGTCGGCGCAGTGGGTCGAGCAGATCCGCGCCCGGCGCCGCAAGAAGCCCTCCGTCGTGGTCGTCGGCGAGACCAACCGGGGCAAGAGCTCGCTGGTCAACGCCATGATCGAGACCTCGGGGCTGTCCCCGGTCGACGCGGACGTGGCGACCGCGACCTACCTGGTGTTCGGCCACGCCGAGCAGTGGGAGGCGCGCGCCTGCTACCCCGGTCAGCTCGCGCCGGTGCCGGTGGACATCGCCAAGCTGGTCAACTGGGTGTCCGCGGCGCACGAGCTGCCCGACGGGGAGCTGCCGCCGCGCTACGTCGAGGTCGACGGGCCGGTGCCGCTGCTGGAGAAGCTGGTCATCGTCGACACCCCCGGGGTCGGCGGGCTGGACTCGGTGCACGGCGAGCTGGCCGTCGAGGCGGCCGCGTCGGCCACCGCGCTGCTGTTCGTCGTCGACGCCTCCGCGCCGTTCACCGTCGGCGAGCTCGGGTTCCTGGCCAACGTCGGCGACCGGGTCGAGACGGTGGTATTCGCGCTGTCCAAAGTAGACGCCTACCGCGGCTGGCGGCAGGTGCTCGAGGCGAACCAGGCGCTGTTGGCCGAACACGCACCGCGGTTCAAGGACGCCACTTTCCACCCGGTTTCCTCGCGCATGTTCGAAATGGCGGGCAAAGCGCCCAACCCGGATTCCGCCGAAATGCTCAAGGACCGCTCCGGTGTCCCGCAACTGGTCGAATCGCTGCAGTCGCTGCTCGTCGGCCGCTCGGCGATGCTCGGCGAGGCGAACACCCTGCGTGCGCTGTCCTCCTCGCTCGGTGAGCTGAAGGTCAACCTGGAGAACGAGCGCCGGGCGCTGACCACCGGTGAGGCCGAGGCGGAGGCGCTGCGCGCGCGCAAGGACGAGCTCACCGCCGAGCGCCGGTCCTCGACCCGCGGCTGGCAGGTCAAGCTGCGCGGCGAGGTCCAGCGGGCCCGGCTGGAGAACGCGCACGAGGTCAGCCGCCAGATGCGCGACGTGCAGGCCTGGTTCCGCCAGGCGATCGACGTGGCGGACAAGGACCGGCTCAAGGACCTGCCCGGTCAGGTCGACGCCGCCATGCAGATGGTCAGCGGCAAGGTGTCGGAGTCGGTGAGCACCCGGCTCAACCAGGTCGCCGACTCCGTCCTCAGTGAACTGTTCAGCGAGGACGAGCTCGCCGTCATCCGCGGCCAGTTCGCGCGCAGCGGGGCGTCGCAAGTGGTGCTGCGGGCCGCGGAGAAGCGGCTGCCGACCGCCGAGGACAAGCTGCTCGTCTTCATGGGCGTCTCCGGCGGCATCGGCGCGGGCAAGATGGCGGTGATCCCGCTGGCAGGCGCGATCGCCGCGCCGATCCTGCTGGTGCCCACCATCATCATCGGCCTCGGCGCCGGGTGGTGGATCGCGCGCACCCGCAAGCACACCGCGGACAAGCAGCACATGAAGCTGTGGCTCAACGACTCCATCGCCGATGCCCGGTCCACATTGGACCAGTTGGTGTCCGAGCAGTTGATCGACGCGGAATCCCAGCTCTCCCTTGCCCTCGACGAGGCGCTCGGCAAGCGGATCAGCGGGATCGAGGAGCAGCTGCGCGAGGTCGACAAAGCATTACGACTTGATGTGAGCGAGCGGCAGAAGCGCGTCACCGTGGTAAACAAGCGCCTGACAGACGTGGTCGCCGGGCAAGAACGGGCGGAGAGGCTCCTTGCCGGTATCCGGTCCGTTCGCGACAAGAACTAACGTCGTAACGCCGGGAACCAGCGGGGCGAAGCGTCAGTCATACCGCCAACAACAAGCCATTGAGCATCCCGCCAAGGGATCAGCCAGAGGGGGCTACCCGTGTACGTTGACGAGACCGGCGCCGACGACACCGCGACCGACAGCACTGCTGACGCGGGCCACGACGAGTTGACCGTCGAGGTCGGTGGCGAGGAGTACGAGGTCCAGGAGAACTTCGACTACGACCAGGACGGTGACAACGACACCGCCGTGGTCCAGACCGAGGACGGCTACATCGCTTTCGCCGACACCGATGGCGACGGCAACGCCGACACCGCGGTGCAGCTCGACGACCAGGGCAACGTGGTCGCCGCGGCCGAGTACAACGAGACCTCCGGCGAGTGGACCGAGTCGGACGCGAACTCGGTGAACGCCCCCGGTGGCGACGGCGCCGACGAGCACGGCTCCAAGTCCCCCTCGCACGACTCCGGCGACGACGCCGCCACCCCGGTGAACTCCGGCTCGGGCGACGACATCACCGTCGACACCAAGTCCGGCGACGTGACCGCGGGCGAGGCGCAGTACGACGCGGAC
Organism: Actinokineospora diospyrosa; assembly: GCF_024171925.1. GTDB lineage: Bacteria > Actinomycetota > Actinomycetes > Mycobacteriales > Pseudonocardiaceae > Actinokineospora > Actinokineospora diospyrosa. The sequence continues at coordinate 16,354 of NZ_JAMTCO010000007.1, read as the reverse complement.
GGCGACGGCACCAACGACACCGCCGTGGTCACCGACGAGCAGGGCAACACCTACGCGTTCACCGACAACGACGGCGACGGCGAGGCCGACGAGGCCATCGTCATCGAGGCCGACGGCGACGTGACCGTGGCCCAGCACACCGGCGAGGACGAGTGGTCCACCGTCGAGACCGGTCACATCAACGCCGACGGCTCCTACGAGTCCGACTCGGCCGGTGCCGCCCCCACCGCCGCAGGCTCGGACGCCAACTGGCAGGGCTGAGCCCGCGCGTTACCGGGGTTCGGCGAGACGCTGCCCACCCTGTAATCTGAACCACGCTGCGTGAGATCCCGGCACGTCTCTCCGTGCCGGGATCTCGCTTGTTCAGCCCCGTTTGACCTGCTCAGCCGTGGCCGAGATCACTGTGAGTCACGACTGTCCGGTATCCGAACGTCCGATCGGTCGATTTGCAGCCTCGCAAGTGGGTACTGAATCGATTCCCTTATCGTTCTTGTGAGAGAACCGACAGGCAAGGTCTCGGTTACCTCGCCGTCACCCCGCTAGCCTCATATGCATTCCTTCACGGCACGCACCCGCTCGACATGGGCGGGGGCTCAGCCATTCGGTTAGGACGCCGCCGTCCCCGGTCAGGTCGGTGGTGTCCCGATCGGCATTTCGGCGTTCAGTCAGGAGACGAGGCGAGATGACGGCAGTGACAATCCCTGGCGTTGACCAGGCACCGACGACGCACAAACGACTCCTGGCGTGGGTGCGCGAGGTTGCTGAGCTGACCGCCCCCGAGCAGGTGGTCTGGGTCGACGGGTCCGAGCAGGAGTGGACCCGGCTCACCGACAAGCTGGTCGACGCGGGCACGTTCACCCGCCTGGACAAGAAGCCGAACTCGTTCTACGCGGCCTCCGACCCCAACGACGTCGCCCGGGTCGAGGAGCGCACCTACATCTGCTCGGTCGACGAGGCCGACGCCGGTCCAACCAACAACTGGATGGACCCGGCCGAGATGAAGTCGGTCATGACCGAGCTCTACCGCGGTTCGATGCGCGGTCGCACCATGTACGTGATCCCGTTCTGCATGGGCCCGCTCAACGCGGAGAACCCGATGCTCGGCGTGGAGATCACCGATTCCGAATACGTCGTGGTCTCGATGAAGATCATGACCCGGATGGGCACCAAGGCGCTCGAGCGCTTCATCGACGCCGACGGCACCGAGCGTGACTTCGTGCCCGCGCTGCACTCGATCGGCGCGCCGCTGGAGCCGGGCCAGGCCGACGTCGCGTGGCCGTGCAACGACACCAAGTACATCGTGCACTTCCCGGAGGAGCGGCTGATCTGGAGCTACGGCTCCGGTTACGGCGGCAACGCGCTGCTGGGCAAGAAGTGCTACTCGCTGCGCATCGCCTCGGTCATCGGCCGCGACGAGGGCTGGCTCGCCGAGCACATGCTGATCCTCAAGCTCACCTCGCCCGAGGACAAGGTCTACTTCGTCGCGGCCGCGTTCCCCAGCGCCTGCGGCAAGACCAACCTCGCCATGCTGGAGCCGACCATCCCCGGGTGGAAGGTCGAGACCATCGGCGACGACATCGCCTGGATGCGCTTCGGCGCCGACGGCCGCCTCTACGCGGTCAACCCGGAGAACGGCTTCTTCGGCGTGGCACCGGGCACCGACTACCACACCAACCCGAACGCGATGCGCACCATCGCCAAGGGCAACTCGCTGTTCACCAACGTCGCGCTGACCGACGACGGTGACATCTGGTGGGAGGGCATCGGCGCCGCGCCGGAGCACCTCACCTCGTGGAAGAAGGCGGACTGGGCGCCCGGCTCGCAGGAGAAGGCGGCGCACCCGAACTCGCGCTACTGCACCCCGATCGACCAGTGCGACACCAAGGCCGCCGAGTGGGACGACCCGCAGGGCGTGCCGATCTCGGCGATCTTCTTCGGCGGCCGCCGGGCGACGACCATCCCGCTGGTGACCGAGTCGCGCGACTGGCAGCACGGCACCTTCATGGGTGCGACGCTGTCGAGCGAGACCACCGCGGCCGCGGTCGGCGCGGTCGGTGTCGTGCGCCGCGACCCGATGGCGATGCTGCCGTTCATCGGCTACAACGCCGGTGACTACTTCAACCACTGGATCGAGACCGGCAAGCGCGCCGACGCGACCAAGTTGCCGAAGATCTTCTACGTCAACTGGTTCCGCCGCGGCGAGGACAAGCGCTTCCTGTGGCCCGGGTTCGGCGAGAACAGCCGCATCCTGAAGTGGGCCATCGAGCGCATCGAGGGCAAGGCTGCCGCGCGGGAGACCCCGATCGGTTGGGTTCCCACCGCCGACGAGCTCGACCTCGACGGTGTCGACGGCGACCGCGCCGACATCGAGGCCGCGCTCGAGGTCTCGGCCGAGGAGTGGCGCGCCGAGCTGCCGCTGATCGAGGAGTGGTTCGACAAGATCGGCGACAAGCTGCCCACCCCGTTGCGCGACGAGCTCGAGCTGCTCAAGCAGCGGCTGGGCTGAGCCCCGCATACACAGAAACCGGCCCTCACCGCGCTCGTGGTGGGGGCCGGTTTTTCGTGCGCGTGTTCGGTGGGTCACAGCACGCCGGGGTCCGTTCTGGGATGGTGTGCGCACACCGAGGAGGGGAGGTCCAGTGGCCGAACACCGCACCGCGCGCGAGCACCGCGGTTGGCGCTGGCAGCGCTCCGGTTACGACGAGCGCGTGCACGCCTTCCCCGCTGGTGAGCGGCCCGCGAGTTTCATCGAGGCGGCCTGCCTGCACACCGTGCCCTTCGCCCGCGTCACCCGCTCGCATGAAGGCACCCGGTGCCTGCCGTGCCTGCTGATCGTCGGCGACGAGCTCGCCGCGCGGGTCGCCCCGGCTGTGGACTGACCTGGGAACACCCTGGGGACAACCGCCGTCTCCCCTGGTCCTACCCACCAGTCCCACACGTCACAGCCGCCGCAGAGTTGTCCACAAGCTGTGGACAAGGTTGTGCACAGCCTGTGGAGAGCGGTGCTCGGCGGCGGCGATCGGTCGCCAACAAAGGGCCAAATGGGCGCACAGCGAGTTACCTGGTGACGAGACCGGTGTTCGGGCTCTAGTGTGTCGCGGCATACCTCCCGTCACGGAGAGCGAGGCCCCGATGACACAACCCGGCCGCTCCGGCATCCGCTGGAGCAACTGGAACCTGCTGCTGCTGATCCCACTCGCCCTGCTGATCACCCCGATCTTCAACCGCAGCGGGCCCGCGCTGTTCGGCATGCCGTTCTTCTACTGGTTCCAGCTCGCGGGCGTCGCGCTCGGCGTGCTGGCGACCGCGATCGTGTTCGCCAAGACCAAGGACAAGCCGACGGTCCCGGCGCGCGGCACCGACCGCGACGTGGACACGCTGGACGAGGGGGCGGGCCGATGAGGTGGACCGAGCTGATCGTCTTCGTCGTCCTCTTCGGCCTGGTGACCGTGCTGGGGTTCCTCGCGGCCAGGTGGAAGGCGGGCAGCACCCTCGACCACCTCGACGAGTGGGGCCTCGGCGGGCGCAAGTTCGGGTCGTGGATCACCTGGTTCCTCATCGGCGGTGACGTCTACACGGCCTACACCTTCGTGGCGGTGCCCGCGCTGATGTTCAGCGCCGGTGCGGCGGGCTTCTTCGCCCTGCCCTACACCGTGATCCTCTACCCGTTGGCGTTCATGCCGTTGCTGCGGATCTGGTCGGTGTCGCGCGCCCGCGGGTACGTCACCCCGGCCGACTTCGTCCGCGGCCGCTACGGCTCCTCGGTGCTCGCGCTGCTCGTCGCCATCACCGGCATCGTCGCGACCATGCCGTACATCGCGCTGCAACTGGTCGGGCTCGAAGCGGTGCTGCGCACGTTGGGGCTCAACGGATCCGGCATCGTCGGGCACCTGCCGCTGCTGATCGCGTTCGTCATCCTGGCGGTCTACACCTACCAGTCCGGCCTGCGGGCGCCCGCGCTGATCGCGTTCGTCAAGGACATCCTGGTCTACCTCGTGATCATCGTGGCCGTGGTGTACCTGCCGATCAAGCTCGGCGGGTGGGGCGCGATCTTCCAGGCGGCCGACGAGAAGTTCAAGGCGACGCCTGCCCCCGGCGACGGGTTGCTGCTCAACGCCAACAACCAGTTGCAGTACGCGACGCTGGCCCTGGGCTCGGCGCTGGCGCTGTTCCTGTACCCGCACTCGCTCACCGGCGTGCTCGCCTCGCGCGGGCGCACCGTGATCAAGCGCAACATGTCCGCGCTCCCGGCGTACTCGTTGCTGCTGGGACTGTTGGCGCTGCTGGGTTTCGTGGCCATCGCCGCCGGGACCAAGCCGTTGGTCAACCAGGCGACCGGCAACCCGGACACGAACACGATCATCCCGAACCTGTTCGCTGGCCAGTTCCCCGCCTGGTTCGCGGGCGTGGCCTTCGCCGCGATCGGCATCGGGGCCCTGGTGCCCGCGGCGATCATGTCCATCGCGGCGGCGAACCTGTGGACCCGCAACATCTACAAGGAGTACATCCGCCGCGACGCCACCCCGAAGGACGAGGCCAAGCAGGCCAAGTTCGCCTCACTGGTGGTCAAGTTCGGCGCGGTGGCCTTCGTGCTGTTCATCGACCCGCAGTTCTCGATCGACCTGCAGCTCATCGGCGGCGTGATGATCCTGCAAACCCTGCCTGCGGTGGCGATCGCGCTCTACACCCGGTGGTTCCACATCTGGGGCCTGGTCGGCGGCTGGATCGCGGGCATGGGCTGGGGAATGATCATGCTCTACAACATCCCCAGCGCCGACGGCAAGCGCAAGCACTTCGGCGCGTCCGCGCTCAAGCTCGGTGAGCTGAACCTGTTCGGCTGGCACCCGTTCGGCGGCACGACGGTGCAGATCTACGTCGGGTTCATCGCGCTGGTGACGAACCTGGTCGTGGCCGTGCTGCTCACCCTGCTCGCCCGCAAGCTCAAGGTGTTCAACGGGATCGACCAGACCGAGCCCGCTGACTACCACGTCGACGAGAACTCGGCGAAGCTGCGGCCGGTCGCCACGCACTGAGCGGTTCGCGTGCTGGAAGGGGCGGGTCCCGGTGTGGACCCGCCCCTTCCGCCATCGATCAGCGCTGGCGCAGAACGCTCATCAGCACCAGCAGCGCCGCGCTCGCCAGGGCAGGCACGACCCCGGCGACGACGGCGAGCACGATGAGCGCCACGACGACGCAGGCGACCAGCAACATCGCCCGGTGCAGCGTCGGCGCCCAGCCGCCGAGCAACCGCTCGGCGAGCACCAGCGCCTTGTCGTGCAGGCGGGTGCGTCGCACGTGCGGTGCGGCGGCGTCGGCACTGGTGGCCCGGTCCACATAGCGGTGTGGCATGGGCGGCACCTGCAGTGCCGGGTCTTCGAAGGTGAGGTGCAGGGTGCGGCGGACGTCCGTGCCCACGGACTCCGTTCCTGTCACGGCCAAGGTGTCAGGCTCCTTCGTGGTACTGCGATTACCCATCAGTTTCCTCGTCGAGGCGTGCCAGGCAGGTAACTACTGGGTAGTAGACGGTAAGCGGAGCGTGTTCGTCGGTGAGCGGCATCCTTGTGATCCGCCTCACCTATCGGGTGACACCATGACCCACTGCTACTGCGGATGGCCTACGACGACCGCCATCCGTCGGCTGTAGAACTGAACGGGTGGAGTAGTCGCGGCGCACTTGGCCCAATCAACCGCATACCAGGCAATCCAGGCGGCCCAGTCCGGCGACGCTCGGTGCCGGTGTCCGGTTCATCCGCACAGGGCAATCCCATGGTGGATGGCGAAATACGGTCACTCTCCGTTGGTCGCTCTAGGGCAACCAATAGTCGACCGCCGCCCGGCGCGCACGGGGCGCGGGTGGGGCTCGGGGCGGGACCGGGTGCCGTTCGCCGTCCGTCGAACCGGGCCACTTCGCCGAGCGGCGGACGAACTGGTGGACCGGTGGGCGCGCGGCCGGGATCGGCACGGCCGCGCTGGGCGAAAGCCCTGGGGAATAAGGAAACCCCGTAGCGCTGCCAGGTCGGGGGTCCGCCAGCGCTACGGGGTCAACCGGAACATCGTGGAGAGCCCCGGTGGTGTTACAACGGGCTGGAGATGTGCCCTGCATCACATCCCCAGCCCAAGCTCGTGGGTCAGCGCCAGACGTTCTGGGTCTGCGCCAGGGCGATCAGCTCGTGGCGCATCGCCGGCGTGGCGGCCTGGTCGATCGCGCGGTTCACGGCCTTGCGCGTCCGGGCCTCGGCGCGGCGGGCACGGATCTTCGCGGTCACGTTCATTGCTCTTGCATCCCCTCTAAGGACTTCGCTCGCCGCTCTGGCTGAGTGGCATGACCCAAGTATGCACGCTAGGGGCCGCAATTGCACCTATCTGTCCGGTGAACTGGCGCACACACCGATGAATCGTCGGCAGTGACCTGGAGCTCACCGGATAGTGTCCGGTTTCTGGTGAGCTGGCGAACACTGTGCTAACGCGCGCGGGCACACCGCGATCACCGATCGCGGTTTATAGGGCTTTCTAGGGGGAGTGCTAGATAGGTCGAGAGTGCGCCAGAACCGGCGTCACTCCTCCATGCCCAGCAGGTAGCGGCCGAAGTGCGGCACGGTGAAGGCGATCCGGCCGCGCTCGGCGGAGTAGACCAGGCCCTTCTTGATCAGGCTGTCCCGCGCGGGCGAGAGCGAGGACGGCTTGCGGCCGAGGAACACCGCGATGTCGGAGGTCCCGGAGCTCTCGTCCTTGCCGTCGGTCAGCTCGGCCATCGCCCGCAGGTATTCCCGCTCGGCCGGGGTGGCGCGCTCGTAGCGGGAGCCGAAGAACCCCACGGCCAGCTCCGCCTCGGCCTCCGGCGCGGCGACCAGCACGTCCTCCGCGGTGATCGGGTCGGCCGGTGCGGCGTCCCAGGCTGCCTTGCCGAAGGCCTGGATGAAGTACGGGTAGCCGCCGGAGCGCTCGAACAGCGCGGCGAGCGCGTCCGGGGTGATCTCGGCCTGCTCGCGGTCGACCGGCACCAGCACGGCCTGGTCGGCGTCCTCGCGGTCGAGCCGGTCGATGCGCACGTAGCGGAACAGCCGCTCGGAGTAGGACTTGCTCGCCGAGAGCACCGCGGGCAGGTGCGGCAGCCCGGCACCGACCACGACCAGCGGCGCGCCGGACTGCGACAGCTCGTGGCAGGCCGCGCACAGTGCGGAGATGTCGTCGGCGCCGATGTCCTGCATCTCGTCGATCAGCACCGCGACGCCGGTGCCGACGTCCTGGGCCAGCTCGGCGACCTCGGTGAACAGCTCCACCAGGTCGATCTCGATGTCCCCCGAGTCCGCGCGGCCCTGGGTCGCCGGGACGTCGATGCCCGGCTGCCAGCGCTCGCGCAGCTTGGCCCCGTCCGGGTTCGCCTTCAGCGCGAACGCCTTGAGCACACCGAGCACCTGCTCGACCCGCTCCGGGGCCCGGTGGCGCACGGCCAGGTCGCGGATCGCCCGGTGCAGCGCGGCAGCGAGCGGCCTGCGCAGGTCGGCGTCCGGTCGGGCCTCGATCTTGCCCGCGCCCCAGCCCCGGCGGACCGCCATCGACCGCAGCTCGCCGAGCAGGACCGTCTTGCCGACCCCGCGCAGCCCGGTGAGCACGAGGCTGCGCTCTGGCCTACCCCTGGCGACGCGCTCGAGCACGACCTCGAAGGCCCGCAGCTCCTTCTCCCGGCCCGCCAGCTCCGGGGGGCGCTGACCGGCGCCGGGGGCGAAGGGGTTGCGCACCGGATCCATCCCGCGACCGTATCGGCGCATCTAGGACCAGCCCGATATTTCCCCCGGCGCGCCCACCGCTAGGTGCGTATCTGCTTATCTACTGATCGCCGTAGATAAGCAGATACGGGCCTACTTCTCCAGGATCGCGGTGACGCCCTGGCCGCCCGCCGCGCAGATCGAGATCAGGCCGCGGCCGGAACCGCGTTCGTCCAGCAGCTTGGCCAGGGTCGCCACAATGCGACCACCGGTCGCGGCGAAGGGGTGGCCCGCGGCGAGGGAGGAGCCGTTGACGTTGAGCTTGGACCGGTCGATCGCGCCGAGCGGTTCGGCGAGGCCGAGGCGGTCCTTGGCGAACTCGACGTCCTCCCAGGCGGCGAGCGTCGCGAGGACCTGCGACGCGAACGCCTCGTGGATCTCGTAGAAGTCGAAGTCCCGCAGGGTGAGCCCGGCTCGGGCGAGCATCCGCGGCACGGCGTAGGCGGGGGCCATGAGCAGGCCCTCGTCACCCTGGACGTAGTCGACAGCGGCGGTCTCGGTGAAGGTCAGGTAGGCCAAGACCGGGAGGCTGCGCTCCTTGGCCCACTGCTCGCTGGCCAACAGCACCGCCGAGGCGCCGTCGGAGAGCGGGGTCGAGTTGCCCGCGGTCATCGTGCCGTCCTCGCCACCGAAGGCGGGCTTCAGCTTGGCGAGCTTGTCGGCGGTCGAGTCCGGGCGCAGGTTCTGGTCGCGCGACAGGCGCTGGAACGGCGTGAGCAGGTCGTCGAAGAACCCGCGCTCGTAGGCGGCGGCGAGCTTCTGGTGGCTGGCCGCGGCGAGTTCGTCCTGGGCCTCGCGGCTGATCCCCCACCGCTCGGCGGTCAGCGCGGCGTGCTCGCCCATGGAGAGACCGGTGCGCGGCTCGGCGTTGCGCGGGATGTCCGGCACGACGTGGCCGGGCCGGATCTTGGCGATCAGCCGCAGCCGCTGGCCGACCGTCTTGGCGTTGTTGAGCGAGATCAGGATCCGCCGGAGGTCCTCGTTGACCTGCAACGGCGCGTCGCTCGTGGTGTCGACGCCGCCCGCGATCGCCGAGTCGAGCTGCCCGAGCGCGATCTTGTTCGCCACCTGGGTGATCGCCTGCAGGCCGGTGCCGCACGCCTGCTGGACGTCGTAGGCGGGGGTGTCGGCGGACAGGCTGCTGCCGAGCACGCACTCGCGGGTGAGGTTGAAGTCGCGGCTGTGCTTGAGGACCGCGCCCGCGGCCACCTCGCCGATCCGCTGGCCGCGCAACCCGAACCGGGCGACGAGACCGTCCAGCGCGGCGGTGAACATGTCCTGGTTGGACGCCTGCGCGTAAGGACCGTTGGAGCGGGCGAAGGGAATGCGGTTCCCGCCCAGGACCGCCACTCGGCGCACGCTCGGGGTCATCGCATCCTCCTGAACGGGGGGTCGGGCCTGCGCTACCATCGTAACCTACTGGAGAGTAGATTGTGGAGGTGCGCCAGATGACCGACCGCTACCAGCAGTTCACCAACTCCGGCGTCGGCCGGGCCCTGGTCAAGCGACTGGGCCTGCCGAACCCGACTCCGCTGCGCCGCCACCGGGCAGGTGACCCCGCGCTCGACGGCCCGGCGTTGCTCAGGTCCGCCCCTGGCGGTCGGTTGGCTGAAGCGGTCGGCGCGGTGTGCAAGGCCGCCGGGATCGAGGTGCTGACCGCGGCGGGCCCGAAGACGTATGGCGCGCTTGTGTTCGACGCGACTGGCATCGCCTCGGTCTCGCAGCTGCGCGAGCTGTACGACTTCTTCAACCCGGTGCTGCGTGCGGTGGGAACCTGCGGTCGGGTCATCGTCTTGGGCACCCCGCCGGAGCGGATCGCGGACGCTGATGAGCTCATCGCCCAGCGCGCGCTGGAGGGGTTCGTCCGGTCGGTAGGCAAAGAGTTGGTGCGCGGGGCTACGGCTCAGCTTGTCTACGTAGAGCCGGGCGCGGAGGAGCAGATCGGTTCCACGCTGCGGTTCCTACTGTCTGGCAAGTCTGCCTACGTCGACGCCCAGGTGATCCGGATCGGTATCTATGGCGGCCATGTTGTCGAGCCAGAGGACTGGACGGCGCCGCTGGCAGGCAAGGTTGCCTTGGTAACCGGGGCATCGCGAGGCATCGGCGCGGCCATCGCTGAGGTGCTTAGTCGCGATGGCGCGCACGTGGTCGCCCTCGACATCCCCGCACAAGGCGACGAACTGGCTGCCGTCGCCAACCGGGTCGGTGGCTCTACCTTGCAACTAGACATCACCGGCGGCGACGCCCCTGCGCGGTTGGTCGAGTACCTACGCAGCCGCCACGGCGGGGTCGACATCGTCGTGCACAACGCTGGCATCACCCGCGATAAGAAGCTTGCCAACATGAAGGACGCCGCTTGGGATGCCGTGCTCTCGGTGAACCTATCGAGCCAGTTGCGGGTCAACGACGCACTGCTCGCCGACGGCATCTTGCGCGAAGGCGGGCGGATCATCGGGGTGTCGTCGATTGCTGGCATCGCGGGTAACACCGGGCAGACGAACTACGCCACTAGCAAGGCAGGCGTGATCGGGATGGTGGATGCCTACGCACCCCTGCTGGCTCCGCGCGGTATCACCATCAACGCTGTCGCACCCGGCTTCATCGAGACGAAGATGACCGCTGCGGTGCCGTTGTTCATTCGCGAGGCAGGTAGGCGGATGAACAGCCTGTCACAGGGAGGGCTCCCTGTGGACGTTGCGGAAACCATTGCCTGGTATGCCAACCCTGCCTCCGGCGGGGTCAACGGCAACGTTGTCCGCGTGTGCGGCCAGAGCCTCCTGGGGGCGTGATGCCGGTCTTATCGGAAGCACCACGGTTGGCGCCGCTGTACTTGAAGGCGTTGACCGGGCTCACTAAGAGGGGTGGAGAGCTGCCTTCGCGGCTCTATGAGCGCGTTGGTGTTCAAGTCGATGCGAGCCACTTGGCTGAGTACAACCGGGTATGCGCGTTCCGGCTGACCGACCAGCTACCGGTGACCTACCCCCACGTGCTGACCTTCCCCCTACAAGTCAAGCTAATGACCGACGCCGACTTCCCGTACCCGCTCATCGGCACCGTGCACGTGGCCAACCGGATCACCCAACACCGCCCCCTGCACATGGCGGAGCAACTGGACCTACGCGTCCACGTCGAGAACCGCCGCAAACACCCCAAGGGCGAACAGTTCGACATGATCGCCCAAGCCCTCGTCAATCGCGAAGTCGTCTGGCACTCCACCAGCACCTACCTCCGCCGCGGCCCCCACACCAGCGCCCCCGGCCAGACCCGCGAAGAACTCCCCCACCCCACCTCCCACTGGCACGCCCCCGCCAACACCGGCCGCCACTACGCGCGGGTATCCGGCGACCGCAACCCCATCCACCTACACCCCCTCACCGCCCGCCCATTCGGCTTCCCCCAAGCCATCGCCCACGGCATGTGGACCAAAGCCCGCTGCCTAGCCGCCCTAGAAGGCCGACTCCCCCACGCTTTCGAAGTTGACGTCCGCTTCAAACTCCCCGTCCTACTCCCCGCCAAACTGGGCTTCCACACCAACGGAACCCACTTCCACCTCCTCACCCCCCACGGCAAACCCCACCTATCCGGAATCATCACCCCCCTCTAGCACCCACCGCGCTTGCTAGTTATCCACAACCCCTTCCGCCGTCCACAGTCCCCGCTTTGCGCCGCCCTTCTGTCGGCGCTTTCTCGTAGCCTGTTTATTCGGGGGCTCTTCATCCAGTTGATCTTTCGCTGGCCGGTTCTCCACAACCTCCGGACTTCGCCACAAATTACCCCAGCCTGAACATCGAGCCCGCTCATGCGGTGCCTCCTCTCCCGCTCCACCCCCAACTCGACGGCCGCGGGCCCGCTGGGCCAACACCCGCGTCCTCCCCCGAAGCGGGTTGATCAAAGCCTGAACAAGCCCCTGCATCGAACCCCACGGGCCGCTCCGTCGTGGTTGGTTATCCACAACAGAACTGGCCATCCACAGCCCACGATCGCCACTCCCGTTCCATCGGTGCCGCTCGGTAGACTGTGGATCGGGGGCACTTGTGCCGGTTTGATCTTGGTATCGAGGAATACGTCGTTGCGGCCCAGGTTTGGTTATCCACAACGGGTTCTCCTGTCCACAAGCTCCTGCTTGCTGCTCCCGGTTTGTCGGGCTTCCTCGGTAGGCTGTGCATTTGGGGGCTTTCGATCAGGTTGATCTTGGCGCATGCCCGGGGTTGGGGTTGCGTCGCAAGGGATTCGGGCCTCCGCCTTCGGCTCCGGGGGACGCCTCGTCGCCTGGCGGCAACATCGGCGGGAAACGCGACAATGCGTGCAGCTCGATGGGGCGAACTTGTTTTGCGCGGGGCCCCTACAACACCCGTGGCAGGACCGCAAAGCATGGCCCTGCCGCGAACGACGCTACGGGTGTTGTCCCCCCACGCAAAACAAGTCCGCCCCATCGAGCAGTTGGCACCAGCGAGTCCGAGGAGCGTGGGGTGATCAGGCGGGTTGAGGCGGACCTGACGGGGGCTGGGGTGGGCACCGCCGGGTCCGAGTGTCCACGGGCTGAGCAGGTGGGATAGGGCGGACCTGACGGAAGGCCAGTTGGCACCGCTGGATCCAAGTGTCCAGGGGCTGGGCAGGTGGGCTGGGGCGGATCTGACGGAAGTCGGGCAGACACCTGCGACTCCCAGGTGTCCAGGTGCTGGGTGGGGGGGTGGGGCGGACCTGGCGGGGTTGGAGTGGCGCCGCTGGGTCCTAGTGTCCGGTGGCCAGTCGGATGGGGGCGGTCCTGATCGCGGCTGGGCCGGGTACCGGGGCTTCCGGATGTCCAGGGGATGGGTTGGTAGGCCAAGGCCAGACCTGGCGAAGGGCGGGGGTGGCACTAGCAGCTTCCGAGTGCCCAATGGCTGGTGGGTCGAGTAGGCGAGGCTCGGTCCTGACAGGAGTTGGCCTGGCACCGGAACTTCCTGCGGTCGGGTGGTCGGCCAGGAGGGTTGGGTCCGGTTCGCGCGTGGGCTGGGTTGGCGAGAGCGTCCAGTGGATGGCCGGGTGGGCAGAGGTCGCGCGGGTTGGGTGGCGCTGGCGACTTCTGCGAGCGGTGGCTGGCTGCCCCAGGGAGGCGGGGGCTATTCCTCGGTCGGGGTCCAGACCGCGCCGTCTACTAGGTTGCCTAGGCCCATCCAGACGAGGTTCATCAGCCAGGAGGCTACGACCTTTTCGGGGACGCCGGGGTGGTCTAGCCACCAGTCGGCTAGGGATTCGCCTGCGCCTACTAGGGCGGCGGCTAGGGCTTCGGTTGACTTGGTGGCGGTTTCGTCCAGGCCTCGGCTGGTGGCTGAGCGCACGAGCAGGGCGTCGACCAGGGTGATCGCCCTGGTTCGCATGGCCAGGAGTTCTTCGCTGAACGGGCCGCCTTGTGAGGTTGCCTGGCGGTGTAGGACGCGCCAGCTCTCGCGTTGGTCGCCGACGAAGCGGAAGAAGGCGCGGAGGCCGTGCCACAGCTGCATGTCGGGGGGCAGTTCGGCGCGCACCCCGCCCGCGATGGCCTCCATCAGCAGGGTGGCCTCGCGCCGGATGCAGGCGGCGAACAGGTCTTCCTTGTGGCCGAGGTAGGCGTAGATCATCGGCTTGGAGACCCCGGCGACGTCGGAGATCTCGTCCATGGACGCGTTGTGGTAGCCGTGTTGGGAGAACACCCGGACGGCGGCGTCGAGGATCTGCCGCTCGCGGACCTCCCTGGGCAGCCGCTTCACGCGCGCCGGTCGACGCTGTTCGTCGACGCTCACGCCGTACCTCCCCGCTCCACTTGCCCGGCTACCTACTCACCCGTAGCCTACCGTCCAGTAGGTACAGGAGGTGTCCATGGCCGACCTCGGCGCACTCACGCAAACCGAGCTCGTCGAGCTGCTCGAACGGCTGACGCCGGAGGACGTCGCCGCGCTGGACATCGACGTTGATGCTATCGGTCGGGCGGTCGACCCGCGTCGACTTGGCCGCGATGACCTCGGCGCCCTGCTCGCGACCCTGGGCCGCTTCCCCGAGTTCGCCCTGTCCGGCCTGGCCCCGACGACCTTCGCGCGGATCATCGCCACCGCCTCCGCCGAGCAGGTCCGGGCGGTCATGGCCGACGCCGACCTGCGCGAACGCGTGCTGACCGAGATCTTCCGCCGGATGAGCACCCACCTGCGGGCCGACCGGGTGGCGGGGCTGCACGCGGTGGTCCACTGGCGGTTCACCGGCGGCTCCGGCGCCGACGGCTACGACCGGTTCGAGACGACCATCGCGGACGGCGGTTGCGCGGTCAGCCGCGAGATGACCGCGCCCGCCCGGGTGACGATCACGCTGTCACCGGCGGACTTCTGCAAGCTGGTCACCCAGAACGCGTCCGCGCCCGTCCTGTTCATGACCGGCAAGCTCAAGGCCCGCGGAGACATCGCCTTCGCGGCAGGCCTAACTGGCCTGTTCGACCTACCGCGTCCATGAGCAGGCGACGGTGGCATCGTCTGCCGCAGGCAACGGTGGTCGACCTCGATGGCCTTGCCGACGCTGTCGACCCCGGCAAGCTCACCGCCGAACAGTTCGTGCAGCTCATAGAGGTCCTGCACATGCTGGGCGACGCCGGTACTGGCGTGGAGTTGTCGGGCATGCGCACGGCGACGTTCTTGCGCTTCCTTGGCCGAGCGTCCCGGGAGCAGCTAAGTGAGTTGACTGCGCATCCCGAGCTGCGTCCGATGTTGTTCGCTGAGCTGTTCCGCCGGATGGCCGTGCACCTGTCGCTCGAGCGCGCAGGGAGCGTCCGCGCGGTGATCCACTGGCGCTTCACGGCCCGTGACGGCGAAGACCGGTTCGAGACCGTGATCGCGGGAGGCCGCTGCCTGACCGGACCCGAACCGACCGCCGACCCCCGCGTGACCATCACGATCGACCCGGTCGACTTCCTCCGCGCCATCACCGGCGCGACCACCCTGCCGATGCTGTTCCTGTCCGGCCGGGTCAAGGTCAAGGGCGACATCGCGTTCGCAGCGGGCCTGACCAGCTACTTCGACCTGCCCTGACCTGTTCGGGGGACCCGAGGTGACAGCCCACCCCCGTACCCCGCACCATGCCAGTCGTGGCGCACTGCAACAGCACCAAAACCTGGAACGGCGAACCATGCCCCAACGAGGTGTCCCGCCGGGGCAAACGCTGCCGTGAGCACACCCTGTTCGGACTGCTGTTCCGATCCCCGAAGCCCGTGCTCCCACGGCAAACCCCGCGCGCGGCACGCACCCCCATGCGCGCCGCCACCCGCCTGGAAGGCGTCCGAATCGCCACCGAGCAGTGGCAATCCATCGTCGCCGCCCAAGCGCAACTCGCCATCCCCGCTGAAGCCTGGCAATCCCTCACCGAAGCGGACGCCCCCTCCACCTGCACCCGCTTCGCCCAACTCGCCGCCCTCGACAGCCCCCAGGGCCACAGCGTTGGCCCCATCGCACCCCAGGTCGCGGCCCACCTCGCAACCCGCCTCGCCGCATTGGGCACACCGGAGCACCTTCCCCAGTCCCTCCAGGTACTCGGGGTCTACCTCTGCGCCACCCAAAACCGAGACCTGGGCGACTGCCGGTGCCTCCGCGACCTCATCCAGGAAAACGGCCTGGCCACCGCCAAACGCATCCTCCAAAACGCCATGTCCGACCTATCACCCACTGGCGGCTGAGCCCGCACCCCACGCGACTCCACTAGGCCCCTCCTCACCGGATACCCACCCGCCGAGTCGCCAGTCCAGCCCTCTACCCAGACCGCAATTGATCGCTGGACAGCCACAAGCGCCGTGCCACCTCAGCGCAATGACTGGCACTGTCGTCGGGGTGGCCTACCCCGCCCAACCCAGCCACTGGGTACTCGGAAGCTGCTGGTGCTACCCCCGGCCTTCCGCCAAGTCCGGTCCTGGCCCACCAACCCATCACCTGGACACCCGGAAGCCCCGGTACCCGCCGCCGTCAGGTCCGCCCCGCCCCACCCGGCTGGCCACCGGACACTCGGACCCAGCGGTGCCCCCAGCCCCACCAGGTCCGCCCCACCGCCCAACCCAGCACCTGGACACCCGGGAGTCGCTGGCGCCTGCCCGACTTCCGGCAGATCCGCCCCAGCCCACCTGCCCAGCCTCTGAACACTTGGACCCGGCGGTGCCAACTGCCCTTCCGTGAGGTCCGCCCCAACCCACCTGGCCGACCACCGGACACTCGGAAGTTGCGGTGCCATCCCAGCCCGCTCTCGTCTGCCCTGCCAACCCAGCACCTGGACAGTCGGAGTCGCTGGTGCCAGGCCGGCTCGATGGGGCGGACTTGTTTTGCGTGGGGGGACAACACCCGTAGCGTTTCCGCGCGGCAGGGCCTGCTTTTGGGCCCCTGCTTTGCGGTTCTGCGTCGGGTGTTGTAGGGGCCCTTGGTCTCCAGTGGTGAGTGCGCCGGGTGTGGGATGATCTTCGTGTCGGAGTGATCGGAGATTGTGTCTGTGCGTGGTGTTGTGTTGGGTTCGCATGATCGGGAGACGATTTCGCGTGAGTTGCGGTCGGGCCGGTCTTTTCGGTCGATTGCGTTGATGTTGGGTCGGCATCATTCGGTGGTTGCTCG
>NZ_JAMTCO010000006.1 GCF_024171925.1 Actinokineospora diospyrosa | reverse complement strand
AGTGCGGTCAGGCAGTGCGGTCAGGCAGTGCGGTCAGGCAGTGCGGTCAGGCAGTGCGGTCAGGCAGTGCGGTCAGGCAGTGCGGTCAGGCAGTGGTCAGGCAGTGGTCACGGCGCCGGTGGGGGGTCGAGTCCGGGTCAGGTCCCCACCCGGCCGGTGTCGTACGCCCACATCGCGATCTCGACCCGGTTCCGAGCGCCGATCTTGGTCAGCAGGCTGGCGACGTGGGTCTTGGCGGTGGTCAGGCCGATGAACAGCTCGGCGGCGATCTCGGCGTTGGTGCGGCCACCGGCGACCAGTGTCAGCACCTGCTCCTCGCGTTCGGTGAGCGGCTCGATCGGTTGGGTCCGGCGGGCTGACGGGTCCCTGGCGGCGAGGGTGGCCAGCAGTCGCCGGGTGACGTTCGGTGCGATGAGGGCGTCGCCTGCGGCGGCGGCGTGGACGGCTTGGACGAGCAGGTCCTGGCCGGCGTCCTTGAGGAGGAAGCCTCGGGCGCCCGCTCGGAGCGCGCCGTGGATGTACTCGTCGAGGTCGAAAGTCGTGATCACCACTACCGCGATCGGGTCCGGGACGTCCCGTCCGGCGAGGAGCTTGGTCACCTCGATGCCGTTGAGGCCGGGCATCTGGATGTCGACCAGGCACACGTCGGGGCGGAGCCGGTGCGCCAACTCGACGGCGGCGCGGCCGTCGGCGGCTTGGCCGACGACATCGATGTCGGGCTGCGCGTCGAGGATCATCGACAGGCCGGTGCGCACCAGGTCTTGGTCGTCGGCCACCAGCACGCGAACCGTCATCGGCGCACCTTCGCGGGCAGGTCGGCGTCGACCGTCCACCCGCCCTCGGGCGCGGGCCCGGCCCGCAGCGTGCCGCCGAGCATCTGCACACGCTCGGTCATCCCCAGCAGCCCGAAGCCGTGGTTCACCGACCGCGCGGGGTCGATCTGTCCGTCGTCGGTCACGCGCAGTCGCAGCCTTCCCTCGCCCTCCACGACCCGGATCTCCACACGCGAGGCGCCGCGGGCGTGCCGCAGGGCGTTGGTCAGCGCCTCTTGCGCCAGCCGGTAGACCGCCGCGTCGACCTGGGGTGGAAGGTCGCCCAGGTCATCGGGCAACTCTACGTCGACGACCGGGACCGGGGCGCGCCGAGCGAGGGACACCAGGTCGACGACGCCGGGCTGGGGGCCGAACGACGCGGGCGCCCCATCGCGCAGCACCCGGACCATCGCCCGCATCTCCGCGAGCGTCCGCGACGCCTCCCCTTCGATGACCGCCAGCGCCTCGAGCGCCGCTTCGGGTCGCTGACCGGCCATCGCCCGGCCCGCCTGCGCCTGCACGGCGATCGCCGAGACGTGGTGGGCGACGATGTCGTGCAGCTCGCGCGCGAGGCCGACCCGCTCCTGGCCGCGGATCTGGTCCGACGCCCGGCGCCTGCTCTCGGCGCGGTAGCGCAACGCCGCCCCGCACGCCCCCGCCGCAGCCAGGACGGCGACCCCACCGTAAAGCTCGGCAGGCCCGACGTAATCGGGGACCATGCCGATTCCCGCGGCGACCGCCACCACCGCCAGCCCGATCACGATCTCGCGCCCCGAGCCCCAGCGGACCAGCGCGTAGACGAGCACCAGGACGTAGATCATCGTGTCGAGGCCCACGTTCGGGACCCCGCCCAGCAGGCTCGCCAGTCCCAACGCCAACGCGGTGCCGAAGCCCACCAGGACACAGACCAACGGGTGGGTGCGCCGCCACAGCAGCACCGGCGCGAGCCCGACCGCCACGACCGTCGCGAACGGCCGCCAGGCGACGTCGTCCCGGAGGACTCCCTCGAGCAGCGCCGCCACCATCACCACCCCGACCAGCACCCAGTCGCGCGACACCCGTTCGGGAGCGTCCGTGGCGCGGGGCTCAGTCCACAGCGACCTCACGGCGTTGGTAATCACGCACCCAGCCTAGGGACCGCCGAGGCGTCGGGTACCGACCGAAAGAACGAGACGCCGCCCCTCCCAACGGTCGAGGCCGGTCCGACCTCGACGGCGATGTGCCCGCCGCCGCGCTCAGCGATCGTTGTCCCACCGATCCGCACCACGACAACGGAGCCCACGATGAGCACATCTCACCCCACCACACTGGAAGACCCGCGGATCCCGGTGCGCGCCAAGCTCGCCGCGGCGTGGACGAGCGTCATGTTCCTGTACGTCTACGTGGACATCCTCAACTTCTACACGCCCGGCGTCATCCAGGAGATCCTCGGCGGCAAGGTCTTCGAGTTCGACATCTCCCAGACCTTCTCGACCACCGCGCTGGCCCTCATGGCCATTCCGATCCTCATGGTCGTGCTGTCGATGGCGCTGCCCGCCAAGGCGAACCGCCTCACGAACCTCATCGTGGCCTCGGTGCAGATCCCCTTCGCGGCGTTCAACCTGGCGGGCGAGTCCTGGAAGTTCTTCTACGGCCTCGGCTTCGCGCTGGAACTGATCCTTTTCATCTTCATCCTGCGGTCCGCCTGGACCTGGCCCCGCACCGCTCCGTCGGCGACCACTCCGGACCGCGGAACCGTTCGCGCCCGTCAACAGGCGTGACCCCAAGAACAGTTCCGTCCAGTTCGGAGCCTCCCGCAAGTGTCACCTGTCCGGTGAACTTTTCCGCCGTCGCCTGAGACGCGGACAGGTCCCCCGCGCGTCCATCCGAGCACGGGCGGACCTGTCTCGGCGCTTAGACTCTAGGTCTGTCAACCGCACCCGAGATGGTGGCCGACGCCCAGCCGACAGGTGAGTCGAGACCTCTCAGGCGAGGGACCAGCGGGATGTCGACCGCGAGGTCCATCTCCGCGCGCAGTTCCTCGGGCACTGCGAGCACCTGGTGCACGACGCGGTCGTCGATCCCGGCACGGCGTCGCGGATCCTCCTGTCCAGGTAGGCACTTGCCGTGCATCCACTTTGCAGTGCTGGATCCTAACGATCTCCCACATCCGCGGCCGCTCCCGCCAGCGGGGGTGAGAGCGGCGGGTACTGGATGTGGAGCCGTGTCGAGAGTCAGGTGGTCCTGGGCTTGTTCGCGAATATCCACCGGTTGCCTGCTAGGGCGTCGTCTGGTTCGGGGTGGGGGCCGCGGCCGTGGTGGCGGGTGAAGTCGAAGGGGGTGTGGGTGGTGGTGGACCAGCCGCGGGCGCGCAGATCGGCGGCTGAGTCGGGGCGGGGGTCGGGGTTGAAGAGAGCGAACAGGTCGATGCCGGTCTGCTCGCGGGTGGCGGTGTAGAGCGGGTTGGCCCGGGCCTGTGGTGCGTCGAGGCCCAGCTTGATCTCGTAGGCGAGGTCGCTGCCGGGCGCGCTGAGTGAGTCCACTGTGGATATCAGGTGTCGTTCGGCGGCGGCTGGGAGGTAGAGCAAGATGCCCTCGGCCAGCCACGTGCTCGGGACTGTGGGCGAATAGCCGCCAGCTAGCAGGGCGGAGGCCCAATCTCCGCGTAGGTCGGCGGGGATGGATCGGCGGGTGGCGGGGGCCTCGCCGAGTACGGTGTCCTTGAAGGCGAGCACTTCCGCGCGGTCGATCTCGTAGACGACGCAGCCCTGGGGCCAGTCCAGGCGCAGGGCGCGGGAATCCAGGCCCGCACCCAGCAGGACAACCTGGCGGCTGCCCGCGCGGGTGGACTCGAGCAGGAAGTCGTCGAGAACCCTGGTGCGCAAACCGAAGTAGCGGCACAGGCGGCCCCACAGCAGGTTCGCGTCGCCGCCGGGGACGTCGTCGATGGTGGTCGGCCACGACGCTGAAGCGCCCGCCGCGCGGACGAAGCGCTCTGCGTACTCGTCGCGGGCGAGGGAGTCGGGGCGGTGGGTCTCGATGGCTCGGCCCGCCGCGACCATCAAAGCGGTCAAGCCGACACCGTGTTCGACGCCCGCCACAGCTTCTCCTCCTCGGCCAGGGTGGTCACGCGCGCGCCGTACAGGGCGGCCATGAATCCCAGGATCGTGTCGTTCGGTAGGCGCAGGGCGGTGGTGCAGTCCGCCAGGACCGTGATGTGGAAGCCCTTCTGGAAGGCCGTTCGCGCGGTGGAGTCGACGCAGACATCGGTGTAGAGGCCCGCGAAGACGAGGTGGTCGAACGTGTCGACGTAGGCGGCGAACTCCGGGTTGAGGAACGCGTCGAAGCAGGCCCGCTTGGTGAAGACGCGTTCGTCGGGGGCGGGGCTGAGGCCGTGGAACTCCGCGCCCCACGAGCCGGTGAGGCACTTGGGCTGTTTCCCCCGAGCGGCGTCGCGCTGCCGCCAACTGGCGACCTGGTACGCGACGTCGCCCTCGAACCGGACGAGAACAACCTCGACGTCGTGGACTCGTGCCACGTCAACAGCCCGCGCCGCGCCCGCCGCGGCGGACTCCACCGCCGCGGTCTCACCGTTGAACTTCGCCGCGACCGCCGGACCGGTGCAGAAGTCGTTCTGCACGTCGATCACCACCAGCGCCGTGCGGGGGCTCACCGGGCGGACTCGACGCGCTTGAGCAGGGCGTCCAGCATCGACGTGGTTGAGTGCGCGCCGCCGAGGTCTGGTGTGGTCACTCCTTGCTCCAAGGTGGCGGTGATCGCGTCTTCCATGGCGGCGATCGCGCCCGCGCAGCCGCCGTGCCGTTGCGCGATCGCCGCTGTCGCGCGCACTGTCGCCACCGGGTTGACGATGTCGCGGCCCTCGATGTCGTCGGCTGAGCCGTGGACGGTCTGGTACTCGAGCAGTCCGCGCACGCCGGGGTCGAGGTGTGCGTTCTCGGTGAAGCGGTTCTCCTGCCGTTCGCTGCCGAAGCGGTCGAGCAGGAACGGGTGCATCACGTCGGCCCACTCGTTGCCGCCGATGATCATCATGCGCGGGGAGAGGCCGTGTTCGATCAGGTTGCGGTTGACCGTGTCCGGCTGCGCGAGGCTGATCTCCACGCCGAGGCGGGCCGCGCTCTCGACCACCCACTCGCCGAGGGCGCCGTCGAGCAGGTGGAACTTGTAGGCCATCACGATCTGGTCGGCCCCGGTGTCCGGCCACTGCCGCCGCGCCCGGTCGACGGCGAAGGCGATGACCTGGTCGGTGATGTCCCGGCTGAACTCCGTCGTGCGCGACACCGCGCCGGGCGAGTGCGTGTTCTCGCCGGTGTAGAACCCCTGCGCCTCGTCCCGCACCAGCAGCAGGGTCGCGCCGGTCGACTCGATGACGTCGACCTTCACCGCCCGCAGCCGCTGTCGGACCAGGTAAAGCGACTGGGCGTTGATAGCGGTCCGGAAAACGGCCTGGATCCCCGCCTGCGCCTGGGTTCGACAGAACTCCTCGTAATGTTCGGCGTCGCCCTGGGTGAATTCCCTGATCTGCTCAGGACTGAATCCCTTGAGCGAGAAATAGGAATGGTAGAGCCGGGGCGAGCGGACCACGGATAACCGGGTCCCCCACACCTCGCCTAAGGTGTCGAGCGTTCGCTCGAACACGTGCGCCAGTTCCGGCCCGGTGCCCCGGCCCACGGCGAGCCCGACAACCGATTCCACCCGCGCACCTCCCCTATCGAACGTGCCCAAGGACGGTCAGGCGGACGTCGAGACCAGCTGGTCGCCAGCGATACCCGCCTTCTCCGGCTGGTAGTAGTCCTTGATGCCCTCCACCCAGGTGGCCACCCGGATCTGGTCGGCTTCCGACGGTCCGAACGCGTCGAACAGCGCGTGGATGTTCTCGCTGCGGAACCCGATCGCCGACATGAGTTCGGCGAACACGGGCCGCTCGATCAGGCCGTCCCCGTCCGGGTCACCCAAGGCGCCCAACGCCTCGGCGAACTCCCCCACTGTCGCGTCGAACCGCTCCGGCGACAACGTGCACGCGGAGAACTCCTCGAGGGAGACCAGCCCGTTGCGGTCGGCATCCAGCTCCGCCTTCAGCGTTTCCCAGTACTTCTGGAAAGCGCGGACGATCCGCTGCTTGTCGGCCTCGGCCGAACCGGTGGCCGCCGCCACGACCCGCTGCGCCATGAGGTCGAAGTCCCCGGAGTCGAGCTGCCCGCTGCCGTTCGCATCAAAGAGCCGGAAGATGAGTTCGACCCGCTCGACTGCCTCGTTGCGCATGGAACCTCCGATTGTCCGTTCGATACGCAATCCACTATGTCAGAGCGACGACTTATCTCCCGATCGCGAGTCGATGTTCATCAGAAAGGATGAAATGGCCCCACTTTGATCGCGGACAGTGGTGCCTGTTGGGCTGGTCGAGGGTCTTTTCGTCGACCCGTCGCAGACCGAATGCTGGACCCCGCCCAGGAGTCGACGTCGTTGCGTCTGACGCCTTGGGCGTGGACTAAGGGGCACCCGGGCCGGGGAGCACATCGATGTCGGTGGCGTGCATCGGGCTCCCGCAGTGGTCGCACCGGAGGTCGACGCGGCTGATCTCCCCGCAGGCGCGGTGGCGGTAGAGGACCGGAGGCCCCGCTTCGCCCGCGCGCCACCGGTCCCCCCACCCCGCCATGACCATGAGCAGGTCGACCAGTTCGGTGCCCTTGCTGGTCAGGACGTACTCGTAGCGGGGCCTGCGGTCGTAGGGCCTGCGCTCGAGGACGCCGTGCTCGACCAGGTGGTTGAGGCGTTCGGTGAGGACCTTGCGGGAGATGCCCAGGTCGGCCTGGATCTGCTCGAACCGGGTGAGCCCAACCCACACGTCCCGCAGGACCAACGGCGACCAGGGCTCCCCGATCACGTCGAGGGTGCGCGCGATCGAACAGGCCATCGCGCTGAAGTCGGTGCGCTGCACAGCACCAGCCTACCCCTTGGGGTTCCCTCAGGAAACCCAGCCTGCTACGGTCTCGGAGTCTCCTCAAGGAACCCCGAAAGGATCCGGGCCATGGGCAAGGTCATCAGCTGCCACTCCGTCTCCGTCGACGGCTACATCACCGGACGTGCTCCCGGCGCCGGGCGCGGCCTCGGCGACGGGACCACGCTGTTCGACTGGTACTTCGACGGCGACACCCCCAGCGGGGTGTTCGACGGTTTCCGGCTGACCGCGGCCAGCGCGCCGCTGTTCGACGCCTTGGCCGACCGGGTGGGGGCGGTCGTGGTGGGTCGGCACACCTACGACGACTCCGACGGCTTCGGCGGCGGCAGCCCGCACCCGACGGCGCCGCTGTTCGTCCTGAGCCATCGGCCCGTGCCGGGGATCAGCGACCGGCAGACCCACGTGAGCACCGGCGTCGAGGACGCGATCGCCACAGCCCAGGCGGCAGCGGGCACCAAGGACGTCAGCCTCATGGGCGGCGGCGTGCTCGCCGCTGCGTTACGGGCCGGGCTCGTTGACGAGATCGTGCTGCACCAGGTCCCCGTGCTCCTCGGCGGCGGCAGGCCGTTCTTCCAGGAACTGCACGAGCACATGCGACTCCGCCTCGTCGAAACCGTCCCCGCCCCCGGCGTCACCCACCTGCACTACACCGTCGAGCGCTGAGGAGACCACCACCATGCTCACCCCCGAAGTACGCACCGTCCTCGACAGCACCCCGACCGCCCACCTGGCCACCGTCCTGCCCGACGGCGCCCCGCACTCCGCCCCGGTCTGGATCGGTACCCACGGCGACCTGATCGCGATCTTCACCGGCCCGGGCACCCGCAAGGCCCGCAACCTGCGCCGCGACCCCCGCCTAGCCCTGTCCCTAACCCCGGTCGACAACCCGTACCAACCGATCACCATCCGCGGCCGAGTCGTCAAATGGCTCGACGGCGACGCGGGTTGGGCAGTCATCGACCAAATCTCCCACAAGTACACCGGCACCCCATACGGCCGCGACGAGTCCCGAACAGTCGCGCTCATCGAACCCCTTCGACAGACCATGGGCTGATCCACCTCGATTACGGCCCCGCTCCGAGCGGCGGTTGGTAGCCCCCACGGCGAAGCACTGGCGGGCCGACATTGCCCGCCTGAACGTGAGAATGCCGGTCACGGCGCGCTGAAGCGCTCCGTTGGCTGGTTGGCCCGGGAGTCGTAGTTCATCCAGCGCCTGCCTTCCGCCGCCATGCCTTCGAGGATGTGCAGGGTGTGGGCGAAGCCAGCGGCGTCGAGGTTGATCTTTGAGAAGGTTTCGGCGTTCTCGCCTTGGTCCAGGGTGCCCATGTCCTTGTGGGTGACGGTGATGTCCTTGGGGTCTCCGTTCATCAGGGAAAGCTGCAGCGAGTAGCCGTAGGGACCGTCCTTGACGATGTCCACCGAGGACACTGCGTCGAAGCGGAAGTTGGTGCGGCGCATGTCGGTGATCTGGATGTCCTGGAACGCCAGTTCCGCGGTGACCGCGCGGACGCCCGCGTCCGTCACCAGGAACACCCGGACCTCGTAGCGCGAGTACCACCAGGGACCGTACCTGCGCCGGGCTCGGCGGTTGTCCTCCGCTGGCGTGCGCAGGAAGGCGTAGGCGATGACGTCGCGCCAGGCCAGGCCGTAGTGGCGCAGGGCGTTGTTCAACACCAGTGTCCGGTCGCAGTTCAGCCAGGTCTCCATCTCCTCCTCCCCCGGCCGGGTCTCGTCCAATCGCCGCTTCCAGGTCTGGTACGCGTCTCGGCGCCAGTTGAGTTGATCGAGGTACTCCGCTGTCTCGTCGAGGTGCCTGCGCCGCTCGCTGGTGATCCGGTACAACCTCTTGGTGGCGTACCACCCGGCCACCACCAGCACCAGCACCGCGAGTACGGTGCGAACCGGCATCGTCCGGAAGCCCACGACGACCACCACGACCGTCGACAGGGCGAGGGTCACAACCGCGGACGAGCACAAGACCTTGAGCACCCACCCGGTGCGCAGCGCTTTGCGGTAGCTCCACAGAACACCGTCGTTCCAGCGCTTGCGCATGTCGGCGACCAGTACCCTGATCAACCACCGCACCCGGTCTGGGGAGATCTTGCTGTCCTTGTAAACTCCACGATCTCGTCGTGCAGGGTGGCCCGCAGGCCCGCGGTTTCCTGGAACCACTTCTTCCGCAGTTTCTTCTTCTCGGCCGGTGGTGCGTACTTGTTCATGTTGTGGGAGAACGAGCCGTTGACTTCCCTTGCGAAGTTCGAGTGAAACACCCGGCGCTTGATGGGCACCGCGAAGTGCGCCCACTCTTTGGCCGCCAACCGCTCGCTCTTGTACCGCCAGATCCACCCGGTACGCGCGGCCACCGCACCCGGCACCAGCACGCCGAGGTACGCCACCACCGACCAGAAGTCCCCATCGTCGAGTGCCGCCCAACCGAGTTGGGTGAGGCTCGCGGTGACCAGGATCGTCCACGCCCCGGCCTTGACACCGTCGATCGTGGTCGTGGACTCGATCCTGGGTGGTCGGGCCTTGGGCTCGGCGGGGATCGGGTGGAAATAGGCCCACACCCTGCCCTGCCGGTCGTTGGCGTAGCGGTCTCGTTCGGCCGCTCGGCGGGTGTCGGCCCAGAGCTGGTCCTTGTGCGTGCCCGCGATCACCAACTCCAGGTGGTGCACGATCTTGGCGTTGAGATCGGGCGGCAAGGCGCCGAGGGCGTCCATCGTGCGGGCGCCGTGATGGCTGTCGGGTTCGGCGCTGTGGTCGAGGAATCCGAAGATCACTTCAAGGCCGCGCACCCAGTCGTCGACACCGAAGCCGGTGGTGGCCAGGCGGACGCTGTCGAGCTCGTGCTGCTCGGCGACGGTCAGGTCGCGCAGCGCCCGCTTGCTGAGCATCGCCAGCGTCCAGTGGAACCGGACTTCAGCGCTGTCGAACCCGCTCGCGATGGCCTCGCCGATCAGGTTCCGCGCCTGCAACGGCACACCCGACTCGAGGTACTGCACGCCGACCTCGTACTTGCGCTTGGGGTCCGCGTCCGGCGCCACGACGTAGACGGTCGAGTTGTGCAGGACGGTCGAGTTGTTGACCTCGCCCGCCTGGATGCCGACTGACGCGTTGGGCCCGGCGGCGTTCGACGTGGTGGGGCCAGCCGGGGGCGCCGTCCCCACGCCGGTCACATCAGCTCCTTCGCCGCGGCGATCAGGGCCACGACCTTGGCCGCGAGCTCCGCGACGTCGGCGACGAGGCCGCGGAGGCGCTTGAGGGCGAGGACGAACGTGCTGGTCCCCTCCGTGGCCAACGCGGCGCTCGCGGTGTCCAGCTCGAGAGAGGCCGCTCGGTGGGTCTCGACATCCATGCGGTCTTCGGCGCGCGCCCGAGCCACGAGGTCGCGCAGCACGTCGAGTTCGGCTGCTAGGTCGACCGCGGTCAGCGCCTTGGGCGCGGCGGTCAACCAGACCGTGCTCCCGGTGACGGTGCCTGCCTGGATCCCGACGATCCCGGAGACGTTGCTGTTGTTGATGGTCCCCATCACCGTGTCCTCCTCAATGCGCGCACTGTGTTCCCGACCCTTGACCAACTCGACTGCCAGGCTGACCGCGAAAGCGGCCGCGTTCCCCGCCGCGTTCGGTTGCGACACAACGTCTTCCGAGCTGCGCTTGGTGCCGTCCGCGAGATCGCTGATGCCCCGCACGATGACCACCGGCGCACCGCTCAGATGCCCGGCCTGCGCTACGCCCGCCGCTTCCATCTCCACGGCGATCGCGTCGTTGTAGTGCTGCCGGAGCCATCGCGCCTCCGCCGAGATCCGCGAGTTCTGCACAACCTCCCCCGCGGCGACCGCACCGAAGTGCACCTTCGGCGCGGGGGCCCGATCACACCATTCCCCGCTGCGCCCCACGTGAGCGGCGATCTGGAGGACTCCGTGCGCCGCCTCCCACACGCGCGGTCGCGCCTTCAGGCCGTCGTCCTCACTCGTGCCGCCGTGGTAGGCGTACACGTGGGTCGCGACGACCACGTCGCCCAGCGCGGTGTTGTCCCACAAAGCGCCCGCCACCCCGACGAACATCACCGCCACCGGGGAGAACATGCTGACCGCGCGCTCGGCGAGTATCCCGGCGGCGTGGTTCCCCTTCCCGGTGAGCCCGAGCGCGACCCGGCACCCCGTGTCCCGGACGGTGCCGACCTCGAACCGCGTGCCCGACGGGTGGGTCCGCACGGTCGGCGCGACGAGTCGCTGCCGCACCTGTTCGTACTCGACGTTGATGGCGGTCAGCACCACCACGAGGTCCTCAGCCATGTTCTCCCCCGTTCTCGCAGGTGTCGGGCCGAACCATCGGGGGGTGCAGCACCGTGCGCGGGCCCGCCCGGAACAAGCGGGCCGGTCGCCCCTTGGTCACCCGGCGATCGGTCCCGGCGGGCACGATGAACCCCTCGACCCCTTGCAGTTTTCGGTAGAAGTTCCGCGGATCCAGCGCGACGCCCCACACGGCCTCGTACACCTGTTGCAGTTCGGAGATCGTGAAGGTCGAACCGCAGAAGGCGGTCGCCAGCGCGGTGTGCTCCAACTTCGCCCTAGCCCGCTCGACCCCGTCGGCGAGGATCCGGCGGTGGTCGAAGGCGAGTTCGATCACGCCGGACAGCGCGTCGTCCGCGCTGCGCCAGGAAGCCTCCGCCGCGTCTGACCCCGCCACCGGTTCCGGCAGGCCGGGCGCGATGGCGAGGTAGGCGACCGACACGATCCGCCCCCTCGGGTCTCGTTCCGGGGCGCCGTAGGTCCGCAACTGCTCCAGGTGCAATTGGGTCCCGTCTAGGTCTGCTTCCTCGCGCAACTCCCGGTTCGCCGCCGCCTCGATGTCTTCCGCCGCGTTGTTGAGAAACCCGCCGGGCAGCGCCAGCGCTCCCCGGTACGGGTCGACACCGCGTTCGACGAGCAACACCTGCAGGCGTGACGAGCGAAGCGTGAGGATGACGAGATCAACGGCCAACAGGACGGCGGGTGGAGACCAGTTGTCTTCGGACACGGGCCAACCGTAGCTTACTGTCGATCCGACAGTAAGTCCCCCGTTCGGGTGGCAGACACCCGGCACTTGCGCACCTTCACGGTCGAGCTCGCGGGCTCACCTGCCTGCGGTTTTCTGCACGGCCGTCGCCTCATCGACAAAATGGCAGTCAATCCCGGCGCCCACGGTGATCCCGCGCTCGGTGGCCAAACAACACCTCAGCGACCCGCGCCGACATGCGGATGTCGAGAGGATCGCGGTGCCAACGTCTCCACACGTCATCGTCGCCACTACTTACACTTGCGTCGTGCAGTACTCGGCTCTGCCTCAGCATGGGCTGAGTACGATCAACCGTGCTTCAGAAGTGAACGAGAACCGGCGACTGGGCTGACAAAGTCCCTGGTCAACAAGTGTGGTCCCCGCGCGAGCGGGGCTGTTCCCCCCGCCAAGTCCATTCCCCTGCCGGAGATCCCGTGGTCCCCGCGCGAGCGGGGCTGTTCCCATGCAGGTGCGGACCGCCAGTTCCTGCGACTGGTGGTCCCCGCGCGAGCGGGGCTGTTCCCGCCTTCTTAGGCGAAGCCTGCAGAAACACCGCGTGGTCCCCGCGCGAGCGGGGCTGTTCCCGGGTGGCGGGTCGCGTTGACGTCCACCGCCGTGTGGTCCCAGCGCAAACGGGGCTGTTCCGGTCAACCGCCTCGCTGACGCCCTCGACGGGCTGGGTAACCACGCCGCCGACCGCTGAGGGCGCGTCGGCGGCGAGGTCCCGCACCTTCCGTTTGGCCAGCTGCCGCGGACGGCGCCGTGGCTGGCGAACGAACGGCGCCCACGCCGTCGTCGTCTTGCTCGCCGCTGCCGATCTTCGTTCGGCGGCGTGTCGCCGAACGAGATGTGGGTCAGGGGTGGAGTTCTCGCATGGTCGACAGCTCTGCTGGGGGTGGGCCGGGGTGCACGATTCCCAGGCTGCGGGTGGCTCTGGTCATGGCGACGTACAGGTCGTTGTGGCCTAGTGGTGTGGCGCTGAGGATCGTGGCTGGGTCGGCGATCAGGACTGAGTCGAATTCCAGCCCCTTAACTTGGTCGGTGGTGAGTAGTACCACCTTGTCGGTCAGGTCCGGTCGCGAAGTCAGAGACAGCGCGGCGGCCAAGGGTCTGATGTGGACGCTTGGGGTGATGATTGCGAGTTGGCCGTCGGTGTGGGTTGCAGCGAGGTCGGCGATGACCACAACAAGATCGGCGTGGGTGGTGCGGATGCGCCACGGTGTTTCGCCGGTTGAGCGGACCGAGCGAGGTGGGGGTGTCGTGGGGTGGTGGGCGGCGAGCAGGTCGGCGGTGGCGGCCATGATCTCCGCTGGTGTGCGGTAGTTGACGGTGAGTTGGATGAGCTGCCAGCGGTCCTGTACGTGCGGGCGCAGCACACGGTCCCAAGAGGACGTTCCCGCCGGGTTACCGGTCTGGGCGAGGTCGCCTACGATGGTCATCGATCTGGTGGGGCAGCGGCGCATCAGCATCCGCCAGTCCATCTCGGACAGTTCCTGCGCCTCGTCGACGACCACGTGCCCGAATACCGCGCGGTCGTTGCCTTGGCCGATCAGGGATGCGGCCTCGTCCAGCAATGGAATATCCGCAGCGCTCCAGTCATCGGCGGGCTCGCCGAGGAGGTCCGACACCACCTGCTCCGGCGTCAGCGGCGGCCACACCTCGTCGAGCACGGCCTGGACGCCAGCATCGGCGAGCAGCGAGTCCCGCAGGCCAGCCCGGTCGGTCTCGTCCAGCAACACTCGTGGCCCGCCGTGATCGTCATGACCGAGCACCACACCCGCAGCGGCCAGCGCACGCAGATCGGACTCGCCGAGGCTGCCGTCCGCGCTGCCGCCGTCGATCGCCTCGCCGGTATCGGTGAGCACGACCGCCTCCATGTCCTCGACCAAGCGGCCCGCGAGCACATCCACGATCTCCTGCTGAAAAGCCAACCTGGCCTGGTTGTGCGGAAGCCCGGTCCGCCTGGCCTTCTGCACAGCAAGGCCGCAAACCCGCTGGTCCAGCCGCAGCGCCTGCTGCTCGAACTCGACCTCGACCGGCTCGTCCGGTATCCGAACCCGCGACCGCACCGCGGCTGCCAGCCGTTCGGCCATGACCGCCCGCCCCTTGAGCTCCGCAGCCTCGGACGGCTCCGCCCGGCGGGCCTCGACACCCGGCACCAGGTCGGCGATGGTGGCCGTCACCACGCTGTTCTCGCCGAGGCCCGGCAGGACCTGGCCGATGTAGTCGAGGAAGATCTGGCTGGGGCCGACGACCAGGACACCGCGGGTGCGCAGGTGCGGACGGGTGTATAGCAGGTACGCGACCCGGTGCAGCGCGACGGCCGTCTTGCCCGTGCCAGGGCCGCCCTGCACCACCAGCACACCGCTGGTCTCGTACCGGATGATCTGGTCCTGTTCGGCTTGCAGGGTGGCCACGACGTCGTGCATCCGCCCGGTGCGGTCCGCGGTCACCGACGCCAGCAACGCCGCCTCCCCAACCAGACCGCCGTCACCGGCAGTGTTCAGGTCCAGCAGCTCGTCGTTCACCGCGACGACCGTCCGACCACGCAGGGTGATGCGCCGCCGTCGCCGCACACCGTGCGGAGCGGTCGCCGTCGCGGTGTAGAACACCTGGGCAACCGGGACGCGCCAGTCGACCAGCAGCGGCTCGTCGCCCTCGTCCCGGAACAGGCCCAGCCTGCCGATGTAGACGCGCCTGCCGTCGTGCATGTCCAGCCGCCCGAAGCACAGGCCCTCCTCGACCGCGTCCAGCCGCGCCACCTCCGCCTGCCAGACAGCCACCGCCTCCCGATCCCCCTCGGCACGCCGAGCAGCCAACCGCGCGGCCGCCACCCCGCGCATCGCATCCACTCGGGCGTACAGATCCGCCACGTACTCCTGCTCGATACCGATCTCACTACCGGTCATACCCCGCGGTCCCCCTGGGTTGATTGGTGCCACCGAGAGTGCACAGCCACGTCCAGAAAAGACAGTCTTGTTCTTTTCCGCCACCTCAGCCGACACCCGCACTCATCGGCAAGGAGCGGCGGAGGACCCAGGACGAGGCTGTAACTTGTGCTACGAAGAGCCCTGTATCAACGTCACTGCTGCTCGGTGACACCGCAGAAGATCCGCCCACCACCACGAGAGAGCCGATGGTCCCCGAAGATCTCGCCGTGTGACGCGGCCGCCAGGATGCGGGCGAACCGAACCCCTGGTCAGCTGGCCTGCGCCTGCTCGCCGACAACGCTCAGCCCGCGGCGCTGGACGCCAGCTACCTGACCGCCGACGACCTCGCGGATCCTGACATCGTCGCCAACGTCCAGGCGATCGGGGAAACTGCAGCGCTGATCACGTGGGTCGCCGAGGATGACGATGAAGGCCAGGCGTTCGGCTACTGGCGTGGTCCGAACGACCTTCCGCTCGCTGCGGCGCCCATCGTGAGCCTCGACAACGAGGGCCAGTTCCAGCTCCTGCGGGGTAGCACCCTCAGTGAAGCCCTGTGCGACGAGTACGGCCATTGGACCGAGGACGGCTATCCCGGCCTGGTCGCGCGGTGCCGATCACATGGCGTGACGATCAGTGCTGATGACCCCGACGAGCTCCCGGAGCCGACGACGTCACCGACCCCGGCGGAGCACCACGTCGCGCGCTACCGCGAGTTACTCGCAAGCCGCGGGGCTGAACTGGATGTCTGACGAGGTCGTCGACGCCAGTCCTGAGCAGGTGCTGGCCGTGGTCGAGCGGATGGCCGACCTGCCATGGCCGGACGGCGACGAGTGGCTCGAATGGGAGATCGACGGGCTTGCCGGGCAAACGAGCTTCCTCATGCACGTGCTCCCCCTCGGCGCCACCTCGAACGCGGCAGACCTGGCGGCTTTGACCGCGCCGCTCATCACCCTGGCCGACCAGCGGTGGGGCATCCGCTACCGCTTCGACGCGACGCGCTTCACCGACGGCGCCGGCTCATCGTCGTACGACCGGCGCAGCGCACCCGCGAGCCTGGTTCGGGCGCTCGACTCGGACAGCGCGGTCTGGTGGCGATCCGGCAGGGACGCCGTGGTCCTCATCGACAACTCGGGTGCCGCGCCGAAGACCAGCAAAGCCGCCGTACTCGTGCTGCCCGCCCAGTGGCTGGCCGCACCGGGCGACGAAGAGCGCGCGCTCCAGTCCCCACTCGTCGCGGACTTCCTCTCGGGCGACAAGGACCGCATCCTTCACGGGCTGTGGGCGGTCGTCGAGACCCGTGATCCCCAGATCCTGGCACCGCTGGCACGCGCGCTGCCCGCCGTTCGGAAGGCGACCGCGGACGCGGACCTCGGCGGCGCGCTCGCGTCCAACAGGTCCAACTTGGATCACGCCCTCGACCGGATCGAACTCTTCGGCAACGGCACCTGCCTCTGCGCCGCCTACCTCTCGCACCAGTTCTACAACCCGACGAAAGAGGAGCACCGGCAACACGTGACAGTCGTTGAGACGGTCCCCAACGACGGCCAATGGGTGCCTGACCGCATCTGCGAATGCCGCGACTGCGGCAAACACTTCCAGGTCGAACAGGGCGAGTACCACTACACCTGGTGGAAGTGGACAGAGGCCTGAGAACTGCCGTCTCAGCCGTCGCGTCGGTCACCGCCACGCGGCCCGGGCGGAACCCGGTCGCGGTGTCGAAGATTGAGACTCGCATACGGACACAACCCGACATCTGTCGCAGACCTGCGACTCCCCGAACGTTGGCTCGCCGTGGCCGGGCCGGGGCGGGCCCGGCCACGGGTGTGACTATCCGAGGCCGAGTTGCGCCCTGACCTGGCGAGCCATTTCCTGGTAGCCCGCCGGGTTCGGGTGGAACGTGTCGGAGGTGGTGGTGTACGAGATGTTGGCTGCCCACAGCTGGTCGTCCGGGGCGCACACCCGGTGTCCGCGGAAGGCGTCGAGGGTGTCGATGAACCGCACCCTGGGATCGCCGGTCGCGGCGACCGCGGCGGCGATGACCTCCTTGATCTGGGTCGCGGCCTCGTAGATCCTCCTCAGCTCACGGTCGCTGAGGAAGTTGTTGACAGCGGTGCAGCGGACAAAGTCGCGTTGGTAGTCCTGCGGGTCGTTCGGGTTCGGCAGAACAGCGGGGTAGCTCAGGACAGCCAATAGACCGTCGGCTCTCATGTGGCTTCTGATGTTGCGGTAAAGCGCGGTCAGTCGGCCTTGCAACGCGGTCAGATCAGCCTGGGCCAGCAGTGGCTCGTCGGCACAGTATCCCTTGAAGCAGCTCTCCAGGCGGTCGGTGAACCCGAGGTCGTTGCCGCCGAAGGTAAGGGTCACCAGGCGGTCGTTGCCCCTGCTCACAAACTTTCGCTGCGCTGTTCTCGCTTCGGGCTGCGCCGTGTCGAAGTGCTCGATGCGGGCACCACTGCATGCTCCCAGGAAGGGCACGTCGATAGGCAGGCTCTCACCACGGCCACCGAGCGGAAGCCGGGTTGAGGTTAGCCTGTAGGAGTAGGTTTGCGTACTGCGCCTGCAGTCGGGCGCCAAAGTGAGGTCCAGATCGGTGGGCGCGCCATTGCCCGCCGAGTACGAATCGCCCAACGCGGCATAACGGATGACCGGAGGCGCCAGTCCGGTGCTGAACGCCGCGGTGCCGACCACGACGTGCATCGTTTTCGTGCCAAGCCCTTCGCAGAGCAGGTACCGCAGCCCCGGAAGCGGGTCACAAGCCACCCAGATCGCCGACGCCACGAGCACGAGCTCCAGGACGATCTCGACCTGCCGACCGCCGTCGAACCGGTCGCCTTGCACGCGGAAACCGCCGAAACTGGACCCAGAGTCGCCGCTGTGGGCGAACTCCCTGCCGATATAGCCGATCTCGCCCTGATAGTACGGAGACCGGTCGATGGCGCCAGACACTCCGTACATGTGGTCCAGGACGAAGTTGCACTGCACCCCGGCCATGTAGCTCGTATCGGAGTAGGGACCAGTCCTAACCGGTACAACGCTCGTTTCGTGGCTGATGTATGGCGTGCAGTACAGGTTGTTGGCGGCCGACGCCCGTGTGGCGTCACCGGAGAAGCTGATCCCGGCCCCGGTGGTCGCGCTCGTCCCCGCGAGGGACTTGGGTTCGGTCGGCTTCATCTCCGAGGTGAGCGGTGCGATCTTCCTGTCGCTGCCGGGAAGAGTTCTCGGCGCGGGAAGCTTCTTCCCCACGGCGAAGTCCTCAACAGACTGCTTGACGGGCCGCGCCGATTCTGAAGGCGCTGCCGCGGCGGCAGGCATCGGCTGCATGTTCAGCAACACAGCACACACTACCAACGCTAGAGCGACGACCAGCCTCGATCGTCGCCTGAATGATCGTCGTGCGGATGTCCCCATCTGCTTCCCTCTGTCGATTGATACTCTTCAAGGAAGGGGTATTCGGTCCGGAGTGGACCTAGGAGAACTCACGGGGGTCGCGCGGCCCTGTCGGTCGTCGGACGATGCGACGGCCGATCCCGTTCGACCCCGACTCAGGTGGGGGCCTGTCCGCGGAGAACCCGCCCGAGATCGACCGAGAGCCGATGTCGACCTCGCAGATGATCGCGACGACAGGCACGGTCGTTCGGGCTGTCGACCGCGCGGCACCGGTGCAGCTGAAGGTGGCGTGTGCGGTCGCGGGTGCGGCTGACGCGGTACCCGCGCTCACCGCCGGGTCGGCCACGACGCGGGCGAGTCGTCTGAGTCCACCGAGCACGCGTTTCTCCTCGTGTTTCGTCCTGGCCGGGGTGCGGGCCAGGATCGACCCCCGGTGCCTTCTGGCAACACAACGTTCTGCGAATCAGCTGTTCGGTGGTGCCGTGCGGGGGTGGGGCGGGCATAGGCAGGGGGTCGGGCGGAAAAGGGGGCTGTGCGGGTGGAGTTGCGGGTGCTGGGCCAGGTCGAGGTCGTCGTCGACGGGAAGCCGGTTGACCTCGGGCACGCCCGGCAGCGGTGCGTGCTGGCGGTACTCGTCGTCGAGGCCAACCAGGTCGTGCCCACCGACCACCTGGTGGACCGGATCTGGGGAGAGCACCCGCCACGGCGTGCGCGGCAGCTGGTGAGCAACTACCTGTCCCGGCTGCGCCACCTGCTGTCCGCCAGTGGAATCGCGGGCGAGGTGGTGATCGAACGGCGCGGGGGCGGCTACGTCCTGCGCGTCGCGTCCGACCGCGTGGACCTGCACCGGTTCCGGCGCCTGATCGTCCAGGCGCGCGCCGACGCGGACCAGGCCAGTGCCTTGGAACTGCTGGAACGGGCAGACCGGATGTGGCGGGGCGATCCGCTGTCCGGTTTGGACACACCGTGGATCGCCGTGGTGCGGCAGGGGCTGGAGCGCGAGCGGTTCGCCGCCGACAGCGAACGCGTCGACCTGGCGTTGCGCCGCGGTCGACACGCTGCGCTCCTGCCCGAGTTGATCGCGCGTGCCCAGACCCACCCGCTGGACGAACGCGTGGCTGCGCAGCTCATGCTCGCGCTGTACCGCAACGGTCGCCAAGCCGACGCCCTGGACCACTACCGGGGGCTGCACACCCAGCTAGCCGAGGAGTTGGGCTCCGATCCCGGTGCGGACCTGCGAGAACTCCACCGGCGGATACTGGCCGCCGATCCCGGTCTCGCCGCCGACAGGTCGGTGGCGCCCCGCCACCTGCCCGCCGCGCCCGCGCAGTTCACCGGCCGCGTCCGTGAACTCGCGGAGCTGGACCGCACCATGACCAGGACGGTCGCGATCACCACCATCGGCGGCGCGGGCGGAATCGGCAAGACCTGGCTGGCCCTGGCGTGGTCGCACCGCAACCTGCACCGCTTCCCCGACGGGCAACTGTTCGTCGACCTGCGCGGGTTCAGCCCGACCGGACGCCCGACCGAGCCTGCCGACGCGCTGCGCGGGTTCCTCACCGCCCTCGGCGTCGACCCCGACGGTCTCCCGCCGGGCCTCGACGCGCTCTCCGGTCGGTACCGGGACCTGGTCGCGGGCAGGCGGATGCTGGTCGTGCTGGACAACGCCGCCACCGCCGACCAGGTCGTCCCGTTGCTGCCCGGCGGCACCTCGTGCGCGGTGCTGGTCACCAGTCGCACCGGACTCGCCTCGTTGATCGACCGCTACGGCGCCCGCCACCTGCCCGTGGACGTCCTCACCCGCGACGAGGCCCGCGCGGTGCTGGTCGCGCGCCTGCCCGAGCCGCACACCGCGACCGAGGTGACCGACGAGCTGACCGAGCTGTGCGGCCGCCACCCGCTGGCCCTGGCGATCACCGCCCGCCACGCCGCCACCCGCCCGCGGGTCCCCCTGGTCGAGTTCGCCGCCGAGCTGCGCGACCTGGGTCTGGAGGCGTTCGACCACGACGTCGATCCAGCGGCCAGCCTGCCCGCGGTGCTGTCCTGGTCCTTGCGCTGGCTCACCGACCAGCAGCGGACGGTGTTCGCGCTGCTCGGGATCGCCCCCGGCCCGGACATCGACCTCCCCGCCGCGGTGTGCCTCACCGGGTTGTCGCCGACGGAGACCCGCAAGGCCCTGGGCGTCCTGGAGGACCACTCCCTGCTCACGCGGCACACGGGCGGTCGGTACGCCATGCACGACCTGGTCCGCGCCTACGCCACCACGCTCGCCCGCGAC
The DNA here is from genome assembly GCF_024171925.1 of Actinokineospora diospyrosa. Lineage (GTDB taxonomy): Bacteria > Actinomycetota > Actinomycetes > Mycobacteriales > Pseudonocardiaceae > Actinokineospora > Actinokineospora diospyrosa. The sequence goes on along the minus strand of NZ_JAMTCO010000006.1, from coordinate 501,426 downwards.
CTGGGCGAGCAAGACCGTCGAGCCGCCCTGGACCGGGTGGTCGACTTCCTCCTGCGCACCGCCTACACCGCCGACCGGCTCATCGACCCCCACCGCCCGCCCATCCGGCCCGGTCCCAGCGCCATCCCCCAGCCGCCGCTCGACCAACCGGCCGCGTGGGCCTGGCTCGACACCCACCACCCGCACCTGCTCGCCGCCCAACACGCCGCCACGGGTCGCCACGACACCGTCTGGCAGATCGCCTGGACCCTGACCACCTTCCACCGCAGGCGGGGCCGCCACCACGACTACCTGGCCGTGTGGAAGATCGCCACCGCCGCCGCCGACCACCTACCCGACCCCACCGCCCGCATCCTCGCCCACCGACTCCTCGGGCACGCGCACGCCGAGCTCAGGCAACACGACCAGGCGCTGGTCCACCTGCACCAAGCCCTCGACCTGGCCCAGCACCACCACGAACACACCCACCTGGCACACACCCACCACGCCCTCGCCTGGACCTGGGAACAACAAGGAGACGACCAACGATCCCTAGAACACGCTCACCACGCCCTGGACCTCTTCCGCGACCTCGACTCCCCCGTGTGGCACGCCATCGCGCTCAACTCGGTGGGCTGGGCCGCCGCCCGGCTGGGCGACTACGACACCGCCCGCTCCTACTGCCAGGCCGCCCTCGCCCTGCACCGACACCACAGGGACCCCGACAGCGAGGCCGACGCCTTGGACAGCCTCGGCTTCATCGACCACCACACCGGACACCACCTGCGGGCCATCGAGCACTACCGCCAAGCCCTCACCCGCTACCGCGACGTCGGGAACGCCACCGAAACCGCCGACACCCTCGACAACCTCGGCCACCCCTACGCCGCCCTCGGCCACCACGCCCAAGCCCGCACCACCTGGCGACGGGCACTGGCCCTCTACCGCGAACAAGGCCGCAGCGCTGATGCCGAAAGGGTGCGCCTGCAACTCGACACGCTCACCCGGTCACTGGAACCGGGCGAGGCCACGCCGCGCACGTGAAGAGGGCGGTCGAGCACTGGCTGGGGCGGCGCTCGCAGTCGACAGACACCATCACATTCGTCACACAGCGACCTCCTCCGGGTTGTCCCGATGACGAGCGGGGATGCGCGCGAAGAAGGACCTCATGTGGTCCGCCACAAGCCGGTTCTGCGTCTTCTTCCGCGTGCCGAACATGTCAGCGGGCGTTGAGGGCGAAGTCGTCGAGGACGATCGAGGAGATGTTCTTGTAGTCGCCCCAGCCGGTGAACCAGAGGATGACGGTCTGGCCCGCGTAGCGCGATAGGTCGACGGTGTACTGGCGGTAGCCGGTGCCCATGGTGTTGCCCTTCAAGAAGAACACCGGCTCGTCGTTCAGCAGCAGGCGCATTGCATCGTTGTCGTCGGTGACGCCTTGCAGGGGAACGAACTTGGCCCAGAAGGTCAAAGTGGACCACGCGCACTCACGGGGAACCTGGGCCCTCTGGCTGATGATTGCCCCGCCCGCCGAGTCGGCGCGGAGGGCGGCGGCCCAGGTGCCGGTGCGGCGGGCCAGTGCGCCGGTGTGCCGGTTGATGTTGTCGGTGTTCTCCCACCAGCCGGTGCCGCCGGACTCGAAGCCGGGGTTGACGAGTTTCTGGCCGCCGGACGGGCAGGTCCAGTCGGGCGGGACGACGGTGATCTCGAATCGGGACTGGGTGCTGCGGCCGGTCGTGTCCTTCGCCGACACGGTCACTGTCGCGTTGATCAGGGTTTGCGTCGGTGTGCCGGAGATGAGGCCGGTGGTGGCGTTGATGGTGACGTCCGTGGGCAAGCCGGTGGCGGACCACGTGTACGGGGCGGTGCCACCCTTCGCGGTCATCTGGATGATCATGGATGGGCCCGTGCGTTGTGCCTTGAGGCCGGGGTTGGACACGACCGGGTACCGGGGCGGCTGCCGGTGCCCACCATCAAGAGCCGGTTCGGCGATCCGGTGCCAGCATTGGGGATCAGGTGGGCGTCGCGTCCAGTGCGAGGTGCGCGGAGATCTGCGCGGGCGTCGTGGCCGGGTCCACCGCGAGCAACAATGCCGCGGCGCCTGCAACGTGCGGGGACGCCATGGAGGTCCCGCTGAGGTGGTTCGAGGAGCCGCTCCAGGTGTTCCAGGCCGACGTGATCTGGGAGCCGGGGGCGAACAGGTCGACGCACGTGCCGTGGTTGGAGAAGCTGGAGCGCGTGTCGTCGGACTCCGTCGCGCCGACGGTGATCGCCTCGGCAACGCGGGCGGGGGACTTGTCGCAGGCACTCGCGTTCTCGTTGCCCGCCGACACCACAGTGGTGACGCCGTCGGCGATGAGCCTGCTGATGGCGGCATCGAGCACGGCGTCCGGTGAGCCGCCGAGGCTGAGGTTGGCCACGGCGGGACCGGTGGTGTGGTGCGCGATCACCCAGTTGACAGGCCCTTGTCGCTGGCCCAGTCCGCGCTGCAGAACGAGCAGACGGGCCAGCAACCTACTACCGGGGCGCCCAGCGATAAAGGAAGCCGGTGTCGTCGGAGGACTCGGTGTAACCCATTGCGGTCAGGGTGCGGTCTTCGGGTTGGCGGGACAGCCAGTTGACCAGGGCGAGGGCGGCTGGTGGGCCGACCTGTTCGGCAACCCGGCCGAACACGTCCTCAACGAAGACATCGAGCTTGTTCGCCGCGTCCTCGACCAGTGCCAGCACCATGATGCTCTCCCGCTCGGCCAGGCCCGCGAACGCCAGTGCCCTGACCGCGAGGTCCAGCAGTGCGACGTCGGTGGAGCGGACCGCGCGGGTGGCCGCGCGCTCCGCGAATGCGGTCAACACCTGCCCGCCCTCATCGCTCACTGACCTGGTCGAGACCGGTGAGCGCCGGGCCAGTTCCTCTGCCAGGTAGGCCTCGACATCGGCGTCGCGAGGGTCGGGGATGCTTGCGATCCCGTAGCGGAGGAAGACGCGCTGGTTCGGGGACGCGGCTTCGAAGGTGGGCACGTCGTCCTACTTTCACGATGGGCTGAGCAATGGTTCGGTTTCGTCGAAGGTGTACCCGGCGCCGAGGAGCATGTCCACCTTCCGGGCCAGCGCGGTTGGCTACTGTAGGCACCGTTCACCCAGGCTTCGTTCTTCGCCAGCGTTCAGTCTGGAATGCCGAGGGCCTCGTGCTCGCCGGGCCGGTAGCAGCCACGACCGCGGACCGGCGGTTGACCGATGACGGGGCAGATCTCTCGGTCCGGCGCGGTCATGAGGTCGGTCTCACGACTTGGGTTCCAGCACAGTTCGCGGCGCCTGGGTGGTCTCGGCGCGACGATCCGGCCTCCTCTTCCCGGCGACGGGCAAGGTGATCAACAGCACCACAGCGCCGAGGAGAGCGATGAGCGCGATCCAGCCCGCGCCGACGTGCATGGCGTGGATGAACGCGTCGTCGGCGGCGCGGGCGAGGGCGGGCTGGTCGATAGCTGCGGCGGCGTGGCGGGCGTGTTCGGCGGAGATTTGGGCTTGGTCCCGAACGGGGGCGGGGACATCGGCTAGTGCGGGGTCGATCGCGCGGCGGTATGCGATTGACATGATTGTGCCGCCTACCGCGATGCCGATCACGCTGCCGGTTTGCCGAATGGTGTTGGTGACGGCGGATCCCGCGCCGGCTTGGTCCAGCGGCAGGTCACTGATCAGCGCGGCCGTGACGGGGCCGATCACCATGCCGATCGCGAGGCCCTGCACCAATAGCAGCACCTCGATCCATACGAGCGGGGTTCGGAGCCCGAGCAGCCCGTACGCGCCCATGGTCAGCGCAGCCACGGCCAGCGCGGGCACGGCGACGGGGCGCAGCGAGAGGCGGCGGACCAGGCGCGTGGCGAGGGGCGCCCCCGCGATCGCACCGAGCGCGGTGGCGATGTTGGCCAGGCCCGCCTTCGTCGGCGAGAACCCGAGCGCGCCTTGCAGGTAGAACGCGTTGTAGAAGGTGATGGCTGCTACCGCGAAGAGCAGCAACCCGAGCGCCACGTTGCCGCCGCCGAACGCGCGTTGCGCGAGCAGTCGCGGGTCGAAGCTCGGCATCTTGAGGCGCAGTTGGACGAGAACGAACCCAACCAGCAGAACCAGGCCGACGACGATCGGCACCCAGACGTCGGCGCGGTTCCACGCGGTCACCTGCCCAGCCCGGATCAGCCCGTAGGCCAACGCCACGAGTCCACCGATGGACAGGAGCATCCCGGCGGGGTCCAGCGGCCGTCGAGTGGCGCTGCGGAAGTTCGGGACCAGCACGGCGAGCCCGATCAACGCCACCGCCGCGACCGGGAGGTTGATCAGGAATACCGAGCCCCACCAGAAGTGGTCGAGCAGGAATCCCGCCAACACCGGGCCGACCGCCATCCCGACGCCTGCCGAGGTTGAGAAGATGCCGATCGCGGCGGCGCGCGCGGGGCCGGTGAAGGTCCACATGAGGATGGCCAGCATGGCGGGTGTGATCAGCGCGCTGCCCATGCCCATCGCGGCTCGAGCCACGATCAACTCGCCCGCGTCGCTCGCGTACGCCGCCCACAGCGAGGACCCGGCGAAGACCACCAACCCGCCGGAGAAGACGGTCCGGTGGCCGAAGCGATCGCCCAACGCCCCAGCGGTGAACATCAACGTGGCGAAGGCCAAGGTGTACGAACCCGTCGCCCACTGCAGCTCACCGGGATTGGCGCCTAAGCCGCGGACCGGGTCGGCGAGGGTCTCCAGCGCGGTGCTCAGAACTGTGTTGTCCAACCAGACCAGCAGCGAGCACAACATGAGAACGGCAAGAATCAACCGCTGCCTGAACTTCGGCAACGTTGGGGGCGCGGTCATGAACACCTTCAAATATCGATCGGCGGGAACCCGATCGACCGTAAGCAAACTCCACAAGGCCGTCAAGTTCAGATTGTGGCGCCCGAAACCATTGCGACAGACGGGAATCTATGCCCTTCAAGCGAGATTGCGAACGGGCCAATAACGTGCCCTGGGCGAATTATGTCGAGGCGGGGTTGCGACCGAGCAGATTTCATGCCCCCGGGCTGGTCGATCAGCCACCCGGGCACCTGTTGTCGCCGCCGCTGTGTTCCTGGCAGGCCCGCTGCTCGGGAGTGGGCACGGGTGTCGGGTTGTGACGGGCGTCGTACGCCCGGTGGTAGCCGATCACGGCCAGGCTCAGGAGCAGGAGCGTCACGAAGACGGCCGCAGCTGCTGTCCGGCGGGTGATCGCGGCCAACAGGACGCCGAGGAACGGGACGCCGACGGCGACGATCTTCGCCCACATGGCCAACATGTCGCGTTCGGCGTAGTCAGCGGCGGTGGGAACACCCATGAACGGCATGGAGAACGCCGACTCCAGCACCAGCATCGGGACACCGAACAACCACGTGCAGAACAGCAGCACCCACACCAGGGGAAGCCAGCCGAGACGCTGGTCCGGCCGTAGTTCAGCGGTCACCCTGCCAGGATGTCCCATGTTGTGCCCTGAAGTTGAGGACCTGGTGGCGAGGGAACACCGATTGTTACGTGGTTGTTCCTGGATCAAGCCGTGAACGAGCCACTGTCGGTACTTCACTCAATACGCAGAGTCCACCTTGGCCTCGGACAACCATGTGCTCGGGCCGCACATCGAGCACCGTTGTCGCACAACCACTGTCAATTGCTTCCCGCCAACAGTCGTGGAACTCCTGTGAGCAAACGCAGTGATCAAGCGATGGTGACCACTCGGGCCCAGTCGGGTGGGGTGTCTGGTTGGTAGTCCGGGTCGTTCTCGTTGAATGTGCGTTCGCGGGGGAATAGGCCGATTACTGTGCGGCAGGGGGGTTTGGTGTCGGGCCAGGGGGTTTGGCCGTCGGTCAGGGAGACGATGACGTCTGGGCGGGGTTTGGTGCGCAGGGCAGCTGCGAATCCGGATCTCAGGTCGGTGCCACCTCCGCCCAGCAAGGGGATGTCTTGGGCCTGGCACAGCTGGCTCGCGATGCTGGCGGCGGTGTCGCAGGAGACGGCGGAGAGGAGGTCTCGGCGGCCGCCGACCGCGCGGGTGATGGCGGCGATCTCCACTATGGCGCTGCCCAATTCGGCGTCGCTCACTGATGCGGAGGTGTCGATGATCACGCAGACGCGGGGCGGCTTCCTGCGGAGGCTGGGCAGGATCACGCCGGGAAGGCTGGTGGATCTTCGGGATGGGCGGCCGTAGGTGTAGTCCTCGCCCGCGCCGGAGGCGGAGACCGCCGCGCGGATGGTCGCGCCTAGCAGTTGTCGCCAGGGTTGTGGTGGCTGGAACGCCTCTTCCGCCCATCGCCGCCAGCCTCCTGGGACGTCGCCTGGTGCGCCGGTGATGCCTTGTGCCACGCGGAAACGAACCGCGTCCCGTTCTTGCTCGGTGAGTCCGTGCGCGCCGTCGGGGCCCATGTCCCACTCGCGGTCCTGACCGTCGGCACCGCTTCCACAGTCGAGCCAGGTGAACTCGTCGGTGTGCGGGCCGAGTCGGAACTGGCGCAGGTATTCCTCCATCAGCTGCCCGTCAGGCAATCTCAACAGTGCCGGGTCCACGGCGCCCTCGGGCCGCGCCAGACCATCGCCGAACACGTCGTCGTTGATCTCGCAGTCGGCGGCGATGTTCATCCGCAGTCGTTCGCCCGGTCCGGTCAGCTCGTGTGTCGCCGCGAACCTGTCGCTGCGGCCGTGATGGTCGCGTAAGAGGTGGGACACCTCGTGCACCCACACCCCGGCCAGTTCTTCAATCGGGGTGCGGTCCACGAACGCCGGTGAGACGTAGCAACGCCAATGCCGGTCGACGGCCATGGTCGGGACCCGCCGTGATTCCACGCAATGCAGGGCGAACAACGCCGTTGCCAGGTACGGTCTGCTGCGAACCGCATGCAACCGGGCGGCGAACAGTTTTTCCTCGTCCAGGCTCATCGGCTCACACCCACGGCTGCCAGGTCGGCTCGACGCGACAGGGACACCACTCCTGCTAGCCGCTCGATCGCTGGTGGAACCGGCCAGTCCTCGTGGCGCAACGCGGCCAGCGTGGCGGCTGGGACCACCACCAGGTCTGGCGCTCCGGTTTCCCAGGCCCGCAGCAGCAACGACCACGCAGCGTCCCAACGGGACTGTTCTGGACGCTTGCGCACCGCTTCCACGATCCCGTCGAGCACTGCTTGGCGCAGGTCGCCACGCTCCGGCAGGACTGCCGTGGCTGGGTCTGCGAGCAACGCTTCGGGATCCGGCAGGTCCATGCGATCGAGACTGGCCAACAACTCCAGCCCCGGCCCATCCCCCACAGTGCCCCGCACCAACATGGACAGCACTTCCCGGGAAGTTCCCGAGGCGACGGCGAAGGCGACCAGTCGTAGCGTCATGTCCCAGCTGCGCGGCGAGGGCCACGCGCCACCGCGGCGGGCTTCGTTCTTGGGCAGTTGGTGCACGAGCGCGGGGCGGACGGCGAGGAGTCCGCACACGGCCCGACGGGCGAAGGCCACGGCCTCCGGCAGTTTGTCCGGCGCCAGTTGCGGCAGGACTGCCTTCGGCCATGTCCCGCCCAGCCCGCGTACCACGACTTCGTGGTCATAGGACCATTGCAGGTGAACGAACCGGTTGGCCAGCGGTGGGCTCAGCTCCCACCCGTCAGCCGCAGAGGCGCGGGGATTGGCTGCGGCAACAATTCGGACTCCTGGTGGGAGGGTCAACGTACCGATTCTGCGCTCAAGCACGACCCGCAGGAGGGCGGCTTGCACGGCAGGTGGAGCAGTGGACAACTCGTCGAGGAACAACAGCCCCTCGCCTGCCCGGACCAGTCGCACCGCCCAGTCTGGTGGCGCCATCGGAACGCCCTGCACCGCTGGGTCATCGCCGACCACCGGGAGGCCAGCGAAGTCAGACGGCTCGTGCACGCTGGCGATAACCGTCGTCAAGGGCAACTCGAGGGCTTCGGCGAGCTGGGTGAGGGCGGCTGTCTTGCCGATGCCCGGTTCACCCCACAGCAGAACCGGGAGATCAGCGGACACGGCCAGCATCAAGGCTTCCAACTGGGCGTCGGGACGCAGCTCGGTGGTCGTTTCTTTCAGCAGGGCAAGGAGTCCGGCAGCAACGTCGAGTGGTCGGGGGTCACTGGGATTGGGCATGCTTGATCACCTGGGGGTCGAGTCAGGGCCGTGTCGGCCAGAAGAGAAGCGGGTGTGTTAGCGCGAAGCCATGCGACGGGAACGGTCGCGACGGCTTATGTGCTCTGTGGACTCCGTGAGTCCCTGGACGACGAGTTCGGCGCGGTACCACCCGTGAAGGACCTGGCGGCGAGCCGCCCTTTCCAGGTGATCACGCAGTGCGCCACTGGGAAGCAGGGCGCTCGGTCCGAGCAGGTGTTCGACGGCAGCAAGAGCGCCCGCGGTGTCGCCGTGGTCGAGCCGGGCGCGAATGTCGTCGAGAGTGTCCGGACGCCGGTGCGTTTCGGCGATCGCTTGCAGGCAAGGCAAAGCGGTACCGCCCAGTGCCGCCAGCAGTTCCTCGCGGCGTATCTCGTCGGGGTCGTGGTCTAGCGGTGCGAGCACGCCATTCACTACGTCGATCCGATGCATGGCGCCACGACACTCGACCAGGCGGGAACGCACAGAGCGGTCCGGGTTCCGGGACACGCCACTAGGTCTGCGTCCCGGCAGGAGGGCCGCCGCGACGAGCGGGTGCAACCGGTCCGCGGTGATCAGTCCCGCGTTGAGCAGCTCGAGATCCGGGAGAACCCACGTCGCAGCGTCCGGCAGAATCGGGTACGCACGAGTCCGGGTGTTCGGCCGAGTCACCGTGATCCCGTTTCCCGGCAGCAGGTTCACCAACAATCGACGCCGGAAGCCGAGCAGCACGGTGACGGTCTGATCGGCACTTTCGTCGCTGCGCAGCAACAACGCGGCTTCAGCCGCCCACCGGTGCACAGCACATGCCGACAGCCCGGAAATCCGTTGCCCCTCAGGAGGGTCACCACCTGCGGGCCACTGCTCGACTCCCGACCGCTCCCCCAGTTCGCCGGATCTGCGCACGTCCCACAGGTGACGGTGCAGATCCAGGCGAAACCGCCGGTCAGGGCGTGGATGGGGATGGTCGCCAGCGCCCGTTCCCGGTTTGGACGGCTCCCACAGGGCGAGGCTGATCCGCTGACCGGCAGCCGCCCACGCAGGCGGCGTTCGCGCCACCAAGTGCACCGCGTCGCCCTCTGCCGTTGGCTCATACCGAGCCAGCGAGACCGTGAGCCCCGGTCTCAGCAGACCGTTCGGGTCGATCCGCGGATAGTGCCAACGAAGCAGGTCAGGCGCCAGGTGGCGGAGATCCGCACGGACCCGCGCCGCGAACTCCCCACCATGATCACGTCGTACGGCTCTGAGGTCTAGGTCGACATCAACCCGCGCGGCGGCGCAGGCCCCCGCCCAATCACCCGCCACCCGCCGGGCGGTCGCGACCTCGATCATCGATGGCGGCACGGCGAACTCGCGCACGTGCGACCAAGAAAGTAGCCGGAGGTTCTCGCTCGCTGTCAAAGGGTGCATCAGCACTCACCTTTGGCGAACGAGACCCCCGTTCTGTTCACGTAGAGGTTCATCGCGGCGAGCGTATCAGATCTACCGCCGCAGGATCCGGTCCCAGCGACGCGGATGCAGGCGCCGACACGGCCGCGTCGGCGCCTGCACTATCGCGTGGCAGCTCCTGGTGTCAACCAGGCTAGATCGAGGTGAGTTCCTCGACCGGGGTCCAGGGGTCCTTGAGGCCGAAGGCTTGGGGGCCGAACACCTCGAGGGCCTCCGGGGAGCGCATGATCGCGGGGGTGGACATGGCGAAGATCTTGACGCGTTGGCCGTAGCGGAGGGATTCGGTGGTGATGGGGTTGGCGGTTTGGGCGTCCAGGACTGAGATCAGGTCGGGGACGATGGCCAGGACGCGGCCGTTGTGGTGGGCCACGAGGTGTTCGTTCTGGAAGGTGAGGGTGACCGCGGTGTCGCCGTCGAAGGAGCTCACGGTGGCGGTGCCTCGGACGAAGCCGTCGGAGCTCCGGCGTTCGACGTCGATGACCTTGCCCTCCAGGAGGACGCGACCGCTCCCGTAGATGGACCGCTCCAGGGCTCGGCTGAGCGCTTCGAAGGGGTCTTGGTGTTGCTCTCGAGCCTCGCGGATGCATCGACCGAGCCTGAGCGCCAGGCTCATCGTGCCGGGAATGGCTGTGCGTCGCACTTCGGCGCCGGTCATGGGGTATTCCGCGATGTAGGACACGCCTCCCATGCGGATCGTCACGCCGCGGGCGAGCCATTCCATCTGCTTGTTGTCGGTCCCGGTGTCGATGACGGTTGTGTGGCCGTTGGAGTCGCAGATGGCGATTGGAGATCCCGCCACCCCGTACACGCCAAAAGTCTCCATCTGGAGTTCGGGGAACGCCCGGCCCATGCCGTCGCCGTCCACGATCGGGATGCCAGCACGGGCGGCGACCAGGAGCGGGATCATCGAGTTGAGGCCGCCGCATTCCATGGGGATGATCGCGTCGACCGTGCGTCCGAGGCGTTTCTCCAGCGTGCGCAGGGCTGTGACGGGTTCGTCCCCAGAAGGGATCTTCTCCACGACGACGGTGGGTGCTCCCATAAAGGCGCTCGCCACGACGAGGTCGTTGTCGTGAACTTCGTCGGTGGTAAGGAGTGTGATGGTCCTGCCGCGGCGCAGCTCCTCGCTGACCAGGAGCAGGCCGATGTAGGGGTCTCCGCCCCCACCGGTGCCGAGCAATGCTGCTCCTCGGGCGAGATCGGGCAGGTCGGTGAGGGTGATGTCAGTGGGCACGTCGGGCTCCGGTGTCGGTGAGCGCGGGTTCGAAGACGAGGTCTCCCACGGCCTTGACGCGAATGCGCGTGACGTTCCCGGGGAGGTAGGCCAGGGGGACCTCCTCGACCTCGACGATCTGGACGGTCTGGGGGCGCGCGCCCGCGGCGACGGCCCGATCGACGGCTTCCTGCTTCGCGGCGTCGAGGACCGTTTCCCGGGTTCCGGAAGCGACCGCGAAAATCCGGTCGACCTCGCCGCCCACCTGGGCGATCGCGGCACCGATGGCGTTCGCGACGCCGGAGTGCTCGGGCCGGTGGACCTTCCCGGATCCTTCGAGCACGTCGGGTACCAGGATGTTGCCGCCGCCGACGGCGACCACGGGGAGCGGGGTCGCGCTGGTCCGCATGCGGTCGACGGCCGAGGCGATCTCCCGCGACATGTGCGCGAGCACGGCGTCGACGAGGGACCGATCCAGGTGGGCGACCAGGTCGGGGTCGCCGATCTCCGCGATCCCGGCGGCGACGGCGATGTCCGTGGCGGTGAGGGTGTCACCACCGAACACGAGCCCTTCCTGGCGGATGCGGTACCCGACGCTGTCCGGGCCGACGGTGGGCTCACCAAGGCGGACGCGGCTGCCTCCGCCGATGCCGATGGACAGGACGTCGGGCATCCGGAAGTTGGTGCGGATCCCGCTCACGCTGACCTCGGTCGTCGCCTCGCGGGGGAAGCCGTTCTGGAGGATGCCGATGTCGCTGGTTGTCCCGCCGACGTCGATGACCGCACAGTCACCGAGTCCTGACAGGAAGGCGGCCCCGCGCATCGAGTTCGTCGGTCCCGACGCGAAGGTCGCCACCGGGTAGCGGCGGGCGAAGTCCACGTCCATCAGCGTTCCGTCGTTCTGGCTGAGGAACAGCGGAGCGCGGATCCCCGCGTCGGTCAGCGCGCCGGAGAGCCCGTCGCAGATGTGGCCCGCGAGCTCGCGCAGACAAGCGTTGATGACGGTCGCGTTCTCCCGTTCGAGCAATCCCATCCGGCCGAGCTCGTGGGAGAGACTCACCGCCACGCCGGGGATGTGTTCGGACAGGATGTCGCCGACCTCGACCTCCAGTTCGGGGTTCGCCGGTGAGTACACAGAGGACACAGCGATGCTGCGGATCCCTTTCAGCGCGATGTCGTCGGCGACCCGCTTGATCTCGTCGCGGTCGAGGTGGCTGATCAGTCGACCGTCGTACTCGTTCCCGCCGTGGCAGAGGTAGCCCTCCCCCTTGATCGCCGCCACCAGGTGGTCGGGCCACCCGACCAGCGGCGGGAGGGCCCGGGTCGCGGGCAGACCCAGGCGGACCGCGGCCGTGGGGGCCAGCCTGTTCGCCTCGACGATCGCGTTGATGAAGTGCGTCGTGCCGATCATCACCGCTTGCACGTCCAGGGGGTCGAACGGCGACGCCTTCCTGAGTTCGGCGATCGCGGTGACGATGCCCGAGGTCACGTCGGGTGTCGTCGAGGTCTTCACCTCGGCCAGCACGCGGCGGGCGTCCATGAGGACGGCGTCCGTGTTGGTGCCGCCGACGTCGATTCCGATTCGCATTGCGGTCCCCCGGGGTCAGGCGTGCTGGTCGTCGGCCAGGCGGGTTGGTTCGGTTCGCGATATGCCCAGCGGCCGCACCAAGCCCAGCTTGCCTGCGATCAGGTAGAGGACGAAGGACGTGACGAGCGCGTTGATCGAGGCGATGCCGAAGTCCAGGTAGTACCCGACGCCCCAGGACAGGGCCCAGACGACCAGGGTGGTGGGAACCCAGGTGGGGCAACTGGCGGGCAGGTCGTCACCGGACTCGTCCAGGTCTGAGCGCCATAGTTTGACGAAGAAGTACTCGGCGATGATGATCCCGGCGAGCGGCGGGAAAGCCACACCGAGCACGATCAGGAAGTCGGTGAAACTCTCGAGGATGCCCGCGGCGGCCAGGACGCTGCCGATGCCGCCTACGGTCAGCGTGACGAGTCCTCGGTGGAGCTTGACCCCGAAGACGGTCTTGCCGAAGTTGACCACGCCGAGCGAGGCGGAGTAGAGGTTCCAGTCGTTGATCTTGACTGTGCTGGCCACGATGATGAGGGTCCCGAGCAGACCCGCGCTCGAGGTCACGATGCCGATGATGTCGCTGGTGCCCACGGCGTGCGCGAGCAGGACGCCGACCAGGGCGATCACGTACTCGCCGATCGTCACGCCCACGAAGGTCTGCTTGACGACATCGCCCGTCGAGCGGTTGAACCGCGTCATGTCGGGGGTCATGACCATGCCGACGATGAAGCCGCCCGCGACGAGCGTCGTGCCCGCGGCGAGGCTGATCTGCGGTCCCGGCGCGGGTGAGTTGACCAGGTCCGACAGGGAGTGCTTGGACAGCTCGCTGATCACCGCGTAGCCCGCGAGCAGCAGGAACGCCGGAACGGTGATGTAGGCCGTCCACGCCATCGAGCCGAACCCGTACATCACGATCCCCGTGACGGCCATCCCGAACACGAGCGCCCAGCCCCAGGTCGGGAGGATGCCGATCAGCTCGGTGAGGCCGCGCGCGGAGATGGCGCTCTGCACACCGAACCAACCGATCAGGCTTAACGCGATGGCCAACCCGACCAGGCTCGACCCGTAGCGGCCGAAGCCCGTCCACCGGGTCAACACCGAGGTGGAGAGGCCCTCGCGCTGACCCGCGATGCCGGTGAAGATCGCGACGACCTCCAGGATCACCGACCCGAGCGTGATGGCCAGGACGGCCGACCAGAACGACATCCCGAAGCCCAGCGTCGCCCCGATCAGGAACTGCGAGAGGCAGGAGAGCTGACCGAAGCGCTGGACGCAGACCGACCACCACGAGTAGCGGGCCTTGGCGGGCACGCGTTCCAGTGCGTAGTCGTCGACTCCCTGGGTGGATGACATGGCTGACCCTCCTGAGTTCCGGGTCAGCCTGTGATGCGGCTCACCGAGAGCCAGAGATTAGGCCGCAGATCGTCCACCGCGCAGTGTGCAATGTGTCCGTTCGGTTGGGATCGAGGAGTGCAACATGCCCTCTTCGCTGCTAGCCTCAGGCGGTGGCAACCGGAGTAATCTCCGTGGGCCAACTCGCTTACCGCGCTGACTTACGGACACACGCCCATGTGGACGATCGACCGTGAAACGCTGCCCGCACTAGAGCTGGGCGCGGCGTTGTTGGGGTCAGGCGGCGGGGGCCAGACCACCCTGTTCCGCATGCTCGCCGAACGAGCACTGCAGCAGCACGGGCCCGTCACCGTGCTCTCACCAGGTGAGGCCCCGGACGACGTCACCGTGATCCACATCGGCCTCGTCGGGGCGATCACGGCGTTCGCCGAGAAACCCATGGGCGGCGGGGAGTTCACCCACGCGTTCGCCAGTCTCGTCTCGGACCAGGGCGGACCACATCTGGTCGCCGGGTATGAGGGCGCCGGGGCCAACGCGTTCGCTGGCATCCTGGTCGCGGCCGAGACCGGCACGCCCTTGTTGGACGTCAGCGGGATGGGTCGGGCACTGCCGCGGCTCGACCAAACGACGTACACCGCCGCCGGGTTGAGCATGTCCCCGTTCTCGCTCATCGACACCAGCGGAACCCTTGTCCGCATCGACACCGGGCCGCCATCGGAGGCAGAGCGGTTACTCCGGGCGAACACCGCGCTACTCGGCGGATGGGCGAGCTTCGCGGGCTATCGGCTTCCCATCGCCCAGGTACGGCAACACGGAGTGGCGGGCACACTGCGCGCGGCGACCGATCTCGGCACGGCGCTGCTGGAGGTCAACTCTTCTGCGAAGCCGCCGGTCGACGGGGCGCGGCACCTCGCGTCGGGGCGGGTGATCGAGGTCGAGTGGCGGCACGGCTCGTCGTTCGGCGCGGGCAGTCTGACGCTGCGCACCGCCGACGACCAGCGTGCGCTCAGGGTCGAGATGCAGAGCGAGTTCCTGGTGGTCATCGACGACGGGATACCGGTCGCGACCACGCCGGACATCATCTGCCTGCTCGACCAGAGATCATTGCGGCCGATCCAGGCGGAGCGCGCGTCGGTCGGGAGCGAGGTCCACGTTCTCGCCCTCGCCGCGCCTGCCAGGTGGCTCGAAGAGGACGCGCTCCCCCTGGTGAACCCGCGCGCTTTCGGCTACTCACTCGACTATGTGAGGCTGTAGATGGCCAGACCGTCGGTGCGAAACCTGCTCGCCGAGGAACCGCTCAACGCCGCCACGGTGGTCGGCGGGTCGTCCAATCTGGACACAGTCCCGTCGGAGGTGCTTGCCCTCGCGCCCGGGCGAACACCGGAGGTGCCACGCGGAGCGATCGTGGTCACCGGAGCACTTGAGGGCTATGAGCTCGAACTGCTCTTGCGCCGAGTGCACGACCGCGATGCGAGCCTTGTCGTCACGGCGGTCGACACCCCGCGACGACTCCTCTCCTCGACGACGGTTCTCGCCGAGCGCCTCGCCCTGCCCCTCGCGGTGATCGAAGGCGATCCACTTGAGACAGCGCGAAGACTGTGGGTGCGGATCCATGAGCCAGCGTCTGAGCACGGACTTGTGTTGGCGCGACTGGCAAAGCGTCTCCACGGCGTTGGCGACGCGAAGAGTGTCGTCAAGCTGTTGAACAGCGAGCTTGGGGTTCGTACCGCGCTGGTGGGGGCCGAGCACGTTGTCCTCGCGGGAACCGAACCTCGGCGCCCCCTGCACATCGACACCCGCGGGGGGACGAAGACCTGGCGGGACGGCGACGGGTTCACGTGTCTGGTCCCCATCAAGGTCGGCGACCGTGAACCACCGCGACTGTGGCTCGTCGCGGAAACGGGCGAGATAGGCGACGACACCGCCGTCAAGATCGAGAGCGCGCTGAACCTCGCTGCCTGCTCGATCACCGCGTGGGCCGCCACCGAGCGACTCCGGGCCGAGCGCGACGCGACATTCCACTCGACTGTGCTTGCTGAACTGCTCAGCTCGGGTCCGCAGGTCCCCCGACGCGTCCTCAGCCAGGCGGTCGCGGCGGGGTGGCAACTGGAGGGGTGGCACATCGGGGTGCACCTCCTCCTGGTCGGCGGGTCCGCTCCCGAAGACGTGCGGTCGAGGACTCGCGACGTTCGCGACGCCCTGCACTTCACCGGTCCGCTGGTGGAACGGGGAGACGGCTGGTCGACGTGGATCACCGACGGCACCGAGGCGACCCCAGAACGACGCCGCGACATCGTCGGCACGCTCAACGCGGTCCTGCCGCTCGTCCCTGACTCGAACCTGGTGGCCGGGGTCGGGCGGCCGCTGCTCGGAGCTCCCGGCCTGGTCGAGACCCTGGTCGAGGCGCAGGAGCTCAGCCGGTTCGCAGGCTCCGCCCGCGGTCGTCAACGAGTGGAGTTCGCCGACGAGGCCGGTGTCCGGCGCCTTCTCGCTGCGGCTACCTCGGAGGACGTGCGCGCGCGATCGCAGCGCATGCTCGGCGCACTGCTCTCCCCCGCCAACGCTGACCTTGCTCGGACCCTGGAGACCTACCTGGACCTCGAATCCTCCGCCACCTCGACGGCCGCTCGCCTCGGCATCCACCGCAACACGGTGGTGAAGCGGCTCAGCAAGATCGAGGAACTGCTGGGGGCGAACTTGTCGGACCCCGAGGTCCGCCTGGCCCTGCACCTGGCTTGTCGCGCCAAGTAGGCCACACCTGGGGATGACACAGACGCACTCACCCACCGCATTCACCCACCTACACTGCGGCTGGCCTAACCTCTAGACCACCGCGCTCATCGGTTAACGCAACTCAAGGAGCTCACGACCTCACACAAGCACTGGCCGGGGCACCGCCGCCAGCCACGACTCCTGCACCCGACGCACGCCATCCAAGCCAAAGTGAATGGGAAATCGCCCTCGCGTGGGTAAACCAGCAGGTCAGCAAGTGTCCTCCCCGCGCAAGCGGGGCTGTTCCCTGCCACCGCTACTCGGGCAGCACCGGACTCGGGTCCTCCCCGCGCAGGCGGGGCTGTCCCCGCGGTGTCGAGCAGGAACGCCCAGTCGGTGTCGTCCTCCCTGCGCAGGTGGGGCTGTTCCCGACCTCGGCGAGATCGAGAGCGGTCTTGAGTCGTGCTCCCCGCGCAAGCGGGGCTGTTCCTGTCCCGACTACCGGGATCGGCATGTGGGATGCGTTCCCCGCACGGGCGGGGCTGTTCCCACGAGGCTGCCTGCACCGGTAGGCAGTAGCGGGTCCTCCCTGCGTGAGCAGGGCTGTTCCTCGGCAGTCCTCGATCTCAGCCGATGTGCTGGCGTCCTCCCCGCGCAAGCGGGGCTGCTCCGAGCGTGTGAGGCGGGCGATGCCCTGAGTGCGGCCTAGCCTGCTCAGCCGTTCCTGGGGATGTCTTGCTGGGTCTTGCACGGGTGGCAGCGCCAGAAGTAGGGCGTTCCCTTGCGCTTGTTGGCCGAGCGCCAGAGTTCGAAGGCGCGGTGGCAGGTGGGGCATGGGGGTGGGTTGCCGTGTAGTTGGGCGTTCATGTCGGTGAGGATGCGTTGAGCGAAGGCAGCACCCTGGCAGGTGATCATCATTTCCCGGCTTTTGTGCTGGGACAACGGGTTGTGGCTGCCGAGTAGGACGACGCGGTCGTCGATGACCACGATCTTGCGGTGTTCCAGTTCGGCTCGGATGACCTTGGCGCCGGTCAGGTACAGCTTCTCGACCCAGTTCTTGTTCGCCGCGTCCCGCATCAGGTTGCGGTCGCGCTCGGTGCGGATGAACACCCGGACGTCCACGCCGCGCTGGACGGCGTCGGTGATCCTGGGCAGGAAATGCGCGCTCTTCTTGCCCACCCAGGGCGACCACATCCACACGGAGTGCCGCGCGGCCGCGAGGTGTCCAGGCAGCGCCTCGTCGAAGGAGAACTCGTCGTGGATGTCGGTGACGTCGACGAGGCCGCGCAAGACTTTGTCGAGTTCAGCCTCCACACTGGACGCGTGGTTGACCTGGTTCTGTTCCGCCATGCCCAGCAGCACACTGGCCCGGCAGTACTGGACCTTCCCCGCCTTGCCCAGCGCCCGGAGCGCGGCCAGCGGCGTCCCTTGACGCGCCTTGGCGAGTGCGGCGTTCAGGTCGACGATGATGTAGAGCCGTTTGCGGGCTCGGGTGATCCCCACACCGAACAGCCGCACGCCGTTTCGGGCGAACCCCTCCCGATCCCAGTTCGCCGCGCTGATCCACCCCTCGCCGTCCTCGACCAAGTCGAACACCACTGTCTCGAACTCGCGGCCTTGGACGGTGTGCGCGGTGCCCACGGCGACGTCGAGGTCGCGCCCGCCGTCGCGCAGGACGGCTTGGGTGGCTTCGACCTGTTGTTTGAAGGTGGTGACCACCCCCACCTCGCCTTCCGCGGCGTGGTGCTGGACCAGCGCGCGGGAGAGCAGGGCACCGACGGGCCACCACCCGGCGACGGGGCCGGACCGGCGGATCGTGGTGAGCTCCGGGAGGCCACGCACGTCCACCAGCACGATCTCGGTGTCGTCGGGCGGCGTGCCGGTGACCTCGGTGACGCCGTCCGCGAGGACGCGGTACACGACGTCGTTGGCCAGCTCCCGCAGGTTGGGCCCGAATCGGAACTGGTGGTGGAGCGCCGCACATCCCGGCGTGGTGCGCAGGTCCTCCGGTGAGCGGATGCCGCAGTGGGTGAACCCGTCGGGGATCATCCACCTCTGCACGCTGGGTTTGTCCACGTTCTCGGCTTCGGCCGTGACCGGCCCCAGCTGGAGGAAGTCGCCGAGGAGGGTGGCCGTGGTCGTGGCCATCGACACCGCGAGGAGCACCTCACCGACGACGGCGGCCCCGGCCTCGTCGACCAGGACGACGTCGAACCGCTGGCGGGCCACCGCCGGGTGCGCCCTCGACCGGGCCAGCGTGGTGGCGACGACGCTGGCCTCGGCGAGCACCTCCCCCTCGGCGTCCCGGCGCAGCTTCGCGGCCCGCTTGTCAAGATCGCGGAGAGTGACCTCTAGATCGGATCGCGTCCGGCGCTCGGTGTCGCGGCTGGCGCGCAGCTCTTCGCGTTCGAGGTGACGGCTGGGAAGGTCGGTGCGCTTGGCCAGGTCGACCAGATCGTGATCGCCCTTGGTGGCAATTCCTTGCTGCTCGATCCGCGCGCACTGTCCCTCGATCTCCCGCACCAGCCGATGCGCCCCATCCAGCACACGGTTGGCGGCGGCCAGTTTCTGTTTCACGACAGCACAGTCGTGGTCGAGCCTGCCGAGGAGATCTTCGGTAACCGGACGCGCTTCGGCTTGGGACAAACGAATCCGTGGTTCTAGCCGACCGCGCTCCTCAACGACGTGGCGCAGCGCATAGTCCAGTCTTGCTTCCGCTTCCGCCAAACGCTTCTGGATCCCTCTGCGCTTCCACCAGCCAAGTGAGCCGAACTCCACCTGGAACCGTAGTTGTGCGACTTCGTCCCGTATGGACTCCAGCGCTAGGTTGTACCTCGCCAACTGGGACGCCATCTCCAGGGCTTGCCGAAGGCTGACCGCTTTTGTTTCGACATCAGCCCTGCGCTGCGCCGCGGTCGCGAATTCGCTCTGCGCCTTGCCCTGCGCCTCACTCGCCAGTCGCACCTCGTTTCGCGCCGCTTCGAGATCGACTCGTCGAGCTCGCAGGGCGGTGGTGTTCGCGATCCGTTGTTCCGCTGACAGGTACTGGGCGTGGTCGTAGTCGGTCAGCGCGCTATCCAAGTCGTGCAGGCGCGTGTCGTGCGTATCCAGTTCGGCCAAGCGGCCGTGGATCGCCGTCCGTTGCGCGTCGAGCTCGGCGGTGGCCCGCGCCGCGAGCCGGTCGAGCAGGACGTCGTCGTTGGCGGCGAGGTCGCTCAGGTGGGGCGTGCCGACCCGGACGACCTGTCCTGGCGCGGGCTCCAGGTGCTTGATCACCTCGTTGAGCGCGTTGTCGACGGCGATGTTGGCGGTCGAGACGAGCAGCACCCGCTTGCCCGCGCGCACGAGGTCTTCGATCGAGCGGGCCAGGACCCGCGTTTTGCCGGTGCCGGGCGGACCCCACACGGCGTGCAGCCCTGGCGTGGTGCAGGCCCGGTAGGCGTGACGCTGCGTGGGCAGGAACCCGGGCGGGTAGTTGTCAGACCGCGAGGGGATGGGGTCGAGGGTGCGCGCGGCGAGCTTGTCGGCGAGGGGAGCGTCATCCAACGCCTTGATGCCGTCGCTCAGCTTGCGGAGCAGGTGCTGCGGGGTGAGGCGGGTGGTCCAGAGGTGTCGGCAGCTCTTCGGTGGCTCGCCGGTCACCTTCAGTCGCAGATGACCGTCGGTGATCTGGGCCCGTTCGACCGAGATGGGCACGCCGTGTTCGGGGCCTTTCTCGTCCGATAAGCAGAGCCGGTCGAAGCTGTCGGCGGTCAGGGGGCGTCCTTGGTGGGCGCGCAGGTCGTAGGCGAACCACCCGGGCTCGGGCAGTGGGGTCACCTTCCCCAGCCTGCGCCACGTGCTCTGGTTGCCGTTCCTGGTGAGCTTGAGCAGCTCATCCACCGCGTCCACGAGGTCACTTCGCCACTCGGACATCGTTCCCCCGCCCAGTCGCCCCCGGTGGTCATCCCATCGGGCGACCACCACCCAGGGAGAGATGTTACGCACAGCACGCAACTGGTTACCGGCTCTGGTGGTCCGCGCCCCTTCCTGGTCCGGTAGAAAGGCGGCATGACCGTCATCTACGCCGTGCGGGTCGAGTTCAGCGATCCCGATGTCCGCGACTCCTACCTGAAGTGGATCACCGGTGGCCACGCGGCGGCCGTGGTCGCGGCGGGTGCGGAGTCGGCTGAGGTGTTGTCGCTGGCGGACGGCGCGTTGGAGATGCGGTACGCCTTCGCTGACCGCGCCGCGCTGGCCGCCTATGAGTCGGGTCCGGCGATCGCGCTGCGGGCCGAGGCCGAAGAGCACTTCCCGGCCGGGTCGTTCACCGCGACTCGCAGCACCGGAGAGATCGTCGCCAAGATCGGCTGACTAAGCGGGCGCAGGCGGTGTTTAGGCGGGGCCACCCGATGAGCGGGTGAATCCCCTTGGTCTCCCTGGTGGTTCCCCGCGACTGTGGGGTCACCAACCGTACCGGGGAGCGCCACCATGAGACGTCTGCTGTCTTGTACCGTCGCCGTCCTACTCGCCGCGACGCTCGGGCCGATCGCCGCGGCCGAGGACCGGATCGTGGGCGGGGAGCGCATCGACATCAACGAGGCGCCGTGGACGTTGAGCCTTCGCGAGAACGGCAACCACATCTGCGGCGCCGCGCTGATCGCCCACGACATCGCCCTCACCGCCGCGCACTGCGTCGTCGGCAATAACGACCTGAGCGTGCGGGCGGGCAGCACCAACCGCACCGAGGGCGGGGTCAAGCGGGACGTGCGCAAGGTCGTCCGCGCCCCCAAGTACGACGAGGACGAACACGACCACGACATCGCCGTGCTCTACCTCGACCGCGACATCTCCTACAGCTCGAACATCCGCCCGATCACCGTCGCCGAGCGGGAGGTCCCCGCGGGTACCCGCGCCCTGGTGACGGGCTGGGGCGTGCTCACCGAGGGCGGCTCGTCACCGGAGAACCTGCGCGGGGTCGTCATCCCCACCGTCTCCCTCCGAACCTGCCGCGACTCCTACGGCCAGGACGCCGTGACGATCCGCATGCTGTGCGCCGGACTCCCCCAAGGCGGCAAGGACTCCTGCCAGGGCGACTCCGGCGGCCCACTGACCGACAAGCCCTTCGGCAGGGACCCAGAACTGGTGGGCTTGGTCTCCTGGGGCCGAGGCTGCGCCCGCCCGGGCTACTACGGCGTCTACACCAACGTCGCCCAACCCGCGCTGCGCCGGTGGATCCAGGAAGAGACCGGGAAGTAAACCTCCCCGGGCGAGCGGGAGACAACCATCCCCAGAGCTCTGCCGAACACTGGTATACACCCGCAGCCACCTGTAGAAGGCACTATTAGCGAGGGCGGCGCACCGTG
Source organism: Actinokineospora diospyrosa (assembly GCF_024171925.1). Lineage (GTDB taxonomy): Bacteria > Actinomycetota > Actinomycetes > Mycobacteriales > Pseudonocardiaceae > Actinokineospora > Actinokineospora diospyrosa. The sequence goes on along the minus strand of NZ_JAMTCO010000006.1, from coordinate 479,664 downwards.
CGGGCACCATCGCAGGCGCATAGCGCCGCCCCGGGGCAGAACCACGGTCGCAGAACGGTTTGCGCAAGCGCCACCTGATCCACCACGCGGTCGGCGAGTAGCTCCGCGCCACCGCTGACCAGCACCACGTTCCCAGTCATCCAGCGAACCGGCGCATCCCAACCGGCCTTCGCCCAACTCCGCCTGCTCCGCCACCAAGATCTGATCGCTGGAGTTGTATCACTCGTCTGGCGGTCGGCGATGACCAAGTGTCGCGACGTGGTCATGGTGGGTGAGGAGGCATTTCGGTGACTGTGGGTGGTTCAGGCGGAACGCAGGATGCGCTGGTGGGGAGAGCGGCTCGGCTCTTCGAGTTCCTCGCCCGCAGCCAGCAGTTGAAGACGTGGTCGCCGCGGACCGTCGACAGCTACGACACCGCGCTGTGGCTGGGTGAGCTGCCCGACCATCCCGCGGTCGCGGTTGCCCAGCAACCCAGGTCCGAGCTGTTCTCGGTGAGCCGAGTGCCCCACCTGCCCACGCCGCAACCTCCCGACGCCTTGACGCGCTGGCTGGATGGGCCGCTCGACGAAGCGAGTTCAGCGCCTCGGCTGCGGGAGACAGTCGAAGAGGACGATGTCACGAAGTCGCGCTCTGACTTTCCTGAGGTTGACGCGCTGTACACGTCTTGGATGGCACGGTGGTCGCCCTGGGCCGAGACGGAACTGTCGCAACTGCCCGCGCGCACCGTGTACAACCAGGTCTTCTCCACCTATGTGGCGGCCACTGACCACGCGGACCTGCTCGAACTGGTCGTCGGGATCGGGTGTCTGTCGTGGACGACGTCGGCGGGGGCCGTCAAGCGCCACCTGATCACGGTGCCCGCGACCGTCTACTTCAACGACGACACCGGTCGGCTCAGCGTCCACCAGGCTGACGGGTTCGACGGAGCGACCGTCGAGCTCGACATGCTTGAGCCGCACCTGATCGCCGACGCGCAGCGGGTCAACCAGGTCAAAGCCGAGCTCCGGCAGGCCGACGGAGTCCTGACCGATCGCGAGGTCACCGGGAGCCTGGTCCGCAGGCTGACACACGCGATCGACGGGGACGGGGAGTACCTGGACGACGGGCTCCCGCGACACCCCGCCCAGCACGCCGCGGTGACCTTCGCCCCCGCGGTGCTCCTGCGCAAGCGGTCGAGGCAGGGCTTGGTGGACATCCTCGACACGATCTCCCAGCAGATCACCGAGTCGGGCACGGTGCCCGACGGGCTCCTCCCGCTGGTCGATCCCGCCCACCGGCCGCACACCACCTCGTCCTCGGGGCCCGGTGCGCTCGTGGAGGTGGACGGCGACTCGTTCTTGCCGCTGCCCGTCAACGACGTGCAGCGGCGCATCATCCAGCAAGTCGACACCAAGGCGCAGACCCTGGTGCAGGGGCCTCCGGGAACCGGCAAGACGCACACCGCCGCCGCCCTGCTGTCCCACCTGCTCGCGCAAGGCAAGCGGGTGCTGGTGACCGCGCAGACGGATCGGGCGCTCAAGGAGGTACGGGCCAAGCTCCCCAAGTCGATCGCCGCTCTCGCGGTGTCGGTGGTCGGGTCGTCGCGCTCCGACCTGTCCGACCTCAAGGTGGCGGTTGAACGGATCAGCCACACGGCCGCGGAGCACGACGCCGACGCCGCACGACGGAGTATCGACGCCCACCTGGCCGCGATCGACGAGCTGCGGCGCCACCGCGCTTCGCTGCACCGTCGGTTGATCGATGCGCGAACGGCGGAGGTGGTGACGCACGAGATCCGCGGCTACCAGGGGACACTGGCGGGGATCGCCCAGCAGACCGCGGTCGAGCACGAGCGGTTCACCTGGCTCACCGACCTGGTGGAGATCACCGGAGGGGACCAGCCGCCGGTCAGCCAGGTCGAGGTCGCCCAGTGGCACCGCCTCGTCCTCGACGACCAGCTCACCTCGGACGAGGCCGAGTCCCGCCTGCGGCTACTGGCGCCGCAGCGGATCCCGGACCCTGGCGACTTCGCGGGCCTGGTCACCACCGAACAGGCAGCCGCCGAGGTCGAGGCGCGGTTCGCCGACCTGGCCGGGCACCCGGCGTTCGGGGTCATCCGCAGCTTGGACCAGCGGACCCGAGCGCTGGTGCGGCAGCGGCTCAACGACCTCGCAGACACGGCGGACGAGCTGTCCCGCAGGCGCGAGGACTGGATCGAGGACGCGCTGTCAGACGTGCGGACCGGGCGCGCGGCCATCTGGCACTCCCGCGCGACCCAGATCCAGCGGATCATCACCGAGGCCACCCCGCTGGTCGACCGGCTCGGTCCGACCACCACCGTCACGCTAGAGGGCGCGGCGGGTGGTCAGGTCGCGTTGGCCAGGGCGCTGCGCGAGCACGTCGCGAGCGGGGGCAAGCTCAAGACCAACCCGGACGGGTCCCCGAAAGCGGGCGCGTTCGCGGCGAAGGTGGTGAAGCAGGCGCAGCCGCTGTTCGACTCCGCGCGGGTCAACGGCACGCCGCCCACGTCCGTGGAGCAACTGGACGCGTTCCTGACCTGGGCCGAGGCCACGAGGTCGCTGGACGCCCTCGACAAGGCGTGGCCGGAGTCGGTGCACGTCCCAGCGGAGGACACCCTCCGCGAACGACTGGACTGGCACCGCATCGAACTCACCCAGTTGCACCGCGTCCTGCGGCTCGGCAGCGCCTTGGAGGTCGAGGAACGCGAACTCGGCAAACTGGGGTTGCCCCGCCCCGAGTGGCGAGACCTCGACGCCGTGCGGGAGTACGCCCGGCTGGTCGACGCGGCGCGGGCGTTCGACGACCGCGCCGCGGCCGCGGAGCCGCTCGCCCGCGCGGCGGCGATCGTGAACGAGGTCAGCCAGTGGGCCGACGCCGCGCCCTGCCTCGGTCAGCTGCACCGAGCTGTCCTGGAGCGCGATCGGGAGGCCTACTCGGCGGGCCACCAACGACTTCACCGCCTGGTCGAGGTCGAGGCCATGGCGACCCGTCGCGATGGCCTCGCCTCCACGCTGCGCGCTCGCGTTCCCGCCTTGATCAGCGAGGTCCTGCGCGATCCGGGGAACCCCGGGTGGGCGGCGCGCCTCGCGGACTGGCACCCGGCCTGGGCATGGGCACTCACCCGCGCCTGGGTGGTCGAGCAATCCCGCGAGGACATCAACGCCCTGCAGGACGAGGTCACGGCAGCCGAGGCGAAGATCCGCGACCGTGTCGAGCGCTTGGCCGCCGAACGGGCGTGGGACCACGCGGTCGCCCCGGCCCGGCTCTCCGGTCAGGCGAGGGCGAACCTGCAGCAGTACGCCCAGTTGGTGAAGAGCCTCGGCAAGGGGACCGGTCGCTACGCCTCCCAGCGCAGGACCGAGATCCGCGCGGCGATGGACCGGTGCAGGCCCGCGGTACCGGTGTGGATCATGCCGGTGTACCGGATCGCGGAGCAGCTGCGGGTGGAGCCCGACATGTTCGACGTGGTCATCGTCGACGAGGCGTCCCAGGCGGGTGTCGAGGCCACGTTCCTGCAGTACCTCGCCCCGAAGATCGTGGTGATCGGGGACGACCGGCAGGTCTCGCCTACCGCGGTGGGCACCGACCAGCAGCGGGTGCGCAAGCTGGCCGACCAGTACCTGTGGGACGACCCGTACAAGGCTTCCTGGCAGGACCCGAAGCGCAGCCTGTTCGACGAGGCGAAGATGCGCTTCGAGGGTCTGCTCACTCTCACCGAACACCGGCGGTGCGTGCCGGAGATCATCGGCTTCTCCAACCGCATCGCCTACGAACCCGACGGTATCCGCCTGATCCCGGTACGGCAGTACGGCGCCGATCGGCTCGAGCCGATCAAACCGGTGTTCCTCGCTGAGGGCTACGAGCGCGGCTCCGACAACAACAAGGTCAACCTGGTCGAGGCCGAGGCGATCATCGACCAGATCGAGAAGTGCGTCGCCGACCCACGCTACGACGGCCTCACCTTCGGTGTGGTGTCCCTGCTGGGACGCGCGCAGGCGAACGCGATCGAGAAGCGGTTGCTGACCCGCATCCCGCCCGAGGAGTGGGCGGCCCGGGAGTTGCGGTGCGGCGACTCGGCGGACTTCCAGGGCTCCGAGCGCGACGTGATGTTCCTGTCGATGGTGAAGTCGCCAGAACCGGGAAAGCGGATCGGTGCGCTCACGGCCGACCTCTACGTGCAGCGTTACAACGTGGCCGCGTCTCGCGCGAAGGACCAGATGTGGGTCTTCCACTCGGTACGCCTGTCCGACCTCAGCAACCCGGAGGACATGCGGTTCCAGTTGCTGGACTACTGCTACGGGGTGGCCGGGCGCCCGAGCGGTGACGGTGGCACCACCTCCAACCTGGTGCCCGAGAACGACCGGGTTGAGCCCTTCGACTCGTTGTTCGAGCAGCGCGTGCACAACAGGCTGGTCAACCACGGGTACACCGTGATCCCGCAGTACCCGAGCCAGAGGTACCGCATCGACCTGGTCGTCGTGGGTGCCAAGGCCCGTCTGGCCATCGAGTGCGACGGGGACGCCTGGCACGGTCCCGACGCCTACGAGCGCGACCTCGCTCGGCAGCGTGACCTGGAGCGGTGTGGGTGGCACTTCTTCCGCATCCCCGAATCCGAGTTCTACATCAACCAGCCAGCGGTACTGGACAGGTTGTGGAGCGCTCTGCACGCGCTGGACATCCACACCTCGGGCTGGTTGCGATCCGAACCTGAGGTGCCGGTCGAGCGCGTGGTCGTCGCCGAGGTCCCCGTTGAGCACGAACCCGTGGTCCACGAGGTGGAGGAGAACGACGCGGAGGAGAACGACACAGTGCTCCCTGTCGAGACAGCGGTCGTTATCGAGGAGGTTGCCGAGATCCCTCCCGTGGAGTCAACGGGTGTGGTCGCGTACGAGGAGTACCGGGGCACCGCCGTGCCAGTCGCCGGCGCCACACGCGCGGAACTGCTGGCAGGCCTCGAGGGCATCGTCGCCGCCGAAGGGCCCGTCCTCGGCCAACGACTGCACGCGGCGTACGTCAAGGCGTCGGGCGGCAACCGAGCGGGCAAGCTCATCGCGGGCGAGCTGAACAAAGCCATCACGGCAGCGGTTCGCGAAGGCAGGCTGATCGAGGAAGACCCCTTGGGCGAAGCCGGGGTCAAGCCGCGCACGTACCGGCTGTCGGGCCAGCCGCCGTTCCGGCTGCGACAACTCGGTCCGCGTTCGTTCGAGGAGGTGCCACCCGCAGAGCTTGCTGGTCTCTTGGATCACGCAGCGGCGAACGAGCCCGCAGCCGGAGAGCAGGCGCTCTACCGGGCAGTCCTGCAGCTCCTCGGCCTCAAACGTCTTACCGACAACGTCAAGTCACGACTATCAGCGGCGAACGCCCTGCGCGGCTAGCCCCAGCGGGTAGGCCGCAGTGGCGGCCTACCCGCGTGACAGAACTTGTCTCTCCAGCGTGGCAGGCGGCCTACGTCACGCTTGGCGACGCCTGCTGATCCTTTTCGGTGGCGACGGCGGTGGTGGAGAGGAGGGTGGTGGCGGTGAGGGTTCCCCAGAGCAGAGTTCCTCTGGCGTTCCTCGCGTGCCGACTTCCTGGTCCCCGCCCACCCCGGCCGACCCTGGCCGAGGAGTTGGACGAGGTGCACCGGATCGCCGACGAGACCTACGTGACCGCGGCGCTCATCACCACGTGCGGCAGCAACAGGGTCCACTTCGGCACGCCGTCACCGTTGGTCGACGCGACGGCACGTGAGCGGGCACTGGACCTCGCCCAAGCGCGTGGCGCCCGTCAAGAGGCGTTCGCCGAACGGCTGCTCACTGACCCGACCGCTGTGCGGGCGCGGGTGCGGCACACCCTCGAACAGTGCGCCGAGGCCTTCTTCGATGCCGCGTGGACGGGCGTCGTCGGGCAGCTCACCAGCAACCTGCGCCTGAAGAACGACCTGCTGAAGCGCCACGGCATCGGGCAGGCACTGGCATCGGTCTCCGGTTCCGTGACCCTGACGCCGGACGGGACCTGCATCGTCGTGGACAAGCTGCGGGACAACGCGACGGCCGCCCGCGGCACCGGGGTCACCTTTCTCCCCAGCGTGTTCGGTCGTCCGCACCTGGTGGTGGTCCACGCGCCGGGGTGGCAGCCGGTGGTGCAGTACCCCGAGGCGAGCCAAGGAGAGCCGGTGGTCACGCTACGGCTGGAGGCGCTCTCGCACCCGGTGCGGCTGCGGCTGTTGCGCGCCCTGGCGCGCGGCCCGCACACCACCGGTGAGCTCGCGCACGCCTGGGAGCTCTCACCGCCGGAGGTGTCCCGCCACCTTGCCGTCCTGCGTCGCGCGGGCCTGCTCTCGACCCAGCGGCACGGTCGGTACGTCAGCTACTCCGTCGACCTGCCCGCCCTGACGGCGCTGGGGACCGACCTGCTGGCGGCCGTGCTCCGCTGAGTCGATCCCACAGGAAGTCCAACATCGTGTTGACTGGGTCGCGACCTGAGAAGCCACCGGAAGGGCTGTGATGAGCACCGACGCCAGTTCGCTGACCAGCGCGGACCTGGAGTTCCTTCGCCGTCCGCTGCACGGGCTGCTGTCCGTGGCGGCGGGGCCGGTCCCGGCGCAGCCCCGGCCGGTCTGGTTCGAGGCGACCGATGAGGGGACGGTGCAGTTGTTCACCGGGCCGGGCACGGTCAAGGTGCGGCGGTTGCGACGGGATCCTCGGGCCTCGCTCGTCGTGGTGGCGCCGGTGGATGAGCGTGAGCGCTGGGTGTCGATCGCGGGGACCGTCACCGTTGAGCTCGACGGGGCGCACGACTTGGCGTCCCGGCTGGCCGCCCGGTACTGGGACCTCGACGACCCGACCCGTGCCACGGACCTCAAGGCGCTCTTGGCCGAGGACCAGGTCCGCTTGGTGATACACCCGGAAACCGTGCAGCGGTTCGCGTACTGACCTCGAGTATTGCGGGTCGACGGCGGCATCTCACGGGTGATCGATTTGCTCGCGGAGGATGTCGCCGTGGCCCGCGTGCCGGGCGAACTCCTCGATCATGGCGAGTAGGGTCCACCGCAGGCTGACCGTTCCCTCTCCGGGGAAGTCCTTCGTGTCGTCGAGTTCGTAGCGGGCGGCGATCTCACGCGACCGCGTGCTCGCGCGTTCGAACTCGGCGATCACATCGGCCAGGGACTCGTCGTCCGTGACATTGAACGTGCCTTCGTCGCGGTTGGAGTAACCGTCGCATTCGGACTCGTCCAGCTCTGCCCAGAAACGTTGGAACCAGATTCGTTCGGCGGCCGCGGCGTGCTTGAGCAGCGAGATGGGGGTCGTCAGCGAGGCGACCAGCCTGCGGCGGGCATCGACCTCGGAGAGCCCGCGTACGGTCTCGATCAGGGCTTCACGGTTGCGATCGAGCATGTTCTCGATGACCGCGCGTTCGGTTCCGTTGGTGATTCTCGTGGTGGCGATGGCGTTCACTCCGTTCCTCTGCACGGCCGAGGAACCCTAGCGGTCCCGCGTCCGATCGGTGGTTGGCGATATGCCGTGATTCGACGCGGGGAAGGCAGACACGATGTGGGCTGAAGTCGACCGGGCTGGGCGCTTCGCAGCGTGGATGCGCGAGCAGAGCTGGGCACCGGTCAGATCCGGTGGCGCCGAGGTCTTCATGCTACCGCACGGTGACCCACCACGCAGCGGCGGTGAGTGGAGGCCTGGCGGCGGGGCCGACCGCCGCCAGGTACGTCCTCATTAGACGGTGACGCGCCAACCGGAGTTCGGCGTGGTCACCTGGAACTTCAACGTCGGGCAGTCGTAGTCGGCGGGTCGAGGGGTTGCCGTCGGGCGCAGCGGGGAGTTCGCGGCCGTGGCGGGGGTCCACTGGCCGTTGATGCGGAGTTGGACGGACGTGGACTCGAAGACGGCACCCCGGGCGTCACCGCAGTAGTAGGCGCTGCCGGTCGAGTTGTTGTGGGTCGCGTAGATCTCGAAGATGTCCCAGCCCTCGTTGAGGGTGCTCTTGTCGGAGCCGCTCTGGGTGAACAGCGCATCCCAGGCCCGAGTGGTGTTGTTGTAGAGCGACGCGGTCCAGGAGTTGGTGGACGCGTTGGTGCGCAAGACCTGGATCGTGTAGGCCGGGCGTCCGTTCACGGTTGTCGTGTACTTGCCGAGGAACGCGGTGTCGATGGGGACGACCTTGGCCGGTGAGACCGATTTGCACCAGTCCCAGGCCCACAACTGCGGGGCCTGACCGAGGCCGTACGCGGTGACGACCTCGATGCACGAGTGGCTGGTCGGCTTCATCGTCGGCGCGTACACGACGTCCGAGCGGTTGCTCAGGCGGAGAGCAGGGACGACGCTGTGGGTGGCGACCATGCCGTCGGCGCCGGTGGAGAGCTGGGGCTCGGGGCCCCAGAAGGTGTGCTTCTGCGCGGCGGCGGCATTCGCGGCGCGGGCCGTACGGAGCTGGCGGAACTTGTCCGCCGCGGGGCCAGCGGCGGTCGCCGCGGCGGCACCGGTCAGCCCGGGGACCTCGGCGGCGGCCGGAGCGGTGGGGGACGCGGCGGCCGCCGGGCAGACGGCGACCGCGAGTGCCGCGGCGCACAATAATGGGAATAGGCGCATCTGGGAATTCCTTCAGTCGCAGGGAAGGGAGCGCGGGACACGCCCTTCGATGCTAGATCGGGAATTCCCGAACGGGCAGGCACATTGCTGGCCATAAATGCGTTGCCCCTGTTCAGCCGGGGAATAGCATTTCCTGCTCAGCACCTGCTATGCCGGACATAGCGGGACAATTCGATTCGGCAACATAGTCATACGCGCCAGCCACCACCCGGACCAGTGCCCGTTGTCGAGGTGATGGGGCGGTTACCGTGTCGGGATCACGCCACCGGGAGGCAACGTCCGGCCGTGCTGGGCGTCCACAGGGGGATGACCCCGCTCCCGGGGCGCGGAGCGGGATCGGTGATCATTGCGTGACGGGTGGGCGCGGGGTCGCGTCCAAGGCGAAGGGGTAGCGAGATGGCAGTGGCCGACCTGACGGTGAGCGCGGCGAACGACGGGCCGTGGGTGGCTGGGGGAACCGGGACCTACACGCTGTCGGTCAGCGCGGACCCGACCCACGAGCAGTCCGACAAGCTCGTCACCCTCACCCACCACCTGCCCATGGGCCTCACCCCCACCGCCGCCGAGGGCGACGGCTGGAGCTGCGCGATCTCCGGGCACAAGGTCAGCTGCCTGTCCAGCCGAACCGTGGCCCCCGGCGAGTCCTACCCGCCTGTCACCGTCACCGTGCTGGTCGGCAGGCACGTCACGGGCAGCACCGAGTCCGTCACCGCGTTGTCGGTCGCGGGCACCGAGGCGAACATCACCAACAACACCACCACCTCGACCGCCCACATCGACCCGGTCGCCCACTGACACGACTGCGTTCCATTGGGCCGCTTCAGGGGCGCCATATCCTGGCGAGCAGCACCGAGCAGTAAACGGCGGCGCAGCAGGTGGCCAAATAGGCCGCTGCGGTCACGGCGATAATGGCGGGCGACTGGATATCCGGGCCGAGGAACTGCTTCCCGTCGAGGAAGAGAACACTGACGCTGTCCAGGATCACGACAAATCCCATGCAGGCAAGCCCCGAGCCGCATGGCTGCTGGTCGAAGGCTCGACCGTCCTCATGAACCACCTGCTCGGCGAAGAGGCACTGCGGTACGACAACCGTGTCTACGGCGACGCCTATGTGCTCCCCAACGCAAAGATCGTCATGCATCCGTACTCGCGATACGGGACGGCACTTGAACCGGCGGCTTTGAGTTCGTACGGCTTGGCCGCGATGGCGGACATCCTCGGATTGGAAGGCTGACCCACTCGACCGGGTGCCTCAGCTGCGCCACCAGGGGCGAGCTCCAGTCCTCGGTGGGAGCATCGGCACGGCGGACCTGTGCTGGCGCGTCCCGATCGAGAGGGCATCATCCGGCGGCATCCCCGACATCCCCGACATCCCCGACATGCCCGAAACGCGGCCGCTGTACGGAGAAGCCTCCCGCGAGGAGATCGACCGCGGCAGCCCGGCGTGGGACTCCGAGTTCCTCCGGCTCCGGTGGGCCGCGGCCGAGGCGATCACCCAGTCCTGATCCGCAGACCACCTGCGGCCCGCGCGTTCTAGCGCACACGCCCGACTTGGCCCACCCGAACCGTTGGGTGTACGGTCTCCTGCGGCGTCAAGGTCACCCAGCGACTGCCCGCTGATGAATCCCCTGCGCGCCAATGCCCACTTCGGGCGCGAACGGATCAGCGACGCACCTCGGACCAGGAGCGATGTGACGAGTTCTGCAGACTCCCGGCAAGCAGGAGTGGTGTGGGCGCCGTGGGGCAAGGCGGTCGGGGACCGGGTTCATCCGCTGATATGCCACTGCCTGGACACCGCGGCCATGGCCAAGCGGGTGTTGCCGCTGTTCCTGGGACCGCGCCTGCTCGCAGAGGTGCGGGCAGCATTCGCACCGCTGGGGGATGCTGACGAGTGGATCGCAGTGCTGGCGGGGTTGCACGACATCGGCAAGCACACGCCGATGTTCCAACTGCTACGCGAGACAGTGGCGCACGAGAGGTTCAAGCTGTGGCTACCTCCGGAGTTCGGGCACCTGCAGGTGCGCGGAGCGCGCAACGGTCGGATCGATACCCCGCATGGCCTGCTGACCGCCTTACACATCAACGAAGCCTTACGCGAGTGGGGTGCCGATCCATCTGTGGCGGTGCGGATCGCGTGCGTGCTGGGAGGACACCACGGGTATGTGCCCGCGGCCGGGATGCTGCGTCAGGTTCGCCGCGAAATCACTGGCCATGGCGGGAAGTTGTGGCAGGAGTGGCGGACGGAGCTTGTCGCCGCCGTGGTAGCAGCGCGCGGACTTCCCGACCCGACGAGTGTGAACTGGGCTGGGGTCACGTTATCCCCGTTGGCGGGGACGGCCTTGGCGGCGCTCACGACGTTGAGCGACTGGATTGCCTCAGACACCAACAACTTCGCCTACGCCACTACCAACAACCTCACTGCCTACCAACAACACGTTGAGCACGCGGCCGACGCCGCGGTTGCGCGGCTGCGCTGGACCCCATGGAAGCCGCCACGGGGCTTCGTCGACTTGTTCGGGAAGGATCCTCGTCCATTGCAGGTCACGGTCGGAGACCTTCTGCGTGGGCGCACGGAACCAGCGTTGGTGGTCATCGAGGCGCCTCCCGGCGACGGAAAGTCCAAAGCGGCGTTGTACGCGTCGGCGTTGTTCATCACTGCGTTGGGGTTGTCCGGGGTGTACATCGGCAACCCGACGCGGGCGATCAGCAACCAACTCTACCTCGAAGTCGCGGAACTGCTGAAGGGTCAGGCGCAGGTCAGCCTGGTCCACGCTGACTCGCGAGACTTCCTCGATGAACAGCGCGTCTCGCCCGAAGCGGTGTGCCAGGACGGCGCTGAGGGAGGCGATGTCGCCGCGGCGGAGTGGTTCACCCGGAAGAAGGCGTTGTTGGCGCCGGTAGGGGTGGGCACGGTCGATCAAGCATTGAAGACGGTGATCCGGTCTGGGCATGTCTTCGTGCGACTGGCGTCGTTGAGCGGGAAGGTCGTAGTGATCGACGAGGTCCATGGCTACTCGACCTACATGTCCACGCTGCTGGAGCGGGTCCTGGAGTGGTTGGGAGCCATGGGAGTACCGGTCATCCTGTTGTCTGCGACCCTGCCGTCGGGCAAGAAGGATGCCCTCGTGCGGGCATGGCGATCCGGGGCCGGTGGCAACGACAAGGTGGATGTGCAGCTAGAGGAGGGGTATCCGCGCGTCACAGTCGCCGACACCACCACGACAAAGGTTGTTCCTACAGAGGCAGCGGAAGTGAACCAGAGTCGGACCTTCCGACTGAAACACCTGGCCGACGACGAGGTGGCCGACTGGGTCGTCACCGAAGCACTGTTGGGGCGGGCGGTCGCGGTAGTGCACAACCTCACGAGACGCGTGTCGGTCACTCACGACGCAGTGGTTGAGCGGCTGAGAGAGGTGCCAGAGGCGCAACGACCCGAGATCGTGGTGTTGACGGGCACACTCGCGCACAAGCCTCGCCGAGACCGCGAAGAACAACTGCGGCAACTACTCGGCCCCGAGGGCCAACGTCCCGTCAACGGGATGATCGTCTTGGGCACTCAGGTGCTGGAACTGGGACTGGACCTGGACTTCGACGCTCTGTGCACGGATCTGGCTCCGGTAGACGCGATGATCCAGCGCGCGGGCCGCGTACAACGTCACCGGAACACGGCGGGCACTGAGCTGACCCTGGCGTTCACCGGTGTCACCGACTCTCCCACCGGTCCCCGCTTCCCGCCGCACCTGCACACCGTCTACCCGCGACTGATCATGCTCCGCACGTGGGCACAGCTGCGACACCTCGAGCCGATCACGCTCCCCTCGGACATCCCAGAGCTCGTGGACTCCGTGTACGGCGACGATATGACCCCTCCGGACGGATGGGAGGCGGAGTGGGCGCGTGCGGAGGACCAACTGGAGCTGGCCCGAGCCCGTTCCCGGCACGCCGCGAGCCTGACCTATGTGCCTGCTCCAGCGCGCCTGACCGATCCGCACCAGCTCACCCACCTCAACCAGAACCCGAGCGCTACTAGGGAAACCACCCGCCGACGATGACATCGCTCGAAGCACCCCAGTCCACCCCGCTCACGATCCCGACAGTCCTGCTGACCCGCACCGGGGACACCACAGCAACCCTCTTCGGTGGCCTGACAGTGGACCTGACGAAATCAGGCCCGACGACCCCCGCCGATGAGGAAGCACTGCGCGGCTCATCGCTGGTGCTCACCACCGGCGACGATCTCCCGCACGCGGCACTCGCCCAACTGCGAGACAGTGCGATACCCGTGCTGTTCGCCAGCTCACCGTGGTTGCGCGAGCATCGGACAGTGGTCTTGCTCGACGGTGTCGCCACCTTAGGCTCCCATACCCTGCGCTACGACGATGTCTTAGGCGTGGTGATCACATGAGCTCGTCCAATCAGCCGAAAGGCCCTGGCCAGCCGTCGTTCAGCGTCTGGGCCGCCCCTTGGGTGACAGTCGTCGACCTGGCTGGCACGTCGAGGACAGTCGGGCTGAGGGAGCTTGTACTGACCGCGCACCAACTGCGTCGCATCACCGGGGAATCGCCTACCGTCACCGCTGCCCTGCACAGGCTGGTTCTGGCTCTCCTGCATCGCGTCTACGGTCCACCCACCCGGCACGACTGGGCTGAGTTATGGCAAGCGGGCGAGTTCCCGTTGCCGCCGCTGGATGACTACGGCACCCGGTTCGCCGAGGCATTCGACTTGTTCGACAGCGATCGGCCCTTCTTGCAAAGCGCGGCGCTGTCGACCTTGCCGCCCCCGCGAGTCCCGTCGGCGGCGAAGCTGGTGCCGTACCGGTCGGTGGGCAACAACGTCACGCTGTTCGACCACACCACGTCGAAAGACTCCGTGGAGCTGTCCGCCGCCGAGGCCGCTCGGTGGCTGGTGGCCCTGCACAGCTACGACCCGGGTGGGATGAAGACCCCGTTCATTAAGGACAAGTCGTCCGAACGAGCCCACTGCAACAACTTTGGCATGGTGCTCGTCGAGGGGACCACCCTGTTCGAGACCTTGCTGCTCAACCTGCTCACCTACGACCGAGTCGAGATGCCCGTCGGGTCCAGCCCGGAAGACGCACCCGTCTGGGAGAGCCCGACGAGTCCCCCCGGCACCCCTGAGGCTGGTCGCGCTCCACGGGGGTGGACCGACCTGCTGACGTGGCCTTCGCGCCGGGTGTGGTTGCGTCCAGCACACCGGGACGGCACCGCAGTGGTCACCCAGGCTGTGATCACGCCGGGCGTTCGGCTGAAGGTCAACCTCCCGGTAGAAGAGAAACTGGCCTGTTTCCGCATACCCCGTGACGCCAAGGGCAAGCTCAACCGGTCCGCGGGCATGCTCCCGGTCCGGTTGAGCCAGCGGCGGGGCGTGTGGCGGCACAGCATCGAACTGCTCGTGGTGGACACCCGCGAAGAGGGCCGCAGCCGTCAGCGACCAGCCGCGCTCGACCAAGTGGACGAGCTCACGGAGGCAGGCATCCTGCCCGAGGACACCGTCTACACGCTTCGGGTCTTCGGGCAACGGCTCGACAGCAAGGCCTCCGTCGTGGAGGCGTGGTCGGAAGAGAGCGTGCCTGCCCCGGTCGCGCTGCTGCGAGCCCGCGACGATCGACTAGGTGCTTTGCTCGGGTCCGCGATCGCGCTGGCTGACAACGCGGGTTCCGCACTGCGCGCCCTGCAATCACGGTTCCGAGCCGGTATGCGCGCTGAAGCCGAGACCGACCTCGACGCCGGGTACTGGCCCGCGCTGACCCGCCCGTTCGGGGAACTACTCACCGACCTCGGCAACGCCCGAGTGGCGGGCACCGCGGAGGCCGTGCCCCTGCACGAGTGGGGCATCGTGGTCATCCGCCTCGCGCGCGACGCGGCGGATCGGTGGACTCGGGGTTCTCTGATCGAGGGCCGCGCATTGCTCGAACTGGGCAAGCACAGGGGTGACCTCGACAAGCGCCTCGCTGGCCACCGCACCGACTACCTGAGCGAGATTACCCGCTACACCTCCCCCACAGAGGAGACCAATGCCTGAACCCGTTGCCAAGCGCAAGGAGCCGGAGACCCCAGAAGGCCGGTTCATCGGCATCCTGTTCGGGCTGCACCACGGGTTGAACTCGTCGAACCGCCATGAGGTCGCCCGCGCCCGCAGGAACCTGGCCGCGCTGCGCCACAGCCTCGTCGAGGATCGGCGCGCCTTGGCCTACCCGGTCGTGTTCGCCAAGGACATGCCCTCCTCCCCCACCGAAGAGAAGGTGTGGCTCCTGGTAGGAGGTCTGTTCGCGCTCAACCCGAACGCCACCATCGGCGATCGGCACCCGAGGACCTTGGGTGCTTCGATGGGCGCCCTTGCCCGCCAGGGCAACCCCGGCGCGGTAGAGCGCCGGTTCACCCAACTACTGGGCCGCGACCAGCACAGCCTGCCGCATTCCCTGCGCCAAGTGCTGCGGCAGCTCGGCGACCACGGCGTGGCCGTGCACTACGGGCAGCTGCTGACGGACCTGCGAATCCTGCTGGGCCCCAACCCGCGCGGGGACGCGGCTGGGCGGGTGCGCCTGTCCTGGGCCCGTGACTACCACCGCCCACTGCCACACCTCGATGCCACCAACACCGACGAGCCGGAGACGACCGCGTGATCCTCGAACTGCACCTGCTCCAGTCCTTCCCCGCGAGCAACCTGAACCGCGATGACCTGGGGCAACCAAAGACCGTCACCATGGGCGGTCACACCAGGGCTCGCATCTCCAGCCAGTGCCTCAAGCGCGCCGCGCGTGGCCTGTTCCAGGACTACGGGATCGGGCGCAGCGAGACCGGGGTGCGGACCAAGCGCCTTCTAGGGTCCACAGTGGATGTTCTCGCCGCCGAGGGCCGTGATGCGGCGCAAGCGCGTACCGCGGTCATCACGGGCTTGGGTCAGCTCGGCTTCGGGGTCGATGTCAACCGGGACCTGACCGAGTACCTGCTGTTCGTCAACCACGACGCGCCAGAACACCTGGCGCGGTACTGCGACACCAACTGGGACAGCCTCCTCCAGTCCGCGGCGACCGAAGCCGCGGAGGAAGGCAAGAAGGCCGGTTCGAGCAAGGTGGCCGCCAAGAGCAAGTCCGCCAAGTCCAAACTGGACAAAGCGGGTAAGGATCAGGTTAGGGAGCTGCTGGACGCGCGGCGATCGGTGGACATCGCGCTCTTCGGGCGCATGATCGCCGACAACAAGGACCTCAACGTCAACGCGGCCTCCCAGGTGGCGCACGCGTTCTCCACCCACGTCGTAGTACCGGAGTTCGACTTCTACACCGCCGTTGACGACTTCAAGCCGGACGACGAGTCCGGCGCGGACATGATCGGTACCGTCGACTTCAACTCCGCCTGCTACTACCGCTACGCCAATCTCGATGTCGACCGCCTCACCAAGAATCTCGGCGGTGACCGGGAACTGGCGCAGCGCGGGGCCGCGGCGTGGGTCCACTCTTTCATCAACGCCGTCCCCAACGGCAAGCAAAGCTCCATGGCGGCCCGGACCATGCCCGAGACGCTTCTCGGCGTCACCCGGACCAGCGGCGCGTGGAACCTGGCGAACGCCTTCTTCACCCCGGTCACCGACCACGACGTGATGGCAGCCTCCACCGAGCGCCTGCTCAAGCATTACGCCCACCTCGCGAACTTCTACGGCCCCGACCAGATTCGCGCCGCTGGGGCGGCGTCGGTCGCCGGGGTACTGCCCGACACCAAAGGGATCACGCCTGCGGCGACCGTGGGAGACCTGGTCGCGACGATGCTCGACCCGGTGTTCGCGTGAACGACGTGCTCGCGTTGTGCCTCGACGCCCCTATGCAGTCCTGGGGGACTCGGTCGCACGGGGTGGATCGCGACACCGCCCTCGAACCGAGCAAGTCTGGCGTGGTCGGACTACTGGCCGCAGCACTGGGCATCGAACGTGAGGATGACAACGCCATCGCCGAACTGGCCGCGCTGCGACTCGGGGTGCGGGTCGACCGGGAAGGCGTGGTGGAACGTGACTACCACGTCACCCAGAACGTGCCCACAACAGACGGCACAGGACACCGGACAGTGGTCAGCGAGCGGTTCTACCTGGCGAATGCCCTGTTCCTCGTTGCGCTAGAGGGGCCACGCGAACAGTTGACCCGCGTCGCCGCGGCCGTGCGCGATCCGCGCTATCCGGTCTACTTCGGACGCAAGGCGTTCGTTCCCGCCCGTCCGCTGCTCCACAAGGACGCTACGTCGTTGCCGGGTACGGTCGAGCAAGTCCTCGCTGAACACGCCCAGCTGGTCGCCACCCGGGCGAACGAGCCGACCCGGGTGCGGATCGTGGTCGACTGCTCCCCCAGCGACCCCCGCGCCGAACTTCGCCACGACCACCCGGTGAGCTTCACCCAGGGCCACCGCCGCCACCGCACCCGCACCGTGCTCGTCGACCACATCACCCTCCCCGGAGCAACCCCGTGTACCTGAGCCGACTCCTGCTCAACCCCAACTCCCCTACCGTCAAGCGCGGTATCCGCAACATCCACGACATGCACCGCACCCTCATGGCCGCCTACCCCCACGACCCCAACCCCGACCCCGCGTACCGCCAGGCCCACGGCGTCCTGTGGCGCATCGACTCCACCCGTACCACTGTGACCCAGTTGGTGCAGAGCGCGACCCACCCCGATTGGGAGAAGTTGCCAGCTGGGCATGTCATGCGTGCACCGGAAACCCAATCACTGCAACCCGTTCTCGCCGCTCTCACACTTGGCCGCCAGTTCGCCTTTCGCCTGCTGGCAAACCCCACCCACTTCAGCCGAACCACCCATGACGGCGTCCCCCGGCGCCTGGCCCACGTGACCACCGAAGCACAGACGGCGTGGCTCACCCGCAAAGCCTCCAACCACGGCTTCTCCATCGCCACCACAGCGAATGGCCTGCCGGACTTGGCCATCACGCCCGTTCCCCGGATTACCGGCACCAAGGGGGGCAACCAGATCACGGTGGACGCGGTCCGCTATGAAGGCCACTTGGTCGTCAACGATCCGGCCGCGCTCGCCGACGCGCTCACGACGGGTATCGGCCGCGCGAAGTCTTATGGGTGCGGACTTCTGAGCCTCGCCGCGCCCCGAACTCGGTGAGGATGCGTCAGGTAGAGGTGAGAAGCCCCGCTTGAGCGAGGACGTCGAAGGTTGAGCACACTCCCGACGGAACAGCCCCGCAATCGCGGCGAAGGCGGAACGCTACCACGACACCGTCTAAGCGCCCTTGGGCGTTAGCCGGGAGGGTCATGTGGTCTGCTCGGCCAGGGCGACGAGGATGCCTGCGGGGCCGCGCAGGTAGCAGAGGCGGTAGCTGTTCTCGTACTGCACCAGCTCGCCGAGGAGTTCGGCTCCGTGTGGTCGCAGGCGGTCGAGGATGTCGTCGATGTTGTTGACGGCGAACATGACGCGGTGGGCACCCAGGGTGTTCGACGGGGCGTGCGGGTCACTGTCCCGGCTCGGGGGTGTGTGGTACTTGGTGAGTTCGAGCCGTCCGTGGCCGTCCGGGGTGCGCATCATGGCGATGTCCGATCGGACTCCTTCCAGGCCGACGAGGCGGTCGACCGCGCTGCCTTCGACGGTGGCCTCGCCTTCAAGCTCAAGGCCGAGTTCGGCGAAGAACGCCTTGGCGGCCGGGAGGTCGTCGACGACGATGGCGACGTTGTCCAGGCGCTGGATCGTCCCGCATCCAAGGCCTGGCTGGGCGGTGTCGTTCAAGGTGGTCTCCTCCGGTTCGGTGGCGCCTGTGCGTGCTGAGGAGAGCCTCCCGCCTGCCGACCCATTCGTCCAATGACAGTAGTTGGGCCAACCCATGCGTACTCTCTATACATGCTGGATATCCTGCGGTTACGGGTCCTCGCGGCGGTCGCCGAACACGGTTCGGTCACCAAGGCCGCCAAGCACCTGAACTACTCCCAGCCCGCTGTGAGCCACCATTTGGCCAGGTTGGAGGCCGAGACCGGGGCGAGGCTCGTCCAGCGGGTCGGCCGGGGCATCCGGCTCACCCCGGAGGGCGAGCACCTGGCCCGCCGCGCCGTCGAGATCATCGGTCGGGTCGACACCGCCGCCGCTGAGCTCTCCGCGATGGTGGGGCTGCGGACCGGTCGCGTCCGGGTCGCGGGGTTCCAGTCGGCGCTGGCCGCGCTGGTGCCGCACGCCGCGGGCACCCTGCGCCGCGAGCACCCCGGCATCGAACTGCACCTGGTGGAGGCCCATCCGCGCGTGGCACTCGACCTGCTTCGGGCCGGGCAGGTCGACGTCGCGGTCGGGTTCGGTTACGGAGACAGCACACCGGGCGACATCCGCGCCGCGCACCTGTTCGACGACCCGATGTATTTGCTCAGCCTCGAACCTGACCAGACACTCGTGGGCAATCGTCACTCCGCCTGGATCGCGGGTTGCGAGAACTGCCGCCGGGAGTTCCTCGTGGCCTGCGACAACGCGGGCTTCGTCCCGCCCATCGCGTTCACCAGCGACGACATCATCGTCCAGCAGGCACTGGTCGCCGCTGGAATGGGCGTGACCACCATGCCGGGCCTGGCCTTGCGCACCCACCGCGCGCCCGGGATCGAGGCCAGCGTCCTGCGCGACTTCCGACGGCACGTCTACCTGGCCACCTACGGCGACCCGCCGGACCCACCCGCTACCAATGCCTTCGTCGACGCGCTGCATCACGCCGTCCAGCAGACTCGACCAGGCGAGCCTCCGAACGCATAGCTGGTGTATTCGTCTCAAGTGGACTATTGTGTCAACGCTGACGTTGGCCTCTAGGGTACTTCCATGGACTTGGCGCGGCTCAGCGATGACGTCGAGGTGGTTTCAGATGGGTATGCCCGTGCGCACGGGTTCGCCCGCGATGAGACGTGGTTCCTCCTCAAGCTCCAAGAGGAAGTCGGCGAGTTGACGCAGGCTTTCCTGATGCGGACCGGTCAGGCCAGGTCCAAGGGGAACTCGCAGGAGGAGTTGGACGACAAGTTCGGCGCCGAGTTGGCGGACGTGTTGTGCCATGTGGTGCTGATGGCTCGGCACCACGGTGTCGACCTGGCGGAGCAGGTCGAGCGGAAGTGGCTGGTGTGGCATCCCGACCGGTCGGCCTGAGTGACTACACCCGTCGACAGCTGTGGTGTTGAGTGGTGACATGACTGAGGTGCTGAGGGTGGGCACGGTGCAGTTCGAGCACCGGGATGACGACAAGGCGTACAACTTGGGGCAGGTGCGTCGGTTCGCTGTCGAGGCGGCTGACGCGGGCGCGCGGTTGGTGGTGTGCCCGGAGATGTGTCTGGTGGGCTATTGGCACCTGCGCCGACGCACCCGGGAGGAACTGTGGGACCTGGCTGAGCCTTCGGACGGGCCGTTGGTGGCTGCACTGCGGGATCTCGCCGGTGAACTGGGCATCGGGGTCGGGGCGGGTTTCCTGGAGAGCGCGGGTGAGCGGCTGTTCAACTCCTACGCGGTGTGCTTGCCGGATGGTGCGGTTCACGTGCACCGGAAGCTGCATGCGTTCGAGCACGAGGAGATCTCCAGTGGGGACACCTACACCGTGTTCGACACGCCGTGGTCGGTGCGGATGGCGGTCTTGATCTGCTACGACAACAACCTGGTGGAGAACGTGCGTGCGTGTGCGCTGGCGGGAGCGACCGTCTTGTTGGCCCCGCACCAGACTGGGGGCACGCACTCGCGCAGTCCGCACGGTATGAAGCCGATTCCGTTGCCAGTGTGGGAAAATCGGCATCTTTATCCTAAGGCCGTCGAGGATGCCTTCCGTGGCACCAACGGGCGGGAGTGGCTGATGCGGTGGCTGCCCTCGCGCGCGCACGACAACGGCTTGTTCGTGGTGTTCGCCAACGGTGTCGGCCGCGATGACGACGAGGTCCGCACCGGTAACGCCATGGTCATCGACCCGTACGGCCGGATCGTCGCCGAGACGTGGGCAGCGGGCGATGAGCTCGTGCAGGCCGACCTCGACCTCGGGTTGGTGCCCCTGTCCACCGGACGCCGGTGGCTGGCCGCGCGGCGTCCGGAGCTCTACGGACCGCTGGTGGAGCGGCTGGGGACCGAGCGCGACCCGAGGACCGCCCGGTTCAGCCCCGATCCGGTCGAGTGGTGACCGCGCGGGGTGGCCGGGGGGTGTGGTCAAGGCGCAGGAGGTCTGGGCGGGAGTAGTGGCCTGTGACGTCCAGGTCGAGGTAGGCGCCGTCGAGCAGGCCCCGGTCGAGGTCGGTGACCAGGAGCTCGGGTTGGCCGAACACCGGACCGGCCAGCAACTCGCCGAACGGGTCGACGACGCAGCTCCCGCCGTTGATCATCGGGTGCTCCGGCGGGACTTGCTCGTCGAGCGGGTAGTCGGCGGGGTAGTCGCCGCGGGTGGCGAACTGGTTGGCCGACAGTACGAAACAGCGCCCCTCAACAGCGATATGCCGCATCGTCGCCGTCCACACGTCACGGGCATCGACTGTGGGCGCGCAATAGATCTCGACGCCCTGTTCATAGAGGGCCGCCCGGTAGAGCGGCAGGTAGCTCTCCCAACAGATCGCCATGCCGATGCGGCCGAGGTCAGTGGGGATGACCGCGATATCGGACCCGTCACCCTGGCCCCAGATCAGCCGCTCGACCCCGGTGGGCATCAACTTGCGGTGATGACCGATGAGCGTCCCTGCCTGGTCGAACAGCAAGGACGAGCAGTAGAGAGTATGCCCGGCCCGCTCGACCACCCCCACCACAACCAGACACCCAGCATCAGCCACCGCAGCCCGCACCCGGTCGAACGACTCACCGGGGATCTCTATCGCAGACCTGCGGTATCTCGCGAACAGTGCGCGCCCTTCGGACGTGCGTTCTCCGACCGTCGCACCGAAGGACGCGCCCTTCGGGTAGCCCCCGAGGAACGCCTCCGGAAACACAACCAACTCGGCCCCAGCATCCCGCGCCCGCCGCAGCAACACCTCAAACAGACCAAGCCCCCCACCCACCTCAAACAACGACGCCGCCGCCTGGACCACAGCCACCCGCACAACACACCTCCGGTCCGCCGAGACCGCCATCATCCCAGGCAGACAACCCGACACACCACCTGAAGCGACTCCGCACCCGGCGGTCCCCCGGCGCACCGGGGACCGCCGGCGCGAGTCAGAGACCCCCGATGAGGACGGGCGCCACGTCGGAGATCCGAGACAGGGTGACGAACGTGAGAGCGGTCAAGACCAGTGGGATCCACTTGCGCATAGGGGCGTGGCCTTCCTCGGCGGGGTGGGTGTTGTCGACCCCCGATTCTAGTACGCCCACTCACCAGTGTTGATCATTCCGCCCCAGCACGACCTGCGGTTTCGCCATCACGTGAGCAAGGTCGTCAGTTCGGATAGGCCGCGGTCTAGGCGGCGGAAGTAGGTGGCACGGCTGAGGTGTAGGTCTGCTGCTACGCGGGTGTGGTCGTGGCGGGCTTGGACGTAGTAGGTGTAGAGGGCGCGGCCTGCTTCCGCGAGTGTGGGGTCGTCTGAGGTGGTCAGGTGTTCTAGGGCGGTCAGGATTCGTGCGCGTAAGGCGGGGGCGCCTGCGTCGGCGAGGGGGTTTTGGGCTAGGGCGGTGTCGTCGCGGAGGTGTTCTAGGGCTTGTTTGATGTCTTGGCGGGAGTTGGGTGGGGTGGTGAGTTTGTCCAGCCAGGCGGGTATGGAGGTGAGGTCTTGGTGGTAGATCTTCGAGTCTCGGCCGCAGGCGTAGGGGTCGTGGCGGGCGTCGCCGATGTAGTGGAAACCTAGGAGTTGGGCCAGGTTCTGGTATTGCGGCCAGGGTGTGGCCACGACGATCCGGCGGGCGCGGATGCCGGTGGCCACGATGTGACGCAGGAGGGCGGCATGGCGCACCGGGTCGTCGCAGATGGCCATTCCGACGAATACGCCGCCGTCGTCGGTCAGGGTGTCGGTGTGTTGTTGCAGGAGGGGCTCGATGGCGGACACGGTCTTGGCGTCGATGCGGGGGACGTAGGCCATGCCGACGGGGCGGTCTTCGTCGTAGACCAGGTGGAAGCCGTCGGGGCTGTGGTCGAGCCAGCCGGTGAGGAGCCGTTCGCAGTGGCGGGCGTCCAGGTCTCGGTGCTGGGCCCAGCGGTGCATGAGCGCGGCGATGCTGTCGTGGTCGCCGGGGCCCGCCGGGCGTGGACGGAGTACGTCGCGGCCGCCGGGGAACAGGGCGCAGCGGATGGCGGGGTTGTCGGTGAGGAACAGGCCGTGCTCGGCGAGGGCGGCGCGGTCGCTGTCGCTGTCGTCGCCGGTGGCGGCCAGGTGCTGTCGGGTGCGGGCGGTGGCCGCAGTGAGGGCGGCTCGGCGGGCGGCTGGGCGACGCCATCGGGCGCGGAGGTCGAGGAGGGTGCGGAACGGCTCGGCGACGGCCAGTCCCCTGTCGGTGGCGTTGACCAGGTCGTTCTCGCTGATGGCGGTGAACAGGTCCTCGTCGGGGAGGAGGTCGGTCAACAGCTCCTCGTCACCGCGTCCGACGACCGCCAGGAGGTCCAAGGCGGCTGTGTCGGGGTGCCTAAGGCGATCCAGGACGTCGCGTAGGGCGTGGTCGGCGAGTGCCCCGGTGGCGTCGGCGGGGATCGGGGTGAGCAGCGCCCGGCACAGACTGCGCGCAACCAGGGGCAACCCACCCGCCAGCCGCACGACCATGTCGACGTCCTCGTCCACGCCGCGGGCCACCACCAGCCGCTCGATCTCCGCGTCGCTCCACTTGGGGACGCGCACGACGACGGCATCCCCCAGGAGCAGCGGCGTGCGGCTGACGACGACCACCCGGGGACCGAAAGACATGCGGCCGTCGGCGTAGTCGGCCCGCCCCGGGGCCTCGGCGGCGATCGCGGCGAGGACAGCCGACTTGCCGACGCCCAGCGGCCCGGTCAGGTTCACCACCAGGGGTCCATCGGCGTCGAGCAGGGCCACGACCTGCTCGACGACCGCGCGCTGCGATTCGCTGTGGACCCGGTCGCGCAAGACGGCGACGTTGGTGAGCATGACCGATCCCTCCCGATGTGTCTGATCACGAGTTCTACCCCAAGCGGCTCCCCGGCCTGGCGGGTATGAGACGCGGGTGAGACTCCACGGCCCCCGGGGACCCCTAGCGTCGGCGGCAGTGACCCGAGGGAGAGGAACCAGTTCCGTGGTGAAGAGATTCGCAGGTGTCGCAGCGGCCGTCGCGCTGAGCATCGGCCTGATGGTGGGCGCGGCCGGAACCGCGAGCGCCAAGCAGTGCACCCCGACGGACGAGGTCAAGGAGACCTACACCTTCGCCTACGTCCTATCAGGCACGAGCGTCTACGTGTACGAGGGCACCAACGGGGGCAAGTACTACTCCAGCACTTGGAAGGGCAGCAGCTTCGACGAGTGCTGACCAACGCCGGGCGCCCTCACCCCCTGTCACGAGGGCGCCCGGCAAGGCGCTGGCTTCTTAGCGGTGACAGATCACAGCGGCTCGGAGTCTTGGTAGACGAGGAAGCGGGTCGACTCGTGCACTGACACGCCCGCCGCGCGCAAGGCGGGGATCCAGGTGTCGGGCAAGCGGTGGTACCAGATGCGGCGCAACCGCACGGGTTGTCCGTTGAGGTCGAGGGTTCCGGCGACCTCTGTGGGGGTGTCCGAGTCGACGAACTGGCTGTATATCAGACTAATTGGGCCCAGGGTCGCTAGTGGATGACTCGTTTGGGTGCCGTCGTGTCTGCGGAGCACCAGGGCGTCACCGGACACCGTTGCTTCGACTACTTCGCGGCGGTAGCCCTTGCGCCACCAGCGGATGGTCGCCAGTAGGCCGCACACGCCAAGGACGTAGCTGGGGACGGTCAGTTCCGGGTGGCGGTGGAACACGTGGCGGACGAGTAGGACCAGTGGTGGTATGCCGATCAGCAGGGTCAGCAGGCCCACCACCGCCGCCCAGGGCACGCCGCCTGCGGACAGCCCGGCGAACCAGCCCAGGGTGGCGACGCCGCTGATGCTTAGGGTCGACCAGGCGGCTGATGCGCGTTGGGCGAGCGGACTCGGTTCCCACTTCCAGGCAGGTTCCGCTGGCATGTGGCCACGGTAGCCAGGTGGGTACCACCGGAGATGCCTGTTCTGGTTGGTGGGAAAGCCATCGCGGCTATTGCCGTCTGCTGGTGCGGAGTGCTCGCCACAAAGTCCCCGTTGCCGCAGCGCCACTGCACAGCCAGGCGATGTGGGGTGGGCTGTGGGCGAGTACGACGAGCGTGCCGATCACGAGGGGCAACAGCACCGTGGCCCCGGCGAGGGACCAGCGCAGGAGGCGCAGTGCGTTGCGGGTCCGGTCGGCGTCGGCCACCACGTAGCCGAGGAGGCCGTGTGGGGACGCGGCGCGGCGGGGTGTGGGCATGTCGTCAGGCGGTTTCGGTTCGGTTCTTGGCGCTGTGCCTGATCCGGGCCTCGTCGAGCAGCTTCCGCCAGGACCGCACGTCTGGCCTGCGCCGCAGCAACGCCCGGCGCTCCCGCTCGGTCAGCCCGCCCCACACGCCGAACTCGATGCGGTTGTCCAGAGCCTCGGCGAGGCACTCCGTGCGCACCGGGCACGCGATGCAGGTCAGCTTCGCCATGCGCTGCTCGGCGCCCTGCGCGAACAGCACGTCGGAGTCCTCGCCCCGACACGCCGCCAGCATCCGCCAACTGTCCGAGGGCGCTGCTGTGTGAGCGGCGGGGTGGTCAGCGACGACCCCGCGTGCCGACCCAGCTTGACCCGCCGCTACCGCGATCGGCACATCGCCGCCGGTCTCCGCCGCCAGCAGGCGGTCCTCCAGGTCAGACCGGGCCGCGCTCAAGTCGTAGTCGGCGTACTGCCGGTCCAGGTCCGTCGCGACGCGTCGTACCGTCTCCTCGAAGTTCACCGCTCCTCCTGCTGTGACCCGTTGTCGAGCCGCTCGAGCCGTTGACGCGCGTACGACAGGTGCGACCGCACCGCCGACTCGCTGATTCCCAAGTACCGCCCGATGTCGGCGGTGTCCTGCCCGAGCAGGGCGTAGAGCGCGAGGCACTCGGCCTGACGAGTGGGCAACGTCGCCAGCGCGCGCTCCAGATCCATCCGGGCCACCAACCCGGCGACGTCGTCCTGGGCGACGAGCCCGTCCAGGTCGTCACCCATCGCCTCGGGCCGCCTGGTCCGCCGCCGCCAGAAGTCGGCCAGCGAGTCCCGCAACACCTTGAAGGCGAGCGCTTCCTGGGACGCGGCCGCCCGCAACGTCGACCGGTTCCGGTACAGCGCCACGAACGCATCCCCGACGACGTCCTCGGCGTCTTGGCGGGTGAGTCCGCGCAGCTCGACGAACTTCACGAAGTTGGCCCGGTGCCGGTCGTGGAACGCGGCGAAATCACCGTCCAGCAGACCGAACACCCGGCACCCCCGAACCTCCCCGGACACAGGCAAGCCCTGCACGGAGACACCCCGGCACTGGTCACGCCCGACTCACCTCGCAAGTGCCCACAGCTCCCCGCCTCCCGACGCGTCCCCGTCCCCCGCTATACCGCTGCGCCAGGGCCAAACGTCCAAGCCCGGTTCCACCATCACCCGTTCGCACCACCGGGAACATGTCTAGTGGCGCGACGCCGATGTACGGCCCGGGTGCCAGCGGGGTGGCCTTGTTCTCCGCAGCTGGCTCGACCGGGGGTATCCCGGAATACGACCGTGACCCCGGTCATCTCGGTGAGACAACCGGGGTCACGGGTGGGGCAGATCAGGGGAGGTCGGGGTGGTCGACCGCCGCGAGGGTGTCGGGGATGAGCTCGGTCAACTGGGGGCGCCAGCCGCGGAACAGGAGGTATTCGAACACCTCGACGCGGAACATGTTCTGGTACCAGTCCTCGTCCACGGTGAACATCCGCCGCATGACCGTCTCGCACCGGCGGACCAGGTCGGTCCCCGCCGGGAGGTCACCCATACCCTGCAGCATCAGCTCGCCGATGTGGTTGGCAATGGGTGACTCGAGGATGACGTCCAGGAAGGTGCCCCGCTCCAGGGCGGAGTCCAGCTCCTTCTTGGCGTGCCGCACGAGGAACGGCCTGGCCTCGGGCAGCACCATCCACGTGATGTCGCCGAGCGCGCCCAGGCTCCACCGCATCCGCCCGGACGCCCACTGCTCGTGTTCGGCGACATCACTGGTGTCGGTCAACAGCGAACCCCCTTCCGCCGCCATCACGCGGGCGTCCAATCGTAGGTGGCGCAGAACATGCCTGTCACGTCGAACGCGACCACCGGTCCGCACGGGTTGCCGTCGGTGAACCCGCGAATGCCTTCGGCGATACCGGGCAAGATACCGATAACCCCCAAGCCGCGCATGAACCCGCGGGTGGTGGGCTCGCGAACCTGGACCGGCTTCTGCTTGGGGTGCTGCTGTTCGAACTTCGCGTCGCTGAAGGACTCCGCGATGGGCAAGCTGTTGATATTCTTCTTGATGTTCTCGAGTTGGGTCTTGCGGCCCGGACTCTCGTTCACGTACTTGGTCGACGCGCCGTCGATGTCTTCCAGTTGGAGGGTCTCGTAGCCGCGCTTGACGATGTCGGTTACCACTTTCCGGTCCTCAGCGGAGTAGAACGGCCTCTTGCGGTCTTCCTCCAGGAGGTTCACCAAGCCGTTCAAGCGATCGGCCGCTGCGACCACGTGGTAGGAACCCCACACCTTCTCACCGGTGAGGAACTCGTGTCGGACCGCGTCCCAGGTTGTCCCGTCACCCTTCCAGCGGGTCTGAGGCCCAGCAGGCAGGTAGATGTCCTTGAGAATCTTCCGGGTGTCCTCGTGACTGACGTGGGGTTGCTGCGCGCGTTCTCCTTGGGCGATCCCCGGCTTGCCCGCAGGTCGCTGGACGGGCGGGACGTAGGTCGGGTTGGTGCCGCCGGGTTTCTGGGAAAAGCGGACCGGCTCGGTCGGGCCCGACTGCAGCGGGATGCCCTCCTCACCCGGGTCGACCCGGGTGAGGCCGGTGGGGTCGCTGGAGGTGGTCGGGGCGTTGTTGGCGTAGCTGTAGGCCGCCCAGGACTGCGGGTCGGCGCCGTCGAAGACCGGGTCGACGCTGATGAACCGGCCGGTGGTGGCGTCGTAGCCGCGGGCACCGATGTCGACCAGCGACGTGCTGGTGTTGGTCGGCATGTCGAGGAAGCCGTGGTTGTCCTGCCACGGTCCACCCTGGACAGTGCCGATCGGGTTGCCGTACGGGTCGAACTCGCGGCGGGTGACCGCGAACCCGACGGCGGCGACCGAGACCTGCGCGGTGCCGTGGTGGTCGGCGTGCAGGTAGACCGGCGACGCTGCGCCCACCCGGCTGGCCACGACCGTGCCGTTGTGGGTGTAGTAGCGGGTCCCGACGACAGTGCCGGTGGCGTTGTCGCGGGCGAACTCCTGGCCGGGCAGGTACAGGATCGTCTTGCCCGGCTCGCGGCGGACCAGCTTGTTGCCGTCGGCGTCGTAGACGTAGGTGGTGTCACCAGCCGGTGACTGGACCTTCGCCAGCTTGTTGTTCTCGTTCCACGTCAGCGTGTGGGTCGCGCCCACGGTCCGCGTGGTGGTGTTACCGGAGCCGTCGTAGCCGTACGAGGTGCTCGACGACCCACCCGGCCCGGTGGTCGCGGTCGAGGTGAGGGTGTGCGGTCGGGTGCCCCCGGCGGCCGGGTAGGTGTAGCTCGTCGTCGTGTCCGCCTGGCCGATGCCGTGCTTGACCTGGCCGGTCCGCAGACCGGTCGGGTCGAACGTCCACGAGGTCCAGTACGGGTCCGGTCCGCCGACGGTGCTCGAGCTCACCGGCGCCGCGCAGGCGTCGGTAGCGGTCCATGCCTGGGTGAGGCGCCGCAGGGCGTCGTAGCCGAAGCACTGGGTGCGGGTGTTGGCGGGACGGGCATTGACGATCTTGGTGACGTTGCCCGCCGGGTCGTAGGTGTAGCGCAGGTCGTCGACCAGCGGGGTGGCGGCCTGCACGGACAGGTTCGTGCCGGTGAGCAGGTGGGTGCGGGCGTCGCGTTCGAAGCTCAGCGTCCCGGCGTTGTTGCCCGAGCTGAGCTGGTACTGCGTGGCCTCCCCCGCCGCGTTGTAGGTCGAGCCGGAGACGTAGTCCCACACGTTGCTGTAGGTCTGCGACTGGTTGCCGTACCGGTCGACGGTGAAGGTGAGCGCCTCACCGGGGAGCCCGCCCTTGGTCGGGGGCGTGACCCCGCTGCGCTGGCCGGTCGAGGTGTAGGAGAACGTCGTGGTGTACAGGCCGTTGAGGCCGGTGTCCGACGCGGGGATCTGCACCACGTTGTTGGTCGGCAGACCCTGCGAGTTGTAGCCGCTGACGCCGACCAGGTAGTTGCCGGTCGAGGTGTAGCGGGTGGAGGACTGGAGCTTGCCGACTCCCCCGGTGGCCGTGTCGTAGGTCCACGACGCGATCTTGGTCCGGCCCGCGCCGATGCCGCTGTACTCGGCGGTGCGGCGACCGAGCACGTCGTAGTCGTAGCTGAGCGACTGGCCGCGGCCGTCGGTGGTGGAGGTGGTCTGACCGGCGAGGTCGAGGACCTGGGTCCAGTGGCCGGTGTCGGGGTCGGTGGTGCCGGTCTTGCGGCCGAGGAAGTCGTACTCGTAGTCCCAGTTGTTGCCCGCCGCGTCGGTGCGCCGGTCGACCTGGCCCTGGGTGTTGTACCGGTTGGTCGAGGTGCTGCTGGTGCCACCGGAGACGACGTTGCCGGTGACCGTCGGTTGGGTGAGGTAGTCGCGCACCTCGGTCTCGCGGCCGAGGGCGTCGGTGACCGACATCCGGGTGGCGCCGCCGGTCGGGCCGAAGGTGGTGACGCGGTCGCCGCCGTGGACGGTCGTCGTGGTCGCCTTCGCGGTGAGGCCCTGGTAGGAGGTCGAAAGCACCTCGCGGCCGCTCGCGTCGTGGCCGGTGACGGTGCGGTCGTCCACGGACGCGTCCGGCACGGTGATCAGGGTCGTCGCGGGGACACCGGTGGTGACGTAGCGGTTGTGCGAGCCGGTCACCCAGCCGTGGGAGTCGTAGAAGGTCTCCGACACCACCCGCTTGGTGACCCCGGTGGGGTCGCTGACGTCGTCGGATTGGGTCTGCCGGAGCTGGCCGGTGGAGTCGAACAGCTGGATCGAGGTGACGTAGTTGGTCCCGGTCCCGTAGTCGACCAGGGTCTTGGTGGTCACCGCCAGCGGCCCGTCGGCGCGGACCAGGTAGCTGAACTGCAGGTTCGCGGCGTCACCGGCGGACTTGGAGCGCCCCGGCTTCCACACGGCGGTGACGCGCCCGAGGCTGTCGTGGCTGGCCTCGGTGATCCGGCCCGCGACGTCGACCGACTTGATCGTGGTGCCGTGGGCGGGTTCGGTGGTGACCGACGAGGTCTGGTTCTTCGGGTTGGTCATGTCCAGTTTGGACAGGACACCACCGCCGCTTGGCGTGTAGGCCGTGGAGCTCTGCCTGCCGAGCGCGTCGGTCGTGGTCAGCGCCCGGCCGAGGGCGTCGAAAGTCGCCGTCTCGGTGGTCGCGTAGGTCAGCGTGCCGCCGGTGTTGGCGGTCGCGGTGTCGGTCCTGGTCAGGTCACCCGCGCCGGGGACGGCGCCCAGGGTCGCCGACAGGTCGTAGTACTGGCGCTTGGCCGCGACGACCGGCGCCGGGGCGCTCACCTGGCCCGTGGTGGGGCAGGTGGCGGTGGAGGAGAAGGTCTCGGCCACCCGGTCGCGGATCCACGAGGTCGTGTTGTCGGCGTAGACCAGCGTGGTGCAGCGGTCGGGTATCCCGGTGGCGGAGTCGGTGGTGGACACCAGGCGGCCGGTGGCGTCGAACCGGTTCGTGGCCGAGGTCGAGCGGGTCCCGCCCGCGGCGAGTGCGGTGATCGTGCGCGTCTTGGTGGTCGCCACGATGTCCGCGGTGTCGGCGGGCAGACCGGTTCGGACCCTGGTCGCGGTGGTGGCGAGCTTGGTCGGCTCCGTGATCGACGAGGTGAGCTGGGCGCCGCCGGACCCGAGGAAGGTCTGGGTCTCGTGCGCCGTCCCGGCGAACACGTCGTCGTCGGCGCGGACCTCGCCGAGGGAGTTGGTGACGGTGGCGGAGCGCTGCTGGTTGCCCGGCAGGGTGTCGCCGTTCATGCCGCGGAAGTAGGTGGTGCGGGTGAGGGTCTGCGCGTCGGCGACGCCGTTGACCACGCGGGCCGGGTCGCCGTTGCGGATCTCGACCTGGCTATAGCCGCGGAACTGGCCGTAGGTGCGGTTGGCGGGTTTGACGAGCTCGTTGTCGTCGTAGTGCCAAGCAGGGTTGCCCAGGTAGCTGTAGTCGGTGCGCTGGGTCGGGGACACCGCGTTGGCGTCTTGGACCAGGATCCGGCTGACCGGGTAGATGTGGAAGAAGTCGAGCGTGGGGTTCTGGTTGAGCGGCAGCGTCCAGTAGACCGGGAAGCAGCGCTTGGTGTTGTTGGCCAGGTCGGTCGGAACCGTGGTCGAGGTGCACTCGGTGGGCAGGTAGGAGATCTGCACCTGGCTGCCGGTCTCGGTCGCCACGTTGGTCATCCGCCAGTGGGCCATGGCGGGCTGGCCGTTGTAGCCGCTGACCCGGTTGTCCAGCAGTTGGCTGGTGAAGGTGACCGGTGGTGAGGCGGTCCCGGTCCCGGCGGCGTCGTAGGCGGTCCGGACGATCTGGTCCAGCCGCAGCTCGGGGTCGCCGACCGTGGGGAACGACTGGGTCAGCGCGTAGGACTCGACCTTGACCGGGCCTGAGCCCGCGTCGTACTTCGTGGTGATGGTGCTCAGCCGCTTGGTGGTCCAGAAGCTGGGCGAGTGGTTGTTGCACGTGGCCCCGGAGAGGCATTGCTGGTCTTGCGGGGTGTCCGGCCAGGACGCGGCGTTGGCGGCGGTGAACTGGGCCGGGGCGCAGGTGATCGCGCCCGACGGGACGCAGCGCTCGGTCACGTCGAACACGACCTGGCCGGGGGCGGTGCCGTAGACCGAGCCGCCGACCTTGCGCAGGCCGTACTGGATGTTCTTCAGGGTGCCGCCGCGGGTGTACTGCACGCCCGTGGTGCCCTTGTTGGCGCCGTAGAAGTTGGTCTCGGGCGCGTAGTGGTAGAGGGTGGCGTTGCCGTGCGGGTCCTCGACGTAGTCCAGGTTCCAGCGCCACGCTTGGTCGCATTTGGACTGGGCGAAGCCCGCGGCGTTGTAGCAGGGGTCCCCGGAGCGGGGGCCGTAGACGGGCGCGGTCCACGTCGAGTTGGTCGGGTCCTGGGTGGTGCGGCCGGGGCCCTCGTTGCGGCCGAAGTAGAACTGGGCGCCGCTGGTGGTGGTGACGCGCCAGTACTCGCCGTTGCGGGCGCCGTTGGCGGCTCCGGTGAGCAACTCGACCCGGCTGCCGTCGTCGCTGGCCGGGCGCCAGGTGCCGTCGGCGTCGTTGCGGATCAGGGAGGTGGAGCGGCCCGCGAGGTGCATCGTCACGATGTGGCCCGCCCAGCACAGGTCACCGGTCTGCTGGGCCTGCGGCAGGGTCGTGTCGCTGGCGCAGGAGCGGTAGGTCCGTTCGACGAAGCCCGGCGTGTAACCCCAGCCCTGGCCGATCCAAGAGCTCTGGTTGTTGGTCGCGGAGGTGCGGCCGTCGACGCTGGCCGAGCTGTAGCCGAGGGTGACCTTGGGGTTGGCCGCGGAGCCCGCGGCGGCGGGCGGTAACGCGATCGGGTACGACCAGGAGAACCCGCCGCTGTTGCCCGCCACGCTCCAGGCGGAGGCGGGGGTCAGCGAGCTGGCCGTGAAGGCGCCGCTGGGGCCTTCCGCGCCCGCGGCGGCGGCCAGGACGGTCGGTCCGGCGGACCGCAGCGGCAGGTCGGCCGCGACGGACTGGGCGACGGCGTTGTTGCGCGAGGCCAAGGGGGTCTGCACCTGGCAGGCGGGCAGATCGGGGGTGGTGAGCGCGCACTCGGGCAGACCCACGAGACGCAGCCTGCTACCCAGGTCGGCGCCACCCGCGTAGCGGAACGAGGCGTAGTCGACGCTCACCGTCGCCGAACCCGGGTCACCCGCGGCGGGGCGCAACGCGAGGACGACCCCGTTGACCTTGGCGCGTTCAGCCAGCGAACGGGCCGCGACCTCGACGCGGACCCCGGACTTGCCCACCTTGCCGGTGGCGACGCGCACGGGCAGGTCACCGGCCTTCTGCGCGGCGGAGCCACGCAGCGAGCGGTCCGGCGCGTTGGCGGCCACGGGGGCGGCGCCCAGCACCACGTCCGCGGCGCCCGCGGCGGGCCAGGTGCTGCTCGACCTGGGGCCGGTGTCGGTCGGCGACGGGCGGCGGGTGCCCGTCAGGGCCACGTCCTGGTGCGGGATCACCTTGTCCGGGGTGGCGGCGGGCAACCTGGACGGCGCGGCCGAGGCAGCGGGTGGGTTGACCACGCTCAACCCCGCGGCGATCAACGCGATAACGGCCACCCAGACCATCAATAGATGTCTTCCCCAGCGAATCCGGGCAGCGTCGAACAAGCGGTACGGCATGTGTCCTCACCCCAGTGCGAGAGCCACTCCCCAGATGGGTGGCCGGGGGTCACTTAACCAGAGCGTGCGCGCGCTATGGAAGTCGCGATTTCGCTATCTCCGCCAGGTTCGGCGGTTTGACCGAAATGCTCCGGGATTTATCGCGCCGTCTGACCGCTATGCCGGAATCGGCCATGAGCATGCCCACTCGACGGCAGGTTCGGACCGCTGAGCCGGGAGGTGACCCGCTCCGCTCGTGGGAGCGGAGCGGGTTCAGGTCAGCGCGGTCCCGGTGTCCAGGCCACGCAGGTGGCGAAGTGCGAGTCGAACCGCTGTTGGAACGGTGTGTTGAGCGGGTGGTTGCGCAGCGCGAGGATGTTCTCGTCGTTCTGGCGCAGGGCTTGGTAAGTCAGGTTCTGACTACCGGTGTAGAGCGTTGATTGGGTGCCACGGCGCACGATCATGAACTTCTCGTGCATCGGGATGCCGCCCTTGTCGATGCTGCACATGTGGACCGGTAGGGCTCGGGCGAGGGCGACCAGGGCGACCATCGGTTCGCCTGCGTCGTGCGGGGCGCCGGACTTCGCGCCGGTGACGATCCGGACTTGGCAGCCCCGTTTGCTTGCGGCTTTCAGTTCGTCGACCACGGCGGCGCGTTGGATCCGGAAGTTGGCGAGGTCGATGCGCGTTCCCCCGGAGCAAGTCGTCCCGCGCAAGATCGAAACGATCGGGTCGTTGGTCGCGTTGCCCGGATTGCGACCCGATTCGCGGCGCGGGAATGTGTAGAGGCTGTGCGGGCCCGCTGAGATCGTCTTTCCGTAGTTGTCGTTTCCGCGCTTGCCGTAGCCCAAGAGATCGTTGAAATACCCCAGGTAAGCCCGGTAGATGCCCGCATCGCTCACGGTGAGTGCGTTCTCGTACGCCGAGTAGTAGTCGAGATTGGCGGAAGAGACGTAGACGATGTCGGAGGCGGTGCCGCCGCCTGCCAGGTGGACTTGCGACACCGTCATGAACTTGTTGTGCATCAGGGGCGCGTTGCGCAGCGGACTTGGTCCCGTGCGGGTGCCCATGCAGGCGGTCGACTTGGTGTCGGGGTTGTGCTTGCCGCACTCGACGACCTTGATCGTCGGGATCTTCTTGAGCGCTTGGTACTGGGCGTGCTTGGCGGTGGTTTGGCCGCCGTCGATCACCACGCGGACGGTCACGCTCCGGGCCGCGGCACGGGCTAGGGCGTCGACGATCTCTTGGCGGTTGAAGAAGTACAGGGTCAGCGAGAGCGTTGCCCCCGGCGACGCCGCGTCGATGAGTCGGCGGACATGGCCCGACACACCGCCGTGCATGTCTTTGTCAGCCTTGGTGTTGAACCACGTGTAGTTGTAGACCTCTTTTCGCGCAACGGGAACAGGCGTGGCGACGTCGGCCGTGGCAGTGGGCGCCGCGGTCACGCAGACCGCGATCGCGGCGACGGCCGCCGCTAAGAACCTGCCAAGACCGGACCGCTTCGCTCGGTCAACTTTCATCGAACCCCCTCGGATAGTGACCTGAGCCAGAGACGACCCGCCAACGACCCCCCTGACGAAGCGGGTCGCCTCGGCTGACACAAACCTTGCCCAGCGGATCTTGGATGGATCTGGGGGAAACCTGGTTCGGCGCTGCTCCCCCAGCCGCGTGCTCTATCGTCACGCGATCGCCCAATGCCACGGAGGTGACGACACCTATGCCTCTCATCGCCGAGCGGCTGGTCCTGCGCCCGTTCGAACCGGACGACGCTGGCGCGCTCGCCGCCTACCGCTCGGACCCGGAGATCGCCCGCTACCAGGCGTGGGAGACGCCGTTGTCACTGGAGCGGGCGGCCGAGAAGGCCGCTGAGTACGCGGGCGACGACCCGGAGGCGGCTGGGTGGTTCCAGTACGCGATCTCCCTAGACGGGGCCCTGATCGGCGACCTCGGCGTGAACCTGCACGAGAACCGGCTGCAGGCCGAGATCGGCTTCACCATCGCAGGGCCGTCGCAGGGGCGCGGGTACGGCACGGAGGCCGTGGCGCGGGTCCTGCGGCACCTGTTCGTCGACCGGGGTCTGCACCGGGTGTCCGCCGAGTGCGACCCCCGCAACGAGGCGTCCGCGCGCCTGCTGGAGCGGGTGGGCTTCCAGCGCGAGGGCCTTCGGCGGGCGAACACGTGGCTGCGCGGCGAGTGGACCGACGACCTGCTGTTCGGCCTGCTGGCGTCCGACTACTGCGCTGGGCGCTAGCCAGGAGTTGGGGTCGCCCAGCGCATGGCCACTGTCCCGTTTGCGCGCCTCTTGTTGTTGACCATGCCTCTCACCTGCACATTCTTGACTGTAGCAACGTCGACGCGTGCGCACACAAGCACGTATGGTGCTGCTGTCGAGGAGGGGGCGGGAGATGTCGGTGTTGGCCGATCGCACCTATCGGCGCTTGTTCGCCGCGCAGGTGGTGGCGCTGTTCGGGACCGGTCTGACGACCGTGGCGCTGGGGTTGCTGGCCTACGACCTGGCCGGGGTGGGCGCCGGGGCGGTGCTGGGCGGGATCTTGGCGGTCAAGATG
This sequence comes from Actinokineospora diospyrosa, assembly GCF_024171925.1. GTDB lineage: Bacteria > Actinomycetota > Actinomycetes > Mycobacteriales > Pseudonocardiaceae > Actinokineospora > Actinokineospora diospyrosa. The sequence goes on along the minus strand of NZ_JAMTCO010000006.1, from coordinate 444,031 downwards.
GTCGCGAACGTCGTGATCGCGCCGGTGGCCACCGCGCTCGCCGACCGGCTGCCGCGGCGGACGCTGTTGGTCGGGTTGGACCTGGTGCGCTGCGCGGTGGTGCTGGCGCTGCCCTGGGTGGACCAGGTGTGGCAGGTCGTCGTGCTGGTCACGGTGTCGCAGGTCGCCGCGGCGGCGTTCACCCCGACCCTCCAGGCCGTCATCCCGCTCATCCTCACCGCGGAACGCGACTACACCCGGGCGCTGACCCTGTCGCGGCTGGCGTACGACCTGGAGGGGGTGTTGAGCCCGGTACTCGCGGCGGCGCTGCTGACCGTGGTCAGCTTCTCGGGGCTGTTCGTCGGCACCGCTCTCGGGTTCCTGGCCTCGGCGGCGCTGGTCGTCACGCTCACCCTGCCCGCGCACGCCCACGAACGCGCCCCGCTATTGGAGCGCACACTCGCCGGAACACGCGTCTACCTGCGCACACCTCGGCTGCGCGCTCAGCTCGGGTTGAACCTGGCCGCGGCGGCCGCGGGGGCGATGGTCCTGGTCAACACCGTCGTCGTGGTTCGGGGTGGTCTTGGGCACGGGAACGCGTCGGTGGCGATCGCCCTGGGGGTGTTCGGCGCCGGGTCGATGGTCGCGGCGCTCCTGCTGCCCAGGGTGCTCGACCGCCGCCCGGATCGGCAGGTCATGACCTGCGCCGGGGTCGCCTTGGTGGTGCTGATGCTCGTCGGCGCGGGGTTGTTCCACCTGGTGAGTGACCCGACCGGGCGGTGGGTGACGCTGCTGGGACTGTGGGTCGCGCTGGGTGTGGCGTATTCGGCGGTGCTCACCCCGGTCGGCCGGTTGATCCGCGCGTCCGCCGCGCCGGGTGACCTGCCCGCGCTCTTCGCCGCGCAGTACGCCCTCTCGCACGCGGAGTGGCTGGTCACGTATCTGCTGGCCGGTCTGCTCGGCAGCGTGTTCTCCCCCGCCGCGACACTGGCGTGCCTGGCCGTGGTCGCGGTCGGCGGTGTCGTGTTCGGTGTGCGCGCGTGGCGCGAGGGCGTCGAGCTGGAGCACGTGCACGCCGACCTCCCCGAGGACGACCCGCACCTCGTCGACGCGACCCACGGCACCGACGGCTGGCGGCACAGCCACCGCTACCTCATCGACCGCGCCCACCGCCGCTGGCCGACCGCACGCGCGTAGGAGCTGCGAGAATGCGCCACCATGCGCGCCCACCGTCCCGCCGCCACCCCGGACTGGCACCACCTACCGCCCGACGAACACGTGACCGTCGCCGTCGACTCGCTGCGCATGCTCGCCGACCCCACTCGCCTGCGGATGCTCTGGCTCCTGTGCGGCGAGGAGTACGACGTCACCACCTTGGCCGCCGCTGTCGGCATCGCCCGCCCCGCGGTGTCGCAACACCTGTCCAAGCTCCGCCTCACCGGCCTGGTCACCCTCCGCCGCGACGGCCGCCGAGCCCTCTACCGCGCCACCGGCGGCCACGTCCGCCACATGCTCGCCGAGGCCCTCCAAGCCGCCCACCACCACGCCGCGGGCATCCCCGACCACGACTGATCCCGCAGCTCAGCGACCACTACCACGGCAGACAGGCGCTTCACCACCGCCACGCCTTGGAAACCAACGCAAACCCACTCGCCCCGACTTCCCGCTTGCCCCCTGTTCGCCCTTCGCGAACCCGCCCTTCTACCGCCGCCCCCACCCCGCCCTCGCCCGCCGCCGTTCATGATCAACTCGACGCCGGGGGCCCGCCCACCCGGGGTTCGGGGTCCCACGTTCGAGGATATCGGGTTGGGGGGCTTGTCAAGGGGGAGTTGGGTTGGCTGTGGATGGTGGGGGAGGTTGTGGACAAGTCGAGTGGGCGAAGCGACAAGAGGGCCGCGGACAGATCGGGGAAGGCGGAAGCGGCGGGTGAGGTGGTCGACGAGTCGAGGCAGGCGCAAGCGGCAAGGGAGCGTGGACAAGTCGGAGTTGGCAGAAGCGGCAAGGGGGCACGGACTGCCGGGATAGGCGAAGTGACAGGGGAGAACGTGGACAAGTCGGAGTTGGCGGACTGTGAAAGGGGGTGTGGGTGACTTGGAGGTCGCGGCGGGGATCATCGCGCGGTTGCGCAAGGCGAGGCTGACGCCGGTGTACTGCGGGGCGACGATCCTGCGGGTCGGCGGCCTGGAGTTGACGGTGGGGTAAGGCAGCAGAAGGGCCGGGAGCGGCGATCACGCTCGGATGCTGCGCGGGCGCCAAGACCTGGCCACCCGGGCGTCACACAGGGGGAATCTGGTCCATATCTGCCTGAGGTAATGCGTGTGCTGTGCGATCGCGGCGGGAAGGACGAGGCGCGGAGGTAGCAACGGCTATGTGTGGAAGAGCGTGCTGCCCAGCGGACGTGTGTCGTCGAAGCCGGGGAGGATTAGGAAGGGTGCGGTGGCGGTTGTGGTGGTGAAAGAGAGCAGCGCGTCGCCGTTGGTCATGTGGGTGAGGGTTTTGGTGAAGGTCTGAATGTCGTTCTGGAAGCTGATGAAGAGAAGGCCGGGAGCGGGGTCGTTGACGCTGTAGGAGCGGCGCAGCATGAGGTTGACGCCGGCTGTGGTGGGGTGGGCTCGGCGTATGTGGGCGTCTGCGGGGATCCGGTAGCGGCCGTCGGGGGTTTTGGCGTTGAGGTTTGGGTCGGTGGCGATGGTGCCGCCGGACAGCGGTTCACCTGTCTCGCGGCGGCGTCCGAAGATCTCCTCCTGAACGGGGATGGGTAAGGCTGCGAATCGGGGGAGGTCGAGGTTCATTCGTCGGATCACGGCGATGGTGCCGTCTGCGACCGGAGAAGGTCCGGGTAGCCACAGGTTCTGTTGCTGTTGGGCGGTTGTGTGGGGGCCGACGATGCCGTCGGTGAAGCCGAAGAGGTTTCGTGGGGCGGTGCGGCCCTGATCGACCGGGATGGTCGAACCGCGGTGGCCGGACTGGCGCCAGCGTTCGCGTAGGCGGTTACTCGTGTGGTCCAGCAGGGCGGCAGCGGCGATCGGCGGGATCATCACGTCGTTGGCGCAGATCTGCATCAGCAGGTCGCCGCCACGGGCTTGCGGTGGGATCTGTTCGTGAGCGAACTCCGGGAGGTCCACCGCACCGGGCAGTGCGGGGTCAACCATGCGCACGAGTCGGGGGCCGATGCCGATGGTCACGGTGAGATCGCCTGACGGGAAGCCGAGCAGTCGCGCGTCCGTTCCCGCAGTGAGTGCCTGGACAGCCTTTCCGAGTTCGGCGAGCAGCGAACCGATCGCCACACCGTCCTCGAGATCAGCAACAACGACCAGCACGTTCGTCTGGGCTTCTTGCGGTGCAACGATCCCCGCTTGAAAGCGCCCGGTTGGCGGTACCGGAGCGATCGTAGTGGGCGCTATCTCCGGCCCGCACCCCGCGGTGAGGCCCGCAGCCGCAACAGCTGCTGTGGCGCCAAAGAACGCGCGACGTGACGGTTGGTCTGCGGCCTGGCGCACCGGTGGAGAGTGCCACATTCGCCCTACTGTCGGCGAATCCGGCGGCCGTGCCAAACTGGGCCTCATGCAACGTCGAGGTCTGACTGCAGTCTTGGCGGTACTAGCACTGGCTGGCTGCGGCTCCGACGGCGGCGGGCCAAGCAAAGGCACGCGACCAGAAGGCACGCGTGTAACCATCCGGGTTCCCGCCGATGCCCCAACGATCTCGGCCGGGGTCTCCCTCGCGCAGCCAGGAGACCTCGTGCTGGTCGCGCCCGGCGTGTACCACGAGTCGGTCAAGGTCGACACGGGGCGGATCACCCTGCGCGGCGAGTCCCGGGACGGGGTCGTCATCGACGGGCAACTGCGGCAACCGAACGGGATCGTCGTCACCGCGCCCGGCGTGGCGGTGGAGAACCTGACGGTCCGCAACAACACGCAGAACGGGCTCCTGGTCACCGGTTCAGCCAAGGCCGCCGCCGGTTCACCCGGGCAAGGCGGCTACAACACCGGCGACGAGCCGGTCGCGTTCCTGAAGTCGTTTCTTGTTTCCCACGTGACCGCCACCCGCAACGGGCTCTACGGCATCTACGCGTTCTCCGCCCAAGACGGCGTCATCGAGCACTCCTACGCGTCAGGTTCGCCCGACTCCGGCATCTACGTGGGACAGTGCAAGCCCTGTCGCATCGTCGTTCGAGACAACATCGCCGAGCTGAACGCGGTCGGCTACGAAGGCACCAACGCCAGCGGCGAGATGTTCGTCGTAGGCAACCGCTTCGTCGGCAACCGAGTCGGCCTCACCACCAGCTCCGACCACCAGGAGAAGCTACTCCCCCAGCAGCACGCCACCATCGCGGGCAACCTGGTGTCGGACAACCAGCAGGCCCCCACCCCCGAGCAGGCCGATGGCGGGTGGGGTATCGGCATCGGCGTGGATGGCGGTAGCGACAACACGGTCGTCCGCAACCGGATCACCGGCAACACCAATGCCGGATTGGTGATCACCGCGACCTCTGATACACCGGCCAACGGCAACGAAGTCGTGGACAACGCGTTCGCGGCCAACGGCGTCGACATCGGCTGGACGTTCCCCACCGCCACTCGCGGGCGTGGCAACTGCCTGCAGGGCAATGACTTGACGACGACAGCACCCGTCGGGCTCGCTGGGTCCGCCGCGTGCCCGGTCGCCGACGTGTCGCCATCAGCCACGTGGGCGCGGCCGAGCCCGCCCCGGGGCATCCCGTTCACCGACGTGGCCGCACCCGCCCCGCAGCCGCAGTTCCCCAACGCCGCCACCGCGGGCCCGACCGTCGTCCCCGACACGCCCGCTCTACCGGACGCCGCGAAAATCCCGCTGCCGCCGATGTCCCTGCTTGCCGATCGGGCATTGGTGCGGATGTCCTGAGTGACGGGCTATCGGATGACCCCGGGCGCAGGTTGTACTGGTACGTATGGCCGGGTGTTGAGGTCGATGACCACCGGCTGGGGCTCCGACGCCACATCGGCCTCCACTCGGTGCAGGGCGCTGTCCGCGTCCACCCAGTAGCGCACGTTGCCCGCGGTGCCGGGCTTCGCACGGGCGGCGGGCCCGGCCATGACATCCACGGTGCGGCCGCTCACCTGGTCGCCGCGAACCCACATGGCTCCGTTCTGCGGCAACAGTTCCGCGTTGTCCGGCCGGTCGTTGCCCAGGCTGAGGGCGATGAGCAGCGCGCTGTCGAGCGAACTGCCGGAGGTGTTCAGCGGGCGCCGGTGCCAGCCAGACCCGGGCGGCGCAACCGGTGGCTCCGCAAGGGAGTCCGTCATCGGATGGACGAACACCTCGGTGGTAGTCCACTGGATCAGCCCATCGCTGGACGTGTCACGGCCTTTGCCGCGCACCACGCCATAACCCAGATGGTCCCGGTAATCGACCGACCCGGTGATCACCAAGCCGCCGGAAGTGTTCGGCACAGTGATCGTCACCGATCGGCCGCCCGCCTGGTAGTTCAGAAACCGCGTGATCGCAAGCCGATTCGCCTCCTCGGCAGTCAGTGGACGCGGGTCCGTTGGTGTCGAAGGGGAATTGGCGATCAGGGCCACCGCCACGCCGACCGCCGCGGCGGCCACGACAGCGATGGCGACCACCATTCGGCGCCGCGGTGACCACGAACGCCGGAAAGGACGCTGTTGAGCTCGAATGCTCCGCACGCGGCGTGATCTTAACGGGCGGCTGATTCACCCCCATGATTCACCCGGTCGCCCGCACACAGCGAGTCACGCTTCTGGTTGTCTGTGGCGGTTCGCGACGACTTCCACGAGGGGACGGCGATGCGCCGGACAACCTGGCGATTCATGGGCGGGCAAACACGAGCGGGACTCGCTGTCGCGGTGCTCGCGTCCAGCGCGATGATCGGGACGCCCGGCGTCGCCGCCGCGGCCGCGCCGGACGGAACCGTGACGGTCCAGGTATTACGAGACTTCTTCGGCACTGGCGTCATCAACGCGACGATGGACGTGCCGCAGCGGGGCATCAACGTCCGGGTCGCCGACCGCGAAGGCCACGTGGTCACCGGAACCACTGATGCGACCGGCAAGGTCGTGGTTCCGCCGTCGACCGTGCTGGTTGGCGGGAGCTACCGCGTCGATGTCACGATTCCGGCGCCGTACAGCGACTACTTACGGGCCGCGCCCGCCTCGACGGCGACCAACCACTTCGACAGCTTCACGACGTTCGTCGAGGTGTCGAACGGCAAGAACGCCTCGGTGGTCACCGGGGTCTGGAACGCGGCGGACTACGCACTGCCGGATTCCCGGTACTTCGTTCCGGTCCAAAATGGAGGAATCGGGACGGACACCCGGGCGTTGGTGGCGTTCGGGGTGAACGCCAGGGGCACGTGTCCCGACCAGGTCGCATGCCCGACGACCCTCGCCACGCAGGCGCAGGTGGGCACGACTTTCGGCTTGGCCTATGACAAGTACCGCAATCGCCTGTTCCAGAGCGCGTTCGCCCGGCGGCACACCCTCTACGGACCCGATGGCGGCAACGCGATCCACACCGTGCCGGTCGACGGCGGCGGCGCACCGACGCTGTTCGCCAAGGTACCGGGCGCCGCGGTGACGCCACACGACACGGCAAACCTGGTCAAGGACGCTGGATTCACTGAGGCGCCGACAAAGGAGAGCATCGGCGGTCTCGCCTTGTCCGAGGACGGTTCCACGCTGTACGCGGTGAACCTCCTGACACGAAGCCTGGTCACCTTCGACGCGACCGGCAGCACCGCCACGACACCGCTGGCCACGGTGCCGATCCCTGACCCGGGTTGCGCGGCAGCCACCGACTGGCGACCTTTCGCAGTGTCCGCACACGACAATGCGCTCTACGTAGGTGGGGTGTGCAGCGCGGAGAGCACCCAGAACCGGGCGGATCTGAAGGCCGTCGTCTACGCCTACAAGGGCTCACAGTTCGCCACGGTACTGACCCAGCCGCTCGGTTTCGAACGCGGCGAGATCCTCGTGGGCTCGACCGGTAGCGCGCAGGGCAACCACTGGAACCCTTGGGACACCGCACTGGCGACGTGGGGCACGCACGACGTGAACGGCGGCGGCTCGATGATCGACCCGCAGCCGCAACTGGCCAGCCTGGCCTTCGCCCGTGACGGATCGATGATCCTCGGCTTCCGCGACCGGTTCATGGACGTCGTGGCCTGGGGCGGGCTGGACCCGCGACCGGGCAACAACGCCGCGCAGAACGGGTTCTCCGGCGGAGACATCAACATGGCTTGCGCCACCCCCGCCGGTGGGTACGAGTGGGAGGGCACCGGGAACTGCCCCGACCACGCGGCGACGACCAACGACGGCCAGCAGGGCGCCGGGGTGGTCGAGTACTTCCCCGGCGACTACTTCGCCCCGTCGGGCCCCGCGACGCGCGGACCGCACCAGGAGTCCGCGCAGGGCGCGGTCGCCTACATCCCCCAGCAGCAATGGGTGGTCAGCACGCAGATGGACCCGACGACCCGCGTCATCACCGGCGGGACCGGCTACTACAACATTGCGACCGGCCAAGGACCCGGCAACAACCCAGCCGCCAACGCGTACGAGTTCGTCGGCCCGAACCAGAACGGGTTCGGCAAGGCGGGTGGGCTCGGCGCCATCGCCTACCAGGCGGCGAACGCGCCCATCCAGATCGGCAACCTGGTGTGGTTCGACGGGGACCACAACGGTGTCCAGGACCCGGGCGACGTGCGGCTGCCGGGCGCGACGATCACCCTGGTGGACGCCGACGGCAAGCAGGTCGCCACCACCAAGACCGACGCGGCGGGCGAGTACTACTTCGGTGGCGTGGGCGCGGCCTACGAGCTCACGCGCGGCGCGAAGTACACAGTCCGGTTCAACGCCTGCACCGCGGACACCGCCAAGGTCCCCGACCGCCCAGCCGCGACCGACCTGCGGTTCACCCTCCCCCTGGTCGGCACCGACCGCGTCCACGACTCCAACGTGCCCCCGCCGACCACCGGCCAACTCTGCGCCGGATCCGGCCCCGTCACCGCGCCGAACAACCCCGGCGAGGTCGACCACACCATCGACGCGGGCGTGTACATCCCGAAACCGGACCCGACAACGACACCAGCCCCCACGACGACCACATCGACGACGACCGCGCCGCCGCCCGCACCGAGCGGCTCGCGCCCGCCGCCCCTGGCTGAAACGGGTGTCTCGGGCATCCCGTGGCTGGTCGGCCTCGGCGTCTTGGTGCTCGGCGCGGGTTCAGCGCTCATCTTCCTGAGCCGGAAACGTCGCACCAAGCGGAACTGAGAGCCTGGTCTGCCCGCCCGTTCAGCTCACGGGCGGGCAGACCACGGCCACGAACGGGTGAAAATCCGGCCCTTCCCCCACAGATCCCAGGTCCGAGTTATCCACAACCCGCCCCGCCATCCACAGCTTTCCGCCGCCCCCTTCCGCGGGGTTGACACCCGGTAGACTGGCACCGGGGCCGCCCCCCGGAGAGGGTGGGGGCCGGGCGCCACTCGTCGCGTGCGCGCGCGGGGAGGGGGCTGGGGGCGGATTGGGTGGTGGGCTTTGAGTGGTCCGGGGGGACGATGTTCGGGTTGTTGGCGGCGGGGGCTGGAGTAGCCAATCCGGCGGAGACGGCAGTGGGCAGGTAGGCGGGGGCGTTCATCTGGGAGTGGAACGGGGATACCAGGCAGCGGGCGTGGGGGCACTTGGCCGGTCGGCATCGCGGCGGGGGCGACGGTCGAGCACGCGGATGGCCGGTGTCGCGGGGGTGCCGTGTAGCGGGAGGATAAGGGGCGTAGAACAGCGACCCGATTGCCTGACGCCGAAGTGCGAGGTCGCCACCCGGTCACGCGGTTGGGCGAATCAGTAGCAGCACGGCCACCGCCGCGAATCCGAACATGTACACGATGTGGTCAGCATCCGTTCGGCTTGCTCGATGTACTGGGGCTGTCGCAGTTCGTGCGCCAGGTCTCGAGCGTGATCTCGATGTGCGCCAGCGAGTGCACCGGCGTTCCGGCACCTCCGTGCTGGACGATGGTGCGGGCCTCGTCGACCCAGACCATGTCGAACCCGTGCAAGTGCTGCAACGCCGAGTCGGTCATCACGTCCTCGACGAGCAGCTCGCCCTCGACCCACGGCGCGGCCCACTCGTGGGCGGCATCACGACTGATGGTGCCGTCCAGCACGCCCCGCCACATCCGTGCGACAGCGTCTCGGGTCGGTTCCTCGGGTGTGGCCACTGGTCCCTCCGACAGAGCTCAGGTGCTCGCGAGTCTGACCAGGTCCACGATCTTGTCGTACATGTCCAGCCCCGCATAGGTCTTGCTGTCCCAGGTCGCGGCCGTGAACAGGAAATGCCGCTGCCCGCCCGCCAAGCGCATCATATCCACTTCCACGGTCGCCACGATCCGCTCTTTGGCAGGGGAATCCGGCCATGCCTTCGCGAGGTCGAGCATCCTCGGCAACACGGTCGCGCCGTCCTCCACGAGGACGACGCCGGAGGTGGGCAACCGCTGGTCGAGCAGGTCGATGCCACCGCGGAAAGCCACTCCGGACAACGTGGCGCCGCTGAAGTCGTTGCCCTCGAACCGGTTGGTCGTGCGACCGATCATTCGCGCGTCCATGGGTGACATGGCGCCCGCGAAGTTGGTCTCACTGATCCGCCCGGTGAACACGCAGTCGATGAGCTCGATCGAGTCGCAGAGCCACTTCACCACGCGGGTGCCGCGGAACGTGCACCGCTCGAAACGCGCGACGCCAGGCGAGAGGGCGCTGAGGTGGGCCTTGTCGAACGTGCAGTCCACGTACTCCGAGGTCTCGACGCCCGCGCCGAAGCACGCCTGGCGGATCCTGGTCCCGTTGAATGAACACCGCTCGAACCGCGCGGCCACCGCCGTGAAGTAGTCGAGGTCAAGCCCCTCGAACGACTCCCTTATGTGGAAACCCTCTACATCCAGGCTCTTACCGGACGGCACAGTTCCACTCCTGCGTTGTAATAGTGGACCCTCACCAGGGCTCAAGTTCTTCAGGGGCAAAGCTTCCCTGGTACAGGGTGCGTCCGTTCTCGTCGGCGACCTCGATCTCGTACCCGGGGACCGGCGCCTCGAAGACGACCACAACCGTGCCGCAAGCGCCTGCTGCGAGGCCCTCTTGCGGCCGTCCGTTCTTGACGCGTACCAGGTCGAACAATGCGAAAGTCATGATCACCTCATCGCCAGGGCCTGGACCAGCATATTCCGGAGGTGGACGACAGGCGGGAATGACACCGCCCCGCTCACCGGGTTGGTGAGCGGGGCGGGCAGGTTGGGGTCAGCGTCGGTGCAGGCCCGAGGACAGGGCACGGATGAGTTCACCCTGCGGGGTGTCACCGTCGAGGGACCAGATCATGGCGCCGCCCAGGTTGCGGTCTCGGATGTAGCGGCCCTTGCGGGTGAGCTCGGTCGGGTCGTCGTAGGTCCAGAAGGTGGTGCCGTCGAACAGCCAGGCGTGGCCCGCCTTGTTGTCGCGGTGCAGCTTGTACTTGCCGCTCGTCAGCAGGCCCTTGAGGATGCGGTAGTCGTCGTAACCCGCTTCGTAGGTGCCGGGCGCGGGGCCGGTGGATTGCTGGAACAGGCCGTTGTTCTGGTTGGGCAGACCGGTCCAGCCCCGGCCGTAGTACGGGACGCCGAGGGTGATCTTGTCGCGGGGGGTGCCGCGCTGCAGGTAGGCGTCGACGACGATCTCGGCGCTGTCCTTGGGGGTGGTGGGGTCGCCGTCGGGGACGCGGAGGGCGGATTGCTGGTTGGCGGTCCGTTCCCAGGCGCCGTGGTAGTCGTAGCCCTGGATGGTGGCGAAGGTCAGCAGCCGGAACACCTCGGTGACCTCGAACCCGCGGTCGAGGGCCTCGCGGTTGGCGGGCAGGAACGCGGTGAGGTCGTAGCGCTTGTGGTCGGCGAAGCCCTGCCGGTCGAGCTGGGTGCGGTATTCGCGCAGCAGCGCGGTGAAGTTCTGCTTGTCCTCAGGCCGAACGACGTTCCCGGTGTTGCCCTCGGTCGCGGGCCATTCCCAGTCCAGGTCGATGCCGTCGAAGATGCCCTTGGCGGCGCCGCCGGGAGCCCCGGGCAGGTTGCCCTTGAGCCACAAGTCGATGCACGACTTCACGTGCGCCGCGCGGGATTGCGGGGTCAGCGCGGCGTTGGAGAAGTACGTGGAGCCGATCCAGCCGCCGAGCGAGATGTAGACGCGCAGCTTCGGGTACTTCTGCTTGAGCTGCTTGAGCTGGTTCAGGTTGCCCGCGAGCGGCTGACCGGGCCGATCGGCCTTGCCGTTGACCGAATCCCGCGCCGGGACCAACCGCTGGTAGTCGGCCACCGGGTCGGAGCTGACGCAGCCGCCCCGTTCGTCGAGCAGGCCGAAGGCGTAGTTGATGTGGGTGAGCCGCGACGCCGTGCCGTTGTCCACGAGGTAGCGGGCGGGGATGCCCCGATCCTTGTAGCTCCACTGCGTGTAGTACCCGACCGTGCGGACCCCATCGCCGCCACCGCCACCGTGGGCCTGAGCTGGCGTCCCGACGACCGCCACCCCGACCGCCAAGGCGCTCGCCGCGACTAAGGCGCCCCACCGCTTCCCGGACATGGTCCTCCTCCAACCGGCATCATGGTCCAGACCAATCTAGGCCAAGATCGAGACTCCCGATACGGCCAGACGGGGCGATCCGGACACCGCACGCCGCGGTCGACGGGGATCCGGTCCGGGCCCACCCACGCCAGTCCACACAGGATCACCCGCACACACCTTGACGTTGCGCGGCCTTGCGGCCTGTGATCTGCGGAGATGTCGCCGCGGGGGTCCACCGAGTCAGGCTTGCCCCGGCGGAACCCGCTCGTGGGGTCGCGCGTCAGAGCACAGATCCGCCCGCCGGCCTCCCCCGGTGGGCGGGGTTTCGCACGGTGTACCAACGATCGACCGCTGGAGCCCTGGGATGAGTGACCCGCTTGCTGACACGGCCAGGATGCTCGACGGTTGGGAGCGTGACGCCGCCGAGAAGGCGGCTCGGTTCCAGGCGTTGAACGAGCGTGTGGCCGGTGTCTCGATCACCGAGTCAGTCGCGGGTGGGGCGGTGAGCGCGACCGTCGGGAACAACGGTTTGCCGACGAACATCGCGATGACCGAGCGGGTGCGGCAGATGTCGCCCGATGAGATCGCCGGGCACGTCATGGCCGCGATCCGCAAGGCGCAGTCCAGGTACCCGCAGGTGCTGTCCGAGCTCGTGGCCGAGACGGTCGGCACGGACCCCGCGGGCCAGTTCATCCTCGACAGCGCCTACGCCAACTTCCCCGCTCCCGTCGACGAAGAGACACCGAGCGGACCGCGGTCGCACATCGGCGAACTACCGGACGAAGTGGACACTCCGCCGCCGCCTCGCAGACGTGCGACGCGCGACAGCAACAACGACAGCAGCGGCGACGAGGACTTCGGCGACTCGTCCATCTTGAGGCGAGGGGACTAGCGAGATGTCCGGCTACGACGTCGTGACCGCGGAGCTGACCTCGCACGCGAGCAAGGTGGCCGCACTCGCGGCCCGGCTGCGCGGCGCGGTCGACGCGGCGAACACCGTGACCATGGACGACAGCGCCTACGGGGTCGTCTGCCAGCCGTTCGCGATGCTGCTGCAGCCGTTCGAGGAGATGGGAGTCCGCGCGCTCCAGCAGGCCACCGACACCGTCGACACCACCGCGGGCCAGGTGCGGGACACGGTCGAGGGCTACGAGTCGAACGAGACCGCGGAGGCCGCTTCCTTCGGCTCGATCGAAGGAGCGCTCTAAGTGACCAACCCGCTCATCGCCCAGCCGAAGGACACCACCACCGCGTTCACCGGCATCGGTATCGCGGAAGCCGCGGACGGGCTGGCCCACGGGATCAGCAACGGTGACTGGGTGGAGGCCGGGCTCTCCGCCGCCGGGGTCGGCCTCGAGGTCTTATCGATGGTGATCGACCCGCTGGGCACCCTGGCCGCCTACGGCGTGTCCTGGCTGATCGAGCACGTCAAGCCACTGAAAGACGCGCTCGACTGGTTCGCGGGCAACCCGCCGGTGATCCAGTCCTTCTCCGACACCTGGCTCAACGTGGCCAACGAGGTCAACGCGGTCGCCGCTGACCTCGCCACGGAGTGCTCGGCGGGCACCGCCGGATGGACCGGCCCCGCCGCCGAGGCCTACCGGGCCCACGCCGCCGAGACCGCGGACGCGGTCACCGGTGCCTCCGCGCTGGCCGAGGGCATCTCGGCCGGGGTCATGCTCATGGGCCAGGTCGTGGCGTTCGTCCGCGAGTTCATCCGCGATCTGGTCGCCGAACTGGTCGGCAGGCTCATCGTCTGGGCCTTGGAGCTCGCCGCCACGCTCGGGCTGGCGACGCCGCTGGTCGTCGCGCAGGCGACCTCGGCGATCTCGAAGGTCGTCAGCAAGGTCACCACGGTCGTGCGCAAGCTGATCAAGACGATCAGCAACGTGGCGCCGCGGATCCGCAAGGTTGTCGACAAGCTGGACGAGATCATCGCGAAGCTGGCCAAGCTCGCCCGCCGCGGCGACGGCCCCGCCGCCCCGCACAGCCCGCACACCACCCCGGCGAAGGTCGACGGCGCCACGGCCCCGTCCGGCTCGACCACCCCCAACACGGCCACGTCCCCGAACTCCACGACCACGCCATCGAGCACAACGACACCGAGCTCGACGACCTCGACGCCTGACACCAGCACGCCCGGCAGTTCGACCACCCAGTCAAGCACGACCAGTCCCACCGGGTCCAAGCCGGGCGGCAACCCCAAGGCCAGGGACAACACCGACCCGACCAAGGACAGCAGGCCCAACGACGGCAAGTGCACCGGCGGCGACCCGGTCGACCTGGCCACCGGCGAGATGCTGATGACCCAGACCGACCTCGAGCTACCGGGCGTGCTGCCGCTGGTGCTGTCCAGGACGCACATCTCGACCTACCGGCTCGGCCGCTCGTTCGGCCCCACCTGGGCGTCCACCCTGGATCAGCGGGTCGAGCCCGATCCCCTGGGTGTCTGCTACGTCGCCGACGACGGCACCACCCTGGCCTTCCCGACCCCGCCCGCCGACGGCTCCCCCGTCCGCCCGGCCCGGGGCGCCCGCTGGGCGCTGCGCGTGGCGGCGGGCGGGTACACCGTGACCAACCCGTCCGACGGCGTCGTGCGCCACTTCACCGGGCCAGGGCTGCTGCTGTCCGGGATCGCCGACCGCAACGGCAACCGGGTCGAGGTCCAGCGGGACGAGGCGGGCACACCGACGGCGCTCTCGCACAACGGCGGGTACCGGGTAGCTGTGGACTCGGCTAACGGCCTGGTGACCGGCCTGCGCCTAGTCCGCCCCGGCAACCAGGACATCGCGCTCGTCGGCTACGGCTACGCGGGGACGCGACTGTCCACGGTGGCCAACTCGTCCGGTCGCGTGCTGCGCTTCGACTACGACGCCGCCGGGCGGGTGACTAAGTGGACCGACCGCAACGGGCACTGGTACGCCTACCGCTACGGCCCCGACGGTCGCGTGGTCAGCACTGACGGCAGCGGCGGCGCGTTGGCCTGCTCGATCGAGTACGACACTGCGAGCCGCGTGACGACCTATCGCGATTCGCGGGGCGCCGTGACCTCTTACCACTTCGATCGGGACTGGCAGCTCACCCGGCAGGTCGACCCGCTCGGCGCGACGACGGCGTACGAGTACGACGAGCACGGCCGCACGAGCGCCACAACCGATCCACTGGGCAACACCACGCGCTACGAGTACGGCCTCGGCGACGACCCGACCCGGGTCATCCGCCCGGATGGCAGCCAGACGTTCACGGTCGAGGACAGCGATGGTCTGCCTATAGAGGTCGTCGAGGCGACGGGTGCGCGGTGGCGCTACCGGCGGGACGAGCACGGCAACATCGTCGAGTCCATAGATCCGACGGGCGCCGTCACACGAACCACCTACAACGCGCTAGGCCACCGGGTCAGCGAGACCGACGCGCTGGGCAACACCTACCGCATCCACACCGACGCGCGAGGCCTGACCGTCGCCGTCACCGACCCGCTTGGCCGCACGACGCGCGCCGACCGCGACGAGTTCGGCCGGATCACCACCGAGGTCGACCCGCTGGGCGGCACGACCCGCACCAGGTGGACCGTCGAGGGCAAGCCGCTGACCCGGGTCCGCCCGGACGGGACCGTGGAGCGGTGGCGGCACGACCCCGAGGGCAACCTGGTCGAGTACTCGGTGGGCGACGGCCCGGCGCTCTCGCTCACCACGACCCACTTCGACCTGCCCACCGCCCAGGTCAACGCGGACGGCAGCCGGGTGGAGTTCGAGTACGACACCGAGCTCAACCTGGTGAAGGTGACCAACGCGCAGGGCCTGGAGTGGCGCTACGAGTACGACGCGGCGGGCGGCCTCGTGCGGGAGATCGACTTCAACGGTCGCGCGATCGCCTACGAGCGGGACGCTGCGGGCAGGCTCGCGCGCAAGACCACCAGCGTCGGCGAGACGACCACGTACCACCGGGACGCGCTGGGCAACGTCGTCACCGTCGAGTCACCCGCGGACACCACCCACTTCACCTACGACGCCGCCGGGCGCATCCTCACCGCGACCGGGCACGCCGCGACGGTCACGCTGACCAGGGATATCGTCGGGCAGGTGACCGCCGAGACGCTCAACGGCAAGACGGTGACCTCGACGTACGACCCGCTCGGCAGGCGGGTCCACCGGCGCACGCCCGGCGGCGTCAAGTCGACCTGGACCTACGACGCCGTCGGCACGCTCGCCGCGCTGTCCTCCGGCGGGCGGCGGCTGGCGTTCGCCTACGACGACGCGGGCCGGGAGGTCAGCCGGTCGACCGCGACGGGGATGCGGTTGACCCAGACCTGGGACGCGGAGGGCAGGCTCGCGGGCCAGGCCGTCGGGGGCAAGCAGCGCGCCTTCCACTACCGCGCCGACGGCAACATCACCGAGATCGCCGACTCCACCACCGGGCGGCGGCGCTTCGATCTCGACCCGTACGGGCGGGTCAACCAGGTGCACAGCAGCCGCTGGTCGGAGCGCTACCAATACGACGTGGCGGGCAACCTGACCGGCGCAACCGCACCGGGCGCCGCTGCCGGTCCGTGGCGGTACGCGGGGACGATGTTGCACGCGGCGGGCGACACGCGGTACCAGTACGACGGCGGGGGCCGGGTGACGCGCAAGGAGCACGGGTCCGACGTGTGGCGCTACACCTGGAACTCCGACGACCAACTGGTCGAGTTGATCACGCCGGACAACAGCGTCTGGCGTTACCGCTACGACGCGCTGGGGCGGCGGATCGCGAAGGAGCGGCACGCGAGCGGCCAGGTCGTCGAACGGGTCGACTTCATCTGGGACGGGACCGCGCTGGCCGAGCAGACCACGGCGGGCCGCACGACCACGTGGGACTACGACCCGAAGAGTCACCGGCCGTACACCCAGATCGTGGACGACCGGTTCTACGCGATCGTCACCGATCTCGTTGGCACGCCTACGGAGTTGGTCGACGAGCAGGGCGCGGTGGCCTGGTTCGGCCAGAGCACGACATGGGGTCTGCCGGTCGTGGAGGGCGGCACGGCGTCGACGCCGCTGCGGTTCCCCGGGCAGTACCACGACCGGGAATCCGGCCTGCACTACAACTACTTCCGTTACTACGACCCGGAAACCGGCCGCTACGCCAGCCCGGACCCGATCGGCCTCGCGGGTGGCTACGCCCCGCACAGCTACGTGCCCAACCCGCTGACCTGGCTCGACCCCGTGGGCCTCGCGCTGCTGGACGTCATCAAGAACGGCGTCCGCATCGTCGTCCACGAGTACGACGTCGACCGGCCCGCGCACGCGCACGTGACCGGCCGGGGCCAAGAGGTCCGCATCGGCCCGAACGGCCACCCGATCGACGGCCAGCCCGAACTGACCGGCCAACAACGGCAGGTGGTCGAGCAGTTCAAGGCGGAGGTCCGCAAGGCGGTGCGCAAACTGGGTCGCCGCAACCAGGCGGAGGAGCGGGCCGAACGCGAGGAACGCGCGCGCCGCGAGGCCGAGCGGGCCTGCCAGCGGGGTCGGCGCTGATGACCCGAGCCGACTTGGCCGCCCTGCTGGCGGCCGCGGACGTCACCGACGTGGATATCGACGCCGCCATGGCCGACGAGCACGTGCGTTCGTCGGCCTACCGGCAGGTCGTGTCGGCGGTCGCGGAGGGGCCGCGCGGCGACCTCGACGAGATCGTCGTACGCGTCTTCTTGCGGGACCCGGTGAACGTGGTCGCAAAGTCCGCCGTTGTTGCGTTCATTGACGCGGTCGCGCCAACTTTCTCTGACTCAGCCGGATTCGAGCGTTGGGCTGCCGCCTTGGCTCCGGAGTTCGAGCATCTCGCCACACCAACCGAACGCGAGTTCGTCCGCCACCGCATCCACGACTGGACGACCTACCTGGCTATCGCGTCGGGCGAGATCCCGGCGGCCGCGGACTTGGCTACGACCAGCAACTGGATGCAGAGCCTGCTGGCAAGTGAGTCCACCTCACTACCAGTCCTCGCCGCGCTGGCGGAATCGGGCAGCACCAAGAAGATCCGGAACGCAGCCCAGAACCGCGCGGGTAGCCGCCAACTCAGAGACGGGCGCTAGTTCGAGCGCCCGCGCGGGTTGGCCGTGCGGCGCTACCCGTGCACGTGGACGAGGAAGTACACCGGGCGCGACGAGGGGAAGAAGCGCCGCCCGTCCACGTCCACCATCTTCCACTTGACCATGCAGGTCGTGGCCGCCGCGGGCGCGGTGACGTTGACACTGATCTTCACCCGGTCGTTGGGCAACGTGTCGCCGATGGCGATGCGGTCAGGGGTCTGACACGCGTCCGGCGCCACCGGGAGGTCCTCGCGTTCGAGGTAGCGGCCACGCCAGATCGCCAGGCCCGCGTTCTCGATCTCCCAGACCTTGGTGAAGTGGGCTCCGGGAGCGACCACCGTGCCATCGGGGATGGTGATGTCGCCGACGAACCGGGCCCGATCATCGGCGACCAGGGGTCCCGGCACCTGCGGGGTGCTCGGCGCCGGTGCTCCCGCCTCGGTGTCCTGGCTGCTCGGGATCAGCAGCACCAGGATGGCGATCGCTAGCGCGGCACCGGCGGCCAACAGGATCAGCAGGCGCCGAGGGCCGCGCTCACGGGCATCGGTGGTGGAGCCGCCGGGCGCGGGTTCGGCTTCTTCGGGTTCGGCTTCCTCCGCAGCGGCATCGCCCGGCCCGGCCGGTGCCGACGCGGCGACCCAGCGCGCTCGCCACTCCTGCTCGTCCCGGCGCAGGCCCGGACGAACTCGCGGGTCGCTTCCCAGGACGGGAGCCGCGCGCCGGAGAGGCAGTCGTGCAAGGTCGTGTGCGAGATACGACCCGAGCGGGCCGCCATCTGCCGCAACGAGGGCTGCCCCGCCGCCGCCCGCAGTTCCCGCAGGTGCTCGGCGAACCGACGAGCAGCCTCCCGCCGCGATTCACCGTGCTCGTCGAGCATCGATGGCTCCCCTGTCAGGACTGTTGTCAGGGTGTGTAAACCCCTGTCGGACAACGTACGGACCGTGTGATCTTCGCAGGGTCGGGCAGCACGGACATCGACTGAACGCGTGATGGCCCGCTGCGCGATCACCCAACGACGAGGGGAACACGATGAGAGTGGCTCGCAATGCGGTCGCTGCCCTGGCGGCGGTCGGGATGGCACTGGGCACGGCGGTCTTGGTACCCGGGGTCGCGACCGCGGCCTCCTACAACGGCGCCTGCGGCAGCGGGTACGGCGTGGTCAACCGATACGACCTGATCGGCGGCACGGTGTTCCTCACCTACAGCAGGAGCAGCGGCCTCAACTGCGTCGTGACCGTGCGCGACAACCCCGGCCCCAAGCTGCCGATGACCGCGAAGGTCTCGCGGTCCGACGAGCTCACCTGGGTCGAAGACATGGGCGACTACGGCACGTACGCGGGTCCGGTGTACCGCCACGCCGCAGGCGTGTGCGTCGACTGGGGTGGGGCCATCGACTCCGACAGCGTGACGGTCTGGCGGACCAACTGCGGCTAGTGGCACGACCCGACCGGCAACCGCTCCCGGGTGGCGGTTGCCGGTCGGCACCGGCGGTGGCGGACGAGAGAGGGCTGCAATGACGGGGTTCTAGTGGCTCGACTCAGAACGTTGGCCGTGTATCGGCGGGTCCACGGCGTGGCCGGCAAGGCGCCGGAACGTCCTCGTACTGGATGTACTTGGGCGTTTCGGCAACGCCGCCAGGCACGTCGTGGGCGGGTCGAGACATGGTCGACGTTCTGGGTCGCGCCACTAGTGGTGCAGGGCTCCGGTGGTCCGCCAATTCGCTGCCCTGGTCCCAGGTGATCGAGTTATTCATGAACTCGGGAAGTTGTGACACGCGTGGGGCAACAGTGCCGCGACTGGGTCGACCTACCTGACCATCGAGATCCCCACGACCGTCAACTTGGCGGCGACGAGCACCTGGATGCAAGGCCTGCTGGCAGTGAGTCCACCTCACTGCCAGTCCTCACCGCGTTGGCGGAATCGGGCGGCACCAGCAAGATCCGCAGAACGGCCCAGAACCGCGCGGGCGGCCGCTTGTTCAGAGGCGGGCGCTAACTCACGTCGTCAGTGCGTGTTGTCCGCCTCGCGCCAACCGGTGGTGATGCGTACCCGCATCACCACGGCTACCTGCCCACGTGCCCCAAGCAGGCGGAGCCGGCCGCCACGTGGAGCGGTCGCCTGTTTACTCCCGTCGCACGGTGGTATCCGGGCCGGGTAGTGGAGGAACTTCGACATCGCTCGAGTACCCCGGCCCCCGGTGCTCATTCCCGCGCCTCTGCAACAGCGCCGCACAGGGCGCCCACCACGATACGAGGAGCGATACATGACCACCTCGCGCACCACGTCCACCAAGCAACCGGTTCAGCTGGCCGCGACCGTCGTCGGCGCGGTGTTCCTGCTCGTCGGGATCCTGGGTTTCATCCCCGGCGCCACCACCAACTACGACCAGCTCACCTTCGCGGGCCACCACTCCGAGGCGGCCCTGCTCGGGGTCTTCGCCGTCTCGGTGCTGCACAACCTCGTGCACCTCGCCTTCGGCGTCGCGGGCCTGGCGCTGGGCCGCACCGCGAGCAGTGCCCGGTCGTACCTGATCGGCGGCGGAGTCGTCTACCTCGTGCTCTGGCTGTACGGGATCGTCATCGACCACGACAGCGCCGCCAACTTCGTGCCGGTCAACACCGCCGACAACTGGCTGCACCTCGGTCTGGCCATCGGCATGATCGGCCTCGGCGTGGCCCTGTCCAGGAATCGCAGCGCCACCTCGTCCCGGTAGTCGCTGCCCTCGACGGCGTTGGGCGCCTGTGGCGACCGTGACCCCGGTCGGCCTCGGACCTGATGGGGCTATCCAGAGCCGGGGTGCTCGGTCGCCACAGGCCGTCGGTGTGCCCGCCTGCTCGGCTTCGCGGTTGGAAACCCGGCCGCTTCAGAGCTGTCGCGCGGTGAACAGCGTGATCCCGTGGACCGGGTCCGACTCCTCCCGTCCGGTCTCGGTGAAACCGACCTTGGCCAGCACTCGGCGAGACGCGGTGTTCCACTCCCAGACCGTGGCCAACAGGCGTGTGTAACCGGAGGCTCTCGCCCAGTCCAGAACGGCCAATGCGGCCTCGGTCGCGTATCCCCTGCCCCAGAACCGGCGGAGTAGCTCGAACGCCAATTCTGGTTCCTCTCCCCCACCGACCAGTCCGCAGTACCCGATGACGTCGCCTGCGGCCTTCAGCTCGACCGCCAGCAACCGCCTCGTCGATGGTCCGTTGGCCCGGATTGCGTCCTCCAGCTCCGCGACCGTAGGACGCCCATCGGCATCGATGTGACGGTGTGGTGGCACTCGCGGGTCGCGTTCGGTCCACAGTTCACGCTGGATGACGGCGTCGGCCACCCGCCACGGCCTGAGCAGCAAGCGGTCCGTCTCAAGTGGAACCCCGTAACCCGGCGTCAACCCAGCTGTCATGGCGACAACCCTGCCATAGACGGACAAGGCCGAGGTGCAGAAGGTCAGGGCAAGCGGACGATCGTCGGTAGCGTGCCGATGCTGAAACACTCCCCCTCCACTGTTG
Source organism: Actinokineospora diospyrosa (assembly GCF_024171925.1). Lineage (GTDB taxonomy): Bacteria > Actinomycetota > Actinomycetes > Mycobacteriales > Pseudonocardiaceae > Actinokineospora > Actinokineospora diospyrosa. The sequence continues at coordinate 422,924 of NZ_JAMTCO010000006.1, read as the reverse complement.
GCCAGTCGGGGGCAATTGCATGCTCGTCTTCATTGGTGTAAAGGCGACGGGGAATCACTACCAGGCTTCCGCGAGATTAACGACTGAGGTTGACAGCAAGAACAGGGGTATCGGGTAACACTGGGTCTGTGCTCCCATGGTTCTCTTCGGGGTAACGGAGGATGCCCGGCGCGAAGTGGTCGGGGTTGTGCAGGTGTTCGTAGCGTTCGTGTCCGTCGACAAGCGAAATGTGCTGGGTCCGTGGTACAGGCCGGTCAGGTGCGTCGGGACTTTCTCATGTTCAGTGAGCTACGAAACTAGGGGTACTGATGAAAATAGCGTTACGAAGAGCCCTTGCGATCGCCGGGGCTCTTGCCGTATTGCCGATAGCGGGGGTTTCGGCGCAGGCAGCACCTCAGGCGCTTTCGGCTGACGTGGTGGCCGCCATGTCGCCGGAGCGGCAGGGGAAGGTGCTGGAGCCGTTGCGGGTGGCCGCCGACGCGGTGGCCAGGGTGGGGCAGGGGGCTCGAGCGGACATCTACACGCAGGTGGAGATGGCCGCCGACTACCGGAAGATCAACGTCTACCTGACCGACGTGCGGCAGGGTCGGGACTTCATCGCCGCGGTGGCCAAGCTGGAACCGAAGGTCGACACCCGGCTGATCACCATCGTGCAGGGGAAGAAGACCTGGCTGCAGGTCCGCGAGGAGCTCTTGGCCGTCAGCAGCCGGTCGGACCTGCCGTTCACGGTGGTCTTGGCGGGCAGCTCGGTCGACGGCGGCACCGTGGAACTCGCGGTGGACAAGCCGGAGGCCGCGCGGGCGCACTTCGCCTCGGCAACCGTCGCGCGGCAGCGGAGCGCGACGGCGGCGCCGGAGATCCGCATCAGCAAGGCACCGACGACCAAGCTCCTGACCCGCTGGAACGACACTGCCCCGTTCTACGCAGGCGCCGCGCTCGGCCCCGCCTCCGGTGGGCAGTCCTACTGCACCAGCGGCATCCCGGCCATCAGCACGTGGGACGGCCGCCAGTGGCTGGTCACCGCGGCCCACTGCTACGGCGTCGGGGCCAACGTCTACACCGCGGGCGGCAACTTCATCGGCCAGGTCAAGTACACCCGGCCCGCGATCGACTCGGCGTTCATCGAGGCGCGGACCAACCGCTACACCTGGGACGGCGTGGACGCGACGGGCTACACCCGTTACCTCAACGGCGTGCGCAACGTAGCGGTCGGTGACTTCACCTGCCAGCTCGGCTACAACTCCAAGGTCATCTGCAACATCAGGACGACCCAAGCGGGCACCGCGAGCTGGTCGGCCAACGGCACGACCGTGCGCGGCAGCTGGGGCGTCCCGCACAGCGGCGGCGTCGTCGGCCGCGGCGGCGACAGCGGTGGTCCGGTGATCTACATCAACGACCCCAACTCCCGCCAGCTCAACGGCATCATCAGCGTCGGCTCCGGCTGCGACGCCAACAAGGTCTGCACCGGCGGCCTCGGTTGGGTCGACGTGTGGTCGATCTTCAACGATTTCGCCATCAAGCTCAATCCGTCCTAGTGGCAATGGTGCCCGGGCACTTGCCCGGGCACCGTTTCACCTGCTGCTGAGAACCAGTGCGATCACGGGTTCGTAGGCGCCGACGTGATCGGGTGTCCACCCTATTGCTCCGAACGCCCGGTCGTGGGTGACGATCCGGTAGATCAACGCGCGGATGAGCATCTGCGGCCACTCGGGCAGGTGTTGCCAGCGGGTGATCAGGTCGGGTTCCGCGTCGTACCAACACAGGGCATCAGCAACCGCGACCGCCGAGGCCCACGCGGTGGGGCGCCAGTACGGGGGCCAGTCAATGATGGCCGGTGGCAGGCCCTCGGCGAACAGGACGTTGCCGGGGAGGTCGCCGTGAACCAATTGGGATATCAGGGACACCGGCCGTCTCGCGTCGAACAGCGGCCGAAGCAGTCGCGTGGCGGGAGCTGATGCCCGGTGGGCTACGTCTTGCCAGGCAACACGATCTCCATGCGACCAGGCGTCGTCGCGCTGCTCAAGGAAGGCCGGACAGGGCAGATCAGCGACGGCGGCGTGAAAGGCGATCCCAGCACGCAACTGGTCATCCGTGCGGCTGACATCCGGCTCCCCTTCGACGAACCGACTCGCCTCCCAGCCCTCGCACACCCAAGCACCGGCCGCCGTCCTCAGTGGACGAGCAACTCGAAACGCGGACGACTCAGCCAGTCCGTCGAACACCTCGGCCCGCCACAACGTCTCGGCCAAGAACTCGACCGGTTTGAGGATCACCTGCCCCGCGCGCCAAGTCCCCCCTTGACCGCCCTCCAACAGAACCGGTTCGTGCCCAACGCCGAACGCGGCGATCACGGAGTCGGGCGGGACAGCGCGCGGTGACATCACGGCGCCGCATCGTACGGACAGCTGGGCGTAACCCGCGAGGAGATTACGACCAGGTCGTCGATGGCACCACAAGCCGGGCGGGCATGGTGTCAACCGTTGTAGGAACTTGTGCCCGCCCAGATCGGTGTGGTGAGGCCGGTCCTGATGGGGTTGCCGCTGTATCCGTTGAAGCCGCCACCGGGGTCTTTGAGGATCACCCGCAACGATCCATCCGCCGGACGGAAGAGAACGACGTCATCGCGGCCGTCACCGTTGTAGTCCAAGACATCGTGCCAGGTTCCTGGCTGGAGGCCTGGTGTGGAGGAACTGGTGGTGAAGTTCGGGGCTACCAACGTAGACAAGGTGGTCCCGCTCCACCAAGCAATGTCGTCGCGCTGCCCGTCACCGTCGAGGTCCGCCACCCCAGCCCACGTGGGAGCCCCGAGCCCGGTCCGGATCGGATTACCGCCATATCCGCTGAAACCGCCACCGGCGTTCTTGAGGATCACCCGCAACGATCCGTCAGCGGGGCGATAGAGGACGATGTCCGGCACAGCACCCTGGCCGTTACCACTCTCGTGGCGCTCGACCGCGTCGCCTATGACAGGCGATGGCTCAAGGGGCACGTCACGGCCGTTCGGAGGACCAGGCCGGGCCGTCGGTGAAGAGGCACATGCCCAAACCGGCTAGGGCGCTTCGGGAGCTGCAGAAGAGTTCGAGCTCGGTCTCCCCGACAGGGGCGGCGCCTGCGCCGAATCGGAAGTGTGGGCTCAGTGGTCCCCAGCCCTCGGTGGTGAACTCGCGTGTGGCGACGAACTCGGCCTCGGGGGCGCGGGGGTCGACGTGGATGTGCCAGAGGTCGGCATGGTCTTCCATGTCGACGCAGTGCATGACGCCCCGTAGGCCGATCATGTAAAGCTCGCCCGCGATGCTGGTCAGCAAGGCGATGTTGTCGTACCCGGTCTTCGTCCCGTCGACGTCGGCGCGGAACTCGACGATGGGGAACTCGGTGTCGAACGTCAAGGCCGGGTCACCGAGGGGGCGCCCGTTGGACCGGTAGAAGTAGGTCTTCCCGCACGGGTCGCTGCCGTAGACGGCGAGCACGTGCTGGTCGCCCAGCTGAGCGATCCCGACGGCGGCCGCGCTCCGGCCCGGCACCGTCACCTGCGGCTCGGGCAACGGCGTCGGTCCGCTGCGCTCGATGTCGCGCAGGTCGTAGAACCGCACCAGCGACGGCAACGACACCTCGGCCGTCGGTTCGACCCCGAGCACCAGGTAGTCCCCGATGACCTGCAGGCCACCCGGGTGCCGCATGCCGCCCGGGGTCGGGATCGGGTGGACCGCGACCTCGCCGGTCTCGCGGTCCCACACGGTGAACCAGCCCGCGTCCCAGATCAGCGTGCTGTGCGTCAGGATCACCCAGCGGTCCCGGTACACGCCCATGCCCTGGTAGTGACCGATCGGATCCGAGTCGACCACCGGCCGGTCGGCCACGCACGACTTCCCCCGCGCAGGCACGGCGGTGAACGCGGCGACCACGTCCACCAGGGGCGTGTTCCCGCCGCGCCCGACCTCAAGCGAACTCCCACGTGTCGCGGCCACGATCCACTCCTCCGCATCCGAACCGACTTGCCCAGACCGTATGGGCGGGGCGCAGACGGACCGCAGATCCAGCGCAGATCGGTGGCGCGGGTGCTGGTGGGCGGGGCGGCGGCGGGGCAGGCTAGTTTGCTCGGGTGAGTCTCCTCGATGACGTGGCCGAACGCGACGGCTGGCGGTGCTGGGTGTGCGACGAGCCGGTCGACGCCGAGATGTCGGTGAACGACCCGCGCGGGCCCAGTGTCGACAGCCGTACCGCCGACCGGAAGGCCAAGCTCGCGGAGCGGCTGGCGCACCGGGGGTGCAACACCCGCAAGGGCGCGGTCAAGGTCGTCATCCCCTGGCCGGACCGGCTGCACGTGGTCGAGCCCGCGCCGCTGATCACCGTCGCCGGGCGGCTGGAGCGCAAGGGCGGTCGCGAGATGGTCGGCCGCTGCCCGACCAAGCAGGACGCGCACGAGACCGCGGAGTGGCTGGTGGACCGCTTCTCCCGGTTGGCGCCCGGGCTACCCGTGACCGCGAACGTCGAACCGGGCGGTGGCCAGTTCCTCGTCATCCTGGTCGCGGGCAAGCGCTGACGATCCGTCAAACAGTCCTGTTAGGACCCCAAGGTCGCCGCGCTGTCGCTAGTGGTCGGATCCGAACACGGTACGCAGTGCGCTCGAGATGATCGCCAGAACCGCGGCCGCGGCTGTCTCAACACCTCGTCACCCACGAAGGCCGCCGGGGCGAGCGACAGTTCCCCGAAGCCGAACAGCCCTCCCTCAACCTCGCCACGCGGTCGCGCACAGCCTGTGTCGACGCCGCCTGCTCGTGCGACGTACGGCCGGTTGGCGCGATTTCATCGCACAGCGGCGGTTCGGTCCTGTATGGTTCAGGGGCGGTCTCGCCCGCACCGCTGCGGGCTGCCTACGCGTCGCGTCCGCGACGTGCGCCTGGATCTAGTGGCCCACGTCGCGCAGACCGTCCCTCAACGTTCCGGAGTACCCTATGGCGGCTCGCCGCCCCAGCAAGACCAGTCCGACCACGACCGATGACACCACGGCGGGGCGCACGTTCGCCCAGCTGGGAGTGCCCGCCGCGCTGGTCGACGTGCTGAGCGCCCGTGGTATCAGCACCCCGTTCCCCATCCAGACCGCCACGCTGCCGGACTCGCTGTCCGGCCGTGACGTGCTCGGGCGTGGCCGGACCGGGTCGGGCAAGACCTACGCGTTCGCGCTGCCCCTGCTCGCCCGGCTCGCGGCGAGCACCCGACCGAGGCGCCCCGGCAAGCCGCGGGCGCTGATCCTGGCGCCCACCCGTGAGCTGGCCGACCAGATCGCCGCCACCGTCGCGCCGCTGGCCGAGGCCCTGGCGCTGACCACGACGACGATCTACGGCGGTGTGCGACCCGGGCCCCAGGTGGCCGCGCTGCGCGCCGGGGTCGACGTGCTGATCGCGTGCCCCGGCAGGCTCGCCGACCACATCTCGACCGGGCGCGCCCACCTCGACGACGTCGAGGTCACCGTGCTCGACGAGGCCGACCACATGGCTGACCTCGGCTTCCTGCCCGTCGTCACCAAGCTGCTGGACAAGACCCCGCGCGGGAGCCAGCGGCTGCTGTTCTCCGCGACCCTGGACGCGGGCGTCGACGTGCTGGTCCGCCGGTTCTTGAGCAACCCGGCCACGCACAGCACCGACCCGCCGTCGGCGCCGGTCACGGCCATGACCCACCACGTGCTGCACGTGCAGCCCGCCGCCCGGCTGCCGGTCCTGGTCGACCTGGTCGCCGCGCCCGGTCGGACGGTGGTGTTCACCCGGACCAAGCGCGGCGCCACGAAGCTGACCCGCCAACTGGTCGCGGAGGGCGTCCCCGCGGTGGAACTGCACGGCGACCTCGGCCAGACGGCGCGCACCAGGAACCTGCTCGCCTTCACCGACGGCAAGGTGACCACCCTGGTCGCCACCGACATCGCCGCCCGGGGCATCCACGTCGACGACGTCGCCCTCGTGATCCACGCCGACCCGCCGGTCGAGCACAAGGCCTACCTGCACCGCTCGGGCCGCACCGCGCGCGCCGGCGCCGCGGGCACCGTCATCACCCTGATGACCGACGCCCAGGTCGCCGACGTCCGCGACCTCACCCGCAAGGCGGGCGTCACCGCGACCATCACCCGCCTGCGCCCCGGCCACCCCCTGCTCGCCGAACTGGCTCCCGGCGAACGCACCTTCGTCGCCCCGACGGCGAAGCCCGCGGCGACCCAGTCGACCCGCAACCCCCGCAAACCGGCCAACGCCAAGCGCCGCCAGGGACCGTCCACCCCGAAGCAGAGCCGGTCGACCGCCCCAGCCGCCCCGGAAGCCCCGGTGAAGACCGCAGGCGTCGCCGCCTTCTCAGCAGGCACCCGCAGCGGCGCCAGGCGCCGCGGCCGGTAACCGGCCTCGGCCACCGTTGCCACGCCCTCGATCGCGCTGAGTCCACACTGGACGCCGATCGAGCGACCAGGACTGAGCGGGTGGGCCGCCTAAACGGCCCACCCGCTCAGACTTCTGGCAGCCAATCCCAGTCGCCAGGACGCGCGCGCAGACCCTTGAAGCAGAAGCGCAAAGCCGCCGTCAACGACACCGCGTCGGTCCGGACCAGCGCGTCAGCAACGACTCCCGGTCCGGACAACACCACCGTCCACGGACGATCACGCTCGGCCGCCCGGACGTCGTCCACCTTGAGGATCACGGTGATGCCCCGCTCCCCCATATCGTTCATCAACTTCTCGACGTCAATCACGCCGCTCATCATCTCCGCCCCGGCAACCCGGTTTCCGCACAACGCCAAAGCGATGCCATCGACTTCAGCGATCTGCCCCTTGGCCAGGATGACGCGCTCCAGGTCCGCTGAGGAAGCACCTGACCTGACGTTGTCGCGCTCGATCAGCTTCTCGACCACCGCCTGCGCTGTTCGCTTGGTGCCATCGTTGTCTCGCGAGACCGTTCCGTCGTCGCTGGTCAGGCTGGGAGGGTGGCCAGGAGGTCGGCTAGGCCGCCGGTGGCGCGGCCTTGGGTTCGGGCGCTGGTGGTGACCGTGATGTGTTCGGCGTAGGTGCGGTGGTGGCCGGTGTGGCCGAGGCGGTGCCAGATGTGGTGGTCTTCGCCGGTGTTGATTGGGCCGAAGCCGCCGACGGTGTCGTAGGCGTCGGCGCGGATGCCCAAGTTGGCGCCGTAGATGTTGCCGTGGCCTTCGGGGATTCGGGCTAGGTCGAGGACTCTGGCGTAGTCCAGGATGGCTGCTCGGGGTAGGCCGTCGAGGTGGGCCATGCCTGCGGTGGCGTGGGTTCCGGAGTTGGCCAGCCGCAGGTGGTCGGTGAGCCAGGGGTCGGGGACAGTGGTGTCGGCGTCGGTCGACAGGAGCCAGGTGGCGGCCGGGGTGTGGGGTCCCAGGTGCTCACGGGCGTGCCGCAGACCCAGGTCGCGGACCTCGCCGAGTGGTCGGTCCCGGTCGTTGACCACGACGAGGGCGGGGTGTCCGTCCAGTTCGGACCGGGCGAGCGCGGCTGTGTCGTCGGTGCAGCGGTCGGCCACTACGCACAACGACCAGGCGACGGTGGGTGGCAACGCTTGCGCGGAGGCGGTGATCGCGCGCAGGCAGGCGCGGATGGTGTCGCGCTCGTCGCGGGCCGGGATGGCGATCGCGATGGCCGTGATCGGTGTCGTCATCGGCGGCGCAGGACGTGGACGGCGAACTCGTGGTCCAGGTGCTCGACCAGCGGGTCGAGGTCTGGGTGCTCGAGCAGGCGGCGGTGGGCGTCCATGCCGTCCCTGGGCGCCTCCGGGGCCCAGGGCAACCAGTGCGCGGCGAGCAGGTGTCCGCCCGGGCGGAGTGCGGCGACTGCCCTGTCCACTGTGGAGTCAAGGTCCGCGTCGTCGAGGTAGTACAGGATCTCGCTGAACACGACCAGATCCGCTGGTTCACCGGGGAAGTCGTCTGGCAACGCGCCGGGTACGACCTGAACGTGGGGCAGGTCCTCGGTGCGACCTCTGGCCCGCTCGACCGCCGCGTCTACCGGGTCGAACGCGGTCAACCGGTCGCACCGAGCAGCGAGTTCCACGGTGAGTTGGCCGATCCCGCACGCCGGTTCCACCGCCACCCCGTACCGCTCGTCCGGCAGGCAAGCGAGGGTGACGGCCCGTTTGCGGCGCTCGTACCAACTGTCGACCACCGACCACGGATCGGTCCGCGCGGCGTAGAGGTCGGCGAACCGGTCGACCGGAGCGCTCTCGCGTGGCGGCTCGCGGAACAGGACCTCCACCGCGCGGTCGAAGTGGCTCAGCGTCGCCGCGTCCAAGATCGGTTCCGAGGTGTCCACCTGGGATGTGAAACGCGCGATGGCGGCGGCTTTCCGTCGGCGCCGCGAGGAATCCATCGACACACCGAACGCACGGGAACGCGGCACGGCGGAGTCGTTGGGGCGCAACCAGTGCCACATCCAGATCGGGTACGACCAGCGGTGCGCGGTCACCGGCGCCACCCGCAGGCCGACCTCGCCCGCGCATTGGTGGTCCGGGTGCGGATCCCCCGGCCATGGCACCACGCACAAGTCGGCTCCCACCATCGCCGAACCGAGTGCCGAGGCCAGCTCGCCGCGGTGTCCGGTCAACTCCGAGTCCGGCAGGCCGAGCCACTGGACCTCGACGTCGTCAAGGCCCTGCACATGTAGCGCCGACATCAGTTCACGGCGCCGGGTGCGGCCAAGCTCGGCGCGTTCGGCGGGCGAACTCCCCGGGAACGCGGCCTCGCCGTCGGTGGCGACGACCAGCCGGATGTCGGTGCCGCGCTCGTGCAGCGCCTGGATCAGCCCACTGGCACCGAGAGTCTCATCGTCCGGGTGCGCGGCCACGACCACCGCGCGGCCGTACGACTCGTCCGGGAACTCGCGCAGACCACTCAGCCAGGACGCCCATTCGCTCTCGTCGGTGGTCGCCCGCCCGGTCACCGCGCGTCCAGCACGGTGCGCCCGAGCGCGGCGAGATCACGCTCGGCGTGGTGCTGCCGGACGTAGACCTGCAGGTCGGCCAGCCGTTGGGCGAACTGGCGGTCCCGGCTCAACGGCGTCGGCCCCACGATGCGCGGCACCCGGTCCACCACCTCCCAGGCAGCGCGTTCCACCACGGCCCGCGACGTGGCCAGGTGGTGGGCGCTCGCCACACCGTGATCCACCAGGCGAGCCACGTGTTCCAGGTGCGCCCCCGCGCCCGCTACGGCCGCGTGCAGCGCTCCGAGGTGGGCCAGCTGGTGCTCATCGGCCTCGCGACCACCCAACACGGCGGCGACGTCGTCGAGCACCCCGACCGCGCCGCCCAGCCACACCGCGGCGACCCCGCCCCCGCCGACCGCGAACCCGCCGCGAGCGGTGTACCAACCGGGCGGTCCGATCACCGCGACGGGCTCGACCCGGTCGAAGGACACGTCCGCGCTGTCGGAGGCGTCCATCCCGATGGCCTGCCACGTCCCCGGGTCTGGTGTGACCCCTGGGTGCGTCAAGTCGACCTCGACCAAGCACGCGCCACCGCCATCGTCCGCGACCACCAGCGCCCGGTCCAGGCCGGTCGCGCCCGAGCAGAACCGCATGGTCCCCTGCACCCGCCCGCGGACCACCCGCGCGCCCACGCCACCGGATCGCGATGCCCACACGCCGTAGAGCGAACCAGCGACCGGCGCCCGCCCCGCCTCAGCCAGGATGGCTACAGCGTCGACGTGCCCCTCGGCCAACCGCGCCACAGCGAGGTCGGTCCGCCCCAGGTCGACCAGGCTGCTCCAGCGCTCCAGCGTGTCCACGCCCGCCAACGGCAGGTCGAGGGCACCGCTGCCGAGCCGCGCCCGCACCTCGGTGATGACGGACGTGGCCGACCGCGGGGCCGGGATCCGCCTCGGGTGCCCGAGATCGAGCCACCCCAAACCAGTGGTGGTGCGCACAGCAGCCGACAACGGGCCTCCCTCGATGTTCCCCCAACGATGCGGGCATACCCCGCTACCAGCGGCTTCACGCTTCCCGGCCGGATGAGGTCGGACACGATCGGGCGCCGGGCCGGTCGGATCAGGTGGCCGACGCCGGGAACCGGTCCCACACGCGGTGACCGGCCAGCAGGTCCAGCACCTGGGGGAACACCTCCGCCGGGTCCTCGCCCACCACCACACCGACGTCGTCGAGTCCGATGCCCGCCTCGGTCAACGCCGCGCTCGCCGTCCCCCACCCGCCGATGACCTTGGCGTGCCGGTAGGCCTCTTGGAGCATGAGCACGATGCGGGGGTCGACGGCGGCGCGGTGCGGGACCGCGTCCGGGGCCGGGGGTGGGGCCGCTGCCACGAGCAGCGCGTCGAACTCGACGGAACGGGCGGTGAGGAAGGTCCGCTGCGCGGTCAACTCCAGTGGCAACTCCCCGCCGCGCGCGGCGATGACCAGCGGGGTCATGCCCGCGTCGGTGATCGCTCGCTGGAGCGCGGGTACCCCGTCGAGGCCGGACGGGTCCGTCGCGTCGACGACGATGCCGATCACCCGGCCGTCGGTCGGCCACCGCTTCCCCAGCTGCGACAGCGCGGGGCTGGGGGTCACCTCCGGTAGCACCGCGGTCGGTTCCGGGGCGGGCAGCCCGAGACCGGCGGCGACCGCCGCGCACAGCTCGGTGTCCACATTGGCCAGTACCCTCAGCTGCCGTTCCTTGATGGCCTGTTCGTAGCACTTGCCGAGTTCGAAGGTGAACGCCCGGATGATGTGCTGGCGCTCGAGGGGTTCGAGGCTGCGGTAGAACAAGCGCGGCTGGCTGAAGTGGTCGGAGAACGACGCAGGCGACTTGCGCTCCTTCACCGCCGCCGCGACCGGCGCGGCGATCTCCGCGTACGCGCCCGTGTCGGCGCCCGCCTGGAAGGGGCAACCGCCGTCGAGGCTGTTGGGCTTGTAGGGCGCGACACCGCTGTGCACCGCGTGCTGGTGGAGCCCGTCGCGCAGCATGTCGTTGACCGGGGCGTGCGGCCGGTTGACCGGGATCTGGTTGAAGTTCGGCCCGCCCAGGCGGCTGAGCTGGGTGTCGATGTAGGAGAACAGCCGGGCGTGCAGCAGCGGGTCGTCGGTGACGTCGATGCCCGGGACCAGGTGTCCGACGTGGAAGGCGATCTGCTCGGTCTCGGCGAAGTAGTTGGTGGTGTTGCGGTTGAGGGTCAGCACGCCGACCGGCCGCACCGGGGCGAGCTCCTCCGGCACGATCTTGGTCGGGTCGAGCAGGTCGATGCCCTCGAAGGTCTGCTCCGGGGTGTCCGGGAAGACCTGGATGCCCAGCTCCCACTGCGGGTAGGCGCCCGCCTCGATCGCGTCGAACAGGTCCCGCCGGTGGAAGTCCGGGTCGACCCCGCTGAGCAGTTGCGCCTCCTCCCACTCCAGCGAGTGCACGCCGAGCCTGGGCTTCCAGTGGAACTTCACCAGCGACGTCGCGCCCTCGGCGTTGACCAGCCGGAAGGTGTGCACGCCGAAGCCCTCCATCGTCCGGTAGGACCGCGGGACGGCCCGGTCGGACATGCTCCACAGGACGTGGTGGGTGGCCTCGGTGTGCAGGGACACGAAGTCCCAGAACGTGTCGTGCGCGCTCTGCGCCTGCGGGATCTCCCGGTCCGGGTGCGGTTTGGCGGCGTGGATGACGTCGGGGAACTTGATCCCGTCCTGGATGAAGAACACCGGGATGTTGTTGCCCACCAGGTCGAAGTTGCCCTCGGAGGTGTAGAACTTCGTGGCGAACCCGCGGGTGTCGCGCACGGTGTCGGCCGAACCGCGGGAGCCGACGACGGTGGAGAACCGCACGAAGACCGGTGTGCTCTCGCCCTCGCGCAAGAACGCGGACTTGCACACCTGCTCGGCGTTGCCGTAGCCCACGAACACCCCGTGCACACCGGCGCCGCGCGCGTGCACGACCCGTTCGGGGATGCGCTCGTGGTCGAAGTGCGTGATCTTCTCGCGCAGGTGGTGGTCCTGCAGCAACGTGGGGCCGCGCGACCCGGCCTTGAGCGAGTGGTCGGTGTCGCGCAGCCGGGTGCCGGTCGAGGTGGTCAGGAAGGCGCCCTGCTGCTCGCGGCTGTTGGCACCGGTCTGCGCGCCCGTGGCCGTGCGGGTCTCGGGTTCGGTTTGGTCGGGCTTGCGCGGCAGCGGCTCCCCCGGCTCGGTGGGTTCGTCCACCGCGGGCGACGTACTGCTCGGCGCACCCGGTGTCGCGGGTGCGGTGAGATCCGCGATCTTGTCCACCGCTCTCTCCAATGCTTCCTTGACGGCGCGGGCGGGCTTGATCGGATCCACAGGTTCCTCCTCGGCACGGCTACTCCCCCGGGCTACCCATCTCGACCAGGACTAGACCTTCGTCGTGCGCGCGGGCCGCTCGCCTCGGTCCAGGCGGGGTGGGTGGGGGCGGTGCTGCGTCGAGCTGTGGCGGTCCAGGCGAGCGAGTCCGCGATGGCCGCCGTGGTGGCGTGGGTACTCGACGACCGGGCCCCGGGGCTGCCGCGGCCGTTCCTGGGCCCGTACGCGGCGGTACTGGCCGAGGCCACGGTGCACCGACCGCGGAAGGCCTCGCCCAGCAGGTCATCGCCTCGGGGACCGCGGCCCGGTAGCGGTCCTGGCCTCGCGGCCGATCCCGAACCGGCCGTGGTCCGGGGGGACGCTGTGCAGGCGGCGCCGCTGGTCGGGACGTGGTCGGTCTTCGCGACAGCGGCAAGTGGATCGGCGTCCGGTGGGAACCGGGTCACCTGCGGGTCCTGCGCTGTGCCCCCGGTCGCAGCGGCGATCACCCGTACGTCGCCTCGGCCACCGCGTCGGCGAAGCCGTCGAGCCGCTCACCCGGCGAGGACCAGCGGGCCCGGTGATCACCACCGTCCTCGTCGCGCCACGCCACCGCGGCAGGTTCCTCGGCGCCCACCGGCCCGGGGTCGTCGACACGATCATCGCCGTCGCGCACCGCGGCCTGCCTGACGTCCCGTTGAACCAGGTCCTCAGGCAAGCCGACGACGCCACCGCGTGATCCGGCCCGCGCTCGTGGGCAGGCACGGGGACTGGTGTGGACTAGTGGCGCGACTCAGAACGTCGACGTTCTGAGTCGAGCCACTAGTTCAGCGGACGGGTGCCCTCCGGAACGCCGCCGCCTTGGTGGACGGTTTCGACGAGTTCGGCCAGCGCGGTGAGGGCGACTCGCTGCGACAGCGGTCCGAAGGACACCCGGGCCACGCCCAGCTTCTCCAGTTCGGCCAGGGAGGGTGTTCCGGGCAGGCCGATCAGGGTCAGCCGCTGCGGGCCGACGGCGTCCACCAGGGCGCTCACCTGCTCGAGGTCCAGCTTGCCCGGCACGAACACCACGGGCGCGCCCGCGTCGAGGTAGGCGCGGCTGCGCTCGATGGCGTCGGCCAGCACCTCGGCCGGATCACGGTCGCCCGCCTTGAGGAACACGTCGGTGCGGGCGTTGAGCACGAAGTCCGGCACGCCCTCCGCAGCCGCCGCCGCGACGACGGCCGCCACCTGCGCGACGGCCTCGGCGAGCGGCTTGACCTGGTCCTCCAGGTTCGCCCCGACCACGCCCACGGCGATCGCGCGGCGCACGGTGTCGGCGGCGTCGCCGTAGCCGCCCTCGAGGTCGGCGGTCACCGGCAGGTCGGTCGCGTCGACGATGTTCTTGACCTCGGCGATCATCTCCGCCACCGGGATCTTCTCGCCGTCGGGGTAGCCGCGGCTCGCGGCGATCGAGTGGCTGGCCGTGGCCAGGGCTTTCGTCCCCGGGACGTCGGCGACGACCTTGGCGGTGATGGCGTCCCACACGTTCACCACGGTGAGCAGTGCGGGATCCCGGTGCAGGCGCAGCAACTCCCGCGCGCGGTCGGACTGGCTGCTGGACATGGGTATCTCCCCAGACTCGGTGTGGCAGGTCGCTGGGCGCGATACTGGCCGAGTTCCGGCAGCGGCGCCAGGTGAGCCACATTGCGGACGCGGTCTCAAGTGATGGGAGACCCGCCGGTGACGGCGATGACCTCGCCGGTGGTGTAGCTCGATTCCTGCGACGCCAAGAAGACGTAGGTGGGCGCCAGTTCGGCGGGCTGGGCCGGGCGCCCGAGTGGCGCTTGGGCGCCGAAGGACGCCACCTTGTCCGGTGGCATGGTCGCGGGGATCAACGGTGTCCACACAGGACCGGGCGCGACGGAGTTGACCCGGATCCCCCGGTCGATCAGGTTGAGCGCCAACCCTTTCGTGAAGTTGACGATCGCCGCCTTGGAGGTGGCGTAGTCGAGCAGGTGCGGCGAAGGCTGGAACGCCTGGATCGACGAGGTCGTGATGATCGACGACCCCGGTGCCAGGTGCGGCAACGCCGCCTTGCAGAGCCAGAACAGCGCATAGACGTTGGTCTTCAGCACCCGGTCGAACTGCTCGGTGTCGATCTCCGGTAGCCCGCCGTCGCGCGACATCTGATAGGCCGCGTTGATGATCAGCACGTCGATGCGCCCGAACGCCGCCACCGCCCGCTCGACCACCCGCGCGTTCTCGGCCTCCACGCTCAGGTCGCAGACGACCACCTCCGCGCGCCTGCCCGCTTCGGTGACCAGCTCGACCGTGGCCCGCGCGTCCTCTTCCTCGTCGGGCAGGCAGGTGATCAGGACGTCGGCGCCCTCGCGGGCGAACGCGATCGCCACGGCGCGGCCGATGCCGGAGTCCCCGCCGGTGATCACCGCCACGGCGTCGGTCAACCGGCCCGAACCGCGGTAGGTGCGCTCACCGTGGTCGGGTTCGCTGTCCATCTGGTTGGTGGGGCCGGGGTGGTCGATGTCCTCGCCCGCGGACACCGGACCCGGGTACTGCGTGCGCGGATCACTGCGGGTGCTCTGGTCGGCCATCTGGGCTCCCCCGTGGGTGGTGGGCGTCGATCGCCGCGGGGATTCCCAGGCCGCCGCCGGTCAAACCCGCGGGTGGCGGTGGCGCAGGTCGGTCAGGACCCCGCCTCGTGGCGGGCGCGGTGGACGTGGTCGGCGACCCTGTCGATCCGGTCGGCCAACTCGGGGTGCGACTCGCGCAGGTGCCGCCCGGCGTCGGCGAGCGGGGTGAGCAGGTCCGCGCTGTCGGCGCCGCCCAGTGCATCGGTGACGTCGTCGACCGAGCGCTGTCCGTCGCGGTCCAGGCCGTCGACCACGCTGACCGCCGCGGCCAGCCGCCGCAGCAGCACCGCGTTGTCCCTGGCCCAGCGCACGACGGCGCGGTCCCCGGCGCGGCGGTCGCGTTCGGCGCGGACCCGTTGCTCGCCGGTGCTCGTCGTCGTGCCGTCCGGTCGGCCCCGCAAGTAGCGGCGCTCGGCGGCCTGCCTGCTGGCCACGCCGAGCGCGGGGGCGATCCGGGCCCAACTGACCCCGGCCGCGCGCGCGGCCTCGATCAACCGCGGCTCCCACCCGGCGAGCTCGTCGCGGATGTGGCGCAGCAACGTGAGCGCGGCCAGCACGTCGGCGGCGTCGGCGGTCTCGTGCTCGGCGACGGTGCGGACCAAGGCGAGGTCGGCGAACGCGCCCTCGTCGGCGGCATCCGCGCGCAGCCACGACCGCGCGTCGCCGCGGTCGTCATCCATCGTGGCTCCCGTTCGTCGTCACTGGGATGACTTTAGCCGGATTCCGGAAGGGTGACGACAGTCTTGTAGGTCATCAGTTGAGCGACATCACAGTTGTCATCGTTGTGATGACATGTTAGAAAGGTGGTGCGCGTTGACGACCGCACGGACAACACAGGAGGTGGAACGATGTTGATGCGCACCGACCCGTTCCGGGAGCTCGACCGCATCGCCCAGCAGGTGTTCGCGGGCGCCCAGGGAACCTGGTCACGGCCGTCCTCCATGCCGATGGACGCCTACCGGGCCGGGAACGAGTTCGTGGTCCGCTTCGACCTGCCCGGCGTCGACCCCGACGCGATCGAACTCGACGTCGAGCGCAACGTGCTGAGCGTGCGCGCCGAACGCAGGCCCCAGGAGGCCAGCGACGGCGTCGAGTTCCAGGTTTCCGAGCGGCCGCACGGCGTGTTCAGCAGGCAACTGTTCCTCGGCGACACGCTCGACACCGAGCACATCAGCGCCGCCTACGACCACGGCGTGCTGACGCTGCGCATCCCGGTGGCCGAACGCGCCAAGCCACGCAAGATCGCCATCGGCGGCAACCGCAAGTCCATCGACGCCTGACCCCCGGGGCGCGCCGTGGGGCCGGGACGGACCCGGCCCCACGGCGTCGTCCACAAGAGTTACTGCAGTTCGGTGCCAGCCCGATGCGACCACAGACCGCCCTAGCGAGGTCGAGCGCGGCGGACACCGGTTGGTGTCCGCCGATCAACCGGCTTAGGCACGAAGGAAAGCGGTCGGCGCGGGCCCGCGGGACCTGCCATAGCCGCGCAAATCGGGGCACACCAACGCGAATCCCTGCTCGACCAGCAACGGCGCTACCCGGTGCCATGTCGAGGAGGGGCGGGAATGGCCGTGCGACAACAACACCGGAGGCCCCGCCCGCCGTGGCGCGCGAAGACACGAGCCGCACCCACGTCGATCGTCGCCTCGGAGAACCCCTCGAACATCGCTGCCACAGGTCGTGGATACCCGCCCAGCGGGGATCACGAACCCTGCCCCGACCACAGCGGGGAGCACACCGCCGAACGACGCGGGTCACTGCTCACCTCGCGGACATCACGCGCCATCGGCGGTCAATCATGCACCGCGAAACATGAATCGATAGTGTTAAGTCACCTATCCGGGCGGTTGAGCACCAGCTGCCCACACCGCGCGGACTGGAGGCACCGGCATGTCCACCCTGTTCACGGTGTCCGTCGAGCAGGAGCCTGACCGCACCACCCTGCACGCAAGCGGCGAGATCGACATGGGCACCGTCTCGACCTTGGCCGACGCCCTCGACACCGCCCAGGAGTCCGGCTCCGCGGTGGTGGTCGTCGATCTCACCGAGGTCACCTTCCTCGCCTCAGCCGGACTCGCCGCCCTGGTCGCAGCCGACCAACGGGCCCGGACGACCGGCGGCGCACTGGTCGTGGTCAGCCCACCGGCAGGCGCGGTGCACCGAGCCATCACCGTCAGCAGCCTCGACCGGGTGCTCACCCTCGCCGAAGACGCGGTGACGGCGGATCGGCAGGTCCGGGAACGGCGTGATACTTAGGACAGTGAAGCGCACGGGGAAGCAGTGGGCCCGCACGGACATCCGCGAACTCTCACCGCTCCAAGACTTCGGTCTGCCTCGTCGTGATCAAGTCACTTGAGGTCGCAGCTCAGACATCCGTTCCGCCAGACGGTCATCCCCGAAGTAGGACACAACTCGACCGGCATTGCGAAAGAACCACTCCGACACCGGCATCCGATAGGCCTCAACCCAGTCGAAGAGTTCCTCGACCGCGCCGCGCAGATCACCCGACTCCACCCGGATGTGCAGCCCGATCAACACCTCGCGGTCGAGTCCACAGGAGACAATCACCAAGTGCCGTACCGAGCGCTCCACAGTGGTTGAGTCGACCACAAGATCCGCCTCTTCCTCCGGCGGCTCAGTCCCCCAGTGAACCTGGCAGCGCAGCCTGGTCACGGCCATCCAGGCACGCTCATAGGCCAGGTAGTCCCCCACCGCCGCCACCTGCCGGAAGTACCGCGGCGTCAGCGATACCTCCTCCTCCATGAGCCAGTCGGTCAGGAAGTCGAACGCGAGCTCCCACTCCCTCTGCGCCACATCGTCCCGGATACCATCGGCCAGCCCAACCGGCAGGCCGGGCATCTGATCGACCAGCAGCCCCAGCACGGCCGCCATGGTGTGCGTATCCACAACCACAACCCGTTCCGATTCGGTCATACCCGTCATCTCACCAGCAATTCCGATAAACGCCAACGTAAGCAGCGTCCTCCACCCGGGTCAGACCGGACGTCGACTCGGAGAACAGAGCGGCCAGCATCCTTGATCCCTGGGTCAGCCGCCGCGCTGGCCGGGCCGACCACGCGAACGCCTTGCCCACGGCGGCACCAGACGACCGTTCATCCCGGCGCACGGGTGCGGCTGCCTTCGTCGTCGCGTGAACGCTAGTTGCGACCGTGGAGCAGGGCCTTGTCGACGGTGGTGGTCATGGTGAGGACGTTGAGCAGGCCGGTGATCTCGAGTACTCGGTGGGGTGAGCCGATGTGGTCGGCGACGATGATCATGGGGGTGGGGTTGTCGTTCTCGTGGATAGCGACCAGGGCCGCGACCCCGGCGGAACCCATGAAGTCGACGTCGGTGAGGTCGACGATCAGCTTGTGGTGCGCGGCGTTGTGGGCTCGGTCGAGGGCTTGGCGCAGTTGGCTGCCGGTGAGGAGATCGATGTCCCCGGCGACCCGCAGGACCACGGCGTGGTCGACGGTCCGCACCCTGGTCGAGAACCGCCTCATGCTCGATCGCCTTCCACGGTGATCGCGGCGGCCTGCCGCCGCGGTTCGGCGGACAACCTACTCGTCCCGGTGGCGTCGAGCCGGGAATGTGACCGGAGACCGGTCACTCAACCGGGGCGGCGGAAGCGGGCCGTGAGCGTGGTGTGACCATCGGTGTGGGTGACCGCCATCGTCTCGGCGAGCGACTTGATCATCGGTAGGCCCCAGCCGTGGGAGACGCCAAGACCGTCCTGCGCGGGTCGCCAGTGGCCGTGGTCGAGCACGGTGACCACGATGGCGGTGCCGAGCAGTTCGACCGAAAGCCGCACCTCGCCGGTGGTGTCGCCGCGGTAGCCGTGCTCGATGGCGTTGGTCACCGCTTCGTCAGCGCACAGGACCACGTCGTCGAGCACCCCACCCGCGACTCCGTGTCCCGCCAGCCACTGTCGGAGGCTCCGTCGAGCGTGGGCCACACTGGTCGGCTCACCGGGCAGGCTCATCGAGAACAGCGCGGAGTTGCCCGCGCCGGGGGGCACCATCTGGTTCACCGGCCGCACCGGGCGGCAGGGGGTGATCGCCGCGCGAGTACCCACCCGCCGGTCACGACCGCGTCCCCGGAACCCTGCCCCTCGGGTTTCACGGCGCCTCGCCGGTAGGCGGTACGCGTAGTGCGAGCAGGGCGGTGTCGTCGCTGGCCCAGTCGTGGGTGTGGTGGGCGATGGCGTGGTTGAGGCGGTCGATGGTGGCCGCGGCGGTGAGGTCGTGGCAGTCGGCGAGAGCGTGGATGAGGCCGTTGTCGCCGAACATGGGGCCGCTGGCGTGGTCGGCGCGGGCCTCGGTGGCGCCATCGGTGTAGAGCAGCAGTGTGTCACCGGGGTTCAGGTGGAAGGCGACGTCGACGAGGTCGACGGTGGGCAGGATGCCGAGGAGGGTGCCTGGGGTGCCGAGGGGTTCCACGTGGCCGTTGGCGTGGCGCAGCAGTGGCGGTGGGTGCCCGGCCAGGCACAGCAGGCCGGTGAGGCCGTCGCGGGTGACGCGGAAAGCGAGGTGCACGGCGGTGAGGAAGCGGCCGTCGTCGCGCTGGGCCATCAGCGCGGAGTTCAGGCGAGTCAGCACAGCGGCGGGTTCGGGGTGGTGGCTCGCTTCGGCGCGCACGGTGTAGCGGGCCAAAGCGGTGACCTCCGCGGCGGCGACACCCTTGCCGCACACGTCACCCAGGACCGCGTGCCACTGGTCGTCTTCGCCGCGGAACAGGTCGTAGAAGTCGCCGACCACGGCGATCCCACCGCCCGCCGGTACGTAGGAGGCTGCCGCCTCGACCCCGGGGACCTGCGGCAGCAGCGGGGGGAGCAGGCTGTCTTGCAGACTCCGAGCCAGCCCCGCGCTCAACTCGTGGGCGGCGACGGCCTCGGCGAGGGTTTGGCGCATGCTGATCTCGGTGCTGACCGCGCGCGCCAGGGTCGCCAACGAGGCCAGCACCGCCGGTTCCCACGGGTGCGGTCGGTCGTCGATGACGCACAGGCTGCCCAGGACCCGGCCGTCGCGGTCGAGGATGGGGTGCCCGGCCCAGGCGCCGATGTTCATCGGCCGCACCGACGGGTGGTCCCGGGTCCGCGGATCGTTCGGGGCGTCTTCCACCGCGAACGCGTCGCCCAAGCCGACGAGGAAGTAGCAGAAGCTTTCCCGCACCGGGTTCTGCCGGTCGGGGACCTCGTGCAGGTCGACCCCGATGCAGGCCTTCCAGAACGAGCGCCGCTCGTCGACCAGCGTCACGAACGCCCGGTCGCACCCGGTCAACCCGGCAGCCAGTGACGCGAGGTCGTCGAACGCCGCCTCCGGGCCGGTGTCGAGCAGACCCGTCGCCCGCACCGCGGCCACCCGGACCGGATCCGACAGGGCCGCGGGCAGGCCGTCCTGGCGCACTCCGCTGGGAAACACCACAGTCCCAGCTCTCACAACAGCTCGGCCCTTCCCAGCCCACCATCGATCGCGGTGGGCGAACAGCCACACACTACAAAGTGGACTACCCAGTGCCAACGCTCCCAGTACCCGGCACTGCCGACTCGCGGATCCTCCGCTCGACGATCTCCGACGCAAGCGCGCTGCACGGCCGCGTCCCACTCCCCCTCGTTGTCGTCCCCGACCGTCCCCTGGTCACAAGCCCGCCACGGTGATACCCACAGCGCTCGCTCGTCACACCTGCAGCGTGGTCGGATTCGACACTCACCCGTTCGCGAACGGGTGAGTCACCAGGACCGGGTCTTGTCTTGACGGGCGACGGCTGGTCGTGCGGATCGCCGGTGTGCTGCGCACGTTGTGCGGTCAGGGAGAAGTCGGATCACGTCAACGTCCAAACCCGCTACGCCACCGTCACCGGCCCCCGACAGCGGCGTTCGGTTCGCCTCGACACGTGACCACCAGGCGGGTCAGTCGCCATCCGACGGCGCGGGGAGGCGGACGGTGCCGCCGAAGAACTCGTCGACCTTGCCGATCGCCGACATGAACTCGTCGAGGTCGGCGGGCTTGGTCACGTAGGCGTTGGCGTGCAACGAATAGCTGCTCACGACGTCGTCGTCCGCGGCGGAGGTGGTCAGCACGACCACCGGGATCGAGGTCAACGCGGGGTCGTCCTTCACCTGCGCGAGGACCTCGCGGCCGTCCATGCGCGGCATGTTCAGGTCCAAGAGGATCAACTGGGGCCGCGGTGCGTCGTGGTACTGCGCTTCCCGGCGCAGGAACGCCACCGCGTCCACCCCGTCGTTGACCACGTGCAGCCTGCTGCGCTGCCCGTGCAGCTCGAACGCCTCACGGATCATCAGGATGTCGCCCTCGTCGTCCTCCACGACCAAGACCTCGATCGGAGCTGGCGGCAGGTCGGTGGAGTCGCCGCGCGCTGTGGTCTGGTCGGTCATGAGAGCTCCTGGATCCTGGGCGGGCAGGACGGGGCCGAGCCGGTGAATCGTGTCATGCCGCGCGGCGCGCTCCAGCGGCGACTGAGCGCCGGGGGTGGGCGAGCGTCCGTGTCACGCCCGATCGTGTCTTCGGTACTACGGTGATACCCACTAGACGAGGAACGGACAACACATGACCGCGGCACCTGGCCAGTACTCCTCCAGCACGGCTTCCGGGGTCGCCGGGCGGGCGGAGGAGGACCTGCGGGCGCTGTTCGGGCAGTCCATCGCCCTGTTCGCCTCGCTCTCGGGGCCCGCGCACCTGGTGGAGACCGCGAACCCGGCGTTCTTGGCCACTGTCGGTGCGGGCCGCACCGGGGTCCCACTCGTCGAGGTGAGGCCCGAACTGGCTGGTCAGGGCTTCATCGGCCCGCTCGATCAGGCGTACCGCACCGGCGAGTCCCACACCGGCCGCGATGTCCGGCTCGTGCTCGACGCCGGTCCGCACGCGCGGGAGGCGTTCTTCGACTTCACCTACGAGCCGCGACGCGACGCCGAGGGCAGCGTGATCGGGGTTCAGGTGATCGGCGTGGAGACCACGCAGGTCAAGCACGCCCAGCAGTTGATGGTCGAGCAGATCGCCCTGCTCGAGCAGATCGCCCGGCAGGCGCCGCTGACCGAGGTCCTCGACGGGATGGCCCGGTGCATCGAGAACCTCACGCCGCAGGAGGTGCTCGTCTCCGTGCTGCTCGCCGACCCCGACGGCGCGCACCTGCGGCACGGGGCCGCGCCCAGCCTGCCCGACTTCTACAACCAGGCCATCGACGGGATCGCCACCGGCGAGGGGGTCGGCTCGTGCGGCACGGCCGCCCACCGCCGGGAACCGGTGATCGTCACCGACATCACCACCGACCCGTTCTGGGCCGACTTCCGCGACCTGGCCGACCGGGCGGGGCTGGCCGCGTGCTGGTCCACGCCGATCCTGGCCCGCGACGGGAGCCTGTTGGGCACCTTCGCGATGTACCACCGGGTCCCGCGCGTCCCGCAGGACTTCGACCTCGCCCTGGCCCGGGTCTTCGCGGGCACCGCGGCCCTGGCCATCGAACGCCACCACGGCGAGCAGGCCCGCCGGGACGCCGAAGCCCGCGCCGAAGCAGCACGTGCCGAGTTGGCCGAGGCGATCCGCACGGAACGGGAACTGCGCGCCGAGGCCGAGCAGCGCGCCACCGCGGCCGCCGAACTGACCGCCCAGGTCCGCGCCGCCGCGGACCTCCAAGCCGCCCTGCCCCACCCCGAACACTGCCAACTCGGCGGCGCCAACGGCTGCACCGCCCCAGCCGAACTCAAGGTCGCCGACTCCTGGGGCGACGCGGGCTGGGGCTGCCCCACCCACGTCGAGGAAGCCATCGTCCACGTGCGGTCGGCCTTCATCGCCAGCGAAGAACTCGGCGGCCTCACCGCCTACATCAACCGCCGCCCCGGCTGAGCGCACCAAACAACTCCAGACCGCGCCGCCCGCCGGTCAACGTGGAGCTACCGAAGAGGTCTTGGCATCGCGCCACGCTGCCGGGCAACGATCCGAAGCCCCCGCGGCAGACAACGTCGAGATTGAGACGAAAGCCTTTTGGGGCACACAATGATCGAAATGGCAACCCCGGAACACCGGCAGGATGACACCGGCAGAATTCCGTGAGGGCCCGACCAGAATAATCGAAGAAAGGTAAATCTCCGCCCTGGATGCCTCGAACAGCCCTCTCGTGACGAGCACTGCTGGCGTCCCGGTCGAAAGTAGAGCCAGGTCAAGCGCCTCGCGCGATCGGCGATCATAGCGGAAAGCCGACACGCCCGGAAGTGCGCGAACCTCCAGAGGCGCACCACAGGCTAACCAGTCCAATGGCCAGGCCGGCAAGCGCCCACTCCATTTAGGGGATTCTCGGCACGTTCTCCGTGTGGTTGAGTACCGCACTGTTTGCAGTGATCTGGGGCGATTCTCACTGGGGTGAGGTAATGCGGGACAAATCACAGGTTCATCACGTCCACCTTCCACCGACCCGGCTGTTGCTGTTCGCCCTGTTGGTGGCCATGGTCGCCTCGGCACTCGCGGCCATCGCGCCTGCCCCGTCGGCGGCCGCGGCGTCGAAGCTGCCCGCACCACCTCGGGAGAAGGTGATCGCACACCAGGTCGTTCCGGTGAACACCGGCCGGACGGTGCAGGCGGCCCAACCCACCTCCCGTGCCGGGACGACGTGGCCTGCCGCGGGGGTCGCCGAGGTGGTTCTCGGCACCGAGGCAACAGCGCCCGGGGGTAGGAACGCCGCCGAACGCGGGGCGAGCAGCGCGCGAGCTCGCCAGGCCGGGGCCTTGCCAGTCCGGGTCGCGGCTGGGCCCAGCGCCAAGACGCCGAAGCCCGCGGTGCGCGTGGAGGTCGCCGCCCGTTCCGTCGCCGAGCGCACGGGAACCGCCGTGGTCCTCGCAGTGCGCCCGTCGGCCGGTGACATCGACTCCGCGACCGTGTCCCTCGACTACTCCTCGTTCCGCCACGCGGGTGGGGCTGACCTGGGCAGCAGGCTGCGCCTGGTCCGGTTGCCCGCATGTGCGTTGAGCACACCCCAGGTCGCTTCCTGCCAGACCCGGACGCCGGTGCCCTCCAGCAACGACGTCGCCAACCAGACGGTGACCGCCACGCTCCCGATCACCGCCGAGGGCCGCGACCGCTCAGCGGCAGGCGCGACCGTGTTGGCGGCCGCCGCCGACGCGGATGGCAGCAACGGCGCGTTCAGCGCGAGCTCGCTCAGCCCGGCCAACACCTGGGGCGTCACCGGGAACACCGGTGGGTTCACCTGGTCATACCCGATCACCGTGCCGCCGATCGCCGCGGGCACGTCGGTCCTGCCGTCGATCAACCTGGGCTACAGCTCGGCGAGCGTCGACGGCCGCACTGCGGCGACCAACAACCAGGGTTCCTGGATCGGCCAGGGGTGGTCGTACTCCCCGGGCTACATCGAACGGACCTACCGCTCCTGTGCCGACGACACGACCCTGCCGCAGGCCAGTCAGACCGGTGACCTGTGCTGGGCCGGGCACATCGTGTCGATGAACCTGGGTGGTCGCGCCACCTCGTTGGTGCGCAACGACGCCGACGGCAGCTGGCGCCCGGCCTCGGACGACGGGACCCGGGTGGAGTTGCTGACCGGCGTGGCCAACGGCGCGCGCAACGGTGAGCACTGGCGAGTCACCACGACCGAAGGCGTCCAGTACTACTTCGGGCGCGACGCCGGTCCCGGCCGCACCAACCAGGACACCACCGGTTCCACTTGGACGGTCCCGGTCTACGGCCCCCGATCCGGGGACCCGTGCTACAACGCCGCGGGATTCGCACAGTCCTCTTGCGCACAGGCCTGGCGTTGGAACCTGGACTACGTCGAGGATCCCCACGGCAACGCGGCTCTGTACTACTACACGCCGGAGAGCAACTACTACGGCGCCAACAAGGGCACCGCTGGCGTGAAGTACACCCGCGGTGGCGTGCTCAAGCGCATCGACTACGGGATGCGCAAGGTCTCGGGTTCGGTCTACGGCGCCGTCCCGGCCCAGGTCGGGTTCGACGTCGCCGAGCGGTGCCTGCCCGCGGGCGGATTCACCTGCGACCCGGCGCAGTTCACCGCCGCGAACGCGAGCAAGTGGCCGGACACCCCACAGGACCAGCAGTGCCTGGTTGGTGCCACCTGCAACAACCACGCTCCCAGCTTCTGGTCCACCAAGCGGCTGACCACCATCACCACGAAGTACGACGTCGGCGCGGGCCCCAAGACCGTCGACAGCTACGCGCTCACGCATGCCTTCCCGAGCACGGGCGACCCGGAACTGCGGCTGGACGGCCTTGTCCGCACCGCCCACGACAGCGCGGGCGTCGGCACCGCGATGGCGCCGGTCACCTTCACCAGCCAACTCCTGGACAACCGGGTCAGCGGGTACAACAACCAGCCTGCCATGGCCCACTGGCGGCTGACCGGCATCAACACCGAGACCGGCGCCCACTACCTGGTCTCGTACCTGCCGGTCGAGTGCACGGCGAGCACGGTGCCCGCCGCCCCGGCGACCAACACCAAGCGCTGCTACCCCGTGTACTGGCACCTGCCGCTCAACCCGAACCCGGTGCTGGACTACTTCCACATCTACCCGGTGAGCCAGGTCCTGGTGCAGGACGGCAACGGCCTGTCCCCCACCCGGCGGTCGGACTACGCCTACCTCGGCACCCCGGCCTGGCACTTCGACGACAACGAACTGGTCAAGCCCGCGCACCGGACCTACGGGCAGTTCCGCGGCTACGCCCAGGTCGAGGTCCGCACCGGGGACCCGAGCTTCACCGGAAGCGGGGCCCCGGACGCGCAGCGGCTCACCAGGACGACCTACTTCCGCGGGATGCACGGCGACACGCTGCCGGGCAACCAGCAGCGGACGGCATCGGTCACCAACTCGCTCGGCGAAACCTACGTCGACGACGCCCTCTTCGCCGGTGTCGCGCACGAGGAGCAGACCTTCCTCGGTTCCGGCGGCGCCCAGTTGAGCACCGCTGTGACCGAGCCGGTGAAGATCGCCACCACCGCGACGCGCGCCCGAACGGGGCTGGCCGCAGCCACCGCCGACATCGTGCAGACCGCCCGCACCCGCGAGATCACCAATCTCGCCGCGGGTGGCGTCCGCACGACGTCGGAGATCCACCGCTACGACGCGCTCGGCCGCGTGGTCGCCACCACCTCGGCCGCGGACGCCACAACCGACCAGTGCGCCACGTTCGCCTACGCCGACGACACCGCGGCGTGGATCCGCGATCGGGTCGCGCAGAGCTGGAAGTCCACCGCGGCCTGCCCGACCACCGGCCCGGTCACCGCGCCCGCGCCGGTCGTCGAGTCGACCCGGCAGTACTTCGACGGCCAGAGCACCCTCGGCGTGGTCGCCGGTCGCGGCAACCTCACCAAGACCGAAACCGCCGTCGCCAACGCGACCGACTTCCAGACCACCGACACCGCGACCTACGACCTCACCGGTCGGGTGGTCTCCCGCAAGGACGCACTCCTGCGTGAGGCAACGACCGCCTACACCCCTGCCGAAGGCGGCATCCTCAGCCAGTTCACCACCACGAACGCGAAGAACCAGACCGCGACCGTCACCCTCGATCCCGCGCGTGGATCGACCACCGCGATGGTCGACGTGGCGGGCAGGCGCACCGATGCCACGCACGACAGCTTCGGCCGGGTCACGGCCGTGTGGAAGCCGGGTCGTTCCAAGGCGGGCGGCGAGAGCGCCAACAGCGAGTTCAGCTACCTGCTGCGCGCCGACGGGCCGCTCGCGGTGACCTCGCGGGGCCTGGTCGACTACGGCACGGGCACCAACTACGTCACCAAGATCAGCCTCTTCGACGCGTTCGGCCAGCAACTGCAGACCCAGGCCGACGACCTCAGCGACCCGACGGGCGTGAGCAACCGGGTGGTGAGCCACCTCAGCTACGACTCGCACGGCCAGGTGATCCGCAGCCAGAACCGCTACGTCACGACCGGGATCCCCGGTACCGCTGTCATCTCGGTCCCGGACGCCTCGGTCGACGACCGGACGGTGACCTCCTACGACGCCGCGGGCCGGGTCATCCAGACAGCCGACTACCAGGGCACCACGCTCAAGGCGACCACGACCACCGTCCACGGCGGCGACCGGGTGACGGTGTTCCCGCCCACCGGCGGCGTCACCAAGACCAGCATCACCGACTCGCGCGGCCGGGAGGTCGAGACCCGCAGCTACCAGACCCAGCCCACCGTCACCGGGAACGTGGTCTCCGGCGGGACCGCCGTCAGCACGACGTTCCGCTTCGACGCGGCGGGACGGCTGGACCGCAGCACGGACACGGCGGGCAACAAGTGGGAGTTCGAGTACGACTACCTGGGCAGGCAGACCGGGGTCGTCGACCCGGACGCGGGCCACTCGACGCGCGCCTACGACCTGGCCGACCAGATCACCACCGCCACCGACGGGCGCGGACAGGTGCTCAGCTACGACTACGACGTGCTGGGCAGGCGCCTGGCGGAGTACAGCGGGGCCGCACCGGCCACCAGGACCAAGCTGGCTTCGTGGGTGTTCGACACCGCACCGGGTGGCACGGGCCAACTCGCCTCGACCACCCGCTTCACCGCGGACGGCAACTACCAGGTCGGGGTCAGCGGCTACAACGCGCTCGGGCTGCCGCAGAACAACATCGTGTCGGTCCCGTCGCAAGAAACCGGCCTCAACGGCCTCTACACCACGACCTACTCCTACACCACCACCGGCCACCTGACCGGGATCGCCCTGCCGACCAAGGGCGGCCTCCCCGGTGAAGCGCTCGCGATCAAGCTCAACCGGTACGGGAGCCCGACCGAGACCTACAGCAACGTGTGGGACTACGTGTCCGGCACGAGCTACAGCCCGGTCGGCGAGGAGTCGCAGTACCTGCTCAGCTCGGGTTCGAACGCGGGCACGCTGACCTTCGAACGCGACCCGCGCACGCACGCGATCAACCACACCAACCTCTCGGTGCAGCGGGCCAACCCGCTGGTGGACGACCTCACCTACACCCGAGACCCGGCGGGCAACCTCCTCAAGATCGTCAACACCCGCGGTGGCGTACCCGCGAACACCAGCCGCACCCAGTGCTTCGGCTACGACGCCCTGAACCGGCTGTCCACCGCGTGGACGGCGACCGACGGGTGCGCGGGCCAGCCGAGCACCACACCGGGGGCGACGAACGTCGGCGGCCCGGACCCGTACTGGACGTCGTGGACGTTCACCGCGAACGGCCTGCGCACCGGCCAGACCCGGCACGGCATCGGCCAAGCGGACACCACCACGACCTACACCTACCCCGCCGCGGCCGGTGCCCGCCCGCACGCGCTGACCTCGACCTCGACCACGGGCCCCGGTGGCAACACGGGCAGCAGTTTCGCCTACGACAACGCGGGCAACACCACCAGCCGCGACATCAACGGCACCGTCCACACCTTGACCTGGACCGAGAACAACCGGCTCAAGCGGGTCCAGTCACCCGCGGGCGACACCACCTACACCTACGACGCCGACGGCACCCAGCTCGTCCGCCGCGAACCGGGCAAGGTGATCCTCTACCTGCCGGGCCAGGAGTTCGCCCGCGACACCGCGACCGGCACGATCACCGGCACGCGGTACTACACCCACAACGGCACCAAGGTCGCCCGCCGGGTGGGCAGCGGTTCGCCGGAGTACCTGCACGGTGACCAGCACGGCACCGCCCAGGTGTCGGTGTCGGCCGTGGGCTTCGCGGAGACGCGCCGGGAGATGGACCCCTACGGCAACCCGATCGGCGCGGTGCAAGGCGGCCCGTGGGCGGACAACCACGGCTTCCTGGACAAGCCGACCAACGCCACCACCGGCCTGGTCGACGTGGGCGCCCGGCAGTACGACCCGGCGCTCGGCCGCTTCGCCTCGGTCGACCCGGTGCTGGACCCGGCGGACCCGCAGTCCTGGACCGGCTACGGGTACGCGAGCAACAACCCCACGACGCACTCCGACCCCACGGGCCTGTTCTGCGACGGGTGCGCCGCCGGTTCACCCGCCAACACCAGCGTCGGCTGCTCGACCGGGCGCGCGGTGTGCTCGTCGGATGCGGAGCGGCGCGAGGAGAAGGAGGTCGAGGAGTTCCTGACGGGCAGGAACACCGACCGGTCGAAGCAGCCCAAGATCGCCGACGTCGTCGTCCCGACCTTCAAGGAGCTCAAGGAGCGCTACCCGCTGCGCGACTACCAGGAGAACGAGTACGGGCTCGCCATCCACCACTGGGCGGAGCGGATCTGCGGCGGCGGCAGCATGACCTCCGGGCCCGAGGCGTTCTGCCTCGAGTCCTTCGCGCAGGGCCTGCTCGACACCGACAACCAGGTGCTCCTGCAACTGCTGCCCGGCTACGACGCGTTCATGTGCCTCTCGGGGCAGGACAGCGCCGCCTGCATCACCGCCCCGCTGGACTTCATCCCGTTCGGCAAGCTGAACAAGTTCGCCAAGTCCCTGGTGCGCACCGGCGAGCGCGCCGTGCTCTCGGAACTGGCCGAGAGCTACGGCAAGAACATCATCCCGGCGGCGTGCAACAGCTTCGTCGGTGGCACCCGGGTCCTGATGGCCGACGGCAGCACCAAGGCCATCGAGGACGTCGAGGTCGGCGACGTGGTGGCCAGCGCGGCACCGGGCGGCGCACTCGAGTCGCACGCGGTCACCGCGCTGCACATCACCGACAAGGACACCCGCTACGTCGCTCTAGGTGTCGGCACCGGGGAGGTCGTGGTCACCGACCACCACCTCGTGTTCGACTCGGCCAAACGTGTCTGGGTGCGCGCGGACGAACTGGTCGTGGGCGATCCCCTCCAGTCGCCCGGCGGTGGTGCGGCGGTCACCTCGACCAGCGTCCGCACGATGGTGGCGCGCACCTACGACCTGACCGTGGACACCCGGCACACCTACCACGTGTTGGCGGGCGACACCCCGGTCCTGGTGCACAACTGCCTGACTGTCCTGCGCGACTGGACGAGCAAGCGGTACATGTTCGGCAACCAGTCGTTCCTGCTCGACAAGCGGGGGATGGACCACATCCTCACCCGCCACCACCCGACCTACTGGAACGGCTCGGTGAAGGCGACGCAGACCTTCCTCGACCGGAAGATGTCGGTGAACGACGTCCAGGACACCGTCAGCAACGTGCTCAGCCAGAACCGCGACACGCTGGCCACCCGCGGATCCCGCGGCATGTACCAGGTCCGCGGCAAGGTCAACGGCCAAGAGTACGTGGTTGGCCTCAACAACGGGCGAGTCGGCCAGTTCTACCCGGTACCCTCCACACCGTGATCGAGGTCGAATCCTACCTCCGGCTACCGGGCGGCGAGTTCCGCCCGGTAGCCGGGTGTGCCTGGACACCACCGGTGCCGACGCACATCGAGGGCGCCATCGAACTGCGGCTCAACGGCAAGGAGATCATCGACCAGTCCATGTGGGACTACGTGGACCAGCTGTGGGCCTACATCGTCACCATGCTCGAAGAGTTCACGACGGCACCGCGGGTGTCGACCTACTTCCCCGACCAGCCGATCGAGCTCTCGTTCGAGGCGAGGCACGGCCGGGTCGAGGTGACCAGCCGAGCGGGCGCGGCCGTTCGGCGGTCCAGTGTGGACCGCGGGGACTTCGTGGCCGCCCTGAAAGCCGCGGGAGACAGGTTCTTCGCCGACATGGCCGAGGTGGCACCGAGGAACGCGGGAGACTACTCGCTGCTGCGGGCGAGGTTGGCGGCCGCCTGCCCGGACGCGCCATCCAGGTGACCCGATCTGGCACGGCTCCGTTGTCGCTGACGAGCAGTGCGCCGAGGCTGGGAAGTGGCGGCGGACCGACCGCGACCGGTCCTGGCGGGCTGAGCTGGGGCGAAAGGGTAGACGGTTCGCCGGGCGTGGAAAACGGGGTGAGGAGTACGCGGGACGGGAGTAGCGTCGATCGGCGTGATTGCTGTGAGCGCGGGCGATGACCCGGCGGATGGTTGGTTTCCGGAGAGTGTGGCGGCGGGCTATGACGGGCCTGGGGGTGCGAACGGGGCCGAGGCGGTGACGCCGGTGGTGGATGTGCTGGAGGGGTTGGCGGATGGGCCGGTGCTGGAGTTCGCGGTCGGGACCGGGCGGATCGCTGTGCCGTTGGCGGGGCGGGGGGTGTCGGTCAGCGGGATTGAGTTGAGCCGGGCGATGGCGGCTCGGATCCCGGGTAGGCCGGGTGGGGACGCGGTCGCGGTCACGATCGGGGACATGACGTCCACGCGTGTGGATGGCGAGTTCTCGTTGGTGTACTTGGTGTACAACACCATCAGCAATGTGACCACACAGGACGGACAGGTCGAGGTCTTCCGCAATGCGGCCGCGCACCTGCGGCCGGGTGGGTTGTTCCTCATCGAGGTGGGGCTACCCGACCTGCGCCGACTGCCACCCGGGCAGGACGTCGTGCCCTTCGCGATCTCGCCGGATAGTGGCTACGTGGGGTTCGACCAGTACGACGTCGCCACGCAGGAGTTCACGTCGAACCACGTCACCGTGTCGCCGGACGGGACGGGGCGGTTCCTCCGGGTTCCCTTCCGGTACGCGTGGCCCGCGGAGATGGACCTGATGGCCCGGATCGCGGGCATGCGCCTGAAGCACCGCTGGGCGGACTGGGACCGCTCGGAGTTCACCGCCACGAGCACCAAACACGTTTCTATCTGGGAGAAGTGAGCTCAGCCTGCAGGTCGCGCATTCGTCGTAGCGGCGAGAAGAACACCCAACCGACCGCGAGCCACGCACCCAGGGCGGACACGAGCAGAACCGGCCGCAGGCCCACCGCGTCGCCGAGGAGGCCCGCGAGGAGACTCCCGATCGGGATCACGCCGCGGATGGTCCAGCGGATGGCGGCGTTCATCCGGCCGCGCAGCTCCGGCGGGCAGACCGACTGGCGGTAGGTGATCTGCAGGACGTTGTACAGGACAACGCAGGAGCTGTTGGCGAACAGTCCAATGGAGACCATGAGCACGCCGGGGCCGTTGGGGGCGAACGGGATCAGCGCGGTCAGCCAGCCGACGGAGAGCTTTCCCAGCCAGAGCAGGCGGGACTCCCCCACGCGGGCGGCGAGCCGGCGGACGAGCAGTCCCCCGACCACTCCCCCGGCGGCGCCGATCCCCAACACGATGCCCGTGGTCGAACTGGACGCGCCCAAGTCCCGCACGAGGAAGACGACGACCAGCGTGGTCGTGATCGCGTCGAAGAAGTTCGCCGTGGCGCTGCAGGCGACCACGCGGCGCAGCACCGGGTGGTTCCAGGCGAACCTCAGCCCACCCAGCAGCTGCTCCCGGACGTCCAGCTTCCGCGATGGCGCAGGACGGTCCTTGGCCCGGATGAACAGCAGCGTCGCGGCGCTGACCGCGAACGACACGGCGTCGATCAGAAGCACGCCCGTGACAGGTACCAGCAGGATCGCCAGTCCGGCCAAGCTGGGCCCGACCACGGCGGCGACAGCGTTCGTCGTCGCGATCCGGCTGATGCCATCGGTCAATCGGTTCGTGGGCAACAACTCGGGAACGTAGCTCTGCCAAGACACCTCGAACACCACGGCGAACGTCCCGAGCAGGAACGCCACCACGACCAGGTGCCCGATGTGCAACCCACCGAGCACCGCCGCCACTGGCACCGCCGCAGCCACAACACACCGGACAACATCGCAGAGCACCATCAGCCGCCGCTTCGCCACCCGGTCGACCAGGGCACCCGCCGGAAGCGGAACGAGCAACCACGCCACTGTCGCGGCGGCACCGAGCAGCCCGACTTCGGTGGTCGACGCGTCCAACGCGGTGACGGCGATCAACGGCAACACCAAGACCGTCATGGCCGACCCGAGATCACTGACCGTTTGACCGGTCCAGAGCGACATGAAGTCGCGGTCCCGCCACAGCGACCCGTGCGCGGTGGACGAATCAGCGGACGTCTTCCCACTCACGGTGCTCCCCCATCGCCATGACCGCTCCCGAGCCAGTCTGGGGGTGGTGGCCGCTCAGGCGGTCGCGAGATCGATCACCTCGCCGCGCGCAGCAGGAGGTCGAGCAGGTCCGGGTACGGGAGCCCGGCCGCGGCGAACATCTTCGGGACCTGCGATGCCTCGGTCATACCGGGCATCGTGTTGACCTCGTTGAGCACCGGTCCCGATGCCGTCAGGAAGAAGTCGACGCGAGCCACGCCGCGGCAGCCCAGGGCCTGGTAGACGCGATGAGCGGCGGTGGTCAGCGCTGTCGACTCCTCGGCCGAGAGCGGGGCAGGGACCAGGAACTCCGCTTCGCCGCCGTACTTGGTGGTCGTGTCGAACAGGTCGCCGGTGACCACGACCTCCAGCGGTGGCCCGGTCAGGAAGCCACCCGTGGGGGTGTCGAGGATCGCGATGTCGATCTCGCGGCCGGTCACCACGTGTTCGACCAAGACGCGGTCGTCGTGGTCGAACGCGGCATCCAGGGCGGGGCGCAGGTCAGCCGACTGGCGCACGAGCCGCACGCCGAAGCTCGAGCCCGCGGCGACCGGCTTCACCACCACCGGCCGCTCGAAGACGACCTCGTCCCCCGCCGTCACGAGCCGTCCCGGTGCCGTGCGGACACCGACCGCCTCGGCCACGAGCTTGGTCGCCCACTTGTCCATCGCCAGCGCCCCCGCGCGCGGCGGCGACCCCACATAGCGCAGGCCCGCCAACTCGCACAGCGCCGCGATCGCGCCGTCTTCCCCCAGCGGGCCGTGCAGCAGCGGCAGCACGACCTCACAGCGGGCCAGCACCGGCAGCGCGCCCGCGAGGCTGGACGCGGGCGACGTGCCGAACGGCAAGCCCGCGGCGTCGCACCAGACCCCGTCGCGGCGGATCGTGAACGCCACCGCCTCGTACCTCTCCGGGTCGAGCGCGGTCCGGGCGGACGCGGCGGAGGCCAGCGACACCTCGTGCTCGACGTTCTGGCCACCGCCGATCACAGCCACCCTGGTCCGCTGCGCCACCACACGCTCCGGCCCGGTCCACACAGACTCCGCCCTGGTCAACGCATACCCCACTCCAGTAGACCCCACTCCAGTAGGCACCGACTCGGCCCCCGTCATCGCACGCTCCGCCCCACCCGGTGACCGATGCCGGTCACGATCTCGTGCGGGATGGTCCCCGCCCACGCCGCCCACTCCTCGACC
Source organism: Actinokineospora diospyrosa (assembly GCF_024171925.1). Classification (GTDB taxonomy): domain Bacteria; phylum Actinomycetota; class Actinomycetes; order Mycobacteriales; family Pseudonocardiaceae; genus Actinokineospora; species Actinokineospora diospyrosa. The sequence continues at coordinate 388,907 of NZ_JAMTCO010000006.1, read as the reverse complement.
GCCGGTTCCGCCCGGCCCGGGCCGAACAGCACCGCCTGGTCCCCCGGTTCGACCGGCACGTCACCCACGTCCACCACGGTCTGGTCCATCGAGATCACCCCGATGACCGGGCACCGCCTGCCCCGCACCAGCACCTGCGCCCGCCCCGAGGCCGACCGCGGCAACCCGTCGGCGTACCCGAGCGGCAGCAGCGCCAGCGTGGTCGGGCGACCGGTCACGCCCGTGTGCCCGTACCCGACGCCGACCCCCGCGCCGACCCGGCGGACCTGCGCGACCGGCGCGGTGAGCCGCAGCGAGGGCCGCAGCCGGGTGCTGCCGGACGGGTCGATGCCGACCAGGCCCGCGCCGATGCGGACCAGGTCCAGGTGCGCGCTGGGGTCGGTGAGCGTCGCGGCGGTCGCGGCCAGGTGCCGCAGCGTCGGGCGCAGCCCGGCCTGTTCGGCCAGCGCGACGCCGCGGAGCAGGGCCGACTTGCCCTGGGCGTTGCCGGGGTGCCCGGGTCGGTCGGCCATCGCCAGGTGGCCCATGACCCCGACGACGGTGACCCAGCCCGCCACCTCGGCCCGGCGCGCGGCGGCCATCAACCCGGCCCACTCCTCGGGCGCCGCGCCGTCGCGGGCCATGCCGGTGTCCAGCTGCAGGTGCACGCGGACCGGGTGCCGGGGCTCGGCGGCGACGATGGCCGCCAGGTGGCGCCCGCTCGGCACGGCCAGGTCGATCCGGTGCCGCAGCACCGTCGGCACGTCCACCTGCACCGGGTTCAGCCAGCTCAGCACCGGCACCGTCACCCCGGCCGCGCGCACCGCGACCCCTTCGGCGACCGAGGTGACCCCGATCCACGTCGCGCCGTTGGCCACCGCCGTCCTGGCCACGTCCGCCAGCCCGTGCCCGAACCCGTCCGCCTTCACCACGGCCAGCACCGCCGGGGATCCAGCCCGCACGAACCGGCGGGTGTTCTCGGCGACGGCGGACAGGTCGATGGTCAGCGTGGCCGCGCTCACACCGCCACCGGCGCGTACAGGGCGTGCCGGGCGCCGGTCATCAGCGCCCAGTAGCGGTCGCCGTAGGACCAGTGCCACCACTCGGTGGGGTAGTTGACCAGGCCCGCGTTCCCGAGGACGCGGGCGAGCAGCGTCCGGTTCCGGCGCGCCTCCCGGTCCACCTCGGCGTGGAAGTAGCACGCGCCGCCGCTGATCTCCGGGGTGTCGTCGATCCGCGTGCCCAGCCACAGGTCCGCGCCGTCGCGGTCGACCAGGGTCAGGTCGACGGCCGCGCCCGCCACGTGCGGCGCGACCGCCACCGGCGCGACGAACCGGCTGTACAGGCGGGTGATCTCGACCTCGTCGGCGTCCGGGTGCGCGGACCGCAGTTCGCCGGTGTAGTGGTCGATGATCGCTTGTTGGTCCACAACGGACCGGTGCCCCTCCACCACGCGCAGGTCCACACCGGCGGGCAGCGCGGCCCTGGCCAGCACCAGCCTGCGCGCCAGGCCCGCGCGGACCACCACAGTGGACGCGAAGGGCAGTGGGACCAGGGGGTCACCGTTGTCGACCACGCGCACGGCGTGGACGAGCGGATCGGAGAGCAGGATCGCCATGCCGCCAGATGCTAGGAACGGCGCGCCGGTCCCCGAGTCGTCCGGAAGTACGGGGTCGATGACCGAACGGCCGACCCCCGCTGACCGATCGGCCGACCCCTGGCCAGGCGGTCGACGTCAGCCCAGGACGCGCGCCACGACGCGGGCGGCGTCGGCGACCAGGGCGTCGGATCGTTCGGCGCCCTGCTTGTCCCGGCTGGTCAGCACGACGATGACGATCGGGTGGCGCCCCGGTGGCCACAGCACGGCGATGTCGTTGCGGCCGCCGTAGTCGGCACTGCCGGTTTTGTCGCCGACTGTCCATTCTTGGGGGACACCGGCTCGGATGACGTCCTTGCCGGTGGTGTTGGCGCGCAGCCAGTCGACGAGGAGGGTGCGGTCGTCGTCGGCCAGGGCGGTGTCCACAGCGAACTGGCGGAGATCGGTTGCCAGGGCGGGATCGTCCACCACCGGAGTGGTTGAAGTGCTCGACAGCGGTGTCTCGGTCTCCGCTGGAGGTTGACTCGGCGATGACGAGCACCCTGCGAGGGCAACCACGACCGCCACGACCCACAACCGCCTGCGCACGCCGCGCGAGCTCCCCGTCACCACTTGGCTACTTGAGGTCGGAAGACACCAGGTCAGTCGAGACAAAACTCGTTGCCTTCGACGTCCTGCATCACGATGCAGGACTCGTTGTCTTCATCGGCTGGCAGCAACTGGACGCGCGAGGCACCGAGTGCGATCAGCCGCGCGCACTCGGCCTCGAGGGCGGCTAGGCGCTCCTCCCGCACCAGCCCGGTGCCGACCCGGACATCGAGGTGCACCCGGTTCTTGACGACCTTGCCCTCGGGAACCCGCTGGAAGTACAGCCGTGGACCGACGCCTGCCGGATCCACGCAGGCGTACGCCGCCCCTTGGCGCTCGGGGGGCAGCGTGCGGTCGAACTCGTCCCAATCAGCGAATCCCGGCGGTGCGGGCGGCAGGACGTAACCCAGCACCTCGCACCAGAACCGGCCGACGCGCGCGGGTTCCGCGCAATCGAACGTGACCTGAACCTGTTTGACCGACGCCATAAGCCCACCCTAGTGGCGTATGTCGTCACGCGCCGAGGGAATAACCGGCGGTACCCGTCCGGCACTGAAGTCGTTCAGCAGAGCTAGTGGCGCGACCCAGAACGTCGACCCACTAGGAACTGGTGGACGGCGGCTTCGGCCTCGGCCCTGAGTTGGGGCGGCGCCGGGGGCTGTTTGCCCAGCAGGGCCCGGATCTGGTGGTCGCGGACCAGAGAAGGACGCCGCGCGGCGCCCGGTGTGCAGAACCGGGCGCCGCGCGGAGTGGTGATCAGCAGTTCGGAATCGTGGCGGCGGTACTGGTCAACGCGGCAGCGACGTAGTCGGTGTCGGTCAGCCGGTACCAGACGTTGCTGTTGTTGACCGTGCTACCGGTGGTTTTACAGCTGATGGCCAGGGCGCGACCGTTGGGGGCGGTGTACATGACCGTGCTCGAAGCGGAGTTGGTCCCACTCCGGACATTGGCGCCGTTGGAGGAGTTGACGGTGCCCGCGTAGGGACCACTTCCGGCGTAGCGGCCGTAGTTGTAGAGCGTGCCGCCGTCCTGAACCTTGGACGTGCCGTGGGTGGCGTAACCGTCGTAGTTGGACCCGTTGGTGTGGAACGTCCAACCACCAATGGTCTTCCCGATGACAGACTCGAACGCGAGGTTGTTGCGATCACCAGAACGAAGGGTGAAATGAACGTGCGCGCCGTTGGCACTGCCGCCGCAGACGGTGTTGGTGCCTGCGGTACCCAGCGAGTAGCCGAGATCCACGGAGGTGCCATCAGCCGGGAACCCACTGCGCTGGTTCAGGTGGTAGTAACCCGTCGTGTACCCGTTCGCATGCACGATGAGAATCAGCGCGGTCTGGTTCGAGTTGGCGTCAACACAAGCGCGGTAGATCTTGCCCGCCGCTGCCGCCCGGATCTGGGTACCACTACCCCCGAAGTCCAGCGAACTGTAGAGCGACCCTTGCCCGTCGTTGGCGTGCGGGCCGCCACCCCACCCAACGCTGCTTGAGGCATTGACCGGCAACGCAAGCCCAGTCTCCACCGACCGCGCTGCGGCCCCCGGCCCCGCAGCCGCGCGGTTCTGCTTGAACAACGCCTTCTCTTCCGCGCTGACCACGGAAGTAGGAGCCTGACGAGTCAAGCTCACGAACGTTTCACTACCAAGAACCCCGACCTGCCAACGACCGGCCACCCGGTGAGCCACATACAAACTGGCATCCGGCGCATGGTCGTTCGCGTCACCCGGGATCGTGGCAGCCCCGAACGACCACTCCGACACCGACCGCCGAGGCTCAACCACGGCCTCCCGCGCCAACGCCGCCACCCCGCGCTGGGCAGCGACCACAGGCCCCCGCTCAGCGAGCAAGGTGTCGGTAACGCTCTCAACAAGCCCGGCCTGCTGACCGGCCTCGGCGGACAACGGAACAAACGCAGCAGTAGCCGCGGCCACGGCAAGCGCCACAGCGGCATACCTACGAGGGTGGGGACGTTTCATCTCTGGGACTCCGGCCATACGCAGGGCAAGACACGAACCACGGCGCGGACCGGACATGACCCCACCGAGCTCGTTCTTGTTTGTCAGGGTGTGCGAACCCCGAAACTAGCCGGCAAATCCCCACCACCTCAACCCTTCTGTTCCGCGTCAGCAGTGGGCGCCATTACCACCCGAAACCACAGTTCAGGGGTCCTCCAGCGAAACAGTTTTCAACAGCCGCAGGAACTCACCGGTGCCACTCCACCCCGCCGAGTCGGCCCTGCCACCAATCCCTGAACACCCGGAAGCCGCCGGGTCCCGCCCGCCCCCCGCGCAAGATCATCTGCCGCAAGAGCCCCCGATATACAGCCTAACGAGGAGGCCTGACAGAACCGGGGCAGCGATCAATGCCTGTGGACACCAGAACACGTTGTGGATAACCACCCAACCGGCCCCCGGACACCCGGACCCAGCGGTGCCAACCCAACTGCCGCCAGGACGAGCCCAGCCCACCTGCTCAGCGCCTGGACAGTCGGACCCGTCGGTGCCAACCCGCCTGCCGTCAGGTCCGCCCCAGCCACCTACCCAGCCCCTGGACACTCGGAAGATCCGGTGCCATCCCAGCCCGCTCTCGCCGACGCTGCCAACCCAGCACCTGGACAGTCGGACTCGCTGGTGCCAACTGCTCGATGGGGTGGACCTGTTTTGTGTGGGGGGACGGCACCCGTAGCGTTTCCGCGCGGCAGGGCCAGTCTTTTCGGCCCCTGCTTTGCGGTTCTGCCACGGGTGTCGTAGGGGCCCCGCACAAAACAGGTCCACCGCATCGAGCTTTTTCGCATTGTCGCGGATCGGGCCCGATGTTGCCGCCAGGCAACGAGGCGTCCGATCCCCGGGTCGCCGAGCTCGCCGCCAGGCGACGAGGCCGACCCGCACGCCGCGAAGTCGCAGGCGAGCCGACCCCATTACCCCTATAACCCACCCACATACCGGTACCCCACCACTCAATAGGGGTTCACAAACCCAAGTAGACGATCACAAGCCTCAAACACGAATCGGTACCGCATACGCTCCCGCACCGTCCACCCAGCACGCCCCTTGACCGCCAGAGCCGTTGGCGCTAAAGCGATCCATCGTGGACCACCGCTACTCCGCTCGGTGCACAACAGACCTCCTAGGACACCGGCAGCGACCGCCGCGGCACGCCCGTGCTCCCTTTGGCCCAATTTGCCCACAATAGGTGCATTGAGCGCGCGCCTCATGGTTCACTCGAATCGCACGATCGGGAGTGAACGGACACACCGCCCACACCAACTGGGCGACCTCCAGACACATCGGCGTCCGCGTCGATCACCCACCGCGACAACGGTTCCCGTGGTCTCCACGGCAACGCGTCGTTAACGGGCTCGACATCGAAGTCGGCCCAGACCGCCATTCCCCCGCACACCAGCACCCCTGCGAGCACGACCAGGTGTGGCGCTTTGTAGCGCCCACCGGGCGCCGCGGTGGGTGCAGCCAACCAACCTCGGAGAGGTGGACCTCGCCTTGTACGACGTCATCATCGTCGGTGCCCGGGTCGCCGGTGCGCCCACGGCCATGCTGCTGGCCAAGCACGGGCACCGCGTCCTCGTGCTGGACCGGGGCTCCTTCCCCAGCGACGCGGTCTCGACCCACTACATCCACCAGGCGGGCCTGGTGCAGCTGCAGAAGTGGGGGCTGCTCGACGAGGTCGTCGCGGCGGGGACCCCGGCCATCCGGCTGATGAACTACCGGCACGGCGACATCGACCTGATCGGGTTCGCTGACCCGATCGAGGGCATCGATGCCGTCTACTGCCCCCGGCGGACCGTCCTGGACGAGATCCTGGTCAACGCGGCGCGCCGCGCCGGGGCCGAGGTCGTGGAGCAGTTCACCGTGACCGACCTGGTGTTCGGCGAGTCCGGCGAGGTGCTGGGCGTGCGCGGGCGCGAGGGCGACGGCGAGGTGCGCGAGCTGCGGGCGCGGCTGGTGATCGGCGCCGACGGCACGCACTCGCAGGTGGCCAAGCGGGTGGGCGCCGAGCTGTACAACGTGCGGCCCGCCGCCGGGTTCATCTACTACTCCTACTTCTCCGGTGTGGACGACTGGGGCCTGCACCACAAGACCGGCTTCAACCACCGCTGGTTCGGCTCCTGGCCGACCAACGACGGGCTGACCATGGTCGCCACGATCTGCGCGCTCGACCAGCTCAAGGAGTTCCGCACCGACCCGGAGACCGCCTTCCAGGCCGTCATCGACGACGTCGAACCCGCCATGGGCGCCCAGTTCCGCGACACCGCGCGCCGGGCGGAGCCGCTGCGGCCGATGCGCTACCCGGACAACTACTACCGCCGCGCGCACGGCCCGGGCTGGGCGCTGGTCGGCGACGCCGGCTACCACAAGGACCCGATCACCGGCTGGGGCATCACCGACGCGTTCCTGCACGCCGAACTGCTGGCCGACCGGGCGCACGAGGGCCTGGCGGGCGAGCGGGCGATGGCCGACGCGCTGGAGGAGTACGTCAAGATCCGCGACGAGATCAGCGCGGGCGTCTACGACTTCACCACGGTCATGGCCTCGATGGAGCTGCCGCCGTTCTTCGACGCGGTGCTGCGCGCGATCGGCAAGACCCCGCACTGGACCAACAAGATGCTCGGCCTGATCGCGGGCGGCGTCGAGGACCACGAGATCTTCTCGCCGGACAACCTCGAGCGCATCTACGAGGACGCGGGCTTCCCCGAGGCCAAGCGCATCTACGACCCCACCGCCTGAGCGGCAGCCCGTTCGGCCCCCTTTCCCGCTCTCCTTCCCCACCCGCCCGCAAGCCCGATCTCCCTTCCCGCCCCCCTCCTGACCGCAGCGCCACGAGGAGCCCAGCGCCACATGACCAACAGCATGTTCGACCTGATCAGCGAGCAGGACGAGGACCGCCCGTACTTCGCCACCGGGGGTCGGGGCCGCACGCACGCGTTCTACACCGGCGAGGAGCAGTTCCGGCTGGAGATGGAACGGGTGTACGGCAAGAAGTGGCTGCCGGTGGACCACGTGTCCCGGTTCCCCGAGAAGGGGTCCTACGCCACGCTCAACATCGGCAGCGGCTCGATCCTGCTCCTCAACGGGGACAACGGGATCCAGGCCTACCACAACTACTGCCGCCACCGCGGCTACAAGCTCGTCGAGGAGCCCGCGGGCAAGCGGCAGAGCATCGTGTGCATCTACCACTGCTGGGTCTACGACCGCAACGGCAAGCTCAAGAGCCTCAACGGGACCTACCTCGACCACTTCTTCGCCAAAGAGGACAACGGGCTGATCCCGGTGCGCACCGAGGTCCGCTTCGGTGTGGTGTTCGTCGCCTTCTCCGACGAGGCCGGTGACCTCGACGAGGCGCTCGGCGAGTTCGGCCGCTTCGCCGAGGTCTACGACCTGGAGTCGCTGGTGTGCGCGCAGGCCAAGGACTACCCGGTGGCCTCGAACTGGAAGCTGGTGGCGCACAACGTCAACGAGAGCCTGCACTTCCCCACCGCGCACAAGGACCTGCACAAGATCACCGACTTCGACGACGCGGGCACCTACGAGCTGCGCGGCGACATCGTCGGGGCCTGGCAGGTGATCCGGTCGAAGTACAACTCGGTGTCGATGACCGGCCGCAGCGACCGGGCGCCGATGCCCAAGGTGCCGCCGGGCGACCTGCACAAGATCAACTGGATCACCATCCTGCCGAACCTGCTGTTCGGGTTCACCGCCGACTACGTGATGATGCAGTGGGTCTGGCCGGAGAGCCCCGGCACCTGCACGGTGCGGCACTTCTGGCTGTTCCACCCGAGCGAGACGGCCAAGCCGGACTTCTCGCACGAGGCCGTGTTCGCGTTGTGGGACAAGGCGAACTACGAGGACTGGGAGCTCTGCGAGCGCACCCACCGCGGCCTGTCGAACCCGATGTGGTCGCCGGGGCAGCTCTCGCTCGACGAGGAAGTCGTCTCCCAGATCGACGAGTGGGTGGCCCGGCTGACCCAACCGGGCCAGACCGCGCCGGAGCAGACCGGGGCGGGCGTCACCGGCACGGGGGCGGCCCGGTCATGACCGACAGCGTCGACTGTGTGGTCCTCGGCGGCACGCGCGTGGCGCTGCGGGTCACCGCCCGGCTGGTCGAGGCCGGGGTGCTGGTCCGCGCGGTGCTGACCGACGACCCGGTGTTCGCGGCCTGGCTGGCCGAGCGGGACATCCCGGTGCTGGCGCCGACCGCGGACCTCACCGCGCTGCTGGCCGGGAACCCGGTGGACTACCTGGTCAGCGTCATCAACTTCCGGCTGCTCACCGCGGCCGAACTCGCCCTGCCCCGGGTCGCGGCGATCAACTTCCACGACGGCCCGCTGCCCCGCTACGGCGGCAGCAACGTCGCGGCCTGGGCGATCTACGAGGGCGCGGCCCGGCACGCGGCGACCTGGCACGCGATGGTGCCCGCGGTGGACGCGGGCCCGGTGCTGGCCGAGCGCTGGTTCCCGGTGCGCGAGCACTCCACGGCGCTGTCGCTGACCTACGAGGCGGCCGAGGTCGGGATCGCGCTGTTCGAGGACCTGGTGCCGCACCTGGCGGCGGGCACGCTGCCCGAGCCCGTCGACACCTCAGACCGGGAGCGGCGGTTCTACCGGCGCGCCGACCGGGTGCCCGGCCTCATCCACGCGGGCACCGACGCCATCGAGGCCGAGCGGATCAGCAAGGCCATGGACTTCGGGTCCTTCCCCAACCCGCTGGGCATCCCGGCCGTGGTGACGCCGCTCGGCGCGGTGTTCATCCAGCAGGTGCGGCGGATCCCGCGCGAGGGCACGACGACCGGGCTGGTGGCCGCCGCGTCGACCGAGTCCGCGTTGAAGCTGGCCGCTCCCACGGCCGACCTGGTGATCAGCGACCTGACCGCCGTCGACGGCACCGCCCTGACCGGTCGGGCCGCAGCCCAGCGGCTGGGCATCACCCTCGGCGCGGCGGTCCCGGCGGCCGACCCAGAGCTGCTGGCGTCCATCGCGGACGCGCTGGCCCCGTTGCGCCGCCACGAGCCGTGGTGGCGCGAGCGGCTGGCCCACCTGCGGCCCGCGCCGGTGCCCGCCAAGGACTTCTCCGCCGCGACCGCGCACTACCACCGCTGCGAGCTCGCGTACGTCCCCACCGACCAGGACGAGACCCGGGCGTTCATCGGGACGTTTCTCGCCGTGCTGGCCGAGCACATGGGCGAGCCGCGGTTCGACTTCTCTTGGACGACCTCGACCCTGCTGTCGCGCTCGGACGCCACGCTGGGGCTGGCCTCCCCGCGCGTGCCGGTGGGGTACGACGCCGAGGCGCCCGAAGACCTGCCCGCCCGGTTCGGCGAGGCAGCCGGGAAGCTCGGCTACGCCACGGACCTGGAGCTGAGGCTCGGTCTGCTGCGCCGCACGCACGGCGCCGACGGCCCCACCTTCACCCGGATCGTGGTGCTCGAGCGCGAGGACGACGAAGAGGCGTCGGTCGACGCCGACACCGAGTTCGCGCTGCTGTGCCGCGCCGGGCTGCCGCCGACGCTGTTCGTGCGCGAGACGGCGATGGCCCAGGACGCGGTGTTCGACCTGGTCGACCGGATCGAGGACCTGGCGTTGAGCGACCTGGTGCACGGCACGGCCCCGACGACCACGCACGTCGTCGAACTGCCCGAGCCCGAGCCCATCGCGCAACCGGCCGAGATCGCTGCCGAGGAGCCGCGGGTCCCGGCGACGGTGCTGGACCTGATCGCGGCCGCGGCGGCTGCCCAGCCGGACGCGGTCGCGGTCCAGACCTCGCGCGGTGACCTCACCTACGCGCAGCTCGTGTCCTGGTCGGACTCGATCGCGACCCGCCTGTACGACGAGGGCATCGACGGCGACTCCGTGGTGGGCGTGCTGACCGAGCGCGGCCCGGAGCTGCTGCCCGCGATGCTGGGCGTGCTCAAGGTCGGCGCCGCGATGCTCCCGATGGACCCCGGCTTCCCGGCGGAGCGGCTGGCCCGCTACGCGGCGGTGGCGGGGTGCGACCTCGTGCTCACCGATTCCTACACCAGGACCGCCGCCGAACCGCTCGGGGCGGCCGAGATCGGCGTCGACGACGGGTCCGCGCTGGCGATCCCGCCTGCCGTCGGTGGCGACGACCTGGCGTACGTCCTGTTCACCAGCGGTTCCACCGGTGAGCCGAAGGGCGTGGAGATCCAGCACGCCGCCCTGGCGAACTTCCTCGTCGGCATGGCGCAGCGGCTCGGGATCACCGAGGACGACCGCGTCCTGGCGCACACCACCACCGCCTTCGACATCTCGCTGATGGAGTTGCTGCTCCCGCTCACCACGGGCGCGACCGTGGTGCTGGCCTCGCGCACCGAGGCGGCCGACCCGGCCCGGCTGGTCGAACTGGTCTCGCGGGCGACGATCGCCCAGGCCACGCCGAGCCTGTGGCGGTTGCTGCTGGACCTGGACTGGACCCCGCACGCCGGTCTGACGGTGTGCTCCGGCGGCGAGGCGCTGCCGCCCGCGCTGGCCCGGCGGCTGGCGACCGGCGCGGCGCTGTGGAACCTCTACGGGCCGACCGAGGCCACCATCTGGGTCACCGCGCACCGGGTCGAGACCGTGGGGTCGTTCCTCCCGCTCGGCACCCCGCTGCCCGGGGTCGGCCTGCACGTGCTCGACCACGACGGGCACCCGTGCGTGGAGGGTGAGCTGCACCTGTCCGGCGCGCAACTGGCCCGCGGGTATCGCAACCGGCCGGACCGCACGGCCGAGGCGTTCGTGACCCGTGGCGGCCAACGGCTCTACCGCACCGGCGACCTGGTTCGCGCGCACGACAAGGGCACCATCGAGTGGCTGGGCCGGATCGACGGTCAGGTCAAGGTGCGCGGCAACCGCGTCGAGACCGGCGAGGTCGAGTCCGTGCTGGCCGAGGTCCCCGGCGTGGCCGCCGCTGCGGTGGTCGCGGTGCCGTTCGAGGGCAACGGTGAGCCGAGGCTGACCGCGTACCTGGTCGGTGACCGGGTACCGGGCAAGGTCGAGCTGGACGCGTTCGTCGCGGCCCGGCTGCCCGAGTACATGGTTCCCGGTTCATACCTCGTGTTGGCCGCACTCCCGTTGACCGACAACGGGAAGGTGGCCCGCAAGCTGCTGCCGGTGCCGACCCGCGACACCGTGCTGCGCACCGAGCCCGTCGCAATCCCCCAGCAGGCTGCCATCCCCGAGCAGGCAGCCGTGCCTGTGCAGGTACCTGTGCGCGCAACGGTGCCGGTACCCGCCGCGCCTCCTGTCGCCGAGTCATCCACTGTGGACCTCCCAGCGGTGGTGGCCGAGGTGTTCGCGCAGGTGTTGGGGCACCGCGAGTTCGGCGTGCACGACAACTTCTTCGACCTGGGCGGGGACTCGGCGTCCGCGCCGGTCGCCGCGATCGCGCTGGGCAAGCGGTTGGGCATCGACATCACCCCACCCGCCCTGTTCGCGACCGGCACGCCCACCAAGCTGGCCGACCTCCTCGGCGGCAGCTCCACAGCTCCCGAACCGGCAGCGCCCAAGCCCACAGCACCCGAGCCCGAACCCGTGGCGACCGCCACACCGGAGCCGGTCGTCGCGGTGTGCGCGACCGAGGTGATCGCACCGGTGCGGCCGGACCCGCGGGACCAGGACCTGGCGATCATCGGGATGGCGTGCCGGTTCCCCGGCGCGGCGACCCCGGACGAGTTCTGGTCGAACCTGGCCGCGGGCCTGTCCTCCGTCGGTGCCGCCCCCGAGGGCCACCGCGGCTGGGCACACCTGTGGACCGACGAGGACGAGGTCCCGACCGGCTGGCTGGAGCGGGTCGAGTGGTTCGACCCGGCGCGGTTCGGCCTAACGACCCGCGAGGCGCGCAGGCTGGACCCGGCGCAGCGGCTGCTGCTCAGCGTCACCGCGGAGGCCCTCGAGGGCGCCGGGCACGACGCCCGGTCGCTCGGCGCGGGGACCGGCGTGTTCGTCGGCACGATCTCCAGCGACTTCCCCGAGTTGGTGGCGGGCAGCATCGGCTCGGCCGACCCGCACGTGGCCACCGGCACCGCGCTGTCCATGCTGGCCAACCGCCTCTCGCACGTGTTCGGCTGGTCGGGCACGAGCGTCGCGGTGGACACCGCGTGCTCGTCTTCCCTGGTGGCCCTGCACATGGCGGCGCTGCACCTGCGCACCGGCGAGCTGGACGCGGCCGTGGTGGGCGCGGCGAACCTGGTGCTGACCCCGACCAAGACACGGTCGTTCGCCCGCAACGGCATGCTCTCCCCCACGGGCCAGTGCCGGGCGTTCGACGAGGCCGCTGACGGTTATGTGCGCGGCGAGGGCGCTGGTGTTCTGGTGCTCAAGCGGCTCAGTGACGCGATCGCGGCCAACGACCCGGTGCTCGCTGTGGTTCGCGGCACGGCCGTCAACCACGTCGGTGGCGGCGGGTTCCTGACCGCCCCCAGCGCGACCGCCCAGGAAGCCGTCATCCGGCGGGCGCACACGGTCGCCGGGATCGACGGTTCCGGCATCGGGTACGTGGAGGCGCACGGGACCGGGACCCGGCTCGGCGACCAGATCGAGTTGGAGGCGCTGCGGTCGGCGCTGGCCGGGGCGGCGCCGGGTTCGGTGCCGGTCGGGTCGGTGAAGACCAACGTCGGGCACCTGGAGCCCGCGGCGGGCGTGGCCGGGTTGATCAAGGCCGTGCTCGCGGTGCAGGCGGGTCAGGTGCCGCCGTCGGCGAACCTGAGCGCGCCGACCTCGGCGTTCGCCTTCGAGGACTCGCCGCTGTTCGTGCCGGACCGGCTGGTGCCGTGGACCGGACCGCGGGTGGCGGGGGTGAGCAGCTTCGGCTTCGGCGGCTCCAACGCGCACGCCGTGCTCGCCGCGGCCCCGGACCGCCCGATCGCCGACTCGCCCGGACCGCACCTGGTGGTGCTGTCCGCCGCGTCGGCCCCGGCATTGCGGACCTTGGCCGACCGGTTGGTCCGGATGTTGCGCGCGCCTTACTGCCCGCCGCTGGCCGCGCTGGCGTCGGCGAGCCGGGAGCGGGTGCCTCTGGCCCACCGGCTGGCGTGCGTCGTCGACTCGGCCGAGCAGCTCGAAGACAAGCTGATGCTGTTCCTGGCTGACGTCGTCGGCGCTCGCCTGCACTTGGGTGTCGCCGGGGATGGTCGCCCATCCCTCGCCGAACCCGCTGGCGACCGGAAGGCGCTGGAGCGGGCCGCGAGTGGCTTCGCGGCGGGTGGTGACCTGCCGGTGCGCCCGCGTGGTGCGGCGGTGCGGTTCCCCACGGCGCCGCACGAGGAGCAGCACCTGTGGCTGGAGCCCCGGGTGGTCGAGCCGCAGCAGCCGGTCGAGCGGACCCGGACGTGGCCGGACCTGGCTGAGGCGGTCGAGCACGTGGTCCGCGGGATCCCGACCCTGCCGGGTGCGGCGTACCCGGGCAAGGTCGCCGAGCTGGTCGGACGGACCCGCTTCGGGCTGCGCGACCTCACGCTGCGCGACTCCGTCCGCTCCCCCGGTTCGCTGACCGGCCGGATCGACGGCGACGCGGTCGTCTTCCGCGACAGCGCGGGGACAACGGTGTGCGACGCCCGGGTCGAGGAGCCGTCGGCTGAGGTGCCGACGATCCCCGAACTCCCGGCCGCATCGGTCGACCTGGCGCGGTTCTACCGGGACTTCGCCGAGGCGGGCTTGGCCTACGGCCCTGGATACCGCTGCGTGACGGCGTTGTCCGCCGGGGACGGGTTCGCCACCGGCACCATCCACGTCGACGCGGCGAACGGGATTGTGGACGCCCGGCTGCTCGATGGCGCGTTCCAGGTCGCGTTGGCCGCCTGCGGCGCGCAGGGCCTGCACGTGCCGTTCGCGTTGCAGCGGCTGTCGGTTCTCGGTCCTGTGCCCGCCACGGCACGGGTCCAAGCGGTCCGTGATCGCGAGGGGTCGGGTCTGCTGACCGCGTCTCTGGTGATCTTCGACGGGGCCACGCCGGTGCTGATCGCTCGTGGGGTGACGTGGAAACGCGTCGAGGCACCGACACCGATCCAACCCGCGCCTGTCGTCGCCGTTCAGCCGCCGGTCGCACCGGTCGTCCGGGTAGGTGGGGCGCTGGCCGCCGCGGTGACGCAGTGGGTCGCCGCGGCGCTGGAGACCGACGCCGCCGCGTTGGAGCGGGACCGGCCGCTGGAGGAGCAGGGCCTGGACTCGATGGTCGCCGTGTCGCTGGCGCAGGACCTGCGCGCCCGGCTCGGCGTGGACATCCCGGTCACCCTGGTCCTGGAGGTCGGCACGGTCGACGCGCTGGTCGCCGAACTGCGCGAGGGCTACGGCGTCACCGCCGTACCCGACGTAGCTGCTGCGCCCGCCGGGATCCCCGCAATGAACGGAGCGGGCCAGGACCCTTCGGTGGCGGAGGTCGCCCAGCCCTCGACCTCCGCCGTTGACCGACCCCTGGGCACACCCGCGTTCACCAACCCCGCATCCGCCGCCCCCGAGCACCCCGAGATCACCGGTACCGACATCGCGGTGATCGGCTTCGACGGGGTGTTCCCGAACGCCGCCGACCCGCAGGAGCTGTGGCGGGTGCTGACCGGCGGCGAGGACTGCCTCACCGAGGTGCCCCGGTCCCGGTGGGACCTGGACGCCTACTACGCCGAGGACTCCGGTCCCGGCACGGTTTACCTGCGCCGCGCCGGGTTCGTCGACGAGCTGACCGGGTTCGACGCGGGCTTCTTCCGCATCGCGCCCGCCGAGGCGCGGTGGATCGACCCCCAGCAGCGGCACCTGCTCCGCGTCGTGTGGCGGGCCATGGAGGACGCGGGCATCTCGGGGCGGTCTGGCCGCTCAGTCGGGATGTTCGTGGGTGCCAGCTACCAGCACTACCGCGACCAGGTCGTCGGTGACGTCGTGCAGACCGCGGCCGGATTGGGCAACCACAACGCCATCCTGGCGAACCGGGTCAGCCACTTCCTGGACCTCACCGGCCCCAGCATGACCATCGACACCCTGTGCTCGTCGTCGCTGGTCGCCCTGCACACCGCCGTGCGCAGCCTGCACGACGGCGAGTGCGAGCAGGCCGTGGTCGCCGGTGTCCACTTGGCGTTGTCGCCGCACTACTTCCAGCTGGGGTCGCGGCTGCGGTCGTTCTCCCGCACCGGCGCGTCGCGGGCGTTCGACGCGGGCGCCGACGGGTTCGCCCCCGGTGAGGGCGTGGTGGCGGTGGTGTTGAAGCCGCTGGCGGCTGCCCTGCGCGACGGGGACCGGGTGCGCGGTGTCATCAAGGGCACCTCGGTCAACCACGGTGGCCGCACGAGCGGGTTGACGGTGCCCAGCAGCGCGGCGCAGCACGACGTGATCTCCGCTGCCCTGGCCCGGGCGGGCGTCAACCCGGAGACCATCGGGATGCTGGAGGCGCACGGCACGGGCACCGGTCTCGGTGATCCCATCGAGGTCGAGGGCCTGACCAAGGCTTGGCGCAAGCACACCGATCGCACCCAGTACTGCGCGATCGGGTCGCTGAAGTCCAACATCGGCCACCTCGAACCGGCTGCCGGGCTCGCCGGGCTGGTGAAGGTGCTGCTGGCGATGGAGCACGGCCAGATCCCGCCGACGCTGCACGTGGACCGGCCGAACGACCACATCCGGTTCGAGGACACGCCGTTCTACATCGCCGACCGGCTGCACGAGTGGACGTCGGACACCCTGAGGCGGGCGGCTGTCTCCGCGTTCGGCATGGGTGGCGTCAACGCCCACGTCGTGCTGGAGGAGCCGCCACCCCAGGCGGCCCGCGAGGTGTCCACTCAGGACACCACGCTGGTCAGGGTCAGCGGCGCGACCGAGAACGCGGTCCGCGCACTGGCCTCGCACTACGCCGATCACCTCGACCGGTACCCGGGTACCGAGCTGGTCGACTTCGCGCACACCGCGAACGCGGGCCGCGCCGAGCACCGGTTCCGGGCGGCGGTCTTGGCGGGCGATCGCGCCGACCTCGCCACCCAACTGCGGGCGGTGGGCGGTGGGGACCGGCCGGTGGTCCGGTCGAGCGCGAAGGCGCCGGTGGCGTTCCTGTTCACCGGTCAGGGCTCGCAGTACCCGGGCATGGCGCGCGGGCTCTACGACAGCGAGCCGGTGTTCCGGGCCGCGCTGGACGAGTGCGCAGACCTGGCGATGCTGTTGCTGGGCAAGGACTTGCGGCATCTCGTGTTCGCCGCGCCGGAGGAGGAACTGACAAGGACCGAGCACGCCCAGGTCGCGATCGTGGCCGTGCAGGCCGCGCTGGTTCGCCTGCTGGCGGGCTGGGGAGTCGTGCCTGATGTCGTCGCCGGTCACAGCGTCGGGGAGCTCGCCGCAGCCCATGCGGCAGGCGTGTTGACCCTGGCGGACCTGATCGAGCTGGCGGTGCGCCGCGGTGCGGCGATGGCCGCACAGCCCGTGGGCGGCGCGATGGCGGTGGTGCACGCCGACGCTTCGGTCGTGTTGACGGAGCTGGTCGAGCACCCCGAAGTGGAGTTGGCGGCACTCAACTCGCCCACCAACACCACGGTGTCCGGGCCGCGTCCGGCGCTGGAGCGGTACCTGGCCGCCACGGCGCACCGGCACACGGCGCTGACCGTGAGCCACGCGTTCCACTCGGCGATGATGTCCGGCGCGGTGCCGGTGTTCGCCGACGCCGTGCGCTCAACCCGGTTCGCCGACGCCACGGTGCCGTTCGTGTCCACCCGCACCGGCACCTGGCACACGGGCGAGTCGCTGCGCGACCCGGCGGGCTGGGCCGCGGCGATCCGCGAACCCGTGCGGTTCACCGACGCGGTGACCGCCGTGCACGAGGCCGGGGCGCGGGTGTTCGTCGAGGTCGGGCCCGAGCAGGTGCTGCTCCCGCTGGCGCGGGCGGTGCTCCCCGAGGGTGCGGGCCGGTTCCTGCCGACGCTGCGCAAGCGGGTCGCCAACCAGACCTCGCTGCTGACGACCCTCGCCGAGCTCTACCGGGACGAGGGTGTGGCCGTGGACTGGACGGCCGTGCACGCGGGTCGGGGCGGGCGCACCACCACCATCCCGGCGTACCCGTTCGAGCTGAGTCAGCTGGCCGCTCCGGCCGTGCAGGAGAGCGTCGCCACCGGGGCCGTTCGCCCCGCCCCGGCGCACCCGCTGTTCGACAACCACTACGAGCGTTCGAGCGAGGACCAGTGACCCGCGCAGGCCAGATCGCCGAGACGTACGAGAAGTCGTTCGCCGACCACGAGCCGCTGATCGCCCAGCACCGCTCCGGCGGCGCGGGTCTGCTGCCCGCGGCGGTGCAGGTGGAGATGGCGGTGCTCGCGGTGGCCAGGCGGGCCGCGCCCGGTCAGCGGGACGTGCCCCCGATCGAGCTGACCGCGGTGGCCTTCCGCAGGCCGGTCGCGGTCGCCGACGGGGGCCGGGCGGACCTGCGGATGGAGGTGGTGTCCGGGGCGGACACCGGCTTCACGCTGGTGACCGCCGCGGGCGCCGTGGTGTCGTCGGGGTCCGGCCGGGTCCTGCCCCGGCCCGACCGGGCCCCGGTGTGGAGCGTGTCCTGCCCGACCCGCGTGGACCCTGCGACGGTCTACGCGGGGTGGGCGGCGACGGGACTCGAGTACGGGCCGCTGTTCCGCACCGTGGCCTCGCTCGCGGTCGGGGACGGCACGGCCGAGGCGGTGCTGCGGACCGAGCGGACCGCCGCGCCGTGGCACGCGCACCCGTTGCTGGTCGACGGGGTGTTCCAGGTGGCGAGCCGCGCGATCCAGGGCGCGAGCCCGCTGCCGGTGCTGCCGATCGGCGTCGACCGGCTGGTGTTGCACGGGGCGTTGTCCGGGTCAGTCACCGAGGTCGCGGTTCAGGTGCGCCGCACGTCGGTGGAGGGCGCGTACTCGATGGCCGATGCGCTCGTGCTCGACACGTCCGGCGTGGTGCTCGCGGAGTTCACCGGCATCCGGATGCGCGCGCTGCCCGGGCGGGAGAACCCGCTGGTCACGCGCATGGTGTGGGAGCGTACTGAGGCCGCTGCGCCGCGCGACAAGGCGAGCGGGACCTGGGTGGTGGCCCACCGGGGTGTGGCCGCGGCGCTGCGTGCCGAGGGCGCGGTGGTGGTCGGTTCCCTGGACGAGGCGGACGGCAAGGTCGAGGGCGTTGTGGTCGTCCTCGGCGAGGAACTTCGCGACACGGTGCACGGGACTGTCGAGCTGCTGAAGGCGTTCAGCGCCCGTCAGCGGCAGGGCAGGCTGTTCGTCGTCACGGAGAACGGGCAGCCGGTGCTGGATGGGGACCGCCCTATTCCGGCCAAGGCGGCCGCATGGGGTCTGCTGCGCAGCGCGGCCATCGAGTACCCGGGGCTGCGGCCTCGGCTGATCGACGTCGACGCGGCCTCGGTGGGCTCGCTGGTGAGCGAGCTCGGCGATGGGCCGGTGGAGATCGCCTACCGGGCGGGCGTGCGGTACGCGCCGCGTCGGGTGACCGCGCCGCTGACCGCTGACCGGCCGGGTGTGCGTGAGGGCGGCCGGTACCTGTTGCTGGGTGGGCATGGCGGCCTGGGAGTTGTTGTCGCTGAACGGTTCGCCGCGGCGGGGGCGTCGGTCGTCGCCCTGGTGAGCCGGTCGGGTCGTGCCGATGCGGAGGCGGTCGCGGCCATCGAGGCGCACGGTTGCCGCGTCGTCTCGTATGCCGCGGATGTCGCGGTTCCCGGCGTGCTGAGCGAGATGGTGGCAGCCTTCCGGCGCGACCACGGCGAGCTGCACGGTGTCGTGCACGCGGCGGGCACTCTGTCGGACAAGCTGATCCGTTCGATCACGGACGAGGACCTGGACCGGGTACTGCGGCCCAAAGTGGACGGTGCGACGGCCCTCACCGCCGCGCTGGACGGGCTGGACCTGGACTTCGTCGCGTTGTTCGCCTCGGTGTCGGGCACCTTCGGCAACCTGGGGCAGGGTGGGTACGCCGCGGCGAACGCCTATCTCGACGCGGTCGCGCACACAGCGGGGGCGCCGTGGGTGGCGATCGACTGGGGGTTGTGGGGCGAGACCGGAATGGGCGTGGCGGTCGCCGACCAGTTGCGCGCGCGAGGGGTGCGGCCGCTGGGCACGGAAGAGGCGCTGGCGGCGCTGTTGGACACGCTGCGCGCCGACGTCCGCCAGGTCGTGATCGCCCATCGCGACACCTCGGACCCGGCGTTCGCCACGCCCGCCGCATCCAAGCCTGTTACCGCTGCCGTGGGCGACGAAGAACGGGTGCTGGCCGCTTTGGGCGAGTTCGTCGCTGAGTGGCTGGGGTTGCCCGAGGTCGACCCGGCGGCGGCGCTGACCGACCACGGCATGAGCTCGATCATGAGCGTGGACTTGGCGGAGAAGCTGACCCGGCGCTGGGGCGCCACGGTTCCCGCCACCCTGTTCCTGGAGTACCCGGACCTGCGCTCGGTCGCCGAAGCGCTGGTGCGGCGGCACGGCGTCAGCCTGCCGAGCGCCACCGAACCCGCTGCCGCGCGGGCTGTTGCCGATCCGGCCGCTGTAGAGCCGGTTGTCGTCACGCCAGTTGTCACCGCACCGGTTGAGCCCGAACCGACTCCGGTCGCGGACCTGCCGAGGCGGGACATGAGTGGAGCGATCGCTGTGGTCGCGGTGTCGGCGGACTTGCCGGGCGCGAGCACCCTGGACGGGTTTTGGGCGATGCTGCGGGAAGGCGGCGACGCGTTCACCGAGGTGCCCGAGCAGCGCTGGTCGATCGACGAGCACCACCGCCCGCGCTCGCCGGAGATGGACGGCACCTACTGCCGCATCGGCGCGTTCCTGTCCGATGTGGATCGTCTGGAGCCTTCGTTCTTCGGGATTTCGGTTCGTGAGTCGGAGGAGTTGGACCCACAGCAGAAGTTGCTGCTGGAGCACTCCTGGTCGGTGCTCGACGAGGCGGGCATGGCGGGTCGGCGTGATGTCGGGGTGTTCGTCGGCGCCACGTACACCCACTTCCGCGACGCGCGGGGGCTCGACCAGGTCGGGCCGCACACCGCGCTGGGGTCGATGAACGCCGTGCTGGCCAACCGGGTGTCTTTCGCGCTCGACCTCACCGGACCGTCGCAGACGGTGGACACGCTGTGCTCGTCATCGCTGGTGGCGGTGCAGCAGGCCGTGACCAGCCTGCGGGCCGGACAGTGCGCGGCCGCCGTGGTCGCGGCCTGCCACGTCGGCCTGACCCCGTGGTACTACCGCAGTCTCAGCCAGCTCGGCGCGCTCTCGACTGAGCGGCCGCGGCCGTTCGACGACCGGGCGGCGGGATTCGTCCCCGGCGAGGGCGCGGTCGCGGTGTTGCTCAAGCGCCTAGAGGACGCCGAGCGCGACGGCGACCACATCTGGGGTGTCATCCGGGGTGCGGCGGTGAACCACGGCGGTCGGGGCAGCGGGCTGTCGGTGCCGCGCGGTGAGGCGCAGACCGCGGTGATCCGCACCGCTCTCGCTGACGCTGGCGTCGAGGCGTCCGAGGTGTCGCTGGTCGAGGCGCACGGGACGGCGACGCGGTTGGGTGATCCGATCGAGGTGGCCGCGCTGAACGAGGTGTTCGCGGGGGGTGAGCGGCCGGTCGCGGTCGGGTCGGTGAAGGCGAACATCGGGCACCTGGAGCCCGCTGCGGGCTTGGCGGGCCTGGTGAAGGTGTTGCTGTGCCTGGAGCACGAGGAGATCCCGCCGCTGGCCGGGTTCGAGACTCCGGGTACTCACCTGGACCTCTCGGCTGGTGTGCTGTCGCTGCCGACCGAGGTGACGCCGTGGACCGGCCCCCGGGTGGCCGGGATCAGCGCTTTCGGCATGGGCGGGACGAACGCGCACATCGTGGTCTCGTCGCACGAGTCGTCGAGGCAGCCGCGGGCGAGCACCGGCGAGCAGGTCGTCCCGGTGTCCGCGCACACCCCGCAGGCATTGGCCCGGCGCGCCAAGACTCTGGCCAGGTTCCTGGAGTCGGCACCGGTCGACGCGGCCACGGTGGCGTTTTCCGCAGCTGTTGGTCGGGCGCACTTGGCGCATCGGATCGCTGTGCTGGGCCACACCTCTGCTGAGCTGGCCGAGGGTCTGCGAGCGGCGGCGGACTCCCCCGGCACCGTGTGGCGCAGTGAAACCGACGCCTCGTTGCCCGCGGAGTTGGCGGCGAGGTTTGTGTCCGGTAAGGATGTCAACTGGCGGGAGCTGCACCCGTTCACGCCTGATCGTGTTGTGCTACCGCCGTATCCGTTCCGCCCCGAGTCTGAAGTGGACCACTCGACTCTGCTGGCGGCGCATCGGATCTTCGGTGAGGATACGGTTCCGGCGGCACTGCTGTTGGAGCTGGCGTTCCAGGTTTCCCCTGCGCTGGTGCGGGTACACCTGACAGCTCTGGGGACCGGAGAGGGGCCGACGACCCTGGGCGTGTCCGGCAGTGAGATCGAGTTCCGCCACGGGCAGCGGGCGATCGGACGGGCTGAGGTCGCCGCGCCCGGAACCATGCCTACGCGGGTTTCACTGGACGATCTTCGTGGTCTCTGCCCGCGGGACCTCGCGCCGGAGGGGTTGTACGCGTGGTTCGCGGCGAAGGCGATGGACCTGGCGCCGCCACTGAACCCGATCACCGAGATCCGGTTCGGCGGGTACGACGCATTGGTACGTCTGCGCCTCACCGGCGATCGGGTGGCAGCCGCGTTGGACGGCGCGTTGCAGAGCATGGCTGTGTTGACACTGGCCGACCCGACCGCTGACCACGGCACCTACCTCCCGGTCTCGCTGGGGCGGGTGACGCGATGGGCCGATCCGGGTTTGGCCGCGTACGCCCACATAAGACTGTCCCCCGGTACTGGTGTCGACCGCTGCGGGACGATCGCCCTGCTCGACGAGGCCGGACAGGTCTTGGTCTCGCTGGAGGACGTGGTGTACCGGCCGGTCGCCCCGCCGCGGGCACGCCAGGTCGAGGAGCTGGATCCCCTGCGGCACTTGGACACCGTGGTGGACGCGGTGCGCTCGGTGCTGCACGACCCGTCGGTGACCGCCACGACCGGGCTGGTGTCGGCGGGCATGGACTCGATGCTGGCCACCATGGTCGGTGTTGAGCTGCAGCGGCGACTCGGGGTCGAGCTGACACCGGTGGACGTGCTCGACGCCCGCGACTGCCAGGCACTGGCTGCCACTGTGGCCTCGCTTGTGCCATCGGAAGTTCCTGCGGCGAAGACCATCGTTTTGGGGGACAGCCCGGTTCGGACTGAGGACATCGCCGTGATCGGGTTGTCGTGCGCGCTGCCGGGCGCTGTCGGGCCAGACGAACTGTGGGAGATGTTGTCCCACGGGCGAGACGGGGTCGACCGGGCGCCGCGCGAGCGGTGGGTGGGCGCGGACGAGGCGCTCGGCGGGTTCCTCGGTGTGGCCGACGAGTTCGACGCGGAGCTGTTCGGGTTCTTCCCGAAGCAGGCGGAGGTGCTCGACCCGCAGGTGCGGTGGCTGCTGCGCGGGGTGTGGGAGGCGTGGGAGTCGGCGGGCATCGCACCGCTGTCGGCGCCGCGTTCGACCGGCGTGTTCGTGGGCGCCAGCTACCAGCACTACAAGGACCACAACATCGACCCGGAGCTGGACGCGCACGCCGGGTTGGGCAACCACAACGCGTTCCTGGCGAACCGGGTCAGCCACTTCCTGGACCTCACCGGCCCCAGCATGACCATCGACACCCTGTGCTCGTCGTCGCTGGTCGCCCTGCACACCGCCGTGCGCAGCCTGCACGACGGCGAGTGCGAACAGGCTGTGGTCGCGGGCGTGCGGTTGGCGTTGTCGCCCCTGCACTACACCGCGATGCGGAGCCTGCGGGCGCTGTCACCGACTGGTCAGTCGCGGGCGTTCGACGCTGATGCCGATGGGTTCGTCCCCGGCGAGGGCGTGGTCACCGTGGTGCTGAAGCCGTTGGCGGCCGCGCTGCGTGACGGCGACCCGGTGCGTGGTGTCATCAAGGGCACGGCGGTCAACCACGGCGGCCGGACCAGCGGGTTGACGGTGCCCAGCAGCGCCGCCCAGCACGAGGTGATCACCGCGGCCCTGGCCCGGTCCGGGGTGTCGCCCGCGTCGATCGGGTTGCTTGAGGCGCACGGGACCGGCACGGAGTTGGGTGATCCGATCGAGGTCGAGGGTCTGTCGAAGGCGTGGCGTGAGCACACCGACCGCACGCAGTTCTGCGCGATCGGCTCGCTGAAGTCCAACGTGGGGCACCTCGAACCGGCCGCGGGTTTGGCGGGCGTGGTGAAGGCGCTGCTCGCGATGGAGCGCGGCGAGATCCCCCCAACACTGCACGTGAACCGGCCCAATGACCACATCCGGTTCGAGGGCAGCCCGTTCTACGTGGCCGACCGGCTGCACCCCTGGCCCGCTGGCGCTCCCCGGCGCGCTGCGGTGTCCGCGTTCGGCATGGGCGGGGTCAACGCCCACGTCGTGCTGGAAGCCGCACCGGATCATCCTGTTGGTACGTCTACTGTGGAGGAATTCGCGGTTCGGGTGTCCGCCGCCACGGAGCGAGCGGTGCGGGAACTCGCGTCCCGCTACGCCGACCGGTTCGAGCGGGCCACCGACATCGCCGACCTGTGCCACACAGCGAACACCGGTCGATCGGTCCTCGAGTACGGGGCTGTGGTGCGTGGGAGGACTGTCGCGGAACTGGTGTCGGCGCTGCGCTCAGGCTTCGAGATCACACGGGGGCCGGTCGAGGCTCCGGTGATCCCCGGCAGGCGGGTACACGACCTTCCGACGTACCCGTTCGCCCGCGATCGGTACTGGCACCACCACCGGGCTCCGGCTCCGGAGGCCCTGCGGACTCGATGGGTCGCGGATCCCACTACTGCCCCACGTGTGGCTGGCCCGGTGACGGTGCTGTGCGGTGACGCTGCGCTGGTCGCACGGCTCGGGCACGAGGGTCTGACCGCCGTCGTCGTCGAGCCGGGTCAGGCGGGCTTCTGGAATGGACTGCGCGACCTGCCCACGAGCGGTCGGGTCGTGTGGGTGGAACACGGCGCGGCGGCGGTGCGTGGCCAGGGTGATCCCGAGGCAGCGGCTCGGCTGCACGCGGTTCGGGCCACGGCCGCGGAAAACGGGCTCGAGGTGACCACCATCGACCTCGACCCGCATGACCCCGTGGCGGCTCGGGCCGGGCAGGTGGTGGCCGAGTTGGGCAGTGGGTCGACGGTCGTCTACCGCGGTGGTGTGCGGTTCACGGCCGTGGCCGAGCCCGCTGCTCCCGGCTCGACTGATCTGTCGGGTGGCGGCTACGTCCTGGTCACCGGCGGTCTCGGCGCGGTCGGTGCGCTGCTGGTGCGCCAACTGGTCTCGATGGGTGCGCGCCGCATCGGCATCGTCGGGCGGTCTGCTGCGACGGCGCCGGTTCTCGATGCCGAGGTGCGGTACCTGCGCTGCGATGTGACCGACGCCGAGGCGCTCAGAGCGGTGGTTGACCAGCTCTCGCAGGCTTGGGGTCGGTTGCGCGGCATCGTGCACGCTTCCGGTGGGGTCAACCCGATCGGCGCGGTGCGACGACGCGAGTGGTCCGCAGCGGCGGCGGTGACGGCCCCCAAGGTCGAGGGCACCCAGGCGGTCCTGCGGGTAGCGGTCGACCGGGACGCCGAGTTCGTCGTCCTGGTGTCCTCGCTCGCCGGTGCCCGGCCCGAGGCCGGTCGGGGCGTGGTCGACTACGCCCTGGCCAACGCCTACCAACTCGCCGTCGCCGACTCCTGGCGGGCGGGTCCGGTGGTCACCGCCCACGCCTGGCCCAACTGGACCGACACCGGCATGGCGGCGGACCCGTCCTTCGCCGCGCAGCACTCGCTGACCCCCATCGAGGCCCTAGACCTCTTCACCGCCCACCTCACCACCGGCGGCGCGATCGTCTTCCCCGGCACTGCTACACCGGAATCTGCAGTACCGAAGCCTTCTCGATCCGCGCCGGAACTCGTTGTGGCAGAACCAGCCACTGTGAAGCCCGGTGTCGTGGCCGCGAACCCCGGCGTCATCGAGGCAATCGGCCAGGCCTTCCACACCGTCCTCGGCGCCCACCCCGGCAACCGCAACCTGGCCGACCTGGGCCTGGACTCCATCACCCTCGCCGAACTCACCGCCGCCATCGAACGCCAACTGGGCACAACCGTCGACCCGGGCGCCCTCCTGCGCTCCCGCACCATCGCCGACCTGGCCACCGAGATCACCCCCGGCACGGCCCTCCCCGCCCCCCGCCCCGAACCGGCACCCGCTCCGAGCGGAACGGACACCGCCCTCGGGTCACTGTTGCGCGGCCTCATCACGACCAACGGCCATGCTCCCGCCAGCCTGACAGGAGACCCCCGATGACCGACCAGCGCACCACGGTCATCAACACAGCCACACGGCCAACTGAGGCGAAACGCAGCACCCGACCATCCAGCCAACAGCACACCGGCACGGCAACCCGACAGGAAACGGCACCCCTTGCCCGGGTGACCGCCGCTCCCCTACGCGGTCCAGTTGAGCACCGCGTTCGGCGCCGCGCCGAAGCCGCCACCACGCGACCCCAGCGCGACCACCGGTCTGGCTGGCGAGCCGCGAAAGCCGAGACCAGCCCAAGCACAACAGCAACACCAGGCGCTGCGCCCGCAGCGCCGCTCAACGCCCACAACAGCACCGCCCTAGCCCTCCTGCTAGGAGACATGTTGATGACCGACCAGCGCACCACGGTCATCAACACAGCCACACGGCAGCCTGAAGCAAAACGCAGCACCCGGCCATCCGGCCAGCGGCACACCGGCACGGCAACCCAACAGGAGACAGCACCCCTTGCCCGGGCGGCCACCGCTCTCCCGCACGGTCGACCTGAGCACCGGGATCGATGCCACGCCGAGCTGCTCCCTACGCCCGCAGCAGCGCTCAACGCCGCCAGCAGCACCGCTCCGGCCAGCCAATTAGGAGACCTCCGATGACCGACCAGCGCACCACGGTCATCAACACAGCCCCAGGGCCGCTTGAGGCGAGATGCAGCACCTGGCCTTCCAGCCAGCGGCATACCGGCCGCGCCGAGGCTGCCACCGCGCGGCTCCAGCGCGAGCAGCGGTCTGACGGGGCAGCCGCGACCGGCCCGAGGACAACGCCAGGGGCCGCGCCTGCGGCACCGCTGAGCGTCACCAACAGCACCGCTCCGGCCAGCACGTTAGGAGACCTGCGATGACCGACCAGCGGATCGCGGTGATCGGGATGGCCGTGCGGCTGCCCGGTGCGGAGGACAGCACTGATCTGTCCAGCCTGCTGCGCACCGACACCATCGAGGTCGGGTCGGTGCCGCCCGCCCGGTGGGCCAAGGAGCGCTACTTGGGCGATGGGCCACACCGCGGGACGCACGAGCGCGGTGCGTTCCTGCCCGACCCTTTTGCTTTCGACCACGCGGCGTTCGGCCTGTCCGAAAGCGACGCGCGGTTGCTTGATCCGCAGCAGCGGGTGATGTTGGAGGTCGGGGCCGCGGCGCTGGAGGACTCCGGGTACTTGGGGGTTCGGCGGAGGTTGGCGGCTGGGGTCTACATCGGCGCGCGGATGAACTCTTACGGGTTCGACCACGGTCGTGGCGTTGGTGCCGGGGAGGCCGAGGACCCGGTGGCCGCCGCGTTGTGGGGGCGGTCGCAGAACTTCGCGGCGGCGTGGCTGTCGGATCGGCTTGATCTGTCGGGGCCGAGTCTGGTGGTGGACACGGCGTGTTCGTCGTCGCTGACGGCGGTGTGGTTGGCGTGTCAGGGGTTGCTCGCCGGATCAGCCGAGGTTGCGGTGGTCGGGGCGGTTGACCTGCTCATCGACCCGCTCACCTACGTGCTGCTCTCCCGCACCGGCGCGCTCTCGGCGGACGGGTTATGCCGGACCTTCGATGAGCGGGCCGACGGGTATGTGCCCGGTGAGGGCGCCGCTGCGCTGGTGCTCAAGCCGTTGGCCGCCGCGGAGCGGGACGGGGATCGGGTGCTGGCCGCGATCAGCGGGTGGGGCGCGAACAACGACGGCGCCACGATGGGGGTGACCACCCCGAACCTGGACGCGCAGATCGAGCTGCTGCGGTCGGTGTACTCCACTGTGGACCCGGCGTCGGTCCAGTACATCGAGGCGCACGGGACCGGGACCGCCATCGGTGACCCGATCGAGGTCCGGGCGCTCACCGAGGTGTTCGGCGCGCACGGGGTCACGACCGGGTCAGTGGCGCTGGGCTCGGTGAAGCGGCGCATCGGGCACCTGCACTCCGCGGCGGGCATGGCCGGACTGGCGAAGCTGATCACCTGCCTCACCGAGCGCAGGCTGCCCGCGACCGCCGTCGAGCGGCCCAACCCCCGGCTGCGCCTGGCCACCAGCCCGTTCCACCTCCCGACCGAACACGGCCCCTGGCCGGAGGTGCCGGTGCGGCGAGCCGGGATCAGCGGCTTCGGCTTCGGCGGCACCAACGTCCACTTGGTACTGGACGGCATCGACCACACCCCCACCCCAGGCACCCGCCAAGCCGAGGTCCTCCCGATCTCCGCTCACACTCCCGAGGCGCTACGGGAGCTGGCCGCGCAGTGGACCGGTTTCCTCACCGCGAACGCCAACGACCTCGCCGACATCTGCGCGACCGCCCGGCTGGCCCGCCCGCGCCGAGCCGAGACCATCGCTGTGTCCGGTGTGGACTCCACCCAACTGGCCGCGGCCCTTCGATCGTGGTTGCTCGAGAATCCGACGTCCAGCGGACCGATCGTGGTGCGGGAACCAGACGCCGCAACACCGCCGAGCTGGTTGATCGAGCTGGACCGGGCGGTCCCCGAGGTGGCCGCAGTCCTGGATCGGTTCGAAGCCGCCGTCGGACTCCCCCTTGAGCGCTTCGCCGGACCCTTGGTGCCGGTCAGCGCCATGGTCGCCCAACTAGTCGCCTTGCGCGCCAACGGGATCCCCGAGCAAGCACTCGACGTGCCGAGCAAGTGGACCTCCGTCGCCGCCGCCTGCTACGGGCGAGCCGACCTCGAACAGGCACTCGCCGAGGCGCTCACCAACTCCAACGGCCACCCGACCACCACACCGGACGGCTTCGACCTCGGCGCACGACTGCGTGACGACGATGTCGCCGCCGTGTTCGCTGCCGCGGTGGCGCACGCCCACAACGCGGGACACACCGTCGACTGGACCGCTTTCCAGGCCGACGCACCGTGGCACAAGCGGACGCTCCCCGCCGTACAAGCCACCGGCCGCTCCCTGAACCTCCCCGAACCGCTGCGCTCGGCCGAACCCGGCAGCGCACTCAAGGTCGAGCCCACACCCGACGGCTATACGTTCTCCCGCCTCTTCGGTCCCGCAGAGACACCCATCGCGCAGCACTCGGTCTATCGGACGGCCATGCTGCCCGGGGTTGGCTGGTTCGACTTCTTGCGCCAAGGCGTGGAAGCGGCGGGCGAGGTGTTCCACGGTGTCGACGACTTGCTGTTCCACCGGCCGCTGATCCCCGAGGCACCAAGCCTGGTGGTGTGCCAGGTCAAGGGATCCGCCTTCACCGTCACCGACGAGAGCGGCGCGGCGTACGTGACCGGCGCGTTGGCGGGCTCCACACCCGAGCCAGTCACGGTGCCGGTGCGCGACCTGCTCGACCAGTGCGGCCCGCTGCACGCCGGATCGCGGGTGTACCGGTGGCTGCGGCGCATCGGCTACACGCACGGCCGCTACTACCGCAACATCTCCTGGGTCGCGGGCATCCCGGGCGGCGGCACGCTCGCGCGGATCGAGGGCGGCAGGCAGCGCGCGCTCAACCCCGACGACGTCGCCCTGTTCCCCGGGCTGCTCGACAGCGTGACCATCGCCGCGATCGACCCGGACAACCCGGTGTTCGGCGCCGACGACGCCTCGGCGTTCATCCCGCTGTCGGTGGGTCGCACCCGCTGGCACGGGCCGCTGGAGCAGGCCGCGTACGTGCGCACCGAGGTGGCGTTCTGGAACCACGAGGCCTGCCGGGTGACCCAGCTGGTCACCGACGCGGACGGCCGGGTGTTGCTGGAGTTCGGTGACATCTCGTCCAAGCGCGTGCCGCTGCGCGCCTTCAGCAGCGATGGCGCCCTACCCGCCGCGGAACCGGCCCAGCCCAAATCTGTTGAACCGCAACCACTGAAGTCCACAGTGGAGCGACCCAGGGACACCCTGTCCTGGTTCCTCGCCGAGTCGGGCATTGATGGCGCGCACGCCGACACCGAGTTCCTCGCCGCCGGGTTCGACTCGGTCGGCCTGGTCGAACTGAGCGACCGGCTGTCGCGCGACCACGGCCTGTCGTTGTACCCCACGGTGTTCTTCGAGTACCCGACCCCGCGTGGCTTCGCGGAGTTCCTGGAATCCGAGTCGTTCACCGTCCCCCAGAACACACAGGTCCCCCAACCCACTCTCGAGCCTGAGCCGCTACCGACGCCACCCGCTCGCGCGATCACCGTCGAGGCACCCGAGCCCCAGGCCCGCGACATCGCCATCGTCGGCGCGGCCATCCGGGTGCCCACCGCGCACGGGCTCGACGAGTTCTGGGACCTGTTGCGCACCGGCCGCGACACCGTCGGCCCGGTTCCCGGCGAGCGGCGCGGCTCCCGACCGGACGGGCAGGCGTCCTTCCTGGACCAGGTCGACCTGTTCGACCCGGCCCCGTTCCGGATCTCCGCGCGCGAGGCCCCGCTGATCGACCCGCAGGCCAGGGTGGTCTACGAGACGATCTGGGAGGCGCTGGAGCACGGCGGGCGCATGGGCCAGCGGGCCAGGTCGAGCCGGACCGGGCTGTGGATCGGTTACAGCCACGACCACTACCACGAGGAGCGGGCCAGGCACGGGATCGCGGCGGGCCGCGGGCTCGGCCTGGAGGCGATGATCCCGAACCGGCTGTCGTACCTGATGGACTGGCACGGCCCCAGCGTCCTGGTGAACACGCTGTGCTCCTCGACCCTGGTCGCCCTGCACACCGCGGTGCAGCACCTGCGCTCGGGCGACATCGACACCGCCGTCGTCGCCGGGGTGCACGCCGCGATCAGCCCCGAGTACTTCGAGTCGATGCGGGAGCTGGCGGCGCTGTCGCCGCGGTCGCGGTGCCGGGCCTTCGACGCCTCCGCCGACGGTTTCACCCCCGGTGAGGGAGCCGTGGCGGTGGTGCTGCGCAGGCACACTGACGCCGTGGCGGCGGGAGACGACGTGCTGGCGCTGGTGAAGGGCATCGCGGTCAACCACGGCGGCCGCACCACCCGCTACTCCGCGCCCAGCCCGCGCGCCCAGCGGGAGGTGATCACCGCCGCCCTGGCCGACGCTGGGGTGACCCCCGAGGGCATCGGGCTGCTGGAGGCGCACGGCACCGGCACCAGCCTCGGGGACCCCATCGAGGTCGAGGGGGCGAGCGCGGCGTGGCGGGCGCACACCGACCGCACGCAGTTCTGCGCGCTCGGCTCGCTCAAGTCCAACGTCGGCCACCTCGAACCCGCGGCCGGGCTGGCGGGCGTGCTGAAGGTGCTGCTGGCCATGCGGCACGGCCAGGTGCCGCCAACGCTGCACGTGAGCAGGCCCAACGACCACATCCGGTTCGAGTCGACCCCGTTCTACCTCGCCGACCGGGCGCACGCCTGGCCCCGCGGGGACGAGCCGAGGCGGGGCGCGGTGTCGGCATTCGGGATGGGCGGGGTCAACGCGCACGTCATCCTGGAGGAGGCGCCCGCGACGCCGATCACCCCGGCCCCGGCGCGCACCAGCCACGTCGTGCGGGTCAGCGGGGCCTCGGAGCGGTCGGTGCGCGAGCTCGCCGCCCGCTACGCCGCGCACCTGGCGCCGGACACGCCGCTGGTCGACTTCGCGCACACCGCCAACACCGGCCGGGCCGAGCACCGGTTCCGGGTGGCCGTACGCGGAGCGGACGCGGGGGAACTGGCGGCAGCGTTGACCGAGGTGGCGTCGGGTCGCACCCCGGTCGCCCGGCTCACCACCACGAGCCCTCCCGCCGCCTTCCTGTTCACCGGGCAGGGCTCGCAGTACGCGGGCATGGGCCGTGAGCTCCTCGACGCCGAACCGGTCTTCCGCGAGGCCATCGACGAGTGCGCCGAGCTGCTGCGCCCGCACACCACGACCCCGCTGCTGGACCTGTTGCACGGGGCGGCGAGCGAGCAGCTGACCGACACCGCGAACGCGCAGGTCGCGATCGTGGCGACCCAGGTCGCGCTGCTGCGGCTGCTGGCGGCCTGGGGCATCCGCCCGGACCTGGTCGCCGGGCACAGCGTCGGCGAACTGACCGCCCTGCACGCCGCGGGCGCGATCACCCTGCCCGACCTGATGCGGCTGACCGCCCACCGCGGCAGGCTCATGCAGGGTATGCCCAGCTCAGGCGGCATGGCCGTCGTGCACGCCGACCCGCGCACGGTGCACAGCGCGCTGGCCGGCCACCCCGAAGTCGAGGTCGCCGCCTACAACTCCCCCGACAACACCACGGTCGCCGGTCCACACGCGGCCCTGGCGGCGTTCCGCGAGGCGTGCGCGCACCGCACGACCGCGCTGACGGTCAGCCACGCCTTCCACTCCGCGGCGATGACCGGGGCGGTGACCGCGTTCGCCGAGGCCGTCGCGGGCACCGACCTCACCGAGCCGACCATCCCGGTCGTGTCGACCCTCAGCGGCGACTGGCACACCTCGGCCACCGTCACCGATCCGGGCACCTGGGCGCGGGCGCTGACCTCGCCGGTGCGGTGGAGCGACGCCGTCGGCAGGCTGCACGCCGCCGGGGCGAGGACCTACTGGGAGATCGGGCCCGCGCCGGTGCTGGTCGCCCTCGCCAGGGCGAACCTGGCAGGCGTCGACAACCGCTACGAGCACGTGCTCCGCCGCGGCCACGACCCGGTGGCCCGGCTGCACGCCGCCGTCGTCGACCGCTACCTCGGCGGCGACCCCGTCGACTGGACCGCGACCACGCCCGGCCGGGCGAGAGCGATCCCGGCCTACGCCTTCGACCGGGCCCCGCACTGGGTGCCCACCGGCCCGTCGGCGCAAGATCCGCACGCGCCCGATTCGTCCGGGACGTCCGCCCAATACGATCCGCCCCGATTGATCGACGGTGTGCCCGCGATGGGGAGGAACGGCCATGGCTGAGCAGGAATACGGGTTGAAGCGGCACTTCAACGAGGACGCGGCGGAGCTGATCGGGGCGAAGGTGCGCGCGGTGCACCCGGGCTTCGACGTGGCCGGGTACGCCGAGGAGGTCGCCGCCCGCATCCCGGGCAAGGAACTCAAGGACCGGGTGCTGGTGCTCACCGAGGGCCTGCGCGACCGGCTGCCCGCCGACTACCCGGCGGCGGTCGAGGTGCTGCTGGCGATCCTCGGCGCGGAACTGGCCGAGGGCGAGGGCATGTTCAACGAGTCCTGGTTCCTCATGCCGGTGGCCCGCTTCGTCGAGGAGTACGGCCACGACCACCCCGAGGTGTCGCTGCGCGCGCTGGAGGAGATCACCCGCAGGCACACCGCCGAGTACGCGGTCCGCCCGTACATCGAGAAGCACTACGACCTCGCCATGGCCACCCTCGCCGAGTGGACGGCCTCACCGAGCCACAACGTGCGCCGGGCGGCCAGCGAGGGCTGCCGGTCGCGGCTGCCCTGGGCGAAGACGCTGACCAGGTTCGTCAAGGACCCCCGCCCCGTGCTGGAGATCCTGGAGCCGCTGCGCTCCGACAGCTCGGAGTACGTGCGCAAGTCGGTCGCCAACAACCTCAACGACATCACCAAGGACGACCGGGAACTGGCGCTGGCCACCGCGACCCGCTGGCTCGCCGAGAGCCCCACCCCGGAGACCGCGTGGATCGTCAAGCACGGCCTGCGCACCCTGGTGAAGAAGGGCGACCAGGACGCACTGCGGCTGCTCGGAGCCACCGGCGGCGAGCACATCGAGGTCCCGGCCGTGCGGATCGCGCCGACCGCGATCTGGCTCGGCGAGTCGGTGACCATCCGCGTCGACCTGGTCAACGGCGACAGCAACCCGCACTCGGTCACCGTCGACTACGTCGTGCACCACGTCCGCCAGGGCGGCAAGGCCATCCC
This sequence comes from Actinokineospora diospyrosa, assembly GCF_024171925.1. Classification (GTDB taxonomy): domain Bacteria; phylum Actinomycetota; class Actinomycetes; order Mycobacteriales; family Pseudonocardiaceae; genus Actinokineospora; species Actinokineospora diospyrosa. The sequence goes on along the minus strand of NZ_JAMTCO010000006.1, from coordinate 355,740 downwards.
CAAGGTGTTCAAGCTCGCCACCGTCGACCTGGGCGCCGGTGAGCGCCGCACGCTGGAGAAGGTGCACAAAGTCCGCGAGATCCAGACCCGCCGCTACTACCCCGGCGACCACCTCGTCGACATCCAGGTCAACGGGACCGTCCTCGCCAGCGACAGATTCGAGCTGAGGCTGTGACTACTACCCGCCCTGAGGCCACCACTCTGCCTTCCCCCACCACGCTTACGCCTAGAGACGTTGCTGTCGCCGACCACCGGGTAGGCGGGTCGCCCGTGTTGCCCGCGGCCGCCCAGGTGGACCTGCTGCTAGCGGCGCTGGACGTGCGGCAACCGGACCGGACCTGGCACCTGGACCAGGTGTCGTTCCTGGCACCGGTTCGCGTGCTGGACCCGGTCGACCTGCACGTCACCGAGGACGGCGGCGCGATCGCGTTGCGGTCCGGGTCGACCCGGCACTGCCAGGCGGTGGTGTCCGGTCGACCGCTCCCGCCACCGACCTACGTGGACACCGCCGAGCTGCGCGCGAGTTGCCCGGACGGGGTCCCGCTGGGTGAGCTCACGGCGTGGCGCGAGTCCAGCGGGATCGAGTACGGGCCGACCTACCAGGCGATCCGGTCGCTGCACCGGGGCCCGTCGAAGGTGTTGGCGCTGGTCAGCTCCGGCGACGCGCCGACCGGTGTGGTGCCGCCCGCCGTGCTGGACAGCGCGTTCCAGTGCCTTGGGCTGCTCGACGGGGGCGCCTCCGGTGGGTGCCTGCCGTGGGTCGTCGGCCGGATCTCCGTGCGGCGGCACGTGCGCGGCACGGTCCTGGTCTTGGTGGAACGCACGGGTGAGCCACGGCCGGGACTGGTCCGCGGCCGGGCGACGGTGTGCAGCCTGCAGGGTGAGGTGCTGGTCGAACTCGACCGGATCACCCTCAAGGGCACACCCGCTCGGCAAGCCGGGCTGATCACCGCCACCCGGTGGTCGGAGGTGACACCGACGCCCGCCGAGTTCTCGCCGGTGGTGGTGTCGCCGGTCGGCGACGGCGAGAGCGCGGTGTTGGACCTGTTCGCGCGGGTGCGGGACCTGCTCACGCAGAGACCGGTGCCGGACCTGGTGTTCCACACCCAGCGAGGTCAGGACGTGCGCGGGGGCGAGGACGTCGACCCGGTGCACGCGGCGGTCTGGGGATTGGCGCGGACGCTGCGGTTGGAACACCCGCGTACCCGGATTCGCTTGGTGGACGGTCCTTTCAACGGCTCTGTGGCGTTCGAGGAACCGGAACTGGCCCTGCGAGACGGGAAGTGGTTCGCGCCTTCGCACGATCCGGTGCGGGCCCGGGGATCGCGCCGGTCGTACGCGGGTGGTCGGTTCCTGATCACGGGAGGCATGGGCGGGCTCGGGCTGGCCGTCGCGGAGGCGTTGGCCGCCGCGGGCGCCGCTCACCTGACCCTCGTGGGGCGGACCGTGCGCACCGACGAGCGGCTGACCCGGTTGGCCACCCGGTGCGACGTGCGCACGGTCGGCGCGGATGTCCGCGAGTTACCCGAGCTCGGGGAGTTCGACGGGATCATCCACGCCGCCGGGGTCCTGCGCGACGGACTGGCGCGGACGCTGACGCCGGAGCGGATCGCGGAAGTGTTGGCGCCCAAAGTCGGTGGCGTGCACGCGCTCGGAACGGCCCCGGGGTTCGTCGCGCTGTTCTCCTCGATCTCGGCCGTGCACGGCAACCTGGGGCAGAGTTCCTACGCCGCGGCGAACGCCTACCTCGACGGGTACGCCGCTTCTCGGCGGGCCCACGGCGAACCCTGGTACAGCCTCAACTGGGGGCTGTGGGCCGCCGGGATGGGCTCGGACGTCGCCGAGGGCGCGGCCAGGCGCGGAATCCCCGCACTGACCACCGACGACGGAATCGCGTTGCTGCACAACGCCTTGGCGCTCCCGCCGGGCAATTACACCCTCACCGCCAAAGAACCAGCCGCCGCGCAACCAGGGGAAGAGACGATGACGACCACACCCATCGCACCGTCGAGCACCAACGGCCTGTGGCCCGCGCTGTCGGCGATCATGTGCCGCACGCTGCACGTCGACAGCATCACCCAGGAGGACGACCTGCTGGAGCTGGGGCTGGACTCGATGATGGCGGTGGAGGTCGCCGCCGCGCTCGCGGGCGAGGGCATCGAACTCGACCCGGCGGCGCTGTTCGACCACACCAACGTCGGCGCCCTGCTGGCCCACCTGGGCACGCTCGCCCCGGCCGGAAGCCCCGCCCTGCCCCCGGTCGTCACGGCCGCACCGACCTTGAGCCCCGTCACCGCTCCCCCGGCCGCGCCGGTGCACGTCACCACGGCACTGCCCGTCCCGGAACCGGCCCCGGTGTTCGTGCCCGACTGGGACCGCTTCCGCGACACCCCCGCGCCCCAGCCGGTCCTGCCGCCCGTGTCCGTCCCCGCGCCCCAGCCGGTCGCGCCGACCGTGCCCGCCCCCCGCGGTCGCGCCGTCGAGTCACTGGCACCCCGCCCGGCGGCCCGGCCCTCCGGGACACCGCGCCGGACGCTGCCGACCCGGTTGTCCGACGCTCCCGGCGGTTCCTTCCTCGACCGGCGCATCGACGCGCTATCGGTCGACGACCGGGCCATCGTGGCCAGGGGCGACTACTTCTACGAGCCGGTGATCGAGGCGACCGAAGGCTCCCGCATCCTCATCGAGGGCCGCTGGCTGCTGAACTTCGCCTCGTACAGCTACCTCGGCCTGATCCGGCACGACTACGTCGATCAGGCCGCCGAGCGCGCGGTGCGCGAGCACGGCACCGGGGCGCACGGCGTGCGGCTGCTGGCCGGAACCCTGCACCTGCACCGCGAACTCGAGCTGACCATCGCGCGGTTCCTCGGCACCGAGGACGCGGTCATCTACACCAGCGGCTACATGTCCAATGTGGCCACGGTCGCCGCCCTGGTCGGACCGGGCGACCACGTGATCGGCGACGTGCACAACCACGCCAGCATCCTCGACGGGTACCGGCTCTCCGGCGCGACGGTCACCTCGTACGCGCACAACGACCTGGCGGACCTGGAACGGGCGCTGCGCAAGGCCGGCAGCGCGGGCAAGCTCGTCATCACCGACGCGGTGTTCAGCATGGACGGCGATGTGGCCGACATCCCGGCGATCAGCGAACTGTGCCGCCGCTACGACGCCGCGCTGATGGTCGACGAGGCGCACTCGATCGGCGTGCTCGGCGCGACCGGGCGCGGCGTGGTGGAGCACTTCGGGCTGGACCGGGCCAGCGTGCCGATCCGGATGGGCACCCTGTCGAAGACCATCCCGAGCACCGGCGGGTACGTGGCGGGTTCGGCGGACCTGGTGTTCGCGCTGAAGAACAACGCGCGCGGCTGGATGTTCTCCGCCGCGGGCACACCGCCGCAGGTCGCCGCCGCGAAGGCCGCGTTCGAGGTCATCGAGACCGCGCCCGAGCTGGTCTCGACGCTGCGGGCGCGCACCGACCGCTACCGGTCCGCGTTGCGCGCGCTCGGCTTCGACACGATGGGCAGCACCACACCGGTCGTGCCGATCCGCTGCCGCGACACCGCGCAGGCGCACGAGATGGCCCGCCTGTCGCAGCGCGGCGGGGTGTTCACCCAGCCGATCACCTACCCGACCGTGCCCAAGACCCTGCCCCGGCTGCGCACGATCGTCACCCTGAGCCACACCGACGCCGAGTTGGACCAAGCGGTGGCCGTGCTGGCCGACGCGGGCCGCGCCGTCGGCCTCATCTGAGCCAGCCACCCCGAACCAGGAGGAGACGGACATGAGCGAGATCGACACCAGGGCGTTCTTCAGCGCGGTCCTCAAAGCGATCGCCTGCACCCGCAACCACAACGCCGACCAGTCCGGCTACGCCGACGGCGTGCTGGCGCCCGCGGCCGCGATCCGCGCGTTCGAGAAGGACCTGGGTGAGCGGCCGGTGACCCGACCGGAGGCCGAGAAGGTGCTGGCCCAGTTGGAGTCGGTGTTCCGGACCAAGCTGACCCCCGCCGAGGAGCGCGAGCACTACCTCGGCCGGATCGCCGAGCTGTCCGGGCTCAGCCTGGTGCGCACCGGTGCCTGAGCCGGCCCAACCCGGCTGGTACAGCCACGAACTGTGCCACTGGCACGACCCCGGCGCCGGGTCCGGCTACGTGCCGGTCGGGCCGGGGGTCGAGCCGCTGCGCCAGTTCGCGGTGGACCCCGACCTGCGCCGCGCCGAAGGATTGGTGCGGGCCAGCGGGGTGCTCGACCTGTTCACCACGGTCACCCCGACCCCGGCGACCGACGCGGACCTGCTGCTGGTGCACACCCGCGCGCACATCGACCGGGTGGAGGCCACCTCGGCCCTCGGCGCGGGCGACGCCGGGGTGTACGCGCACGTCAACCACCACAGCGCCCGAGCGGCACGGCTGGCGGCGGGCGCGTGCGCCCAGGCGGCGGAAGCGGTGCTGGCGGGCCGGTTCTCGCGCGCCTACTGCGTCGTGCGGCCGCCGGGGCACCACGCGGAGCCAGACCGGGCGATGGCGCTGTGCCTGTACAACAACGTGGCCATCGCGGCCCAAGCCGCCCGCCGCGCCGGGGCATCGCGGGTACTGGTCCTCGACTGGGACGTCCACCACGGCAACGGGATCCAGCGGGCGTTCTACGACTCCCCGGACGTGCTGTACGTGTCGATCCACCAAGACGGCCTGTTCCCACCCGCGTCCGGTTCGGTGCGGGAGACCGGCAACGGCGCCGGTCTGGGCACGACGCTGAACGTCCCGCTGCCACCGGGGTCCGGGCACGAGGCCTACCTCGCGGCGCTGGAGCGGGTGGTTGAGCCCGCCGCGCGCGCGTTCCAACCGGACTTGATCCTGGTGGCGGCCGGTGTCGACGCCAGTGCCCACGACCCGATGGGCCGGATGATGTGCACCAGCCGCACCCTCCACGCGATGACCGCCCTCATGTGCGCCTTGGCGGACGATCTCACCGGGGGCCGGATCGTGTTCGCCCACGAGGGCGGGTACTCAGCCTGGTACCAGCCGACCTTGGTCCTGGCGACCGCCGCGGCCATCGCGGGTCTGCCCGCACCGGAGGACCCGTTCCTGCACTCCTTGGAACACCTGCCCGGTCAGCGTGCTCAGCCGCACCAGACCCGGGTGCTCGACCACCTCCGCGCCCACCACCCCCTCCTGGCGGCGCGATGACCACGCTGATCAGATCCCGCGGACCCGAAGTTCGGCGTCCGGGAGCCGGACCGGACACAGTGGTGCCTGCCAGCGGGGACACGGCTTGGCAGCGGGTTCGCGGGTGGGACCTGTTGTCCGTGCGGCACTCCCGGTTGGCGGCGCTATGACGTGGTTGGTGGAGTTGCGGGGGGTCGAGGTCCAGCGCCCTGAGGCGCGGGTGATCGCGTTGGCGCACGCGGGTGGGTGGCCGACGGCGTTTCGGGGGTGGCGGGAGTTGTTGCCGCCGTGGGTGGAGTTGGTTGTCGCGCAGTTGCCGGGGCGGGCGGTCCGGGCCGGTGAGGCCGGGGTGGACCGGGTGGAGCCGTTGGCCGCCGAGTTGGCGCGGGCTGTGTCCGAGTTGGAGCCCCTGCCGTTCGCGGTGGTGGGGCACAGTTTTGGGAGCGTGCTCGGGTACGAGACCACCAAGCTGCTGGAGGCGGCCGGGCAACGGGCTCGTCTGTTGGTGGTGTCCGGCAGGCAAGCCCCTTGTCTACCGAGTGAACCGCCCTTCCTGCACCAAGGCAGCGACGCGGACCTGATGGCGCACCTGGACCTCATCGGCGGTATCCCCGCAGGTCTCCGGGCTCGTGAGGACTTCGTGCAGGCCACTCTGCGCGCGATCCGCGCCGATCTGGCCGCGTTGGAGACCTACCGCAGGCCGATGTCGGGGACCGGTGTGGACGTACTGGCGGTCGGCGCCGCCGATGATCCGATCGTGAACTCGGCACGGCTCCACCTGTGGTCGCTCGAGACGTCGGGGGCGTTCGCTTGCCGGCTGTTCACCGGTGGGCACTTCTTCCTTTACCAGCCGGACGCCGCGGCCGTCGTCGTGCGCGAGGTGGTCGAGGCGTTGGGAAGCAGTACCCCTAAGTTTGTCCGAAATGTCGGACCGATGCGGCACACTCCGGTCGCACCACACCGGGACCGGCTCGCGGTCTCGGCAACCTCCGCAGGAAGGGATTTACCGTGAACTCCTCAGCACCCGTGCGAGCGGGGACCCGGCAGTGGCTGGGCCTGGCGGTGCTCGCGCTGCCGACGCTGCTGGTCGCGATGGACGTCAGCGTGCTCCACCTCGCCGTCCCGGAGATCAGCTCGGGGCTGGGTGCCAGTGCGCAGGAGACGTTGTGGATCGTCGACATCTACGGCTTCATGATCGCCGGTTTCCTGGTCACGATGGGCACCCTGGGCGACCGGGTCGGTAGGCGCAAGGTCCTGCTGATCGGTGGCGCCGCCTTCGCGGTGGCCTCGGTGCTGGCGGCCTACGCGTCCGACCCGGTGCTGCTGATCGCCGCGCGGGCGCTGCTCGGTGTCGCGGGCGCGACGCTGATGCCCTCGACGCTGTCGCTGATCGTGAACATGTTCACCGACGACCGCCAGCGCGGGTTGGCGATCGCGGTGTGGGTGACGATGTTCTCGGTCGGCACCGCGCTCGGCCCGGTCATCGGCGGCCTGATCCTGCAGTGGTTCTGGTGGGGCGCGGTGTTCCTCATCGCGGTGCCGGTCATGGTCCTGCTCCTCATCCTCGGCCCGGTGCTGCTGCCGGAGTACCGCGACCCCGACGGCGGCAAGCTCGACCCGGTGAGCGTGGTGTTGTCGCTGGTCGCGATCCTGCCGATCATCTTCGGCCTCAAGGAGCTCGCCACCGAGGGGTCCCCCGCCCTCGCCGCTGCGGGCATCGTGGTGGGCGCCGCGTTCGGGTACGTGTTCGTCCGCAGGCAGCGCGCGTCCGAGCACCCGCTGCTCGACCTGCGCCTGTTCACCCGCCGCGCGTTCGCCGTGGCGGCCTCCGCGCTGCTGCTCACCATGTTCGTCGCGGGCGGCACGTACCTGTTCATCACCCAGTTCCTGCAGCTGGTCGCGGGCCGCTCGCCGCTGACCGCGGGCCTGTGGCTGCTCCCCGCCGCCTTCGCCCTGATCATCACCTCGATGTCCTCCCCCGGTCTGGCGGCCCGCTTCGGCCCCGCCCCGGTGGTCGCCGCGGGCCTGGCCATCTCCGGCGTCGGTCACCTGCTGCTCCTGCTGGTCACCCCCGGTGAGGACGTGACGCTCCTGGTCACCGCCTTCGCCGTCCTCTACGCGGGTGGCGGCCCGGTCGTCGCCCTGGGCACCGACCTGATCGTCGGTTCGGCGCCCCCGCAGATGGCGGGCTCGGCGTCCGCGGTCTCCGAGACCAGCACCGAGCTCGGCATGGCCCTCGGTGTGGCGATCCTCGGCAGCCTCGGCACGGCCATCTACCGGGCCCAGGTCACCGTCGCCCCCGGCACCCCCGCCCCGACGGCGACGGCCATCCAGGACAGCCTGGCCAACGGCGTGGCGGCGACGAACTCGCTGCCCGCGGACACGGCCGACACCTTGTTGAGCTCCGCCCGGGAGGCTTTCACCTCCGGGCTCGCGGGGATCGCGTTGACGAGTGCGATCCTGTCGTTCGCGCTGGCCGGGTTGGTGCTGTGGGGGATCCGAACCGGGGCGGAGGAGTCGGCGGAGTCCGACGCCGTGCCGGTGTCCTAGTCGGCCTGACCGCGTTCCGCCTGGTGTGGAGGCTGTACTTCCACCACCGGTCTCCACACCAGGCGGCTAAGTGGCTTCGACGCCATTGGCCACCGGCACACCGCCTGCCCCACGCAGAGCGCTTGGGCTGAACCCCCGCCTGCGTTTGAACGCCGCACTGAGCGCGAAGGCGTTGGCGTAGCCCACCTGCCTGGCGATCGCCGCGACCGTCGCGCTGGTGTCCCGGAGCAGGTCGGCGGCGCGGGCCAGGCGCAGGTCGGCCAGGTGCGCCATCGGGGTCTGCCCGACCTCGGCGGTGAACCGGCGGGCCAGCACGGCGCGGGAGGTCCCGGCCGCCGTCGCCAGCGCCGCGACCGTCCACGGGTGCGCGATGTCCGCGCCCAGCAGCCGCACCGCCGTGGCCACCAGCGGGTCGGCCGTGGTGGCGGTGCCCTCGGTGGCGAACCAGGTGCGCAGGGTGGAGATCAGGGCCAGGTCCAGCAGCCGGTCGAGCAGGGCCTGCTGGCCGGGCCGGTCCGGGGCGACCTCGGCGGCCACCTGCGCGAGCACGGCGGGATCGGCGCCGCGCACGACGAGCAGGGTGGGCAGCGTGGCGAGCAGTCCGTCGCCGACGCCGGAGCGCGCCTCGTAGGCCCCGCTGAGCAGCACGGTGGCGCCGTTGGGGTCGCCGCAGGTCCGCGGTGGCGCGGCGGCGTCGCGGGCCCGGTCGCAGTAGTCGTCGCGGGTGATCACGCGCGGCGGCCCGACCGCCGGGTGCTCCCCCACCGTGAACGGCGCGGGGCCGCGCAGCACCGCCACGTCACCGGGGTCGACCACGGCGGTCTCCTCGGCCGACCCGACCCACGCGCGCCCCCGCAGCGGGCTCACCATGGTCAGGTACGCGCCGCCCGCGAAGCGCACCGACCAGCCGGGCTCCAGCGCGGCGCGCACGACGAGGGCGGCCCGAGCGCGCACCCCGTCGAGCAGGTCCGTCAACGTGTCCACACCCCCGACACTAGCGGCGCGGCGCAGAACGTCGACCCGCTCACGATCCGAGACGCTGGGACATCCCCCGCGGTGCCCGGAACATGGCCCACGGCTGGCGAAGCGGATTGACTCAGCCCATGACTGATCACCCCATCCTCATGACCGGCGGCACGGGCAAGACAGGTCGCCGGGTGGTGTCCCGACTGCGGGACAAGGGCATCGCCGTTCGCGTGGGGTCGCGCAAGGGCGACCCGCCGTTCGACTGGGCCGCACGCGACACTTGGGACGCCGCCACGCGCGGTGCGGCGAGCGTCCTCGTCGTGCCTTACGACAAAGACCCGCTGACACGGCCATTCGTGCGCCACTGCGTGGAAGCGGGCGTCCGACGAGTCGTGCTGCTGTCCGGACGCGGCGTGGACACACCGGACTACGGCGACTTGGACAGCCTCGCGGGCCGGATCCACGTCGACGGCGAGGACGCGGTACGCACGAGCGGTCTGGAGTGGACGATCGTGCGCCCGACCTGGTTCGCGCAGAACTTCACCGAGGGCTTCTTCGCCGACGCCGTGCGCTCCGGCGAACTCCGCCTCCCCGCAGGCGACGGCGCCGTGAGCTTCGTCGACGCCGAGGACATCGCCGCCGTCGTGGTCGCGGCGCTCACCACCGATAAGCACGTGGGCGAGACCTACGAACTGTCCGGCCCACGCGCCCTGACCTTCGCCGAGGCGGCAACCGAGATCTCCCGCGCCTCCGGACGGACCGTGCGCTACGTCCCTTTGCCCGCACCGGAATTCATCACCGAACTAGTCGCCGCCGGCTGGCCCCCTGCCGACGCCGAGGCCTTCGCCGACGTCATCGCCCCGATCCGCAAGCACCTAGACACCCACATCTCCGACGGCGTACCCCGGGCACTGGGACGCGCACCCCGCGACTTCACCGAGTTCGCCAAGTCGACACCCTGGCCTTAGCTTCAAGTCGGCCCCTGTCGCAAGCCCAGCAACACGACGCAGGCGGCGCCCCGCCCCCGCGCTCCTCGGAGTCGCCGCTGTCAGCCCGGTTCCCTCAGGTGCGCAAGATCATCTGCCACAAGAGCCCCCAATACACAGCCTAACGAGGAGGCCCGACAGATCCGGGGCAGCGATTGGGGCTTGTGGACAACAGAGCACGTTGTGGACAACCACCCCCACAGCCCACCCAACCCGACCCATGGACCCACGGACCCAGCGGCCAACCCACCCCCGCCAGAGCCGGCCCAGCCCACCTAATCAAGCCGCACTCCTCGGAGCCACCGCTGTCAGCCCGGCTTCCGCCAGGTACGCAAGATCATCCGCCACAAGAGCCCCCAATACACAGCCTACCGAGACACCCCGACAAAACCGGGCCAGCGATTGGGGCCTGTGGACAACAGAACACGTTGTGGACAAGCACCCCACAGCCCACCCCCACCAGGGCCAGCCCCGCCCAGTTACTCAACCCCGCACTCCTCGGAGTCGCCGCTGTCAGCCTGCTTCTGTCACTTGCGCAAGATCATCCGCCACAAGAGCCCCCGATATACAGCCTAACGAGGAGGCCCGACAGATCCGGGGCAGTGATTGGGGCTTGTGGACAGCAGAGCACGTTGTGGACAACCACCCGCCAGCCCACTCAACCCAGCACCTGGACACTCGGACCCTGCGGTGCCAACTGGCCTGCCGTCAGGTCCGCCCCAGCCCACCTGCTCAGCGCCTGGACACTCGGCCCCCGAGGGTGCCATCCCAACTCCCGTCAGGACCGGCCCCAGCCCACCTGGCCAGCCCGTGAACACTCGGACCCGGCGGCGCCAACCCGCCTGCCGTCAGGCTAGCCCCAACCCACCTGATCAGCCCCCGGCCCCTCGGAAGATCCGGTGCCATCCCAGCCCACTCTCGGCTGCCCTGCCAACCCAGCCCCTGGACACTCGGACCCGTCGGTGCCAACTCGACCGCCGTCAGGTCCGCCCCAGCCCACTTTCCCAGCGCGTGGACAGTCGGAGTCGCTGGTGCCAGGTGCTCGATGGGGTGGACCTGTTTTGTGTGGGGGGACGGCACCCGTAGCGTTTCCGCGCGGCAGGGCCAGTCTTTTCGGCCCCTGCTTTGCGGTTCTGCGTCGGGTGTCGTAGGGGCCCCGCACAAAACAGGTCCACCGCATCGAGCTTGTTCGCATTGTCGCGGATCGGGCCCGATGTTGCCGCCAGGCGACGAGGCCGTCCGATCCCGGGTCGCCGAGCTCGCCGCCAGGCGACGAGGCCGACCCAGAGCCGAAGGCGACAGCCACGCAGTCGAACCCGGTGCCCACCACCTGCCAACCATGACAAACAGAATCAGGCGCCGCCCGCAGCAAGCAACCCCGACTCATAGGCGATGATGACCAACTGGGCCCGGTCCCGCGCCCCCAGCTTCGCCAACAGCCTCCCGATGTGCGTCTTCACCGTGGCCTGCGACAAGTGCAACCGCAACGCCAGCTCCGTATTGGACAAGCCGCGGGCGATGAGGATCAGCACCTCCCGCTCCCGATCCGTCAACACATCCAGTTCCCGAGCCAGACGAGCGGGATCCTCAGGCCTGCGCGCGAACTCCGTGATGAGCCTACGAGTGACGCTGGGAGCCAAGAGTCCGTCTCCGCCAGCCACCACCCGGATAGCGGTGCAGAGGTCGGCGGGTTGGGTGTCTTTGAGCAGAAAGCCCGCCGCACCGGCACGGAGGGCGGCGAAGACGTGGGCGTCCAGGTCGAACATGGTGAGGATGAGGACGCGGACGTCGGAGGTGGCGCGGATGCGGGTGGTGGCCTCGATGCCGTCCATCTCGGGCATGCGGATGTCCATCAGCACCACGTCCGGCTGGAGCTCGACGGCCAGCCGGACCGCCGCCGCACCGGTGGCTGCCTCGCCGACCACCGTCATCCCCGGTTCGTTGTCGATGAGCATGCGGAAGCTGCCCCGCAGCAACGCTTGGTCGTCGGCGACCAGCACGCGGATCACGTGTCCCCCTCCGTCCGGTACGGCAGGCTCGCCCGCACCAGGAATCCACCTTCCGGGCGTGGTCCGGCGCTGAACTCGCCGCCGTAGAGCGCCACCCGTTCTTCCATGCCCACCAAGCCGTGCCCGCGCCGACGCTCCGCCGGTACGGGCCGGGAACCGTCGTCGGCCACCTCGATGCGAACCTCGGAGTCCTCGGCGGTGACACTGACCCGGCACCGCGCGGGGGCGGCGTGCTTGACCACGTTGGTCAGCGCCTCCTGCACGATCCGGTACGCGTTGAGCCCCACCGATTCCGGCACGTCCTCCGCCGCGACCGACAGCGCGACCTCGACCTCGGCCATCGCCGCGCGCTCGGCCAACTCGGCCAGTCCGGCCAATCCCGGCGCTGGCGCGAGGTCGGCGTCCTCGCGGAGCATGTGCAGCAGCCTGCGCATCTCGGCGAGCGCGTGCCTGCTGGTCTCCTCGATCACCCGCACCGTCTCCCTGGCCTCCTCCGGCCACTCGCGCGCGATGTGCAGCGCCACCCCGGACCGGACCGCGATCAACCCCATGCCGTGGGTCAACACGTCGTGGACCTCGCGGGCGATCCGCAGCCGCTCATCGGCGAGGATCCGCTCCTCCCGCTGCCGCTCGAACCGCGCGGTCTGCTCTTGGCGCGACTGCACCGCGCGACCGGACACCCAAGCGATCCCCAACAGCGGCAAGCCCGCCACATACGTCCACGGCGAACTCCACGACAGCAGCACTGCCGCGACGACGACTCCCCCGCCGGTCGCTGCCGCGATCGCCGCTTTGCGTTGGGGCAAAGCCACAACGACGGCGTAGAGCGCCAACGACAGGGCTAGGAAGGGGTCCCAGAGCACGCCCAACGCCGCAGCGGTCAGCGACACGACGGCGATCACACCGAACACGGCCACGGGGAAGCGCCTACGCAAGACAAGTGCGGCACCGAGCACTAACCCCGCAGCAGCAGAGGCGGACAGGCGCCATGAGTGGTCGTCCCGGAGGTAGTTCCCCGCCAGGCCAACCACCAGAACCACCAGAAGCGCGCTGGCCACCACATCACCTGCGACGGTTCGGCGGCTAGAAGTGGGCACGGAACGAAGCTACACGGCCATCGCAAAGCCGTCTGCTCGTCATACCTGGGTATGACGCCGGGCCCCGAGTACGACCGTGGGTGCACGGCGAAGATCGAGGCGTGGTCCGATCCGCCGACCCGGTTCTGCGGGCAGCCTTAGCACCATGATTGAGATCAGGGAGCTCACCAAGCGCTACGGCGACACTCTCGCCGTCGACGGGCTGTCTTTCCACGTGCGGCCCGGTTGCGTCACCGGTTTCCTCGGCCCGAACGGGGCGGGCAAGTCCACCACCATGCGGACCATCCTCGGCCTCGACGCGCCCACTTCCGGTGCCGCGCTGGTCAACGGCAAGCGCTACGCCGACATCACCCGACCGATGACCGAGGTCGGGTCCTTGCTCGACGCCGGTGCCGTGCACGGCGGGCGCAGCGCGTTCAACCACCTCTACTGCCTGGCCCGCAGCAACGGGATCGGCAAGACCCGGGTGCGGGCCGTGTTGGAGAGGGTGGGCTTGAGCGGTGTCGCGAACAAACGCGTCGGCGGCTTCTCCCTCGGCATGAAGCAGCGGCTGGGCATCGCGACCGCGCTGCTGGGTGACCCGGGCACGTTCCTGTTCGACGAGCCGATCAACGGCTTGGACCCGGAGGGCATCCGGTGGATCCGCGACCTCATGCGGTCGCTGTCGGTCGAGGGGCGCACCGTGCTGGTCTCCAGCCACCTGATGAGCGAGATGGCGGTCACCGCCGACCACATCGTGGTCATCGGGCGGGGCAAGCTGATCACCGAGGCGTCCATCGCCGACCTCAACGCCCGGTTCCAGCGCGACGTGCTGGTGCGCACCCCGCACGGACCGGAACTGGCGCACGCGCTGGAGGCCAAGGGCGCCACCGTGCAGCGCGAGCCGGACGGCCGCCTCGCGGTCGGCGGTCTCGACGCCGAGGCGATCGGCGGCATCGCACTCGCGGCGCGGTTGGCCGTGCACGAGCTGACCCCGCGCAGCGACACCCTCGAGGACGCCTACCTCAAGCTCACCAACGACAGCACCGAGTACCGCGCGGAGAGGGTCGCACCATGATCGACGTCATCGCGTCGGAGGCGGTCAAGACCCGCACCGTGCGCTCCACCACCGCACTGGTCGGCTCCTGCGCGGCCGCCATCGCCGTCGGCGCCGCGATGGCCCTGATCTCAGCGGGCGTCTGGGACGCCTCCACCACAGCCGAACGCTCCAGCTTCGGCGGCGTCGGCGACGGCACAGACGTCCTCTTCGTGGTGCGGATGTGCCTACTTGCCCTAGGCATCCTGGCCGCCACCAGCGAGTACGGCAGCGGGATGATCCGCACCAGCCTCACCGCGGTCCCCGCCCGCCGCGAGCTGGTGCTGGCCAAAGCGTGCGTGGTGGCGGCCCTGACCCTGGTGGTCGGCGAGATCGTCGCGGTCCTCACCTTCCTGGCAAGCCGCCTGATCATCGGCAACCGGGCGATCGGCGACCTCGGATCGGTGACCGACGGCCTGCCACTCATCCTCTCCGAAGGCTTGGCGATGACCGTCATCGCACTACTCGGCTTCGGCGCAGGCCTGCTCCTCAAGTCGACAGCTGGCGCACTTGTGGCGATGGCGGTCCTGCTGTTCGGCGTACCGATGCTGCCCCTGTTGCTGCTACCAGAACCTTGGGGCGCCCGCATCGCCGCCGTGATGCCCTCAGAACTAGCCACCGAACTCGGCGCGTCGACGCACCTCTCGCCGCTGGGTGCGCTCGTCGCAATGACGGCGTGGGTTGCAGTGGCGCTCTACCTCGGCGTGCGAGCGGTCGCGCGCCGAGACGCTTGATGGTGGTCCCTTGTGGATGATGACTGCGGTGGCCGCGCTCCTGGGGGGCGCGGCCGCCGTGGTTGTCACTTGGTCGTTGCTTTAGAGCTCTCGCTGAGAGTGGTTGTTGTGGGCGTGGTTGTCCACAACGTCTTCTGTTGTCCACAGGGCGTCGTTCGCTGCTGCCGGTGTGTCGGTGCTGCGCGGTAGGCTGTGTATTTGGGGGCTTTCGATCAGGTTGATCTTGGCGTAGGCCGTGGTTGGGGGTGCGGGGGAAGGGGTTCGGTGCCTTCGGGTCGGCTCGCCTCCGGCATCGCGACCCGGGATCGGACGGCCTCGTCGCCTGGCGGCGACCTCGGCGCCCGATCCGCGACAATGCGTAAAAGCTCGATGCGGTGGACCTGTTTTGTGCGGGGCCCCTACGACACCCGACGCAGAACCGCAAAGCAGGGGCCCAAAAGACTGGCCCTGCCGCGCGGAAACGCTACGGGTGCCGTCCCCCCACACAAAACAGGTCCACCCCATCGAGCATTTGGCACCAGCGACTCCGACTGTCCAGGTGCTGAGAAAGTGGGCTGAGGCGGACCTGACGGAAGGCCAGTTGGCACCGCCGGGTCCGAGTGTCCAGGCGCTGGGTTGGCAGGGCTGACGAGAGCGGGCTGGGATGACACCGGCCGTTCCGAGTAACCAGGCGCTGGGCAGGTGGGTTGGGGCGGACATGACGGGGGGCGGGTTGGCACCGTTGGGTCCGGGTGTCCAAGGTCGGCCAAGTGGATTGGGGCGGACCTGACGGGGGCCGGTTGACACCAACAGCTTCCCGCAGCCGGTGGCTGGACAGGTGGGCTGCGGCCGAACCCTACGGAGGTGGGCTGGCGCTGCAGCTTCCTATAGGTGGGTGGCGGGCTGGGGGGCTGCGGCTGGTCTTGGCGGGAGTTGGGCTGGCGCTGGCGACTTCCTATAGGTGGTGGTAGCCGAATGGGTTGAGGTCGGTCCATGTGGGGTTGGGGTGGTACTGAGGGCTGGGCTGTCGGTAAGAGGTTGGTGTGGATGTAGAACGGCGGTGGCCGCACTCCGGGGGAGCGCGGCCACCGCGGTTCGTGAGGTCAGCCCTGTTTGCCCATCATCTGGCAGACCATGGTGTTGACGGTCTTGTCGAAGAGGGAACCGGGGTCCTGGTCCAGGTCTGTCGCCACCATGAGGGTGGCGCTGCGGCGGCCGGTGCGGTCTTGGTAGGCGATGGTGTGGTAGCCGGGGAAGTCGCCCGCGTGGCCCCAGACTCGGCCGCAGGGGGTGTCGATGTAGTAGATGCCCAGGCCGTAGCCGCCGTGGCGTTCGGGAACGTCGACGGTGGTGAGCATGTCTCGGAGGCGGGGTTGGGCGAGGAGGTCGCCGGAGAGCAGGGCTCGGTAGAAGCGGGACACGTCCTGCGGGGTCGACACCATCGCGCCCGCCGCGCCTGCCATGGTGGGGCTCCAGGTGGTCGTGTCGGTGTAGGTGCCGTCGGGGTTGGGCTGGTAGCCGTGGATGTGGCCCGGGCGGACTCGGGTGTCGGTCGCGAAGTAGGTGTCGCGCAGGCCAAGCGGACCGGTGATGCGGTCGGTCACCAGTCGCGCCAGGGGGCGGCCGGTGAGCCTCTCGGCGATCAGGCCCGCGAGGACGTAGTTCGTGTTGTTGTAGGCCCACTGGGCACCCGGCTGGGACACCGGTGGGTGTGACACCGCGACGGCGACCAGTTCGCGGCCGGTCCAGGAGCGGCTCGGGTTGGCCAGGGCGGTCGAGAGCCAGGTCTGGTCGTCGGTGTAGTTGTACAGGCCGCTGGTGTGGTTGAGCAGTTGCCGCAGCGAGATGCCGCGGCCGTTGGGCACCACGCCCGGGAGCAACCGTTCGACGGTGTCGGTCAGTCGTGCCTTGCCCTCGTCCACCAACTGCAACACGATGGTCGCCACGAACGACTTGGTGACGCTCGCGATCCGGAAGTCCGCCGAGGTCCCGATCGGCCGCGGCGGGTCCACTGTGGTCACCCCCCGGCCGATGGTCTGGACCCGCCGCCCGTCATCCACCCGGACGACCACCCCGGTCACGCCCGAGCGCACCAACGCGTCGAGCGACTCCCGCAGTGCGCCGTCCGACCGGTTGCCCACCCGGCTGTCCACCTGGCTGTCCGCGACCGCCGTCGCCGTGGGCACCGCGACCAGTACGGCCGCGGCCCCAATTGCCATCCACCTGCGCACGCTGACTCCCTCTTGTTGAGCTTCGGTGCCACAAGCACACCGGAACCGCCGCACCGCGCGCTTCAGGAATCAGCCGGAGATCTCCCGTAGTCCCGGGGCGTACCCCAGGAGGGCGCTACCAGTCCCAGGGTGGCGGGGGAACGTCTCCACCTGAAGCGCGATAGCGGGTGTTGAAGGCGTTCAAGGCGTCGGTGACTTTGCCGTACCGGATGACCGCGCCGCCGGTGACGGTGCCGCAGTTCATGTCGAATTGGACCGACCACTGGCCGCCGGTGGGGTAGTCGAAGATCATCTGGTATTGGCGGGAGAGGGCCAGGTTGCAGGCGAGCACCTCGACGCCGGGGTGGGCGTCCCGGTGCTCCTCGAAGTCGTCGAAGCCGTTGAGGGTGTCGATCAGGGGGCTGAGGTCGCCGCTGGTGGTGGCGGTGGTGGTGACCCACTCCACGCGGGCGCTCTGGGTGTCCGGGGTGAAGGTGCAGAGGGTGACCCGGGTGGCGCCCTCGGGGACGACCTGGCCGGGGGCTCCCTTGCCGTTCGGACCAGGGATGTTGTCGGGAGCGAAGCAGGTCTTGGGTGGGCCGGGCGCGGGCATGGGCATGGGCGCCGCGGGCGCGCTGGGCGCGGCGGTGGGGATCAAAGCGACCACGCCGAGCACGAGCAGCACGGCGGCAGCGGCGGTGGCGGCGATCCGGGTGCCGCGCACGCGGGAGGCCCGGCGGCGGACCAGGTCGACGGGATCCGCCGGGGCGGGCAGGTCGGGGACGGCGGTGGTCAGCAGGTCGCGGACGTCGTCCTCGGTCATCGGTCGCCTCCTCGCCGGGCCAGGTCGCGCAGGGTGTCGTCGGCGCGCAGGGCGGCCAGGGCGCGACTGGAGTGCGTCTTGACCGCGCCGGTCGAGCACCCCAGCACCACCGCGGTGTCCTCGACCGTGCGGTCCTCGAAGTAGCGCAGCACCAGGACCGCGCGCTGGCGCTTGCTGAGCCGGGCCATGCCCGCGTCCACCACCAAGCGCCGCGAGACGTCCTCGGCGTGGTCGGCGGCGCCCGCGACCTCGGGCAGCTCCGCGGTCGGGTGCTCGAACCGCCAGCGCCGCCGCCACCAGGTGATGTAGGTCGTGTACAGCGCCCGCCGCGCGTACGCGTCGAGGTCGACGGCCACCGGGCGGCGCAGCCACAGCCGGGCGAGCACGGTCTGGACCAGGTCCTCGGCCTTGTCCCGGTCCCCGGTCAGCAGCCAGGCCGACCGCACGAGTGAACCCCACCTGGCCGCGATGAACGGGGCCAGGTCCTCCTCAAGGTCTGCGCGCATGACACCTCCGCCCCCAAGACGACTTGGCACCCGCGCGGCGTTGACACGCGTCGGGAAGTCGCCGCGCCGCCGGGTCTTGGCCAGAATGCCGACATGTCCGAGGAGAAGTCCGGCGTTCACGTCGACGCGGGCTAGCGGCGCAGAACTGTCAGTGGCCCGACGTACTGTGAAGGTGTTCGGGACTACTGGGGTTGTTCAGCATGGGGAGAAGACTTGAGAGTGCGCATGGTGTTCGCCGCGCTGCTTATGGTGGCCGCGGGTGTGGGGCTGGCTGGTCCGGCGGTGGCGGCGCCGGAGCGGCCGACGGTCACACCGGCTATGACGGGGAACGACTACAACGGGTTCTACGTGATCCGGCAGAACTACGAACTGGTGTACTGGGACAAGCCGTACGGCACGTACCAGTCGCACCTGATCGGGCCGGGCTGGCAGGGGACGCGGCTCATCGCGGGGCTCAGCACCGACCAGCTCCTGCAGGTCCGCGACGACGGCACGCTGTGGGACTGGAAGAAGGACTACACCGACAACGACCGCTGGAAGGGCTACTTCGTCGGCGGCGGCTGGGGTGACGTCACCCAGATCACCGGGTTGGGTCCGGGCAGCTTCATGGCGTTGACCAGCGGAGGGATCCTCAAGCAGTACTACGCCCCCGGCAACCAGCTCAACTACGCCCAGACCGGGTACTGGGTCAGCCCCGGCGGCTCGGTCAAGATCACCGGCCGCGGGCAGGGCTCGTTCTTCGGCATCAACGGCACGGGCGGCGCCTACACCTACGCCTGGAACGCCCCCTCCTGGACGAGCACCTACGTCGGCCCCGGCTGGGGCAACGCCCGCCTCCTGGCCAGCGTCACCCCCTTCCGCTTCGTCGTAGCCCGCGACGACGGCGTCCTCGTCGAATGGAACCAGATCGGCGTCTTCGGCCCCTGGCAGGGCACCACAATCGGCGGCGGCTGGAACGACGCACGGTTACTCGGCTAGTCCTCTGTGGAGTTCCCCGGGGATTGATCTCCGGGGAACTCCACAGGGATCGTGCCTCGTAGACGGGGCATCGGACTGACGACGATCGCCTGTTCTCGCGCGCGGCCACGAACGCACTGCGCCGCTCGCGATGGCGGCAAAGCGATGGGCTGAAGGCGCCCGCGACTGTTTGGCCAGTCCTCCTGTGGAGTTCCCCGGAGGCCGACTCCGGGGAACTCCACAGCCTCGTACCTCGCTACCCGTAGACCGAGCGTCGAGGCCGAGTTTTTGGTTGCCTGGCCATCGTGCGCGCCAACTGGCGCCTAGGCAAGGGCGTCCAGTTGGTGGTGGAGGCGTTGAGCGTCTTCGGTTCGGCCCTGGTTTTCGTACAGGGCCAGAGCTTCGCGCCACACCGTGCGTGCTTGGTCGGTTTCGCCGAGGGCCAGGTAGGGGTCACCGAGTTTGTCCAGGATGGGGCCGATGTCGTAGGTGTCGCCGAGGGAGCGGTAGAGGGTCAGGGCTCGCTGGTAGTGGTCGACAGCCTCGGTGTGGTTGCCGGTGTGGTGGGCGATGTAGGCCAAGCCGCAGCGGATGTCTGCTTCGCCGCTGGGGTTGTTGTGTTCGCGGTATAGGGCGAGGGCGGCTTGGTACTGGGTGCGCGCTTGGTCGTGGTCACCCAGCCGGGCGGTGTGGTCGCCCACCATCGTCAGTGTGATGGCTTCCCAGGTGGCGATGCCCAGCGCGCGGAACAGGTGCAGGGCCTGGGTGGCGTGCTCCAATGCCTGGTGGTCGTCGCCTCTTTGCGCCCAGGCGGACGCGATCGCTTGGTGGGTGTAGGCCATGCCGGCGCGGTCGTCCGCCTGCTCGAGTCGGGTGAGGGCCTGGCGCAGGTGAGTTAGACCTTCGTCGAAGCGGCGCATCCGCGTGCATGCCCGACCTAGTTGCCGGTGGGCGTGAATCTCGATGGCAGGGTCACCGAGTTGCTCGGCGGCGGCCAGGCCCGACCGCCAGAGGGCGAGGTGGTCGTGGAGGTGTCCGCGCCGGTAGTGGAAGGTGTTCAGGCTCCACGCCAGTCGCCACACGGCCTTGTGCCAGCCGTGGTCGGCCGCGACGCGGACTGCGGCGAGCAGGCACGGGTGCTCGGCCTCGAACCAGTCCAGGGCGGCCGTCTGATCGGTGAGCTGGAGTGGCAAGCAGCCTGGCGCAGGCGGGTCAAGTTCGATGGGTGCGCGGTGCGGGGACAGGCACACATCGGCGCTGTGGGCGGTGTGGAGGTAGAAGTCGACCACCCGACGCAGTGCCTCGGTGGTCTCGTCAGGGCGCGCTGTGGCCGTCGCGTACCCGCGGATCAGGTCGTGCATCGAGTAGCGCGAGTCCGGGTGCCGGGTCAGCAGCGACGCGTCCTCCAGGGCGCGAAGCACCGCGCGGATCCGGGGAAGCGGCAACGCGGTCAGGGCAGCGGCGGCCTGCAAGCTGATGTCCGGACCTGGAGCTGCACCCACCAGCGAGAACACCCTTAGCGCCGAGTCAGACAACCCCCGCACCGACAAGGACAGCACTGCGGGCAGGCTGGCCGTCGGGTCGTCATCGTCGAGCGCGTCCACTCCGAACTCCCGCAACTCCGCCGCGAACTCCGTCAACGGCACCTGTGGCTGCCCTTGGGCGCGGGCCGCGACCAGGCTCAACGCCAACGCGGACCCTCCGCACAACGCGACCAGCTCGGTCGCCGCTGCCGTCATCCGCCCCCGCCCCAGCCGCTTGGCCAGCAGGGCCCACGCCGCATTGTCGTCCAGCGGTTCCAGTCGCAGGGCGTGCGCGCCGTAGCGGCTGATCAGCCCGGCCAGTCGCTCCCGGCTGGTCACCACCACGACGCTGCGACCGCCCGGCAGCAACTGCTCGACCTGCCCCGTGGTGGCCGCGTTGTCCAACACGACCAGCATTCGCCTGTCCGCGACCAGACTCCGGTACAGCGCCGCCTGCGCGGCCAAGCCGTCCGGCACCCGCCCCGCCTCGACCCCGAGCGCGTCAAGGAATCCCCGCACCGCGACCGCCGGAGCCATCGGCCCCTCGACCGGGCTGAATCCGTGCAGGTCGACGAACAACTGCCCGTCCGGGAACCGCCCCACCCGCCGGTTCGCCCACGTCAGCGCCAACCACGTCTTCCCGATCCCGCCCGCCCCGCCGATCACGACCGTCGCGCCCGCCGCGTCGAGCTCGGCCAACTCGGCTGTCCGCGCCACGAACCGGTCCGAGGCGGCGGGCAACTGACGCGGCACCACCGCGGGCGGTCCGTGCAGGTGCAGCCCGCCGTGCACCACGCCGACCTGCACCACCCGCCCCACCGACGTGGCGACCAGCTCACTGCGCACGACCTGCCCACCACCGGGCAACGACGAGCCCTCCGGTGCCTCCATGCTCGGACACCTCCACGACAACCCGCGCAGAGCCACAACCGTGCACCCAGGCTGCCCCCGCCACCGTGACACCAGCACCCGAACGCCCCTGCTTCACCCGTTCGATCGCAACACGCCGAGTCGCGGCGACAGTCATTGGACGGCAAGGCGCTTCACCACTGTGGACTACGCGGCGGACGACCTCGGTGATCCCCGGCGTGCGATAGGTTGCCCGCCATGACCGAGCTCGGACCCGTTGCCTGGCCGCCCGACCCGATCACGACCGAGCGGCTTGTACTCCGGGCGTCGCAAACCCGGGACCGCGCGGCGTTCATCGACCTGTTCGCCTCGCCGGAGGTGTACGCCTACCTGGGTGGTCCGCAGCCACGCGCCGAGCTCGAGCGCTCGACACCCGAGGTGCCCGGGCAGCGGCCCGGTGTCTTCGTCGTGGAACTCGACGGGGAGCTGGTCGGGGTGATCACCTTCGGCAGGCGGGAGGCGGAGCGACCAGGGCGGCTGCGGCCGGACGTCGAGGAGGTCGAGTTCGGCTACCTGTTCCAGCCGCGGACGTGGGGGTTCGGCTACGCGGCCGAGGCGTGCGAGGCGGCGCTCGACTGGTTCGCCGCGGCGTTTCCCGGTGAGCCCGCGGTGCTGTGCACCCAGACCGCCAACGAGCGCTCGGTGCGCCTCGCGGGGAAGCTGGGGTTCGACGAGGTGGAGCTGTTCGAGGAGTTCGGCGCCGAGCAGTGGTTCGGCGTGTGGACGGCCGGGTGAGCGGGACGCGACGACAGGTGGGGTGGGACCGAGGC
Organism: Actinokineospora diospyrosa; assembly: GCF_024171925.1. GTDB lineage: Bacteria > Actinomycetota > Actinomycetes > Mycobacteriales > Pseudonocardiaceae > Actinokineospora > Actinokineospora diospyrosa. The sequence continues at coordinate 333,478 of NZ_JAMTCO010000006.1, read as the reverse complement.
CCCACCCCACCTGGTTCAGCTGAGTACTAGGCGGTGCAGGTGGGCTCGCCAGCCTGGGCGGGCAGCGAGATCGCGTTCCACGCGGCCTTGGTCTTGTTGTACAGGTTGCAGGTCGCGTCGAGGTTCTTCGCGGCCGTCAGGGTGGTGACGCGGTACTTCTTGTAGGTCATGCCGCTGGTCTTGAGCAGCATGCCGCCGTAGAAGATCTTGCCCGCGTTCTGGATGCCGACGCCGGTGACCGTGGTGCTGTTGCAGGTCGGGCTGGTCGGCTTGCCGCCACCGGGGTTGGAACCCTCGGCCAGCAGGTAGAACCAGTGGTTGAGCGGACCCGCGGCCTTGTGCACCTCGGTGTTGGGGATCGAGGAGCTGTAGCAGTTCGGGTCGCTGTTGACCAGCGACGGGTTGTACATGTTGCGGATCGGGCCGCGGCCCTGCAGGTCGACGGTCTCGCCGACCAGGTAGTCGGGGCGGTCCTTGGCGTTGTTGGCGTAGGCCTCGGTCAGCGCGCCGAAGATGTCACCGGTGGCCTCGCCGAGACCGGCCTCGCGGGACGTGCCGCCCGGGGTGTTCTGGTCCAGGCCGTGGCCGTACTCGTGGCCGACGACGTCCATCGAGGCGATCCACTTGCCTGCGGAGTTCTTGCCGATGGTGACCGTCGAGCCGTCCCAGTAGGCGTTGAGCTGGTTCAGGCCGACCTTGGCGGGCCAGCTGCGGCCGGAGCCGGTGTGGCCGTTGCGGCCCAGCCAGTCCTTGAGCATGTTCCACTCCTGCTGCGCGGCGTAGAGCACGTCACCGCAGCCGGTCTCCTTGCTGGTGCCGTTGCCGGTGCCCCAGGAGTCGGTCGACTTCGAGAAGACCGTGTTGTTCGCGTAGTCCGCGCACTGCAGGCCGGGACGGGTCGTGTCCAGCAGCCGGTAGGTGCTGCCGGACTTCGAGGTGGTGATGGTGACCTGGCCGTTGAGCTCGCTGTTGAGCGAGCCCGCCGCGGCGTCCTCGACCTGGTCCAGCACGGCGCCGGTGGTCGCGTCCACCCACACGGTCAGGTGGCTGGGGCTGCCGTCCTTCTTGGTGCCGACCAGCAACTGCTCCCAGGCCAGCGCGGGCTTGTCCTCGGTGACCTTGACGACCAGCCTGCTCGGCTCGGCCTTGCCGGTGCTGGCCTGCGCGGCGCGCGCGGTCCGCTCGGCGGCGGCCTGGGTGATCTTGGCGGTGGTGGTGGGGACGGCCACCGCCGCCCTCGTCCCGGCCACCGTGGCCTTGACCTGGCCCTGGCCGTTGACCAGCACGGTCGCGTCGCCGCCGACGACCGGGACGCCGCGCCAGGTGCGCTGGTAGCTGACCGAGTACAGGTCGTTGAGGTACGGGGTGACCAGGTCCCTGGCGTAGACCTCCTCCGGGCCCTTGGCCAGGGCGTCCAGGCCGCCGGCCGCGGCCCGGTCGGCGGCCGAGACCGCCAGTGCCTGGCGGTCCGGGGCCTGGTTGAGGTCCTGGCCTGCGAACACCGGTGGTGCCGCGAACGCGACCACACCGCTGGCGAGTACGGCGAGGGCTACCCCGGCCGTCATCGTCGTGCGCTTCATTGAGCTCTCCTCGTGGGCAGGGACGCGTGCCCGGCACAGCTCGCCGGTGCCTCTCACCCGGCGGCGGTGCTGGCGACGCGGAGGTGCTCGTTCGTCACCGAACGCAACGAGCATTCAGAGCCCGTCGCGGTGCGGTCAACGGAGTCAGCGGTGGGAATGGGTGTTTGTCAACATCCGGCAAATCGACCAGAAGTGGTGATTTCAGTGAACCGCCAGGTAAGAGCGGCTGTGATCGCGCCGCGGTTTCCGAACTGTGAAATCTGTTATCCCGAGGTCTGATGTCGGGCGTGCCGACGATATGGCCCTGAATGGCCGGGAACGGGTGGCTGATCCGGCGCCGACCAGCCACTACCTGGCAACTGGTAACATTCCGGTAGCGTTGAACAATCCTCACGAACGACCACTGAAGCGATTCCGGAGTTGTCACCATCGGCGCGATAAACCGCTATCGGCGGCCGACTGGGATACCGAACTCGACTGCTCGCACCGGAATCGTCTCGGCGCGGCGGGCCGGTCGTGGCGGGTGACCCTGAACGCGATCGCCTCCTCGAACCGCGTGGTTCGAGGAGGCGATGTCACCGGTGGTCTCTGTGCGAGCCCTCGGCCTGGGGTTAGCCCTAGCCGAGGTTGATGTCCAGGTCCAGGTTCAGGGCCAGCAGCTCGGCGAGACCGAGGTCGGCGTCGAGGCCGAGGGCCGTGAGCAGGTCCGCGTCGGGCGCGTGGCCGCGAACCAGGTCGATGTCGACGTCGAGGGTGGCCCGGCCTGCCGTGCCGGTGGTCAGGGCCGTGCCGAGCGCGTCGTTGACCGCGGCAGCGAAGTCGGGGTCGAGGGTGATCCCGGCCTCGGCCAGCTTGAGGGTGACCGTGCTCGACCCGACCCGCTTGACGGCCTCGACGGTGGTGTGGGAGTTGACCACGCCGACCCGGACCCCCGCCTGACCACCGACCTTGGCGGTGATCACCCCGGTCGCCACGGTCACCGACATCCCGGAGATCAGCACGGTGTCGGCCCCCTTGGCGAGCCGGACGCCGCCCAGCAGCAGGACCCGACCGCCGGTGAACGCGCGGCTGTACGAGATCGAACTGCCCTTGGCGACCTTCAGGTTCACATCACCATCGATGTGCCCGGACCCGCCGATGGTGCTCTCCGTGACCCCTTGAGCCCCAAGATCAAGCGCCCCGTAGAAGTCGATGGTCAACCCCGCCCCGGTGATCGGCGAACTCGCCAACACCCGAGCCTGGGCGACCGGCCCCCAGGCCACCAGGCACACGGCCGCCAACAACATCGCTTTTCTCATCCACGCAGCACTCATGGCCCTGTTGCTACCAGCCACCCCCCTCCCCCACGACCCCGCTCACACGATCGCGTACAACCGCTCGCGCGACCGAACCGCCGTCAGCCCACCTCGTGGTCGGCGTCGGTGCTCCACAGGAGGACGTTGCCGTCGTTGTCGGCGGTGGCCAGTCGGTCGCCGGTGGGGCTGAAGGCCAGCGCGCGCACCGCGTCGGTGTGTCCACTGAGGATGGCCAGCGGTTCCCGCCGGGTGTTGTCCCAGAGGGTGATGGTGTTGTCCACGCCGCAGTAGGCGAGCAGGCGCCGGTCGGGGCTGAAGCGGGGTTCGCCGGGGCAGTCCCGGTACCCGGGAAGGTCGGTGCGCCCACCCGTGTCGAGGTCCCAGACCCGCACCACCGGCACCTTGGCGTCGACCGAGGCCAGCGCGCGGCCGTCGGGGCTGAACTCGGCCCACCGCACCGGGGCCTCGTGCCCCGGCAGGACCGATCTGGGCGTTGACGTGCGGAGGTCCACCACGGCGAGGGCGAACTCATCGCCGGACACCGCGGCGAGCTGACCGTTGGTGCTCAGGTAGTGCGTGTACCCCGGTCCGGGCGGTCGCAGGACAGCCGGGTCCGGCCGTCGGGTGTCCCAGCTGGTGAGCGTGTCGTCGGAGATGCCCAGCACCTGTCCCGGCGCGCTGAATACCAGGCGGTCGGGGGTGAAGGTGCGCGCGAGGTCGGATTTCAGCGGTGCGCGCAGGTCAGCGGGGTCCCACAGTTCGAGCCGATCGCGGGCGGCGGTCGCCAGGCCGCCACCGGACGGGTCGTAGGCCAGGGCAAGGATCTGCCGGGGCAGCACCTGGCGCGGCCTGCGGTCCGCGAGGTCCCACAGTGCCATGCGGTCGTAGTCAGCCACGGCCAAGACCTCACCGCGCGGGTCGAAGGCGAGTCCGGTGACCAGCCCCGCGTGGATCACCGGCGACCGGGTGAGGTCCCAGACCGCGACGTTCCCGCGCTCCCCGGCCACGGCGAGGTGGGTCCCGGTCCGGTCGAAGGCCACCGCGTGCACGTCGGTCTCGTGACCGCTCAGCGTGGCGCGCGGAATCCGGTGCTCGGTGTCCCACAGCACGACCTGCTGGTTCGACATGGCGACCGCGAGCAGGCCGGTGGTGCTGAAGGCCAGCGCACGAGCCGTGCCGTCCTGGTGGTCGAGGGTGATCGCGACCCGAGTGGTGAGGTCCCACAGAACGACCTGCCCAGCCCCGTCCACCCCTGCCAGGAGGTGCCCCGTTGGGCTGTACCCGAGCGACGAGACGGCGGGGCCGGTCAGCACGGCCTCACGGGCTTTGGTCTCGGTGTTCCACAGCGTCACGGCCCCGTCCCGGCTGGCACTCGCCACGGTACGACCGTCCGGCGCGAACGCGAGGGCGTCAACGGTCGCAGGCAGGTGGCCCAACGTCGCTTGTTCGGACGCGGTTCCCCGGTTCCACAGCCGGATCCCGCCGTCCTCGTGAGCGGTGGCGAACCGGGTGCCATCCGCGCCGAACGCGATGGCACCGATGGTGGCCACCGAACTGGTCGACGGGTTCCACACATCCGATCCCTCACCAACGGCCACGTCTCGCACGACCAAGCGGCCACCGGGGAAGCCGACCGCGACCGCCCCGCTGTCCGCACTCAGCGCGGCCGCGGTCGCCTGCTCGGACCCGAAGTCCCCCGCGTACATCTTGTGGTCGGCGAGCCTCATGCCCCACTGGGCGCCCGTGGTGTCAACGATTCGGACGTCCGCGCTGTCCGGGGTGAATCCGACTTCGATCAGCGTGTTGCTCCCCAAGGAGAAGGTCTGCCGCTGCTGGCGACGAGCGGACAAGCTCAGCAGCACGCTGCGGGCCTCCAGTGTCGACGCGGTGCGGTAGGCACGCGCGGCCAGACTCCTGGCTTCCCCAGGGGACGACGCGCTGAGTACCTCGGCCTGGGCGGCGAGCTGGCGGGACAGGCCGACCCGCTGGGCCTCGACCGCCTCGTGGCGTTGCCGCAGGGCGACGACGCTGATGGCGGTCATGGCGACGAGCAGGACCGCGAGTCCCAGCGCGAGCGCGCGCAACTGCCGGACCCTGCGGCGGGTGGTGTGCCGTTCCCTGGCGCGCGCGGCGACGCCCGCCAGCACGAACTCGTGTTCATCCCGGTTCAGGGTGTGCTGGTCGCCCCTGGCCTCGACCCACTCGCCCGCGGCGGCGAGCCGGGCACCGCGCAGGAGCGCACCCGGGTCGCGGTCGTGCCGCAGCCAGACATCGGTCGCCTCGGTGATGTGCCGTTGGACGCGCAGGTCGTCGCGGCCCTCGTCGAGCCAGGTGCGCAATCGCGGCCACGCGTCGATGAGGACTTCGTGGCTGAGTTCGACGGTGTGCTCGTCGAGCACGACCAGTCGCGCGCGGGCCATCTGCTCGAGCATCGGGTCGATGTCGGCCAAGCCGTCGAGTTCGTGGCGCCGGAGGCGTCGTTTGGTGTCGCTGGTCCCCTCGCCGAAGGCGACCAAGCGCATCATCAGGGCACGCAGCACGAGTTGCCGCGCGGGCGTGAGCGAGTCGTGGATCGCCTCGGCGGTGCGGGCGAGCGCGCCCTCCAGGCCTCCGGTGGCCTGGTAGCCGTCCAGCGTGAGGGTGGTGCCCCGTCGTTTGCGCCAGGTCTGGAGCAGGGCGTGCGCCAGCAGCGGCAGCATCCCCACCTGCCCCGATGCCCGGGCCACGAGTTCGGTCACCAAAGCGCCTTCGACGACGCAGCCCGCGTGCACTGCGGGGGCGGTGATCGCGCGGCGGAGGTCGGCTGTGCCCATTGGCCCGAAGGTGATGACCGCAGCGCTTAGCGCGGTGGCGAGGTCGGGGTGTTGCGCGCAGTGCGGCAGGAAGTCCGCCCGCGCGCACAGCACGACCCGACAGCGGCTGGTCGGCGCCTGGGCGGTGGCCAGGAGCATGGCGAGGAACTGTTCTCGTTCGTGGTGGTCGTGGCAGAGCGTGAACAGTTCCTCCAGTTGGTCGACCACGATCAGCAACTCGGCGTCGGGATGCCCTGCCAGGCCTTGCAGGCACAACCGGTGCAGGTTCTCTGGACCCGCGGTCAGGTCGGCGAGCACCTGGGGCACGGTGTGGCCGAACGTGTTGGCAACCTGGACAGCGCACTCCTCCACCGGTCTGGAGCCCGGGGTGAAGACGATGACCGGGCGGTGGTTGACGTGCTTGCCCTTGCGTCGCCAAGCGGGTACGACACCGGCGCGCAGCAATGACGTCTTGCCCGCGCCGGAGGCTCCGAAGACCGCCAGGAAGCGATCGCCGGCCAGTCGGTCGACCACGCTGGTCACGACGTCTTCCCGGCCGAAGAACCATTCCGCGTCCTCGGCTGTGAAGGCGGCCAGTCCTCGATATGGCGCCGCTTCCTGGTCCGCTTCCCCGCTGTCCTCCGCAGGGGCTTCCGCAGCCAGGGCACGCCACCGCCGCTCCCACGCTCCGCTGTCTCCCCCGCACGCGCGCACATAAGCTTGGAGGACAGCGAGACTGGGTAGGCTCCGTCCATTGGCCGCACTCGACAACGTCGCGATGGAATAGTGTGCTCGCGCGGCAAGCTCTCGATAAGTCGGATTTCCCGCTTCTTTGCGCAATGCTCGCAAATCGCTCGCAAACCGCACTAGTTCATCGTCGCCCTCTAGCGGACGCTCCGTTCGACTCATGTTCTCCCCCATATCGCCCAGTGCGAGTGTCCACGAGCGCCTTGTTCAGCGCCACCATGGCGATGCTGAACAACATCAACGCAGGTCTTACTGGTCGAGGAGGGTGAGATAGGCGTCGAGGTGGGCGGCGGCGGTGAGGAGGTTGCGGCTGCGGGTGGTTAGGCGGGTCTGCCAGGCGGTGAGGAATGTGGTTAGGGTGGTTGTGTCGCCCACTGTTCGTAGGGAGTCGATGAATTGGGCGATTCGGGTGAGTGGGTATCCGCCTTGGCGTAGTTGGTGGGCTATTTCGGCGTCGCGGATTGTGGTGGGGGTGTATTGGCGGTGGCCGGTTGTTGGGGAGCGGGTGGGGTGCAGGATTCCTTCGGCTTCCCAGGTGCGCAGGGTTGCCGGGTGCAGGCCCAGGCGGCGGGCTAGTTCGGAGGTGGTCAGGGGTGGACCGTGGAGTGGGGTGGGGGTGGTGTCGGCCAGGGCCGCGGCGACCTTGGTGTGGGTGTCGCGTTCGGTGTGGAGGGCGAGGTGGGTGGTGTCGATGAGGCGGTAGGCGGAGTCGAGGTCGCCGCGGTTGGTGGCGCGCATGATCTCGGTTGCCTGGTGGTGGCCGTGGCCGTCGCGGAGGGCGAGGAAGGTGCGGAGGGCTTGCGCGTGCAGGGGTGTGTAGCGCCGGTAGCCGGTGTCGGTGCGGTCGGTTGGCGGGAAGATGCCCGCGTCGTCGTAGTTGCGGATGGCTTGGGTGGACAGGCCGTGTTCGCGGGCGAGGTCGATGGGGCGCAGGGCGCACCTCCGTTTGAGGCTTAGGGCTGCACAACCTGGGCTGATATCGGTCGAAGTCTCAACCGAGTCTTCAACGATAGCGTCGAGGGTAGTTCCTTCCGAGAGGGGTGCTTGTGTCCACTGAGACGTCGCTGCGTGGGATCGCTCGTGATCTGGCGCAGGTCTTCGATGAACTGCCCGCCGTGTTGGCCCTCGGCGAACCGACGCACGGGATCGCCGCGTTCCCGTTGCTGCGCAATGAGCTTCTCGGCCACCTCGTCGACTACGGGTACCGGTCGATCGCGATGGAGACCGACTTCTTCGCCGCGTCCATTGTGGACGACTACGTCAACGGGGCTGTGGGCGACCTTGACACGGTGCTGGCAAAGGGGTTCAGCCACGGGTTCGGCTCAGTCCCGGGCAACCGCGAGCTCGTCGAATGGCTTCGGCAGCACAACACCGACCGCGCACCGCGAGACCGGGTTCGCTTCTACGGATTCGACGCGCCCACGGAGTACGCCGCCGCACCGAGTCCGCGCCGCGCGCTGTTCTCGGCGATAGAACTGCTCCCCGCCGCACTCCGTCCGTCGACCGACGACCTCGATGCGCTCCTGGGCGACGAGGCGGACTGGACAAACCCCGCAGCCATGTACGACCCGTCAGCCTCGATCGGTGACTCCGACCGCGCCCGGGCTCTGCGCACCATCGCTGACGAGGTGGCAGACGCACTACGCCCTGTGACACCGGCGGCCGCCCGTACCGCCCAGGGTTTGCTGCGGTACCACGCGGCGATGGCCGGCGACACTCCTGACCGCATGGCGAACCTGATCAACGTGCGCGGCGAGATGATGGCCGACAACCTGCTCGCGATCGTCGCGGACGAGCGGGAACGGGGGCCGAGCCTGGTGTTCGCGCACAACATGCACCTCAACCGCCGCGGCCGCACGGGCGCACTGGTCAGTCAGGCCCTCGGCGAGGACTACTTCGTCGTGGTGACCGACGCCAACCCGCGCAGCACACCGGGGACCCTCCAGGGCATGCTGGCCGAGGCGACCACCCGCCGTGCGCTGTTCCCGACGCCAGCCCTGCGCGCAGCACTCCCGGAGCCGCTCAGTGCGGGCGAACCCATGGTGCGCGGTCACATCCCGCTGGATCCGGCCGAGCTGGACGGCACCGATGCGGTCATCTTCGTCGCGGACACCGACGGGAAGCAGTACCGGTACTGGTGATCGGTCACCGGAACTCGGTGCGGACGTAGGTCTCGTACTCGATCACCGCAGGGACGGTCACGTTGAGGGCGCCCGCCGAGGTGGTGAGAGTTTCCTCGTTGCCGAGGATCAACCCCGAATCCGGTGCCACGAGCAGGGTGTAGCGGGCGGGCAGGCCCGCGTAGGCGGACTCCATCGAGAAAACCTCGGCGTGCCTGCCGATCCGGTCGGTCGTCACGCCGTCGTAGGTCACGCCTGGCAGTTGGGCGAGCAGCTCAAGCACGGCGGCGCGTTCTGCCGGGGTCAGGACCCGTTCCCTCAACAGGTCTTTGACGGCTTCGAGGGTCTTGATGGGACCGATGTGGTCGGGAGGGTTCTCCCGGTACAGGAACCGGGCCATGCCCGCGGCGGTCACCGGCGGACGACCACGGGGGAACGAGGACTCCCGACCTCCCGGTCCCCACGACTGGCTGCTCGACCCGCGCAACGACGGCACCCACGCGCGCCCATCGGCGGCGGCCCGGAACTCGGGTTCGGACCACTCCTGGTCGATGCGCCCCGAGCCGTCGGGGAACCGCCAGGTGCGGTAGACCTCCGGCACCACCGCGGACACCGTGATGCCCCCGGACACCTGGCCGTTGAGGTACCAGGCGCGCATCTCGACGTACTCGGCGGTCCCCTCGGACCTGGGTACGCCTGAGGACCGCGCTGTTGCGGCCAAGTCGGCTAGGCGTTGGCCCGCGGGGGTCGGCTGCGCGGGGGCGGTGATCACGAGCGGATCGGGGGTGACCGCTTTGCCGCTGGGGGCGGTCGGGCCCGCGGCTTGCCACAGCAGCAGGCCGATGACCGCGGCGATCGCGGTCCCGAAGGTCAGCGCCATGCGGTTGAGCACGGGTTTGCGCGCGCGCTCGAACGCGGGAAGCACGGGCAACGGCGGTGGCGGGACGGTGGGCTCGTCGCGCATGGGGTCGAGCGGGCCAAGGAGTTCACGGATCCGGGGTCGCATCAGCACGCTCCCTGCGTGATCGGCACGGTTGCGAGGGGGCGCGAGTGTCCCCACCCGGGCGGATCGGGCGTGATTGCTGTGCGATGCCGCACCAGCGGCGCGATGACGGTGGCCATCGCGGAGATCGACACCGGCCGCCGCTTGATCGAGCGCCGCGCGGTGGGGTGAGCAAGATCGAATCGCGCTGAGCAGCCCCCGGTATACAGCTTACCGGCGGCCACCGACGGGACGGGGTGGGCGAGTGGGTGGGCTGTGGACAGCTGGGGAGCGCGGGGGTGTGGGGCGAGGTGAGGCCACTCGAATGGGTGGTTTCTGTTCTGAGCAGCCCCCAATACACAGCCTAGTGGGAGGCACCGACGGAACGGGGTGGGTGCGTGGAGGGCTGTGGACAACTCCGGGGTGGTGGGTGCAGTGGGGGTCAGGGGCGTACTCGGGCCGGGTTGGCGCGACGGTGATGGCCGTGCCTGCTCGAAATGGCGGGAAGGCCGCGCGACGCTGAGTTCTCCGGTGCGGATCGGCATCAGTGCACTCCCTGTCTGACCGGCGCGACCTCGGCCTGGGCCAGTGCGCGCAGCAGGCGTCGGCCCGCGCGGGAGACGCGCATCGCGGCGGTGGTGCGCCCGCAGTCGAGGACGACGGCGATCTCGGCCGCGGTCAACTGCTCCCAGGCCACCAGCCGCAGGACTTCCTGGTCGCGTTCGGGCAAGGTGTCGAAGGCCGCCGCCAGGACCAGCCGGTCGACCACCGCGTTCGACCCGTCGCCCGGTGGCTCGTCGGCGAGGCCGCCGATGCGCAGCACCAGGCGGTCCGCGCGCCGGGCGCGGCGGAACTCGTTCGCCAGAACCAGCCGGGCGACGCCGTACAGCCAGGGCAGGACGCGGTCGTCGGCGGGCAACTCGGCCAGTCGCCGCCAGGTCACCACGAACACCTCGGCTGTCGCGTCGTCCACGTCGGCGGCGGTGAGCCTGCGGCCGAGGAAGCGGCGGACGGCGTCATGGTGGCGCCGGTAGAGGCGGTCGAACGCGTCGTGCGGTTTCTCGGCCATGTCACCCCCTGTCTACCGGCCTATGTCCGGCAGGCCGCGGGGTGTCACACCAAGATCAGCACCGAAGTCAGCCCCGGATTCAGCATGGTGCGGCAGCGCGTTTGGGGGCGCGTGGCAGGACGGTAGCGAAGTGCGGGGAGCGGGAGTCGGTGAGGATCGTGTGGTGTAGATGGCGCAACTGCGGGGACGGATCGATGCCCGCGCCGGTGCGCAAGGCATCCTGGGCGGCACGGTAGGCGAAGAGGGCGTCAGCTCGGCGGCCGCTGTGGTAGAGGGCGGTCATGAGGAGGGCGTGCAGGTTCTCGCGCAGCGGGTGGGCCGCGGCCAGGGCGGAGAGTTCGCCGATGGCCTCCTGGTGGTCGCCGACCGCCACGGCGAGGCGAGCGGCCTGTTCGGCCACGTGGACGCGCTTTTCCTCCCACCAGCGGGTTTCCGGGGTGAGGTGCGGGATGTCCAAGCCCTGCAGCAGGGGCCCGTGCCACTCGGCCAGGGCGTCGCGGTAGCGGATCAGAGCGACCTCGGGGTGCCCGCAGTGTTCGAGGCGGGCGGCCTCGGCCGACAGGTGCACGACCCGGCCCAGGTCGGTGGCCGCGGCGGGGACCAGGGCCGTGTAGCCGCCGGGTTCGGTGGCCAGCAACCCCGCGAGTCCGTCGGCGGCGAGCCCCCTGCGGATGCCGTGCACGCAGACCGCGATCTGGTTCTCCGGGTTCTTGGGCTGCTCAGCGCCCCACACGGCGGCGGCGAGCCTGCTGACGGGTTGGGTCTGGCCCGGGTTGAGCAACAGCACAGCGAGCACGATCCGCTGCCTGCGCGCGGTGATCGGGACCTGCCGACCGGCCGCGACCACGCGCAACGGTCCCAGTAGGCGAAAGTCTGCGGATGTGGTTCCCCCATTGCGGTGCGACACAACATTTAGCGTACTCGGCGAGCAGTGGGTGAATCCGCAACCGAACGGGTGAAGGGGACAATGTTCACATGGTGATGCGAAAGGCGTCAGCCGCCCGCTCAGCCGCGGCGGCGGCCGTGGCGGCGGTGTCCCCCGCCGTGATCACCGCGCCGAGGATGGACGACTTGTAGTCGGCGGGCGGTTGCCGCACAAGGGAACCCACCGGTTGCTCCACGACGATATGCCGGACCCCAGGCGTCCTGGCCACCTCGTCGAGCCCTTCCACCGTCCGCACAACGCCTTCCGAGCTGGTGACCAGCTTGCGCACGCACGCCCCCGCACGCGGCCCGGTGCCGAGCAGCGGCGCACACCCCGTCGCGACGAGGAGCGCATCCTCCACAAAGGAGCGACCGGTCGACAGCCCGACCAGGTGCGAGGCGATGAAGTCCCCGCCACCCCGGGCGCCGATCTCCACCAGCCGCACCCGCCCGTCCGGGCCGACCATGCACTCCAGGTGGAACGCGCACGAGTCCAGCCCGAGCGCCCCGACGACCCGCGTGGTCAGCGCCAAGACGGCGGACTGGACTTCCTCGGGCAAGCCCGTGGGCTGCAGGTGCGCCAGCTCGATCCGAAACGGCTCCAGGGTCCGCTTGTCCGTGATGGCCGCGACCAGCACTTCTCCCTTGTGGACGAACCCTTCCACGCTGTGCTCCGACCCGGGCATGAACTCCTCGTAGACCAGGTCCCCGAAACCAGCCAGGTGGTCGTGCGCGGCACGCGCCTCGGCACGATCACGCACGATGAAGATGCCCCTGCTCCCCGAGGACGCCGCGGGTTTGAGCACGCCCGGCACCCCGACGACATCCAGCGCACGCCCCAGGTCTCCCGCCGTGGTCACCGCCGCGAACCGGGGCACGTCCCCCGGCGCGACGGCGGCCACCGCGGCCCGCATGGCGACCTTGTCCCTGGCAAGGCGGGCCGCCTCGACGCCCGGCCCCGGCAGCCCCAAGCGGACCGCGATCCGGCTGACCGCGCGCACGTCCTTCTCCGAGAAGCCGAGCACACCGTCCACTGTGGCCAGACCGGCGAGCACCGCGTCCACCGCGGCGTCGTCGGTGGTGTCGACCCGGTGCGGCCGAACGCCACCGGGCAAGCCCTCGGGCACGGAGTCGCACAGCAGGACCACGTCGTGCCCCAGCCGGTGCGCGGCGTCGAACACCGCGGACCGCTCCAGGTGGGTGCGCCGGACGTTGACGTAGAGCAGGGTCACACGCTCACGACCTCGCGCACCGCCGTCGACCGGCGCGCCACCGCGATCTGCGCCAGCACGATCCCGACCAGCATCGCCGCGGACCCGGCCCACTGCGCGGCGTTGAGGTGCTCGCCGAGCAGGACGGTGGCCAGCACCCCGCCCACGATGATCTCCACCGCCGCGATGAGGCTCGCCGAGGTGGACGGGATGGACCGCTGCGCCACCGCGCTGAGCAGGATCGCCCCGGCCATGCCGATGAGCCCGACGTAGAGCACCAGCGCCCACACCGGCGCGCTGATCGACCCCACGGCGCTCACCGTGCCCAGCACGTGCCATGGGAACGGGGCGACCACGCCCGCCGCGATCAGCGCGACCGACCCCAGCGACGCCCCCCAGGTGGCCATCACGAGCGGGTCGTAGGTGCGCAACCCGCGTTCGGCCAGCAGGAACCGGGCGGCGAGGGTGACCGCCGCGATGAGTCCGAAGAGGACACCGAGGCCGTCCAGGGCCGCCGCCGTCCACACCTGGGTGACCAGCGCGAGCCCGGCGAGCAGCACGACGATCCCGATCCACAGCAGCCGCGGCACGTCGCGGCGCTGGACGAACCGCACCCACAGCGCGACCAGCACCGGCGCGAGGTACTCCAGCAGCAGCGCGACGCCGACCGGCAGCCGCGCCAGCGCCACGGTGTACACGACCTGGTTGATCGCCAGCGTCAGCACCCCGTACACCGCGACCAGCCACCAGTCCTCCCGCCGCACGGCCATCCTGCCGCGCCGCAGCACCAGGGCGGCGACCAGCAGGGCGATCGCGCCGACGACGGTCCGCGCCTGGATGACGTTCACCGGCGACAACTCGGTCACCGCGAGCAGTTTGAGGGCGGGCGCGGCGCTGCCCATGGCGACCGCGCCCACCGCGCCGAGGGCCAGCCCCAGGGCAAGGCCCCCGGCGGGTGGGCGGTTCACCGGCCGACCAGCACGTCCGCCAGGGCACGCGCGCCCCGGGCGAAGTCCGACTCGGGCAGCGCCTGGAACGGCAGGCGCAGGAACAGCTTCCCGTCGGGCAGGCGGCCACCGGGGAAGAACGCCGACCCCGGCGCGAACGTGACCCCGGCCGCCTTCGCGCCGGCGACCAGTTCCGCCTCGGTCAGCCGGGATTCGGCGAGCACACTGAGGAAGTAGCCCCCACCCGGCTCGGCGAGCAGCGCGTCACCGAACGCCGCACGGGCGGCGGCGACAGCGGAGTCGTGCCGTGGCTTGAGGAACGCCACGGCGTCGGCGATGGCGCTGTCGACCACCCCGTACTCCAGCGCACGGGCGGCGACGGCCTGGGTGAGCGGCGTCGGGGTGAGGTAGGTGCCCTCGGCGCGCACCGCGATGCCCGCCACCAGCTCGGGCGTGCCGACCGCGTACCCGACGCGCAGGCCGGGGCTGAGCACCTTGCTCAGCGACCCCACGGTGATGACCCGCTCCGGCGCCAAGTCGGCGATGCTGGGCAGTTCGACGCCGTGGTAGCGCAGGGCGCGGTACGGGGTGTCCTCCACGATCGCGAACCCGTGCCGCTCCGCCAGGTCGACCAGGGCCTGCCGCTGCTCGACCCCGGCGCAGACGCCGCTGGGGTTCTGGAAGTCCGGGATCGTGTAGACGAACGCGGGCCGCACCCGGGCGACCACGTCGGCGAGGGCGTCGACGGCGAACCCGGTCGAGCGCAGCGGGACGCCGGTGACCTGGCCGCCGTGCCGCTCGAAGATCTGCCTGGCCCGGTCGTAGGTCGGTTCCTCGACCACGACGGACTTGTTCTCCCCGCTGAGCAACGCGGCGGCGAGCAGGTCGAGGACCTGCAGCGAGCCGTTGCCGACGAAGACCCGCTCCGGCGTCGTGCCGAGCCTGCCAGCCAGGGCGGCCCGCAGGGCGTCGTCGCCGAGGTTGGCGCCGATCCTGGGGTACTGGAACAGCTCGACGGGCCGTTCGCTGAGCACCTCGGTGGTGAGCTTGACCAGCTCGGTCACCGGCAGCACCTGCTCGGGTGGGACGCCGCGGGTGAAGGGGATCGGGGTCATCGGCTACCACGCTTCCTGGTGTCGGGGGCCAGGCTGGCCCGGTCGAGGTCGGCCACCGTGGCCAGGCCGAGTTGGCGCAGCGCGTCGCGCAGCTCGGCGTCGATCAGGTCGAGGACGCGGCCGACGCCGTCGGCGCCGCCGAGACCGAGGCCCCACAGGTACGGCCTGCCCAGGCAGACCGCGTGCGCGCCGAGGGCCAGTGCCTTGGCCACGTCGACCCCGGAGCGGACGCCGCCGTCGACCAGCACGGCCGTCTGGCTGGGCAGGGCGGGCGCGATGTCGGCGAGCGCGACCAGGCTCGGCACCACGCCGTCGAGCTGGCGACCACCGTGGTTGGACACCACGACCCCGTCGGCTCCCACGTCGACGCAGCGGCGCGCCTCTTCAGCCCGCAACACGCCCTTGACCAGCAGCGGGAGCCGGGTCAGGGAACGCAGCCAGGCGAGGTCGGCCCAGGTGACCGGCAACCGGTCGAGCCTGCCGGAGGCGGGGGTCTGGCCCTCCAGCACGCCGAGCGCGCGCAGCGTGCCGTAGTCGACGTCGTCGGGCAGCTGGAACCCGGCGCGCCAGGTGCTGGTGCGCCGGGCCGCGTCGGAGGCATCGACGGTGACCACGAGGGCGCTCGCCCCGGCGCGTTCGGCCAGCTCGACCGTGGCGGCGACGGTGTCGCGGTCGCGGTACCCGTAGAGCTGGAACCAGGTGAGCCCGGGCGCGGCGGCGGCGATGTCGGGGAACGGGTGGTGGCTGTCGGTGCTGACGATGCTCAGCACGCCGCGCTCCTTCGCCGCCCGGGCGGTGGCGAGCTCGGCGTCGGGGTGCAGCAGCCGCTGCGGGCTGGTCGGGGCGAGCACGACCGGGGTGGCGAGGTCGTGGCCGAGCAGCGTGGTCGCGGTGCTCGGTTCACCGACGTGCGAGCGCAGGCCGCGCGGGGCGAGCCACACGTCGTCGAACGCCTCGCTGTTGTGCCGGACGGTGCGCTGCGTCCCCGCGCCGCCCGCGACGTACTCGCGCACCGGGACCGGGGTCCGGTCCCGCCAGGCCGATTCGACGTCGGCCAGGTCGAACGGGGAGTCGAGGGCGCTCACCAGACACCTCGGATGTCGGCGAGGGCGGGGATGACCGAGCCGCCCGCCATCAGGTCGCGGACCACGCGCGGGATGGCGCGCACCGAGTAGAAGCGGCGCAGCCAGCGGTCCTGGCCGTCGTAGCGCGGGGTGAAGGTGGACCGCCCGTGCGCGACGACGTTGTTGTCCAGCACCACCAGGTCGCCCGGTTCGAGCACGATGTCGTGGCACACCGACTCCAGCGCCTCGGTCAGCAGCCCGATGGCGGCCCTGGCCCTGGGGGTGGTGGCGAAGGTGTTGTGCGAGTTGAACCGCAGGTACGGCCGGTCGCGGTCACCGAAGTACACCGGGTGCGGACCCGCGGGCAGCAGTTCGCCGCCGGTCTCGCGGGTGAACGAGGTCGGGTGGTTGCTGTGGAACACCGGCTGGCGCAACGCCTCGACGGTGTCGTCGTCGAGCAGCGCCACCGCGGCCCGGCCGGAGGCGACCCGGGTGGCCGCCACGCCGTCGTGGTCGCGGCGCAGGCACAGCAGGCCGAGGTAGTCCGGGCGCAGCGGGTGGTGCACGTTCTCGGTGTGGAAGTCGAAGGCGACCGCGCCGGAGTTCTCCACCCGCCGCTCGTCACCGGGCACCGGGCGCACGTCGTGCACCAGCGCCCCGCCCTTCTCGTCGGCGTAGCCGACGTGCTTGCCCAGCGTGTTGGCGACTTCCGCGAGCAGCGCGGTGCTCGGGTGCTCGCCGAGCGGCACCGGCAGGCCGTCGCGGTCGTGCGTGGGTGGGACCGCGCCGATCGGTACTCCCCTGACCACGACGAAACCGTCACGGCCGCTGTCGTCGGCGAACTCGGTCAGCACCGCCCGCGTGTCAGCGGGAAGGACACCGACGGCGACATCGCCGTGAATGGTGTGGACGGGTATTGTCGCAACCCCGGTCATGCCTGGTTCACGCCCTTTTCATTCCGCTCGCTCGTGCATTGCCAAAACCGAAGCTAGCCTTCCCGAGTTCGCTTCGGCTTCCGCCTCGATTTCGTGCGAGCACGGCACACGATATCGGAACCGCGGTGGGACGCGATTGAGCATTTCCCGACTTTCGCGCAATAATCTTGTGTGCCCGCGAACCTGGACGACACCGACCACCGGCTACTCGAGTTGCTGCAGCACGACAGCGGCCGCACCCTGGCTGCGCTGGGCGAACTCGTCGGCCTCTCCCCCAGCGCGGTGCAGCGCCGGATCGACCGCTACCGGGCGAACGGGCTGCTGCTGCGCGAGATCGCCGTGCTGGACCCGTCGCCGGTGCTGCTGGCCGTGTGCTTGGTCACCCTCGACCAGGAGTCGCCGGAAACCCACACCCGGTTTCGGGAGTGGGTGTTGGCGGCGCCGGAAGTGCAGCAGTTCTACAACGTGTCAGGCGAACACGACTACGTGGTGGTGCTGGCCACCACCGACATGCGCCACCACCGGGAAACGGCGGAGCGGGTCATCAAGAACGCGCCGCACCTGCGCCGCTATTCCACGATGTTCGTGCTCGACCCCGTTCGCACCACGCTCACCGTCCCGACCCGGGGGAACTAGCGGACTGGCGGATCAGGATCGCCGCGCCCACCAGGCCCGCGATCAGGTCGGACAGCAGTTGGCCGGTGGGGATGCCCGCGGCGCCGGACAGGGCTGTGGCGGCGGTGATGGCGGGTACGAGGAGGATCCCGTTCCTCAGCAGGGTTGTGGCCAGGGCTGGGCGGGGTCGGCCTTGGGCCTGGAAGAGGGTCGTCGCCACGACCACGAGGCCTAGCGCGGGTAGGCCGGAGAACACGACGGGTAGGGCGTCGGCGATGAGGTCGCGGACGGGGCCTGGGGCGGCGAAGAGGCTGGCGATGCTGGTGGGGAGGAGCCAGACCAGGGCGCTGAGCAGGGCGGCTACGGCAAGGACGTAGAGGGTGAGGATGCGCAGAATGGCCCGCATCCTGGAGTGGTCGCCGCGGCCCACGGTGTAGCCGAGTAGGCCTTGGGAGCCCGTGCAAAAGCCGGTGACCACGAGGACACCCAGCAGGTACAGGCGGAGTACGACACCGATGGCGGCCAAGTGGTCGGCGGAGTACCCGGCAGCGATGCTGTTGAGGTAGCTCTGGGTGACGCTGCTGAGGAGGAGGCCGATGGTGGTGGGAGCGCCGATGGCCAGGGCCGGGCGGAGGATGGCCAGCCGGGTTCGCGCGGTGGCCGGACGGAGGGTGCCGGGGCCGGAGCGGAAGTACCAGCGGTAGGCGAGGGCGGCAGCGGCTTGGGCGATCAGGGTGGCGATCCCGGCGCCCGCGACGCCGAGGTCGAGGCTGAAGATGAGCAGCGGGTCCAGGGCCAGGTTGGTGACGAACGCGATGAGCTGGGTGCGCATCGAGAACCGGGTATTGCCTTCGGCCCTGGCCAGGAACCCGCACAGGACGTTGATGGTCATCACGACGTACGCGGCTAGCGTGGGCACCGCGTAAGCGACGGCCAGATCCCGGATGTCCTCTGGGACGCTGAGGAGAGCGAGGCCCCCGAGGGCCAATGCCGCTCCCAGCGCGGCCGCCAAGATCGCGCCCCCGGTGACGCCTACGATGAGCCCGGTCCGCGCGGCCGTGCTCGCGGTGTCGTGGTCTTCCGCGCCCAACGCCCGCGACACCACCGACGACAGCCCCTGTCCCAGCCCGGATGCGGCAGCGGTGACGACAAGCGTCACCGGGAACACCACCACAACGGCGGCGACCGCACTCACGCCGATGCGGGCGACGAAGAACGTGTTCATGAACTGGTACGCGACACTGGCCACCAACCCGACAACAGTCGGAACGGCCAGCGCGGGAACCAACCGCGCGGGCGAACCAGTCCGCAACCGCTCAACAGACGCGCTCATGCGAAGGCTCGGAGGCGGGCGGCCAGGTGGGCGGCGATAGCGCGGCTGTCGGTGTGGGTGAGGCGGGAGTACTGGATGAACAGGCGGAGGGCGCCATCCACGAAGTCGATGTGGGTGCGGAGCCAGTGTTGTTGGTTGGGGGGCATGGGGTCGCCGAGGAAGATGTCGGCTTCGGTGGCGCCGGAGAGGAGGCGGGAGCGCATTCCGCCGAGGGGGGCTCGGTGGTTGAGGACGACCCTCGGGGCGGGGAAGGCTCGGAAGACGTCGCGGTGTTCGGCCAGGCCGGGGAGTTCTCGCATGGCGCGGAAGCTGACCCCGGCCAGCGGCGCGGTCAGCCGGTGCCGGGCGACCGAGGCGACTTGTTCTTCCACAGTGGACTCCAAGTCGATCACGCACGGGAACGGGACCAGTTCCGCGGTGAAGGCGAGCGCGCTGGACAGGTCCACCGAGGGCAGAACCGGGGTGCGGCCCATCATCAGGCTGTCCACCCAGAGAGCCCGGGACCGCTCCCCCGCGCCGAGTTCCAGGGTCAGCGCCACCATCAGCGCGTCGTGCAGACCGACGGCGCCGAAGCGGGCCAGCAGGCGGTCTGTCGTATCCGAGTCCAGCCGCACATAGCGCACGGACAGCAGGTCGCAAAGGTTCTCGAACTCAGGTCCGCCCTCCCCCGCAGCGAGCATCTCGCGGACACGGGCTCCAGCCGACGGATCCACCTCAGCAGCGGCGGGCGCGACCCAGGAAAGTCGGGAAGGATCTAAAGCGTCCCAAGGTAAAGCCGACCAGTAGGCGGTGATCTCGTCAGCGCGCTCAGCGCACGCCCGCTCCAGACCACCGGTCCACGCGCGCATCACTGCGCCGTCGTCGTGGGCGGGCAGAGCCGTCGGGTCGGCGAGAAAGCGTTCGAGGTCGGAGATCAGCAGGCGGTAGGCGTAGCCGTCGAGGAGGAAGTGGTGGGCGAGCAGGAGGACCCAGACCCGGTCTCCCGCGTCGAAGCGCAACAGCCGGATCAGCGGGGACGACCCGTCGAAGCGGAACTCGTGTTGGGCAGCACGGGCCACCTCGCCGACCGCAGCGCGCGGGTCGGCCGCTCGGGTCAGGTCGTGCTCCTCGAGGACGAGCCGGGGTACCTCTGGCACGCGGAGTTCGAGGTCAGGTGTTCGGGCCATGGCGGCTGACAAAGACGGGTAGGCCGCGACCAGTCGATCCAGTGCGGATCTCAGAGCCGCTGCGGAAGGGGCTTCCTCGCCGAACTCCCAGCAGTCGCACATGTTGTAGTGCTCGGCGAAGCCCTGCAGCCGGTGCATGCTCAGCGCGGTCGGGGACAGTCCGATCACCCCAGGCGCGACCGAAGCCGACGACTCCGCCCGGTTGACCAGGTGCGCCAGATCGCGTAGTACCGGAGCGTCGTGGAGGTCGGCGACGCGGACCCGGATCCCGGCGTGGCGCAACCGGGTCACGCACCGGACGCTCAGCATCGAGTCGCCGCCAGCGGCGAAGAAGTCGGTGCCGCGGGTGACGTCGACACGCAGCAGATCCGCCCAGACACCGGCGATGGCCCGCTCGGTGTCCCCGCTCGGTGGATCATCCACATCAGACACATCAGCCACGGGCAGGGGTAATCGCGACCGGTCCAGTTTGCCCGTCGCCCCTCGCGGCAGGGCGGACAGGGTGACGACCCGAGCCGGGACCAGGTACGCGGGCAAGGTGGACGCCAACGCGGCACGCAGCCCGGTCGAGTCCACGGTCACGTACCCCACCAAGAGCTCCTCGTCCGGCCACCACTGCGCCGCAGCCTCGGATCCACTGTGGAGGGATAGCGCGTTCGCCACCTCGTCGAGTTCCACCCGGTAGCCGCGGATCTTCACCTGGTCGTCGGTGCGCCCGGCGAACTCCAGCTCCCCGGCGGCGTTGATCCGGCCACGATCCCCGGTCCGGTACACCCGCTGCCCGTCCAGGTCACCGAAGTGCCGCGCGGTCAGGTCGTCATCGTTCCAGTACCCGGTGGCCAGGCACGAGCCGAGCACACCGATCTCACCCACCGCGCCGGACGGGACGACCGCGCCACGCTCGTCGAGCACGACCAAGGTGACGTTGTCCACCGCGACACCCAACGGTATCGCCTCGTAGACGCGATCGCGGTCCACCTCATGCCAGGCGGCGTTGGAGCTGCATTCCGTTGAGCCATAGAGGTTGTAGAGGGTCGTATTCGGGAAGTCGCGATACCACCGCGCTGCCAAGGCGGGTGGCAACACCTCCGTGCTCGACGTGACCAGGCGCAAGTCCGGGGCACGGCCCGGACCCCCGACCTCCACCAGGCCGGACAGGATCGGCGGTGACGCGAGCAGGCGCGTGACGCGGTGGCGTTCCAGAAGGGTCAGGAACCGATCCGGGTCGCGCAGTTCGTCGCCCGACACCAGCACGGTCGGCACGCCGCGCAGGAGACCGCCGAACAGCTCCCACGTGCTGGCGACGAGGCTGAGCGACTTCTGCAGCACCACCACCTCGCCGTCGACGAACGGGAACTCCCGCCACATCCAGTGCAGCCGGTTGAGCACCGCGCTCTCCGGCACCACCACGCCCTTCGGTGTCCCGGTCGAGCCCGAGGTGTACACCACGTGCAACACGCCACGCAGGTCCGGCGTCGCGCAGGAGTCGATCGCCCGCACCCGACCACCCTCGATCACCGCGGACGGGCTGAGGTGCGCGGTGATCTCAGCGACCCGCGCGGGTGGGCAATGCTCGGGCAGCACCGCATACACCCGCCCGACCCGCACGCACGCCAGCACGGCGACGACGCCTGCCCGCGAACGGTCGTCGGCAATGAGCACTGGCCGGCCGGGATCGGTCCCCCGCAGCGCACCTGTCAGCGTAGCCACCTCGGCATCCAGATCAGTGAAGGTGGCCGAACCCGCAGAGGACAGCAGCGCAACAGCATCCGGAGTCTCGCGCACCCTCGCGGCGAACAGCGCCGCCAGACCATCCGGAGAAGCAGTGGTGTCAGCGCCGGCAATCTGCTTGGTGGGCAACGGCAACTCGCCGATAGTCGTCGAGGGAGCGGCACGGAGAGTGTCGGCCAGAGCCGCCAAGACAGCGGCCGCGAACCCGTCCGGGAGAACGGCTGTGCGCCAGGATGCTTGGAGATAGATGCCGTCGGCTTCCTCTTGGGCATAGATCGTGAGGTCGTACTTCGTGTGCCCGGTCTCCAGCTCACGCACACGCACCCGGAGCTCACCATCAGCCACCGGCTCGGCGCGTTCGGAGTAGACGTTGACCATCACCTGGAACACCGGCGAGGTGGCCGCACCCCGGTCCACCCGGGCGTCGGCGACCATGGCGCTGAACGGGTAGCGCGCGTGGGACAGCGCCTGCCGGACCGTTTCCCGTACCCGGTGGTGCAGGTCGCCCACGGTGTCCTCCGCGCGGACACCCGCCCGGATGGGGAGCATGTTGAGGAAGAACCCCAGCAGGTCCTCGGTTCCCGGTTCCTCACGCACCACATGCGGTGACCCGATCACCAAGTCGTCCTGACCGGTGTACCGGTGCAGCACGGCCAGGACCCCGGTGACCAGCACGCTGTAGAGCGTTCCCCCCGTGGACGCGGCGAAGGCGCGCACTCCTTTGGTAGCAGCGGAATCCAACCACACACCGGCAGACGCACCCGCGCTCCTGGCCTTGCGCGCGTCACGGCGCCGGGGTAGCCGCGTTGGGACCAGTTCGCCCTTGAGCTGCGCAGCCCAGTGTTCACGGTCGGCCGGAGCCGGAACCGGTTCGTGGGCGGCGTAGTCGCGCAACCCGATGGCGGGCGGCGGGAGCGGCTCGGCGCCAGTAGCGAGCGACGCGTAGACCGAGCGCAGGTGGCGAGTCAGGACCGACAGCGACCAGGCGTCCATGACGATCTCGTGCGTGGTGAGCAGGAGCGTGTGCCGGTCACCGCTGCGGCCATTACCGCCATGACGGAACAGGACCAACCGGAACAGGCGGTCGTGCTCCAGGTCGAACCCGCGCGCGAGTTCCTCCGCCCGCCGCTGCGGCATCGGGGAGTCCGCGGTCTCGATGGCGGGCACGAAGGGATCGTCGATGACGAGCAGCGGACGACCATCACGGGCCGGAAAGTGCGCTCGCAAGGTGTCGAACCGCCGCACGAGCTCAGCCCACGTCTGGCGCAGGATGTCGAGGTCGAGCGGGCCGTCGATCTCAAGAGCCGCTTGGAGGACGTAGTCGCACTCCCCCGGGTCGAGCTGCCAGAGGAACCACAGGTGTTGCTGGATCCGCGTGGGCGCGACCTCGACCTCGGCTGGCACCGGCGCCGCGCGGACCGACGGGGTCAAGCCGACGAGCCGCTGCGCCAGCGACTCCAGGTCCGACTCGAACAGGTCCCCCACCGACACCGTGGCGCCCTCGGTCCGTAGCCGGTTCACCACGCGGATGGCGGTCAGGGAGTCGCCGCCCAGGTCCACGAAGCGGTCGTGGCGTCCGATCAGGCGAACGCCGAGGACGTCGGCCCAGATGTCGCGCACCCGGCTCTGTGGCCCGGGGAGTGGTTCGACGTAGCGGGGCGCGCCGAGTGGGCGTTGCGACTCCGGTGCGGGGAGCGCAGCGTGGTCGAGTTTTCCGTTGGCGGACAACGGGAAGCTGTCGACCTCGACGAGCCAGTCCGGGATCATGTGCGACGGCAGCAGGTGGGCGGCGTGGGCGTGCAGGTCGGCGCGGGTGGCCGGGGAGTCGTGCCACTGGAGGTAGCCGACCAGCCGGGCGGGGGCGTCCTCGGCGGGGATCAGCGTCTCGCGGGCGGTCAGCTTCTCCGACGCTCCCGCTCGCAGCACGACCGCGGCCGCGCGGACGGCGGGGTGTTGTTCGAGGACGGTCTCGATCTCGGCGAGCTCGACCCGGTGGCCGCGCACCTTGACCTGGCGGTCCAGGCGTCCGTGGCACTCGAGGAGGCCGTCCGGGCGCAGGCGGGCGAGGTCGCCGGTGCGGTAGGCGCGGCCCGCGCCGAACGGGTTGGCGACGAAACCGCCCGAGACCTCGCCCGCGTAACGGCCGACGCCTGCCCCGGTGACCAGCAGTTCACCAACCTCGCCCGGTGCCACCTCGTCGTCGGTGCCCGGCGTGACGACGTATGTGCTGAGCCCCGGGATGGGGCGGCCGATCGGCGTCCACCGCTCGCCGGGCGGCAGCGGCGCGGTGAGCAGGTGGTGGGTGACGCCGTCGGCGCACTCGGTCGGCCCGTAGTGGTTGAGCAGCGGGACGTCCGGGTGGCGCGCGAACCAGCGGGCGACGGTGTCCGGCGGCAACTGCTCGCCGACGGTGGCGATCACCCGGAGGTCGGGCAGCGGCTGGGCGGGTCCGCCGAGGAACACGCGCAGCAGCGAGGGCACGAATTGCGCCACGGTCACCCCGCGGTCGCGCAATTCGGCCGAAAGAACGCCCGGATCCCGCTGAACGGCCGCATCCACGATTGCCGTGGAGGCGCCCGCGCAGATCGGTGCGAGGAATTGCCAGAGCGAGATGTCGAATGTCTGTGCGGCCGTCTGGGCCACGACGTCCGACGGCCCGAGGGACAGGTCGGTGATCTTGGCCCGCAGGTGCCCGACCAGCCCGCCGTGGTCGATCAGCACCCCCTTCGGCCGCCCGGTCGTGCCGCTGGTGAAGATCACGTACGCCGTGTCCCCGGGTTCGGGTTCGGGTGCCTGCCGCGGCGATGGCGCTGCCGCGAGTTCCGCCATGCTGACAACCAGGTCCATACCGCCTGACCTGCGGTCGGTCACGACCAGACGCGCCCCGGAACGGTCCAGGACATACTGTTCGCGCTCCGCCGGGTGGGCCGGGTCCAGGGGCAGGTACGCCGCCCGCAGCCGGAACAGCGCCAGCATCGACACCAGCGTCAGCGGCTGCCGGTCGAGCCGGACCCCGACCACGTCCCCCGCCCGCACCCCGGCCTCGGCGAGCCGCCCGGCCAACGCCGCGGCCGCCGCGTCCACTTGGCCGAACGTGAACGACCGACCGCCACCGGAAACCGCGATCCGTTCCCTGTTAACCGCCACCGAGGCCAGAAAGCCGCCTAATACGGATCGCACCCGAACCCCTCGCATCACGACACCGGCCGAATCGAGCGCCACAATAGCGATGCCCGCGAAAAAGCAGCCGATTCGCCCAGTATTCGGACCCGCATCACCCACCCCGCCATCTCGCTTAGCCCGAACGGTCGCCATCGCGGGCGCCACCCGGCCCACCCTCCACACCAGATCCGGTCGGCGCCTGGGCGATCATCCACTGCGGACCACCCGCACAGTCCCCCGCTGAACGCCGGGCCAGTCGTGTCCACCGGGGCGATGCCCCGCCGAGATCATCGGGCCGGGCAGGCCCCGTTGGACCGAATGCCGGACCCCACGGGCCACGCCGTCGAGTCGGCGAACCACCCATCGCCAGCCTTGCGGACCGGCGAATCACCTCGGCCGCGAACCCAGCGCGGTAATCAACAACGGGCCGGATCGCACGGAGTGCGGAATATGCCCATACCGTGAACGCTAGACCCACATGACCACGCGGCGGGCCGCATCGGCGAAACGAAGATCGAAAACCGGGCAGCGCGGGTGAACATGATCTCGACCGCTCCGGTGATCCGCTGACAATCCTGCCGACGCGGCCCCCGAATGGCGGTGCCTAGCAGGGCGGCGCACGCGGCAGAACCGCTGATCGGTCCACGCGGACGCGTCGTGGCCAGGGCTGTTGATCCATGCGGGTGCGGAAATGAAGCCGAACGGGGTCTTATCCCGCCGTTCAAAGCACCGTTTGGATATGGGGGGCAGGCGCGGTGTGAAGGGGGAGCTCTGTGCGAGGGGACTTGCCTGTCACGATTCCGCTGTATTGCGGTGTTTCCACGAGCTGCCGCCGGGTCCGCGAGGACCGGTATGGCCGCCCGCGCTGAGCGCTCGATCCAGTCCGCAGACATTCACCCGACGCTAGGACCAGAGCCGATGCCCCGAATCGCCGAACACCGCCAACCAAGGTCCGCCTTATCCGCGCAGCGGAGGAGACCGTGACAGCCCCGAGCACCCCGCAGGCGCCCGCCCGCGCACCCGCCGACCTGATGCGCGCGGCCGTGATGCGCGCCGTCGGGGAGCCCGACGTCCTGGTGGTCGAGCAGATGCCGCTGCCGGTGCCCGAGGACGGGCAGAGCCTGGTCGACGTGTCCTTCGCCGGGATCAACTTCGACGACCTGGAGCGCCGCGGCGGCGACACGCCCGCGCCCGACCTGCCCGCGGTGCTCGGGGTGGACGTGGTCGGTCGCAGGCGACGGGACGGGCAGCGGGTGGTCGTGCTGATGCGCCACGGCGGCGGCTACGCGCAGGTCGTGGCCGCCACCGACGCGTACTCGATCGACGTGCCCGAGGACATCACCGACGAGCAGGCGCTCGGCATCTTCGAACAGGGCGCCACCGCCTACGGCGCGCTGGCGTTGGCGGGCCGGATCCGCACGGGCGAGTCGGTCGCGATCTCGGCGGCGGCGGGCGGTGTCGGGCACCTCGCGGTGCAGCTCGCGGTCGCCCTTGGCGCGCGGCAGGTCATCGGGATCGCCTCCACGGCGGCCAAACGCGCGCTGGTCACCGAACTCGGCGCGCACCACGCGCTGGTCCCCGACGACCTCGACGAGGGGCTGCGCGAGGTAACCGGAGGGCGCGGTGTCGACCTGGTCGTGGACGCGACCGGCGGCGACCAGACCCGCGCGCTGCTGCGCGGCCTCGCCCCGTTCGGCAGGCTGGTCAGCTACGGCTGGCGCGCGCCGGGACCGGGCCGGGGCACGGTGTCGGTATCCACCGAGGAGCTCACCGACCGCTCGATCGGCTGCGCCGGGTTCTGGATGCGCCACGTCGTCGACGACCGGCCCCGGTTGAGCGCGATCGCCCAGGAGTTGTTCCGGCTCGCCGGGCAGGGCCGGTTGCGCGCGCACATCGACCGCGTCGTCGCGCTCGGCGGCGTCGGTGCCGCGCACGCCGCGATCGCCGCCAGGGCCACCTCGGGCAAGGTCCTGATCGATGTGAACCGGGAGCGTTGAGTGTTCTCGCGCTACTGCCGCTCCGTGCTCAGCGTCCCGGCCACCGCGCCGGAGCGCTTCGCCTCCTGCCACGCCTCGGGCGCCGACGCGTTCGTCGTCGACCTGGAGGACTCGGTTCCGCCGCACCGCAAGGAGGAGGCCCGCCAGAGCGCCGCCGCCTTCTTCAAGGACCCGTCCTCACCCCGGTGCGGCATCCGGGTCAACGCCGTCACCGAGCCCGACGGGTTGCGCGACCTGCTCGCGGTGCCGCACTACCCGGTGCGGCCGACCATCGTGCACCTGCCCAAGGTGGAGTCACCGAGGGACGTGGAGATCGTCGACCAGGTCCTCGGCGGCGCCGACCACCCGCTGGAGCTGTTCGCCGTCGTGGAGACCCCGCGCGGCGTGCAGAACCTGGCCGCCATCGCGGGCGCCTCGCCGAACCTGCGCGGCCTGATCTTCGGGGCCGCCGACTACGCCGCCGCGCTGGGCATCGGCCTGGACTGGGAACCGCTGGCGGCGGTGCGGGCGATGGTGGTCAACGCGGCGCGGGCGGCGGGCCTGCACGCGATCGACGCGCCGACCTTCGAACTGGTGGACATGGCGCTGGTGCGGGCGGAGTCGACGCAGGCGCGGCGGCTCGGCTTCAGCGGCAAGATCGCGCTGCACCCCAGGCAGGTGCCGGTGCTCACCGAGGTCTTCTCCCCCGACCCCGACCAGTTGGCGCACGCGGGCCGGATCGTGGCCGCGGCCAGGCGCAGCGGCCAGGGAGTCGCCACCGTCGACGGCCGGATGGTCGGCAGGCCGTTCTTCGAGGAGTCCCGCAGGCTGCTCGAGGAGTTCGGACCCCCGCCGGAGCCGAGCTCGATCCCGGTCGCGCTGCCGCCCCCGCTGCCCGAGCACGACCCCCAGACCGCACTGCCGCTGCTGCCCAACCCCCATGGAGGAGTCCGATGACCGAGACCGACGTCCGGGAGATCACCGGTCCGCGGAACTTCCGCAACAGCACCGCGCTGGTCGACAACGCCGACCCGGTGTGGCAGGCGGCCGCGGACAACGGCCTGATCGGGATCGCCGTCGACCACGAGTCCAACAACCGGCTGGTCGTGCCGGGGACCGGGCACGCGTTCGCGAACATGTGCTCCTGCTCCTACCTGGGCCTCAACCGGCACCCGGCGGTGCTCGACGGCGTGGTCAGCGCGGTCCGCGAGACCGGCACGATCGAGCTGATGACCTCCACGACGCGCATCCGCCCCACCATCCAGCTCCAACTGGAGGAAGAACTGGGTGAGTTGTTCGGCGCGCGGATCCTGCTCAGCACGACGTGCAGCACGGTGACCGCGGGCCTGCTGCCGCTGCTGGCCTCCGGGCACCTCGCCGAGGGCGGCCCGCGCGTGATGATCTTCGACCGGCACGCGCACTTCTCCATGTCCTACGTGAAGGCCACCTGCGCGCAGGAGAGCCTGGTGCTCACCAGCGGGCACAACGACATCGACTTCATCGCCGACGCCTGCCGCAAGTACCCGAGCGTGGCCTACATCGCCGACGGCGCCTACTCGATGGGCGGGTCCGCGGCGCTGGAGCAGTTGCTGGAACTGCAGGACCGGTACGGGCTCTACCTCTACTTCGACGACTCGCACTCGCTGTCGATCATGGGCGAGCACGGCGAGGGCTTCGTCCGCTCGCACACCGCGCCCGGCCCGCTGACCACCATCGTGGCGAGCCTGGGCAAGGGGTTCGGCAGCGGCGGCGGGCTCGCGATGCTGCACAGCGCCAAGCAGGTCGAGTTCCTCGCCCGCCACGGCGGGCCGCTGGGCTGGTCGCAGAACCTGTCGGTGCCCACCATCGGCGCCGCGCTGGGCAGCGCGACCATCCACCGGTCCCCGGAGCTGGGCGAGCTGCAGGGCGAGTTGGCGGCGAACCTGGCGCACTTCGACGAGCTGCTGCCCACCCACCTCGCGGGCAACGGGCTGCCGGTGCGGCGCATCGACGTCGGTGACGCCGACCGGGCGGTGCGGCTGTCGACCGAGCTCTACCGGCGCGGCTACTACAGCTCGGCGGTGTTCTTCCCGATCGTGCCGCGCGGTGCGGCCGGGCTGCGCATCATGATCCGGTCGGACATGGAGCGCGCGGACCTGAGCGCGTTCGCCGGTCACGTCACCGAACTGCTCGACACCGAACTGCTCGGCACAGACACCGCCGCGCTCTAGCAGGCCCAAGCCCTCGATGACAGGAGAAGCGCCAGTGCAGGAGCAGCAGCACCCGGTCGGCTACCGGCAGGTCGGCGAGAACCGGTTCCGGGAGGTCGTCGGGTTCTGCTACGAGGACCTCATCGTCGGCGCGGTGATCGAGCACCGGCCGGGGCGGACGGTGACCGAGATGGACAACGTGCTGATGTCCATGCTCAGCATGAACGCCGCGCCGCTGCACATCGACACCGCCTACAGCGAGAAGGGGATGTGGGGCAGGCCGCTGGTGTCGAGCCTGGTGACGCTGAGCATCGTCGCCGGGATGGCCGCGCGCAGCACCAGCGGCCGGGCGCTGGCCAACCTCGGGTGGGAGAACATCCGGCTGCCCGCGCCGGTGTTCGTCGGCGACACCCTCTACGCGGAGAGCGAGATCACCGGCAAGCGGCTGTCCAAGAGCAGGCCCGGTGACGGCATCGCGCACTGCCGCACGGTCGGGAAGAACGCGGCGGGCGAGGTGGTGCTCAGCTTCGAGCGCAGCTTCCTGGTGGCCACCCGCGACAACGACGGCGCCGACGCGTCGGGGTACTGAGCCGCGCGATGGCGACCGGGACCGCGGTGGCGACACCGGAGACGGCGGACATGCGGCGCTTCCGGCTGCTCGTCGGGGGCAACGCCGCCTCGTCGTTCGGCAGCTTCCTGAACATGGTCGCGCTGCACCTGTTCGTCTACGAGGCGACCGGCAGCGCGTTCGCGACCGGCGTGTTCCTGATGGTGCGGATGGCGTGCGGGTTCGTGGCGGGCATGGTCGGCGGGGTGGTCGCCACCCGGCTGCCGCGCAAGGCGGTGATGATCACCTGCGACGTGCTGCAGGCGGTCGTGCTGGTGGTGTTCGCGCTGCTGCCCTCGTCCGCGCGGGTGCACATGCTGCCGGTGGTCGCGGTGTCCATCGGGCTGCTGACCACGACCAGCGGGGTGGTGCTGCGCAGCAGCGTGCCCGATCTCGTCGGGCCGGAGAACCGGTTGC
The DNA here is from genome assembly GCF_024171925.1 of Actinokineospora diospyrosa. Lineage (GTDB taxonomy): Bacteria > Actinomycetota > Actinomycetes > Mycobacteriales > Pseudonocardiaceae > Actinokineospora > Actinokineospora diospyrosa. Next base: position 303,501 of record NZ_JAMTCO010000006.1, on the reverse strand, counting down.
GCGCCAACGGGTTGCTGGTGACCGGGCGCGCGGCCTCGATGGCGGTCGGGTTCGCCTGCGGCGCGGTGCTGGTGTCGGCGGTCGGCTACCAGGTCGCGTTCCTCATCGACGCGGGGACGTTCCTGGTGTCGGCCGCGATGCTCATCAGCACGCCACTGCGGTTCCCGGCTAGATCCAGCGCGGCGCGGGTCACGAGCGGCGGCGGGTTCCGGGCCAAGCGGCGGGCCGTGGTGGCCGCGCTGGTCGCCGCGCCCGCCGTGCTGGCGATCGTGTCGATCCGGGCGGTCGACGCGTTCGGCTCCGCGTCGCACCAGGTCGGTGTCCCCGTGCACGCGACGCAGGTGTCGCCGGAGGCCCCGGCGAGTTTCGTCGGCGGGTTCTGGGCGGCGTGGGCGGTCGGGCTGTTCGCCGCGCACCAGGTGGCGTCCCGGCTCTACCGGGGTGACCGGCGCCGGGTCGAGTGGGCGTTCGCGGTGGGCACGGCGACGATGTCGCTGGCGTTCATCGCCGCGTTCACCGACGTCGGCTACCTGTGGGTGCTGCTGGTGCTGCTCGTCGCCGGGATGGCCGACGGGTTCACCGAGATCAGCTACACGACCCGGGTGCAGGCCGAGCCGGAACCCGCGCGCGGGCACTTCTTCGGCCTGACCGCGATGGCCGAGAACGCCGGTTTCGGCGTCGGCGTGCTCGTGGCGGGTGGGCTGCTGGAGGTGTGGCGGCCCTTCACCGTCGTGGCGCTGATGCACGGGGCCGTGGTCGTGATCGCGCTGACCTACCTCGTCGTCGCCGTGGCCCGCCGCGACCGCGGCCCCCGGCCCGCCGACAACCCGATCCCCAGCGAGAGGACTTGACGTGTCCGTGGCAACGCTGCTGGCGACCCTCTCCCGCCATCCGCTGGTCGCCGACGCCGCGGTCGTGCCGCGCGCCGCCGAGGACGGCCGCGAGTTCCGGGTCGCGTACGTGGTGCCCACCTCGGGGACCGACGCGGCGCGGGTGCGGGCGGTGGTGGCGGCGCTCGCGAGCGTCGACCGCGATGGGCCTCCCGTGCTGGTGTCCGCGGTGACCGCGATCCCGCGCGATGAGCGGGGCGAGCCGGATCAGGCCGGGCTCGCGCTGTTGCCGGTGCCGGAGTCGGTGGTCGCGCACCCGGTCCTGCTGCCCGCACCGGAACCTGGACGCCGCCACCTCGCGGACTTGGTCGAGTTGCCGCCGCAGTGGGCAGCGGGTCCGGTCGCCGCGCCCGCCGACACCCCCGATTCGGCCGCAGGTCCGCCCGCGCGTTGCTGGGGCGCGGAGCCGCGGTTCCTCGACGGTGACCCGGAGACGCTGGTCGACGCGCTGTACGCCTCGGCACGCTCCTTCCCCGACCGGGGGATCCACCTCGAGCGGGACGGCCAGACCACGCTGCTGAGCTACCCGGCTCTGCTGCACGGGGCACGCCGCGTGCTGACCGGGCTCCGCGACGCGGGGATCACGCCGGGCGACGCGGCCATCCTGCACACGCCGTCGTTGGCCGAGCACTTCGTCGCGTTGTGGGCGTGCATGCTCGGCGGGATCCGGCCGCTCGCGGTGGCCCAGTCGGCCACTTACGACTCCCGCACCGCCGTGCTGGACAAGCTGGAAAACGCCTGGCTGGACCTCGATCGGCCCGTTGTCCTCGCGGGCGGCGGCACGGTCGCCGGGTTGCGCGGCTACGGCGCCCGAGCGGGCTGGACGGGACTGCGGGTGCTCGACCTCGCCGAGTGCGCGGCCGCTGACCCCGCCGCGGAGACCCACCGGCCCGATCCGGCGGATGTCGCCGCGCTGCAACTGTCGTCGGGCAGCACCGGCAAGTCGAAGGTCATCCAGATGACCCACCACGGGCTGGTGCGCTACGCCCAGGGCGCGCGGCAAGACAGCCGCATGGATACCGGGGACGTGTTCGTCAACTGGCTGCCGCTCGACCACGTCGGCGCGCTCATCCTGTCCCACCTCGGTCCGATCGTGCTCGGCTGCGACCAGGTGCACGTGCCGACGGCGCAGGTGCTCGCCGACCCGCTGCTGTGGCTGGACCTGCTGCACCGGTACCGGGCCCAGCACAGCTGGTCGCCCAACTTCGGCTACGGGCTGGTCGCCGACGCGCTGGCCGCGCGGGGCGGGCGCGACTGGGACCTGAGCAGTGTGCGGTCCCTGATCAGCTCGGGTGAGCAGAACACCGAGCCGGTCCTGCGGCGGTTCCTCGACGCGGTGCGGCCCTTCGGGGTCGAGGAGCACACGCTGCTGCTCGCGTGGGGCATGGCCGAGACCTGCACGGTCATCGCCTACCAGCCCTTCGGTCCCATCGCGGTCCAGCACGTGCGGCAGTCGGCGCCGGGTGGCGCGCTCGAGCTGCTGCCCACCGCCGAGCCGGGCAGCACGACGTTCCTCAGCGTGGGCAGGCCCGCGCCCGGCTCGCAGTGGCGGGTCACCGGGCCCGACAGCCAGACCGAGCTGCCGGAGCTGCACATCGGGCGGTTGCAGGGCCGTTCGGAGCGGATGACACCGGGGTACCTGAACAACCCGGAGGCCAACGCCGAGGCGTTCCCCGGCGGCGGGTGGTTCGACACCGGAGACCTCGCGTACATCGTGGACGGTCGGGTGACGATCACCTCGCGGGCCAAGGAAATCATCATCATCACCGGCACGCACTACTACTGCCACGAGATCGAGGACGTGGTCGGGGCGCTGGACGGGGTCGCGCAGAGCTTCGTCGCCGCGTTCGCGGTTCCGGGGCCGGACGGGGTCGAGCGGCTGGGTGTGGTGTTCGTGCCCTCAGCCGGGGCGGACCTCGGCACGACCGTCGGTGCGGTCCGCGCCCGGCTGCACGAGCGCTTGGGGCTCGCGTCGGTCCTGTTGGTGGCGGTGGACCAGGACTCGTTCGACAAGACCACCAGCGGCAAGATCCAGCGGACCGCCATGCGCGGGCGTCTGCTCTCTGGTGGGCTTGACCAGCAGCTGCGGGCCGTCGAGCTGGCCGAAGCGGGTCCGCGCACGGTCGCGGACGCCGTTCACAGTCCTGAGTGGACCGCGCGGGTGCCGACCGGGCGACGGGCGCCAGGACGGGTGCTGCTGCTCACCAACGATCACGCGCTGGGTGCGGCGCTACCGGGTGCGGTGGTGGAGGATCCGCGCGGCCAGTGGCGAGACTCGTTGGCGGGCGCCGACGTGGTCGTATCCACTGTGGATAGTGAAGCCTTCGAGCTGGTCACGGCGTTGGCGGCGGAGGGTTGGACCGGCGAGCTGGTCACGGTCAGCCGGGGGCGGTATGTGATCACCGGGTCCGAGCCGAGCGGCTACGCGGGAGCCCTGGCCGAGGCGGTCGGCGAGGTGTTCGCGCTGGAGCGCCCCGGGGTGCGGGCGTGGCACCTCGACCTGCCCGGCGACGAGCGCGACGCCCAAGCACTGGCGGAGGCGCTCACGTGGGCGCACCGGGAGCCGGTGCTGGCGTGGCGCGGGGTCCCGCTGGTGCGCGGGTTGCGGCAGGTCGACCTCGGTCCGGGCACGAGCGTGGTCGAGCCGGGGTCGTGTTGGCTGGTCACCGGCGGTCTGGGCGGCATCGGTCGGGCGATCCTGCCGGGCCTGGGGCTGCGGCTGCTGGTGGTTGGACGCGGCCCGGGGTCCGATGTGGACGAATTGGGCGAAGACGTCCGGTATGCGCGGCTCGACGTGGCCGACAGCGCGGCGCTTGAGGCCGCCGTCGCTGAGGCGGAGCGGGCCTGGGGAACCGGGCTGACCGGTGTGCTGCACCTGGCCGGGGTGTCCGAGCGGGCGACGATCACCGAGACGACGGCGGCACGGTGGCAGGAGCTGACCAGGGCGAAAGTGGCGGGCTCGTTGGCGGTCGCAGAGGTGTTGCGGCGCAGGCCGGGGAGCAGGCTGGTGGCGTTCTCGTCGCTGCTGTCGACGTTCCCCGCGGTCGGCACGGGCGCGTACGTCGCGGGCAACCGGTTCCTGGAGGCGCTCTGCGAGCACCTCGGGCGGGAGTTCCCGGTGCACTGCCTCGTCTGGGGTTCGTGGCGGGGCACCAACACCCACGACGAGGCGGCGCTGCGTGGCCAGATCCTGACCTTCTCCCCCACAGAGGGTCGCGCGCTGATGGCCGCCGCCCTGCGCCAGCCGCCGGGAACGCTGCTACTGGGGACGCACCCGGCGGGTCCGCGTGCCCAGGCGATGCTGCCCGCTCGGCCGTTGGAAGGCGCGACCGAACCAGTCCGGGACCTGTTCGGGGTCGTCGTCCCCACGGCTCCCCCTCGCCCAGTCGTCCGTGAGCGCGCGCCGGGGCCGGGCAACGTGAGCCGGACCGTGCGCGACACCCTGCGCCAAGTCCTGCCTAGCGGAATCCCGGCCGACACACCGTTCTACGAAGCGGGCCTCGGTTCGCTCGAACTGGTGCGCCTGCACACCCTGCTGCAGGACGCCCTGGGACGCGAGTTCCCCTTGACGACGCTGTTCGCGCACGGCACGGAAGCGGCGCTGACCCGCCATCTCGCCTCCGCCGCGGAGGAGCGCAGCACCACTGCACGACGAGGCGAGCGGCGGGATCGCCGGATCGCGATCATCGGTATGGCCGCGCGGTTCCCCGGCGCGGACACCCTCGACGACTACTGGCGGAACCTGCTGGCGGGCGAGGTGAGCACGCGGCGGTCCACAAGGGACGACCTCATCGCCGATGGTCTTCCTGCCTCCCTTGTGGACGATCCGGACTTCGTGCCGGTGACGGGCGCGCTCGCCGACATCGCCGGGTTCGACGCCGCCCTGTTCGGGATCAGCCCGGCCGAGGCGACGCTGATGGACCCGCAGCAACGGCTGTTCCTGCAGATCTGTCACGAGGCGCTCGAACACGGCGGCTACGCGCGGGCACCCGGCCGGGTCGGGGTGTACGCGGGCAGCGGCATGAACCTGTACTCGCTGCGGACCTACCTGCGCGAACGGCTCGGCGACACCGACGCGGGCGACCAGTTGAGCGCGCTGCAGGTGGCCATCGGCAACGAACCCGACTTCCTGCCGTCGCGGGTGTCGTACCGGCTTGGGCTCACCGGGCCCGCGGTGTCGGTGAAGTCGGCGTGCTCGACCTCGCTGGTCGCGATCCACACGGCCGTCACCGCGCTGCTGGCGGGCGACGCCGACATGGCGTTGGCGGGTGCGGCCGCCCTGCACGTCCCCCGCCTCGCCGGGTACCGCTACCAAGAGGGCTCGATCCTGTCCCGCCGGGGCGAGTGCCGGGCGTTCGACGCGGACGCCGACGGCACGGTGGGTGGCAACGGCGTGGCCGCGGTCCTGCTCAAGCCGCTGGAAGCCGCCCTGGCCGACGGCGACACCGTGCACGCGGTGATCCTCGGCTCGGCGATCAACAACGACGGCTCGGCCAAGGTCGGCTACACCGCGCCGGGCCTGGTGGGCCAGGTGTCGGTCATCCGCGACGCGCTCGCGGCGGCCGACCTCGACCCGGCGGCCGTCGGGTACGTCGAGGCGCACGGCACGGGGACCGCGCTCGGGGACCCGATCGAGGTCGAGGCCCTGCGGGAGGTGTTCGGGTCGCGGACCGAGCCGGTGCTGATCGGGTCGGTGAAGGCGAACATCGGGCACCTGGACAGCTGCGCGGGCATGGCCGGTGTGATCAAGGCGGTGCTCGCGCTGCGCCACGCGACCGTGCCGCCGCAGCCGAACCTGCGCACCCCCAGCCCAGCCCTGCGCCTGGGCGACGGCCCGATCGAGGTGCCCACGAGCGCGCGGGCCTGGCCGGTCGCCGGGGTGCGCCGGGCCGGGGTGACCGCGCTCGGGGTGGGGGGCACGAACGCCCACGTGATCTTGGAGCAGGCACCGGACACCACTCGGCCCGCCGAGGAGCCAGCGCCCTGGGTGGTGCCGCTATCGGCCCGTGACGAGACGGCACTGGCCGAACTGGCCGACCAGCTGGCCACGGTCGTCGAGTCTGGCACGACGTCCCCCGCAGATGTGCTCACCACGCTCGGCGTGGGCCGCCGTCGGTACCCGCACCGCCTCGTCGCGTGGGGTGACGACACGGCAGAGGCGTTGCGCGCGGGCGGTTCGCTGGCCGGGGTGGCGGTCAATCCCGGGCCGGTGGTGTTCGCGTTCTCCGGCCAAGGCACAAACCTCACAGGTGCCGCCCGGGCCCTGATGGCCCACCCCGCAGCGGCCTCGGTGCTGCGCCGCTGCGCTGAACAGCACCGCGACACCTGGGGCACTGACCTGCTGGGCCCTTTGTTGGCCGACGAGTACGGGTGGACCACCGCGACCGGCCAACCCGCGCTCCTGGCCCTGCACCTGGCCCAGGTCGCCCTGCTTGACCACCTTGGCGTGCGCCCGGACCTGGTGATCGGCCATAGCGCGGGCGAATACGCGGCGCTCTGCGTGGCAGGGGCACTGTCCCCTGAGGACGCGATGCACCTGGCCGGGGTGCGGGGCGCGGTGCTCCAAGGCGTCGCTGAGGGCGCGCTGCTCGCGGTCTTCGACGAGATCGACGCGCCTGCGGGTTTGGAGCTCGCGGTGCGCAACGCCGCCGGGCAGACGGTGTTCGGTGGCCCTGCCGAGGCGGTGGACGCCGCGGTCGAGGTCCTCACCGCGCGCGGGGTGGACTGCAGGCGAGTTCCGGGTGATCGGGCGTTCCACACGTCCATGGTCGAACCCGCTCTGGACGAGCTGGACAGACAAGCCGCCAGGGTCGAGTGGCGACCGACCCGGCTGCCCGTGGTGACCGGCCTGGGCGGCGCCCTCCTGCCACCCGGCACGGTGCTCGGGGCCGAGCACGTGCGCGCCCACACCCGGGCGGTCGTGGACTACCGCGCGGGGGTTGACCGGCTGGTGGCGGGCGGTGCCAGCACGTTCGTCGAGGTGGGGCCACCTGGTCCGCTGAGCGCCTTGGGACGACAGTGGCCGGGGACGACGTGGTTGCCGGTGCTGCGGCGGGGAGCCGACAGCGTGGTCCCCGGGCTCGCGGGGCTGTTCTGCCACGGCGTCGATGTTGAGTGGGGCGCTCTGCACCCGGGGCGGCGGGTGCCGCTGCCCACCTACCCGTTCCAACTGGTCCGGTACTGGGCCGAACCGGCGGCTGTGAAGGGATCAGCGATGGCGGGAGGCGAAGTGACCGAGGGGACAGTGCTGCTGCGGGACGTGGTCTTGCGGAAGGTGCGCGAGGTGACCGCCCACTACCTCGGCGACAAACCGGACCGCATCGGCCCTGACGTCGCCTTCGTCGAACTGGGCGCCGATTCGCTGCTGATGGTCAACATGGTGCGCGAACTGCAGACCGCCTTCGGTGTGCGGGTCGCCATGCGTGAGCTGTTCGGCGACGCCGACACCCCCGACAAGGTGACCGGGGTGATCGTGGAGCGGATGTCCGTCGAGCAGCGCGCTGCCCTGGTGCCGACCGAGGCCGCGCCCCCGGCGGTCACCACGGCGAGCCCGGCACCCGCCGCGCAGTCCGCGCCGTCAGCACAGCCCGCGCAACCCCAGTTGCCCGTTCCGCCGCCGGCGCAGGTGTCGGGGGCAGGCCACGAGGCGATCTTGCGGGACCAACTGGACCTGATGGAGCGGTTCGCGCTGATCATGTCCGACCAGGTCGCCCTCCTGGCAGGCACACCCGCTCACACCCCCACGCCGCCCCCGGTCGAGCCGACGCCCGCAGTACCGGCAGCACAAGTCCACACAGGACAGCCCCCAGTGGAGGTCCAGGCGCCCCTTGATGAGCGTCAGCGCGCGCACGTGGCCGACCTCGCACGCCGCTACACCGAGCGGACGGCGCGATCCTGGGATATCGCACGGCGCCACCAGCGGGCCGACGACGAGTACCCGATCGTGGCCCGACGGGCGCGCGGAGCACACCTGGAGGACATCGACGGCAACACCTACGTCGACATCGCCCTGGGTTTCGGCGCCCTCCTGTTCGGCCACGAGCCCGCGTTCGTGACCGACGCCGTCAACGCCCACCTAGCCGACGGCGTGCGTCTCGGGTCGGGCGTCGAGGACGCTTGGCAGGCCGCCGAGCTGCTGCGCGAGCTCACCGGGCACGACAAGGTCACGTTCACCGCCGACGCGGAGACCAGCGCGTTCCGCCTGGCTCGCGACCGCACCGGTCGTCAAGAGGTCGTCACCTTCGACGGCGCCAACCTGGACGTGATCAGGGCGCGTGCGGGTGAGCTCGCGGCCGTCCGCGTCGAAGCAGTGCCCGGCAGCCGGGTCGATCTCATCCGCACTCTTCGCCAGCTCTGCGACCAGCACGGGGTCGTGCTGATCATCGACGAGGTGCTGAGCGGATTCCGCGCCCACCTTCAAGGTGCGCAAGGCATCTTCGGCGTGCGAGCGGATCTCGCGATCTACGGCGGGGTGCTCGGCGGCGGCTACCCGATCAGCGCGGTCGGCGGTCGCGCGGACATCATGGCGGCCGCGATCGACGACGGGAGTCACCCGGTTTCGTTGGTGGCAGCCAAGTCCGTGCTGACCTGGCTGCGCGACCAAGGCACTACCTTGCAGAGCAAGCTCACTGAGCGCACCACGGATCTCCTCCGGACCCTCGACGAGTTCTTCCGCGTCGAGGCGTTCCCGGTGTCCACGCGGCAGTTCGGGTCGAGGTTCCGGTTCACCCACGACGGCCTCGATCCGCTCTACCGGCACCTCGCCCTGGAAGGCGTGCACGTCGGGCGCCAGCGCGACTTCTTCCTGTCCACCGCGCACACCGACCAAGACCTCGACTTCATCGCCAACGCCGTGCGCAACAGCCTGTACGACCTGCGCCGCGGCGGTTTCCTGCCCGGCGGCCGGGTGCCGCGCACCGCACCGCGCGTGGCACTCCCCCGCGTCCCCGTGACCGTCACCGCTCCCCTCGCCGAACCCGAGGCGGTCGAGGTGGCCGCGACCACACCGGCCTTCAGCCTGTACTTCTTCGGCGACTACCCGCACGACGCCACCGGCGACAAGTACGCCGCGATCCTCGCCGCCGCCCGGTACGCCGACCGGGCCGGGATGCACGCGGTGTGGCTGCCGGAACGGCACTTCGACTCGTTCGGCGGGGTGTTCCCGAACCCCTCGGTGCTCGCCGCCGCGATCGCCGCGCAGACCGAGCGGGTGCGCATCCACTCCGGCAGCGTGGTGCTGCCGCTGCACGACCCGATCCGGGTGGCCGAGGAATGGTCGGTCGTGGACAACCTGTCCGGCGGCCGCGTGTCCCTCGGTGTCGCGTGCGGCTGGCACGCGCGGGACTTCGTGCTCGCGCCGCAGGTCTACGGCCGCCACCGCGAGGCGATGTACGAGGGCGTCGAGACGATCCGGGCGTTGTGGCGCGGTGAGCCGATCAGCCGGACCGCGGGCAACGGCGAGCCCGTGGACGTGCGCCTGTACCCACGGCCGGTGCAGGGCGAAGTCGACTTCTACACGGCCATCGTCGGCAACCCGGACAGCTACCGGCAGGCCGGGGCGGGCGGGTTCGGGGTGATCACGAACCTGATGGCGCAGAGCGTCGACGAGCTCGCCACCAACATCGCGCTGTACCGCGAGACCCGCGCCGCGCACGGCCTCGACCCGGCGACCGGGCGCGTGGTCGTGCTCCTGCACACCTACCTCGGCGAGGACACCGCGCGGATCCGCGCCGAGGCGTTCCGGCCGTTCTGCGACTACCTGCGGTCCTCGCTCGCGCTGTTCAGCCAGCTGACCAACAGCCTGGGGTTCTCGATCGACCTGGAGAACACCCCCGCCGACGACCTGGACTTCCTGCTGTCGCGCGCCTACGACCGGTACTGCGCGGACCGGGCGCTGATCGGCAGTCCCGCCGACGTGGAGCCGATCGCGCGGGCGCTGGCCGCGCTCGGGGTCGACGAGATCGCCTGCTTCGTCGACTTCGGCCTGCCGCCCGCACGGGTCACCGCGGGCCTGCCCGGGATCGGCGCGCTCCGGTCGGCGTTCCTCGCCCCAACCGCACCCCCCGCCGCTCCAGTCATCCCCGCGCTTCCGCTCCCTGCCGTTGCGGTCGCCCCCGCGGTCCCCGCGGTGGTGGCGCGCGAGCAGGAGATCCAGGAGATGACGATCGCCGAGCGGCAGATCTGGTACCTGGAGCAGGCGTTCCCGAACCGGCCGACGCACAACGAGACCCTGGTCGTGCTGCTCGACGGAGATCTCGACGTCGCCGCGCTGCGGGCGGCCTTGGCTGCCGTGGTCGGCAGGCACCCGTCCTTGCGCGCGGTGTTCAGCGAGGTCGACGGCGAACCGCGGCGGATCGTGGCGCCCACCCGGCAGGTCGACCTCCCGGTGGTCGACGACCTCGGCGCCGATCCGGCCGAGGCGGCGAACCGGATCGCGGCCGTGGAGACCGGCCGGGCGTTCGACCTCGCCACCGGCCCGCTGTTCGAGCCGTGGCTGGTCCGGCTGGGCCCGCACCGGCACCTGCTGGTGCTGCGCATGCACCACCTGGTCATCGACACGTGGTCCGCGGGCATCCTGTCCACCGAGATCGCCGCCTGCTACCGGGCCGCGCTGGCGGGCGCCAAGCCGGAACTCCCCGAACCCAGCGCCCGGCGATCGACGTCCCCGGTGCCGTCAGACTCCCTGGCCTACTGGACGGACCTGCTCGCCGACGCCCCCGCCGAACTGGCACTGCCCACGGACCGACCGCGGCGGGCCCAGCCGTCCGGGCGGGGGGCGACCACCGGCGTCGACCTGGGGGTGGCCACGACCGCGGCCGTGCGCGACCTCGCGCGGCAGGTCCGGGCCACGCCGTTCATGGTCGTGCTGGCGGGCCTGGTCCTGGCGCTGCGCAAGCTCAGCGGCCAGACCGACATCGTGGTCGGCACCCCGATCGCGCACCGGCCCGAAGGCACCGAGCAGACCGTCGGTTTCTTCGTGCACACCCTGCCGCTGCGCCTGCGGGCGCCGAACGGGGACACCTTCGCCGACCTGGTGCGGGAGGTGCGCGAGCAGGTGCTCGGCGCCCAAGACCACCGGGCGGTGCCGCTGCCGGAGATCGTCCGCGCGCTCGGTGGGTCGTCCGACCCCTTGCGGAACCCGCTGTTCGACGTGGTGGTGCGGATCAACGGCGACGCGCCGTTCGAGCTGGACCTGCCCGGCGTCGTGGCCACCTTGCAGGAGGCGGCGATCGATCGGGCCCCGGTGGACTTGGCGCTGCTGCTGACCACCCGGGGCGACTCGATCCGCGGCAAGCTGAACTACGCGGTCGACCTGTTCGACGCCCGCACGGCTGAGCACGTGGTGGCGACTCTGCGCGAGGTGCTGACCGCGGGGATCGCCGCGCCCGATCGCGTGCTCGGCGACCTGGTTGCGCTGACCGACGCCGAGGCGCGGGACATCGCCGCGTGGCAGGACGGTGGCGCACGGGTGAGCCGGCCATCCCTGCTACACAGTGGACTGTCCGAAGTGGATGGTGTGGCAGTCGTCGATCGAGCGGGAGAACTGTCCAGGTCGGCGCTGTTCAGCAAGGCGGCCGCGGTGACCGCAGCGCTCGAGTCGGTCGCGGCCGGGCCGGTGGGGGTGTACCTGCCCCGCGGTGGCGATGCGGCCGTGGCGCTGGTCGGCGTGACGCGGTCTGGTCGGGCGTTCGTACCGCTGGACCCGGCGCAGCCCGTGGGTCGGATCGCGATCATGCTCGCCGAGGCCGAGGTGACCGCGGTCGTGACGCACTCGACCCTGGCCGACGCGGTACCTGGCGAGCTCCCCGTGGTGCTCATCGACGACCTGCCCGACGACCTGCCCGAGGCGCTCGCCAGCGAAGTCGTGGCGCGCGTCCCCGAGGACGTCGCGTACGTGCTGTTCACCTCGGGGTCCACCGGGGTGCCGAAGGGGTGCGTTGTCGAGCACCGGGCGATCACCAACACGCTCGACTGGCTGTGCCGGGACTTGGGCATCACCGCGGCGGACCGGCTGTGCTGGTTCTCCAGCCCTGGTTTCGACGCCTCGGCGATCGAGGTGTGGCCCGCCCTGCGCACCGGCGCGACCCTGTACGTCGTGCCACCGGAGCTGCGGCTGGACCCGGCGGGCCTGCGCGATTGGTTGGTGCGCACCGGGATCACCGTGGCCTTCGTGCCGACGCCGGTGTGTGAACTGCTGCTCGACCTGGAATGGCCAACCCCCGCGTTGCGCCACCTGCTGACTGGCGGCGATCGGTTGCGGCGGCGTCCGGCGGAATCGCTGCCGTTCGCGGTGTGGAACGTCTACGGGCCGACGGAGGCGTCAGTGGTGTCCACGTGGACCCGCGTCTCGCCGCACGGCGACGGCCCGCCGACCATCGGACGGCCGGTGCCCGGCACGTGGGTGCGGGTGCTCGACGCCCAGGGCGGACAGGTTCCCGCCGGGGTCGCAGGCGAGCTGTACTTGGGCGGCGAGCAGTTGGCGCGGTGTTACGTCTCCGCCGAGGAGACCGCCGCGCGGTTCGTGAACCATCCCGAGCACGGGCGGCTCTACCGGACTGGCGATGTGGTGCGGTGGCGGTTCGATGGCGAGCTGGAGTTCCTGCACCGCAACGATTCCCAGGTCCAGATCCGCGGCTACCGCGTCGAACCCGGCGAGGTCGAGCACCAGCTGCGGGCTCTGCCGGGAGTGCGGGACGCCGCGGTTCGGGTGTTCGGCACAGCGCTGGCCGCCTATGTCGTGACAGATTCGGCCACTGTGGACTCACTGCGCGCTGAGCTGGGCACCAGACTGCCGGACTACATGGTGCCCGCCACGTGGATGGTGTTGCCCGCGTTGCCGTTGAACGCCAACGGCAAGCTCGACCGGGCCGCGCTGCCGGAGTTCACCGGTGGCGCGGTCACGACACCGGTGACAGCTCTGGAGCGGCGTCTGCGCGAGGTGTGGTGCGCCGAACTGGGGGTGGAGTCGGCCAGTGTCACGGCCACGTTCTTCGAGCTGGGCGGGCATTCGCTGACCGCGATCCGGATGGTGAACCGGCTGCGGGCCGAGTTCGGGCCGGTGCTCGGCGTGCTCGACTTCCTGCGCACACCGACGATCCGCGGGCTCGCCGACCGGCTGACCCCGAAGCACGAGGTCGAGCGGACCGCGCGGGCGAGCCTCGGGCAGCTGCACGGGTACCGGCTGATGCGCACCAGTGACACACCGAGCGTCTTGACCATCGCCATGCGGTTCGCGCTGCGCGGCGCGGTGGACGCCGCTGCCCTGGAAGCCGCCCTGACCGCGCTGGTGCTCCGGCACCCGGCGCTGCGCACGAGGTACCGGTACGAGGCCGAGGAACTGTGGCAGGAAGTACTGGTGCCCCAGCCGGTGTCGCTGCCCGTGGTCGCGATCTCCCCGGCGGCGCTCGACGCCACGGTGACCGAGTGGGCCGCGCGGCCGTTCGACCTCGATGGTGCACCGGCGTTCCGGCCGGTGCTGTTCACGGTGTCGGCCCAGGAGTCCGAACTGCTGCTGGCCGTCCACCACTCGTTCAGCGACGGCTGGTCGATGGCGATCATCATCACCGAACTCGGTGAGCTGTACCGGGCTGAGCTGACCGGCACCGGGGCGTCGCTGACCGGGCTGACGGCCGACTACCTGGACTTCACCCGCTGGGAACGGTCCTATCTGGACTCGGCCAGGACCCAGGAGCAGATCGCCGGGTGGGTCGCGCAGGTCAGGGCGGCCGGTGCCGGACCGCTGCTGCTGCCCGTGGACCGGCCCAGGGCCGAGCGGCTGACCGGGGTCGGCGAGTCGGTCACCGCGGCGCTGCCGCCGGGGCTGGTCGAGCGGGTGAACGCGGCGGCGGTCGACGCGGGGACGACCCCGTTCGCGGTGCTGCTCGCCGCCTTCGCCGCGCTGGGCCACGAGCTCACCGGGGCGGCGGTCATCGCCCCGCACAGCAGTGCCGCGAACCGGCCCGAGGCCGCCTTCGAGGACGTGGTCGGCGTGTTCACGCACACGTCGTGGCTGGTGGTGCCGGTCGCGGGCGCCCGCTCGTTCCACGACCTGGTCATCCGCGCCACGGAGGCCCTGTGGCAGCGGCTGGACCTGCAGTCGGTGCCCGCCGCGGTGCTGAACGAGGCGCTCGGCGGACCGTTCCGGGGCACCCCGCCGCGGGTCCTGTTCGGCCTGTACAACTCGCCGCTGCCCGACCTCGACCTGACCGGTGTCGCCCCGGCCCACCCCGAGGACGTGACGTTCCCGGTGGCCCGCGCCGAGCAGGGGTGGGCGCTGGCGCCGACGGCCGACGGCGGGCTGCTGCTGTACGTGGAGTACTCCACCGACCTGTTCGACGCGGACACGGTCACGGGGTGGACCGCGCGCTTCGTCGACCTGCTCGAACGCGGCCTGGCCGCACCCGACGCGCAAACCTGGAATAGCCATTCCCAGTAGTTCACCGGAATTGGCGGATCGCCTCGGTCATCTCGATGGTCGTGTTTATGGATGGCGCATTGTTTCCCGCGTGAATCCTTTTCGGGTGTGATCGTTTTAGGTAGCCTCGCGGTGCCGTCCCACCGCGTTTCACCTCCTCACCCTGATTCGAGAGGAACCACCGGTGCGCCTCCTCGCACGCACGCACGTCCTCCCAGCCGCCCTGGCGCTGGCGAGCATCGCCCTGATCGGGGTCCTGGTCCCGGTCGCGTCCGCGGGCCCGCGGGCGGAGGGCTCCTCGGACGTCCTGCTGACCACGTTCCCGCCCAGCTCGCCGCCGTCGACCACCGGCACCTGGGACCCCTGCTACCAGGGCCCGCCCTCGAGCCCGCCGTCCGGCACGACCTACCTGGCCACCCCCACGCAGACCGTGCCGACCAGCAACACCATGCCGTCCGCGCCGAGCAGCCCCCGGCCGCCGCAGCCGGGCGAGAACTTCGCCCTCTCCGGCGTGGCGAGGTCGTCGTCGAACCTCACCAACTACTACCTGCCGGGCAAGGTCAACGACGGCAACGTGGGCACCGCGGCCAACTGCCAGTACGCCTGGGTCAGCGCCAACCGCGGCCTCGACAACATCGAGTGGGTCTCGGTCACCTGGCCCGACCTGCGCAGCGTCAGCCACGTCGTGGTGTACAACACCCTCGGCCTGGAAACCCGCGACTTCGACATCCAGCTGCTCAACGAGAACGGCCGGGTCTGGGACACCGTCGCCACCTACAACAACAACACCAACACGGTCGTCAAATCCTGGTTCGGCGCCCGCACCACCCGCGGCGTCCGGATCCTGGTCAAGGTGGGCACGACCGCGAGCCCGTCCATCGCCCGGGTGAACGAGATCCAGGCATTCGCTTACTAGAGTCGTCGTTCGGTGGTGGGGTGCGTTGAGCACCCCACCACCGGCGAACTAGGTGATCTCAAACCTGATCGGCGTGCCTTCCGGCAAATCCCTTATCTGCACGGCGATGCTTCCACGCACGCGCATCCCCTCAACCGCGTCGAGCAGGTAGAGGTTGTCCACCTCGTACTTCCCGCCCGCGACGAAGGGCATCTTGGGAAGCAGCCGGGAGCCCGGCGGCAACGCCCCGAAGCGCTCCTGCCAGGCCCTGGCCAGCGGGTGCCCGGTGCGGTAATCCGCCTCTGCCAACACCTCCGCCGCCCACGCGCCAAGGCTGTCGGCCACCCGCTCCACACCCGCGGTCTCCGGGTCGAACAGCACGACCCGCTCGCCGTCCGCCGACACCGCGTACTGGAACCCGAACACGTCCTCGGCGAAGAACAGGTACCCCTCCGCCGAACCCGCGTAGGCGTCCCGCCAGCACTCCCCCGCGTTCCACCGCTCCAGGTCCGGCGACTCCGCCGCCCCCAACCCGAACACGTGCAGCGCGGACTCGAAGGCGTAGAACCCGTTCCGGCGACCGAGCAGCTCGGCCAATTCCACACCGATTCGCCCCCGGTCAGCCAACCACGCCGCGATCTCGTGGTTCGGCCGTTCGGCAGCCAGCGAGAGGCTGGCGACATCGACGAGTTCAGCGAGGCTGCTGTCCATGGCCGAAGACTACAAATCGCGCCGCGGTCGCGCCCCGGCACAGCAGCGGCGCCACACCACGTCGACCGGATCGGGTGATCGGCGCGAGACGGCCATGGCGGGCTCGGGCCGAGCACCACCACCCGGTCGCGGCGCGGGGTCGTGGGTTGCAGGTCGCGGGTCGCGGAGGTCCACCTGTACCACGACGGCCGGTGCGGCCAGTTGGGCGATCACCGGGAGTCACGACGATTTCCGTTAACTGGCAACGGTTTCGTCCGGTGGTGGGGCCGCTAGCATGAGCGGACCGACACTTCGGAGGCTGCATGTACCTCAGGCGGGTTCGTCGACGGGGCCCCGTTCTTCTGGGCGCCGCGCTGTTATCGGTTGGCGCGCTGATCGCGGGGGGCACGGGCGCGGTGGCCGCGCCCCCGCCCGGACCGGAGCACCAGTGGCAGTACGACCACTGGCCGCAGCAACAGCCCTGGCAGCAGAGCCGGGACGAGGTCAGGGTCGCGGCGCAGGGCGGGTTCCCCGGTCCGGTCGACCCGCAGAACTGGGTGAACCCGGACCACATGACCTGGGAGCGGGACTACCGCAAGGTCCCCGGCACCACCTGGGCGGACCCGGCGGCCAAGGGGTCGCTGCGGACGTTCAAGGGCGCGTTGGTCCTGTTGGACTACTCGAACCAGCCGTTCGTCGTGACGCAGCCCGCGCATTCGACGGTGTTCGGCAACCCCAGCACTGAGGCGAATGGCGTACCGCGCGAGCAGGTCGGCCAGTTCTACCAAGACTTCCTGAACAAGCCGGGCAAGCTCAACCGCGGTCACACCGTGCACGAGTACTGGATGGAGAACTCCGGTGGGCGCTACGGCGTCGACCTGAAGGCGTTCGGCCCGTACACGGTGCCGGGCAAGGACCACGAGTACGGCATGGAGTTCCAGGCGGGCACCGGGTGCCCGGCCGGGGACAACTGCACCCGCGACCTGCGCACCGACGGCAAGGCGGCGTGGGTCGCCGACGTGGGCGCGCAGGTGCCCGCCGGGTTCGACTTCGTCTACTTCCTCTCCGCGGGCCAGGACGAGACCAGTACCTGGCAGGAGTTCGGGACGATGAAGTTCCCGGCCAAGGAGAACGTGACCGACGCGTTCGGCCCGCCGGACGAGGCGCTGCCGAACTGGTCGAAGACCCGCTACGTGGACTGGACCTCCTGGGCGTCGGGCTCCACCCTGTGGCCCAACGCGGGCGGCGGGTCGTCCACGCAGGCGGAGAGCTCCGGGCAGGGCGTGTACGCCCACGAGCTGAGCCACCTGCTCGGCATCGGCGACAACTACAACAACCCGTTCGGCAGCCCGCCGCGGCGCGACTACTCCGGCATCTGGGACATGCTCTCCCGCGGGTCGTTCAACGGGCCGGGCGGGCCGCACTCGCGCTGGGTGATCCCGGCGACCGGCGGCGCGTCGATGGGCGCGCAGCACATCCTGCGCAACAAGATCAAGCTCGGGATCGTCGACGAGCGCAACGTGCTGCGGCTCTCCCGGGAGGCGCTGGCCGACTCCGGCGTGGTCGTCGCCCAGGTGACCGCCCGCGCGGTGCAGGCGGGCCGCAACGGGCTGTCCGGGGTCAACATCGCCTTCGGCACCGGCGACCACACCCCCGCGTGCGACATCACCACCAACCCGTACTGCGACGGCGGCGGCTACGAGAACTACACCGTCGAGGTCGTCGACCGGATGGGCTCGGACTCGTTCACCCCGGACGCGGGCGTGCTGTTCGCCAAGACGAAGAACGAGGACCGCGCCCCGTTCGCGTGGGTGGTCGACGCCAACCCGCAGGACATCGGGATGACCGACTACGTCAAGCCCGACGGCACCAAGGTCCCCATCACGATCGGTGACTACCGTCAGCTGTCGGACGCGCTGTTCCACGCGGGCACCAACTCCGGCAGCGAGTACGAGTTCGTGGACCAGGCCAACCGCCTGCACTTCTACGTCCTCGACGTCAAGCGCGACCACAAGGGCGTGCTGTCGTACACGGTCGCCATCCGCTCCCTCGACGGCGCGGGCCCGCAACGCCGCGGTGTCCGCCTGGAGCCCACCGTCAGCCGCACCGGCGGCCACGGCGTGGCGACCTGCCAGTTCCCGCTGCTCAACACCGGCCGGGGCACCAAGCCCGCGGGCCAGCACCCGGAGGACGTCAGCGCCTACCTCGACAACGACGTCTACCGGTTGTCCGCCAAGGCCTCCGGTCGTGGCTGGACCGTCCAGCTGCCCAACGCCCTGGCCACGGCCAAGTTCGGCCGCCAGGTCCAGGTCCCGGTGCACGTCAAGCGCGACGGCGGGTCCCCGATCACGAAGGTGACCCTGACCGCCACCTCGGAGAGCAACCCCGCCGCGACCGCCACCGCCACGTGCGTGGTGGTCAGCCGGTGAGGTTGGGGAGCGGGCACTTTCGCGTGCCCGCTCCCACCCCGACGGTCACTGTCTCTCTCACTGTCACTGTCACTATCACCGCCACTGTCACTGCACTGTCACAGTCGCCGTCGATGTCACCGTCACGGCTGGACGAGGGAGGTGAGGCCGGAGCGGGAGGTGGAGCCGAGTTTGGTGAGGATGGTCGCCACGTGGGACTGGATGGTTCGGCGGGGCAGGGACAGGGTGTGACCGATGTCCGGGTTGGACATCCCCCGGGCAACCAGGTCGGCGATGCGCTTCTCCAAGGGGGACAAGGCTTCGGGGCCGGTAGCAGGCGGCAGGGTGGCGTCGCGGGGATGGCCGAGGTCCAGCATGCGGCTGTCGAGGCGGTGCAGGTCCCAGTGGGCGGAGTTCGCGGTGAACAAGGCGGTGGCTTCGGCGCGGGTTGTGGCCGCCTCAGATGAACCCGTTGCGGCCAAAGCGATCGTGGCATCGGCCAATGCGGCGGCGAGCTCAACGGGCCTGCCGACAGCGCGGTAGTGGGAGGCGGCCGACTGGGCGGGGGCCGGGTCGCCGGTCAGGATCGTTTGGCAGTGAGCCAAAGCAGCGGCGGCACGGGCCGGGGTGACCTCCTTGGCGGTCTCCTCCGCGCACAACCGGGTCGCCGCCTCAGCGACTTCCGTGGAGCCCGCGGCCATGGCCAGCCGGGCGACGTGGGGCAGCCATTGGTGGCGCAGCATGAGGCGGGCGTAGTCGGGGCGCAGGACCGGCTCGAAGTGGCGGAGGGCCTCGGTCAGGTCGCCGCGTTGTTCGGCGGCCAAGGCGTTCGCGGCGAGGTGGAAGTCGCAGCTCTCCCGTTCGGAGTCGGTGCTCGGCAGGTGTGCCCGCGCGGCGTCGAGGTGGGCGGCGACCTGGGCGTGGTCGCCGCGGTGGCCCGCGATGAGGGCGGCGACGCCGTGTAAGAGCAGGGCGGCTGAGCCGGGTTCGCGCATGCCGTAGAAGGTGATCGCCGGGCCGTCCTCGGTGACGGTCTCCAACTCGGCGAGCGCCTGGTCCCACCGGCCTGTCCAGTAGTGGTGCACCGCGGCCGACACCTGCATCCCGGCGGGCAGGCTGTTGCGCGCCGCGACGGACCTGGCCGTGCGCAACGAGTCCTCGGCCTCGTCGAGCCGGTCGAGGTTCTGCAGGGTGAACATCCGGTTGTCCAGCAGGTCGAAGAGCAGTTCGGCGTGCGGGCCCACCTCGGCGATCGCCCGGTCGACCCACGTGAGCGCCCGCTCGTGGTCGCGGCGGATGGAGTGCACCAGCCACAACGTCTGCGCGGCGTGCGCCTTGGGGTACGGGGCGTCCGCCTCGATGTGCGCGTCCAGCGCCGCCCGCTCGGCGGCCGCCAGGTCGGCGAGGTCACCGCGGCCGAAGTTGGCCAGCAGCGACTGGTGGCGGACCCGCCACAGCTCGGGCACATCCGCGACCGCCAATGCCGCTCGCAGCCGGGTGATCGCCGCCGCGGTGTGGCCCGCGCGGTGGCACGCCGCGGCCAGCAGGTGCCGCATCTCGGCCGCCTGCGCCGGATCGAGGCCCGAGGCCAGGGCGGTGGTGGCCGCGCGGGACGGGTCCCGGCCGAGCCGGAACCGCGCGCGGGCGAGCGCGGCGTCGAGCGCGGGCGCGTGGGCGCCGGTGTCCACCACCCGCTCCAGCACGGCGACGGCGACGAGCGGCGCCCGGTTGACGATCGTGGCGTGGTGGGCGACGAGCCACCCGGTCACCCACAGGTCCGCCGGGACCCGGCCAGCGGCCAACTGCTCCGCGACCCGCTCGACCGACGCGCCGACCCGCGTCAATGCCTCTGCCGCAGCGCGGTGCGCGAGCGCCCGCTCCCCCACCGACACGCTCTCGTACACCGCTTGGCGCAGCAGGGAATGCCGGAAGGCGAGCCGATCCCCCGCCTCCACGACCACCGACGCCGTCACCGCCTCGTCCAGCCGCGCGACCAGCTCGGCGACGGTCAGCCCGGCGACCTCGGCCAACTCCTCCACCCCGAACTCAGCTCCGAGCAACGCGGCCGACCGCAGCAGCGCGCGGGTGTCCGGCGAGAGCAGCTCCACGGTCTGGTGCACCGCCGACAGCAACGACCGGGGCGCGAGCGCGACGGTGCTCGGCGCGACCTCGGCGACCCCACCGCTCACCTCGACCGCGCCGGTCCTGGTCAACGCGTGCGCCATTTCCCGCAGGTACAGCGGATTGCCCGCGGCACGCTCGGCCATCGCGCGCAGCCGGGGTCCCGGTCCGGCGCCGACGAACTCACCGAGCAGCGCCTCCGCGTCGGCCGTGGCGAGCGGGTCGAGGGTGAGCAGGTGCCCGCCCCTGGCGAGCACGCCGCGGCGGGCCCGGCCGACCTCGGGGTTGCCCGGCGCGGGGCGGGTCGCGGCGACCAGCAGCAGCGGGAGCTGGCGGGTGGCGGCGGTGAGCCGGTGCCAGACCAGGACGCTGGCCGGGTCGGCGCGGTGCAGGTCGTCGACCACCAGGACCAGGGGCGCGGTCGCGCAGACCCGGTCGACCAGGTCGAGCAGCCGGTCGACCGCGGCCGGGGTCGGGTCGGCTGGCCCCCAGCCGTGGTGGGCGGGGTCGCGGGTGAGTTGGGCGGCGAGGTCGGCCCGGCGCGGGTCCGCCGAGCCGGGGTGCACGGCGAGGCAGCGCAGGATCACCTGCAGCGGCGCGTGCTGGTCGGCGGGGGTGGCCCAGGCGAGCTGGCCGCCCAGGTCGGCGACGTCGGCGAGGGCGGCGGCGAGCAGCGCGGACTTGCCCAGGCCGGGTTCGCCCTCCACCCACACCGCGGTGCCGCGCCCGGCCACGGCCGCCTCGACCAGCCCGCGCAGGGTCGCCACCTCGGCCGACCGGCCGAGCAGCGCGGAGCGCTTCGCTGTGGCGGGCACGACCAGCAGCCGGTCGGGCGCCTGGTCGGCGGGGTGGCGCAGCGCGGGGTCGCGCGTGGCGATCCGCTCGCGCAGCACCCGCAGGGTCGGCCCGGGTTCGATGCCGAGTTCCTCGGCGAGCACCCGGCGGGTGTCGTCGTAGACGGCCAGCGCCTCGGTGCGCCGGTCCGCGCGGTGCAGGGCGAGCATCAGGTGCTCACGCAACCACTCGTGCCGGGGATCGCGGGCGACCAGCTCGGTCAGCTGTGCGACCGCCTCGGCGTGCGCGCCGAGCTCCATGACCGCGCGCACGCGCAACTGCTGGGCGCGGGCCCGGGACTCGGCCAGCCGGTGCCGCTCCAGCTCGGCGGACGGCCCGGGGACCCCGGCGTAGGCGTCCCCGTGCCACAGGTCCAGCGCGTCGTCGAGGCGCCCGCGGGCCCCGCGCCAGTCACCGTCCTCGCCCTGGCGCGCCGCAGCCGTGCGGGCGAGGTCGAACGCGGTGGCGTCGACCGCGGCCGGGTCCAAGTGCAGGCGGTACCCGGCGGTGGTCGACTCGAGCAGGGTCCGCGCCGGACCCAGCGCGCGGCGCAGTCCGGACACGTAGGTGTGCAGGCTGCCGCGGGCGCTGGCCGGTGGGTGCTCGCCCCACACCCCGTCGACCAGGTCCGTTGTCGGCACGGCGATCCCGGCCCGCGCCGCGAGCACGCCGAGCACGGCGCGCTGCCTGGCCGGACCCAGCGCGAGTTCGGTGCCACCGCGCCACGCCCGCATCGGCCCGAGCACGCGCACCCGGACCGGCTCCCCGTCGGCCGCCACGACTCCCATCGGTTCCACCCTCCCGTCACGGATGGGGTCGGCGGGAGGTTCACGCCCGGTTCATCCCCCGTTCGGCGGCGAGTAGTTAGCCCGCCAGAAGTAATTGATCGCTCAGGTCGGCACTCTCGCGCCGCCCACGAGGAGCAGGCGGACGAGGGTGGCGGTGAACTCCGTGCGCGTCGCCGCGGGGAGGTCGTCCTGGGCGATCGCGTGGCGCAGCAGCCGCACGGCGAGCGCGGGGGCGAGCGCGTCGAGGTTGTCCACGAGCCAGTCGCGGGCCCAGCCGTGCGGGGGCGTCGCCCCGTCGAGCAGGTGGGTGCCGACCAGGTCGGCGGGGGCGGCAGCGGCGGCGAGGTCCCTGGCCAGTTCCCGGTGCAGCACGACCCGCACCGCCCGGGGCATGCCCTCCACCAAGACCCGGCGCACCGCAGGCTGGGCGAAGTCCACGTGCCCGCCCGACTCCCGCAAGACACCCGCAGCCACCGCGTCCGCCAGCCAGGCCGTACCCGGGTGCGCCGCCATGACCTCCCGGCGCGTGCGGTCCGCCCCCAAGAGCGCGACCCGGCGCAGCGGGTCCAGCAGCGCGGCGGGCAGGACCCCGACCCTGGCGTGCGCGACCCGGTCCACATCCCCGGCGGCGGCGACCAGCGCGGCGGCGAAGCCGGGATTGCCGCCGGACTCGCGGACCACCACGCGGGCGAGGTCGGCGGTGGCCATGGCGGCGAGGTCGGCGTCCGCGAGCGGCCCCAGCGTGATCACCCGGGCGGCCCGGTCGCGCAGGGCGGCGAGATCGGCGCGCGGCCGGGTCGCCACGACCAGCGCGCGCCCCTCGCCCAGCAACCGCGAGCACCGGCGGATGGCCCGGTCCCCGGCCCAGTGCAGGTCGTCGATCACGACGACGTCCGCATCCGGTGGTTCGGTCATCTCGCCCGTGCGCTCCGAGATCTCGCAGCAGGCGGCCCCGGTGCCGGAGAGCGCCTCCCGCAGCAACGCCGACTTCCCCGCGCCCATGGGCCCCTCGATCCAGAGCAGACCAGCGGGTCTCGCCGCGACCGCGCGCACCGCCGCCACCTCGGCGGAGCGGCCCACGAACCCGCTGGCGACGCGGCCGGGCTGGGTGCCGGTGAGGATGCGCTCGTGCAGTGCCCGCAGGCCCGGCCCGGGTCGGCCGCCCTCGTGGAACACCTCGATGGCCCGCGCCGGGCGACCGCTGGCGGCGAGCGCGGTCATCAGCAGGAGCCGCAGGCTGTCGCGGTCGGGGTGCTCGGCGGCGAGCACGGTCAACTCGGCCGCGGCGTCACCGGCCCGACCCGCGTCGACCAGCAGCCGCGCCCGGCGCTCCAGCAGAGTCAGCCGGACCTCGGTGAGCCGGGTCCGCTGGCCGTCGGCGAACGGGCCGGTCACCCCGGAAAGCGGCTCACCGCGCCACAACGCCAAGGCCGCGTCCACGGCGGCGAGGTCTGTGGCGGTGCGGGCCCGGAGGTGATCGAGGGCGCGCACGTCCGAACCGTTCTCGGGCAGGTCCAGCAGGTAGCCGGTGTCGGTCGTGCGCAGCACCTGCCCGGAGGTCCACCTGGCGCGGTCTGGCTCCAGCACCCGGCGCAGGTCGCCGACGTAGGTCTGGATGATCCGCGCGGCACTGGCGGGCGGGCGCTCCCACAACCCGTCAACCAACCGGGCGCGGGGGACGACCTGGCCCGCGCCCATGGCCAGGATCGCGAACACCGCCTGCCTGCCCGCCGACCCGAGCGGCAGCGCGACACCACCGCGGCGCGCCTCGACCGGTCCGAGCAACCCGACCCACAGCGGTCCCGCGTCACCCTCCGCCGTACTCACCCCACCATCACCCTGCGCTACACCCCCGTCACGACGACGGTAGGGCCGTGTCCGGCGCGGCCGCAACCACCCCGGTCACACCGTCCCGGCGGGCACACCCGTCGGTGTGACCGGGCAGAGCCGGGCGCACGTGCTTCCGCGAGTGCCACCGCGCGTGGTGCGCTGGGCGCGTCTGCGGAGGTGTGATGGACATCTGGTCCGGGGAAGAGAGCGGGCCCGGCGACGGCGACGGGTTCGCGGGTGAGTTGTTCCTCCAGCTCGCCGAGCGCGGCTGGCTGGTGGTCGAGCCCGAGGTGGGGCTGCGGGTGATCGCGCAGCTGCGGCAGACGCTGGAGGTGGTGCGCGACCGGGTGCGGCTCGCGGAGCTCTCCCGCAGGCTGCGCGACACCGCGGGCGGGGACCTGGAGCCCGAGGTGGACCAGGCGGCGGTCGACTCGGTGTTCGCCGAGCAGATCACCGCGGGCCGCTGGGAGCAGGCGCTGGTCGAGCTGCCGAAGTACATCGAGGCGTTCCGGCGGGCGGCGGGACTGCCCGACCACTAGTGGCGCGACCTAGAACGTCGACCATGTCTCGGCCCACTCAACGCCCTCAGTCGAGCCACTGGCGGCGTGAAGGATTCGTTGAGTCTGGCCCGACAGGCTGGTGCCATCCGGGGGTGTCGGGGAGGGGAAACGTGATGGCGCGAGTCAACGTCGTGGTGCGGTCGGCGGATCCGCTGACCCTGGCCGGGCTGGTCGGGCAGCTGGGCGCGCAGCCGAGGATCCAGGTCGGCACCGGCGAGCAGGGCGCGCAGACCCAGGTGGTCGTCGTCGGCGCGGATCGGCTCACCCAGGAGCTGGTCACCGAGCTGCGCGCGGCGGCCGAGGAGTTCGGCACACCGGTGGTGCTGGTCGCCGACGGGGTGACCGAGGCGGAGCTGCTGGCGGCGGTGCAGTGCCGGGTGGTCGCGGTCGTACCGCGTGCGTCAGCCACTGGGGGGCGGTTGGCGCACGCGGTGCTCGCGGCGGCCGACGGCGGCGGGGTGCTCGGGCCGGACCTGGTCGGGGGCCTGCTCAAGCACCTCGACCGCATCCAGCGCGAGCTGCTCGCCCCGCGCGGGCTCACCGCGTCCGGCCTCACCACCCGGGAGATCCACGTGCTGCGGCTGATGGCCGACGGGCACGACACCGCCGAGATCGGGGTCCAGCTCTGCTACTCCGAGCGCATGATCAAGAACGTCATCCACGGCCTCACCCGGCGGCTCAACCTGCGCAACCGCTCGCACGCGGTCGCCTACGCGCTGCGGGCCGGTGTGATCTAGCCACAGTGATCTAGCGCCGCTGTCCGATCGGGCAGTGATCCGTAGGGGGAAAGGGCAACGGGGACGCCGAGGCGCTGTGGTGGCCCACTTGACGCGAGCACCGTGGTGCCGGGATCGCGACGTCATCGCAGGGGGTCGTCGCGCGGTCGGCGAGGGAGGACGCGGATGCGACGGGGACGGGTGCCGTGGGTGCTGGCGGTGATCGCGCTGGGGGTCCAGGCGCTGGCCGGGTGTACGGCGAGCGCGGGGCAGGAGCGGGTACGGATCACCGTGGCGACCTTCGGCGAGTTCGGCTACGAGCCGCTGTTCGCCGAGTACGAGCGGCTCAACCCGGGGATCGACCTGGTCGGCCGGGTCACCGACTTCGACTCGCACCACAAGGGGTTGATCACCGCGCTGGCGGCCGGTCGGGGCGCGGCGGACGTGGTCGCCGTCGAGGAGCAGTACCTGCCCGCGTTGCGGCACTCGCGCGACAAGCTGGTCGACCTGGCCCGCTTCGGCGCCCGTGACCTGGCCGGGCGGTGGGCGCCGTGGAAGTGGGAGCAGGGGGTCGTCGGGGACGCGGTGCTCGGGCTCGGGACGGACATGGGCGGCCTGGCCATGTGCTACCGCACGGACCTGATGGCCCGGGCCGGGTTACCGACCGACCGCGACGCGCTCGCCGCGCTGTGGCCGACGTGGCAGGCCTACGCCGAAGTCGCCGACCGGTTCGCTGCCCGGGTGCCCGACGCCAAGTTCGCCGACTCGGCGGGCACGGTCTACACGGCGATGCTCAACCAGGCCGAGGAGAACTACTTCCGCACCGCCGACGACGCGTTCATCGGCGACAGCAACCCGGCCGTGGCGCGCGCGTTCACCCTTGCGGGGGCGATCGGCGCCCAGCACCGGACCGCGGCGCTCACCACCTTCACCCAACCGTGGAACGTCGGGATCAACCAGGGCGCGTTCGCCACGATGACCTGCCCGGCGTGGATGCTCGCCCAGATCAAGCAGGCGGGCGGGCCGGGTGCGGCGGGCACCTGGGACGTGACGACCGTGCCAGGCGGAGCGGGCAACTGGGGCGGGTCGTACCTCGTCGTGCCCGCACAGGGACAACACATCGAGGCCGCCTACGCCGCGGCGGAGTGGCTGACCGCCCCCGCGCAACAAAAGCGGCTGTTCGAGAGCGACAACATCCTGCCGAGCCAACCCGAGGTCTACCGCGACCCGACAGTGCTGGCACGTACCGACCCGTACTTCCGCGACGCGCCGGTCGGGCGGATCTACGCGGCCTCCTCGGACGCGGTCCGCCCCAACCACCGCGGCGTGCGCGACGCCGACATCCGACCGATCTTCGGCCGAGCCCTGGGCCGGATCGAGGACGGCAAGCAGACCGTGGACCAGGCGTGGCAGCAGGCGGTTGACGAGGCACACGCGGTGCTCCGGTGAGCTGTGCCTCGGGCCGCGACGAGGACCGAGAACAGGCAGCCGACCAAGCGCGCACGGTGCCGTGGTGAGGCGGACGCTCACCCCGTACCTGCTCGTCGCGCCGTTCTTCGTGGTGTTCGGGGCTTTCGGGGTGTTCCCCTTGCTGCGCACCGCGTGGGTGTCGACCCACCGGTGGCACCTGATCTCCGGGGACGAGGGGTTCGCCGGGCTGGACAACTTCCGGCACCTGCTGGCAGACCCGTTGTTCTACAACGCCTTGGGCAACACGCTGAGCATCTTCCTGCTGGCCACGGTTCCACAACTGGGGCTGGCGCTGGGGATCGCGGCGCTGCTTGCCCGGCGCGGACCCGCTTGGCAGGTGTTGGTGCTGGTGCCCAACGTGGTGCCGGTGGTCGCGGTGGCGTTGGTGTTCGGCCAGCTCCTCGGCCGCGACTACGGCATGGTCAACTTCTTGCTCGGCCACGTCGGGGTCGAGCCGATCGCCTGGCAGGCCGACCGGTGGGCGGCGCACCTGGGTGTCGCGGTGATGGTGATGTGGCGGTGGACGGGCTACACCGCGCTGCTCTACCTCGCGGCGATGCGTTCGGTGCCAAGGGAGTTGTACGAGGCGGCGGAGCTGGACGGGGCGGGCGCCTGGCACCGCTTCCGGGTGGTGACCCTGCCCGGCATCCGCCCCACCCTGCTGTTCACCGTCGTCGCCTCGGCCATCGGCGGTGTGCAGATGTTCACCGAACCCCAACTGTTCGACGGTTCCGGGCTGGCGGGCGCGGGTGGCAGCGACCGCCAGTTCCAGACCGTGGCGATGTACCTGTACGAGGTGGGCTTCGGCCGCTTCGACGCGGGCTACGCGGCGGCCATGACCTGGGTCCTGTTCGTGCTGTGCGCCGTGTTCACCACCGCGGCGGTGGGCCTCGTCCGGCGGGTGATCAGTCGATGACCGGCCGGTTCGGACGCGCGGTCGTGTTGGGCTTGCTCGTGCTGTTCTCCCTGTCCCCCTTGTACTCCGCGCTGGTGGTGGCCTCGCGCGACAACGCGGACCTCGCTCGGGCGACGCCACCGTTGCTACCGGGTGGGCACCTGTTGGAGCACGTGGGCGAGCTGGTCGAGCGGGTGGACCTGGCGCAGGCGATGGTCAACTCCGCGCTGATCGCGAGCGCGGTCGCGGTCGCCAACGCGGTGTTCTGCACGGTGGCCGGGTTCGCGTTCGCGCGGTTGCGGTTCCGGGGCAGGGAAGCGCTGTTCGCCGTGGTGCTCGCGTCGGCCATGGTGCCGACCCAGTTGGGCATCGTGCCGGTGTTCATGGTCGTGGATGCGCTCGGGTGGTACGACACGTTCGCCGCGGCGATCGTGCCCGGCCTGGTCAGCGCGTTCGGGGTGTTCTGGATGCGCCAAGCCTGCCTGGAGGCGGTGTGCGAGGAGCTCGTGGACGCCGCGCGGGTCGACGGGTGTTCGTTGGCGCGGGTCTACTGGCACGTGGCGCTGCCCGCCGTGCGCGGTCCGGCCGCGGTGCTGGCGATGTTGTCGTTCGCCACGTCCTGGAACGAGTTCAGCTGGCCGTTGGTCGCGCTCGACCCGAACGACACCCCCACCGCGCAGGTAGTCCTGTCGCGGCTCGCGGGTGGCTACTACACCGACTACCCGTTGGTGCTGACCGGTGTGCTCGTGAGCGTCGTGCCGGTCCTGCTGCTGTTCGTCCTGTTCGCCAGGAAGGTCGTCGCCGTGCTCGCGCGCGGCGCGGCCGAGACCGGGAGGTGATGTGCTGTGGCAGGGGAACGGGTCTTCCCGCCGGGGTTCCTGTGGGGTGCCGCGACGGCGGCGTACCAGGTCGAGGGCGCGGTGGCCGACGACGGGCGCGGACCGTCCATCTGGGACGTGTTCGCCGCGGTGCCGGGCGCGGTCGAAGGGGGTGTGAGCGGCGCGACGGCGTGCGACCACTACCGGCGCTACCGCGAGGACGTCGCCCTGCTCGGCGACCTCGGGCTCGGCGCGTACCGCTTCTCCACGGCGTGGCCGAGGGTCATGCCCGACGGCCGCACCCCGAACCCGGCGGGCCTGGCGTTCTACGACCGGCTCGTCGACTCCCTCCTCGAGCGCGGCATCACCCCCGTGGTCACGCTCTACCACTGGGACCTGCCGCAGGCTCTGGAAGACCGCGGCGGGTGGCTCGAGCGCGACATCGCCTCCTGGTTCACCGACTACGCCACCACTGTCCACAGCAGACTCGGCGACCGGGTCACGTACTGGACGACGCTCAACGAGCCGTTCTGCTCGGCGTTCCTGGGCTACGGAACGGGCGTGCACGCGCCAGGTCTGCGCGACCCGAAACTCGCATTGCGCGCCGCCCACCACCACCTCCTCGCCCACGGTCACGCGACGCGGGCGCTGCGAGACGCGGGAGCGGCCAGCCTGTCCATCGCGTTGAACTTCTCCCCCGCCCTGCCCGACGGCCCCGACGACCACGACGCCGTCCGCCGGTTCGACGCCCTGCACAACCGGTTCTTCCTCGACCCGGTCGTGGGCCGGGGCTACCCGGCGGACCTGCTGGCGGACGTGGCCCACCTGGACGCGCTCGAACCGGCCATCCGCGACGGCGACCTCGACGTCATCGCCGAGCCGATCGACTGGCT
This sequence comes from Actinokineospora diospyrosa, assembly GCF_024171925.1. Classification (GTDB taxonomy): domain Bacteria; phylum Actinomycetota; class Actinomycetes; order Mycobacteriales; family Pseudonocardiaceae; genus Actinokineospora; species Actinokineospora diospyrosa. The sequence continues at coordinate 274,279 of NZ_JAMTCO010000006.1, read as the reverse complement.
CGGCGTCAACTACTACGCGCCGACCCGGGTCACGTCACTGCCGGACCGGACCGAACCGAGCAACTGCCCACTGCCCGGCCTGCGCGGCATGTCCGTCCTGCCCCCGCAGGGACCGCTCACGGTCACCGGGTGGGAACAGCACCCCGAGTCGCTCACCACCCTGTTGGTACACCTGGGAAGCCACGGCCTGCCGCTGGTGGTGGCCGAGAACGGCGCGGCCTTCCCGGACACCATCGACCCCGACGGGCGGGTGCGCGACCGCGACCGGGTCCGCTACCTGGCCGAGCACCTGCGGGCCGTGCACGCCGCGATCGAGGCGGGCGCCGACGTCCGCGGCTACCTCGCCTGGTCGCTGCTGGACAACTTCGAGTGGGCGTCGGGCTACGGTCCCCGGTTCGGGGTGGTGCACGTGGACTTCGCCAGCCAGCGGCGGATCGTGAAGGACAGCGGGTGGTTCCTCGCCGAGGTCGCCGCCCGCAACGCCGTCCCGGCCGCTGACGACCACCCCGGCTGACCCACTACTGGCTGACTGCTACCGGCTGACCCACTACAGGCTGACCACTACTGAAGGTCGGCGAGCTCGCCACTGACGTTGAGCAGTTCGAAGCAGGTGCGGGCTTGCCGACCGGTCGCCGGGGTGCCCGGCTTGGCGCAGGTGACGTTCACCGCGACCGCGGCGCCCGCGGGGATGTCGATCGGGGTCACCCAGTGGTAGTCCTGGTTGCGGAAGGTCTCCAGCGCGATGGTGGTGACCGTGCGCTCGCCGAAGATGATCGTCAGCACGCCCTCGTCGCCCTGGTGGTTGCCGACCAGGATGTCGGTCACGCGGAACACCTTGCCCTCGGGCACCACGTACGTGCCCTTGCCGAGACCGCCGGTGTTGGTGCGCACCTCGATGGTGCTGGAGCTCTGCGTGCCACCGCCGGACACGCTCTGGCCGTCGCCACCGGGCTCCCCGACCTCGTCCCCGCCACCCGGCTCCGGCGCCGAACTGGTGGGCGGGGGCGGCGGGGGCACCGGCGTCTGCGCCTGGGTCTGCACGGCCTCGGCGATCTCCTGCGCCCGGTCGTCGGCCGCTTCCCGTGCCGCGCTGCGCACCGCGGGCCGCACGAGCAGCAACCAGGCGAGCAGCAGCGCGAGCAGGGCGGCGAGCAGGGCGAGCAGCCACCGCGGGAACACCGGTAGCTGGATGAACTCGCCCGCCAGCTCGTGCTCACGCGGTTCGGGTTCCTCGGCGACACCGCTCAGCCGGATCGGCCAGGTGACCGGTTTGCCGAACCACAGCACCTTGCCGACCCGCACCCGCACCGGGATCTCGGTCTCGGCGCCGGGCTCGACCGGGGTCGGCGCGTCGGCGGTGGTGTAGCGGAGCCGGTCGTCCACCTCGACGGCCGCCAACTCCAGCGCGACCGGGGTGTTGCCGTCGTTGTGCGCGAGCACCCGGTAGCGCGCCGACCGCCACGCCCTGCGCCGCTCGGGCACCAGTTCCAGCCGTTGCTCGGCGAACGGCGCGATGTCCACCACGGTCTCCGACACCGCGGCCGAGTCCGGGCGCTCCACGGGCAGCACCCGGATGCCCAGCGGTGTCTCCCCGGCGCGGACCGCGGGCGAGCGCGGTGGTCGCATCCGCACCAGGACCGTCTGCGAGGTGCCCGGGTACAGCGACAGCCGGGCCGGTTCGACCTCGGTCCACGGCGCGCAGTCGCCCACCACCTGGAACCCGTATGCCTCGACGATGTCGCTGTCGTTGCGCACCGTCAGCGCCGTGGTGGTCTCCTCGCCGGGGACGACCCGCACCGTGCGCCGCTCGAAGTCGGTCGATGTGCTCACCCCGGTGACGCTAGCCACGCCGGATCGCCGCGCGGCAGGGGGAAAAGGGCAGTCGGTGGGCACCTCGAGTGCACAGCGCGGCCCCGGCGGCTGCCCGGGCCCGCTGCGCGGGCGCAGGATCGGGGAAGTCACCCAGCGTCAGGAGGACAGCGTGAACAGAATCCCGGTAGCGGTGTACGCGGACGACCCGATCCTGCGCGGCGGCACCGTGCACCTGCTGCGCTCGCGCCCCGAGGTCGAGCTGCTCGGACCGGAGGACGAGGCCACCGCGACGGTGTCGCTGGTGGTGGTCGACACCGTCGACGACGAGACGGCCCGGCTGCTGCGCGGCCTGCGCCGGGGCGGGGCGACCAGGACCGGCCTGGTGGTCGGCCGGTTCGACCAGAACTCGCTGCGCACCACCATCGAGTGCGGGGTCGCCGCGGTGGTCCGGCGCGCCGAGGCCACCCAGGACCGGCTGGTCGGCGCGATCACCGCGATCGCGGGCGGGGAGGCCGTGCTGCCGGGTGACCTGCTGGAGACCCTGCTCGCGCACGTCGGCAGGCTGCAGCGCGGGGTGCTCGACCCGAACGCGCCCACACTGTCCACTTTGTCCTCCAGGGAGTCCGACATCCTGCGGTTGGTCGCCGACGGGCTCGACACCGCCGAGATCGCGCTGAAGATGTCGTACTCGGAGCGGACCGTGAAGAACGTGCTGCACGAGGTCTCCACCCGGCTGAACCTGCGCAACCGGGCGCACGCCGTCGGTTACGTCATGCGGCACGGGCTGATCTGACCCGAGCGGGCACCCGGGGCCGCCCGCCGGGGCAAGGGGTGCGCCGCGGCGGTGCCCGCCGGGACCTCGGCCCCACCACGCCACCGGGGTGACGATCACCGCGTGGCCCAACACCGCGAGAGGACACCCGTGTCCAGAACGCTCGTCGTGCTCACCGTGCTGGCCTCGTTGAGCACGGTGGTGACCGCGGCGGCACCGACGGTGGCGCAGGCGCCGCGAGAACCGGTCCCGACCAGGATCGCGTTCGCGGGCACCGGCCACCGCGGCATCGGCGCCGTCGACGACCCGGTCCCCAACCGGCTCGACCCGAGCAGGCCGCTGTTCGACGACGGCGCCGCGCACCACGACGACGACGTCTTCGCGCGCGGCGACCTGGTCGTGTTCACCAGCAGGCGGGACAGCCCCCGGCCGCAGGTGTACGTCGCCGAACCGGATGGCACGGTCCGCAGGCTGACCGCGGACCGGGACGCCATGCGGCCCGAGCTGTCCCCGGATCTGCGCACCGTGGTGTTCGACTCGGTCGAGGGCGGGCAGCGGGACCTGTGGGCGGTGGGGGTCGACGGGACCGGGGAGCGCAGGCTCACCAGTACGCCCCTCGACGAGACGGCGCCGACCTTCTCCCCGGACGGGACCGAGATCGCGTTCGCCCGCTCCGGTGAGATCCTCGCCCAGCCACTCGCGGGCGGCCCGGTCGAGCGGCTGACCGACGAGCCGACCGGGCAGGCGAGCCAGCCCGCGTGGAACCCGCGCGACGGGCGCCTCGCCTACACCCTGGACCTCGGCGCGGCGGGCACGCGCATCCACGTCATCGGCGGCGGCGCCAGGGCCTTCGCGGGCACCCCCCTGCTCGGTGGAGGGCAGGCGAATTGGAACGTCCACTCGCCTCGGTGGAAGCCGGATGGGATCAACCTGCTGTTCTTGACCAAGGACCAGGACTGCACCTGCACAGCTGATCCGGCGGTGCTGAAGGTGTATTGCATCGACGCGACCGACCTGCCCTCGGCAGCGCTGCCGGACCTCCTGCTAGCTGAGGATCGCGCGGTCTCTTCGCCTACCTGGCAGGTGATCGGCGGCACCCAGAGGTTGCTGGTGGCCCGCACGAACGCGATGACGGCCAACACCGCCACGCTGCAGGACATCCAGCCGGACGGGACGGATCCCCGGGACCTGGGTGTGGTCGTGCTGCGGGAGGACCCGGAGGCGGTGAACGACCCGAACCTGCTGTTCCACCCCCGCGCGGGCTTCGACCCGTGGACCCAGCGGCAGTCCTACTCGCCGGACGGGCGGCGGATCGTGCTGAGCCGGTTCGAGGACGAGGCGGGCAGGCGGGTGCAGCGGCTGTGGCTGGTCGACGCGGACGGCGCCAACCCGCGCCGGATCCCGGTGGCCGACCGCCAACCCGCGGACTGGGAGTTCGACCCGGCCTGGTCACCCGACGGTCGCTCGATCGTGTTCGCCCGACGCTCCCCCGGCGGTGTGCGGCCCGCCGGGGGTCCCAGTCGCGTGGTCGTCATCGACGCCGAGTCCGGGGCGGTGCGCGGTCGGCTGCAGCCACCGCCGGAAGTCGCCGACCAGGAGGACACCCAGCCCGCGTGGTCACCCGACGGCCGGACACTGTCGTTCACCCGGGGCGTGGTGACCGACGGGCCGGGCGGCGAGGTGCGCGACAACCACGTGTGGACTGCCCGCGCGGACACCCTCGGCGGGCAGCGCGACCTGAGCGCGGCGGTGTGCGGGTTCGACTGCCTGGTCACCGACGACAGCTCGACGTTCAGCCCGGACAGCCGGACGCTCGCGTTCAACCGGGAGAACGACGGGGTGCTGCTGGTGTCGCTGACCGGTGCCGACTGCCGGGTGGTGCTGCCCGCGGGCGCCTCGTCCTGCTCGACGCCGCTGACCAGCGCGACGGGCCCGTTCCAGCCTCGGGACGTGGCGTTCTCGGCGGAGGGCGACCGGCTGGTGCTGACGACCCGGCGGGCGGGTGACGCCCGGTCGCCGGAGGCGCTCGCGGTGCTCGACCTGACCACCGGGGAGCTGACCCGGCTCGACTGGGACCTGCCGGGCAGGCAGAAGGAGCCGACCTGGCAGCAGCCGGTCAACCTGGCCGTGCTGGCGCCGCCCCGGCTCACGGCGAACGTGGGTGACCCGGTGGAGGTGCCGGTGGACGTGACGAACCAAGGTCCGGCCGACACCCCGAGCGCTGTGGTGACCGCGTCCGTTCCCGAGGGGCTGCGGTTGGACGAGCTGCGCGTCCCCCGAGGGCGCTGTGACGTGGTGGAGCGGCGCTGCGTCTTCGAGGACCTGGGGCCTGACACAACAGTGCGGATCACGGCTGTGTTCACGGCTGTCGTGGCGGGGCGGTGGACGGTCCAGTGGACGGTGGCGGGGCCGATCCTGGACTCCTCCCCCACCGACAACGGGACCGCGACCGTGGTGGAGGTCGACTCCCCCGCGCCGCCCGCTCCCCCGCCACCTCCACCCGCCGGGCCCGCGCTCACGGTGGGCGTGACCCCGAACCCCTCCTATGTGGATGGTCGGGCGATCATCACCTACACCGTGCGCAACGGCGGACCCAGCCTCGCCACCGGGCTGCGCTTGGACTTCACGCTCCCCGCCGGGATCCCCGTTGCCGCGGTTCCGCCGGGTTGTACCGCTGCGGGCTGCGCGTTGCCCGACCTGTGGCCCGGCATGGTCGCGTTGGCGCAGGTGGTCTTGGCCCCGCAGGCGCCGGTGACCACGGAGGTGCGTGGACTGCTGCGCACGTCCGGCACCGACAACGACCTGGCCGACAACGCCGCTGTGGCCCCGATGCGGGTCCTGCTGCCGAAGATCGTCGCCGTGCCCGACATCGGCGAACCGCGCTTCGTCACGTCCGTGCGCGGCGTCGACTTCCCACCCGGCGCACCGGTGACCCTGACCTGGACACCCGGTATCACCGCGGCGGCCGCACCCACGACACCCGCCGCCGACGGCCGGTTCATCGCGCAACTGCTGATCCTCGCCAAGGACCAGACCGGACCGCGCACGATCACCGCCAGCGGCACCGGGTTCCGCCCGGCGACCACCCCGTTCCTCGTGGTGCCCGGGACGATCGCCCCGCCGGACATGGTGGGCCGACGATGATCCACGAGGTGGACGAAGCACTGCGCGCGCTGCTCGCCGACGGCGGGGTGCCCGGGGGCGGTGGTGAACTGGCGTTCGAGGCGCCCACCACGGACTGGACGGCCCGGCGCACGGTGCCGACGATCAACGTGTTCCTCTACGACATCCGGGAGGACCGGGCGCGGCGCAGCACGGGAACGATCGAGGAACTCGACGAGCACGGCACGGTCCTGGGCTGGCGGGATCCCCCACGCTGGTTCCGCCTGTCGTACCTGGTGACGGCGTGGACGAACCGCCCCCAGGACGAACACCGGCTGCTGTCGCAGGCACTGGCCTGCCTGGTCCGCCGGGAACGCGTCGACGACCGGTGGCTCACCGGGACCCTTGCCGAACTGGGCCTCTCGGTCACCTTGGAGGCCGCGGGGCCGGTGTCGCAGGGCAGCGCCGCCACCGACATCTGGTCCGCCCTCGGCGGCGAACTCAAGCCCGCCATCGACGTCTTGGTCCTCGCGCCCCTCATCGGCACCTACACCCCAGCGGGCCCACCGGTGACCGAAGGCGTCGTCCTCCGAACCCCCCACCCGACCGAACCCGGCCACCACCTCCGCTACGAAGGCCCCACCACCGCCGAAGGCGAGGGCTTCGCGATCACCCGCCCCCGCCCCACCCGCCGCACACGCGGTGGCCCCATCCGATGAACCCGCTCTTGGCCCACCTGGCCGACCTCGAACGCCGCGTGCGCGCCGCCATCAGCGACCGCGCCGGCAACGACCCCGGGTTCGCCGATCCCCGCCGGGCGCTCTACATCACCCAGGCCGACGCCGAGCGCGTGCTGGACGCGCCCCTGGATCCGGTGCGGGCCCAGAACCCGGTGCCGCCATCTGGGCGAATGGCAGACCTCGCAAAGAGATTCGGGCTGGACGAGACAGACGTGGAGCTCCTGTTGGTGGCCATCGCGCCTGACATCGACGCACGGTTCGAGCAGCTGTACGGGTATCTCAACGACGACATCAGCAGGCGTCGGCCCACGGTCGGGCTGGCGTTGCGGTTGTGCGGGCTGCCGCAGGCCGGGATGGGGCGGTTCAGGCTGTCCCCGACCGCGCCGTTGATCGCGGGTGGGTTGGTCGAGATCGGGGACGCGAGCGCGGCCGCCCTGTCTCGGACGTTGCGGGTGCCGGACCGGGTGGTCGCACACCTCCTCGGCGACGACAGCCCGGCCCCGGTGCTGGACTGCCAGGTGTGCGTCGCGGACCAGTGCGGCCCGTTCGCCGAGCGGGTGCGCCAAGCGACCGCGGCGGGGCCGGTCCACCTGCACGACACCACCGGTGAAGCGCACAGGATCGCGGTCGAGGCACTGGGCACGGCAGTCGTGGTTGATCCCAGCGCGCTGACCGAGTCAACAGTCGTTCCGTTGCTGAGGGAGGCGCTACTGCGCGACGCGGGCGTCGTCGTCGGACCGTTGGAGGCTCCCGAAGGGGTGCGGGCCCTGCTGGCGAAGGCAACCGTGCCCGTGATTCTCCACAGTGGACTCACCTGGGACGCGAGCTGGTCGCCGCGCACGGTGCTGTCGATCCCCACACCGGACTCCGCCGCCACCTCGCCGAACACTTGGGCGAGCGCGATCACGGCGACGACCGGCGCACCCGTCGACGCCGCGGTGGTGGCCGCTGTCGGCGCATACCGGGTCAGCGGCGCCCAGGTCGAGCGGATCGTGGCGGTGGCGGCCCGGCACGCGGCACTGGACGAGCGGCCACTCGGGCTGGACCACCTCCGAGCCGGGGTGCGCGCCGCCAACGGCTCCGGACTGCGCCGACTCGCCCGCCGGATCAGCCCCTCGGTCGGCTGGGACGACCTCGTGCTCCCCGACGCCACCCGGAACCAACTGCGCGAACTGGCGCGGCGCGCGCGGTTGCGCGACCGGGTCCTCGGCGAGTGGCGGATGCGCCCCGGCGGCGGGCGGGGCCGTGGCGTCGTCGCGCTGTTCGCGGGCGAGTCGGGCACCGGCAAGACGATGTCGGCCGAGGTCGTCGCCGCCGCCATCGGGATGGAGCTGTACGTGGTCAACCTGGCCACGGTGGTCGACAAGTACCTCGGCGAGACCGAGAAGAACCTGGAGCGGATCTTCACCGAAGCCGAGCGGGTGCAGGGCGTCCTGCTGTTCGACGAGGCCGACGCGGTGTTCGGCAAGCGGTCGAAGATCTCCGACGCGCGCGACCGGTACGCCAACCTGGAGTCGGCCTACCTGCTGTCGCGGCTGGAGTCCTTCGGCGGGGTCGCCGTGCTCACCACCAACCTCCGGTCCAATGTGGACGAGGCGTTCACCAGGCGGCTGGACGTGATCGCCGAGTTCGCCCTGCCCGACGCCGCGCAACGGGCCGCGTTGTGGGACCGCTGCCTGGGCACCGCGATGCCGCGGGCGGACGACATCGACCTGGCGGTGTGCGCGGACCGGTTCGAGCTGGCGGGCGGGTCCATCCGCGCCTGCGCGATCAGCGCCGCCTACGCCGCGGCCGCCGACGACCGGCCGGTGGCGATGGCCGACCTCGTCGCCGCCGTGCGCCTGGAGTACCGCAAGCTCGGCCGACTCGTGTTGGACGACGAGTTCGACCCGCCAGCGATCCACTTGACCGGCTGAGGAGGCACCTTGCACGACCACGGGCACGACCACGAGCACGACCGGCCCGAGCGGCAGTCCGCACCCCGCCGCACCGCCCAGCCCGACGAAGCCGGGCCCGGGACACGGACCGTGCACCAGCTCCAGCGGTCGATGGGCAACGCGGCCGTGGCGCGGCTGTTGCAGGGGGCCGAGGAGGAGACAGCCGAGCCCACAACGGTGCCCGAGGTGCTGAGCGGCTCGGGCCGCCCGCTCGACGCCGGGAAGCGGACCGACATGGAATCCCGGCTGGGCGCGGACTTCTCCACCGTGCGGGTGCACAACGACACCGCGGCCGCCCGCTCCGCTGACGAGATCGGCGCCCGGGCGTACACCTCGGGCGAACACGTCGTCCTCGGCCGCGGCGGCGCGGAAGACCACACCCTCGCGCACGAGCTGTGGCACGTGGTGCAGCAGCGCGAGGGACCGGTCTCGGCGACCGACAACGGCACCGGCGTTGCCCTCAGCGATCCGGGCGACCGGTTCGAACGGGCAGCCGAACAGGCCGCGACCCAGGCCATGAGCAACGCCGCAACCCAGGCGCACGACCGCAGCGGACATGACCGCACCGAACACGACCACACAGGGCATGACCACTCAGGACCGGGCCACGTGTCGGGCGAGGCCGCGGTGCAGCGGAGCCCGCGCGACTGGCGGCACTCCGACTCCGTCCGCGACGCGCTCACCGCCGAGCCGGGCATGGGCCTGCGCTCCTACTGGCCGCCGATCGTCCAGGCCGTGCGCCTGTACATCTCCATCCTCGACGACACCCAGGTCGACCAGCGCGCCCAGGTCCTGGACCGGCTGGACGGCGCCCTCGACTCGTGGGAGGGCAACCAGGGCGCGGCGACCACCATCAACATCACCGGCCAGGCCCGCAACAAACGCGCCATCGTCAACGCGCTGCGGGCGCTGATCACCACTGAGCGCAGCGAGATCCGGACCCTGCGGCAGGGGCCGCCCGCCGCGGCGGCGCCGACCCCGGCCGCGCCGATCCCGATGGCCGTGCCCATGGCCATCGGCGGCGCGTCCCGGCAGCGGCCCGGTGAGGAGTCCGAGGACAGCAGCCCGGAGACCGGGGTGCCGCTGTCCACCCTGCGCGACCGGTTCCAGTCAGCGGGGGCGCTGCCCACCGGCATCGACATCCACCTGCACATGACCAGCGGGCGCAACCTGCCCGGCATCCACGCCCAAGGTCTGCAGCCGGGTGCCGGGCAGGGCATCGGGCTGCCCGACACCGAGCGCCAGGGGGACAACAACTTCATCTACCTGCTGTCCAGCTCACCCGACGCCAAGACCTACGTCGGCCAGGAGTCCGGCGGCCGGGGCGTCGGCGTGATCAGCTCGGGCGTCGCGTTCGGACCGGACACCAACTACGACGGCGGCGCCTACCAGCACCACGGCTCCGCGCCACCCGCCAGGGGCGCCGCCCAGGGCGACGGCCCGTTCTCGTTCACCCTGCCCGCCACGCCGAGGACCCGGGCGGGTCTGCGCGACTTCGTCAACGGGCACCTCGACAACGGGCAGCAGCCGATGTCGGAGAACGAGGCCGTGCAGCGCGTGCTCGCCGCGCTGTGGAACGAGTTCGGCCTGCTCGTCGCCCGGGACCTGTCGCGCACCTGACCGGGAGGGCAGCCGCCGTGCCCCGCGCGGGAGTCCGGCGGACCTGTCGCGCACCGCGGTACCCGCGCGAACCTGTTCCCAGGCACCAGATCCGAGATGAGGAGCGACCATGCCGCAGTACCTCTCCCCAGGCGTGTACGTGGAGGAGGTCCAGTCCGGTGCGCGACCGATCGAGGGCGTCGGCACGGCGGTCGCCGCCTTCGTCGGTTTCACCCAGCAGGGCCCGTTCCACCGGCCGACCCTGGTGACGAGCTGGAACCAGTACGCGCAGCTGTTCGGCGGGTTCGCCGACGGCGCCTACCTCCCGCACGCCGTCTACGGCTACTTCACCAACGGCGGCGGCTCCGCCTACGTGGTGCGCGTCGGCGGCCCCGCGCCCGACGCCGCGCCGCCCGCGCCGGTCCCGGTCACCCTCGGCGGGCTGCTGGTCGCGCCCCGCCCGGACGCCGGTCCCGACATCTCCGTCGAGATCACCGACGCCGACGGGGAGAGCCCGCCGGAGGACCGCTTCAAGCTGCTGGTCCGCCAGGGCGCCAAGGTCGCCGAGACCTTCGACGTGTCGACCCGCAAGAACGTCAAGAACTACGTCGTCACCCAGGTCGCCGAGCGGTCCAAGCTGATCACCGTCACCGAGCAGCCCGGTACCTCGCTCACCCGGCCGGACCGGCAGTCGATCACCCTCGCCGCGCCGGACAAGCCGCGTGAGTCCACGGCCGTGGACGCGGGCGAGTACATCGGCGACGCCGAGGCGCGCACCGGGTTCGGTGGTCTGGAGTCGATCGACGAGGTCACCATGGTCGCCGTGCCGGACCTGATGGGCGCCTACCAGCGCGGCGCCATCGACCTGGAGGGCGTCAAGACGGTCCAGCTCGCGGTGATCGCGCACTGCGAGCAGATGGGCGACCGGGTCGCCGTGCTCGACACCCCGCCCGGGCTGTCCGCGCAGCAGGTCCGCGACTGGCGGCAGGACATCGCGGGCTACGACTCCAAGCACGCGTCGCTCTACTACCCGTGGATCAAGGTGTTCGACCCGGCAGCGGGCCGCAACACCATCATCCCGCCCTCCGGCCACATCTGCGGGGTGTGGGCGCGCAACGACGTCGAGCGCGGCGTGCACAAGGCGCCCGCCAACGAGGTCATCCGCGGCGCGGTGGACCTGGAGCTGACGCTGAGCAAGGGCGAGCAGGACCTGCTCAACCCGATCGGCGTCAACTGCGTGCGCGCCTTCCCCGGCCGGGGCATCCGGATCTGGGGCGCCCGCACCCTCTCGTCGGACCCGGCGTGGCGCTACCTCAACGTGCGCAGGCTGTTCAACTACCTGGAGGAGTCGATCCTGCTCGGCACCCAGTGGGTGGTGTTCGAGCCCAACGACGACCGGCTCTGGTCGAGCATCCGGCGCAACATCACCGCGTTCCTCACCGAGCAGTGGCGCCGGGGCGCGCTGTTCGGGCGCACCGCGGAGGAGGCGTTCTACGTCAAGTGCGACCGGGACAACAACCCGCGCGAATCCATCGACCTGGGTCAGGTCGTGTGCGAGATCGGCGTGTCGCCGGTGAAGCCCGCGGAGTTCGTGGTGTTCCGCCTGGCGCAGTTCTCCGACAGCACCAGCCTTGTCAGTGAATAGGAGGTAGACCCATGGCAGAGGGCGACGCACTGTCCACACACGTCTTCGGCGTGCAGCTGGGCGGGTACGAGGTCGAGTCGCTGCAGGAGGTGAGCGGCCTGGTCGTCGAAGAGGACGTCGTCGAGGTGTCCCAGGTGACCCCGCAGGGCAAACCGCTGCTGCGCAAGCAACCCGGGGCGCGCAAGGGCGGCGAGATCACGCTGACCCGGGGGCTCGACCAGAGCAGCGAGTTCACCAAGTGGCTCAAGGAGACGCTCAACAAGGGCGCGGTGGCCTCGGCGCGGCAGAACATCACCATCGAGGTCAAGGACAGTGAGGGCACCACGGTGCGCCGGATGCAGCTGATGAACGGGTGGGCCAGCAAGTGGGAGGGCCCCTCGCTCAAGGCGGGCGAGTCCTCCGCGGCCACCGAGAAGGTCACCATCACCTTCGAGGACATCGAGGTCGAATGAGGCGCCGGACGGTGAGCCTGGGCGACCTCGACGAGCTGGTCGAGGTCGGCAGGAAGGACAAGGGGCGGTCGGTAACGCACTCGGAGCACTCGGCGCACACCGAGTTCGACTTCGAACTGCCGCGCGGCTACGTCGACCAGAACGGCGCGACCCACCGCGCGGGCCGGATGCGGCTGGCGACCGCGCGCGACGAGCTGCGGCCGCTGATCGACCTGCGGGTCAAGGAGAACCCGGCGTACTTGAGCGTGGTGCTGCTCAGCCAGGTGATCACCGAGCTCGGCACGGTGTCGGACGTGCACGCCGGGGTGGTGGAGCAGATGTACGCCACCGACATCGCGTTCCTGCAGGACTTCTACCGGCGGATCAACAGCGAGGGCCACACCAGGGCAGGCGTGGCCTGCCCGACCTGCGGCAGCACCTTCGACGTCGACCTGGCGGGTGGGCGCCTGGGGGAATCGTGACGTACGCGCCCGACCGGCTGCTGGAGGAGGTCGCGTACGTGGCCTACCACTTCCACTGGCCGCGCGCGGAGATCCTCGACCTGACCCACGACGAGCGGGCGCGGTGGGTGCGCGAGATCAGCCGGATCAACACCAGGATCAACGAAGGGGGGTGAGCGGGGTGTCCTTCTGGGACCGGTTCCGCGGGACCCGGCGGGCCGACGCCCGCCCCGCGTGGGACGGGGGGTGGCGCGCGGTGGCCCCGCTCGCCCCGGTGTCGGTGCGCGGCGGTGTGTCCGTTTCGGACGGACTGGTGTTCCGGTCGACGCTCTCCTCGTGGCACGACCCGTCGCTGGTGGGCGAGATGGCGCACTCGGTGTCCGCCACCGCGCCTTCCGGGGTCGCGCACGGGGTGGTGCGCCCGGCGACGGGCACGGCGGCGGCGCGCGGACCACTGCTGTTCGCCGCCAACAACGACCGCGCTTCTCATGAGCCCACCACCAATGGCAGTGCGGCGAATGGGCATGGCGCGCCGCCTGGTCTGACTCCCGCGACTCCTGAGACCGTCTCGGTACAACGCAGCATCCGGCAAACGGACACTAGGGCGGCTGTCGTCCAGCCCCCCGAATCGCCACAGTCACCCAACGGCCAGGTGGTCCAGCGCCGTCCCCGCGACAGCAAGCCACAGGTCACCAACACCCGGCCGGTCGATGCAGCACCGGCCCCCAGTGGTGGCACGGTCCTCGGACTCGGCCGACCTCAGTCCCGCCCGGTCCAGCCACCCCGACCGACCTCGCCGGACACCACGCTCGTCCGGCCCCCGGCACTCGGCGGACCACCACGCCAGGCGCCCCCGCTCCCCCGCTCGCCCGTCCGCCCCACGGCCCCCGGCGACAACCAGGCCGCACCTCCCCGTTCGCCCACCCGGGGCGCCGAAGACCCGCACAACAGCCCTGTTCACAGCCTCAGCACGCCAGCGCAGGCCCCAACGCTCGCCCAACGCGCACCCCAGGACACCGCTCCGGGCCCCAGTGCCCTGCCCGAATCCCCCACCAGCGCGGAAGCGCGCCCCCGAGCCGCGACGCTCATCCAACGCGCCGCACTCGGCGAACACACACCCCACGCGCCAGCCCACTCCGGCGACGGTCCCAATCGACCGCAGGGCCCAGTACCCAGCACAGCCCACCCGCGTACCCAGATCGCAACACCCGGCGAGGGCTCGGTCACCAGAACTCCCCCAGCGGGGCGTCCAGTACTCGCCCAACGGGCTCACCAGGCGTCGCCCACCGCGCAGGATTCCGCCTCGCGCCAAGCTCCACCGAGCACGCCCCACGCGGACACCGCCCACCCGCGACCCCAAACGCCGACACTCGCCGAACGCGCGCACCCCACGCCCACCCACACCGGCGACGGCCTCAACACCACGGCCCCCGCAGCGAGCACTCCCCGCTCAGGCACCGCACACCCTCAAGCCCCGGCACTCGCTCACCGCGCACCCCAAGCGAACCCCCACACCGCACCGACAGCACCGCAGGCCCACTCCAGCGAGGGCCACAACACCGCGACTCCCACACCGCAGGGTCTAGCGCCCAGCACCACCAGTTCAGGCAACGCGCACTCGCAGGCCCCTGTGCTGGCCCAACGCGCACCCCAAGCGAACCCGCAGACCGCACAGGGTGCCAACCCCATGGCGCCACCGCAGTCCCAAGCCATCAGCACAACCCACCCACGGCTCCCAGCGCCGACACTCGCCCACTCCGGCGAGGACCTCCGCACGCCTTCTTCCCCGCACGGGCCAGCGCCCAGCACTACCCACTCAGGCAGCGCGCACGCCCCAACACTGGCCCAACGCACACCCCAAGCGAACCCCCACGCACCGTCAGCACCGCAGGCCCAAGCATCCAGCACATTTCACCCACGCCCCCTAGCGCCGACCTTCGCCCAACACGCGCATTCATCCCACCCCGGCGAGGGCCGCAACACGGCGACGCCCTCCCCTCAGGCGCCCAGCACCACCCATTCAGGCAGCGCGCACTCGCAGGCCCCTGTGCTGGCTCAACGCGCACCCCAGACACCAGCGGGTAGCGCACACGACCACACCCGGCCCCCCAGCACGAGCCACTCGCCAACGCTCGCCGAGGGCCTCAACACGACTCTCGTCCCGCAGGAGCCAGCACCCGGCGCGCACCCGCGAACCAAGACCCCAACGCTTGCCCAACGCGCGCCCCAGGCGACCGCGCAGGGCCTCAACACCACTGCCCTCCCGGCACCCGGTCCAGCCCCACAGCCGCGCACCCAAGCCCCAACACTCACCGAACGCGCGCACCCATCGCCGTCAAGCGCCAGCGTGGCCCCTGCCACCGCAGCGCCGCAGAGTCCAACGCCCAGCGCCGCTCACTCGGGCAACACCCCGACACCGGCCCAACGCGCACCCCAGACACCTCCGAACACCCGGCCACCCACCACGGCCACCCCAAGCACCCTCGCCGACCGCCCCAGCCCACTGACCGCCGCGCTCCTGGGGGCACCCCAGCCAGTCCAGCAGCGGCGCACGTCCGGGCCACTACTGCCCAGCACCCCGCTGACGCGAATCCACGCAGCGTCCACGGCACGAGGACCGCAGACGAGCGTCCAGCGCAAGCCGACCCTGGGCCGCGACACCGCCTTGGTCCACCAGGCGGTCCCAACGGCGGAGCCCAGCCAGCGGCCAGTGGTCCGGCCCCGATACGTCGAGCCAGCCAAGCCCCCGCCCCCCGCGGTACGCCAGAACCCCACGCCCCCGGTCCGCGCCCCCGCGCCGAGCAAGCCCGCGCCGCCCGCGCGAACCCCACCGCGCACACCAGCACCGGTCCAGCGCAGCACGGTTCCCGCCAAACGTCTCCGGCCGGAGAAGGCGCCGGGCCAGGACCTGGAGGAGTTGGCGCGCGGGCTCCTGGACCCGCTGATGCGCCTGCTGCGCGCCGAGTTGCGCCACGGCCGGGAGCGGGCCGGGCGCCGCAACGACCACCGCCGCTGAGAGGACCCCATGACCAGCACCGTTTTCGCCACCACCGTGTTCTTCCAGTTGACCATCGGCGGCAACGACCTCGGCGCGTTCCACACCTGCCAGGGGTTGGGCGCGCAGATGGAGGTCGAGCAGTTCACCGAGGGCGGCAACAACGGGTTCGCCTGGCAGCTGCCGTCGCGGATCACGTGGTCGAACATCACCATGACCCGCCCGGTCACCGCGGACTCGGCGAAGGTGGTGCGCTGGCTCAACGAGGTGGTGCGCCGGGTGGAGCGCAAGAGCGGGGAGATCGTGGCGCTGGCGCCGGACGGGACGCCGATCACGCGGTGGCAGGTGCAGGGCATCGTGCCGGTGCGCTGGGCCGGGCCGTCGTTCGACCCGGCCGACTCGCAGCCCGCGGTGGAGACGCTCGAGTTCGCCCACGAGGGGTTGCTCGCCTCCTGAGGCGGGCCGGACGAGGAGTGCCGGACGAGAAGGGAGTGCGATGTCGACGCAGAGCCTGGCGCGAGCGCGGTTGGTGATCATGGAACCGCCCGCCAAGGTCGGCGCGAAACCGGGGGCGCGGTTGGCGAGCGTGCCGTTCCAGTTCAACCCGAACTCGCTCGCGCTGGCCAAGAACATCGAGTGGCGGCGCAAGCCGTCGCGGATGGCGGGGCAGACGTCGTTGCCGGAGTTCGTGGGCAGCGGGCCCAGGACGCTGTCGGTGGAGATCTTCCTCGACGCGACCGCCACGCACGACAACTCCGTGGAGGAGCGGGTCGAGAAGCTGATGGTGGCGTGCGTGCCGACCAAGCAGAGCCTGGCGCGCAAGAAGCCAGCCAGCCCGTGGGTCCGGTTCGAGTGGGGCACCGCGAAGACCACCGCGTTCGACGGGGTGCTGGCGAACCTGTCGGTCGACTACGCGCTGTTCGATGTGGACGGCAAGCCCTTGCGGGCGACGTGCTCGCTGTCCATTGAGGAGGCCGGGGTCGACACGCCCGGCCAGAACCCCACATCGGGGTCGCCCGGGGCACGCCGCACGCACCGGGTCGTCGCCGGGGACAGCCTGCCGCTGCTGGCGTGGCAGGAGTACGGGGACGCGACGCTGTGGCGGCCGATCGCCGAGGCCAACGACATCGACGACCCGATGGTGCTGCCGGTCGGCCGGGAGTTGCTGCTGCCCGGCGCCGCGGACGTCACCGGGGACCTGGAGGGAGCAGCGTGAGCGGTCGATCCTTCGCCGCCGACCCGATCGTGGCCGCGCCGGGGCCGTTGCCGCCCGCGTGGGACCGGCAGTTGGTGAGCTGCGTGGTGGACGAGAGCGTCGGCCTGCCGGACGCGGCCGTGCTGACCTACCGCGACGGCGACCACGAACTGCTCGTCGAGACCGGGATCACGATCGGCACGCCGCTGCGGGTGTCGGTGTCCACCGCGCGCGGTACCGCCCAGGAGTTGCTGTTCATCGGCGAGGTGACCGCGTTGGAGCTCGACGCGGATTCGACCGGGTCGTTCACCGTGATCCACGCGATGAGCAAGGCGCACCGGCTGTTCCGCGGCCGCAAGGTGGAGGCGTTCCGCAACATGACCGCCGCCGACATCGTGCGCAAGGTGGCCAAGGGCGCGGGTCTGACCGTCGGCAAGGTGGAGTTGTCGCCGGTCACCTACTCGCAGCTCAGCCAGGCCGGGGTGTCTGATTGGGACTTCTTGTCGCAGCTCGCCTACGACCACGGCGTCGTGCTGCAGGTCGACGACAAGGGTGTCCTGCAGCTGACGAAACCGGAGCCCGCGAGCAAGGCGCCGTCGCCGAGCACGTCGGCCGCGCGCGACCCGCTGGTGCTGCAGCACGGCGAGAACCTGATGGCCCTGCACGCGACGCTGACCAGCGCCGAGCAGGTCAGCGCGGTCGAGGTCCGGGCGTGGGACGTCAAGACGAAGAAGGCGCTGGTGGCGGTGGAACCCGCGCTGACCAGCCGGGCCGTCGTGCCGGGGCTCGCCCCGTCGCCGAAGTTCGGACCGAGGGCGCGGCTGCTGGTCACCGACACCCCCTACGGCACTCAGGCGGAGACCGCGGCGGTGGCGCGCGGGGTCGCGGCGGCGGCAGCGGCGGGCTACGGCGAGATCGAGGCGGTCGCCGAGGGCAACCCCAAGTTGCGCGCCGGGGTGCCGGTGGCGCTGGGCAGCGCGGGACCGGCGTTCAACGGCCGCTACACCGCGACCGCCGTGCGCCACGTCCTGGAGCCGGGCACGGGCTACCGCACCACGGTCACCGTCAGCGCTTCGGCCGACCGGTCGATGGCGGGTTTGGTGGCCGGGGCGAACGCGCCCGCCCGCTCACAGCGGATGCCGGGGTTGGCGATCGGGGTGGTCACCGACATCAAGGACCCGACCGAGCGCGGCGGTGTGCGGCTGAGGTTCCCGTGGCTGGACGACAACTACGTCACCGACTGGGTGCGCACCGTCCAATGGGGCGGCATCCGCGGCGGCGGTGTGTTCAGCCCGGAGGTAAACGACGAGGTGCTGGTCGGCTTCGAGCAGGGCAGCCTCGACCGGCCCTACGTGTTGGGCGGGCTCTACAACGGCGTGGACAAGCCATCCCAGCACGACTTGCCGCTGGTCGACCGCAAGACCGGGAAGCTCAACCGGCGTTCGCTGGTCTCGCGCACCGGCAACCGGCTGGAGCTGCTCGACGGCACCGCCCGGTCCGGGGTGCGGATCGCCAGCGGTGACAAGCGCCTAGAAGTCGTGCTGGACGAGAAGACCGGCCGGATCGACGTCCGAGTGCGGGGCCGAGGCGGTGGTCGGATCCTGAGTTCGTTGCGCTTGGACGAACGGGGCATCACGGTCGACGCCAAACGCGGCGCTCTTGTCCTCAAAGGACGAACGGTGTCGGTCGACGCCACGACGTCCGCGTCGGTCACCGGCGGGACGTCGGCATCGGTCAGCGGCGGCACCGAAGCCGTGCTCAAGGGCCTGACGGTCCGGATCAACTGAGAGGAACGCGCGATGTTGTTCGCCGCACGCCTAGGCGACAAGACCAGCCACGGTGGAACCATTGGCCCACCGCCGCCGATGGCCGCGGCCAAGGTGGCGACCGTGCTGATCGAGGGCAAGCCCGCGGCTGTCATCGGCAGCACGCACCTCTGCGTGATCCCGCAGCACCTCGCCCTGGGCCCGGCGAACGTGATCCAGCCGCGGTTCGGCCGGGTGCTCATCGGCGGGCTCGTGGCGGCCAGGGTCGGCGACAAGACCGGCTGCGGGGCGAACGTGGTCTCCGGCGCACTGACCGTCCGCATCGGAGGGTGAGCGTGCGCGCGGACTTCATCGGCCGGGGTTGGGGCTTCCCGCTGCGGGTCGGCCCCACCGGCGGCATCGGCATGGTCGTGCGGGACCAGGAGATCGAGGAGGCCATCTGGCTGATCCTGGGCACCGCGCCGGGGGAACGGCAGATGCGCCCGGAGTTCGGCTGCGGCATCCACGACCACGTGTTCGCCGCGACCGACGGGGCCACCGCGGGGCACATCGCGCGCGAGGTCCGGGTTGCGCTCGACCGGTGGGAGCCCAGGGTGGAGGTCACCGCGGTAGACGTCGACTACGACCCGGTCGAGCCGGGCACCCTGCACATCTCCATCCACTACACCATCCGCGCCACCAACGACCAGCGCAACCTGGTGTTCCCCTTCTACACCATCCCCTCCGACGGCGCCCAGTCCGACGGGGCTCCGCTCGATGGTGCACTGCTCAATGGTGCACTGCTTGATGGCACCCGCTTTGACGGCGTTGCGGCAGAGGGCGAGGCGGTCTGATGGCTCTGCCCGCGCCCAACCTGGACGACCGCCGGTTCCAGCAGCTCGTCGACGAGGCGAAGCGGTACGTGCGCAACCGGTGTCCGGAGTGGACCGACCACAACGTCTCCGACCCCGGCGTGACGCTGATCGAGACCTTCGCGCAAATGGTCGACCAGCTCGTCTACCGGCTCAACCGGGTGCCGGAGCGCAACTACCTGGCCTTCCTCGACCTGCTCGACGTGCGGCTGTTCCCGCCGACCGCGGCCAGGGCGGACGTGACGTTCTGGCTGTCGGCGCCCCAGAACGAGGTGGTGCTACTGCCGGTGGGGACGGAGGTGGCGACCGCGCGCGCGGAGACGACCGAGGCGGTGGTGTTCGCCACGACCGAACCGCTGCCGATCGTGCCGTGCGAGCTCACCGCGCTGATCACCCGCACCGCGGCGGGCGAGCACGCCGACCGCACGAAGGACATCACGGCCGGTCAGGACGTGCGGTGCTTCCAGGCGACCCCGGTGCCGGGTGACGCGACCCTGTTCGGCCTGTCCGCCGCGACCCCGCGCTGCGTGGTGGTCCTGCGGTTGGACAGCCGGGTGGAGGGCATCGGCGTTGATCCGCGCCAGCCACCACTGGTGTGGGAGGCCTGGGACGGGCACGGGTGGACCGTGTGCGAGACCGACGAGGACAGCACCGGCGGGCTCAACCGGCCCGGCGAGGTCGTCCTGCACCTACCCGCCACGCACACCGAGTCGGTCGTGTCGAACAGGCGGGCGGGGTGGGTGCGCTGCCGGGTCACCGAACCCGAGCACGGGCAGCCGTTCTACGCCGAGTCGCCCACGGTTCGCGTCGCGGAGGCCTTCACCATCGGCGGCACCACCGTCGTCGAGCACGCCGAGGTCGTGCCGGATGTGCCGCTAGGGCAGTCACAAGGCGTGCCGGGGCAGAGATTCACATTGCCGAGGACACCGGTGCTGACCGACGGCGACCCCGTCATAGTTCTGGTGTCCGAAGGGGACGGTTGGCAGGAATGGACGGCGGTCGAGCACTTCGGCGAGTCCGGCCCGCACGACCGGCACGTCACGCTCGACGCGACGCTCGGCGAGGTCCGGTTCCCGCCCGCGGTCCGCGAGCCCGACGGCGATCTGCGGTACTACGGGGCCGTTCCGCCGAAGGGTTCGGCGATCCTGGTGGAGCGGTACCGGACCGGGGGCGGTCGCGCGGGCAATGTCGCGCGCGGCTCGATCTCGGTGCTGCGCAGCTCGGTGCCGTACATCTCGTCGGTGGAGAACCGGGAGGCGGCCACGGGCGGGGTCGACGGCGAGACCGTGGCCGAGGCTAGGGAACGCGCCCCGCACCAACTCCGGGTCCAGGACCGCGCGGTGACCGCGTCGGACTACGAACGGATCGCGCACCAGGCCGCGCCCTCGTTGGCGCGGGTCCGATGCCTGCCCTCGGCCGACGAACCAGGCGCGGCCCGGATCCTCGTGGTCCCGTCGGCGACGACCGGACCCGGTGAACACCTGCGGATCGAGCAACTCGTGCCGACCGACGACGTGTTGGCGACCGTGGCGCGACAGCTGGATGCCCGGCGGTTGCTGGGGACCCGGGCCATCGTGGGTCCGCCGCGCTACCAGGGGATCACCGTGGTGGCCCGGCTGGTGGCCGCGGACGCCGAAGTCGACCGGGTGCGGATCGCGGCGCAGGACGCGCTGCACGGTCACCTGAACCCGCTGACCGGGGGCGCGGACGGCACGGGCTGGGAGTTCGGGCGCGCGGTGCAGTACGGCGAGGTTTTCGCTGTGCTACAACGGGTTCCGGGCGTGAGCGTGGTGGAGGAGATCCTGATGTTCCCGGCCAACCCGCTGACCGGCGCGCGCGGCGCTCGGGTGGAGCGGGTGGAGCTCACCCCGGACGCCCTGGTGTTCTCCCACCAGCACCAGGTGACCGTGGTGGGGGCGCCGTGAGCCGCGCCGCGCTCCCCGAGGTGCCGAGCACACACCCCATCGGCGCGCTGCTGCCCGCCCTGTACGCCGCGGACGACTTCGCCCTGCGGTTCACCGCTGGGCTCGACGACGTGCTGTCCGCCGTCCTGTCCACTCTGGACAATCTGACCGGGTACCTCGACCCGGCGCTGGCCCCGGCTGACTTCCTGGTGTGGCTGTCCTCGTGGGTCGCGGAGCGGACCGACCCCCGCTGGCCTGAGCCGGTCCGCCGGGAACTCGTGCGGCGGGCGGTCGGGCTGCACCGCGACCGCGGCACCGCGGCGGGGCTCGCCGCGCGGCTGCGGCTGGCGCTGGGCGTCGGCGTGCGGATCCTCGACGGCCCGGGGGTGGCGTGGTCGGCCTCGCCGGACGCCGAGCTCCCCGGAGCGGCGCCGGAACTACTCGTGCAGGTGTGGCCGGACCGGGCGGCGGTGGACCGCCAGCAGGTCATGGCGGTGGTCGCGGCGCACTGCCCGCTGCACCTGGTGCCCCGGGTCGAGGTCCTCGCCGCCGCACCGGAGTCGACAACAGAACCGGAGTCGGCGGCCGCACCAGGATCCACAGAACCGGAGTCGCCATGAGCACCCGGCCCTGTCCGGTCTGCGGCAGCACCGTCGAGGACACCGACGACTTCTGCGGCAACTGCGGCACCTACCTCGGCTGGTCCGCCAACCCCACCACTCCCCCGGCAGGCCCGGCTCCGAGCGACGCCCCGGTGGCCGACACCGCATCAGCCGAACCCGCGCCCGCTGACGCGGCTCCCGTCACGCCCCCTCAGGCCCCGCTCACTGGCACAGCACCTCGTGACGGCGTCGCCGAGGACCGACCAGTTGACCTGTCCCCGGTTGAATCGACGCCAGCGGCCCCACCGCCCCCTGAGCCCGTACCGGTGAAGCAGGCGGAGGACACCGCACCGGTACTCCCCGGCAAGCCGATCGCCCCGCGCCCCACCGCGACCACCACCGTCACAACCGCCGTGGAGGGCCCACCCTGCCCCAACTGCGGTACCCCGAACCCGCCCGACCGCAGGTTCTGCCGCCGCTGTGCAACGCCCCTCACACCGCAAGACGCCACCTCCGCCGCCGCCGCGAAGCGACGCCGCTGGTCCTGGCACGGTGACCGCTCCCGCTGGCTGCGCGCCCTGGTCGCCCTGCTCGTGATCATCGCCCTGGTGGTCGTCGGCATCCTGCTCTACCCCAAGCTGGACGACGCCGTCCAGGACATCCGCGACCGGCTGGCCACCCCGGCCCCCATCGCCCCGCGTACCGTCACCGCCACGGCCGAACTCCCCGACCACCCCGCCAAAGCGGCCGCAGACGGCCTCTCCAACCGCTACTGGGGCACGCCCGCCCCCGGCGCCCAGGCCACCTTCACCTTCGCCGAACCATTCCGCCTGTTGTCGGTGGTGATCCACACCGGCCCGACCGCCGAACGGGACCGCTTCGCCGAGCAAGCCCGGCCCACCGCGTTGACCCTCACCACCACCAGCTCCGACGGCTCGACCCGCAGCACCCCCATCACCCTCGCCGACGAACCCGGCCCCCAACGCACCGACCTCGGCATCTCCGACGTCGCCGAGGTCCGCCTGGAGATCCGCGCCAGCGCCGGGCTGGGCGGCGGCAACCACATCGCCCTGGGCGAGGTCGAGTTCTTCCGCCGCCCGTGACCGGCCACTGTCCACGCCTGTCGTCGCCGCGATACCTGGCTATATGGTGCGTCGATGGACTTGGAGATCCGGCACCTGCGCGCCCTGGCCGCGATCGCCGATTCGGGGAGCCTGTCGCGGGCGGCGACCGTCCTCGGGATCTCCCAACCGTCGTTGACCACGTTGCTGCAGCGGGTCGAGCGCGCTGTCGGCGGACGGCTGTTTGAACGCAGCCGAACCGGGATGGCGCCCACGGCATTGGGTGAGCGGGTGCTGCGGCGGACCCGGCCGCTGTTGGCGGAGTTGACCGCGATCAGCGCCGACCTGGCCGGGCCCGGCGAAGTGGGGGCAGTACGGATCGGTTCGGTGCACATGGAGTGCGTGACCGTCCTCTACGAACACCTCGACCAGGCGCTCCCCGAGGCCGAGGTGACCTTCACGGTCGAGCCGTCGTGCACCGAGTTGGTGCAGTCGTTGGTGCGCGATGGGCTCGACCTGGCGGTGCTGGCGGTCTCGGAGGGCCAAGACGTGCCGATCGCGCCGGAGTTGGGGCATCGGGTGGTGGTGCCGAGGGTGCCGGTGTTCGTGGCGCTCTCCGCCGAGCACCGGTTGGCCAAGGCGGCGGAGATCTCGCTGGCCGAGCTGGCGGACGAGGCGTGGATCAACCCGCCGGGCCCGGAAGACGGGGCGCTCGCGTCGTTCCGAGCGGCGGCCAGACGCGCCGGGTTCACGCCGCGGATCCGGTTCGAGGTCCCCAGCGGCGGCGGCCGCGGCCTGATCGCCGCGGCCAGGGCGGTGCAACTGGTCGAGCCCACATCCCCTGGCGTACCGGGGATCGCAGTACGACCGTTGGTGGGCGACCCGATGCGGATGCGGCTGTCACTGGTGTGGCACCGGCACCGGATCGGTCGAGATCAGGTGGACCGGGCCTACCGCGCGGTCGCGTCCGTCTACACGCGGTACGCGCTGGCGAGCCCGGCGTTCCGGCCCTGGTGGGAGCGGCACCGCGAGGTCCACCCGCTCGTGGAGTGACGCTCCGGTGGGAGCGTTCCCACCGGGACCGGAGCATCGCAGCCGCGGTGCGACACCGCCCCATCTTCCGGCCGCCTCCGCCTTTCGGCGGGATGGCGCAACGGGTATGCGGCCTGACGGGTGATGGTCGGGTCGGCTGAGCGACGCCGGGTGGGTGTGGTTCGGCTGGGGGTATGAACTGCTCCGGCTATCAGGTGATGAGGGTTCCCGGGGCGGTGCCCGCGCGGCCAGGGTGGGGGAAGTTGATCATCTACGACCCGGGAGCAACCTCCTATGTCCGAACAGGACCAGCCTGTCATCGAGCCGTTCGGCTTCCTCGCGCCGCCCAAGCCCGTGCCAACGCCCGCCCCCGATCCGGACGACACCTGGCCGCTGCCCGGCGGTACGGCGTGGGTCTACTACGCGGAGGGGCAGAAGGGCGTCGTGCGGCCGGTGCTCCTCGCCGACGGGTTCAACAGCGGCCCGAGCGACCTGAACGAGCTGTGGGAGGGCTTGGACCGGGGCGAGTACGCGTTCATCTCCGAGCTGCGGCGGCGTGGACGCACCCTGGTGCTCATCGGCTACGACGAGCGCAGCGAGTCGATCCTGCGCAACGCCGACGCCGTGACGGCCGCGATCCACCGCACGCACGCCGAGCAGACCGACGAGGCCCGGCTGCTGGTCGGCGGTTTCAGCATGGGTGGGCTGGTCACCCGGTACGCGCTGGCCAAGCTCGAACTCCAGCGGGTCGACCACCGCGTCGGCGTCTACCTGTCCTACGACAGTCCGCACCGCGGCGCGTGGGTGCCGATCGCGCTGCAGAACCTCGCGCACTTCCTGACCTCCGTGCCCGCGTTGTCCGAGCAGATCAACAGCCCGGCCTCGCGCCAACTCCTCTGGCGCCACGTGGAGAGCGTCGGCGCCGAGCCCCGGGTCGACCCGTTGCGCGAGGAGTTCCTCGCCGAGTTGGCCCGCGTGGGCGGCTGGCCGCGCATCCCCCGGCTGCTTGGCGTGGCCAACGGCGTCGGCACCGGCCAGGGCAACGGCGTCCCGGCGGGCGAGAGCGCGCTGAAGGTCGACAGCGGTTGGTTCACCGGCACCGACCTCAAGACGCAGTCGGTCGGCGAGGCCGACGTCGCCCGGCTCAAGGGCCTGCTCAACGAGCACGAGATCACCACGTCCGGGCTACCGGAACTCGACGGCGCCCCGGGCGGCACGTTGGAGACCTTCGGCATCGCGGGCGACAAGCTCAAGATCACCGGCAAGGTGACGATCGCCCACCGCACGGTCGGCTTCGTGCCCACCGCCAGCGCGGTGGCCATCGGCGACCTCGACGACCCCTACGTCGTGGTGAACGACTTGGCGCCAGACAAGAGCGAACTGGACGACTTCCTCGTCTCCGGGCAGAACGACCCGCACACCAAGATCACCGCCGAGCTCGCCGAGTGGATCCTGGACCGGTTGCCGGACTAGGCCATCGCCGATGTGCCGACCAGGCAGACTGGTCGGCACACCACGCGGCCGCCGCGGCGGGCTTCCTTGGTCAAACCCCAGTGATCTGGAGCAGGATGGTGCCGTCCTGGGTGGTGAGGCCGCCGGTTGTCAGGCACAGCAACGGGTTCACCAGCGCGTAGATCCACGTGATGGTGGCGCTGGCACCGGTGAACTCGCCCGCGGTGACGGTGCCGGTGGCTGTGTTCTGAACGATGCCGCCGGTGGCGGTCAGCGTGCCGACGAGACCGGTGAGGGTGGAGGTCTGTCCGTTGTTCCAGTAGATGGTGAGGGTGCCGCCTGCGGGGTTGAGCTCGATGTCGTTACAGGCGGCACCTGGGGCGGGGTAGGAGAAGGGGCCGCCGGTGATGACACTGGTCAGCGTGGGGTCGGTGGACGTGCAGGACGGGACGGTGTCGGTCTCGGTCACCGTGACGTTCTGCGGCGTGAGGGTCAGGCCGGGTGCGTACGTGACGTGGCTGCTACCGACGCAAGTGACCGAGCCGACAGCGGCGTGCGCGGCCGGCGCGGGCAGCAGGCTGCACAGCGCGATCACCGCGGCAACCGCGCATGCTCGACGCCAGGACCCGACCGCCGCTGTGCGCCGGCCGGGATAGGTGGTGGTGTTCACCGGAGCCTCCGTTTGTGCTGGGTCCATGGGCACGAGTGGGCTGGTGCGCCTGCGGGTCGCGGGAGCACCAGCCCACAGTGCTCAGCAACTACTGGTGGTGTCGCCGCCATCGACAGTGCAGGTGTCCGAGCCGAGACCACCGTTGGCGGTGTCGCCGCCGACGCCGTCTTGGACGTCGATGGTGTCGTTGCCGGTGGAGCCGCTCATGGTGTCGGTGCCGTCGTGGTCGACGATGGTGTCGTTGCCGTTCTGGCCGTCGAGGTCGTCGTTGCCGGGGCCGCCGTAGATGTGGTCGTTGCCGTTGTCGAACAGGTACAGCAGGGACCCGAGCAGGGTTTCGCCGTAGTTGGTGTCGTTGCCCGCCGCGCCGTAGAGGTAGTCGGCGCCGTTGCCGCCACCCATGACGTCGTCGCCATCGCCGCCATACAGCGTGTCGTCGCTGTTGCCGCCGTCGATCGTGTCATCACCGGCTGAGGCGTAGATGGTGTCGTCACCGTTGCCGCCGTCGATGATGTCGTTGCCCGCGCCGCCATAGATCGTGTCGTTGTTGTTCCCGCCGTTGATGATGTCGTTGCCACCCAGTCCGCAGATGACATCGTTGCCGTTGCCGCCATTGAGGGTGTCGTTGCCGGGTGTGCCGGTGATGGTGCAGCCCAACGCGTTGTTCACCGTGGTGGACTCAGCGTCGGTGTTGTTGCCGCTGCTCGGGTCCGTTTCGGTGGCCGACACCGTTGAGGTGGCGGTGATCGTGCCGGTGGCCGAGGGAGTGACCGAGATCGTCACGGTCGCCGAACCCGATGCCGCGACGGCGCCCAGGGCGCAGGACACGGTCGGGGCGCTGATCGAGCACGAGCCTTGCGAGGAGGTGGCGGAGTTGATGGTGCGGTTGGCGCCGGACAGGGTGGTCGACACCGAAACCCCGGTCGCCCCGGAAGGTCCGGCGTTGGCCACGCTCACCGTGTAGGTGTACGGAGAACCCCCGAGGGAGACCGGGTCAGCCGAGTCGGCGACCGACACCGACACGTCCGCGCCCGGCGGTGTGGTCGGGATCGACCAGTCGGTGGGGATCGCGCTCGCGTTGCCGTAGAGGATGGTCTTGCCGGTGCCGTCGGGGCTCATCGACAGCACGCCGTAGCCCTGCCGGAAGGCGATGATCTTGGTGCCGTCGGGCGACCAGACCGGGGAGAACTCGTTCTCGCCGTTGTTGGAGAGGTTGGTCAGGTTCGAGCCGTCGGCGTCAACGGTGTGGATCTGCGCGGGGAAGCCGGTCCTCGACCGCGAGAAGGCGATCTTGGTGCCGTCGGGCGACCAGTCCGGCTCGGCGTTCGCCTGGGTGGGGCCCACCGAGGTCAGGGTGGTGTCCCCGGTCCCGTCGGTGTTGATCGTGTGGACGTTGCCCGTGCCGATGTAGGCGATCTTGGTGCCGTCCGGTGACCACGACATGCTGGTCCCGGACACACCCAGCGAGAACGGGTCGGTGCCGTCGGGGTCGATGGTCGTGATGTACCCGCCGACGACGTAGACCAGCCGGTCCCCCGCGGGCGACCACGCCAGCGAGTTGCTGAAGGCGGCGGACCCGGTGGTCACCTGCGTGACGTCCGTTCCATCGGGGTCCATTGTGTACACCTGACGGGTCCCCGTCTGAGTACCCAGGAACGCCACCTTGGAGCCGTCCCCGTTGACCCGCGGTTCGGACGCGGTGCCACCGGTGCTGGTCAGCTGAGTCAGGTTGCTGCCGTCCGGGTCGACCGTGTACACCTCGCCGGACAGCCGGAGAAGGATCTTGCCGTTGGCACCGGGGAACGCCGCGTGCGCCGGGGCCACCACGGCCACCAGCAACACCGACACAAGCGACATCACATAGCCGAGAGCACGCACCCGCCGCATGGGGGCGGAATGCGTTCCGGGTCTTCTGCGAATGGACAAAGCAGCCTCGATTCGATGTGGTGGGTGATTGCTCTCTCGACTCAGTTCGGTTCTGCGCGATCGCAACGGGTGGATCAATGTGGTGGGACACCTGTCGCGCACGACCCGTCACCCAATTCCCATCTCCGGCGACAGCAGGTCGCAGTGCCTTTGGTCCTTGTCAGTGGTGTTGGATCAGATAGCCGTATGCGGTGGCGGGGGCGAGCGTGGCGCTGCCCGCGAAGGTAGCCTTGTAACGGCCCGCGAGCAGGGCTAGCAGGACCGGGCACGGGCCGTGGCAGGTGGCCACCCCCGCGGCGTTGGTGACTGCTGTGCAGACGGTGGTGGAGCCGACGGTGAAGGTGATCGTCTGGCCCGCGACCGGGTGGCCGGTGGTGGTGTCGGTCAGCGTCGCCGACAGGTTCAGCGTGAGGAAGAGGTGACCGGGGACCACGGTGAACAGGATCGGTCCGGCGGTGAGCTGCGTGGTGTCGGCGGTGTAGGTGTACTGGTCGGCGGGGCTGGTGGTGCTGGTGCCCGAGGGGGTCGTCACGGTGATGTCGACCGGACCTGTCACGGTGGCGGCGGGTGCGGTCGCGGTGATGGAGTTGTCGCTGTTCACCGTGAACGTCGCGGCCGTCCCTCCGAAGTGGACGGCGGTGGCGCCGGTGAAGTCCGCGCCGGTGATGGTGACGGTGGTGCCGCCCGCCGCCGGGCCGGTGGTCGGGGACACGCCGGTGACCGTCGGTGCCGGGGGCGCGGTGGACGGGCGGACGACGATGGCGTCGGCGGTCTGGAATCCGCTGAGGGTGCCGGTCACGGTGTTCGTGGCGGTGTCGATGACCGACGCGGTGGTCCCGTGGGTCGCGTAGGCGGTGCTGCCGTCCGCCGATATCGCGACACCGGTCGGGAAGGAACCGACCGACACGGTGGCGGTCACGGTGTTGGTGGTGGTGTCGATGACCGACACGGAGCTGCTGCTCAGGTTGGTGACGTAGGCCGTGCCACCGGACGGGGAGAGCGCGACCGCGCTGGGGAAGGCGCCCACCGGGATCGTCGCGCCGACCGTGTTGGTGGTCGTGTTGATCACGACCAGGGTGTTGTTGCTCCGGTCGGCCGCGTACAGCACGGTGCCTGCGGGGTTGACCGTCACCGCGGAGACGCTGCCGCCGATCGGGATGGTGGCGGTCACGGTATTGGTGGCGGTGTCGATCACCCGGACCGCGTCCAGGTCACCGACGTAGGCGCGGGTGCCCGTGGGATTGAACGTGACCGACAGCGGGAAGTCGAGTCCGGGGATCGTCGCGGTGACGGTGTTGGTCGTGGTGCTGATCACCGACACGGAGTCGTCGCTGGCGTTGGTGACGTAGACGGACTGGCCATCGGGGTTGACCTCGATCCCGCCCGAGTTGCGACCGACCCCGACGGTGGCGATCACGGTGTTGGTGCCGGTGTCGATCACCGAGACGGTGCCGTTGACGATGCCGTTGGCTGAGTTGGCGACGTAGACGCGCGTGCCGTCCGGGGTGATCGACTCGTCGCTGGGTTGCGACCCGACCGGGACCGTCGCGGTGATCGTGCCGGTCGCCGCGTCGACGACCGAGACCGTGTTGGCCCTCTGGTTGGCCACGTAGAGCGTGCCGGTCGTCGCGGCCTGCGCGACCGAACCGGTCACCACCGACAACGCGGTGGCGACGATCGTCGCGCCGAGACCGAGCGCGGCCCATCTGGGTCGTCGGACCTGGGTGTGTCGAGCCATGCGTGCCTTCCTCTCCTGACAGGGGCGGCAGCGATGTCGGATGGCCGATGAATTCGCGACGCCGGCTCGTACAAGTATCACCGCGTATGTCGAAAACCTATACGCACGGAACCTTTCGCCCCGACCACGAACACCAGATCACCTCGTTGGCCCACTATCGGAGGCGGGACCTCGCGTATGGGTGGCAATGAGAAATCAAGAGTTCACCCAACTGCCAAGCGCTATCGCGATCGTTATTTTCACGCCGGATCCGACCATTTTCCGATCAATGAGGAAAGCTCGACATGAACGTCGCAGAAATTCGACGGGCGCCCCAACCCCACGCTGCCCGGGGAAGTCCTCCCGTAGGTCAGGATCCGACCTCGCGTCGACGTCGATCCCGGTGGTCGTGCCGCACACCTCCACCGCTGACGGTCCGGTGGAGGTGTGCCAGGGGGTCCGCGTTCGTACCTGGGCGGATCAGACCTGCATTGACAGCTTCTCGGCGACGGCGAAGGTGCGCTCGACCGACGAGAGCATGTCGCGGCATATTTGGGCTTCGTCGTCGGTGAGGTGGGGGGACAGCCGGGCGACCTTGGCTTGGGTTTCCTCGATCGACCGCGCGCAAATCCGGCTGTTGATGTGGTCGACTTCCTGGTCTGACAGGGTGTACGCCTTCAGGTCCGGGGCGTAGCGGTATCCGACCTGGCCGGTGCCGATCTCGGGGTTGATGAGGGCGAGGCTGACACCGCGGATCATGGTGAGGTCGTCCGGTCCTTCTTCTGCCGAGAGGCTCCTCTGCAGGGTTGGGAACGGCTCGTGGTCTTCGAACATCCGCGTGGACGCCTCGGTGTCGGTGGCGAATGTGTAATAGCCCTGCTCTGAACAGGTTGCCACGACGGTCTCGTTCGGTCCGAGGAGTGGCAGGAACAACGACCGGTCGGACGGGAAGCAGGGGCGGTAGCCGACTGCGTGGAAGAGGTGGGCGAGTTCGGTCTTCCACTCGAAGGCGACCGCGAACTCCTCGCCGATCCGCGGGCGCACGAGTCCTATGTCGACGCCCATTTCCACGTGGTGGTGGATCACTTTGGCGATCCGGATCGTGGCGAGCGCGGCGCTGACCGTGTTCGCGATCTCCTCGCTGCGCCGGGCGAGGCACTTCAACGAGTGGGTGTGGATGTAGATGCGACGGCCGCCGGGCATGGGTGGTTGACCCGGGATCTTCGGGGGCATGTCTCCGCCTTGGGTTGAGTGGTTCACAGCCTGTGTCCGCCGGTCCAGATGTCGCGCAGGACCGAGTTCTCGTGCCGGTTCCCGAAGAAGAACCCGCCGCATCGCACGTGGGACCCGTAGGGCCTCCACACCGACTTGCACGTCACGTCGAGGGCTTTCAACTTGTGGTGCGGAACGCTGGGGAACCAGTGGTGCAGCAGGTGGTAGATGTCGTCGGAGTGCGATCCGATCAGCCACCGGCTCACCGGGTTCCCGCGCCAGTTCCTGCTCCCCCACGACCAGCCGAACGCGCGGAGACCGCCGTGTTCGCCGAGCTCGGCCCAGTAGCTGATGCACTGGAAGGTGGTGAGCCACGGGACGATCCAGCAGAAGACGACGACGTGGGCGACGACCGACCCGGTCGCGGACAGCACCGCCACGGCGACCGCTGTCAGGGCGGCGACGACCAGGAGGCGCATCCGGTCACCGATGAGCGTTCGGTAGAGCCGCCACAATGGCATGACCGGGATGAGCACCAGCAGGACGTGCTCCACGACGAACCTCGCGAACGAGATCCGCTCCCGGGAAGCGTGTTCCGTTCGAGTGGAGGCGTAGAGGTCGAGATCCGGGTCTTGCGCGCTCCGCCAGAGATGCCTGTGGTGCAGCCCGTGTTCGACGACGAACCTCCGGAAGGGGATGAAGATCGGCCACGAGCACAGGACCGCGCCCACCACGTTGTTCACCCTGCGGTTGCGGAACAGTTTGGAATGTCCGGCTTCGTGCATCAGGTTGGCCAGTGCCCGCATCCTGCTGCCGATGAGTACCGCGACGAGCAGGTAGACGAACGGATCGGCGACGAGCAGGTGCAGCCAGACGGCCCCGACGATGACCGACCAGTCGACCGCGAGGAAGAGCCAGTTCCGCCAGTTGTCCCGCGTCGACAGAGCTCTGACCAAGGCCTTGACCTGCACAGGAGGCCCCTCTGCCGTCCTGACGCCACTAGCCGCCCCGCCCATGTGACCCACCCCTGCACGCATCGGATCGAACCCGCTCCACCGGACCTTGGCCGGATCGCCCCGTGGCGATCCCTGAATGCGTGATTCCGTGAGCGGACTCCCTTGATGGGCTGCGTTGGATGCCGATGGTCATCATCGGCACCGCCATCGGGACTGTTACGCGGACGTCACAGGTTGAGCCGAATGGCCTCAATTCCCTCCCATTCAGCCCCCGCAGAACAGCCATCTTTGAATCGGCCACGAAGGCGGCGAACAGGGCCATGTCGTCGAAGCCGCCACACCATAGACCACCTCTGTCACCACAACCACGACTAGCGACTTCGTCACAGTTACCTAACAGCAACGAAATGCAGCCCTGCTCTTTGCTAGGCGGTCCGCCGGGCCAACGACAGCAACCTGCGGGCAGGCCCAATCGCGCGATCGAACCAGGTCGCCGATGCCCGGCTCGGCGGCTTCCACGCGGTTCGATCGGCATCCGCACGCCGCTGCACCGGGGTGGATGCTTGTCCAGCGGGCAAACGGGTTTTCGTCTACACCTGATCAGCCCAAGCGCCGTAACACCGCGTCACCAAAAGGTCCAGACCGCCCAGGGGAAACCCGTCCGTCCGCGCGAGGTCGTCGATCACGACCGGAGCAGTCGACTACCCCGCGTGCCCGCCACCCATCGCGCCGAGCGGCGCAGTGCCACCGGCGGTTTTCCCGCGTCCGGCCCACAACCGGGTCCACAGCGGACCCTTTCGGCCCACCGGTCGCGTGCGGTCGCCGAGTGCTCAGGCGTTCATCTGGCGGACACCTGAGCGGCCCCTTGACCGTTTCGCACTCTGGGATCGAGAGTTGTCGCAGTCCACCCGATCAGCGGTGGATCCTTTCTCCAGCAACGGTTCCGCCTCCTGTCAAGAGTCGGGGCGGTGTTGCGACACGACCAGGAGGCACACATGAAGAAGATCAAGGTGCGCAAGGCCGGTTCGGTCCGCCTGACCGGGGCGGCCACCCTCTACTCCGGTGGCTGCGGGCCGATCTACGTCTGACCGACCCGGGCGCCCCGGTCCCCGCCGGGGCGCCCTCGGAGACCACACCGTGAGGCGTCCATGACCGCACCCGCGCTCGACCTCGATCGACCGCTCGCGCTGCACCCGCTGACCTTCCACGCCGACGGCGAGGAGGTGACCGTCGGGCGCGCCGACATCGGGCTGTTCGGGGTGTTCCCCCCGGACGGGGCCGAACTCGTGCGCAAGTTGGCCGACGGGGTGACCCCCAACGCGGCCGCGGCCTGGTACGCCGAGGAGTACGGCGAGACCGTCGACATCGGCGAGTTCCTCGAGATCCTCGTCGAGTACGAGATGCTCGTCGGCGACGGAGAAGTCGTCGCGGCGGTGGAGCCGGTGCGCTGGCGCGGCCTGGGCAGGGCGCTGTTCTCCTGGTGGGCGTGGGCGGTCTACGCGCTCGTCGTCCTCGGCGGGGTGGCGGTGATGATCACCGTGCCCGGACTGGCGCCGCACGCGAGCAACATGTTCTTCACCGAGTCGCTCGTGGTGGTGCAACTCGCGCTGTTCTTCGGGCAGGTGCCGCTGATCCTGGTGCACGAGTCCTTCCACGCCCTCGCCGGGCGCAGGCTCGGCATCAACTCGTCGCTGTCGATCGGCCGCCGCTTCTACTTCCTCGTCTTCGAGACAAGGATGGACGGGCTGGTCGCGGTGCCGCGCAAACAGCGCTACCTGCCGATCCTCGCGGGCTTGTTGGCCGACGCCGTCGTGCTCGGTCTGTGTGCGCTGGTCGCCGCCGTCGTCGGCCCGGAACACCTGGTCGGCCGGGTGGCGCTCGCGTTCGCTTTCATCACCTTGCTGCGGGCGGTGTGGCAGTTCTACTTCTTCCTGCGCACCGACCTGTACTACCTCGTGTGCACCGTCCTGGGCTGCAACGACTTGCAAACCGTCGCCGGGCAGATGTTGCGGCT
The DNA here is from genome assembly GCF_024171925.1 of Actinokineospora diospyrosa. GTDB lineage: Bacteria > Actinomycetota > Actinomycetes > Mycobacteriales > Pseudonocardiaceae > Actinokineospora > Actinokineospora diospyrosa. Next base: position 240,427 of record NZ_JAMTCO010000006.1, on the reverse strand, counting down.
GAAGGTCGCCAAGTTGTTGCGCCGCAACAGCACCCCGGTCGACGAGTCCTCCTGGCACCCGCGTGACCGCGAAGTGGCGCGCTGGTACGTGTGGCTGTTGGTCGCGGGCTACGCGTTCCTGGCGCTCAGCGGCCTGTTCGCCCTCGTGCCCGCCGCCGCCCACGTCGTCCAGGTCATCGCGACCAGGCTCAGCGGCGGCCCCACCGCCCTCGGTCTGCTCGACGCAGCCCTCTTCCTCGTCCTGACGATCGGTCCGGTCATCGCCGCCGCGGTGCTGGCCTACCGGTCGCGCCGCGCCTGACCCCTTGGAGGCAACGATGTCCGCTCCCGGCCACCACTGGGTCCGGCTCCCCCACCGGGTCGAGCCCGCTGCCCTGCCCGCCCTGCTAGCCGAGCACCTCCCGACCCTGGCACCCGCGCTGACCGAGCCCGTGGACGCGCACCGCAGGCTGCGCGGCCCCTACACGGCCACGGGGACCATGTTGCGGGCCGTCGTCCCGCACGCGGATCCGGACCTGGTGCGCAGACACGAGATCGAGCTGTTCTCGGCCGCGCCCGAGCTGCGCGAGACCGTCACCGGCGCCCGGGAGACGCTGACCTCGCTCGCCGTTCCCAAGGAGCGCACCAGGTTCTACTCGCGGTTGCGCACGCAGCGGATGGCGCACGGGATCGTCGAGTTCCTGCACGCCCACCTGGCGGGATCCGCCCCCAGGTCGCTGGTCGTGCTCGCGGCCGAGGCCGACCGGACCGATCTCGAGTTCCTCTCCGCCCTGCTGCGCCGAACCGATCCCGCGGTGTTGACCGTGGTCGTCTGCGACACCGGTGAGCCCCCGGGTGAACCTCTCGCCGCGGATCTGGCCGAGCACACCACTTTCCACGAGGTGACCGCGCCGCGCTTAGAGTCCACTGTGGATGCTCGTCTGTTCGTCGCCGCGGACTGCGTTTCCGACGATCCCGGGTTGGTGGCGGCTTACGAGCGGCTCTCGCCTGCCGAGCGCGCCGAACTGCACGACCGGCGGGCGGAGGAACTGGCGGCACGCGGTGAGTTCTCGCTGACCCTTGGCGCGATCCCATACCACCGCCAACACGGGTCGGACCCGGCCGTGAAGGGGGCGGACGCACTCGCGCACGCGCTGAACCACTGCCTGGACATGGGTTACTACCACGCGACCATCGAGTTGGGACAGCGCGGCCGCACCGTCGTCGACGTCTCCGACCTGGCCCGCTGGTGGGTCTTCACCACCAAGATGACCACCTCCCTCGCCGCGCTCAACCGTCCGCGCGAGGCCGAGGCGCTCTACACCGAAATCCTCGCCGAGACCCAGGACCCAGGCGTCCACCTGCAGGCCTGCTACGCGGTCGGCATGCTCTACACGCGACACCACGCCGAGCAGGACCGCGACCACGTGCGCGCCAAGGGGCTGATCAACCAGGCCGTCGCCCTGGCCCGGCTCTGCTACACCGGCGCGGACCGGGTGTTCAACACCGTCTTCCAGCGCAACGGCCTCGCCCTCGTCGAGGCCCACATGGGCAACCCGCAGGAGGCGCTGCGGTTGGTGACCGAGGGCATCGCGGAGATGGACGCCGAACTCGGCGCCGACGAGCACGCCCTGCACCGCTCGGTCCTGGTGCACAACCAGGCCCAGGTGCTCACCGGCCTCGGCCGCCTCGACGAGGCCCTGGCCTGCTACGACGAGGTCATCGCCCGCGACCCCAACTACCCCGACTACCACTTCGACCGCGGCAACCTCAACCAGCGCCTGGGCCGCGACGACGAGGCCATGGCCGACTACGAGACCGCCATCCGCCTCGGTCCCCCGTTCCCCGAGGCCCAGTACAACCGCGCCGAACTACTCCTCCGCCGCGGCGACGACGAGGCCGCCCTGGCCGGGCTCAGCTACACCCTCACCCTCGAACCCGACATGGTCGACGCCCTGGTCAACCGCGCGGGTCTGCACCTGGACCTAGGCAACCTCACCGCCGCCCGCACCGACGCCGAGCAAGGCCTTCGCTACGCCCCGGACAACGCCCACCTCCACGCCGTCCTGGGCCAGGTCCACAGCGCCCTAGATGAGCACGTTGAGGCCAGAGCCGCCTTCAACCGCGCACTCACCGCCGACCCCACTCTCGTAGCAGCTCTCGCAGGCCGCGCCGCCACCGCCGACGCCCTAGGCGACCCCGACCAAGCCCTAGCCGACCTCGACGCCGCCCTAGCCCTCACCCCCGACGACCCCGCGCTGCTCTACAACCGCGCATACCTCCACGAGTCCGCCAACCGCCCAGCTCTAGCGGTCGCCGACCTCCTCTCCGCCCACCAAGCCGACCCAGAAGACGAAGACGTCGCCGAGGCCCTCGCCCGCTGCCAAGCCCTCGTCCCGGCATAGCCGCGTGTCCCAACAGGACTGTCTTACCGCGCTGGGTTGCCGCGTCAGTCCCGCGGCAACCGCACGTGGCGCAAGGACGGCCCGGCGGCCACGCTGATGCGGTCCCACTCGGCCTGCGGAAACGGGCGGAAAGCGGGCACCGACACGGATCGTGGTTCATGAGGGCCGGGGTTGATGTCCCGGCTGGAGACCTCCCCGGTCACGACCCCCACCAGGAATTCAACCGCGCCCATGGCGAACCGCTCCAGCACGGGGTCGTCGTCCTCCAGTCGCCAGATGCCGCCGTTGGACACGACAACGGACCAGTCGGCGGGGTCCCACAGCAGCAGCGGCCTACCCGACCGCGCCCACGGCAACAACCCATCCCGCTCCGGGTACACCGCGTCCGGGACGTCGTCCGGGTGCTGATCGCGCCAGTCGCGCAACTCGCCCAACTCTGCCCTGAACTGCCAGGTGTGGTCCACGACACCCGCCACCCGGTACGGCGGCTGGACGATGATCGAATCACTGTTTGGGCCATGAAAGCTGCCCGGCGGGTACACCTCGTGCAACAGCTTGTAGTCCGCAGGCAGCGCGATGCCGAGCCGCTGCTCGACCACGTCCCAGTCGGTGGCCGCGTAGGACTGTCCTGTCCAGCCGGTCACCCGCACGAGGTCATCGATCGCTCCCATCGGCCTGCCTTAGTCGGGCAAGTCTTGGAGCGACTCATACAGCGGCAGAAGCGGTTCCGCGGGCAGGATCTCGCTGGGCAACCGTCCGGAGAGGAACGCGGTCAGTACCTCGACGGCGCCTCCGTCGAACTGCTCCCAACGCATGTGGTTGAGGTCGGACACCAGCACGGGCCACCGGTTCGGGTCGGGGTCACCGGTCAGCCAGAACAGCTCCCCCACGTCGCCGTCCAAACCCTCCGCCCACGGCAGCAGGCCTGGCACGTCCGGGTGGATCGGATACGGGACGTTGTCGAGCGAGTCCAGGACCTCCAAGACTTCCTCGAACAACGCCGCGAGGTCCCCCTCCCGACCGGTCACGGTCGGCGGCTGCACCAGGAAGGTGCCCCCGTACTCACCGACCGGCAACACTTCCAGCAGCCGCTTGTAGTCATCGGGTAGTGCGAACCCGAGCAACCGCTCGGTCACTGACCAGTCCGGCACCATCTTCGGGGTGCTGGACCAGCCAACGAGTCGGGCGAGGTCATCGACGGCTGTCATCAAGACCCCTTGCAGCTGTCTTCGAACTTCACCTCGAGCAACTCCACGTGGAAGTTCGACATGTTGGGGATTGTGCCATGACACAGCCAACCGTTATTACCTCGCGCGTAGAACTTGATCGCGTACGGCACCATGGTGTTGAACTCGTCGTACACCGGGGCGACGATCATGTGCACCGGGTTCTTGGCCTCGACCTGTTGGCCGATGATCTTCTCCACCCCGTGCCACATCCACGCGTTGTTGGTCTTGTCCTGGTAGCAGGGGACGAAGTTCCGCCGGTCGCTACTCGAACCGTTCAACGAGTGCGCGATCAGGTGGCACCGGGCCATGCCCGTGTCGCTCTTCTGCCCCGGCAGGGCGAACCCCAGTACGGGCCGCTCCTCGCTGTTCGTCGAGACCACGCAGGCCGCCGCCCAGGTGGCCCGCAGCGCGCGGCGGCCGTTGTAGGTGACCTGCTGCCGCTCGCCGTACTGCTGCCAGTTCTCCCGGCACCCGTCGTCCTCGTCCTCGTCGGTACCGGTGCCGCCCGGCCCGCGGGGGTCAGAGCCCGGGTCGGGTGAAGGGATGGGGCGGTCGTCCCGGTCGGCCAGTGCGGTCTGCTGGATGGTCTGCCCGGTGACCACCGAGGCCAGGATCGTGCCCGCGTCGGCGATCAGCTTCTGCACGTCGGGCGCGAGCGTGGGACCGGACGGCGGCTTGGGCGTCGGGGTCAGCGCCTTCTCCAGCACCTTGGCGGCCATGGCAGCCGCCGCTGCGGCTGCGAGCGCGGCCGCGGTCGGGCCACCACCGCCACCACCCGGGTTGCCGTTCCGCGTCGTGACGCGCACGTTGCCACCCGGCCCCCTCGGGCCCTTCGGGCCGCCCCCGGCACCACCGCCGCCGGGCTTGGCCTGGGTGCCGATCGGCGCCGGTGGGGTGCGCGGTCCGACACTGCCGCCACATCCCCCGAGCGAGCGGCAGTTGATGACCTCGTCGGGTCGGTCTGATCCGAACCGCGGGCGCACGTTCAACCTGTTCCTGAAGGAGCCCGTGGTCCCGTTGATGGCCGAGTCAGCGAGGTAGGAGATCCCCGTACCTACCGTCGCCACGCCCGCCCAGGCCGCGACCTCCAGAAGGGTGGTACCCACGACGCAGGTTGCGCCAACCGCCACCGCCACGGGCGGCGCGGCCGCCGTGGCCAGCGTCGGGGCGACACACACCGCCTGAGCGAGGTGGCCATCGGGGTCGTTGTAGTTCATCGGCGAGGCCGCGCCGTAGGCGAAGCGGTTGTGGCCCGCCACGCCAGGACCGCCCGCACCCGCGATGTCGTCGCGGCTGTAGAAGGTCGCGGTGGCGGGGTTGTACCAGCGCGCGGCCATGTTGACCCGGCCGGTCACGTCGTCGGTCCACCCGGACTGGAAGCCGAGCGGGTGGGCCGACCCGGTCCTGGCCAACACCTCACCGAACGGGTTGTAGGCGGTGGAGTCGACGATCGCCCCGGCGGCGGAGTAGGTCGCCACGAGGTCGTCGTGCTGGTCGGTGAGCGCGAGACCGCTGGCCGCCCCCTGGGACAGACCGAGCAGGTCCCCGTTCGGCAACCTGCTGTAGGTGGCCGTCCCGTCGGCCGCCAGGTCGTTGCCGAGGTCGCTGTAGGACATGCCCGGCTTGATCAGCCGATCGAGGCTGTCGTAGGCGTAGGTCCGGCTGCCGTCGATGGCCAGCCGGTCGAAGGCGTCGAAGCGGTAGGTGGTGGTGACCCCACCGGTCGTCGTGCCCTCAAGCGCCCCGCGCGCGGTGAAGTCGTAGGTGGTGCTCCCGGCCGTGACCAGGCGGTTGCGCTGGTTGTAGGTGTAGGAGACCGCGCCCGCGGTGAGCCGGTTGCCCGCGTTGTCCCAGGTGTAGCCGGTCGTGGTGGCGCCGTTGGTCCAGGTCGTGAGCCGGCCGGCCAGGTCGTAGCCGTAGGTGTTGCTCGCCGCGCCCGCGGTGCCGGTGGTGGCCTTGCTGGTCAGCCGGTCCGCGACGTCGTAGCCGTAGGTGATCGTCGCGGTGTCGGTACCCGCCGGGTTCTTCACCTTGTCGCTCACCAGGCGGTTGAGGTCGTCCCAGGCGTAGGCCCGCGACCCGTTGCCCGAGCCGTAGCCGACCGAGGTCGACCGGCCCGCGTCGTCGTAGCCGTAGGTGGCGGTGGCACCGGTCCTCGGGTCGGCGGCGGAGAGCAACCGGCCCGCTGAGGTGTAGGTGAAGGTGGCCGTCCCCGCCGCGTCCGCGCGGCTGGTCAGCCTGCCGTTGTCGTCGTAGGCGTAGGTGGCGTTGCCGGACGGGCCCGCCATGCTGAGCAGGTTGCCCCGGTCGTCGTAGGTGTAGTTGTTCGTGCCGGACCCGGACTTCGCGGAGGTCAGTCGACCGGCGAGGTCGTAGCCGAGTACCCGCTCCGCGGTGGTGGCCACGGTGCCGGTGCCGGTCTCGTTCGTCAGGTTGCCGAACACGTCGAACACCCGGTTGCGGACCACGTTGCCCGGCTGGAGCAGCCGCACCGGCCTGCCCAGGACGTCGTAGCTCGTCGTCCAGGTCCGGTTGGACGCGGCCGAGTGCTGCGGGGTGACCGGCTCGATGACCGACTCGACCAGGTTCCAGGTGTTGAACTTGGTGATCGTGGCGTTGCCGTTGCCGTCGGTGAGCCGCGTCCGGTTGCCCGCCGCGTCGTACCCGTAGCCGACGCTGGTGTTCGCGTTGGTGGCCACCGGCTGGGTCTCGCTGACCAGGCGCCCGAGCGCGTCGACGGCGATCGTCGTCGTCACGTTGAGCGCGTTGGTGCTCGAGGTGACGTTGCCCGCCCGGTCGTAGCCGGTGCCAGTGGTGCGCAGGACCTGCCCGGCCGCGTTCGACTGGGTGACCGCGACCTGCCGCCCGGCCTGGTCGTACTGGGTGCCGACGGACAGCCCGAGCGGGTCGGTGACCTTGACCGTGCGACCGAGGTGGTCGTAGGCGAAGGTGGTCACCTTGTTCTGCGGGTTGGTCGAGCTCACCTGCTCGGCTAGGCCGTTGTAGGCGTACTTGGTCTCGGCGCCGTCCGGGGTCTTGACCGACTTCACGGTGCCGGAGTCGTTGTAGGCCGTCGTGGTGGTCAGGTTGCGCCCCGGGGCCGGGTAGCGCTCCACGACCGTCTCGGTGATCCTGCGCCCGAGGTCGTCGTAGGTCGCGGTGGTCGTGGCACCGGTGACACCCGTGGCGGACAGCAGTTCACCCAACGGGGTGTAGCGGAACGTGGACACGCCCGCGGGGTCGGTGCCGCGCACCGGGTCGGTGCGCAGGGTCAGGTTGCCGAGCACGTCGTAGCCGAACGTCGTGGTGGCGCCGCCCGCGTCGGTCACCGAGCTCGTCCGCCCGGCCCCGTCGTAGGTCGTGGTCGTGGTCGGGGTGATCGCGGTACCACCGGGCGGTGTGTACGCCGGCGCGGTCGTGCTCGTCTGGCGGCCCAGCTTGTCGTAGGCCGCGGTGGTGGTGTTGCCGTTCGGGTCGCGCACCGACGTCGCCGCGCCGAAGACGTCGTACCCGGTCTTGGTGACCGGCCTGCCGACCTGCGCGGCCGCGCCGTTGGACTCCAGCGAACCGGGTGGCTGGGTGACGGTGGTCAACCGCCCGGCGGCGTCGTAGGCGTAGTTGGTGGTGAACGCCGGGTCCGGGGTGGGCCCGGTGGTGCCCCTCGGGTCGGTCACCGCCGTCACCAGGCCCGACTGGTCCCGCACGGTCTTGGTGACCAGGGTGGTGGCGCCGTTGACGACCGACCGCGTGGTCTCCCGCCCGACGGCGTCGTACCCGAGGGTGGTGATCGTGGGCGTGGTGGAGTCGCTGTCGGTGCTGGTCACAGTCACCGGGTTGCCCAGCCCGTCCACGGTGTAGCGCGTGGTCCGCTGCTCGCCCTGCGGGTCGCCCACCGAGGCGACCAGGTACCCGGCCGCGTCGAAGACCCGCTCGGCCACCACGCCGCCAGCGGTGGTCCGGGTCTGGTTGCCCACCGCGTCGTAGTCGAACGCCGCGATCTGAACATCGCGGGTCGACCCGTTGGCCTCGCGGAACCCGACCCTGGTCTGCGTGGCGAGCAGGCCGTCGTCGAAGTAGCGGTAGGCGGTGGTCCGCCCCATGGCGTCGGTCGTGGTCGCCAGTCGCCCAGCGGGGTCGTAAGCGTTGGACTCCAGGGTGACGTCCCTGGCGGGTTGCCCGTCACCGCTGAAGGACTTCACGCCCGTGGTGGCCAACTGGTTGGTCGGTGTGTAGGTGTAGGTGAACTCCGTACCCACGGGGTCGACCACCTTGGTGCGGTTGCCCAGTGTGTCGTGGGTGTAGGTGGTGACACCACCCTCGGCGTCGGTCACCGTGCGCACCCGACCGCGGTCGTCGTAGTCGTAGCTGGTGGTCCGGGCGATCGCGGTGCCGTTGACATCGGAGGACGTGCTCGTCGCCAGCGCCCCGTTGCCGTGGTAGGTGTTGAGGACCCGCGACTGCCGGGTCACGCCCGTCACCGCGTCGGTCGTCACCGGACCGGTCGAGGTGAGCACCCGCGACGCCCCGTCGTAGGTCGTGCTCGACGTGCTCGCCCCACCCGGGAGGGCGGAGGAGACGACCTCGGTGGTGACCGGGCGCCCGAGCCCGTCATAGGTGTAGCGGGTGATCTTGCCCGCCGGGTCGGTCGCGCTGACGAGGTCGCCGAATCGGTTGTACGCGAAGCTGGTGACACCACCCGCCGGGTCCGTCGTGGACGCCAGCAACCCCTTGGGCTGCGTACCGCCACCGGTTCCGGCAGGAGCTGCCTCGGTGCCCGCCGTGTACAGGTTGGTCGAGGCCCGCCCATCCGGCACGTCGTCGGTCGACGGCGTGCGAACCGAAGCCAACTCCCCCTCGGCGGTGTAGGTGTAGGTCGTGAGATAGGTCGTGTCGTCCTTGTTCGCCGATCGCGCGTCACGCGAGGTCAGCAGGAGACCGTTGCGCGGGTCAGCGGGATCAGCGGGATTGGCGTAGTACCCGTAGTACGCGGTGTTGCACTGGGTCTGCGCACGACACGTGGACTGGGAAACCAGGTTCCCCTGCGCGTCATACCCGGTGTTCGTGGCATTGCCATTGGCGTCGGTCACCTTCGCCAAGAACCCACCCGCGTCATACTCGTAGTGCTGAGCCGCCCCCTTGGCATCAACCTTGTACGCCAACCGATCACCGCGATCGTGGTCGAACCCGTAGACGATCTTGCGCCCAGCCGGGTCGACAACCGTGACCGAGTAGCTCTTCGCGTAGCCCTCGCGCACGTGGGTCAGGACCTGGCTCGAGGTGAGCGCGCGGGGGTAGAAGTTCAGGTACGAGATCGTGCCGTTGAAGTGCCCCCACGAGTCGGCGGGTTCGCTGGGCCAAGCCTCGTCCGCCAGCCAGCCGACGCCCGCTTGGATGACCCGGTCGCCGATGGCGGCCGACCCGCTGCGGTGCCCGACCGCCTTCCCGTCCAGGTAGAGGACCTGGCTGGTGCCGTCACTGGTGATCGCGGCGTGGTGCCACTGGCCGTCGTTGACGGGGGCCGTGCTGCGCATCGGATCCACGCCCGTGGGCGCCAGACCGCCGTAGAGCTTGCCGTCGGTCCCGATGTAGAGCAACGGCCGCCCGGTCGGTGTGCCGGACTCCGCGGGGTTCTTGTTCCCAGCGCCGAGCAGGACCCCACCCGCGACCGAACTGGACTGGAACCACAGGTCCACGGAGTACTTGCCGCGCCCGAGCAGGTGGTACGGGGGCAGCACGGCGTGGGAGGTGGACCCGTTGAACGACCCCGAACCACCACCGTCGGTGATGAAGGGGTTCTGGTCCAGCGGGACGTTGACCAGGGTCGCCCCGCCGAGCGCGGGATCCAGCTTCGGTTCGTCCACGTCGTTGAAGAGCCGCCACTGGTGCGGGACATCGGGGTAGACAGCGCCGCGGAACGAGGTGAGGGACCCCCGCGCGGCGTAGTGCGCACTCACCCGCGCGGCGGGCAGCGCACTCCGGTAGGAGATCAGGTGGGCCACATCCACGGCCAGGAAGGAGAAGCCGCTCGCGGGCCGCGCGGGCCACGGGCGGGCGTCGAAGGTGCCGATCGCCACTTCGACGTGGGTGGCGTCGCTGGAGATCGACCCGGCCAGGGTGCCGACAAGCGCCGCGTCGAGGTACATGGCCTGGCCCGCGCCGTCCGCGGTCAGCACCAGGTGGTGCCATTGGCCGTCGTTGACCGCGTTCGGCGTGACGATCCCCGCTACCTGGCCGTTGTTGAAGTGCCCGTAGAGCTTCCCGTCGGACCCGACGTAGATGAGCGGCGTGTCGTCATCGCGCAGGCCGCCCTCGGGGATCGAGGTGTACTCGCCGAGGAGTACGCCACCGGTGGTCGTGGACGTGCGGAACCACATCTCGACCGTCGCGGTGCTAGCACCTGCCACCTCGCTGGCGGTGCTGAACGCCGCGCCGTGGTTGAGCCCGTCGAACCGGAGCCCCAGGTCACCCATCGGCCCCGTGACCGTGGTCTGGACAGGCCCACCGATGTGCAACAGTCTGCCCGGCCACGCCTCGCCGCGCGCACCTTCCCCCGCCGACTGGAACCAGCCCGAGTCCACGGCCAACTGGCTGATCTCGTAACCGTTGGAATCCGGTTTGCCCCAAGGGTCCCACTCGTACATGCCATTGCCCAACGGCGAACTCAGCTGCCACGTACCACCGTTCCGGTCAACGACCCTGGCCGCCTTGCCGGTGCCATCCACGTAGTAGACCTGCGCGAGCCGGTGCCCCGTCCCGTCGAGGATCGAGCGGAGGCGGGTGGTCGACCCGTAGCCGAAGTTCGTCCCCACCTCCGACCAGCTCACGTCCCGGTTCGTGGACAGGTGGGCGAGCGAACCGGAGAAGTGCGCCCACGGGTCGACCGGCTTGGCGGGCCAAGAGCCGCTGATCGGTCCGGCCCCGACGAACACCGTTGCCGTGGCAGCGCCCGCCGGGAGCGCACCTGTGGTCGTCCCGATCTTCACCCCGTCCACGTACACCGCGTTGTTCGCGGACTTGTTGAGGCCCAGGGTGAGCAGGTGCCACTTCCCGTCGGTCACGACCGGACCGGTGATCAGCGATCCACTGCCCGCGGGCGTGACGTAGAGCTTCCCGTCCGTTCCGACATAGGTGGTCTGGAACGCCGATGTGGCGCCAGCGGCGCCGTGCGCGCTGGTCGACCCGCCGATCAGCACACCGCCTGCGGACCCCGTCGCCTTGAACCACAACTCGAACCGGTGGGTGGTGGTGGCCGGGTCGTCGAAGCGCACGGCCTGGCTCGGCACGGTGAGCACCGACGTGGTCCCGTTGAACGAGGCGGAGTTGACTCCCGCGAGTCCGAACGGGTTGTCGGAGGCGGCGGTCACGTTCGCCGCGGCGGCCGCCGATCCGCCGGGGATCTCGTTGACCGCCGAGCTACCCCCGGCGTCGGCCAACGTCCAGTACCCGCCCTTGTACACGGTCTTGATCACACGGTCGTAGTACTCCGGGCCCGGGTTGTTCTCGTAGGTCGTGCAGACCGCGGTGGGGTCGCACACCTTGGTGAGGGCGTCGCCGTCGTAGGTGTAGGTCCACACCAGACCGGTGCCGCCGGAGGTGACGGGGTCGGTGGTGATGGTGGCGATGTGGTTGCCGGTCCAGGTGAAGCGGAGTGCGCGGCCGCCCGCGGAGTTGGTGACCGTGGTGAGCTTGTTCGACCCGTCGTAGGTCAGGGTGATCGAGCGGGCGTGGCCGTCGGTGATGGTGGCGAGCTTGCCCGCGGCGGTGAAGGTGTAGACGAGGTTCGCCTTGTCGATCAGGCGCCAACCGCCGCCGGACACCGGGGTCATGGTGGCGAAGCGCCCGGGCGGTGGGGCGAACGTGCCGTCGCTGTTGCGGCCGAACCGCACCTGCTGCCCGTCCGGGTAGTAGACGACCAGATTCCCGCTGCCGTCGCTGTCGGGCAGCACGGCGGAGTCGAACCTGGACGCCCAGCCCTTGCCGAAGGCGAGGTTGCGCGAGTCCAGGCTGTTGTAGGTGCGCACCACCGAGAGGTCGGGTCCGACCGACTTGACGGCGGCGTCGGTGGCAACGGTCGTGTAGTTGCGCGTCAACGGGTCGAAACCCTTGTCGGACTCGAGAGTGGCCGCGCCGCCGCGGTACAGCACGGCGGGCTGCGGGACCGCCGTGGTGAAGGTGTAGCCGCCGACCATGGGGCCGTTGTTGCCCCAGCTGCCGATGCTGGCCGACCAGCGGTAGACCTGGCTCCACTTCAACACCCCTGCGGGCACCGTCCAGTTGACGGTCCCGCTGAAGCCCGAGTTGGTGCCGTCCCCCACCCAGCCGGAGTCGGCGACGGTGGTACCGGCGAGGTCGGAGATCACGAACCGGCCAGCCGTGCCCAGGCTCGGGTAGTTGTCCGGGTCGTAGCCCTTGAGGGTGAGCGTCGGGGTCAGCGTGCCGAGGGACGAGTAGTGCTCCGGGGACAGGCCGGTGATGATCGGGTACTGGTCGCCGATGGTGAGGGCGACGGTGCCGGAGGTCGGCACGCCCTGCCAGGCGAACATGGTGGTGCCGTAGAGGTCCATGTCGAACTGGATGGTCCAGTTGCCGGGGGCCAGCTTCTTGATCGGCATCTGGATGGTGGCCGACTGTCCATAGCCGACGTTGTGCGGCACGGCGACGTGGTAGGTCATGCTCTGCGGCTGCTCGACGCCGCTGGAGTTGTACAGGTGGTAGGTCAGCTGGTAGTTGTTGCCCGGCGTCCAGACGTCGCGACCCCAGTTGGTGACCGTGATCGGCATCACGCCGTCCTGAGTGGACGACACCGGCACCGACATCGACTGCGGCACCTGGTAAGTCGCCCAGTACGGGCTGTAGGTCACCGCGAGCTTCGGCGGGTTGGCGCTGTTGCGGCTGGCGAACTTCTTCCAGGCGTAGCTGTCGGTCTCCGAGGAGCGCACGGTCAGGCCGTAGTTGGCCGCGCCGTGGGTCCAGGAGTTCACCAGGTCGCGGCCCGTCTGGTTGAGCGGGATCGGCACCCAGGCGGTGTTCGGGCAGGCGCTGCCGGCGCCGCTGTAGGCGTAGGCGAAGTTCGCGCTGCCGACCTGCGCGCCGTAGCCGGGGCCGGGGAAGCCCGCGATCTGGTTGGCCGACCACGGCTGCGTCACCTGGTGCACCCGCACGTCGCGGGGGCTGCACGAGAACGAGTGGATGTTGGCCAGCCACAGCTCGGCGCCCACCACGTACTGGCCAGCGAGCTGGGAGGAGACGCTGCCGAAGTTCAGGTAGGTCGCGGCCTTGTTCGAACCGCCGTCCCACGTGCCCGTGCGCACCTCGGCCATGGTGTGGTGCGGGGTGGTGAAGCCGGTCTGCACGAACGTCGAGGCGTCCGCCTGGACGTCGACCACGCTGGGGTCGACGCGGATCGGGAACACCCGAGCCGGGTCGGTGACCCACGCCTTGTCGACGCTGACCCGCAGGACGGTCTTGCCGCCTTGGCTGTCCAGCGCGTAGGTGACCTTGTCGGAGTTCACACCGGTACCCGCTTGCGGGAACGCGGAGTCCTCCATGAAGCCGCGCGGGATGGTCGCGCGCACCGCACCGGCGCCGTCGACCAGGCTGACCGAACCGTTGTCCAGCCGGGCGGTCAAGCCGCGCAGGTCGAGGGGGAACACCCACTCGGTCGGCGCGTCGGCTCCCTTGAGGACGATCGTCTCTTTGATACCGGTCGCGGTCGACTGGAACTCCAGGTCGGCGGCCTGCCGCACGTCCGGGTAGGTGACCTGGTCGGCGTCCTTGGTGCCCGAGCTGGGTTTGGCGCCCGTGACACCGAAGCCGACCGACACGGTGTCGCTGATCCGGTACTCGGCGAGCGCGGCGGCGTCGGCCCGCTTGGCGAACCGGTGCCCGACCGCACCCGCCTTGTTGCGCAGGACAGCCCCGTCCTCGACCAGGTTGCCGTCGATCGGCTGCCAACTGCCGTTCGAGGCCTTGTAGAACTCCGGCAGGGTGCTGACCTGGGCCGTGCGGGTGCCGTCCGGGTTGGCGTACACCCGGGTCCGCGCGTCGCGCAGGTTCTCCAGCTCCCGGCTGAACCGGGGGTCGAACGACTTCGTCCCGGTCGTCGGCTTGGCGCCCGCCCTGACCTGGGTCTTCGGCTGCTCGACCGCGGGCTGCGGGGGGAGCTCGTCGGAGTCGACGGGTAATTGCCCCACGCCGGTGCCAATGGCCTTCTTCGTCCCCGTCACCGCCGCCTTGGTCGCCTCAGACGGCGCGCTGGTCGGCTTGCCGTCGGCGGACCCCTGGGCCTGCACCGGTAACCGCCCGGTGGGCTTTCCGGCGGGGGCGGCAGCGGCCGCGCTCGCCACCGGGACGGGCACCCAGGGTAGCGACTGGGCCGTCAGCGCGATGGCAGTGATCGAGACGACCGCGAGCCCGCGCGCGTTGACGCGCGCCGACAACCGACCGGACAATGCGGCCCCCCAGTAGCGACAATCCGACATGAGCACTGTTCGTGGCATATCGAACGTTATGGACGCCGCCCTGGTCAAGCGGCCGAACGGGCGCACGAACCAGCCCGGGTCGGCAGGCATGATGTGACCACTCGAACCGACCTGAGGACGGACATGCGTCGCACCTTGACAGCCGTGATCGCGGGGGCACTGCTGGTGACGGGCTGCTCCACGCCGGAGCAGCCCCCCGCACCGCCCGAGCTACCCTCACCGCAGGTAGCCGTCCCGCTCACCCCGACCGGACCCGCGACCCCGGACCCGCGCGTGGTCACGACGCTGAACCTGGTCCACCCCTCGGGTCAGCAGACCCCGACGCGGCACACGATCAAGCTCGGTACCGTCGTCGACCTCACCATCGCCTCGACCGCGGACGGCCAAGCAGCGATCAAGAGCTTGGACCTCGTCGCCGACGTCACCGGTGGGAGCGGGCGGATCCAGTTCACCGCGCTCGTTCCCGGTGACCACGTGGTCATCTTCGGAACGCGGGAACTCGCCGTGCTGACGGTGTCCTGACGTCCGATGTGGACATAGAGTGGTGGCCCCTCGTGGTACCTGGCATCGACCACGCTCGCGGAACCCGCGTGGGCGGGGTCAGTTCGGCGCGGTGGCTATCGAGCCGGGGCCGGTGCCGACGGGGATGGTGGTGGTGACGGTGTTAGTCGCGGTGTCGATGACTGAGAGGGAGCTTTCGTTGGAGTTGGAGACGTAGGCCTTGGTCCCGGTGGGGTCTACGAGGACGTCGGATGGGGTGTCGCCGACGCGGATGAGGGTGGCGATGGTGGTGATGACGGTGTTGGTGGCGGTGTCGATGACCACGGCGGTGGCGTGGGTTTGGTTCGCCACGTACAGGTGAGCGCCGTCGGGGGTAAGCGAGAGTGCCACGGGGCCGCCCACGACCGGGATGAGCGCGGTCAGGGTGTTGGTGGCCGTGTCGATGACGGAGACGTTGTCGCTGAAGAAGTTCGTGGTGTACGCCCGGGTGCCGTCGGGTGAGATTGTGATGCTGTGGGGCATGCTGATCGCGGGGTCTGAGATGGTGGCGATGACGGTGTTGGTGGCTGTGTCGATCACCGAGACGTCGTTGCCCGCGAAACTCGCCACGTAGATGCGGGAGCCGTCCGGGGTGACCGCGATGTCGTCGGGCCCTTTGGCGACCGGGACGGTCGCGATCACGGTGCCGGTGGCCGTGTCCACCACGTCCACGCCATCGGCGCTCCAGCCCACCCAACGGCCGACGTACGCCTTGGAGCCGTCCGGCGAGAGCGCGACCGTGCGCGGCATGTCCCCCACGGGAATCGTGCTGGTCACCGTGTTGCTGTTGGTGTCGATCACCGAAAGGGTGTCACCGCTGTTGTTCGCGACATACGCACGGTTGCCATCCGGTGAAACCGCCACCGAGAACGGGAATGACCCGACGGGAATCGTCGCCACCACCGCGCCGGTGGTGGGGTTGTAGGCCGAAACCGAGTTCCCCAACATGTTCGCGACATACACCAGCCGGACCGCTGGCGCCGCCACTGCCGGGCCAGCGGGCACCACTGCTACTGACGCGCAAAGGGAAACTGCCACCGCGACCGCACCCCTGATGAAGATTCGTCTCAAGACCTTGCTCCCCCTGGAGATCGACACCGTCTCGCACAGCGTATCCAGCCACGGGTGATCAACAATCGACAAGCCGGGTGACAGGACGACCGAGCCCCCCGACACGGAGATCACCCGCGCTAAGCCGGTAACACCGTGCTGTCACACCGAAGGAGCAACGGGGGCCGCGACGAGGTACTCCAGGAGTGCGCGCACGGCGACACCCGTTGGGCCAGCGGGGTGTTCGGCGTAGGGGTGGTCGGCCAAGGCGGTGCCCTGGATGTCGAGGTGGGCCCAGGGTGTGGTGGGCGGGACGAAGTGGTTGAGGAAGAGGGCCGCCAGCAGAGCCGTGCCGTGGCGGAGGCCGGTGGTGTAGTTGACCAGATCGGCGGTGGTGGAGGCCAGGAGGGCGCGGTAGCGGGCGGGCAACGGGAGAGGCCAGAACGGTTCGCCCGCCCGGGTTGCGGCGGCTAGGAGGACATCGGACAGGGGTGGGTCGTTGGTGATGACGGGGGTGATCTGGCGGCCGAGGGCGATGGCGGCGGCGTCGGTGAGGGTGGCGACGTCGATGATCGCGGTGGGGTGGGTCTCGGCGGCCAGGACCAGGGCGTCGGCGAGGATGAGGCGGCCCTCGGCGTCGGCGTTGCGGATCTCGACGGTGGTGCCGTTGCGGATGCGGAGGATGTCGCCGATGCGGATGGGGTCGGCGGTGGGCATGTTCTCGGTGAGGGGGAGCCAGGCGTCGACGGGGCGTGGGCACCCGAGGGCGGACAAGGCGGACATGACGCCGAGAACGGTGGCGGCGCCTGCCATGTCGGCTTTCATGTCGATCATCTGCGGTGTTGGTTTGAGGGAGAGTCCGCCCGCGTCGAACGTGACGCCCTTGCCGACCAAGGCGGTGGGGGCTCCGGAGCCCGGCAGGTACCTGAGGTGGACCAGACGGGGCGGGTTGCGCGAGCCGCGGGCCACGCCGAGCAGCCCGCCCAGGCGCTCGGTGGCGATGCGCTTCTCGTCCCAGACCTCGCACTCGAGTCCGGCGGCGCTGGCGACTTCCACCGCACGATCGGCAAAAGCGATGGGCGTCAGGACGTCACCGGGCTCGGCGACGAGATCGCGGGCCAGGACCACCGCCTCGGCCACCACCAGCGCGGCACGCAGGTGCGCGGGATCGTCGGACGTGATCAGGTCGACGCGGTCGACACCTGCGATGTCGGGGTCGCTCTGGTAGCGGGTGAACCGGTGGCCGCCCAACACGAAACCCTCGACGAACGGCCGCGAGTACCCATCGGGAACGGTGATCGCGAGGTGCCGGTGTCCGCGCACCGACCGCGCCAACTCCCCCGCCGCACGTCGAACCGCGTCCGCATCCAGGTCCCCTACCACACCAAGTCCATAGAGGACTGATCCCGGGATCTGCACCACCTGACCAACTCCGCCGACAAACCCAACAGCGGCGAGGAACTCAGCCGGAATCCCGTCAACAGGCCGGTCCGAGAACGCAGGAGCCACCGAAGTACCTGCGGTGGGCGGGCCAATCACCCACTCGGTCATCGAGCCCGGCGCGCAGCGCCCCACGCCTCCAGGTCGCGGGCGTACTCCCCGGCCACCGCAGCCAACGTCCCCGTCGCCACCCGTGCCCACCCCCTGGCGGCCGACACGGCATGCGGGTCCACCCGCAGCGCCTGGACGAAGCAATCCTCTGCTAGCAAAGGCACTCCCGCCCGGTCGAAGCATTCCCCCGCCAACGCGTACCCCCGGGCGGTCCCGATGGGCCCAAGCCGAGCCGTACGCAGGTACGACTCGCCTGCCTCCCGTTCGCGCCCTTCGGCAAGCAGCACCTCGGCCAACTCCATGTGCGTCTTCGGCTCGTACGGATCGATCGCCAGCACTTCCTCGACCAACCGCCTACCCCGCTCGTGCTCGCCGAACCCGAACGCTTCTTTCGACCGGCTCTCCAGGCAGGCCCGCAGGTTCTCCCGCGCCAGGAACTCCTCGTACGGGCTCTGGAACGGTACCGCTCGGGCCAGCTCCTCCGCCCGGTCCATCTCCCGCTCGAGCTGCGCCCGGTCCCGCCGCAGGAACGGCACGTACGTGACGCTCCGGTAGAACCGGCTCTCCATCATCGCCTTCTCGAACGGCGAGTAGGAATCCCCTGTCAACAACAAGTCCAGGCTCTCCTGCGCCTTCGACCGCCACAGCTCCGCGGCTTCCAACGACTTGGTCTCCCGGGCGTGGTACACCACCGCGAACACCGAGATCACGAACCGCAGGTGTGTCGGGCACGCCGGGTGGTCGGCGATCTCGAACGACGCCGTCGGCTCAGCCACCGAGGGTGAACCGATCGAACCGACGTAGCGCACCACGTCTCGCCAGTGCCACAACCGCAGTTCGGCGACCGTCATCGACTGGTCGATCGGGCGCGCGGGCAGCAGGTCCAGTACCAGGGCGCCGAAACCCAGCCGGAACAACACCACCGCGGTCAGGTACTGCCGCTCGGCGTCAGCGTGCGGGAACTCGTCGATCCACGCGCACAACCGGTCCCACGCGGGTGTCCGCAGCGATGCGGGGAGATCGGCCGGGTGGCGGACCGCGAACTCCACCAACCCGGACTCGCGCACCAGGTTCGCCCGGAACGCGGGCGGCATCAAGCGCTGCCAGTTGACTTCCGGCGGCGCACCAGCGTCAGCGAACTCGAACGCCCAGGTGGGCAACGAGGCATACAGGCACGGCGACTGGGACACGCCCAAGTTGAAGTACGCCCCGTACATCCGGTAGTGCCAATTGTGCTCGAACCCGCGTTCCACAGGCTGGCGCACCATGTCCGCGAGTGCCGGGTCGGACAGCTCCGCCAAGGCTTCCCGAGTGCGCGCTGACCGAGGCGCCGTGCGGTGCGCACGTTCGGCCAGCACGCGCGCGAACTCGTCATGACCGAGCGCCGACGCACAGCGAACGGCGGCGAGGAGCGCGAACGCCGTCCCGAATGGACCCAGGCGGGCCGTCTCCAGGTATCCCGCCAGCGCGGTCTCGGTGTCCCCACGCCGTTCAACCGCTTGCGCCGCTTGCATCCGGGCCTTCACGTCATACGGGTCGAGCGCCAATGCCTCAGCGATCCAGATGTCCTCCGCCGCCGTATCCCCACGGCGCACCGCGATGTCCACCCGCCGGTCCGCGATCCGGCGGCGCATCTCGATGGCCAGCGCCTCCTCGTCGGCGTTGGTCGGCGACTGCGCGAGATCGGCCGCTTCGTCGAGCAGGCGCCAGGCGTGGTCGAATGCCTCTTGCCGCTCCGCGTGCATCACCTGGCGCAGCAGGAGCCGGGCACGCAGCAGGCTGTGGTCGAAGTCGGGGAGTTCGAGTCCTTTGAGGATCTCCTCGGCGCGCGCGAAGTGCGCGGGCGCGACGGAATCGTCGGCAGCGTGGCGGGTGACGAGGTAGCCCCACGCGGCGCACGCCTGCGCGTGGGCCACCGTCGAGGCCGGATTCTCCACCAATGGCGAATACGCGGCGCGCGTTCGGTCCGACAGGCCTTCTACAGCGAATAGCGCACTGGCCCGGGTCCATTGTCCGACAGCGCGAACCGGGTCAGCGCACTCCTCTTCCGAGAGGTCCGCGGGCACCACATCCAGAACAGCCCGGGGCAGGCACGTCGCCAACAGCCATTGCGCCAAGCCCGCGCGGTCCACGTCGTCCAGGCCGGACCGCTCGGCGAACGCCGAGGACATCCGCAGCCAGGTGGGCGAGGCGAGCGCCGGGTCGAGGCCGGTCGGGTCGACCACCCGGTACGGGACCAGCCGGGACTCCTCGTCGAGCAGCGACCGGTAGCTGCCCGGCATGGTCATGCCGAAGCGCGGCGCGGTGGGGTCGCGCTGCTCGAACCGGCGGGCGGCGAGCAGGGATCCCCTGGCGTGCACCGTGGTCAACGGCGAATCGGCGCCGTCGAGGTAGGGCCGGTGGACCTCGAAGGTGAGCCAGCTCGGCGCGTTCGCCCCGGTGCGGCCGTGCGCCAACTCCCAGCGGTCCATCGACTCAGGGCTCCTGTCAGCGGTGGCGGGCGAACCCCGCGGCGGATGTGCCCGCGGGGCCGCCGGAACGGATCAGGCGTCGACCAGGCACACCCAGCAGTCCGCCGCGCCGGTGCTGATCTCGACCTCGTCCGCGAGTGATTCCCAGGTCTCGTAGGCCATTTCGCTGCTCCTTCGTTCGGGGGTCCGGTGGATCGGAACATAGCAAGCGGTTTCGGGCCGAACAAGAGCCGGGCAACCCCACCGTAATGAGCACGCAACACCTTTTCTGTCAACGAATACGAAGCGTGATCGCCCGCAGGAAGGCGTCCACCTCAGCCTCGTCGGTCCAGTGGTGCGGGGCCACCCGGACCAGCCCGTCCGGGTGCGACACGTGGTAGCCCGCGGCGACCAGTTCCTGCGCGAACGGGACGGATTCCCTTGTCGGGTGCGTGAAACCGACGATCCCGGACCAGTCGTCGCCACCGGTGCTCGCGGAAATGGCGCAGCCCGCGCTGCGCAGTCCGTCGCAGAGCCGCTGTGTCAAATGGCGCACCCGCTCGGCGATCGCCGGGATGCCCACTTCGGACAGTTCGGCCAGGGTCTCGGCCAAACCGACCATGCCGAGCACGTTGTACATGCCCCCCTCGGCGCGCGCGGCCGTCGGCAGCGGTGACAGGTCGTAGCGGAAGTGGCCCGCGCCCTTGGTGAGCATGTCGTTGGCGCCCTCGAACCCGAACCACCCGCCGGGTAAGCGCAGGTGGGGCAGGTGCTCGCGGCGGCTGAAGAAGATACCGGTGCCGACCGGACCGCAGAGCCACTTGTGCGCCCCGGCGGCGAGGAAGTCGACCGGGGTGTCGGCCACCGACAGCGGCAGCACCCCGAGGCTCTGCACGGCGTCGACGCTCACCAGGGCGCCGACCCGGTGCGCGAGCGCGCACACCGCGTCGAGGTCGACGCGGAACCCGGTCGCGAAGTTGACGTGGCTGACCGCGACCAACCGGGTGGCGGGGCTGATCGCCGCCTCGACGTCCTCCATCCGGTACCCGCCGTCGCGCATCGGTACCCACACCAACCGGACGTCGTGCATCCGCCACGGGTGGACGTTGGCCGGGAAGTCCCGGTCGAACACGACGACCTCGTCGCCCGCGCGCCAGTCGAGGCCGTCGGCGACCAGGTGCAGGCCGGTGGAGGTGTTGGTGACGAAGGCGATCTCGTCGGTCGAGCAGTCGAGCAACCCGGCGGCCAGCGCGCGGGCGCGGCGACGGGCGGGGAAGATCCGACCGACCTCGGCGCTACCGTGCGGCAAGACGTCCACCAGCGCCTCTTGCATCGCGGCCACGGCCCGGGGGCGCAGCTTGCCCATGCCCGCGTAGTCCAGGTACGCGGTCACCGGGCACGCACCCGGGCGATCGCCGCGACCGCGACCAGCATCGGCACGCCGTGCAGGATCAGCACCCACTCGGGCACGAAGTCGGGGGTGAGCAGGAAGCTGGTGGCGACGAGCCCGGCCATGAAACCGCTGTTCACCACGATCTGCGATAGGCCGAACGCCTGCCCCCGCTGCTGGTCGGGCAAGCGCTGCACGGCCTGTTTGAACGCGACCTCGCTGAACGCGTCCCCGATCCCGGCGAGCGCGGCGCCTGCCAGCCGCAACGGCCACTCGTCGAACCAGAAGATGCCGATGAAGCCGAGCGACATGAGGACCGTGGCCAGGCAGAACACCACGCCCGGGGCGCGGGCGATGACCTTGGTCGCCAGCGGGCGGAACACGAACCCGGCGGCGAGCAGACCGGCCGCCCAGACCCCCCAGATGACGCCCGCGGCCTCGGTGGGCGTGTCGGGGCTCAGCTCGCTGCCCAGAACCGGGATGCCGACGTGCTGCGACGAACTGCCGAACGCGTCCAGGCACCGGACCACGAACAGCGGCACCAACCCGGCGGCGACGACCAGCGGCCAGAGGAGCTTCTTGCTGTCAGCGGGTGTGGCGGGCTCGCTGTCGCGGAACGGGATCCGGATGGCCAACAGCACCAGAGCGGACAGCGCGTAGCTGGCGGCGTCGAGGGCGAACACCCCTTGGAAGCCGATCACCGGCACAGCGACCGCGGACAGGCTCATGCCCGCCATGAACCCGATGCCCTTGATGCCCGCCAGCACGCTGTTGACGAACTGCGCCCGCTCCCCCGCCAACACCGGCGTCGCCGCGCTGAGCGTCCCCTCGAACACCGACCGCCCGATCCCGACCAGGAACACCGCGACGTAGAGCTGCGGTTGCCCGGGGAGCACGGCCAGGGTCAGCAGGGCCGCCATCCGCACCAGGTCGGCGACGACCATCACCGACCGGCGGTCCCACCGGGCCCCGTACGCGTGCCCGAGCCTGCCGCCGAGGATCTGCCCCGCGTACAGCGCCACGCTCACCAACCCGGTCGCCAACGTCGACCGGGTGGACTCCCACACGAAGATCGACAGGCACACGAAGTCCAACGCGTACCCGATGTCCGACACGGCCTTGGCGCCCAGCAGCAGCCCCAGCTGCCCGCGCACCGCTCCCTTGGTCTCCGCCACCGCCCCATCCAACCGCCACCGTCAACCGGGCAACGCCCGAGACTGCGGCACCCCGGGAGCGGGCTACTCGACCGGTGCGACAGCCCGGGTGGGCCAGTGGATCCGCAGGGCGCACACCGCGACCACCAGCGCCGACACCGCGACCACGGCCATGCCCCAAGCCAGGTTGCCCGCACCCGCCACGAACCCGATGATCGGCGGCCCGCCCAGCAGGCCGGTCACGCCCATCGCCGCCACCAAAGTCAACGCGTCCGATCCCTGACGGGCGGCGGCCACGTAGACACAGGGGGTAACCGCGGCGATGCCGAGGCCCACGCAGGCGAAGCCGATGAGCGCCGGGACGACACCGCCGATCAGCAGGGCCGCGGCCAAGCCGATCCCCGCCAGGGTGGCGCCCACGCGGACCACGGCGCCGTCGCCGAAGCGGGTGCGCCAGCCGTCAGCGAAGAGGCGGGCCACCAGCATCATGGCGGACACGACCGCGATACCCAAAGGGGCCAGGGATGCTGGGGCCTGGGCGATGTCCTCAAGGTACAGTGCCGACCAGTCGTTCATCGCACCTTCGGTGATGGTGCCGAACACCATCGCCGCCCCGAGCCACAGCGTGGCCGCCGCGGGCAGGGCGAACCGGCCGCGGCGCGGCTTCTCCTCCGGCTCGATGTCCGAGGTCAGCAACGCGGGTCGGGCGAGGGCGAGCAACGCCAGCACGACGACCAGCGCGATCCCGAAGTGCACCCACAGGTCCTCGGTCACCGAGGTCACCGCGGACGCCACGAGCGCGGCGACCAGGGAGCCACCGCTGAAGGTCGCGTGCAACCGGGCCATCGCGTTGCGCCCGTGCCGGACCTCCAGCGCCGCGCCCTGGGCGTTCATCGCCACGTTGAGGCAGGCCACGACCACCCCGTCGAAGGCCATGACCACCAGTGCCACGGCGAAGCTCGGCGTCGCGCTGAGCGCGATCAGCACCCCGCCGAGCAACAAACCCGACAGGCACGCCAGGTCGCGCGAGCCCAGCCGCCGCATCAGGTACCGCACAAGGGGGAACGACCCCGCCGCGCCAACACCCGTTGCCAGCAAGAGCAAGCCGACCTCGCGCGGGTCGAGGTCCATCCGATCGGCCAGCGCGGGAATCCGCGAGGCCCAGGTGGAGTACTGGAAACCGAGCAGGCTGAACAGCGCCGCGATCGCGAGCAACTGTCGGGGGAACCCCACCGGACCCGTCACTGTGACCTCCGTGTTCCACCGGCGGACTCGACCCGCCGGGTGATCGGCCTGGACATGTACACCGCGCCGGGACCGTAGCCCGGCGTCGCCACCGCCGGGAGCGCCCGGAACCCGCGCGCGGTCCAGAACGCCCCAGTCCCCTCGAGCGCGACCAGGGACACCCGTTCAGCGCCCACCGCGGCCTCGATCACCCGGTCCACCAGCAGCGCGCCGAACCCGTGACCCCGCGACGCCGGTGCGATCACCAGGTCGTGCAGGTGCAGGTTCGCCCGCCCGTGGACGGTGAACTCCGGCTCGGACAGGTCCGGGAACCGGTGGTCCGGGTACGGCAACGACAGCACGTAACCCGCGATCCGCTCCCCGGCGTCGAGGACGAAACACGTCTCCGGGGAGGCGACCGCCCGCGACTGCAACACGGTGCGCCCCTCCGACAAGGCACCGTAAGTGGCGGCCTCCAGCGCCGCGATCGCCGCCCAGTCCTCGGCGACCAGGTGCCGGATCCTCATGCTGGGCACGGCGCCTGCTCGCGGTCGTGCGCTTGGACGATCTCGTAAGGCAGCGGCCCGAACCCGTTGAACCCGCGCGTCATGTAGCTGATCGAGTACGCACCGCACGCCATGATCCAGACCGGGTCGCCGGAGCGCAGGTCGCGAGGAACCCGAACCGGACCGCCGTCGCCGCCGAAGGCGTCGTCGCTGTCGCAGGTGGGTCCGGCGATCATCGCGGGCACGAAGTCGGCGGCCGGACTGGCGGGGAACACCAGCCTGTAGCGCAGTTGGTCGGTCTCGTACAGGCCGTTGAACTTGCCGCAGCTCAGGTAGAGCCACCGCTCTTGGCCGCCGTCGAGCAGCTGCCGGGAGGTCAGCCGGGCCACGTGCGCCCGGATGGCGCCGTGGTCGGCGACGAGGTGCCTGCCCGGTTCCACCAGGAACCGCAACGGTACCGGCGACACGCCCCGCAGGTGGCCGATGCCGGACCGGATCGCCTCGAAGATCCCCGACAGGGGCGGCCGCAGCGGCTCGCCGCGTCGGTCGAGGTAGGTCAGCGCGGGGAGACCGCCACCGAGGTTCACGTGGTCGAGGGCGATGCCCCGCCCGCGCAGCGCGACGATGGCGTCCGCGAGCCTGTCGAACGCGGCACGCCAAGCGGTGGTCGACATCTGCTGCGAACCAATGTGGACGGACAATCCGGACGGTTTCAGACCGAGCTGTCGCGCGCGGTCCAGCACGCGCACAGCGTCCGGTACCGAGCACCCGCACTTGCGGCTCAATGGCCACAGGGCCCCTGCGCCGTCCGTCGCGAGGCGGCAGAACACCCGGGAACCGGGGGCGTGCCGGGCGATCGCGGTGACGTCCTCAAGGCTGTCGGTGGCGAAGTCCCGAACGCCGAGGCGATAGGCGGCCACGATGTCCTGGTCCGATTTCACCGTGTTTCCGAAGTGGACATCGCTGACCGCCACGCCCGCCGAGAGCGCTTGCGCGATCTCCCCCGGGCTCGCCGCGTCGACACCGGCGCCGCGGGCGGCCAACCCGGCGATCACCTCGTCCACCGGGCACGCTTTCATCGCGAACTTGACCTCGACGCCCGGCAGTTCATCGGTCAGGTTCCGGTAAGTCGCGCGGATCCCGTCGAGGTCGAA
Source organism: Actinokineospora diospyrosa (assembly GCF_024171925.1). Taxonomy (GTDB): domain Bacteria; phylum Actinomycetota; class Actinomycetes; order Mycobacteriales; family Pseudonocardiaceae; genus Actinokineospora; species Actinokineospora diospyrosa. The sequence goes on along the minus strand of NZ_JAMTCO010000006.1, from coordinate 215,314 downwards.
CAGGACGCGGTCCGTCGACGCCGCGGCGAGCGCCGCCATGAGGTCGGTCCCGCTCATCGGCGCCGCGCTCCCAAGCCGATGCGCGCGGCCGCGCCGACCAGCGGGGCCCAGGCGTCGATCAGCACCGCGAAGTCCGCCATGTCCGCGCGCGCCTCGTCCAGGAGCTGGTCGCGCCGGTCGATGAGCGTGTCGGCGAGACGGGCGTACTTGCCGCCCAGCCGCCGGTACGCCGCATCGAGGACTTCCAAGCGCCGCACGTTGTCCGCGACGTCCAGCCGGGTGCTCCGCCGCACCAGCTCGGCGACGGCGCCGGGCCGGACCCGGTTCCCCTCGTCGAGCAGGGTCTCCCCCGCCGCGGCCATCCCGTCGTATACGGCACGCAGGTACAGCATCGACAGGAAGAACTTGGCCAGGCGCAGGTGGTAGTCGGCGAACCCGGCGTCGGTCTTGCGCTCCGGGGTGTGGAAGTTGACTATGTGCCGGTTGTGCAGCACGCCGGGCAGCGCCGCGGTGCGGATCAGGTGCAGCAGGAAGTAGTCGCTGCCGATCGTGTCGGTCGCGGGCGGCAGCGGCACGAGTTCCTGCACGTCGTGGAACGCGATGTTGCACATGTCCACCCGCATCGGGTCGACAATCGTGAGGATCGAGCGGTCGCCGGTGAACGGTTCTGTTCCCGCGCCGGTGAACGACTCCGCGACCAGCTCCCGTTTCTCCCCCTCGGTCGCGTCGGCGGGTGCCCACAGGCCCACGATGTCCTCGTACGCCTCGGGATCGAGCTCACGGATCTCCGCGATGTCCACCGACAGGTCACCGATGAAGGAGGCGCCGACCAACACCACGGGTTTGTTCGCGTGCACGGGATCCAGCGCGACCTCGCTCACGCGCGTCGCTTCGCCCGCGCGCAGACCGATCGAGGTGAGCTCGTGGTGGATCGGGAACACCGGTGCGCCATCGAACTCCTGGTAGCGGCTGTCGGAATCGCGGCGGTGGAAGGACACGCAGCCGAGGGCGGAGGCGATGAGGAACGCGCGGTTGGTGCACGCGCCGTAGGACACGCCCGTGGGCAGCATCAGGTCGAGCACGTGCCCCGGTTGCCGCACACCGGATTCCGCAATGGCCTCGCGCAGGAACTCCCGTTGGCGTGCTTCGTCCAGGTGGTGGACCGTGACGCCAGGGATTGTGGTGGCGGCGGCGGCCGCGTGCGCGGCGAACTCGCGCTCACCACAGGAATCCAGGATCAGCAGGTCTACCTGGACGTCGAAGTTCTCGACGGCGTAGGCGGCTTCCGCCAGCATCGCGCCGATGGTGGCGACACAGTCGCGGTTGGTCGGCAGGGTCAGGCAGATCGGGTGCATTCGACCTCTCCAGCGTGCCACGGTGTCAGCCCGAGCAGCTTCTCCCCCAGCTCGGACAGCTCGGCAGTGCCGTAGCGGAGGGCCTCGGGGCGCCGGGCATCGCCGAGGAGGGTGGGGTTCCAGGTGGGTGTGTCCAAGGTGCGCCAGGACTCGACCCGCGAGCGGCGCAACTCCTCGTGCGCCTCGAGGGCGGGCATCATCGCCAGGTATTGCGCCGCTCGGACACCGTCGGTGGAGGTGTTGGGGGCGACGCCGTGCGCCACCAAGCCGTTCCAGATCAGGAGGTCACCGGCGCGCAACACCGGCCGCACGAGCGGGAACTCGGCGCGGTCGATCCGCGGCCGCAGCGGGTCGCGGTCCCCGGGTTGGGTGGCCTTCCACTCGTCGAAGCGGTGGAACAGCTCGGGGCAGCACTGGAACCCGCCCAGCTCCGGCCGGGTGTCCTCGAGCGCGATGATGCCCTGAACCCGCTGCGGCGGGCGGGCCGCGGTGGTGTCCACGTCCCAGTGCAGGTCCATGTCGAAGCCGCGGCCCGTCGGCGCGATCAGCGCGCGGTCGCGGTTGCCGACGTTCGGCGGGTTCAGGTTGAGCCGGTCGAGGGTCACCCAGAGTTCAGCGCAGTCCCACACGTCCACGAACGCGTCGTAGACCCGCTGCGTCTGCCTGCTGTCCCAGAGGAGCTGGTGGTGGTACGCCTCCACGAACCCGTAGACGTGCAGGTCGCGGTCGAGCTCGGAGCGGTACTCGCGCTCGGGGTACCAGGTCTCGGGCCGCGCCGGGTCCAGACCTTGGAACTCCCAGGCGAAGTCGAGCAATCGAAGTGCTGACTCGCGCGCGATGGCCTCGCGTACGACGACGTACCCGTAGGCCTGCCAGGACGCGAAGTCCTCTTGGGATAGCACTCGAAGTGGCAGCTCTTTCTCCAGATCTCGTAGCTGCACGGGAGCTTGGTAGGTGTCCGCGTCAGCACTGCGGTAGGCAATGCTCGACGCGGCGGGGAACAAGGACTGCTCAACAGACATGGGTTCACCTCGCGGTGCGATCTCGGGTCCTGAAAGGATCTACCGACGGACCGGCACTGGTCCTGGTACGCGCGATCGCGCGGTCGAAACGCCGACCCGAACGCGCCCGGGTGGTGTGAGCCCCACGGCGCGCCGGTACTTCCAGGTTCCCAGTTGATCGAATTCCGCGCACCGTGGCGCCTACCACACTGTCCTTTGTGGATCTCAACAAGCACGCCAGCCCCGACAACACGTCCTGGACGGCGCCCAGGTCCGTGACGAGGTACGCCTCGGTGCCCGTTATGAACGGATTGGGCCATCGCGGGCAGGAGCCAGCTGATGGCCGAGCCTGAGGCGAACGAACTCACGTGATCACGCCCGCCTCGGTCGCGCACGGCGGTCATGGGTTCGCCCCGCCACCACATGCGCGACGGGAGATCTCCCCTTGCAGCCGTGTTCGCGGTCGTAGGGGACGCACCTGGTACACAAGTCGATGGTGCGGTATGCGATCCCCATGCTCACCGCGGCCGCGGCGCCCGTCTGGTCGAGCTCGTCGTTGCACAGCAACGCGGACACGTCGTTGACCACGACCCACGACACCCCCGGCCGCGCCGCGCGCAGCTCCACCCCCGGCCACCAGTCGGTCCGCTCGGCGCCGAACAGCGGGGCCGCGCCGAGGGACACCACGCACCGCGGTGGCACCGCCGACGCGATCAGCCGCCTCGGTCAACCAGGCGACGATCCGCCTGCGCACCTCGGCGCCGGGCAGGCCGCGGTTGATGATCGCGGAACGGCGCTCGAGTCTGGTGATGTCGCCCCTGGTCAGCACGCCGGAGCGGAACCAGGTGCCATCGAGGTCGAAGACCAGGACCGGCGCGGCGCTCGGCCAGGCCAACCCGGCCGAGAAATCACCGGCCAGCGGCCCCGTCAACGCTCCGCGCCCGCCTCGTCGTCCAGCAGCACCCCGCCAGGGGTCAGGAACGCGCGGGCCGCCAGCGTGTCCGCCCCGGTCTCTTCGGCGGTCGGCAGGACAATGACATCACCCGGACTCACGATCGCACCCCCATCGACGCAACCCGTGTCTTTCGACCGAGGAAACGTACCACCGGCGTTCAGATAATCGACCGCTCGCCAGTTGAACGAAATCACGCCGAGAAACGGCGTGGCCGACTCACCACCAGTCACGAGGAGCACCCCCGCTCAGCCGACCGGACAGCAGCTCGGCCGCGGCCACCGAGTTGGCCAAACCCGCGCCACGGGTCTTCAACACCATCGTCCCCGGCGCGGCGGACGCGTCCAGGTAGCCCCTGTCGACCGCGCCGAGCGCGAAGGTGCCCGGGTAGTTGCTGCCGCGGTGAGCGCGTGAACCTGCTCGTCGAGTGGCCGAGATCGGCACCGAACGGCACGATGCCCGCCAGCCCTTGGTCCAACTCCCGCTTTCACCCGTCACCGGGGTCCGCGCCGCCGTAAGCGGGCAGCAAGCACGAGTTGACCAGAAAATCCAGTGAATCCTGCGACACGGTATCCCCCGCGTTCATCTCGCCGTTCAGCCGCCGGACTTCCGCGGTTGAACACACCCGGCGTTCCGCGGCGGTGGAAATTGGAATCATTCGGGGCCCGATTCGCCCGATTCCCCGATCGCATCGACTCGGAACGGTCGAATCCCCCGAACCGCGCACCCGTGAGCGCTGTGGACATCACGGGCTACCTCGTAGGACTGTCGCCGACCTCGGCCAACCTGCGGCGACTGCGCCGGGCCCATTCGAGACCCTGGCGATGCGGACCGGCAGCCTGCCCGGTATCGATCCCGCGGCGTCGGTCGAGCGGATCGCGCGGCTCGGCCGAGGCGGCTACTGCTTCCACCTCAACGGCGCGTTCGGCCTGCTGCTCGGCGAGTTGGGATACCGGGTCACCGCGCACCGGGCGTGGGTCTGGAAGCGCGGCCACCTCGCGCTGTCGGTGGCGGGCCTGCCCACCGAGCAGTGCCCAGACGAGCGGTGGCCGGTGGAGGTCGCCCCGCACGAGCCGATCCCCCTGGAGCCCGGGTCGACTCGGCAGGACCGTTCGGCTACGAGGTCGGCGCGTCACCGGTCGAGCCGAGCGGGTGGCGGATCAACCACGTCCCCGCTGCCGGTTTCGCGGACGCGGACATCTCCGCGCGACCGCGAGCACCGCCGACTTCGTTCGGGTGCGGCGGCGGGACGCGACGGGGGCCGACCTGCTGCTCAGCCGGATCACGAGCGCGGGGTGCCAGCGAATTAACGGCCCGACAGGGCTGGTTCGACACCCTCTTCGGCCTCGCCTTCGGCGGCCCCACCCCTCGAGAACGGGTGGGTCGAGCGGCCCGGTGGCGGCGGCAGGTCCGACCGCCACCACCGGGGCTCCTCAGGCCGAGGCGCGGTGACGCCGCTCCAACTGTTCGGCGAACTCCCGCCAGGACTCACTGCACTGGCGGGCGAGGTCGGCGACCGTGCCAGCGCAGTGCGCAGGCACCTCGTCCATGAGGCCCTGCCACTCGCGCGAGTCGATGGACCGGGTGCTCAGCCACCGCAGCAAGACCCGGCCCGCGTCGGTGAACCGCAGCGCGGGGTCGGCGGTCAGGATCCGCAGGGCCATCGCGGAATCCCGCCGGGCGATCAAGTTGGCCACCGAGGCGCCGTCGGGACCGGCACCCTCGGGTGCCACCGGTTCCCGGGCAGCCGCCACCTTCTCATCGCGTCCCGCCGTGTCGCCAGGGCGAGAAGTGCCGCCGCGCACCGGGTCCTCACCGCGCATCACCCGGTGCCGCACGTCAGCGGCGGTGCCCAGGGAGATGCCCGCCCGCTGTGCAACCTGGCGCAGCGGCATCGCGGGGTTCGCCTTCACCAGCTCCCCCGCGGAGCGGCGACCCGCGGCGGCGCTGAGCGGGCGGGTGCGACCGTCGCGACCGATCCGGGTCGGCGTCGAGGCGGGAGCACCGCCCTTCTCCCGGCGGATGCCGCGCACCGTCTTCGCGTCCAGCCCGGCCGTTCCCGCGATCGCGCGGTCGGACCAGTGCGGGTGCGACACCAGGATGCGGGCGGCGGCGGCGCGGCGGTCGGCCATCGCCAACGGCAGGCCGTGCTGGACGTTGAGCCGGACCGCGAGCAGGAACAGGTCCTCCTCGGGCAGGTCCACGAAGCGCACCTCAATCTGCTCGGCCCCGCGCAGCAGGGCGGCCCGGATGCGGTGCATCCCGTCGATCACGCGCCTGGTGGACCGGTGCACCAGGATCGGCGGCAACCCGCCCTCGGTCTGCGCCAGCACGCGCACGTGGTCCGGGTCCTCGGCCTGGGTGCGCGGCGAGTCGGCCGACCGCAGCGACGCGATCGGCACCACCTCGGTGTCGGCCGCGCCGAGGACGTGTTGGTCCACATCGGACAGGACAGCGACCACGTGCTCCCGATCTGTCATCTCCACTGCACTCTCCCCTTGTGCGGTAATGATTCCCACCAGCGGACCCACCCCAGGGCCGGTACCTTGTCCCACGACCGGGCGCTGACGGCACACCGATCAGCGGCACACACGGGCTTGGCGGCCGAATAACTCGGCGACCCGCCCCCGGTCCAGCACGACGATGATGTCGGCCGCGCCCACGGCGGAGTACCGGTGCGACACCAACAGCGCGTGCTCGACGGTGGCGTTCAACGCGGACGCGGGTTCGTCGGCCACCAGCAGCAACTGCTCGTCCCGCACAAGCGCGCGGGCGACCGACTGCCACTGGCCGCCGGACAGCTCCGCCCCGTAGCCCAGACCACCGGGCACCTCGAAGGCACTTCGGCTGTCCACCAGCAGATCAAGGACCTCTTGACGTTCAAGGGAGCGCGGCGGTGCCCAGGCGAGGGCGGTCTCCGTCGCGCCGCGGCGGGCGAGGTTCCCCGCGATCACGTGCCGGAACGGGTCGAGCGCCTGCTGCCCGGCACCCGCGGCCCGGGCCAGTCGCCCCATCCCGCCCCAGCGCCGTCCCCGGTCCCGAAATGGGGCCGAAAACCGCTGAACGCGTTCAACCACCACTCAGTCCCCCCAGATGAGTCATTGGTTGAACCAATACCAGCGCCACCGGGGGCGGTCAAGCCGAGCACACCGGAGTGCGGAATCGGCGCGCGTGCCGGGAGTCCGCACAATGCGGCATGCCCTCGCGATATAGCCGCCCCGGAGCAAGATGGTGATCTTGCGCACCAGAGCGGAACCGCCAGACGCGGTATCGAGAACGACGCACCGGCCGCGCACACCAACTCAGTCGACAACCACTCAGGGCGTTGATACTCTCGATAGAGGCCCGGTTTGCCAGTCGCATTCCGCACTTCCCGTGCAGGGCGTGCTCGTCAGCAGCGGGCAGCATCCAGGACGATTCCGGTGACGACGTCTAGGGCTTGCGCCGCGTCGGCCCCATCGAGGTCCATCCAGCCCCAATAGAGCAACGTACTTGCTTTGACCCATCCCGGTCACATTCCCCACAGGTCACGGAAGGAGAGCAAATCGCGCGCGACACCACAGTCCGCAAGAGCGGGATCCGGGAATCCACTCAAACGCGTGCATTGCGCGACAGGTCCCGGACCGTCGCGACGGTCCGGGACCTGTTCTCCGGTGTTGCATCGTTGGGAACGCACAGCACTGAATCGGACAGCATCCGCAACCGCGGGGAAACGCGGTCCCAGACGCTCAGTTCCGGCTTGGCGGGGCGATCACGGCAGGTGTCAGCAGGTTGGCCATTCGCCGACGGGGAAGGTGCGGCCGGTTGTGCCGCCGTAGCCGGATAGGCGGAGGGTGAGGCGGCTCTTGTTGGTCAGGGAGTAGCCGTGCGGTTCCAGGACCACGCGGGTGCCCGCGGGGATGGCGGCGGGGTTGGTGAGGGTGACCAGGTGGGGGTTGACCGGCGTGTCGTCGATGAGGCCTGGGTAAGAGGCGACGTGGTACTCGGCCGGGATTGTGCTAGCGGCGGCCCACGACGAGGTCCATTGGCTGCCCGCCGGGATGTCGCCTCCGGTGGCGGTCACGGTGAACGCGTACCAGCCCTGGTGGCACGTACTGCCGAGCACGGCGTTGTCGGCGGCTGCGGCGGGTGCGGTCACGCAGAGCAGCGCGGCACACGCGGCCAGGGTCATCGCGGTTCTTCTACCAGTGGTCACTTTCGTCCTCCCCGACGTGGTTTCCCCGAGCCTAAGCAGGGAACCGGAGGACGCGAATCTGCTGACGGGGTGAAGCCCGGCTTCCCTTGGCCACCAAGGAAAGCCGGGCGCCAGCCAGCGCCGACCGAACAGCGGAGCCTACTGGTTCCTCTGTCTCACTTCTTCGGGGTTCGCAGCGCGGAAGGCTTGTGCACCGCGTCCTTGCCCGTTTTGTCGCTGCGCACCCGGTATTGCGGGTCGTCCTCCGACGCGCGCACCTGACGCGTAGCGGCTCGGGTGTCCTCGGTGATCTTCTCCACCACCTCACCGTGGACGGTCTGGCCGTGGCTGGACCAGGTGACCTCTTCGCCCTTGCGCAGCTTCTTCTCAGCCATCCACCCAGTCTCGGCCGCGGCCGGGGACCCCGCCGGATGACCACGTGATACGACCACGTCACACGCCGCGGCCCGTCCGCTCCTGGAGCTCGTCGATGAGCCTCGACGCGTCGGCCTTGGTCAGGTCGGGTGGAACCTCGACATCGACTTCCTGGGCAAGGGTGTGCAGGTAGGACTCCTGGGGACCGGTCATCGGCTCGTCACCGGTGCTCCAGTCGGCGGGGTCCTTCTCGGGGGTACGGTCGGTCATCTGGTCTCCTTTCTCGAACACCTGTGCCCGTACCCGCTGTGGCGCGGTCGCAAACCCCTCACTAGCGCAGTTTGTAGGCGTCGATGATGGTCAGTTCGACGACCTGGCCGGAGCGGCTGGTCGACTTGGCGCGCAGTGACACCGTGCTGGCGGTGTTCGGGTGGCACAGGATCGCGGCGCCGCTGATGAGTGGGGCCTTCTGCCAGGTCTTCCCGCTGTCATAGGACACCTCGACCGGGCCCGACAGGGGGCGGCTCTCCACACTCCCTTGCGCCTGCAGCGAGACCGGTACCACGAACAACCGCCCCTTGGGGGTTGAGTTGTTCTCGTCGAGCCGAGGCGTGAAGCGGATGGTCGAGACCGGGATCGCCTGCGCGGCCTCCGTGTGCCCCGACTGGAACGTCCACGAGGCCACGACTCGTGTCGACAGGGAGACCCCGGGAACCCGGGTAGCGTCGGAGACGAGCTGATAGGTCCCCGTCTCCGCGGGCACCGGGAAGGCGGCAGGCCCGGTGAGATCGGTCGACTCGCCGACCTTGGCGCCATCGCGGTAAAGGGTGGTGGTGCGGCTTGCCAGAGTCACATCACCCGCGTTCCCGCCACCGTCGCCGTATAGGGACATGGCGGCCCGGATGGAGTCCTTGGCACGGCTCACGAATGACTGGTTCTTGGGCAGCGGTGGGAACACCGGCCCGAACACGCCGCGGTTATAGGTTTCGGTGTAGTCGCGGCCTGGGCGGTAGTGGCGGAGCGGGCTCAGCGATGTGGCCTCCAGCACGCCCGTCGGACTGAGTTGGGCCAGCAGCAAACTCCACAATGCACCGTCGGACTCGGTGGTGTAGTACTCGTCGCGGACCCGGGGTAGGGCGGCGACGTCGTAGCCGGGGCTGGAGTCCAGGACGTCGCCGACCGCTGGGTACGGTGACGCGGCCCGAGCTCCGATGCTGCCCTGGTTCGTCGTGTTGAGACCAGCCCGCACGTGGGCGAGGTCGCGTTTGGACGGACGTTTGACGAGGCCGTCCGGTAGGCCGCCGTGACCGAAGTAGGCCAAGCCGTAGAAGTCGCCGTTCTCGGCGAGCCATTGGGTGTGGACCTTGGTGGTCAGCGCGTCCCCCGGTACCCGGGGTCCTGCCGTGCCGGTCGTGGTGCGCGTGATGTCGGTGCCCGCGATACCGGTCGCGTAGTCGCCGTAGGTCAGCGCGACGTCGGCGAAGCGGCTGGTGGCCCGGACCGGTGGGGTGATGCTCAGCGGCTTGGTCAAGCGGTAGTCGACGACGACCTCAGAATCGCCAGCGACCGTGAACGACGGTTGGAACAGCCAGTTCAGGTTGTCCCCGACCAGCAGCGCGTCGACCGAGTACTCCCCCTTCGGCAACCGCAGCCTGCCGGTCGCGGGCACCTGGTATTGGCGCGCACCCGCCGCCTTGGACACGATCCGCGCATAGCCCGCGATGGCGGGGAACCCATCCAGGCCGAGCTGGCGCACCTTCACCTCATACGTCTGCTCCGAGCGGATGAACACGATCGGCGTGCGCATCGCTCCCGCGAGGACCACGCCCGCATAGATCCCTTGCGGTGCATCGGCGGGCGGTGTGATCGTGTAGGTCGCGGTGGCCGTGCCACCCGCCGGAACCGTGAGTCGCGCGGGCGTGACGGTGATCAGGTTGACCGGCTTGCCGTCCGGTCCGATCAGCACCGACCTCAGGTCCAGGACCGACTCGGCCGTTCCAGTGTTGCGGTAGGTGACGGTCCGCGAATAGATCTTCCCGCTGGTGTCGGGAACCCGTTGGACGCCCAGGTGCACCGACGCGGGTTCGGTCGAGAGCGTCTGCCCGATGGCGGCAGCGACGTCGACGCGGCCGGTGCCTTCCTGGAAGATCGTCTGCCCCGCGCCGGGCTTGGCGCTGGCCATGAGCACGTCCTTGATCCGCTCCCCCGACCAGTCCGGGTGCTGCTGGGCGAGCACCGCCGCGGCACCCGAGACGTGCGCGGTCGCCATTGACGTGCCGAAGTCCGCGACGTAGGGCCCGTCGCCGGGCGAGGCAGAGGAGCGGGCGGCGACGATCGCCATGCCGGGGGCGGTGATGTCCGGTTTCACGGCCCCGTCACCGACGCGGGGGCCGCGGCCGGAGAACGCCAGGATCTTGTCCGTGCGGTCCACGGCGCCGACGGTGAGCGCCGCGTCCGCGCTGCCCGGCGAGCCGACCGTGCCGCCGGTCGGGCCGTCGTTGCCCGCGGAGACGACGAACAGCGTGCCGTGCTGGGCCGACAAGGAGTTGACGGCCTCCTCGAGCGGATCCGAGTCGGGCACGTCGGGCTGGGCCAGGCTCAGGTTCACGATCTTCGCCCCGGATTCGGCGGCCCACTGCATGCCCGCGATGATCCACGAGTCGCGCGCGGATCCGTTGTCGTCGAAGACCTTCCCGTCCAGCAGCCGCGCCCCCGAGGCGATACCCCGGTACTTCGCGCCGGTTCCCGCGATGATCGACGCCACGTGGGTGCCGTGGCCGATCCGGTCGAGCCCGTCCGGCGCGTCGGAGAAGATCCGCGCTTCCGCCACGCGAGTGGCCAGGTCCGGGTGGGTCTTGTCGATGCCGCTGTCGAGGACGGCCACAGTGACGCCCGCGCCGGTGTACCCGGCCTGCCACGCGATGGGCGCGCCGATCTGGGCGGCGCTCTTGTCCAATTGCGGCTTGCGCACGCTGTCGAGCCAGATCTTGCGCACGCCGGGGCTGTCCAAGCTCCGCCACACGGCGCCGTCAAGTCGAGCCGGGGCCGCGAAACCGTTGACAGCGGGCAGACTCACCGAGCCTGCGATCTGGGCAGGGGCCAGTCCCGGCCGAGAGGTGACGATCACCGGCAGACCAGCGCCGTCGTACCCCGCCGCGAGAAGGGCATCGATGTCAAAGAGGCGTTCGTCGAGTCGATCGTCAGCCAATGGCCGCAGCGCGTCGACCGGGACGACGAAATGGTGCCCGTCTCTTTCGTAGTAAGAGAAGGCGGCCTTGTCCCGATTCGGTCCAGGATGGATTGTTCGGTGCCCCAAGGCATCAACCTCCACCCGGTCACCGGTCAGCAAGGTCACCGAGCGAGACCCGATCAGCACGGGTTCAGCGGCAGCCGCCTGAGTGAGGTGGGTGCCGCTAAGCACCACACCGGCCACGAGCGCGGCGACGGCGGCCAGCCGGGGCCACCTGGTTGTACGCATGGTTCCTCCGAGCCTTTTGAACTAAGCGAGTTCCGCGCGGAGGCACTCGGCCACGGCAGCGGGAGTGGGATGGTCGAACACGAGCGTTGGCGGCAGCGCGACACCGGTCGCGACGCTGAGGCGGTTGCGCAGTTCCACCGCGGTCAGGGAGTCGAAGCCGAGGTCCCGCAGTGGCGTGCCCGCGGGGACGGGATCGCGGCGTCCCAGGACGGCCGCGACGTGCCCGAGTACCAGGTCGAGCAGGTTCTCCGCGCGCACCTCGACCGCCTCGCGCGGGACCAGGTGGCGCAGCGGGACCGGGACCGTCGGCCAGACCCGCAACGCGGCGGTGTCCAACTCGATGGCGACTTGGACCGGTTCCGGGACGCGCAGCGCCGCGATCACCAGCGCTTGTCGGTCTTCACTGGACAATCGCGTCACGCCGAGATGACCGTCGTCGTCGGGCCCCCACGCCAACGACAGCGCAGGAAGTCCTCGGGTGGCGCGGCGGCGGGCCAAGGCATCGAACGCGGCAGCGGGAACCGCGCCGGGTCCACCGAGGACACCGGTCGCTGAGCTCGAGAGCACGAACACGGCGACATCGCCCGCGAGCTCGTGCAGCGCCTCCGCCTCGTCATAGCGGTCACCGGCGTAGACGATGCCCGTCAGGGGGTGGGCCTCGGCGACCGCGCTCGGGATGTCCAGGTCAGCGAACTGGACCGACGGCACGCTGACCAGATCCGCGAGCGGTTCACCCAAGACGAGGACGACTTTGGCACCGAGCTCGACCATGGCGCGGGCGAACACCGTGCGAACCTCGTCGCCACCGCCCACGATCAGGACTGTGCCCTCCCCCAGACTCGGTCTTGGCCCCGTTCCCCCGACCGGAACCAACCGTGGCTCATATACCCCATCCTGGCGGACCTGCAGTTGGTATCCCGTGCCCGCGACGGTCTCGACCCGGTCCCGCGAGCCGAGGTGGATCAAGCGGATCCGGTCCGGGTGCGCTAGTTGGGCCGAGCGGACGTAACCCCACACGGCGGCGCACGCGGCCTCGTCGGGTGAGTCACCTCGGGTGACGATCACGGGGTGGGCGTTCGACCAACCAGGATCGGTCCGCCACCGTGCCAGGAAGTCCGACACCTCGCGCAGTGCCGAGGCGGTCTCGTAGGATGAGACTTCCAGGGCAAGCAAGCCCTTTGGCTTCGCGCTTACCAGGTCCTGCAGCCAAGTGACATCCGCCGGAGACGGCGTGACCTTGTGCCACTGTGGACTCAACAGCGAGCCTCGGGCTTGCCGTTCGGCGGGAATCCAGTACCGGGTGCGGGCGAACGGGTAGCCGGGTAGTGGGGCGGGTTCGTCAGACAGTGGCGCGAGTAGCACGGACCAGTCAACACCGACGCCATGGACGTGTGCTGAGGCTACGTTCGCGAGCAGCCGCGAAGGCGAGCCGTCGTCGCGCTGAATGCTCGGCACCACGGCGGTTCGCCCAACTGCGGCCGTGTGCAGGTTGTGGTGCAGTGCCGAGGTGAGGATCGGGTGCGGGCTGCACTCGACGAACGTGCTGTGGCCGCGATCGAGCAGAGCGGACACGGCACGGTCGAGCCGGACCGGGGCGCGGAGGTTGCGGTACCAGTACGCCGAGTCGAGGACGTCCACTTCCTGCCCGGTGACGGTGGAGACCATGGGGATCCGGTGTGGCTGTGGGGTGATGTCGCGTAGGGCGTTCATCAGTTCGTCCTCGACGACTTCCACATACGGGCTGTGTGATGCGTAGCCGATGGGAGTCCGGCCCGCGCGCACACCGTGCAAGTCACAGTGGACCAACAGTTCCTCGATGACCGCTGGCGCACCGGATACGACCACCGACTCGGGTGCATTGACCGCCGCGAGCCACAGGCCAGCCTCAGCGCAACCATCTGGCGCGCAGTCCCGCTCGTGGACCGAGGCGTGCACCCAAGCCCACGGCGCATGCACCCACGCCATGGCGCCACCGGAGAGTCCCGCGACCAGACGCGACCGCGCCACCACGACCCGCGCCGCGTCCGCCAAGGACAACGCTCCCGCCACACAAGCGGCGGCCACCTCACCCTGTGACTGCCCGGCAACCGCATCCACTCGCACCCCGCATGCCTGCCACAACGCGGCCAGCGAGACCATCACGGCGAACAGCGTCGGTTGCACGACATCCACTCGACGCAAGGCGGCGGGATCCGACAGCACGTCGCGAACGTCCCAGTCGACCAGGTGTGACAGTTCCTCAGCGCACTCGGCCATCCGGTCGGCGAACACCCGGGAAGCGCCGAGCAGCTCCTCCCCCATGCCGACCCACTCCGAGCCTTGGCCGCCGAACACCAACACGGCCCCGGCGCCGCTGCGACCCACATCCCCAGGCCCTAGTACCACGCCCGGACCAGCCAACGACTGCAGTCCGTCCACAGCGGACCCCGTCGAGTCCGCGAGTACGACCGCGCGATGGCCCAGCGTCACCCCGCGCGCCAACGAGACCGCACAACCGCCAACGCTGGACAAGCTTTCCGCGAGCTGTCCGGCACGCTCGCGCAAGGAGGCAGCGGACGCCGCGGACACCAACAGTGGAACCGTCGACCCCACCAACCCCAACCCGGGATCCGCTGAGGCCGCGCGTGATCCGGGCGGTGGCGCCTGCTCCAACAGAACATGCGCGTTGGTCCCGCTGATCCCGAACGCCGACACACCGATGCGACGCGGACGTCCGGTGTCGGGCCAGGCCAGCGACTGCCGCAGCACCGCAACCGGCCCCCACTCCACCCCGTCGCACAGGTCGTCGACGTGCAGGGTGCGTGGCAGCACGCCCCGACGCAGTGCGGTGACCGCCTTGATCACGCCAGCGACTCCCGCCGCGGCCTGGGTGTGACCGATGTTCGACTTCACCGAGCCCAGCCACAACGGCCGGTCCCGGTCCGCGCCGTAGGCGGCGACCAACGCTCGCGCTTCCACCGGGTCGCCCAACTTGGTCCCGGTGCCATGCGCCTCCACAGCATCCACATCGGACGGTACGAGGCCCGCGTCGGCCAGCGCGGAAGTGATCACCGCGGTCTGCGCGGCGGTGTCGGGAGCGGTGAGCCAGCCAGAGGCCCCGTCGGAGTTGACCGCACTGCCGCGCACGAGCGCGTACACGCGGTGTCCGAGGCGTCTGGCTCTGGATAACCGCTCCAGCACCAGCACACCCGCCCCCTCCGACGGGCCGAAGCCGTCTGCCCCTGCACCGAAGGCACGGCACCGACCGTCGGCCGACAGTGCGCCCAAGCGGGCGAACTCGGTGAACGTCGTCGGCGTCGACATCACGGTCACCCCGCCCGCCAACGCCAACTCCGACTCCCCGTCCCGCAGCGACCGCACGGCCAGGTGCAGCGCCACCAGCGACGACGAGCACGCCGTGTCGATGGTCAGCGCGGGTCCGGTGAGCCCGAAGGTGTGCGCGATCCGGCCGGACAGCACGCTGGTGGCGCTGCCCAGCCCCAGGTGCCCGGCGATCTCGGGTGGCACCTCGCGCAGCCGGGTCGCGTGGTCGTGGTGGGCCACGCCGACGAACACCCCGACCCGCCCACCGGGGGCGATCCCGGCGTCCTCGAACGCCGACCAGCACACCTCCAGCAGCACCCGCTGCTGCGGGTCCATGCCCAGCGCGGCTCGCGGGCTCACCCCGAACAGCCCGGCGTCGAAGTCCAGCGCGTGCCGCAGGAACCCGCCGCCGCCGGTGACCCCGGTGAGGTCCCAGCCGCGATCGGTCGGCGGCCCGGTGACCAGGTCGGCGCCCGCGGCGACGACCTCCCACAGCTGTTCGGCCGAGGCGACGCCACCGGCGAACCGGCAGCCGACACCCACGACCGCGATCGGGTCTTGCACGGTGCCTCCCCTGATCAGGCCGTGAGCATCCGCTCGACCATGGACTGGAACGAGGCGGTGTCGTTGAGGTGCGGGAACGGCTCGTCCGGCACCGGGACGCCGAGGAACCCGCACAGCGGCTCCCAGCCCTGGCCGACCGCGTAGACGAGCAACCGGTCGGCCGGGACGCCCGCGCGCACGGCGGCGTTGTGCGCCTCGAACGCGGCGAGCATGTGGTCGCGGTCATCGGTCCGGCCCGCGAACGAGTGCTGGGCGATGGCGGTGACCAGGCGGCCGTACCACTCGTAGCCCGCGACCCCGGCCCGCGCCGGGTCCGCCGCGATCCGCCACACCGGCAGCAACGTGCGCGCCATGCTGGCGTACCAGCCGTCCGGGTCGCGCACGGTCAGCACGACCTTGGCGTCGGGGTACTCCTTGATCAGCTCGGGCCAGAACGAGCAGCCCGGCCAGTCCATCGTGGAGCCGAAGCCGGTGAACAACCGCTCCCAGTCCACCGGGTCGCCCGCCAGCGCGGCCAGCCACTGCTCGCCGTGCTCGGGGCGCGCGGTGACCTCGAACATGTGGTAGCACGGGCCGAGGCCCAGCTGTTCCAGGGCGGCCTTCACCGAGGCGGTGCCCGTGCGGCCCAATCCGGCGCCGATGACCTTCATGCCTTCTCCTCTTCGAGAGCGGACACCGCGCGGACGGCGGCGAGGACCCGGTCGGCGTCGTCGGGCCTGCACACCAGCAGGTCCGGCAGCCAGGCGTCCGGGCGCCCGTAGACCAGGGCGGAGCCGTCGAGCCTGCTGGCGTGCAGCCCGGCGGCGGTGGCGACCGCGACCGGGGCGGCGGAGTCCCACTCGTGCTGGCCGCCGCCGTGCACGTAGAGGTCGGTGTCGCCGAGCAGGACCGAGACGATCTTGACGCCCGCGGACCCCATCGGGACCAGGTCCCCGTCCAGCTCGGCCGCCAGTGCCTCGGCGAGCGCAGGTGGCCTGGTGCGGCTGACCGCGATCCGGAACCGGCCAGGTGAGCGGGGTCGGGCTACCGCGTCGCGGGTAGTCAGCAGCAGGTCGCGAGCTGGTAGGGCTACCGCGCCCGCGGCGAGCTTGCCGTCGCGCCATAGCGCTACGTGCACAGCCCAGTCGCTGCGATCGGGCTCGCCGAACTCGCGGGTGCCGTCCAACGGGTCGACGATCCATAGCCGGGAACCGGTGCCATCGCCTGGGGATTCCTCGGAGCGGAGCTGGTCACCTGGGCGGTGTTCGGCGATGCGGTCGGCGAGGAAGGCGTGCGCCTGCTTGTCCCCCGCTTCGCGTAGGTCGTCCGGGGCGTCGAAGCCCTGTTCGGCGCGCAGGTCGAGCAGCCGCTTCCCCGCGGCGGCCGCGAGGTCGCCCGCGAGGATGTGGTCGCTCCCGGTGTCCGCGGATCGCTGCAGCAGCGCGAGGATCCGTGCGGTGGCGGTGTCTGGATCGCACAGGTCGGTGTCGATGACCAGTTCCGGGTGCAGCGGTGGCTCGTAGGGGTCGCTGATGCCAGTGAACCCGCTGATCTCACCCGCGAGCGCCCGCCTATAGAGGCCCTTGGGGTCGCGGTTGATGAGTTCGTCCAGCGGCGCCCGGATGTGGACCTCCAGGAACGGTCCGAGGCTGGCCCGCACCGCGTCGCGCGCTTCCCGGTACGGCGAGATGAGCGCGACGATGACGGTGACGCCGTGCCGGGCGAGCAGCTTGGCCAGGTAGCCGACCCGGCGGACCTGGGTGTCGCGGTCGCGTTTGGCGAAGCCGAGTTCGGTCGACAGGGCGGCGCGGACCTCGTCGCCGTCGAGGACCTCGGTGGGGGTGCCCGCGCGGTCGAGTTCGGCGGCGAGCAGCCGGGCGATGGTCGACTTCCCGGCGCCGGAGAGGCCGGTGAGCCAGATGACGGTCCCGGGGGCGCTCATCCGACACGCACCACGGGTGAGGTCCCGAGGGTCGCGCCGGTCGCCGACAGCGCGCGCACGGCGGCGTACCCGGCGGTGCTCGACGAGCTCAGCACGGTCTCGAACCCGGAGCGCGCCGTCTCGCCGACCACTTTGAGGTGCGCCTTGTCGGGTCCGGCGAGCACCTGCCAGCGGCGGACCTCGGTGGCGCCGTTCCAGCTGGCATAGGCGGTGAGGCCCCCGTCGGGTGCGCGGCGGGCGAAGACGGCGGGGGGTTCGGTGGGGGTGGCGTGCCAGTCGACCCGGTTGGCCACGTAGGTGTCGATGGTGGGGGCGGTGAAGTGCGCGTCGTAGATCATCGCGCCGGTGGCGTCGAACTCGCTGAACCGGCCGCGGTCGCCCCAGCTGACGAAGACGTGCCCGTCGGGCAGGACCTGGTTGCTGCCCTGGGCGCCGGTGCCGAGGCCGTCCGGGGTGCTCAGCGACCGGGTCATGGTCGCGGTGCGGGCGGTGTTGTCCAGGTGCAGGACGATCGCCCGGGACATCGGTCGGGTCGGCGGTGTCGGGGGGAAGGTGGCGCCCTGCTCGTTGTCGAACATGCTGATGTCGCCGTTGGGCAGCGCGCGCACGTTGTGCTGCCAGGCGAACACCGCGTCCGGGGGCATCGCGTAGTCGGAGCGCTTGCCGCCCAGGCGGGACAGGACCCGGCCGGTGCCGCG
The DNA here is from genome assembly GCF_024171925.1 of Actinokineospora diospyrosa. GTDB lineage: Bacteria > Actinomycetota > Actinomycetes > Mycobacteriales > Pseudonocardiaceae > Actinokineospora > Actinokineospora diospyrosa. The sequence goes on along the minus strand of NZ_JAMTCO010000006.1, from coordinate 197,493 downwards.
CTCGAGGGTGTAGACGGTGTGGGTGTTGCGGCCGCTGACCACGATGTTGCCCGCGGTGTCCAGGTCGACGGCGTTGATGTGCAGGTAGTCCCAGGCGACGATGTCGTTGGAGCGCAGGTAGGACTCCGACACCGGGATGTGCTCGAGGCTCGACCAGGTCATCAGGACCGCGCCGGTGGCGATGTCGATCTCGCGCAGCACGTTCTCCACCACCGGTCGCATGGTGACCTGCCCGGGGACCGCGGTGGTGGTGCGGTAGGTGACGACGATCATGGTGTTCTGCGGGGTGATCCGGATGGCGTGCAGGTCCACGCCGCGGTCGGCGCCGACCTGGGCGACGGTGCGGTAGTTCTGGTCGACGATGGTCGCGCTGCCCTGCCCCCAGCCCAGCGGGACGAACGAGCCCTCCCACCAGACCAGCACCGGTTTGCCCCGGTAGGTCTGCGCTTGCGCGTTCATCACCAGCCGCGTCTTGTCACCGCGCGGGGCGAACCAGATGGGGCTGCCGGTGTCGTCGACCAGCAACGGGCCCATCTGCTCGTCGACGGCGTTCTTGGGGGTCAGCAGGATGGCGCCGGGCGCGGTGGGCGCGGCGGCGGTGGTCACGGTGATCGCGGGGGGCACCAGGTCGGGGCGCGACAGGTAGCGCGTCACCGCCTGCGCGGCCGCGGGGGCCGCGTCGGCGGCTGGCATACCCGAGAAAGCGACGACGATAACGGCGAAAATGCCGCCCGCCACTCGGGAGAACCGTGAACACGAGGGGACGTTTGTGAATTCTCTCAACTGGGGCATTCCGACATCCATACGGCCGGGGGTGGCCGCCGGGGGCGCCACCGTTGACACGGAATCCCAGCCAGGATGGCACATTCGCCGGTCGAGACCAAGGTTGGGACATTACCGGAATACATTAACAGCAGACGTTATAGCTATTTCTTATAACGTCATGGCGGGTATGGGGGTGGCCATTTGTCGCGAGGGCGGCTTATGGTCGGCTGGTGGACACCGAAACCCCGCACGTCGACCCGGTCGCGGTGATCGGCGTCGGCTGCCGCTACCCCGGCGGCGCCACCTCGGCGACCCGCCTGTGGTCGCTGGTGGTCTCCGGCGGCGACGGCATCGGCCCATTCCCCCGCGACCGCGGCTGGGACCTCGCCGGGCTGCACGACCCGCGTCCCCGCCGCGTGGGCCGCACCTACACCAGCGAGGCCGGGTTCCTCTACGACCTGCCGCTGTTCGACGCCGACCGGTTCGACATCAGCCCGCGCGAGGCGTTGGCGATGGAACCGCAGCAGCGGCTCCTGCTGGAGGTCACCTGGTCGGCGCTGAGGCACGCGGGCATCGCTCCCCGGTCGCTGCACGGCAGCGAGACCGGCGTGTTCACCGGCGTCGCCTACCAGGACTACGGGATGCCGCTGCACCTGAGCCCGGAATCGGTGCGGGGCAAGCGGATCACCGGCAGCGTGAGCAGCGTGCTGTCCGGGCGCGTCGCCTACACCCTCGGCCTGACCGGCCCCGCGTTGACCGTGGACACCGCGTGTTCGTCGTCGCTGGTCGCGCTGCACCTGGCGTGCCAGTCGCTGCGCGCGGGCGAGTCGGACCTGGCCCTGGCCGGTGGGGTGAGCGCGATGTGCACGCCGGGCGCGATCGTCGATTTCGCGCAGCTGCGCGGTTTGGCCCCGGACAGCCGGTGCAAGGCGTTCGACAGCCGCGCCGACGGCACGGTGTGGGCTGAGGGCGCGGGCGTGTTGGTGCTCCGGCGGTTGACCGATGCTCGGCGCAACGGCGACCGGGTGCTGGCCATCGTGCGGGGTAGCGCGGTGAACTCCGACGGCGCGACCGAGGGGCTGCGCACGCCGAGCGGTCCGGCCCAGGTACGCGTCATCCGCCGCGCCCTGGCCCAGGCCCGGCTCGCACCCGACGAGGTCGACCTGGTCGAGGCGCACGGCACCGGGACGCCGGTGGGTGACCAGATCGAGGGTCGGGCGGTGGTGGCCGCGTACGGGCGTGACCGGACGGGGCCGCTGTGGCTGGGGTCGGTGAAGTCCAACATCGGCCACTCCGGGGCCGCCGCGGGGGCCGCCGGGATGATCAAGGTGATCGCCGCGATGGCGCACGGCGTGCTGCCGCGGTCCTTGCACGTGCGGGACGTGTGCGACGAGGTGGACTGGGCGGCGGGCCGTGTGGAGGTGTTGCGCGACAACGTGCCCTGGCCCGACCGCGGGCGGCCGCGCCGGGCAGGCGTTTCGGCGTTCGGGATCAGCGGTACCAATGCGCATGTCGTGCTGGAGCAGGGCGACGCGGCGTGGCCAGCGGAGCCGCCGGAGGAGAACGGCACTCGTACTCGTTACTGGCTGCCCGACCACGCCCCGCTCGCGGCTCGCGGCCATCCGCTGCTGGGCGTCGCGACGGAGGGTGCGACCGGGGAGGTCGTGTTCACCGCGTCGTTGTGGGCGCACCCGTGGCTGGCTGAGCACCAGGTGGCGGGCGCGCCGATCTTGCCAGCCGCCGCGGTGTTGGAGTGTGCGCTGCACGTGGGGCGGCACACAGGGCATCCGGTCGTCGCCGAGCTGATCTTGCGCGAACCGATCCCCGCGGACTGGGAGATCCGGCTGACCAGCGGCCCGCTGTCCGCTGACTCCCGGGAGTTGCGCGTCGAGGCTCGTGGAGATGGGTCACAGTGGACACTTCGGGCCACTGGGGTCCTCTCCGCCGACTCGCCCGTGGAGGCTCCTTGGGTTGTGGAGTGGCCGCCGCGTGGGCGTCCTATAGATCTCGATCGGCTCTATCGGGGTCTCGACGATCGCGGCTATCACTACGGTCCGGCATGGCGTGCGCTGCGTCGTGCTTGGCATGGCGCTGACGGGTTCCTCTATGCCGAGACTTCTGTAGGTGAGAAGGACTTCGGCGTGCACCCGGCGTTGCTTGACGCCGCGCTGCACGTGCTCGGGGACACCGATCTGGCTGACGGGTTGCCGCACACCTTCACGCGGGTGCGGTGTCCGCAGCCGGGGGCGCGTGAGCTGCGGGTGCGGATCGCGGTAAGCGCGGGGGTAGAGGTCGTGGCGGCCGACAGCGAGGGTAGGACCGCACTGGTCATTGAGTCGTTAAGTTTGCGTGGGTCGCCGTTGACGCTGCCGCGCGACTCTGGGCTGTTCCGTCTTGAGTGGGCACCTAGTTCGCCGTTGGCGCTACCGGGCAGGGTGGCGGCCATTGGTGATTCGCCGTGGGTCGGTGATCCGAGTGTGCTGTTCCCTGATCTGGCGGCGCTAGCGGCTGCCAGCGGTCCGGCGCCTGATCTTGTCTTGGTCGAACGCGGTGGGTCGACTGCTGCTGAGGCTGTTGCGTGGGCGCTGGAGATGGCTCGTGCTTGGCTCGCTGACTCACGATGGCAGCGGAGCACCTTGGTCGTGGTGACCCGAGGAGCGGAGGCAGACCTACCGAGCGCTGCGGTGTGGGGGCTGATTCGGTCCGCACGCGCCGAGCATCCCGGTCGGTTCGCTTTGGTGGAACGCGCGGGGCCACTCGATGTGTCAGCAGTGGCTGCCGCAGCCGTGGGTGAGTCGGTATCGCGCGGGGACACCGTTGAGGTTGCCGAGTTGCAGCCACACGTGCGGCGCGGGTTCGCCCTGCCGAGAGGTCCGTGGCGGTTGGTTCCGGGCGTGTTGGGGTCGGTCGACGACGTGTCGCCGTGGTCCGTCGAGGAGCTCGAGCCGGGGCCGGGTCAGGTGGAGATCGAGGTGCGCGCGGCCGGGGTCAACTTCCGGGACGTGCTGCTCGCGCTGGGCAGCTATCCCGAGCCGGGTCTGCTCGGCGCCGAGGCCGCGGGTGTGGTCCGTCGAGTTGGGCCCGGGGTGAGCGGGTTGGCGGCGGGTGATCGGGTGTTCGGGTTGGTGCCCGGGGCGTTCGGACCGCGCGCGGTGACCGATCGGCGGTTCTTGGCGCCGATCCCCCGCGGCTGGTCGTTCGCCACGGCGGCGTCGGTCCCGGTCGCGTACTTGACCGCGTGGCACGGGCTGTTCGACCTGGGCGGCTTGCGCGCTGGGGAGACAGTGGTGGTGCACGCGGCCGCTGGCGGGGTCGGTCAGGCCGCGGTGCGGCTTGCTCTCCAGGCCGGTGCTCGGGTGCTGGCGACCGCGTCCCCGGACAAGCAGGCGCTTGTGCTGTCCTTGGGTGTGGAGGCGGTCGCCTCTTCGCGCGATAGAGGTTTCGTCGAGCAGTTCGGCAGCGCCGACCTGGTGCTCAACTGCCTGACCGGACCGCTACTAGATGCCTCGATAGAGCTGCTCTCCCCCGGCGGCAGGCTCATCGACCTCGGCAAACTCGACATGCGCGACCCCACTCAAGTAGCCCGCTCGTCTGGCGTCACCTATAGGGCGTTCGACCTCGTCGAGTCAGCCGGGCCGGATCGGATCGCGGAGTTGCTCGCGGATGCTGGGCGGTTTGAGCCACCCGCGCCTGGGGTGTGGGACATCCGCGACGTTGCTGTGCCGTTGCGGTGGATGCGCGCAGGTACGCACACCGGCAAGCTCGTTCTCACCGTGCCTGCGGACCGGCGGGGCACGGTGCTGATCACCGGCGGAACGGGTGCGTTGGGTGGGCTCTTGGCCCGGCACCTGGTCCGCGAGCACGGGGTGCGGGATCTGGTCCTGCTGAGCCGTCACGCCCGCGCGGACGACCCGCTGGTCGAGGAACTACGTGCTCTTGGTGCCGACGTCGTGGTGCGCGCTTGCGATGTCGCCGACCGTGCTGCGCTCTCCGCCGTGATCGACGAGATCGGTGATGCGCTCACGGGTGTTGTGCACGCGGCGGGCGAGCGCGACGACGGCACCGTGGCGTCTCTTACGGCGGAACAGGTGGAGCGAGTGCTTCGGCCGAAGGTGGTCGGGGCGTGGAACCTGCACGAGCTGACCGCTAAAGCCGATCTCGACCTGTTCGTGCTGTTCTCCTCCGCTGCCGGGGTGCTGGGAGCGGCAGGCCAGGGCAACTACGCCGCAGCCAATGCCTACCTCGACGCACTGGCTCGCCACCGGCGGGCTCTTGGACTACCGGCGACATCCCTGGCGTGGGGCGTATGGGCACACCGAGGCGCCATGACCGCAGACCTCGACTCGGCGGACATTGCCCGGATCGCCCGCTCCGGGGTCGCACCTCTGTCCACTGCGGATGCTCTAGCGCTGTTCGACGAGGCGTTAGGCGACCCCGAGCCCGTACTAGTGCCGCTGCGACGAGTCGTAGCACCGCCGCCTGAACCCGTCGTAGAAGGAGTGCTCGCGCTGGTGCGACGGGAAGTGGCCACGGTTCTTGGACACCGCGACGCCTACGCCGTCGACCTCACCCGGCCGTTCCGCGACCTGGGGTTCGACTCGCTGTCAGCGGTGGAGTTGCGCAACCGGCTCAGCGCGGCGACCGGCCGCCCCTTGCCACCCACGCTCGTCTTCGACCACGACAGCCCGGCCGCGCTCGCCCGCTACCTCGACACGGCGCCCGCGCCCGCGGACGTCACCAGCGGATGGGACTACCCCGTCCCGTGACCGACCAGGACCAGAGGGGCGGACGCACCGAGCGGACCACGACGACGCGGTCCCGCGTGGAGGTCGTCGACCTCGGCAAGAGCTACGGCGAGGTCACCGCGCTCACCGGGGTGAACCTGCGCGTGGCCGCCGGGACCGTGGTGGCCGTGCTCGGGCACAACGGGGCGGGCAAGACCACGCTGGTCGACATCCTCGCGACGCGGATCACGCCGTCCACCGGGACCGCGACCGTGTGCGGGTTCGACGTGCGGAAGTCCGGTCACGAGGTCCGCAGGCGCATCGCCCTCACCGGTCAGACCGCCGCCGTCGACCAGACCCTCTCCGGCCGCGGCAACCTCGTCCTCGTCGCCCGCCTGCTCGGCGCCCCAGCCCGCGCGGCCCGAGCCCGAGCCGACGAACTCATCGATGTCTTCGACCTCGCCGACGCCGCCGACCGCCTGGCCCTGACCTACTCCGGCGGCATGCGACGCCGCCTGGACCTCGCCGCCTGCCTGGTCGGCGCGCCACAGGTCCTGTTCCTCGACGAGCCGACCACCGGGCTCGACCCGGTCAGCCGCACCGGCCTCTGGGCCACCGTCCGCCACTTGGCCCGCGAAGGAACCACTGTCGTGCTGACCACCCAGTACCTGGAGGAAGCCGACCAGTTGGCCGACCGGATCGTCGTCCTCGCGGGTGGCGCGGTCGTCGCGCAGGGAACCCCACCAGAGCTGAAGGCCCACGTCGGTGCCCGCACAGCCACCGTCACCTTCCCGGACACCTTCTCAGCCCAGTGGGCAGTGGACGAGTTCCGTCGCCTAGGCCTCACGCCGACCCTGGTAGCCCGAACCGTTCGCGCGCCCGTGCCCACCGCCGCCTTGGTCGTGTCGCTGGTCCGCGCCCTGGACCGCTACGGCCTCGCGATCCTCGACCTCACCATCACCGAACCGACCCTGGACGAGGTCTACCTAGCCCTCCACAACACAGGCTGGGCCGCCTGGGGCACCGGAGCCACACCATGAGCCGCCACCAGCACGACCCCCAAGACCGCACCCAGTGGTCCGGCACCACCGCACCGATGCAGGTCTGGGTACTGACCACCCGCTCGCTGCGAGCCGCGTTCGGCAACTACCGCCTGGTCTTCTTCGGCCTCCTCCAACCCGTCGTCCTCCTCTTGCTGTTCAGCCAGGTCTTCGCGGGGGTCACCGCGCTCCCCGGCATGGCCGGGTACGCCGGTTACATCAACTACCTCATGCCCGCGACCCTGGTGAACATCGCGATGATCACCGCCATGGGCGCGGGCGCCGGGCTGGTCGCCGAGACCTACACCGGGGTCATCGGGCGGCTGCGCACCCTGCCGATCAGCCCCGTGTCGGTGTTGGTGGCGCGTACCCTCGCCGACACGGCCCGGTTGGCCGTGCAGCTCGTCGCGATCGTCGTGGCCGCGGTGCTGGTGCTGGGCTTCGACCCCGATGGCGGGGTGCTCGGGCTGGCCGCGGCCGTGCTGTTGACCCTGGTGGTGGGCTGGGGGTTGAGCTGGGTGTTCGTGGCCATCGCCACCTGGCAGCGCAACATCGAGGTGATGCAGGCGGTGTCCTTCATCGCCGTGTACCCGCTGATGTTCTCCAGCAGCGCCTACCTGCCGCTGGAGAACATGCCCCTGTGGGTGCGCGCGGTGGCCACGGCCAACCCGCTCACCTACGCGATCGACGCCACCCGCGCGCTCGCGCTGGGCAGGTCACCGGGCTGGGCGCTGCCGTGGGCGGTGCTGCTGGCCGCGGTCGCCGCGCTCGGCGGGGCCGCCGTCGCCACCCGGAACTTCCGCCGGTCGGCATGAACGAGGATCACCATGACCATCCGGATAGAGATCGTCGGCGCGTTGCGCGCCAGCTTGCACGGCACGCCCGTCACCCCGTCGCAACCCAAGTTGCGCGGGCTGCTGGCGCTGCTGGCGGCCAACCCGGGCGCCGTGGTGCGGCACGAGACGATCACCGACGAGCTGTGGTCGGAACCGCAGTCGACCAAGCGCGCGCGGATCGTGCAGACCTACGTGTCCCAGCTGCGCAAGCTGCTCGGCGCCGCGGAGGTGTGCGCGCACACGCCGAAGGTGGGCTACCGGCTCGACCTGGGCGCGGCGGACTACCTCGACGCCGAACACCTGCTGCGGCTGCGCGACACCGCCGAGGCGCACCTGCGCGTCGGGGACCGGGCCTCGGCGGCGGACGTGCTCGGGCTTGCGGTGGACCTGTGCCGGGGTGAGGTGCTCTCCGACGTGTCGCTGGGTCCGGTGCTGCGGCTGGCGAAGGCGCGGCTGGACCTGGTGCGGGTGGGGGTGCTGGAGCGGTACCTGCGGGTCCAACTCGACCTGGGCCGCCCGGACGCGGTGCTCGCGCAGGTCGACCGCGTGGTGCGGGAGGATCCCCGGCACGAGCAGCTCTATGCCTCGCTGCTGCTGGGTTTCGCCGTCGTGGGACAACGCGCCCGGGCGACGGACCTGTTCCACGACGTGCGCGAGCGGTTGGCCAGAAGGTCCGGGTTGGAGCCGGGGCAGGCGTTGCAGTCGGCGTTCGAGCGGGCGCTGCGCGATGAGCCGCCGCGATCGGTCGCCGCTGTGCGGCAGTTGCACGGACCCCGCCATGACCGACCCGAGCAGGTCTTGCCGGTTGGCGATGTCGTCGGCCATAGCGCGCAGGTGGAATTCGCCAAGGCAGAGCTAACTGGGGCATCACCGACCGTGCTGGCGGTAGTCGGATCGCCCGGGGTGGGGACGACGACGTTCTGTGCGCGGGTAGCTGAAGAGACCCGCTCGGCGTTTCCCGACGGGCGGCTGCTGGGGGACTTGGGTTCGCACAGCGCTGCCGACGTGCTAGGTGGTTTCCTGCGCGCGTTGCGTCCGGGGGCTGCTGTGCCCGAGGGTTTGGCGGCACGGTCTCGGTTGTTCCACCGCTATACGAGGGATACCAGGCTGCTAGTGGTGTTGGACAACGTAAGCGAGTTGGACCTACCTGCGTTGACACCTGCCTCCGCGGGGAGCGCTGTCTTGCTGGGGTGTGCGTCACGGCACCTGACGCCGGTGGCGGTAGAGCTGCCTCGGCTGACAACAGAGGACCTAGTGGCCTTGTTCGCCTCTCGGGTTGGCCGCCCTAGAGTCGACCGCGAACCCGCAGCCGCGGAGGCTTTGGTGAGTCGTTGCGGTGGACTGCCTTTGGTCGCTGCGATTTTGGGCGAGGTTGTCCGGTTCCGTCCGCACTGGTCTCTTGCGCGCCTGGCGCAGCGGATGGGCTCGGACCTACCTGTCACCGCAGGACGGTTGGACCTAACAGCGAGTGTGTCTCGTGCGGTGGCGGGCGTGGATCGGCTGCGGTGGGCGCCTTTGGTTCGATTGGCGCACCGGGAAGACCGGCCGGACATGATCACGGCGGAGTGGGTGAGCCGGGCCCTCTCGCTGCCGCTCGCGGACGCGGTGGCACTACTGGAGCAGCTCACCCGGGTTCGACTGGCCGACCAAATGGCACGCTCCCGACCCGACGCACCGGTCAGGTATCGCGTAGAACCGCTATACCTGCGTGCCGTGCGGACCTTGGCAGCCCGGTCCACATGCGGCGATTCGCTCGGCTGGCGCACGGAGCCCCGACGAGCCGCGTCGACGTGATCTCCTTCGCCTAGCGGAGGATCGGCCACCCGTCAAACGGCTATCCCCACGCCATCGTGTTAGTGACAGGGTCCTCCGACCTGCCTACCGTGGAAGGTGAAGGCAAACCCACGGGCCGGAGGAAACCGTTATGCACCAGCACTATCACGCCGCGAACCGACTCACCATCGACTCGTCGGACGCACCACTTCGGCACCGGACGCCAGTTCTTCGAGGTGCGCGACCACCGCGCGGGCACCACCAGCGCGCTCGAAGGACCCCCGCACCCGGCGAGCCGCCATCGCGAAGACAGGTTCGGTGACGACCGCGCGCACCGCGGCAGCGATATCAGCCGCCCGCGCGTGATCGAACCGCAGCCGCACACCCGCCCCCGCCGCAACCACCTGATCAGCAAGCACAGGCTGGTCGTCACGAATCGGCGCGACCACCAGCGGCACCCCATGGGCCAGCGCCTCGCACACAGTGTTGTGACCACCATGGCACACCACCACGGCCGCGTACGGAAGGAGATCAAGAACCGGTGCCGAAGCAACCACAACAACATCCCCTCCGGCGGAGAGGCACCCACCGGGATCCACCACAACACCCTGCAGATCGGGGAACCCAGCCACCACAGACGAGTCGAGGTCCTCCCCCCGACCAGATCCCTTCGGTCCCCCGACACCCCCCGGTGAGTTGGGGCCCTTCTGTGGGCTCAAGCGCTCGGGCAAGCCAGCGTCCTGCACCGGACCACGATCCTGGATCTCGCCGAAGTCCGTCGACAAGCCTGAATGTCTCCATGGGCTCGAGCCCACCGGCGGGCTGGAATCACCCGTCAGACCAGAGTCCTTGAACGCGCCGGTATCCATCGAGAGACCGGAAAACTTGGGCGGACTGAAGTCCACCGGTGAGCTGATGTACCCAGGCGACCTGGAGCCCTTCAGCGCGCCAGCGACCTTGAGTCCTCCAGAGGCCGTCGACAAGTCGGAGTGCCTCGGTTCAGCGGAGTTCTCCGACAGGTCAGAGTTCTTCCAAGCACTGGAGTTCTTCGGCTGGTCGGAGTGTACTACCAGGTCGGGGCCCTTCGACAGGGTGGAGAGCGCCAGCGCGCACTCGGCGAGAAATCGGCCGCCCGCCTCGGAGTTGGTGGTGCCCAGGGTCACCAACACGAGCTGGGCGTTCGGCCGCAGCCGCGCCCACGGGAACTCCACTGGTCGGCGCGCGGCCAGTGAGGGGCCCACGAAGTGCGGGTCGGCCACCGCGACCGCGGGCTCGCCCGCGAGTTCCACGGTGCTGAACACCACAACCGAATACGGCGAGAACCTCAGGTCGTCATCACCCTCGACGCCGTGGCGCATCCGCAGTCCGCGTTGCTGCTCGCGCACCCACTCGGCGACGCGGGGCAGGCCTGCCAGCGGGTCGGCCAACTCGGCCGAGGTGCTGGCCGAGGTCACCCACGGCAGCCCGACCTCCTGCGCCACCAGCGCACCGGCGAAGGCCTGCTGATCGACCACGAGAACATCGGGGTCGAAGTCCGCCACCGCCGCTCGCACGCCGGGAACCATCGCGTCGGCGAGCGGCACCAAGAACTCCGCCCACAGGAACCGCAACGCCGCGTACGCCCGCAACCCGGGTGGGCGGCGCTCCACATAGGACCCGGCCGGGTAAACCCGCCCGCCGACCAGGTCCCGCACCACCGGGCAGGGACCGACCCAGGCGACCTCGTGTCCGCGCTCCACCGCCGCCGCGGCCACTCCGGCCAGGGGGTTCACGTGGCCTGCCAACGGTGGCACCACGAACAGCAACCGACTCATCCGCCCGCTCTCCTCATCTCTCCGCCGCCCACTGCATCTCTCCACCGCCCACTGCAATCCGGCCATCCGATTCACCCCGAGCGAGGAACCATGTCCACCACCAGCCCACCGACCCGATTCCCGCTGCCTGTACCCCACCCACCCCCGCGGTATCCACCCGTGCCCCTGCTCACGGGACACCGCACGTCCGGCGGGCCAGCAGGCGTCGGCGCTGAGCGGGTGAGTGCGGTCAAGGCGACACGGGCTGGTCGGGTGCCGCGGCGTGCTTGCGAATCCAATCGACGAGGAGGCCGCGGACCGCCCGGTGGCGTTCGACCAGGACGGAATGGCCCTGGTCGTCGAACACGAACACCTCGGCGCGCGGCATCAGCGCGGTCACCACGTCCAGGTCGTCGGACTGGTAGCCGTGGCGGCCCAGGATCGACAGGACCGGGCAGGTGATCGCGGCGACGTCGGCTGCCGTCATCATGGCGCCGGTGGCGACCTCGTCGGCCATGGTGGTCGAGGTGAAGCGGGTGCCCGCGAGGCGGGCCAGGCGGCGGTGGTGGGCACCGAAGGTGGCCTCGATCCACTCGTAGTTCTCCTCGACCTCCAGCAGTTGGGTGGTGGCGGCCAGGATCCCCGCCATCTTCCGCGCCCAGCTGTCGGTGGGGGGTTCGGACTCGATGGACACCACGCTGCGCACTCGGTTCGGGTGCGCGGCCGCGTAGCTGTAGGCGATGGTGCCGCCGAAGCTGTTGCCCACCAGGTGCACCGGGTGGGTCGCGGCGAGGGCGTGCAGCAGCTCGTCGAGATCGGCGACGAAGTCGGGCAGGGTGTAGCCGCTGACCGGGCGTTCTGAGCGGCCGTGGCCGCGCAGGTCGTAGCTGATCACGTCGATGCCCGCGGCGGCGACCGGTGGGGCCAGGGTCAGGTAGAAGCTGGCGAGGCTGTCGGTGCCCATGCCGTGGATGAACACCACGGTCTCGTTCGCCAGCCACGGATCCGCCCCGGCGGTGCCGGGCAGCAGTTGGTAGTTCGTGCGCAGCCCGTTGACCTTCAGTTCCGGCATCTCAGCCCGCCGCCAAGCGGTCGGTGACGTAGTCGGCGATCTGGCCGACGGTCAGGCCGATCACGTCGTCGAGGTCGAACTCGGCCAGGTGCTCGGCCAGGTTGACCCGTGGGCCGAACCGCTGGGCGAGCAAGACACCCAGGGTGACCAGGTCGACGCTCTCCAATCCCAAGTCCTCGTGAAAGGCGGTGTCCGCACGCACCTCAACCCCCAGGATGTCCAGGTCGTCGCCGACCAGGCCGCCGATGAGCTCGACGACGCCGTCGAACACCGCGACCGGGTCGACGGTGGGCGGGGTGGTCGTGTCAGGCATCTGCGGTGGTCCTCTCCACTCGGGCGGACACCGCGGCGGTGCCACTGGGTACGAGCACCACGCGCAGCTCCGGCAGGGTCCGGCCGTGGTGCCCGCGCACCGAGGGTCGGTCGCCGTCCCCGGTGACCAGGACCTCGGCCGGGAACAACGGCGCGGCGCCGCGCTCGGTCAGCCAGCCGCGCACGGCGTCCTTGGCGGCGATCCGGCCGAGCAGCCAGGTCCGCTGCTCGCGGGGCGGCACGACGGCGTACTCGGCGCGTTCGTGGGCGTTCAGGTAGACGCCCGCGAAGACCTCGCGCGCCGCCAGGCTGCGCCAGCGGTCCTCGGCGAGCCACCAGCCGTCGGCCAGCGGCCGGGACATGGGGTTGTCCCGGGGGAAGGCGTAGACCGCGTGGTCGGCGTGGTCGCAATCGAGGCGGATGTCCTGCCAGCCGGTGATCCGGGCCCACACGCGGTCACCGTGCCGGACCTCGGCGTCCATCTCGAGCGCGGTGTCGTCGGGAATGCGAGCGTCGATGACGCAGTCGACCTCGGCACCCAAAGGCGCGGGCGGGCCGTGGAAGGTGATCTCGGTGATGCGCACCGGGAACGCGAGAACGCCGCGGTCAGCACGGGTCTGCAGCCAACAGGCGACCGCCTGGCCGACGTTGTCCAGCACAAACCCGGGCGCGGGCCGGACGGTGATCCGGCTGGACACGCGGTCGGCCGCGTGCGCGGCGACCTCGGTCAGGCCCTGGAACTGGGGCCCGTGGAACATCTGCCTGGCACCGTAGATCTCCAGCGGGGTCAGTACCTGCCCCACCGGTGGGCCGGGATCGGCTGCCCGCTCGCTGGCAGGCGGGTAAGCAGCAGCCAGCTCGACGCTCATCGCGGCGCACTCGCCGATATGAACAGCCACGGTGGCCGCCGAGCGCTCGAGCCGGATCTCCAACTCCTGCGCGGGTGCGGCGATCATCCACCGAGAAAACCGAACATCCCGCACGACGACAGCCAACTCGCCCGGCCACTCCCGCTCCACCGCACGGCAAGCCCACTCCACCAACGTGGTGGCAGGAACAACCGGACGATAATCAGCCTCGTCCGGCCAGTCCGCGCGCTGCCGGAAGAACCGGTGGCCACGCAGGTAGGGCATCCGCTCAACCGACACCAACACCCTGCTCGTCCGCACAGCACTCCCCCGCGCGGCAACCCCTGGGACATCGCCCATGCCCGCATTACCCGCTGCTCGGCCATCGCCTGATCGCACGACGCCCAGTTGCGCAGCGCCCGGGTGAGCACCATTCGGTGGGATATCGCTCGGGCGCGCAGCGCTCTCTTGCGCGGTTCCCGGTTCACCTGGCCGCGTGGCGCCCGTCCGCGCACCACTCTCGCGCGCCGCACCCCTCCACGTATCGCCCGGTCGCGCATCGCCCGGTTCGCCCGGTCGCGCAATGCCAGCTCGCTTGTCACTCACCTGCCCGGTTCTCGGGTCTTCATTGCCCGCTCGCGCGGTGCCTGTCCTTGCATCGCCGACTCGCACTTCGCTTGCTCGCGCAGCACTCGGGTCGACGTCGGCCGGTCGTGCGCTGCTCGATTGCGCGATGCTCGTGACCGTGGTGCCCGGTCGCCTGTCGCTTGCTTGGGCAGGGATCGGGTCGGCGTCGTTCGAGTGCGTGGAGTCTGTGGTGTTCGTCGGCGCACTGGTGGCTTGTGCGGTACTCGGGGGCGCATCATCCAGTCGCGCATCTCTCGCTTGGGTTGTGCTTGGTCGCGCAGTCGAAGCTGGGGTGGCGGTGGCATTGGGGAGGCGGGGGGTGGCTAGGGCGGCGGTGACGGTGCGGATGGCTTGGTTGGTTTCGGTGATCAGGGCTGATAGTTCGGCGGCGACGGTGGCTGGTAGTCCTTGGGGGAGTTCGCGGGTGCCGCGGTCTAGTAGGCCGTGGGCGGATTCTCCGACGGTCAGTTTGGGGGCGATGACTCCGACCTCCACCCCTAGGCGGGGCTTTGTGGTGGGGGTCAGCGCGGCCAGGTCGGGGTTGCCGCCGTTTACCCAGAGGGCGGTGGCCAGTCTGCGTAGCTGTGCCACGCCCGGGCGGATGGTGGAGGCCGCGTTCACGACCAGGTGCGGCTTGCCCGCGAGGGTGTCGGCGATGAAGGAGCCGACCTGGCCGGGGCCCATGTGGACGAAGACGCGGTAGCCGTCGGTGTGCATTCGGTCTACCAGTTCGCGGAAGCGGACCGGGCGGAGCAGGAAGTCGACCGAGAGGGCGAACAGGGCGGTGGGGTCTTCGGGGTAGCGGTCGGCGGTGGTGGCCGACCAGACCGGCACCGTGGTGGGGTGGGTCTTGGCGGCGGCGAACGCGGCGAGGTAGGGGGCCAGGTGCGGGCGCATCATCGGGGTGTGGAAGCCGGTGGCGAACGGTAGTGGGCGGGCGATGACCCCGGCCGCGCGGAAGCGGGCGGCGAGGCGGTCGATCGCGGCGCGGGGGCCGCAGACCACGGTTTGGCGGGGCGCGTTGTCGTGCGAGACCACCACCTCGGGTTCGTCGGCGATGCCTGCGGCGGCGTCGGTAACCGAGCAGCCGAGGGCGAGGTAGTCCACGTCCGACATGGGGAGGCCGATCGCGGGGCGCACGCCGGTGGACATCCCGATGGCCGCCGTGGCGGTCCACTCGCCGACGCTGTGACCGGCGACGCCGTCCGGGCGTACCCGCATCGCGGCGAGCGCCCGGTGCAGCAGCATCCCGACCTCAGCCACCCCGGCGGCGTGCGCCGGGACGGAGTCGGTCCCGAGGATCGGGGGCTTCTCGCCGAGCAGGGCCGCGACGTCGTCGATCCTGGGGGCGAACTCGGCTTCCAGGCCCGGGAACACGAACGCCGTCTTGCTCCCCGGCTCGCGCAACAGCGGAGCGCTCGTGAACCACACGTCGCCCGAGGCCCAGGACCATCCCGGTTCGTGTGCGCGGTCCAGCACCCGGCGGGCGATGGCCAGGCGGCGTTCGGTCGGCCCCACGATCCCGAGCCGGAACCGGCCACGGGCCACGGGAACCTCACTTGGGGCTCGATCCAGCAGCCGCCCCAGTTCGTCGGGTTCGTCGGCGGCCAACCACAGCACCCGCTCCGCCTCATCAACCCGAGCGGGGCGAGCCGTGACCTTGGCGGCGGTGTCCTGTTCGACGACCACGTGGGCGTTGATGCCGCCGAAACCGAAGGCGTTGACCGCCGCGCGGCGCGGGCCGACGCCCTCCCAGGGTTTCGCCGCGTCGAGGGTGCGGAAGCGGGTGCGTTCCAGCAGCGGGTTCGGGTCGGCGCAGTGCAGGGTCGGGAGCAGGACGCCGTGGTAGACCGCCAATACGGACTTGACCAGGCCCGCGATGCCCGCCGCGGGCATGGTGTGGCCGATCATCGACTTGACCGACCCGATCACCGCCGAGGCGCCGGGTGGCGCGCCGAACACCTCGGCGAGGGCGGTCAACTCGGCAGCGTCTCCGACTGGAGTGCCGGTGCTGTGGGCCTCGACCATGCCGACGGCGTCCGGCGCGGCGGGGTCGATGCCTGCCGCCCCCCAAGCGCGGAGCAGGGCGGCACGCTGCCCAGCCGTGTCGGGGTTGAACAGGCTCTGGGTGCGACCGTCGCTGGCCGAACCGGTGCCGCGGATCACGGCGTAGACGCGGTTGCCGTCGCGGTGGGCGTCGGCGAGTCGGCGCAGGGCGATGATGCCCGCGCCCTCACCGATGAGGAGCCCGTCGGCGTCGGCGGACAGCGGCCGGATCTGTTGGGTGGGCGAGAGGGCCCGAAGTTGGCTGAACACCGACCAGAAGGTGTCGTCGTGGCCGTGGTAGACGCCGCCGGTCAGGACCGTGTCGCAGCGGTGGGCGGACAGTTCGCCCACCGCCTGGTCCACGGCGAGCAGGGAGGACGCGCAGGCGGCGTCGATGGTGTACGCGGGACCGCGCAGGTCGAGCCGGTTGGCCACCCGGGACGCGGTCAGGTTCGGCACCAGGTTGATCGTCGACTCCGGCTGCATCGGCCCCAGCGGGTCCAGCAGCGCCGCCCGCACCTCGGCCAACCCCTCCGCGCCCAGACCGGGGCTCAGCTCGGCGAGCACGCGCAGAACCGTGCGCACGGTCCGGACCCGCTGTTCGAAACCCACCATGCGCGGCCCGGCGTATCCCCCGCGCCCCAGGATGACGCCGATCCGGCTGGGGTCACCGAGACTCGGCAATCCACCCGCGTCCGCTATCGCTTCAGCGGCCACGCGCAAGGTGAGCAACTGCTCTGGCTCTACCGTGCTGACCGCGTTGGGCATGATCCCCATCCCGGCAGCGTCAACGGTGAACGGTGCGAGAAACCCGCCGCGGTGGCAATAAGTGCGGTCTGGCGGGACAGGCAGGTTGGGGTCAGCCACACCCGCGTGGAACTCGGGGTCGCGGCGGTAGGGCGGGAACTCGGTGATGGCGTCAAAGCCGGTGCGCAGGTTGTGCCAGTAGGTGTCGAGGTCAGGGGCGCCGGGCAGCATCACCGCCATCCCGACGACCGCGATCGGTTCTCGCGCGCTCATCGCGGTCACACCCACGCCGTGTAGACGACCGCGCGGGAGTCCTGGCCGCCGTCGGCCAGCTCGCGCACCAGGCTTTCGGCGCCCGCGTCCGGGTCGATCAGGCCGATGCCGCGCCGGTCGAGGTCGCGGGCCAGGTCGTCGGAGACCATGCCCGCGTGCTCACCGACCGGCGCCCACGGTCCCCAGTGGACGGTCACCACCCGGCACCCGGTGCTGGCCGCGAAGGCCGTGCCCAGCGTCTCCAGCGCGTCGTTGCCCGCGGCGTAGTCGACCTGTCCCCGGTTGCCGAAGACACCGGACACACTGCCGAACAACACGGTGACCCCAGGCCGAACACCCGCCTCGGCGAGGCCGTCGAGCAGTGCCCGAGCGCCGTCGACCTTCGTCGAGAACACCCGGTGGAACGACGCGTCGTCCTTCTGCAACATGAGCCGGTCGTCGAGCACCCCGGCGGCGTAGACGACACCGTCGAGCCTGCCGTGGCGGGCGTGCACGTCCTTGACGAGTTGCCGCACCGCCGCGCCGTCGCGCACGTCCACCGACCGGTAGTCGACGCGCCCGCCCACCGCGCGGACCTGGGCGACGGTCGCCGAGACCTCGCGCTGGGCCAGGATCAGCCGCACCGCGCGCTCCACCTCGGCGAACGGACGGCCCTCGGCGGCGAGGGCGGCGCGCAGCCCCACCTCGTCGGCGGTGGCCAGTTCCGGCGGCGGTGCGGACTCCGGCGGCCACGGCGTGCGGCCCGCCAGTTCCAGGTGGCAACCCGCGGCCGCGGCCAGCGCGGCAGCGCAGCGCGCGGTGATGCCCCGGGCGCCGCCGATGAGCAGGACCACCGAGTCCCGGTCGAACCCGAGCGCGCTCTCCCCCTCGGCGGGCAACTCGGCCGCGACCACGTCGAAGGCGAGCCGCTGGCCGCCCGCGTGCCGGACCACCGGCAACTCGGCGCGGTCGGCGAACTCGGCGGCGAGCAGGTCGGCCAGCGCCGCTGGTGCGGTGTCCGGGGCGACCTCGACCAGGCGGACCAGCAGGGTCGGGTGTTCCTGGTACACCGAGCGGACCAGGCCGCGCAGCCCGGCGGCGTGCGTGGGCGCCTGCCCGTCCTCGTGTGGGGACACCACCAGGATGGTCGACACCCCGCCCGCCACTGCGTCGCGCACCGCCGCGAACACCCGGGGCGCGACCGGTTCGTCGGCGGGCGTCAGCGGGGTGAGCAGGACAAGGCTGTCCCCCGCGGCGTCGACCTGGGCACCGAGGCGCACCGCCATGGCCCGCACCGCGTCCGCGTGTTCCGCGCCTGCGGGGTCATGCACCACGCTCACGCGCCTGCCCGTGAGGTCAGGGGTCACGGCGAGCGCCACGGTGGGGACCGCGCGCGACCGGAACCGCTTCGGTCGCACGCCCGCGATCCCGGCGACCGGGTGCGGCGCTGCCTCCGCGCCGAGGCCCAGCCGGTCATTGAGCCAGTTGGCCATGGCCTGCGCGCTGCGCCTGCGGTGCAGTTCGTCGTGCACCGACCCCTCGGCGTCAACCCCGAGCTTGGCGATCAACGTGCCTGCGATCTCGGTGCGCTTGATCGAGTCGATGGACAGGTCGGCCTCGAGGTCGAGGTCGCCGTCGATCATCTCCGGCGGGTAGCCGGTGCGGGCGCTGATCACCTCGACCACGGTGGCCAGCACGTCGGCGGGCACCTCGACGGTCAACTCCGGCTCCGGCTCCGGCTCGACCACCACGGGGGCGACCGGGGCCGCGGCGAGCGCGGGCACCAGTGCGGGCGGTGCCATGGCGACGACCGGGCCCGCGGGAGCGGCATAGCCCAGGTAGCCCAGCAGCACGTCGCGCTGCGCGGAGACGATCTCCCGGTTGGTCCGCAGGAAGGAGGCGACGACCTCCTCGCGGGGGTCGCGCGCGACCGCGGGGGTGTCCGGTGACATGGGGGACCTCGTGATTCGTCTGGCGGGGACCAGCGCCCCGCGCGGGATGGTGCCGTCGGCGCGGCGGACCAGCTGGCCGTCGACCGTCCACGGCGCGGACACCGGCCCGCTCGCGCCCCGGCCGCGCACCAGCCAGTCGGTGTCGACCGGCACACCGGCGGCGGCCAGCCGGGCGAGCGCGGTGAGCACCCCGCGCAGCCCGGGAGCGCCGGGGTCGCAGGCGATCGCGGTGTGCGGCTCGTCGGCCAGGATCGCGCCGACCAGGCCGGTGAGCACCGACCCGGGGCCGACCTCGACGAAGGTCCTGGCACCCGCGGCGTGCATGGCGCGCACCTGCTCGACGAAGCGGACCGGGGCCGCCACCTGCGCCGCCAGCTCGGCCCGGATGTCCGAAGTGGACGTGTACACCGCCGCGGTCCGGTTGGCGTACACCGGCAACCCGGGCAGGCGGATCCGCTCACCGGCGAGCGCGGTGGCGAACTCCTCGGCGGCGGGAGCGACGACGGCGCTGTGGAAGGCGCAGGCGACCGGGATCCGCTTGGCCGACAGGCCCGCGGCGCGCAGCCGGTCCACGGCGGCCACGACCCGCTCGGTCGGGCCGGACAGCACAACCTGCTCCGGCGCGTTGTGGTTGGCGATGACCACGTCGCCGTCGAGTCCCCAGTCGCCCAGCAGGGCCTTGACCTCCTCGACGGGCGCCCCGACGGCGGCCATCGTGCCCGGGTCGTCGCGGGCGGCGGACATGATCGCGTCGGCCCGGCGGGCGCTGAGCCGCAGCAGCGTCGCGCGGTCGAAGGCACCGGCGAGCGACAGGGCGACCAGTTCGCCGTAGCTGTGGCCACCCAGCAGGTCCGGGCGCACACCGACGCGCTCGAGCAACGCGGCCACCGCCGTGGCGGCCAGGCCGAGGGCGGGTTGGGCGATCCGGGTGTCGCGCAGCGCGGCGTCCTGGGCCACGACGGCGTCCGGGTCGAACGCCGCGGGTGGGAACGCGGCGGCCGCGACCCGGGAGTCCAGACCCGCGCGCAGGTCGGGGAAGGCGACGAACAGCCCGGCAAGCATGCCGGTGCGTTGACTGCCCTGGCCGGGGATGAGGAAGGCGACCTTGCCGGGATCGGCGTCGGGCTCGGCGGTGACCAGCGCGCGGTGCGACCGGCCGTCGATCGCGGCCCGCAGGGCGTCGGCGAGTTCGACGGTGTCGCGGGCGACGATGGCGTGCCGGACCGGAGACCCGCCCGGCCATGCGGACACCCGGACGGCCAGGTCGGTGAGCGGGTGGTCCGCGGTGAGCGCGAGCAGGTCCCGCGCGGCGTCGGTGGAGCGCAGCAGGAACAGCTCCGCGTCCCAGTCGCGCAGCGCGTGCCGCTCCAGCGGCCCGCCGGGCCCGGTCGTCATGACGACGTGGAAGTTGGTGCCGCCGAAGCCGAACGCGCTGACCCCGGCGACGCGCGCGGCCCGGGGGGTGAGCCACGGCCGGGCGGTGGTGTCGAAGGTGAACGGGCTGCGCTGCCGGTCCCAGCCCGCGATCGGCTCGGACAGGTGCAGCGTCGGCGGGAGGACGCCGTGCCACAGCGACAGCGCCGCCTTGATCACCCCGGCGAGCCCCGCCGCGCACTTGGCGTGCCCGACCTGGCTCTTGACCGACCCGAGCCCGCAGGTCCCCGGTTGGGCGCCCGCCGCGGTGAAGAAGTCGGTGAGGGTGGCCAGTTCCGTGCTGTCGCCGACGACCGTGCCGGTGCCGTGCGCCTCGACGAGCCCGACGGCCGCCGGGGACACGCTCGCGGCCTCGTAGGCCCGTTCGAGCGCGTGCAGTTGCCCCTCGGGTCGGGGCGCGGTGAGCCCCAGCGACCGGCCGTCGCTGGCCGAGCCGACCGACCGGACCACCGCGTAGACCCGGTCGCCGTCGCGTTCGGCGTCGACGAGGCGTTTGAGGACCAGGCAGGCCACGCCCTCACCGAGGGCGATCCCGTCGCTGTCGCGGTCGAACGGCTTGCACCGGCCGGTCGGCGAGAGCGCGCCCGCGGAGGTGAACATGAGGTAGTCGTTGATGCCGTTGTGCAGGTCGACCGCGCCGCACAGCATCATGTCGGCGCCACCGTGCACGAGGTCGCGGCAGGCCAGGTCGAGCGCGGCGAGCGACGAGGCGCAGGCGGCGTCCACGGTGTAGTTGGCGCCGCCGAGGTCGAGCCGGTTGGCGACCCGGCCGGAGATGACGTTGGTGAGCGTGCCGGGGAACGAGTCCTCGGTCAGCGTCGGCAGCAGGTCGTCCAGCTCCTCGGGCAGCTCACCCAGCCAGGACGGCAGGGCCCCGCGGACGACGTTGGCGACGGACAGGTCACCACCCGCCTCAGCGCCGAAGATCACGCCGGTCCGCTCGCGGTTGAAGGGCCGGTCGAGGTAGCCCGCGTCGGCCAGCGCCCGGCGGGAGATCTCCAGCGACAGCAGCTGAGCGGGATCGATGCTGCCCAATGACGCGGGCGGGATGCCGAACGACATCGGGTCGAACGGGACCTGGGGCAGGAAGCCGCCCCACTTCGACGGCGTGGTGCCGGGTTCGCCGCCGCCCTCGCGGAAGAACCGCGTCGCGTCCCACCGCTGCGGCGGTACCTCGGTGACGTCGTCGCGCCCGCGCAGGATGCCGGACCAGAACCCGGCCAGGTCGTCGGAGCCCGGGAACACGCAGGCCATGCCCACGATCGCGACGTCGACCGGCGCGGGCTCGGCCCGGGTCTCGGTGCGCGTCGGGCTCCGCCGGGCCCGCAGCAGGTCGGCGGCACCGTCGGTGACCGCGCGGTGCAGGGACGCGATGTCGGTGCGGTCGCCGCGCAGCACGGCGGCTTGGCCGACCATGTACATGCCGTCGGCGAACTGCCCGTCCTCGTCGACGTCCACCAGGTCGGCGCCGTCGCGGCGCAGGCCCTTGGTCGCGATGCGCAGCCTGCCGACGTTGAGCTCCTCCAACGCCAACCAGCGGTCGCGGACCCCGACGCCGCGCGCGGCCAGGTCCTCGGCGGTGGTCTCGAACTGGGTCACGAACGGTGTGGGCAGGCAGCGGGTCTCGTGCCCGGGAGCGGTGCGGACGGTGACGGTGCGGTCGGCGGCCATGACCTCGCGCTGGTACCGGTCGGTGATGGCGCCGTGGCGCACGGCCTCATCGGTGAACAGGTACGCCGTGCCCATCAGCACACCGACGCCCACGCCGCGGCGGGCCTGCGGAGCCGCCATCGCCGCCACGGCCGCGGCCGAGACGGCGTCGTGCACGCCACCGGCGAACAGGATCTCCACACCTTCGACGTCCGCGCGCGCGGCGAGCACGCTCAACTGGGCCTCCCACAGGGAGAAGCTGCTGCGCGGCCCGATGTGCCCGCCGCACTCGGTGCCCTCGAAGACGAACCGGCGGGCACCTTGGTCGAGGTACTGGCCGAGCAACGTCGGCGACGGGACGTGCACGTAGGTGGCGATGCCGTCGGCCTCCAGCGCGGCCGCCTGCGCGGGTGTGCCGCCCGCGATGAGCACGCTGCGGGGCCGCGCCGCGCGAACGGCGGCGAGTTGGGCGGCGCGCAGGTCATCGGGGACGAACCCGAGGATGCCCGCGCCCCACGGTCGGTCGCCGAGCTCCTCGGCGGTGCGGCGCAGCAGGTCCGCGGTGCGCGGGCCGTCGGCGAGGGCCACCGCGACGTAAGGCATGGCGCCCTGCTCGGCGACCGCGAGCGCGAAACCCGGCTGATCACTGACCCTGGTCATCGGCCCCTGAGCGATCGCGTGCCGGACACCCAGGGTGCGGCACAGCGGCGCGCCCTGGGCACCGGGATCGACCCGCACGCCCGCGCTGTCGATGCCGCGGACCAGGTCGCGCACGAGATCAGCCGCGGACGGGTACCGCGCCGCCAACGCGGTGGCCAGGTGCGCGTCCTCGCCGAGCGGGAGATCGGTCCCCCGCAGCAGCCGCCTGCCCGCGCGCGGTTCGGTCTCCGAGCCGTCGGCCGAGGCCAGGCGGGACCGCAGGTCGGCCGGGAGGTCGCACTCGGGGAAGAGGCCGAGCTGGCTGTCCAGGACGACCCCGGCGGCGCCCGCGGCGACGGCGCCGAGCGCGGTGTGCGGGCCGATGCCGCCGCGCACCCAGACCGGCGCGCCCAGCGGCAGGAGCCGCTGCAGCAGGACGAACGCGGTGAACTCGCCGATCGTGCCCGCGGCCTCGCTGCCCACCGCGATGACGCCCAGCGCGCCCGCGGCCACCGCGGCGCGCGCCTGCTCCGCGTCGGTGACCTCGACCAACACGGGCAGGTGTGCGGCGGTCTCGCGCACCGGCGCGCCCGGGTCGAGCACGACCAGTTCCACGCCGTGCGCGGCCAACTCGGCCGGGCCGAGCGGGCAGTCCGCGCGCACCCGAGCACCGACCCGGTCGGTCACCACCCGGGCGCGGGCCAGGACCTCGGCCGCGTCCGCGCCGAGGTCGAGCACCCCCAGGCCGCCGCCCCGGCTCACCGCGGCGGCCAACCGCGGGTCGGGCAGGTCGAACGGGCCCCGACCCAGCACACGCCACCGGGCACCGACCTGCGCGTCGGACATCGTTCCTCCTGCGATCGTGGACCGGGCGCGACCCGCGCCCCGGCAATTTCCGGGAAAATGTGAACACCCCACCGGCTGCCCAGCCGACAATGCCCGCGCCGCAGCGGCTCCGCCAGTTTCCAAGAATCGTTTTGAGTGCCGCTTGAGCGAGATTTCAGCAACCGGTCCCGCGGCGGGCCGCCGTGTTAGCGTCGAGGGGCCGACGCGAATTCCGCGGATGCATTTCCACCGGCGAGCGGGGCGTCATCGCAGGTGAACGCGCGAAGGGGAGAACTCATGGAGCTGACCGGCCGTGTCGCCGTGCTCACCGGGGCCGGGCACGGGATGGGCGCGGCGATGGCCGCCAGGTTCGCCGCGGCGGGAGCGCGCGGGGTCGTGGTGTCCGATCTCGACGGCGGCGCGGCGGCGGGCGTGGCCGAGGCGATCACCCGCGCGGGCGGTAGAGCCGTTGCGCGCCAAGCGGACGCGGCGTCGCGGGCCGATCTGCGCGCGCTCGTCGACCTGGCGCTGGCGCGGTACGGCCGCCTGGATGTCTTCTGCTCCAACGCGGGCGTGGCGTTCGGCACCGGCGTGCACGCCTCCGACGAGCACTGGCGGCGTTCCTTCGAACTCAACGTGCTGCAACACGTCTACGCCGCGCAGGCTGCGCTGCCCGCGATGCTCGTGGCCCGCGACGGATATCTCGTGATCACCGCGTCCGGCGCGGGTTTGTTGACCCTGCCCGGCGACGCGCCGTACTCGGTCACCAAGCACGCCGCGGTGGCGCTTGCGGAATGGCTGGCGATGACTTACCGGACGCGGGGAATCCGGGTCAGCGCGCTGTGCCCGCTCGGTGTGCGCACCCCGTTCCTGATCGACGGCGTGCGCGCGGACCACCCGGCGGCCAAGGCGGTGATGGCCATGGGTCCCCTGGTCGAACCGGAAGAGGTCGCCGACGCCGTGCTGTCGGCCATGGCGCGCGAGGACCTGTTGATCCTGCCGCACGCGCAGGCGGGCGAGGCTTACGCGCGCAAGGCGGCCGACCCCGACGAGTGGCTGCGCGACACGGTGGCGAACCTGCCGGGCGCACGGTCTTCCGCACCGGCCAACGGGAAGGGCTGACCCGTGCGCTACCGGAACCTGGGCACCAGCGGCCTGGTGGTGAGCGAGGTCGGGTTCGGCAACTGGCTCACGCACGACGGCGGGGAGAGCGAGGCGTGCGTGCGCACCGCGGTCGCGGAGGGGGTGACGCTGTTCAACACCGCCGCGGCGTGGGGAGGTGGCGCGGCCGAGGAATCGCTGGCGCGCGGACTCGCGGGCACACCGCGCGACGACGTCGTGATCAGCACCGGGGCGTTCTGGCCGGAGGAGAGCGGCGCGGCGCGCGGCGGGCTCAGCCGCAAGAGCCTGTTCGCCTCGCTGCACGGGTCGCTGCGCAGGCTGAACACCGACTACGTCGACCTGTACCACCTGCTGCGCTTCGACTACCACACACCGCTGGAGGAGACGTTCACCGCGCTGTCGGACCTGGTGCGGCAGGGCAAGGTGCACTACGTCGCCACCTCGGAGTGGACCGCCGAGCAGATCCAGCAGGCGGCGGGACTGGCCGAGCGGCACCGGGTTCCGCTGGTGGGCAACCAGCCGCAGTACTCGATGCTGTGGCGGGTACCGGAATCACAGGTCATCCCGACGTGCGAACGGCTGGGCATCGGGCAACTGGCAACGGCGGCACTGGCCCAGGGCGTGCTCGCGGGCCGCTACGGCGCGGGCGTCTTCCCCGCCGACTCGCGCGCGGCGGGCGGCGGGCTGGCCAGGGCGCTGATCTGGCCGCTGCTCACCGAAGACCTGCTCGCCAGGGTCGAGCCGCTGCGCGGTGTCGCCGGGGCGTGCGGGCTGACCATGGCGCAGCTCGCGCTGGCCTGGGTGTTGCAGAACCCGCTGGTGGCAACGGTCGTGGTGGGCGCTTCACGGCCGGAGCAGGTGCGCGAGGACACCGCGGCGGCGGGTGTTCGGCTCGACCTCGACGTGCTCGGCCAGATCGATCAGCTATTGGGAACTTTCGTGCAAACAGACCCAAGACTGACATTTGCGCCACCGCAATACCGATCAGCCGACCCGCTCACGCTATAGCGCTTCGCTATGCAAGATTGAGATAGACCACAGTGTGGGAAATGGCCTTATAGTGGACCAGCGGTCCGACCGGCCGTGATTTCTTCCTGCGAGCGGCGAATCCACCCCCCGCCCCCGGCACGCGCGTCGGGGGCACTGTCCCGGGGCGGCCGCCGTTCCGCCACGGGCGCGTCGTGCCGACCGGTCCGGCCGGGCGCGGCGCCCCGCCCTGCGGACGGAGAGAGCACATGGAGGTCGAGATCCGCCACCTGCGCGTGATCGTGGCCATCGCCGAGTCCGGCAGCCTCAACCGCGCGTCGAAGGTCCTCGGACTTTCCCAACCCGGGCTCACCAGCCAGTTGCAGCGGATCGAGAACAGACTCGGCGGTCAGCTGTTCTTCCGCGCCGAGGGGGGATCCAGTCCGACCCCGTTCGGCCACAACGTGCTCGCCGAGGCCCGCGCCGTGCTGCGCGGGCTGCAGGGCATCTGCAGCCGGGCCGAGTCGCAGGCCCGCGCCGCCACCGCCCCACCGACCAGGATGGGCGGCAACGGCGGGTTCCTGCACCTGGCGCTGAGCCGCTGGCTGGCCGGGCGGCCCTGGGTGCGCGGCATCCGGCTCACCGAGGAGACCGACCCGCGCGCCAGCATCGACATGGTCACCAACGGGTCGCTGGACCTGGCGATCGTCTACGAGTGGCCCGGCTTCACCCAGTCGCTCGGCGACAACGTCCGCGGCCAGGTCATCGTCCGCGACGAGCCGGTGCTGGTCATGGTCTCCCCCGACCACCCGCTGGCGGGCGAGCGCACCGCGCGGCTGGAGGCGGTCGCGGAGTACCCGTGGGTGGACGAACCGCCGGACATGAGCCAGTGGCCGGTGTACCTGCGCCAGGTCTGCCACCGCTACGGCGTGTCGATGGACCAGCAGCACGAGGTCCTGTTCCCGCCCACCGCGCACGAGCTGGTGGCGACCCGCGCCGCCATCGGCCCCGCCCTCATCACCGGCCAGGACATCGCGGGCCGCATCCGCCTGCGCGGTCTCGCGGGCAGCCCGCTGCGCCAACGCCTGCGGGTCGTCTACCGCCCGGACACCCCGGTGGGCGGGCACATCGAGGAGGTCTGCGCCGAACTGGTGGCCATCTACCACCGGCACGGTTCCCGCAACGACTACTTCCCCACCTGGTGGGCCGACGAGGGCAGCCACACCACCCCGACCTTCTGATGTCCACTGTGGACTCATCGGCGCGCGGTGACGAACGCCACCGTCACCCTCCGTGCCGTCGCGCACCGGCCCGGTGCCGCTGGATCACAGTGCTCAGAGTTACCCCCGGGCGGGAACGGCACCCGCGTCGGCGTCGAGAGCGAGACTGGATCGCAACTCCCGGGGCGTGACGGACACGTCGGTCAGGCGCTCGACCGCGGCCTCGTTGAGGCGCGCGACCCACCGCCGGTCCCCGGGGACGCCTGTCGCGTCGGCCAACTCCGCCTCGAACCGCGCCAAGAGCTCGTCGCGGCCCTGCAGGCCCCGTGCCGCGAGGCGGCGGACTTCCAGGTCCACCAGCGTGGACCACCGCCGCCTCAGCGGTTCCGGTAAGAGCTGCTCGGTGGGCGCCGGGTCGCTGGCGTAGCGGGTCTCCAGCTCGCGCAGGACACCCGCGGCCACCCCGATCGAATGGTTCTTGATGGCGGCCAGGTTGAAGCCGAATGCGCCGGTGCGGCCGAAGCGGACGATCTCGTCGCCCTCGCGCGGGGCACCCACCACGAAGATCGATCCGACCGGCGGCCCCGCCGCGGTGCGCAGCGCGCCGCCTTCGGTGATCTCCACGCCCCGCTGGGTCCTGCGGTGCGGGGTCGCCAACCCGGCGTCCAGCAGGCGCCGCCAGAGGGTGGAGCCGGTGTGCGCGTAGTCGGACAACCGGGCGAAGTTCGCGATGACCAGGTCCGCCAGCACCTCCTGCCCCGCCTGCCCTGCCTGCCCGTCGGAGGTCTTGACCGTCAAACGACCGCCGTCGGCGGCGCGCAGGTCCACCACCCGGCCCTTGTCCAACCGGACCTGACCGGTCCCCACCCTGGCCGAGTCGACGATCTCGGTCGTGTACGCCATCGCGCTGACCCGCAGGGTCGCGATGAGACTGCCGTACCTGTCCAGGACCGCGCGCAGATCGGCGTCGGACAGGCGCTGCACGATCGCGGGCAAGTGCTCTTCCCACGCCTTGGCCACCCGCTCGGAGATCACCGAGGGGTGCTCGTCGGGGTACTTCAGCGCCACGAACCGGCACGCCCGGTTCCACTGCACGGCCCACTGCCGCAGCAGGTCCGCGCCGCCGCGCGACGGGTCGATCACCGGCGCGGGGACGTGGACCACGCGGTGCTTGTGGTCGGCGGGATAGGGCTTCGGCGTGAGCCGCGACCGCGAGATCAGGTGGATCGCGCCCCGGTGCCCGCGGCGCAGGAGCATCGCGGCCATGTCGTACGCGCTGAGCAGACTCCCGATGACGACGACCGTGGCATCCGGACGCACCGCGTTGATCCGATCGACCGCGTCGCGGCTGTACGGGTGGCGCACATAGGCGCTGTGGTCGAGAACCGCGTCCGCGTACCCCGGGTGGCGCGACTCGGGACCGGTCGCGAGCACCACGCGATCCACCTCGAGGGTGACCACCCCGGGCGCCGGTTCCCCGCCCAGCCAACAGAACCGCTCGAACACCGCGGTCGTCCCGGTCGCCCCCGGCACCAGGTCCACGACGTCGGCATCGGCTTCGCGCAGCACCACCCCGGCGCGCGCGTCGGCGGCGGCTTCGGCCAACCGCTGGGCGAGGTAGTCGGCGAACACCCGGCGCGGGGCCGGTCCCGATTCGGTGAATGCGAAGGCGCGCCAGTGCGGCGGCCACGCGGACCGGTCCGCCTCATGGTTGCACCAGGACAGGAAATCGTCCACGTCCTCGCGGAAAACAGACATCCGCCCGGCTTGGATATTGAACACGTGGTGCCAGGGGTTGCCGTCGGGGTGATAAGCGGGCCCGGCGTGCCGGTGCGCGGGCTCGCGGTCGACCAGCACCACTTCCACCGGTTCGGTGGCGAACCGGAGCAGCCGAATGGCGGTCGCGGTACCCGCCAAACCGGCTCCCACGACGAGGATCCGACGACGCGGGGAGTCGTCCGGGTTCGGAACGCGTTTGTCATCGGTGCACATGGGATTCTCCGGCGGTACAGGCGACATCGGCCCGGTCATCAGATCGAGGGGTTTGCTGAACCTGTTACTGACCACACGACACAACAAAGACTCTCAACGCGCCGCCACATTTGGCAAGCCTTCCCACCGGCGCCCGCCACCGACCCCCGCGACCGCGGCGCTCACTGTGAGCGACGGCGGACCACCCCACTTCCACCGCGCGGCCCGCGCCGGATGATCACAGACAGTTGACCCCGCCGCGTGGCCGGATTCCGTTGGCGGACACCGCACAGGGGCCGCTGGCGTCCAACGTGGAGACGTGCTAACGGCCGCCACCGCCCGCCCGGCGGCGCGGCGGCGCGAGCGCGTCGCTACGGTCTGGTCATGACCTCGACCGGACCGTGGTGGGCCGCTCCGCTGATCGCTGTGATCGGCACGGTGAGCGGCGTCGTGCTGACCTTGCTCGTCTCCGGCCGCCGCGAGAACCGCTCGCGCTTCGGCGAGCAGAGGCGGACCGTATACGCGGAATTCCTGTCGGCGTGCGATGAACTCGCGCGAGTTGTCGTGTGGCCGACGCCGCGGGTCGCGCAAGCGGTGGACACCACGGCCGTGGTCGAGCGGATCAGGGCCGCGGCGATGCACACCGTGTTGGTCGCGCACGGCACGGTCACCAAGCGGCTCACCGCTGTCCTCGCGGCCGCCGAAGCGTTGGCGGGCACCATCGAGCAGATCCGCGCGACCGGTAAGCCGGGCCACCAGGGCGCCGTCGACGAACACCACCGCCCGCGCCACACCGAGGCATCGACGGCCTTCTTCGCCGCGCTCAACGAGTTCGCGAAGGCGGCGCGGGCTGACATCGACGTCCGCACGCCCTTCGAGCCCGTGTTCCCCATCGCGGGCTAACGGTCGGGCCAACGTTGACCGACCTGACGGACCCGGCGGCCGACCAGCCGGAATCGAGCTGGCTCACGCATGTGCCGACCCACGCCGTTCTCTTCGTCGTGCACAACGTGACATCGGCGAACCGCCTCCTCGACCTCGTGGCGATGTTCGACTCCGACCTTTCCGTGCAATTGGCCTTCACCTGTCCGGACACGGCGAAGGTGCCCAACGGGGTGAGCGATCTGCTCCGCGCGGAAGGGGCACTGGTCATCGATTGGCGCACCGCGAACCAACGGCGGTGGAATCTCATCATCACCGCAAATTCCAGCGGCGATGTGCACCGGTTGAACGGCCCCACCATCTTCGTCTCCCACGGCACTGGGTACAGTAAGACGATTCACGCCGGAAAGCCGGAAAGCCGGAAAGCCGGAAAGCCGGAAAGCCGGAAAGCCGGAAAGCCGGAAAGCCGGAAAGCCGGAAAGCCAGAAAGCCAGAAAGCCAGAAAGCCAGAAAGCCAGAAAGCCGGTCTACGGGCTGTCGGCCGAGTCGTTGGTCGTCGACGGCCGGGTGGTGCCGACGGTGGTCGCGTTGTCGCACGAGGTGGAGCGGGGGCGGTTGGCCGTCGCGGTGCCCGGGGCCGTCGACCGGGCGGTGGTCATCGGGGATCCGCGGTGGGATCGGATGCTGGCGAGCGTCGCGCACCGGCCCCGGTTCCGCGCGGCCCTGGGGGTGGGCGAGCACCAGGACCTCGTCGTCGTGTCCTCGACCTGGCGCGCGGAGTCGTTGTTCGGCAGTTGGCCCGACCTGCTCCGGCAGTTGCTCGCCGAGTTGCCGGTCGACCGGTACCGGGTGGCGGCGGTGCTGCACCCGCACCTCTGGTTCGCCCACGGCCCGCACCAGGTCCGGCTGTGGCTGGCCGATTGCCTGCGGTCCGGTCTCGTCCTGATCCCGCCCGCCGAGGGGTGGGCGGCCGCCCTGATCGCCGCTGACGTCGTCGTGGGCGACCACGGCGCGGTCACCTGCTACGGGGCCGCTCTCGACAAGCCGGTCGTGCTCGCGTCGTTCCCCGCTGAGGAGGTCGCCGTCGGATCGGCCGCGGACCGGCTCGGCTCGCTGGCCCCCGTGCTCCACCGCCGCGCGAGCTTGCGCACTCAACTGGAGAGCGCCCAGGCCGGGTTCGCACCGGGCCGGTTCGACCCCGTGGCGGAGTTGGTCACCTCGGCCCCCGCGAGGCGATCGCCCGGCTGAGGACAGCGGGCTACCGGGTGCTCGGATCGCCCGAACCCGTTGTCCCAGCGCCGATCCACCCGTTGGCACCGCCGGTCCCCGCAGTCGAACCCGACTGTCGGGGGTACCGCGTGTCCGCGACGCTGGTCGACAACCGCGTCACCGAGGTGGCCAGGTATCCCGTCGACGCCCTGCAAGCGCGGTCCACCCCGTGGCCACGGCAGTCCGACTCACACCTCGTCGTCGCGGCCGACCACCCCGTGCCCGCCCTCCGGAGTGCGGCGGACATCGTGTTCGCCCGGTGCGCGGACCCCACATGGCCCCGGACCGCCCTAAGTGGACACCCGTTCGCCGCGATGGCCGCCGCCGTGGCCGAAGACTGGTGCGTGGTCGCGCTCCGCGACGGCCCAACCCTGCGGTTGACCCACAAGGACGGCGCCGCGCTCGATCCGCTGCTAGCGGTGTCCGCCCTGTACCTGTGGCCAACGGACTGCCCGCCGACGACCTTCCACGTGGAGACCGGGCGGGCGACCGCGACCTTCACCCTGGGGAGCTGAGCCCGCGCGGGTCACCGAGCCGCAGGTAGAGCTCGAGCACCCGGGCCTGGTCCGCCTCCGCGGCGGCGCCGCACTCGATCACCGTGGCCAGCGCCGACGCCTCACCGCGGGGCGAGTCGTCGGCACGGAACAGCTCGGCCGCGCGTCGGGCGTTGTCCGAAGCGTCAGGTGCTCCGGCGAGCCGCTGTGCTTCGGCGAGCTCGTAAAGCGACTTGGCCAGGTTGTCCGACTCAGCCGTCCCGGCGAAGTACCGCAACGCCTCCGACGCGGCGGCGACAGCGGCGTCAGCGCGGCCGGCACCCCGGTGCGCTCGCGCGCGCTGCAACCAAAGCAGGGCGAGCATCCGGGGCCGCCACTTCTCGGCCACTTCCTCTGCGGCCACCTGCCAAGACCGGTCGTACCAGGACAGGGCCTCGTCCCAGTCACCGCGGCGGGCGGCGACCTTGCCGGACCACTCGAGCGCGCTCTGCTGACCGACCGGATCCGGCGCGAACCGGTACGCCTGCACGAAACACCGACCCGCCTCGTCGAGGTCGCCGACGGCGAGCAGCGCCGACCCGAGCTGCGACCACACCCGCATCCGGGCCGCGGGTTCGGCGACCTGCATGGCGGAGTCGACGCCCGCCCGGTGCGTGGCGATCCAGTCGTCGTAGTGGCCGTGCAGGTGCAGCACGCCCCACATGGCCTCGCACAGCTGCCACACCAGGTCG
Source organism: Actinokineospora diospyrosa (assembly GCF_024171925.1). Lineage (GTDB taxonomy): Bacteria > Actinomycetota > Actinomycetes > Mycobacteriales > Pseudonocardiaceae > Actinokineospora > Actinokineospora diospyrosa. The sequence continues at coordinate 165,503 of NZ_JAMTCO010000006.1, read as the reverse complement.
TGCAGCTCGAACCGGTGGGCGAGCAGGACCGCCGCGCTCAAGGTCTGCCGGTGCGACTCCAACCAGGCCAACGCCTCCGCCCGCGACGGCCCGATCGACGCGCCGTCCTGCAGCGGCGGCGGTTCCTGGTACAGCGGGCCGCTGCGGGGACGGGCGGACAGCACGCGGTCGTGGCGCACCGCCGCGGCCAGGTACCACCCGACGATCCGCGCCACCGCGGCGCGCTGGTCGGCCCGCGCCTCGCCGATGTCGGCGGACTCGCGCGCGTGCCAGTACGCGACGTCGTGGAACTCGAACCGGTCGGCCGCGACCTGGGTCACCAACTGGGCACCGGCCAGCTCCACCAGCGCCGCCCGCACCTCGGCCGCGTCCGTCCCGACCGTGGTCGCGGCGGCCTCCGTGGTCACGCTCCGGCCCGGGTGCAGCCCGACGACCAGCCGGTACACCCGCGCTGCGGCGGGCGCGACCCGGTTGTAGGCGCGGTCGAAGCTGTCGCGCACGTACTCCTGGGCGTCGCGGTCCAGCGCGCTGAGGCCGCGGCGCGACACGTCGCGCACCAGGTCGGCGACCTCCCACTCGCGCGCACCGGCGATCTGGGCGGCCGTGGTGGTGATCGCCAGCGGGTACCCGCCGCAGGCCCGGACCACCGACTCCGGCGTGACACCCGCCGCCGAGTACCACGAGGGTCCCAGCGCCTGCTCGAACAGCTCGACGCCGAACCGGTCCTCCAGCGGCTCCACCGGGGCGAGCTCGAACCCCAGGCGGCGCAACTGCGCCAACGGGGACCGGCACAGCGCCACCACCGCCGAGGTCGGCGAGTTCACCAGGAACCGCTCGACCTGCGCGGCGGAGGACACCTCCTCCAGGACCACCAGCACGCTCATGCGGTAGGTCACCGTCTTCAGCCGTCGCGCCCGCGCCTCCTCGGACACCGGCAGATCACCCGCGGGCACGCCGAGGTCGACCAGCAGGTCGCCCAGCGCCTCCCCCACCGGGTCCGGGGTCCCCGCGACGCCGTCGCCGAGCCGCACCCGCACCGAGCCGTCGGCGAAGCGCTCCGGCGCGTCCCAGAAGCACTTGTGCACCATGCTGCGCAGCCCGACCCCCGGCGGCCCGTGCAGTGCCAGGAACGCAGGCCGCCCAGCCGCCCGGGCGGCGTCCAGGCGGGCGGTCATCCACTCCAGCACGGGCACCCGGTCGACGAACACCGCGGGCGGCACGGGCAATTGCTGGACCTGCACCATGGGCCGACCCCTCCCCTCATCCCCGGGGCCCGACCCTACACAACGGCCATCACCGCCCGCAGTCGATCAGTCACCGGCCCGCGACAGCGCGGAGCCCGTCCGGCCACTGGTGTTCGGGCCGGACGGGCCCTCGGCGTCGGCACGGTCGCTACCGGGTCAGCGACCCTGCAGGGACTTGACGTTGTCGCCGAAACTCCAGCTCTTCGACCCGTCCCAGTTGAGCGACCAGGTCATCAACCCCTTGAGGTTGCCGCCGAAGCTGCCCCACGCCTGCGAGACCAGCGACGGGCTCATGTAGCCACCGCCTGCACCGGGCTGCGCGGGAAGGCCGGGGACCTGCTTGTCGTAGGGCACCTTGATGGTGGTGCCCTGGATGACCAGGCCCGCGTTGAGGCACTCGGTCTGCTTGACGAAGCCCTGGACGGTGCCGGCCTGGTACGAGTCACCCGAGCAGCCGTACATGCTTCCGTTGTAGTACTGCATGTTCAGCCACCACAGCCTGCCGTTGTCCGCGTACTTCTTGATGATCGGCAGGTAGGCGCCCCAGATGGAGCCGTAGGTGACGCTGCCGCCGGTGACGTAAGCGGTCTCCGGTGCCATGGTCAGGCCGAAGTTCGACGGCATCTGGGCCAGCACGCCGTCGATGATGCGGATGAGGTTGGCCTGCGAGGCGGAGGGCTGGTTGATGTTGCCCGCGCCCGCGAGACCGGTCTCGATGTCGATGTCGATGCCGTCGAAGTTGTACTTCTTCAGGATCGGCACGATGGTGGCGACGAACTTGTCGGCGACGGTGGCCGAGTTCAGGTCGATGCCCGCGGTCGCGCCGCCGATCGACATCAGGATCGTCTGGCCCTGCGCCTTGGCCGCGCACATCTCGGCGGGCGTGGCGACCTTGACCGTGCTGTCCATGCCGTCTTCCCACAGCGCGGTGCCGTCGGAGCGGATCACCGGGAACGCGGCGTTGAGCACGTTGTAGCCGTGCTGGCGGATCACCGGGTTGGCGATGCTCGTCCAGCCGAACGGCGGGTGCACGCCGTTGGTGGCGCCGTCCCAGTTCTCCCAGTAGCCGACGAGGACCTTGCCCGCGGGCTTCGACTTCACCGCGCAGGTCTCGCCCCCGGGGTCGGTCGTGGTCGTCGTGGTCGGCGGCGTGGTCGTCGTGGTGGTGGTTGTGGTGGTCGTAGTCGTGGTGGGCGGGGTCGTGGTCGTGGTGGTGGTAGTCGTCGGCCGGGTCGTGGTGGTCGTCGTGGTCGTGGTCGGGTTGCCGTCACAAGCACCCTGGTCGCTCCACAACGACTTGCTCGCCGCGGGGTTCCACCCGGCACCGGGCCACGCCGTGTGGGTGACCTGGGCGCTGTAGAGCCGGTTCTGGTAGGTGACCTTGGTCCCGGCGGTGTAGGTGGTGCCCTCGGCCCACGCCGGGGCGGTGCACGGCGCGGCGGCCGACGGCGCGGCCGAGGCCAGCCCGCTACCACCGACCGCGAGCGTCGTCGCCACCACAACGGCAATACTGGTAACGCCCGCGATCACCAATCTCTGGGGCCGCGTTAATCTCGATGATAAAGAAATCTTCCACATACAGTGATTATCATAAAAATCCACAGTCCGTGTCCATAGTTGCCCGCTGGCGGCTCTTGCCACAAGCCCCCGAAGTGATGGGGAAAGTGATCTAGAGGTATGCACCGCCAGGGTTTGCCGGAGCCCCTGTCCTTGGCAGGCGGGAGTCACGGAGGAAGTTTCAGCACGGTAACGCACGTCCGAATGCGGCGCACTTGACAAGTGTTGCCGGAATGGCGGGCAATTGCGTCGACCATCGAGAGATCGGACGGCGGACGATCTTGCGCACCGGCGGGTGCCAGCGTCGATACGACGACGATATGGGCGGGCTCGTAGCATCTGGGCATGCGCGTGCTGGTCGTCGAGGACGAGCTCTACATGGCCGAGGCCATCCGCGATGGGCTGCGCCTGGAGGCGATCGCGGCCGACATCGCCGGGGACGGGGACACCGCTCTAGAGCTGTTGCGGATCAACACCTACGACATCGCCGTGCTCGACCGCGACATTCCCGGGCCCTCCGGTGACGACATCGCCGAACACATCATCGCCGCCGGTAGCGGTATGCCCATCCTGATGCTCACCGCGGCCGACCGGATCGACGACAAGGCCACCGGCTTCGCGCTCGGCGCCGATGATTACCTCACCAAGCCGTTCGCGCTGCGGGAACTCGTCCTGCGGCTCAGGGCGCTCGACCGCAGGCGCGCGCACAACCGGCCCCCGGTGCGGGAGGTCGCCGGTCTGCGGCTGGACCCGTTCCGCCGGGAGGTCTACCGCGACGGCCGCTACGTCGCGCTCACCCGCAAGCAGTTCGCCGTGCTCGAGGTCCTGGTCGACGCCGAGGGCGGTGTGGTCAGCGCCGAGGCGCTGCTGGAGCGGGCGTGGGACGAGAACGCCGACCCGTTCACCAACGCCGTGCGCATCACGGTCTCGGCGCTGCGCAAACGCCTCGGCGAACCGTGGCTCATCGCCACCGTGGCGGGCGTGGGCTACCGCATCGACACGCCGCCCGCGACCGGGCCCGACCGTGGGTAGGCGGCCCGGCGCGAGCGTTCGGCTCAAACTGACCCTCAGCTACGCGGGGTTCCTGATGGTCGCGGGCGCCCTGCTGCTCGCCGTGGTCTGGGTGTTCCTCCTGCGCTACGTCCCCGAGGTGATCGACGCGGCCCTACCGGGCGCACCCGGGATGCCGGGGATGTCCATACCGGACCGCGCCGACCTGCAGGCCGCTTTTGTCCCGAAGGCGGCCATCGCGCTCGCGGTCCTGCTGGTCCTCGGCCTCCTCGGCGGGTGGGTCCTGGCGGGCAGCATGCTCGCGCCGCTGGTGCGCATCACCAACGCCACGCGCCTGGCCGCGAACGGGTCGCTCGCGCACCGGATCCACCTGGAGGGCAGGCAGGACGAGTTCCGCGAACTCGCCGACGCCTTCGACACCATGCTGGCCCGGATCGAGGCGCACGACGCCGAGCAGCGCAGGTTCGCCACCAACGCCTCCCACGAACTGCGCACCCCGCTGGCGATCACCCGGACACTGCTGGAGGTGGCCCGCGACGACCCGAACCGCGACACCGGCGCCCTGCTCGACCGCCTGCAGTTCGTCAACACCCGGGCCACCGACCTCACCGAGGCGTTGCTCCTGCTCAGCCGCGCCAACCGACGCTCATTCACCCGCGAACACGTCGACCTGTCACTGGCCGCGGAGGAGGCCACCGAGACACTGCTCCCCCTCGCCGAACGACACGGCGTGACTATTGAGACCTCCGCGGAGCTGGCTCCTACCAGCGGCTCTTACGTGCTCCTGTCGCAATTGACGGCGAACCTGGTGCATAACGCGATCGTCCACAATCTGCCTGAGCGGGGGGTTGTTTGGGTCAGCACGGATGTGTACTCCGAGGCTGTGGTGCTCACCGTTGAGAACACGGGAGCGAAGTTGAGCCCGCAGTTGGTGTCGACGCTGACGGAGCCGTTTCAGCGCGGCACTGGTCGGGTGCGCTCGGATCACGCGGGGGTTGGGTTGGGGTTGGCGATCGTGGACAGCATCGTGCGGGCCCATGACGGGACGCTCACGCTGACGCCGCGGGTTGGTGGGGGGCTGCGTGTGAGTGTGCGGTTGCGTTGTGAGCGGGAGCTCGGGCACGGTTGAGGTGGTGGAGGGGTGCGGGGTCGGCCTCGTCGCCTGGCGGCAAGCTCGGCGTCCGGTCCGCGGCAATGCGACGAGCTCGATGGGGCGAACTTGTTTTGCGCGGGGCCCCTACAACACCCGACGCAGAACCGCAAAGCAGGGGCCCAAAAGCAGGCCCTGCCGCGCGGAAACGCTACGGGTGCCGTCCCCCAACGCAAAACAAGTTCGCCCCATCGAGCATTTGGCACCAGCGACTCCGACTGTCCAGGTGCTGGGCTGGCAGGGCTGGCAGGGCTGGCGAGGGTGGGCTGGGATGGCACCGGCCGTTCCGACTGTCCACGGGCTGGGTAGGTGGGTTGGGGGCGGATCTGGCGGGGGGGGCGGGCTGGCACCGTCGGGTCCAAGTGTCCGGTGGTCGGCCAGGTGGGCTAGGGCGGACCTGACGGAAGGCCAGTTGGCACCGCAGGGTCTGAGTGTCCAAGGGCTGGGTTGGCAGGGCCGACTCGGTGGGCTGGGATTGCACCTCGGTTTCCGCGTGTCCAGGGGTCCGGGTTGGGCTGGCGAGGTGTTTGTCCACAACGTGTTCTGTTGTCCACAGGCCCCAATCGCCGCCCCGGGTTTGTCGGGTTCCCTCGGTAAGCTGTATATCAGGGGCTCTTGCGGCAGATGATCTTGCACGAGGCGGGCAGGACAACCCAGCCGCCCTGCCCCGACCGCATCCCCCGCCCCGCGCTCCGCGGAGCCGCCGGTGCCAACTGCTCGACGGGGTGGACCTGGCACCAACAATCCAAGGGTAGGTGGTTGTCCACAACGGGCTCTGTTGTCCACAGGCTGTGATCGCTGCCCCGGTTTTGTCGGGTTCCCTCGGTAAGCTGTATATCGGGGGCTCTTGGGGCAGATGATCTTGCGCATGCCGGGGCTGGGGCTCGCGGGAGGTGGGCTGGGTGCGGTACTAGCTGACGGGGAAGTTGAAGTAGGTGTTGGGGTAGGGCTCGTCGAGCAGGGTGTAGTGCCACCACTCGTTTTCGTAGGGCCTGAAGCCGCAGGCTTCCATGATCGAGCGGAGGTGGTGGCGGTTGCTCGACTCGAGGTCCCCGATGCCCGGTGCCCCGTGGTGCGACACCGGGTCCATCAGGTCGTGGTCGCCGCCCATTGCGGTGAGCTCACCGGTGGACAGGTGGTACAGCGTCAGGTCTACGGTGCTTCCTCGGCTGTGACCGGATTTCCTGGCCACATAGCCCTTCTCGAACATCTCCGTCCGGTCGATGTTCGGGTAGTGCCGTGCCTTCGTCCGGCCGTCCTCAGGTTGGGTCGACCAGCGCAGGAAGGCATCCACCGCGCGTTGTGGGCGGTAGCCGTCCCAGAGGAGCAGGCCGAAGCCGTGGGAGGCGGCCTTCTCCCGTGCGGTGCCTAGGGCCGCGCACAAAGCCGTTGTGCCGATGATCCGGTTCGCCAGGTAGCCGTCCACGGGTTTGCCGGTGAAGTTGTCCCAGGTGGCGTACTTGGCGTCCCAGCGCGTTCCGGGCAGCAGCTCGTCGACGTGGGCGAAGTCGTTGTTCACTGGGACTTGCCCGCCAGGGCCAGCGACACCATCTGGTCGATGACGTCGGTGAGCGGGATCCCAGCGGCCGCCATCATCCTCGGGTAGCGGCTGTACGAGGTCAGACCGGGCATGGTGTTGACCTCGTTGAGCACCACCGTTCCGTCTTCCTTCAGGAACATGTCCACTCGGGACAGGCCCTGGCAGCCCAGCGCGCGGAACACGGCCCGCGCGGTCGCCTGGACCAGCCAGCGCGACTCCGCCGGGATGTCGGCGGGCACGGTCACCGTCGAGTTCTCCGAGCCGCTCTCCGGGTCGCTCTCCTGGTGGATCTTGAAGAACCCGTGCGACAGGGTGATCTGGTCCACCTCACCCGCGACCGGGTCGAGGTCGGTTCCCAAGATCGCACACCCGACCTCGCTGCCGACGACGGCCTCTTCCACCAGTACCTTCGAGTCATACTGTCGTGCGAGCTCCACCGCGGCAGGCAGTTCCTCCACTGTGGACACCTTGCTGACGCCGAAGGAAGACCCCGAGCGGGCGGGCTTCACGAAGACGGGGTATGTCAACCGATCCGCGTCGAACCCGTCGCCGACGACCCAGAAGTTCGGCGTCGCGATGCCCGCGCTCCTGGCGACGGTGTAGGTGAGGGATTTGTCCATGCACAGCGCGGAACTCTGCACATCGCAGCCCGCGTAAGGGATTCCGGAGAGCTCCAGCAATCCCTGCACCGCGCCGTCCTCACCGAGCCTGCCGTGCAGGACGGGCAGCACGACGTCCAAGCCGATCGCCTCGTACCGCCCGCGGTTCAGGACCAGCAACCCGCGGTACTCGCGGTCCGGCGACAGCACGACCGGGCGGTTGCCGCTCCCCTCCCAGTTCACCCCCGGCCCGTCGCACAGCTGCCAAGCGCCGCGCTTGGTGATCCCGACCCAGAACGGCTCGTACTTCTCGGTGTCGAGGTGCTTGGCGACCTCTTGGGCCGACTTGACGGAAACGGGGTGCTCCTCAGAGGTTCCCCCGAAGACGATCCCGATCTTCACCCTGTGCATGTCACATCCTTCTTTCGAAGTTCACGCAGTTCAAGAGGCTGTTGGCGACGATGTCCCGCAGTGCGTGATCAGTGTGGTAAGCCGTGTGCGGACTGATGAGCACATTCGGCATCCCCTGCAGCTTCATCAACGCGCTCCCGAGGGGCTTGTCCCCGCAATCCGCGTAGAAGACCCCCTCTTCCCCTTCAAGGACGTCCAGCGCAGCGCCGCCCAACTCGCCGCCCTCCAGTGCGGCGACTAGGGCGTCCGTGTCGATGAGCGAACCGCGTCCGGTGTTGACGACAATCGCCCCGGGCCTCATCTGCGCGATACGACGACCATCCAAGAGGTGGTAGGTCTCGGCGTTGAGTGGCGTGTGGAGCGTGACGATGTCGGACAGCGACAGCAACTGGTCAAGTGCGGCGCGGCGCTTGCCACAAGTCATTACCCGGCAACCGAAACCACGCAGCCTGTCCACCACCGCGGCGCCGATGCGCCCCGTCCCGACCACCCCGACGGTCAAGTCGCGCAACTCCCGCCCGGGGGTGTCGTTCAACCGGTAGTCGTGGACATCCACTCGCCTGACCATCGGTGCGGCATTGCGCAGCGCCATCAACATCAGCATCACCGTGTAGTCGGCCACGCTGTCGGGCGAGTAGATGACGTTCTCCACCAGGATCCCCACGCTCGCCGCGTAGCTCACATCGATGTGGTCGAACCCGACACTCCTCGTGCAGATGTAAGCCACGCCCGCCCGGCTCAACGCGAGCACCGTCGCGTTCGGGATCCGGACCTTGTGGTCGACACTGACGCACCGGTCGCCGGACACCAGGTCGACGGTGGCCTCGGACACGGCCGCGCCGGTAATGGTCGGCACAACACCGAAGCGCGGCGACTCTGCCCGGAACAAGGCAGCCTCATCCCGGCCGCAGCCGTACACGGTGATCCCCACGTTCGGGACACCCGGGGACGCGGAGCGCCGGTCCGCCGCTCGCGCTGGGTCGCTATGGAGCATGTGCCGAGTCAAGCCAGCACGGCGTTGCGGGGTCGTATGCGGTTATTGATACGCCGACGACACACTCCGTCGCGCGACGGAGCCGTTGCCGGAACTGGCTGACCGGCGGGATTCCCGCGCCCTCTGGCGCCGGTCGGCGATGGGTACCATCACCGCCGTGCCGCGAGGGTCGTGGTAACCAGGTCGGCGCCTTGCCAGCACAGGCGTTCCAGGGAATCCCGGTAGGCGGTCAGGTCCGGCGATACCCGGTTCGATCCACAGTGGTTCCGGGCGAGGCCAGCGGCAAAGGCGGTCGTGTCGGTCGGGTTCGATGGGTCGGGGTGGCGCGCACCCGTCACTCGGACAGGACCCGACCAGCAGGCTCATCGAGATCGGCCACTGGCCAGCGGCAGCGGCTCAGACCAGGCCGCGGCGGGAGGCCTGGACACCTGCCTGGAAGCGGGTGGTGGCGTCGAGTTCGGTCAGCAGGGCGGACATGCGGCGGGTCATGGTGCGCTGGGTGATGTCGAGGGAGCGCATGATCGCGGCGTCCTTGCGGCCAGCGGCGAGCAGGGCGAGCATCTCCTTGTCGCGGTGGGTGCCGCGCAGGGCGGTGCCGATGGGGGTGGCGCGCTCCCAGAGCAGGTCGAAGCAGGCGACCAGGGTGACCAGCAGCGGTGAGCGGTGCACGACGATGCGGGCGCCGGTCTCGGACTCGTCGAAGCTGAGCGGGAGCAGGGCCACCCGCCGGTCGGCGATCATCATCTTCAGCCGGACGTCCGGGAGGGCGCGGGCCTGCTCACCGGCCTCGGTGTAGGTGGTGACCTCGGCGAGGCGGTCGGGGTCGTCGAGGACCGGGAGGTGGTAGATCGTGCGGTAGGCGACGCCGCGGCGCAGGCCTTGGAGTTCGGTGATGTTGAGTTCGGGGGCGCCGCCGAGGTAGGGCGGGCAGTCGACGATCAGGACCTCTTCCTGGGCGGCGAGCTGCAGCTGCGCGATGTGGTGGCGGACCGCGGGGCCGCCTTCGATCAGCTCGACCAGATCACCGGGGGCGCCGCGGGGCGCCTGCTCGTAGGTGCTGGCGAGCCTGCGGGCGGTCGCGCGGAGCCGGTCGAGGTCCTCGGCGCGGCGCAGGGCCAGGGCGTCGAGGGCGACCTGCGGGGGCGCGGGCACGTAGCGGGCGGGGCGGCAGGCGAGCCGGGCGACCAGGCCCGCGTCGACCAGGTTCGCCAGGGCTCGGGTGAGGCCGCTGCCGGAGAGCTCCAGTTCGGCGGCGAGGTGGCGGGCGTCGGCCCGCGGGTGCCGCAGGAGCTCCAGGTAGACGGCCCCCTCCGCCGGGCCGAGGCCGATCGGCTCGAGGAAGTCGACGTCGAGGGGGTCCACCGGGTCAGTGTAGGTCCGGTGGCCACATCTGGCCGATGGCCGGCGGTGCCCTTCTCGCGGCGCCGTCGGACGTCTACTTTGGTGGCCTTCCCCCGCCGATGGGCCGACCGGGAGTTGGGCGATGAACACCGACGTACGACGGGTGCTGCGGACCGGACCGTTCGAGGTGGCGCTGGACGCCGCCATCGAGGCGTCCGGGCTGACCCTGGAACGCTTGTGCGGCAGGTTGTCCGACCGCGGGATCACGGTGAGCCGCACCGCGATCTCGTACTGGCGCAGCGGCCGCAGCAGACCGGAGCGCGCCGAGTCGATGGTCGCGCTCAGCGCGCTGGAGGAGGTCCTGGGGCTGCCCGCCGCCTCGCTGGTCGCCCTGCTCGGCGGCCGCAAACCCCGGGGGCGCGGCACCCGGCCACCCGGCACGCTGTCGAGGCGCGAGTTGTGGCCGTCCTGCGGGCGCCTGCTCACCGGCCTGGAGGCCACCCCGGACGGGCAGCTGGACTACCTCGGCGTCAGCGACGCCCTGGTGATCGACGAGCACACCGGCGAACGCAGGCAGCGGACCCGGCTCGTGCTCCGCGCCACCGCCGACCGGGTCGACCGCTGCGTGGTGTGCCACGAGACCGACGACCCGGTGTTCGGCGCGCCCGACCTGCTCGGGGTCGCCTATGCCCGACTGGGTCGGGTCCGCGGCGCCCCGGAGGGCCGGTCGATGGTGGCGGAGTTCCTGTTCGACCGCCCGCTCAACCGCGGCGAGGACACCGTGATCGAGTACGACCTGCGCTTGGCGCAAGGGCAACCGCTCGACCACGTGTACCGCCGGTTCTCCCGCCCGGTCGGCCTCTACACCGTGCAGTTGCGGTTCGTCGGGACCCCGCCCGGTCGGGTCCGCCGCTACGACCGGGCGGGCTTGCGCGGACCCGAGCAGCACGTCGAAGACCTGTGGTTGGGGGCGGCGGGAACCACGTCGCTGGTCGCGCCCTCGGTCCGCCCCGGAACCGTCGGCGTGCGCTGGGAGCGGTAGCGGGCGGGCACCCTGGACCTCAGGTGCCCGCCCGCCCTACCCGACGCGGATCGGTGTGAATGCCCGCAGTCCCTGCCACTGCCACGACACTCCCCACCGCGCCAGGACCGAGCGCGGTGGGCCGATCCGCCACCGGAAGCCATTGTGGACAGACCGCGACCGGGTGGGAACCCGGCCGCGGTCCGGATCCGGCTAGTACTGGAAGACGAACCAGTAGAACGTGGCGCTCGCCTTGGCGCCGGAGCTGTCGGTCACCGTCACCGTCGGGTGGTAGTTCGCCCAGGTGGTCGGTGAGCCGGTGATCAACCCGGTGCTGGCGTTGATGCTCAAGCCCGCGGGCAGCCCGGTGGCGGTGAAGCGGTTGCCGCCCTTGCCGCCGCTGGCGTTGATCTGCAGGCTGACCGGCTTCCCCTTGACGCTGGTCTGCGCGTTGGGGTTGGTCACGGTGAGCGGGGTGTTGCCGCCGCCGGTGACCGTCAGGGTGTACACCGTGGTGCGGGTGACCCCGGACCGCGTGCCGCTGACCGTGATCCGGTACTCACCGGCGGCCGTGGACGCGGAGGTGCTGACCGTGAGGGTGGAGGTGCCACCCGCGCCGATCGTGGTCGGGTTGAACGACGCCGTCGCGCCCGAGGGCAGCCCGCTGGCCGAGAGGGCGATGTCGCCGGTCGGCGGGTTCGGGGTGTCGCCGATCTGCGCGTTGGCCCAGTCGCCCATGACGCCCCACAGCTTGCCGTGGGCGTTGTAGGACGCGCAGTCGGTGCGCAGCCAGGAGAACACGCCCCAGATCTTGCCGTTGAGGAAGTACGGGCCACCGGAGTCGCCCTGGCACAGGCCGGTGCTGCCGTTGCCGAAGCCGTCGCAGAACATGTAGCGGGCGTCGAACTGCGAGTTGATGTTCGCGCAGTTCTGGTCCGCCACCGTCGGCAGCACGGTCTCGCGCAGCAGCGCGTTCTTGTTGGCGTCGTTGGCGTCGGTCTTGCCGTAGCCGATCGCGGTACCCTTGCTGCCCAGCGGCAGGCTGTCGCCGGACTTGGCGATCGACGGGAACTGGTAGCCCGCCGGGACCGGGATGTCGGACTTGGTGAAGATGACCGCCACGTCGAAGCCGGTGCGCCAGCCGTCGTTGGCGTCGTAGCTCGGGTGGGTGCGGTACTCCTCGATCTCGACGCGGGTGCCGGTGTTGGTGGCGTTGAGGTCGTCACGCCCGTACACCAGGTACTTCGGGTCGCCCTGGGAGAACTTGCAGTGCGCCGCGATCAGCACGGCCCGCTTCGCCACGACCGAGCCGGTGCAGGACTGCTCCTGCGGCCGGACGCCCCCGGTGCGGTGTTGCGAGATGATGAACGGGTACTTGGCGACCGTGGTCGGCGACCCGTTGATCACGCCGGGACCCGATGCGGTGCCGGACGTGCCGTCGGTGAGGCCGTCGTTGCGTGCGCTGCGAACCGCGTTCGCGCTGATGGTCGTCGACGCCGAGGACCCGGCCGCGACGGAACCGCTGCTCGGGCTGGCGCCGAGGCTGAAGTCGTTGGGAACAGTCCCGTTGACCGTCAGACTCACGTCGGCGGTGTGGGTGGCGTCGGTGCTCTTACCGGTCACGGTGACCTTGTAGGTGCCCGGGGTCGCGCTGGAGGACACCGAGAGGGTCAGCTTCGACGAGTTGCCCGCGGTCACCGAGGTCGGGTCGAACGCCGCGGTGACGCCCGAGGGCAGGCCGCTCGCGGACAGGGCGACGCTCTGCGACGAGCCGCGCACGACCGTGGTGGCGATGGTGCTGGTCGCCGAGGCGCCCGGGTTGGCGTTGACCGACGCCGGGTTCGCCGCGATGGAGAAGTCGTTGGTCGACGGCGGCGCGCTCGGGATGTACAGCAGCCGGTTGGGCGTGCCCGCGCGGATGTTGGTCATCTTGCCGGTCGTGGCGTTGTCGACGATCCACTTCTTCAGGTCCGCGGGCGTCGAGGACGGCGCCTCGGCCAACCGCAGCGCCAGCGCGCCGGTCACGTGCGGGGCGGCCATGGAGGTGCCGGACTTCTGCCCGTAGGCGGTGTCCGAGGAGTTGATCGACGAGTCGATGTTGCTGCCCGGCGCGAACACGTCCATGCAGGCGCCGTCGTTGGAGTCACCCGCGCGCTGGTCCGACGAGGTCGAGTTGCCGGTCCGCACGCCGGTGTCGACCCGGCTGCCCGGGCCGTAGTCGCAGGAGTTGCCGCCGTTGTTGCCGGTGATCAGTCCCCATTGGACACCCGCGGCGATGGACCCCTTGATGGCGTCCACGCCGATGGTCGGGTCGTCGGCGTAGACGCTCATGTTCGCCACCGCGGGCTTCACCGCGTTCTTGGCCAACCACTCGGCCGCGACGACGATGTCGGTGTCCTTGCCGGAGGACTGGCAGCCCAGGATGCGCACGGCGAACAGGTTCGCCTTCTTGGCCACGCCGCGGGTCTTGCCGCCGACGATGCCCGCCACGTGCGTGCCGTGCCCGGCCTTGGCCGAGTCGCAGTCGTTGCCGTTGGTGGGCGGCTGCACGAAGTCCGCGGCGAACTTCGCGCGGCCCTCGAACTCCGTGTGCGTGTAGCGGATGCCGGTGTCGACGATGTAGACGTTGACGCCCGCGCCCGCGGTGTCGGAGTAGGTGTACTTCTTGTCCAGCGGCAGGTCGCGCTGGTCGACGCGGTCGAGCCCCCAGTTGACCGGGTTGGTCTGGGTCTCGGCGGCGTGCGAGGTGCCGGACTGGGTGACCGACTCGACCTCGGGGTTGGCCGCGAGGCGGCGGGCGGCCCGCTCGTCGAGGTTCTCCGCGACGTACCCGCGCATGACCCGGTCGAGCGTGTGGGTCGCGGTGCCGCCGTACTGGTCGGTCAGCGCTTGCGCGCGGCTGGTCGAGGACGCGGCGCCCGCGTAGTCCTTGAGCTTGACCAAGTACACCCCCGGGACGGGGTTCTTGGCGGCCACCCGGACCGAACCCTCGGGTTCACCGGCGAAGGCCGTTGGCGTGATCACCACCGCCGCGGCGACCGCGACCAGCGCCATGGCGGCCGCCAGTAACGTTTTCGATTTGCAGGGCATTGCTTACTCCTCTTCGTGTGGAGCTTGGAATCCGGAAATTAGTCGGCAAGCCCAACACGGTTGAAGTGTTCTGTTCCGCGTCCCTGTTACGACATTTTCCCGAAACCGACCCGCAGGTCAGAGCCGGTTTCACGAAACAGATTTCCACCGTCGGCAGCCCGTCCCCACCGACTGGACGTGGGCCGCCCAGAACGGACAGAAAGTGGACAGGGCGTGGCACCACGACAACTACCGCCGGTATCGCCCACTCCCCCATGGCGTGCTTTCCTTCCGCCGACCGGGTGGTGGACGAGCACCGGGCGGGCTCACGTCCCGGTTGTGGCACGAGACTGGGCCCGTGGGTGCGCGCAACGAGGTCGCCGGTGGCGTGACGGGTTCGGTGGTGCAGGCGACCACGATCAACCAGGTCGTGATCGGACGGCCGGACACCGTGCCGTTGCCCCGCCAATCCCCCGCCGGAGTGCGGGATTTCGTCGGCAGGGCGCGGGAATTGGCCACACTGGACGCGCTATTGGACAGCCCAAGCGCGACTGTGGCGGCAGTCGACGGGACCGCGGGGGTCGGCAAGACGACCCTGGTCGTGCGGTGGGCGCACCGGGTACAAGACCGATTCCCCGATGGGACGCTGTTCGCCAATCTGCGCGGTCACGGTCCTAGCGCTCCACTCGCGCCCGGCCTCGTGCTCTCCTCATTCCTCTATGCGTTGGGGATCGCGGAAGAGCGGATCCCGGCCGATCTGGACACCCAGACCACCTTGTACCGCTCAATGCTGTCCGGGCGGCGGGTGCTGGTCCTGTTGGACAACGCGGTGAGCCCCGAACAGGTCCGGCCTCTGCTCCCGGCGGCGCCCGGGTCGCTGGCGGTGGTGACCAGCAGACGGGCCATGACCGGGCTGGTGATCACCGAAGCCGCGCACCGGATCCCGTTGGGGCTGCTCACCGACGACGAGTCCACCGCGTTCGTCCGCGGGATCGTCGGGGCGCGCGACATCGAGCCGCGCGACCTGGTTCGGGCGTGCGCGCGGTTACCGCTCGCCCTGCGGGTCGCCGCGACCCACCTGGCGGTCCGGCCGGACCTGCGGGTCGCGGACGTCATCGCCGAGATCACCGCTGACCCGGGCGCGGTGAACGGGCTCAGCGACGGCAGCAGCGAGATCCGGACCATCTTCGAGTGGTCCTACACCTCGCTCGCCCCGCCGCTCGCGCGGACCTTCCGCAGGCTGGGCCTGCACCCGGGCACCGAGTTCAGCGTCCTGGCCGTGGCCGCTCTCACCGGACTCGGCTCCACACAAGCGACCCGGCACCTGGTGGCGCTGTCCGATCTTCACCTTGTCGAGCCGTCGGGCCGCGAGCGGTACCAGGCGCACGACCTCCTGCACGCCTACGCCGCCCAGTGCGCGGAACGCGACGAGACCGCCGAGGACCGACGTGCGGCCACGATGGCCGTGCTCACTCGGTATGCCCGAACCGCCACCGCCGCCGACCGGTTGTTGTTCCCCGGCAACGCTTCGCTCGTGATCGATCTCGCGAAGGTCGACGAACCCGCTGTCGTGCGGGACCGGGCGGAAGCCTTGACCTGGTTGAGCACCGAGCTCACCACCCTGCAGGCCGCCTTGCGGCTCACCGAGCAGCTCGAAGCACACCCGCTCACCATGGCGATCGCCGGAGCGATGCGGTTCCTGGCCACCCGACCACGCGCGACCCTGCGCGTGCGCGCGGAGGCGGAAACGGCAGGCATCGCCGCGGCACAAGCCTGCGGTGCGACCACATTCGAGATCACCTTCCGCATCCGGCGCGGCGACACCCACCAGCAAATGGAGTCCTGGGTCAAGTCCGACACCGACCACCGCGACGCCTACGCGCTGGCCGAGCGTGTCGGCGACACCATCCTGCGCGGCGAGGCACTGTGCGCGCTCGGACGCACAGCGGTACTCCAGGAACGGCATGCGGACGCCGAGCCCTACTACCGCCAAGCCCTGCCACTGCTGCGCGATGTCCGCGGCGGCTCGGTCGAAGCAGCCGTGCACGCCAACCTCAGCGTGATCACCACCAAGCTCGGCAGACACGCGGAAGCCCTCGACCACGCCGAGCACGAGCTCGCGTTCCGACTCGCCCTCGGGTCCCCACCGGGAGTGGCGCACGCGCGGCACAACATCGCGGTCGCCCTGCAGGGGCTTGGTGACCACCAGCGCGCGCTCGACCTGTGCCGGGAAGTAGAGGCCTGCTACCGCGTCAGCGCCGGGTGGGACCAAGAGCTGGCGGAGGTCCTGATGACCATGACCCGCTTGCACTACCACTTGCACCACCGCGACGAAGCCGTGCGCTGCTTCAGCGAGGCGGCGGACATCCTCCTCGCGTTCGATGCGCCGCGCCCGAGCCTGCACGACCACCTCAAGGCCGCGGATGACGGTTAGGGCAGTGCGGACTTGGCGCGTCGAGTCCCCGAACATCCCAGCCCCCGAGGAGGTTGTGACCGTAGTGGCAGTTCGTCCGGATCGCGGGAACACCGGTGATGAGGGCCTGCACCGCCTCCGCCGCCATGAGCCCGGTGATGCCCGTGCTGATCGCGTTGGCCGAGTGCGGCGCCGGGATCCCGACGCCGGGCGACCACGGCGTCTCGGCAGCGGCGGCTTGCCGGGCGTCCTGCTCGGCGTGGAGGCAGTTGTGGCACGGCCCCGCGCCCGGCCGGAAGACACCGATGCTGAGCTGGGGACCGTGGTACCCGCCACGCACCCAAGCGGTCCCCGTCTCCGCGCACACCCGGTCCACCCAGCCGGCGATCTCCCCAGGCGTGTCCGCGGCCAGCAGCAGGACGTCGGAGCGCACGGCCAGCGCGCGCACCGCCGCCGGACCGTCGACCCGGCGGAACTCGCCGCTCACCTCGATGTCGGAGTTGCGGGCACGCAGCCGCTCCACGATGACCTCGACCTTCGGCCGCCCGAGGTCCGACTCGGTGTAGAGCGCCTGCCGGTTGAGGTTGGACAGCTCCACCACGTCGTGGTCGACGCAATGCAGGTGCCCGACCCCCGAGACCGCCAGCGCCCAGGCGGCCATGCTGCCGACACCGCCGACACCGATCACCGCGACCCGCGCCTGCTTGAGCAGCAGTTGAGTCGCCCACCGGCTGGCGCGCGGCCGGTTGTCCGCCCAGTCGGCGAACGACACCCCTGCCTTGTACCGCTCCACCTCGCCCACCGAGAGCTCCGGCGGGGCCGGTGCGTCCGCGTCGAGCAGGTGGCCACGGGCCCACAGTTCACTTATCGCCGCCCGCACCGCGCTCGCGGGTCGGTCCGGAAACTGGCGGGCGAGCTCAGCGGCAACCTCGCCGACCGTGCGCGTGCCGTCCAGCAACTCCAGCAACGCCCACACCCACCCCGCGGGGTCGGCGACGGCGGCCATCCCGCCGAGGTGCACGAGGTCCGTGCCGTACCGGACCGGCCGGTGTTCGATCTTGACCTTGGGTCGCATCGGCTGTCCTCCGGCTCAGGCCTGGGTGTTGCGGGGGCAGAAGGTCAACCCAGGTTCGACCGGGCCGATGTCGAGCACGGGCACCTGACCCACCTGCTGCGCGGTGTCCGTCGTCTGGACCGCCTGCTGTTCTCCCACGTCCGCCTCCTCGGCACCGCGGCGGTCGATCCCGCCGCACTGGCCGTAAGAGTCGGGACCACCTCGGGCCCCAAAGCGGGTGCCAAGGCGGATGCGAACCCGGAATCCACAGGTCAGAGGCGGGAAAATTGGTGCTAGAACAGGGCTTGGCGACCGAGCGGGCACTGGTCGAGGTCCGGTTGCTCGGCGACGTGCGGCTGCGCTCCCGCGCCACGGGCACCGACGTCGAGATCACGGCCACCAAGGGCCGGGAGATCCTGGCCGCGCTGGCGTGGCAGTCCGGTGGGCTGGTTCCGCACAGCGTGCTCATCGAACGGGTGTGGGCCGGAAATGACCCCGCTCCGGCTACCACCACCAAGTACCTGCGCGAGCTCAACAAGGAGCTCTCCCGCGCCGGTGGCGGCGACGATCTGATCGTCGGCACGCGCGACCGGGGCTACACCCTGCGCATCAGCCAGGAACTCGTCGACTACCACCAGGTGATCAACGCCTACGGCGAGGCCAAGCGACTGGCGACCGCGGGCGCGCACGCCGACGCCGCACGGGTCTGCCGCGAAGCGCTCGACCTGGTGACCGGGCCACCGCTGACCGGAGTGGTGTCGTCGTGGGCGACGTCGGCACGTGTGACGATCCGCAGTCGCCTGGATCAGGTCCTGACCCTCTACTGCAGGCAACTGCTGATGCTCGGCGACCCCGAATCAGCCGCCGAGGCCGCCACCGCGATCCGGCACCAGATCACCGACGAATCCGCCACCGAGGGCCTGATCCTGCTGGGCGCGCATGCCCTCTCACGATCGAACCAGCAGATCCAGACGTTCGTCGACTGGGCGCTCACGCGGCTGGACCTCGGGGTCGAGTTGACGCAGCCGGGGCAGGCGGACCTCAAGCGGATCATCGCCGATCCCGGGGCCACCTACGCGATGCTGCCCCTGCCGCGCGGGACCGCGACCCCGGTGACCGACCGCCCGAAGTGCCCGTACCTGGGGTTGTCCACGTTCCACACCGAGGACGCCGACCGGTTCTTCGGCCGTGACACCGAGACCGAGGACCTGATCGCCCTGCTCAACCACCGGCTGGCCAACCCGGCCCCGCTGTTCGTCATCGCCGAGTCGGGCGCGGGCAAGTCGTCACTGCTGCGGGCCGGGCTGATCCCGGGGCTGCACCAGCGCCTGACGATCCGGGGGCGGGCGCAGGAGAGCCGCGCGGTGGTGTTCACCCCCACGGCCGACCCCGGTGACCAGCTCACGGCGGCGCTTGCGCGGTTGGCGCTGGACCCCGGGGACGTACGGGTCGTCGTAGTCGACCAGTTCGAGGAGGTCTTCACCCTCTGCGCCGACGAGCAGGAACGGCACGACTTCATCCAGGCGCTGGCAGCTCTTCCGCACAACGCCGACCCCACGGTCGTGGTCATCGGCATGCGCGCGGACTTCTTCCGCCACTGCATGGCCCACCCGGAGCTGACAGCGCCGCTGCAGAGCAACTACATCCTGCCGCGGATGAGCGTCGAGCAGTTGCGTGAAGCCATCGAGGCGCCCGCGGCGGGCATGGAGATCGAGGCCGGGTTGGTCGAGTCGATCCTGCACGACCTGGGCATCCGCGACCTCGCCGCGACCGGCCGCACGGACACCGGCGGTCAGCTCCCGCTGCTGTCGTACGCGCTGGAGGCGACTTGGCGCAACCAGACCGACAACACGCTGACCCGCCAGGGCTACCTGGCCGCAGGCGGTATCGGCGCGATCAAAGACCAGGCGAACCGCACCTACGACGACCTTGACGACGCGGGCCGGGACGCGGCGAAGCGCCTGCTGCTGTCCATGGTCGTCATCGGTGACGGCAGCGACGACACCCGCCGCCGGGTCCCGCTCGACGACCTCGCCGACGAGCCGACCCAGCAGGTGCTGCGCGAGCTCACCCGGGCCCGGCTGGTCACCGTGGACGGCAAGACGGCGGAGCTCACCCACGAGGTGCTGATCCGGGAGTGGCCGCTGCTGCGGTCCTGGATCGACGAGGACCGCGAACGGCTGCTCGCCCGCCAGCGGCTGGTCGAGGCCGCCCAGGCGTGGGACCGCGACGGCAGGCACCCGCACGACCTGTACCGGCCCGCCAAGCTCGCCGGGGTCGTGCCCTGGGCCGACACCGACCCGGAGCGCCGGGTCCTGCCCCGGGTGGCCGTGGAGTTCCTGGACCACTCGATCCAGCACGAACGCGACGCGCTCGCCGCGGCCAAGCGCAAGGTGCGACGGCGGCGCCAACTCGTCGCCCTGGTCACCGTCCTGGCCCTGGTGGCGCTCGGCGGCTCCGCGTACACCATCAAGATCCGGGTGATCACGGCCCAGACGCACGCCGAGACGGTGTCCAGGGACTCCGCGGGGTACTCGGCGAGCTTGGCCACCTCCGACTCGGCCGCGAGCGCGCAGGTGGCCCTCGCCGGGTACCGCGTCGACCCCACCATGGAGGCGCGCGGCGCGATCATGGGCGCACTGCAGGACATCTACAACACGCCGTTGCCCGGGCACACCGATACCGCGAACGCGGTCGCCTACAGCCGCGACGGCTCCTTGCTGGCCACCGGCGGGGACGACCGGACCGTGCAGCTGTGGAACCTGGACCGGCCCCGCACGCCCGTGCTGATCGGCAGGCTGGCGGGCGGTGGGGCGATCACGTCCATCGCGTTCAGCCAGGACAAGCGGACCCTCGCCGCGGGCAGTGCCGACCAGACCGTGCTGCTGTGGGACGTCGGCGATCCGCAACGGCCACCGCGCAAGGTGACCGGCCACAGCCAAGCGGTCACCTCGGTCGCGTTCGACCGGGGCGGCCGCCTGATCACCGGCAGCCTCGACGGGTGGGTGCGGGTGTGGGACATCGCGGCGGTGCCGAGGTTGGTGCGGCCGATCGAGAACGGCGCCGGGGTTCGGTCGGTGGCGCTGACCAGCGACGACCACGTGCTGGCCACCGGCGGCGCTGACGGGAACGTGCGGCTGTTCGCGATGGCGGATCCTGGAACAGCCGTCATCGCGCCGGACAACCTGGACGTGGCCACCTCGGTCACGTTCAGCCCGGACAACGGGCTGCTGGCGGCGGGCGGGTACGACTCGACCACCCTCCTGTGGGACGTCAGGGACTTCGCGCACCCGGAGAAGCTGTCCGAGAGCATCGGCGGGTGGCGGCGAACCCTGGCGGTCGCCTTCAGCCCGGACGGAAAGCTGGTGGCGAGCGCGGGCAACGACAACGCCGTCGCGGTGCGCGACATCAGCGACCCGAGGCAACCCTCCGGGCCCTTGTTCGTGACGCGGTTCGAGGGCGCGGTGCACGGGGTCGCCTTCAACCCGAAAGGCTCGACCGTGGCGAGTGTGGGGATCCGCGGCGCTGCCAAGATCTCCGGGCTGGAACGGACGGGCATGGCCGTGCACACCCGTTTGGTCGACGACGTCGCCTACAGCGAGAACGGGGCGCTCATGGCGACGGCGAGCCACGACTTCACCGTCGGCCTGTGGGACGTCCGCGATCCCCACCACCCCAAGCAGTACCCGACACGCATCCACCACGACCACAACGTCTCCTCAGTGGCCCTCAACCGCGACGGCACCCTGCTCGCCTCCGGGTCCTGGGACCACACCCTGCGGATCTGGGACGTGCGGGACCCGGCCAACCCCGTGTTGCTGCACCGGCTCGACGACCACCCCAGCCACGTCACCGCCCTCGCCTTCAACCGGGACGGCACGATGCTCGCCTCCGGCAGCGGTGACGAACGGGTGATCCTGTGGGACGTCCCGTCGTTCGAGGTCCGCCACGTCCTCATAGGACACACCGCGCAGGTGACCTCGGTGGCGTTCAGCCCGGACGGCAAGACCCTGGCGACCGGCGCCATGGACACGAAGGTCCACCTCTGGGACGTCGCGGATCCGCGGTCCCCCCGGGCGACGCTCGCCGAGCACATCGACGCGGTGAACAAGGTCGCGTTCAGCGGGGACGGGAAACTGCTGGCCTCGGCGAGCACCGACTTCACCGTCCGCCTCTGGGACCCGACCACAGCTCAACGGGTCGGCCTGATCGGCAACATCGATTCCATGTGGGCGGTGGCCTTCAACCCGACCAACCCGCGCCAACTGGCGACCGGTGGCATGGACAAGGGGGTCTTCCTGCTCGACGTGTCCGACCCGGGCGCCCCCACCATCACCGCCGCCCTGCGCGGCAACGGCGGCCGGATCTCCGCCCTCTCCTTCCGCGGCGACGGCCGGGTCCTCGCCTCCGGCAGCCACGACACCAGCGCCCGCCTCTGGGACGTCGACCTCGACCTGGCCATCGAGCGGATCTGCACCGAAACCGCGGGCCTCGACCGCGCCGACACCTGGCGAACCCGCTTCCCCGACGACCCCTTCACCCTCGGCTGCTGACCCCGTACCCCCGTGGACGCCAGCCATTCCCCGGAAAGCCCCGCCACAGCAGGCCTCCGACGCTCCCCCACACCAGCACCACAGCCCAGCGACGCCACACCGGGACCGCCAACCACACCAGCACACAAACGCCGACAACCAGCGCCGCAACCGCAAACGCCACGCGCCGTGCCCCCACCCGAACCCGGGGGGCGTCCCCAGGCCCAGTCTACCAGTGCCCCCGCCTCGAACCAGGGACCGCCGAAGTCCGTGGACAACTCGCGGGGTTGTGGACAACTCACCGCCGAGGTCAGGGCCGAAGCGCCCCGGGAAGATCACCCGATCGGGCATTCCCTGTCACATCGGCCCGGGCGACGGGTGGGCAGGAACCGCCGATCGAAAGGGTCACCGCCATGACCGCCACCCAGGCCCCCACCCGCCCCGCGACGACCATCAACCGCAGCACGACCACCCGAGCCCTGCTCACCTGCGGCGCCGTCGCCGCACCGCTGTGGGCGGCGGTCTCCCTGGCCCAGGCCGCGACCCGCGCGGGGTTCGACCTGACCAGACACCCGCTCAGCCTCCTGTCCACCGGCGACCTCGGCTGGCTGCAGATCCTGAACTTCGTCATCGCGGGCCTGCTCACGGTCCTCGGCGCGAGCGGGCTGGCCCGAGCACTCAGCAGCGTGTGGGCGCCCAGGCTGATCCGCGTCAACGGCATCGCGATGATCGCCGCCGGGGTGTTCACGATGAGCCCCGGCAACGGCTTCCCGCTCGGCGCCGGACCGGGCGTGCTGACCTGGCACGACCTCGGTCACATGGCAGCGGGGTCGATCGCCTTCATCTCGCTCATCGCCACCTGCTACGTCCTCGCCCGGTCGTACTCCCGGGCCGGCCGCCGCGCGCACGCCGTGCTGTCGCTGGTCGCGGGCACGGCCCTGCTCGTGGGGGACCTGTGGGCGATGTCGGGTGGCCCTGCCGGCAGTCTCACCCTTGCCATCGGCGCGATCACCGCCATGGCGTGGGTTTCCACCGTCGCCGCCGAATCGCGCTGACGCCGACCCCCGAGAGGACACCGGATCATGACCACCGTCGCCGAGTACAACGCCACGTTGCCCGCACACCTGCAGGAGATCGCCGACGAGCTCGCGGCGCTGATCGAGACCGTCGTGCCGGGCACCGGCGCCCTGTGGCACGGCCACCCCGTGTGGAGCCTGGGGGCGGCCCCGGGCAAGCAGCCGGTCTGCCTGGTCAAGGCCTACACGAAGTACGTCACCTTCGGCCTGTGGCGCGGGCAGGAGGTCACCGACCCGTCCGGGCGGCTGGTCGCGGGCGCCCAGGGCATGGCCTCGGTCAAGATCGCCGCGCTCGCCGAGGTCGACGAGGAGCTGTTCACCGGCTGGCTGCACCAGGTGCGCGAACTGCAGTCCTGAGACAGCGGCAAGGCAGGCCCACCGGACGTGGGCCTGCCTTGCCGGGCGTTTCACACGCAGGGCGGCTGGTACCGGTCGATGCGAAGACCTTCGAACTTGAGTTTGTTGGCCGTCTTGCCGACGAAAACAAATCCGCGCGCCTCACTCAGCGCCGAAGCGAAAGTGTGCGACGGCTTGCCCAATTCAGGCAGCCAGGTCCACTTGTCCGGTGTGAACGGGAAGAACTTCCGGACAACCTTGCCGCGGGTCGACGGCACGAGCGTCAGCCATTTGTCGCCACCGCTCCACTGGGACGCCGGGCGGAGTTGCACGTAGAGGTCGTCGGTGGCGCTGTAGGTCATCCAGAAACCGGACGACCTGGTGAGGTCGGCCTGCGCCTCGAACTTGTTGCCCAGCCAGACGACGAACACGTGCCACTCGGCGTTCACGAAGTCGATCTTGGCGACGTGGCCGCGACCCTCCCGCACGAGCAGGCTCCCGGTCGCCGGGACCGTCGTCCCCTCACCGGAGGCGAGCCACTGCTGGAACCGGTCGATCGACGGGGTCGCGCACTCGCACCCCCGCCCGGCGCCGGAGTCGGCCGCCTGGGCGACCCCGGGGGAACCGACAAGGGAAAGCGCCAGCACGGAAATGAACGCCGCGAGCGTCCTGGCGAATGCGGTCTTCGCGCGACCGGATATCGAACCTATGCGCATTCCGCGGAAGGTAGCACAATCCCCGAACAAGAAGATCTTCTCATTGCCGAACCTCTCACCCGTCAACTATCTCGCCCACGCGAGACGACCCAGGCGAAGCACCCGAGGCCGACAAAGTCGACATCGCCCGGACGCATATCCCGATCCGGCCACCGCAACCCCGCGAGCCCGTGTCGCATTCTTGCGAGGCCGATTTCTGAATTAATTCATTCGTGGGCGGAATCACGGGGGCAGTCCGCGCACGGGCGTAATCTTCTGCCCCTCGGGCGAGAAGATCGGGAAAACCGCGCACCCCCTGGAGTCGACATGGCCGATCCCGACCCCGCCCCGTCCGGCACGAATCGCGAAGGCGAGGCGCACGAGGCCACGATCAAAACGTGGCGGATCAACCGGTGGATGATCGCCGTCGCGGTGTTCGCGGCGCTGTGCACCGCGGTGGGCTTGATCATCGCCACGCCGGACCCACCGGCCGAGGGCGTCGCGCAGGGCGACAGCGGCGTCAACAGCGGCGGCACCGGCAACAGCCCCAGCCAGTGCGGTGTCGTCGGCGCGGGCGCCTCCTGCCAGATCCTCGAACAGGCCAGGTCCCACCCGGAGCAGGCGGCCGATGCCGACGACACCGGGGTCAGGGCCGAACTGCGCGCCCGCCCCGAGGCCAACCGGCCGCCTGCCGAACCCGGCCCGTGGGCCTACGCCGTCGTCGACACCGGCGCGCTCGGCCTGTTCGCCCGCACCACCCCGACCATCGAGGCCGCCCGGGTCGGCAACGCGGGCAACCTCGACATCGTCTGGGCCGACTGCGTCGCCACCAGCGACTTCACCCCGCAGGCCCTCAAGGAGACCAACAACGTCGGCCCGAAGTGGGTCAAGGCCCACTGGCGCCACCTCGACGCCGGCATCACCCGCGGCCTCTCCGAACGCGACCAGCCCACCACCGCCTACTTCTACCTCGGCTTCCTCGAGCCCCTCGGCCACAACGGCGACATCCCCGCCTGCTGAGCGTTCCCTCAGCGGACCCACCGAGCCGGTTGACACCGGCAAAGTGTGAGTGGTTAATTACTCCTATCACTCCGCCGCTGGAAGGACACCCCATGACCACCTCGAAACCGCACGTCGTGTTCGGCACCGGCCCGGCCGGGCTCACGCTGGTCGACGAGTTGCTGGCGCGCGGGCACCGGGTCCGCGCGGTCAACCGCAGCGGGTCCGCCCCGGTCCCGCCGGGGACCGAACTCGTGGCCGCCGACGCCACCGACCCCGATGCCATGCGCGAGGTCTGCGCGGACGCCGCGGTGATCTACCACTGCGCGCACGCCCCCTACCAGTACTGGGGTGAGCTGCTCCCGAAGCTGCAGGCCGGTTTCCTCGCCGGGGCCAAGAGCAGCGGGGCCCGGCTCGTGGTCACCGACACGCTCTACATGTACGGCCCCACCGGTGGTGCGCCGATGACCGAGCAGACCCCGAACCGCGCCACTGCCCACAAGGGACGGTTGCGCGCCGAGATCGCCGAGGAGTACCTGCGGGCCCACACCGACGGCGAGGCCCAGGTGACCATCGCCCGCTCCGCGGACTTCTACGGCCCGCGGGTGGTCAACTCGGCGCTCGGCGGTGCGGTGTTCTTCCCTGCCCTGCAAGGACATCCGGTCTACGCGCTCGGCGACATCGACCTGCCGCACGCCTACAGCTACATCGGTGACGTCGCCACCGCGCTCGCCACGCTCGGGGCGCACCAGGAGGCGCTCGGCCGGGTCTGGCACGTGCCCACCACCTCCGACCGCACGACCCGCGAGGTGCACACCCTCATCGGGCAACGACTCGGCCGCGAACTCGGCCAGGACGTCCTGGCCGCCCCGATCGAGCACGCGTGGGGGCCGTTCGACGAGACGATCATGCGCGAGTACGCCGAGCTGTTCTACCAGTACCTCGAGCCCCAGGTCTTGGACTGCCGGGCGATCGACGACGCGTTCGGGCTGCGCCCGACGCCGATCGAGCTCGGGCTCGACGCCACCCTCGACTGGTACCGGGGGCTGGTCGCTTGACATGGTGGCGGGTGAGTGAATGATTAGTCACATGGCGCGTTCGACGAGCAGGCAGCTCTCCACGGCGGCGGAACGCCGCGAGGTGGTGTTGCGCACCGCCATCGGCACGTTCGCCGCCCGCGGCTACTACGGGACCACGACGGCCGAGGTCGCCAAGGCGGCGGGCATCTCGCAGGCCTACGTGTACCGGCTGTTCCCGGACAAGGAGTCCCTGTTCGTCGCCGTGATCGAGTACTGCTCGGTGCGCATGCGGGAGGCCTTCGCCGACGCCGCGGCGAAGGCGACGGGCAGCGACCCGGGGACCGTGCTCGAGGCCCTCGGCGAGGCCTACGCGCGGCTGATCGTCGACCGGGACCTGCTGCTGGTCCTCATGCAGGCCACCTGCGCGGCCAGCGAGCCCGCCATCCGCGACGCGATCCGCGCCTCCTACGCCCGCGAGGTCGAGTACGTGCGGGCCGTCTCCGGCGCCTCCGACGAGGCCGTCCAGCACTTCGTCGCCCGGGGGTTCCTGTGCAACACCCTCACCGCGATCCGGGCCGACGAGGTCGACGCGCCGTGGGCGCGCATCCTGCTCACCGGCATCCGGCACTACTGACCGCCCCGGTCTCCGGCTCGTCGCGGGAGGAATCGCTCAAAACGGGGCATCCGTGTTGTGCCGTGTGGTTGACGGTGGTGTCCTGCACGGCGAGCCGGATTCGCCGGTAGCTGGCTGGTCAGTGGACCACCGTAGGATCCGGGCCGAGATCCGGACGGGTGAGCAGGGGGCTCGGTGAGCGGTATCAGGGTGTTGGTGGCGGGGGCGAGCATCGCGGGGCCCGCGCTGGCCCACTGGTTGCGGCGGCGGGGAGCCGAGGTGACCGTGGTGGAGCGGGCCCCCGAGCTGCGCCCCGGCGGGCAGGCGGTGGACGCGCGCGGGGTGGCCAAGGACGTCATCGAGCGCATGGGGCTGGACGCGGCGGTGCGCGCGGCGTGCACCGACACCGAGGGCGCGTACTCCGTGGACGCCGACGGGCAGGTGCTGGAGACCTTCCGCGCCGACGACGACGGTGGCGACGGGTTCATCGCGGACATCGAGATCCTGCGCGGGGACCTGTCCCGGGTGCTCTACGACGACACCCGCGACGGCGTCGAGTACGTCTTCGGCGACCGGATCGCCGAACTCACCCAGGACGCGGCCGGGGTCGACGTGACCTTCGCCAGCGGCGACCGGCGGCGCTTCGACCTGGTGGTCGGCGCGGACGGGCTGCACTCGGGGCTGCGGGCGATGGTCTTCGGGCCGCACGAGCGGTTCCTCCGCCACCTCGGGCAGGTGCTGGCCTTCTACAGCGTGCCCAACGAGTTCGGGCTGGACCGCTGGCTGCTCGAGTACCAGGACCAGGCCACCGGGCGCTCGGCCCTCCTGCGCCCGATCCAGGACGCCACCCGGGCGATGGCGATGTTCTACTTCCCCTCGGCCGACTTCGACGTCGACTACCGCGACGTCGCGGCCCAAAAGGCGCTGCTGCGGGAGCGGGTGGCGGGCCTGGGCTGGTTGACCCCGGGCATCCTCGCGCACCTGGACGACACCCCGGACTTCTACCTCGACCAGGTCGCCCAGGTGGTGATGGACCGCTGGTCGAGCGGACGGGTGGCGCTGCTCGGCGACGCGGCGTTCAGCTCGTCGCCGATGTCCGGGCAGGGCACCGGGTTGGCCCTGGTCGGCGCCTACCTGCTGGCCGGTGAGCTGGCCGCCGCCGGGTGGGACCCCGACGCCGGGTTCGCGGGCTACGAGGCGCGGATGCGCTCGTTCGTCGAGGCCAACCAGGAGATCGGCAGGCTGAACGCGCGCAGCCGCGCCGTCCCCGGGCCGGAGGCCGAGCCGATGCCGGACTTCGCGGGCGACTGGTTCATGGAACTGGTCGGGCGCGCGATCAACGGCGTCGAACTGCCCGACTACGCGGGGCTGCCGGACTCCGGGGCCAAGCCGTAGGCCACCGAGCTGCCAGCGGACCGGTCACGAATGGAGAAGCACCGGTCAGGGGCTCGGTTCTAGCGTTATCGGCATGACCTCAATCAACAACATCACCATCGAGGCGGCCGACACCGCGGCCGCCGAGCGCTTCTACGCCGCCGCCTTCGGGCTGGGCGACCTGGTCCGGGTGCGGGCGGCGCAGGGGCCGAGCACCGGCTTCCGCGGGTTCACCCTGTCGCTCATGGTGGCCCAGCCCGCCGACGTGCACGCCTTGGTCGACGCCGCCGCGGCGGCCGGTGCCACGGTGGTCAAGCCCGCCGCCAAGTCGATGTGGGGCTACGGCGGGGTAGTGCAGGCTCCGGACGGGACGATCTGGAAGGTCGCGACATCCGCCAAGAAGGACACCGGGCCCGCGACCGGGCGGGTCGAGAACATCGTGCTGCTGCTGGGTGTCGCGGACATCGTCGCGAGCAAGCGGTTCTACGTGGAGCAGGGCCTCACCGTGGGCAAGAGCTTCGCCCGGATGTACGTCGAGTTCGACTCCGGGAGCAGCCCGGTCAAGCTGGCCCTGTACCGGCGCAAGGCCCTGGCCAAGGACGCGGGCGTCGCCCCCGACGGCACCGGGTCGCACCGGATCACCATCAGCGGCGGCCCGTTCACCGACCCGGACGGGTTCGCCTGGGAGCCCGCCGTGCTGACCGCCCGGTCCTGACGATGTGCCTGTCCCCCGTCCCGGGCATCGTCGCGGCCCTTGCCCGGGACCTCGCGGACCCACCCACAAACCGCGACACCACCCCCGTCGACGCCACCCCGCCGGTGGGTGGCGAACTCCCGGAGGACGGACCTGCCGCGAGTATCCGACGAGATCCAGACCTGTCCAGTCTGTTGGCCGTGGATTCCCCGCCCGCGCGCTAGCCTCCCGACCCGGGGTCACCGTGGCTGAGCTCCGTCACGGTGCCCTGAGGTACGGCGCGACTTCGGCGAGTCCAGCGGAAAGGCGAGTAGTCCTACTTGGACATCTTGGGGAGACACCTGAAGCAACGCGTGGACGCCTTCTTCGACGAGGAAGATGTCGCCGGGCTTGACGCGCCGGACACGCGGCGGATCGCCGAGGAGCTGTGGGAGCGCCTCAGTGCGCACGATCCGCGGGACACGAACAAGGACACGATTCTCGCGCGGATGCGGCTCGGGAAGTTCCACCTGGTCCGACACAGCGTCAGCGGGGAGGACCGGCGGCTGGTCGAGTTGGCCCGCGCGGTGGTGTGCTTCCTCCCCTACGCCACCTCGACAGACCTCTTACCGACCTCGTTGCGGACGTTGCTCCACACAGACGGGGACGTCGACGCCCAGGTGAGCTTCGGGTCCCAGTTCTTGATGCACTCGAAGCGCGCGCCCAACCCCGAACTGCTCGATGCGGGCATCGCACTGCTCGTTCCGGCGATGGCGACGCTGCCAGCGGACGATCCCGATCTGCTCAACGGCTTGTCCAACCTCTGCCTGGCCTACAGCAGCCGGTTCGAGCGCGACGGTGACGCCGAAGACCTGCGGTTGTCGATCGCCGCGGGTGAGCGGGCCGTGCGATTGCCGCAGCTGCACGACATCGACCCGGTCGGGCCCCGGTTCAACCTCTCCACCGCGTACTGGAACCGCTATCTCGACCAAGGCGAGCGTGCCGACGTCCTGCGCACGATCGACCTCCTGGAAGAGATCGCGGGGCTGTTCGGTCCGGGTCCCGAGCGGGCGGGCTGGCTGACCGAGGTGTCTCGCGCCTACCTCGGACTGCACAGGGTGGACAGCGACCCAACGGCGCTGACCCGGGCGATCGCGACGGGCGAGCAGGCCGTCGCGGGGCGGCCCGGTACGCCGAAGGGGATGGCCTCGGCGCTGTTCGCGCTCGCCGCCGCCCTGCACGGCCGCTACCAGCGCGACAGTGCGACCGATGACCTCAAGCGCGCGGTGGAGTTGGGTGAGCGGTGCCTGGTGGTGCTACCCCACGACGACCGCTCGCGGGTGGGGTTCCTGGTCGACGTCGTCCAGTTGCACCAAGACGGTTACACCGCGGGACTGTTCCCGGACGGGCTCGACCGCGCGCTCGACTTGAGCGAACAGGCCGTGGCCCTCGCACCCACCAACCCGCGCGCGCTCACCGCCCTCATCGGCGCACTCCAGGAGCGCCACCGTCTCGTTAGGACACCAGAGCTCAACGGGACCACCCGCGATCTCGACCGCGCGATCGACCTCGGTGCCGCCGCGCTCGACAGCGGCGCAGACCACCCGCGGTTGCGGGCGGCCGTGGCGGGCGCGCACCTCGCCCGTTTCCAGTACCAGGGCGTGCTCGCCGACTTAAACCATTCGATCGCCGAGTTCGGCGCCTTGCTCGATTCCGGCGAAGGCACAGCGGACAGCCGCCGGAACTGGGCGTCGTTCCTGGGCAACGCGTACCAACTGCGCTTCACCAGCACGCACGACCTCGCCGACCTCGGGCTCGCGCTGGACCACGGTGAGGCGTCCATCGCCCCGGTGAGCAGGCTCGACCCCGGCCTCGGCGACCGGTGCGCCAAGCTCGCCATCGCCTACCAGGTCGGCCACGACGTCGGGCTCGGGGAGGACTACCTGGCTCGGGCGATCGAACTCGGTGAACTGGCCATCTCCGTCACGCCCGAGAAGCACCCGGACCGCGGGGCGTGGCTGGGCAACCTCGCCAGCGCGTACACCCAGAACAGCGTGGTGGCCGACAACGCGCGCGTGGACCTCGACCGCGCGGTCGACCTGCACGAACAGGCCGTCGCCGAGTACCCGCCGGGACGGTCGGGACGCGTGCGGGTGGTCGCCAACCTGGCCGCCGCCTACCGCGACCGGCTGGTGCGCGGCGGGCCGGGGGTCAGCGGGGAGCGGCTGCGGGAGCTCGCCGGGGAGGTCGAGGGCGACGCGATCCCGGTGGACCAGGTGTGGGGGCGGCACGCGGTCGGGTCGCTCGCGCTCGTCTCGGGCGCGCACGAGCTCGCGGTCGCCGCGCTGGACGCGGCCATCGCCCTGCTGCCGACCGTCGCGCCGGGGCACGCCGGGTGGGCGGACCAGCAACTGCGCGTCAGCGAACACACCGGGCTGGTCAGCGCCGCGATCGCCGCGCACTGCGCCGTGGGGGACGCGGTGGGCGCGGTGCGGGCGGCGGGCCTCGGCCGCGGGGTGCTGCTGTCCACGCAGGCGGGCACTCGTCACGCCGGGCTCGACGGGCTGCCCGCGGGCAGCGCGCTCGTGCTGGTCAACGCCGACCGGTACCGCAGCGACGCCGTGATCATCCGCGCCGACGCGGAGCCCGTCATCGTCGAGTTGCCCGGTCTGCGCCACGAGGAGGTGCCGCGGTGGGCCCTTGAGCTCGGCGAGGTCACGCTCGAGGAACTGACCACGTTCGCCGCCCTGCGGCGGCGCACCCGCGTGCTCCAGGACGTCCTCGGCTGGCTGTGGGACAGCATCGCGGCCCCGGTGCTGGCGGCGGTGGGCGTTTCGCGGATCTGGTGGATGCCGATCGGCTACCTCAGCGTGTTCCCCTTGCACGCGGCGGGCCATCCGGGTCAACCGGGCGTCCTGGACGCGGTGGTCTCGTCGTACGCGCCCACCTTGAACGTCCTCCAGACCCGCGGCCCAGCGGCACCCCGCCGACAACTCGTCGTCACGATGACCCGCACCCCAGGCCACACAGACCTTCCCGGCGCCGCGAAGGAAGCCGCGGGCCTGCACGCTGTGCACGCCGGAACCGCCCTGACCGACGAGTCCGCGACCGCCGACCGGGTGCTGGCGGCCCTGCACAAGGCCACCTGGGCGCACTTCGCCTGCCACGCGACCGCCGACCTCCTCTCCCCCGCCAACGGCGGCCTATGGCTCCACGACGGCCTCCTGGGGCTGCCCGACATCGGCGCCCTCCGCCTCCCCGAGGCCGAACTCGCCTACCTCTCAGCCTGTTCCACCGCCCACAACAGCGGCCGCCACGCCGACGAGGCCCTCCACCTCGCCTCAACCTTCCACCTGGCCGGGTTCCGCCACGTGATCGCGACCCTCTGGCCCCTCAACGACCACCTAGCCGCCACAGCCGCCCACACCTTCTACGACACCCTTGGCCCCACCCCCACAAACGCCGCCACGGTGCTGCACAAGACAACCCTCGCCCTACGCACCGCCGAACCGGACCGACCAGACCTCTGGGCAACCCTCATCCACAGCGGCCCCTGACCCATGGCGGACGCGGGACTGTCTGGCGGACGTGCACGACAGCATGGGCGACCCAGCTGGTCGGGAACCCGTGACTCCGGATATCGAGTTGCGGTGCGGGGGACGTGCCCGGTAAACCTGGCGGCCGGACCTACGAGGAAGGAGGACTGAGCCATGTACGCAGTGCACACCGCGCTCGTGTCCTCCCGGGGAAGCCAGTCGCGCTGAACCGGAGAGGGCTGGGCGCCTCCGATGGAGATTGCCTTGACTCTGCACGACCCCGACCTGACCCTGCGCCCGATCAGCGGGCCTGACGAGTTGGACCTGTTCAACGGATTCCCCTACGTCCTCAACGACGAGATCGGCAACGACCTGGCGGCCCGGCGGCGGCGGCCGGAGTGGTTGTGGGTGGCGCTGCGCGGTGGTCGCGTGGTGGCCCGGGCGGGCTGGTGGTCGCGCCCCGGCGACCGGCACCCGCTGCTGATCGACATCTTCGACGTCGACGGCGACGCGGAGGCGGGCCTGCGGTTGCTCGAAGCCGCCCTCCCGACCGTCGTCCCCGCGGGCACCACACCGCCCGCCTACAGCCGACACCTCCCCACCGGCTGGCGCGACTACCCACTCACCCGCCAAGCCGTCGACGACCGGATGGCCGTCCTCGAACGCGCGGGCGCGAAGCTGCTCGTCGAACGACTGCGGCTGGAGTGGCGCCCCGGCACACCGATCCCCGAGCCCACCGGACGACTCACCTTCCGGCCGGTCCGGGACCCGGACGACCTGATCGACCTCATGACCCTCGTCCTGGACGGCACCCTCGACGCCCACAGCCGCGAAGACCTGACCCGCCTCTCCGCCCGCGAGGCGGCGCGGGAGCAGTACGAGGACGAACTCGAGAACTACGCCAGCCCGCGCGAGTGGTGGCAGATCGCAACCCTCCCCACCGGCGCCCCGGTCGGCTTCGTGATCCCCGCGCACAACGGCTACAACCCGGTCATCGCCTACATCGGCGTGGTCCCGGCCCACCGCGGCCAAGGCCACATCCACGACCTGCTCAACGCGGGCACCCGGCTACTGGCCGCCCAGAACGTCCCCCGGATCCGAGCCGCAACCGACCTCGGCAACATCCCCATGGCGGCCGCTTTCGCGAAGGCGGGCTACGCCACCTTCGAGCACCAGATCACCATGACCTGGCAATAGCCCGGTCTGCGGGTTGGCAGGACACTCCCCTGCCAACCCGCTTCGCCTTCAGCGGCCGAACACCCCTGGTTCGCCCCACAACCAGCCATCGCCGTACCGGCAGGTTCGATCTTGGGAGCCCCCGAGGATCCCGACCCAACTCTGGCCACCGGACATCAAGAACCACCGGTATCACCCCGACCTCCGCCAGCCCCTCCCGGCCAGCCCTTGGAACCTAGGACGCTTCGGTGCCATCCCAGCCCACCGAGCCAGCCCTGGCACCCGGCCACCGGACACTCGGAAGCAGCGGTGCCAACCCAGCCCCCGTCAGATCCGACCCCAACCCGCCTAGCCAGCCCCTGGACACTCGGAACCCGTTGGCACCATCCCGACCCACCGAGCCAGCCCTGCCACCGGACACCCGGAAGCAGCGGTGCCAACTCGCCCCCGCCAGGTCCGCCCCAACCCACAGTGCCAACCCGTGGACACTCGGAAGTCCCGGTGCCAGACCGGCTTCCGTCAGGTCCGCCTCAGCCCACCTACCCAGCACCTGGACACTCGGACCCAGCGGTGCCAACCCGCCCCCCGCCAGGTCCGCCCCAACCCACCTACCCAGCCCCGCGCAGTCGGAGTCGCTGGTGCCAGGCCTGCTCGATGGGGCGGACTTGTTTTGCGTGGGGGGACAACACCCGTAGCGTTTCCGCGCGGCAGGGCCTGCTTTTGGGCCCCTGCTTTGCGGTTCTGCGTCGGGTGTTGTAGGGGCCCCGCGCAAAACAAGTTCGCCCCATCGAGCTGCACGCATTGTCGCGGATCGGGCGCCGAGGTCGCCGCCAGGCGACGAGGCCGTCCACCGGAGCCGAAGGCGGAGGCGCCGAAGTTCTTGCCCCGCACTCCCAACCCGGCCTACGCCAAGATCAACCTGATCGAAAGCCCCCAAATACACAGCTTACCGACGCGCACCGACAAACCGGGAGCAACGACCAGCGCCCTGTGGACAACCAGAACCGTTGTGGACAAACACAACCAGCACAACAAGATCATCTGCCACAAGAGCCCCCGATTTACAGCCTACCGAGCGGCACCGACAAACCAGGAGCAGCGAGCAGGACCTGTGGACACCCGAGCACGTTGTGGATAACCAACCACCGCAGGGCGCGCCCGCACCTAGAGGCCCAAACGACCCCCAGCAGCGACCCGAGCGCCTGATACTCAACCCATGCCCACCAAGATCGTCCTCGTCCGCCACGCCGAAGCGGTTGTTCCGCGCGCAGGCGGACCCGACGACCACCACCGCCCGTTGTCCGCGACGGGAATGGCTCAGGCTTCGCTCCTCGTCGACCAGTTGGCAGAGATATCACCCCTCCAGTCCATACCTGCGAGCGATCCAGACCGTTGAGCCGTTCGCGCGGAGTGTGGGTTTGCCGATCCGGGTCGAGGAGAGGTTGCGGGAATGGGACTCCGGCCTTGAACGAACTCCCGACCTTGCGCGGCCAGCCGGGGAGAGCCTCACCCAGCTCACCCGCAGAGCGACCGCGGCACTCACCTCACTCGCGCAAGAGTGTCCGAACGGCACGAGCCACCTTCATCTCCCGTGTCCTGGCGGGCGCGGATTGGCTGTACAGCCAAGGAATGCCGATGCCCGCCATCTACCGCCTCCAGTTCGACGACGGCAACTTCGAAGACGAGCAGGACCTCGATCACGCTCCCTTGGCGAGGTCGGTCGGGGTGAGCAGCAGTTGGCGCATGGAGGTGATGGCGTGGTCGGAGACCTCGGCGTCGAGGCCTTGGCGGTGCCAGATGTAGAGCGGGAGGGGGGCCAGGGGTGGGAGGTCGTCTCGGGGGATGAGGCCTTCGGGGGTGGTGCCGAAGGTGGCGAGGACGGCCACGCCGAGGCCCGCGGTGGTGGCGGCGTGGACCCCGGCAAGCTGGTTGGCCTCGGCGCCGATCTCAGCCGGGATGTTGTGGGCGGCGAGGGTTTCCAGCGCGCTGGTGCGCAGCGCGCACGGACTGTCGAACGCGACGAGGGGGACTCGGCCGTCGGGGCGGGTCCAGGTGGGGGCGGAGTACCAGGTGAGTTCGAGCTCACCGACCGGGGTGGCGCGGGGGTCGTCGGTCGCGCCGAGCAGCAGGGCCAGGTCGAGGCGGCCGGTGCTGAGGGCCTCGCGCAGGGCCGTGCCGCGGTCGAGGCGGTAGCGGACGCGGTGATCGGGTAGGCACGCCTCCAGCGCGGCGGTCAGCGGCGGCAGCAACTGCGCCGCGGCGTGTTCGGTCGAGCCGATCGCCACCGCCGCCTCGGCCTCGACGCCGAAGCCGCGCAGGGATTCGTCGTGCAGGGCGAGGATCTGCCTGGCGTAGCCGAGCAACCGGTTGCCGTCTGCGGTGAAGCGCGAGCGCCTGCCGTCGCGTTCGACCAAGCGCCTGCCGGTGGCGGCCTCGAGCCTGCGCACGTGCTGGCTGACCGCGGCCTGGCTCAGGTGGAGGTACGTGGCGGCGCGCTGGAAGCCGCCGCGGTCGGCCACCGCGACCAGGCTGCGCAGCGGCACGATGTCCATCACCTTCTCCATGGTCGCGAAGCTACCCGAGCAACCATCACCGATCGCGATGTATCCGCATCATGAAACATCGTTGGACACCCTTGTGCGCAGCGGTCATGCTCGGTGCCATGAACCAGCCGACTGCCGCGATGAGCCTCCTGCTCACCTGCCGCCGTTGGCTGGACAACGCCCGCTGCGGCACCGCGATCTGTTCGCCCAGCCACTAGTCGGTCACCCGCGGCTCCAGTCCGCCACGCCGCCGCCCCGATCGGGGCCGCGCGGCCACCACCGCACCATGACGCCCCACCATGACGCCCCCACCCGCGGGGCGTGCCTTCAGCCTGCCCACACGAGAACGGATCACCATGTCCCGTCGCACCCTGAAACTGGGCGCCGTACTACTCGGGGTCGGCGGCCCCGGCCAGCACAACACCTGGCTCAACGCCGAGATCCCGGCCAACGCCAGTGTGGACGTCGACTGGTACATCGCCCGCGCCAAGGAGGCCGAGGCGGCGAAGTTCGACCTGGTGTTCATCGTGGACAGCCAGTTCATCACCGAGAACTCCCCCCACCACTACCTCAGCCGCCTGGAGCCGCTGACCCTGCTGTCCGCGCTGGCGGTCCACACCAGACACATCGGTCTGGTCGGGACGGCGACCACCTCCTACAACGAACCGTTCAACCTGGCCCGCCGCCTGTACTCGCTCGACCACATCAGCGGCGGCCGGGCGGGCTGGAACGTGGTGACCAGTGGCGACGCGGGCACAGCCGGTAACTACAGCCGCGACGAGCACTACGACTACGCCACCCGCTACAGCCGCGCGCTCGAACACGTCCAGGTCGCCCAGGGCCTGTGGGACTCCTACGAGGCCGACGCCTTCCCCCGCGACCGGGAGTCCAACACCTTCTTCGACCCGACCAAGCAGCACGCGCTCAACCACAAGGGCGAGCACTTCTCGGTGGTCGGCCCGCTCAACCTGGAGCGCTCGGCGCAGGGCCAGCCGGTGATCTTCCAGGCGGGCGACTCCGACGAGGGCCGCGACCTGGGTGCCGCGATCGCCGAGGTGATCTTCACACACGCCCCCACGCTGGAGAAGGCGCAGGCGTTCCGCACGGAGCTGCGCGAGCGCGCCGCGGCCAAGGGCAGGAACCCCGAACACGTGCTGATCCTGCCCGGCATCGGCCTGGTCATCGCCGACACCGACGAGGAGGCCAGGGCCAAGGAGGACGCCCGCCTCGGCGCCAAGAGCTTCGAGCGCGCGCTCAAGGAGCTGGGCCGCCCGTTCGGCTGGCACGACTTCACCCAGTACGACCTGGACGCCCCGTTCCCCGACGTCGCCCACCTCGGCGAGCGCAGCTTCCGCACCCAGGCCGAGGGCATCACCAAGCTGGCCAAGGACAACGCCTTCACCCTGCGCCAGGTCGTCGAGCACCTCAGCGCCGCTGGCCGCTCGCCGTTCGTCGGCTCGCCCGAGACCGTCGCCGACACCATCCAGCTCTGGTTCGAGCAGGGCGGTCTCGACGGCCTCAACATCGTGGTCAACGCGCCGAGCGAGTTCGCCCTCTTCACCGACAGGGTGCTGCCGATCCTGCGCGAGCGCGGCGTGGTCCGCAGCGAGTACGAGTCGAGCACCCTGCGCGGCAACCTCGGCCTCCCGATCCCGCCGAACCGGCACACCGCGGCCCGCGAGCAGGCACAGGCACAGGCCGAGCAGCCCGAGCCGACCGACCAGCCCGCCCTCGTTCCGTAGGCCCCGTGAACCCCGTGAGTTCCCCCTCCCCGCTGAGAGAAAGACAGGACATGTCCGTGCGCACCACCGCCCGCCGTCTGCGCGGCGCCACCCTCGCTCTCGCCGTCACGGCGACCTTGGCGTCCACCCTCACCGCGTGCGGCAGCGGCAGCGGCGCGTCCGCGGCCGCGTCCGGCCCCACCACGCTCAAGTGGGCGTCGTCGTACTTCCCCACGCACTGGGATCCCGTGGTCAGCGGTAGCGGTGCCCAGTTCAGATTGCTGTCGCTGGTCTACGCGTCGCTGACGAGAACCGACGAGAACGGCAAGGCGGTACCCGACCTCGCCGAGAAGTGGGAGTACAACACCGCGGGTGACCAGGTCACCTTCCACGTCCGGTCCGGGCTGAAGTTCTCCGACGGCGAGCCGGTCGACGGCACCGCGGTCAAGGCGGCCATCGAGCGGGCGAAGACGCAGAAGAACTCCGCGCTCTTCGGCGACCTCACCTCCATCAAGGAGGTCACCGCCAGCGGCCAGGACGTCGTGGTCAAGCTGAGCCAGGTCGACCACCAGATCCCGCAGCTGCTCGGCCAGCGGGTGCTGCAGGTGGCCAGCCCCAAGGCGGCGCAGGACCCGGCGAAGCTGGACCAGACCCCGGTCGGCGCGGGCCCGTTCGTGGTCACGCAGCTGGTGCCGGGCACCAAGGTGGTGCTGAAGAAGAACCCGGACTACTGGGACGCGGCGAACATCCACATCGACAACGTGGAACTGGTGTCCGCCCCGGACGCCTCGACGATCGTCTCCGGCCTGCAGACCGGCGTCTACAACTTCGCCGACCTGGCCCCCGCCCAGGCGGACGCGGCCAAGAAGGCCGGGCTCGACGTGTTCGTGCAGCCGGGCTTCAACGCCGCCAACATCAGCCTCAACGTCAACAAGGCGCCGTTCAACAACCCCAAGGTCGTCGACGCGGTGCGGCACGCGGTCAACCGCAAGGAGTTCGTCGACAAGCTGACCTTCGGCCTGGGCGAGGCGACCGACCAGCCGTTCCCGGAGAAGTACATCGCCTACGACCCCGCCTCGAAGAACCGCTGGCCCTACGACCCGGAGAAGGCCAAGCAGCTGCTGGCCGAGGCCGGTTTCAAGCCCGGTGACATCAAGCTCGA
The DNA here is from genome assembly GCF_024171925.1 of Actinokineospora diospyrosa. Lineage (GTDB taxonomy): Bacteria > Actinomycetota > Actinomycetes > Mycobacteriales > Pseudonocardiaceae > Actinokineospora > Actinokineospora diospyrosa. Next base: position 126,644 of record NZ_JAMTCO010000006.1, on the reverse strand, counting down.
CCTGGTGATCCCGGACGCGACGCCCGCCGCGGAGATCATCCAGTCGCAGTTCGCCGCGATCGGCATCACGCTGACCATCAAGGTCGACAAGAACTGGTCGAAGCCGTTCTTCGCCAAGGAGCTCACGGTGTCGGTCTACGGCACCACCGGCCGCGACTCCGCCGTGCAGACGCTGACCGCGCACTTCGGCCCGAACGGCCCGCTCAACCTCAGCACGCCCTACCAGCCCGAGGGCTTCGAGGCCGCGGTGGCCAAGGTCCGGCAGACGCCGCTGGACGCGCCGGAGTACCCGGAGGCATTGCGGGCCGCCACCCGCGCGGGCCTGGAGAGCAGGGCGCTGGTGTTCACCTACTCGGCGCCCAACCTGCTCGCCAAGAGCAAGTCGATCTCGGCGCTGCCCGCCAACCCGGCGCACATCGACTGGACGGGTGTGCGGATCAGTGGCCGCTGACCTGGCGATACCGGCCCCTGCTCGCGCGGTCCGCGCGAGCAGGGCCCGCCGGTCCACCGTGCGCGTGCTGGCCATCTTCGGCCGGTCGGTCGCGATCTTCATCCCGGTGTTCTTCGTGGCCACCTTCGTGACCTTCGCCCTGCGCGCCCTCAGCGGGCTCTCCCCCGCGCGGATCCAGCTCGGCGAGAGCGCCACCACCGAGGCGATCGCCAACATCGAGAGCCAGTGGGGCCTGGACCGGCCGTTCCTGGTGCAGTACTGGGACTGGTTCACCGACGTGCTGCACGGGCAGCTCGGGACGAGCTGGGTCAACGGCGCCGACATCTCCACGCTGATCGGGCTCGGCCTCGGGGTGAGCCTGTCGGTGGCGATCCTGGCGCTGGTGCTGGGCACCGTGCTGGGGTTCGTGCTCGGCACCACCGCCGCGCTGCGCCCCGGCACCCTGCTGGACCGGGCGATCACCGGGTTCGTCACGGTGATCTCGGTGATGCCCGCGTTCGTGGTCGGCATCGTGCTGGTGGAGATCTTCGCGGTCGGGCTGGACCTGCTGCCCTCCGGCGGCTACGTGCCCCTCGAGGAGGGCGGCGTCGGCCTCTGGCTGGCGCACGTGATCCTGCCCGCGCTGGCGCTGAGCTTCGACGTGGTCGCCGACGTGGCCAGGCAGCTGCGCACCGGGCTGGTGTCGGCCTACCGGGAGAACTACGTCGTCGGGGCGCTGGTGCGCGGCCTGAGCCCGCGCCGGATCTTCTTCCGGCACGTGCTGCGCAACGGCATGGGCCCGGCCCTGGCCACGCTGGGGATCAAGTTCCCGTCGCTGGTCGGCGCCGCCGTGGTCACCGAGTGGATCTTCGGCCTGCAGGGCTTCGGCCGCTTCGCCAACGACTCCGCGCAGGCCGGTGACGTGCCCGCGGTGCAGGGGGTGCTCGTGGTGTCGGTCGCCATGGTCGTGACCTTCAACCTGCTCATCAACATCGTCCTCGGCCGGGTAACCCCCGCCTCGCAACGAGGGGTGTGACACGTGGTCCGCCGTGTGCTCTCGCTCGCCTCCGGCCGCCTCGCCGTGGGGATCCTGCTGGCCATCGCCCTGCTGGCGATCCTGGGACCGCTGCTCGCGCCCCAGGACCCGCTGGCGACCAGCGACAACTCGCTCACCGGCCCCTCGGCCGCGCACTGGCTGGGCACCGACTACCTGGGCCGCGACGTGTTCAGCAGGCTGCTGGACGGCTCCCGGGTCAGCGTCGTCGGGGCGCTGGAGGTCACCCTGATGGCGCTGGTCGTCGGGGCGGTGCCCGGCATCCTGTCGGTCTACCTGGGCCGGGTGTTCGAGTGGTTGACGCTGCGGATCGCCGACACGCTCATCGCCCTGCCGTTCCTGCTGTTCGCGGTGGCCGTGACGGCGCTGCTGGGCAACGGCATCACGCAGGCGATGCTGGTCACCGGGGTGCTCGTGTCGCCGCTGTTCTACCGGGTGTCGCGGGCGGCGACGCTGGCGGTGGCCCGGTCGCAGTACGTCGAGGCGGCGCTGATCTCGGGCGCCTCGCTCGGCTGGGTCATCCGCAGGCACGTGTGGGCGAAGGTGCTGCCGCCCATCGCGGTCGCGCTCGCCCAGACGCTCGGCGTCGGCTTCATCATCGTCTCCAGCCTGTCGTTCCTGGGCATCGGCGTGCAGCCGCCGGAGCCGACCTGGGGCGGTCTGCTCGCCTCCGACCTGGGCTACCTCGACTACCGGCCGTCGGCGCCGTTCGTACCTGCGCTGCTGATCATGGCGACGGTGTGGGCGAGCAACCTGCTCGCCGACGCCATCCGCGACGTGTCCGGCGAGTCGGGCCGCGCCCTGGTCAACACCCGCAAGGCCAAGGCCAACCAGCTCGCCGCCGGAGGTACGGCATGACCACCCTCGCCAAGTCCACCCTGACCGGGACCGATCCCACCGAGACCGGCCCCACCGAGAGCCCGGAGACCGGTGCGGCAGCCACCACCGCCGAGCCGGTGCTCGCGGTCCGCGACGTGCGCATCCGCAGCCAGGTGGACGACCGGGAGATCGTCAAGGGGGTCAGCTTCGAGCTCACCCCGGGCAAGGTCGTCGGCATCGTCGGCGAGTCGGGCAGCGGCAAGACGCTGACCTGCCGGGCGGTGCTGGGCATCCTCCCGCCGCACTTCGAGGTGTCCGCGGGCACCATCCACGTGGCGGGCGAGGACGTCGCCACGCTGGAACCGCGGCAGCTGACCGCCATGCGCGGCTCGACCATCAGCGCGGTGTTCCAGGACCCGGCGTCCTACCTGAACCCGTCGATCCAGGTCGGGCCGCAGATCGCCGAGGTCATCCGGGTCAAGAAGGGCGCCAAGCGGCGCGAGGCGCGGCGGCGAGCGGTCGAGCTGCTCGCCGCGGTGCACCTGCGCGACCCGGAACTGGTCTACACCCAGTACACCTACGAGCTCTCCGGCGGGATGCTGCAGCGGGTGCTCATCGCGGCCGCGATCGCCGCCGACCCCCGGGTGCTCATCGCCGACGAGGCCACGACCGCGCTGGACGTGACCGTGCAGGCCGAGATCCTCGACCTGCTCGCCGACCTGCGCGACAACGCCGGGCTCGCCCTCGTCGTCGTCTCGCACGACCTGGCCGTGGTCGCGCAGCTGTGCGACGAGGTGCTGGTGATGCGCGAGGGCGAGGTCGTCGAGCAGGGGCCGACCGAGCAGGTGCTCTACCACCCCCGGCACGACTACACCCGGCTGCTCATCAGCGAGCACGAGCAGTACGGCCTGGAGAAGTTCCTCACCCGGGAGCAGTCATGACGGTACTGGAGGTCACCGGCCTCGACGTCCACTACGGACTCCGGCGGCAGCGCAGGCAGGCGCTCGCCGGTGCCTCGCTGGCGGTCGAGCGCGGGGAGGTGGTCGGGCTCATCGGCGAGACCGGCTCCGGCAAGTCCACCCTGGCCCGCGCCGTGCTCGGGCTGGTGCGCCCGTCGGCAGGTCGGATCGTCATCGACGGCGAGGACGTCAGCGGCTACGGGGAGCGGCAGTGGCGCTCACTGCGCCGCCGGGGCGTCGTGCAGTACGTGTTCCAAGACCCGCTGCGCAGCCTGGACCCCGATCTGTCCATTGCGGACTCGTTGGTGGAACCGCTGCTGATCCAAGGTGTTCCGCGCGCCGCCGCCGAGGCCAAGGCGCGCACGTTCCTGGCCAAGGTCCGCCTCGACGAGGAGCTGCTCCCCCGGCTGCCCGGCGAGCTCTCCGGCGGGCAGCGCCAGCGGGTCGCGGTCGCCAGGGCACTGGTCACCGAGCCCAAGCTGGTGATCCTCGACGAGCCGGTCAGCGCGCTCGACGCGGCCAACCGGGTGCAGGTCCTGGAGATCCTCAAGGACCTGCGCGCGGCGGGCATCGCCCTGGTGTTCATCTCGCACGACCTCGGCTCGGTCGCCGGGATCGCCGACCGGATCGCCGTGCTCTACCAAGGAGAACTGGTCGAGGTCGGCTCAGCGCGCGACATCGTCGTCACCCCCCAGCACCCGTACACCCGTCTGCTCATCAGCTCCGCGCCCACGCTGAGCACGGCCTCCGCGGGCCGCGCCGAACGCGAGGCGTTGCGAGCGCTGCTCACCGCGTGAAGGGAAACACCCGATGACCCGCAAGCTCCACCTCGCGCTGCACCCCTACGGGGTGGGCGGTCCCGGCCACCACGGCCTGTGGAAAGACCCCAGCATCGCGAAGAACGCCAGCATCGACATCAACTACTACATCCAGCAGGCGCAGGCGGCCGAGCACGCCCTCTTCGACGCGCTGTTCATCGTGGACAGCCAGTTCATCAACGCCACGTACCCCTCGCACTACCTCAACCGGCTCGAGCCGCTGACGCTGCTGTCGGCGGTGGCCACCCACACCAAGAACATCGGCCTGGTCGGGACCGCGAGCTCCACCTACAACTCGCCGTTCAACCTCGCGCGCCGGTTCGGCTCGCTCGACCACATCAGCGGCGGCCGCGCCGGGTGGAACGTGGTGACCAGCTTCGACACCGGGACCAGCCGCAACTACGGCCTGGAGGAGCACCTCGACTACGCGACCCGCTACGGCCGCGCGCTGGAGGCGGTCCAGGTGATCCGCGGCCTGTGGGACTCCTATGAGGACGACGCCTTCCCCGCGGACGTGGAGCGCAACGTGTTCCTCGACCCGGCGAAGCTGCACGCGCTCAACCACGTCGGCGAGCACTTCCGCGTGGACGGGCCGCTGAACCTGTCGCGGTCGCCGCAGGGGCACCCGGTGATCTTCCAGGCTGGCGTGTCCGAGGAGGGCAGGAACCTCGCCGCGCAGGTCGCCGAGGGCATCTACGCCCCGGGTGGTTCCCTCGAGGACGCGCAGGCGTACTACGCCGACATCAAGCGGCGCACCGCGGAGGCGGGCCGCGACCCCGACCACATCAAGATCTTCATCCACGGCGGCCCCGTCGTCGGCAGCACCGATGAGGCGGCGCGGCAGCGGGCGAGGGAGATCTTGGCCGAGGACAACGACTTCGACCGCAACGTCGGCCTGCTCGGCCGGGCGTTCGGCGCGCACGACTTCAGCCAGTACGACCCGGACGCGCCGTTCCCGGACGTGGCGCACCTGGCCGAGCGGGGCGGGCGGACCGGCGCGGCGCGGATCATCGCCAGGGCCGAGGCCGGTGGGCTGACGCTGCGCCAGGTGGTGGAGACGTTCAACGACCACCGCACGTCGCCGTTCGTCGGGGCGCCGAAGACGGTGGCCGACACCATCGAGCAGTGGTTCGCCGCGGGCACCTTCGACGGCATCAACCTGGCTTTCCGCAACAACGCCGACCTGGCGCTGTTCGTCGACGGCGTGGTGCCGCTGCTGCAGGAGCGCGGCCTGTTCCGCACCGAGTACGAGGCGGACACGCTGCGCGGCAACCTCGGGCTGCCGATCCCGGCGAACCGCTACGCCGCCGACCGCGACCTCGTGGACGCCTGATGGCGACCACAGCACCCCCGGGGACATCCCCGGCGACATCCACTGGGGCATCCACTGGGGCATCCCCGGCGACGTCACCGACGGGCGGCCGCGACGTGCACACCGTGCGCTTCCCGGTCGCCACACCGCCGGAGCGGGTCGACGTGCTCGTCGTCGGCGCGGGCCCGGTGGGGCTCTCGGCCGCGCTGGAGCTGAGCGGGCGCGGCGTCGAGGTGGCCGTGGTCGACCGGGCCGAGAGCGCCACCCTGGTCCGCGCGGGCGCCATGGGGCACACGCCCCGGGTGGTCGAGCACTTCCGGCGCTGGGGTGTGCTGCAGTCGATCCGCGACGAGTGGACGTTCCCGCCGGAGTGGAACCAGGGCATCCGCCTGGTCACCTCGCTGGTCGGCCACGAACTGGTGCCCAACCGGCGCCCGGCGTTCACCGGCGCCGCCCGGCACTCGGCCGAGGAGGCGCTGCGCCGTCCGCAAAGCGCGCTGCAGCAGGTGTTCCTGCGCCACCTCGCGCAGCGCGGGGTGAGCGTGTCGGGCGGGGTGGCGCTCACCGAACTGCGCCAGGACGCCGAAGGGGTGGACGCGGTCGTCGGTGGCCGCACGATCCGGGCGAAGTACGTGATCGGCGCGGACGGCGGCAGCAGCACGGTCCGCGCGCTCGCCGGGATCACGCGTGAAGGTGAGCGCGCGACGGAGAAGCGGCTGCGGCTGATCGTGCGCACCGGCGACATCTCCGCGCGGGTCGGTCCGGCGCCCAGCGGCACCAACATCGTGTTCAACCAGAACGCGGACGGCTTCCTGGCGGCGGTCAGCACCCGCGAGTGGCGGGTGTACGCGGGGCCGTTCCCGCTCGAGCACGAACCGTCGGAGGCCGAACTGCTGGCCACCGCCCAAGCCGCGTTCGGGTTCGAGCTGGACCTGGAACTGCGGTCCGCGACGACCTTCTACCACGCCACCCGCATCGCCGAGAACTTCCGCGCCGGGCGGGTGCTGCTCGCGGGCGACGCCGCGCACGTGCGGACCCCGGGCGGGAACCTGGGTGAAGGCTTCGGGGACGTGGTCAACCTGGGCTGGAAACTCGCGGCCGTGCTCGCGGGCCGGGCCTCGGAGTCCATCTTGGACTCTTACGACCGGGAGCGGCGCAGGCACAACTGGCGCATCGCCGACCACGCCCTCGACCGCTCGCGCCGGGGACAAGCGACGCTCGCGCAGATTCGCGAGATCGGCGTCCCCGACGACGCCGACGACAGCGCCGACGCCCAGCGGCGCCGGGCCGAGATCGGTGCCCGCATCGGCGCGGGCCGCTCGGGTGCCGACGGGGTGACCTTCGACGAGCGCTACGACGACTCCCCGGTGATCTGGTACGAGGACGGGCAGCTCGACGCGGAACCGCCGTGGCGACCGGACGTGTACACCGACGACCCGCGCCCGGGGCACCGGGCGCCGAACGGCCTGGTCGACCCCTACGGCGGCACGCTCTACGACCGGATCGGCAACGACCTCGCGCTGCTCGTGCTGACCGAGGACCGCGCCGTCGAGCAGGAGTTCGCGGCCCAGGCCGCCGCGCGCTCGCTGCCGTTCACCGTGGTCCACCTGAGCGACCCCGCGGCGCGCGAGCTCTACGGGGTCGACAACGTCCTCATCCGCCCCGACCAGCACGTCGCCTGGCGCGGCACGGCCCTGCCCGACGGCGGTGCCGCGGCCGTGCTCGACCGGGTACTCGGCGTGCGGGTCGCCGAACTCGTCGGGAGCCCGGCATGAGCTTCAGATTGGGGTTCCTCTCCCACGTGCAGGGTCGCGACCACGACGCGGCGCGGACCTACCGCAACGCCCAGGAGCTGTTCGTCGTCGCCGACGAGCTGGGCTTCGACATCGGCTGGGTCGCCCAGCACCACGTCGCGGGCGGTGGCGGCGGCCTGCCCTCGCCGTGGCCGTTCCTGGCGCACGCCGCCGCCACGACCAAGCGGATCCGGCTCGGCACGGCGATCACCATCCTGCCGCTGGAGGACCCGATCCGGTTGGCCGAGGACGTCTCGGTGGTGGACACCCTCAGCGGCGGGCGCGTCGAGCTCGGCATCGGCAGCGGTGGCAGCGAGGCGGAGTACGCCGCGTTCGGCCGCGACATCGAGCGCAGGCGCGAGCTGACCACGCAGAACCTGGCGGTCCTGCGCGCGGCGCTGGCCAACGAGGAGGTCGGCGCGTCCGGCTTCACCATCCAGCCGCCCGCGGCCGATTTCACCGACCGGATCTGGCAGGGCGTGTTCAGCGGTGCGGGCGCGGAGTACGCGGCCGCGGCCGGGTCCAACCTGCTGATCAACCGCGCCGCCTACGGCTACGAGGAGCCCACCGACGAGGTCCAGCGGCCGTGGGTCGACGCGTACCTGGCCGCGTGGGACACCCCGCGCACGCCGCGGGTCGGGCTGTCGCGGTTCGTCTTCCCGGCCAAGGACAAGCGGACCGCGCTGGAGCAGATCGGCGACGACGTGCACCGGGCCGCGGTGCGCTTCGGTGAGCGCGGTGGTTTCCGCGCCGGTCTCGGCGTCGAGGAGGCGCTGCGCCGGTTCCACTCGTTCTACGGCCACCCCGAGGAGATCGTCGCGGAGCTGCGCCAGGAACGGGTGCTGCCGGTGGCGACGGACCTCATCACGCAGTTCAACCCCGCCATCCCGGATCAGGACGCGGCGATCCGGGCCCTGGAACTCATCGCGACCGAGGTCGCCCCGGCCCTGGGCTGGAAGCCCGCGGCCGCACCCGAGCTGGAAGGAGTGTGAGGTGAGTCGGCACACCGACTTTCCCGGTCCCGAGGGAGCGCGCACGCGCGGCACCGTCGTCGTCGTACCCGGCCGGGGCGAGACCCGGGCCAGCTACGCGCGCCTCGGTGCCCGCCTGGCCGCCGAGGCCTACCGGGTCCGCGTGATCGACGGCCCGCAGGTGGGCACCGACGACGTCGAGTCCTCAGTGGACCGGTTCGCCGCCGAGCTGTCGGACGCGCTGCCCGAGCTCGTCCGCCCGCTGGTCCTCCTCGGCGCCGACACCGGCGCGGCGGTGGTCGAGGCGCTGCTGGAACGCCAGGACACGACGGCGCCCTGGTGGCCGGAAGCGGCCGTCCTGGCCGGGCTCCCCGGTCCCGGCACCGCCGCGACCGGCACCTGGGACGAGGAACTCGACGTCCGGACCACCTGCCCGGTGCACCGCGAGGTCCTCACCGCCGACTCGGGTGTCGAGCGCGGTGCCCTCGCGGTGGCCCTGCCGGACGCGTTGACCGACCTCACCGCGGGCGCTGCGGTCGAGGTCCCCCGGCTCGTCCTCGTCGGCGACGAGGACCCGCTGGCGGACCGGGCGGGCTTGACGAGCGCGGTGAAGGCGTGGCCGCGGGCCCGGCTGTCGGTCGTGCGCGGCGCGCACCACGACGTGCTCAACGACCGCCAGCACCGGTCGGTCGCCGCTGAGGTGGTGAGCTTCCTGGAGGTGCTGGGCAACGAGCTGGTGCCGGTGATCTCCGTGGAGTCCAGCACCTGGTGACGTCTTCCGCACTCGGCCGCGCCCCCACCCGGGGGCGCGGCCTTTTTACTTTATACGGATTCGACCGGAAACGGGCTGGTCACACGGATGCCGCTCAGCCAACTGTTCTATTCACACGCTTGAGAGGCCGTTGTCGGCGTGCTTAAAGTCGGCGACACGCCCACTCCGGGCGGCGATTCATCGAGTCACCCTGCGATTTCCACCCTGACTCCTAGGAGAATCCGTGCGTACCAAGAAATTACTCGTCGGCCTGCTCGGCGCGGCCGCGGTCGCGCTGACCGGCGCGGCGATCCCGGCCGCCGCGTCCCCGGCGCAGCCCGCGATCATCGGCGGCGGCTCCGCGCAAACCGGCCCGTGGGCGGTCGCGATCATGGTCAACGGCCAGCAGAACTGCTCCGGATCGATCATCGCGGCCCGCTGGGTGATCACCGCCAAGCACTGCGCCAACAGCGCGAACCGGTTCCACATCGGCAACGTCGACCGCACCGCGGGCCAGCAGCGCACCGCGGTCCGGTCGATCTCGCACCCGTCGGCCGACATCATCCTGTACCAGCTCAACAGCCCGGTGAGCACCACGTACGCGGCGCTGACCACCACGCAGCCCTCGGTCGGGAGTTCCGAACAGGTCTACGGGTTCGGCCGGACCGAGTCGGCCCGCGACTCGCGCTACCTCAAGGTCGCGACGATGCGGATCACCCGGGTCAGCAGCGGGTTCATCGACGCCACCCAGGGCAACGGCTACACCGGTCCCGGCGACTCCGGCGGCCCGGTGTTCCAGAACGGCAAGCTGATCGGCGTGCACTCCTACGGTGACACCAACGCGGGCACGTCCGGCCACGTGAACGTCTACACCTACCGCCAGTGGATCCTGTCGAACGCCACTGGCTGAGCTGTCCCCGGAGGGCGCGCCCCGGTGCGCCCTCCGGGGTCGGTCACCAATCCCAGTGCACCGCGTAGGTGCCGGGCTCCGCACCGGAGACGGCGAACTGCGCGGTGTTCGCCTTGTCCAGCCGCAGCCCGCCACCGCGCGCGACGCCCGACCCGTCAACGATCCGCCACCGGCACCGGGCGGGCACGAGTTCGGCCGCGAAACCGACCTCCACGAAGTACTCCCGCACCGGGAAGCGCAGTTTCCGTTCCGCCCGCACCGAAGGCGGCGCCCCGACCGGGTTGACCACCTCGTACTCGACCATGATCACCTCACCCCGGTCGAGCTCGCGGTCGAACACCAGCGAGGCCACCAACGACCCGAACTCCGGCAGGTACCGCGTCTCCCCCACCGCGCAGTGCCGCACCGGCCGCACCCACTGCCCCGTCGGGTGCGGCCCGTCGAGCACCGACACCACCGGCAACCGCGACACCCCGGACCGCGCCGCCCGCAGCACCAGCCGCACCAGCATCGACACCTCGGCCCCGTCCGCGCCCATCCGCACCACGTCCTGGTGGCTGAGCCGCACCAGGAACTCGTCCTCCCCGTCGACCTCCCCCAACAGCGGCGGCACCTGCGGCTCCCCCGGCCACACCACATCCGCCGCCACCCGCCGCTGCTGCCGCGGCCCACGCGACCTCGGCGGCCCCAGCACCGCGGCGAGCGCGCCCGCCGGGACCGCCAAGACCTCTTCGAGAACCGCGACCGCGTGCAACGACTCCTGCCGCTCCGGCCTCCGCCTGCCGGACTGCCAATGGCTCAAGGTGGCCACACTGACCCGGCACCCACGCTGCGACAGGTGGTACCGGATGCGCTCCAACCCCAACCCACTGCGCTCGATCGCCGCCCGCAGCACCCGGTGGAAGTCGCCGTCCGAGGTCATCAGGACACCCTGCCACCGGTCCCCACCTCCGACAATCCCCACGCGAACGAGCACCACCCGCTGTGCGGTCGAGGGCTGTAACGCCACTGGGGCACGAGGTGATGATGTTGGTACCAGACCCGGGTGGGTCACCTCGTCCAGCGGGAGCGGACCGGATGCGCGACGAACGCCCTCTCGGGTGGTACAACCTCCAGGGGACGGCGTATGTGTCGTTGGACGTGATCCGGGACCCGACCACGCTGACGACCGTGCTCAACCACGAGAAGACCCACTTCACCCTCGCGGCCACGACACCTTATGGACTTCTGCAGCAGGCGATAGAGACGCATCTTCACCTGCCGTGGGACAAGGAGCGGAGCTCACGTCTGCCGCACTGCCGCAACCTCTTGTTCGACGCGAGTCGACTCGTGCAGGAAGCGGCTGCCACGAGTTGCGGACTGGCTGGGCTGGACGGGGAGGAACTCAACACCGCTGAGAAGTCGCTGCCCCCGTTCTACCAAAAGGCTTACCGGATCTTCGAGGATCTGCTTCCGCGAGATGGCACGGACAGGCAGGCGAGAACTCAAGCGATAAGGGCGGTCGCCGCGCGCGCGTTGCAGACGGGGATCCTCGAAGACTGGTTGGCGTTCGAACTGCACGACCCTGGCACTCTTCGCGCCTACCTGGCAGAACCGACGAACGCCCCAGACGGACGCCTGCAGATCCTCGTCGACGAGTTCGCGAAGTCTTCCCCCCACGAAGTCGCGTCCTGGGCCGGACGCCATCTCCTGACAAGCGAAGGCGAACGGATCCGGCCGGAACTCCCGCCACCGCTCGATGGACTCGCCTTCGTCGGCTTCCCCGCGCCGGACTTGCTGGAGGAGCGCATGCTCGGCATCGTCGGCACGCTCACGACGGCCGTCAGCCGGGAGAGTGTCCGCGTCGCGTTCGGCGGGTTCAAGGGCTTCGCGATCCGACCGGCCGTCACCGGCTCCAGGCGCCTCCCGTACTCGGAGGTGACCGTCGAGTCCTGCCCCGGGGTGGACTTCGTCCTGGTCGACAAGAACACCTTCGACGGTCCGATCGAACTCCACGGCGGCGACGGTGAGTTCGTCCTGCCCGCGCGGCACTTCCGCGTGCTGGCCTACCGCCCGGACTCCCGCGTCCCGGTGGAGTTCACCGGTCCGATCGATCAACTCGGTGCGGCTCTCGATGCCGTTGACCCCGACCGGACCGCGACCGCCTGTGTCGGCAGCGGGATGAGCCTCCTGCCCACCGACACCGGGCGGGCGCCGAACACGTCCCTCAGCGACATGGTCACGGAAGAGCTGGGCCGGTGGGCGAGCGGAAGGGCCACGCTCCTGTGCACGCTGGGCGATGTCGAGAGCCTGATCTTCACCGTCCACCTCCTGGAGGGGCAGTCGAGCCGACTGCTGAACCACGCGCTCCTGATCGAGCGGGAATGGGGGCTCGTCCTCTTCCGCGGGGCCGACCGCGGCGGTCCGGTGATCGTCCACCCCACCCTGCTGGTCGACTGGCAGGTCGTGCACCCCACCATCAGCACCAACTCGAAGATCGAGTTCAACCACCCGGCGGCCGACTTCTTCGCCGATCACCGCGACGTCCTCCCGATCGTGCGGTTCGCGCGGGCATTCGTGGGCGACGCCCACGCGCCGCAGCGGTGGGACGAGCACTGGGCGATGGCCGCCTCGATGATCGTGGGCGCACCGCAGGTCAACGCGGTGTCAGGGTTGCAGGGAGTTGAGTTCGAGTATGAGCATCAAGAAGGTTGACCTGTCCGGCCTGCTCGACTACTGGGCCGAGCAGAAGAACCTCTACAAGCCCGGCGCGTACGTGGTGGTCCTGTGCGGGAACGCCACCGAACTGGACCGCGACACGGCTGGGTTCGTGATGGACAACCCGGCCATGCTCGACGACATGAGCGGGCCGTACACGTCGATCAGCTTGGTCGCGTGGCGATCCGGTGAACCAGCGAGCCCCGGTGAGGGGACCTACGGCGGGTTGAGCTACCTGCACACCCCGCACGCCGAACGCTTGGGCGCGACGAGTTCCTACAGCCTGGCCAACTCGCTCCAACTCCCGCTCGACAGGTTCCCGCTCGTCCTCGTCTCGGCGGATCCGTGGGAGTCGGACCGGATCGCCGTCTTCTCCCTACAGGATCTGCCCGACGATAACGACGGCTTGGCGAGCTTCTTCGCCGCCTTGCTCACCGCGTGCAGGGCGGCCACGTCCTACCAAGCGGACAAGAAGTTGCGCTTGATCCGAAAGCACGTCGAATCACACCTCAAGGGCGGCAAGAGCGCGTTGAACACGTTCTCGGAGAGCGGCATCCTCGCTCAGGTCATCGAAGGGATCATCAAGGGGCTGGGCGGCTCGTAGTCTCAGGCGCCGAAATAGGCGGTGCGGATGGCGGGGTTGTCGATGAGGCTGGGGGCGGGGCCGTCCAGGACCAGGTGGCCGGTGTTGAGGACGTAGCCGCGGTGGGCGATGGAGAGGGCGAGTTCGGCGTTCTGCTCGACCATGAGCACCGCGAGGCCGCGGTCGCGGTTGAGGGCCGCTATCAGGTCGAGCACCCGGTCCACGAAGATCGGGGCGAGGCCCATGGTGGGCTCGTCCATGCAGATCAGGGTGGGCGCGCTCATCAGGGCACGGCCGAAGGCGAGCATCTGCTGCTCCCCGCCGGACAGAGTGCCCGCGGGTTGGCGGCGACGTTCGGCCAGCCGGGGAAAAGACTCATAGACCGACGCGAGTTCGGCGCGGATGCCGGTACGGCGGGTGAAGGCGCCGGTGAGGAGGTTGTCCTCGACCGACATCTCGGGGAAGACGCGGCGGGCTTCGGGGACCGAGGCGAGGCCTCGGCGGATCCGCGCTGCCGGGGCGGAGCGGGTCACGCGTTCGCCCGCCAACCGGATCTCGCCGGAGCGGGGGGTGATGAGGCCGAGGATGGTCTTCATCGTGGTGGACTTGCCCGAGGCGTTCCCGCCGAGCAGGCACACGATCTCACCGGGCTCGACCACCAGGCTGATCTCGTGCAGCGCCTGGGTCTGGCCGTAGAACACCGACACCGAGTCCAGTTCGAGCAGGCTCATGGCCGCACCGCCGGGCGGCGCTTGCCGAGGTAGGCCTCGATGACCCTGGGGTCGGACCGGACCTGTTCTGGCGGCCCGGCGGCGATCACCGACCCGGCGTCGAGCACCAGCACCCGGTCCGACAACCGCATCACCAAGTCGATCTTGTGTTCCACCAGCAGGATCGTCTGCCCGGCCGCTTTGAGTTCGAGCAACTGCTCCAGCACCTCGCCGGTCTCCGCCGGGTTCATCCCGGCCGTCGGTTCGTCCAGCACCAGCAGCGCCGGGCCGGACGCGAGGGCCCTGGCGATCTCGGTGCGCCGCCGGTTGGCGTAGGACAGGGTGTGCGCGGCCAGGTCGGCGCGGGGGGTCAAGCGGTCGCCGAAGCGGTCGAGTTGGGTGGCGACCTTTGCCTGCCGGTCGGCCAGTTCGCGGCGGACGGCGGGTGGATCGACCAGCGCGACAGCCGTCTCGGCGAGTAGAGACGCCCAGCGCAGCACAGGGACATTGCGCCACCGGGAGAACGGGCGAGCGGCCTGCAGCGTCGGGGTGAGTCCGATGAGGACGTTCTCGGCGACGGTCAGGTTGCCGAACACGCGACCGTTCTGGAAAGTGCGCGACAACCCGGCCGCGGCCAAGCGCTCGGGTCGCCAGCCGGTGACGTCGCGGCCCTGGAAGGTGACCTGGCCGGAGTCGGGCCGGAGCACGCCGCTGACCAGGTTCAACGCGGTGGTCTTACCGGAGCCGTTCGGGCCGATGATGCTCACCACCTCCCCCGGCTCGACCGTGAACGACACGCCGTCGACCGCGCGCAGGCCCGCGAACGAGCGCCGCAGTCCGGTGACCTCCAGGACCGTCATCGCGCCACCTTCCCCATGAGTCCCTGCGGCCGGAACAGCACCACGGCGAGCAGGAGCAGGCCGTAGGTGAGCATCCGGGTCTCCTGCAGCATCCGCAGCGCCTCCGGCAGCCCGACCAGGACGATCGCTCCCACGACCGCCCCCAACGGCGAGTTGAGGCCCCCGAGCACAACGATCGTCAACGCCAGCAGCGAGACCGAGATGCCGAACACGCTGGGGTCGATGTAGCCGTACTGCTGCGCGAACAACGCGCCACCGATGCCCGCGACGAACCCGCCGATACCGAACGCCAACGACTTGTAGTCAGCCACAGCGATGCCGCTCGACCGGGCAGCCACCTCGTCCTCGCGCACAGCGGACCAGATTCTGCCCAATGTGGACCGTCGCAGTCGGACCACCAACAACAGCACCACCAACAGGATGGTGAGGTCCAGGAAGTACACCGCCAGCGGCGCGCTCACCGAAGCCCCGAACAAGGTAGGCGGCGGGATGGCCGACACCCCGGACGGTCCGTTGGTCAGCCAGTCGAAGTTGACCGCGGCGGCCGCGACGAGCAAGCCGGTCGCCAGAGTCGCGATGGACACGTAGTGCCCGCGCAGCCGCCACGACGGCGACACCAGCACCACGCTCAACACCGCGGCCACCACACCGGAAATGGGCAAGCTCAGCCAGAAGTCGAGCCCGGTCGCCGTGGTCAACAACGCGGAAGTGTACGCGCCGATGGCAAGCGGCGCTGCCTGCCCCAGCGAGATCTGCCCGGCCTGACCGGAAACCAACGTCAACGACAGCGCGAGAATCGCGTAGACAACGACCTGCACGCCGATCTGCACCGTGTAGTCGTCCAACGCCACCGCGGGCACGACATACGCCGCCACAGCAGCGACCGCGACCTGCCACGGTCGCAACCGGACAGTGCGCGCCGCGCCGAAGAACGTCCCCGTCATCGGTTCGGCCGCCAGCGGCGCGCGCTTGCCGAACAGTCCCGATGGCCGCACCCACAACACGATCAGCAGCACAGCGAAGGTGATCAGCGTGCGAGCGTTGCCACCCCACCACGACACCCCGAACGCCTCGACCACGCCGAGCAGCAACCCACCCGCGACGGCACCGGGAAGACTGCCCAACCCACCCAGGGTGGCCGCAGCGAACGCGGACATCCCCACGGTCGAACCAACGGTCGGCGAGATGTTGTTGAGGTACATGCCGCCGAGCACCCCGGCGACACCACCGAGGACGGACGCGATGACGAAGGCCAGGTTCTGCACGCGCGCCAGCGGGATGCCCATCTGCGCCGCCGCGTCGCGGTCCTGCGCCACGGCCCGAATCGCCCGCCCGTAGCGGCTGGCCCGCAGGAACCAACCCAGCACCAGCATCAACCCGATGGCCACCACGAGGATGGTGACGTCGAGCGTGCCGAACCGCAGCCCGCCGAGACCGAGGTTGTCGGTCGCCAGCAGGGCCGGGAACCGCCGCGTCTCCGGCCCGAACACCAACTGCGCGCCGTTGTCCACCACGACCGAGACCGCGAAGGTCGACAGCAGCGCCGCGATCGGCGGCGCCTTCGCCAGCGGGGTCACGGCGATGACGTTGATCACCAGCCCGAGCAGGCCGGTGACCGCCGTGACCCCGAGCAACACCGCCCACAGTGGCCAGTCGAGGTCGACCGAGAACCACCAGCCGGACATGGCGCCGACCGCGAACACCGAGGCGTGCGCGAAGTTGATGACGTTCGCCACGCCGAAGATCAGCGACAGGCCGAGCGCCAGCAACGCGTACGAGCTGCCGTTGACCAGGCCTGCCAGGGCGGTGTCGAGCACTCAGGCCCCCGCGAGCGTGAAGGCGCCACCCTTGACCACGAGCCGGGTCGACGGCGGGACCTTCACCCGGCGGTCCTCGCGGAAGGTGAACGGGCCGTAGAGCAGGCTGGGGATCCCCTTGCCCTCGGCCAACGCCTTGCGCACGCCCTCGCGGGTCCCGTCGCTCTAGCCGACCGCCCAGGCGAGGATCTTGAGCGCGTCGTAGGCGCCCGCGCCGAAGTCGTCGGGCTGCTTGCCGTAGCGGTCCTGGTACTTCTTCACGAAGTCGCGCACCTCGGGACGCGGGTCACCGGGGTGGAAGCGCACGATCACCTGCGCGCCCTCGGTCGCCTCGCCGCCGAGCGCGAGGTACTGCGGCGAGTAGGCCGAACTGGGCAGCGCGATCTTCGCCTGCCCCAGGCCAACGTTCTTCGCCTGCTGCGTCAGCAGGGCGGCGGCCTGGTAGTAGGCGATGAACACGACCACGTCCGCGCCCGCGTCGCGGCCCTTGATCAGGCTGGGCCGGAAGTCGGCGCCGTCGGCCTGCACGGCCTCGCTGTGCACGATCTGGAAGCCCGCCTTCTTGGCGTGCTCCTCGTAGAGCTTCCAGGTCGTCTTGCCCCAGTCGGTGTTGATGTAGTACACCGCGTGCTTCTTGCCCAGCGAGTTCGCCAGTTCGGCGAGCTCGGGCGCGTGGTCCTGCTGGGTGGTCGAGGTGCTCCACATGTACTCGCCGCCCTTGGTGAAGTCCGGGTGGGAGTTGGTGAAGCCGAACTGGACGAGGTGCGCCTTCTCGTAGATCGGGGAGGCGGCCATCGAGGCGGGGCTGGCGAAGTCGCCGAGCTCGGCGAGCACGCGGTTGTCGCCCGCGAACTTCTGCGCGACCGGCACGGACTGCTTCTGGTCGGATTGGGTGTCCTCCCAGAGCAGCTCGATCTTCCTGCCCTTGACCCCGCCCGCGCCGTTGATCTCGTCGAGGGCGAGGTCGAAACCGGTTCGCCAGATCTTGCCGTACTCGGCCGAGGAACCCGACAGCGGCGCGGAGACGCCGAAGAAGATCGGTCCCTCCGCGGGGGCGGCGGCGGCCGTGGCCTGCTCGCCGGAGAGCCTGCCGCAGCTCGCGAGCACGGCGGCGGCGCCAACCCCGGCCGCGGCCACGAACAAACCACGTCTGCTGATCATCGTGCGCTTTCCTCACTGTGTTCCGGTGCCCGGACGACCGTTCCGGTGATGGTCTGGGGGTTGGTCAACAACGACAGGATCGGGCAAGCCCGCTCGACCGAGGCGAACAGCGCGTCGAGCTCGGCGTCACTGGCCGGGGATCCGATGTGGACGGTGTAGCTGATGTTCTGCGGCGACGGCGGCACGTCCTCGAACCCGGGGGTGCCCGCCTTGGGGTCGATGGTCGCGCTGACCTCGACCTCGATGGAGTCCAGGACGACCTCGGTGGCCGCGGCCTGGATCAGGAAGATGTGCGTCACGCAGCTGCCGAGCACGCCCAGCTGCAGCTCCGGCGAGCTGGGGCCCAGGTCGTAACCCGCGTAGTCCGGCGCGCTGTCGCTGAGCACCTGGTGGTCGCGGATCCGGATGCGGCGCACGCCGCTGCGGCCCTCGGCGGTGACCCGCGCGGTGGGGGTGATGACGTCGGCGGTGGCGATGCCGTCCTGCTTGGACAGCCAGGCGCGGCGCTTCTGGGCGAGGTAGTCCCGCAGTGAGCTCATGGTTCCTTCCCGGGTCAGTCGAATTCGTCGCGCGGGGCCGTGGCCACCGCGCGGGCGACGAGGTCGGCGAGCTCCTCGATGCGCGTCGGGTCGTCGGGCAGGTGGCTGGTGGCGATCCGGATGTGGTGCTCGGCGGGCGCGTCGATGTAGCAGCGGCTGCCCGCCGCGACCGACACGCCGAACCCGGCGAGGGCGACCATGGCCCGGGTCTCGTCCGGGACCGGCACCCACAACACCAGCCCGTCGCGGGCCTGCACGTCGATCCCGCGTTCGCGCAACGCGTCCGCCAGGGTCGTGCGGCGGTGGGCGTAGCGCTCCCTGGCTTGGCGCAGCAGCACACCGGTCGCCGGGTCGTTGATGAGGTACGCCTGCGCGTCCTGCAGGATGCGGCTCGCCCACACCAGGCCGAAACCGCGCTTGTGCCGCACCTGCTCGACGAGGTGTTCGGCACCCGCCACCACGCAGCTGCGCAGCTCCAGGCCGTACGCCTTGCAGTAGGAGCGGACCAGCAGCAGGCGCTCCGGCAGGTGCGCGCCGATGCTGGCCACCGGCGCGGACGCGAGCGGCCCCAGGTTGTCGTCCTCCACAATGGACACACTGGGCCTGCCGTCGAGGACGTCGGCGAGCTCGGCGGCGCGGGCAGCGGAAACGGTGTGCCCGAAGGGGATGTGCGCGCGGGGCTGGTAGACGAACGCCACCGGGTCGTGCGCCAACGCCTCGGCCAGCGCCGCCGGGATCGGTCCCTCCGCGTCGCACCGCACGCCGATCACCCGGATCCCGGACCGGCGCAACGTGTCCAGCACCCGCGGCGCGGTCGGCTCCTCCACCGCGACCAGCTCACCGGGGGCGGCGACCGCCTGGCTGGCCAACAACGTTCCCTCGTACCCACCCGCCACCACCGTCCACGCCTCCGGCGCGAACGGCCACGTCGTCGCCACGGCGGCGCGCAACCGCGGGGTGATGTAGTCGTGCTCGAAGCCGTTGAGCCGCTCGGTGCGCACCCCCGCCGCCACCGCGTCCGCCAACGGCGGCAACAGGGCCGGGTCGGGGAGCCCCTGTTCGAGGTCGACCGCCGCCCACCCGGGAAAGCAGTCCCGCGGCGTGGAATCCGGCGGCGCCAACGTGGTCGTCCCCCGCCTGCGATCGGTATCGATCAGGTGTTCAGCGCGCAACTGCCCCCACGAGTCGGCCACCGTCGCCGGGCTCACAGCCAACTCCCCGGCCAGCGCCCGCACCGTCGGCAACCGCGTCCCCGGCGGCAGCTCACCGTCCCTGATCAGCTCCCCAACAGCCACTGCGATCCCCCGAGCGGTCCGGTCCCGGATGCGCCCGACAAGCCAGTGCACCGGCGCGGTGTGGCTCATCCCTCGGCTCCCCAGTGATCACAGTGTGCGGACAAGCACGAACCGTAGCCGGCGAAAACACCCGGTCAAGGTCGTTTCACCTGGTGGCCGAACTGAACAAAAACCGCACAAACCAGGGCTCCTGTGGTCGGGTGTTCACCCGACGCCCGATCAGTTGGTCACCCGCGCACCCGGGCACGCTGGTCAGGCGAAAGCAGGGGCGGCTCAGCGCGGTGGCCATGTGTCGGCGCCGGGTGCTTGCAGTGCGGCGGGCTCGCGCGTATCAGTGCGGTGTGTCCGCGCCGGGTGCTTGCAGTGCGGTCAGCTCGATGCGGCGGACTTGTTGCGCGCGGGGTTCCTCTGGGACTCGCGTAGGGCCTCAAGCGGTGTGTCCGTGCCGGGGCTGGGGGTGCGCTTGGCTCGCTGCGAGGTCGCAGTGTGTCCGCGCTGGGGCTGGGAATGCGGTCGGCTCGATGGGGCGCGTATCCGTGTGGCCGCAGGTGGCTGGGAGTGCGGTCGGCTCGATGGCGCGAGGCGTCGGCGGGGTCTGCGGTGGTTGCTAGTGCGGTGGGCTCGATGGGGCGAACTTGTTTTGCGCGGGGCCCCTACAACACCCGACGCAGAACCGCAAAGCAGGGGCCCAAAAGCAGGCCCTGCCGCGTGGAAACGCTACGGGTGTTGTCCCCCCACGCAAACAAGTCCGCCCCATCGAGCAGTGGGGGGAGGTGGCGTTGGTGGGTGGTGAGGGTGGGGGTGGGGGCGGGACGTGAGAGGTGGGGCGGGGGTGAGGGTGAGAGCGGGAGGTGAGGGGTGAGGGTGAGCCCTCACGGGGCGGAAAGAGCGGATACAACCATCACTCAACCGTCCGATAGCGGTACGACATCGGCGTGAGCTGTTCGTCGCGCACGTCCCAGGGGTGGAACACCGTCCGGGTGCCGCCGCTCGCCAGGGGCTTGGTGCCGGTGCGGTCCAGGTGGATGTCGTGGATGACGATCAGCATGGAGTGGGGGTGCACGCGGCGCATCAGGTCCACTTCGTTCTTGGTGAGGATCACCTCGTCGCCGTTTGAGGTGGTGCCCTTGACCTCGACGTACAGGTGTTCGCCGGGGCGGGTGGCGTGGATGTCGTAGGAGTGGGTGGCACCCACGTCCTCGACCGCCCAGCCGAGGGCCACGAGGTACTCGGTGGCCAGGACCATGGCCTGGCGCTCGACGGCGGTCTTCTCGGGTTGGGTGAGGCCGCGGCCGGTCCGGCGCGGGCGGCCCGCGGCACGTTCGATCTCGATCAGCGCGTCGGCGACCTCAGGTGTCATGTGACCGGTGAGCTCAACAAAGACCGGCCTGTCGGTGAAGCGGACGCCCGGCAAAGTCACGAGCACGGCGCCGACGAAGGTGCTGCGGCCGCCGAGGACGTCCGGGGTTATCCGAACAGACCCGTGGGCGAACAGCAGGTCAATGCCGTGCTGGACATCCGCGACCGGCACAAGGGCGCCCCCTGGGGTTCGCCGAGTGCCCACCAGCACTTGGTCGCCCCGCAGCTCCAGCACCGCGTTTCCCAAGCCGGTGAAGGTGTCGATCGTTTGCCCTACCAGGCCGCGCAGCACCGTAGTGGCATCCGGCACACGTAAGTCATCGTCGTCGCGCACTGCGCAAGGTTCGCATGCCTACGTCGTGGTTCGGGCGCGATAGGCGGCAGTCTTGACTCGGTTTTGGCAGGCGGTGGAGCAGTAGCGGCGGGTGCCGTTGTGGGAGGTGTCTACGTAGACGCGGTCGCAGTGGGGGGCGGTGCAGACGCCTAGGCGGGTGGCGGCGGGGCTGCCTATTACTACCGAGAGGGCCGCGGCGCAGGTTCCGGCCCATTGGCCTGCGACGCCGCCGACAGTGCCTAGTTGGTGGACGTGCCAGGTGGGGTCGTCGTGGTGGCGGAGGAGGACCGGGCGGACTTGGTGATCGGCCATGACCTCGTTGACCAGGTGCGCGGCGTCGGCCAGGCCACCTGCTGCGGCGGCTGTGAAGACGCCGCGCAGGGTGGTGGCCGCGCCTGCCAGCCCGCCGGTGGCCGCCGAGGAGAGCAGGGTGAGGTCAGCCGCCCCCGCCGTGCGCAGGGCCTCGGTCACCGCCTCCCGCAGGGCGAGCCCGCTGAGCGGCACGTACACCCGGCCGCGCGCCGCACCCGGCGTCACGGCGTTCACCAGGTGGGCGGCCGCGCGGACCGGGCCGTCGTGGTGACTGTCGAATCGCACTTGACCAGTGACCTCCGCTCCGCGAGATTGGTGACTGTCATCGTAGTCCACAGCAGTCACGGAGGCACCGGTGCGCGAGCACGCCCAGTCCTGGATCGCCCGGTGGGACGCACAGCAGGAGTTCTACGTCCCCCACCGAGAAGCCCTGTTCACCGCCATCATCACCGCCGTCGAGGAGATCACCGGCCGACCGGACCCGGTCGTGCTCGACCTCGGCTGCGGCCCCGGCTCGCTGTCCACCAGACTCCTCGAGCGCATCCCCGGCGCCCAGGTCATCGGCGTCGACACCAACCCGCTGCTGTTCGCCCTCGCCCAGGCCGCCCACGCCGACACCCCCGGCCTCCGGTTCGTCTCGGCCGACCTCAGCCAGCCCGGCTGGTCCGACTTCCTCGACGGCCCGGTCGACGCCGCCGTCAGCTCGACCGCCCTGCACTGGCTGGCCGAGCCGCAGCTGCACACCGCCTACGCCGAGGTCCACTCCAGGCTGGCCCCGGGCGGGATCCTGCTCGACGGCGACCACCTCACCGCCGAGGACACCGCGCCCACCCTCGCCCGCGTCCACCGCGCCCTCGGCCGCGCCACCACCGAGCCCGAGCACGACTGGGAGCAGTGGTGGGACGCGATCGCCAAGGACCCCACCTTCGGCCACCACGTCGTCCCCCGCGCGGGCCACGACCCGCACACCGAGACCCAGGCCCTGTCCACCCACCTCAAAGCCCTGACCGCGGCCGGGTTCATCGAGATCGACACCATCTGGCAGCACGGCGACAGCCGCGTCCTCGCCGCGATCCGCTAGAAGACGTGTGAAGACCTGCTCCGTGGGCACCCCGGCCGGGTAACCGAGCGGATGAGGAGCACCATGGCGGAGCAGGACGCGCGACCCGACGGTGTCCAGGAGTTGGCCCGACTGGCGAAGGGGATCCGGATCGGGATGTTGACCACCCGTGACGAACACGGGCACCTGGTCAGCCGCCCGATGGCCCAGCAGGAGGTCGAGTTCGACGGGGACCTGTGGTTCTTCGCCGAACGCGGGTCGCGCAAGGTGGCCCACATCCGGACCACGCCCGACGTCGGCCTCACGCTGACCGACAACGACACCTGGATCTCCATCCACGGCCGAGCGGAACTCGTCGACGACCCGGCCGTGGCCGAGCGGTTGTGGAACAGCTGGGTGGCGGCGTGGCTGCCGCAGGGGCCAACCGACCCGTCGGTCGTGCTGATCAAGGTCTCCCCCGTGACCGCCGAGTACTGGGACACCCCGGGCGGCCGGATCGCCTCGGTCATCAGCTTCATCAAGGCCAAGGCGACCGGCACCCGCTACGAGGGCGGCGAGCACGACGTGGTGGAGTTCCCCGGGGCGGGCTCGTAGCCCCGGGACTCAGCCGGGTCCTCCGATCCCGCGACGGGTCGGGCTCGCTATCGTCGCGCCATGGTCAACGCCTTCTCCAGCAACAACATCCTGCTGACGATCATGGACACCCTCACCGGTGACAAGGTCGACTTGGCGCAGGCCAAGAAGGCGTTCAACGCCACGGCAGGCGACTTCCGGGCGAGGTTCACCGCGGCGGTGGCGGTCCTGCTGGCAGCGGACGCCGCCACCGAGGTGTTCATCGAGATCCCCGCGGACCCGGAGAACATGACCGAGGCCGACCTCGACAACCTGGTCCGACCGGTCGCCGGTCGCCACCTGCGCTCCTACCCCACCAAAGCAGAACTGCTGTCCCACCTGGAAAGCGTCCGGCTCCGCCAAGAGCAGCGCCCGGCCTGGATCCCGCGGACCGACGTGCTCGGCAATCCCCTATCGTCGCCAAGCGTAGAGCCGAACCGGCAGCTTGTGATCACCGCCTTACCCGAGGTCGGCCCGGTGACCGTCGAATTGCCCACCCGGCAAGAGGAGCGGCCCGAGCTGGCACCGGGCGGAATCGGCGAGTGGGAGAGCGCCCTGCTGACGCTGCTCCGGGTGACCGGGGAGACCTCGCCCGCCGAGGTCATCGAGGTCGACGCGGACGCTGTTAGCGCGCTCGTACCCGAAGAAGCCCGCTGGTGGCCGTCCGGTGAACCGAAACCGCTGACCGCCGCCGAGGATCCCGCCGTGGCAAGCGAACTGGTCGCCACCGCCACATCACTGGGTGGGATCGCGGTCCTCGACAACACTCCCGACGGCTACACGGCCCTCCTCGACGCTGTGGCCGCCGCGGGTGACTGGCGCTACAGCCCGCGGTGGCAACTGGAGATCTGGCTCCCCGGCGAGGACGTCACCGTGCTGACCACCGCGCGCGCCGCCGCTGCCGGGTGGGCGGACGAGCAGCGCGGCGGCCTGGTGATCTACGTGCACGGCGGCGCGTTGCACCCCGTCGAGGGTCTGCAGGGCGTCCCGGATCCCTTGCACAGCTACGTTCTGGTCGTGACCCGAGCGACCGGTGGCGCCGATTCCGTCGACACCGTTCACCGCATCACGCTGTCGTGCCCCGAAGACCGGTGCCGCCGAGGCGGCTGCCCGGACGCCGAATCCCCGGAGATCGATGCGGTGCTCTCGCTGGTTGTCACCGCGGCGGCCGCCGCGGAGACGGCCGCTGCAGGCGAGTGGGCCGAGGTATACGACCAGCTCTACGGCCACACCGCGGAACCGGAGTACCTCGACCGTGTTCTTGAACTCGCCACGGCGGTCCTCATGGGCGCTGGGTGGGTCGCGCTGGACGAATCGGTCTGGGACGGCGGGTTGGAGGAGGTGTTGCTCCGTCGAGGTGAGCATTGCCTGCACGTCGGGTACGACCCCGTCACGCGACAGGTCAGCCTGATGGACGGCAAGCACGAACTGGAGTTCACGCTGCAACTGCTCGCCGACGACGGCCTGCTCTCCAGCGAGAACCGGGTGGACCTCAGCGCGGGAGCGGTCGACCACTGGAGCGCTGACCTGCTCGCCGCGGCCGACGACCTGCTGCGCGGCGATCTCAAGGACCTGACCCGGCTCAGCCCACCCGTCCAGCTCAGCCTGCTGGGACTGCACCCGCTGGCCGATGGCTCCCTGCGCGGCCCCCTGGCGGAAACCTTGGTGCAGAACCAACTCATCGCCCTGTTCGCCGCCACCGGCCTACTGGCCGGGCTGGAGTCCACTGTGGCCTGAGGCGCGCGGCGGGGCCGCGCGCCTCAGTGCAACACCTGGGTCGAGCCACTAGCGCGGAATCGAGATGAACAGGATCGACAGGAACGGGGCGCCGCCGCGGTGTTCGGCGCGGGGGAAGACGACCTGACCCACTCCCCGGCAGGACGCGTTGGGGTAGAGCAGGGCGATGCGGTTGGTGTCGTTGACCGCACTGGTGGCGGGCACGCCGCCGTTCGTGATCACGCACTGGCGATCGGGCACGGCGGCGACCCGGTGGGTACCGGTCGCGCTGGTGTACCGGAAGGTCGGGTCTTCGGACTCGGCACGCGCGTCCTCGGCGCAGCCGCGGCCGGAGCCACCTTGGCGGATCCCGCTCGTTCTGCGGGTGTCGACCCATCCTTCGCGGTCACACGACTCGCCCGCGGGGCGGGTGTTGGTGATCTCGCCGGACCGGGGGCCGTCCTCAGCCACGGCCGCGGGCGCGACGATCCCGGTCGCTGTCGCCGCCAGCGCGGTGCTGACGAGGATGCGCGTTAGTCGACTCATGGGATGTTCCTCCTCTGGTTCCGTTACCTGTTCGGACACAAAGGAGGTAGCCCGACACGCCGAACATCGACCAAGTCCTACCCGATCGAGTGACCGACTGCGGTCAGCCGAGGACGAGCGGGAGGCGCGCGGCGAGGTCACCCAGCGTGGAGACCTCCTGGTCGGTGGGCACCCGGCGCCCGGTGCCGACCAGCAGCACGTCCTCGTCGGACATCGACTCGGGGAACGGGCTGCCCGCGATCTGTTCGAGGATCGTCCGGGCGGGCCCCAGGGCTGGCGGGCGGGGTATAGAGAGATCAGTGGGTGGGCGGGGTATAGATGGATCAGTTGGCGGGCGGGGTACAGAGAGATCAGCGGGCGGGTGGGGGGCAAGGAGATCAGTGGGCAGGTGGGCGATCAGGTCGAGGTGGTGCAGCGTCCACTCGAACGCGTACGCGGCCAGGTAGTCGTTGACGGTCAGGACCTCACCGCGGGTGCTGACCAGGTCGGTCGGGTCGGCGAACTCGGCGGCGCGGCCCGCGGCCGAGCCGACGTCGTCGAGGTGGGCCTTGAGCAGGCCGGGATCGCCGTACGCGGCGGCCAGCCGGGGGATCAGCGCGTCGAGCGGGTCGGCACCGGTCGGCGGGTCGACCAGCCGCCAGTACCCCGCCGCGTCGATGGTCGGCCCGGTCTCGGCGGGCGTGACCAGGGTGATCAGCACGTCTTGGGCGCCGATCACCAGGTGGCACACCAGGTCGCGGACGAGCCAGCCCTGGCAGCCGGACGGGCGGGCGAAGTCTTCATCCGAGAGGGCAGCGACGGCTTTGCGCAACGCGATCCAGGACAGTGCGAAGAGAGCCACGATCCCACGCTACTTCAAGATCCCTCTCCTATAGGCAGCGGCAACCGCGGAAGCACGGTCCGGGACTTCCAACTTCGCGTAGATGTGCAGCAGGTGAGTCTTGACCGTGGCTTCGCTGATGTGGAGCAGCGCGGCGGCATCTCGGTTGGTCCTGCCCTCGGCGATCAGGGCCAACACCTCGCGTTCGCGTGCACTGAGCTGAGCGACAAGAGGACGTTGTGGCCGGACCCTGCTTAGCAGCAGAGCGGCCACCGAAGGCGCGAGCACAGTCTCCCCACGAGCAGCAGCACGAACAGCGCGAAACAACTCCTCACGTGGGGCGTCCTTGAGCAGGTACCCGACGGCCCCAGCCTCAATAGCGGGTAGAACGTCGGAGTCAGTGTCATGGGTCGTCAGGACGAGGACCTTCACCTCCGGCGCGATGAGCCTGATCAGCGCCGCGCCACTGGGCTCAGGCATCCGTAGGTCCGTCAGCACCACATCAGGACTGGTAGCCCTAACAACCGCAAGTGCCTCTGTGCCACCGGCAGCCTCACCGACAACATCGAAGTCCGGCTGGGTACCCAGCATGCCGCGGAGGCCGTCGCGGACAACGGGGTGATCGTCGACAACCACCAACCGCAGGGGCGTCACTGCTCGACCCCGATCACCGGCACGGTGATGCTGACAGCCGCACCCACCCCAGGGGCGGACTCTATGTCCACCGAGCCCGACAGTGCCCGCACGCGCTGCCGCAACGCGGTTAGGCCAAACCCGCCAGCGGCGGCGACATCGAACCCGGTCCCGTCATCGCGCACATCCAGGATGATCACGTCCTCCATGTAGGACAGTGTGACGTCTACGCGGGTCGCATCAGCATGCCTACCCACGTTCGACAACGCCTCTTGCGCTGCCCGCAGCAGGGTCACCTCCACCTCCGAGTGCACCGGCAGCGGAGTTCCCGTGACAGTGAAAGCTGCAGCGATGTCGTACTGCTCCTGCCAAGTCCCCACAGTGTCACGAACCGCGTCACTAAGCCGAGCATCTTGGAGCGGACCAGGCCGTAGAGCCTCGATCGACCGCCGAACCTCGGTGAGGCTGCTGCGAGCCAGATCCCTAGCCACGGCGAGTCTGCCGCGCACAGGCAGGGGAACCAGGTCATCAACGGCCTCTAGCTGCGTGACAATGCCCGTAAGACCTTGCGCAACCGTGTCGTGGATCTCGCGGGCCAACCGGGCACGTTCCTCGGCGATCCCGGTCTCCCTCGCCTGCCGCACCAGCAGCGCGTGCAGCCGGGCGTTCTCCTCCGCCATGGCGACGAGTTCGCGGTTGGTCTCGCGGCGCCGGATCGTCTCCCGCTCCATCGCCCGGATCATGCCCCCGGTCAGCGCGACCAGCGGCGTCACCATCGCGAGGCTGAACAGCGTCGCCCGGGGGTCGCTGCCCTGCGCCACCAGCCACGGGACGTTCGCCGCGACCACCCCGACGTAGGCGGCCCAGCCGGGCAGCGTGACGAACGCGAGCAGGTAGCACCCCGGCACGAACAGCTGGAACGCGTCGCTGCGCAGCACCAGGACCGTGGTCAGGGCGAGCAGGCCGACGAAGTACACCGCCATCGCCGACCGCCGCTCCCCCAGCCGCGAGTGCGCGGCGATGAACAGCCCGTGCCACCCGCCGAGCACCGCGGCGATACCCAGCGTGACCAGCCGGTGCTCCCAGCCCACGTGGTCGAACACCGCCGAGGCCACCGCGGCGAGCACGAGCAGGCCGTACGGGGCGAGCACCCACACCAGGTCCCACCGCTGTTCGCGGCGCAGCCCGAGCTGGTCATCCATCGAGGTCACCGTGCCATTGTCCGGCTGCGGTAGGTCAGCCGTCGCAGCAGGACCTCGGCGGGTCCCCGCGCGCCCGCGCGGCGCAGCCGGTCGGCGAGCAGCACCGAGACCAGCCACGTGCCCAGGGCCACCAGCGCCACCTCGGCGCTACCCAGCGTCGCGCCGAGCCCGAGCGTGTACGGGGTCAGCAGCGCCACGAAGATCACCGACTGGAACAGGTAGCAGCTCAGCGACCGCTCCCCGCAGGCGGCGATGGCCCGCACCACCGGACCCTGGCGGTCCCCGACCCGGTTCGCGACGAGACCGATCAGCGCCGCGTACCCGAGGCCGCCTGCGAGCCCGGTCACCGCGTGCAGCGCGGAGATCGCCCACAGGGTCGCCAGACCGGTCGGCTCCCAGAGGTGGCCCACGGCGAGCCCGATCGGGAGGCCGCCCGCAACGGCCGTGGTCAGCCCGATGACCGCGGTGCGGACGAGGAGCGCGCGGTGCCGGGCCGGGTCGGTGAGCACGCCGCGCCGGGCCGCCCAGGTGCCGACCAGCGCGGCGGCCCCGACGCCGACCATGCCGATGGGGGTCATGAGCCATTCGAACGGGCGCATGGTCAGCGCCTCGACCGCGTTCTGGGTCTCGAAGGAGTGGAAGAACTCGCGGTCCCCGGTGACCGGCAGCATGTTCGCGGCCCCCTGGATCACGGCCACGACCAGCAACCACGCCCCGGCGGCGATGAGCAGGGTCCGGTCCTTCACCTTGGTCAGGCCGACCAGGACGAAGCCCAGGACGCCGTAGAGGCCGAGCACGTCGCCGGGGAACAGCAGCAGCGCGTGGACGAACCCGAACATGATCAGCCACCGGCTCCGGCGCCGCAGCACCCGCCTGGCGTCCCGCTCCGGCACCCCCGCAGCGCGGTGCCGCTGGAACACCTGCACGACGCCGTAGGCGAACAGGGCGGCGAACATCGGGTACGCGCGGGCGTCCACCAAGGTCACGTCGAGCACGCTGACGATCCGGTCGAGTGCGCCGGTCTCGACGACGTGCTGGCGGATGCCGTAGGGGCGGTCGTACAGGTAGTAGACGGAGTTGGCCAGCGCGATCAGGGCGAGCATCAGACCGCGCGCGAGGTCCGGGGCGAGCGAGCGTTCCCGACCGGAGACCGGCCGCACGCCAGCGGTGGCTTCGTTGAGCGACATGGTGCCAGCGTCGCGCTCGAGGACCGGGTGGCGAATCGGCGGTTCGACCGAGAGCGGGGGTCCACCGCTCGGGCGGCGACATCAACCAGATGGTTGATGCGCTTGGAGTTTGCTCCAGCTCCAGAAGTTTGCGGGGCTGGAATGCGTTGCCGTATATATGGTCCATTCGAACCTTGGGGGGATTCATGTCTGAAGCACGAGTGGCTTTGGTGACCGGTGGGGGCAGCGGGATCGGTGCCGCGACGGCGACGCAACTGTTGCGGCGCGGGTACCGGGTGACGATCACCGGGCGCACTGCGGAGAAGTTGCGGGCGTTCGCCGAGAGCCTCGGTGATCCCGCGGAACTGTTGGTGGTTCAGGGAGACGCCGCCGACCCGATGGCGGTGCGCGACGCGGTGGATCGGACGGTGAGCGCGTTCGGCAGGGTGGATTGCGTGGTGGCGAACGCGGGTTTCGCCGTCTTCGACGGTCTCGACGACGGCGACCCCACCGGCTGGCGGGACATGATCCTCACCAACGTCCTCGGCCCGGCAGCTTTGATCAACATCGCGCTGCCCGCCCTGCGCGCGACCAAGGGCCGGATCGTGCTCGTCGGCAGCGTCGCGGGCCACGTGCACTCCCCCGGCAACCTCTACGGCGCCACCAAGTGGGCCATCACCGGCCTGGCCGAGAACACCCGCCGCCTGGTCATCGACGACGGCATCGGCGTCACCCTGGTCTCCCCCGGCGCCACCCGCACCGATTTCTTCAACGCCATGCCCGGCGGGGTGCCCGACCGCGACTACCTGTCCGCGGAGAAACTGGGTGAGACGATCGTGTGGGCACTGACCCAACCGGAGGGCGTGGACGTGAACACCATCGTCATCCGCCCAACGGGCATGTTCATCTAGTGGCGCGAAGCGGCGGCGGTCGTCACCTTGATGTCGACCGCCGCCGTGGTTCCTCTGCGGGAGAGGAGAATGCGACCACCTCAGCCCGGTTTAGCGACCTCCGCGCCCACCGCCGCCGGGGCCACCCTGGCGGGAAGTGAACTCGCCTGCGGTGGCGGCGGCCACCTTGGTGAGTCCGTCGGTAGATCCGCCGGTCGAGTAGCTGGTGACCGTGCCTGCGGCTCCCGCATAGATGTCGTAGGACTGGCCAGCGGTGATTCCGTTGGCAGAGAAGACGATGAGTGATGTTGTCTTCGGCACCACATAGCGGCCGAGCACGGTTCCCGCGCTGTCGACGATCGCGACCTGCTGTCCCACTTGGACCGCTGTGGTCAGGGTTGCGGCGACCCAGCCCTGGGCGGAGTCCGTGCTGGGGACGGCGGCCATTCCCGCGCCGGACACGGCGATGAGGGTTCCGCCGCTGATCGGGAAGGCCCCATTGACGTCCAGAGCACCGTTGGCGCTGGCAGTGGGTCCGTCCACAATGGTGGTTCCACCGGTGATCGCGGCCGAGCCGTTGGAATCCAGGCCATCGCCGCCTGCGGTGACGTGGGTGGTGCCGCCGCTGATGGTGAGCAGGACGCCGGGCTGGGCCTGTTCGCCGCCGCCGGAGGTGGTGCCGCTGGTGGCGTTGAGGCCGTCGTCGGAGGCGGTGACGTCGACTGTGCCGCCCGCGATGGTGATGGTCGCGGCCTCCAAGCCCTCGGTCGACTTGGACACGGTCAGGGATCCGTCGGCGACGTTGATCGCGCCCACGGCGTCGGCGCCGTCGGATCCCGCGCTCACGGTGACGGTGCCGTTGTCGAGCTGGATCCAGCCAGGCTCGTCGGCGCTGTCGTTGTCGGACTTCAGGCCGTCGCCGCCTGCCTCTACTGTGACGGTGCCGCCCTCGATCACGAGGTAGTCCTTACCGCGGATACCGTCGTCCTTCGCGGTGACGTCAACTGTGCCGGACAGGACCACCAGGCCGTCCTTGCTGCCGATGCCGTCATTGCTCTCACCGGTGACGGCGAGCTCGCCGGTGCCCGCGATGGTCAGGTCCGCCATAGAGAACAGGGTCGCGGTCGGTGTGTCGGTGCCGTCGTCGTCGGCGCCGGATGCTGCGCTGTCGGACAGGGCGTTAGACGTCCCGTCGGCCAAGATGACCACCGCTTCGTCAGCTTCACTGACGACAACCGGCGAACTGGATGCCGAGGTGATGTCAACTCCGGCCAGAACGAGTCTTACCTTGCCTTCGTCGGGACTGTTGACGACTACCTGCCCGTCGGTGAGCTTGCCGGAGAAGATGTAGGTGCCCGGCGCTGCGATGGTGACGACGTCACCACTGACGCTCGCGCCGGTACCGCTAACAGCGGTAGCACCGTCGGCGAGCGTGAGAGTGGTGGCGCCGTCGGTGGAGTAGTCGCCATCGTTGGCATCGGCGTGGGTGGCCGCGGGTGCGGCGAAGACAGCCGCCTCCGCGGTTCCCGAGGTGGATGTCGAGGCGGTTGTGGAACCGCAGGCGGTCACGAACGCGAGCACCGCGGCGGTCACGAAGGCGCCGACCTTGCGGCCGAGCGAGGTCTTGGTCATCGGCGGATCCCGTTTCGTCAGGCAGCCCGAAGGCCGAAGTGGTGGCGAGTGGCGCGGTGCCACTTGAGGTGGGGCAGGTCGGGGTGCAGCGCGACCATGCCGACGCCGTACTTGGAGATGCGTTCGGGGCGCAGGCCGCGTGACCACAGCAGCCGGTCCACCGCGCTCGGCGTCGACCCGCACTTGGTCTCGACGAGCACCAACTCCGGTCGGGCCAGCTCCCGGGCGTTCGCCAGCGACGTCCACCCCAGGTCGACGTCCACCGTGACCCGGGCGCCGTCGCGCGGCAGGAACAGCGTGCGGCGGCGGTACCCGGTGACCAGGACCGGCCGCAGGTGCCGGGTGACCTCGGCACCGACGATGCCCGCCACGAACTCCCGCCCCTCGCCCGTCAGCCGGTCGTCGGGGTGGGCGATGCGCTGCTTGACCGTCCGCCCCCGCGCCGCGAGCGTCTTCACCTCCAGCCACGACGAGCCGGAGTCGAGGTAGGTGCGGGTGCGGACCTTCCAGCGCCGCCTGCGCGAGCACCCCGACGTGTGGAAACTCTGCCGATCCGGCGTGTCGAGGTAGGTCGACCGGTACCCGAACTCCCGCCTGCCGTCGATGTCCAGCACGCGGGTGCCCGCGGGCAGCGCGCTCAGCAGCGCCTCGGCGGCGGGCACGGAGAGGACGTACTTGCGGTCCACCCTGGTCAGCAGCTCGGCCCGCTCGACGAGCTCGTCGAGCCAGATCGGTTCCAGCGCCATCATCGCCGCACCGCCGGTTCCCGGACCCCGGGCAGGTACCGCACGTCCACCAGGGTCGTGTCGTTGACGATGTCGACCCGCACGACCTTGACGGTCACGACCGTGCCGCCGAACAGGGCTTCCAGGTGCGCCACCAGCGCGCCGTGGTCGGTGTAGGCGTGGTCGAGCAGCACCTGCTGACCGCGCGGCCGCCGCCCCAACCACGCGCTGTCCCCGATCCCCACCGCGGCCAGCACACCGACCATGAGCGCGACGTCCACCCAGTCCGGGGTCTGGTCGAGCCCACCGAGCAGGCCGAGGGTGAGCGCGGCAAAGTAGTAGGCGATCTCGTGCTGGGCCAGCTCCTCCGACCGCAGCCGGATGATCGACAGGATCCCGAACAGGCCGAGCCCGAGCCCGGCCCCGATCGCGGAGGTCGTCAACGCGGCGGACACGGTGAGCACCCCGATGTTCGCCGTGAGGAACGCGACGATCAGGTCCGACCGCCGGTGCCGGGGCAGGTAGAGGCCGAACACCAGGACACCGATGGCGACCAGGTCGGCGGCATAGAGCGCGTACGTGGGCATCGAGGCGAACTCCAGACGGACGTGGGATGAACAGCTCCCAGTACGCCCGACCCGGATGTGCGGACCTCCTGATCCCCCTGTGGACCCGCTGTGAGGCCTGGACCGCCGCCCGCGACCGACTTGTCCGCGATCGACTGACGCCCCGGGTTGTGGTGGCGCCCGGGGGCGAGCGCCACCACAAACGACCTATCCGGCGTAGGTGGTGAAGGTGAGGTCAGCGTTGGCCGTGCCGGACACCCACTGGTTGAGGGTGCTCGTGGCCTGTCCGCAGTCGCGGAACGGGGGGATGGTGAAGGTGCCCGTGACCCTGTTGGGCGTTCCGTTGAACTTGAAGTCCGGACCAGAGGTCAGCGGTAGATCTACCACCGTCGAGCAGTTCGGGGTGATGAAGGTGCGGTTGCCGATGGTGATCCGCGGGACGGTCACCTTCTGCCGGGTCCGCACAGTGAAGATCCCGCCCTGGTAAGCGCCGGTAGCCGCTGCGACGGGGGTGAACTCGACGCGGGCGGAGCCGTAGGTGCTAAGGCGGACCTGGGTGGGGTTGAAGGTCAGGTTGGACGTATGGGTGGACGGTGCCAATTCGAGCTTGGTGGCCTGTTCACCCAAGACGCTCACGGACGTGCCTCTTACGCCGACAGAGCCGCTTACGTCGAAGTAGTGGTACGCGAAGAAGTCGCTGGTACGGATCGGAAAGACCTCACTGCGACGCTCACCGCCCATGTCGACGGCTTTCACGCGTACGTAGTAGGTGGTGTTGGGCTTGAGCCCGGTGATGGTGCCGGTGGTGGTCCCGGCGCCGATGAGCCGGACGGTGGGGACCTCGTCGACGATGATGTCGTAGCCCAGGGGCGGCCCCATCAGGCCGCGGGTGGGGTCCCACGACACGGTGATGCTGTCGGTGGTGATGGCGCTGAACTTGAGGTTGCGCGGCGCCGGGTGGTACTCGGCGATGATCGAGTTCGTGCGGATCGACATCCACCGGTGCGGCGCGGCGACGGCGCACTCGGTGTTGACCCCACCCCGCACGACCGGGGACGTGTCGGCGCGGCGCGGCTCCAGGTTCACCCGCAGACCGGTGACGTCCACGTCGTTGGTGCCGACGAGGTAGCTGGAGTACAGCGGCGAGGTGTAGCCGACCACGTCGGCGACCAGGTCGCGGCCCGGGGTCAGCGTGGTCGACCCCAGGTGCAGCGAGGTGACCGTCTGGGCGTTGTACGTGCCGCTGATCGCCACCTGCAGGCCCACATGCGCGGTGACGGTCGTGGCACCACGCGCGATCAGCGCGTCGACGGCCGAGGCGGGCACCGTGGCGGTGCCGGTGATCCGCCGCATCTCCGCGCCGGGGCTGACCAGCGCCGGGATCTCCACATCCGCGCTGACGGCGACCCGGACCGAACCCACGAGGGGATCGGCACACCGCGCCGTCACGTCCAGCGCCACCACCTGGGCGGCCGCGGGCACCGCGACAACCACAGCCAAACCAACCGCCGCCACCACGGCAGCGGCCATTCTCCTTGTGCGCACGGCTATCCATTCGCTAGAGAAGCAGGGTAGAATCATGCTAGGACCGCTTTCCGTTGCCTGCCAATGGAATTGAGCCGAATGCAGGCCGATGCCTCCGCCGTCGAAAAGGTAGCCGGGGCACAGAAGTCCCTTCGCTGTCGAGGAAGATAGAGTCCGGCCATGAACCGGGTAGCGGGATCCTTCTACGGCTTGGCCTTCGGCGACGCGCTCGCCCGTCCCACCGAGTTCCTCACCGTCGCCGAGATCGACGAGCGGTTCGGCCCGCTCGGCCCGGACGAACTGGACGGAGACCCGGCGCTGGTCACCGACGACACCCAGATGGCACTGGCCGTCGCGTGGGCACTGCACGGTGTCGACGAGTACACCCCCGCGGTGCTGGAGCCCCGCCTGCGGGAGCGGTTCGTGGCGTGGTCGGTGAGCCCGGACAACGACCGCGCCCCGGGGATGACCTGCCTGCGCGCGTGCGCGAACCTGGCGGACGGCGTGCCGTGGGTGCGGGCCACCATCACCGGGTCCAAGGGCTGCGGCGCCAACATGCGCGTCACCCCGGTCGGCCTCCTGCCGGGAGTGGACCTCGACCTGCTGGCGGGCATCGCCCAACTCCAAGCCGCGATGACGCACGGCCACCCCACCGCACTGGCGGCGTCCGAGCTCACCGCCTACGCGACCTGGCTGCTGGTGGAAGGCGCCGACCTCACCACGATCCCGGCCGCCCTGCGCGCGAGGTGCGCCGATCAACGCACGGTCTACCGACACGATTGGCTCGACACCCTCTGGCAAGGCCCCGCCGCGACAACCCCCGAGGCCTACATCTCCCGCGGCTGGGACGAGTGCGCCGACGCCCTCGACCGAGTGATCACCGCCCTAACCCACCCAGACCACGGCGGCGACGCCTGCCTGGACACCGGCGCCGGTTGGCGGGCCGAGGAAGCCCTGGCCACCAGCCTCTACTGCGCCATCCGCCACGCCGACGCCCCAGTACAAGCCCTCACCCGAGCCGCCCACACCAGCGGCGACTCCGACTCGATCGCCGCCCTCACCGGCGCCTTCGTCGGCGCCACCCACGGCCTCCCCGCCTGGCCAACCGACTGGATCACCCGCATCGAGTACACCGACCAAATCGCCGCCCTCACCACCCCACCCGCAACGACTCAACACCTGGCCGAATAACCGTGGACTAAGCCCCCACTCCCTCCCTCCCTCGCCCGCCTAGCCACCCACCCAGCCCGCCGCGGGCGCGAACAACACCGGCAGCCGCGCACCTCCCCTAACTCTCAGCCACCGGACTTACCGCACCATGGCCGACCGCAGTGCCAAGAACCGGCCTCATCCCACTGCCCCCCAGGAAGCAGCAGCGCCAACTCAGCCTCCGCCGGGACCAGCCCCAACCCACCTAGCCGACCACTGAACACCCGACCCCAGCGGCACCAGCCCAGCCCCCGTCAGACCCGCCCCAACCCACCTTCCCGCACCTCGACACCCACACCCAGCGGCGCCATCTCAGCTTCCGTCAGGTCCGCCCCAACCCACCTGATCACCCCCTAGCCACTCGGACGCTGCGATACCCAGCCCCGCCCTCCGTCAGGTCTGTCTCGGTCCCCTCACCCCAGCCCCTGGACACGCGGAAGCCAAAGTGCCAACCCGGCTGCCATCAGACCCGCCCCAACCCACTTGGCCAGCCCCCGGACACTCGGACCCAACGGTGCCAACTGGCCTGCCGTCAGGTCCGCCCCAATCCACCCGATCAGCACCTGGACACTCGGAACAGCCGGTGCCAACCCAGCCCGCCCTCGGCTGCCCTGCCAACCCAGCGCCTGGACAGTCGGATCCGTCGGTGCCAACTGGCCTGCCGTCAGGTCCGCCTCAGCCCACTTTCCCAGCGCGTGGACAGTCGGAGTCGCTGGTGCCAGATGCTCGATGGGGTGGACCTGTTTTGTGTGGGGGAGCGGCACCCGTAGCGTTTCCGCGCGGCAGGGCCAGTCTTTTCGGCCCCTGCTTTGCGGTCCTGCCACGGGTGTCGTAGGGGCCCCACGCAAAACAGGTCCACCGCATCGAGCTTTTCGCATTGTCGCGGATCGGGCCCGAGGTTGCCGCTAGGCAACGAGGCGTCCGATCCCGGGTCGCGATGCCGCAGGCGAGCCGACCCGAAGGTCTGACCCCTTTCCCCCGCACTCCCAGCAACGGCCTACGCCAAGATCAACCTGATCGAAAGCCCCCAAATACACAGCTTACCGAGTAGCACCGACACAACGGCAGCGGCAACCAGCACCCTGTGGACAACCAGAACCGTTGTGGACAACCCACTCCCACAAGATCAACTGAATCAAACGCCCCCGATATACAGCCTACGAGAGCGCACCGACAAACCGGAATCAGCAAGCGAAGCCTGTGGACAACAGACCCCGTTGTGGACAACCCAGCACCCACCACACCCCCGCACCCACGCCAAGCACCCTCCCCCCACGCGCGATCCAGCAACCCAACACCCCACGCCAGCGCACCAGCAAGGCCCTGCTGAGGCAGTCGCGACCAACCCCTCCCCCATCAGCCACCCCCACCCCACACGTCGGGAAAGCGCCGATGGGAAACGGAGCGCACACGGGCGTCGATCATTCCCCGGCAGGTGCGGACAACCGGAACGGGGCGCGGATGAAGATCAGTTGGGTCAAGTGGGTCAAGGTGTTCGACGCCGAGGACGACAAGGTGGAGATCGCTCGGTTGCGGGAGTTGCTCAACACCGAGGACGAGGTGTGGGACGCGATCCAGGGCGCGCTCGTGCCCGACACCAAGTTGACGACCAGTGAGTTGAGCCTGGTCGAATTGCGCGAGGTGCACTCGCTGCTCAAGGACCGGGTCAAGTCGCCGTTCCTGGAGGCGACCGAGGTCAGCGCGCTGGCCGAGGAGCTCAAGCTCAGGTCGGATCCGCTGTGGATCGAGGAGCAGGCGCGCAAGGCCCGCGAGCGCAAGGAGGCCCAGCGCGCGACCGAGGCGCGGGTGTTGCGGGAGGGGTTGTCCGAGCTCGGCGGCGACGGCGGCAAGTGGAGCGATCGGGCGGACGAGATCGCGGCGTGGTGGAAGGCGGTCAAGGTCGCCGAGGCGAAGGAGACCTGGGCCGGGGCGTTCGGGGACAACCGGATCTCGGCCAGGCAGGTCAACACCGCGGGCCGCGGCGGCACCTTCTCGGTGGTGAACCTGAGCGAGCGCAAGAACGCGGACAAGCGGCGGGAGATCGTCCTCGACCGCACCGTCGACGGGGTGTTGGAGCGGCTCAAGCCAGGCAACTTCCGCGACCCGCTCACCAGCGCGAACTCCAAGGTGCGGCTGGGCCTGCACGACCTGAGCGCCTCGCTGCTGGACTCCGGCGACGACAAGCCGACCCTGGACAAGCAGTTGAAGTTCTACAAGGACGCGGTCCTGGTGCTGATGCCGGTGCCGACCGAGCGCGACTCGAAGATCTTCCACGCGATCAGCTCGCTGGCCGAGCCGGACGCCGACGCGCTGCGGGCCATCCGCAACCGGTTCACCCGGATCCGGCTCGCCCAGGGCAGCGACATGCACACCATCTTCGTCGACGACACCACCGGTCCGCCCGCCCCGGCCCAGTTCCGCTACGGCGTCACCGGCCGGGTGCACCTGCGCAACGGTGACGTGGTCGGCGCGGACGAGAGCTACATCGCCGCCCGCCGGACAAACGCCCTGGAGCACAGCAAGATCCTCGGCGACGGTGCGACCCAGCCGGTCAACGAGATCGTCATGGTCTACCGCGAGCACGCCTCGGAGACGTTCCCGCTGTTCGTGAAGTGGGACGAGGAGAACAAGCGCTTCAACGTCCTCAAGCGCACCAATATCAAGGAGACCACCGGCGCCTACATCGACAACAAGGGCGCCTGGCACGACGCGCCCAAGTAGTGTGCTCGCCGCGGTGCCCCTGACCTCCTGGCCAGGGGCACCGGATCGAGCCGCGGACCACCCGTCCGCGCTATTCTCCTGAGATGCGACCACTGCGCTATTCCATCAACGTCACGCTCGACGGGTGCTGCGATCACCGCACGATCACCCCGGACGAGGAGATGCACCGACACGCGGCCGACATCATCGGCCGGGCCGACGCCCTCCTCTTTGGTCGGGTGACCTACGGGATGATGGAGTCGGCTTGGCGAACCCCGGCGCCGCCGGGGTCGAAGCCCGAGTGGACGGTTCACTTCGCCCGGAAGATCGATGCGGCCAAGAAGTACGTCGTTTCGACCACATTGGACAAGGTCGACTGGAACGCGGAGCTGGTGCGCGGGGACCTGCGGGAGACTGTCGAGCGGCTCAAGCAGGAGCCGGGCGAGGGCTTGTACGTCGGCGGCGTGATGCTCCCGAAAGCCCTGGCGGAGCTGGGTTTGATCGACGAGTACACGTTCGTGGTGCACCCCAAGATAGTGGGCCACGGGCCGTCGTTGTTCGCGGGCCTGTCGGAGCACGTCGACTTGAAGCTGGTGGACCGACTCGAGTTCCGCTCGGGAGCGGTGGCGATGACGTACGAGCCCCGCAGGTAGAAGGGTTCAGGCCGTGCGGCCGCGCATGGCGGCGGCATAGATGACAGCCGGGACGACAAGCCCGACTGGCAGTGAGAGGTCGATGCCGCCGATAGCGTTAGCCAGGAATCCTATGTAGAGGCCGGGAACGGCGAGGAAGGCGAAGGCGGCCGCGGCACCGACAACCAGCGCTCCAGCACCCGCCCAGTTGACCCCGGCCGTGTACCAGAAGGGGCCGTCCTCGGCTTGGGCGCTGAGGGCGTGGCCATCGTAGCGGTTGCGGCGGAGCAGGACGTCGGTCACGTAGATGGCCATCAGGGGCGCGACGATGGCGACCATCACCTGCATCATGTTGCTGACCGCGTCGAGGAAGTTGGACACCAGCAGGGCGTAGAGGGTGAGCAGCACGCCGATCGTGCCGTCGAGCAGGACGCTGCGGGTGCGGCGGATGCGCAGGCCGATCGCTTGCAGGGCAAGGCCAGCGCTGTAGACGGTCATGGCGTTGTTCGCGATCGAGCCGAGGATCACGGCGAGCAGGAACACAGGCGTGAACCACCCCGGCACGATCCGCCCCAGCGCAGTCTGCGGGTCAGTCATGTCCAAAGTGGTCGCCGCGAGCGCGCCGAGCCCGGTGAACAACACGCTGGGAACGTAAGCACCGAAGGCGGTCCAGCCCGCGACCGCGAGCGGTTTGGTGGAACGCGGCAGGTATCGCGCGAAGTCAGCACTGTTGTTGTACGACAGGGCGGCGGACGCGACGAGGGTCAAGCCGCCCGCGATGGTGGCCCACAGCGCGGTGCCGTGCAGTTCGCTGGGCGGTTGGTAGGACCAGTCGGCGTGGCCGAACACGTAGGCAGCCATGACCACGAACACCACGGCGAGCACGAGGGTCAGCTTCGGGTACAGCTTCACGATGGTCGCGTGCCCGTACACGCTGATCACCAGGGTCACCGCGGCGATGCCGACGATGATCAGCACCTTCCCGGCGGTGCTCGGCTCGAAGCCCAGCCGCGAGCAGAGGCTGAACGCGGTCACCGATGCCGCCGACCAGCTCAACGCGAGGTAGCACACGGAGATGAACCAGCCGTTCACGCCGATGACGACGCGGTTGCCGCGTGGCCCGTAGACCGCGCGGGTGATCACCTCGCTCGGCGCCCCGGCTGCCGGGCCGCTGACGGCGACCACGCCGACGAGGATCCAGCACAGGTTGCCGATCGCGATCACGGCGAGCGCCTGCCACAGGCCCAGGCCCATCACGACGAGCGCGCCGCCGACGACCAGGTTGAGGTAGCTGACGTTGGGCGCGGCCCACACGCCCGCGAGGTCGCGGGCGCGGCCGCGCCGCTCGTCGTCACCGATCACGTCGATGCCGTGCGACTCGACCCGGGTGGCCTTGTCGGATCTGACGGGTTGTTCGGCGGCGGGGGTCGAAGTCATGGTGAACCTCCGGGACTGCCGCACCGGGTGCGGCTGGGGTTGGGGGAAGCGCGGGCTCACGCCCGGTGGGCGACCCGCCCGGCGACGACGGTCATGGCGACCGGCAGGTCTGGCAGGTCCTCGGCGCGGCAAGCGAGGGGATCGCCTGCGAACACGGTGAGGTCGGCGCGCATCCCCTCGCGGACGCACCCGGCGACCCGTTCCTCACCGACGCCGTAGGCGGCCCAGGTGGTGTAGCCCGCGAGGCCCTGCCACGGGGTGAGTGCCTGGTCGGGCCCGACCGGCGCCCGGCCGTGCTCAGCGGCGGGTCTGCGCAACCGGGCGCCCGCCATCACCACGCGCGGGTCGTAGTGCGCGACCGGCCAGTCGGACCCGAGCGCGACGCGTCCACCGGCGCGCACGACATCGGCGTAGCGCCAGCCGTGCGCGCACCGCGGCGATCCCAGGCGCTGGGACCAGTTGTCGCTGTGGTCGGGCAATGTCCAGTCCATGTGCGTGGGTTGCATGGACGCCACCACATCCAGCTCGGCGAAGCGGGGGATGTCGTTGTCGGAGAGCAGTTCCGCGTGCTCAACGCGGTGCCGCCCGGTACCGGGGCGACCAACGGCGGCATAGGTGTCCAGGGCGGCGGTCACCGCGCGGTCACCGATAGCGTGGGTGAGGCAGGGCATGCCAAGTTCCACGAACCGCCGGACCGCGGACTCGTACTCGCGTACATCCATCCACATCGGACGCGTGCCGTCGCCCGCGCAGTCCGGGTGCTCCAACCAGGCCGAGCCGCCGTCGATCGTCCCGTCCAGGAAGAACTTCACCGCTCCCGTGCGCCACAGGCCCGGTGCGCGGCGGTCCCGCACGGCGTCCACCGCCTCCTCGACCCGGCTCGGGAACACCCACGGCGCCCGCATGATCCGCAGCGGCAGCCGACCGGCCCCCTCCAGCGCGTCGAGCACCGCCTCGGTCCCCGCCCAGCTGTCGGGCACGTGCACACCGGTGATGCCGCACGCGGCTTGGGCGGCGAACAGATCGGCGGCCAGGCGGGCGATGTCGTCGGTCGACGGGGGTGGAACAGCGGAGTACCCGTGCAGCACAGCGGACATCTCGTGCAGCCACCCGGTGGGCACGCCGTCGTCGACCATGATCTCGGACCGGTCGCCGAACCCGATGGGCCCGGTGATGCCCGCGAGCCGCAACCCGTGCGTGCTCATCAACGCGTTGTGCGAGTCGGCGAGCCACAGGAACGCGGGGCGCCCGTCAACCGCGGCGTCCAGGAACGCCCGGTCCTGACCGGCCAACGCGCCGTACTCGACCCCGGTCGCGACCACCCAGGAATCAGCGGGCAGAGCGCTGGAAGCCCTGCGGAGCAACGCTTCCAACTCCTGCGCGGTGTTGAGCCCGGCCGCGCCGATCGCGTAGGTGTCCGCCACACCGTGGAACGGGTGCTGGTGCGAGTCGACCAACCCCGGGGTGACGACCGAGCCGGGCGCGTCGACCACCTCGGTCCGGCCACCGATGTGCGGCCGCATGTCGTGCGCGTCGCCAACGGCGACGACCAGCCCGTCGCGCACGGCCACCGAGTGCGCGCTGGGCCGCGCCGGGTCCATGGTGTGGACGGTGGCGCCGTGGATCACCAGGTCTGCCGCGGTCATCGGTCGGCTCCGTCCCGTCGGAAGGCGGTGTCCACTGTGTCCCGCCGCCCGTGGACCGGCAACCAGAGCGGACCGGTGTGGACACTCGGGTGGCAGGGCGGCGGGTGAGCGGATCGGGTGCTCATGGGGATCACGGCGGCATCCTCGACTGGGTGAGACGTGGGTCACGTGGATCGGGACAGTAGGGGCGGCTGTCGACCCCCGTCGATGGACGCGGGGTTGAACTTCACCCGACCCCATGGACACTGTGTCCATGCCGCTGACCGTGGACGCGCTGATCGCCCTGCCCGAACTCCGGCTGAGCCTGGTCGCGGGCGCGGGTGGGCGCGACCGGACCGTCGAGGCCACGCACGTGTCGGAGCTGGCCAGGCCGGGCGAGTGGCTGCGCGGCGGCGAGCTGCTGATGACGGCAGGCGTGATGCTGCCGACCCACCCCGACTCGTGCCGCGACTACGTCCGCGACGTGGTGGACGGCGGCGTCGCGGCGCTGGCGTTCGGGGTCGGCCACGGCCAGCCGCACCAGCGCCCACCGGACGGTTTGGTCGCCGCGGCCGAGGAAGCCGGGCTCCCGCTGCTCGTCGTGCCGGACGAGGTGCCGTTCATCGCGGTCACCAAGGCGGTGTTCGCCGCGCTGGCCGCCGAAGACCGCCGCGCGCTGGAGCACACCATCGACGTACAACGCAGGCTGACCGTCGCCGCGGCCTCCGGTGGTGGCCTCAACGAGGTCCTGCGGGTGTGGCTGGACGCCACCGGGCGCTCCGCCGTCGTCACCGACCTGCTCGGTCGCGAGTTGGCAGCGGTCGGCGCGCAGGCACCGTCCCTGGTGGACGCGGCACGCACGGTGCCCGCGGCAATCAGCGCCCAAGGCCTGCTGGGCAGCGCCTCGATCACGGTCGACGGGCAGGCGGTGGCCGTACGCCCCATCGGCGCCCGGCGGCTGCGCGGGCACCTGGTGCTCACCCACTCCCCCAGTCCGCGGCCCGGCACCCTGGACGCCGCCCTGGTCTCCCTGCTGACCCTGGAGTTGGAGCGCAGGCACCTGGCCGACGAACCGCGCAGGCGGGCCGGGGCGGAGGCGGTGGCCAGGCTCGTGACCGGGATGCCCGACGAGCAGGCCGGGCCCATGCTGGCGGGCTTCGGCCTGACCTCCCCGAGAGCCCGCGGCCTCGCCGTGCTGGCCCGCCCCGGGGACGCGGCCGACCTCGCCGCGGACCTCGCCCTCGTGCTACCCGGCGGCCTCGTCCGGTACGTGGGCGACACCGTGGAGGCCCTCCTCGTCGACGAGGTGGACATCACCGCCCTGCTCGACCGCTTCGCCCCCGGCCGCCCCGCAGGCGTCGGCGCGGCCCTCCGCCCAGCCGCGACGGCCGTGTCCCTGCGGCAAGCCCGGGCACTGCTGGCCACCAGCGAACGCCTGGGCCGCCCGGCCGAGGCAGGCGAACACAGCACCAGCCGGATGCTGCTCACCCTCGGCCCACCCGAGGTCCTGGCCGCGTTCGCCGACACCGTGCTGGCCCCCATCGACGAGGTCGACCCCCGAGGCCACCTCCTCGCAACATTGCGAGCCTGGCTCGACACCAACGGCGCCTGGGACGC
The DNA here is from genome assembly GCF_024171925.1 of Actinokineospora diospyrosa. Lineage (GTDB taxonomy): Bacteria > Actinomycetota > Actinomycetes > Mycobacteriales > Pseudonocardiaceae > Actinokineospora > Actinokineospora diospyrosa. Next base: position 82,848 of record NZ_JAMTCO010000006.1, on the reverse strand, counting down.
CACCGCGCACAACCTGGGCGTACACCGCCACACGGTCCGCAACCGCATCGACCGGATCGAAACCCTCACCGGGCGCTCCCTGACCACAGCAACCACCCGCTACGAACTCTGGCTAGCCCTACAAGCCCGCGACGCCCTGGACTACGCCCACCCCTGACCCCGCTCAACCACACGACAACGTTCCCGAGCGACCCGGCGGTACCCCACACCGCCTCCCAGCCCAGCCACACCGCAACCCTCCACGGCAGCCCGGCGGTACCTCAGCAGCACCTCGATCGCCAGCCCCCGCCGCACTCCCCCAGCCTCGATACGCCCCCTGAACGCAGCTCGACGCTCTCCCAAGCCCTCCCCGCGCGCGCCCGCGACCGAGTGGCGCCCGGCCCCCACCCTCTCCGGGGGGCGACCCCGGTGCCAGTCTACCGGGCCCCACCGACAAAGGATCTTGAAAGCGGGTGCCGGAGATCCACATGTGGATAACTTCTGTCCCTGGGACGGGTGAATCCAGGTCACCCTCCCGACATGGTGCCCCAGGTCGGAGCGCCTCGAGGACGGGACCGGGCGGCTGGCGGAACGAAGTCGTTCAGCGGAGTCGCAGGTGGCCTTCGCCCAGCTTGGACGCCTGGGCGACCAGCGCGAGAGTCGTTCACCCCAGAAGCAGGCAGGCCCGGTGGGACCCCGCAAGCTCCCCCTGCGCGCGGGTCCGGGGCGCAGCCCCCACCCTCTCCGGGGGGCGGCCCCAGGGCCAGTCTACTAGGCCCCACCGACAGTGGATCTTGAAACAGGGGCAGCAAAGATCCACATGTGGATAACTTTTGTCGCTGGAACGGGTGAATATCGCGACGGCGTGGTGGCGTTGACCAGGGGAAGGGGCGCTGGGACAGACTACGAGGCCATAGGTGATCAAGTTGGCCCAGGATCCGCAGAATCCCAGATCAAGACACCACCGCCCGGGCAGGGCCAACAGCGTCGATTCGCCGGGAGCCGCAGAAACGGGTGCCTGACTGCACCCGTGCGCCCGCCGGGACCAGCACGGCCCGCGCCCGCCTCAAGCGCGGGATCCACCCGTCCAAGAAGCAGATCGAGAGTCGCCGCCCTGTCCACCTCTATCGGTGGAATTGGACATGGCGTCCATCGACCGGGTGTCCGGGGCGACCGTACGGTGCCTGTCACGGTCCTCGGCAGCGCGCCGCGGCCGGTGAGGAAGGCGAGTGCGCGATGGATTCTCCCGAGGTGGATGTGGTCGTCGTGGGAGCCGGGTTCGCGGGGTTGACGGCGGCGCGGGATCTCGGCGCGGCTGGGCGCTCGGTGCGGGTGCTGGAGGCGCGCGACCGCATCGGCGGCCGGACCTGGTACCGCACGGACCTGTTCGACGGGGTCGGCCTCGAGATGGGCGGGACCTGGATCGTGCCGGAGCAGACCTTCGTGTCGGCCGAGGTGCGGCGGTACGGCATCTCGGTGTCCGACAGCGAGCTGCCCGCCCGGATGACCTGGTCGGACCGGGGCGTGGTCCTGGACTCGCTGCTGCCCGTACCGCCCGAGCAGCTGGGCGAGTTGGAGCACGCGGTGCGCGCCCTGGTCGCGGCCGGTGCCCGGTTGGACGTGGACCGGCCACTGTCCGAACAGGACCTCGCCGACCTGGATGTCCCGATCCGGCAGTGGGCCGACGACGCCGGGCTGAGCGGGAACGCGCGGGAGTTGCTGATCTCCTGGTTCTGCGGGTGCGGCAACGCCTCGGCGGACACCGGGTCGGCGCTGGACATCCTGCGCTGGTTGGCGGCCATGGAGAACTCCGTGTGGGGCATGGTCCAGGCCAGCGTGCTCGGGCAGACCTTCGACGCGGGCACCTCGGCCCTGGCCGGGGCGTTGGCGGCCGACAGCGGTGCCGACATCCGGTTGAACACCCCAGTGCGGTTCGTGCGCCAAGACGGCGACCGGGTGGTGGTCGGCCACGACGACGGGGTGGTGACGGCGCGGCGAGTGCTGATCACCGTCCCCATTGGACTCTTGCGGCACATCGACTTCCAACCCGCGCTGTCGCCGGGCAAACTTGCCATCTCGACGGAGAACCACGCCGGACAGGGGCAGAAGGTCTGGGCCTTGGCGCGCAACGTTGCGCAGGACCTGAGCGGGTACGGCTGGGGCACGGCGTTCGACTACGTCGGTGCGATGCGCACGGTGCCCGATGGCGTGGTGCTGGTGTGCTTCGCACCCGAGCACGACCGGGTGGACGCCGAGGACTTGGCGGACGTGCAGCGGGCGGTCCGCGAGTTCGCGCCCGAGGCCGAGGTGATCGCTGCCGCCACGCACCAGTGGGTCGACGACGAGTGGTCGCGGGGCACGTGGACGACGTTCCGGGCGGGCCAGATCACCCGCTACGAGAAGGACCTCGCCGTCGCGGAGGGCCTCGTGCACTTCGCGGGGGCGCACACCGCGCACCGGTGGCCGGGGTTCATCGACGGCGCCATCGACAGCGGCAAGCGCGCCGCGGCCGAACTCCTGGCGGAGTTGTCATGAGCTCGCCGGTGGGCCCGGTCGACGCGACGCTGGTGCCCCGCTACGCCGGTGAGGCGACGTTCGCCCGGCTCCCCCGACTGTCCGACGTGCCCGACGCCGACGCGGTGGTGTGGGGCGTGCCCTTCGACGCCGGGGTCAGCTACCGGCCGGGGGCCAGGTTCGGGCCGGGCCACGTGCGGCAGAGTTCGCGGCTGTTGCGGCCGTACAACCCGGCGCTGGACGTGGAGCCGTTCGCCGTCCGCCAGGTCGCCGACGCCGGGGACGTAGGGGTGAACCCGTTCGACCTCGACGCGGCGGTGGCCACCGTCGAGTCCTCGGCAACCGCGCTCGGCGGCACCCGGCGCAGGCTGGTGACCATCGGCGGCGATCACACCATTGCGCTTCCGCTGCTGCGCGTGCAGCACGAGCGGCACGGACCGGTCGCGGTCCTGCACTTCGACGCGCACCTGGACACCTGGGACAGCTACTTCGGCGCCGCCTACACCCACGGGACGCCGTTCCGCCGGGCAGGCGAGGAGGGGCTGCTCGACACCGACCACAGCGTGCACGTCGGCATCCGGGGGCCGCTGTACTCGCGGCTGGACCTCGACGAGAGCGAACAGCTCGGGTTCACCGCCGTGCACGCGCGCGACTTCGCCCGCACGCCGCTCGACGACATCATCAACCGGGTCCGGACCCGGTTGGGCGATCGGCCGGTGTACGTGTCGGTCGACATCGACGTGCTCGACCCGGGTTTCGCGCCGGGCACCGGCACACCGGAGGCGGGCGGGCTGTCCAGCCGTGAACTGCTCGAGGTGCTGCGCGGCCTGGCCGGGCTCAACGTCGTGGGGGCCGACGTCGTCGAGGTCGCCCCGGCGTACGACCACGCGGAGATCACCGGGATCGCCGCCGCCCACGTGATCTACGAGCTGCTGAGTGTGCTTCCCCGGGAGGAACGGTGACCGTGCGCAACCTCATCAACGGCGAGTCGCGCGACTCGGTGGCGGGCGCGACGACGGAGTTGGTCGATCCCTGCACCGGCGAGGTGTTCGACACCGCACCACTGTCCACAACGGACGATGTGGACACCGCGTACCGGGCGGCGGCAGACGCGTTCGAGATCTGGCGCGACACCACCCCGGCGCAGCGCCAGGAAGCATTGTTGCGGTGCGCGGCCGCGCTGGAGCTCCGGGCGGACGAGTTCGTCGCAACGGAGTGCCGCAACACAGGCAAGCCGATCTCAATGACCCGAACCGAGGAGGTCTTGGCCGCGGTCGATGCGCTGCGGTTTTTCGCGGGCGCCGCTCGGCTGCTGCCGGGGGTGGCCGCCGCCGAGTACACCCCCGGGCACACGTCCTACGTGCGGCGCGAGCCGGTCGGGGTGATCGGCCAGGTCGCGCCGTGGAACTACCCGCTGCTGATGGCCGTGTGGAAGATCGCGCCCGCGCTCGCCGCTGGCAACACGGTGGTGCTCAAGCCCGCGGACAGCACACCGGCGACCGCGACGTTGCTCGGCGAGCTTGTCGCGGAGCACATGCCACCTGGCGTCCTCAACGTTGTCTGCGGTGATCGGGACACCGGTCGCGCTGTCGTCGCGCATCCGGCGGCTGCCATGGTGTCCATCACCGGGTCGACCCGGGCTGGGATCGAGGTGGCGCGCACCGCTGCCGACCGGGTCGCCCGGACGCACTTGGAGCTCGGCGGGAACGCACCGGTGCTCGTGTTCGCCGACGCCGATCTCGCGGCCGCCGCCGAGGGGATCATCGCGGCGGGCTTCTTCAACGCGGGACAGGACTGCACCGCGGCTTCCCGAGTCCTCGTGGCGGAGTCCGTTCGGGAAGAGTTCACGGCACTCTTAGTCGAACGGGCGTCACGAGTCCACACTGGACCAATTTCAGATGAATCAGCGGACTACGGGCCGTTGAACAACGTCGAGCAGTTCGCACGAGTGCGCTCGGTGCTGGACAGTTTGCCCGACCACGCCCAGATCCGCACCGGGGGTGCGGTTGTCGGCGATCGCGGCTACTTCCTCGCACCGACGGTCATCACCGGGGTCCAGCAAGACGATCCGGTTGTGCAGCAAGAGAACTTCGCGCCGATCCTGACCGTGCAGGGGTTCTCCGACGAGGCCGAGGCGCTGCGGCTGGCCTGCGGTGTCAGCCAGGGACTCGCGGCGAGCGTGTGGACCAGCGACCACGGACGAGCGCTGCGCACCTCCGCCCGACTGGACTTCGGCTGCGTCTGGATCAACACCCACATGACCCTGGTGGCCGAGATGCCGCACGGCGGGTTCAAGGAATCCGGCTACGGCAAGGACCTGTCGCACTACGGCTTCGAGGACTACACCCGCGTCAAGCACGTCATGCACAAGCACTGACCGGAAGGACCACGAGCATGACCGTGCCGTACTGGGTGGCGGGGAAGCCCTCGACCAGCCCGATCCGACTCGATGTGCGCCACCCCGCCGATGACAGCCTCGTCGCCACGACCAGCCTCGCCTCGGCCGAGGACATCGAGACCGCCATCGCCGCCGCGGCGGCCGCGCGGGCTGAGACCGCAACATTGCCCGCTCACGTCCGCGCCACCGCATTGATGCACGTGAGCACCCGACTCGCCGAGCGCGGGGAGGAGTTGGCCCGCCTGATCACGGCCGAGAACGGCAAGCCGATCCGGTGGGCCAGGGTCGAGGTCTCCCGCGCGGTCTCGACGTTCCGTTGGGCCGCCGAGGAAGCACGCCGCTGGTCGGGTGAACTGCAGCGGCTGGACACCGATCCCGGGAGCTCAGGCCGCGTTGCGATGGTCCGCCGAGTGGCCCGCGGGCCGGTGCTGGGGATCACGCCGTTCAACTTCCCGCTCAACCTTGTCGCGCACAAGGTCGCCCCCGCGATCGCGGTGGGCGCGCCGTTCGTGCTCAAGCCAGCGCCCGCGACGCCGTTGTCGGCACTCGCTCTCGGTGAGATCCTCGCCGAGACCGATCTTCCCGCCGGTTCGTGGTCGATCCTGCCGACCACCAATGAGGTCGCCGGGCAGCTGGTCACCGATCCTCGGTTACCGGTGGTCAGCTTCACCGGGTCCGTCGAGATCGGTTGGTCCATTCGAGACGCGGTGCCGCGTAAGCAGGTCGTCCTCGAACTCGGCGGAAACGCCGCCGCCGTGATCTGCCCGGACTACACCGCGGATGCCGATCTGGCCTATGCAGCCGCGCGGATCGCGACCTTCGCGATGTATTCAGCGGGCCAGTCATGCATTGCGGTGCAACGGGTCTTCGTGCCGCGCACGCACTACGCCGCGTTCGTCGATCTCCTGGTTGCCGCCGTCGAGCGGCTGACCGTGGGAGCGCCAGGTGACGACGCCACCGAGGTCGGGCCGTTGATCGACACGGCCGCGGCGCGACGGGTGCACCAGTGGGTCGAGGAGGCGCTCGACGCGGGGGCGACGGTGCGGACCGGCAACGACCGCGTCGGCACCGCGTTCGCGCCGACCGTGCTCACCGATGTCCCGCGCACCGCCAAGGTGCACCGCGAAGAGGTGTTCGGGCCGGTGGTCACCGTGGATCCGGTGGACTCGGTCGACGAGGCGTTCGCGGCGGTCAACGACTCCCGGTTCGGCCTGCAGACCGGCGTGTTCACCCACGACCTCGGCACCGCGTTCCGCGCGCACGCCCGGCTCGAGGTCGGCGCGGTGATCGTCGGCGACGTGCCCTCGTTCCGGGCCGACCAGATGCCCTACGGCGGCGTCAAGGACTCCGGCACCGGCCGCGAAGGCGTCCGCTCCGCCATGCACGACCTCACCGACGACCGGGTGCTCGTGCTCACCGGCGTCGAGCTGTGACCCCGCGAAAGGTCTCGACCATGGACACCCACCCGCTCGTGGCCCGCCGCTCGGCGGCGGTGGCCTCCGGGGTCAGCAGCCTGCTGCCCGGGCACTTCGCGACCAGCGCGGAACCGGGGGTGCTGCTCGACCAGGACGGCACCCGGCTGATCGACCTCGGCTCCGGCATCGGCGTCACCACGGTCGGCAACGCGGCCCCCGCCGTGGTCGCCGCCGTCGCACGCCAGGCGACGGAGTTCACCCACGCCTGCTTCATGGTCAACCCCTACGAGGGCTACGTCGAGGTGTGCGAGCGGCTCAACGAGCTGACCCCCGGCTCGCACGAGAAGCGCTCCGCCCTGTTCACCTCCGGCGCCGAGGCGGTGGAGAACGCCATCAAGGTCGCCCGCCACGCCACCGGCCGCTCCGCCGTCGCGGTCTTCGACCACGCCTACCACGGCCGCACGAACCTGACCCTCGCGCTGACCGCCAAGAACCGCCCGTACAAGCACCGGTTCGGGCCCTTCGCCGGTGAGATCTACCGGGCGCCCATGTCCTACCCCCTGCGCGACCCGGCGGACATGACCGGTCAGGAGGCCGCCCAGCGCGCCATCAGCCACCTCGACGCGCAGGTGGGCGCCGACAACCTGGCCGCGCTGCTGATCGAACCCATCCAGGGCGAGGGCGGCTACATCGTGCCCGCCCCCGGTTTCCTGCCTGCGATCGCGGACTGGTGCCGCGCCAACGGCATCGTCTTCATCGCCGACGAGGTCCAAACCGGCTTCTGCCGCACCGGCACCTGGTTCGCCAGCGAGCACGAGGACGTCGTCCCGGACCTGATCACCACCGCCAAGGGCATCGCGGGCGGCCTCCCCCTGGCCGCCGTCACCGGCCGCGCCGAGCTGATGAACGCCGTGCACCCCGGCGGCCTGGGCGGTACCTACGGCGGCAACCCCCTGGCGTGCGCGGCGGCCCTGGCCACCATGGACCTGATGCTCACCAACGACCTGGCCGCCGCCGCCATCCGGATCTTCACTCGCGTCACCGCCCGCCTAGCCCCACGCACCGGCCCCCACCTGGCCGAGGTCCGCGGCCGCGGCGCCATGATCGGCCTGGAGTTCGCCGCCCCCGACAGCACCCCCTCCCCCACCACCGCCCACGCGGTCGCCACCCGCTGCCACGAAGCGGGCGTGATCGTCCTGACCTGCGGAACCCACAACAACGTGATCCGCCTGATCCCGCCGCTGGTCATCCCCACGGACCTGCTCGACCACGGGGTCTCCGTGCTGTGCGACGCCATTGATTCACTCGGACAGGTGTGACCGCCGGACAACGGTGGTACGTGAACGGTGATCGCGTCAACATCCGCACAACGGTCCGCACAACGGGAGTGAGTAGCGATGCCAAGGGTCCAACAGCACCGCCGTCGGTTGCCCGGTAGCTGGTTCCGCACGACTTCGGTGCAGAGCCACTACCGCAGGTCACCCGCCCTGATCCCCACCATCGTGGCGGTGGCGCTCGCGTTGATCCTGCTCGCGGTGCTGGTGTTCTGACGCGCGAATCTCCCGGAGGGGCCGTCGGTCTCGACGGCCCCTCCGGTGTTTCTGGGGCGTAGTGGGGGTTGTTCGCCTTGGTTTGCTGTATGCGTCTGCTCGGTGGTGGTTGTCCACAATGGGGGTGGCTGTACACAGGCGCCCGTCGGAGCCGTCGTCCTGTCGGTGGTGATCGGTAGGCTGTGTATTGGGGGCTTTCGGTCAGGTTGATCTTGGCGTATGCCGTTGCTGGGGGTGCGGGGGAAGGGGTTCGGTGGCTTCGGGGTCGGCCTCGTCGCCTGGCGGCGAGCTCGGCGACCCTGGATCGGACGCCTCGTTGCCTGGCGGCAACATCGGCGCCCGATCCGCGACAATGCGAAGAGCTCGATGCGGTGGACCTGTTTTGCGCGGGGCCCCTACGACACCCGTGGCAGAACCGCAAAGCAGGGGCCGAAAAGCATGGCCCTGCCGCGCGGAAACGCTACGGGTGCCGCTCCCCCACACAAAGCAGGTCCACCCCATCGAGCAGTTGGCACCAGCGACTCCGACTGTCCAGGCGCTGGGCTGGCAGGACAGCCGAGAACGGGCTGGGATGACACCGCCAAGTCCGAGTGTCCAGGCGCTGGGCAGGTGGGCTGGGGCGGACCTGACGGCAGCTGGGGGTAGCGCCGGAGGCTCCGAGTGTCCGGACCGCTGCGGCAGAGTCTGAGTGGGTTGTCCACAACGATCCCGGTTGTCCACAGTCTTCCGTCGCTGCTGCCGTTCTGTCGGTGCCCGTCGGTAGGCTGTATATCGGGGGCTCTTGTGGCAGATGATCTTGCGGGGGCTGGTTGTGGTGGTTGCTTGTCCACAAAGTCCCCTGCTGTCCACAGCGCGCGATCAGTGCTGCCGTTGTGTCGGACTTCCTCGGTAGGCTGTGCATTTGGGGGCTTGCGCAGGGAACATCGAGCGCCCGCCCCGGTGCCTGTCCGGGGCGGGCGCTGGGATGTGGGGATCAGGCGCCGGTGTAGACGAGGTTGTTGGGGCTGCGGGGGTCGGTGATCTTGTTCTTGGTGGCGTTGGCGACGAGGGCGTCGCGGACCTGGGCGGGGGTGGCGGTGCGGCCGGTCAGGTAGAGGGCGGCGGCGCCCGCGACGTGCGGGGTGGCCTGGGAGGTGCCGCTCACGGTCTGGGTGGCGGAGTCGGAGGTGCGCCAGGCCGACTTGATGTCGACGCCGGGGCCGAAGATGTCGACGCCGTTGCCGTAGTTGGAGAAGGAGGCGCGGCGGTCGGTGTTGTCGGACGCGGCGACGGTGATCGCCTCGGGGACGCGGGCCGGGGAGAAGCCGGAGGCGTCGGCGTTGGAGTTGCCCGCAGCGACCACGAAGGTGACACCCGCGCGGATCGCCTTCTGCACAGCGGTGTCCACAGTGGAGTTGGTGCCGCCGCCGAGGCTCAGGTTCGCGACGGCCTTCTTGCCCGCCGCGTCCTTGGCGACCCAGTCGATGCCCGCGACGACACCGGAGATGCTGCCGCTGCCGTTGTCGCCGAGCACGCGCACCGCGACGATGCTGACCTGCTTGGCGACACCGTAGGTGCGGCCGCCGACGATGCCCGCCACGTGGGTGCCGTGGCCGTGGCCGTCCTGGGCGACGTTGTCGTTGTCGATCGCGTCGAACCCGTTGCGCGCACGGCCGCCGAACTCGGAGTGGCTGATCCGCACACCGGTGTCCACGACGTACGCGGTGACGCCGCTACCGCCGTTGTCCGGGTAGGTGTAGGACTTGCTCAGCGGCAGGTTCCGCTGGTCGATCCGGTCCAGACCCCACGGCGGGCTCGCCTGGGTGCCCTCGGCGGTGACCACCTCGTCCTGGGCGACGTACGCCACCGCCGGGTCGGCCGCGATTCGGCGCGCGGCCCGCTCGGACAGCGTCGCGGAGTACCCGGACAACACCGAGGAATAGGTGTGGGTGACGGTTCCGCCGTAGTTCTTGGCGTGCTCACCAGCGGCCGCGTGCACGACCCCGTCCTTGAACACCACGACGTACGACCCGCTCACCGCGGTGCCGGACGCGGCCCTGACCTGGCCTTCCGCCGCCTGCGCAGGCGTGGCGAGCGCGGTGGCGACCGCAGCCGCGGCGATAGCGGCTGTGGCGAGTTTCGCGCGGAAATGAGTAGACATTGGTGCGCCTTCCCTCACGGCCCTCCGAGTGGGGCTTCGAGGAAAAGCCTGACAGGAATGCGGACGGAATTTGCCCCAACAGCATTCCCACTTCCCATTGTGTAACACGGGAATGGGGTCCACCCTGCGGCTATGACGCCACCATTGCCGGGAAGTCACCGAATCGGCGCCGGATTCCGTTCCACGCGCTGAGATCACCCGTTCGGAGTCGAGACTGGACACCCACCGCACTGTCCGTCATCCACACCGGGGTCGCGCCGGTCGACTCGCCGGACGCGAATGACTTAGGTCCTCAGTGGACGTTCCATCATTCGGTCTGCCGCGCTCATTCCCAGCGCCAGGACATCCCGTAGACGCCGGGCGTGCACTTGGGGACGAAGGTGTGCACGGTGTGGGAGGCGTCGGGGATCAAGCGCTGGCGCTGCTTGGCGGCGGCGGGGACGGTGGGGCGGAAGTAGCCGACGCAGCGGGCGGGCGGCGCGGTGGGGTCGAACCGGACCCGCAGCAGGAAGGCGTGCACGGGGGTGCGGAAGCGGTGCTCGTGCGTGCGGGAGGGGATCGCGCTCTCGCCGAGGACGGTGTCGTACTCGACGATGGCGGTCTCGTTCCTGGCCAGCGAGCGGCCGAAGTGGATCTCCGCGGCGAGGAAGCCCGCCTCGTGGTCGATCCGGACCTCACCGAGCGTGCCCGAGCGCACCCGGATCTCCGAGGGCATGACGTCGCCCTCGTCGACGCCGTGCACGTACAGGAACCGGTCCTGGTTGTCGCGCACCGCGCGCAGCACCTGGGTGGTGGTGATCCGGCGCAGCGAGCGGGTCGCGTCGACGGTGCACGTCTCGGACAGGGTGAGCGGCAGGACGCCCTCGTTGAAGCGCTCGAACGAGCCGCCCAGGATGCGCCGCATGGGCGAGTCCTCGCCGTAGAGGTGACGGCCGGTGACCCCGTTGGTGGCCAGCGGGCGACCCCGCGGCTTGGGCGCGTCAAGCAGGTCGAACAGGGCGTTCGGCCGCAGGTTGAGGATGGCCTCGAGCTCGCGCAGCGCCCGCAGCGACTTGGGCCGCTCCGGTCGGCTGCGGCCCTGCTGCCAGTAGCTGAGGGTGGCCAGGCTGATCTCGACGCCGCGCGCGGCCAGCCTGCTGCGGATCCGGTCGAGGGTCAGGTCGCGCTTGCTGATCGCGGCCCGCAGCGCCGCGCCGAAGGTCTCCTCGTGCTGACCGGCTCGGCTGCGGTCCTCGGGTGGCGGGAACCGGGTCAAGGCGCTCCTCGCTCGCGGGTCGTCGTTGGCGAGGAGGCAGTATCACTCAACGAACACCGCCGCTGCCACCCCCGTGAGGTGACAGCGACGGTGCGTGACCGATCGCCGATCAGCCGACGTTGAGGGTGAGGCCGTAGTAGGACAGGGCGTCGCTCAGCGGCTGGAAGTACGAGGACTTGCCGCTCTGGTTGCCGCCGTTGAAGGTGCACTGCTGGCCGGTCGGGCCGCCGGAGGTCATGCCCTGGGCCTGGTTGCCGGAGATGTAGGCACCGCCGCTGTCGCCGCCCATGGTGCAGACCGAGGAGCTGGCGAGGCCGCGGACCACGGTGTCCGGACCGCCGTTGGGGTCGGTGTAGGTGACGGTCACGTTGTAGGCCTTGATCGTGCCGCAGGTCCAGCCGGTGGTGGCGCCGGACTTGCAGATCGAGGCGCCCACGGACGCACGGGTACCGCCGCGCACCGCAATAGTGCCCTGCGCGCCCCACGTGCCGACCTGCGTTGCGATGGAGTTGCCCGAGTTAATCTTGGCAATGCCCATGTCAACACTGTTGCTGCCGAGCGCGTACCTGGTGTTGGTGCCCTTCGCGAACGCCGCACCGTTGAAGTACAGCGACGGCAGACCCGCAACGCAGTGACCCGCACTGACCAGGTACTGCACGCCGGAGGAATTGCGCGCACCGAAACCGACGGAGCAATAGCCGCTGCCACCGTTGATGTTCATCTTGCTACCCGGGTACACCACCGCCTGCGCCTGCAGCGTCGTCGCGGTGTTCTCCACCCGCACCGCGGACCCGAACCGGGCCGCCTCGGCCAGGAACGCCTTGGCCTGCGGGCTCCGCGCGTCGCTCACCTCGACCTTGACCACGTCGTTGGCCACGTCCACGCTCCACGCCGCCACCCCGGCGGGCACCTGCCGAGCGGCGATCTGGTCGAGCTGCGCCTGGACCTTGTTCAGCGCGGCCTCGCCACGAGCTGGCACGCGCACCCCGAGGCCAGCCGCACGGGCCTTCGCCGCGACCCCGGCATCCGCCGCGTTGACCGTCAGGTTCCCCGCACCGTCAACGAACGCGCCGTCGATCCGCGCCCCACCACGGGCCAACCCCTCAAGCCGCTGCTGCTGGTCGGCCTCCTTGTCCAGCCGGGCAACCGCCCCCTTCTCGTCGGTACCCAGGGTCTTCGCCAACACAGCCACCATCTCCGGCTGGTACTTGGGCTGCGCGGGCTGCTGAGCAGCCGTCGCCGACCCGCTCATGGCAATCACCAACGGCACCAACGCCGAAGCCGCCGCAGCGGCGATGAGTGACTTCTTAACGCTGAATGGCATGATCCATAGCCTTTCCTGACCAGGGTCGGCGCACGCAGGATTAGGAGAATGGACAAACCACACTCTCCGAGCACCAATCCCTGACGACCGGCGGGACTTCCGGCCGCTGACCGACGACTCTCCTACCTGGCGCGCCTCCCGGACAAGAGACAACCCTCGGGCCGCTTTTCACAGACTTGAGCCAAGTCGTTGAACAAAACCCGGCCAGGGCCAGCGGAACTGGCCCGATGCCAGCGATTCCTCGCCTCGAATGCAGAAGACGCGTCATTCGCGTCGCGGTTGCCCCGCGCTCGCGAGTTTCCGGCAGACTGTGAATGTTAGTCGGATCCGAGCTTTGATCTCGCCATCTGAACCTCGGCCTTGCCCCCAACCACCCCCAAAAAACCTCGGACGCAGCGGTGCCAGCCCGCCCTCCGTCAGGTCCGCCCCAACCCACAAACCCAGCCCTTGGACACTCAGACCCTGCGGTGCCAACTCGACTGCCGCCCACCTCAGCCCACCTGGCCGACCACTGGGCACTCGGACCCGACGGTGCCAGCCCCGCCCGCCCTCGTCATCCCTGCCAACCCAGCACCTGGACAGTCGGACTCGCTGGTGCCAAATGCTCGATGGGGCGAACTTGTTTTGCGTGGGGGGACAACACCCGTAGCGTTTCCACGCGGCAGGGCCCGCTTTTGGGCCCCTGCTTTGCGGTTCTGCCACGGGTGTTGTAGGGGCCCCGCGCAAAACAAGTTCGCCCCATCGAGCTTTCCGCATTGTCGCGTATCGGACGCCGATGTTGCCGCTAGGCGACGAGGCGTCCGATCCGGGTCGCCGAGCTCGCCGCCAGGCGACGAGGCCGACCACCGGAGCCGAAGGCGGAGGCGAGCCGACCCCGCACAAACATCGCCCCAAGCAACGACCCATCACCCAACCCGAACCCTCCCCTCCCACCGAGCCAGCACCACGCACACCACCAACGCCCCACCAAGCAACCCCGCACACACCACCGAAGCCGCCACAAACGCCCCCTCCGCCGTCCCAGATCGCAAATACACCCCCGACACCGCACTAAGACACACAGCCGCCGCCACCTGTTGCGCCATCTGCAAAATCCCACCCGCCACCCCGGCAGCCTCCGCAGGCGCATGCTGCAACACCCGTGCCTGATTAGGCGACAACGCCAACCCATTGGCCGCACCCCAAGCGAGCTGAACCACCGCCAACGCCACCGGCAGCACAGCAACAGGCAACGTTGCGACCAGAATCGCCCCCACGAGCAACGTCACGATCCCCACAGCCGTGCCGAGACTCACCGCATGCGCACCGATCCGCCGCACCACCCGCCACGCGATCGCCGACGCGGCCACCATCGCCACGGCCGACGGCAGCGTCACCGCAGCAGCCGTCAACGCAGACATCCCCAGCCCGCTTTGCAGGAACAGCACTAGCACCAGCCCTGCAGCCATCGCCGATCCGAATTGGGCCATCGCGACCGCGGTGCCCAGGATGTACGGCGCGGAGCGGGTCAGCGCCGGGTGGATGAGCGGCGCTTTGCCCTGGCGCACCCGCCGCCGGTGCAGGACGACCAGCGCACCGGTTGACCCGACCGCAGTCGCCACCCACGCAGCGATGTGCGTGCCGGTGATGAACGGCATCATCAGCGACACGGTCAGCGCGCCGACGCACAGCAGGCCCCAGCCGTCCAAGCGTCCCGGCGTGGTGCGGGTGCTCCGGGGCAGCCGACGCGCCGCGAACCACAGCGTCACCAGGCCGAACGGCACGCTCAGCAGCAGGCACCACCGCCATCCGGTGGTCGGTCCCGCCAGCCAGACCAGCGCCCCGCCCAGCGCGGGTCCCAGCGCACCCGAGACGCCGGCGACGACGGCGTACATGCCCAGGGCCCTGGTGCGTTCGACGCCGTGGAAGACGTCCTGGATCGTGCCGATGACCTGCGAGTTCACCAGTCCGGCTCCCGCACCCTGCACCAGTCGGGCCGCGATCACGGTGCCCGCGCCCGCCCCGGTGGCCGCGACCACAGCGCACACCAGGAACACAGCCAACCCGAGCAGGAACAGGCCGCGGCGGCCGCGCGCGTCACCGAGGCTGCCGCCGGGGACCAGCGCGAGGCCGAACGTCAGCGAATACCCGGAGATGATCCACTGCACGTCGGTGTCGCCCGCCGAGAGCGAGTCACGCATCGAGGGCAGTGCGATCGTCAGCACGGACTGGTCCACCAGGGTCGTCACCCCCGCCGCCAGGCACACGGCCAAGACCCGCCAAGACACCCGATCATCCGCTGTGCGCACAACGACCATGCTCACAGAGCCGCGGCCCGCCCGGCTCGCGGTTCGGATGGTGGACGCCGTTGGGCATACTCCGCGCCGTGACCGAGGGGTGGGTTTCAGCGCGCGGGTGTCCGGATGTCCCGGTGACGGACCGCTGCGTGGCGGCGCTGCCATCGGGGTGGCTGGTGCTGGGCGAAGCCGGACTGGTGGAGATCGCCGACGACGGCGCGCGGCACGTCCGCGGCCAGGTGGCGTTGGCCGGGGAACGCGCCCAACGGGAGCGGTTGGCACTGCACACCTCGGCGGACGGGCGGTTCGCCGCCGTGGTGGCCGACTACGGGCAGGCCGGGGCGGTGGTGGACCTGACGACCGGCACGACCACGTTCGAACTGGACCGGGGCGACTATTGCGCCGCCGTGACACCGTTCCCGATCGCGTTCGTGGGTTCAGGCGTCGAGACCGTCCTCGTGGCGGCCAGCCAGTGGAACCGGTTGGACCTCTACGACCCGGCGACCGGTGGGCTGCTGACGGCGCGGGAGTTCGACGAGGACGACGAACTCGACTACTTCCACGGGGCCTTGACTGCGAGCCCTTCGGGGCGGTGGCTGCTCGACGACGGGTGGGTGTGGCAACCCGCGGCCGCGCAGGTGGTGATCGACGTCGCGGCGTGGCGCGCGGGCGAGGTGTACGCCGCGGAGGCCGACCTGAGCGTGGGGTACCCGCGGCACTGGGACCGACCGGTGGCGTGGCTCGACGACGGACTGGTCGCGGTGCAGGGCAACGAGAACCTCACGGTCGTCGAGGTCCCCAGCGGGCGGACGAAGTGGACGGTCGACGGGGTCGAGGGTCCTATGTGGTCACACCGCGGGGTGCTGCACGTCGCCGCGCCCGACGGTCTGGAGATCTTCTCGACCGCCACCCGGGCCCGGGTGGCGGCGCTGGCGGGATTCCGACCCGTGGCGCAGAACCGGGCGACGGGGGCGCTCGCCGAAGTCGCCGATGGCGTGCTCCGGTCCTGGCAGCCCTGACGACCGATTTACGCGAACCCGCGCCCGAGCGCGTGCAGAAAGAATTCCGCCTGGGGTGCGGGAATGTCCAGTATTTGTCGCGGATTCTTCGAGTCGCGAACCTGGACGCGATTGGTTGCGTGCGCGACTTCGACACAGTTTCCGCCGAGGGAACGCGTGCTGCGCCGCCAGGATGACATCTCTCGCATGGTTGTTCCCCTTCAGTGGCCCCTTTTCCCGGCACCCATTATTGGGGACCGGGAAAGCATCCGAATCCGCCGAGCGGGTGCGCCGGGGCCCGGGGATCCACACCGGGTGGGGCGGTCGCCTTCGATCACTGAACGTAGCTGCCCGTGCGCCTGCGGGTGCAATCGAGAGTGAACCGAGCAGCGGGGCAGCCGCCTGTCAACCCCGTTGGGCTCGTGCTAACGTGCGAACACACGGCCCAAGTGGCCGATGCGCTAGTTGCAGATCGGCCACTCCACCCCCAAATGGAGGACCGTCGATCGGGTGACAAGGAGTGATCATGGAGAACGGCCGGGCGGAGCTCCGGCCGCTGGTGCTGCGGCACTGGCTGGCGGAGTACCTGTGCGCGGCGCGGGACGCGGCCACGATGAACCAGGCCGCGGCCGCGAAGGCGCTCGGCTGGTCGGTGAGCAAGCTCAACCGGGTCGAAACCGCCGCGGTCGGTATCCAGATGACCGACGCGAAGGCACTGCTGGACCTCTATCGCGTCACCGACCCCGATACCGTCGAACGCGTGCTCGCGATGGCGCGGCGGGCCAGGCGGCGGGATCCTTTCGCGCCCTACCGCAAGCACTTCAGCGAGCCCTACGACCTGCTCACCGCCTACGAGGCGTCGGCGTCGGAGATCTGGTCGGTGGACACCGTGGTGCTGCCCGGCCTGCTGCAGACCCGCGACTACGCGCACGCCCTGCTCTCGGTCCGGCACGCCGACGAGCCGTTCGAGGCGCTGCTGCGCGCCCGCATGGTCCGCCAGCGGCTGCTCGACGACGGCCCCAAGCTGACCTTCGTGCTCGACGAGGCCCTGCTGCGCCGCCGGATCGGCGGGGCCCAGGTGTTCCTGGAGCAGTTGGCGCAGTTGCACGAGCTGGCGAGCAGGCCGGACCTGGACGTGCTGGTGCTGCCGTTCACCTCGAGCGCGCACCTGGGCCTGTGGGAGCCGTTCATGGTCATCGAGATCCCCGGCTCACCGCTGGCCGACGACCCCAACGAGATCGTGGTCTACCGCGAGTCCGGCGACAGCGAGCACCTGCTGCGGGGCGCGGACAAGCAGATCAAGACCTACCGCGACGGCTACCGGGCGGCCGCGGCGCAGGCGCTCGGCGCGGTGGAGTCGCTGGCGCTGATCGCCGAGCTGCGCGACCGGCTGGCCGCCGAGCTCGCCAGGTGAGCACCCCCCTCCCCCACCCTGATCTCCCGGAGCACCACCATGGGCAAGCACGCCCGCAAGAAGAGACCTGAGGAGCTCCCGGACACACCGTCCGCAGTGGTGCCCGCGCGGACCCCCGCCCCGCCCGCCGCACCGGACGACAAGGTGCCCGTGCTCACCTGGTCCAGCGACACCGCGGGGCGCACCATGCGCACGCTGCGCACGTGGCTCAAGGACGACTCGGAACTGGTGCGCAAGTTCGGCACTCTGCTCTGCTACACGCTGTTCTTGGGCCTGCCGCTGTCGGTGCTCGTCGTGCTGATACTGGCGTTCACCCGGTGGAACCTGGCGTTCACGGTGACCGTGCTGGGGTCCTTAGTCGCGGTGGTCAGCGGAGGCAGGCGACTCACTGCCTTTGTGCGCGGGCGTCGCGCGATCAAGCGCGACGCCGACCGACAGCGCGACGAGGGCGCCAGTGGACAGGGCCAGCGGGAGGTTGCCGGTGGTGTGGTCGACCACCAGGGTGGCGAGGGTGGCGACCACGCCCCCGGCGACCGTCAGGACAACCTTGGGTAGCGGTCGGACAAGGCGGGCCCGGTCTCGGGAGGGCATCGTCGAGGGTCACTCCGCTCACATCGGCCCGGCTGCGTTGATCTTGATCTTGCCACAGCACCAGAGAATCTTCTGTGGCCACACCACCGCGTCGGGGGCTGAGCACGGGGCGTTACACACGACCGCGGGCCGCAGGCCATGAACAAAGGCGGTTCACCCCCGCTCACCACCGGGGAGTCACCGCGGTCGCGGATTTCTGCCACTTTCGTCGGCCCAGCGGGAATCGCGGGTCAGGTCCGGACCGCGGTCACTTCAACGGTGAGGCGCAGGACGCGGCCGGTCATGCCGGGCAGGGCGGTGACGCCGAAAGCGAACCGGTCGACCGTGGTGACCGCGCGGGCGGTGAGGGTGTTCTCGACGGCGGCGATGGAGTCGATGGTGAGGTCGACCGGTTTGGTGACCTGTTTGACGGTGAGTTCGCCGTGCAACGTGTCGGTGGCGGGGTCGAAGCGGGTGCCGGTGAAGGTGATGTCCGGGTGCGCGGCGGCGTCGAGGTAGGTGGCGGAGCGGACCTGGGTGTCGCGGGTCGGGTTGCCGCTGGCGAAACCCGCCGCGGAGACCGTCGCCGTCGCGGCGGAGTCAGCGGTGGTCTCGGCGACGGTGATGCGGCCTTCGGTGAGCGGGAAGGAGCCGGTGGCCGGGAACAGGCCGAAGACGTGCTTGGTGCGGAACCGGACCGTGGACCGGCCCGGGTCGATGGCGTAGGTCCCGGGTTGGATGTCGTGGTCGGTCATGCGGTCCCCCAGGGTGTGGCGCGAGTCGGTGCGGCCGCAGTGTAAAGCGGTGTGGGGATCGGCGCCGCACGGGCGTTTCGCGTGCGGGAACGGGGTTCGGCCGGACGTGAGAATCACTCCGTTGGTGGCGGTCGGGCCCGGGTCGGAGCCGGCAGGCTGACCGCAAGCGGGCAGGGGAGTGCCCGGAAGTGTTGCCGAGCAGGGGGTTCATGTGAAGAGGGCTGTGCTGTCCCGGGCCGTCGCGGCGGTCCTGTGCGTGGCAGCGGTGTGGTTGTCGGTGGCGACGGCGCCATCGGCGTCGGCGACGCCTGGTTGTTCGGTGTCCAACAGCAGTCCCGTGACCGGCGGGTACGCGGTCGATCTCTACTGCGACGGCTACTACCACCGCGCGGTCGCGTCTACGCTCGGCGAAGCAAACGCCGAGGCCTACGCCCTGGCGCAGTTGTCCGCCAACACCGGCAAGAAGTGCAGTAGCTCCAGCCACCGGTGGATCACCGGCGGATACGTCGTCGACCTGTACTGCGATGGCTACTACCACACCGCAGCGGCGGCAAACCTGACGCTGGCCTCCTATGAAGCTCGCGCCCTCGCAGCCTTGTCCGCCGCCACCGGTAAGAAGTGCACAGGCTCCAGCCAGCGTTCCATCTCAGGCGGATACGTGATCGACCTCTACTGCGACGGCTACTACCACACCGCGGCGGGGGACACGCTCACCGACGCCACCGCCGAGAGCCGCGCGCTCGCGCAGTTGGCCGTTAACACCGGCAAGAAGTGCACAGGCTCCAGCCAGCGTTCTATCTCAGGCGGATACGTCGTCGACCTGTACTGCGACGGCCACTACCACACGGCGGCGGCCACATACCTGACGACGGCGTCCTACGAGGCCCGCGCCCTCGCGATCTTGGGCGTCACCACCGGCAAGGAGTGCACCTACGCCAGCCAGCGGTCCGTCACGGGCGGATACGTCGTCGACCTGTACTGCGGGGGCGACTACCACTCCGCGGCGGGTACCACCCTCACCGAGGCCATGGTCGAAAGTCGCGCGCTCGCGCAACTAGCCGCCAACACCGGCAAGAGGTGCACCTATGCCAGCCATAGAGCCGTCAGTGGCGGGTACAGCGTCGACCTCTACTGCGCAGGCGTCTACCACACCGCCGTAGGGAGCACCGTGACCGACGCCTCCCGCTGGGCCCGGGCGCTGGCGTGATCAACCGGGCGCCTTCGGCCGTTCGCACCACGAGCACCGGCTTCGACCGCGCGGAAAGCGCTTTCCCACAGTGATTCTCGATTGCCTCCTCTTTAGACGGATGACTTTCTTGTTGGTGTGAAACGGTCTTAGCAGGTGAGCGAATTGGGTGGTTGGGCGGCGGTGACCGGTTCCTGGCGGTGATCATGTCCGCTAGATTGCGATCACCGCCACTGTCCACGGCGGTAGCGGAACGCCCACGCGGACACCGTCCCACCGCGACTCGGGTGACTTCGCCGGTTCCCCGACCCCGAGAGGTAGATCCGTGCACTTCCCTGCGAAGAAACACATCCCGGCCGCTCTCGGCCTCGCCGCTGTCGCGTTGCTCGCCGCGATCGCCCCGTCCGCCACCGCGACCCCCGAGGGCACGGCCGCGGTCCAGCTCACCGCGCCGCCGACGACGTCGTCCTGGCCGACCCCTCCGTGCGGCGTGACCACGACCACGACCCCCGCGACGACAACTCCCACGACGATCACCTACACCGGCGCGCCGTCCACCCCCGGCCCGGCGGCGGCGCCGCTGACCACCTACCCGCCCAGCTCCCCGACCTTCCCCGCGCCCACCCCGCGCCCGGGGGTGAACTTCGCCCTGGAGGGCTGGGCCCTGGCGTCGTCGGTGTACCCGGGGTACGTCACCGACCGGGTCAAGGACAACGACCTCAGCACCGCGATCGGCTGCGCGCACAGCTGGACCAACGACTCGGGTCGGTCACTGACCAGCACCCCTGAGTGGATCCAGGTCCGCTGGGCGCTGCCGCAACTGGTCAGCCGAGTCGTCGTCTACACCAGCGATGGGCTCCAACTGCGCGACTTCGACATCCAGGTGCTCAGCCCCAACGAGCAGTGGTGGGACACGGTCGCCACGGTCAACTACAACACGCAGAGCAAGGTCACCGCGTGGTTCCCCAACCGGGCCACCCGGGGCGTGAAGATCCTCGCCAAGGTGGGCCCGTCGCACCAGCCGAACAACGCGCGGGTGAACGAGATCCAGGCCTTCCTCTACTGATGCCCTTGGACCCGGGTGGGCTCCGCCCCACCCGGGTCTCCACCGGTGGCGGCAATCCACGCCCGCAACGCCCGCAACCGACCCCGCGCGGCAGCCGAGAACCCACCACGGTCGATCGCCTCGACGAGCGCCGCGTCCACAGTGGACCGATGGCCGGTTCTGATCAACCGATCCGCCGCGGTGATGCCCAGACCGGTCTGATAGCCGTGGTGCACGGCGACGTCGGTCAGCAACTGCACCACGTGGGGTAGTAGTCCGAACTCGGCCACCTTCTCGGCGACAGCCACCCTGAGGGAGGCGGGAAGATCTCGTTTGAGCACCTCGGTCACGAGGTCGTCGGCACCGCGCACACCGTATGTCCGCAACCAGGTCTCGACCACGGTGACCAGGCAGTCGTCTTCGGTGTTCAACGCGCGGGTGAGTGCTCTGCCCAAGACGGGTTCGGCCTCGTCGTGTCGACCAGCTTCGTGCAGACCACTCGCCAACCTCAGCAGTTCGACGCAGGAACAGCTGTCGACGCTGCTGAGTGCGGCATCGAGCAGTCGCGCCCGTAGTTGTGTTTGCGCTTCCAGTCTGAAGTTCCCGTAGATGTCCAAGAGAACGCTTGGCCCTTGATCGCCTGCGATGACCTGTTCGATCAGATTCGTTGCCGCCGAGGTCAACTCTGCCCCGAACAGCAGCGGTGCCAATTTCGCAGCGAACTCGAGTGGCCTGCCCTCGACATAGGCGAGCAACGCCACCGGATCGGCCCCATCGCTGAATCTCATCAGCACTTGGGCGGCCCACCAGAACTCGAAAGCCGTCAGCGCGGGGGAAGCGAGTATCCCGCGTGAGAGCGAACAAGCCGCCTCGGCATGCCCACTCATGGCAAGACCGTCCGCGAGGAAACCGTTGAGCCGGTTGTCCGCCGAGGACACCTCCGCGATGAGGTCTTCCGGCGCGATCCCAGCGCCCAAGACAACTGACACCGCTCGCCCGATCGCGGAGTACGAAGCCACTGGGTCGGTCAGACAGGCTTTCGCCAGCGCGGCAGCATCGGGCCCGCTGTGCTCGAGCACCGCTTCGGCGCAGCCGAGCCGGTGGTCAGTGGACCTGGTGGAGGCCGCCGCGACCACGACGGGCACCGCACTGGCACCCTCGGCCGCGAGGAGTGCTTTCACCGCCTCGGTGAACTCGCCCGGCCCACTGTCCACGGCCAACGACATGCGCGCCGCCCACGCGGAATCCTCGCGTAATCCCACGCGGCCGAGCAGTTCGGCGATGCCCGACCAACTGTGGGTGCCACCGGCGGTGACCAGGGCTGCCCAGGAGTCGCGGATCCGCAACGCGACCGGCATGGCCGAGTTCCGGGCGGGCACGACGTCCGGGTCGGACCTCGTGCGCGGATCAGCCCGGATCGCCGCGACGAGCTTCTCCGCGAGGGTGGCGGCGGCGTCCATTCGCTTGTCGCTCACAAGCCAGGCGACGTAAGCGAAAGTGATCGCGTAGTCCGGCTCGGCATCTTGGGCGAGTCGCGCGACGAGCCGCTCGATGCGGGTGCCGCTGTCGGCGTCGAGCACCTCCAGCCCGTCGGAGATGTGCATCAGCACGTCCGGCTCGGCCGCGGCCGCTTGCTCTTCGAGCCACGACAGGGCGGCCGTGCTGTCGTCGAGCAGCCCGGTCACGATCGCCGCCTCCACCCGGGTGTGCGGCGGGAGGTCGGCGTTGTCGCGCACGCGGTACAACCGTTCCAGGACAACGCCTTGGTGCGCGCCGATGACTAGCAGCACCTCGCACACATCGCCCATCCGTTGCTGCGGGTCGCTCTCGAGCCCGGCCAGCAGGAGCACATCGATCAAGCGATCGATGATCTCCGTGGCGATCCCGAGCTCGACCGGGAGGTCGCCGGTGAGGAGTCGGCCCGCCAGCAGGACGTGGTCGGTCCCCTTGTCCAGCAGTTTGCGCAGCACCCGGGTGATCTCGTTGCCCCGACTCCCCCACAGCACGAACAGGAACAGCGCGTAGTCCTGTTTGGACGGCAGCAGTCCGCGCTCGATCCAGTCGTCCATGGCGGTGAACTCGGGGTCGATGGCGCGGGCGTGGCTGCGGGCCGCGATGAACTCCGCGAAAGACTGGTGGGAGAAGCGAAGCGTGTCCTCGGTGCGGACGAACACCCCGCTGCTCGCCAGCACAGCGCGCATGTCCTCCTCCCACCCCCCGGGCGGCCGGGCGACAACGTCCTGGTTGGCGAGCACCCAGTCGCGCGCCGCGTCCCACAGCGGCGTGTCCGTGTCCAGCCTGACCACGGCCAGGGCCTCGATGAGCTCCACCCGGTGGTCGTCCATCCAGATGGCGAGGGTCAGCCGGTACGGGGTGTTCTCCAGGGTGCGGCGCAGTTCGTCGCGGGTGCGGCGACCACTGGTCTCGTCGGTGAGCAGGTAATCCATGAAGCGCTGGTAGAGGCTGGCTGTGCTCCGGGGCAGCTCGCGCTGGGGTTCGAGGGTGTGCGCGATGGCGGTGATGGTGGCCAGCAGCGGGTTGCGCACCAGCTCGCGCAGCCTGCCGTCGCTGACCTGGCGGACGAAGGCGTCCGCGCGCTCCCGGGCGGTCAGCGCGTTCTGGGCGCGGAACCAGGCGGTGGCGAACTCGGCGAGTTCCAGGGCGCCGAACGGCTGGATGGTGTACGCGTCCGCGCCGACCTGGTCGAAGGGGGCCATTTCGGCGTCGGGCAGCGGGCGGGTGGTGACCACGACGCGGTAGTGGTCGGAGCGGCGCATCCGGGCGGTGATGGCGCGGATGACCTGTTCGCGGGTGGCGCGGTCGGCGATCTCGTCGAGGCCGTCGATGAACACCAGCCAGCGGGCGCCGAAGGCCCGGCCCGCGAACAGCGCCGGGTCCGGTGCGCTGGTGAGCAGCCGCCCGACGGCGTCCTGCACGCCCGCGGCGAGCAGTTCGCTCCACGACCGGTCCTCAGCGAGGGCGCGGGCCGGGACGCGCAGCGGCAGCACCGGCTCGCTGAGCGGCGGCTGCGCGCCGTCCACGCCGAGCCAGAAGTCGCAGATCTGCTGGACGTACATGTGGCCGAGGGTCGACTTGCCCGCGCCGGGTTCGCCCATGATCACCAGGTGGCCGCCGCGGTCGAGGGCCTCGCCCGCCGACACGGGCCGTTCGGTCCCCTCGCCCGAGGCGGCGGTCGGGAAGGCGCGGCCCGCGGTCTCCAGGTCGTCGTGCACCCGGATGCGCTGCTGGACGTACACCTTCGCCAACTCCGGGCGCCGGACGCCGAGCAGCCGGTACGGCAGGGTGTCGACGGCCTCGCGCTGGGCCTCGAGCAGGTCGACCAGGGCGGGGGTGATCTCGGGCAGCGGGTCCCAGCCGCGCAGCGGCGGGTGCTCGACCGCTTCGGCGCCGACGACCACCTTGTCGATGCGGCCCGCCTGCACGACCGGACCGGTGAAGTGGCCGCCGGTGATCTCGTTGTGCGCCATGAAGCCCCCCACGTGGCCGGGAGGGCACCTTATCGAACCCGCGGACCAGTAGCGGGTGTCACATCGAACTTAGGTAAGCCTTGCCTTAGCCTTGGACGTATCCGTGTCGCTGGAGGTTGGGAGTCGTTGGTGAGTCGTCCGCTGCGCATCGCTGTGGTCGGTGCGGGTCCCGCCGGGATCTACACCGTCGACGCGCTCATCAAGTCCGGCGCGCACGTCAGCGTGGACATCTTCGAGCGGATGCCCGCGCCGTTCGGCCTGATCCGCTACGGCGTGGCGCCCGACCACCCGCGGATCAAGGGCATCGTGGACGCGCTGCACCGGGTGCTGGAGAAGCCGGGGGTGCGGCTGTTCGGCAACGTCGACTACGGCGGCGACCTGAAGCTCGACGAGCTGCGCCAGTTCTACGACGCCGTGGTGTTCGCCACGGGGGCGGTGGCCGACCGGCCGCTGGGGGTACCGGGGGTGGGGTTGGCCGGGAGCTTCGGCGCGGCCGACTTCGTGTCCTGGTACGACGGGCACCCGGATGTCCCGCGCACCTGGCCGCTGACCGCCCGGTCGGTCGCCGTCCTGGGGGCGGGCAACGTGGCGCTGGACGTGGCCAGGGTGCTGGCGAAGTCCGCCGAGGAGATGCTGGTCACCGAGATCCCGGACAACGTGCACGCCGGGCTGGCGGCCAGCGCGGTCACCGACGTGCACGTGTTCGGCAGGCGCGGACCGGCGCAGGCCAAGTTCACCCCGCTGGAACTGCGCGAGCTGGACCACTCGCCGACCGTCGAGGTGGTCGTCGACCCCGAGGACATCGAGTTCGACGAGGGCTCGATGGCCGCGATCCGGGCGTCCAAGCAGGTGGACATGGTGGTGAAGACGCTGCAGGAGTGGGCGATCCGCGATGTCGGGACCCGGCCGCGCAGGCTGCACCTGCACTTCTTCCACGCCCCGGCCGCGATCCTGGGCGCCGACGGCAAGGTCACCGGTCTGCGCACGGAGCGCACCGAGCTCACCGGCGACGGCACCGTGCGCGGCACCGGGGTCTTCCACGACTGGGACGTGCAGGCGGTGTACCGGGCGGTGGGCTACCTGTCCTCGCACCTGGCGGACCTGCCGTTCGACCACGTGTCCGGCACCGTCCCGCACAACCAGGGCCGGGTCCTGGACCTCGACGACGACCTGGTGCCCGGCGCCTACGTGTCCGGCTGGATCAAGCGCGGCCCGATCGGCCTGATCGGGCACACCAAGGGCTGCTCGTCGGAGACCGTGGCGTCGCTGCTGGCCGACGCCCCGACGCTGCGCCCGGCGCAGCACCCGGACCCGCGCGCGGTCGTGGCCTTCCTCAACGAGCGCGGCATCGAGTTCACCACGTGGCAGGGCTGGAAGAACCTCGACGCCTACGAGCGGGCACTGGGCGCGCCGCACGGCCGCGAGCGCATCAAGGTCGTGGACCGCTCGGAGATGCTGCGGGCCTCGCACCAGGCTTGACCGGTTCGGTGGCCCCGCCCGCGCATCGGCGGGGCCACCGATCACCAGCTATTGGCCGGAGAGCCCGGTTTCCGCCACGCCGCGCACCAGGTAGCGCTGGAGGACGGCGAAGACCAGCACGACCGGCAGCAGGGACACCGCCGCCGCGGCGAACAGCAGCGGGATCCGCGGGTTCTGGGCGGTGAGCAGGCTCGACAGCGTGACCTGCACGGTCCACGTCGACGAGTCCTGCGCGATGACCAGCGGCCACAGGAACTGGTTCCAACTGCCGATGAAGTCGATCACGGCGATCGCGGCGAGCAGACCGGTCGAGTTCGGCACGACCACCCGCCAGTAGACGCCCCACCGGGAGAGCCCGTCGAGCCGGCCCGCCTCCTCCAGCGGCACCGGGAAGTCCAGGAAGTACTGGCGGAACAGGAAGACATTCACGGCGCTGAACAGCCCGGGGACTACCAGTCCGCGCAGGTCCGACAGCCAGCCCAGGCTCGACACGACGACGAAGGTCGGCACGAAGGTGACCGCGGCGGGCACCATCAGCGTGGCGACGACCGCGTAGAGGACCTTCGGCGCGTGCCGGTACGGGATCCGTGCGAGCCCGTAGCCCGCGAGCGAGCACAGCACCACCTGACCCGCGGTCTGGGCCACCGCGACCACCGTCGAGTTCAGCAGGCTGCGCACGAACGGGACGTCCCGGTCGTCGAACACGTCCCCCAGTGCCGACCAGCCCTCGCGGACCAGCACGGCGAACGGCAACAGGAATAGCACCGCGGTCACCACAACGGCCGTCCACCGCGCGAGCGAGCGCATCAGTCCGCCCTCCGCAGCACACGACCGGACAGCAGTGTCACCAGCGCGATCACCAGGGCGAGCACGACCGCCCCCGCGCTCCCCCGCCCCAGGTCTTGGCCGCCGGGGCCGAGCGAGGTGTAGTACAGGTACACCAGGGGCGGCCGGGCGAACGGCGGGTAGCCGCGCGAGTCGCCGAGGATGTTGTAGAACTCGTCGAAGGCCTGGTAGGCGTTGATCAGGTTCAGCGTGAGCACGGCGATCAGCGCGCCGCGCAGGCCGGGCAGGGTGATGTGCCGGAACGTCTGCCACCCCGGCGCGGCGCCGTCGATCCAGGCGGCCTCGTACAAGTGCGCGGGGATCCGTTGCAGCGCGGCGAGGAACAGGATCACGTAGAAGCCCAGCTGCAGCCACAGCCGGGCGGTGATCAGGACGACCCAATACAGCGGTGGATCCACGGTTCCGGTCCAGGCCAGCGGTTCGGCACCGAACCAGCCGAACACGGTGTTCGCGATCCCACTGTCCACACCGGAGAACAGCGACATCTTCCACACGAGCGAGGCGACCACGTAGGAGCACGCGAACGGCAGGAAGTACACCGACCGGAAGAACGCCCGCGCGACCCGGATCTGGTTGACCAGCAACGCGAGCGCCAGCGACAGGACGACGGTGGTGGGGATGATGAACGCGGCGAACACGGTGAACGTGCCGATGCTGTCGAGGAAGGCGCGGTCGGTGAGCACGTCGACGTAGTTGGCCAACCCGACGAACTCCGTTGGCGTCACCGTGTTGCGCGCGTCGAAGACGCTGAGGTAGCCGCTCCAGGCGATCGGCAGGTAGGTGAAAGCCAGCAGCCCGAAGGCGAACGGCCCGACGAACAGCCAGAACGTGAGCGCGGTGCGGCGGGTGGTCACCGGTCCAACCGCGCGATCTCGTCCCGGGCCACCTCCAGCGCCGCGCGCAACTCCCCCACCGGTTCCGCACCTTGCCTGGCGATCCGCGACACCGCGTCCGACAGCGCGGTGTTGGCGCGCGCGGACCAGCGGGCCGGACTGGCGATCCGGCCACCGCGGGTGACGAACTCGACGATTTGCTTGCCCGGCCCGTCGCGCAGCGGCCCCGCCTGAGCGGCCAGACTCGTGCGGGCGGGCAGGTGCGCACCGAAGGCGGTGGCGAACTCGGTCTGGTAGTCGGTCTTCTCCACCCACAGCCACTTGACGTACGCCTTCGCGGCGGCCACATCCGCACTACGGGCGTTGACCATCGCGCTGTAGGCGCCCACCGGCACCGACTCCGCTCCCGAGGCGTCCAGGCGCGGGAACGGGAGCACGCCCACGTCGTCCCCGTGCGCGGCGAGGATCTTCGGCAGGTTCCACAGCCCGGTCCACTGCATCGCGGCAAGACCGTCGACGAACGCGCCGGGGTCGGACCAGTCCGCGGGCGCGCCGAGCAGCAGGGACGGGTTGAGCTCGCGTAGCTTTCCGAACACGGTGGCCGCGCGCGGATCGTCGAACCCGGGCGCCTTGCCGTCCTGGGACAGGAAGTCCAGGCCAGCTGACCACAGCAGCGGCGCCGTGAGCACGCCGACACCACCATCGTTGCCCGCGAACAGGCCTTTCACGCCGCCTGCGGTCAACCGCTTGGCGGCATCGACCAACTCGTCCACCGAGCGGGGCGGGGTGACGCCCGCCTTCTCCAGCAGGCTCCGCCGGTAGTAGAGGACCTGGGTGTCGATGGCCTGCGGTATGCCGTAGAGGTGGCCGTCCACGGTCTGGGACTCCAGCAAGGCGCGCACGAAGTCGTCGCGGGTGTCGCCCAGCACGTCGTCGAGCGGCACGACCTGCTTCTGCCGCACCCAGTCGACCTTGACCTGGGCCTCGAAGACGTCCGGGACCGCGCTGGTCTGCAGCGCCGTGACGATCTTGGAGTCGTAATCACCGGGGTTCCACTGCACCTCGACCTTCGCGCCCGGGTAGGCAGCCGCGTATCGCCGCACGGCGTCCTGGACGCCGTCCTCCCCGTACGCGTGGTACCAGTGCCGCAGCGTGCCGTCGGTGGACCCACCACGGCCGGTGTTGGACCCGCACGCGGCGAGCCCCAACAACCCCGCGACGACAAAGAACGACCGGCGACCGACCTCAACACCCATGCCACCCTCCCCAGATCTCGACCTGAGGGGGATTGTCGAACCCCGGTGATCATCTGTCGACTTTTCCCACCAGGAGGACCCCCGAGGTCCCTCCCAGCGGGAAATGTGCCTAGCCCACTAGCCCTGCGCGGACACCTCGGGCGCGGCGGACTCGGTGGTGGCCTCAGCGGCCTCCGGGGCGGGATCGGGCGCCAGGTCGGCCTGCAGATCGATGAGACGGGTACGACGCGGGTTGGCTACACCAGTGAAAGACATGTCCCTGATGTACCAAGTGCGCCCCGGGACCCAAACGTTGACCCCGGTCACTTTTGATCTTGGTCACTCACCTGGGCAGGCGCGATCCCCACCCGTCCCCGCCATCGCGGCTGGTCCGAGGCGCCGCGACCGGCAGGAGGAGGAACAGCACCGAACCGACCATGGCGCAGATCACCAGCAGCGGGAGTCCCAGCAGCAGCCCGATCGGCGCCAGCAACGCCGTCGCGGCCGCGAACCCGCGCCCACCGCGGATGCTGGGAACACCGCGCCACACCCGCGGCGCGGCTCGCCGGAACTTGAGGACGATGTCCGGGTCGTCCTGACCCAGGCGTTGCTCGATAGCGGCCAACTGGCGCTGTTCGTGAGCGCTCAACCCCCGAGTACCCATGGTCTCCACCACCCTCACCGGACCGGCTTATGCAGCAGAGATGCCCCGGGTCACGACCGGTGAAACGCCCCGTTGATCTGTTCACCCGCTCCGGAGCACCCGTCGCAGCGGATCTTCGAAGTCGGCGCGGGTGGGGCGGGCCGGGGACACCAGCGCTTGGAAGAGCAAGCCGTCGAACATCGCTGTCATGGCGGTCGCGGTGGGGCGGTCCATGTGCGCGCGGAAGACCTCGGTGAGCATCGCGTCCCACGACGTGCTCGCGGCGCGCAGACCGGGGCGGCGCAGCGCGGCGCTGTAGAGCTCGTAGGCCGAGACGCTGGTCGCGCGGTGGCGGGTCGCGAGGGTGACCAGGAACTCGGCGAGCTCGACCGGGAGGTCGGCCCCGGGGGTGAGCGAGTCGGCCCAGCGGCGCAGCCTGCCGACGTTGCGCTCGGCCACCGCCCGCACCGCGGCCTCGAGCAGCTCGTCGAGGTCGGCGAAGTAGTAGGTGGTGGACCCCAGCGGCACCCGCGCCCTGGCCGCGGCGGCGCGGTGGGTCAGGGCGGCCAGCCCGGACTCGGCGATGACCTCGACCGCCGCCTCGACGATCCTGGCCCGGCGCAGCGGGTCGCGCCTGCGCGGCGCTGCCATGAGAACTCCTTCCGCGCAAGGGCTTCCCGGCGGACTGTCCACCCTGCGGAACGCGCCGGGACGCCGAGTGTACTTCTGTACATTCCGCACCGAGATCGAGATCCCCACCGAAACCAGGAGTTCCCATGGCCGAAACCCGTTCAGCGGCCCGCCCGCTGTCCGGAACCCACGCCGTGCTGGTGCGGCTGGCCGCGGTCGCCGTGCTGCTCGCGATCTGGGAATTGTTGGTACTGGCCGAGTTCTGGCCACCGGCGATCCTGCCCGGCCCGGCCAAGGTCTGGGAGCAGCTGCTGGCCACCTCCGACGCGGGCAACGGCCAGGGCGGGTACGCGGGGTCCACTTTGGTCGAACGGCTCGGGGTCAGCCTGCGCCGGGTCGGCTACGGGTCGGCCTACGGCGTGCTGATCGGGATCGGCCTGGGGCTGGTGATGGGGCTCGTGCCGGTGGTGCGGGCGATCACCGAACCGTTCGTCACGTTCCTGCGCGCGCTGCCGCCACTGGCCTACCTCAGCCTGCTGGTCATCTGGTTCGGCATCGACGAGGAACCGAAGGTGTACCTGCTGATGGTCGCCGCCTTCCCACCGGTCGCGGTGGCCACGGCGGCGGCGGTCACCGGGGTGAACAAGCAGTACGTGGAGGCGGCGCACGCCCTCGGCGCCAACCGCGCCAGGGTCGTCACCACCGTGGTGCTGCCCGCGTCCGCACCGGAAATCCTCACCGGGGTGCGACTCGCGGTGGGCATCGCCTACAGCTCGGTGGTCGCCGCCGAGACCGTCAACGGCGCGGACGGCATCGGGGGCATGGTCCTCAACGCCCAGCGCTACAACCAGACCTCGGTGGTCCTGCTCGGGCTCGTCGTCATCGGCGTCACCGGGCTGCTCATCGACTCCGCCATCCTCGCGCTGCAGCGCTCGCTGTCACCGTGGCGAGGACTGGCATGACCACCACAGGAGAACCCATGTCCGTCACCCGTCGATCCGTCTTGTCGCTGTTCGCCGCGGCGCCGCTGCTGGCCGCGTGCGGCGTCGGCGGCTCGTCGTCGGGGTCGGGATCGGGCGAGCGCAAGAAGGTCCGGATCGCCTACCAGAGCTTCGCCGACAGCACCCTGCTGGTGAAGGACCAGCGCACGCTGGAGAAGGCGCTGCCCGGGCACGACATCACCTGGACCTCGTTCGACTCCGGCGCCAGCATCAACACCGCGTTCCTCGGCGGCGCGATCGACCTCGCGGTGATCGGCAGCAGCCCGGCCGCCGCCGCGCTGTGCCCGCCGCTGAGCATCCCGTACCAGGTGATCGAACTGCTCAACGTGATCGGCGACAGCGAGGCCCTCGTGGTGCGCAACGCCAGCGGTATCACCGACATCAAGGGGTTGGTCGGCCGCAAGGTCGCCGCGCCGTTCAGCTCCACCGCGCACTACAGCCTGCTCGCCGCGCTGCAGCAGGCCGGGGTGGACCCGGCGTCGGTGACGCTGGTCGACCTGGAGCCGCAGAACATCCAGGCCGCGTGGCAGCGCGGCGACATCGACGGCGCCTACGTGTGGACGCCCGCGCTGAGCGTGCTGCAGAAGGACGGCAAGACGCTGACCGACAGCGCGAAGCTGGCCGCGGCGGGCAAGCCGACGCTGACGTTCACCGTGGCGCGCAAAGAGTTCATCGACGGCAACGCCGAGGTGGTCGACAAGTGGCTGGCGGCGACCGACGCCGCGATCAAGCAGATCAAGTCCGACCCGAAGCCAGTCGCCGAGGCGGTCGCCCGCCAGATCGGGGCCAGCGTCGAGGACGCGCTCTCGCAGCTGAAGCAGAACATCTACCTCGACCACGCCGAGCAGCGCACACCGGAGTACTTCGGCACCCCGGAGGCGCCCGGCAAGCTGGCCGACCAACTGCTCTCGGCGGCGCAGTTCCTCAAGGAGCAGAAGAAGGTCGACACGGTCCCGGACCTGGCGACCTTCCGCGCCGCGCTGCGGGTGCCCCGTGGGTGAGGCGCTGGCCGAACTGGTCGGCGTCGAGCACAGCTACCGCACCAAAGGCGGTTCCGTCCCGGCGCTCGGGCCGCTGGACCTGCGGGTCGAGGCGGGCGAGTTCGTCGTGGTGGTCGGGCCGTCGGGGTCGGGCAAGAGCACGTTCCTGCGGGTGGTGTCCGGGTTCGAGCACCCGACCAGCGGCACGGTCCGACTCCTGGGCAGGCCCCCGGTCCCCGGTCGCGACATCGGCGTGGTGTTCCAGCAACCCCGGCTGTTCCCGTGGCAGACCGTGGGCGACAACATCGGCACCGCGTTGCGCTGGGCCGGTGTCCCCCGCGCCGACCGTCCACAGCGGATCGTCGAGCTGCTCACCCAGGTCGGGCTCGGCTCACTAGGTCCCCGGCGGACCTGGGAGATCTCCGGCGGGCAGCAGCAGCGGGTCGCGATCGCGCGAGCTCTGGCGGCGCAACCCCGGTTGTTGCTGATGGACGAGCCGTTCGCGGCGCTGGACGCGATGACCCGGGAACGGCTGCAGGAGGACGTGCGGACGCTGACCGACGAGGGCTCACGCGGGGTCGTGTTCGTGACCCACAGCGTGGACGAGGCCGTGTTCCTGGCCAGCCGGATCGTCGTGCTCACCGACCGGCCCGGCCGGATCGCGCTCGACCTCCCGGTGCCACTGCCCCGCTCGGGTATCACGGCCGATGAACTGCGCGGCTCGGCCGAGTACGCCGCCCTGCGCGGCGAGGTGGCCACCGCCGTCCGTTCCGTCGCGGTCTGAGGAGACGCAGATGACGACATCGCTCCCGCCAGTAGTCCTGGACCGGCTGACCCCGGCCCTGGGCGCCCGGGTGGACGGCATCGACCTCAACGAGGTGCGCACCAGGGAGGACGGCGCGCTGCTGCGAGCCGCGCTGGCCGAACACAAGGTCCTCGTGTTCCCCGGCCAGTCCCTCACCCCAACCGCGCACCGCGACTTCGCGGCCGCGCTGGGCGAGATCACTCCGGCGCACCCCATCGTGCCGGGCTTGGACGCGGACCACCCCGAGATCTACGTCCTCGACAGCAGGGACGGCGGCAAATCACCCGTCTGGCACACCGACGTCACGTTCATGCCGCGTCCACCGCTGGGATCGGTGTTGCGCGCCGTTTCGTTGCCTCCCAACGGGGGTGACACGTTGTGGACCGATCTGGAGGCCGCTTATCGGTCGTTGTCGCCGGTGTTGCGAGAGTTGGCTGACAAGTTGACTGCGCTTCACGATGGTCGGGCGGACTTTGAGTCGTACTTGCGGGATCGGCTTGGTGGGGAGGGGAGCACTTGGGAGGGAGAGCGGGTTCGGTCGCTGGAGCCGGTGGTCCATCCGGTGGTGCGGGTACATCCGGAAACGGGGCGGCGGAGTCTGTTCGTGAACCCGGGGTTCACCACGCGGTTGCTGGAGGTCAGTGAGTCGGAGAGCCGGTCGTTGTTGGGGATCTTTTTCGCTGCGATTGGTCGGCCGGAGTTCACTGTTCGCCATCGGTGGGCGGATGGGGATGTGGTGGTGTGGGACAACCGGAGTACGGCGCATTATGCGGTGGATGATTATGGGGATGTGGAGCGGGTGATGCATCGGGTTACGTTGCGGGGGGATGTGCCGGTGGGGGTGTGAGGGGTTGCTGGAGTGTGGGCCTTCGGGTCGGCCTCGTCGCCTGGCGGCGACCTCGGCCACCGGATCGGACGCCTCGTTGCCTGGCGGCAACATCGGGCCCGATCCGCGACAATGCGAAAAGCTCGATGGGGTGGACCTGTTTTGCGCGGGGCCCCTACGACACCCGTGGCAGGACCGCAAAGCAGGGGCCCAAAAGCAGGCCCTGCCGCTGAACGACGCTACGGGTGCCGTCCCCCCACACAAAACAGATCCACCCCATCGAGCACCTGGCACCAGCGACTCCGACTGTCCACGCGCTGAGAAAGTGGGCTGAGGCGGACCTGACGGCAGCTGGGTTGGCACCGTCGGGTCCGAGTGTCCACGAGCCGATGAAGTGGGCTGGGCCCGGCCTGACGGCAGTCGGGATGACACCGCTGCGTCCGTGGGTCCAGGGGGCTGGGTTGGGTGGGCTGATAGGTGGTTGTCCACAACGTGCTCTGCTGTCCACAGGCCCCAATCACCGCCCCGGTTTTGTCGGGTTTCCTCGGTAGGCTGTATATCGGGGGCTCTTGCGGCAGATGATCTTGTGCGGGGCGGGCAGTCCCAGCGGCTTCCGGGTGTCCAGTGGTCAACTAGGTCTCCCACCCGCTCTTCGGAGCCGTCGGTGCCAACTGCTCGATGGGGCGGACTTCCTTTGCGCGGGGGGGACGACACCCGTAGCGTTTCCTCGCGGCAGGGCCAGTCTTTTCGGCCCCTGCTTTGCGGACCTGCCACGGGTGTCGTAGGGGCCCCGCGCAAAACAAGTCCGCCCCATCGAGCCCACCGCACCACCAGGACCGGGCCGCGAGGTTGCCGCCAGG
This sequence comes from Actinokineospora diospyrosa, assembly GCF_024171925.1. Lineage (GTDB taxonomy): Bacteria > Actinomycetota > Actinomycetes > Mycobacteriales > Pseudonocardiaceae > Actinokineospora > Actinokineospora diospyrosa. The sequence continues at coordinate 48,403 of NZ_JAMTCO010000006.1, read as the reverse complement.
CAACGAGCAGGCCCCCTCGCTCGGGTCAGGGTTGATTTGCCAGGTGCAGAACGGCGTTGGCCAAGACGTCTGTCCCGTCGGCGCATGCGGCTGGGGTTGAGTGTTCTCGTGGCGTGTGGCTGATTCCGCCGTTCTCGCCTGCTACGAACACCATCGCGGTTGGGCAGAGGGCGGCGATTTCTTGGGCGTCGTGCCCTGCGCCGGACATGGTTCGGACATAGGGCAGGTCTAGGTCGTCGGCTGTGCTCGCGAGGAGGTTTTGGATGGCTGGGTCGAACGGGACCACGGGGGTCTTGGCCATTCGTTCCCAGGTGGCGGTTACGCCGTGTTGGGTGGACAGGGTGTGGACGTAGGTGGCTAGGTGGGATTCGGCGGCGGTCATGTGGGTGTTGTTGGGGTTTCGGAGGTCGATGGTGATCGTCGCCGTGTGGGGGATGACGTTGGTTTGGCCATCGCTGACAACAAAGTTTCCTACTGTGGCGCGGAGCTGACCGAATTCGCCGCTGTCGCACATGCGGCGGGCTTCGACCACGACGGAGGCGGCGACCAGGCCTGCGTCGTGGCGGGCGGGGATGGGGGTGGTGCCCGCGTGGGCGGCCTCGCCGTGGAGGGTTAGGCGTTGCCAGGAGATGGATTGGACGCCTTCGACTATGCCGATGGTGACGCCCGCGGTGGACAGGATGGGGCCTTGTTCGATGTGGCACTCGATGTAGGCGTGCGGGATGGGGCGGCGTTCGTGGGCTTCGCCGTCGAAGCCGATGCGGATGAGTTCCTCTTCGACTGTCTTGCCGTCGTTGTCGGTGAGTTTGTGGGCGTGCTCGAGTGGGATGCGCCCGGCGGTCACGGCCGAGCCGAGCATGTCCGTGCCGAAGCGGACGCCTTCTTCCTCGGTGAAGAAGCCGACCTCGATGTCGCGCAGGGTTTCGATGCCCGCGTCGTCGAGGGTGCGCATCACCTCGATGCCGCCCAGGACGCCGAGGGTGCCGTCGAAGGCGCCGCCGGTGGCGACGGTGTCGATGTGGGAGCCCATCAACACGCAGGGCAGGGACCGGTCGCGGCCTGGTCGGGTGGCGTAGACGTTGCCGATGCGGTCGACGCGGACTTCCAGTCCGGCCTCGACCATCCACGCCACGCACCGGCGGCGGGCCTCGGCGTCCGCGTCGGTCAGCGCCAGGCGCCGGACGCCGCGCAGGCCGGTGGCCTCGTCGTCGTAGGCGCCGATCTCCTTGAGTTCCATCAGGGTGGCCCAGAGCCGGTCCCGGTCGATGCGGATGGTCATCGGGTGCGTCCTTCCGTGCTGAGCAGGACAACGACGGCGTCCGGTGCGAGGTCCACCCGCCGGGCGCCCGCGAGGGACGCCGCGCCGCTGGGTCCCGAGGAGACGCCGAGCCTTTCAAGGTCGTCGACAGCGCGCAGTGCTTCGGCATCGCTGACGGCGACAGCCAAGTCGCATCCGGCGCGCAGCACCGGCCACGCGGAGCCGGAGACGGTGCCGCAGTTGAGCCCGGCCATCACCGTCGTGCCGGTCGGCACGGTCACAGGGCGGCCCGTGCTCAGGCTCGTGAGCAGGCACGCGGCGGTGTCGGGCTCGACGGCCAGCACGCCGGGGTGCGCGGTGCCCGGCCGCCGGTAGTGCCGCACGACGGCCTCGGCCAGCGAGCCGACGCCGACCGGGACGACCACCAGGTCCGGTGGTGCCGCCAGTTGGGCGTCGACCTCGCGCACCAGGGTCTGGTAGCCCTCGACGATCCACGCGGGCACCTGCTCGTAGCCGTCCCAGGCGGTGTCCTGGACCAGCGCGCGGTCGGACCGCTCGGCGAACTCGGCGGCGCGGCGGACCGCGGTGTCGTAGTTGCCGTCCACCCGCACGACGTCCGCGCCCTCCCCGGTGATCCGGGCGGCAGTCGCCTCGGACACCACTCCCGGCACGAACACCGTCGCGCCGACCCCCAGGTCAGCCGCCACCCGCGCGACCGCGCGGCCGTGGTTGCCCTCGGTCGCGGTCACCAGTCCCACACCCGGCCGCTGCCGCAGGACCTGCGAGCACGCCCAGGAGGCGCCGAGGACCTTGAACGCGGGCAGCCCCAGCCGTGACGACTCGTCCTTCACCCACACCTGCGCGACGCCGAGTTCGGCCGCGAGCGCGGGAAGGGGCACCAGCGGTGTGGGGGCGTACCCGAGCAGCGACCGGTGGAACGCGTGCGCCGCGCCGGACACCTCCGGGCCGGTCCAGTCCCGGGCTCTCGGCGAGTGGTACCAGGTCATACCGACCATCGTCGCCCCGCGGACTCAACAGGTCCAGCGCGGAAACCAGGACGATAATGTTAAGTGAACCTGATGCTTCCCGAGGAGGTGCGGTGCTCGACCTTCGACGCCTGCGGTTGCTGCGCGACCTCGCCCGGTTGGGCACCATCACGGCCGTGGCCGAGGCCCGGTCCTACAGCGCGTCCGCGGTCTCCCAGCAGCTGTCCGCGCTGGAGAAGGAGACCGGAGTGCGGCTGCTGGAGGCGGCGGGCAGGCGGGTCCGGCTGACGGCGCAGGCCGAGGTGCTCGTCGCGCACGCCGAGGTGCTGTTGGCCGAGGTCGAGCGGGCCGAGGCGGCGCTGGCCCGCTCGCGGCACGAGACCGTCGGCACGCTCCGGGTCGCCGCGTTCCAGACCGCGGTCCTCGCGCTGGTGCCCACCGCGCTCACCCGGTTGCGGCGGCGGCACCCGGGGTTGCGGGTCGAGGTGACGGAACTGGAGTCCGAGGTCGCCCTGCCCGCGCTCGTGGCGGGCGAGTTCGACCTGGTGCTGGGCGAGGAGTACCCCGGCCACCCGCTCCCCCGCCCGCGCGAGACCGAACGCCAAGACCTGCTCACCGACGAACTCCGCCTGGTCGTCCCGCCCGGTTGGCGCGAACGCTCCCTGCCCCGCCTGGCGTCGCGGCCGTTCGTGCTGGAACCCGCGGGCACCATCGCCCGCGAGTGGGCCACCGCAGCCTGCCGCCAAGCGGGCTTCGAACCCGACGTCCGCTACACCTCGACCGACCTGCTGATCCACCTGCGCTTCGTCGAGCACGGCCTCGCCGCCGCCCTCCTGCCCGACCTCGCAGGCGCCACCCACCACGCGGCCGTCACGACCCGCCGCCTCCCCGGCCGCCCAGAGCGCGCGATCTTCGCCACCACCCGCCAAGGCGCATCCGGCCACCCCGGTGTCGAGGCCTTCACCGCCGCCATCCGCACCCCCGCGGACGCGACCAGCAGCCCCGAACCCGGGACAGCACGCCACTGAGCCCACGACGGCTACCGGCGCCGTTCTACCACCAGCAGCCGATTCCCGACGGCATGTCTATCGTCCACATCGGACGATCTAGCCGCACGCCTTCCCGGGGCGGCACCAGGTCAGCTCGGCGCCCAGCTGGGAGTGCGCCGCGATCCCGTCGGCGAAGTAGAAGAGGGACAACCGCTCGCCCGCGGCGATCTCCGGGGTCGTGCTGGCGGTGACGTCGGCGGTGGCTCGCTGGTTGAGGATCGACAGCAAGCGGATCCGGGCCTCGCCGGTGCCGGTGGTCCACACGGCTGTGCCGTCGTCGGCGACGCGCAGAGTGCCGCGCCCTTCCCACGTTCCGGTCAACCCGGCCTCGGCGGCGGAGCGCAACGGACCGCACCGCGCGCTCGAGTCAGCCGGGTGCCACGTCCCCGCGTTCAGGTCGGCGCAGTACAAGGCGCTGACGGCTGTGGTGCCGGTGGTGCGGAACGGGCGGCCGTTGTCGTCGATCACCGTTTCGCCGCGGCGGGTGCCGGAGGTCCAGGTGACGCGCAGGCGCCACTCCACGTCGTCGGTGGACACGTTCGGGGTGATGAGGAACTGCTCGACCTCGGACTCGTTGACCTGGAACGGGAAGCTCGGCGCAGGAACTTTCTCCCCGCCATCCGCACCGGGCAGGCCCACCGCGGCCGCGCTCGGCTTGTTCAGGTCGACACCGAAGCTGCGCGGTGTGACATCACCACCGCACGGGGTTTCCAGCCACACCCCCGTCGACGCGGGCCGCCGCGACACCACTTCCGCGCGCATGGACTGCAACACGACCGCGGCGGGCAGAGAACCCTGCAGCGTCACCGAGACCAGACCCTGGTCGGCCTGCGTGGCACCCTCCGGTCGGTCGCTCACCGGCACCGGCCCCGCGGGGGTCGGCACCACCCAGCCGCCCGCGCACTTGCTGCCGGCACCAACCGTGACCACCGCGCGCAACTCCGGCTCCTCGGCCCGCGTCAGCACCACCACGGCCAGCGTCGCCACCCCGGCCACCACGACCACGACACCGGCCACCGCCAGCCGCACCCACACCGGCAGGGCGACCGCGGTGGAGTTCATGGTGACCGGCCCGGTGATCGTGCCCGCCTGCAGCACCTGCCCGTCGACCCGGCCCGTCACCGTGTTGCGCACCGAGCCGCCACCCCCGGGCGCGCGCGTCGAGGCCACCAGCGCCCCGATCGCGACCAGCAGCCCGGCGATGCCCGCGACCCAGCTCAACGCCTCCAGCACCGGCCGCAACGGGTGATCGCGGTTGGTGAGCCACACCGGCACCCCGAACCGCACCACCGCCCAGGTGGCGCCCCCGACGACCAGCGCGCCAACCCCGACCCGAACCGCCCGACCAGCCACCCGACCCCCTCCGACCGGCTAGATGATCGCACCCGGCCACCCGCCCCCGCCGCCACGGGCATACTCGACCGATGACCGGTGCACCGCGGCGCGCGTTCCTCGTGGTGTCGGCGCTGCGCGGCAAGTCCTGGCTGTGGACCCTCGTCGGCCACCTGCACGACGTGCTCGACCGCGACGGCACCGACCTGGTCTTCAAGGCCCCGCACCGCGACTACGACGTGCTGGGCACCCGCAGGCTGCTGCGCGGCATCACCCACCGCGGCGACGACCGGTGCGGGTTCATCATGGTGACCGACCCCGCGCGACTGGAGCCCGCCCTGCACGAGTTCAGCGCCGACCTCGACGGCCCGGTGGTCTACCTCGACGTCGAACCGTTCACCCGCGAGGACGACTACCCACCCCGCACCGGCTTCGTCGGCTACTCGGCCCGCGAGATCTGCCAGACCGCGGGCCGGTGGCTGGCCCGCACCCTGCCCCACCCCGAGCCGTCGGTGCACGTGGTCGCCAGCCGCGAGCACCGGGGCAGGCAGGACGGGTTCGTCGAGGCCCTCCGATCAGCCCGGCCCGCCGCCCGCCTCTCCCTCGACGACACCTGCGCCTTCACCCGCGCGCTCGCCCAGGACTCGGTCCGCGCCCGCCTGCGCGCAGGCCCCCTCGACGCCGTGTTCTGCACCAATGACGACATGGCCCTCGGCGCCGTCGACGCCCTGCGCTGGGCCAACCACGACCACACCACCGTCACCGGCGTCGACGGCGCGGCCGACGCCCTCGCCCTGATCGACGCGGCTGACAGCCCCCTGCGCGCGACCGTGGTCCAGGACTCCTACGCCATCGCCGAGGCCGCGGTGGACCTCATGCACCGCCTCCTGGACGGCCGCCCCGCGCGGACCCGCACCTACCTCGAGCCCTTCATCCACCTCAACCGCACCCGCGAATCCACCCCGGCCTGACTCACCAGCGTGCCGCTCGCTCTCGACCCGAGTTGTCCACAACGGCTTCAGCTGTCCACAGCTTCCCCGGATGCCTCTTGACAAGGCCCAACAACCGATATGCTGTATGTGGGTGGCCCCCCGGGTGGGCGGGGGTCTGCCGTCCGGGGGGTGGGGGTTCGAGCAGGGATTTCGGCGGGCTTGCAGTCGCTTGTCTGTGACGGCTGCCGTCGCCTTCCAGCCAAAGGGCTCGAGTACTGAACGGTGTCGTGCCCGGCTGGCTGATCAAGAGGCCCGCGGCATGCCGTGTCGCCGAGGGCGGCGGCTAATTCGAGTTCGCCTTCGCCGAGTTCAGCACTGCGGAACCCGCCTGCCGGGTCGTCAGAGGGGTCGTCGCCCTGGGCCTCGACGCGGAGTTCGGCGCGAGCGTCCAGAAGACCGAAGGCCATTGGGCCAATCGCACTGAAGGCCGTCGTGGTCAGCGATGGCGCGCTTGCGACTCAACAGGAGGTCGTGCACCTACCGGGCCGCGACCGGAGGCGCTCGTGGGGCAGGACGTGTCGCTGCGGGTGGAGGGTGGGCATCGCCCGGGTCAGGGGTTTGGTTCGGCGCTGCGGGAGTCGAGGAACACCAGGGTGCCGTTGGGTTCCACGGCCATGATGGGGAGCTTGCGGCCGACGGCGTTGCCGGTGGTTCCGTCGATGGTGAAGGTGCCGCCCGCGCCCCGCACGGCGTTGCGTTCGCGGTCCGAGCGCCCCAGTTCGGCACGGATGGACTTGCGGTTCGGCAGTTCGCCCGCCGCCAGGCCGTTCATCGAGCGGCTGATGGACTCCGCGGCGGCGAGGGTCGCGTCGTGCATCATCACGCCCCAGCCGTCGTCGAGGTCGGTGGGGTCGAAGCCGAGGCGGTCGAAGTCGGCGGTCAGGGTGTCGAACTCCTTGATGCCCGCCTTGCGCGCGGCCTCGGGGTCCACGTGCGGGGTGTAGCGGATGGCCAGGCCCGGTTCACCGGCCTTGGGGCGCAGGTCGGGCCTGGTCCGCAGCATGGACGCGTCGGAGCCGGTGGCCAGGGTGATGGTCCGGTCCAGGGCGCAGCCGCGGGTGCGCAGGTTGGCGATCAGGTCGTCGAGCAGCACGGCCCGGCCCGCGTAGAGCACGGTGTCGGGGGCGCCGTCGCCGCACAGGTCGCGCATGATCTCGCGGAACTGGGTGTCCAGCGACGCCTCGGTGTCGAACCGGCTCTTGACCGAGATCGACACCTTGCCGCGCGCGGCCGCCGCCTCGAACTCCTCGCGCAGCGACGAGGTGTAGAGGTCGCTCTCATCGCTGTCGTAGACCAGCATCGCCTTGCGCACAACGGGTTGCGCGAGGTGTTCGGCCAGGACCGTTACCTGGTCGCGGGTCGTGGTGCTGACTCGGGTGAACCCCTTGATGTAGCCGGGTGTCCCGCCGTTCTCCGACGGCGACAGCTCGGCGAAGCGCGCCGCGGTCACCACCGAGGCGACCATCGGGATGTCCACACGGGACAGTTCGACCGCGGTGTCCCTGGCGTTCTTCGTGCTCTGCCCGACCCCGACGACGCCGACCAGGTGCTCGTCGTCGGCCAGCTCGACCAGCTGCTCGACCACCGCGCGCCATTCCTGCTGCCTGCTACCCGGGTTGGCCAGTAGCAGCCGCACCTTGGGTTCGCGCTTGTCCTTGTTCGCCGCCACCTGAGCGGCGTGCGCACCCTCCAGCTGGGCCCGGATACGGCCCCAGGTAACACTTCCGCCGACCGGGTTGGGCAGCAACGGGGTCAGCACGGCGAGCGTCACGTACGGTGAGCCCGCCACGCGCTCGTTCTCCGCGAAGATCTTGTCCTGCACGGTCCGCAACTGCTCGTCGAACACATAGGACCCGTCCGTCACCCCCACGCATTCGCCGTCAACCTGGTAAACACCCTCCGCGCAACGGGAAATCCGATCCCAGGCGAAGAGACCACCCGCGGCGACCAGGGCCAGCGCCACGGCCGCGGCCACCACCCGCAGCCGCAGCCGCGACCGCTTGGTGGCCGGGGGCAACGGCGGGACGAACGCCACCGGGCTGTCCGCGTAGCGCGTGGTCCGCGCTCCCCTGCTCTCCGACCGGGCCCGGTTCGCCACCCGGTCGACCGCCTCATCGAAGTCGCCCCGGACCACGCGCCGGTCGGCGGCGAGCTCCCGCAACTTCTTGAGCCCGCTCTCGCGCATCGCCACGCGTGCGGTCGTCGAGTACTCCTCGGCCAGCCACAGCGCGACCACCGCCTCGGCGATCAGCCGCCGCGAGCCGTTGGCCTCGTCGGTCCAGCCGACCGCGTCCAGCAGGCGGTAGCGGTTCACCTGGCCGCCGTCGAGGTCGCACGGCGCCGCCACGACGGTGTCCAGTTCGGCGAACCACGCCTTGGTCGCCCGCAGCTTGGGCTCGAACCAGCCCACGACCGAGGTCAGGTCGTGCGCGGCGAGCGCGTGGTAGCGGCGGTGCGTGGTGGCGCCGTTGTCGCGCAGCCAGGTGTGCACCGCGGTCCACCGCCGCGGTGTCTGTGCGAGCCGGTACAGCAGCAGATTGCGCAACGCGGGCAGCATCACCTGGCGGCCTGCGGCGTCCTTGACCTGCAACTCCTGGGCGACGGCCGCGCCGTCGGGCGCCGCGTCGGCGAACCGGGTCAACACGGCGGCCGCGTCGATGTGCGGGGCGGCCGCGCACAGCTCCAACCAGGCGACGAGCTCGTCGGGCGGCGACTCGCCGAGGAAGTCGCGCAGCATCCGCTCCGCGAGGGTGATCTGCGCGGCGCCGACCGGTCCCCGCCACCGCTCACCGAGCAGGTCGCGCGGCGAGGTGGCCTGGCGCAGGTGCCCGGTCGCGCCTACCAGCAACGCGGTCGCGCCGGGGTGGCCGCGGGTGAAGCGGTGCACCGACTCGGCCACGTCGCGGCGCGCGTTCAGCATCGGGTTGCCCACCTCGGAGACCAGCTGGGTGACCTCCTCCAGCGTCAGGTCGCGCAGGGCGATCGGGTACGCGTCGGCGTAGCGGGCATCGGTGGCGCGCTGCTCGTAGTCCGCGCGCCCGGCCTCCTCGGCGGTCGGCAGCGGGTCCTCCCCCGCGATGTGCTGGGCGACGGTGCCCGAACTGGTCGCGACCACGGTGAGCGGGTCGGCGTCGCGCCGCCGCGCGTCGGCCAGCGCGTTGTAGAGCAGGCGACCGGACTCGGTGTCGATGTTGTCCAGCAGCACGACGCAGTTGAGCGACCAGGTGCGCACGCCCCGGTGCGAGGCGAACGCCGCGCGCAGGTCGGCCAGGAACGCCGACCACAGCAGCTCCGCGGCCTCGGTGCGGTCGCCCTCGCCCGCCTCCGCCCTGGTCAGCCGGTGCAGGCGGATCAGCTCGTCGTAGGCCCGGTCGCCCTCGCCGTAAAACTCCAGCCCGTCCCCGAGCACGACCCGCCTGCCGCGGCGCCAGCGGACCAGCCCGCGCAGCAGCAGGTCCGGCATCAACCGGACGACCCCCTCCGGCACGCCGGACAGCCCCGCAGCGACCTGACCCACCTGGTCCTGCAGGAACGCCCGCAGCACGTCGATGTGGCGCAACCGCTCGAGCGCGCGGCGGATCGAGGTCCGGTCGGCCGCCAGGTTCGTCAGCGTCAACGGCTCGGCGATCGCGGCCTGCGCGGTGACGAAGCGGGGGAAGGGGATCGTGCCGTAGCCCGCGGCCGTCCGGTTGAACTCGAAGGTGAGGAAGGACAGCACCTCCCACGGGACCGCGTCGAGCAGCTCCCCGCAGTCGATGCGCGCGTAGGGCACGTTGCCCTCGAGCTCGGCCCGGACCGCGTCGAGCAGGCCCGTCTTGCCGCTGCCCTTGGGCCCGGCGAACACCACGATCGGCGAGCGCCGGGTGCTCGGCCGCCCCTTCACCAGCGGCCGCTCCACGAACTCCCGCACCAGCGCGATCGCCCGTGTCCTGCCCGCGAGCTCACCCATGTGCCACAACCCTCCACCGCAGACCGGGTGGACATGGTCCCGACCGCGCGCCACCCCTGTCCGGACCTTGGCGCACGGCCACCTGAACGGCCCAATCCGGCCGCCGCGCCAGACATTCGTCCACTAGGGATGGTGGTCAACTCCCGGCCAGATGCCGCCACACCCGGTTAAGGCGCCCGTTGCGCTCTGGATGAACACACCGCCGCCGGTGGCGTCACGTGATTAGGCTGGGTGGCCTCAACGGGGGTGGAGGACAGCGGATGCGGCCGGTGTGGGCGGAACGACTCGACGAGGGCTTTGACCAGCACCTGAGGACGCACCACGAGAGCCTGGCGACAACTCTCGGCGACATCAGCCCGGTGGCGTTCGCATGCGCGGTGTGGCGACTGGCGGGGCCGCCCACCGCCGACCCCGGGTACCTCCACCGGCATCCCCGCGTGCTGACAGCCGTGTTCACGCCGAGCGCGTGGGACGGCACCCTGACCGCCTCCGCCACCCTCGCCGCACCCTGGCCCGCCGCGATCGCCTGGCCCCGGGACTGGGTCGCCGACCGAGGCTGGCGAGACTGGCCCTCGCTGTTCGGCCAATACGTCGACCCAACCGCGCGCGACATAGCCGCCGTCCCACACCTGCGGTCGACCCTCCTGGTGGAAGCACCGGTACCGTTCACCGACCTCCCACCAGCCCCCGAGTCCGCCGCCGCCGTACCGGAAGCGGCGAGGTTGGCGTTGGCGGTGCTGGTGCGCGAGGCAAGCGCCCTACTCACCCCAATCCTCACCCGACTCGACGCGGCGACCAGGCCGGGCTAGCACCCTTCTGTCCGAATAGGACGAAAGCACCGAGACGGCGTGTCCGGCAAACGCTTGCTGAGCGGTCAAGAGCTGATCGTCCCAGACAGCCGCGTGGTTGTGTCACCACCTAGCCAGCCCCTGCCGCCGATGCCAACCCCCGGCGTACCCAAGATCATCTGCCACAAGAGCCCCCGATATACAGCCTACCGAGGGAACCCGACAAAACCGGGGCAGTGATTGGGGCCTGTGGACAACAGAGCACGTTGTGGACAACCACCCGCCAGCCCACTCAACCCAACGCCTGGACACTCGGAAGGTCCGGTGCCAGCTCGCCTGCCGTCAGGACCGCCCCAACTCACCTGATCAACCCCTGGACACTCGGACCCAGTGGTGCCATCCCAGCTCCCGCCAGGTCTGCCCCAACCCACCTGGCCAGCCCTTGGACACTCGGAACAGCCGGTGCCAACCCAGCCCGCCCTCGGCTGCCCTGCCAACCCAGCGCATGGACACTCGGACCCGTCGGTGCCAACTGGCCTGCCGTCAGGTCCGCCCCAGCCCACCTGCTCAGCGCCTGGACAGTCGGACTCGCTGGTGCCAACTGCTCGATGGGGTGGACCTGTTTTGTGTGGGGGAGCGGCAGCCGTAGCGTCGGTAGCGGACAGGGCCATGCTTTTCGGCCCCTGCTTTGCGGTCCTGCCACGGGTGTCGTAGGGGCCCCGCGCAAAACAGGTCCACCGCATCGAGCAGAGCTCGAAAAGTCGCGGATCGGGCCCGAGGTCGCCGCCAGGCGACGAGGCCGTCCACCGGAGCCGAAGGCGGAGGCCCCGAAGTTCTTGCCCCGCATCCCCAGCCACGGCCTACGCCAAGATCAACCTGATCGAAAGCCCCCAAATACACAGCCTACCGAGACCCACCGACACAACGGGAGCATCAACCAGCGCCCTGTGGACAGCAGAAGGCGTTGTGGACAACCAACCCCACACACCTGCCGCCACAACCCAACCACGCAAGATCAACCCGATTGATCACGAGCGGTGGCGAGAATCCCCCGCCACCGCTCGTCCATCAGATCCCGCAAGGCGATCCAAGACCCGCCCGCGCGTGACCAACCACAATATCCGTCCCCGCGATCAGTCTAATATGGAGCGCGTTCACCGTGATGCCATTCGCCCGGCGGACTTGCTCATTGGTCGTAACCGTCCCCACCAACGGGATGCTGATGTTGACCGACGTAGTGGGAACGACGAGCCTGCCCGCGACCCGAAGGTTGGACAGCGCACTGGAGCCGGACACCGCGATCGCACCCGTGGGCGTCGTAGTCGCGACAGCCTCAGCGCGGAGTTCGTCGGCGGTGATCAGGCCGCTGAGGAGGTTGAGCGCCGCTGTGTGCGTGGTGGCGCGAGCAGTGCGCAGGCCGTCGGGGCCGACGGAAGCGACCGCGTCGTTGGCGATCACGGCCGTGGTGCCGATCGGCGGCAGAGGTGCGTCAGCCAGGGTCGCGCTGTCCGAGCCGGGCGTGGTGGTGCAGGTCAGGTCGGCCGGAGCGATCGGCGGTAGCGGGCCGAGCAGGGTGGACACGCGGGTCGCGTGTGCGTGGGCGTCGAAGGTGTACGCCGGGCCGACGACCCGCAGGGTGGAGCACGACGGCGGGTCGAGGCCGACGAGCGGGGTGACGTCGCCCGCGCAAGTCGTATAGGTGCCAACGGTTTGCGGGCGGACCGGGACGGTGATGGTGCACGACGCGGCGCCTGCTGGGAGTGTGGCGGTGGTGTACAGGTTGGTGGCGCCGCTGGTGCCGAACACCGGGTCGGCGCAGGTCGTGTCAGCCGCGGTCGTCGAGGCGTTGAGGCCCGGCGGCAGGCTCAGCCGCAACGACCAACCCGCCTTAGCGCTCAGCTCACTGGTGTTGGTCACGGTGAGGGTCAACGTGGACGTGCTCCCGACCACCACCGGGGTGGTCGCGTAGGCGAGGTCCAGCCGAGGGGTCACGTCCAGGACGCGGATGTTGTCGAACGCGCCGTCGTTGCCGTTGCCGCTGGGCTGGTCGTTCACCAGGCGCAAACCGACCGACGTACCGGAGAACAGCACGGGCGCGTCGCTGTGGAAGGTGCCGACCGACGTGCCGTTGACCACGGTCGTCGCGTCAACGCAGGGCACGATCGGCCGCTCGAACGCGGGCACCGCCGTGCCGCCGTCGAGCAGGTAGAAGGCGTAGCGGGCGTTGTCGGCGTAGCAGTTCTGCTCGGCGACGTCCACGGAGAACGCCACGAACCGGTTCGTCGCCGACAGCGGGATCGGGGTGACGCTCTGCAGTTGCGTCTTGCCCGCGCCAGGGTCGCTGTGCGTGTACGCGGTCACCGCGTGGTTGGTCGCCCCGGTGCCGTCCGACCAGTCCCCCAGCACCCTGGCCAGGTCCTTCACCCGCGGCCACCACCCGCCGCACCCGGCGCCCGGCGGATCGTTGAGCTGGTTGAGCGGCGAGGCGATGATGCCGTTGCACGAGGTCAACCACGCGGGATCGGCGGTGTAGGTCTGCCCCAGCGGCGCGGGCCCGGTGTAGTCGTCCACCCACGTGACCGCGGCACCCTGGCCGTTCTCAAACCCCTCTTCGAACACCACCGTCGGCGCCAACGGAACCCCCGGCGCCGCAGCGGACGCAGCGGGCACAGCGACGGCGGGCGTGGCCACCACAACCAGGCCGGGCAGGCTCAACAGGGCCGCAGCGACCACAGCACCCCATCGACGACGAGAGACGTCCACGACCGAACCTCCCAAAGCATCGGCGCGAACCGGGTACACCCGGCCCGACGGTTCATCGCGCCGCGCCGGGCGCTGGTTGCACCAGGTGGACGGTCCTCACCCCACCGGGTCGGACGTTCACCCGGGCCCGCAGGCCGCCACCACCGCAACGCCTGTGGAACCCGGGTGCGTTGCTCTCTTCGAGTCCCCGGTCGGGTGGTGCCGCGCGATCACGTCACCGCCGCCGCACCAGTTCGCGGTCCGTTCACACGACGATCATGTGCGGGAGAGGGGCTGTTGGGTCGGTGTCGGGAAGGTCGGGAGGCCCTGTCGGATCGACTTCGAGGACGGCTCTCGTGACTGACGTTCGCGTTTCCCGGCCGCGCCTGCGGGCGATCGCCGCGGCGTGCGCCGCGGTGGTGCTCGGTGCGCTCGCCGCGCCCCAGGCGCAGGCCGCCCCCGCCGACGACATCCGGATCAACGAGGTGGTGACCACCGGCGACGTCAACGACTCGATCGAGCTCTACAACAAGGGCGCCGCCACCGTCGACATCTCCGGCTGGGTGCTCAAGGACGACAACAACAGCTCGTCCTACAAGATCCCCGCGGGGACGACGCTCGCACCGGGCGCCGCGCGGGCCTTCGACGTGCACGACAAGTTCGGCCTCGGGTCCGACGACGACGCCCGGCTCTACCTCGCCAACGGCACCACGCTGGTCGACAGCGTCAACTGGAGCAGCCACTCCGACCCGTCCTGGTCGCGTTGCGCCGACGGCACGGGCACCCTGCGCGCGGCCGCGCTCACCCTCGGCGGCCTCAACGACTGCGTCGCCGCGACCGCGTGGCCCGGCAGCGGCTCGGTGTCCAACGCCGACGCGGCGAACGTGTTCGGGTCCGACCTCAGCGGCCTCTACCAGGAGGGCGGCGTGCTGTGGGGCGCGCAGAACTCCGGCAAGCTGTGGCGGCTGGTCCCCAACGGCACCGGCGGCTGGACACCGGCCACCGGCTGGCTCTCCGGCAAGGCGCTGCGGTTCCCCGGCGGGACCGGCACCCCGGACAGCGAGGGCGTGACCGTCACCGGCTCCGGCTCGGCGGGCGGGGTCTACGTCGCCAGTGAGCGCAACGGGTCGGGGTCGAGCAGGCTGTCGGTGCTCAAGTACGACGTGAGCGGGTCGGGCAGCTCGCTGACCGCCACCAAGGAGTGGAACCTGACCTCCGGCCTGCCCGCGGTCGGCGGCAACCTCGGCTTCGAGGGGATCACCTGGATCCCCGACGCCACGCTGACCGCGGCCGGGTTCCGCGACGAGTCCACCGGCGCGGCCTACAACCCGGGCCTCTACGGCGCGCACACCGGCGGCGTGTTCTTCGTCGGCGTCGAGGGCACCGCCCTGGTCTACGGCTACGTCCTGCAGGACTCCGGCACCGCGACCCGCGTCGCGTCCATCGCCACCGGCCTCGACGGCGTCATGGAACTCCAGTGGGAGCCCCAGTCCGCCCGGCTCTGGGTCGTCTGCGACGACACCTGCGACGGCGAACACCGGACCCTGGCGATCAACCCTTCCGGTGTGTTCGCCACCACCGCCGTCCACAACCGCCCCAGCGGCATGTCGAACCTGAACAACGAGGGCTTCACCCTGGCGGGCTCCAGCGAGTGCGTCGGCGGGTCGAAGCCGGTGTACTGGGCCGACGACAGCAACACCGGCGGCCACGCACTGCGCAAGGGCACCATCAACTGCTGACCGATCCGGCGCGCGGCGAACTCCCTTTCGCCGCGCGCCGGGTATTACCTCCGGGGTAATCGACGTCGAGTCTTCCTTCGACAAGACTTCGTGAAGACACCGGCACCGGGCCGGGATTCGAGTCGGGAGAATTGCCGTGAGCGACCTCAACGCGATTGTCGACGCCTACCTGGCCGTGTGGAACCGCACGGACGCGACAGCGCGGCGGGAGATGATCGAGGCCCTGTGGGCCGAGGACGGCGCGTACGTCGACCCGCTGGTGTCGGTCACCGGCTGGGCGGGCATCGACCAGGTCGTCGCCTCGGCGCAGGCGCAGTTCACCGGGATGCGCTTCGTCCTGGGCGACGTCTTCGACGAACACCACAACGTCGTGCGGTTCACCTGGGAGCTCGTGCCGACCGCGGGGGCCGAGGCGATCGTGGTCGGGTTCGACGTGGCTGTCGTCAACGCGGACGGGCGGATCCAGAGCGTGTACGGCTTCCTGGACAAGGTACCGTCGTAATCGCTCACCGGCTCCGCAGGTACTTCTCGGTGGCCTCGTCCGCGGGGTAGAAGTTCTCGACGTGCAATTCGTCCACGGTGATATCGCGCGGCGTGCCGAAGGTCGTGACCGTGCTGAACAACGACAATTCCTGACCGTCGAAAAGCAGCCGCAACGGCACGAACACATCCGACGTGTCGTCCAACGCCGACCCGCCGAGCTGGTTGGTCGCCGGGTAGCCGATCAACTCCCGGTACAGCGCCGCGAGCTCACCGTTGCCGCTCGGCCCCGCCTTCAGCTGGCGCTCAACCCTGGTCAACACGTACTCCCGCCACTGCGCCAGGTTCAGCATCCGAGCCGCCAGCCCCTGCGGGTGCAGGCTGTACCGCAACACGTTGAACGGCGCCGCGAGCAGGCTGTCCGGGGCACCCCGGGTCAGCAGCGCGACGCTCGCGTTCGCGTCGACCATGGTCCAGCAGGCGTCCACAGCGAAGGCGGGGAACGGGTCGTGGCCGTCCAGCACCCGGCGGATGGCGGCCCGCACCATCTGGAGGCGGGGTGTGTCGAGGGGGGTCTCGGCGTAGGCGGGTGCGTAACCCGCGGCGAGCAACAACCGGTTCCGGTCGCGCAGGGGGACGTCGAGGTGCTCAGCCAGCCGCAACACCATGTCACGGCTGGGCGCGGACCGGCCGGTCTCCACGAAACTGAGGTGCCGCGCAGAGACGTCGGCTTTGGCGGCGAGGTCCAGTTGGCTCAAGTTGCGGTCTTTGCGCCAGTCCCGGATCAACTCGCCGATGGCGGAGACGCGTGCGGCCTGCTGTGTCATCCCGGCCAAGCCTACGGTCCGACCGCTCCGGTCGCCCAAGCACTCGCACGAGGTCACACCCCCGCCCCCTTTGCCCACACCGCCCTGATCGCAGCCGCCTAGGCGCTTGCCCACTCGCAAAGTCTGATGACTCACTTCCCTTGCTCGCCCTGTCCCCTAGGCGCCCTCACTGGCCCACAGATCCTGCAGCCCGCTCTCCCATCCCTCCGCCCCTAGGTGCCGTCACTGACCCGCAAGTCCCACAGCCCACCCTCCTACCCCCGGCCCTAGGCGCCCACACTGACCCACAAGTCCCGCGACCCGCTTCCCTATCCCCCGGGCTCTAGGCATCCTTGCTGGTCCACAAGCCCCGCAGCCTTCTCTCCCATCCCTCGACCCTAGGCGCCCACACTGGTCTACAAGTCCCGCAGCCCGCTCTCCTATCCTCGGCCTTAGGCGCCCTCACTGGTGCACATGTCCCGCAGGCCGCTCCCCCACCTCTCGTCCTAGGTGCCGTCACTAACCCGCAGGTCCCACAGCCATCTCTCCCACCCCTCGCCCCTCTAGGCGCCTTGCTGGTTCACAAGTCCTGCGGCCGGTTCCCCTGTCCCCGGCCCTAGGCATCCCTGCTGGTCCACAAGTCCCGCAGCCTGCTCTCCCCTCGGCCCTAGGCGTACTCACTAGCCCAGAAGTCCCGCAGCAGCTTCTTTCTCCCTCGCCCCTCTAGGCGCTCTTGCTCGCCCGCAGATCTGACGACCCACTCCCCTGTCTCCCCGGCCAACTCCGCGCCCCCTCAGACCCCTACCAGTTATCTTGATAGCTAATAGCGGATAGCAGTTCCCGAACTCCCGACCCACCGCCCTGGTGCGGCGCCACCGGGCAAGCGCGAACTAGCCTGGCGCGGTGGCTGAGAACGACATGCCCGCCGCCGAGCGGGTGGCGCGGCTCAAGGAGCGGGTGTACCTGACGTTCACCGCGTTGGCGGTGGTGTTGGCGCTGCGGTCGCACGCCGAGCACGCGGGAGAGGCCGCCGTGCTCCTGTTGATCACGGTGACCGGCACGCTGCTGGCGGTGCTGGTGGCCGATGTCGTGTCGCACATCGCGGTGCACGCGGCGCTGCCGGACCGCGGGGAGCTGGGGCGGATGCTGCGGATCAGCTTCGGGGCGCTCGGCGCGGTCACCCTGCCGTTCATCTTCATCGGGCTGGCCGGGCTCGGGGTCTGGCGGGTGGAGGTGGCGCTGCGGGCGTCGACGATCGCCCTGGTGGCGTCGCTGGGGGCGATCGGGTACATCGCGGTCCGCCGGGTGCGGTTGCCCCCGTGGCAGCGGCTGATCGTGCTGTTCGCCGAGCTGGCACTGGGCGCGGCGGTCGTCGGCCTCGAACTGCTCGCGCACGGCTGACCGGGAAGAGGGCTGGCAGATCAGCGGGGCCGCAGTTTGTAAGCGCGGATCAGGGTCACCGCCACCGTGCCCCCTTCGGGAGTCGTGGCAGTGGTACGCAGGGAGACAGAAGCCGCACTAGCCGGGTGGCGCAGGAGGATCGCGCGATTGCCCACCGCCGTTGCCTTCTGCCAGGTTTGACCTTCGTCGTAGGAGACGCTGGTGACCTGATGGCGGGGGTGGGTCAGTGTGTCCGTGGATTGGGCCTGCAGAGCAATGGGGATGAGGAACGACACGCCCGCTGGAGCGGTGTTAGCGGCATCCAGTGCTGGGAAGTACCTGATGGCGGACAACGGAAGCGCGACTTCACGGTCGGTGTGAGTGGACCGGAATGTCCATTCGGCACTGACTTGGGTGGAGAGGTCGTAGGGGGCGGACCTGCTCACTCGCGCGGTCAAGTGGTAGTCAGCGGCCCCTGGCGGAACCTGGAGGGCAGCCGACGGCGTGTCCTTCCAGTGCCCGATTGCACTGCCGTTGCGGGATAGTTCGATGTCCAGGGAGTTCCAAGAGGAGATCCCGGCGTTCGCGGCCGAATCGCTGAGGAGGGGGAGGAAGAAGTCGATCGTGTCACCATCGCGGACTGCCCACGGGCGTTGCTCGGCGGGAAACGCGGGGCCGAAAGGCGCGTGGTTGAAGGGAAGCCGGTAGGTGCGGCCAGGTAAGAACGTGCGGACGCCGCCCATGAACATGGCTCTAGCGGGCCAGGGATTGGCCGGGTCGACCTCGTACAAGACGGTCAACCATTCAGTGTCGTCGAAGTTGTAGTACTCCGTGCGGGTGGTCGGCAGCGGCAGGTCGAGCACCGCCCCCGCCGTCAGCAAGTCCTCCGATCGCACGTTCGGGGATGCCTGCCGGATGCCCGCATCGCCCGGTACCTGGAGGTTGAGGTCCGCATGAACCGTCGCTAAATCTTCGCGCCGCACGACCTTCGTGAACCCGGTCGGCACAGTGCCCCGGGGAAACCAGGCCAGGCCGTAGAAGTCACCCGCGGGGGTGGTCCATTGCGTGTTCACGGTGGTGATGAGCGCATCTGGCGGCAGCGACGGTCCGAGTTGCGCGAGCGACACCGCACTCAGATCGGCGGTCAGGTGTGAGGCCGCGGTCGGGTAATGCGCCATGACGACGTTGAAGCCGATCTCGCCGAGCGCAAGTTCGGCGCGGGGATCCGGCGGGGTCACCCGGATCGGCCTGCTGGCGACCGCTGGGGTGTCGACGGTGGTATCGCGGTCCAGGACCAGGTTGGGGCGCGGCAGAATGTGCGCGTGGCGGGTGCCGTCAGCTGCGGTGGTGTTGATGACGCTGTCGATGAAGTAGCGGCCCTTGGGTAGCCGGATGGTGAGACTACCGTCGGAGTCGTATGGCAGGTGGATCTGGTTGTTGTCCAGCCCCACGATCGCCACCGAGTAGTCACCGGTCAGACGTCCCGCCGTGTCGCGCAGCGTGATCGTGAGATCGGCGAGGTCACCCGGCACTGGAGGCGTGGACGCGGGCGCGAGGTCGAAGCGGCGAAGGTCTAGGTCGGCGGTCGTCCGCCGGAGGACGTCCTCGGGTATCACGTAGAAGTGGTCTTTGGTGCGGTAACTGTGGAACATGAGCTTCTCGCGGCCAGGAGCGGGATCGACCGACAGCGTGGTTCGCGGTCCGCCGACCACCGTCACCTTGTCCCCGGTGGGCAGAAATGTGGTGCGCCCGATCAGCGGTGTGGCAGTGGAGATGCCGGCCGCGGCGGGCTGGGGGAATGCGGCGAGGGCGAGTACCACTCCCCCGATAGCGAATCGTCGACTGGCGCGCACGGGCACCTCCGAAGGAAGTCACGAGGCGCCAGCATGGCACGACGTCGAGCCCGGCAGTACCGACGTTCGACAGGCGGGAGCCCGCCACACGGACAAATTACTCCACTGTGGACTCTTTGACGATCTGAATGAACTCCCGGGCCTTCTCGACCCTCGAGTAGTAGGCGGCCAAATGGTCGGCGCGGGTGCGGCTGGAGCGCAAAACGCCTCCCTCTTCCGGCCCCGTGTCGCTCAACTCGGACTCGTCGAGGTGGGCGAGGAAGGCGAGGAGTTCGGTTCGAGTGCTGGGATCCGCGGCGAGTTGCTCGCGAACAAGCGCGGGAAAGCCCGCGTAGTACCGCCCGCCGTGGTATTCGTCGACGATACCGAGGTACATCGCGTCCAGGCTGGGGAACGACGACCGTGCGATGACCTCGGTGGGCAACTGGCGCCCGTGCCGCGCGTGCGGGTTCGAGCAGTCCTGTTCCAGATCCAGTTCGAGTAGCGACTGCGCGGCCTGTGATGCGGCGAGGGCGACCAGCCCGTCGTCACCGATGACGGTGTCGTGCAGGTCCAGTTCCCACAGCTGGGGCAGCGGCGCCCACCGGGCAAGCGCTCGCGCGGCATCGGAGCCGATTGGGTTGTAGGCCAACGAGATGCCGCGGAGCTCTGGCGCTTCGCCCACCAGTGTGAGGTTCTCGACTTCGGCGTCCTCGAAGCCGGTCCCAGCGAGGTCCAGGGTGCGCAGCGTGCGCCAGACCGGGGCGTCCCGCAACGCCGCGGGCCACCCGTCGCACGGGTTGCACGACAAGTTGAGCGTGGCGAGGGCGGCCAACTGGTCGGACATCATCAACGCGGTGAACCCGTCGACACCGAGCCCGCAGCACGACATGTTGAGGTGAGTCAGGTTCTTGGCGTTGCGCGAGGTCGCCCACGCGCTTGCGCCCGCGTCACCGATTGGTTGCACAGCGTTCTGGTAGTAGCCCTGGATCGCCCCGACGCGTCCGCCGAGGTCGAGGTGTTCCAGGACCGGCAGGTCGACCTCGGCCGCCAACCGGCTCGCACCGGGCGCGTCGAGGTGGTTGCGGCTCAGGTCGAGGTGGCGCAGTCGTGGGAACGAGCCCGCGGCGAACGCGGCGGTCGTCTGGTCGGTGGCGACGAGGTCGGCGAGCGCCAGGTGTTCGACGCGCTCGTGGTCGAGGGCGTCGACGACCCGCGTGATGGTCGCGTCACCGATGGGCAGCAGTTCCAGGGTCAACGCGGTCAACCGGCCGAGCACGCCGCTGGCGATGATGGCGTCGACCCCGCGAGCGCCGAGCCCGTGTCTGCCGAGGACGAGTTCGACGCCCAGCACGGTGAGCTCACGCAGGCCGGAGAGGTCGGCGGTGGCGAAGAACGCCTCGCACGCGTCGTTGTCCTGCTCGATCACGTTGCCCGCGAACAGGTCCATCAGCGTCGAGTGGCCGTTCCACCCGCAGCGGAACCCGATCCCGAGCCGTTCGAGTCGGGCGAGTTCCGGGCAGGCGGCCAGTTCCGCGGCTTCGTCGAGGTCGCGCACCAGGACGTCGGCGGACCGCAGGTCCGGCGCGAGGCCCGACCGCAGCAGGTGCGCGAGGTCCGAGCCGGACACGGCCACGTGCCGCAGGCGCCACGGCCGCCCGGCGGGCGGGCGGAAGGTGGGCAGGCCCGAGTGCAGGAGGGAGTCGCCGAGGGTGATCAGGCTCAACGACTCGATGCGGGGCGCGGACTCGTGCTCGGCGAACCTGGCCAGCATCTCGTCGTCGTGTTCGCTGAGGTACTCGACACGGACTTCCCGCAAGTCCGGCCAGTGCGCCAAGGAGTCGGTGAACGAGTCGAGGACGCGCCGGTCGCTCATCATCCACCCGACCGTCACGGTGGTCATCTGGCGCACTTCGGGCCGCGTCCGGGGATCCGGGAAGGCGACGTCGAGCAACTGGCAATGTTTCACAGAGACGTCCAGTGCGTGAACAAGTGGCCAAGTCGCTTTGGAATGCCCGATCGCGAGCGCGGCGTACCAGGACCAGGGGGCTTCGCGCGCCGAATCCGGCCACGCGGCAAGGCCTTGAGCGCACTTGGCGATCAGCTCTGGCGGGTTCCCCGCACGGTCTATCGCGGCGCAAAGCGCTCGAAAGGCGATTTTGCTCGGCGGCCCAGCAAGGATCCGGTCGATGCCGTCGTTGTCCACGGCCGCAGTCTAACCACGAGTCTTCTGTGGACAAGCTCGAATCCTTTGAGGATCTTCAGCGACTATGGTCCACTGTGCACAAAGGAAGCCCACGACAGCGGAGCGTGGGGGAACTGGGCGCGCAGCCGTTGGACCGCGTCGCGCAGGGCGCGGGCGGACCGGTCGGCGTCCGGCACTCCCCCGGCGGTGAGCGCGCTGTAGACGTCGGCGGCCAGGGTCATCGAGAGGTCGTCGGGGATGGTCCAGAGGGTGGCGATGACGTGCCGGAAGCCCGCGACCTGGAAGGCGGCGGACAGGTGCATCGCCTCGTCGAGGACGCGGACGCCACCGGTGGAGGTCTCGCAGGCGGACAGGTAGGCCAACTGGCCAGCGGGGAAGCGGTGGCGGGCGATCTCGACGACGCTCAGCGGGCGGTCGTAGAGGTAGAGCGCGCTCGTCGCGGGTTCGATCGGGTGTTGGGCGCCGTGGCAGCTGAGGTGGGCCCAGGGGTGGGTGGCGAGGGCGGCGAGAACGGCGTCAGCGGTCGCGGCGTCGGCGGTGAGCGTGGTGCCCACGGGCAGGTGCGCACGGACCCGGCCGGTCTCCGCGGCGGCGAAGGGCAGCGGGGGCAGTCCGTGCCTGGCGCTCGACTGGTCCACCACGAGGGCGCGGGCCTCAGCCGAGGACGGCTCGGCGCGGGCTCGGCGCAGGGTGCTGATAGTGGGCAGGTAGGACGACACAACGTCGTCGAGGGCGGACACGGTCCGTTCCGGCGTGTAGTGGCCCGCGGCGTGCAGCGGCAGCATGGTGAGCGGACCCGTCGGGCACCACCAGAGGCGGGGTGCCCCGCACCGGGCGAGGACCGGTTCGACGATCGTGTCGTAGGTCCAGGCCAGAACGTCAAGAAGCGCTTTGTGGGCGGCTCGGAGGTTCGCGAAGGTCCGGTCGTCCTCCGCCGCGCCCCGGGTCCGCAGCAGCAGGTTCGCCCGCTCGACGGCGGCGGCGTGGGACAGGTCGGGCAGGTCGACCACGACGGGTTCGTCGTGGGTCACCACGATCGCGGCGCACCCGTGACGGCTGAGGTTGACGATCACCACCGGACCGGCGGCCGCCTGCGCGGCGAGGTCCTCGTAGGGTTCGGCGGCCAGGAACGAGGCGAAGCCGTCGAGGGCGCGGACCCGGTCGACGACCTCGTCCCACTCCTCGGCGAGGCGGCGGCGGGCCTGGGCCAGCCGCTCGCGGTCGAGCACGGCCAGTTCCGGGAGCGGTTCCGGGGCGTCCAGCGCGGCGCGCAGTTCGTCGAGCCGGTCGACGAGCGCAGGCGCGGCCGCGCGCGCCGCGGTCAGGTCGGCGCGGGTCTGCGTGACCTGGTTCCAGGTGACCGAGCGACCCTGCTCCAGCACCTCGACCGCACGGCGTGGGTCGCCCGCGCGCAGGGCCAGCGCGCAGGCGTCGCTCGCCAGCCCGGACCAGTGCCAGAGGTGCCGTTCACGGGCCGACTGGTCGAGGCCGCGCCAAGCCAGCACGGGCAGCAGCGAGACAGCGAGGGCGAACGCCTCTGCGGCGTCGGCAGGGTCACCGAGGCTTGCGGCGGTGTCTCCCCATATCCACGCGGCGCGGAGGCGGATGTCTGGCGCTCCTATAGGACTGCGTGCCGCGGTACGCCACTCTTCGGGAATCCCGGTGGTTGGGTTGGCGGTGTGCCGGGCGTGACCCGCTGCGAAGAGGAAGCCGACGTGGTCCGGGTCGTCGACAGGGGTCACGCGGACTGCGGCCGCCGTTACCTCTACCGCCCTGGCGAGGTCGTCGGGCTTGCCGCGGGTGATGAGTGCGTTGCCGAGGTTGGCCAGGTAGCGGCCGCGCTCCACGTGGTCGGCTGGCGCTGTGTCGACAGCTTCAGCGGCAGCTGCGACCATCGCGTCGATGTATTCCAGTGCCTCAGGGTTGTACTCGAACGCGCTTAGCAGCACCCCGGAGAGGTTGGACAAGTACTGCGCGCGGTTCGCCCCGGCCTCGGTGAGCTCAACGGCCTGTGAGGAAGCCTCTATCGCTGCCTCGAGATCGGCGGGGTCCTCGCGAGCTTCGAAGCGGCTGCGTAGTGCGATGCCGAGGTTGGATAGGTACCCACCTCGTGCTGAATGCGCCTCCGGCATAGCCGCTACTGCCGCGCGTCCGACCTCCACAGCTTCGTCGAGGTCAGCAAGGACTGCGGTGCGGCGGAATCGGACTCGTAAGACGGCGGCGAGATTGCCTAGGTGCGAAGATCGCTCGGGATGGTCGCCGGGAGTCATGGCGACCGCGCGGCGGGCGAGAACTACGGCTTCGTCGACGTCGGCGAGCCGCCCGGTGCGCTCGAAGCGTAGAGACAGGACCAGGCCGAGAAGGTTCAGCAGCCCGGGCACGTCGGCGTGGTCGTCTGGGAGTTGGGTGAGTGCTTCTCGCGACCGGCCGACGGCGGCGTGGAGGTCGGTAGTTCTGCCTGTGCGAAGGAACCGCGCCGCTAACGCGGACGACAGGTTCACGAGGAATCCGGCACGACCTTGCTGGCCAGGAGGCATGGAGTCGACGGCTGCTTGGCCGGCGGTGACAGCGTCGTCGAGGTCGCTCGTGTCGTCGGTGACCTCCGCACGCAGGCGCAGTGTGTAGGCAAGGTTAGACAAGAGGCGGGCTAGATCTGGCGTGCCGCTTGCGGCGGTGACGGCGTCTCGCCCTGTCTGGACCGCCGCGTCGAGATCGGCTCTATCGCCTCGGGTGACGTACCGCTGCAGGAGTGCCGAAGACAGCTCGGACAGCCTGGACCCGCGGTCGTCGACGTACTCGGTCTCGACGGCCGTGGTAGCGGCGACGATGGCGGCATCGAGGTCCGCTGGATCGCCGACTCGTTCGAAGCGGAGGAGGAGCGCCGCGGCGTAGGTGGCGAACACCGTTGGCCTGTTCGGCCCACCTGGTTCGGCTTCCGCTGCCTCTCGTGCCGCCGCCACGGCTTCGTCGATGTCGGTGACAGTGCCGGTGCGTGCCGCTTTGGTACGCAATAGTCCGGCGAGGTTCGACAACATGGCTGAGCGGCTGGAGTGGCGCGGCGGAGCTTCCGCGACAGCCTCACGTGCGGCGGCGATACCTGCGGTGAGGTCGTCGAGGGAGCCAGTGCGCACGTACTGCTCGCGAAGCGCGTTGCCCAGGTTCGACAGATACTTAAGTCGCTCGGGAGCGCCTATAGGTGTCTGCTGGACCGCCGCTCGCCCCGCAGCGATCGCAAGGTCCAGGTCGGCCACATCTCGGTACCAGTCGTAGCGGGTGAAGCCGCAGTTGGAGAGGCTGCTGAGGTAAGAGGGCCGCTCGGCATCGTCAGGTGGCGCAGTGTCGAGTGCTCGTTGAGCCGTGGCAAGGGCTTCGTCGATGTCGGCGCGTTGGTGGCTGCGCTCGAATCGGGTCCGCAGCGTGGTCGCGAGGCTCGACAGGTACCCGTTAACGTGCGGGTGCCCGGCTGGGAGGGCGCCGATCGCTGCTCTTATCGCATCGATCGCAGCCTCTAGGTCTTCCAGCGCACCAGCGACTTCGTGACGTGTCCGCAGGGCTATGGCGTAGTTGCTCATCGCCGCAGCACGGTTCTCATCCGCACCAGGCGCTGCGGCGGCTTGGGCGCCGAACCCGATGGCGGTATCGAGGTCGGCAGGGTCGCCTGCCACGTCGAACCGGCTGAGGTGCGCGCCCGACGCGTTGGACAGGTACCAGCCGCGGTTAGGAGCGTCGGCCGGGCACGCGGCCAGCGCTTTGGTGAACATGGTGATCGCGTCGTCGAGCGCGGCCCCGTCGCCGGTTTCCTCGAACAGGCCGTAGAGCCGGGCACCGCTGTCGTTGTACGCCGACCCCGGGTCGTCCTCCATGCTGCGCAGCAGGTCGAGGATCGGCGGCGGCACGGCGTCGGGGTCGATCCGCCGGAGTTCGGTGAACAACTCCACGGCGACGGAGAAGTCGCGCTGGTCGTGGCCGTCGGGCAGGGCGATGTAGCGACACCAGTGGAAACGCGCGAGGACGAAAGCGGTCCATGCGCTGATCTCGGTGCTGCGGGCAAGCTCCCAGGCATGCGCGAGGAGCTCGCTGCCCGCCTCGTCCAGCACCGTGGCTGGGTCGCTGTCGCGGCCGAAGTCGCCGACCCGCCGATCGAGTTCGTCGATCACCGCGTCCAGATCCCTGGCGTCGCTCACACCACCAGGATGCCCGATGGCGGCGCGCTATTCTCCGGTCGAACGAGGGGAGATCCGTGACCACCGACAGCACCGGCGTCGACCTCGTCCTGGTCAACGCCGCCACCCGGCACGTCTCCACGGCGCCCGCGGCGGTGGAGATCGGCGCCGTCCGGCTCGGCGGCTGGCAGGTCCACCCGGTGGCGCCCACGCGGTTCCCCGGCCGCGCGGCGCACGTCGTGAAAATCAACTTCGACCTGTGGCTGGCCCCCGACGTGCCGGTGCCGCCGTGGCTGGAGGTCGGGTTCGACTTCGGCGCGGACGCCGTGGTCGTGGACGCCGTGCCGCGCGCTTCCTCGTCTCCCGGCCCGGGACGCACCTACGCCGTCGACCAGCACTTATCGCTGGTCGAGGCGAACACCGGCGTCCACCTGCCTGAGGTCTCCTCGACGGTGCAGGTCTTCGGCATCGGCGGTCGGGAGATCCGGTGGCGGCACCGGGATCCGCGGCCCGGCTCGCACGCCGCGTGGATCGTCCTGCTGACCCCGCAGGACGCCACCCACGTGCCGGTGACCGCGTCGGCCCGCTACGACCTCCCGCCGGAGGAGACGTTCGGGTACGCGCCCGCCACGCGCCCGCACACCTTCGACCTCGACCTGGCTCCTGGAATCCCTGTGGCGCAAGTCGAGGCGCCCGCGCTCGCCGCGCCGACGGTTTCGCCGCGCGTGTTCGTGTCGTACGCGCACGAGGACCACGAGCACATCTCGAAGGTGGTCGCGCTGGCGGAGTTCCTCGTGTCCCGCGGGCTGGACGTGCACATGGACCGCTGGGACCTAGAGGTCTCGCGAGACTGGTACCTGTGGGCGATCGGCCAGATCAAAGCCGCCGACTTCATCCTTGTAGTGGCCTCCCCGGCGTGTAAGGCAGCGGGCGAGGGTGAGGTCAGCGATGAGGTCAACCGCGGGTTGCAGTCGGAGATGGGGCTACTCCGGGAGGCCTTGCACGCCAGGCGCTCGGTGAACCGGACAAGGATCCTGCCGGTCGTGCTGCCCGGCCGCAGCATCGAGGAGATCCCCGTGTTCCTGCAGCCGCACACGGTGGACCATTTCATCATCTCCGACTTCACTGTCGCGGGTACTGAGGACCTATTGCGCATCTTGACTGCGCAGCCGCCTTACGTGCGCCCGCTTCCCCCTATAGGCGATGCCTGACCTCCACCACGACGTGTGTCGATGCCTCGGCTAAACCGCTACCGGTCAGTGGTTAGCGTGGTAGTGACGACGGACCTGGGCGTCGGTGAGCTGGCTGCCGAAGACGGCGACCTCGTCGATGGTGCCGACGAGGTAGTCGCTCAGCGGGCGGTTGGGGTAGCTGGGCAACCCGCCACCGCCCCAGCGCCAGTAGCCGGTGAAGTTCTGGGCGGTCGTGGTGGTCGCGTCCTGGGCGACCAGGTTGCCGTCGACGTAGAGCTTCATTCCCGCCGCGCCGAGGCTGGCGGCCACGTGGTGCCAGGCCCCGTCGTTGTAGGACGAGGTGGAGCTGATCGACTTGATCGTGGACGGGTTGACCGCGAACACGAGCTTGCCGGTGCTGTCGAGGTAGACGACGCGGTCGCGGCTCGTGCTGCTCGCGCTGACCGTGCTGTAGAAGCCGGTGATCAGGCCACCCCACGGACTCGCCGTCCTGAACCAAGCTTCCGTCGTGAACGTCGACGGGTTGCTGAAGCTCGTTAGGTTGGCGGCGTTGGCAGTGCCGTTGAACGCGACCGCGGTGCTAGAGGTCTGCCCCTGCTGAGTCCCCTGAAGCGCGCCCGGCTGCCCTGCCGTCATCGGGGACAGTGCACCGGCTACCGGCAAGGTGGGTGGCGGCGGCGAGCCCTCGCTGTAGAGGTCCTGCACTTGAGCGGTCGACAGAGCGGCCTGGATCGTCCGAACCTTGTCGAGGTAGCCGAAGAAGTAGTCCATCTGTGAGCTGCTGCGAAGTGCGCGTCCAACCTGGACAGTGCCAGTGGCGTTCCACGGGGTGCCACCGCGCGTGGTGCTGTTCTGCAACACACCGTTGACGTACAGGCGCAAGATCTCTGATCCAGCCTGATACACACCGACGATGTGGTACCAGCCGTTCTGCTGAGCGATGGCCTGGCTATAGACCGCGTCGTAGGTGGGGGAACTGGTGTCGGTGCGGGGGATGCGGAAGCACCACCGCGTCGAGGCAATGTCAGCACCCAGCAGGTAGCCGCTACCGACGCTGCCCTGCTGGGCGACGATGCTGCGGTCGCCGTTGGGCGTGGTCAGGTAGGCCCACCCGGACACGGTAAAGCTCTCGTCGGTGCGCAGTGATGCCGCCTGGCTGACCGTCCAGCTGCTAGAGCCGTCGAAGTAGCCTGACGTGCCCGAGACCGAGGTGTCGGACCACTGCACGTTGTTCAAGGCGCCGGAGTTGCCGTTGCCGGAAGAGTCGGACACGGTCACAGCGAGGTTGTCGTCGTATTGCCAGTCCAGGCTGGGCCGCGTGTAGATGTCATCGATCTCGGCGGCGGTCAGCACACGGTTGTAGAGCTGCACCTCGTCGACGCGGCCGGGCCAGTACTGCACGCCCGCGCCGCCGCTGAAGCCGCGGCCGATCGACAGCTGCCCGGTGCCGTTCCAGCCACCGCCGCGGCTGGTCGTGCCCTCCAGGGTGCCGTTGAGGTAGATCTTCATCTGCCCGTTGACCGCGTCCCACACCCCGACGACGTAGGTCCACGCGTTGGAGATGGCACTCGAACTGGAGGACACGCGGACCGTGGCCGCGCCGGTCGAGTCGGAGGCGGGCATGGTGAAGGCGTACTTCGTCGTGGCCGGGATGTAGGACAACGCGAAGGAGTTGACGTTCGTGCCGTCCTTGGCGAGCAGAGTCCGGTCGACCCCACCCGCGCTGCTGATGTAGACCCACGCCGCCGCAGTGAAGCTGGTGTCGGTGCGCACGGTGAAGGTGGAGGCGCTGACGTAGTCGTCGACGCCGTCGAGGGTGAGCGACCGTCCCGTGCGACCGGTGGTGTTCCAGGTGGCGCCGTTCTGGAGAGTGCCGTTGTAGCCGTAAGGGCCGCTGTCAGTGGCAGATGTGCCTGACTGCTCCAGGTTGTACTGGGCATTCGGGGCGGTGGCAGCGTCATAGATCCCGCTGATCTCGCTTGCGCCAAGAGCACGCTGGTAGACCCGGGCGTCGTCGAGCTGACCGGACCACGGGTAGAGCCAACTGCCGCCTCGGTAGATGCCGCCCGCGACCAGCGAGCCGGTCGCTTTCCACTCGTAGGCGTCGGCGCGGGTCGTGGAGGTCTCTAGGGAGCCGTTCACGTAGAGCCGGATGGCGTTGCCCGGGTCGTCGTAGACGCCGACAAGGTGGACCCAGGTGCTTGCGGCGGTGGACGTCGTCGACTGGGCGTAGTCCTCGGTACCGCTAGAGGCATCGCTTCGGGGCATGCCGAAACGCCACTTGCCGCCCTGCTGATACAGGTACCAGGCGCCGGTGTTGCTGCCTTGCTGGGTGAAGGCGACTGCGGTTCCGCTCGCAGAGGTCGTCTTCACCCACATCGAGGCAGTGAAGCTGGTGTCCGTCGCGACCGAACTGTTCGCGCTGACGACCCTGTCGTTGACGCCGTCCATCGTCACAGCAGCGCCCATGACCCCGGTCGACCACGTTGGCCCGTTAGTCAATGCACCGGTGTTGACCCCGCCGGAGGAGTCACCGGCATTGAGGCCACCGCCCTCGTCAAAGCGCCAGTGGGTGAAGGGACCATTGGTGGGCATGTTGAACTGCCCCGGCCTGTTGTTGGTCGAGGAGTCTGCCGCGGTGCTGGTAGCCGAAGAGGACGCCGCCTCCTCAGAGCGGTGATAAAGCTGCGGGCTATCACCGGTGACGGACGCGGAGTACGTGGGGAACGTCGCGGACGACCCCAGCGCGTTGCCCGAGGTAGTCGAAGAGGCAGTCCAACCAGCAAAGCCGCCGTTCGTCGAAACGAACAGCAGCATGCCCACAGCCGCGACGGTCACGACTCGGCGCCTGGTCCGGCCAGGGCCCGCCGCGTGTCGAGGTCCGCTCGGGGGTGGTCGCCGGGGTGGTTGCTGGCCGGGCCGCCACCACGCGAGCGCGGCGAGCCCGACCAGGACCAGCACGGCCCCGCCGAGGGAGATCCAGTCCCCCACCCGCGCCCAGTGCGCTGGCAGGCCGACCCACGGCACCCGCAGGCGCCCCTGGCCGTGCACCGCCTCGACGGTGACCGGGGTGCTGTCGGCGTCGGCGTTGGCGTCGCCCTTGGTGACCAGGGTGGCGTCGTCGTTGACCTTGATGACCCGGTGCATCAGGACCTTGCCCTGGTGCGCGGGGTCGTCGAACGCGACGACGGCGCCGGGCACGGGGTGGTCGGTGAGCAGGTCGCCGACCACGACCACGTCGCCGGTGCGGATCGCCGGGGCCATCGACCCGGACAGCACGACGTAGGAGTGCCAGGACAGGACCGCGGGCAGCACGCACCAGGCGACCAGCCAGAACAGGCTCGAGAGCACCGAGCCCGCGAGGAACCCGGGCACGGACCGCACCCAGCCCCACCGTCGACGCGCGCCCGGCCTCATCCCGCCACCGCCACCACCTCACCCACGACGGAGCCCGTCAGGGGTGCGGCACTTCCCGGCCGAGGCCGACGCTGGTGGTGTGGACCTCGACCGGGGTCGCCTCGGTGGCGCTCACCAGGACGAGGAGCGCGCTGGTGACCAGTCCCAGCACGATCAGCACGGCAGAGGTGAAGGAAAGTCGCCTCTTTGTCGTCCGCATCAGGTCACCCCGTCTCCATCCGGCTATACCAACACCCGACAAGTTCGGACGTGACCGGGGCAACACGAGGCGGGCGCCGGGTGCGAACCGAGTGCGGACCGGGTGCGCCGACGGCGTGTCGGCTCAGTCGGAGGACTCCTCCTCCTCGTCGTCGGAGTCGTCCGAGCCCGGCGGGCGCAGGGCCTTGATCTTGGACTGCAGGTCGTCGTCGACCGGCTTCTTGGTCTTGGCCTCTTGGACCTCACCAGCGAAGCCACCGGCCTCGCCCTCAATGAGGACGAACGCGTGCTTAAAGGCGACGGGGATGCCGGAGCGGAACTCGAAGAGGGTGCCTGGCTTGCTGGTGGCGTAGGTGGGTTGCGCGGGTGTGTGTCCCGCCAGGGTCAGGCTCTGGAAGATGTGCCAGACCACCGCGGTCCATACCTGGGTGTCCGTGACCGAGCCGGGACGAGCGCGCAAGGCAGTCTTCACGCGCTCACGGTCGCCTTCCGGCAAGAGACCGATCGCCAAGAGGGGTGCGGTCCTGGGCAAGGTGCCCCAGGCGTTCTTGACGGGGCTGTCATAGAGGTTGCCGGTGTTGCCCTTGAGCTCGCCGAGGTTGTGCACAGCCAAGGAGTACCTAGTGGTGAGCTCGGCGAGCTGGATGAGAACCGAGCGCAGGTAGTTGTAGGTGGCGAGGGCGCGGTCGCGGGCCACCCAGGTGCCGGTGATGAGGTCGAACTCCTCAGACCAGTCCCGGTACCAGTGGGCTTTCTGGACCAGCTGCGCGCCGGGGGCGGTGGTGCCCAGGTCGGCGAAGGGCAGGCCGTAGGTGGCGTGCCTACTGCTGCTGGTGACCCCGCTCGACCAGGAGTCCGTCTTGTAGAACACGTGCTCGGCATTGTGGACAACCAGGTCGAAGTCGTCGAGCTTGCCGCTGGTGAGCGACCGCGTGTCCGAACCGGACTTCACCAGCTCCGCGATCGCCGCGAGGACCGACCGGATCGCGGTGGTCCGCAACCCCCACCCGTCCTCGTCCCCCACCTCGGTCGGACTCGTCTTGATCTCCATCGTGTACCCCAGGTACCCCTCCGGCGCGTCCTCCCCACCCCCGATGTCGGTGGTGATCTGCACCAACAGGGCCCCGTCGCTGACGACCTCCGCGATCAGCGAACCCCCCAACCGCGCCTTGCCGAGGCGGACGCCGAGGAACTCCTGCTCGGTGCCGACCGAGGGGCCCGCGAACGAGGTCCGGTAGTCCAATGGGGACGGGCGCGAGCCGGTCGACAGCGATGAGGTCATGGGGTGCTCCACGGGTGAAAGGGGTACGGCACCTTCCCGATCGCACGGCGGGCTCCGGGCATGTCGGCCCCGAGTAGTTGATCACTCGAATGGACGCCGGAGCCCGCTGAACAATCGCCACTCAACGCGGCGACCGGCACCCCGCAATGGGCGGGGAACCAGGTGCGCGGCGGACCGGGCACCCGATCCGAACGACCTCCTCCGGGTCGTTGCCACTGACGAGCTCGGGCGAGGTCAACGGCCGAGGCTCTCGTCCAGGACGTTGCGGACGATCCGTTGCAGCGCCGGGTCGACGGCGAGGCTGCCGCCGAAGCTCAGGGAGCCCGCGCTGAACACGATGCCGCCCGCGGGGGTGTCCCGGAACGTCATGTCCGCGCCGTACCCCGGGTTGGTCCCGCGCGCCAGGACGACGGTGCCGCTCGGCGGGGTGCCGCGGTCGTCGGCTTGGGAGGCGGCGAACACCATGACGCCGTCGGGGGCGGTCCCGGGGATCGCGGTGTCCATCTCCCAGCCGCTCGCCGGTCCGTTGTGGCCGGTCAGGCCGATGCGGGCGCCCCGGGCGAGACCGGTTCCGCGCAGCGCCCGGTGCGCCGGTTCGAGCACCTCGTACGGGGCGAAGGTCATGTAGTTGTCGAACCGGTACCCCACGCCGAGGACCGCGCGTTCGGAGCGCGGCGGGTTCAGGTTGCGCAAGTAGGTCTGCTGTCGCGGATTGCTTGCGTTGCCACCGAGAACGGTCATGGTGGTGCCGGTGGCGTCGAGGGTCACGGCCTCGAAGACGCCGTTGCCGCCGAGGTACAGAACGCTGCCGCCGTCGGCGATGTAGGCGATGAGGCGGTCGAGCATGGTGGTGGTCCAGTACTCCGGGTGCGTGTTGAGCACCAGCGCCGGGTACTTGGCGAAATCGGGAATCCCGCGGTGGAAGTCGGCGTCGGAGTAGAAGTCCAGCGGGTAACCCGCGGACTCCAGCCACGCGGTCACCCACAGCTCGGCCCGCGTGAGGTGGTTCAGCTCGCCGTCGTCCACCGGGGAGGTCCACGGGTTGGGGCGCTCCGCGCTGAGCCGCGGCCCGGGCGGGGTCGTGTACTTGGAGCGACCGCCCCAGTCGTTGTAGGCGTTCCACGTGTTCGTGCTCGCCAGCACCGCCACCCGACCTGTGCGGGCCGTGCGCGGGCGGACCACGAAGACGAGGTGACTGTCCACACCGGAGGCACCTCGGCAGCGTGCGGAATAGATACCGGACGTCCAACTCGTTGGCACCGTGAGAGAGAACGACGACTGCCAACCGCACCCGTCGCCCCAAGCGTCCGCGCGCGGCGTCTGCACCTGGCCGCGCACGGCTTTCAGCTCGCCGACCACTTTGCCGTCACCCTGCCCGAGCCGCAGGTAGGTCACGTCGTAGTCGACGCGGCTGGAGACGTGGAACTGCACCCGGTCCCCCGGCGCGACCGACAGCGGCCTCGGGTAGCCCTGGGTGGTGAGCGCGGCCCCGGTGAGCAGCCAGCCCGCGCCGATCGAGCTCCCGATGCCGTTGTTGGCCCATTGCATGCTGCCATCACGGGCCAGGTCCCGGTAGAACAGCAGGAAGCCGTCGGGGGTGATCGCGTAGATCACCCCGTTGCCGCCACCCACGGCCAGGGCGAAGTTGGACCACCCCTGCCCGATGGTGTTGCCAAGACCGCCCCGGTCCACAGCGGGCGTGCCGTCGCGGAACTGGTCGCGGAAGAACAGCAGCGCGCCGGTGTTGGCGAGCCCGTAGACGACCCCGTCGCCGCCGTCGATCAGCCTGCGGACGGTGCCCCAGCCCGTCCGGATCCGCTGCCCGGTCAACGACCACGACACACCACCGGTCCGGTCGGCGTCCCGGTAGATCAGGACATCGCCCGCCTCGGTGAGCGCGTAGATGATCCCGCCGCCACCGCCCACGACGTCGCGGAACCCCTGCCACGCGGTCGCGACCTGCCGCCCGGCCCCCCCGTTGGCCCACTGCGCCGTGCCGTCGCGCGCGAGGTCGCGGTAGAACCAGAGGCCACCGTCCTCGGTGATGCCGTAGAGGACGCCGTCGCCACCGTTGATGATCTTCGTGAACCGACCCCAGCCGGTCCCGATCAGCTTGCCGACTCCCCCGTTGGCCCAACGGGGCGTGCCGGTTCGGTCCAGATCGCGGTAGAACAGCAGGTCACCCGTATCGGTGACCGCATACAGAACCCCGTCGCCGCCGGGAACAACGCAGGTGAACCCCATCGCAGCACTGTGACACCTGGCCATCAGCCGCCACAAGGCATACCCAGCGTGATCACTCCAACGGATCAGCGTCCGTTAGTGGGTCACCCGAATGACCTATCCCAAGACTCCTTCCGTCTGCACTCCCGGAGCAATCGCGCACCGGATATTCCAGACTTATGCGGCGAACACGCACATCCAGCGGACCTCGATGCTGCGCCGCAACGGGGTCTCGGCCGGGACCGGCGCGTCGATCGCCGAGTGCAGGCAGGTGGGGGTGCGCCCCGGTCTGGTCTCGAGCTGCTTGAACAGGACCAGTTCGTCGGTGTCGAGGTCGGGGAAGTAGTAGAAGCGGTGGGCCTGGGCGCGCAGGGGCACGGTTTCCAGGTTCCGCTCACCCGCGCCGTCGTAGCTGTAGAGGCGGAGGTCGTCGGGGGTGACGGTGCCCGCGTCGATGAAGGTGAGCGGGTTGCGGATCGCGGGCCGGTCTACGGGCTGCCACGTGTTGTACCAGGCGAAGTCCCAGCCCTGGTCGCGGTCGATGGCGAGGCCGAGCCGGTCGACGCGGTCCCAGGAGTAGCCCGCCGGGTCGATGAGCGGCTTGTCCCCGTGGAGGAATCCGGCGTAGCCCGCCTCGAAGTCCTCCGGGTCGCCCCAGCGGATGAAGTGATGGGTGGCGACGACGCGGTCGGCGCCGGTGTGCCGCTGGACCAGACCGGCCACTTCGGACAGGTAGCCGCGCTCGACGGCGAACCGGTCGCGGAAGTCGGTCGCCGTGGTGTGCGCGATCCGTTGGAACCCGGTGGTTTCCACGTCGCACTCGGCGTCACGGGCGTTGTGCACCTGGACCGGGTGCGCCTCGGTGTTGGCGGCCATCGTCGCCCAATCGGCGATGACCGGGATCTCGTCGGTGTGCCGCCAGGCAGGCGCGAGGTAGCGCACAGTCGCCGTTGTCATGCCGAACCCCCGATCGTCCCCTCCCTCTCTACGCGCCCCACCCCGCCGCGACAACCTCCCTTAGTCGGTCCAACCCCACCCGACCTGCCACGATGACCCCATGCAGCACGTCTCCGACGACCACCGCCGCGCCCGCCTGGCCCACCGCCACGCCCTCACCCCGACCTCGCGGGTGAGCACCCCGGAAGCCGTCACCACCGCGATGACGGTGCTGCACGCCACCGAACCCGCGACCGTCTACCTCTCCTGCTGGGCCCGCATGCCCGAGATGCACATCGCCGACGTGGACCGCGCCCTGCACACCGACCGCACCCTCATCAAACAACTAGCCATGCGCCGCACCCTTTTCGTGTTCCCCCGCGCTTTGCTCCCGGCGGCTTGGTCCAGCGCATCAGCCAGAGTTGCAGGCACCGAACGCGCCCGAATGGCCAAAGACGTAGTCGCCACCGGCCTCACCCCCGACGGCAACGCCTGGCTCGACCAAGCACGCGCCGAAGTCCTCGCCCACCTGGCCGACCTCCCCGATGGCCGCACAGCCCTGGAAATCCGCCGAGCAATCCCGCTGATCGACGTCAAAGTAGCGGGAAGCGAGACGTGGTCGGCCTCACGGGTGCTCACCCACCTGGGCGCGACCGCCGACATCGTTCGCGGCACCAACACCGGCCGCTGGAACACCTCCCGCCCAAAGTGGACACTGATGCGCCACTGGCTGGGCTCCATCCCTGACCCTCTTGACGCAGCCGAGGGATACCGCGAACTCGTCCGCAACTGGCTGCGAACCTTCGGCCCAGGAACAGAAGACGACATCGTCTGGTGGCTGGGTTCGACCAAAGCCGCTGTGCGCATGGCACTCTCGGCCCTCGACGCGGTCACGGTCTCACTGGACAGCGGCGAAGTGGGGTGGCTACTACCGGACGACCTCGAGGAGGTGGCCGACCCGGGGTTGTGGGTGGCCCTGCTCCCGGTACTGGACCCAACGGTCATGGGCTGGCGAGGCCGGGACTTCTACCTCGGAACCCACCGGTCACAACTGTTCGACACCCGGGGAAACGCCGGAACCACCGCCTGGGTAAACGGCCGAATAGTGGGCTGCTGGATACAGGACAGCGCAGGCGTGGTCGAGATTCGCTTGCTGGAAAAGATCTCACCACAAGCCCACCGCGCCCTAACCGACGAAGCCCACCGACTCACAACCTGGCTAGCCGGCCACCGCATAGAAACCGGCTACGTTTCACCCGCCGTACGCCAGGGCTGATCCCTGGGAGATGCATCATCCACTCCGAGGCGCCACTGACCACTGGACACCCAGAAGCTGGGGTGCCAGCCCAACTCCCGGCAGGACCGGCCTACTGATCAACCACGGAACACCCGACCCCAGCGGTGCCATCCCCACCCCCTTCAGGTCCGCCCCAACCCACCTACTTAGCCCCTGGACACTCGGACCCAGCGGTGCCAGCCCGCCCCCGCCAGGTCCGCCCCAACCCACCTACCTAACCCGTAGACAGTCGGAACGGCCGGTGCCAACCCAGCCCACTCTCGGCTGCCCTGCCAACCCAGCACCTGGACAGTCGGACTCGCTGGTGCCAACTGCTCGATGGGGTGGACCTGTTTTGTGTGGGGGGACGGCAGCCGTAGCGTCGGTAGCGGACAGGGCCATGCTTTTCGGCCCCTGCTTTGCGGTCCTGCCACGGGTGCCGTAGGGGCCCCGCACAAAACAGGTCCACCCCATCGAGCTTTCCGCATTGTCGCGGATCGGGCCCGATGTTGCCGCCAGGCAACGAGGCGTCCGATCCCGGGTCGCCGAGCTCGCCGCCAGGCGACGAGGCCGACCCCCGGAGCCGAAGGCGGAGGCCCGAATCCCTTGCCCCGCACCCCCAACCCCGGCCTACGCCAAGATCAACCTGATCGAAAGCCCCCAAATACACAGCCTACCGAGACGCACCGACACAGCGGCAGTAGCGAACGGCGCCCTGTGGACAACCAGAACCGTTGTGGACAACCACAACCAGGCCGCAAAGATCATCTGCCACGAGCGCCCCCGATATACAGCTTACCGAGGAACCCCAACAATCCGGAACCAGCAGCCGAAGCCTGTGCACAACCCAAGCCGTTGTGGACAACCAACCACCACAGCGGCACCCCGCACAAGATCATCCGCCACAAGCGCCCCCAATACACAGCCTACCGAGGAACCCCAACAAACCAGCAGCAGCAAGCACAGCCTGTGGACCACTCAAGGCGTTGTGGACAACCATCCACCCCCGCCACCAACAACCAAACGCAGCGCGCCCCTAAGGCCCCTTCGGCTCCACCACCGGCGCCGCACTCCCCCGCCGCTGCACCGGAAGCGATGCCCCCGTGCCCCGATCCACAACTCGCAACCGCAATCCCCGCGGCCGCAACGTAGCCGCGGGAGCTACACGAACGCCGCTCTCCGGCAAAGCCTCCACCCGCCACCGACCCACCACTGTCGCCAGCGCGATAGCGATTTCCGTCAACGCGTACTGGTTCCCCACGCACTTCCGGGGCCCCGCGCTGAACGGCAAGTACGGTGTCCGCGGCGTGGGTTCGACCAGCCAGCGGTCGGGGTCGAACTCCTCGGGGTGCGGGTACACGTCTGCGCGGTGGTGGATCAGCTGTGGGCTGACGATCACCGCTGTGTCGGCGGGGATGTGGTGGCCGCCCAGTTCGGTGTCCATCGTCGTGGTGCGGGTGAACATCCAGACCGGTGGCCACATCCGCAGCGACTCGGTGATCACCCGGCCGGTGGTGGTGTCGACGCCTGCGGCGGTCTTGGCGGACAGGATGTGCGCGGCCTCCGCGTGCACCTGCTCCTGCAGGTCGGGTCGGGTGGCCAGCAGGTGCAGGGTCCAGGACAGGCAACTCGCGGCGGTCTCGGAGCCCGCGATGAAGAAGGTGATCAGCTGGTCGGTCAGTTCCGCGTCGGTCGAGCCGCCCCTGGTCTGCGGGTCTTGGGCGGCGAGCAGCGCCGAGAGCAGGTCGCCGTGGTCGGCGCGGAGGGCTCGGCGGTCGACGACGATGCGGTAGAGGGTTTCGCGCAGTCGCAACGTTGAGCGGCGGTAGGCGCGGTTGCCGGGGGTGGGGATGTTGTCCAGCAACGGTGGGGTCATCATCCGGCGGTAGAGGCCGGTCATCAGCACAGTGGTGTCGTCGAGGGCTTGGGCGAACTCGGCTTCCGGCAGGGCGTCGGAGAACATCGTCACCGCGACGATGCGGGATGTCAGGTCCAGCATGCGGGGCAACACATCCAGCTCCGCACCGTCTTGCCAGGCCTGCATCGTCGCGGCCGCTTCCCTGGCCATCACGGCGGCGTACGCGGGCAGGCGGCTGGGGTGGAAGGCCGGTTGCACCAGCCGTCGCTGGCGGCGGTGGAGGTGGTGCGGGCAGGAGGACAGGCCGTCGCCCGCGAACTCGCGGACCCGGTCCCAGAACGGGCCGCCCTTGTCGAAGACGTGGTCGTCGCGCAGCACGGTCGCGGTCAACTCGGCGGTGCACACCACAACGGCGCGCAGCGGGCCGAGCCGGACCCGCACCAGGTCGCCGTGGGCGGGCAACGAGTCGAGGAAGGCCAACGGATCGCGCATCAGCCCGGGCGCGTGGCCCACCAGCGGGAACGCGCCGGGAGCGGACGGGATCGCGGTGAACGGGTTCGCCATGGGCTGCTTTCGGTCCGAGGGAGACCGCGCGGTCGGTCGAGTCGCGACCACGCTAGGCGCGACCAAGAGCAACTTCCAAGGCCGATCACCCGACCCGGTGAACCCGGGCCACCTCCCCCAAGGTGGCCCGGGTCCGCCGGTTCACCCCCGGCGCGCGCGGCGGGCCAACGGGACGAGGTTGAGCACCAACCCCGCGACCGCGACCGCCGTGACGAAGTTCAGGCCGGGGCGGAAACCGCTGAGGTCGACCGGCGTCGCGGAGCCCGCGAGCACCGCGGTCACCACGGCGAGGACCAGCGCGGAGCCGACCTGCCCCGAGGTCTGCAGCAGCCCGGCCGCCAAGCCCTGCTCGGCGTCGTCGATGCCGTCGGTGCCCTGGGCCATGATCGCGCTGAAGCCGAAGCCGAAACCGCCGCCGAGCAGCAGCATCGCGGGCAGGATCGCCAGCGGGTAGTCCGGCGTGCTGCCCGCGGTGACCAGGAACCACACGTACCCCAGGCTCAACGACACCATCGAGGCCAGGATCAGCCGCTCGGTGCCGTAGCGGTCGATGAGCTTGCCCACCAGCGGTGAGCCGACCACCACCACGATGCCCGCGGGCAACAGCGCGAGGGCCATCGTCATCGGCGACCAGCCGAGCACGTTCTGCAGGTAGATCGTCATGATGAACTGGAAGCTGATGTAGGAGCCCATCAGCGCGACCACGCTCAGGTTGGCCCGCACGACGGTGCCCACGCGCAGGATCCCCAGGCGGATCAACGGGTGCGCGATGCGGGTCTCGATCAGCACGAACGCGGTGAGCAGCGCGGCGACCACCACCGCCGACGCCAGCGTCAGCGGTGCCAGCCAACCGCGTTCGGGCGCGGTGACGACGGTGTAGACCGCCAGCAGCATGCCGCCGGTGAGGGTGACCGCGCCCCAGATGTCGTGGCCGCCCTCGGCGCGGGCGTTGTCGCGCGGGATCAGCTTGATGCCGACCAGCAGCGCGCCGATCGCGACCGGCACCGGGGTGAGGAACGTCCAGCGCCAGCCCGCGCTGGTGAGCAGGCCGCCGAGGATCAGCCCGGAGGAGTACCCGCTCGCGCCGAACACGGTGAAGATCGACAGGGCCCGGTTGCGGGCGGGGCCCTCGGCGAAGGTCGTGGTGAGGATGGACATGGCGGTCGGCGCGGTGAACGCGGCGGCCAGCCCCTTGGTGAAGCGGGTGAGCACGAGCAGCACGCCGTCGTCGACCAGGCCGCCGACCAGCGAGGCGACGGCGAACGCGCCGAGGGCGATGAGGAAGACCCGGCGGCGGCCGAGCAGGTCGGCGGTGCGCCCGCCGAGCAGCAGCAGGCCGCCGTAGCCGAGCACGTAGCCGTTGACCAGCCACTGCAGCGAGGACTCCGACATGCCCAGTTCGGCGCCGATCGAGGGCAGGGCCACGCCGACCATCGACACGTCCATGCCGTCGAGGAACAGCACGACGCAGAGCACGGCCAGCACCCCCCAGAGCCGGCCGGACCAGGCGGGGGCGCGCGACGGGGCGGGCGCCAGGGGCGTTTCGGTGAGAGACACGTCGGCGAAACTACATGCGCTCGCATCTAATGCGCCAACATAATATGCCACTACATAAGATGCTTTGACATTAAATGTGCGCGCATGATAGGGTGCCGCCATGCCCCGGCAGACGCCCCTCGTGGACCAGTGGCGGTCGTTGACGCTGCGCTACAACGAGATCGCTTGCAGGCTCGACCGCGAACTGGGCGAGGCGCACGGGATCAGCATGAACGAGTTCGAGACCCTCGACCGGCTCGTCGCGCACGAGTGCGAGAGCCTGCGCATGCTCGACCTCGCCGCCGCCATGTACCTGAGCCAGAGCGCCCTGTCCCGCACCGTCGCGCGCCTCGAGCGCGCGGGGCTGGTCGAGCGCGCGCTCTGCGAGGCCGATCGGCGCGGCGTGTTCGTGCACATCACCGCCGCGGGCCGCGCCCGGCACGGCGACGCCGCCCGCACCCACCTGGCGATCCTCGGCGAACACCTCGAAACAGCCGACTGACCCCCGGGGTAGCGCGTACGCCAAACTGGTGCCCATGAGCGAGTTCGGGGACGTGCGCACCCAGGCGGGCGACATCTCCGGCACCGCGGTCCAGGCCGCCTCCGTCCGCGACGTGTACTTCGCCGCCGCGCCACGCAGGCCCTCGTTGCCGCACCGGTCCCGCGCCGTGCCCGAGGTGGTGAACGGGTTCCAGCGGCGGTCGGTGCCGGACCTGGACGGGCTGACCGCGGGCGGGGTTGTGCTGTCCGGGCTGGGCGGGGTGGGCAAGACCCAGACGGCGGCGGACTACGTGGAGCGGGTCTGGCGCGCGGGCGAGGTGGAGCTCGTCGGGTGGGTGACGGCGGCCGAGCGGACCGCCGTCGTGGCGGGTCTGACCGAACTGGGCCAGGTCGTCACGGGTGAGCCGGTGCCGGACGAGACCCGGTTCCTGGATTGGTGCGCGAGCACGACCACGCGGTGGCTACTGGTGTTCGACGACGTGGACGACCCGGCGGAGCTGACCGGGTTGTGGCCGCACACCGGCACCTCCGGTCGACTGGTCGTGACCACCCGCCGCAACGAGCCCTGGCTGCAGACCGCGAGGCGTCGTTTGGTGCCACTGGACGAGTTCAGCGCGGCGGAGTCGGTGGCGTACCTGCGCGAGGTGCTGGGTGACGCCGAAGGCTTGGCGGACTTGAGTTCGCTGCTGGGCCACCTTCCGCTGGCACTGGGCCAAGCCTCGGCCTACATCAAGATGATCCCCGGCATGACCTGCGACGCGTACATCCGGAAATGGCGCGATGAACGCACAGCCCTGGCACGGATGTTCCCCGAAGACTGGGCTGACACAGTGGCCACCACGTGGTCGATCTCCATCGAAGCCGCCGACCGGCTCGCACCCGCGGGCTTGGCGCGCCCCATGCTGGAACTACTGTCCTTATTGGACCCCAACGGCATCCCGCTGCCAGTACTCACTTCCCCACCGATCTGCGACCACCTGTCCACCGACACCGCCGCCAGAGCCCTTGGCTGCCTGCAACGACTCAACCTGATCGCCACCGACGACTCGAACGTGGTGCGGGTGCACGCCTTGGTCCAACACGCCACCCGCGATCAACTACCCGATGACCGCCAAGCCCTACTCGCCGCCGTGGCCGCCGACGCGCTGCTGGAGAGCTGGCCCACGATCGAGCGCGACACCCGGTTCGCGGCGATGCTCCGCGCCAACACAGCGACGTTGGCGACACACGCGGGACCACACCTGTGGCGGTCCGACGGCCACCTGGTTCTCTTCCGGGCGGGCAGGAGTCTCGGTGAAGCGGGCCAACTCGACGCCGCCACCGCCTACCACGAGGTCCTCCGCGCCAGCGCCGCCCGCCACCTCGGCTCGCAACACCCCAGCACACTCGCCGCCCGCCACAACTCGGCCCGCTGGCAGGGAGCCGCGGGACACTCGGCCGAAGCGGCGCGAGCATTCGCCGACCTGCTCGTCGATTGCTTGCGGGTACTCGGACCCGACAACCCCGATACCCTCACCACTCGCGGCAACCTGGCCTACTGGCAAGGAATGGCGGGAGACGCCGCCAAGGCGGCGAACTCCTTCGCGGAACTGCTCGCCGATCACCTGCGGGTGCTCGGACCAGACCACAACCACACCCTCGCCACCCGCAGCAGCCTGGCCACGTGGCGGGGCGAGGCGGGAGACCCCGCCGGGGCGGCACAAGCGTTCGCCGAGGTGCTCGCCGACCGCCTCCGGGTGTTCGAGCCCGACCACCACAACACCCTCACCACCCGCGGCAACCTGGCGCGGTGGCAAGGAGAGGCAGGCGACGCGGCCACAGCGGTTCGCGCCTACAGCGAACTGCTCGTCGACTGCTTGCGCGTACTCGGCCCCGAGCACCCGGACACGCTCATGACCCGGGGCAGCCTGGCCCGCTGGCGCGGAGAGGCCGGGGATCCGCACGGGGCGGTCCAGGCGTCCACCGAGCTCTTGGCCGATCTCTTGCGGGTGCTGGGCCCCGATCACCCCTACACCCTCACCACCCGGAGCAACCTGGCCCACTTCCGGGGAAAGGCCGGGGACCCGGCCGCGGCGGTGGCCGCGCACGAGGAACTGCTCGCTGATCGCGTGCGGGTACAAGGCTCCGACCACCCCGCCACCCGTTCGACCCGCCTCAACCTGGCTCGTTGGCGGGAACTCGCCGAGACCGGCGATCTGGGCTGAGAGACGACGCTGCTCGGACCCGCGGGTGGCGGATCCGAGCAGCGTCAACGGGAAACTCAGCCGGTGAAG
This sequence comes from Actinokineospora diospyrosa, assembly GCF_024171925.1. Classification (GTDB taxonomy): domain Bacteria; phylum Actinomycetota; class Actinomycetes; order Mycobacteriales; family Pseudonocardiaceae; genus Actinokineospora; species Actinokineospora diospyrosa. Next base: position 5,444 of record NZ_JAMTCO010000006.1, on the reverse strand, counting down.
CCCGCCGTGATGGCGGTGAACTCCCAGTTCGGCCGGTCGCGGTTGACCGCCCAGAAGGAGAAGCGGCCGATGTGGTTGGCGTTGGACCAGTCGCGGATGCGAGTCCAGATCTGCGGGGTGGTGTTCTCCCCCGCGTCGCTGGCGTTGTTCATGCCGGAGATGCCCACGTGCGCGAACGCCTCGGCGTCGGTCCAGCCGAAGGTGGACTTGAGCTTGTTCTTCAGGCCGGTGGTCGAGTTCACCGTCGCGGCGTACATGTCCGCGGCGCCGCCGAAGTTGAACGGCATGATGGTGAAGTTGTCGATGTTGGCGTTGAGCGCCTTGGCCTGCTCGATGAGCCGGTTGCCCCAGGAGTTGGGGCCGGTGTTGAGGGTGGGGAAGGTGAGGATCGTGCGCAGGCCGGGGTTGTTGGCCTTGACGATCTTCAGCGCGGTCAGGATGCGGTCCTGCACGGCCGCGCTCTCGAACTCGTCGGTGTTCTCGATGTCGACGTCGATCGCCTTGAGGCCGTAGGCGTCGATCACCTTCTGGTACGCGCCCGCCAGCAGTTCCGCGGTGGCGCAGTTCGGGCCGAGCTTGTTGCCGCTCCAGCCGCCGATCGACGGGACGATGTCGCCGCCCGCCGCGCGGATCGCCTTGACGTTGTTCTCGTCGACGCCGCCCTTGAGCGGGCGCTGGCTGTCCCAGGTCGGGTTGCAGCCGTTCTGGGCGAGGATGAACGCCATGGTGAACCACTTGACGCCGGTGGCGCGCATGACGTCGGCCGCCGCGGGCGGGTTGCCCCAGCCCAGGTAGAGGTACGGCGCGGCCTGGATGAAGCGCGGGCCCGGGCCGGGGCCGTCGTCCTTGCCGGTCGTGGCGGTCACCGGGACCGACGCGGGCGAGGTGTTGCCCGCGGCGTCCTTGGCCCGCACCGTGAAGGTGTAGGCGGTGCTGGCGGTGAGCCCGCCGACGGTGGCGCTGGTGCCGGTCGCGGGGGTGACCTGGCCGTCGCGCACGACCTCGTAGCCGGTGACGCCCACGTTGTCGGTCGAGGCGTCCCAGCTCAGCGACACGCTGGTCGCGGTGACGCCGGTGGCGCGGGGGTTGCCAGGCGCGGTCGGCGCCTGGGTGTCGTTGCCGCCGCCACCGGGGCCGTCGAGGCTGATGTCGTCGGCGTTGTAGGTGCCCTGGCCGTACCACCCGTGCAGGTAGACCTCGGCACTGGTCTGGCTCGCCCCGGTGGTGAAGGTGAGGGTGAGCAGGCTGTAACCGGTGGCGGAGCTGGTCCAGCGGGCGGTGCCGCCGGTGACCCCGAGGTGCACGTAGTTGCCGCGCACCCAACCGGTCAGGGTGTAGGCGGTGCTCGGCTTGACGGTGACGGTCTGCGCGCAGCGGGCGTTGTCGCTGGCGCTGGCGGCGCCCGCGAGCGCCTTGGTCCCGCCGTGCACGGGGCTGGCGACCACGGAACCGGTGCTGCCCGAGCAGGTCCAGCCGGACAGCGACCCGGTCTCGAAACCGGGGTTGGACAACAGGTTGGCGGCGTTGGCGGTCATCGGCGAGAGCACTAGGCCCGCGCCGGTGAGCACGGCCGCGCTCAGGCCTGCGAGCAGGCGGTGTCGGGTACGCACGGGACCTCCCGGGTGAGGTGGGACTGCGGCCCAGCACCCAAATTGGTCTGGACCATAGCTCGGATTGAAGTGCCTCCCGGCGGGCGAAGTCAATACCGCGCGGTCAAGACTCCCCGTCATCGAGCAACACATCGCCACTTTTTCCCAGTTCTGGCCCCGGCGGGCGGTCACACGACGGGTCCGCGGCGGGCCAAACCCAGGTACACCCGACCGGGGCGCACATCCACCCGAGCGTGTAGCGGGTTACCTGGATATTAACTGCTAGCGTCCGAAATGCCCCAACCGCTGAATGGGAGAATGTGAGTCGGACATGACGAAAAGCGGTAAACGTTTCCTGGCGACCTGCGCGGCCACCCTCGTGGCGATGGGGTTGAGCACCGCCACTGCGACCGCCACACCCGTTGCCACACAAGGACTCCTCGACAGTTGCGCCGCCGTGCGCGCGGTGGTCCCGGTGGCCCCGGACGGCAACTACGTCCTGTCGACGGACCGGTACCTGGTCGGTGTTTATTGCCACGACATGGCCGGAAATCCACGCGAGTACCTGAATCTCTCTTTTACCGGACCGTCGCTGAACTATTCTCAGTACACCGCGGGCGGGGCATCACCGGGCACGAATGTCCGGACCGCGTTCACCAAGCTGCGGGTGGACCCCAAGACGCTCACGGTCGACATCAACGACACCACCTTCGCCACCTCCTCGGGCACCCTCACCCACGGCGGTGACCGGGTGACCTCGGTGGCCTACGCCGTGGCGATGGCGTGCAACGGCTCGGCGGGCGTCGGCCAGGCCAACCTCGACCTGCGCGGCACGGCCTTCACCGTCGCGAGCACCTTCGCCCCCGGCGGGTTCACCCCGTTCGGCACCGCCACGCCCAGCTCCGACGGCCAGGTCGTGGCCCTCACCGGCGGCGGGTACTGCGGGTGGAACGCCCCGTCGGCCGGGGTCTACAACCCGTACAACCCGCAGGGGCCCAAGTTCATCCTGGGCCTGAGCTGCGCCAAGGACGGCCTGTTCCGGCCGCAGATCTGCCTCGACCTGCGCTGAGGCGCTGAAGCGACGACGTGGGGCCCGGTCACCTGGTGACCGGGCCCCACCGCTGTACCCGGCCCCCTGCTGTACCCGGCCCCGCTGGTGAACCCGGCCGCAGCGCTGTACCCGGCCTCACACTGCGACCCGCTCAACCGGCCTGACCTGGGGCCGAATCATCCCCGTACCGACCAGACGCGCTGCACCCGAAACACACTCGACCGGCGACCCGTTCCGCTCCCCCTGCGGCTGAATCTTGTGTCATCAAGCCAGAGCCGAAGGGGAAGCAAATGCGCCGCAACGGGATCACCGCTCTCATCGCCACCGTCGTCGCCGCCAGCGCGGTGGTCGTGGCGGAGCTGCCGATCTCGTCCTCGGCCACCACCGGCGAGCAGGTGTTCGTGGTCAGCGAGGCGTTCACCTTCGACGAGCCCACCGGCGAGGCGAACACCTCCGCCACCGCCGCCGCTGCCGCCGAGACCTCCTGCACCGACTCCACCTACGCGCTGAAGTCCTGGAAGGTCGGCACGCTGACCTGGCTCTACAACGGCGCGGGCGTCCCGGCCAACATCGCCTCGACCGCCCTGGCCACCATCACCACCTCGACGAACACCGTCGCCAAGGGCACCAACCGCTGCGGCCAGGCGAACCTCACCACCTCGACCTACACCTACGGCGGCACCACCACCGTCCAGCCGCAGGTCAGCTCGACCGGCACCTGCACCGGCAACGACGGCAAGTCCGTCACCGGCTGGGGCGCCCTGCCGAGCAAGGTCCTCGCCTACACCTGCACCTACTACAACGCCCGCGGCGTGGTCGTGGCCTCCGACACCCTGATCGACAACGTCGCCTACACCTGGTTCACCACCAAGCCCGCGACCTGCTCCGGCCAGTACGACCTGGAGACCACCCTGACCCACGAGCGCCTGCACACCGCGGGCCTGGGCCACGTCGACCAGGCGAAGAACGCCGCGCAGACCATGACCCCGGCCAGCTCCCCCTGCGACACCTCCCGCCGCCTGCTCGGCGCCGGTGACTACGCGGGTCTCAAGGCCCTGGCCACCAAGTAAGTCCCCCTCCCCCTGCGTTTGGCCCCCGCGTCCTCGGACCCGGGGGCCAAACGCGTAACTCACCAGTTACACTTCCCGCCGTGAACGAGGTGGCGGGCGCGATCGCGGACCCGGTGCGGCGGGAGATCCTGCTGCTCCTGCGCGACGGCAGGCTGTCAGCCGGGTCGATCGCCGGGCGGTTCGCGATCAGCCGCCCCGCGGTGAGCAGGCACCTGCGGGTGCTGCGGACCGCGGGCCTGGTGCACAGCGAGGTGGTGGGCAGGCAGCGGCTCTACGAGCTGCGGACCGAGCCGCTCGGCGACCTGGCCCGCTGGTTGCGCGGCTTCGACCGGGATTCGGCCTGGTCGGCGCGCATGGCGGCACTGGACACCGAGGTGCGCAGGGCCAGGCGGGACCGCCAGGCCAGGAGGACGGAGGACACGGCGTGAGTGGCGAATTGTTCCGAACCGCAACGGGCGGCGACCTGGTACTCGGACGGACGTTCCGGGGTACCCCCGAGGACGTGTGGGCGAGCGTCACCGAGCCGGAGCGCACCGCGCGCTGGTTCGGCCGGTGGGAGGGCACAGGTGCCCCGGGCTCGACCATCCGCGTGCAGATGGCGTTCGAAGAGGGCGAGCCTTGGTTCGACGCCCGGATCGAGGTCTGCGAGCCCCACCGACGCCTAGGGCTGTCCACGTCCGACGAGGCCGGAAACTGGCACCTGGAACTCCTGCTATCCGAAGTCGCAGACGGAACCCTGCTGCGCCTGGTCCACCACCTCACCACCCTCAACACCCTCGGCGAAGTAGGCCCCGGCTGGGACTACTACCTAGACCTCCTGGTAGCCGCCCGCACAAACAACCCCCCAGTCAACTGGGACGACTACTACCCCCGCCTAAAGCCCTACTACGACGGCCTCACCCCAATCGACTGAACCAACACCCAGTCGAGTCTTTCGCCAACTCTCGACACCGCCACCTCCACCGACCCCTACCCAGCCCCCGGACACGAGGACCCAGCTGGCGCCGTCCCAACTGCCGCCAGGTCCGCTCCAACCCTGGCCACCTGAACATTCGGCCCTGCGGTGCCAACCCGCCCCCATCAGGTCCGCCCCAACCACCTGCTCAGCCCCTGGACACTCGGAAGCAGCGGTGCCATCCCAGCTGCCGTCAGGTCCGCCCCAACCCTCCAACCCAGCCCGTGGACACTCGGACCCCGACGGCGCCAGCCCGGCTGCCGTCAGGTCGGCCTCAGCCAACCTGCTCAGCCCCTGGACACTCGGACCGTGCGGTGCCAACCTGCCCCCCGTCAGGTCCGCCCCAGCCCACCTACTCAGCGCCTGGACACTCGGAACGGCCGGTGCCATCCCAGCCCGCTCTCGGCTGCCCTGCCAACCCAGCCCGGCGGCCGTCGGAGTCGCTGGTGCCAGGTGCTCGATGGGGTGGACCTGTTTTGTGTGGGGGGACGGCACCCGTAGCGTTGTTCGCGCGGCAGGGCCATGCTTTTCGGCCCCTGCTGTGCGGTTCTGCGTCGGGTGTCGTAGGGGCCCCGCGCAAAACAGGTCCACCCCATCGAGCAAAGCTCGAAAATCGCGGATCGGGCCCGATGTTGCCGCCAGGCAACGAGGCGTCCGACCCCGGGTCGCCGAGCTCGCCGCCAGGCGACGAGGCCGACCCCATCCCTTCCCCCGCACCCCCAGCAACGGCTCACGCCAAGATCAACCTGACCGAAAGCCCCCAAATACACAGCCTACCG
>NZ_JAMTCO010000005.1 GCF_024171925.1 Actinokineospora diospyrosa | reverse complement strand
GCAGAACCGCAAAGCAGGGGCCCAAAAGCAGGCCCTGCCGCGCGGAAACGCTACGGGTGTTGTCCCCCCACGCAAAACAAGTCCGCCCCATCGAGCAGTTGGCACCAGCGAGTCCGACTGTCCAGGTGCTGGGTTGGCAGGGCAAACGAGAGCGGGCTGAGTTGGCACCGCAGGGTCCGAGGGGCGCGGGGCTAAGCAGGTGGGCTGGGGCGGACCTGACGGCAGCCGAGTTGGCACCGGCGGGTCCGAGTGTCCAGGCGCTGAGCAGGTGGGCTGAGGCGGACCTGACGGCAGGCCAGTTGGCACCGCCGGGTCCGAGTGGCCAGGGGCTGGCACTGTGGGATGAGGCGGACCTGGCAGAAGCTGGTGGCACCAGCGACTCCGAGGGGCCGGTGGCTGGCCAGCCCGCCGATCAGGCCCCAAGCCCGGCACCGCTCACAGAAAGCCGTTGGTGCCAACCAAGGCGCCCTGGTTTGAACGTCCAGTGTGAAGTCCCGCCGGACTGGCACGGAGTGGGTGTCCGAGAGGTAAGCAGAAAAGCCGCGCAGACGAGTGTCCGCGCGGCCTTTCACCAAACAGTCGGGGTTAGAACAGGGCGCTGGCCAGGTCCCGCCGGGCCTTCACGACGCGGGTGTCGTCTGGGGCGAAGAGGTCGAAGAGGGAGACCAGGTGGGTTCGGGCCTTGTCGCGGTCTGGGCCGGAGCTGCGGCGGACGGCGTTGATCAGGCGGGTGAAGGCTTGTTCGACCTGCTGGCCAGCGACCTCCAGGTCGGCGGCGGACAGCTGGGCGTCGACGTCGTCCGGGGAGATGTCGGCGCGGACGATCACCGAGGGGTCGGTGGCCTGGGCGCGGGAGAGGAACTGGACCTGGGCCAGCGCCGCCTTGGCCTCGGCGTTGTGCGGTTCGGCGGCCAGGATCGACTGGTAGGCGACCTCGGCGGCGGCGAAGTCGCCCAGGTTCAGGGCCGTCTCGGCGGCGACGAAGCGCTCGTCCTCCGGCTCCGGGGCGGTGTCGTCGGCGGGCGGGGCGGCGGCCTCGGCCGCGCGGATGCCGGGGAGGCGGTCGCGCAGGGCGTCGAGGATCGAGTCGATCCACTGGCGGACGCGGTCGGGCGGGGGGACGTCGTTGAAGGCGTCGACGGGTTGGCGGCCCGCGATGGCGATGACCATGGGGACGGCCTGCACGCCGAACAGCTGGGCGACCCGGGGGCTGGCCTCGACGTCCACCTTGGCCAGGTGCCAGGAGCCGTTGTCCTCGGCGGCGAGCTGCTCCAGGGTGGCCAGCAGCTGGGTCGACTGGGCCGACCAGCCCGCGACCAGGGCCACCACGACCGGGACCTGGGTGGAGCGCTCGACGACCTCGGCCTCGAAGTTGGCCTCGGCGACGTCGACGACGAAGCTGGGGCCCGCCGGGGTGCTGGGAGGCCTGCCCGGGGCCGGTTGGGGCGTGCTCGCGGCGTCCGCGCGGGCCTTGAGGGCGGACAGGTCTACGGCCCGGGAGAGGGCGGCCGACAACGCGGCGGTCTGGCGTGGATCTGGCCTGGTCACCTTGACATCCTGGCATGAGCGCCGCGGCGGCGTCCGGCCTACCGGTCAACCCCGGCGAGCTCGGCCAGCCGACCCTCCGACGCCAGCGCCATCGGGTTGACCCGCATCGCGTCGTTCTGCCTGGTGATGCGCAAGGCCAGCGGGGCGAGCAGCTCGACGAAGCGGGCGGTGCCCCGCTCCCCCAGCTCCAGCCACGGCGCGGCGGCCGCGTCGTCGGTGAGGTCCTCGACCAGTTCGCGCAGCCCGGCGCCGGACTCGGTCAGCACCCCCGGCGCGGCCAGCAGGTCGCGCGCGAGCAGCCGCTCCTCGGCCGCGGCCCACTCGTCGCCTGGCACGTTGCGGGCCAGCCGCATGTACTCGGCGGTGAGCCCGCGGTCGGCGGCGAACGCGACGAGCGCCTCGACCGGGTCCAGGCCCGCGGTCACCAGCGCGGCCACGTGACCGTCGCCGCGGGACTCGCGCAGGACGGTGCACACCTGCCACAGCGCGAGGTGCGGCCGCTCGGGCAGCGGCAGGGCGGCGTTCGCGGCCCCCAGCGCGCGGCCGCCGGTCGGGACCCACCCGACGAGCGCTCGCGCCAGGTCCGCCGCCTCAGCCACCTCCGGACCGTCGACGTCGTCGCCCAGCATCCGGCGCAACGCGCCGTCGACTCCGCGCAGCCGGGCCGCCAAGTACTGCTCCGGCGTGGCCACGGCCCACGCGTCGGGCAACTGGCGCTCGACCCGCGACGGGTGGAAGTTGTAGAACAGGCTGGTCACCAGCCACGCGGGGGCGGCGCCGAGCGGGGCGGCGCGCATCCCGAAGTAGCCCATCCACCGGCCCTTGCAGCCCAGCGCGTCGGTCTCGGCGATCGACTCCGGGGTGAAGTAGGTGACGGCGTGATAGGGCTCGAAGCACTGCCACAGCGTGCGCGGGTCCACGGCCACTCCCCCTTGCAGTTAGGTAGTCCGACAGTCAGTAGGCAGTCCGATAGTAGGGCTTCCGACTATTCCCCGGCCAGGTACCGCTCGACCCGGTCGACCTTCGCGGTGAGCTGACCGGTGTGCCCGGGCCGGATGTCGGCCTTGAGCACCAGGCTCACCCGCGGGTAGTCGGCGAGCAGGACGTCGGTGGCGCGCTTGACCACGGCCAGCACCTCGTCCCACTCCCCCTCGACGATCGTGTACATCGCGGTGAGCTGGTGCGGCAGCCCCGACTCGCGGACCACGCGCACCGCGGCGGCGACGGCCGGGCCGACGGTCTCGGACTCCCCGCCGAGCGGGCTGACGCTGAACGCGATGAGCATGGGGCGCTCCCTCGTGGTCGGTCTCGTGGTCGGTCCCGGCACACTATCCGGGCGGTCGCGCGCAACCCACTGGTAGCTTCAACGACCATGAGGCCGCGCTCGTTGCCCTTCGACCCGATCGCCCGCGCGGCGCAGCTGTGGGGGGAGCGGATCGGCGACGCCACCACCATGGCCGCCGTGACCAGCGTCATGCGCGTCCAGCAGATCCTGCAGTCCGCGGTGGACGCCGCGCTCAAGCCGCACGGGCTCACCTTCGCCCGCTACGAGGCACTGGTGCTGCTGACCTTCTCCAAGCGCGGCAGCCTGCCGATGCGGGTGATGGGCGAGCGGCTGCAGCTGCACCCGACGAGCGTCACCAACATCGTCGACCGGCTGGAGGCCGACGGCCTGGTCAAGCGCACCCCGCACCCCACCGACCGGCGCACCACGCTCGCCGAGATCACCGACGCGGGCAGGCAGCGGCAGGAGGAGGCGACGGTCGCGGTGACCGCGGTCGACTTCGGCCTGCGCGGGCTCACCGAGCGGCAAACCACCCAGCTGACCGAACTCCTGGCCAAGGTCCGCCGCGCCACCGGCGACTTCCAGGACTAGGCCCTCCCAGAAACTGGGACACACCAAGCCGGGCCCGGAGACCTCGAAGCCACCCCACGCCACTGCTCGATGGGGCGGACTTCCTTTGCGCGGGGGGACGACACCCGTAGCCTCGTTCGGCGGCTGGCTGGGCCGTCCCTTTGGCCCCCAGCTTTTGAGCCCAGCACGGGTGTCGTAGGGGCCCCGCGCAAAGGAAGTTCGCCCCATCGAGCCCACCGCACCGCCGCACGAAATGACCGCACGAAACCACGAAGCCCCCGACCGCAGTCGAGGGCTTCGCGAGATCAGAGCAACCGGGCCACGCCGACCGGTCACAGATGACTAAGCGGCAGGCTGCAGGCTCAGCGCGAGCCGAATCCCCGCAGGCGCCGCGCGGTTGTCGAGCTTTCCGGTGCGCAGGGCCCACCGCTCGAACACGAGTGTCGCGAGTGGAGGGACGCTGGCGACCAGCGCCCAGAACGCCGTCCACCTGCTCCACCGCAGCTGCTTGGCGGTGACCGCGGTCACCACGAGGTAGGCGACGAAGACGGCGCCGTGGATCGGGCCGAACACCTTCACCCCGAAGTCACCGAGATCGGTGGCGTACTTGAAGAACATGCCGACGAGCAGACCGATCCAGGAGACGGCCTCGGCGAGCGCGACAACGCGGAAACGACCAGCTGGCGTGAACATGCCTCCAGTGTGGAGCGTGAGCCCGCTCACCCCCCGCGAGGGGGACACCGACAGTGGCTTCCCCCACAAGTCCGGTCCGCCTCCCCGGCATTTTTACAGTGCTCGCGTCGCGACGACCCGTTGCGGCACGTGGTCTTCCTCGGTCATCTTTCGTCACGGTCCCCTGAGGTCCCGTTGACTAGTCCTCCCAAGAGAAGACCTTGGATGCGATGAAGGCCACAACGAGGGTGAAGCCGAGGAGGACGCCGCAGGGCAGCAGGAGGGCCTCGGGTCCCTTGCCGCGCACCAGGAAGTCCATCATGCCGTCGTTCACGTGCCGCAGCGGGAAGACCTTCGACACGGTCTGCAGCCAGTCCGGTGCCTTGTCGATCGGGAAGAAGGTGCCGGAGAGGAAGGCCATCGGCAGCACCACGATGTTCGCCGCGCCGGTCGCCGCCTCCTCGGTCTTGCAGAACGCCCCGACCAGCATGCCGATGGCGAAGAACGCCAGGACACCGGACAGGAACACCGGGATAGACAGCCACCAGGTGCCCGAGAGCGTGAGTCCGAACACAGGCAGCAGCGCGACACCGACGAACAGCAGCGCCTGCAGCACCGCGACGCCGATGGTCACCACCACGCGCGAGGCCAGGATGGGCGTGGCGCCGATCGGGGCCAGCCGCAGCCTGCGCAGCACCTGCTTGCGCCGCCAGTTGACCAACGTGATCGCCGCGCCGAACACCGCGGTGACCGCCGTGCCCCAACTCAGGATGCCCGGCGTCAGGTACTGGATGGGTTGCAGCGAGGCGTCCTCGACCTGCTCGGCGCGGAAGTCGTACTTGGGCGGCGCACCGCTCGCAGCGACGTTGAGCTGCTGGGTGACGCCAGCGACCAGCCCCTGCACGGTGCCCGCCTGGGCCTGGTCGCTGGCGGCGAAGCGGAGCACGACCTCGTCGCCGCTGGCCTGGACCACACCGGGCAGGTCGCCGTCGCGGACCTTGGCCAGGCCCGCCTCGAGGTCGTCGAAGCGCTCCAGTTCGACCGCGCCGGTGCGCTCCAGCGCGACGAGCACCTGGCCGTCGCCGACCGCGCCGATCTTGATCTTCTCGTTGCCCGCGTCGCGGAACAGCAGGCCGAAGATGACCAGGAACATCAGCGGGAACAGGAAGGCGAAGAACAGCGTGGTCTTGTCGCGCAGGAAGCCCTTGACCATCGCGACCGACAAGCTCTTGAAGGCGCCCTTCACGCGCGGTACTCCCGTCCGGTGAGGTGGAGGAAGACGTCCTCCAGGGTGGCGGTGCGCACCTGCAACCCGTCGAGGGCGCCGCGCTCGGCGAGCGCGGTCAGCAGCGGCGCCGGGGTGCGGGTGGTGATGGTGAGCGACTGCTCGTCCTCGGCGGCCTCGTCGGCGCCGGGCAGCGCGCCCGCCTCGGCCGCGGTCAGCACGCCGCGCTCGAGGATGATCCGGGTGGGCGCGTCGAGGCCGCGCACCAGCGCGGCAGGCGTGTCCATGGCCAGCACCCGGCCGCGGTCCATGATCGCGACCCGGTCGCAGAGGATCTCCGCCTCGTCGAGGTAGTGCGTCGTGTAGACGATCGTCTTGCCGCGCTCCTGGATGGCCCGCAGCACGTCCCACAGGTTGCGCCGCGCCTGCGGGTCCAGCGCGGCGGTCGGCTCGTCGAGGAAGACGATGTCCGGGTCGTGCACCAGGGCGCAGGCGATGGACAGTCGCTGCCGCTGGCCGCCGGAGAGCTTGTCCTCGCGGGTGTTGGCCTTCTCGGTGAGCCCGACCAGCTCCAGCACCTCGGCCGCGCGGGCGGGCCCGACGCCGTAGAGGGCGGCGAAAGTCTCCAGCTGTTCGCGGGCGGTGAGCTTGTCGAAGAACGCCGAGGCCTGCAGCTGCACGCCGATGCGCGGCAGCAGCGCGACCTTGCGCGGGAACGGGTCGAGGCCGAGCAACCGGATCGAACCCCGGTCCGGTTCGCGCAGGCCCTCGATGATCTCCAGCGCGGTGGTCTTGCCCGCGCCGTTGGGGCCGAGGATGCCGAAGAACTCGCCGTGGCCGACGGTGAACGACACACCGTCCACAGCGCGCAGGTCGCCATAGGACTTGTGGATGTCGTCGACGACGATCGCCTCGGCGTCAGTGCTGGTCATGCCGCGAACCTAGCGCGTGAACGCGGCCAACACGACTACCTGTCGACGATCGAGTCGTTTGCGGCGATCGAGCCGTTCGTTGCGTTCGTTGCGTTTGCGGCGATCGTGGCGATCAGCTCGTCGGCCGCGCGGTAGGGGTCGAGCGCGCCGGAGCGCACGGCGTCGGCGAGCCGGTCCAGGACAACCCCGCTCATATCGCCGAAGCGGGACCGCAGCTCGCGCACCGCGATGGCCTCGACCTCGGCGCGCGCCCTGGCGAGGCGGCGGGCGGCGAACCCGCCGTGCTCGCCCGCCCATGCCCGGTGCTCGCCGATCGCGGTGATCAGGTCGGCGATGCCCTCGCCGCGCGCCGCGATGGTCTTGACCACCGGCTGGCGCCAGCTCGGCCCGCGGATCTCCCTGCGCCCCAACGAGATCGCGTGCTTGAGCTCGCGCACCGTGGTGTCCGCGCCATCGCGGTCGGCCTTGTTGACGGCGAACACGTCGGCGATCTCCAGGATCCCGGCCTTCGCCGCCTGGATGCCGTCGCCCATGCCGGGTGCCAGCAGCACGACGGCGCAGTCGGCGAGCCGGATCACGTCCACTTCGGACTGTCCAACCCCGACGGTCTCGATGAGCACGACGTCGAACCCGGCCGCGTCGAGCACGCGCAACGCCTGCGGGGTGGCCCAGGCGAGCCCGCCGAGGTGCCCGCGGGTGGCCATGGAGCGGATGAAGACGTCCGGGTCGCCCGCGTGCTCGCCCATCCGGACCCGGTCGCCGAGCAGGGCCCCGCCGGAGAACGGCGAGGAGGGGTCGACCGCGAGCACGCCGACCCGCTTGCCCTGGGCGCGGTAGGCGCTCACCAGGGCGGAGGTGGTGGTGGACTTGCCGACCCCCGGCGAGCCGGTGAGGCCGATGACCTGCGCGCGGCCGGTGTGCGGGGCGAGCGCCGCGGCGACCTCGCGCAGCCGGGGGCTGGCGTCCTCGACCAGCGAGATGAGCCGCGCGACCGCGCGCGGGTGGTGTTCCCGCGCGCGGTCGACGAGCTCGGCTACCGAGAGGTCCCGGACCAAGGACTAGGCCTTGGGCACCGTGATGATGAGGGCGTCACCCTGGCCACCGCCGCCGCACAGGCCCGCCGCGCCCACGCCGCCACCGCGGCGCTTGAGCTCGTAGGCCAGGTGCACGACGAGCCGCGCGCCGGAGGCCCCGATCGGGTGACCGAGGGCGATGGCGCCGCCGTTGACGTTCACGATCGCGGGGTCGACGCCGAGCTGCTTGGTCGAGACGACGCCGACGGCGGCGAACGCCTCGTTGATCTCGACCAGGTCCAGCTCGGCCGCGCTGATGCCCTGCTTGGCCAGCGCCGCCTTGATCGCGTTGGACGGCTGCTCGTGCAGGCTGGCGTCCGGCCCGGCGACGACGCCGTGCGCGCCGATCTCGGCGATCCAGCTCAGGCCGAGCTCCTCGGCCTTGGCCCGGCTCATCACCACGACCGCGGCGGCGCCGTCGGAGATCTGCGACGCCGAGCCCGCGGTGATGGTGCCGTCGGGGGCGAACGCGGGGCGCAGCTTGGCGAGGCCGTCGGCGGTGGTGTCGGCGCGCACCCCCTCGTCGGTGTCGAACACGACCGGGTCGCCCTTGCGCTGCGGGATGCTCACCGGCGCGATCTCGTCGGCGAAGCGGCCCGCCTCGATGGCGGCGGCGGCGCGCTGGTGCGAGGCGGCCGAGAAGGCGTCCTGCTCCTCGCGGGAGATGCCGTAGCGGGAGTTGTGCTTCTCCGTCGAGGCGCCCATGGCGACCTGGTCGAAGGCGCAGAACAGGCCGTCGTGCGCCATGTGGTCGAGCAGGGTGACGTCGCCGAACTTGAAGCCGGAGCGGGACTTGGGCAGCAGGTGCGGCGCCTGGGTCATCGACTCCTGGCCGCCCGCGACCACGATGTCGAACTCGCCCGCGCGGATCAGCTGGTCGGCGAGCGCGATCGCGTCGAGGCCGGAGAGGCAGACCTTGTTGATGGTCAGCGCCGGGACGTCCATCGGGATGCCCGCGGCGACGGCGGCCTGCCGCGCCGGGATCTGGCCCGCGCCCGCGGTGAGGACCTGGCCCATGATCGTGTACTGCACCTGGTCGGGTCGCACACCCGCGCGTTCGAGGGCCGCCTTGATCGCGACACCGCCGAGCTGCGCGCCGGTGAAGTCCTTGAGCGAGCCGAGCAGACGACCGATCGGGGTGCGGGCCCCGGCCACGATGACGGATCCGGACACAGCGGTCTCCTAAGCGATGCGAACGGGCGTTAACGTGGACCATACTCGCGGTCGGCCGGTTTGCCACGTGCCGGTGTGAGTAGCCGCACAGCCCGTTGTTACCCACCGGTAGGTCCGGCGTACGCTGCGTGGCATGCGCGATGTCCTCTCCACCCACGTCGTCGCGATCGACCACGTCGGGGTCGCGGTTGCGGACCTGGACGCGGCGATCGCCTTCTACCGCTCGCACTTCGGCCTCGAGTCGGTGCACGAGGAGGTCAACACCGAGCAGGGCGTGCGCGAGGCGATGCTGCGCGCCCCCGGTGACGACGGCTCCGGCACCGCGATCCAACTGCTGGCGCCGCTGGACGAGAAGTCCACGATCGCGAAGTTCATCGGGCGCAACGGCCCGGGGTTGCAGCAACTCGCCTATCGGGTGACGGACGTCGACGCCGCAGCCGCCGCGTTGCGCGCCGCGGGACTGCGCGTGCTCTATGACGAAGCCAAGCGCGGCACCTCCAACAGTCGCGTCAACTTCGTGCACCCCAAGGACGCGGGCGGTGTGCTCGTCGAACTGGTGGAACCCGCCCCTGAGGACGGGTCCCACCACGCCTAACGAACGCCGTTCATCAGCTTGCGCACCAGCGGGGTCAGCGCCGCCATGACGACTCCGAGCCCGATCGCCACGGCGCCGAGGATGCCGAAGTAGGCGGGCTCGGAGTCCTCTGTGTAGTACTCAGCCAACGCACCCGCGACAGAGCTACCAAGCGCCAGCGACAGGTAGAACAACGCGACCATCTGCGCCGTGTATGCCCGCGGGGCCAGCTTTGTCGACAACGACAAGCCAACCGGCGATAGGCAGAGCTCGCCGAGCACGAAGATGACCAGCACCAGGACGAGCAGCAGCGGCGGGATCACCTTGTCGCCCTTGGTGAACCCGAGCACGGCCATCACCAGGAACGCCACGCCCATCGCGCCGACACCGAGCGCGAACTTGACCGGAGTGGACGGTTGCCGGTCCTTCAACCGGACCCACAGCGCCGCGAACACCGGCGCGAGCAAGACCACGAACAACGGCTCCACCGAGTTGAACCACGACGGCGGGATCTCGAACCCGAACAGGTCGAGGTCGACCCGCTCCTCGGCGTAGATCGCCAGCACGGTGAACTGCTGCTGGAACAGCGACCAGAACCCGAAGCTCACCAGGAACATCGGGATGAAGGCCAGCACCCGCTGCCGCTCCACCCGCTCCACCTGGCGGCTGAGCAGCAACACCGCGAACAGCACCACAGCGGCCACCGCGATCACCCAGGTCACGATCGTGGCCAGGTTGTCCGCGTTCACCACCCCGGTCAGCACGAGCACAACGATCACGACCGCGACCGCCGCGAAGATCCCCAACGCCCGCACCTTGGCCGCACCCGCGATGGGGTTGGGGGCGGTCTTACCGGACTCCGGGAGGTTCTTGCGCCCCAACGTGTACTGAACAAGCCCAACCGCCATCCCCACCGCGGCGAGCCCAAAACCCCAGTGGAAGCCAATGCGGGTCTGCAGCAAGCCGGTCAGCAGCGGGCCTACAAGAGCGCCGAGGTTGATCCCCATGTAGAAGATGGAGAACCCAGCGTCCCTCCGGTCGTCCCCTTCGTCATAGAGGGCACCAACAAGAGTGGTAGCGGTCGCCTTAAGCCCACCAGACCCAATCGCCACACAGATAAGCCCAACGGCAACGCCAACTACGCCCGGTAGGACTGCCAGGGCCACGTGGCCGACGAGGATGAGGACACCGCTGTAGAAGAGTGTCCTTTCCGGCCCGAACAACCGGTCCGCCACCCAAGACCCAGCAATGGTGGCCAAGTAGACCGACCCGCCATACGCCCCAACAATCCCAGCAGCGGTGGCTTTGTCGATCGCCAGGCCGCCCTCTTCGACGGAGAAGTACAGGTAGTAGAGCAGGATCGCCTGCATCCCGTAGTAGGAGAAGCGCTCCCACATCTCGGTGCCGAACAGGTTCGCCAGTCCCCGTGGATGCCCGAAGAACCCGCTCCTGACCCCAGCATCGGTACTCACCGTCGGTATGTCCTTTACACCCCGGTGTGGCCACAGCGCCACACATCAGCCGCGAGGGAACTTCCACCACCCCGCCCGTATGACACGTACCGTTCCCCACAGGGAAACTTCCCACCACTGTGAGATGTACCTCGCAAATCCCCACCTATCCGTCCGATAGGTGAACGACCAGCCCGATCCCCGCCCCCTACCCGCCGCCTCGCCGCACCCCCGCGCGCGGGTCCGGGGCGCAGCCCCCACCCTCACCGGGGGGCGACCCCGGTGCCAGTCTACCGGGCCCCACCGACAGTCGATCTTGAAAAAGGCCGCCGGAGATCGACATGTGGATAACTTTTGTCGCTGGACCGGGTGAATACCGAGCCTGAGTGGTGGCGTTGACCAGCGGAAACAGCCACAGGCGGTCGGAGACTGCGGCGAACGAGCCAAGTCGGTCGCGGGTGATCAAGTCGGTGCCCTTTGACATTCGGAACGGCCCCGAGACGGACCTGGCTGGCAACGAGTAAGCGTCCCTTTTGTCGAGCCCAGCGCTGTCGACCCACCGAGAACCTGGTCGACCGCCTAAGAACCCACCCCAGACCGCTCCCCGCACGCGCGGATCGGGGGCGCAGCCCCCACCCTCACCGGGGGGCGGCCCCAGGGCCAGTCTACTAGGCCCTACTGACAGTGGATCTTGAAAGCGGGGTGGCGGAGATCCACATGTGGATAACTTCTGTCGCCCGGGCGGGTGAATCCAGATCGCCCTCCTGGCGCGATGTCCCAGGTCAGGAGCCTCGAAGGCTGAGCCTTGCGGCTGCCGGAGCAACGTCGTCCAGCGGGGGTCGTCGCTGGTGAACTTTCCCGCTTGGAGGCCCTTGGCGATCAGTGCGAGTGCCCGTTCGCCACGGAACCTGGATATCCACAGGCCGGTAAAGACCTCGCCCGCACCGCTCCCCACGCGCGCGGGTCGGGGGCGCAGCCCCCACCCTCACCGGGGGGCGGCCCCAGGGCCAGTCTACTAGGCCCCACCGACAGAGGATCTTGAAAGCAGGGCGGCGAAGATCCACATGTGGATAACTTCTGTCGCCCGGAAGGGTGAAAGTGACGGGCTTCCGGGGCGGGCGGCCGAGGCCTCATCAAGCGATTGGCGGCAGGTCGAAGGCGCGGAAGCGCCAGGTCAGAGGCAACAGACAGCGACGAGCGACCGGTGTCCCAGGCGCGAAACAGAGAACCGACTACCGACGCGCGGCGGGGCGCTTGGGCTGGGGGCCGGGGCGGGTGAGTTTTTGGGTGCGGTCGGCGGGGGAGGCGGCCGGGTCGGGGGACTCGGTGGGGCGGCCTTGGGTGGCGGCGGGGGCGCGCTCGGGCTCGACCTCCGCGGGCTCCCAGTGCTCCTTCGGCGGCCCCACGACGGCCTTCATCGCCTGGGTGGGGGACTCGTCGGCGGGGGAACCGTCGATTGTCTTGGGGGGTGTGGCCCGTTCCTCGGGCAGCGGGTCCAGCACCGGCGCGGCGTCGGCGAGTTGGACGTGGGCGTCGGCGATGAGGTCGCGGGCGGAGTGCAGCTGGTCGGCGATGCGCGACCGCAGTCCGCGCAGGGCGGCCACGCGCTGGGCCGCGTGGTTGATGCGGCGGTTCGCTTCCTCGGTGGCCTCGCGGACGCGGCGGTGGGCCTCGGTGGTGGCCTCCTGCAGGCGCGCGGTCGCCTCGGTCGCGGCGTCGTGGCGGCGGCGGTTGGCTTCCTCGGTGGCCTCGCGGACCCGGCGCTCGGCCTCGGACTTGCTGGTGGCCTCCTGCTCGGCCAGTGACCGCATCGCCTCGGTGCGGCGGGCGGACATGGCGATGTCGAAGTCCTCTTCGACCGTGGTGCGGCGCTGTTCGGACTCGGCCTCGATGCGCGCGGCCTCGGCCCTGGCGCGCTGCACGGTCTGCTCCGCGTCGGTGCGGGCCTTGTCGACGACGCCGCGGTGCTCGGCCTCCATCTCGGCGCGGCGGGCGTCGAGTTCGGCGATGAGCTTGTCGTAGCGCTGCCGCAGGGCGCCCGCGTCGGCCTCGGCCTTCGCGCGGACGTGGGCGGCGTCGGCGTCGGCGCGCGAGCGGGTCTCCTGCGCTTCCTCGGTGGCCAGGCGCAGCATCCGCTGCAGGCGCTCGCTCAGCCCCTCGAGGGTCGTCGGCGGCTGGGAGAGCCGGTCGATCTGGCCGCGCAGGTCGCTGATCTCACCGCGCGAGGACTCCAACTGCTTGGCGAGGTCGGTCGCCTGCGACACGGCGGCGTTGCGATCGCCGTGCAGCAACTGCAACTCCGCGTCGAGCCGCTCCAAGTGCTCTTCCACCTGCGCGCGGCTGTAGCCCCGCTTGGTGATGTCGAAACCGGCACCCAGCGGCACAAGATCGCGTTCCTCACCCAAGCCCATGTGCCCACGCTACCTGCATCGGATAGACCACCATCGAGTAGATCGGTGAGTGGTGCCCCCCGGCGCCCACGTGCCCAACGCGTGCGCGCCGGGGGGTGCTCAAACACCCCGGAAGCGGTTGATGGCGGTCAAATGCCGTTCCCGCTTGGCTTCGTCGCGCACGCCGAGCCCCTCCTCGGGGGCCAGGCACAGCACGCCGACCTTGCCCTGGTGCGAGTTGTGGTGGACGTCCAGCGCGGCCTGACCGGTCTCGGCGAGCGGGTAGACCTTGGACACCGTGGGGTGGATCAGACCCTTGTCGATCAACCGGTTCGCCTCCCAGGACTCGCGGTAGTTGGCGAAGTGCGAGCCGATGATCCGCTTGAGGTTCATCCACAGGTACCTGTTGTCGTACTGGTGCAGGAACCCGGAGGTGGACGCGCAGGTGACGATCGTGCCGCCGCGGCGGGCGACGTAGACCGAGGCGCCGAAGGTCTCCTTGCCGGGGTGCTCGAAGACGATGTCGGGGTCCTCGCCGCCGGTGAGCTCGCGGATGCGGGCGCCGAAGCGCTGCCACTCGCGCGGGTCCTGGGTGTGCTCGTCGCGCCAGAACCGGTAGCCCTCCGCGCTGCGGTCGATGATCAGCTCGGCGCCCATCTTGCGCGCGATGTCGGCTTTCTCCTTGCTGGAGACCACGCACACCGGGATCGCGCCGCCGTTGAGCGCGAACTGGGTCGCGTAGGAGCCGAGGCCGCCGGAGGCACCCCAGATCAGCACCACGTCGCCCTGCTTCATGGCGGCGCCGTTGCGGGAGACCAACTGCCGGTAGGCGGTGGAGTTCACCAGCCCGGGCGAGGCGGCCTCCTCCCAGGTGAGGTGCGCGGGCTTGGGCATGAGCTGGTTGGACTTCACCAGCGCGAGCTCGGCCAGGCCGCCGAAGTTGGTCTCGAACCCCCAGATGCGCTGCTCGGAGTCCATCATCGTGTCGTTGTGGCCGTCGGGGCCCTCCAACTCGACGCTGAGGCAGTGCGCGACCACCTCGTCGCCGGGCTTCCAGCTGTGCACGCCCGGCCCGGTCCGCAGCACGACGCCCGCCAGGTCGGAGCCGACCACGTGGTAGGGCAGGTCGTGCCGCTTGGCCAGCGGGGAGAGCTTGCCGTAGCGCTCGAGGAACTTGAAGGTCGACACCGGCTCGAAGATCGAGGTCCACACGGTGTTGTAGTTGATCGCGCTGGCCATGACCGCGACCAGCGCCTCCCCCGGGCCGAGCTCCGGGGTGGCGACCTCGTCGAGGTGCAGCGAGCGCCGGGGGTCCTTCTCCCGCGACGGCAGCCCCTCGAACATCCCGACCTCGTCGGCGTGCACGGTGATCCCGCGGTAGTGCTCGGGCACCGGCAACGAGCCGACGGCAGCCAGCTCCCCTGCCTGGATCGCGTCGAGGATCTTCTGCACGGCGGACCTCCTGCGGTTCGTCGGACCTGCGGTGCAGCGGCACGTTACTCATGAGTAGCGATTCAGAGGACGCCGATGTGACTGACCCCACTACCGCCTATCCACTGTGGACTGCCGCCCCCGCCGCCCTACTCCGACCGCCTAGCCAGCCCGTGGACACCCGGAAGCTCCGACGCTCTCGGCTCGATGCGGTGAACTTGTCTGCGGGGGACGGCAGCCGTAGCGCCGCCTCGCTGCAGGGCCACGCTTTCAGCCCCTGCTTTGCGGTCCCGCCACGGTTGTCGTAGGGCCCCCGCCCGCACCAAGCACAGCCGAAGCGACCCACCCAAACCCGAGCCAGCACATGCCCTCACCGGCAACCCCAACACAGCCCGGCAACCCCGCCGCCCCCACCCACCACCGCTTCGCACCCGCGCGCGGAACGGGGGCGCAGCCCCCACCCTCTCCGGGGGGCGGCCCCGGTGCCAGTCTACCGGGCCCTGCCGACAGTGGATCTTGGGAGAAGGCGGCGAAGATCTACATGTGGATAACTTCTGTCGCCCAGTCGGGGGAACTTGCGGCGAGGGGCAGGGGGCGGCGGGGGCGCGGGAAGAGACGCGAAGAGGTTGGTATCAAAGGGAAATCTGGGCGGGAGCGGAGTGGCGGACTACTCGCCGATGTCTTCGAACCAGAGGTCCGGGTGCTCGGCGATGAAAGTGGTCATCATCCGCACGCATTCGGGGTCGTCGAGGACCGTCACGCGCACGCCGTGGTCGGCTAGCCAGTCGTGGCCGCCGGTGAAGGTTCGGGATTCGCCGATGAGGACAGCGGGGATGTTGAACTGGCGGATGAGGCCGCTGCAGTACCAGCAGGGCGACAGGGTGGTGACCATCGTGGTGCCGCGGTAGGAGCGGCGGCGGCCCGCGGCGCGGAAGGCGGCGGTTTCGCCGTGGGTGGTGGGGTCGCCGTCCTGGACTCGGCGGTTGTGGCCGCTGCCCCAGAGGTCGCCGTCGGGGCCGAAGAGGGCGGCGCCCACGGGGACGCCGCCGGAGGCGAGGCCGGTGCGGGCTTCGCGGACGGCCACGGCGAGCATCTCGGCGGGGGTCATGCGGTCAAGTGTGACCCAGATCCCGCGACCCCTGGCCCGATCGGTCGTTGTCCTGGTTAAGTCTACTGACAAGTAGCTAACGGGAGGAGACCGGGATGAGCGCCTACCAGACCGTGGTCGTGGGGACCGACGGCTCCGACTCGTCCTTCCGCGCGGTCGAGCGGGCCGCGGCGATCGCGGCTGACGCCGGGGCCACGCTGGTCATCGCCTCGGCGTACCAGCCGAGGGCGGGCCGCGAGGTCGAGCGGGCCCAGGACGCGCTCGGCGCCGACGTCGGCTACCAGGTGGTCGGGTCGACGCCCGCCGAGGAGTCGGTGCGCACCGCGGCCGAGCGGGCCAGGCGGGTCGGGGCGACCAAGGTCGACACCGTGGTGGTGGCGGGCGACCCGGTGCCCGCACTGGCCGAGGTCGTCGCCGAGCGGGGCGCTGACCTGCTGGTGATCGGCAACCGCGGGCTCAACACGTTGGCCGGGCGGATCCTCGGGTCCGTCCCCGCCGAGGCCGCCCGCAAGTCGACGGTCGACGTGCTGATCGTGCACACGACGTAGCCGGGGACCGGGGTGGCGAGCGGGTCGAGGGCGGGCAGACCGACGACGGCAGACGTTCCGATCCCCGTGCTCGACGGACAAAGCATCGAAATCCGACGCCACCAGGCGGACGCGTGATCGCGGACGCCACCCGACCGGCGGCGAGGTGTGAGAGGGGGGAGACGGGGTGGAGCGGGGCATTGAGGAGGTGGTGCTCGGCGGGGCGCGGCAGTTCACGCGGGTGCAGGTTTGTGCGCTTTCTGGCGTCCCGGTTGAGCGGGCGATGGCGTTGTGGCGGGCGTTGGGGTTCGCCACCGTTGCTGATGGGGCGGTGGTGTTCACGGAGGGGGATGCCGAGGCGTTGCGGCTGGCTGATCGGTTGATGTCGGCGGGGATCGTCGATCCGGAGTTGGCTACTGCTACCGCTCGGGTGCTTGGGCAGCACCTCTCACGGCTGGCCGAGTGGGAGGTCGACGTGTTGCGGTCCGTGCTCGAGGCCAATCCTGAACAGGGAGATCCACGGCGGTTGGTCGAGGGGTTGCTGCCGGATCTGGCGCGGATCCAGTCGTTGGTGTGGCGGCGGCACTTGGCGGCGCACGCGGGGCGGGTGCTGGCCAGTAGCGACCTGGAATCGCGTGAGCAGGTCGTCGGGTTCGCCGACATGGTGGGGTTCACGGCGTGGACGCGGCGTAGTGATGAGCATGAGCTGGTGCGGTTGGTGGACCGGTTCGACGCGGTGACGGCTGAGGTGGTGGCGGACAACCACGGGCGGATCGTGAAGATGCTCGGCGATGAGGTGCTGTTCGTCGCCGATGAGCCCGAGCACGGCGCGCGGATCGCGGTCGAGCTGCTCGAGCGCGCCGAGGCCGACCCCGAACTGCCGCCGCTGCGGGCCGGGCTCGGTTACGGACGGGTGTTGAGCCGCTACGGGGACGTGTACGGGTCGGTGGTCAACATCGCCAGCAGGCTCACCTCGGCGGCGCGGCCGGGGGCGGTCCTGGTCGACAAGGGTCTGGCCAACGCCCTGGGTGATGGCGCAGACTTCACCACCCGCGCGCGCAGACCGATCTCCGTACGCGGCTACCCGAGGCTGCGGCACAGCGTGCTCCGCCGGGCCACCACCCCGGGTAGGACCGGCAGGGATGTACCGAACGGGGAGGCCGTGGCGATGAGCGAGGTACCCGCGGACCCAGGTCCGCGTAAGCGTTCCCGGCGGTAGCGGACCGCCCCGGTCCGAGCCCTTGTGGGCGGGGCTCGGACCGGGGAAACCCGCTAGGTAGAAGCCAACCAGGGCACGACAGCGGCGGCGAACGCCTCAGGTGCCTCTACCGGCGGCAAGTGACCAACGCCCGGTAGCACTGTCAGCGAGCCCCCCGTGAGATCAGCCAACTCCTCCCCCAGCGACACCGGCATAAGACCGTCAGCGCCACCGTGCACGACAAGCGTGTCGACCTTGGCCGCACGCAACGTGTCTCGGGAGTCGGGTCGAGCAGCCATCGCACGCTGGGTCCAAGCGACGCTCTTAGGCGACTGCTCCTCTAGCCACCCTCGGACCTGCCCGTGCACGGCAGAGCTACCGAGGACAGGCAGCATCGTGTCCGCGAGCCACGGCACGATCCCTTCCCGCTCAGCACGCTCAGCCATAGCAAGCCGGTTCGAGGCAGCCTCCTCGGTGTCGGCAGGAGCCTTCGTGTCGACCAACAACAGCCCGGCAACCCGCTCTGGCGCATGCCGCAGCAAAGCCATCGCGACGTAACCGCCCATAGAGCAGCCACCGACGACAGCGCGCTCGATGGCCAGCGAGTCCAGCAGCGCGATCGCGTCCGCGGCAACCACATCCAGTGACGAGACGGCCTCGCCCAGTGGCGCGCCGCCGAACCCCCGCTGATCCGGCGTGATCAACCGGACGTGGCCGGACAGCGCGTCGCGCACCCCGTCCCACATGCGCGAGTCGAGCGGGAAGGCGTGGAACAGCAGCAGCGGGCGCATGCCAGCCATTCTGCCGGGCTCAAGGGCTCAAGGGCTCAAGGGCTCAAGGGCTCAAGGGCTCAAGGGCAAGCTCAGGTCAGCTCGCGGGTCTCGATCCGGCGCACCGCGTCCGCGCCGGTCAGCTCGGTCCTGGCGTGCGGGTTGGCGTGGTAGTAGCGCAGCGCGTGCAGCACCACCAGCTGGTCGAGGTCGAGGGTGCGCATCGGCACCGCGGCCACCAGGTCGGGGCCGAAGCGGACCGCGACCTTGCGCATCCGCTCACCGGTGACGGCGTGGTCGCGCGCGGCGATGCCGAGGTAGTTCTGGCTCGGCGCGGTCTTGGCCCGGCCCATCCGCAGCGACAGCGGCCGCACCTCGGTGATCGTCGACCACGGCACCTGGACAACCGGCCGCACCCAGGTCAGCAGCACGTGCTCGGGGGTCAGCACGATCCCGTTGTCGCGCTGCTTTCGGGTCAGCGCGAACACCCCGGCGGCGAGCAGCAGCACCCCCAGCAGGCCGAGCACGACGCCCGCGACCACCGCCAGGGTCGCGCCGAAGGCGATCAGCAGGCCGCCGGGGACGGCGAGCAGCAGCCCGACCAGGACCAGCACCACCCCGGCGGCGAGGGTCGTCGGGCGGGTGGGCAGCAGCAGCCCGGTGGCCCCCTCGGTCAGCACGGAGGTGGCCGCTCCGCCGGGCGCCCCCGCCGGGTTGGGCGATCCGTCGGTGGTGCGCCAGGGCTGGGGGCACGGCAGGGCGTGGGCTCGATCCATGATGACCATGGAATCGCACCGGGTGTCGGTCCCGCCAGCTACCTTCGGCGCCATGCCTGTTATCCGCACCGAACGGCTGAGCCTGCGACCGGTCACCGCGGCGGACCTGGCCACCGTGCTGGCGGTCCAAGGGGACCCGGCGGCGGCCCGGTTCCGGCCGTCCGGACCGGCCGACGCGGCCGAATGCGCGCGCGACCTGCGGGCCTGGACGGCGCACTGGGACGAACACGGCTTCGGCTACTGGGTGGTCGAGCACGGCGGTGAGCCGGTCGGGCTCGGCGGGGTGCAGCACAGCGAGTTCGACGGCGCGCGGTACCTGAACCTGTACTACCGGTTCCGGCCACCGGTGTGGGGCAAGGGGTTCGCGCCGGAGATGGCGCGGGCCGCTGTGGACTTGGCCGCGGCGCGCGCCGCGCACCTGCCGGTGTGGATCGTGACCACAGTGGACAACGAACCGGCGCGGCGGGTGGCCGACAAGCTCGGGTTCCGCGAGTTCCGCCAAGCGGAGTACCACGGCGCGCTGTCGCGGTTCTACACCTCGGCGGTCTGATCTGGCCACTCCCCCGGCAACGGGGTGGGCACGTCCGGGGCGACGAGGTCGACCAGCGAGTCCAGCGCCCGCTCGGCGTGCCCGACGAACAGGTGCTTGCAACCGGGGAAGGTGATGATCTCGGCCTGCGGGACGCCCGCGAAGCGGACCGCGGCGGCGTCCGGCCGCAGGTAGTCGTCGAACTCCGGGACCACGCAGCGGACCGGCTTGCCCGAGCGCGCCCACGCGGCGAGGTGCTCGGGCCGGGTCCGCCGCATCGTCGGGGCGAGCAGGAACGCGCCGCGCACGTCGTCGCGCGATCCGTGCATGAGCACGACATCGGTGCCGAAAGACCACCCCGCGAGCCACACCCCGGGCAGGTCGGCGACGGCGGCCACCGCGGCGGCGAGGTCGTGCGCCTCGGCGACCCCCGCGTCGTGGGTACCGGTGCTGGCGCCGGACTCGCTGACCGTGCCGCGGGTGTTGAACCGCAGCGTCGCGATCCCGGCGAGCGCGGGCAGGCGCGCGGCGGCCTTGCGGATCACGTGCGTGTCCATCGACCCGCCGCCGGTCGGGTTCGGGTGCACGAGGACGACCGTCGCCCGCGGTTCGCCCTCGGGCAGCGCCAACTCCGCCGCGAGGCGTTCGCCGTCCGCGGTGGTCAGCGTGAGCGAGCGGCGGCGGGCGGGCAGGAGCGTGTTGGGGCCGATCCTGGTCACGTCAGAACCTCCGGGGGCGGCGCTTGCGGGAGTTCCAGCAGTGCGGGTGCCAGTGCCTGCGGTCCTCGACGGTGCCGTACTCCTGCGCGGGCCACGCCACCAGGTGCGGCGTGCCGGGCTGGATCTCGTGGTCGCAGCCGGGGCAGCGGTAGGTCTTGGTGGCCTGCGCGCCGGGGATGTGCCGGACCTGCCAGTCGCCGTCGGACCCGGACTCCACCCGCTGGCTGCCCAGCCCGCCGCCGAGGGGGCGCGGCTCGTCATCCCGGCGGATCTTGTTGCGACGCGGCACGGGTCACCAGGTTAGGCGAGGCGGGGTTAAGACCGGTTGTCGTCCCACCCCTTGCAGGCCAAGCCCCGGCCTCAGGCGGGGGGCCGCAGGCTCATCGGGCCGTAGACCTCGTCCGCGTCGTCGAGCAGGACGACCTGGTGCACGCCCGCGTCGAGCAGGGCGGGCCAGGCGTCGCCGAACCAGGACTCGGCGGCGTCCTGGTCGGGGAAGCCCAGTTCGGGCCCGGTGACCGGTCGGCCCGATTCGTCCTCGTAGCGCCAGCGGAAAGTCACGCGATCACGGTAGCCCAGGCTGTGGTCGGTCCGGTCCACTCTGGCAGGCTCTACCGGGCAGGCCCCTCAACCACGGAGGTAGCAGGTGAGCACCGAGTTCCCCCACATCCCGACCCCGGACGCGCAGGCGCACCGGGAGGCTGTGGCGCGCCACTTGACGCTCACCAAGCCCGCCGGGTCGCTCGGGCGCCTGGAGGAGTTGGGCGTGTGGGTCGCGGCCTGCCAGGGGCAGTGCCCGCCCAGGCCGTTCACCCGGCCGCGAGTCGTCGTGTTCGCCGGTGACCACGGCGTCGCGGCGAACGGGGTGTCGGCGTTCCCGGCGGAGGTGACCGGCCAGATGGTCGCGAACTTCCTGACCGGCGGCGCCGCGATCAACGTGATGGCGGCCGCCGCTGGCGCGACCGTGCGGGTGCTCGACCTGGGGGTCGACACCGACGCCGAGTTCCCCGAGCAGGTGACCGCGCACAAGGTCCGCCGGGCGTCCGGGTCGATCGACCGGACCGACGCGCTGACCGACAACGAGGTCTACGCCGCGATCGCCGCCGGGCGGGCCATCGCCGACGAGGAGGTCGACGGCGGCGCGGACCTGCTGGTCGCCGGGGACATGGGGATCGGCAACACCACGCCTGCGTCGATCATCATCGCCGCGCTGGCCGGGGCGGAGCCGGTGGCCGTGGTCGGTCGCGGCACCGGCATCGACGACCAGACCTGGATGCGCAAGGCGGTGGCGGTCCGCGACGGGCTGCGCCGGGCGCGGCGGGTCAGCGCGAACCCGGTGGCGCTGCTGCGCACGGTCGGTGGCGCGGACATCGCCGCCATGGCTGCGTTCCTCGCCCAGGCCGCCGTCCGCAAGACCCCGGTGATCCTCGACGGCCTGGTCAGCGGCGCCGCGGCGCTGGTGGCGGAGGAGTTGGCGCCGGGGGCCTCGGAGTGGTGGGTGGCGGGCCACAAGTCGGTCGAGCCCGCGCACACGCTCGTCTTGGAGCAGCTCAACCTGACGCCGATCCTGAACCTGGACCTGCGCCTCGGCGAGGGCACCGGAGCCGTGGCGGCCCTACCGCTGGTGACCATGGCCGCCAGGGTGCTCGCGGAGATGGCGACCTTTGGGGACGCGGGCGTCACCGAAGGCGAGATTCGCCTACCTGCCACTGTTGACGTCAACGGTCGCAACGGCGGCTGGCGCTAAGAGAGAGAAACGCGCCCCTCGCTAGATATGAGGGGCGCGTCCCAGTCAGGTCTACCGGTCAGGCGAGGGTGGTGAGCCAGCCCCGGGTGTCGGTGGTCTCGCCGCGCTGCAACCGGGTCAGGGTCTCGCGCAGTTGCGTGGTGACCGGGCCGGTCTCACCGCCGCTGATCGCGAAGTCGCCCTCGGCGTGCTTCACGTGGCCGACGGGGGTGATCACGGCGGCGGTGCCGCAGGCGAACACCTCGGTGAGCTCGCCGGACTCGGCCTTCTTCTCCCACTCCTCGGTGGAGATCCGCCGCTCCTCGATGCCGTAGCCCAGCTCGGCGGCCAGCGTCAGCAGCGAGTCGCGGGTGATGCCGGGCAGCAGCGCGCCGGACAGCTCCGGGGTGACGACCCTGGCGTCGGCGCCGGAACCCAGCACGAAGAACAGGTTCATGCCGCCCATCTCCTCGACCCAGCGGCGCTCCACGGCGTCGAGCCACACGACCTGGTCGCAGCCCTTCTCCGCCGCCTGCGCCTGGGCGACCAGGGACGCGGCGTAGTTGCCCGCGAACTTGGCCGCGCCGGTGCCGCCGGGCGAGGCGCGCACGTACTCGGTGGACAGCCACACCGTGACCGGCTTGACCCCGCCCGCGAAGTAGGCGCCCGCCGGGGAGGCGATGGCCACGTACAGGTACTCGCTGGAGGGGCGCACGCCGAGCGCGGCCTCCGTGGAGATCATGAACGGCCGCAGGTAGAGCGACTCCTCGGCCTGCTCGGGCACCCAGCGGGCGTCCGCGGCGACCAGCTCGCGCAGCGACTCGAGGAACAGGTCCTCGGGCAGCTCGGGCATCGCGATGCGGCGGGCGGAGGCGTTGAAGCGAGCGGCGTTGGCCTCGGGGCGGAAGGAGGCGATCGTGCCGTCGGGCTGCCTATAGGCCTTGAGCCCTTCGAAGATCGCCTGACCGTAGTGCAGCACCATCGCGGAGGGGTCCAAGGAGATCGGCCGGTACGGCTCGACCTTGGCGTCGTGCCACCCCAGGTCGCGGGTGTGCTTGATGGTCACCATGTGGTCGGTGAAGAACTGCCCGAAGCCCGGCCTGGCGAGTACCTCCGCAACCCGCTCCGGGGTCGCCGGGTCTGGGTTCGGGGTCCGCGTGAACGGCAGCGTAGGCGTCATACGAGGCACAGTATCCGCTGATGAGCAGGTGGAGAACCGGCTATCCCGACACTCGGACGTCCGACTACCCAGAGGTCACCCGGGCGTGTCTGAACGCACCCGGCGGACACGCAACGTACACAGTCCGGTGCCCACCCCGAGGACCACCACGGCGGCGAGCAACGAGCCGGTCGAGATGTTGACACCGACCACCACGCTCAGCGCCAGACCGCAGCAGCCGGTGGGCACCCAGGACGAGCGCTGCTCCCGGCACAGGGTGCGCGCGGCGGAGTTGAGGAAGGCCGCGGACCCGAGCAGGAGCGTGGCCGCGATGGCCACCGCGGTGGTGGGGTCGACCATCAGCGCCACCGCGGCGGCGGCGACGGCGGTGATCAGGTGCCGGTGAACCGTCGCGGCGGCGGGCAGTTCCCCGGCCTCGGCGAGGTCGGTGAGCCCGGCGCCCGCGCCCGCGAGCAGCGAGCGGACCGCGAGCAACCCGCCGACGGCGAGACCGACGGTCAGCGCCGGGTCGATCGCGGCACCGTCGGCGGCGGCCAGCGCGTCACGCAACGGAGTGGGTGACAGGGCGAGCCGGGGGCCGCCGAGTTGCCGCAGGGCGGTGACGAACACGAGCAGGGAGGCCACGGCGACCACCAGGACGGTGACGAGCCCGGTCCTGGCTCGCGGCCCGACAGCCCGCTCCACGCCGAGGAAGCCGAAGAAGAACACGCCCGCGGCGGCGAGGATCCCGGTCGCGTCGTTCGCACCGGGGGCGTCGGCGACCGCGTCGACGGCTTGGCGGACGGGCTCGATGGCCAACCCGGTTGTCACGAACACCGCGACAGTGACCATCGTCACACCGACGATCACCCACCGCGACGGCCCGCTGAAGCGCACCCGCCCCAGCGCGAGCCCCGCCACGCAGACCAGCACCCCGATCGCGGCCACTTTCGGCTGCGCGGGCCACAGGTAGGCGCCGACGGCACCGGCCACGGCAGCGGCGCCGACCACCCGGCCGCCGATGTCGAGCACGCCAGCGAAGCGGCCGGGCAGGACACCCAGTCGGGTTCTGACATGCGCGGAAACGCCGGTGAGGCAAGACTGGGCGGCAAGATCGGCTAGCGACACCGCGGTCAGCAGGGCCACAAGCCCGGCCAGCGCCAACCCGGCCACCGACCACCACCCGGCGGCAGCGGCGGCGGGCCCGCTGGTCAGCAGGGCGCCCGCACCCAGCGCCACCGCCGCGGCGGCGGGCACCCTAGCCCAGGTGGCGCCGCGGGCCTGTCCCATCGCTGTCACGGGCACAACCGTGCCAGACCGGTACCGGTTTCTCCATCCGACCTCTGGTTGAAAGCCGCGACCAACTCGTTAGCATGCGTCATTACCTGGCCATCAGGGCCCCCAGACCAGGTCCGCGCCGGTCCCACGAGGACTCCGGCGGCCGGGTCACCCGAGCGACATCCGAGGAGTACACCTGTGACCGCCCCCAAGTTGGCCCTGGCCACCACACCGGTATCCGAGGCCCCCGTCGACGCCATCGTGGTCGGCATCGTCCAGAACGGCTCCGGTGCCGCGCTGGCGGCGGGCGCCGACGCGGTGGACGCGGCGTTCGGGGGCACCCTGGCCGAGGTGCTCGGCGCGCTCGGCGCGACCGGCAAGCTGGACGAGGTCGTCAAGGTCCCGACGCTGGGCAAGCTCAAGGCGCGCTTGGTCGTCGCCGCGGGCCTGGGCAAGACCGGCGCCGACGGCGAGATCACCGCCGAGCAGGTGCGCCGGGCTTCCGGCGCAGCCGCCCGCGCGCTCACCTCGAGCAAGCACCTGGTGAACACGCTGTCCACTGTGGACCTGCAGGCGGCCGTCGAGGGCACCGTGCTCGGCGCCTACTCCTTCGCCACCTACAAGTCCGAGTCGGCGGGTAGCGAACTGGCCAAGGTGGACTTCGCCGCGCCGACCGAGGGCACCACCAAGGAGCACCGCGCGACGCTGAAGGCGGCCACCGCGATCGCCGAGGCCGTCACCGCGACCCGCGACCTGGTCAACACCCCGCCCAACGACCTGTACCCGGCCTCGTTCGCCGAGCGCGCGGCCGCGCTGGCCAAGGAGAACGGCCTCGAGGTCGAGGTGCTCGACGAGAAGGCGCTGCGCAAGGGCGCCTTCGGCGGCATCCTGGGCGTCGGCGGCGGCTCGACCCGCCAGCCGCGGCTGGTGCGGATCACCTACAAGGGCCCGAAGGCGCGCAAGAAGGTCGCCCTGATCGGCAAGGGCATCACCTTCGACACCGGCGGCATCTCGATCAAGCCCGCGCCCAACATGGAGGTCATGAGCTCCGACATGGGCGGCGCGGCGGCGGTCATCGCCACCGTCGTGCTGGCGGCGAAGCTCAAGTACCCGCTGCACATCACCGCGACCGTGCCGATGGCCGAGAACATGCCCTCCGGTGACGCCTACCGCCCCGGCGACGTGCTGACCATGTACGGCGGCAAGACCGTCGAGGTGCTCAACACCGACGCCGAGGGCCGCCTGATCCTGGCCGACGCCATCGTGCGCGCGGTCGAGGACGCCCCGGACTACCTGATCGAGACCTCCACGCTGACCGGGGCGCAGCCGATCTCGCTGGGCAACCGCACCGCGGGCGTGATGGGCTCCGACGAGTTCCGCGACCGGGTGGCCGAGATCGCCAGGGCGACCGGCGAGGGCGGCTGGGCGATGCCGCTGCCGGAGGAGCTGCGCGCGGACCTGGACTCGCGGCTGGCCGACCTGGCCAACGTCACCGGGCACCGCTGGGGCGGCATGCTGGCCGCGGCGATCTTCCTCGGCGAGTTCGTGCCCGAGGGCCTGCCGTGGGCGCACATCGACATCGCGGGCCCGTCGTACAACACGGGCGGCCCCTACGGCTACACGCACAAGGGCGGCACGGGCGTGCCGGTGCGCACCCTGGCCGCGGTGCTGGCCGACATCGCCGAGAACGGCTGATCGACCGGCGCGGAGGCGAACCCGCTCGGGTCGGTCACGACCGGCCCCAGCGGGGTGAGGACCACTCGGGGGTGGGGTGCGCGCACCCCACCCTCAGCCTTTGCCTTCGCGCTTCTGCCGCGCCATGTAGTCGCGCATCCGCTTCGGGTAACCGACCCGGGCGACCTCGTAGACGGGGATGCCGCGCTTCTTGCCGAACTCCATCGCCGCGTCGAAGTCGGCGATGCGCCGCCGGGTCCACTCGCCGTCGTGGGCGACGAGGACCACAGTCGTGTCCGTCACGTTCGTCCTCGGCTCGACATAGGCCTCCACTCCGTGCCTGCTACCAGCCCACTCGTCCAGGTGAGTGGTGTCCTGCTTGCTCGCCGAGCGCAGTACACCCGGCTTCTGCTTCCTGCGAAGCGAGTCGAACAGACCCACCTGTGCCACCTCCGGTATCCGGTCCGCTACCCCCATTGTCCCCGACCCCGATCGGGGTACCGGTGGGTAACCCGAACAGGGGGCCCGCACACCCCGGCCACCTCGCAGGCGCGCCTCGCGTAGTGACAAGATGTCTTGTGGTGGCTGGTGGGGTCCGCGACCGCGCCACGCACCGGCAAATCTGTCGCTGTCGCTCGTCGAGGAGATCCCGTGACTGACACCTCCGCTGACCTTGTGATCCTGGGTGGCGGGTCCGGTGGCTATGCCTGCGCGTTCCGCGCCGCAGAGCTCGGACTCTCGGTCATCCTGGTGGAGAAGGACAAGGTCGGAGGCACCTGCCTGCACCGGGGTTGCATCCCGACCAAGGCCCTGCTGCACGCCGCCGAGGTCGCTGACAACGCGCGCGAGGGCGATCAGTTCGGGGTGAAATCCTCCCTCGAGGGCATCGACATCCACGGCGTCAATTCCT
This sequence comes from Actinokineospora diospyrosa, assembly GCF_024171925.1. Classification (GTDB taxonomy): domain Bacteria; phylum Actinomycetota; class Actinomycetes; order Mycobacteriales; family Pseudonocardiaceae; genus Actinokineospora; species Actinokineospora diospyrosa. The sequence goes on along the minus strand of NZ_JAMTCO010000005.1, from coordinate 499,471 downwards.
ACAAGGACGGTGTCGTCGCCGGTCTGTACAAGGGACTCCAGGGCCTCTTTAAAGCGAATAAGGTGACCGTCGTCGAGGGCACCGGGCGCTTCGTGGGCCCGAACTCCGTCGAGGTCGACGGCACCCGCTACACCGGCAAGAACGTGGTGCTCGCCACCGGCTCCTACGCGCGCTCGCTGCCCGGCCTGGAGATCGGCGGCCGGATCATCACCAGCGACCAGGCGCTGAACCTGGACTACGTGCCGCAGAAGGTCGTCGTGCTCGGCGGCGGCGTGATCGGCGTGGAGTTCGCCAGCGTGTGGCGCTCCTTCGGCGCCGAGGTGACCATCGTCGAGGCGCTGCCCCGGCTGGTGCCCGCCGAGGACGAGTGGGCCTCCAAGCAGCTGGAGCGCGCGTTCCGCAAGCGCGGGATTAAGTTCAAGACCGGGGTCCGCTTCACCGGCGCCACCCAGGACGGGTCCGGTGTCTCGGTCAGCCTGGAGTCCGGCGAGAGCCTGGAGGCCGACCTGCTGCTGGTCGCGGTCGGCCGCGGCCCCAACAGCGCGGGCCACGGCTTCGAGGAGGCCGGTCTCAACCTCGAGCGCGGCTTCGTGCTCACCGACGAGCGGCTGCGCACCAACCTGCCCGGCGTCTACGCCGTCGGCGACCTGGTGCCCGGCCTGCAGCTGGCGCACCGCGGCTTCCAGCAGGGCATCTTCATCGCCGAGGACATCGCGGGCCAGAACCCGAAGGTGATCGACGAGGCGGGCATCCCCCGGGTCACCTACTGCAAGCCCGAGGTCGCCTCCGTCGGCCTGACCGAGGCGCAGGCCAAGGAGAAGTACGGCTCGGCCGAGACCCTGGTGTACGCGCTGTCGGGCAACGGCAAGAGCCAGATCCTCAAGACCAGCGGCGGGGTGAAGCTGGTCAAGTCGCCCGAGGGCCCGGTGGTCGGGATCACCCTGGTCGGCGAGCGGGTCGGCGAGCTCATCGGCGAGGCGCAGCTGATCTACAGCTGGGAGGCCACCCCCGAGGACGTCGCCCCGCTGGTGCACGCCCACCCCACCCAGAACGAGTCCCTCGGCGAGGCGTTCCTCGCCCTCGCGGGCAAGCCCCTGCACGTGCACGGCTGAGGCGTGGACGGCTCAGCCCCAACCCACCCGTCAGCCGAGCAGCAAGCACGAGGAGTCTGAACAACCATGGCGTTCTCCGTTGAGATGCCCGCCCTCGGTGAGAGCGTCACCGAGGGCACCGTCACCCGCTGGCTCAAGCAGGAGGGCGACACCGTCGAACTCGACGAGCCGTTGGTCGAGGTGTCCACCGACAAGGTCGACACCGAGATCCCCTCGCCGGTCGCGGGTGTGCTGCAGAAGATCGTGGCCGCCGAGGACGAGACCGTGGCGGTCGGCGGGCAGCTGGCCGTCATCGGCGACGGCTCCGCGGACTCGGGGTCCGACGACTCGGGTTCCGCGGACTCGGGGGCCGCTGAGGAGCAGGCGCCCGAGCCGGAGCCCGAGCAGCAGGAAGCGGCGGCCCCCGGCCCGCAGCCCTCGGCCGACGCGCCGCGCGGCGGTAGCGGCAAGGGCACCGACGTGACCATGCCCGCGCTGGGCGAGAGCGTCACCGAGGGCACCGTCACCCGCTGGCTCAAGCAGGTCGGCGACTCCGTCGAGGTCGACGAGCCGCTGGTGGAGGTGTCCACCGACAAGGTCGACACCGAGATCCCGTCGCCGGTCGCGGGCACCCTGCTGGAGATCAGCGCCGGTGAGGACGCCACCGTCGAGGTCGGCGGCAAGCTCGCCGTGATCGGTGAGGCGGGCAGCGCGCCCGCACCGCAGGAGCAGGCCCCCGAGCCCCCGAAGGCGGAGGCCCCGAAGCAGGAGGCCCCCAAGGCGGAGGCGCCCAAGCAGGAGGCTCCGCAGGCTGAGGCTCCGAAGCAGGAGCAGGCCCCGGCCCCGCGCCAGGAGGCTCCTCGCCAGGAAGCGCCGAAGCAGGACTCGTCGACCAACGGCTCGCCTTACGTGACGCCGCTGGTGCGCAAGCTGGCCGCGGAGCACGGCATCGAGCTGTCCGGGCTGACCGGCACCGGTGTCGGTGGCCGCATCCGCAAGCAGGACGTGCTCGCCGCCGCGGAGGCCAAGAAGGCCCCCGCTCCCGCCCCCCAGCAGAGCGCCCCGGCGCCCGCTGCGGCCGCCAAGGCGCCGACCCCGGCACCCGGCGCGGACGCGTCGCTGCGCGGCACCACGCAGAAGCTGACCCGCCTGCGCCAGACCGTGTCGCGCCGGATGGTCGAGTCGCTGCAGACCGCCGCCCAGCTGACCCAGGTGATCGAGGTCGACGTGACCCGCATCGCCAAGCTGCGGGCCAAGTCCAAGTCGGCGTTCGAGCAGCGCGAGGGCGTCAAGCTGACGTTCCTGCCGTTCTTCGCCAAGGCCGCGGTCGAGGCGCTCAAGCAGCACCCGAAGCTCAACGCCTCGATCAACGACGAGACCAACGAGGTCACCTACCACGGCGCCGAGCACCTGGGCATCGCGGTGGACACCGAGCGCGGCCTGCTCACCCCGGCCATCCGCGACGCGGGTGACCTGAGCATCAGCGGGCTCTCGCACAAGATCGCCGACCTCGCCGGGCGCACCAGGGCGAACAAGGTCACCCCGGACGAGCTGTTCGGGGCGACGTTCAACCTGACCAACCTGGGCAGCCAGGGCGCGCTGTTCGACACCCCGATCATCCAGCTGCCGCAGGTGGCGATCCTGGGGGTCGGCCTGGTCGTGAAGCGGCCGGTCGTGGTGACCGACTCGGTCGGCGACGACACGATCGCGATCCGCTCGATGGTCTACCTGGCGCTGACCTACGACCACCGCCTGGTCGACGGCGCCGACGCGGGCCGGTTCCTCACCGCGGTGAAGAACCGCCTGGAAGAGGGCGCGTTCGAGGGCGACCTCGGGCTCTAGTAGCTGAACACCGCGACGGCCGTCTCCCCGGGGAGGCGGCCGTCGCGCCGTCCCGGCGATGATCACCCGAGCGTGCGGGCGAGCGGGATGGTTGGGACGATCAGGGCATGCGCGTACTCGTCGCCGGGTCCTCCGGCCTCATCGGATCCGCCCTCGTGGCCAGGTTGCGCGCCGAGGGCGACGAGGTGCTGCGGTTGGTGCGGCGCCCGGCGCAGGCCCCCGACGAGCGCACCTGGGACCCGCCAGCCGGGGTCATCGCCGAGGGCGCGCTGTCCGGGGTGGACGCCGTGGTGAACCTGTGCGGCGCCGGGATCGGCGACCGGCGGTGGAGCCACGCCCGCAAGCAGGTGCTGCTCGACTCGCGGGTCGAGCCGACCGAGGTGCTGGCCGCCGCGGTCGCCGAGCACTCGATCCCGGTGCTGGTCAACGGTTCCGCGGTCGGCTACTACGGCGACACCGCCGGTCCCGCCGACGAGGCGACCCCGGTCGGCTCGGGTTTCCTGGCCGAGCTGTGCCTGCGCTGGGAGGCCGCGACGGCGGCTGCGGCCGGGGCGCGGGTGGTGCTGGCGCGCTCGGCGCAGGTGCTGTCGCGGCGCGGCGGGCTGCTGGGTCGGTTGCGGCCGCTGTTCTTCCTCGGCCTCGGCGGTCGGCTCGGCGACGGCACCCAGTACATGCCGTGGATCCACCTGGACGACGAGGTGGCCGCGCTGGCCTTCGTGCTGCACAACGACATCTCCGGCCCGGTGAACCTGGTCGGGCCCGCGCCGGTCACCAACGCCGAGTTCACCCGCGCCTTCGCCAAGACCAAGTCCCGCGCCGCTTTCCTGCCGGTGCCCCGCGCCGCGCTGCGCCTGGCGACCGGGGAGTTCGCCGACGAGATCCTGCGCAGCCAACTGGTCGCGCCGAAGGTGTTGCGGGACAACGGGTTCCGGTTCCAGTACGACACCATCGAGCGGGCGCTGGCGGCCACGGAGGCGCGGTGAGGCGGCTCGCCACCCTCGGCGTGCTGCTGCTGGGTCTGTTCCTGGTGCTGGGCAAGCTGGTCTCCGGTGCGGCGCCCGGGGTGGACGTGGCGGTCGCCGACACCCTCGGCGGCGACTGGCAGGGCACGGCGGGCCGGGTCGCGTACGCGGGCAGCCTGGTGCTCGGCCCGGTACTGCCTGCGGTGGCGGCACTCGGGTTGGTCGTGGCGGCCCTGGTGAACCGGGGCAGACCCCGGCTGATGGGGCTGCTGCTGCGGTGCGTGCTGCTGCTGGCGGTGTGCCGGGCGGTGTCGCTGGTGAAGCCGGTGTTCGACCGGGCACGCCCGCGCGACTACCCGGACTTCAGCTTCCCCAGCGGGCACGTGGTGTCGGTGGCGTCGGTGGCGTTCACCGCGGTCGTGCTGTGCGCGTGGCTGGCGGCCCACCGGCTGCGGCTGGTGGTCGCCGTGTCCGCGGTGGCGGTCGTGGTCGCCGCGCTGTGCCGGGTGCTGCTCGACGTGCACTGGCTGACCGACGTGGTGGGCGCGACGGTGGGCGTGGTGGCCGTCGGGCTGCTGGCCGGGGTCGCGCTGCGGCTGCTGCCCGCGCGTACGCTCGGGGGGTGAGCACCTTCTCCTGCCGCGCCGACACCCACCCGGTGGCGGTGCGCGAAGTCGGCACGATCGACTACCACGAGGCCTGGGCCACGCAGCGCGACCTGGTGGACGCGCGCGCGGAGGGCACCGGCGAGGACACGCTGCTGCTGCTGGAACACCCGTCGGTGTTCACCGCGGGCAAGCGCACCACCCCGGAGGAACGCCCCACCGACGGCACCGCGGTCATCGACGTCGACCGCGGCGGCAAGATCACCTGGCACGGCCCCGGCCAACTGGTCGGCTACCCGATCATCAAGCTGTCCGACCCGGTCGACGTGGTCGACTACGTGCGCCGCCTGGAGGAGGGCCTCATCGCGGTGTGCGCCCGCCTCGGCCTGCCCACCGGCCGCGTCGAGGGCCGCAGCGGCGTCTGGCTGCCCGCAGGCGACGGCCGCCCGGAGCGCAAGATCGGCGCCATCGGCATCCGCGTCCAACGCAGCGTCACCCTGCACGGCTTCCAGATCAACTGCGACGCCGACCTGTCCGCCTTCGACACCATCGTCCCGTGCGGCATCCGCGACGCGGGCGTGACCTCGCTGTCGGAAGAACTGGGCCGGACGGTGACCGTCGCCGAGGTACTGGCCCTGGCGGCGGTCGCGATCCCCGAGGCCCTCGACGGCATCCTGCCGGTCAGCGAGCACTGGGTCCGCCGAACCGAACCCACCAGCCCCGGCGTCACCTTCGCGCTGGCCGCCCAGACCTGACCCCTTTCGCAGGCTGCCCCATTGGCCTGTCGGACCACAGCCCCGCGGTCGCCCGCGCCCTGTGCGATGGCTCCACGCCCCCGCGTGCCGCCTACTTCACTGGCGCGGGCATCGACCCGCCTTCCCCCGGGGTGCCCCACCTCCCCGGAACAGCACCGACCCACCCTCCAGGACACCTCACGTCCTCGGAGTGGCATCAGACCCTCTTTCCGTGGGGCTGGCCTACCTACCCGGAACAGCGTCACCCCACCTCCGGGGACCCCCACCTCCCCTAACGGCGCCGACCCCTCCCTTTCCACGGGACGCTTACCTCCCCGGAGCGGCTCACCCCTCCCCGGGACACCCACCTGCCCGGAACGGCGCCGACCATCCAGAGTTATCCACAACCCCCCGGCCTGTCCACAACTTTCCGGAACCTCTTTCTCCGCAGGTCAGAACCGGTAGACTGGCACCGGGGCCGCCCCCCGGAGAGGGTGGGGGCTGGGCCGCGCGCGAGGCCGTCGCCGTTGGGCGGCGGGGGTGGAGCGTCCAGCGGGAGGGCGGAGCGGTCGGTGGCGGGAAGGGCGGAGCTGCCGTCGGTTCCCATAGGGCCGCCGGGACTGTGGTCAGCGAGAGCTGAGTCGGGCCACTGCGATCAGCGAGCGGTCCGGGTAGCCGACGGCCACTTGGGTTCCCGCCCCCGCTACCCAGATCCCGCCGGTCGCGGCCAACTGCTCCACCAGGGCGCGCGGCGCGGCGGCCATGTCGGCGTGCCACACCGAGCCGTCCACTGCACCGCAGAGCCGCGCCCGTGACGAGCCCGCGCGCCGGGTCGGCGATGGTGAGCATGAGGGTGCCGAGGGCGTAGCCGACCCCGACCAGGATCAGCAGGAACCGCCTGCCCGCGCTCACGGGCTCGTCAGGTCGGCGACAGCGACGTGGGGGTAGCCCGGGAAGCCGACGGCGACGCGGCCGGTGGTGCCGCCGATCCACAGGGTTGAGCTGTCGAAGACGGCGCCGAGGAGGTCGACGGTGGCGGCGGGCATCGTGGCGGTGCGGATGGTGCCGTCCGGGAGCGTCAGGGTCGCGGTGGCGCTGGCGGTGCCGTCGCGGCGGGATCGCCAGGGGGACAGCTGGGCCTCGGCGCGGACCCAGTCGGCGGTGCGGACCAGACCGGGGAGGCGGAAGTCGGAAAGCCGGTGGCGCAGGGTCAGCGCCAAGACGGGGACGGCGATCACCACGACCGACAGCAGCGTCAGGGCGGCGGCGACCGGACCGAGCAGCACCGCCCCGAGCACTGCGGCCAAACCCGCGCCCCAGCCGAACTGCCCCGCCACCGAGAGGAGCGTTCCGCGCAGGGAGAGTGCCCAGCGCTCGGTGACCTCGACCGGGGCGACCGCGGTCGCCTCGACCGGCTTGCCACGCCTGGCGGGGAACAGTTCCCGCGACCCGGGCACGCGCAGCAGGAACGCCGGGCCCTCGACGGGCACCAGCCACACCGTGTCGGTGACCATCGCCAGGTGGGCCGGGTCGATCCGGGCGTCCAACACCACCGGCTCGCCGTCGACGACCACCTCGAGCGCGGCCGTCGCGCGGCGGCCGCGCAGCACGCGGGCGGGAGCCGGTCGCCACGGCAAGACCTGGAGCGCGTCGGTCTTCAGAGCCCACCGGCCGGGGCCCAGCGGCGACAACTGGAGGACGGCGATGGCGCAGTAGAACAGCGGGAACGCGAGAAACCGGAAGTTGAACTCCGCAGTGGCGTTGATCGCACCGGTGATGGCCGTGATGGCGGCCGCCGCGAACATGAACTTGGTGCCGTGCACGAGGTAGGTGCGCCGCAGGTGCTGCACCCACATCAGGATCGTCGTGGTCGGGTCGGCGGCCGCGGGCAGCAGCGACTCGGGCGGGGCGACGGGGCACTGCGCGGTCACGGGCACACTCTCATGATCGCTGAGCGCGATCGCGTCGTTATCCCGCGCTACCCTGTGACTTTGGCCGCAGCGACCAGCGGGTACCCGGGGAAGCCCAGCGCGATCGTCTGTCCTGTCTCGACAGTGCCTGCCACCCAGACCACGCCGGTGTCGGTGATCGCGCCGAGCAGGTCGACGGGGGCGTTGCGCGACACGACGGCCACCGCGCTGCCGTCGGCGCGGCGGAGCGTGATGTGCGCCTCGGCGGTCGCGTCCGCGCGCTGGGCTCGGGAGTGGACGGTGGCCTCGACCTGGACCCAGCCGCCCGCGCGGACCAGGGCGGGCAACCGCCGATCGGCCAACCGGTGCCGGATCGCGACCAGGAGCAGCCCGACGAGCAGCGCGGGAGTCAGTCCGATGAGGAACAGCAGCAGCTCGAACCCGCCGAACATGGTCGCCGTGTACAGGGCGTACAGCAGGAAAACCGGCAGGAAGACCAGGGCCATGGTGATCCGCTTGCTCCGCACCGCCGCGGCTCGGGCGGTGGGCTCGACCTTGTCGGGGGCGGGCACCGGTCGCTGCGCGGGCACGGTCGACAGCACCCGGGCGGGCCACGCCTCGTGCGACCCCTCCACCCGGATCGCGGCGACGCCCTCGGCATCCGGACCGACCAACCAAGCCCGACCGGTGCGCCGCAACACGGCCCGGTGAGCGGCGGTGAGCGAGAACACCCGCAGTGCGGTCGTGGCGCCCTCGACGCGCAGATCGGTGATACCCGTGGTCCCGCGCAGGACCTGGATGTCCACAGAGGTCCACGGCTGTTCCCTGAGCATGCCTACGTTGCGCAGAGAGATTTGGCGCACACGTAGCGCGTAAACGCCTTGGGCCAGGCTGACCGCTCCCAGTACCAAGAGGAGACCGGTGACAGCGGTGCTACCCAGCGCATGGTTGCCGTACCAAGCGACCACCGCAGCGAGCACGACGTTGACGAGGGGGAGGACTTTGCGCCAGTCCAGGGCGCGGCGCAGGGCGTGCAGGGTGGCGGTGGTGGGGTCGGACAGGGCGGAGCGGGTGAGGACAGGTTCTAGCGACACGGGACTACCCCCAGGTAGACGAGGGGGCATTCCCCCGAACGGCGGAGACTGTAGCTGGGGATGGTTGCGAAGGGGAGAGCACTCACTGCGGCACCAGCTGCGGTGAGGCGTTGGCTGCGGTAGGGCGTTGGCTGCGGCGCTAACTGTGGTTGGCGCCTGGTGTGGCGTTGGCTGCGGTGGGGCGTTGGCTGCGGAGCTAACTGTGGTGGGCGGTTGGTGTGGCTTTGCTGTGATGTGGCGCTTGGTGTGGGTTTCCTGTGGTGGGTGCTCGCTGCGGTGGGCACTTGGTGTGGCGTTTGCTGCGGCACGCTTGCTGCGGTTTCCGTTTGCTGTGGTTGGTTGTCCACAAGGGCTTTGACTGCCCACAGGTGCTGTTCGCTGCGCCTGTTCTGTCGGCCTCCGTCGGTAGGCTGTATATCGGGGGCTCTTGTGGCAGATGATCTTGCGGGGCTGGTTGTGGGGTCGGGTTGTCCACAACGGGTTCGGTTGTCCACAGGCTCTGTTCGCCGCTCCTGTTTTGTCGGTGCTGCGCGGTAGGCTGTGTATTTGGGGGCTTTCGATCAGGTTGATCTTGACGCATGCCCGGGCTGGGGATGCGTCGCAAGAGATTCGGGCCTCCGCCTTCGGCTCCGGTGGACGCCTCGTCTTCGGCATTCGGCGGGAAACGCGACAATGCGGAAAGCTCGATGGGGCGAACTTGTTTTGCGCGGGGCCCCTACAACACCCGTGGCAGAACCGCAAAGCAGGGGCCCAAAAGCAGGCCCTGCCGCGCGGAAACGCTACGGGTGTTGCCCCCCACGCAAAACAAGTCCGCCCCATCGAGCATTTGGCACCAGCGACTCCGACTGCGCGGGGCTGGGAAGGTGGGTCGGGGCGGACCTGACGGGGCGCAGGCTGGCACCGTTGGGTCCGAGTGTCCATGGGCTGAGCGGGTGGGTTGGGGCGGACCTGACGGGGCGCAGGTTGGCACCGCCGGGTCCGAGAAGCGCGGGGCAGACCTGATGGAGGGCGTGATGGCACCAGGGGCTTCCGAGTGCCCAGGGGCTGGACTAGGCCCCACCAGACGGAGGCTGGGTTGGTGCGGTGGTTCCGAGTGTTCAGCGGAGCGGGTCGGGAGTGGGGGGTACTCGCATTCCTTCTAGGACTCGGATGATCGTGCGGGAGACCTCGGTGCTGGCTTGTTTGGGGTTGTCCGCGCCCGCGATGATTGCGGCGCCGGTTTGTAGGGCGCCGAAGAGGATGCGGGCGGTTACTTCCAGGGGGAGGTCGTCGATTTCGCCTGCGGCGATGAGGGCTTCGATGGCGGATTTGACCAGGCCGAAGCTGAAGTGCTCCTCGGCCTCGCGCCAGCGTTCCCAGCCCATCACGACCGGGCCCTCGTGGATGGCGATGCGTTGGTACGAGGGCTCTAGGCAGACCTGCACGTAGGCCTGCAGGCCGCTGACCGCGCGGTCCCAGGGGGTGCCGGGGCCGGTGACGATCTCGCCGAGGCGGGCCAGGACGGCCTTTTCCACTGCGCTGAAGGCGGCTTCGAAGACCGCTTGTTTGCCGCTGAAGTGGTGGTACAGCGCGCCTTTGGTCACCCGGGCGCGCTTGGCGATGGCGTCGAGTGACGTAGCGGCGTAGCCCTGTTTGGTGAACAGCGCCACGGCGGAGTCGACCAGGGCCTGCCTGGTCGACTCGCTGTAGTCCTCCCGGCGGGGACGCAGTGTCGGCACGCTCACAACCCTAGATGCCCGCCGCGGGACATACCGGCGGTACGTACCCGTGGTACGTTGGGGTCATACCGACGGTATGCCGCAGACCCGTGGTATGCGCGCAAGGTCCGGGGGAGGTTGTGGATGAGCTGGTCGGACTACCACCGCAGGCGGGCCGCGCTCGACGGGGTGCTCGAGCACCTGAGGCACGACCCCGGCGGCGCGGTTCCGTTCACCGGGGAGGTCGCCGAGTTGTTCGACAGCCCGGGGCAGGTGCTGCTCGCGCTGCACTACCGGTGGACGCTCAAGTTGACCGGGCGGGTGGGGCTCGCGATGGCCGACGCCGAGCGTGATGCCGGGGTCGACCTGGTCGACGCGGTCACCCGGGCGTGGTTGGACACCGCCACCGAGCACGCGCTGCTGCGCGCGGTCCTCGACGCCCACGCCGCCGCGAGTCCTGAGGTGCTGCGGCCCGGCCTGGAGAGCGAGCAGCGGATGCTGGCGCTGGCCGCGGGCCTGGCCGAACCCGCCGACGCGCGGGCGGAGATCACCCGGGTCGGCGCCGCCTTCACCGCCCTGCTGAGCACCACCCCGCCGCGGCGGCCCCTGCGACACCTGGCGCGCCGGTTCGCCGCGAGCGCCTGAGCGGTTCCTCAGTGCCCCGTGCCTACCCTCGGGTAGTACACGCGAAGGAGGGGGACGCCATGAGCTGGTCGGCTGCCGACATCCCCGATCTGGCCGGGAAGACCGCGCTGGTCACCGGGGCGAACTCGGGGCTGGGCCTGCGCACGGCGCAGCTGCTCAGCGAGCACGGCGCGCACGTGCTGATGGCCTGCCGCTCGGTCGAGCGCGGGCGGGTGGCCCTGCGGTCGGTGACCGGCGCGGCCGAACTGCTGGAGCTGGACCTGGCCGACCTGGGATCGGTGCGGGCCGCGGCCGAGCAGGTGCGCGAGCGCACCGGTGACCGGCTGGACGTGCTGGTCAACAACGCCGGGGTGATGGTGCCGCCGCACGCGCTGACCGCCGACGGGTTCGAGTCGCAGATCGGCACCAACCACCTCGGGCACGCCGCGCTGACCTGGCTGGTCATGCCCGCGCTGCGGGCGACCCCGGGGGCCCGGGTGGTGACCGTGTCGAGCGTGGCGCACCGCAACGGCGGGTTCGACATCACGGACCTGAACTTCGAGCGCCGCCGCTACCGGGCCGGTGCCGCTTACGCCCAGTCCAAGCTGGCGAACCTGGTCTTCGCCGTCGAACTGCACCGCAGGGCCCAGGCGGCCGGACTCGACCTGGTCAGCGTCGCCGCGCACCCGGGGCTGGCGAACACCGAGCTCGCGGGCAACACGGCGCGCTCGCGGCTCACCGGCCCGCTTGGGCGCGGTGTGGCAGCCGTCGTGCGGGCTGGCACCCGGCTGGTCACCGCGCCGCTGGACCGGGCCGTGCTCCCGCAGGTCTACGCCGCGACCGCCGCCGACGTCGAGGGCGGCCGGTACTACGGGCCCACCGGGCCGGGCGAGATGTACGGGGCGGTGGGTCCGGCCCGACCGCGATCATTGGCCCTCGACCCTGCGGTTGGCCGGACATTGTGGGTGCGCACGGCTGAGTTGACCGGCGTTTCCCCGGATCCGGCCTAGAGGCGTAACCTGGCCGTGTGACAGTCGCGCCTGAGGGTCGGAAGATGCTGCGCCTGGAAGTGCGCAACAGCCAGACACCGATCGAGAAGAAGCCCTCGTGGATCAAGACCCGGGCCAAGATGGGCCCGGAGTACCGCGAGCTCAAGGGTCTGGTCAAGCGCGAGGGCCTGCACACGGTGTGCGAGGAAGCGGGCTGTCCCAACATCTACGAGTGCTGGGAAGACCGCGAGGCCACCTTCCTGATCGGCGGCGAGCAGTGCACCCGCCGCTGCGACTTCTGCCAGATCGACACCGGCAAGCCAGCCGACCTCGACCGCGACGAACCGCGCCGAGTGGCCGAGTCGGTCCAGGCGATGGGCCTGCGCTACTCCACGATCACCGGCGTGGCCCGCGACGACCTGGCCGACGGCGGCGCCTGGCTCTACGCCGAGACGGTCCGCCAGATCCACGCGCTCAACCCGGGCACCGGTGTGGAACTGCTCATCCCCGACTTCAACGCCGAGCCCGACCAGCTGGCCGAGGTGTTCGGCTCGCGCCCGCAGGTGCTCGCGCACAACCTGGAGACGGTGCCCCGCATCTTCAAGCGGATCCGCCCGGCGTTCCGCTACGACCGCTCACTCTCGGTCATCACCGCCGCCCGCGACTACGGCCTGGTGACCAAGTCGAACCTGATCCTCGGCATGGGCGAGACCCCCGACGAGGTCACCGAAGCACTGTCCGACCTGCACGAAGCGGGCTGCGACATCATCACCATCACCCAGTACCTGCGCCCCAGCGTCCGCCACCACCCGGTCGACCGCTGGGTCAAGCCCGAGGAGTTCCTCGCGCACAAGGAGACCGCCGAATCCCTCGGCTTCGCCGGTGTCATGGCCGGTCCCCTGGTGCGATCCTCCTACCGAGCAGGCCGCCTGTTCACCCAGGCCGTGGAGCACCGGGGCCAGCAGGTCCCGGAGAACCTGCGCCACCTCGCCGAAGCAGGCGAGTCGAGCCAGGAGATCAGCGCCCTCCTCAAGCGCTGACCACCCCCCTCCACACCGACCGTCCAAGCCGGCCACTGCCCCTTCGGACCACACCGGCGCCACCCCAGCTGCCGTCAAGACCAGGCCTGGGCACAAACCGGCCCCTGGACACTCGAACCCAGCGACGCCAGCCCGGCTTCCGCCGGTCCGCCCAACCCACCCGCTCAGCGCCTGGACACTCGGACCCGACGGTGCCATCTCGCCCCCCGTCAGGTCCGCCCCAACCCACCTGGCCAGCCCGTGGACACTCGGAACGGCCGGTGTCAGCCCAGCCCGCTCTCGTCGGCCCTGCCAACCCAGCACCTGGACAGTCGGACTCGCTGGTGCCAAGCCGGCTCGATGGGGCGGACTTGTTTTGCGTGGGGGGACGACACCCGTAGCGTCGTTCGCGGCAGGGCCAGTCTTTTCGGCCCCTGCTTTGCGGTCCTGCCACGGGTGTCGTAGGGGCCCCACGCAAAACAAGTTCGCCCCATCGAGCTCGTCGCATTGCCGCGGATCGGACGCCGAGCTTGCCGCTAGGCAACGAGGCCGTCCGCCCGGGCAGCCGAGCTCGCCGCCAGGCGACGAGGCCGACCCCCAGTCCACCCCAGGTATGACCCGCACCTCGACACCCAGACCGATCTCCGGGCCATCCCGGTTATGTCACGCTCCCCCCGGACGAAAGACTGAGTGCGGACGAGCACCCCCCGGTGGCAACCCAGCGCCGGTGCGGTGCGTCCCATGTCCCGAGCGCGGCCGGTGGGGGCCGCCGCGCGGGAGGATCGGCACCGGAGAGCCTGGTGCCCGCTGGTGGAGGGAACCCGACCCGTGGCCTTGCTGACCGACGTCCTGGAGTGGCTGCAGGCGCTGCCGCAGCCCGCCCTGGTTGCCGCGACCGGCGGCCTCGTGCTCGCCGAGTGCACCATCGGCCTCGGGTTCATCGCCCCCGGTGAGGGTGGCCTGCTGATCGCGGCCACCACGGTCAACAGCGTGCCGCGGTTCCTGATCCTGTGGGCCGTGGTGACGGTGTGCGCCGGGATCGGTGACTCCATCGGCTACTTCATCGGCCGCAAGTACGGGGTGAAGCTGCGCGACACCAAGTTGATCCAGAAGTACGGGGTGGACGGTTGGGACAAGGCCACCGACATCCTGCGCCGCCGCGGCGCGTGGGCGGTGTTCTTCGCCCGGTTCATGCCGGTGGTGCGGACGCTGACCCCGGCGGCCGCGGGCACCTCGAACCTGCCGTACCGCAAGTTCCTGCCCGCCGTGGTCGCGGGCGCGGCGTGCTGGTCGGCGGTCCACATCAGCATCGGCGCGGCCCTCGGTGAGGCGGCGCACCGGCTGGAGTCCTACCTCAGCGGCGGCGCGGCGATCCTGCTCGGCGCGGTCGTGCTCGTCGTGGTGGTCAAGGTCGTGCTCAGCAAGCGGAAGAAGGCCAAGAAGGCGGCCGAGGCGCTGACGCTGGTCGTGCCGACCAAGACCGTCGAGCGCCGCCCGGACGACGACCCGGAGCTCGAGCGGGTCTGATCCCCCACTCCAGGACACGCCCGCGGCGGCCGATCTCGTTCGAAGATCGGCCGCCGCGGGCGTAATCGCCGGTGGTGTTCGAGCGATTACCCGGGTGGGAAGGTTGCCTGCGGGCGGAGGGGGTCGGTGACCATCAACCCGGGGGGTGTGGTCGAGCCGGAGTTCACCGTGGTCGAGCCGCCGCGGTCGATCTTCCGGCGCAAACGCTTTCTCGGCGTGTTCCTGCCGTCCGCGCTGGTCGCGGTGGTCGGCGCGATCGCGCTGTTCGCGGGCGGGGTCATGGCGCTGCCGCTGCGCGAGGTGGTCGTGGTCAGCGGCAGGCTGGCGTCGAAGTCGGAGTTCTTCGCCGACGCCGAGGTGCGCCGGATCCTGATGGCGCACGGCATCCAGGTGTCGCTGGACCGGGCGGGCTCGCGCGACATCGCGGTCAACTCGATCGACGCCTACGACTTCGTGTTCCCCTCGGGGCAGCCCGCGGCCCTGCTGATCAAGCAGCGGCTGGCGCAGTCGGGGCACCGGCCCGCGAAGGTCTACAAGCCGTTCTTCTCCCCCATCGTGCTGGCCACCTACCGCGAGTACGCGGGCGTGCTGACCACGCCCCGGGAGGACCCCGCGGACCGCGGTGGCACCCCGACCGCGGTGGCCGCGCCCCAGCCGGTCGGCGACCCGCACCTGTACTTCGACATGCCGATGGAGCGGTTCATCGGGCTGGTCGAGGACGGCAAGACCTGGAACGACCTGGCCACCCCGCGGCTCAAGCTCAACAACAGCAACCGGGTGCTCGCGCAGACCTCGGACCTGTGCTCGTCGAACTCCTCGGCCACCTACCTGGGCCTGGTCGCGTTCGTGGCCAACAACAACGTGATCCCGCAGACCGAGGCCGACGCGCTCGCCCTGGCCAAGAAGATCAAGCCGCTGCTGACCGCGCAGGGGCTGCCCGGCGACGACATGTCCCGCAGCTACCTCGCCCCGGACGGGCAGGGCCTCGCGCCGATCGCGGTGATCTACGAGCACCAGTTCCTCGCCCACCAGCTGCGCACGCTGGAGCAGACCGGCAAGCTCGACGAGCGCAGGGTGCTGCTCTACCCCGCCGCGCAGCTGCAGACGGTGCCGGAGTTCCTGGCGCTGACGCCCAACGGCGAGCGGCTCGGCGAGCTCATCCAGAACGACCCCGCCCTGCGCAGGCGGGCGCTGGAGCTGGGGTTCCGGGTGTTCGAGGCGGACGACACGCTGACCACCGGCCAGTTCGCCGAGTTCCTCACCGCGCGCGGGCTGCCGGTGCCCAGTTCCGGGGTGGGCGACACCGAGACGTTCCTGCCGTCGCTGCCGCTGCTGGAGAAGATGATCACCGAAGTCGGCGAGTGCCGGTGAGGGCCGCGGCGCTGCTGGTCCTGCTGGCGGTGCTCGCGGGCTGCGTGGCGGGCCGGCAGGAGGAGATCCGGCTGACCGTGCTGGCCGACCGGGAGCTGGCGGACCTGGAGCCGCTGCTGGCGGACCTGCGCCGGGAGACCGGGGTCGAGTTGGCGCTGGAGTACGTCGACGACCCGGAGACCGAACTGGCTTCGGGGAAGTACCGGCACGACCTGGCCTGGCCGGTGACCGACCGGTTCCTGCACCTGCGGGAGAAGGCCGCGGGCCGGGGCAACGCGCTGCCGACCTCGACCACGGTGATGGCCTCGCCGCTGGTGGTCGGGGCGCGCCCGGCGGCGGCGGCGCGGTTGCGCGCGGTGGCGGGCGGGGGCGAGCCGTCGTGGGCCGATGTGGCCGACCGCGCGGCCGCGGGTGAACTGCGGTTCGGGATGACCGATCCGAGCGGGTCGGGCTCCGGGCTGGCGGCGCTGGTCGGGGTGGCGACCGCGGCGGCGGGCACCGGTGCGGCGCTGACCGCCGAGCAGGTCAGCTGCGTCGCGCTGGGCGGGTTCCTGGCCGGGCAGGTGTTGCGGCCGCGCACGAGCGCGGAGCTGCTCACCCAGTTCACCGCCCGCCAGTCCGAAGTGGACGCGGTGGTCGAGCACGAGTCGACCCTGTTGGCGCTCAACGCGAGCGGGCGGCTGCGCGAGCCACTGGAGATCATCTACCCGCGGGACGGGATGATGCTGTCGCGCTTCCCGCTGATCCTGCTCGACCCGGCGCGGCGCGAGGGCTACCAGCGGGCCACCGCGTGGTTGCAGGGTGAGCGGGCGCAGCGCTGGATCATGGACCACACGGCGCGGCGGGCTGCCGACCCCGGCGTGGAGCGGCCGCAGCGGTTGCGGGCGCCGATCGGCAACGCGCTGTACTTCCCGGACCGGCAAGAGGTTCTGGACGCGCTGCTGACCGCGTACCGGAGGTTGACCTCGGGCGGCGCGCACCAGGTGGTGTTCGTGCTGGACTTCTCCGCGTCGATGGCCGGTCCGCGGGTGGACCGGCTGCGCGCGGCGTTCGCGGCGTTGAGCGGGACCGGGACCGGGGGGTTCGCCCGGTTCCACGTCGGGGAGACGATCACCGTGCTGCGCTTCGCCGGGACGGTGTTGCAGCAGCACGAGGTCACGGTCGCTGGACAGTCCGATGTGGACTCCTTAGCCGGGGTGGTCGCCGCACCGGCCGACGGGACGGGGACGGCGATCTGGTCGGCACTGGAGCAGGGCTACCGGTCGGTGCGCGGCGACGCGTCGGTGGTGCTGATGACCGACGGGGAGAACAACGCGGGCATCAGCGCGGCGCAGTTCCTGGGGGCGGGGGCGCGGCCGGTGCCGACGTACGCGATCGCGTTGGGCGAGGCGGATCCGGTGGAGTTGGGCGAGGTCGCCCGGTCGACCGGCGGGCGGGTGGTCGAGGCCACCGAGGCGGCGCTGGAGGCGGCGGTGAGGGAGATCCGTGGCTGTCGATAGGGCTCTGTGGTGGTCGGTGTGGTGGCCGTGGGCGCTGGTGTGGGCGGCCACGGCGGTGGCGATCGTGGTGGCGGTGGGGGCGCTGGCGTGGGCGTGGCGGTCGCGGCGGCGCTTCGCCCCGGTGCGCGAGGTCCCGGGGCTGACGTTCTACCTGCACGAGAAGTCGGTGATGGACCTCTACCTCTCCGGCGGCTACGGCGACGCGATGCGCAGGGAGGTCGAGGAACGCGTTGGCACGAACCGCGACCACAAGATCGCCCTGAAGGTCCGCGACGTCGGTGTGGACGGTGGCCGCACCAGCGGGCGGGAGGTGGTCAGCCGCTACATCACCACAGCGGAGCCGATCGCGGTGATCGGCGTCCTGCTCGACGTGCTGGGCGCCGCCGACGGCGTGGTGCACGTCGACCTGCGCAAGCGCACGATCGTCCGCAACGCCGCGCTGACCCGCGTGAACGGCGACGCGGCAACCCTGCGGCTGCGCGCGATCGACGACTACGTCTCGGTGCGCGGGTCGTTCCGGGTGAGCGAGCAGTCCGGCTCCCGAACGGTGTTGCTGGCCCCTTTCGGCGACCCGGACGACCCCGAGGAGGGCCCGCAGGTCCGCATCGAGTGCCACCAGGACGGCTTGCGCGACGACGAGATCCCGGACGGCCCGTTCCAGGCGCGGTGCCTGGGCAAGGTCCAGTCGTGGAAGGCGGGGACCGGGGAACTGGTGATCCGCCCCATCGCCATCTTCCAGTGACGCCCTAGGGCCGCTTGTCGCCTTCCAAGTACATCCCGCTGGCGATGTCGAACACGTCGTCGAGGCTCAACGACCCGCAAACCCACACCGGCCAGTCGAAGTCGTTGCGCACCAGGTACCCCACCGGCTCGGCGGCGGGCAGCGGCTGGGCGAGCTCGGCCTGCCCGCCGTTCGGGTCACGCGTCCAGTCCATCGCCCTGTCCCCTGTCCAGTCGGCAACCGTCTCGCTTCATCGGCTCTGTCTCGTTGACGCTGTCGTGTCGGCGTACTCGGGTCTCAACCATTGGCGAGCACCTCGCCCTCCCCCTGGGCGCGGGTCGCCAGGTAGGAGTAGAAGGCCGTGCGGCGCAGGTAGATCACGGCGGTGACGAAGGCGTTGGCCCCCGACAACAGCACCGCGACCAGCCACGACCAGTCGTTGACCCAGAGCACCGAGACCGGCAGCCGGTGCCAGCTGATGACGTCGTCCAACCCCTTGTGCCCCAGGAACAACCCGGTGCTCACGATGGAGATCAGGACGGTGCAGCTGAGGCTGATCCGGGCGGCGAGGGTGCCTTCGAGCAGCCGCCGCCCGGCCGCGTCGAAGCCGAGCCAGGCGCCGACCACCGCCGGGAAGACCAGCAGGAACGCGGGCGCGTCGGTGTCCGCGTCGGGGGTCCGCGAGCTGACCACGCCGACGATCCAGACCAGCGCCAGGCAGGCCAGCGCCGACACCACGGCCCGGAACAGCGAACCCGGTGGTGTCTCGAAGAACTTCAACCGCACGCTCGGCCGCTCGAAGCGGCGCTGGCGGGGGCCGGTGACGACCTCGGCGGGCTCGGGGAAGAACCGGGTGTAGACGTGCGCGTGCGGCTGCCCCAGCCGCCTGCGGAACCGCACGTGCGGCGGCACGTACTCGTGCTTGGCCTGGCCGTGCAGGGTGGCGGCGCTGTCGACGAGGTTCTGGTCGCCCAGGTAGAGGTCGTCGGTCCCGGTGACCCGCAGGTGGTAGGACTGGCAGGTGCTGGCCATGACGATGCTGAAGGTGAGGTCGATGGGGCGGGCGCCGAGCAGCAGTGCCAACCGCTGCCTGCGCGAGGACAGGTTCAGCTCGGGGACGAGGGTCTGCTGGAACTTCACCAGCGCCCGGCCGTGGCAGTCGATCGGCAGCGGGACGACGATGGCGTAGTTGAAGGTGAGCATCCGCACGAAGTCGACCGCCAGCCGCAACGCGTTCTGCTGGGCGGGCGAGGCGTTGGCGGGCAAGCGGACCCGACTCTCCCAGTTGTCCACTTTGGCCATGTCCGGGGCGAACCCGTCGGCGGAGCGGCGGGCGACCATGAGGGTGAGCGCCGCGCGTTCCGCCTCGACCGCGGCCTCGGGCAACGCCTGCGGCGTGGTGACACCCGTGGCGCTCATGAGCAGTTGCCGCAACACGGTCGCCGCGAGTTGGAGGTATTGCCGGTAGGGCAGCACGTGCAGCGCCTCGCCATCGGCGCCGTAGACGCTGAAGTCGTCCTGGAACTTCGACTTGCGCGGGATGAGCACCGGGAAGTAGACCGACGTCAAGCGCTTGCGCCCGTTCGCCTCGCGCGGCAGCAGCTTGCGCGGCACCTCGACGTCGATCGATACCCGTTGCCGCACGGTGCGCTGGTCGAGCTCGTAGGTCTCGACCAACCGCTGGCGCAGCTGCCTGCTCTGCACGACGCCCTGGGCGAAGATCAGCGCCTGCGCCGCCGAGCACAGCTTCGTGTCGATCGCGGCCTCCTGCAGCGGAGCGATCGCCGAGGGCGGCACCTGGCGCAGGGTCAAGATGCCGTGCCCGGACTTGAACCGCAGCTGGTGGCGACGGCGGAAGTAGGCGAACAGCGCGCCGAGCGCCAGGCAGAACGAGACGGCCTGGACGCCGGTCCACACCCCCAGCCCGAGGTCACCGAGATCGCCGAGCAGCAGCGGCAGGTCGGGGACGGCGG
The DNA here is from genome assembly GCF_024171925.1 of Actinokineospora diospyrosa. Classification (GTDB taxonomy): domain Bacteria; phylum Actinomycetota; class Actinomycetes; order Mycobacteriales; family Pseudonocardiaceae; genus Actinokineospora; species Actinokineospora diospyrosa. The sequence goes on along the minus strand of NZ_JAMTCO010000005.1, from coordinate 479,813 downwards.
GGAGGGCGAAGAACACGGCCAGCGCCAGGCTGGGCCAGCGCACCGGGCCCCACACCGAGGTGGTGCTGATCGAGGTCCCCGCGACGCCCACCCGCTCGACCTGCGCCGACTCGCGCCAGTCGAACGACGCGCCGGTGTGCTCGGAGAGCACGCGCTTGGCGCCGTCGACCCGCACGGCGCGCGGCGGCTCGCCGAGGAACTCCAGGCGGTGGGTCAACCGCAGCACCGGGAGTTGGACGTCGAAGCGGTCGGTCATCCGCCGGGACCGCCGCAACCGCACCGGTTTCGGCAGCGCCTCGACGAACGTGAACTCGACCGGTGGGCGGCGGCCGGGTCCCGGCGGGTGGAGACCGGGGCGCAGCACGAACTCCGTGCCGCCGCCGACCAGCCTGGTCTCGACGACGGTGGCGTCCTCCACTCTGGCCAGTCGAGCGCCATCGGCAGCGCGGTAGGTGAAGTGCGCGCTGGCGTCGACCGCGAACCCCCCAACCAGGTGCCTACGCCCTTCCAGCCTGCCGTCGACGTAGACCGTGGTCACCCGGTGCTCCCGGACCAGGAAGCCACCCGGCACGCTCGGACGGCGCAGCCGTTCGGGAGCCGCGGAGTAGTGCCCGCCCATCAACCGCAGGGCGAGTTCTTGGCTCGCCTGCTCCTCAAGATGCGAGCAGTCGGCCTCGTCGAGATCGGGGTGGCCGCCGGTGAAAGCGAGGCGCCGCGCCTGCAGGGTCGTCTCCTTGTCGGAATCCAGCCCCCAAGCCGCGCGCAGGGCGGCCGCGGCCAGCGGCTCGAGCGCGTCGAGGGCGGTCCGCAGCCGCAGGAGGGCGACGTCGGGGGTGTCCTCGGTCCAGCCCGCGGCAGCGCGGATGGCCGCGCCCGGCTCGGTCAACAGCACGTCAGCGGTCACCGGGGCGGTATCGCGCAGGCCGAGCAGCACCTGGTCGAGCGCGGTGCCCGCTGTCCTGCGGTGTGACCTGTCCACGGCGTGCGCACCTCCGAGACATCGGTGCCGAGTCGGCTCGCCTTGAGTCTCGTACGGCGTCCGGTACGCGTTACCCCGTTCGGCCGGGGACGTCCGATTCCCACGCCGAGGACCACCGCGCAATCGCGCGTGAATTCTGTTATGGGGATCTGAGATGACCCCAGACGTGTTGGCGCAGGTGCAGTCTTTTCTAGGAATTGACACCCTGCACCCGGGAGCGAGAATGCTTCGACGTCTTATCCCAGCCGCCGCGCTGGTCGCGGCCGTGGTTGGTCCCGCGCCGCCCATTCTGGCCGCTGAGCTGGGCGAACCGGTCGCGGCACCGGTGGCCGCGCCCTCGCCGGTCACCCGGACCGGGGCGAGCGAGTCGGCGAACACCGCGATCCGGTATGGCAATACTGGTAATTCCTGGCGCACGGAGGTCAAGGCGCCGGGCGCGACTTATGTGAAGGTGCATTTCGCGCCGCTGAAACTCGTGGCCGGTGACTACGTGACCGTCGCGTCCCCCGACGGCCGCGAGGTCTACACCTATTACGCCGACCGGAGCAAGGGGTCGCCGTTCACCGAGCACGGCGGGCCGGGCTTCGCGGCGATGTCGGTCGACGGCGACACCGCGGTGGTCACGCTGCACGCCACCGGTGCCCGCCACGGCGCGCAGCTGACCCGGCAGGGCTACGGCACCCGGGTGACCCGCTACGACCGCGGGTTCGCGACCGCTGAGTTCGCGGCGAACAACCCGCGGCCGTTCAGCGTGTGCGGCAACGACGCACGCAAGGACGTGGTCTGCTACCAGAACAGCCACCCCACCGAGTACGCGCGCTCGCACGCGGTGGCGCGGCAGCTGGTCAACGGCCTCGGCTCGTGCACGGCGTGGCGGGTCGGCAACACCAACCGGATGCTGACCAACGCGCACTGCGTCGCCGACGCCGCCGAACTGCGCTCCAGCGAGTTCCAGTTCGACTTCCAGTGCGCGACCTGCGGTGGCAACAACCCGCGGACCGGCACCAAGGTCAGCGGGCAGGACCTCATCCGCACCAGCTCGCTGCAGAACCTGGACTACACCCTGTTCAGCGTCAGCAACTTCGAGAGCATCCGCCAGTACGGCACGCTGTACCTGGACGTGCGCGAGCCGACCGCCAACGAGCGCATCTACATCGCGGGCCACGGCGACATCCTCCCCAAGCGCATGTCCCTCTTCGAAGAGTCCGACGGCGGCGCCACCTGCAAGATCGACGTGGTCTCCTCGGGGGTCAACACCGGTTACCGCTGCGATTCCTCGGGCGGGAACTCGGGCTCCCCGGTCCTCGCGGGCTCCTCCCACAAGGTGATCGCCCTGCACCACCTGGGCGGCTGCCCGAACTGGGGAACCCGCATCACCCTGGTGTACAACGAGATCCGCAACGACATCGACAACACCAGCGGTATTCCCGGCACCCCGGTCCTCGCGCTGACGCCCTCCTCGGGCACCGTCGCACCGGGCAGCACCGCCACCGCCACCCTGCAAACCCCCACGATCAGCGGCAACCCCACCCTCACCCTGAGCGCCACCGGCGCCCCCGTCGGCACCTCCGCCGTGTTCAGCCCGAGCGCCGTGACCGCGGGCCAACCGAGCACCCTGACCCTCAGCGTGGGCACCACAACCGCCCCCGGCACCTACACCATCACCGCCTCCGCCACCGGCGCGACAACGACCCCGGCCACCTACACCCTGACCGTCTCAGGTGGACAGACCCCGTGCCAGGGCATGAAGGTCACCAAAACCGGCACCCTGACCCCCGGCGCCTCCCAATACCAACCCGACGGCTCCTTCTTCCAAACCACCGCGTCCGGCGCCCACAAGGCCTGCCTGACCGGCCCCACCTCCGCCAACTACGACCTATACCTCCAAAAATGGAACGGCTCCACCTGGCCCACGGTCGCTCAAGCCACTACCGCAGCCGCCAGTGAAACCCTCACCTACAACGGCACCGCGGGCTACTACCGCTACCAAGTCAAATCCGTAACCGGCAGCGGCACCTACACCCTCGGCTACAACTACCCCTAACCCACCCCGGCGGACTTTCGTCATCCTACGAGGACACAGAACCATGGGTGAACGACGAACGGCTCACACGCAGTTCGTCGTTCACCCATGTCACTCTACGCTGTTACATGCTTGACACAGCAACAAGCCGACTCTCGATCGGTGGGCCGACCAACGTTTGCCGCGAAGGCTCCGCGTATTCCGCTAAACCAAATCGCTTATGACCCAGCTCTCCAAGTGCGGCAAGCGAAGACGGTCATTGGCTGCAGAGCAACGCCGCCCATCTCGATGCGGCGGCGAATCCGGCTCGGCGCGCACTAGAACCGCAGCTGGCCACCGCGACCTCCCGGCAAACCAAGATCCCTCAGATATGTTAGCCTCGCGTTGACCGCAGCCGAGAAGTGCCGCCAGTCCAATCTCTCGACCGGCTCCTTCGGCAATGGCTCAGCTTCCGAGGAAGTGATATAGCAAACTGCATCATAGATTTGTTCATCCATGAGCCGATCACAGAAGATCGCAAAGCGATCCTGATAGGAAGTCCCTTCCCAGATACTGTCTACCGGCAACGCACCCTTCTTCAGCGCGATATTCTTCTTGCGCGAACCAGGGCCGTCCTCCATGATGAAGAAGTACCCCAACCAGGGCTTCTCCCCCGGAAAGAGGTCGGCAAGCGCCGCCCGCCTGAGGTCCATGGCGCTTCCTAGCGCCTCCTCCACTCGATTGTTGTAGTTGTTCCCATAAGAAGGCCCGCCAAGCGCCTTGAGTTCAAAGGCTGCAACCAGGGTATCCCGATAAGTCACGACCAGATCCCACTGCTTCTGCGGGCGAAAGTAGCCGGGCAACTCCAGTCGCTGCCGCTTGGACACCCGGATCGCTTCGGGTGGAAATCCTGCGTCGACGAAGAACTTGGCCATTAGCAGCGCGATCGAGTCGAAGTGCTTCCCACCACGTACCGCAGCAGCCGTACCAGCCCCTACAGCGTCCTTGATCGCAGACAGTTCACGCTGCATCTTCTTCGCGTCCCAGTATGCGACGACAGCGCTCTCGAAGTCCTCGCGGGTTACTGTCAAAGTTCACTCCCCCTACTCCGGTATCTCAGCGATCCCATAAGCCCGCATCGCTGCGACTGTCGCAGCTCGTACGTCGCGTTCGACGAATGCGTCTGAGAGAGCCACCTTATCCTCATCGCTGATCGCATCAGCCGCCGGTATGCGGATCTTTCGCAGGTACTGAGCCTGAAATCGCAGTGTACCGCCACGCATCTTGACGGCATACGCGCTCACAAAAGCTTCAGCCACCTCCGACAGAAGCAGGCCACCGAGCACCTTCATATCCCAGACATTCGAGACAACGAAGTAGAGGTTGTGGTGAGGGTACAGCCCACCCTCGTCCAGCACGGGATGAATCGTCATCTTCATGTCGGGCAGAAGAAGTTTCGGCCTGCCGATCAGACTGTGGTCGACCTTGTCGATGGTCTTATACCACTTGGCGGGCTGTTTGGCCGCCACGTATCGGTTGCGGAGCACATCTGCGTGGCTCTCGTAGTACCGAGCCAGGCCCGGATAGTCGGCGAGGTTGACAAGCTCACCCGCACAACTCCACGGGTTCACCAGGCAGCTTCCACCCCATCTGAGCTCGCCACTCCTCGTGTCACGAACCATTGCCAGCGGAAGCAGCCGATCGCGCTCCACACCAGTCTGCCCGTTGCCGTCCACAACGAATACCTTGTCGGCCCCGGTAGCGATTCCAATCCCCACGCGCGTACCGGTCGCCTTGTCTTCCAGCAGCGGGAAACGACCCGCCAGTTCCTCAAGCATGGCCAGCCGAGCAGGCGATGCGGCGGGCCAGGAGTCGCCATCCTTGAACCAGTGCGGCAACCGAGCAGCGTGGTACGAAGCCGTACGGACCCGATTGCCCCGACCCGACACCCAGTGAAGAAGCTTCTTCGCTTCAGGCGCATCGAAGTCGCGAGTGGCATCGGCGGCGATCGCATTCGATTGCTGCCCGTTTCGAATGATCGTGATGGCCGGGTAAGCCGTCACCGCTTCGTCGAAGGCATCAACATCATGCATCGTCAGAACCATTTCCACGCTGTAAGACTCGGCTACCATCCTCCGTAGCTCGCGACCGTACTGATTTCGCATCCAACGATCGGCGCAGATGTAGCCGAGGCGTCCCCCGGGCTTCAGGTTGCGCAAGCCGACCTCGTAGAAGCCGACATAGATGTCCGCCCGACCGCCCATGGTCGGACAAGCTCGCCGATACGCACGAGACCGTACGGCGGGGACGTCCTCCAGGCGAATGTAGGGCGGGTTGCCCACTACGAAGTCAGCACTGTCACCCTCTGGCTGTCGCAGGAGGTAGTCAGACTGGAACACCCAGTTCCGCACGGCGGCATCGACTTCGGCATCGCCCCAGCCGCCAGCCAGCAACTGCTCCCTCGCTCGGTCACGAGTCAGCTTGACGTTGTGATCAAGCAGATCTGACGCACGGATAGCCTGGTGCGCCTCGGACAGCGGGACCCCGTAAGTGCGGCATGACTCGCTCAAGCGCTCGACGATGGCCTCTACGAACGCTCCGCCACCGCAGGCGGGCTCCACGATGACCATGTCCGAGAGGCGCTTCTCGGCGGTGTACCCGACCAAGTCGAGGATGACATCGACAACCCATCGACGAGTGAAGACTTCCCCGTGTTCAACCGCCTGCCGCATCTCCTCCGGCAGATCGAGACTGTCGAGGGCAAAGAGTTCCGAGGTCACCACGGGATGACCTTAGCTTGCCCACCATCGCCACCCGTGCCGCATCGCCGCACGACCAAACCAACCCCGGGCAAGGCTGATCCGCACAGGCACGGCGATACAGGGTGAACCTGTCACTGGGAGTCAACCAATCGATCAACCAAATCGCCATTGTCCAGGTTCGGCCGACAAAGCTGTCGCCAGACCACCCCAGCTTTGATTGGTGGGCGCAGCAGGATTCGAACCTGCGACCGCTCGGGTGTAAACCGAGTGCTCTCCCGCTGAGCTATGCGCCCGGGTCCGTGCCCCCAACCGCAAGGGGGCACGGGGTTGAACTTACAGCGCCGCTACGGCCTTCTTCCAGGCTTCCTGGTCGCGGGCCTCGCCGGGGCCGTTGATCTCGGCGAAGCGGACGGTGCCCTCCGTGTCGATCAGGAAGGTGCCGCGGTTCGCCAGGCCTGCCGCCTCGTTGAAGACGCCGTAGAGCTTGGCGACGTCGCCGTGGGGCCAGAAGTCGGAGAGGAGGGGGAACTGGTAGTTCTGCTGCGTCGCCCAGGCCTTGAGGCTGAACGGGGTGTCTACGGACACGCCGATGACCTGGACGTTGTTGTCGGTGTAGTCGGCGAGCTCGTCGCGGACCTGGCAGAGCTCGCCCTGGCAGGTGCCGCTGAAGGCGAACGGGTAGAACACCAGGAGCACGTTCTTGGCCCCCCGGTAGTCCGCCAGCGCCACCGGCTGCTTGTTGTAGTCGTTGAGCGTGAAGTCCGGGGCCTTCGAACCGACCTCGACCGCCATACCCGGCATCCTCCGTGGCTGGGGCGCGTCGCCGCGCCGAGACTGTGCCCGGTCAGCCTAGGCCACCCGGGTGGGTGAGCACCCGGGTGACCGCCAGCACAGGTTCAGCGCTTGGGCTTGGCTGACTTGGGCGCCACCAACCTGGTACCGGACCAGTCCTGGCCGACGCTCACGCTGGAGGTCTGGGCCAACCCCGCGGTGGGCACCGCCTCGGCGATGTCGCTCGGTTCGACGTGCCCCGGCCTACCGGTCTTGGGCGTCAGCACCCAGATCACGCCGTTGTCGGCGAGGGGTCCGATCGCGTCCATCAGGGTGTCGACCAGGTCCCCGTCCTCCTCGCGCCACCACAGCAGCACGATGTCGACGACCTCGTCGGCTTCCTCGTCCAGCAGGTCGGAGCCGATGCGCTCCTCGACGGCGGCACGCAGGTCGTCGTCGACGTCCTCGTCCCAGCCGAGCTCCTGGACTACGTTGCCGGCCTCGATCCCCAGCTTGTCGGCGACGTCGGCGTTCCCGGCGTCTCCCGCGGCCACCACGGTGTCACTCCTCCAGTTGTGCTCGCGCGGTGCTCCAACCCCCTCGTCCGAGGGTCGTCGACCGCGTTGTGCCTGTTCGGTTAGGCGATAGCGAACACTGACAGTGGCCACCTGCGCAACCGTCCGCTGTTCGACACGCCGCCCGAGGTTGCCACGCGGGCCGGTCGGGTACCCCCCGAACCGGACCGCGCGAGCGACCCCACTGCGTTGTACTGAACAGTAAGGACGACACCGCCGCCCGGCGAGCGGAACATGGCAGAGTGTCACTCAAGCGCGTGGTATCGCGCGCGCGAAAACTTGTCCTCTGATCAGGCTGGAGCTCCGAGTTGGCCACGCAGAAAAACCAGCCCGCCCACGAGCGCGTCCGCGTCATCCGCGACGGTCTCGCCGCGCACCTCCCGGACATCGATCCCGAGGAGACCGCGGAGTGGTTGGAGTCCTTCGACGCGGCGTTGGCCGGTGGCGGGCAGCAGCGCGCGCGCTACCTGATGCTGCGGCTGCTCGAGCGGGCCAGGGAGAGCCACGTCGGGGTCCCGGCCCTGACCAGCACCGACTACGTGAACACCATCCCCACCGAGAAGGAGCCCTGGTTCCCCGGTGACGAGGAGGTGGAGCGGCGGTACCGGGCGTGGATCCGCTGGAACGCCGCGATGACCGTGCACCGCGCGCAGCGCCCCGGCGTCGGCGTCGGCGGGCACATCTCGACCTACGCGTCCTCGGCCGCCCTCTACGAGGTGGGCTTCAACCACTTCTTCCGCGGCAAGAACCACCCCGGCGGCGGCGACCAGATCTACGTGCAGGGCCACGCCTCGCCCGGCATCTACGCCCGCGCGTTCCTCGAGGGCAGGCTCTCCACCTCGCAGCTCGACGGGTTCCGCCAGGAGCTCTCGCACGCCGGGCCCGGCGGTGGCCTGCCGTCGTACCCGCACCCGCGGCTGATGCCGGACTTCTGGGAGTTCCCGACCGTCTCCATGGGCCTGGGCCCGATGAACGCCATCTACCAGGCGCGGTTCAACCGCTACCTGCGCGACCGGGGCATCAAGGACACCTCCGACCAGCGAGTATGGGCGTTCCTCGGCGACGGCGAGATGGACGAGCCGGAGTCGCGCGGCCTGGTGCACGTGGCGGCCAACGAGCAGCTCGACAACCTCACCTTCGTGATCAACTGCAACCTGCAGCGGCTGGACGGGCCGGTCCGCGGCAACGGCAAGATCATCCAGGAGCTGGAGGCGTTCTTCCGCGGCGCGGGCTGGAACGTCATCAAGGTCATCTGGGGCCGGGAGTGGGACGCGCTGCTGCACGCCGACCGCGACGGCGCGCTGATCAACCTGATGAACACCACCCCCGACGGGGACTACCAGACCTACAAGGCCAACGACGGCGCCTTCGTCCGGGAGCACTTCTTCGGCCGCGACCCGCGCACCAAGGAGCTGGTCACCCCGATGTCCGACCAGGACATCTGGAACCTCAAGCGCGGCGGCCACGACTACCGCAAGGTGTACGCGGCCTACCAGGCGGCGACCGAGCACGTCGGCCAGCCCACGGTGATCCTGGCGAAGACGATCAAGGGCTACAACCTCGGTCCGCACTTCGAGGCGCGCAACGCCACGCACCAGATGAAGAAGATGACCCTGGACGACCTCAAGGCGTTCCGCGACACCCTGCGCATCCCGATCTCCGACGAGGACCTCGAGAAGAACCCGTACCTGCCGCCGTACTTCCACCCCGGCCAGGACGCCCCGGAGATCCAGTACCTGCAGGAGCGGCGCCGCCAGCTCGGCGGGTTCCTGCCGGAGCGGCGGACCAAGGCCAAGACGCTGGCGCTGCCCGGCGACAAGGTCTACGACGTGCTCAAGCGCGGGTCCGGCAAGCAGGAGGTCGCCACCACGATGGCGTTCGTCCGGCTGGTGCGCGACCTGGCCAAGGACCCGGAGATCGGGCCGCGGCTGGTGCCGATCATCCCGGACGAGGCGCGCACGTTCGGCATGGACTCGATGTTCCCGACGCAGAAGATCTACAACCCGCAGGGCCAGCTCTACACCTCGGTCGACGCGTCGCTGATGCTGTCGTACAAGGAGAGCGAGCAGGGCCAGATCCTGCACGAGGGCATCAACGAGGCAGGCTCAACCGCGTCGTTCACCGCCGCGGGCACCTCTTACGCCACCCACGGCGAACCGATGGTGCCGATCTACATCTTCTACTCGATGTTCGGCTTCCAGCGCACCGGCGACGGCCTGTGGGCGGCGGCGGACCAGATGGCGCGCGGGTTCGTGCTCGGCGCCACCGCGGGTCGCACGACGCTGACCGGTGAGGGCCTGCAGCACAACGACGGGCACTCGCTGCTGCTGGCGGCGACCAACCCGGCCGTGGTGGCCTACGACCCGGCGTGGTCGTTCGAGATCGCGCACATCGTGAAGGACGGTCTGCGCCGGATGTACGGCGAGCAGGCCGAGGACATCTTCTACTACCTGACGATCTACAACGAGCCGTACCAGCAGCCCGCGGAGCCCGCGAACCTCGACGTCGAGGGCCTGCTGCGCGGTCTGTACCGGTACGCCGAGGCGCCCTCGACCGAGGGGCCGCGGGCGCGGATCCTGGTCTCCGGCGTGGCGATGCCCGCCGCGCTCAAGGCGCAGCGGCTGCTGGCCGAGGAGTGGGGCGTCGGCGCCGAGGTGTGGTCGGCGACCTCGTGGGCGGAGCTGCGCCGCGACGCGGTCGAGGTGGAGCGGCACAACCTGCTGCACCCGCAGGCCGAGCCGCGGGTGCCGTACGTCACCTCGGTGCTCACCGAGGGCGTCGGCCCGGTCGTGGCGGTGTCGGACTGGATGAGCGCGGTCCCGGACCTGATCCGGCCGTGGGTCCCCACCGACATGTTCACCCTGGGCACCGACGGGTTCGGTTTCTCCGACACCCGCCCGGCCGCCCGGCGGCACTTCCTGGTGGACGCCGAGTCGATCACGGTCGGCGCGCTGGCCGCGCTCGCCCGCCGCGGTGAGGTCTCCCGGGACAAGGTCACCGAGGCCGCGAGCCGCTACCGCATCGACGACGTGTCCGCCGCCGGTCCGCAGACTTCGGACCCCGGCTCCGCCTGACGTGCGCTCGGCCGGGTCCCCGCGTGTGCGGGGACCCGGCCGAATGCGTCTAACGGGCCCTATAGGCGCCTCTCGCGGGTGTATTCGGTGAATGCCGCCCCAGATTGCCCGGGATGGCGCTACGGCCCGCTGAGCGCCTTACACGGTCGCGGGCACCTGATGCTTGGCGGAGCGGTACCAGGTGACCCAGCCGTGGATGACCAAACCCGCGAAAACGGTGTAGACGAGGGCGCTGAACCACAAGCCGCCTTGTAGCTGCAACGGCACACCTACGGCGTCGACCACCAGCCATACGAGCCAGAACTCGACCAGGCCCCAAGCCTGCAGGGCGAACGCAAGCACGGTCCCGATGAAGATCGCCGCATCCGGCCACGGCGCCCAAGAGGCATCCAGCGCGTCGAGGACCAACGCGAACCCGGCCGTGCCGACGACAAAAGCCGCCGCGGTCGCCAACAACTCACCCCGCGTGGCCCGCCGCACCGCCACCCCGAACACCGGATCCCGGCGGCGCGCCCACGCCCACCAGCCGTAGACGGCGATCAACCCGACCACGACCTGGCGCACCGCGAGACCACCCAGGTGCGCGGACACGTACACGGTGAACAACAACACCACCGACGCCAACTGCACCGGCCACGTCCACAACGTCCGCCGCTGCGCCAAGAACACCACGGCCAACGCGAAAACCTGGCCGAACAGCTCCGCCAACGCGATCCGCTGACCGAACACCGAGATCGAGGTCTCCAGCAGAACCCCCACCACGCCCCCTCACCCCACGCGACCGGACAGCTACCCGAACACCGGGCCCGGCCCGCTTGTTCCCAGGGTGACCGGCAGGCCGGTACCCGGCGGCGAAATGCCACGAAAGAGGGAACTCCCCCGCCTCGCCTGGCACCCGCCCCCGCCGCGCTCCATAGTGGAACTACCGGTGGGGACCGGGGAGATGGGCCGCCCGGCATCGAGCGCACCGACATGCCGGGCGGCCCGCCCGATTGGCTCTGCGTGTTCGCGGAACGCGCTCAGTTGATCGGGCGTTTGTTGTATCTGGGGGGCGACCCCCCAGACCCCCACGGTGCGGTGGTGGGGAAGGTGCGGAGCGGCGGGAGTGCGCGGAGCGCACGGAGCTGCGGAGCACCTGGACAACCTGGGCGGGGAAGGTGTGGAGCGCGGAGTCCGGGGGAGCTTGCGTAGCGGACGGAAGAGCAGAACACCCGGAGTGGGCGTGGCTCGCTTGGGCCTGGCGGCCCTCGCATCGAGTGGGTGGGAAGGTGCGGAGCGGCGGGAGTGCGCGGAGCGCACGGGGCCGTGGAGCACCTGGACAACCAGGGCGGGAACGTAACTTTCACTGATGAGCCTCTACAGCGTCGGACGGCGCTCGTGTGGGGCTCGCTTGGCCTGCGGCCGTTGCATCGGAAAGTGAAGCCTGGTTGGCCTTTGGCCGTCGCATGGGCAAGTGGGGCCGCTTGGCTTGGGGCATGGCGTCGAGGGTTGGGTGAGGGTTCGGGTGGGGGGTGGGTCACGGTTGGGTTACGGGGGCCAACTGTGGGGGTGGAGGCGGGGGTAGTGGGGGGTGTGGACGGGATGAGCGGGATGGGGCGGGCTCCGGAGGGGGCCGAGGGGTTTGCGGAGTGGGTTGGGCCGCATGTGGGGGTTGTGGCGCGGGTGGTGGGGCGACTGGGGGTCGGGCGGTTGGGGGCGGGGTGGGGGGTTGATCGGGACGACGTGGTGCAGGAGGTGTTGGCGCGGGCTTGGGTGAAGCGGCGGCAGTACGACCCGGCTCGGGGGTCGCCGCGGGTGTGGTTGTTGGCGATCGCGGCGGACCAGGTGCGGAAGGCGGTCCGGCGGCGGGGGCGGACCGCGGGCTGGGCGGCGGGGTGGACGGGTGACGACGCCGAGCAGGTGGTGGCGGTCGTGGGAATCGCGGGGGCGCCGGGGGCGGAAGCGGTGGCGGCGCGGGTCGATCTGGGGCGGGCGCTGGCCGGGCTGACCGAACGGCAGCGGCTGGCGGTGGATTGCTTCTACTACGCCGATCTCAGCATCGCGGAGACGGCGGCCGTCATGGGGTGCGGGGAGGGGACGGTCAAGTCGACGCTCTCCGACGCTCGGGCGAAACTTCGAGAGCGGTTGGAGATGTCCGATGGGTGATCCGGTTGACGAGCTGTTGCGGGCGGACGGCGAGCGGTGGCGGCTGGCGCAGCCGGAACCGCCGGAGCCCGACGTGCGGCGGTGGCGGGGTGGGCACAGGTCCGCGTACCTCGCCGTTGCGGCCGCGGCGGTGGTGGTGATCAGCGTCGGGGCGGTGGTGGCCTGGCCGAAGGCCGCGCCGACCACGCCCGCGCAGCGGGTGGAAAACCCTGCCACGGTGGCGATCCCGACGGTGACGTGGGTCGTGGGCAGGACGTTGGAGTTGCGTTTGATGCAAGACGGGCCGGCCCAGGCGACCGGGACGGTCAGCGAATCAGCGGGGCAACGCCTGCTGTGCCCGCCCGTGCCGACATTCGGGGAGGGGTGCCCGATCGGCCTCCCGTTCACGGGGGTGCAGGTTCCCGTCGGCTCCGAGGTCACCCTGAAGGGCACTTTAAGCGGCGGGGTGCTGCACGACGCCACGTTGGGCACGCCTGCCCCGAACAGCGACGGGCACACGGACATACCGATGGACTGCGCCCCGCCGCCGGGGGGCTGGCAGCCGGGCAACGCCGACAGCAACGCGCTGCACGACTACCTCTACGCCCGCCCCGACCGGTTCCACCCACCCAGGGTCGACTACCCCAACGGCCCGCTGGTGGTGCCGACCGGTGAACCCGGCACCCGGCCGCCGGAGGTCCTGGTGGTCGGGGTCGTCACCGGCGACCCCCGCGCCGAGCTGCGGGAGATGCGGGCCCGCTACACCGGGAACCTCTGTGTGATGTCCACACCGGACTGGAGCACCATCGCGGACTACAACCGGGCCGAGGAGGTGTCGCGCTCGAAGGCGCTGACCGACCTGATGGCGGACCCGGCCAACGGGATCTACCAGATCAGCTCAACGAACGAGATCGTCGTGGACGTCGTGCGGCTGACCGTCGACTTGCACAACAGGCTGATCGCGGCCATCGGGCGGCAGGCCCCGCTGCACGTCCGGTCCTGGCTGACCCCCGTCTACCCGTGATCAGGCGGGGCGCACCCAGGGGTCGAACTCCACCAGCGCCATCGGCAGGGAACTGAACCCGGACACCAACTCCGGGGTCAGCACCACCAGGTCGACGGTGAGCTTGTCGGCGGCGCTGGTGGCGTAGATGCCGAACGCCGGGTCGTTCAGGAACGGCTCGATCGCCTTCTCGGTGGCGTCGCGGACGTGTGCCTGGTCGGCGATGCTGAGCCCGGCACCGGCCGCGACGACGCACAAGTTGCCGGTGTAGCGCGACTCCAGCGCCTTGCGCACGTCGGCGAGCTCCCCGTGCACGACCTCGACCACCATGACCCGGGCCTGGCGCGCCACGTCCTCGGTCGGGACGTTCCCGGACGGGAAGCCGTTGGGCCAGGCGATCCAGGGCTGGCGGAAGTCCTCGGGGTGCTCGTCGACGACGTAGCGGTGCAGGTCCTTGGTGTCGGCGTCGTTGTTGGTCAGCCACCCGCCTCCCGGGGCCGGGCACGGGACGGCGGGGTCGGGCGGCGTGGACGCGGGCGGGGCGGGCTCCTGCCGGATCACCTCGAAGGTGCCCGCCCGCCAAGTCCCGCGCAGCGTCACCGGGTCGGGCAGGTCCTTGCCGTCGACGCCGGTGATCGGGACGTTGAACCGGCAGCGGTCCGTGTCCACCCCGCTCATCGGCGCGGGTGCGCAGAACCGGGAAGGCTTACCGGGCTCCGCGAGTACGAAGCCGGTGGCGACCACCTCATCGCCGTCGTGGACGACGGGCAAGTCCGCCGGTTTCGAGGAAGCCCCGGACCCGACACCCGCGGACGTCTCGCCGAGGGAGATCTCCGGTTGCGCCTCGGCCGCGCACGAGGTCAACGCCACGACCGCGGCGATCAAAGCGAGCGAGGCGATCCAGGTGAACACCCGACCCCTGTCCCCCACCGGGCACCTCCACGTAGCCGGTACCGATCAAGTCTGGCGGCGGTGTCCCCCGTGGGCAAGCCGGTGTGACGTGCGAGAGTTGGGGAATGGGAGTGGTGGGATGAGTTCGGCGTCGGAAGGGCTGTCCGCGGCGACGCTGGCGGCGGTGGAGCGGGCCTCCGGCAAGCTCGCGGCCGCGGCGGTGGCGACGATGGACGAGCAGTTCGCCTGGTTCGGCCGGATGCCCGCCGACCAGCGGGCCTCGGTGCTGCTGGTCGCGCAGAACGGCGTCGCCGGGTTCACCGCGTGGCTGCGCGACCCCCGCGAGGCGCTGCGGCTGACGACCGACACCTTCCGCGGCGCGCCGCGGGACCTGTCGCGGTGGATCAGCCTGCGCCAGACCGTGGAGATGGTCCGGGTGTCGCTGCAGATCTTCGAGGACCTGGTGCCCGACCTGGCCGCCGACGACGCCGAGCGGGCCGTGCTCTCGGAGGCGGTGCTGCGCTACGGCCGCGAGGTCGCCTTCGCCTCGGCCATGTCCTACGCCTCGGCCGCCGAGGCCCGCGGCGCCTGGGACGCGCGGCTGGAGGCCCTGGTCGTCGACGGGATCGTGCGCGGCGACGCCGAGGAGTCACTGCTGTCGCGAGCCGCCGCGCTGGGCTGGGACCCGGCGGCGGAGGCCACCGTGCTGGTCGGCAACCCACCCTCCGACGACCCGCCGACGGTGGTCTACGAGGTCCGCAGCCGAGCGGCGCGGGCCGGGCGACCGGTGCTGCTGAGCGTGCAGGGAGCCCGGCTGGTCATCGTCCTCGCCGGACCCGCCGAGGACGCCGTCGACCAGGAGGTCCTGGCCAAGATGTCCGCCGCCTTCGGCGACGGCGCGGTCGTCGCGGGCCCCACCGTGTCCAGCATCGCCGAAGCGCACCGCAGCTCCTCGGACGCGCTGTCCGGGCTGCGCGCGGTGGTCGCCTGGCCAGACGCACCCCGCCCGGTCCGCTCGGCCGACCTGCTGCCCGAGCGGGCCCTGGCTGGCGACCCGGAAGCCGAGTGGCAACTCATCGACCGCGTGGCGCGCCCGCTGGAAGAGGCGGGCGGCGCGCTCCAGGAGACGGTCGAGGCATACCTGGCCACCGGCGGCGTCCTGGAGACCTGCGCCCGACAACTCTTCGTCCACCCGAACACCGTCCGCTACCGCCTGCGCAAAGCAACCGAACTGACCGGCCGCAACGCAGGCGACCCGCGAGACGCCCTAGTCCTGCGCGTCGCCCTGGCCGTCGGCCGCCTCTCGCGCTCGCGCGGCCTCTGGTAGCCACCGCTCCCCCAGGAACCGGGCCCAGCCCACCTAGCCAATCGCTAAACACCCGGACGCCGAGGTGCCAACCCAGCCCCCGTCAGGTCCGCCCCAACCCACCCGCTCAACCCCGCGCTCCTCGGAGCCGCCGGTGCCAACTGCTCGATGGGGCGGACTTCCTTTGCGCGGGGGGACGACACCCGTAGCGTTTCCTCGCGGCAGGGCCAGTCTTTTCGGCCCCTGCTTTGCGGTCCTGCCACGGGTGTCGTAGGGGCCCCGCGCAAAGGAAGTCCGCCCCATCGAGCCCACCGCACCACCAGGACCGAGCCGCGAGGTTGCCGCCAGGCAACGAGCAGGCCCCCCTCGCTCGCGACGCCGCAGGCGAGCCGAGCACGTCCCCCCAGGTAGGGACCGCCGCACTAACAGAGGGCAACAGCACAGTGTCGGACACGACAACTGACAACGAATCGCCATCGCGAGTGGTAATAGGGTCGTCACTTTTGGAGGTTCTCCACAAAGTCGGTGCCCCGACTTGGTGAGTGACGGCATGCGCCCCGGCGGCCGTCTCGGTGTTGGCTGGTCAGGTGATCGCACTCCTCGCGCCCGGCCAGGGTTCCCAGTCCCCCGGCATGCTGACGCCCTGGCTCGAGCTGCCCGGCGCCGCCGAGCGGCTGGCCGCCTGGTCCGAGATCGCCGGGCTCGACCTGGCGCGGCTGGGCACCACCGCCGAGGCCGACGAGATCAAGGACACCGCGATCACCCAGCCGCTGATCGTGGCCGCCACGCTGCTGGCGCACGCGGAGCTGGCGAGCCGGGTCGAGATCCCGGCCGACGCGGTCATCGCGGGCCACTCCATCGGTGAGTTCGCCGCGGCGGCCATCGCCGGGGTGCTGACCGAGGAGGACGCCATCGCGCTCGCCGCCGTGCGCGGCCGGGAGATGGCCGCCGCCTGCGAGCTCGAGCCGACCGGGATGGCCGCCCTGGTGCGCGGCACCGAGGAGGGCATCCTGGCCCGCCTCGACGAGCTGGGCCTGGTCGCGGCCAACCGCAACGGCGCCGGTCAGATCGTGGCCGCGGGCAGCAAGGACGCCCTCGAGAAGCTGGCCGCCGAGCCGCCGGAGGGGGCCAAGGCGATCACGCTGAAGGTCGCGGGCGCCTTCCACACCCACTACATGGCCCCGGCGCAGGACGCGCTGCGGGCGCACGCGGCGACCCTGGCCACCCCGGCCGGGGCGACCCGCACCCTGCTGTCCAACGCCGACGGCGGCGTGGTCGCCGACGGCACCGAGGTGCTCGACCGGCTGGTGGCGCAGGTGACCAACCCGGTCCGGTGGGACCGGTGCATGGCGACGATGGCCGAGCGCGGCGTGACCGCGATCGTGGAGTTCCCGCCAGCCGGTGCACTGGTCGGGCTGGCCAAGCGCGAGTTGAAGGGGGTGCCGGTCGTGGCGCTCAAGACACCGGACGACCTGGCAGCGGTGCTGGAGCTCATCGCAGGGACCGCCGACGGGGGTGCCGCGTGACCCAGTTGCGCCTCGCCCAGACCGCCAAGGCCACCCGGATCCTGGGCTTCGGCTCGTTCCAGCCGGAGCGCATCGTCACCAACGACGAGCTCTCCCAGCACCTGGACACCAGCGACGAGTGGATCCGCGAGCGGGTCGGCATCGTCGAGCGGCGCTTCGCCGGTGCGGACCAGAAGCTGGTCGACATGGCCGTCGCGGCCGGGTCCAAGGCGCTGGCCGACTCCGGCCTGTCGCCCTCGGACGTGGACACGGTCATCCTGGCCAACTGCACCATGCCCTCGCCCATCCCCAACGGCGCGGCCCAGGTCGCCGACCGGATCGGGGTCAAGGCCGCTGGCGCGTTCGACCTCAACGCGGCCTGCGCGGGCTTCTGCTACGCGCTGGGCACCGCGTCGGACCTGGTGCGCTCCGGGTCGGCGAAGCGGGTGCTGGTGATCGGCGCGGAGAAGCTCACCGACTGGGTCGACCCGACCGACCGGGCCAACGCGATCATCTTCGCCGACGGCGCCGGGGCGGCGGTGGTCGGTCCCGCCGAGGAGGCGGGCATCGGCCCGGTGGTCTGGGGCAGCGCTGGCGACCTGGTCGACATGATCCACACCCGTGACGACCGGTGGATCTTCCAGGAGGGCCAGTCGGTGTTCCGCTGGGCCACCACCAAGATCGCGCCGATCGCGCTGCGCGCCCTGGAGGCCGCTGGCGTGACCCCGGAGCAGGTCGACGTGCTCATCCCGCACCAGGCGAACCTGCGCATCGTGGAGTCGATCGCCAAGAAGCTGCGCGCCAACGGCGCCAGGGAGGACATGGTCGTCGCCGACGACATCGTGTACTCCGGCAACACCTCCTCGGCCTCGATCCCGATGGCCGTGGACCACATGCGCGCGGCTGGGCGGATCAAGCCGGGCGACCTCGCCCTGCTGATCGGCTTCGGCGCGGGCCTGTCCTACGCCGGGCAGGTCGTCATCTGCCCCTGAGCGGGCACCAGATCTCCCCGCCGGGTGCGGTACCCGGTGGGTCGGACAGCAGCAGGAAGGACACCTGGCATGTCGGAGAAGCCCAGCGACGCCGAGATCCTCGAGGGACTCGCCGAGATCGTCGAAGAGGTCGCGGGTGTCGCGCCCGACGACGTGACCGCGGACAAGTCCTTCGTGGACGACCTGGACATCGACTCGCTGTCGATGGTCGAGATCGCCGTGCAGGCCGAGGACCGGTTCGGCGTCAAGATCCCGGACGACGAGCTGGCGAACCTCAAGACGGTCGGCGACGCGGTCAACTACGTCGCGAAGAACGTCTGAGACCAGCACCACCCCCGGCTCCACCCAACCCCCTCCCCGGTCGCCTGCCACAAGCCGGTGATCCACCATCCCGCTCGCGAAGGAAACCCATGAGCAACGTCGATGTCGTCGTCACCGGGCTGGGTGCGACCACGCCACTCGGCGGTGACGTCTCGTCCACCTGGGATGCCCTGCTCGCTGGCCGAAACGGCATCAGGACCAACACGGCGGACTGGGTCGCGCGCTACGACCTGCCCGCCCACCTGGCCGCGACGCTGGCCGTCGAGCCGACCGAGATCCTGCCGAGGGTGCAGGCGCGCAGGCTCGACCGGTGCGAGCAGATCGCGGTCATCGCCGCCAGGGAGGCCTGGGCGGACGCCGGGTTCGCCATCCCCACCGACGAGCACGAACCGGTCGACCCGGATCGGCTCGCGGTCAGCATCGGCACCGGCATCGGCGGCCCGGTGACCCTGCTCGACCAGGACGACATCCTGGAGACGCAGGGTCTGCGCAAGGTCTCGCCGCTGACGGTGCCGATGCTGATGCCCAACGGCCCGGCCGCGCACGTGGGCATCGAGATGCGCGCCCGCGCTGGCGTGCACACCGTCGCCTCGGCCTGCGCCTCGGGCGCGGAGGGCATCGCCAACGCCTGGCAGATGATCCAGAACGGCCGGGCGGACGTGGTCATCGCCGGTGGCGCGGAGGCCTGCATCCACCCGATCACCGTGGCCGGCTTCTGCCAATCGCGCACGCTGAGCACCCGCAACGACGAGCCGGAGCGGGCCTCGCGCCCCTTCGACGTCGACCGCGACGGGTTCGTGCTCGGTGAGGGCGCGGGCGTTGTGGTGCTCGAGCGCGCCGACCACGCCGCCGCCCGCGGCGCCCGGGTCTACGCCAAGGTCTCCGGCTACGGCATGACCTCCGACGCCCACCACATCACCGGCAACCACCCGGAGGGCATCGGCCAGATCGCGGCCATGGCCAACGCGGTGCGCCTGGCCGGGCTCACCCCGACCGACATCGGCCACGTCAACGCGCACGCCACCTCCACGGTGGTCGGCGACGTCGGCGAGGCGGCCGCGATCCGCAAGGCGCTCGGTGAGCACGTGGTGGTCACCGCGCCCAAGGCCTCCTTCGGCCACTTGGTCGGCGGCGCGGGCGCGGTGGAGAGCATCATCACGCTGCTGTCGATCTACTACGGCACCATCCCGGCGACCAGGAACCTCGAGCGGATCGACGCCAAGGTCGGTCTGGACGTGGTCACCGGCGAACCGCGCAAGGTCGAACTGGCCGCGGCGATCAACAACTCGTTCGGCTTCGGCGGCCACAACGTCGCCGTGCTGTTCACCGCAGCCTGAGACCCCATCCGCTGAGGAGCTTGAGATGACCGCCCTGGCCACCCGCCCGCACGGATCGGACGGCAAGCGCGAGCTGGACCCGCGCGAACCGCAGGTCCGCCTCGCCCAACTGCTCGACCCCGACTCGATCGCCCCGCTGCGCCCGGCCGACTCCAGCGGCGTGTACGCCGTGCGCGGCCGGATCGACGGCGTGCGCGTGATCGCCTACTGCACCGACGCCACCAAGATGGGTGGTGCGATGGGTTCGGAGGGCTGCGGGCACATCGTGGAGGCCATCGACACCGCGCTGCGCGAGCGCTGCCCGGTGATCGGGGTGTGGCACTGCGGTGGCGCGCGGCTGGCCGAGGGCGTGGAGTCGCTCGACGCGGTCGGCAACGTGTTCGCTGCGATGATCCGCGCCTCCGGCCGGGTGCCGCAGATCAGCGTCGTGGTCGGCCCGGCCGCCGGTGGCGCGGCCTACGGCCCGGCGCTGACCGACATCGTGATCATGTCCCCGGAGGGCCGGGTGTTCGTGACCGGCCCGGACGTGGTGCGCAGCGTCACCGGTGAGCAGATCGACCAGGAGGGCCTCGGCGGCGCGGAGGCGCACGGGCGCAAGTCCGGTGTGGTGCACGTGCTGGCCACCGACGAGCCGGACGCCTACGTGCGGGCCCGCCGGATCACCAGCCTGTTCGCCAAGCCCGGCCTGTTCGACCTGCACGCGGTGCGCGACGAGCAGCCGCTGCGCGACCTGCTGCCCGAGCAGCCCAACCGCGCCTACGACGTCAAGCCGCTGCTGCGCGGGATCCTCGACAGCGACGAGCACGGCGTGACCGAGTTCGAGGAGCTGCAGGCCCGCTGGGCGCCCAACATCGTGGTCGGCCTCGGTCGCCTCGGCGGCCGCACGGTCGGCGTGATCGCCAACAACCCGATCCGCAAGGGCGGCTGCCTGGACTCGCTCTCGGCGGAGAAGGCGGCCCGGTTCGTGCGGATGTGCGACAGCTTCGGGGTGCCGCTGCTGGTCGTGGTGGACGTGCCCGGCTACCTGCCCGGGGTCGGGCAGGAGTGGGACGGCGTGGTGCGCCGCGGCGCGAAGCTGCTGCACGCCTTCGCCGAGGCCGTGGTGCCGCGGGTGACCCTGGTGACCCGCAAGTCCTACGGCGGCGCCTACATCGCGATGAACTCGCGCTCGCTGGGCGCGACCGCGGTGTTCGCCTGGCCGGGGGCCGAGGTGGCCGTGATGGGCGCCAAGGCGGCCGTGGGCATCCTGCACCGCAAGAAGCTGGCCGCCGCGCCGGAGGAGGAGCGCGAGGCGCTGCACACCCGGTTGACCGCCGAGCACGAGCGCATCGCCGGTGGCGTGGAGCGGGCCATGGCGATCGGCGTGGTCGACGAGGTCATCGACCCCAAGCAGACCCGGCGCAAGCTGGCCGAGGCGCTGGCCGCCGCGCCCGCGGGCCGGGGTGCGCACGGCAACATCCCGCTGTAGTCCGAACAGCTCGAGCAGCCCCCGCCCCGGTTCGCCGGGCGGGGGCTGCCGCGTTCAGCAGCGGTCGTTCGGCAGCGGTCGTTCAGCAGCGGTCGTGCTGGGGGGAGGCACCGGTGGGGCCCGCGTCGATGCGCCACTCGCCCTCGACCTCGGTGAGCGGGAAGATCACGTTCCACCGGATGCACTCGGCTGGCAGCTCCAGCGGCGCGTCGGCCGGGTCCTGCTTGCTCACGAAGGTCAGCAGCACCCGGGCGTTGCTGATCGGACCGGTCTCGATGCGGTAGACGACGATGCTGCCGTCCTGGGTGGTGCGGTAGGCGGCCCGCCAGCTGTCCTCGGGCATGTCCTTGACCCGGGTCTCGGTGACCGTGGTCTTCCACCTGGCGTAGTTCTTGCCGTTGATGGCGTCGAAGTAGGTCTGCAGCAACTGCCGGACGGTCTCGTACAGCGGGTGGCCGGTGGCGTCCTGGGTGGCGCGCACGTCGCGGGGACCGGGCTGGGCGCTGGGCGGCAGCGTGGTGTTCGCGCTGGGCAGGATCGGCGCGGCCGAGGCGGACTTGTCGACCGCGGCGGTGGCGTAGAGCTCCCTGGCGACCATGGCCGCCGCGGCCGCGGCGACCACGGCGACGAGGATCACCGGGAGCAGCCACCGCTGGCGCTCCTGCTCGGGGGCCGGGTGCACGCCGACAGGGTCCCACAACCGCAGCCGGGGCGGCGCTCAGCCCGCCAGGGTGAGGCGCATCGCACGCGCGGCGATCTCGCGCAGCACCGGGTCGTCCGGGGTGGACGGCTGGTCGACCCAGACGACCTGGACGAGCTTGACGCTGTTGCCCTCGCTGCCCGCCGCCTTGAGCGCGCTCTGGAACGGCGGGGTGAGGCCGTCGGGCCAGGCGACGCCCTCGGCGGCCTGGTCGAGCACGGTCCCGGCGCCCGGGCGGTCCAGGACGGTCCGCAACTCGGCGGCGGAGGTGCTGCCGGTGAAGCGCAGGACGCCGACGAGCACCGCGGCGCGGCGGCCGGTGGTGGTGGCCTCGAACCGGCCGCGGATCAGGCGCGCGCAGCCGTTGCGCTCCAGCCACGCCTTCACCTCGCCGTCGGTGTGGGCGGCGCAGTCGGCGCTGGAGGCGGTGCCCCTGCCCGCGAAGGCCACGGCGTCCGCGGCGGCGGCGCCCGGGCCACCGGGTGCCCTGGCGGAGGTGTCGTCCGCGCTGACCGCCACGGCGATCCCGACGACCAGCAGCAGGGCCACGACGACCACCGCGGCGATCGGCCACAACCGGGGCCTGCGCTTGGCCGGTGGCGGCGGCGGGGTCGGGCGGCCGGGGATCAGCGGGAGGATGGTGGTCCGCTCGGCGCCCGCTTCCGGGGAGAGGCCGTCGGGAAATCCCTCGGCGAGCAAATCTTCGTCGGTGAGCGTGGTTGCGGGGTGTAGCACCGCGAGCACGCGGCGCAGTTCATCTATCGGACTCGGTCGGCTGTGCGCGGCCAATTCCCGGGCGACGGCGAGCAGCGTCATCGGTTCCGGGTGCAGAATCCGAACCCCGCGTTCCCTGTCCGCGGCGGGTTGGTCCACCCGGGAGACATAGGGGCCGACGGCGACGACGGTGCCCACCGGCACGGGGCGGGGTTGTTTGTCGCGGACGACGGCGGCGACCGCGGCGGTGGCGCCGAGGGCGTTGGCCGCCGGGTTCACCGGGCCGTCCGGGCGGGCGATCGGCCAGCCGTCGACCCGCCAGCGGTCCTCGAGCGGGGCCTCCAGCCGCATGGCGGGGTCGGGCAGGTCGACGCCGATGACCACCAGGACGCCGCGGGGCAGCAGGACCACCGCCTCGACGGCGGAGCCGAACCCGGGGACCCGCACGCCGAGCAGGGCGACCCCGCCCGCGACGGCGTCGCCGCGGCCCCAGGAGGTCAGCGCGGCCCGCACGTCCCGGCCCACCTCGGACGTCGTCTCTCCGACGCGGACCAAGCGCACGGGCGTCACCTCCGGCAGCGAGTCGGTGGGATTCCCACCATGGCATGACACGCTAGCGGGAGCATCACACGACCGGGTGGCGAGATGGCGCCATGTGCGTAGCAGGCCGCCGGACTCACCGGGCCGGGGTAGCCCGATCGCGGAAAAAGATCACAACTGAGGCAACGCGACCCCGGCGCGCGCGTCTTCTGGAGAAGATCAACCGGGGCTAGCGGGGCGGAAACCGCCCATCCCCGGTTCGTCGCGCGCCCGCATTCCGGGCGGAATAGCTGGGGCCCGCGGTGTTTTCGGGGTTCGTGTGGCCAAAGTGTCCGGTAGCAGGGCACAATGGCGCCGGGAATACCGCGTGTGGTCAGCAGACACCCGTTCCGGCGCAGGACGTAGGGGAAGACGATCCTCGTCGAGCAGCGGAGGTCAGCAGTGAGCACCCGTGGCAACACCCAAGGTGTGGTGTACGTCCACTCGTCGCCGGCTGCGGTATGTCCGCACGTCGAGTGGGCTATCTCGGGCACCCTCGGGGTGCGCGCCGAGCTGCGCTGGACCGCGCAGCCCGCCGCCCCCGGACTTCTGCGCGCGGAATGCGCGTGGACCGGGGACCCGGGCACCGGGTCGAAGTTGGCCGCCGCGCTGCGCGCGTGGCCGATGACCCGGTTCGAGGTCACCGAGGAGCCGAGCAGCGGCGTCGACGGGGAGCGGTACTGCTACGCGCCCACGCTCGGCCTGTGGCGGGCCCGCACCAGCGCCAGCGGCGACATCGTCGTGGACGAGAACCAGCTGCGCGCCATCGCCACCGCGGCCCGCGGCGGTGAGTCCTTCGCGTTCAAGGTCGACGAGCTGCTCGGCGCCTCGTGGGACGAGGCGCTCGAGCCCTACCGGCGCGCCGGTGACGGGGCCCCCGTCACCTGGCTGCACCGGGTCGGCTAGCCCAGCTCAGGTACCTGGCCTTCCGGCGTCCGCTCGTGCAGCACCTGCTCGTCGAGCGCCTGGTTGAGTTCCGGCGCGTAGGCGAACAGGCCCGGCAGGCCGCCGGTGTGCACGAACACGACGGTCTCGGTGGGCGCGATCTCCCCTGATCGGGTGGCGGCGCGCAGGTAGGCGGCCGCCTTGCCGGTGTACACCGGGTCCAGCGCGATGGCCTCGGTGCGGGCGAACAGCGTGATCGCCGCCCACACCTGCGGCGTCGGGATGCCGTAGCCGGGGCCGACCGCGCGGTCGTCGGTGTGCAGGGTGGCCAGCGCGGGTGCGGGGGCGCCGAGCAGGGCGGCGGTCTGGCCCGCGAGGTCGGCGATCATGGCGCGGGCCTGGGGCGCGGTGCGCGACACGCAGGCGGCGTCGAGGCGGATCCCGCGACCCTCCAGGGCCAGCGCGATCCCGGCCGCGGTGCCCGCGCTGCCGACCCCGACGACGACCCGGTCCGGTGTGCCGTCGAGCTGGGCGAGCAGCTCCTGGGTGGCGGCGACGTAGCCGAGCGCCCCGGTGGGGTTGGAGCCGCCGATCGGGATGGTGAGCACCGGGCGCTCGTGCGCGGCGGCCTCCTCGGCGAGGACGCGGCACGTCTCGGCAACCTCGTGTTCATCGGCGCACAAGTGCACGTTCGCCCCGAAGACGCGGTGCAGCGCCATGTTCCCGGACCGCTCATAGGCGTCGCCGTCGCGGGGCACATCGCGGGTGAGAACAAGATCGCACCGCAGCCCCAAGCGCGCGCAGGCGGCCGCGGTGAGCCTGCCGTGGTTGGTCTGCAAGGCACCGAATGTGATCACTTGGCGGACGCCGTCGGCGAGTGCGGCGCCGAGCAGGAACTCCAGTTTTCGCAGCTTGTTGCCACCCACCCCCAGTGGGCTGAGGTCATCGCGCTTCACCAGCAGCCGCCGCACGCCGAGCGCGGCGGCCAGCCTCGGGCACTCCTGCAGCGGGGTCGGCCAAAGGCCGAGCGGGACGCGGGGGAAGGCGGTCAGGTCGTGGGCCATGGGCGAACTGTAACGCCGACGGGGTCGGGCGCGAGAAGGCGCGGATTCACGGTCCGGAAATGCCTGACCGATCCTCATGTTGCCTGGTAGGCAATTACCGCCGAACGGGTGGCAGTTAACGTTCCCCCATTCCACTTACGGCCTTGACCTGGGCGAACCCGTTAGCAACGACAGGGCCGTTGGACCTGATCCGGACCAAGCGGGCAGGTCGCAATCTCGCTAGTGGACCGGATACCCTCGATGAGGTAGTAATAACGATGACGGCCGTCCCGGGGCACTGGGTGGTTCCCGGACCGGGCTACCGATACGCTTCCCCCGATCGGTTGAGCAATACCCTGGGCGTGGCCGGTCCGGCGCGGGATAAAGCAGCCGGAAACGAACTCTCATCATGCGGAGGAAACCGTGGCGCAGAAGACCGTTGTGGAACTCGTCGACGACCTCGACGGCGGCCGGGCAGACGAGACCGTCGCCTTCGCCATCGACGGCGTGGAGTTCCTGATCGACCTGTCGAGAGACAACGCCGCACGACTGCGAGATTCCCTCGCCCAGTACGTCGGGCACGCCCGCCGCACGGACGGCCGGAAAGCCAAGAACGGCGTCGTCCGCCGGTTCGGCGCGACCCGGCTGGACAACCAGGCAATTCGGGAATGGGCGCGCTCCCAGGGCGAGAACATCGCCGAGCGCGGCCGCATCCCGCAGGCGCTGGTGACCAAGTTCCAGGAAGCCCACGGCACCTCCTGACCGCGGCGCCGCCGCCTGCCCACACCGCGGGCAGGCAGGCCGCCCCGGCCGCGACGGACCTGGCGGGCGGGCCAGGACACCGGCGGCCGGGGTCACGACCCGGGCCCGCGCGGACGCCGCGGGCCCGCACCCGAGCCGCGCGCTCGAGAGCACGCAGTTGACGTAACGCAGCGCCCCGAGCAGCCCCCGGTGCGCGGCCCCCGGCGGACACCACCCGGACGGGCCGCCGGAGTGGGCGCCGCGGGCCTCGTGGATGAACCGGGCCCCGGGTCCCCGAGCGGGGAGCACCGCGAAAGAACGGGTATCGCATCCGATCGCAACCGGGCAGGCCCGACGGCGGCATTCACGACAAGTATTCGGGTTCCACGTTTCGAACTTCCCGTGAATCATCCGAAAGTAGGGAAGCGGTCGAATCGGACCCCGGCCGGTCTACACCATTCGCAACGCCGTGACCTGGGACGACACCGGGAAAACCGGCGGGTTGCACCCTGTGAGGGAATTCACGAATTGGCCAATCCGGCGCACTGTTGGCGGATAAGCGCGGGGCACCCTTAACAAAGGGTTCACCCGGCCCGGTTTCGATTCACCCGAAGGTGGCATATGGTCGCCGCGGCGGTGAATGGTGTTGACTTCCGGATCCCAGGGGGGCCACTTCGTGACCCAGGCACAGCTCGTCCCGACCACCCGCGCGGTCCCGGTGGCCGCTCGGCGCGGGCCGGTGGACGTCGAGGTGGTGATACCGGCGTACAACGAGGCGCGGCGGCTGCGCGGGTCGGTGGTGGCGACCGCGCGCTACCTGGCGACGCGCCCGTGGTCCTCGCGGATCGTGGTGGTGGACAACGGGAGCGCGGACGCGACGGCGCGGGTCGCCAGGCGGGCCGACGCCGCGCCGGTCCCGGTCGAGGTGATCGGCTGCGCGATCGCGGGCAAGGGCGCCGCGGTGCGCCGGGGCATGATGACCAGCGCCGCGCGCTACGTCGGGTTCGTCGACGCGGACCTGGCCACCCCGATCGAGGCGCTGGGCGAGGCGTTGGCGGCGCTGGAGGCGGGCGCGACCGCGGTGATCGGGTCGCGCTACGCCGGGGGCGCGGCGATCCGGCGCAAACAACCGGTCGCCAGGCGCCTGGGCGGCGCCGCCTTCCGGGCCCTGGCCAAGCGGATGGTCCCCGGCGTGGCGGACACCCAGTGCGGCTTCAAGTTCTTCGAGCGGACCGCGGTGCAGCGCGCTCTCGCCACCTGCGCCGTCACCGGCTTCGCCTTCGACGTCGAACTCCTGCGCGGCGTCCAGAGCCAGGGCGGCACCGTGGTCGAACTCCCCATCACCTGGACCGACGACGCCCGCTCCACCCTGCGCCCGCTGCGCGACGGCCTGCCCGCGTTCCGGGCCGCGCTGACCCTGCTGGGAGCCAAGGCGTGAGCGCGCGCCAGCCCGCCGCCACCGCGCTCGGCGCCCTGCGCGGGCGGGCGGTGTTGTTGCTCAACTGGCGCGACGTCCGGCACCCGCGGGCGGGTGGCGCCGAGTTGTACGCCCACCAGATCGCGAAGCGCTGGGTGGCGGCTGGGGTCAAGGTCACCTGGTTGACCGCTCGGCCGCCGGGGGCGCCGGGGCGGGAGGTGATCGACGGGGTCCAGGTCCTGCGGCGGGGCGGGGAGTTCTCGCTCTACCCGGCCGCGGCGGCGTCGATGGTGCGGTACGGGGGGCTGTTCGACGCAGTTGTGGACTGCCAGAACGGGATCCCGTTCTTCGCCCCGGCGTTCGTGCGGAGGTCGACGGCGGTCGTGCAGGTGGTGCACCACGTGCACCAGGACCAGTTCGGGGCGCACTTCGGCAAGCCGGTGGCGGCGGTCGGCAGGCTGCTGGAGGGGCCGGTGAGCAGGCGGGTCTACGGCGACCGCGCGATGGTCGCGGTGTCCCCGTCGACCCGGCGCGAGATGCGCGCGGCGCTGCGGGTGCGCGGACCGGTCTTCGTGGTCCCCAACGGCAACGAGCCGCCAGCGCACCGGGCCGGGCCGCGGGATCCGGAGCCGACCATCGCGCTGGTGAGCAGGCTCGTGGCGCACAAGCGGGTCGACCGGTTGCTGCGCGCGCTGCCCGAGGTCGTCGCCGCCGTGCCGGATCTGCGGGTGGAGATCATCGGTGACGGCAAGCAGCGGCGGGCGCTGGAGCTGCTCGCGGGCGAGCTGGGGCTGCGCGGCGCGGTCCGCTTCCGCGGCAGGCTCTCCGACCAGCGGCGTGACGAGTTGATGCAGCGGGCGTGGCTGACGACGTCCACCTCGCAGGGTGAGGGGTGGGGCTGCACGGTGTTGGAGGCAGCCAGGTTCGGCGTGCCGTGTCTGGCGTTGTCGGCCGCCGGGATCGACGACTCGGTGCGGCACGGGCACACCGGCTGGGTCGTGCCGGACGCCGACGCGCTGGCCCCGGCGCTGATCGGTGCGCTCGGCGAGCTGGCCGACGACGGGACCGCGGCCGCGATGTCGGACAACTGCCGGTCGTGGGCGTCGGCGTTCACCTGGGACCGCAGCGCGGAACTGCTGGCCGGGGTGGTGCTCGGCGAGGTCGAGCGGCGCGCCGCCGGGGTCAAGGACCGCCGGTCGGCCCGGTCGGACCTGGCCACCGCGGTGCGGTTCCGCGTCCCGTTGGACGTGCCGCCGCCGCGCGGGAGGCGCACCGACCAGGTTCGGGTTGTCGGCGACCTGGGGAGCGCGCTGCTGCACGGCTGCGACGAGTTGGACGCCGAGGCGGTGCTGTCCAGGTGGAACGTCGAGCCGGTGAGCATCGAGTTGGCGACCGAGGAGCACCTGCTGACCGGCGTCGCCCTGCCCACCGCCGCTCGCGCATGACGGCTGCGGGACTGGCGCGGGCCGGGACGCTGGTGGCCTGCGCGACCGTCGCGGTCAGCGCGATCAGCTACGGCTACGGGATCGCGCTCGCACATTGGTTGCCCAGCAATGACTACGCGGTGTTCGCGGCGGGCCAGACGCTGTTGCTCGTGGTGGGCACCGCGGCGTCGGCGGCTGTGCCGTGGGCGCTCGCGAAGGCAGTGAAGGCCCACCCAGCGGGGACGGCACAGCGCCAGGCGGCGATGGCGTACGCGCTGGGTGTCGGGGTGCTCGGGGCGCTGCCCGCTGCCGTGCTGGTCGCCGCGGTCACCGCGTTGTACGCACCGGCGAGCGCTGTCGTCGCGGTGGTGGCGGCGGTCGTGGGGATCATGGCCTCGGGCTGCGCTGTCGGCTGGCTACAAGGAGAACAGCGGTTCGGGCGGCTGGCGGCGTTGCGAGTAGGCGAGGTGGTGGCCCGGGTCGTGCTCGGTTCGGTGGCGGTGGCCGCGGGATTCGGGGCCGCAGGTGCGTTGGGCGCGTTCCTGGTCGGCTCGGTGGTGCTGTTCGTGGGCGGTTTCACGGTCTCCGGGGCCTGGGCCGACCTGTCCTGGCGACCAGGCGTTCTGCGGGACCGGGCGCGGTGGCGGGACACAGCGGGATTGAGCGCGGTCCAAGGGTTGCTCGGCGTGCTGACGGCGACCGACATCGTGCTCGCCCCGATCCTCACCGGCACCGGCCCCGATGCGGCGGCGTACCAACTGGCCGCGACCTTGGGCCGCGTACCCCTGTTCATAGCGGCGGCGCTGGCGGTGGTCGCCTTCCCACGGCTGACCGATTCCCCCGGCGCCGCAAGGCAAACCCTGTCCACCTATGCGTGGCTCGCGCTCCCGGTGACCGCGGTACTGATCATCACCCCCGCCGGTCTCATCTCGTGGATCGTGCCGACGCACTTGGCCTCGGCGGTCCACCTACTCCCCTACACCGCCCTGACCGGCCTGGGGCTCGGCCTGATCACCCTGGCCACCACGGTGCTCCAGGCGCGCGCGGCCTATCGCAAAGCCGTTGCCCGACTGGCCCTGTCGCTCGCAGTGGTGATCACTGGACTCAGCATCGGTTGGTACAGCTCAAATCTCGCACTCGGTGCCGGCCTGGGCGTCCTGGTCGCAGCGGGCATGGTGACGCCACCCGTTGCCCGCAAGATCCGGGCTACAAAGCCATCGCCGCCCGGGAACCGGCTGCGCATCCTGCACCTGGGTTTCGAGGACCCCGCGCTGCCGGGCTCCGGTGGTGGGGCTGTGCGCACGCACGAGATGAACCGCAGGCTCGCCCGCGACCACGACATCACGGTCCTCACGACGCGCTGGCCGGGCTGCGCGGACCGGGTCCAGGACGGGGTGCGCTACGAGCACGTCGGCATCGGCCGGGGGCGCACGCACCTGGGTCGGATCGCGGGCTACGCCCTCGCGCTGCCGTTCGTGTCCCGCCGCTACGCCGCGGACCTGGTGGTGGAGGACTTCTTCGCGCCCGTGTCCAGCATCGGCGCTCCGCTGTGGACCGGTCGGCCGACGATCGGCGTGGTGCAGTGGCTCAACGCCGGGGAGAAGTCGCGCCAGTACCGGCTGCCGTTCTTCCTGGTCGAGCGCGCGGGTGTGCGGGCGCACCGCAGGATGGTGACGGTGTCCGCGGGGATCGCCGAGCGGCTGAGCGCGATGAACGCGGCTGCGCGGGTCGAGGTGGTCGCCAACGGCGTCGACGCCGCCGCGTTCGACACCGAGGCCCCGCGCGGCGACGACGTGGTGTTCGTCGGCCGGTTGGAGATCGCCCAGAAGGGGCTGGACCTGCTGCTGACCGCGTTCGCCGAGCAAGCCCACCGGTTGCCGGGCGGGTTGGTGCTGGCGGGCACGGGTCCGGACGAGCGGCGGCTGCGGGACATGGCGGGGCGGCTGGGGATCTCGGACCGGGTCCGGTTCGCCGGGTGGGTCAGCGGCGCGGCCAAGTACCGGCTGTTCGCGGGGGCGCGGGTGGTCGCGGTGCCGTCGCGGTTCGAGACGTTCGGCATGGTCGCCCTGGAGGCGGCCGCGTGCGGGAGTCCGGTGGTGGCTTTCGACATCGAGTGCTTGCGTGAGGTCGTGCCGGAATCGGCGGGGGTCTTGGTGCCCGCGTTCGACACCACGGGCTACGGGCGCGCGCTCGCGGAGTTGGCCGCGGACCCGGACCGGGTGCGGCGGCTGGGTTCGGGCGGTCGGGAAATGGCGCGGGCGTACTCGTGGGATCGGCTGGCCCTGGCGCAGGAGCGGGCGTACCTGGCGGCGGTGCGCGACTGGCAGGAGGTGTGAAGCGTGATCACTGACCAACAGCGGCGGTCGCTGCTGGCGGACGGGTACCTGGGGGTGCCGGACCTGTTCACCCCCGGCGAGGTCGCCGAGGTCGCGCAGCGGCTGGACGGCTTGTTCGACCGGTTCGCCGATCTTCCCCGGGCGAGCGTGCTCGACCTGGGCGGCACCGGCGGCGAGTTCGGCGCCGAGGTCCCGGAGATCCTGTACCCGTCGTCCCTGTCACCGGGGTTGCGCCGCACAGCCGTGTTCCAGCGCGGGCGGGCGCTGGCCAGGCGGGTGCTCGGCGCCGGGACGTGGTTCCGGTTCGACCACAGCATCCGCAAACCGCCGGGCTGCGGCTACGAGACGGTGTGGCACCAGGACCGCGTGCACAAGCGGTCCGGCCTGCCCGAGCGCAGGCTCACCATCTGGATCCCCACCGGTTCCGTGGGCCAGGAGGACGGCTGCATGCGGTACGTGCCCCGCAGTCACCTGCGCGGAGTCCTCCCCCACGAACCGGTCCCCGACCGCCGAGGTGCCTTGCGCACGGTGGGCGTGGCGGACACCGATGCCGTCGACGTCCCGCTACCTCTTGGCGGAGCGGCGATGCACCTGTTCGAGACGGTCCACAGTGCTCACTCGAACAGCGGTGAGTCCACCCGGACGGCGTGGATCCTGCAGTTCACCCAGCCCCGAACGGTCCTCCCCACAGCGACCCTGCTGCACCGGGCGATCTACTTCGGACGAACGAGGGCATGGCGCGGAAAGGGCACCGGATGACAGTCGACCTCGATGGGGCGCGGCGGGTGCTCGTCGTGGGGAACTTCGGCAACGGGAACACCGGCGACGAGGCGTTGCTGGCGCGGGCGCTGACCGAGTTGGCGCCCGGCGCGCAGGTCAGCGTCCTGTCGCGCAACCCCAGGCTCGTCGAGTGGACGCACGGGGTCGCAGCGCGACCGATGACCGCGGTATCGTTCGCAGCCGGTTTGCGTTGGTGTGACGCGGTTCTGGTGGTGGGTGGTGGCATGTTCGGGTCCGGGTTGCCGCCGCTCGTGCGGCTGCTCCCCACAGTCGTCGAGGCGACCAACAAGGCTGGGCGGGCGACGTTCTACCTGGCCGTTGGGGTCTACCCGGGAACACCTCCCGCTGTGCTGCGCAAACTCCGCTCAGCCGCCGTGTTCGGCAGGCTCACCGTGCGGGACAACCTGTCCGCGCGGACCCTCGGGGTTCCCGTGCCGGTCGTGGGTGACCTCGCCCTGAAGCTGGCACCCGCATCGACGGAAGCGGCGAACCTGGCCCTCGCGGGCGCTGGGGTCGAGGCCAAGGCGCCGCTGCTCCTGTTGTCGCTCAAGGCCCTTCCCGACACCGGACGGATGGCGGTCCTGCGCGAAACCTGTCTGCTCGCCGCGAGCAGATGGCGGGAGCGGGGCGGCGAGGTGGCCGCGCTCGCGCTGTCCACCCACGCCGACTACGGCCTCGGGCTGGCGCACCGGGACGCCGCGCTCGCCGCGGCGCTGGACCTGCCGGTGATCGGGCCGCAGTTGCCGCCCGCGCTCGCGAAGGCCGTGGTGGGCCGCGCGGCGGGGGTGCTCGGGCTGCGGCTGCACGCGTTGGTGTTCGCGGCGGGGATGGGGGTGCCGTTCGCCGGATTCGACTGGGAGGAGAAGTCCAGGGCTTTCCTCGCCGAGTACGGCGGCACCGTTCTGGGCTCGGCCGCGGACTGGATCGACACGATCACCGAGGTGGCCGCCCCATGACCAAACGGCTCGTTCTCGCAGGCGCGGCGGTCGTGGGATTGGCGCTGACGCTGCGGCTGTGGGGGCTGACAACGGCGAATGAGTTGTTCATCGATGAGGTCACCTACTCGCGGTTGGCCCTATCTGTCAGCCGCGGTGAGTGGCCCAACCTCGCTGGGGAAGCCTTCTATCTCCACCCGCCACTGACGTTCTGGCTCAACGGCGGGATTACCGCTCTGTTCGACCTGTCACCGGACCCGACGACGCTGGTGTTCCAACTGCGGTGGGTGAACGCACTGCTCGGCGCCGCAGTCGTGGCTTTGGGTTACCTGCTTCTACTACGAACCACGAAACCCGTAGTGGCCGTGATCGGTGCCGTAGTCCTCGCTGCCGACCCGTTCGTTCTGCGCAACGACAGCCGGGTGATGCTAGAGACACCCGCGTTCGCTCTGATCCTCGCGGGCTGGCTGTGCCTGCTGGTCGGGCTAGAGCGACGAAAGTGGCTGATCTACCTCGGCGGCTTCTTACTCGGTCTCGCAGTCCTCGCCAAGGATGTCTCCGCCGTACCCGCCCTGCTCCCGGTCCTCTTGGCGACGCTATGGAAGAAGACCCTGCCGCGTAAGACAGCCCTGCAGGTCTTCGGCATGGCCCTGCTGCCCTACGCCGGATACGTCATCGCACTAGCCATCGCGGGGCGCCTACCGGACTGGTGGAACCACAAGATCGGTGGGCTGCGGCGCATGGCCGGCCTGGACCAGATCAGCGGCTTCAACTCCCCCACCGCGCCCAGCCTGCTGGAAACCCTTCTAGGCCAACTAGGCCGCTTCGGCACCTCTTACGTCCTACTTGGCCTAGCTGTGCCCGCAGGTGTGTTGGCTCTCCGATCGGTACGGGCAGATCGCAGGCTGGTCGGCCTAGTGGCTTCCGTGATGGGGATGCTCGGCTTGTTCTCCCTGGCCTTCGGGACGCTAGAGGAGCAGATGGGCTACTTCGTCGTCGTCCCGGGCGTCCTAGCGCTCGGCGTGGTCGCTGTCGAACTCCCGGTGCGCCTACGACCCGCGCTGGTCACAGCCACCGCCGCCCTGCTCGTCGCAGGTCTCGCGTTCGCCGCCCACGCCCGCGCGGTCACCGACAACGGCTACCAGCAAGCCCGCGAGTTCCTCGACACCAAGGTCCCGCCCGGCTCGAGAGTCGGCCTCACAACCCCGACCGCCCAGTTCGCGCTGCACTCCGGGGAGGGCGCCGACCTGCACGTGGGCACCTGGACCTCACTCGGCGCGCTACACCGCTTCCGCGCCGACTACGTCCTCACCCAGAGCCGCCCGCTGAGCCTGGGGTACGGCTACGCCTCTCCCGACCTGCTGCCCTGGTTGGCCCGGCACGCCGACCCGGTCTTCCGGACCACGGGCCCCAGCGGCGGTGACACGATCGTGTGGAAACTGGACCGGGCCGAGTTGGCGGGCGCGGTCCGGGCGGGTCACCTGATCCCGGAGGTCGTGGCGCCCTGAAGCTGGCTGAGGAAGTCCTCGATCCGCCGTTCCCGCCGGTGCCCCGGCCGGTAGTGGGCGCGGTCGAGCGGGACGACCTCGCCGTCCACGGTGATCGCCGGGTAGCGGTACACGGCGCGGCCGAACGGGGCGCGGGCGTCGCGGCGGCTGGTGCCGGTGATGTCGGCGAGGGCCACCGTGCGCAGGCCGCGGACCGTCCGGATGCCGATCTTGCCGTCGCGGATGAAGCAGTACGGGAACAGCGCCTGGTAGGCGGTGGCGGCACCGGTGACGCACGCGGCGACCACCAGCAGGACCTTGTCCACCCCGCTCGCCGGTGTCCACAGCAGCACCGCGAGCACGACGCCGAGCGCGCACGCCGACGCCGTCCACAGCAGACCGACCCGCTCCAGCGGGTGCCGGTACAGGGCCCGCGGTCTCACGGGCGCGCGGTGATCTGCTGCACCGCCCAGCCGTTCCCGTCCGGGTCGCTGAGGAACAGGAACCCGGAGTTGTTCAGGTCGTCCTCGGCGGTCGCTGGCCGGAAGCCGCCCTCGCGGGAGGCGTACTGGACCTCGCCGACCTCGACGCCGCGCGCGGTGAGCTCGGCGTGCGCGGCGCGCACGTCGTTGACCACCAGCTGCAGGCCCTGCAGCGAGCCCGGCGCCATCGCGGACATGCCGATCACGATCGAGCAGCCCGACCCGGGCGGGGTGAGCTGCGCGAACCGAACCGGCCCCGCGGTGGTGTCGTGGTCGACGTGGAAGCCGAGCCCGTCGACGTAGAAGGCCTTCGCCCGGTCGATGTCGCTGACCGGCACCGAGACGACTTCCAGGGTCCACCGCATGAGGTCCTCCAACCAGTCCGGTCGAACGGACAAAGCATGGCAGAAGCCCCTCAGAGCGCCTTCAGTTCCTCCGTGACCTCGGCGACCGAGGACTTCGCGTCGCCGAAGAGCATGGTGGTCTTCGGGTCGAAGTACAGCGCGTTGTCCACGCCCGCGAACCCGGGCGCCATGCCGCGCTTGAGGACGATCACCGAGCGGCTCTCGTCGACGTTGAGGATCGGCATGCCGTAGATCGGCGAGTCGGTGTCAGTGCGCGCCGCCGGGTTGGTCACGTCGTTGGCGCCGATCACCATGGCCACGTCGGTGCGGGCGAACTCGCGGTTGATGTCCTCCATCTCCTTGAGCCGCTCGTAGGGCACGTCCGCCTCGGCGAGCAGGACGTTCATGTGCCCTGGCATGCGACCGGCGACCGGGTGGATCGCGTAGTAGACCGACACCCCGCGCGACTCCAGCAGGTCGGCCATCTCGCGCACCGCGTGCTGGGCCTGCGCCACGGCCATGCCGTAGCCGGGGACGATGATCACCTGGTTGGCGAAGGCCATCTGGATCGCGGCGTCGGAGGCGCTGGTGCGGCGCACGGTCTGGTCGCCGCTGCCCTGGACGCTCCCGCCGCCACCGCCACCCCCGCCGAACCCACCGGCGACGATCGCCGGGATGGACCGGTTCATCGCCTTGGCCATCAGGTTGGTCAGGATCGTGCCGGACGCGCCGACGATCATGCCCGCGACGATCAGCGCGGTGTTGTCCAGCGCCAGGCCCATCGCGGCGGCGCTGAGCCCGGTGAGCGCGTTGAGCAGCGAGATCACCACCGGCATGTCGGCGCCACCGATGGGCAGCACCACCATCACGCCGAGCACCGCAGAGGCCAGCAGCAGACCGATGATCAGCAGCTGCGCGTCACCGCCGCCGATGATCACGCCCGCGCAGACCAGGGCGAGCAGCAGCAGGACCAGGTTCAGCGGCTGCTGGAGCTTGCCGATGCCGACCGGGCGGCCGGTGATCACCTCCTGCAGCTTGCCGTAGGCGATCAGCGAGCCCCAGAACGACACCGAGCCCACGATCGCGGAGAACAGGCTGGCGACGGCCACGTGCGCCGGGGAACCGTCGAACCCGTGGCTCTCGCGGAACTCCACCCACGCGATCAGCGCGACCGCGCCGCCGCCGACCCCGTTGAACAGGGCCACCATCTGCGGCATCGCGGTCATCTTGACCTGCTTGGCCGACGGGACGCCGACCGCGGTGCCGATGGCGATGCCCAGCAGGATCAGCCACCAGTTGCCCATGCCCGGGGTCAGCAGGGTCGCCACGACCGCGAGCCCCATGCCCGCGGCGGCGATCCAGTTGCCGCGCACCGCGGTCCGCGGGCCGGTGAGCCCCATCAGGCCGTAGATGAACAGGGCGAAGGCGACGATGTAGAGCAGCTGGATGAGGACTTCGCGGCTCATCGCGGCTCCTTGTTCTTGGCCTTGAACATGCCCAGCATCCGGTCGGTCACCAGGAAGCCGCCGATGACGTTGATCGTGCCGAAGGCGATGGCGATCACCAGGAGGATCTTGTCCAGCACGCCCTCGGCGCCGAGCCCGGCCACGATGAGGCCGCCGAGCAGGACGATGCCGTGGATGGCGTTGGTACCCGACATCAGCGGCGTGTGCAGCGTGTTGGGCACCTTGGAGATCACGGCGAAACCGACGAAGCCCGCGAGCACCAGGATCGCGAGGTTCTGCACCAGCATCTATGCCTCCTGCCCGGTGACGCAGGCACCCGCGACCACCTCATCGCTGAAGTCGAGCGCGATCGCGCCGTCCGCGGTGATGAACAGCTCCAGCAGCGCGGCCACGTTGCGGGCGTAGAGCTCGCTGGCGTGCTCGGGCATGGTGGCGGGCAGGTTCAACGGCGAGGCGATCGTCACCGCGTGCTCCACCACGACCAGGCCGGGACTGGTCAGCTCGCAGTTGCCGCCGGACTCACCAGCCAGGTCGACCACCACGCTGCCCGCGCGCATGCCCTTCACCGCCTCGGCGGTGACCAGGGTCGGCGCGGTGCGGCCGGGCACCTGCGCGGTGGTGATCACCGCGTCGAACCCGGTGATCGCGCGGGCCAACTGCCGTTGCTGCTCCTCGCGTTCGTCGTCGGTGAGCGCCCGGGCGTAGCCGCCGCTGCCGGTGGCCTCGATGCCCAGGTCCAGCCACTGCGCGCCGACCGAGCGGACCTGGTCGGCCACCTCGGGGCGCACGTCGTAGCCGGTGGTGTGCGCGCCGAGCCTGCGCGCGGTCGCCAGCGCCTGCAGCCCGGCGACACCGACCCCGAGCACCAGGACCTTCGCGGGTGGGACGGTGCCCGCCGCGGTGGTCAACATCGGGAAGAAGCGGGTCAGGTGCTCGGCGGCCAGCAGCGCGGCGCGGTACCCGGCGACGTTCGCCTGCGAGGACAACGCGTCCATCGACTGCGCGCGGGAGATGCGCGGGATCGACTCCATGGCGAACGCGGTCACCCCGGCCGCCCGCAGCGCGTCGGCCTTCCCCGGCTGGGTCAGCGGGGCGAGGAAACCGACGAACACCGCCCCGGCGCGGAGTTTGGCGACCTCGGCGTCGGTTGGCACCGCCACCTTCACCACGACGTCGGCCGACCACGGGTCGCCGAGCGTCGCCCCGGAGTGGACGTAGGCGTCGTCGGGGATGAGCGCCGCGGCGCCCGCTCCCGGTTCGACGACGACGGAGAGGTTCTTGGCCAGCAGCCGCTCGACCACCTTCGGCACGAGCGCGACCCGCCGCTCGCCCCCGGCGGTCTCCGCGGGCACGCCCACGACTGTGTTGGCGGTCACAGTACAGTTGTACCATTTACCGGCCCCAACCGCCGAAGATCACAGTTGCCACTCGCTTGACAGGGCGACTGGCCCGGTCCACCGCGCCACCGGTCGCAGGAATGTGTCAAATAGTACGCGAAAATTCCGGACCGGCGATTCCGCCGGGGAATATGTCCGGGGCGCCCCGACATCATGACCACCGCGCACCACGCACCGCCAAAAAGACGAGAAAAGGACCCTTTGCGGGTGCCCCGAGCGGCACACTTGTGGGATTACTCCATCAGACGGGCTTCGTGTGTGAAGCAGATCACAGCCGGTTGTCGATCTTCGCGCACACCGATAGCTTTCAAGGGGTAATGGGGGCTCACCGTCGCGAATGACCCGCACGACTGCGGGAACTGGGGAACGCGAGAGGCTGAACAACGGTCACGCCAGTCGGTGGTGGCCTGCGCGCGCGCAGCGCGTTCTGGGGTGAACACAACGTCTGCGCGCACCGGTCGCTCGCGTCGATCGCACCGCCACCGAGCGTGGCCGACCTTGTGAGGTTTGACGACCATGCACACCACACGATCAACCGGGTCCGTGAAGCAGGACCGCCCCGCCACGGAACTGGGCGAGTTCCTGCTGGCGACCCGACTGCGCCGGGGCATGACCCAGTCCCGGCTCGCCGTGCGCTCCGGGGTCAGCGAGCGCACCATCCGCGACCTGGAACTGGGCAAGGTCGAGCGGCCGCGCAAGCAGACGCTGCTGCTGCTCGCCAGGGCGCTGCACATGAGCCCGTCGGACCACCTGCGGCTGCAGTCCGGCGGCGCGGTACCCGCCACCGCCTCGCAACTGCCACCGGGCGCGGCGTCGCAACTGGTCGGCCGGGACCGCGTGGTCAGCGGGCTGGTCGAACTGCTCACCACCGGCGAGCAGCGCTGGGTGTCGCTGGTGGGCATCGCGGGCGTCGGCAAGAGCCGGGTCGCCGCGGAGGTGGCCAGGGCGCTGCACGACGCGGTGCCCGACCCGGTGTGGTGGGTCGACCCGGGCGCGAGCCCGGCCCCGCTGCCCGGCACGGTCGCCGACCTGGTGCTCGGCGGTGTCGGACCGCGGCTGGGCGAGCTGGCCGCGCTGGTCGGCGACACCCCCGCGTACCTGGTGGTCGACGACCGGGTGCCCGCCAGGGTCGCCGACGCGAGCCTGGCCGAGCTGCTCAGCCGATGCCCCCGGCTGCGGCTGCTCACCACCGCGCGCGTGCCCTCGGCCCGGCCGGAGGCGCACACCGTCTCGCTGCGGCCGCTGGCCGCGCGCGGTGACGGCCCGGACTCCCCGGCCACCCGGCTGCTGGTCACCCGGCTGCGCGCCCAGGGCCAGGACCGCTCCTTCCTGGTCAACGACCTGCGCGAGCTCTGCGAGGCGCTCGACGGCGTGCCAGCCGCCCTGGTCGCGGCGGCCACCTGGTTCCCGCTCTACCCGCTCCCGCGCCTGGTCGAGGCCGCCCGCCGCGACCCGTTCCAGCTCACCACCCCGGCCGGTCCCGCCACCCGCCGGGTGACCGGTGACCTGCGCGCGGCGGTCACCACGACCATCGACGGCCTGCGCGGCACCGACCTCGCCGTGCTGACCGCGCTCGCCGGGACGGGCCGCTCGACCAGGGACGTGGCCAAGGACCGGGGCATCCCGGAGCAGGCGGTGGCCGCGGTCCTGCACCGGTTGCTGCAGGCGGGCCTGATCCGCCCGACCGGGGTGCCCGGGGAGTTCCGCGCGCTCAACCTGGTCCGGTCCCTGCTCATCCCGCGCCGGGTCCCGCACCCCCGCCGCTGACCCGCTGGTGGTCGTCCGCCACCCCGGCCAGCCCGGGGTGGCGGACGACCCCAATTCGCCACCCGTAGACGAACCGAGCGGGCCAATCGCGGTGGCCGAAACACGATCACATGGCGCCTCGCACGTGCGCGGCGCGCTGGCGCTGCGGTTGGCCTAGGCGCCGTCCTCGACGCCAGCGGACCTGAAGAAGTGGATCGTCGACAACGCCATCACCGGCAAGATGACCAACATCCGCACGGGCACGCCCAACCGGACAGCCATCCCACCCCGCAAGGCACGGTTGTCCACAACCCGCGCGCTCACTCCGCGCTCCCTGTCGGTGCCACCTGGCAGACTGTGCATCAGGGGCTGCTCAGCACGCTTTGATCTTGAAACCGCCCGGGGCTCACGGCGTTTCCGGCCGCCACCGCTCGATCCCCAGCGCGATCAACCGGAGTTGCCGAGCCGCCACGTCGACCACCTCGGGCTCGTCGAACTCCTCCGCCTCGACCAAGGCCATCACGGTGGCGAGCATGGCGCTGACCATCAGGTCGGCCGCCATGCGGAGGTCGTCGGTCTCCCACTCGGCCATCACGGGCAGGCGGCCGAGATCGGTCGCCAGTTCGGCGGCCAACAACCGCAGCTCGGTGGCGATCGCGGCGCGCACGGCGGGGATGCCACCCGGGCGCTCGCGGACCAGGAAGCGGAAGTGCGCGGGGGCGGCGCGGACCTGCTCGGCCAGCACGGCGACGGAGTCGGTGATCATCGCCGCACCGGAGCGGCGGGCTCGGCGTAAGACGGCCCGCAACGTGCGCATGCACTGCTCGACCAGGGCCACACCGAGGTCGTCCATCGAGGCGAAGTGCCGGTAGAACGCGGTCGGCACGACCCCGGCGGCCCGGGTCACCTCGCGCAGGCTGAGACCGGTCATGGCGCGGTCGGCCAGCAGGTCCAGGGCGGCGTCGAGCAGCGCCTGCCGGGTCCGGCGCTTGCGGTCCTGCCTGCTCTCCGGCTCGGTCACGGCCAGCAGCGTACTTGACACGACGGCACCCCGGGCGGTGTCATTTCGGTGTACACGTGTTCACCGAAAGGGTCGACATGCTCGCGACACCGCACGGGATCGACCGCTACCTCGAGCTCATCCACCCGATGCTCGCCATCCGGGAGCAGCGGGGAATCGTCACGGGTGTGCACCGAACGACCCCGGACACGATCACCCTGCGGATCCGGCCGAGCCGGGCGTGGCGGGGTTTCACCGCGGGCCAGCACGTCCGGGTGTCGGTCACCGTCGACGGCGTGCGGCGGACCAGGTGCTACTCCCCCGCCAGTTCCCAGCACGCGCGCGGGTTCGAGTTGACCGTCAAGGCGTCCGGTCTGGTCTCCTCGTGGTTGCGCGAAAACGCGCGTCCCGGGCTGGTCCTCGACCTATCACCCGCCGAAGGCGACTTCACCCTGCCCGCCACGCGGCCGGACAAGCTGCTGCTGATCAGCGGCGGCAGCGGCATCACCCCGGTCATGTCGATGCTGCGCACCCTCACCGACGAGGGCCACACCGGCGAGGTCGTCTTCCTGCACTACGCCACCGACGAGGCGCACGTCCCCTGCCTCGACACACTGCGGGCGACCGGCCACCGCTTGGTGCTGGCCCACACCGCTGCCGGATCAGGACATTTCACCGAGGCGCACCTCCGCGCCGCGGCACCCTGGTTCGCCGAGGCGACGACCTACTTATGCGGGCCGCCCGGGCTCATGGCCGGCGTGACGGCGGTGTTCGACCAGCTCGGGATCGCCGATCGGCTGCGCACGGAGGACTTCCGGCCCAGCACGCCTGCCGACCCGGGCGCGGTCGGGCGGATCACCTTCTCCCGCAGCGGCAGAACCTGCGACAACACCGGTCGTTCCCTGCTGGAGCAGGCCGAGTCGGCCGGGCTGCGGCCCGAACACGGCTGCCGCATGGGCATCTGCCTGTCCTGCACCCGGCGCAAGACGGCGGGGACGGTCCGCGATCTGCGCAGCGGTGAGCTCAACGACGAGGACGACACCGAGGTGCAGCTCTGCGTCTCGGTCCCGGTCGGCACCGTGTCGATCGACCTGTGAGGGAGGAACCCTTGAGCGGCAAGCGATTGACACCGGAGGAGCTGGACCGGCTCGGCGCCGAGCTCGACGCGCTGCGCCAGCGCGTGGTCGACGACCTCGGCCAAGCGGACCGCGACTACCTGCTGACCGTGGTCCGCACCCAGCGCGCGCTGGAGGTCGCGGGCCGGGGCCTGCTGTTCCTCGGCTTCTTCCCGCCCGCGTGGCTGGCCGGGGTGGCAGCGCTGTCGGCGTCGAAGATCCTCGACAACATGGAGATCGGCCACAACGTCATGCACGGCCAGTACGACTGGATGCGCGACCCGGCGCTGAACTCGCGCACCTTCGAGTGGGACACGGTCGCGCCCGCGGCGAACTGGAAGCACTCGCACAACTACGTGCACCACACCTTCACCAACGTGCTGGGCAAGGACCGCGACATCGGTTACGGCATCCTGCGGATCGACCCGGAACAGCGCTGGCACCCGTACTACCTGGGCAACCCGGTCTACGCGTTCCTGCTGATGGTGTTCTTCCAGTGGGGCGTGATGCTGCACGACCTGGAGGTCGAGCGGCTGGTGTCCGGTGAGAAGCGCTGGGCGGAGACCGCGGGTGTTCGGCGGCTGATGTGGCGCAAGGGCCTGCGGCAGGCGGTGAAGGACTACGTGTTGTTCCCGGCGCTGTCGGGGCCGCTGTTCGTCAGCACGCTGGCGGGCAACGCGACGGCGAACCTGGCGCGCAACGTGTGGGCGTTCGCCATCATCTTCTGCGGCCACTTCCCCAGCGGCGTCGCGAGTTTCACCGAGGAGGAGACCGCGGGCGAGAGCCGGGGCCGGTGGTACCACCGGCAACTGCTCGGCTCGGCGAACATCACCGGCAGCGCGCTGTTCCACGTGCTGACCGGGAACCTGTCGCACCAGATCGAGCACCACCTGTTCCCCGACCTGCCCGCGCGCCGCTACCCGATGATCGCGCCGCAGGTCAGGGACATCTGCGCGCGCTACGGGCTGCCGTACAACACCGGCGGACTGGCGCGCCAACTCGGCTCGGTGGTCGGCAAGCTCGTCAGGTACGCGCTGCCGGACCGGT
Source organism: Actinokineospora diospyrosa (assembly GCF_024171925.1). GTDB lineage: Bacteria > Actinomycetota > Actinomycetes > Mycobacteriales > Pseudonocardiaceae > Actinokineospora > Actinokineospora diospyrosa. The sequence continues at coordinate 437,065 of NZ_JAMTCO010000005.1, read as the reverse complement.
GGTGGGGCGGGACTTCCGGGCCCACCAGGGGTACCGTCGGGAGCGGCCGCGGGCCGCGCGCGGCGTGAGCGGGACGGGGGCGATCGTGGTCAGCGAGTTCGAGAGCGCCAAGGACACCATCCAGGAGGCGACCGAGTCGGCGGCGGCGCACGTCGGCCGGATCGCGCTGATCATCACCGGCGCGGTGCGCGACATCGCCCGCGAGGTCGGCGACTGGGCGACCGACGTGATCGAGATGGGCGAGGCGGCGCGGCGCGCGCGGGCCGACCGCGACGACGAGCCGGTGGTCGTCGACGAGCCGTAACCGATCGGGCCGCCGAGTCACTCTACTGTGGACTCGCCGAGCGCCGGGTGTTCTGCCAGGCTGCTAGCCGCTGGAAATCCCCTGCCGACTAGGAGCAGAAAACCGCATGCGCACAACAGTTCTCCGCGTGGGAGCCGTGCTCGGCTTCGTGGCGGTCGGCCTCGGCCTGGCCACCGCGACCGCGACGGCCGAGACCACCGACGACCGCGCCCCGGCCGACTCGATCATCCCGGACATCCACGTGATCCACATCGACCAGGTCAACGTCGCCAGCCCGCTGCTCGGGCCGGGCGGCGCCATCGTCTGAGCGAGCCGGGAACCGCCGGGCCGGAGTCCTCGACTCCGGCCCGGCGTTTTTTGTGATCACGACACCCACGAAAGGGTGTCGTCCGGTCGTGGGCGCGGCGATCATCGAGTTACCCGCACCGCGATCATTTTCTTCCCTCAAAGGTGTACCAATCACAGGGCAAGGGCCATCTGAGCGGAATATCGCGCCTCGAACGTGGCCACCCGACTGTGGACTCGCCAGCGGGTGATCGCTCTGGAACGCTCATGACTGTCCAATTCGGCCAGTCACTAGGAGCTCTTCCCCATGCGCAAAGCCGCACTCCGTCTCGGTTTCATGGCAACCGCCACGGCACTCGCCCTCGGGTTCGCGGCGCCGACGGCTTCCGCCGAGACGACGGACGTGCCCGCGATCGTCGTCCTCAACGTCCTCAACGACGGTGACATCGACATCACGCTGCTCGACGACGACCTGATCGACGACCTCTCCGACGCGGACTCGGTCGCCGAGCTGCAGGCGCTGGTCGCGCTGGCCCAGGAGTGGGCGACGGACCTGGACATCACGCCCACCCAGGCGCTGTGGCTGCTGTCGGAGGACCTGCTCGACGACGGCCTGCTCGACCTCGACATCGACCTCGACGGGATCGGCGACCTGCTCGACGACCTGCTCGACGGCGACCTGCTCGACCTCGACCTCGACCTGCTCGACGGTGACCTGCTCGACGGCCTCGACCTCGACGACGTCCTCGACAGCGACCTGCTCGACGACCTGCTCGGCCACGGCGACCTGCTCGACCTCGGCGATGGCGACCTGCTGAACATCGACCTGCTCGCCGACCTGAACATCGACCTCGGCGGCCGCCACACCCACAGCACCGGCACCGACTCGGACACCACCGCGACCGCGCCGGTCTCGACCGCGACCGACACCGCGACCGACGTCACCAGCACCGTGACCGACACGCTGAACACGGTGACCGACAACCTCACCAACTCCGACACCAACGAGTCGGAGACCACGAACACCGAGACCCGGTAACCACCCCGAGCCTCACCACAAGGGCCACCAACCACCCCCGGTTGGTGGCCCTTGTGCCGTCCCCACCCACCTCCAGCCCGACACCCTTTGGACATTCGGAACCCGCAGGTGCCACTCCCCCATCCGGGCTGCCGTCAGGTCCGCCCCAACCCACCTGATCAGCCGTGGACACCGGAAGGTCCGGTGTCAGCCCAGCCCGCTCTTGGCTGCCCTGCCAACCCAGCACATGGACACTCGGACCCTGCGGTGCCAACTCGCCCCCCGTCAGGTCCGCCCCAGCCCACCTACCCAGCACCTGGACAGTCGGACTCGCTGGTGCCAGGCCGGCTCGATGGGGTGGACCTGTTTTGTGTGGGGGGACGGCACCCGTAGCGTCGGTAGCGGACAGGGCCAGTCTTTTCGGCCCCTGCTGTGCGGTCCTGCCACGGGTGTCGTAGGGGCCCCGCACAAAACAGGTCCACCCCATCGAGCAGAGCTCGGAAATCGCGGATCGGGCCCGATGTTGCCGCCAGGCAACGAGGCGTCCGATCCGGTGGCCGAGGTCGCCGCCAGGCGACGAGGCCGTCCACCGGAGCCGAAGGCGGAGGCCCGAATCCCTTGCCCCGCATCCCCAACCCCGGCCTACGCCAAGATCAACCTGATCGAAAGCCCCCAAATACACAGCCTACCGAGCAACACCGACGCAACGGCAGCACCAAGCAGCAGCCTGTGGACAACCAGAACCGTTGTGGACAAACAACTACCCCCTGCGCGCACCCCAACAAGATCATCCGCCACAAGAGCCCCCGATATACAGCCTACGAGAGCACACCGACAAAAAGAGCCCAGCGACCACACCCTGTGGACAGCGGCAGACCTTGTGGACAACCACCCGCCGTAAACAACAGCTCAACACCCCGCCGCAGGCGAGCCGACCACACCTCAGATCAACGACGGCACAATCGCATCGATCAGATGGGGTCCCGGCCGCTCCAACGCCGCAGCAAACTGCTCCGCCAGCTCCTCCGCCGTAGTAGCCCGAGTCGCCGAAACCCCCATTCCCCGCGCTATCTGAACGAAGTCCAGGTCAGGCTGCGCAAGATCCAGCAACGCCTTCGCCTTAGGCCCGGCAGCCTCCGCACCCACGCGGGTGAGCTCCATACGAAGGATTGCGTAAGCGCGGTTGTTCAGGATCACCGTGGTGACGTTGAGGTTTTCGCGGGCCATTGTCCACAGGGCGGAGATCGTGTACATCGCGCTGCCGTCGGCTTGTAGGCAGATGACTGGGCGGTCGGGGCAGGCGACCGCGGCGCCGACCGCGACCGGTAGGCCTTGGCCGATCGCGCCGCCGGTGAGGGTTAGCACGTCGTGGCGGGGGGCGCCTGCGGTGGTCATCGGGATCATCAGGCCGGAGGTGTTGGCCTCGTCGGAGATGATGGCGCCTTCGGGCAGCAGTGCGCCGATCACCTCGGTCCAGTTCTGCGGGGTCAGCGGGCCGGACGGCAGTGCGGGCCGGGACTCGGCCTGCAGCAACGGTTCCACGCCCTTGGCGACCAGGTCGGCCAGTCGCTCCAGTGCGTCGACGACGTCGGAGCCGACCTCGGCGAGGGTGTGCGCGGCACAACCGTCGGGGGTCAGTTCGCTCGCCTTGCCGGGGTAGGCGAAGAACGACACGGGTGCCTTGGCGCCGGCGAGGACGAGGTGGCGGACGTCGGTGAGTTGCCACTGCACCTGCTCGGCCAGGTATCCGAGCCGGTCGACGGCGGGCAGTCCGGCGCCGCGCTCGATCCGCGCCGGGAACGTCTCGGCGAACAGCTTCACCCCGGTCGCCGCCGCGATCCGGCTGGCCGCGCGCAGTCCGCGTTCCCGGGTGGCGCCGCCGCCCAGGAGCACCACAGTGGACTCTCCGGAGCGGAGCACTTCGGCGATCTCGGCGAGTACCGAATCCTCCACAGTGGATCGTGGCTGAACCGGAATCGGCTGCGCCGCGACCCCGCCCTCGCCCCAAGAGACATCGGCGGGCAGCACCAGGTTGGCGATCCGTCCCCCGGCCGCGGCCGCGACGGCCTCTGCCGCGTCGGCACCCACGCTCGCGGCGGCGGTGCTGGTGCGGGTCCAGCCGCCGGTCCAGCCGGTGAGCGCGTCGATGTCGGACTCCAGCGGCGCGTCCACGGTCTTGTGGTGCGTCGCGTGGTCGCCGATCACGTTGACCACGGGGGTGTGCGCGCGGCGGGCGTTGTGCAGGTTGGCCAAGCCGTTGACCATGCCGGGCCCCAGGTGCAGCAGCGTCGCCGCCGGGCGGTCGGCCATCCGGGCGTACCCGTCGGCCGCGCCGGTGACCACGCCCTCGAACAGCGCCAGCACGCCGCGCACCTCGGGCACGGTGTCCAGGGCGGCGACGAAGTGCATCTCCGAGGTGCCGGGGTTGGCGAAGCACACCTCGACCCCGGAGTCGGCGAGGGTGCGGATGAGTGCCTGCGCGCCGTTCATGCCTGCGCTCCATCTTGATCTTGTTGGGCGAAGTCTTGTCGACCAGCGTCTTGTTGGGCGGCGTCGAGCAGGACACCGGGGTTGAGGACCCCGGCGGGGTCGAACGCCTGCTTGATCCGGCGCATCAGGGCGATCTTGGCCGGGTCCTCCAGGTCGAGGAAGTACCGCTGCTTGGTCCGGCCGAGGCCGTGCTCACCGGAGATCGCGCCACCGAGTGCCATGGCGGCGGCGAACAACGCCTTGAGCACCGTGGCGCGCTTGTCGGCATCCTTCTGGAACAGTGCTAGGTGGACGTTGCCGTCGCCCGCGTGCCCGCAGCCGACGATGAACGTCTCGTTCGCCTGGGCGATCCCGGTGACCTGGGCCATGAACCCGGGCAGCGCCGCGCGCGGCACCACGGTGTCGATCACGTCGTCGGCGCCCGCGGCCTTCGCGGTGTGGAAGGCCCGCTCGCGCGCCTCGATCAGCTTGCGCGCCGAGCCGCCGGGTAGCACGTAGACGTCGATGGCACCTAGGTCGGACAGCAGTTGCCCGGCGGTTTCCACGTCGGCGTCGAGTCGGTCCTGATCGCGGTTCTCCAGCATCACCACCAGGTATGCCTGCGCACTGTCGCGGACCTCGTCCGGTATGCCCAACTGCAGGTCGGCGGTGTAAGTGATAGCGCCCATGGTCAGGCCGTCTATGTACTCGAGGATCAGCGGCGCCAGCCCGGACGCGACGACCTTCGGTACGGCGGCGGTCACTTGGGCGAGGTCGCGGAACGGCGCTAGGACGGTCGCCGTGTGCTTAATGCGGGGCTGCAGCTTGAGGGTCGCCTCGGTGACCAAGGCGAGCGTGCCTTCGGAGCCGACGATGAGTTGGGTGAGGTCGTACCCGGTGCTGGCTTTGACGTACCTACCGCCCGTGCGCAGGATCTCGCCGGTCGGTAGCACTGCCTGCAGGCCGAGCACGTGGTGGCGGGTGACGCCGTACTTCACCGCGCGCATGCCGCCCGCGTTGGTGGCGACGTTGCCGCCGAGACTTGCGCTCAACTCCCCCGGGTAGACCGGGTAGACCAGCCCGGCTTCGGCAGTGCGGTCGTCGAGTTCGCGCAAGGTGACACCGGGCTGGACGACGGCGACGTGGTTGTCGGTGTCGACCTCCAGGATCGCGTTCATCCGCTCGAACGACACCACGATGCCGTCCGGGCTGGGGATCGCGGCGCCGGACAGGCCGCTGCCGGAACCGCGCGCGGTCACCGGCACGCCTTCGGCGGAGGCCAGCCGCAGCACGGCCGCGACCTCCTCGGCGGTGCGCGGCCGCACGACGTGCGCCGGGCGGACCAGGGTCGTGCTCAACGCCTCGTCGTGCCCGTACTCCTCGGCGGCCCCGGCCCCGGTCAGCACGTCCTCGACGATCCCCGCGAGTCTGGCCCCGATGTCCGCCATGGCACTCCCTCCGCCGCTGAGGGAGCCCACGATAGTGCGAATCGGGCTACAGCCGGGCAGGGGACACGAGGTCGGTGAACTCCGTCGGCTCGCCCAGAACGATCTTGGCGGCGACGACGGCCAGCGCCGGGGCCATCTGGATGCCGTACCCGCCCTGGCCCGCGAAGAAGGTGAAACCGGGGTGACCGGGCAGTTCGCCGACCACGGGTTCGCGGTCGGCGGCGAAGGTGCGCAGCCCGGCCCAGGCGGTGCGCACCGAGCGCAGCCCGAGGGTGGTGGCCTCGTTGACCCGGTCCAGGGCGAGCGCGATGTCGAGGTCGTCCGGCTTGGCGTCGCCGGGTTCGACGGGGGTCTCGTCGGCCGGGGAGACGAGGACACCGGGGCCCTCGGGCCGGAAGTAGAAGGTGTCCTCGACGTCGGCGACCAGCGGCCACCCCGGGTCGACCGGCGCGGTGCCGGTCGCGATCGCGATGGTGCGGCGCAGCGGGCGCAGGCCGAGGGTGGGCACGCCTGCCAGGGCCGCGACGCGGTCGGTCCAGGCCCCGGCGGCGTTGACGACGACGCCCGCGTGGACCTCCTCGGTGCCGAGGGTGACCACCCAGCCGGACCCGTCGCGGCGCAGCGCGGTGACCGGCGCGCCCCGGCGGATCTCGCCGCCCGCGGCCCGCAGCCGCTGGACGTAGTGCTGGTGCACGCCCATGACGTCGATGTCGGTCGTCCCGGAGTCCAGCGCGGCGCGCTCGACCCGGCGCAGGACCGGGCAGATCCGCAGCGCCTCGTCGGCGGTGACCTCGTCGGCCGCGCCGGTGGCGAGGATCCCGGACACGTCGCCGACCCACAGCATGGGGCGCGCGGTGAGCACCCCGTCGGGGAACAGCGGTCGGCTCGCGGCGGTCAGCGCGCGCACGACGGGGCCGCCGTAGCTGGGGGCGTAGAGCGCGGCCGAGCGGCCGGTCGAGTGCCTGGCCAGTTCCGGTTCGGCCTCGACCAGCAGCACCGACCGGTGCTCAGCGAGCTCCGCCGCGACCGAGATCCCCGCGATACCGCCCCCGACCACCACTACGTCCCAAGCCACGGCCGTCTCCCTCGTCATGGGCGCCAGGTTACGGCCGCCAGCCGGGGTCGCGGCCGCTGACCGCGAGCGCCTGGTCCAACAAGGGGGCGTCGGCGGGGACAGCGACCTCCGGGCCGAACACCTGGTACTCGCGGGCCTGCTCGGCGATGCCCGCGGCCCCGTCGCGCGCGTAGGCGGCGAGTTCGGGGTCGACGTCGAAGGGCTGCCCGGTCGCGGCGGCGAGGTCCCAACCGTGCAGGACCAACTCGCCCAGCAGCATGTCGTGGAAGTACTTGGCCGGTTGCGGGCCGCCGAGCATCGAGGTCTCGCCCTCCAGCGCGCCCGGCTGGTCCCACGCCAGGGCGGCCCGCTTCGCGCCGTCGACGAACCGGCCGGGCCACTGGTCGGCGCGGTCGGCCCCCTGGTCCTCGGACCCGTCGTCCGGCGCGGGCAGCCTGCGGGCGACGCGCTCGGCGACGATGCCGCTCCACAGGGTGAGGTGGTTGACCAGGTCCCGCACCGTCCACTCGGGACAGGGGGTCGGCCGGTCGAACTGCTCGGGGGTCACGGTTTCGGCGACGGCGACCACGCTCGCGGTGGCCCGCGCCATCAGGCTCTCGCTCATGCGCGGCACCCTGCCACGGTCCGGGTGCGAGCTCTTGAACAAACGCGACGCGGCAGGGTTACCGTGACGTGGTGGGTACGCGGGGCGTCTTGGACGAAGAGACCGGTCGGACCAAGTTCCGGCTGCGCACCCACGCGCCCTCGGCCGACCTGGCGCCGTTCGTGGAGTACCACTGGATCGTCTCCTGGGACCTGACCGAGCCGTTCACCCAGCAGGTCGTGCCGCACCCCAACGTGCACCTGGTGTTCGCCGACGAGGGCGCGCTGGTGCACGGGGTGATGCGCGGCCGCTTCACCCGGCGGCTGGTGGGCCGCGGGCAGGTGCTGGGGGTGCGGTTCCACCCGGGCGGGTTCCGGCCGTGGCTGGGCGGGCGGGTCGCCGACATCACCGACCGGACGCTGTCGGTGTCGGACTGGTGGGGCGACGCGGGCACCGAGAAGCCGGTGGTGGACGCGGCCGACGACGCGGCGATGGTCGCCGAGGCGGAGTCGGTGCTGCTGCCCCGGCTGCCCGAGCCGGACCCGGTGGTCGAGCGGGTGCGGGAGCTGGTCGGGCTCGTCCTCGGCGACTTGGCGCTGACCAGGGTGGACCAGTTGGCCGCGGTGTCCGGGCTGTCGGTGCGCGCCCTGCAGCGGCTGTTCAACGACTACGTGGGGGTCGGGCCGAAGTGGGTGATCCGGCGGCACCGCATGCACGAGGCCGCGGCGCGCGCGGACGCGGGCGGCCCGGTCGACTGGGCGGCGCTGGCCACCGAGCTCGGCTACAGCGACCAGGCGCACTTCACCCGGGAGTTCACGGCCGCGATCGGGATGTCGCCCGGTCGCTATAGGTTGCGGTCATGAGTGAGTACGAGTTCGACGACACTCCTGATCGGATCGACGTGGACGCGGTCTGGGCCTACCTGTCCACCGACGCGTACTGGGGTCGCAAGCGCACCCGCGCGGACTTCGAGGCCCAACTCGCCGCGGCGTGGCGGGTGGTCGGGGTCTACCACCGCGGCACCGGCGCCCAGGTCGGCTTCGCCCGCGCGCTGTCCGACGGGGTGGGCACGGCCTACCTCGCCGACGTGTTCGTGCTGGAGTCCGCCCGCGGCCAGGGCCTGGGCAAGGCGCTGGTGCGCGCCATGATCGAGGAGGGGCCGGGCGCGGGGTTCCGCTGGATGCTGCACACCCGCGACGCGCACACGCTCTACGAGTCCTTCGGTTTCACAGTGCCGAACTCGATGTACATGGAGCGCCCGGGCGGCTTCTAGTGTGACCCGGGCGACGGAAGGAGCCGGGGCGCTTAAGCGTTGAACCGGCTATGGACGTGGTGGTGATCGGGGCCGGGCAGGCGGGGCTGTCGGCCGCGTACTTCTTGCGGCGGTCGGGCTTGGAGTTCGTGGTGCTCGACGCGAACCCGGGGCCGGGTGGGGCGTGGCGGCACCGGTGGCCGAGCCTGCGGCTGGGGAAGGTGCACGGCATCCACGACCTGCCCGGCATGGCGCTGCCGCACGCCGACGCGAGCCGCCCGGCGTCGGAGGTGGTGGCGGAGTACTTCGGGGCCTACGAGCGCGAGTTCGACCTGCCGGTGGTGCGGCCGGTGGCGGTGCGCGCGGTCCGGGCGGACGGCACCGGCTTCGTCGTCGAGACCGACTCGGGTACCTGGACCACGCGCGCGTTGATCAACGCGACCGGGACCTGGGACAAGCCGTTCTGGCCGCACTACCCGGGCCGGTTCGACGGTCGGCAGCTGCACACGGCCGACTACCGCGGTCCGGAGGAGTTCGCGGGCCAGCGGGTCATCGTCGTCGGCGGGGGTGCTTCCGGCGTGCAGTCGCTGCTGGAGATCGCCGAGGTCGCGGCAGGCACGACCTGGGTCACCCGCCGACCACCGGTGTGGCGCGACGAGCCGTTCACCCCCGAGTACGGCCGCGAGGTGGTCGCCAAGGTCGCCGCCGCCGTCGAAGCGGGCCGTGTCCCCGAGAGCGTCGTCAGCGTCACCGGCCTGATGCTCACCGACGAGATCAAGTCCGCCCGCGCCAGGGGCCTGCTCGACCGCCACCCGATGTTCGACCACCTCACCCCCACCGGCGCCACCTGGCCCGACGGCCACGAGGTCGAAGCCGACACGATCCTCTGGGCCACCGGCTTCCGGCACGCCCTGGACCACCTGACCCCCCTCCACCTCCGCACCCCCGGCGGCGGCATCCAGATGACCGGCACCCAGGTCACCGCCGACCCCAGAATCCACCTGGTCGGCTACGGCCCCTCCGCCAGCACGATCGGCGCCAACCGAGCAGGCCGAGCCGCCGTCACCGCCCTACGCCGCCACCTAGCCCCCGTCGCCGCATAGCCGCTTCTCGCCCGGACTCCGTCCTCGACACTCCTCGCTTTGCGGCGCACACTCTTTCGCTGTGTCCACACGCGACCCGGTCTGCCTTCACATCCCCAACACCGTGCAGACAGAGGCATCCCCACCTCAATGCCTGGCCGAACGCTCTAAGACACCGCCCGCACCCTCGCTCAGCAGCACCCGCTCAACGCCTGTCCCCTGGCACTAAGCACCCCGGGCCGCGGACTGCCGTCACTCAGCAGCGCGCCCTAGACCCGCCAGCCCCCACTCCATCCCAAGACCACGCCACCCAAAAGCCCCACTGAACGTTCAACTCCCAGCGCCGCCCCAGCTCAAGCCCGCACTCCCCCCAGCCCCGCTGAACGCGCAGCGCGTCGCGGGCGGCCTCGGGCACCGTGTACGTCAGCACCGGCAGCACAAACGTCTCGGTGCTCATTCCCAGCACTCCCCCGCTAAGAGCCCACCGTGCCCCCACCCCCGACTCCCCCACCGCCCCGCCCTTCACGCACGCGCGACGGGGGCGCAGCCCCCACCCTGTCCCGGGGGGCGGCCCCGATGCCATTCTACCGCCTCTGACCTGCGCGGGAAGGGGTCGCGGCAACCGGTGGACAAGCAGGGGGGTTGTGGATAACTCGAGGCCCAGGTCGGGGAGACCCGGCAGGCGCGGTTCAGCCGAACGGGTCCAACTCTGGTCGCTTCGGCACCCGGCCGTCGCCCGAAGACTGGCCGGTCAACCGTCGCGCGATCCACGGCCCAGCGTGTGCCCGAGCCCAACGCAGGTCCGCAGCAGCTCGGTCGCGGCGGCGGATCGTGTCGGCGGGAAGAGGCGTGTCCCAGTCGAAGGCGGGCGGGACGCCCAGGGCGCGGAGGGTGGCTTCCGCGACCCGGCGGTGGCCCTCGGTGTTGAGGTGGATCCGGTCCGGCGCCCACAGGCCGGGTGAGTCGAACACGCGGGAGGAGAACAGGTCGACCACCACGGCGTCGTGCTCGACGGCCAGTTCGTCGACCAGGGCGAGCAGGCGGGTGATCCTGGGCAGCAGGCGGGTGGCGCCGCGCATGCGCCTGGTCGGGTCGATCACGCGGAACAGGACCACGGTCCGGGCGGTGCCCGCGAGGGTGCGGATCGCGTAGCGGACCCGGGCGGTCAGCGCGTCCATGTCGCAGGCGGGGCGCATGACGTCGTTCATGCCGCCCGCGAAGGTGACCAGGTCGGGGCGCATCGCGGCGGCGGTGTCGACCTGTTCGTCGACGATCTGGCGGATGAGTTTGCCGCGGATGGCGAGGTTGGCGTAGGCGAAGCCGGGGGTGTCGGCGGCGAGCCGCTCGGCGACGAGGTCGGCCCAGCCGCGGCAGGTGCCGTCGGGGCGGAAGTCGGACATGCCCTCGGTGAAGGAGTCGCCCACGGCGACCATGCTGGTGTAGGCGTTCATGGTGCGGCCATGCTAACCAGCAACTTTCGTTGCGGGCGCGACTACCCGAAAGGTGGCGATCGGGCTCGGCGGCGGACCGCGCTGGGTAGCGTGCTCGGTGTGCGGGAGCCACTGTGGCAGTCGAGGCGTGAGGCGTTCTTCTACCTGCTGCCCATCGCGGTGGTGGTGCTGCTGCAGGTGGGCGGCATGTTCTTCGACGACACCCGGGCCAGCGCGTTCGGCCTGCTCGACGGCGCGATCACCTTCGCCATGGCCGGGCTGCTCGTGGTGCGCAAGTGGTACCCGGAACTGCTGATGGCGGTGACCCTGGCGGTGTGCGCGGGCTACCTGCTGATGCAGCAGTTCGCCCAGGGCACCTGGCGCCCCGGCTTCAAGGACACCGACCCGTGGATGATGCTGTCGGCGCCGGTGTACGTCTACAGCGCGATGGTCTACGCCGGTGTCCTGCTCGGCCCGGTCCTGGTGCTCGCGCTGATCGGTCTGGTCTCGCGGCCGTGGGACACCTCGACCGAACTGGTGCTGGGCACGGTGCTGCTGGTGGTGCTACCCGCGCTGATCGGGTTGTACGTGCGCGCGCACCGCACCCTGGTGCAGGCGCTGACCGACCGGGCCGAGCGCGCGGAACGCGAGCAGCACCTACTGGCCGAGCAAGCGCGCGCCGACGAGCGGGTGCGGCTGGCCGAGGAGATGCACGACGTGGTCACGCACCGGGTCAGTCTGATGGTGCTGCACGCCGGGGCGCTGGCGGTGACCGGTCCCGACGAGCACACCCGGACCGCGGCGGAGGGGCTGCGGGTCGCCGGGTGCGAGGCGCTCAACGAACTGCGCGAGCTGGTCGGGGTGCTGCGCAACGAGAGCAACGACCACCAGCCCCGGGAAGAGCGCGACGAACCGGGCGCGGTGCCGGACCTGTCGACGCTGGTCGCGGAGTCGGAGTCGGTCGGGGTTCCGGTGGACCTGCGGCTCGACGGCAACCCGGCGCTGACCTCGGCGGCGGTGGGGCGCACCGCGTACCGGGTGGTGCAGGAGTCGCTGACCAACATCCGCAAGCACGCGCCGGGCGCGCCGACCAGGGTGCGGGTCCGCTACGGCGGCGACCGGGTCCGGTTGACCATCCGCAACGCCACCGCGACCCGGTCGGTCGACAGTGGACTGTCGGAGTCCGGGTCCGGTGCCGGTCTCGCGGGCCTGCGCCAGCGGGTCGAGCTCGTCGGCGGGACGCTCACCGCGGGGCCGGTGCCGGGCGGGGGTTTCGAGGTCGACGCCGTGCTGCCCGCGTACGTGCCCGCCCCGGAGAGCGGGTAGATGGTCATCCGGGTGGTCCTCGTGGACGACGAGCCGATGGTGTGCGCCCACCTGCGCACGATCCTGGGCACGGCGTCCGACATCGACGTCGTCGACACCGCGCAGGACGGGGCGGCGGCGGTGGAGGCGGTGGTGCGCCACCGGCCGCACGTGGTGCTGATGGACCTGCGGATGCCGGGCGTGGACGGGTTGACCGCGATCGAGCGGATCGCCCGGCTGCCGGGGCCGCCCGCGGTCGTGGCGCTGACGACCTTCGACGCCGACCAGTACGTGATCCGGGCGCTGCGCGCTGGCGCGGCCGGGTTCCTGGTGAAGACGACCCCACCGGAGGACCTGATCAGCCTGGTGCGGGTCGCGGCGGACGGGCACACCGTGCTCTCGCCCGCGGCGACCCGTCGGCTGGTGGCCGCGGGGGTCGGTGAGCAGGCGGCCAGGGAGCGGGCGGTGCGGCTGGTGCGGGAGCTGACCGAGCGGGAGGCCGAGGTGCTGGCCGGGCTGGGCGCGGGGCTGTCGAACGCGCAGATCGCCGACCGGTTGTCGTTGAGCGAGGCGACGGTCAAGAGCTACGTGTCGCGGATGCTGGTGAAGCTGGAGTGCGCCAACCGCACCCAGGCCGGGCTGCTCGCCTACGACGCCGGGCTGGTCACCAGGTAACCGGGTACGACGTTTGGACCTGTCTGCGGCGCGCACCGCTGGTCTAGTTTCCGCGACATGAAGCGACCCCTCATCCTCGGCGCGCTCGTCGTGCTCGCGGCGGGTGTCCTGGCCACACCGGCCACGGCGACCCCAACGACCGGCCACGGTCCCACCCTGACCTGGCGGTTGTCCCCCACTGGATCGGACGCGCGGCTGCGCGGGCTCTCGGCGGTCAGCGCGAAGGTCGCGTGGGCCAGCGGCAGCGGCGGCACCGTGCTGCGCACCACCGACGGCGGCCGCACCTGGTCGCGCACGTCCCCGCCGGGCACCGCGGCCCTGGAACTGCGCGACATCGAGGCGTTCGACGCGCGCACCGCTGTGGCGCTGAGCATCGGCCCCGGCGACCAGTCGCGGATCTTCCGCACGACCGATGGCGGCGCGAACTGGACCGAGACGTTCCGCAACGGCGAGGCCAACGCGTTCTATGACTGCCTTGCGTTCTTCGATCACCGGCGCGGTCTTGCGCTAAGCGACCCGGTCGACGGCAAGTTCCGGCTTCTGTCGACCGACGACGGCGGGCGCACCTGGTCGGTAGTGCCTAGCGACGGCGTCCCGCCCGCGTTGGACGGCGAGTTCGCCTTCGCCGCGAGCGGGCAGTGCGTGACCACGTCGGGCTCTCGGGACGCGTGGATCGCGACCGGCGGCGGTGCGAAGGCACGGGTCTTGCACTCGTCCGACCGGGGTCGAACCTGGACTGTTAGCGACACCGTGCTGGCGAGCAACGCTAGCGCCGGGGTCTTCGCGACTGCCTTCCGCGACCGTTCGCATGGCATCGCCGTTGGCGGCGACTACGCCAAGCCCGATGGTGCTGTCGACGCTCTTGGCACTACCCGCGACGGTGGCCGCACCTGGCGCAAGCCGTCTTCCGCGCCCAAGGGCTACCGCTCAGGCGTGACCTGGCACCCGTTCCTCCCGTCGGTCGCGATCGCTGTTGGGCCTACCGGCAGCGACATCACGCTCAACGAGGGCCGCGACTGGCGCGCCTTCGACAGCGGCAGTTTCGACACCGTGGACTGCGCGTCCGACGGCGCGTGCTGGGCGGCCGGCGAGAAGGGCCGGGTCGCGACCCTGCGCTTAGTGTTCTGACATGCCTTCGACCATCGTGAACATCGCTTTCGACGCTAACGACAACTACGCCCTGGCCCAGTGGTGGTCCCAGGTCGTGGGGCACCCGGTCGACCCCGAGTGCGTCGACGGCGAGGAGGAGGCCTGGATCTCCGTCCCGGGCGGCCCGACGCTGTTCTTCAACCGGGTCCCCGAGACGAAGGCGGTGAAGAACCGGGTCCACCTGTGCCTGCGCCCGGACGAGGCGCGCGAGCAGGAGGTGGACCGGCTGCTGGCGGCCGGGGCCAGTCTGGTCGACGACCGGCGCCAGCCCGACGGCACCGGGTGGGCGGTGCTGGCCGACCCGGAGGGCAACGAGTTCTGCGTGCTGCGCAGCGCGGCCGAACGCGCCTGACCCACCCCGATGCCCCCGATGGTCCAGACCATCGGGGGCATCGGCGCGTCCGGGCCCGGTTAACCGGGTAAACCGGGTTGATCGTTCGGAAAACGGACGCCAATCGGTTCACGATCGCTAACACCTATGTGGTCTGGACCACTATTCACCACCATTGGCCGAACCCGGTCAGCGGTCGTCCACAGCGACCGCTCGGCGGGTGAAGTTGTGGCCAGTACACAAGAGAAGACCACCAAGTATGTGGTCTGGACCACTTTACCCGGCCGCTGGCGCGGGTCAACCTGGGCGAATCCAGCGAATGTGGAACCCGGGGCATTACAAATCGACGGCGAGACCGGATGATGGTCGCCGTGACCGTTTCCTCGCCACAGCGCGGTTTGCTGGAGATCATCGCCTTGACCGTCCCCGACGCGGTCGCCGCCCAACAGGGCGGCGCCGACCGGATCGAGGTCGTCGCCCAGATGGACCGGGACGGGCTGACCCCCGACCCGGCGCTGGTCGCCGAGATGCGGGCGGCGGTCGACCTCCCGCTGCGGGTCATGGTGCGCGGCACCGACGGCTTCACCGCCGACGAGGCCGAGCTCGACCGGCTGCTGGACACGGTCGGCCAGCTGCGCCAGGCGGGCGCGCAGGAGTTCGTGCTCGGCTTCCTCACCCAGGACGGGCAGGTCGACCTGGCGGCCACCCGCGCCGTCGTCGAGGCCATCGGCGGCAGCCCGTGGACCTTCCACCGCGCCGTCGACCACGCCGCCGACGCCCAGCAGGCCTGGGCCGCCCTGCGCGGCCTCCCCGGCCTCGACACGGTGCTGACCGCGGGCTCGGCCAAGGGCCTCGAGCACGGCCTCCCCCGCCTCGCCGCCCGCGACGACTGGCAGGCCGCGGGGGTGCGCCTACTCGCGGGCGGTGGCCTCAAGCACGCCCACGTCCCCGGCCTGCGCTCCATCGGCGTCAACGCCATCCACGCGGGCGGCCTGGTCCGCGACAGCTGGGACAGCCCCGTCGAGGTCACCCGCGTCGAAGCCCTCCGCACCCTCCTCGACGCCTGACCCCCGCCGAACCCACCACCCGCCCAACTCACTCACCCCACCCACCCGGCTCAGCCCACTCACCCCACCCACCCAGCCCAGCCACTGCCCGACCCACTCGCCTGACCTCACCGCCCCCCACCCGCTCGACCCAGCTCACCTGCCCTCACCCGCCCGCTCGGCACCTCTTACCCAACCCAGCCCGCCCCACCCCACGCCCCAGCCTGCCCAGCCCGGCCTGCTCAACTCAGCGGCCCAACCCCGCGCCCCACGCCCCGGCCAGCTCGGCCCGGCCCCAGCGGTCCGCCCAGCCTGTCCACCCCAGCCGCCTGCCCTCAGCGACCCGCCCCCGCCCGGTTGTCCACAACCCCGCCGACCGTCCACACTCCCCCGACCCGCCTTGTTCCCCCAGCTCACCTCCCCATACTGTGGAATCCGGGGGCCCATTGGATGATCTTGGGCCGTGGCGTGGGAGGGGACCTGTGACAACGATCCGCACCGAGCGCACCGGGGTGCACGTGTTCACCGCGACCAACGACCGGGGTGCCTCGGTCGAGGTCGGCCGGGCCGGGCAGGACGGGGTGTTCAGCCCGGTCGAGCTGCTGCTCGCGGCCGCGGCGACCTGCGTCGGGATCACGGCCGAGGAGTTGGTCGCGCGGCGGACGGGGGCGGCGCCCAGGGTCAGCGCCACCGACGTCCGGCCAGCCGGGGCGCACGAGCTCGACGGCGTGCGGATCGGGGTCGACCTGGGTGAGCTGGACGAGGCGACCCGCGCGGAGCTGGTCACCGTGGTCAACCGCGCCGTCGACGCGCTCTGCACGGTGACCCGGACCCTCAAGCGGTCGACGGCTATCGAGATGGATGTGGCATGACCAGGAACTCGCACTGCTCGTTCTGCGGCACCCGCTACCCCGATGGTCTCGCCTGGCCCCGCCGGTGCGCCAGCTGTGAACAAACTTCATACCTCAACCCCGTCCCGGTAGCCGTCCTACTGCTGCCGGTGGACGACGGCCTCTTAGTCGTACGCCGCGACATCGAGCCGAAGGAGTTGGCGCTGCCGGGCGGTTTCGTCGACCACGGTGAGTCGTGGCAAGCAGCTGCAGCCCGAGAGGCGAAGGAAGAAGCCGGGGTCAGCGTCGACGCAGACAGGATCACCTTATTCGACGCGCTAAGCGCACCGGACGGGACCCTGCTCGTCTTCGGCTTAGCGCCAGCCACAACCAAGGCAGCCCTACCGCCGTCTGCACCGACCAACGAGACAACCGGCTGGGAGCTAATCCACTCCCCCGCCACCCTGGCGTTCCCCTTACACACCAAGGTGGTAAAGGCCTACTTCAGCCGAGTTTAGACCACAGTGGACTAAGTCCGCGAGGTCCCTCTTAGGTCGGACCCGCATGTCCTCCCGAAGCCGGACGACCCACAGTGAGCGCCTGGCTACCGTTGCCTATAGGTCGAGGGGGACGACCGCACTGGGGGAGATGGCCCCCGCCGGGCACCGCTCGGCGGGGGTTACCCTCGCCCGGTGGACATCCCGGTTCTCGTGGTCGCCGGCTTCCTCGGCGCGGGCAAGACCACCCTGCTCAACCACCTCCTGCACACGTCCGACCTGCGCGTCGGCGTGATCGTCAACGACTTCGGCAAGGTCAACATCGACGCGCTGACCGTCGCGGCGCAGGTCGACTCCCTGGTGTCGCTGGGCAACGGCTGCCTGTGCTGCGCGGTCGACCCGGAGGACCTGGACGAGATGCTGCAGCGGCTCGCGCGGCCGGACGGGCCGGTCGACGTCATCGTGATCGAGGCGAGCGGCCTCGCCGAACCGCCCGCGATGGTCAAGATGGTCCTGGCCAGCGCGAACCCGCACATCCGCTACGGCGGGCTCGTCGAGGTCGTTGACGCCGCCGAGTTCACCGAGACCCGGCAGACCCACCCGAGGCTGGACCTGCACCTGCGGCAAGCGGACCTGATCCTGCTCAACAAAGCCGACCGCGCGGAACCCGGCGTCCTCGACCTAGTGCGCGAACTGGCCGAAGGAACGCCGGTAGTGCCAACTGAGTACGGCAGGGTCGACCCGGCGCTCTTGTTCGACCCGGTCGACCGGCCTGACCCGGTGGAGCGGCAACTGTCGTTCGAAGACCTCGTCGAGCACGAGCAGCACCTGCACGCAGGTTACGCCAGCGTCGAGTTCGGGCACGAGACCCCGCTGCACCCGCGCCGCTTCGCCCGGTTCCTCACCGAGCGCCCCGCCGGGCTGTACCGGATGAAGGGCTTCGCCTGGTTCGAGGGCGCCGACGAACCGCTTGGCGTGCAGACGGTGGGCTCCTCGGTCTGGGTGACCCCGGCCCCCGATGCCGCGCGGCGCACCGAGTTGGTCATGATCGGCGCCGGGTTGGACGCCCGGGCCATCACCGCCCAGCTCGACGACGCGGTGGTCACCGCGGACGACACCGTCGACCCGCTGGACCTGCTCTCGATCACCCGCTACCAGAGCCGCTGACGCGACCGCGGCGGACACCCGGAGGTGCCCGCCGCGATCAGCCTTGTCGTATTGGAGCTGTCGTACTAAAACCGTCGACTAGCGCCGCTTGGTGATGGCGCGCGCGACACTGCCGGGGCTGACGGTGACGTCATCGGCGAACACGGTGCCGAGCCCGTACCAGCCGTGGACGTACACGGTCACGGCACCGCTGGCGCCCGTGGTGAACGGCAGCGACACCTCCTGCCAGTCGGCCGGGGAGGCCCAGGTGCTGCCGGTGGCACCACCGCGGACACCGATGAAGGCGTAGGTGCCCTTGACCCAGGCGCGCAGGGTGTAGGCGGTGTTGGGCTGCAGGGTCAGCGCCTGCGACGCCTCACCGGTGCTGGAGTTGGTCGCGGCGACCGAGAGCGCGTAGGTGCCGCCGTGGGCGCCGGAGCCGACGACCGAGGTGCCCGAGAGCGCGGTCCACGGCGCCAGCGAGCCGGTCTCGAAGTCACCGTTGACGATCGGGCCGGTCGGCGGGGTGCCGGTGTTGACCGTCACCGTGAAGCTGGTGCTGTGCTTGCCGGACGCGGCCGAGCCACCGATCCAGAACTCGTAGTTGCCGGGGGTGGCACCTGCGAGCGCGGTGACGGTGATCGTGGCGTTGTTGCCCGCGGTCACCGAGGTCGGGTTGAGGGTGACGCTGACACCGCTCTGCGGCTTGGTGGCGCTCAGCGTGATGGTCTGCGCGGTGCCGATCGCCGTGGTGTTCAACGTGGCAGTCGCGGTCTTGCCGCGGTCGACGGTGACCGTGGACGGGTTGACCGCGAGGCTGAAGTCGTTGGCGGGCTGGGTCCCGTTGACGGTGACCGCGACGGTGGCGCTGTGGCTGCCGGAAGCGGCGCTACCGGTAACCGTGAACTGGTAGGTGCCCGGGGTCGCGTTCGCGTTGGCAGTAAAGGTAACCGTGGCCGAGCCACCCGAGGTGACGCTGCCGGGGTTGACCGCGGCGGAGACGCCACCCTGCGCCGAACCGGCGGACAGCGTGACGGTCTGCGCGGCACCGGTGGTGACAGCGGTGCTGACGGTGGAGGTCGCGGTCTTACCCGGGTCCAGGCTGACTGCGGAAGGGTTCACCGACAGCGAGAAGTCGTCAGACGGGTTCTGGGTGCCACCGGTGAACGGCGCGAAGGTCTTGCTGAAGTAGTACAGGTCCTGCGCGATGCCGGAGCAGTCGTCACGAGCGGCGCCACCGGGGCAGTTGCCGTTGTCGCGCTGCAACGCCCAGAACGACAGGGTGTTGATGCCCTTCTGCAGCGCCCAGTTGTAGACGGTCACCGCGTTGGCCGTGGTGAAGGTCTCGGCGGGGCCGAAGTCGTCGACACCGATCATCTCGGTGACGCCGACCATGCCCCACAACTGCGCCTGGGTCTTGGCCGGGTACAGCTGGGCGAGGGTGTTGACCAGGCCCTGGGCCGCGGTCTTGGTGTCCTCGGCCATGTTGTGCGTGCCCGCGTTGTCGTAGTAGTCGAACGTCATGATGTTGACGACGTCGACCTCGGCGTTGTTCTGCACCGCGTTGCGCAGCAGTGCGACGCCGTTCTGCGCCAGCCCGGTCGTGGTGGTGGGCAGGGTGTAGGAGAACTGGATCTGCCTGCCGTTGGCCTTGGCCCAGTCCTTGGTGAGCTTGACGGCCTTGTTGCGCCGGTCGACACCCGCGGTGTTGTCCAGCGCGTCGATCTCGATGTCGAGGTCGATGCGGCTGATGTCGTAGGTGGTGATCAGCCGCTGGTACTCCGCAGCGATCTTGTTGACGTCGGTGCAGCTGTCGGCGAGCTCGGTGCCGGTGGTGTCGGCGGTGTAGCCGCCGAAGGACGGGATGACGTCACCGCCCGCGGCCTGGATCTGCTTGATCTGGGCGCCGAAGGTGGCCTGCCCGATCGGCATGCTGGTGTCGCCGTTCCACAGCGCGGTGCACGAGCCGGGGCTGGCGGTCTGCAGGAAGGCCATGGTCAGGTACTTGGCGCCGGAGGCCGCCGAGAGGGTGGCGGGGTTCTCGCCGGTCCACGCCTCGAAGTAGGGCGCGAAGACCCTGGGCGGCAACGGTTTCGCCGCGACGGCGGTCGGCGACGGCGCCGCCTGCGCCGAGTTGGTCGCCAGGGAGATCCCGACGACGGACGCCGCCGCGGCCGCGGTGGCGAGCAGGGCGGTGAGTGGTCTGGACAGCCGCATGGTTTGCGCTCCAGTGCAGGGTGGGGGACGCGGGAAGGGTGGACAACCCCAGCCGCGCTCGGTGCCCTCCAAAATTGGACTAGACCAAACTAGATGTCAAGAGCGGTGCGCCGGGTGGTCGAACCATTTCGGCACATCCCGCGCCAATACCCACCAAGCGGGCATTTCCCCTGTTCCGCCAATGGGAATTCACAGTCTCAAGTAGACACTTGACAGAACGGGCCGGTAGCCGTCAAATCGCCGCCATTGCCATTCCTGTGTGGACTGGGAGTGACCGGTGGTGCCCGTACCGGCGGGTAGCGCCCCGGTGGTGGTTCCCGCGTTGTCGCACCGGGGCTGATCTGCGAGGATCCGCGTGACCGGTAGTCCGAATGGAGGACAGCGATGAGTTCTCGGCTCAACCCCTACCTGAACTTCCCCGGCACGGCCCGCGCGGCGCTGGAGTTCTACCACGGCGTCTTCGGCGGCACCCTGCGCGTCAACACCTTCGGCGAGTTCGGCGCCCCCGACCCCGACCTGGCCGACAAGATCATGCACGGTCAGCTGGAGACCGACCAGGGCTACACGATCATGGCGGCGGACTTCCCGCCCGGAATGCCGAACACCCCGGGCAACAACATCACCCTCAGCCTCAGCGGCGAGGACGCCGACACCCTGCGCGGCTATTGGGACGAATTGACCGCCGAAGGCACCGTCGACACCCCGCTGGAGAAGCAGATGTGGGGCGACGAGTTCGGCGCCTTCAGCGACCGCTTCGGCATCAACTGGTTGATCAACATCACCCAGCCGCAAACCTGAGCCCGGCGCCGTGCCCCCATTCCCGGGGGCACGGACGACCGCGCCACGACGGGGGGTACCCCGCTCAAACCGGTGGCGGGGATGCGCTACAGTTACCCCTCGTTGGGCCCCGGTCCGACAGCGCGATCCTCCATAGCTCAATTGGCAGAGCATTCGACTGTTAATCGAAGGGTTGCTGGTTCGAGTCCAGCTGGAGGAGCCACCCGCACAACCCCAGGTCAACGACCTGGGGTTGTCTTCGTCTGGCGGCTTCCCGACCAAAGTTGATCAAGAGAATCCCTGGAGTGTCCGGTACACGGACACGGTGGGTAAGATCCAACGCGCTGGGGGCGGTAGCTCAGTTGGTCAGAGCAGGGGACTCATAATCCCTTGGCCGTGGGTTCGAGCCCCACCCGCCCCACCAGTCGGGCCCGGAACCGCGGGGTAACCCCATGGCGGCGCGGCACGGCGGACCCCCGTGGGGCAGGATGGACCGACGACGACATCCTCGGGAGGCGCGGTGGTGAGGTTCCTCGTGGGCGCTGCGGTTGGCTACGTCCTGGGCGCCAAGGCGGGACGGGGTCGGTACGAGCAGATCGTGCGCGCGTACCGGCGGATCGCCGACCACCCGGCCGTGCAGGGGGCGGCGGGAATCGCCCGGGCGAAGATCGAAGATCTCCGCCGCTAGGTCCACCTGGTCCGGTGACCCCCGGACGGGGGATCACCGGAACCCGCACCGCGTCAGCGAACCCGGGCGACGAAGAAGACCCGGCGGAACGGGAACCACGTGGTCCCGTCCGGCCTACGCGGATAGGCCTCGGCCAATCGCGGGGCGAGTTCGGCGCGGAAGGCCTGCCACTCGTCGTCGGTGAGTTCGGCGCGGATGGGGCGCAGCGCGGTGCCGCTGATCCACTCGAGGACGGCGTTCTCCCCGTCGAGGCGCTGCAGGTAGCTGGTCTCCCAGGCGTCGACGTCGCAGCCCGCGGCGCAGAGGAGTTCGGCGTAGCCGTCGGGGTTGAGGGTGGCGTCCTCCTCGCGCAGCCGCACCGGCTCCAAGCGCTGGTGCCACGCCGGTTCAGCCACCAGTTCGCGGATCAGCTCGTGCGACGGCGCGGCGAAGTTGCCGGGGACCTGCACGCCGAGCCAGGCGCCTGGCGGCAGCGCGCCCGCCCACTTGGACAGCAGCGCGGGGTGTTCCGGGACCCACTGCAGCGCGGCGTTGCTGATCACCACGTCGGTCTGCTCGTCCGGCGCCCAGTCGCGCAGGTCCGACTGGCTCGCCTCGACCCCGCGCGACTGGGCGACCGCGACCATCTCGGCCGAGGTGTCGATGGCGGTCAGCCGGGCGTTGGGCCAGCGCTGGGCCATGGTGACGGTCAGGTTGCCCGGCCCGCAGCCCAGGTCGACCACCGCGCGGGGGCTCTCCGCGCGCACCCTGGCCAGCAGGTCGAAGAAGGGGCGGGCCCGGTGGTCGCTGAAACTCAGGTACTTCGCGGGGTCCCACATCGACGCCTCCCAAATAAACCGTACGTACGTACTGTTTACCAGAGTAGCGCGTCGCTCAGCCGTCCGCGAGCCCTTCACCCATCCGCTGGGCGACCTCTTGGGCGATCTCGCGGACGAGGGCGACGTCGGTGCCCGGGTCGGGGCGGACCTGCAGCACGGTCCCGTCGCGGCCGGGGACCTTGCGCTGGACGAACCACGCTCCCCCGTCGGGCAGGTCGCGGCGGTGCCGGGTGCGGATCGAGCTGGTCACCCTGCTGTGCACGGCCTTCGGGAGCTTGCCGGGCTGCTCGACCACGAACCGCAGCGGTGCGCGGTCGGCGAGCAGCACCGCGTCCCCGGCGTGCTCGACCTCGTCGGCCTCGGTGATCACGAAGACACCCGCGGCCCAGGTCGCCTTGGACACCAGGTGCCAGCCGATCCGGCGCGGGCCGTCGTCGGTGGGCACCCACAGGCCCAGCGAGGTCGCCACGAGCACGCCACCGCCGCGTTCGGGCGCCCAGGCGGCCACGGCCTCCTCGCGCTCCAACGTGCCGGTGAAGCCCTTGGGGGCGCCGCCGAAGAGCCTGCCCAGCAGTCCGCTCACGACCTCACTCCATGCTGCCTTGCGCCTGCTTGCCCAAAGCCTTGTGCCACTCCTCCATTGCTACCAGATCCCCCCACAACTCCCGGACCTCCTCGGCGTGCTCCAGCGGTGAGAGCCGCTGCAACCGGGACTTGATGTCGGCGACCTGTCGGCCCACCTGCTCCTTCTGCAGCGCGGCGAGGATGGCCAGGGCGTAGCGCTCGGCGGCGGCGTTCTTCCTGGGCAGCGGCATCGGCTCGACGGCGAGTTCGCTGACCAGCCTGCGCACGGTCGGGGGGAGGTTCTTGCTGACCACCTCCAGTAACTCGGCGCCGGTGAGGCCACTGGCGGTGCCGCCCGCGTCGAGCACCGCGGTGTGCACGGTGGTGTACGCGGGGTGGGTGAACGCCGAGAGCGGCATCGAGTCGTACACCGGCCCGGCCAGCGCGGGCTCCTGCAGGGCCAGCTTGAGCACCTCGCGCTGGGCCTCGAGCTCGGGGTCGGTCGGGTTGGGCCGGGGCGGACCGTCGACCTCGACGGCGAGCGCGCCCTGGTTCGGGTTGGCGGCGCGGGCGCGCCGCGCCGGGGTGACCCCGGCGGTCTCGCGGACCCGGCGGACCACGGTCTGCGGGTCGTCCCAGCCGACCCACCCGGCGAGCTGGCGGGCGTACTCGTCGCGCAGGGAGTGGTCCTTGATCCGGGCGACCAGCGGCACCGTGCGGCGCAGCGCCTCGACCCGGCCCTCGGCGGTGTCCAGGTCGAACTCGGCCAGCTCGGCGTGGATGGCGAAGGTGAACAGCGGCCTGCGCCTGGCGACCAGGTCCTTGACCGCGACGTCGCCCTTGACCTGGCGCAGGTCGCAGGGGTCCATGCCGTCGGGGGCCACGGCGATGAAGGTCTGCGCGGTGAACTCCTGGTCGCCGTCGTCGAAGGCCTTGCGGGCGGCCTTCTGCCCGGCCTCGTCGCCGTCGAAGGTGAAGATCACCTCGCCGCGGAAGGAGGCGTCGTCCATCAGTAGCCTGCGCAGGACCTTGATGTGCTCGACGCCGAACGCGGTGCCGCAGGAGGCGACCGCGGTGGGCACCCCGGCCGCGTGCATGGCCATCACGTCGGTGTAGCCCTCGACGACGACGACCTGGTGGCGCTTGGCGATCTCGCGCTTGGCCATGTCGAGGCCGAAGAGGACCTGGGTCTTCTTGTAGATCGGGGTTTCCCGGGTGTTGAGGTACTTGGCCTGGATCTGGTCGTCGTCGAAGATGCGCCGCGCGCCGAAGCCGACCACCTCGCCACCGATGTCGCGGATCGGCCACAGCAGCCTGCGGTGGAACTGGTCGATCGGGCCCTGCCTGCCCTCCTTGACCAGGCCGCCCTTGATCAGCTCGGCGACCTCGAAGCCGCGGCCGAGCAGGTATTTGGTCAGCTTGTCCCAGCCCGCCGGGGCGAACCCGCAGCCGAAGGTGTTCGCCGCGGCCTCGTCGAACCCGCGCTCGGCGAGGAACTCGCGGGCCTTGAGCGCCTCGGGGGTGCGCAGCAGTTCGGCGTAGAACTCCTGCGCGGCCTTGTGCGCGTCGACCAGGCGCGAGCGGGTGCCCCGGTCGCGCTGGACGCTGGTGCCGCCGCCCTCGTAGGTCAGCTGCAGGCCGACCCGCTCGGCGAGGCGCTCGACGGCCTCGACGAAGGTCAGGTGGTCGATCTTCATCACGAAGGCGATGACGTCGCCGCCCTCGCCGCAGCCGAAGCAGTGGAAGGTGCCGTGCGTGGAGCGCACGTTGAACGAGGGCGTCTTCTCGTCGTGGAACGGGCACAGCCCCTTGAGCGCGCCGCCCCCGGCCCGGCGGAGCTGGACGTACTCGCCAACCACGTCGTCGATCCGGCTGCGCTCGCGAACCTGCGCTATGTCGCTCTCCCGGATGCGTCCCGCCACGGTCGTCGAGTCTATGCGCGCCCCCGCTGTGCGTCGCAGGTCACCCTGACGTGCGGTTCGACGTCACTACGATGACCGGGTGACCGTCAGCGACGACGCCTTGGCCCAGCGGTTCTCCGCGCACCGCGACCACCTCATGGGTGTGGCCTACCGCCTGACGGGCACCCGCGCCGACGCCGAGGACGCGCTGCAGGAGGCCTGGCTCCGACTGTCCACTGTGGAGGAATCGGAGATCCGCGACCTGCGCGCCTGGCTGACCACAGTGGTCGGCAGGCTCTGCCTGGACCGGCTGCGCTCGGCCACCGCCCGCCGCGAGCGCTACGTCGGCCCGTGGCTGCCGGAGCCGGTGGTGACCCCGCTCGGCGCGCCGAGCAGCGAGGACCCGCTCGAGGTCGCGGTGCGCGACGACGGCGTGCGCCTGGCGGCGTTGCTGGTGCTGGACAAGCTCAGCCCGGAACAACGCGTGGCCCTGGTGCTGCACGACGCGTTCGACCTGCCGTTCGCCGACATCGCGGCCACGCTCGGCTGCACCGAGGCCACCGCCCGCCAGCACGCCACCCGCGCCCGCAAGGCCGTCGCCAAGGCCGACCCGCCGGGGCGGGCGACCCTCGACGAGCAGCGCTCGCTCATCGAGCGCTTCGTCACCGCCCTGTCCGAGGGCGACCTCTCGCAGGTCGTCACGCTCCTGCACCCCACGGCCGTCCTGGTCGGCGACGGCGGCGGCAAGGCGCGCACGGCCCGCCAGCTCATCCTCGGCCCGGACAAGATCGGCCGCTTCTTCCTCGGCCTGATCCGCCAGTACGGGACGGCGGCCCTGTCCGGCACCACGGTCCTGGTCAACGGCGACCTCGGCGTGCTCCTCCCGCCGATCGCGGCGGGCGCGACGAACCGGGGCCGCGACCGCCGGGTCACCACCTTCGCCGTGCGCGACGGCCGCATCGCCGCCGTCTACGACATCGTCAACCCGGACAAGCTGACCGCGGTCCCCGACCTGCCCGCCGACTGACGCCCCTTCTCAGCCCTTCTCAGCCCTTCTCAGCCCAGCCCAGCCCAGCCCAGCCCAGCCCAGCCCAGCCCAGCCCAGCCCAGCCCAGCCCAGAAGATCACGGTCAGGGCCAGCCCTCGGTGGCAAGCCGAGCACAGCGGCCGGTCAGGGTTGCGGCACCCGGCAGGCGTCGCCCGAGGTGAAGCCCTGGTCGGTGATGCCGAGAGCGTGGTTCGCCCTGGCGCGCTGGTTCTCCAACGCGATCTGGTAGGTCAGTTCGACAACTCCTTTCTCGCCGAAGGTCGCGCGCAACCGCTCGACCTGCTCGTCGGTCACCGCCATCGGGGTGCTCGTCATCGCGTCCGCGTAAGCGATGGCGAGCCGCTCCTCGGCCGAGAACGCCGGTGACGTCACGTACTCGTCGATGCGCTTGAGCCGCTCGATGTCCAAGCCGCCCAACCGTTGCAGCATGGTGCCGAAGTCGACGCACCACGAGCAGCCCACCTGCTGGGCCACCCGGTACACCGCCACCTCGCGGACGCTGGCGGGCAGGTGGCGCGAAGCCCGCTCGACCGCCAGTTCGTGCCGGGCCGAGGCCAGCATCACCTTCCGGTGGTGCGCCAGGACGGTGAACGGCTCGGGCACCGCGCCGAAGCGCCGCTTGGCGAACCAGTACATGACGCGCAGCACCGGGCCCGCCTCACGGGTGCTGACACCGGGGATCCGGGACATGGCTGCCTCCTCCGCTCGCCGCCCCCGGTCGGGGGGCGTTCACGGGGAGGACGGGACAGCGCCGCGTGGTGTGACAGCGCCATCCGAGATCACAGCGCAGCCCTGGGCCAGTACCAGTAGCACTGGAACTCAGCACCACCAGGGATCACCGTGCCATCAGGGATCACAGCCCCGTCAGCGGTGACAGACCATCCGGAATGGCACTGTCACCCGAGACTGCGCCGCGCCCTAGGACGATGGTGCCGCCGGGATCCGCAGCGCCCGCACAGGGCGCGGTCAGGACGGGTCCGTAACGCGGGCCACGAAGTACACCACCCCCGTCTCGCGGTGTCGCACCAGCAAGAGGAACGGCCGGTCGACGGTGACGTCCACCCGTTCCGCGGGCAGGGCGGCGAGGGCCAAGGCGATCGCGGTGGCCGCCGCGCCCTCCAGCCCCTTCTCGTCGACCCGCAGGACCGACTCGTGTAAGACGGACTGGGCGTAGAGGGGGTCGGGGCTGATCCCGGACAGGTCCGCCTGGTCGGTGAACACGGTGGACACACCGAGGTCGAGCAGCGCCTGGGTGAGGTCGACCTGGGTGGACACGTCCAGCTTCGGCAACCGCACACCGACCTGGATCCAGTCCATCCCGTCGAGCAACCCGGCGAGCGACTGCCCGGTGAGCGCCGACTCGGCGGCGGCGAGATCACCGTCCGGCAACAGGACCACGGCCTGCACACCGCCGAGCGCGGGCAACCCGACGACCTGCCAGCCGTCGCGCGCGGCGTAGAGCAACTGCTTGTCCACGAACATCGTCGGCACGTCGACGACTCCCCCGGCGCCGGTGAAGCGACCGGGTTCCTCGTCGGCGACGAACTCCCCGTCCCACGAGGTCTTCAGGTAGAGCGCATTGACCAAAATGGACACTGTGTCGGCGCGGATGGCATCCGGGGGCAGCAGTTCCGGGATCAGGCCCCTGGTGGTCTCCGCGACATCGGAGTTGATCTGGTCACGGGCCTTGGCGGGTTCGGCTTGGAACGGGGCGTTGCGCACCGAGCCGCCGGTGTCGGCGAGCCGGTCGGCGAAGGCGGGCTCGATCCCGATCACCGCGTCGGCCCACAGCGTGTCGACGGAGGCGATGACCGGCTCCGGCTGCCCCTCCCACACCTGGTCCAGTGCGCTGGCCGAGCGCAGCGCGGCGCCCAGCTCGGCCAGGTCGCCGAGCAGCGCGGTCAGCTCGGCGCGGGTCTGACCGCCCGCGCCCTCGGCCAGCAGCGCCAGCGCGCTCGCCGCCGAGAACGGCGACCAGCACACTTGCTCGGTCTGGTCCGGGGCCAGGGCCCGGTGCAGGGCGAGGGTGAAATCCAGGTGCGACACTGCGTTCTCCCGACTCGGTGTTCGTGGCTTGGTCTGGTGTCGTTTCAGCCGTTCGCACCGAGTGTGCCGGCTCAGCGGCGGTCGGCTCAGAAGTTGTCCACAGGCCTTGACCCCGCTATTGCGGTGTGCCAGCCGCCTGCTTGGGCATCGGTCAGCGAGGCGACCTGGTCGATGACCACCCGCAGCCGCCGGGAGTCGTCCTCGGCGGCGTGCCAGGCGGGCTGGAAGGCGGGTTCCAGGGCCGCCGGGGCCCGATCGGTGAGCACCGAGACCAGCTCGGTGACCACGTCGCGCTGGCGGGCCTGGAGCGCCAACCGGCTCGGGTCGCGCATCACGTAGATCACCGCCATCGCCTTGAGCAGGGCGACCTCGGCGGCGACCAGCGGCGGCACGACAAGATCCGCTTTGTATCGGGTCAGCTGACCTTGGCCGTAGACGGCTCTGGTACCCGTCACCGCAGCGGCGGCGAACCTGCCGACCAGCTCGCTGGTCAATCGCTTCAGTGCTACTTGCGCGCCAAGGGAACCGTCGTACTCGTGCCCAACAAGGTCCGCCACGACCGGTAGCGCCAACAGCCCGACGGCAGCCTCTTCCAGTAAAGACAGTGGCTCTGAAGAAAAGTGCTTAGCGGCCAGTTCAGCAACCACAGCACGGTCGGTTGGATCTGCCAGTGCTACCAAGGAAATCCGGCCGGACCGGACGCCGTCTTCGACATCGTGCACGGAGTAAGCGACGTCATCTGCCCAGTCCATCACCTGAGCCTCTAGGCACTGCCGATCGCCGGGCGCCCCTACCCGTGCCCATAGGAAGACGGGCAAGTCGTCGTCGTAAGCACCGAACTTCACTTGCCCGGGACGACGCGGCCAGGGGTACTTCGTCGCCGCATCTATAGACGCGCGAGCGAGGTTCAACCCGTGCGGGGTGCCGTCGTCGCCGAGGACCTTGGGTTCGAGCCGCGTGAGGATGCGCAGGGTCTGCGCGTTGCCCTCGAACCCGCCGCACGGCTGCGCGACCGCGTCCAATGCCTGTTCACCGTTGTGCCCGAACGGGGGATGCCCGATGTCGTGCGCCAACCCGGCCGTGTCGACGATGTCCGGGTCACAACCGAGCTCGTCGGCGATCCCGCGCCCGATCTGGGCGACTTCCAACGAGTGAGTCAGCCGGGTGCGCGGAATGCCGTGGACCTCGGACCCCTCGTGTGGGCCGACGACCTGGGTCTTGCCCGCGAGCCTGCGCAGGGCGGCCGAGTGCAGCACCCGTGCGCGGTCGCGGCTGAACGGACTCCGAGTCGCGGGCAGGGAACCACCCCACACCGCGCCCTTGGCCGGTTCGGGGAAGAGGCGTTCACTGTCCTGTTCGGTGTAACCCACGGACCAAGACTACGTCCGTCAGCCCACTTCCTGGTCGATGGCGATGCCGTCGGCGGAGGCGTTGGTCGCGCGGTAGTAGAGCAACGCGGCCGTCTCGCGCAGGATGTAGCGGGCCTGGGTCTCGCGGGTCTGCACGATCGGACCGGAGTGCGTCGGGGAGGTCCAGGCGTCCAGGCCCGCGTCCTTGGCCATGGTCCTGGCGCGCAGGGAGTGCCAGGGGTCGCTGACGATCACGGCGGTCTCCCAGCCGCGGTCCTTGACCTCGATGGCGACCGCCTTGAGGGTGCCGAGGGTGTCGTTGCCCTCGCCAACGGTGATCACGCGGTCCTCGGGCACGCCCCGGTCGACCAGCCAGCGGCGACCGGCCTCGGCCTCGGTGAACCGGTCGCCCGCGCGGCGTCCGCCACCGGTGACGATGTACTCGGCCACGCCTTGCTCGTAGAGCGACTTCGCCTGGCGCAGCCGCGCCTCGAGGACCTTCGACGGTTTGCCCGCGTACTGGGCGGCACCGAGGACGACCACGACGTCGGCGCGGTCGCGGTCGTCGACGCGGGCGACCTGCCACACGCGAAAGGCCGTCCCGCCCACGACGAGGAACCCCATGAGCACGAAGCCGACCAGCAGCCTGCGCAGGAACCTGCGGACCGGGTGGGGGTGGGGAGGCACGTGCGGCATCCTTCCAGAACGGGTGTACGGCGCCCCGGCACGGGGCCGCCAGGCGCTGTGTCAGACGTTCACACCGGTCACGGGGTTGCCGCGGCCGAGTTATCCACAACGCGTCGAGTTGTCCCCAACTCGCGACGCCCCCTTTCGCCACCCGCCCACCCCGGGGTTACCTCGACAGCATGCGAACGAACCATGCGAGCCCGGAGATCATCCAACTCACCGAATCCGGCCCCGGTCGACTGCGCCGACTGCGCGCCGCCTTGCGGGTCGCCCACCCGGACGCCGTCGTCACCGGCCGAGAAGCGTTGTGGCTCAACGGCATCGCGGTCCCGCCAGTGGGCACGGTGCACATGGTGGTGCCGCTCAAACGCCCAGCCCGCGCCGACGGGACGGTGACCGTGGAGCGCACACCGCACATGCCAGACCCGCTGTGGCGACGGGGTTTCCCGACCGCTCCCCCGGCCAGGGCCACAGTCGACGCGTGCCGCCGGGCCCCGACGACCGAACAGGTCAAGCAGCTGGTCGGCGCCGCGATACACCGGGGTGGAGTTCCGATGGGCGAGCTGCACGCCGAGCTGGTGCACGCGCCGGCTCGGGGGACGACCCTGTTGCGGCGAACGCTGGCCGAGATCGACCGAGGAGTACGGGCGGTGTCAGCGCGAGCGGCGGCGGAGTTGGTGGACCGAGCGGGGTTACCGCCCCCGATGTGGACAGCGCGCCTGCGGACGGTGACCGACGTCCACCTGGCGGTGGTGGACGCGTGGTGGGACGAGATCGCGCTGGCCTGGGACTGCGACCTGCACCAGCCGTGGGCGCCGCGCGCGGGCACCCCGGCCCTGGCCCGCGCCGCCCGCCTGACGGCGGTGGGCATCGTGCCGCTGCACACAGACCCCCTCCGAGTCCGAGCCGACCAACAGACCGTCATCGACGAACTCCGCGGCGCCTACCGCCTGGCCGCCGCCCGCCCCCGCCCAGAGGTGGTGATGGCCTAGCCCACCAACTCGGCGAAGCGGGCGACGCGCCCAGCTGACCGCGGCAACCTGACCTGCCGTACAGCGGCCACAGATGTTCGATCGAGAGTCCGATCGAGGAGGGAGCACAGAACAGCAGCCAACGCCGTACACAGCACACCGCCCAGCAACCCGACACGCCCCGACCCGCCCGATGCCGCGCTGCACCACCGCAGCGGTGGCGCAACGCAGCGGTGGTGCGGCACGGCGGTGGTACGGCACGGCGGTGGTGCAACGGGGCGCAGCATGAGGCGCCGCTTCGGTGCACTCCGCTCGCCGCGACGAGAGACGGCAGCACAAAGTCGCGCGGGCCGGTGCGCCGGGCGCAACACAGCCTGCAGGACGGCGAAGCGCAGTCGGCTTCGCGCAACGATGCGATGCAGCGATGCAACGCGACACAGGCCAACGCAGGGGGCAGTGCACTCGCCGCGACGTGGGGCAGCAGCGCAGTGTCGCGCAGGCCAGTGCGCGTGGCACGACACGGTCTGTTGGGACAGCGCAACGCAGTCAGCGGCGCACCACGATGCGACGGCCGCACTGCTGGAACTCCTGGCGGCACGACGCGCAGTCGCCCGCTGTCCGTAGGGCGGGGGCGTCGCCCTACGGACAGCGGGCGCACAGGCATCACGCGGGTGCGGAACACAGCATGGAGTGCAACTGCCGCGCAGTGGCGAGGTACTAGGGCGCGGCACCAAGCGATGCCGCTGGGGTGTCGCTTGGTGTTGCTGTCCGCCGAGTTGTGTGGCTGGGAGTCGCGGCGGTGCTCGGTGCTAGTTCCACCGTGCGGCAGGAGGGCCGGGGGTTAGCAGCCGATGAGGTGGGAGGCGAGGTAGGACTCCAGGTTGGAGATGGAGATCCGGTTTTGCGACATGGTGTCGCGCTCGCGGACGGTGACTGCCTGGTCGTTGAGGGAGTCGAAGTCGACGGTGACGCAGAAGGGGGTGCCGATTTCGTCTTGCCTGCGGTAGCGGCGGCCGATGGCGCCCGCGTCGTCGAAGTCGACGTTCCAGTGTTTGCGGAGGGCGGTGGCCACGTCCCGGGCTTTGGGGGAGAGGTCGGCGTTGCGCGACAGCGGGAGGACGGCGACCTTGATCGGGGAGAGTCTGCGGTCCAGGCGGAGGACCACGCGCTTGTCGATGCCGCCCTTGGCGTTGGGGGCCTCGTCCTCGACGTAGGCGTCGAGGAGGAAGGCCATCATCGGCCTGCCGACGCCCGCCGCGGGTTCGATGACGAACGGGCGGTAGCGGGAGTTGGTGGCCTGGTCGAAGTAGGACAGGTCCACACCGGAGTGGTTGGAGTGCGTGGTCAGGTCGAAGTCGGTGCGGTTGGCGATGCCCTCCAGCTCGCCCCACTCCTGGCCGCCGAACTGGAAGCGGTACTCGATGTCGACCGTGCGCTTCGAGTAGTGCGACAGCTTCTCGGCCGGGTGCTCGTAGACGCGCAGGTTGTCCTTGCCGATGCCCAGGTCGGTGTACCAGCGCATCCGCTCGTCGATCCAGTACTGGTGCCACTCGTCGTCGGTGCCGGGCTCGACGAAGAACTCCAGTTCCATCTGCTCGAACTCGCGGGTGCGGAAGATGAAGTTGCCCGGGGTGATCTCGTTGCGGAACGACTTGCCGATCTGGCCGATGCCGAACGGCGGCTTGCGGCGGGACGTCGTTTGCACGTTGAGGAAGTTGACGAAGATGCCCTGGGCGGTTTCCGGGCGCAGGTAGTGCATGCCCTCGTCGGTCTCCACCGGGCCGAGGTGGGTCTTGAGCATCATGTTGAACTCGCGCGGGGCCGTGTACTGGCCGCGGGTGCCGCAGTTGGGGCACGGCACGTCGGAGACGTCGTTCTCGGCGACGGTCTTGCCGGTGCGGGCGGCGTACTCCTCGGCCAACTGGTCGGCGCGGAAGCGCTTGTGGCACGAGGTGCACTCGACGAGCGGGTCGTGGAAGGCGGTGACGTGGCCGGAGGCCGCCCAGACCTGGCGCGGCAGGATCACCGACGAGTCGAGGCCCACGACGTCGTCGCGGCCTTGGACGACGCTGCGCCACCAAGCGCGCTTGATGTTGTCCTTGAGTTCAACGCCGAGGGGCCCGTAGTCCCACGCCGACCGCGTACCGCCGTAGATCTCCCCGCTCGGGTAGACGAAGCCCCGGCGCTTGCAGAGGCTGACAACGGTTTCGATCCGGTCGGCTGGCACGACCCCTCCTGGCTGGAACTCAAAGGGCGAGGCATCCAGGGTAGTCCGCACGCCCGTCCGCGCCGTCCGGGGGACGGGGACGCGAGCTCAGCGCGCGGTGACCGGGTCGTCGACGCAGCGTGGCCGGGGCCTCAGCGGGCGGTGGCGGGGCCCGCGGCCTCACCGAGGCGCACGGTGTCGGCGTCGGCGGCCAGGAGGCTGGTGTGGTGGCGCAGTTCGCCGGGCTGGGCTTCGAGGACGATCTCGTAGGCGGCGGGTTCGGTGGTGTCGGCCTCGGCCAGTAGCGGGATCACGTGGGTGCGCACGTCGAAGGGCGACAACGCCCGGCGATAGGCGGAGACCGAGGCGAACTCGACCGTCAGGATCCAGAGGTCGGCGGTGTCGGTTGAGCGGGCGAGCAGGCCGCGTAGACAGCCGGGCTGGGCCAAGAGGAGTTCGAGGGCCTGCTTGGCCCTTGCGGTGAAGGGCTCTGCGTCGGCGGTCGTGAACTTGGCGATCAGCAGCACGGGCAGGACCTTCCCCGGGGAATCGGCGTGGCGGGAGAAATGGTTGAGCGAACCGGAGGATAGAGACACCGGGAGCGTGTGCCGGTGATCGGTGCGAGGATGCTGGCCCTGAGACCAGCTGATCGGGAGGCGTTGTGGGGCGGCCACGTTCTTTGAAGGCGCCATTGCTTGCCGGAAATGGCCCCTTGGCGAGGGTTCCACCGGCGGTGGTGTTCCTGCTGGTCGTCGGCCTGTTCGTCGGGGGTGTGCTGACCAAGGGGCTACTCGGCGCCGCGCTGCTCGGGCTGATCGCGGCCGGGGTCGTGGTGCTGCTGGCGGCCACCTGGCGGGTCTTGTCGCCCGCCCAGCGGCTCGGGCGGGTACTGGTGCTGGCGTTGGTGGTGGTTATCGCGGTATCGGTGCTGTGAGACGGCCGCTAACAGGGCTAAGAGCGCCTAAGATGAACACGGTAACCATCACCCCGTCGGGCCGCCTGCCTCCGGGAAGAGGAGAGGACCGATGTCGACCGTGACTTCGGAAACCGCGTCGCACGCGCTGCGGGCAACCGCCGAGCAGCACGACCACTCACCCGACCGGCCCGCGGTGGATCCGGCGCACCGCCGCCCCGCGGTCATCCTCGGCGCCGCCGGGGACCTACTACGCGCGCTGGCCGCGCCGGTGCGCATCGCCATCGTGCTGGAGCTGCGGGCCGCCGACCGCTGCGTGCACGAACTCGTCGACGCCCTCGGGGTGGCGCAGCCGCTGATCAGCCAGCACCTGCGGGTGCTCAAGTCGGCCGGTGTCGTCTACGGGGAGCGCCACGGCAGGGAAGTCGTCTACCGCCTTGTGGACGAGCACCTTTCGCATATCGTCGTTGACGCAGTTGCCCATGTGGAGGAAGGCGACCGGTGACGACGGATCGAACATCGGCGACCGTGCCAGGCAGGCGCTCGACCCGCCAACGCACGGCCGTCGCCCAACTACTCGACCAGCTGGACGACTTCCGCTCCGCCCAGGAGCTGCACGAGGAGCTGCGCAAGCGCGGCGAGGGCATCGGGTTGACCACGGTCTACCGGACGCTGCAGTCGCTGGCCGACGCGGGCGAGATCGACGTCCTGCGCACCGACTCCGGTGAGGCCATCTACCGGCGCTGCTCCAGCCACCACCACCATCACCTGGTCTGCCGCGCGTGCGGGCACACGGTCGAGGTCGAGGGTCCCGCCGTCGAGCGGTGGGCAGAGAAGGTGGCCGCGGAGAACGGGTTCTCCCAGGTCAGCCACACCGTGGAGATCTTCGGCACCTGCGCCACCTGCGTCCCCTAACCCTCGTACGGATTCTCGGGCTGCGGGATCTGCGTGGTCGAGGACACCGCCAGCGTCGGGATGTAGTCGTTCTCCTTCGTGGCCGACCCCGGTTCGAGCCTGCCCACGACCTCGAGCCACGTGTCGTTCGCCAGCCCCGCCGTGCCCTGGCCGACGAGCCGCACCTTCACCGGGAACGCGTCGGCCGCGCAGCAGGCGATCGACAACCGGGCCAGGTAGACGTCCTCGGCCTGGGCGACGACGAACCCGGAGAGCTGGACGTCGCGGTCGTTGAGCGAGTTCAGGTTGTCCCAGGCCGCGCGGGCGGCGAAGTCGCTCATCGAGACCGGGACCGGGCTGCCCGCGGGCAGCGGGGAGAACGCGACCATGCCGTCCGCGCCCGAGGCGCGGCTGGCGGCGGCCCGGTTGTCGCCGCGCATGACCGAGTCGGCACCGAGCGCGGGCGGGGCGATGAGGAAGATCGCCAGCACCGGCAGGAGCAGCAGCCAGGCGCTGCGGGCCGGGTGGTGGTGCTCACCGGCGCCGTGCCCGTCAGCACCGTGGTCATCAGCACCGTGCACGTCGGCGCTGTGCACGTCGGCGCTGTGCGCATCCGCACCGGGGGCAGCGGCGCTGTGCACGTCTTCGCTGTGCTCGTCGGCGACGTGGGCGTGCTCGGCGGGCGCGCGGCGGAACACGTCGCGGCCGATGGAGACCACCGCGAGCGCCACCATCACCGCGCCGCCGCCGATGAGCCAGATCTGGTGCGACGGCTTGACGTACTGCAGGTAGGCGCCGGTGAAGCTGATCTTGAGCAGTGCGCCGCCGACCAGCACGAGCAGGATGTTCTGGGTTTCCCGCCGCATCACGCGCCCCCGAGGAAGATCAGGCCGGACAGCACGGCGCACGCGGTGGCCACGACCAGCGTCGCCGGGCCGAACCGGATCGCGAACGCCCGGCCGAAGGTGCCCGCCTGCAGGGCGAACAGCTTGACGTCGATGGCCGGACCGACCACCAGGAAGACCAGCTTCGGCAGCAGCGGCATCCCCGAGATCGAGGCCGCGACGAACGCGTCCGCCTCGCTGCACAGGGCCAGCACCACGGCCAGCAGCGCCATCACGATCACGCCGACGACGATCTGCTCGCCCAGGGTGTCCACCCACGAGCGCGGGATGACCACGTTGAGCACCGCGGCGGTGAGCCCGCCCAGCACCAGGAACCCGCCCGCGTCGACCAGGTCGGCCCGGGAGGTCTCGAAGAACAGCCGCCACCGGGAGCGCCCGTCGGGCTCGGGCAGCCTGCGCAGCGCCCGCTCGATGATCCACTCGGCCTTGCCGAACCTGGCCCACAGCCAGCCCATGACGATCGCCGTGGCCAGCGAGCCGACCAGCCGCGCGGCGACCATGCCGGGGCTGTTCGGGAAGGCGACGTTGGTGGCCACGAGCACCACCGGGTTCACGGCGGGCGCGGCGAGCAAGAAGGCCAAGGCGACCGAGGTGGGCACACCTTGCTGCATCAACCGCCGCGCTACCGGGACAGCGGCGCACTCGCAGGTCGGTAGCGCTACTCCGGCCATCCCCGCGACCGGAACCGCGAGCGACTCGCGCTTGGGCAGCAGCCGGTTGAGCACGGAGGCGGGCACGAAGGCCGCGATGGCCCCGCTGATCAGCACCCCGAGGACCAGGAACGGCAGCGCCTGCACGCAGACCGCGACGAAGATCGTCGCCCCGGTCTGGATGGCGGGCACGTCCAGCCAGTCGACCAGCCGCCCCTGGGCGAGCAGGGCGACGACCAGCACCGCGCACAGGACCTCGAGCGAGGTCACCCGGCGCTTGGGCTCGGGTTTGACCTCGGGCCCGGCCTCCTCGGGCTCCGGCTGCGCCTCGACCTGGGTGCTCATCGCGCTCCTCCCCCGGCGAGCGGTGGGAGGTCCATCAAGCCACAGATCGCCGCGGCCGTGGGGCGCGGGCGCCCGGAATCAGCCAGCCGGGCGACAGCGACGCGCGGTGACCGCGGGTGCGCGCGTCCGGACTCCGGCGGTTGTCTCACCCGCGGAATGATGCCGGCTAAACGATCAGTTGCCAGCACCCGGGGTTGAACTGTGTTCAGCGGCTTTTCCCAGCAGTTCTCCGCGCAACTGGGAAGCGGTGGAGACGACCAGCATGAGCAGGGTGCCCAGCGCGGCCAGCGCGAGCCCGCCCGCCGGGAAGGCGTAACGCAGCGTCACGTCCATCCCGCGTTCGGTGTGCACGACACCGAGGGTGCCGAACAGGCCCTGCCCGGCGCGCTCGGCGGCGGACACCGCCAGGTTCGGGTCCTCTGGCAGGTCCCAGGCGACCACGCAGGTGAGGCTGAGCACGGTGAGACCCTCGGCGAGCTGCATGGCCTGCACCGCGCACGGCACGTCGCCGTGGCGGAAGGTCAGCGCGCCGTCGTCGTCGGCGTGCACGTCGTGGTAGCTCTCCAGTGCCGCGCGGGCCTGGCCGATCAGGTCGGCGGCCTCGGAGCTCATGCGGTTCCCTTCCCATCGGCGAGTTTGGCGGTGACCTCGGCGGAGTCGGCCGCGGCACCGAAGCGGCGGTCGCGCCTGGCGAAGGTCTCCACGGCCTCCCACAGGTGCAGCCGGTCGAAGTCGGGCCACAGGTGGTCCTGGAAGACCAGCTCCGCGTAGGCGGACTGCCAGAGCATGAAGTTGGATGTGCGCTGCTCGCCCGAGGGCCGGATGAACAGGTCCACGTCGGGCATCTCGGGCTGGTACAGGTACTTGGCGAGGGTCCGCTCGTCGACCTTGTCCGGGTTGATCTTGCCTGCGGCGGCGAGCCTGGCGATCTCGCGGGCGGCGTCGCCGATCTCCGCGCGGCCGCCGTAGTTGATGCACATCGCCAGGTTGAGCACCGTGTTGTCCTTGGTGCGCTCCTCGGCGACCTCGAGCTCCTTGATGACGCTCTGCCACAGCCGCGGCCTGCGCCCGGCCCAGCGCACCCGCACCCCCATGTCGTCGAGGGAGTCGGTGCGGTCGCGGATCACCTCGCGGGTGAAGCCCATCAGGAAGCGGACCTCCTCGGGGCTGCGCCGCCAGTTCTCGGTGGAGAAGGCGTAGAGCGAGAGCCACCGCACGCCGATCTCGATGCAGCCGCGGGCGACCTCGACGACCTGGGCCTCGCCGCGCTTGTGCCCCTCCACCCGGGTGAGGCCGCGCTGGTTGGCCCACCTGCCGTTGCCGTCCATCACGATCGCCACGTGCTTGGGCACGAACTCCAGCGGGATCTCCGGCGGCCGGGCACCCGAGGGGTGCGGCTCCGGCGGCACGACCGGCCGCCCGGCCTCGCGCCTGCTGCTCCGCCGCCGTCGCAGCATCGCTGTACACACCTCCACCGGGATCGGACCAAGCCGAACGGAAATGCTACCGGGGCACCCGGGCGGGGCCCCCGCCGACCGGGTGCGTCCACAAAGGATCAACATTCGTCCGCCGCTCACCTCCGCGTGCGCCGCGATACACCTCGTCCCCGACTTCCCAGGTGAGGACCGCACAGAGGAGCACCCGGCACGCGCGTTCGGCTTGTCTCGCCCGTCGAAGCGGCGGTAGGCCGGGACGGTGGCGGCGGGCGGGTCACTGAACGGGAGAAGGGGCTCAAAGAAGATGCGCATTCGCACCATCTGCTCGGTCGTGGTCGCCGCGTTGGCGGCGGTCACACTGGGATCCGTTCCCGCACAAGCTCAAGCACCGGGATCCGCGCTGGGTAGCTTGTCCACGAACCGGAGCACCGGGACAGACACCACAACCCCGATCTACACCACGCAGTACGGATGCCCCGCCGGGACCGATTCTTGGAGCCTGGACATCTTCGGCCCGGGCGGGTTCAGCACCGGCTTGCGCGCCACCGAACCGAACGACTTCGGCCTGTCGACAACGGGCCCGTTCCCGGCCCAGCAGAACCTGTCGTTCCGCGAGATCGCGGCGGCGCACAACACCACCGTCCAGCCGGGCGGCTACCGCACGGCGCTCTCCTGCCGCGACTCGTTCACCGGCGCGGTGCTCGGCGTGTTCGTCCTGAACTTCGCCTTCACCACACCCACCGACTACACCATTCTTCCCGTGGAGACCACGACGACCGCGTTGTCGGTCTCCCCCGCTGGGCACAGCGCCCACGGGACCCCGGTGACGTTGACCGCCTCGGTCTCCCCCGCGAACGCGATCGGCGTGGTCACCTTCCACAGCGGCGCCACGGTGTTGGGAGCCGCACCACTGGTCGGTGGTCGGGCGGAGCTGACCACCTCTTCGTTGCCAGTCGGGCCGCTGAGCATCGTGGCGGCGTTCGTCGGCGACCCCGCGCGCTACGTGAGCTCTGCGTCGCCTCCGGTCCCGCACGAGGTTTCCGGCGCGGGGGGTGCCTCGGCGAACATCACCACGACCGTCCTGCCCGGCGAGTTGTTGATCAGTGTGGACAACCGGGAGGTCGTCCTGCCGTCACCGGTGATGACCGCGGACGGTGCGCGGCTGGTCACGGCCGGGGTGCTCAACCCGGTGACCGTCACCGACACCCGCGCGGGCAACCCGGGCTGGAACGTCGCCGGGCAGGTGAGCGACTTCGTGTTCGGGGTGCACCGGATCAACGGCGCCAACCTCGGCTGGTCGCCCCGGCTGCTCGACAAGTCCGCGGCGCAGACCGTGTCGCCGGGGTCCGCTGTGCCTACCGCGGACGCCATCGCGCCAGGGGCGTCGCCGCTGCCTGGGCAGGGGCTCGCGGCGGCACGGACCTTGGCCGTCGCCGCGGCGTCGGGGGGCAACGGAACAGCTCGGCTCGTGGCCGATCTTTCGCTCGTGGTGCCGACTTTCACGGTGGCGGGGACCTACACCGCCACGCTGACCGTCACGGCGATCTAGGGCTGTGGGGGCGGCGCTCGACCAGGGGCAGGGAGCGCAGTTGGCGTTCCAGGTGCCACTGCAGCAGCGCCGCCACCAGGCCGCTCGCCTCGCGGCGGGCGGAGTCGGTGGACTCCTCCGCGGCGTCCCAGCGGCCGTTGGCCAGCGCGTCCATGAGGTCGAGGACCTCGAAAGGCGGGCTGGCCGAACCCGGCGGTTTGCACCCGGGGCAGACCGACCCCCCGGCGTGGACGTTGAACGCGCGGTGCGGGCCGGGTTCGCCGCAGCGGGCGCACTCGGCGATGGCCGGTGACCAGCCCGCGAAGGCCAGGGCGCGCAACAGGAACGCGTCGAGCACCAGGGAGGCGTCGCGCTGCCCGTCGGCCAGCGCCCGCAGCGCGCCAGCGACGAGCAGGTACAGCCGCAGCACCGGCTCGCCCTCCTCGGCGGACATCCGGTCGGCGGTCTCCAGCACCGCGCACGCGGCGGTGTAGCGCTGGTAGTCGCCGACGATGCCCGCGCCGAAGGCGTCGATGGTCTGCACCTGGGTGATCACGTCCAGCGTGCGGCCGGTGTAGAACTGCACGTCGACGTGGGCGAACGGCTCGACGCGGGCACCGAGGCGGGAGGTCGTGCGGCGCACGCCCTTGGCCACGGCGCGGACCTTGCCGTGCTTCTGGGTGATCAGCGTGATGATCCGGTCCGCCTCGCCGAGCTTCTGCACGCGCAGCACTACCCCGGTGTCGCGGTACAGGCTCACCAGCACATTCTCACACGTACAACCCGGTGCCCGGCACGTTGCGCACCACGAACCACAGGCACAGCACGACCAGGGCCGCGATCCGCGTCCAGCGCCAGTCCAGCCAGCTGCGCGCGCGGACGAGCTTGGCCACGGCCACCCACCCGAACAGCGCCACGAACAGCAGCGCCACCGCGTTGTAGTGCGCGGCGTCGGCGAGGCGGCCGTCGAGCAGGCTGAGCACCATGCGGGTGCCGCCGCAGCCGGGGCAGCACAGGCCGGTCAGCGCCTTGATCGGGCAGACCGGCCAGGCCACCTCAGAACCCGAGGCGGCGCAGCTGCTTGGGGTCGCGCTGCCAGTCCTTGGCGACCTTGACGTGCAGGTCCAGGTACACCCGGGTACCGAGCAGGACCTCGATCTGGCGGCGCGCGGTCGAGCCGACGTGCTTGAGCCGCTCGCCGCGGTGGCCGAGCACGATGCCCTTCTGGCTGGCCCGCTCCACGTACAGCAGCGCGTGCACGTCGATCATGTCGTCGCGGCCCTCGCGCGGGGTCATCTCCTCGATGGTGACCGCGATGGAGTGCGGCAGCTCGTCGCGCACGCCCTCCAGGGCCGCCTCGCGGATCAGCTCGGCGACCAGGGTGGTCTCCGGCTCGTCGGTCAGCTCGCCGCCCGGGTAGAGCTGCGGGCCCTCGGGCATCCGGTCGACCAGCAGGTCGGCCAGGGTGCTCACCTGGAAGCCGTCGACGGCCGAGACCGGGACCAGCTCGGCGAACTCCATGACCTCCTGCAGCGCCAGCAGCTGCTCGCCGACCTGGTCCGGCGAGACCAGGTCGGTCTTGGTGACGATCCCGATCACCGGCGTGCGCTTGGCGACCTTGGTCAGCTCGGCGGCGATGAACCGGTCGCCGGGCCCCACCTTCTGGTCGGCGGGCACGCAGAAGCCGACCACGTCAACCTCCGACCAGGTCTCCCGGACGATGTCGTTGAGCCGCTGGCCGAGCAGCGTCCGCGGCCGGTGCAGGCCGGGGGTGTCGACGATCACCAGCTGCGCGTCGTCGCGGTGCACGATGCCGCGGATGGCGTGCCGGGTGGTCTGCGGCTTGCTGGAGGTGATGGCGACCTTGGTGCCGACCAGCGCGTTGGTCAATGTCGACTTGCCCGCGTTGGGCCTGCCGACGAAACAGGCGAAACCGGAACGATGGCCCTGGGCGGTGCTTGTCACCAAGTCATTGTGCCCTTGCCGTCCCCAAGAGGCTGACGCGGTGCGGCCCGAGGGTGACGTGGCACCCGTGGGCCGACCGCGACGGACCTGGTGACGGGTCGATCCGCGACCTGGGTCCCGGCGCGACTCACCCCCGCACCAAGCCCAAGGACGTGCCGTAGGTGGTCAGCCGCGCGGGCAGGGTCGTCTTGATGGTGGGGCAGGCGGGCCGCCCCTCGTGCCACACCAGCGGGCACCCGCCACCGCAGATGGGGAAGATCGCGCAAGACGGGCAGTAGGCGCCGCTGGAGCCGCCCCGCAGGTCCTCGTACCAGCCGTCGTAGGCGCCGGACGGGCGGATGGCCGGGGTCTGGAGGTCGGTCACCCTGCCCAGCGCGGTGTGCTCGCGCCCCGGTACCAGCGGCTGCTCGGTGCACGAGTGCACCTTGCCCGCCGGGTCGATGACCTCGGCGGAACGGGTGACGGCGACGCACACGACGGGTTTGCGGGCCAACGGGAGCAGTGCCGTGGTGAGGCCGTGGTCGCGGTAGGCGGCGATCCAGCGCCGATCCACCTCGGCGGTGTCGTCGCCGTGGATGGCGAAGTCGCTGACGTCGTTGCCCCACGACCGGACCAGCGCCGTGTAGAACGCGACCCGGGGGTGCGCCAGCCCACCGTCGGCGACGGCCTTGGCGAACGCGGCGTGCTCCTCCTGGTTGGCCCGGCTGACGTTGGTGCGGATCGAGAAGCGCACCCCGGGCATCGACTCGTCGGCGCACGCGCTCGCGAGGGTGTGCACGATGCGGTCGAAGCTGCGCCTGCCGCCGCTGAGCGGACGCTGCCGGTCGTGGGTGTCGGCGACGCCGTCCAGGGTGATCTCGAACGAGCCGACCCGGCACTCCTGGTGCAGCCTGCGGATCTTGTCGACGGTGAGCAGGGACCCGTTGGTGGTCATCGACGCGTCGAACCGGACCCCGGCCTGGTCACAGGTCGCGGTCACCGCGGCGGAGATGTCGAGGATCTGCGCGTACCCCAACATCGGCTCGCCGCCGAACCAGGACACGCGCACCTGCTCGACGCCCGCAGCGGTGGTCGCGTGCCGGATCCGGGAGATCACCGCGGCCCGGTGCCCGGCGCTCTGCGCGCCCTTCACGTGCTTCTGCCCGCAGTAGCCGCACCCCATGTTGCAATAGGACGACGGCATGAGCACGAACGTCCGCTTCCGGGTGTCCCGGGACGCCCTGATGTTCTCCGCGACCACCTCGGCGAACTCGTCCGCGTCGTCGTCGACCAGGATGCCCGCCTCGGCCAACTGCGCGGCGGTAGCCGTGTCGAGGTCTTCCGGGCAGTCGACGACAGCGCGCAGCACCTCGTCGGCGAGCACGTACACCTGCCCGGTGGCCGACTGCAGCACCACTCGGACCGCGGTGCCCCCGGCGTCGAGCAGGACCGAGTCCGAGGGCACCAGGAACTGGCTGATCCGCATGGGACGCTCCCTTCGTACGGTGGCCGGGGACACGGCGGACCGCGTCCCCGGCCGGTTGGCCGATCAGGACCACTGTCAGCCGGAGCACCCGTTGTTGTTGATCGTGCACCCGTTGTTGTCGCCCAGCGGGGCGGACGCGTCGCCGTCCGGGGTCACGTTGAGCAGGACCTGCGAGGCCTGCGGCGAACCGGTGTCCGCCGTCGCGGTCGCGGCCCCACCGACGGCCAGTGCGCCCGCGGCGAGCACGACCGTCACCGCCTTGCGCACCGTCGACGCACCGCGCGGGTGCTGGGGATCGGTCATCTTGGTTCCTCTCTCCGGGCGCCGAGGACAGCGTGCTGACCACCGCTCCGGCACGCGGGCGACGGCGACCGACTAGGCGCTCTCACCAGTCATGAGCACCCAGGAAATATTGCACTCCAAGGATTTTCCGAACAGGGGCCAGCCAGGCACGTTGTCCACCAACGATTGTGGGCTGCGAGTGAGCGCGGAATGCCTGCCACTAGTGCACAAGACTGAGCGCATCGGCCTGACGAGTACGGGATTTCCCACAAGTGCGGACCCACCCCGGACGTCCGGCGGAGCGCGGGTGCCCTGGTCCACCCGCCGCCCGTCACCTGTCGTCGGCCGTCCACACCCCGTGGTGTGTCCCTGGCGTGGGCTACTTGCCGCGGGGTGGGCTGACGCGGTTGAGGGTGAGGGTGGCGGGGAGGTCGGTGGCGGGGCCGCCGTTGGTGAGCCAGGTGTCTATGTCGTCGAGGACGGCGTCGTCCAGGACGAAGCCGAGCCAGATGGGTTTGGTGCCTTTCGCCTGCACCACAACGACGTTCGAGGTCTCGCAGGTGTCCAGGCACTCGGAGACGCGGATCGCCCCGCCGTGGCGGGCGGCGATGTCGCGCAGGCGGGCCAGCTGGCGGCCGTGGTCGACGGTGGGGTGTTTGCGGACGGTTCCGCAGCAGCAATCCCGGCAGACCGTGACGAGGACGCTCACGTGAGGACGTCGACGACGGTGCCCGAGGCGTCGGCGCGCAGGACCGGGGCGTCGGCGGTGAGGTCGCGGACGGCGGCGAGCGAGGCGGCGTCGACCTCGCCCGCGTCGGTCACCACGGCGGCGGCTTCGAGGCCCTCGGCGCCGCTGGACACGGCGGCGGCCACGGCGGCCTGCAGGGCGGTGAGGCGCAGCGAGGGCAGCGCGACCGTCGCGGCGGCGTAGGTGCGGCCGTCGGTGTCGCGCACAGCGGCCCCCTCGGCGGCACCCGTGCGGGCCCGGCTGGACCGGGCGAGGGTGACGATCTTGGCGTCCTCCTGGTCGAGCTCAGCCACGCTCACCGCTCCTCTCCCACTGCTGCTCGTCGGC
Organism: Actinokineospora diospyrosa; assembly: GCF_024171925.1. Lineage (GTDB taxonomy): Bacteria > Actinomycetota > Actinomycetes > Mycobacteriales > Pseudonocardiaceae > Actinokineospora > Actinokineospora diospyrosa. The sequence goes on along the minus strand of NZ_JAMTCO010000005.1, from coordinate 392,410 downwards.
CGGGGTGGTGTCGACGGGGTCGTCCTCGGCCCCGTCGTCGCGGGGCCGCTCGACCGGGCGCACCACGACCGAGGTGATCCGCACCCGGCCGCGGTTGTCCTTGCCGCCCTCGGCCCGCAACCGTAGTCCGGTGATCTCCGCCTCGGCGCCGGGAAGTGGCACACGTCCCAACCGCTGGGCGAGCAGACCGCCGACGGTCTCCACGTCCTGGTCCTCCAGCCGCAGCCCGAACAGCGCGCCGAGGTCCTCGACCGGCAGCCGGGAGCTGACCCGCACCGCGCCGTCCTCGAGGTGCTCGACCGGGGGCCGGTCGTCGGTGTCGGACTCGTCGGTGATCTCGCCGACGATCTCCTCCAGGATGTCCTCGATGGTGAGCAGGCCCGCGGTGCCGCCGTACTCGTCGACGGCGATGGCGATGTGGTTCTTCGACACCTGCATCTCGCGCAGCAGGTCGTCGAGCCGCTTGGTGTCGGGCACGAACACCGCCGCGCCCATCACCGCGGCGACCGGGACCAGCCGGTCCCCCGCCTCCAGGGTCGCGCGCACCAGGTCCTTGAGGTTGACCACGCCCACCACGTCGTCGACGCTCTCGCCGATGACCGGGATGCGGGTGTAGCCGGTGCGCAGCGACAGCGCGAGCGCCTGGCGCGCGGTCTTGGTCTGCTCGATCCACACCATCTCGGTGCGCGGGACCATGACCTCGCGGGCGATCGTGCCGCGCAGCTCGAACACCGAGTGGATCATCTCGCGCTCGTCGGCGTCCACGACGCCGCGCTCCTGGGCCATGTCGACCAGCTCGCGCAGTTCCACTTCGGACGAGAACGGGCCCTCGCGGAAACCCTTGCCGGGGGTGATGGCGTTGCCGACGAGGATCAGGAACCGGGAGAGCGGGCCGAGGACCGACCCGAGCACGCGCACCGGTCCGGCGGCGATCAGCCCGACGCCGTAGGGGTGTTGGCGGCCGATGGTGCGCGGTCCGACGCCGACGAGCACATAGGACACGACGATCATGCCGACCGCGGCGACGAGCCCGGCGACCCAGGCGGGGCTGATCGAGCGGGCGCAGACGAAGGTGACCATCACCGTCGCGGCCAGTTCGCAGCCCAGCCGCAGCAGGAGCAGCAGGTTGATGTGCCGCGGCCGTTCGGCGACCACGGCGAGCAACTGCTTCGCCCCGGCCCGGCCCGAGCGCACCAAGCCCTCGACGCGCGCGGTGGACACCGCGGAGAGCGACGCGTCGGCCGCGGCGAAGCACCCCGCGGCGAGGATGAGCAGGACGGCGATGACCAGCAGACCGGCCGAGTCGGCGGACACCTCGGGTCAGTCCTCCGCTTCGGTGAGGCCGACGGCGCCGAGGAGCTTGTCGTCCTCGACCCGCTGCGCGGCGCGGCGCTTGGCGTCGGCGGCCGCGGTGCGGAAGTCGGCGAGGATCCGCTTCTGCAGCGCGAACATCTCGCGCTCCTCGGCCGGTTCGGCGTGGTCGTAGCCGAGCAGGTGCAGCACACCGTGCACGGTCAGCAGGTGCAGCTCGTCGATGAGGCTGTGGCCCGCGGTGCGCGCCTGGTCCTTGGCGAAGGCCGGGCACAGCACGATGTCGCCCAGCAGCGCCGGGCCGGACTCCGAGGCGTCCGGTCGGCGCGCGGAGTCCAGCTCGTCCATCGGGAAGGCCATCACGTCGGTGGGACCGGGCAGGTCCATCCACCGCTCGTGCAGGTCGGCCATGACGTCCAGCTCGACAAGCAGCACCGAGAGCTCGGCGAGCTTGCTGACGTTCATCCGGTCCAGGGCGAAGCGGGCCGCCGCGACGATGGACGCCTCGTCGACCGCCACCCCGGACTCGTTGGCGATCTCGATACTCACCGGGTCATTGTCCCCGCACGCCCTACCGGCCGCCGCGCCTGCCCCCGGCGCGGACCGGGCCGCGCTGGGCGGCGACCTCGTTGTCGGCCGCGTCCTGGGCGACCTGCCAGCGCTCGTAGGCGTCGACGATGTCGCCGACGAGCCGGTGGCGGACCACGTCGGCGCTGCTGAGCTGGGCGAAGTGCACGTCGTCCACGCCGTCGAGGATGTCCTTGACCACCTTGAGGCCCGAGCGCTGCCCACCGGGCAGGTCGATCTGGGTGGTGTCGCCGGTGACCACGATCTTGGAGCCGAAGCCGAGCCGGGTGAGGAACATCTTCATCTGCTCGGGCGTGGTGTTCTGCGCCTCGTCGAGGATGATGAACGCGTCGTTGAGGGTGCGGCCGCGCATGTAGGCCAGCGGGGCGACCTCGATGGTGCCCGCCTGCATCAGCCGCGGGATCGACTCGGGGTCGATCATGTCGTGCAGCGCGTCGTAGAGCGGGCGCAGGTACGGGTCGATCTTCTCGAACAGCGTGCCTGGCAGGAAGCCCAGCCGCTCGCCCGCCTCGACCGCGGGCCGGGTGAGGATGATCCGGCTGACCTGCTTGGCCTGCAGCGCCTGCACGGCCTTCGCCATCGCCAGGTACGTCTTGCCGGTGCCCGCCGGGCCGATGCCGAAGACGATCGTGTTGGCGTCGATGGCGTCGACGTAGTGCTTCTGGTTGAGGGTCTTGGGGCGGATGGTGCGCCCGCGCCTGGAGAGGATGTCGAGGCTGAGGACCTCGGCTGGCGATTCGGCGGAGTTGGCCGACAGCATCGCCACGGTGCGCCGGACGGTGTCCGGCCCGACCTGCTGGCCGCGGGCGGCCAGGGTGGTGAGTTCGGTGAAGACGCGCTCGGCGAAGGCGACGTCGGCCGGGTCGCCCGACAGCGTCACCTCGTTGCCGCGCACGTGCACGTCGGCGACGAGGAGTTCTTCGGCGAGGCGGAGGTTCTCGTCGCGGGAGCCGAGCAGGGCCAGCACGGCCCCCTCCGGTATCGCGAACCTCGACTGCGCGTCGTGGGCGGCGGTAGGACGGGGGTCTCCCCCAGGTGCGGTACCCGTCACGTGCTCTCTGTCCCGCCTTCTGCGCCCACGCGCTCTCCGTATCCGACCCCCTCGATGCTAGTCCCCACCCCACCCCACCGCACCGAAAAAAGCCCTACCGCCCAAACCCGGCGAGCTGTTCGCCGCCGAGGACGTGCAGGTGGGCGTGGAAGACGGTGCGGCAAGCGTCATCGCCGGTGTTGAACACAAAGCGGTACCCGGATTCCGCGATCCCCTCGATCTCGGCGACCGCAACCCCTGCGGAGAGAACAGCCGCCAACAACTCGGGTTTGCCCGACAACGCCGCAGCGTCCTCGTGGTGCTCGCGCGGCACCACCAACACGTGCACCCGCGCTTGCGGACTGATGTCCCGGAACGCGTACACATCGTCGTCCTCATACACAACCGACGACGGAATCTCCCCACCCAAAATCCCACAAAACAAACACCCACTCATACCCCCCAACCTACCCAAGCCTCACCGCACAGCGAACGTGACCGCACAGTGAAGGTCGAGTGACTGGGTCGAGAGCAACCGCACCGTGGGCTACAACCCCATCGGTCACACTCGACGCAACGGGCCGGTAGGCCCGAGCGATCCCACGCTGGGTCGAGAGTGATCGCACCGTGGGCGACAGCCCCATTGGTTACATACCTTGATGCGATGACCGAAGGTCGAGCGAACCCCGCTGGTTCCGGCGCCTGCCGCACCGTGGGGGTCCGGGGGCTCGGGCCCCCGGGTATGACATCCGCGCGGCGCAACCGGGAAGGGAGTTCACTCCCGAACAGGCTGAGGGAAGCCGCGCGGGCGGTGAAGCCTGGGGGTCGCTCCACCGCCCCGCGCGGCGCCGCCGGACCGAGGGGGGAGGTGTCCGGCGGTAGTCAGGTGAATGCGCTTCGGAATAACTGAAACGCTTTGCGGATAAAGGGTAAACCCTGGGCCTTGCTAGCGCCAGCGGGCGGTCAAGGCGCCGAGGGCCCCTAGAGCGACCGCGGCGGCGGTGGAAGTCCGCAGCACGGCGGGTCCGAGCCGGACTGGGAGCGCTCCTACCTGCTCAAGGGCGGTGAGCTCGGCGGGGGCGATGCCGCCCTCCGGCCCGACCACCAGCACAAGATCACCCGATTCGGGTAGCGCCAGGTCGGCCAATCGGGTGGCCAGGTTGGCCTCGAGCACGAGGGTCGTGGCGCTCGCCCCGGCCAGGTCGAGCAGCCCTGGCAGGCCGACCGGGTCGAGGACCTGCGGCACCCAGGGCCGTCGGGCCTGTTTGGCGGCCTCGCGCGCGGTGCTCCGCCAGCGGGACAACGCCTTCTCGCCGCGCGGACCGTCTTCCCACTTGGCGACGCTGCGGCTGGCGCGCCACGGGACGACCGCGTCGACGCCCGCCTCGGTGGCGAGTTCGACGGCGAGTTCGCCGCGGTCGCCCTTCACCAACGCCTGCGCCAGAACCACCCGCAACGAGGGCTGCGGTTCGGTCCAGCGCCGGTCTACCGTCAGGTCGAGGAAGTCCTTGCCCGCCACGGCAACCACGCACTCGGCGACGGTTCCGCGACCGTCGCCGACGAGCAGCCGCTCCCCCGCGCGCAGTCGCCGCACGGCCGCCGCGTGCCTGCCCTCGGGGCCGTCCAACGTGAACGACTCGCCCGGGGGCAGGGCGTCGACCAGGAACTGCGCCAGGGTCATCGGCGGGAGCGCAGGCGGGAGAACAGGCCGCCGGTGCGGCCGGTGGCGTTCGCCAGGGTGTGCTGTTCCTCCCCGCGCAGGGTGGCAAGTTCGCGCAGCAGTTCGGTTTGCCTGGCGTCGAGCCGGGTCGGGATCTCGACCTCGATGTGCACGTGCAGGTCGCCGCGCCCGTCGACCCGGCCGGTGGAGCGCAGCCGCGGCAGGCCGCGACCGGTCAGCACCAACTCGGCCTCGGGCTGGGTGCCCGGTTCGAGTTCCAGTTCGATGCGCCCGTCGATGGCTTCCAGCGGCACGACAGCACCCAGCACCGCGGTCGTCATCGGGACGCGCAAAGTGCAGTGCAGGTCCGCACCTTCACGCTCAAAGGTGCTGTGCTGCAACTCCTCAACCTCTATGTAGAGGTCACCGGCAGGGCCACCGCCGGGGCCTACCTCGCCTTGGCCGGAAAGCCTTACCCGCATACCGTCCGCGACACCGGGCGGGATCTTCGCGGTGATCGTGCGCCGCGCCCGGACCCGGCCCTCGCCCGCGCACTGGCGGCACGGGTCGGGGATGACCTCGCCGAGACCGCGGCACGTGGGGCAGGCGCGCGCGGTGACGACCTGGCCGAGGAACGAGCGCTGCACCGACTGGACCTCGCCGCGGCCACCGCAGGTGTCGCAGGTGATCGGGCTGCTGCCGTCGGCGCACCCGGAGCCGCGGCACAGGTCGCACAGGATCGCGGTCTCCACCGCGATCTCGCGGCTGATCCCGCTCGCGCACTCCTCCAGGGTCATCTGGATGCGCAGCAGCGCGTCCGAGCCAGGCTGCACCCGGCTGCGCGGGCCGCGCCCGCCACCGCCGCCGCCCGCCGCGCCGAAGAACGCGTCCATGATGTCGCCGAGGCCGAACCCGCCGAACGGGTCGCGACCACCGCCGCCCCCGCCGCCGCCGTTGCCGAGCGGGTCACCGCCCATGTCGACGATCTTGCGCTTCTGCGGGTCGGACAGGACCTCGTAGGCCGCGGTGACCTCGCGGAAGCGGGTTTGCGCCGCCTCGTCCGGGTTGACGTCGGGGTGCAGCTCACGCGCGAGCTTGCGGTAGGCGCGCTTGATCTCCTCGGAGGTCGCGTCCTGACGCACCCCGAGCGTGCCGTAGTAATCCCTCGCCACCTGTCCAGTCCTCCTGCCCCGGGCATGCCGGGGCCCGTTGATACCTGTGTCGACCCTCTACCGACCGAGGATCTCGCCGACGTAGTTCGCCACCGCGCGGACCGCGGCGATGTTCGTGGGGTAGTCCATCCTGGTCGGCCCGACGACGCCCATCCCGCCCAACAGGGTGGCACGGGTGCCGTAGCCGATGGACACCACCGAGGTGGAACGCATCTCCTCGGCCTCGTTCTCGCCGCCGATGCGCACCGTGATGGTGCCCGGGTCGGCGGTCGCCGCGAGCAGCTTCAGCACCACGACCTGCTCCTCGAGCGCCTCGAGGACCTGGCGCAGCGAGTTCGGGAAGTCGGCGACGTTGCGGGTCAGGTTCGCCGTGCCGCCGAGCACCAGCCGCTCCTCGGGGTGCTCGACGAGCGACTCGACCAGCACGGTGGCCAGCGTGGTGACCACCTCGCGCAGCTCGCCGGGCGCGCTCTCGGGCATCTCGGCGACGCTGGCCGCGGCGTCGGCGAGGCGCTTGCCAGCCAGGGTGGTGTTGAGCATGGTGCGCAGCCGCGCGGTGTCCTCGTCGGTGACCACGTCGCCGAGGTCGACCATCCGCTGGTCGACCCGGCCGGTGTCGGTGATCAGCACCAGCATCAGCCGGGCCGGGGTGATGTTCACCAGCTCGACGTGGCGCACGGTGGAGGTGGTCAGCGTCGGGTACTGGATCACCGCGACCTGCCGGGTCAGCTGGGCCAGCAGCCGCACGCTGCGGCGCATCACGTCGTCGAGGTCGATGGCGCCGCCGAGGAAGCTCTGGATGGCCCGGCGCTCGGCGGTCGAGAGCGGCTTGACCTCGCTGAGCCGGTCGACGAAGAGCCGGTAGCCCTTGTCGGTGGGGATGCGGCCCGCGCTGGTGTGCGGCTGGGTGATGTAGCCGTCCTCCTCCAGCGAGGCCATGTCGTTGCGCACGGTGGCGCTGGAGACGCCGAGGTTGTGCCGCTCGACGATCGCCTTGGACGCCACCGGTTCGTGGTCGCGCACGTAGTCGGCGACGATCGCGCGCAGCACCTCGAAGCGCCGCTCGTCGGAACTGACCACGGGCCACCTCCCTCGTCCGTGTGCGCGGGCCCCGGACCAAGTTTACGGAGCGCGCCCCGGCGGCGGCGGTTAGCGGGTCCTGCCCGCCTGCCGCAGGTTGCGCAACGCCGCCGACGCGGCGATCCGGATGATCGGGTCCTCGTGGTCGGCGGCGGCGGCGATGATCTCCGTGGACCGCGGTCCGCCGATCAGGCTGGCCAGGTACAGCGCCTTGCAGGCGAGCACCGTGTCCGCCCGGGTGGCGAGTTCGGCCAGGTGGGGTAAGGCGTCGTCGCCGAGCTCGGCGGCGTACTCGTAGTCGACCTCGGCCCCGGAGAGCCGCTGCCGGACGTGCTGGATGGTGACCGCCATCGCTGGGACCCCTTCACCTGGACACAGTTCTGCTGCCGACAAGGAGGTCACCCGCCCGTACCAGATACGCCACACGACGAATCCGGGTCCAAGGTCCCGAACCAGACGGCACCACGACGCGACGCCGACCGTTGATCGACGACCGAGGACACTGTGGGCATGGCGAACTGGGGGCCGCGGTGCGCTGCGGTGGTGAGCGCGGCGGCGCTGCTGGTGGGATGTACGACCGCCGAACGGCAGGAGGCCGGGCCGACGACCGAACCGACGGCGACCCAGCCGTGGCGTGCGCCGGAGTCCGTGTGCGCCACCTACTCGGAACGCGTGGACGTCTTGTTCGACGACGACGAGTCCATGCTCAAGGGCAAGGACGTGATCCAGGCGAACCCGGCCACGGTCCGGATCGGTACCGAAACCCGGCAGCAGGCCCTGGAGAGGTTCCGGTACATGTTCGAGAACCAGCCCGACATAAGTCGGCTCGCCCGTGTGGAGGCGATGCCCGCTTCGCTCTACGTCGTGGTGCGGCCGGGGACCGATCGCCAAGAGTTGGCCCAGCGGTTGCGGGCCGACCTCATCGGGGTCGAGGACGTCCAGGCGGATCCGTGCACACCGCGTTATCCGATCCCGACCTCGTGAGCCGACCTAGGTCAGGCGGCGCACCACGGCGTCGGCGAGGAGGCGGCCGCGGGCGGTGAGGACGCAGCGGCCGGAGGTGAGGGCTGTTGGGTCTAGGAGGCCGTCATTGGCGGCGGACTTGGCCTCGGCCAAGGCGGTAGGGGTAAGAGCGTCGATCGGGAGTCCTTCGGCCAAGCGGAGTTCCAGCAAGACCCGTTCCAAGCGCTGGTCGTCCTCGGTGAGCCGTTCGCGGCCTGCGGCCGGGGAGGCGCCGTTGGCCAGCAGTTCGGTGTAGCGGGCCGGGTGCTTGACGTTCCACCAGCGGATGCCGCCGACGTGGCTGTGGGCGCCGGGGCCCGCGCCCCACCAGTCGCCGCCGAGCCAGTAGCCGAGGTTGTGCCTGCAGCGGGCGGCCTCGTCGGAGGCCCAGTTCGACACCTCGTACCAGTGCAGGCCCGCGGCGACCAGGGCCGCGTCCACCTGCTCGTACCGGTCGGCGAGCACATCGTCGTCCGGCATCGGCAACTCGCCGCGGCGGACTCGCCGGGCCAGGGCAGTGCCATCCTCGACGATCAGGGAGTACGCCGAGACGTGGTCGACGCCTGCCTCCAGGACGGCGTCCAGGGATGCCGCCAGGTCGCTCGGCCGTTCGCCCGGGGTCCCGTAGATCAGGTCCAGGTTCACGTGCCCGATGCCCGCCGCCTTGGCCTCCCGGGCGGCGGCGACCGCCCGGCCCGGGGTGTGGGTGCGGTCGAGGACGGCGAGCACGTGCCGGGCCGCGGACTGCATGCCCAGCGACACCCGGGTGTACCCGGCGTCGGCGATCCCGGCGAAGAACCCCGGCGAGGTCGACTCCGGGTTCGACTCCGTGGTGACCTCGGCGCCCTCGGTCAACCCGAACACCCCGCGCACCGCGTCCAACACCTGGGACAACCCGTCGGCGCCCAGCAGTGACGGTGTGCCACCGCCGACGAACACGGTGTCAGCGGCGGGCGCCGTTCCCAGAACCCGGGCGGCGAGGTCGAGTTCCTGCCGCAAACCCGCGAGCCAGGATTGCGGCGAGGCAGAGGAGCCCAGCTCACCGGCGGTGTAGGTGTTGAAATCGCAGTAACCGCACCGGGTCGCGCAGAACGGGACGTGCACGTACACCCCGAACGGCCGGTCGCCGAGCCCGCGCAGCGCGCCGGGGGGCAGGGAACCGTCGGTGGGCGCGGGGTCACCCTCAGGAGCAGCTGCGGCCATGGTTGCCATCTTCCCAGGTCCACCCGGGCGGCCCAGGTCAGCCGGTCCGAGGTCCGTGACCTGCGTCCCAGCATGCGGATGGCGGTGGACCACACCGTGGACGCGTGGCACGCTGACCCCCATGTCCGCGACTGAGGTCTTCCTGGTGGCCCGCCGCCACGTGGACTTCCAGCGCGTGTCCAGCGCGATGTGCCGTCAGCCCAGCTGACCCGCCGCGCCTACCTCGCATTCAGCAGGCGTCGGGTGCGCCGCTGAGTGATCCCCCGCACCGCCGCCTGGGGTCGTCGTGGCGCGCACGAGCGCCCCGATCCCGGAGGAACCACCGGTGTCCCCCACCACACCCCCCACCCCGGTTTCCCCCACCAAGCCCCCGGCTGCCCGCAAGCCGCGGGGCGAGGGTCAGTGGGCGCTCGGCTACCGCGAGCCGCTGAATCCCAACGAGCGGTCGAAGAAGGACGACAACCCGCTCAACGTCCGCGCCCGGATCGAGAACATCTACGCCCACGGCGGGTTCGACAGCATCGACCCCGGTGACCTGCGCGGCCGCTTCCGCTGGTACGGCCTCTACACCCAGCGCAAGCCCGGGATCGACGGCGGCCGGACCGCGACCCTGGAGCCCGAGGAGCTCGACGACTCGTACTTCATGCTGCGGGTGCGCACCGACGGCGGCGCGGTCACCACCGAGCAGCTCGCGGTGCTCGGCGAGGTGTCGCAGACCTACGCGCGCGACACCGCCGACATCACCGACCGGCAGAACATCCAGTACCACTGGATCCGGGTCGAGGACATGCCCACCATCTGGCAGAAGCTGGAGGGCGCTGGGATGACCACGATGGAGGCATGTGGCGACAGTCCCCGGGTGATCCTCGGGTCGCCGGTCGCGGGCATCTCGCGCGACGAGGTCATCGACGGCACACCGGCGATCGAGGAGATCAAGCGCCGGTTCATCGGCGACCCGGCGTACTCGAACCTGCCGCGCAAGTTCAAGTCCGCGGTGTCCGGTCTGCCCGACATCGCCCACGAGATCCACGACATCGCCTTCGTCGGCGTGGTGCACCCCGAGCACGGCCCCGGCTTCGACGTGTGGGTCGGTGGTGGCCTGTCCACCAACCCGATGATCGGCCAGCGGCTGGGCGCCTGGGTGCCGCTGGAGGAGGTCGCCGACGTCTACGGCGCGGTGATCGGGGTCTTCCGCGACTACGGCTACCGCCGCCTGCGGCACCGGGCCCGGATCAAGTTCCTGGTCAAGGACTGGGGCGCGGCCAAGTTCCGCGCGGTGGTCGAGGACGAGTACCTGCACCGCAAGCTGATCGACGGCCCCGCGCCGGAGGTCCCCGCGGTGCCGATCGACCACATCGGCGTGCACCAGCAGAAGGACGGCCTGTTCTACGTGGGCGCGGCCCCGATCGCGGGCCGGGTGTCGGGGTCGGTGCTGGTCGAGGTCGCCAAGGCGGCCGAGCGGGCCGGGTCGAACCGGGTGCGGTTCACCCCGCTGCAGAAGCTGGTCGTGCTCGACGTGCCCGAGGCCGAGGTGGCCGCGCTGCAGGCGGACCTGGCCAAGCTGGGGCTGCAGAGCACCCCGTCGCCGTGGCGGCGCGGCGTCATGGCGTGCACCGGCATCGAGTTCTGCAAGCTGGCCATCGTCGAGACGAAGGGTCGCGCGCACGAGCTGGTGGCGGCGCTGGAGACCCGGCTGGCCGACATCACCGACGGGGTCACCGCGCCGATCGCGGTGCACATCAACGGCTGCCCGAACTCCTGCGCCCGGATCCAGACCGCCGACATCGGGCTCAAGGGCCAGATCGTCACCGACGACGCGGGCAACCAGGTGGAGGGCTTCCAGGTGCACCTGGGCGGCGGCCTCGGCCTGGACGCCGGGTTCGGCCGCAAGCTGCGCGGGCACAAGGTGACCGGCGCGGAGCTGCCCGACTACGTGGAGCGGGTGGTGCGCAACTACGTCGCCAAGCGGGAAGCCGACGAGCGCTTCGCCCAGTGGGTCGTGCGCGCCGACGAGGACGACCTGCGATGAGCGAGCGGGCGACGCCCTTCTACTGCCCGTACTGCGGCGACGAGGACCTGCGGCCGCAGGAGGAACCGCACGCGGCGTGGCTGTGCGCCGGGTGCAGGCGGGTCTTCACGGTCAAGTTCGTCGGACTGAATCTCTCGGGGGAGGCAGCGAAGTGACCACCACACACCAGGACCTGGCCGAGCGGGCGGAACTGGAGCTGGCCGGGGCGAGCGCGGCCGAGGCGCTGGCCTGGACGGCGGCGACCTTCGGCGACGACTTCATCGTCGCGTCGAACATGCAGGACGCGGTGCTGATCGACCTGGCCTACCAGGCCAAGCGCGACATCGACGTGCTGTTCCTGGAGACCGGCTACCACTTCGCGGAGACCATCGGCACCCGCGACGCGGTCGCTGTGGTCTACCCGGAGGTGCGCATCGTCAACGCCGAGGCCGAGCAGTCCGTCGCCGACCAGGAGGCCGAGTTCGGGTTGCTGAACCAGACGAACCCGACGCAGTGCTGCTTCCTGCGCAAAGTGGTGCCATTGCGGCAAACCCTGTCGCGCTACTCGGCGTGGGTCACCGGGGTGCGCCGGGTCGACGCGCCGACCCGGGCCACGACCCCGATCGTGCAGTGGGACGACCGCAACGGATTGGTGAAGGTCAACCCGATCGCGCCGTGGAGCGACGAGGAGTTCACCCGCTACATCGCCGACCACGGCGTGCTGGAGAACCCGTTGGTGCAGGCCGGTTACCCGTCCATCGGGTGCGCGCCGTGCACGGCCAAGCCGCTGCCGGGGCAGGACGCCCGCAGCGGGCGCTGGGCGGGTACGGGCAAGACCGAGTGCGGATTGCACGGCTGAGGGCGACGGGAACATGACGACACAGCAGACAGACCGGGCCCAACCGCCGCTGGACGCGTTGGCGCGCCTGGAATCCGAGGCCATCCACATCTTCCGGGAGGTGGCGGGTGAGTTCGACCGACCGGTGATCCTGTTCTCCGGCGGCAAGGACTCCACAGTACTACTTCACTTGGCGGTCAAGGCGTTCTGGCCCGCACCCGTCCCATTCCCGCTACTGCACGTGGACACCGGGCACAACCTGGACGAGGTCATCGACTTTCGCGACCGGACGGTCGCCCGGTACGGCTTACGCCTCGTCGTGGCCAGCGTGCAGGACTACATCGATGACGGTCGGCTGCAGGAGCGCCCGGACGGAACGCGAAATCCTTTGCAGACAGTCCCCTTGTTGGACGGCATCACCGCCAACAAGTTCGACGCCGTTTTCGGGGGTGGGCGCCGCGACGAGGAGCGCGCCCGGGCGAAAGAAAGAATTTTCAGCCTACGCAATTCCTTCGGCCAGTGGGAGCCGCGGCGTCAGCGTCCCGAACTGTGGAACTTGTATAACGGCAGGCACCGCGCGGGCGAACACGTTCGTGTGTTCCCGCTGTCCAACTGGACCGAACTCGACGTCTGGCGCTACATCAAGCGCGAGGCGATCGAGCTGCCGTCCATCTACTTCGCGCACACCCGAGCGGTGTTCCAGCGCGACGGTATGTGGTTGACGGCCGGTCCGTGGTTCGGCCCGCGTGCCGACGAGCCCGTCGAGGAGCTGACCGTCCGCTACCGGACCGTCGGCGACGGGTCGTGCACCGGTGCCGTGCGTTCCGAGGCGGCCGACCTCGACGAGGTGATCGCCGAGGTCTCGGCGAGCAGGCTCACCGAGCGCGGGGCCACCCGCGCCGATGACCGGCTCTCCGAGGCCGCCATGGAGGACCGCAAGCGGGAGGGCTACTTCTAATGGGACACACCACCCAGGACCTGCTTCGCCTGGCCACCGCGGGCAGCGTCGACGACGGGAAGTCCACCCTCGTCGGGCGCCTGCTCTACGACACCAAGTCCGTGCTGGCCGACACCCTCGACGCGGTGCACAGGGCCAGCGTGGACAAGGGACTGTCCACTCCGGACTTGTCGCTGCTGGTCGACGGGCTGCGCTCCGAGCGCGAGCAGGGCATCACCATCGACGTGGCCTACCGCTACTTCGCCACGCCCAAGCGCTCGTTCGTGCTCGCCGACACCCCCGGGCACGTGCAGTACACCCGCAACACCGTCACCGGCGCCTCCACCGCGCAGCTGGCCGTGCTGCTGGTCGACGCGCGCAAGGGGGTGCTGGAGCAGACCCGCAGGCACGCCGCGGTGCTGGCGCTGCTGGGCGTGCCCCGGCTGGTGCTCGCGGTCAACAAGGTCGACCTGGTCGACTACGACGAGGCCACCTTCGAGGTGATCGCCAAGGAGTTCACCGACCACGCGGGCGCGCTGGGCTACCCGATCGGCTCGGTGCTGTCCATCCCGGTCTCGGCGCTGGTCGGCGACAACGTGGTGGACCGCTCCGCGCACACCCCCTGGTACACCGGTCCGACGCTGCTCGAGCACCTGGAGACGGTCCCGGTCGAGCCGGACCCGCACGACGCGCCGCTGCGCTTCCCGGTGCAGTACGTCATCCGCACCAACACCGCCGAGCACACCGACTACCGCGGTTACGCGGGCCAGGTCGCCGCGGGCACCGTCCGCCCGGGTGACGAGGTGGTCGTGCTCCCCTCGGGGCTGCGCACCACGGTCGCCCGGGTCGACACGGCCGACGGCGAGCTCGCCGAGGCCGAGGCGGGCCGTTCGGTGACCCTGGTGCTCGCCGACAACATCGACATCTCCCGCGGTGACCTGATCGCCGCGGCCGCCGCGGCGCCGGTCGCGGTGGAGGAGTTCGAGGCGACCCTGGCGTGGCTGTCGGACAAGCCGCTGCGCGCGGGCGCCCGGGTGCTGGTCAAGCACGGCGCCCGGACGGTGCAGGCGATCGTCGGCGAGCTCAACGCCCGCTTCGACGAGCAGAAGCTCACCTCCGTCCCCGACCCGGAGTCGTTGGCGCTCAACGAGATCGGCCGGGTGCTGGTGCGCACGGCCGAGCCGCTGCCGGTCGACGACTACGCGATCAACCGGCGCACCGGCGCCTTCCTCGTGATCGACGCTGCCGACGGATCCACGTTGGCCGCGGGACTGGTCGGCGCGGGTCTGCCCGCGCTGTCCGGCCCCGGTACCCCCACAACCTCGGGCGACCTCGTCTCCCCTGGCCCGTAACACCCGTTCCCCCCCTGGAAAGGCCCCACCGAAGTGAAGCGATCCCGCGTCTTAGCCGCAGCCGCTGTAGCCCTGTCCCTCGCCAGCGTCCTGGCGGGCTGCTCCCGAGCGGCGGAGTCGGGCGATGCCGGCTCCGCTGCCCCCAGCAGCGGCACCCAGAGCGCGGGCAAGGGCCCCGCGGCCGAACTTCGGTTGGGGTACTTCCCCAACGTGACCCACGCCCCGGCGCTGATCGGCCTGGAGCAGGGCCTGTTCACCAAGGAGCTGGGCAGCACCAAGCTGGTGCCGACCAAGTTCAACGCCGGTGGCGACGCCGTCAACGCGCTCTACGGCGGCTCGCTCGACGCGACCTTCATCGGCTCGGGCCCCTCGCTCAACGCCTACGGCAAGTCCGACGGCAAGGCCGTGCGGCTGGTGGCGGGCACCGCATCGCGCGGCGCGCAGCTGGTGGTCAAGCCGGAGATCAACTCCGAGCAGGACCTGGTCGGCAAGACGGTGGTGACCCCGCAGCTGGGCAACACCCAGGACATCGCGCTGAAGAAGTGGCTCGCCGACAAGCAGCTGACCGACAAGGTCAAGGTGCAGAACACCGAGAACGCGCTGGCGCTGGAGGAGTTCAAGAAGGGCAGCGTGCAGGCGGCCTGGCTGCCCGAGCCGTGGTCGTCGCGGCTGGTGCTCGAGGCGGGCGCCAAGGTCCTGCTCGACGAGAAGGACCTGTGGCCCGGCGGCGAGTTCCCGACCACCGTGCTGATCGTGTCCACCACCTTCCTCGCCGACCACCCGGACACCGTCAAGGCGCTGCTCAAGGGCCTGGTGGCCAGCGTCGACGTCACCAAGAAGGACGTGGCGGGCGCCAAGACCGCGGTCAACGCGCAGCTCAAGGCGCTGACCGGCAAGGACCTCAGCGCGCCGACCATCGACCGCGCGTTCACCAACCTCAACTTCACCCTCGACCCGTACGCCGCGCTGCTGCCGCAGCTGAGCAAGGACGCGGTCACCGCCAAGGTCGCCCAGAAGGAAACCGACGTGAAGGGCTTCCTGGACCTGAAGCTGCTCAACGAGGTGCTGGCCGCCGCGGGTCAGCCCCCGGTTGACGCGGCGAACCTGGACAAGAAGTAGGACGCGGGCGCGAGGAGAGGGGCGCGAGATGGCAGTCGCACTGGAGAAGCCGGTCGAGACCGACGTCGCCGTCCGGTTGGCCGACCTGCACAAGGTCTTCGGCACCGGCCGACAAGCGGTGGTCGCGTTGGACGGCATCGACCTGGCGGTGCGACCAGGGGAGTTCGTGTGCCTGGTCGGCGCCTCCGGGTGCGGCAAGACCACGCTGCTCAACCTGATCGCCGGGCTGGAGCAGCCGACGTCGGGCAAGATCACGCTCACCACCTCGCGCCCCGCGGTGATGTTCCAGGAGCACGCGCTGATGCCCTGGCTCACCGTGCAACGCAACATCGAACTGCCGCTGCGCCTGGCCGGGGTGGGGCGCGCCGAGCGCGCCGCCAAGGTCGAGGAGCTGCTGAGCCTGGTGCGGCTGGAGGGCACGGGGCGCAAGCGCCCGCACGAGCTCTCCGGCGGCATGCGCCAGCGGGTCGCGCTGGCCCGCTCGCTGGCCTCGGCGATCCAGGGCTCCGCGGACGGCAAGCACGCGCTGATGCTGATGGACGAGCCGTTCTCCGCGCTCGACGCGATCACCCGCGACCTGCTGCAGGCCGAGCTGCTGCGGGTGTGGCGGGCGACCGGGACCGCGGTCGTGTTCGTCACCCACGACGTCCGCGAGGCGGTCCGGCTGGGCCAGCGCGTGGTGCTGCTGTCCTCGCGGCCCGGTCGGGTCGTGGACCAGTGGGACGTCGACGGGCTCACCGGGTCCGACGAGCTGGCGGCGGTCGACACGATCGCCGCCAAGCTGCGGGAGGTGATCAGCTCCCATGCCGCGGCTTGACGAGACCACGCAGAACGAGAAGGTGACGGCGGAGGCCTCCGCCGCGGAGGTCGACGGCGCGATCGGCGGCCTCGACGCGCTCGACGCGCCCACCTCGGGCCCGCAGCGGTCGCGGGCCCGCCGGATCAGCGCGGCGCTGCTGCCGCCGATCGGGGCCGCGGTGCTGTTCGTCGTGGTGTGGCAGGCGGTGTGGGCGACCGCGTGGCTGCCCGAGCACCAGCTGCCGTCGCCGTCGACGGTGTTCGACGTGTTCTGGGGCCTGGTCGAGACCGGCCAGGTCTGGGAGTTCCTGTGGACCTCGGTGCACCGGGCGGTGATCGGGTTCGTCATCGCGCTGGGCATCGCGACCCCGCTCGGGCTGCTGCTGGCCAGGGTCAAGCTGGTCCGCGCGGCGATCGGCCCGCTGGTGTCGGGTCTGCAGAGCCTGCCGTCGGTGGCCTGGGTGCCCGCCGCGGTGATCTGGTTCGGCCTCACCGACACCACGATCTACATGGTGGTGCTGCTGGGCGCGGTGCCCTCGATCGCCAACGGCCTGGTGGCGGGGATCGACCAGATCCCGCCGATCCTGCCCCGGGTGGGCAAGGTGATGGGGGCGGGCACGCTCGCCAACGCGCGGCACATCCTGCTGCCCGCCGCGCTGCCCGGTTACCTGGCGGGCATGAAGCAGGGCTGGGCGTTCTCCTGGCGGTCGCTGATGGCCGCCGAGCTGATCGCCTCGTCGCCGGAGCTCGGTGACGGGCTCGGCCAGTTCCTGCACAACGGCATGTCGCTGTTCGACATGCCGATGGTGATCACCGGCATCCTGCTGATCCTGATCGTCGGGGTCGGCATCGAACTGGTGGTCTTCGCACCGCTGGAGAAGGTCACGCTCAACGCCCGCGGGCTCCGGAAGAGCTAGGTACCAGTGCACTCGATCCCCCTTGTCGGTGTCGCCCACGGCAGCCGCGACCCCAGGTCCGCGGTCGCCGTGGGCGAGCTGATCGACTCCGTTCGCGCCCTGCGTCCCGAGCTGGACGTCCGCGGCGCGTTCTTGGACCTGTCGACGCCGCCGGTGCTCGAAGTGCTCTCCGGCCTCTATGCCGAAGGGCATCGCTCGGTTGTCGTAGTGCCGTTGCTGCTCGGGCGGGCGTTCCACGCGCGGGTAGACCTGCCTGGGCTGCTTGAAGAAGCTCGTGGGCGGATGCCTCACCTGTCGACGACGGTGAGCGACGTGTTGGGCCCGGATCCCAGGCTGGAAACGGCTCTGCTGGGTCGGTTGGCGGAAGTCGGGGCGCTGCCGGGGGATCCCGAGCTGGGAGTCGTTCTAGCGGCTACCGGGTCCTCCCACGCACCGGCCAACGCGCGGGTCGTGGAGATCGCGGAGCGGTGGGCGCACACCCAGGGGTGGTCCGGGGTGCGGGCGGCGTTCGCGTCCGCGGCGACGCCTGACGTCGCCGCCGCCGCGGCCGCGTTGCGGGCCAGGGGTGCCCGGCGGATCGCGGTCGCGTCGTACTTCTTGGCGCCGGGGCTGCTGCCGGACCGGGTCCGGGCGATGGCCGGGGACGCCGCGGTCGCCGAGCCGCTCGGGGCGTCGGTGGCCGCTGTCGTGCTGGAGCGCTACGACGAGGTCACCACCACCGCCCAGCGCACGGCGTAGCGCTGCCTTACGGGCGCGGGTTTTCCACCCGTGCGGCCGGTCCGGTCGCGCTGGGGGTCCCGGGCTTGGACCGTGTGGGTGGGCCCATGAGCGGATGTGTCGAGCTGGGGGTCGCCCGCATGGACGGGCGAGCCACCACCGCGTCGCGGTGAACAAGCACCCTTGAACCGAATACGTGCGTGGGCATTTGCCGATTCGGCCGAACAGCGCAACGATGAGTGGGCCGCGCGGCCGAATCCTTCCCAACACGCCAAGTTGAGGTGCTCAGATGAAGCGCGCCCTGTCCGTCGTCGCCCTCGTCGCACTCCCGCTGGTGGCGCTCGCCCCACCCGCGTCCGCCGTCCCGGTGACCGTGAACTACGCCTGCCAGGCCACCGCCCTCGGCTCGACCTACCCCGCCACCCTCACCCAGCCGCTGGACGTGAGCACGCCCGCGAGCGTCGCCTCGGGCGGCTCGCTCAGCGTGGTGTACGACCCCCAGACGGCCACGCTCCCGTCCACGGTGGGGTCGTTCACGCTGGTGGCGGTGCAGAACCTGACGTTCAAGGTCCCGGTGCCCGCGAACTCGACCTACGTGTCCAGCTCGCTGTCGGGTGGTTCCGGGGTCGGCACGCCCACCCTGACCGTGTCCGGCGGGGTCGCCACGCTCGCCACGACCGGGTCGATCCCCGGCGGCGGCACGTTCGAACTGCCGACGATCACGCTCAACCTCACCGCGGGCGCGCCGGGCACGATCCAGACCACCTTGTACGGCACGAGCTTCGCCAACCCCGGGCTCACCGCGACCGGTGTGGTGCGGGTTCCGCTGCTGGGCAACGTGAACGTGCCCGCGTCCTGCTACCCGAGCCCGAACCCGGCGATCACCACGACCACCGTCGTCTAGCCGGGTGACCGCTTGACCGTGTGACCGAGACCGCAGGACGCCTGCCCGGCGTCCTGCGGTTCACATACCCCCCAGGGGTATAGTCGCCTGCATGGAACACGCATCGGCGCACCCCTGGCGGCAGGCGATCAGCGCGACACTGCACTGCTTGACCGGCTGCGCGATCGGCGAGGTGCTGGGGATGGTGATCGGCACCGCGCTCGGCTGGTCGACCCTGCCCACGGTCGTGCTGGCGATCGCGCTGGCCTTCGGCTTCGGCTACGCCCTGACCATCGGCCCGGTCCTGCGCGCGGGCGTCCCGGCCGCCCGCGCGCTGCGGATCGCGCTCGCCGCCGACACCGTGTCGATCGCGGTGATGGAGGTCCTGGACAACACCGTGATGCTCGTCGTACCCGGCGCGATGGACGCGGGCTTGACCAGCGCGCTGTTCTGGTTGGCACTGGCGTTCTCGCTGGTGGTGGCCTTCGCGCTGACCGTGCCGGTGAACAAGTGGCTCATCGGCAGGGGCAAGGGTCACGCCGTCGTGCACTCCTACCACCACCACTGACGCCGTTAGGGTGGGCGCCATGGCAGACGAGCTGGTGCACTACGCGGTCGAGGCGGGCGTCGCGACGATCACCCTGGACTCCCCCGGCAACCGCAACGCGCTGTCGGCGCAACTGCGGCGGGAGCTGCGCGAGCACTTGAGCACCGCGACCGGCGACGACGCCGTCCGGGTCATCGTGCTCGACCACACCGGGCCGGTGTTCTGCGCGGGCATGGACCTCAAGGAGGCAGGCGGCGCGTCGTCGGCCGCCCAGGGGGTCCAGGAGTTCCCGGCGATCCTGCAGCAGATCTGGGACAGCCCCAAGCCCGTGGTGGCCAAGCTGGCGGGCCCGGCCCGCGCCGGTGGCGTCGGCATCGTCGCCGCGGCCGACATCGCCGTCGCCGCCGACACCGCGACGTTCGCGCTGACCGAGGTCCGCATCGGCGTGGTCCCGGCGATCATCTCGGTCACCATGCTGCCCCGGCTGCTGCCCAGGGCCGCGCACGAACTGTTCCTCACCGGCGAGCAGTTCGACGCGGCCCGAGCGGTCCAGATCGGCCTGCTCAACTCCGCGGTCCCCGGCGCCGACCTCGACGCCGAGGTCACCCGCTACACCTCGATGCTCGCCCTCGGCGGCCCCATCGCATTGGCGGCCACCAAGGCGGTGCTGCGCCGCGAGCGCCCCGCCGACATGGCGACCGACTTCGCGCGGATGCTGGAGCTGTCGGCGGGGTTCTTCGCGAGTGAGGAAGGCCAGGAGGGCATCACGGCGTTCGCGCAGAAGCGCAAGCCGCGCTGGGTGCCCTGAGCTTTAAGTGGCTTGTCGAGGCGTATCCCGCGGTGCAGGTTGGCAGTGCGGTTGGCTCGGCGGGGCGAGGTATCCGTGTGTCCGCGCTGGGCTGGGAGTGCGTGTGGCTCGGCGGGGCGGGTATCCCGTGTGGCCGCGGGTGGCGGGGAGTGCGGTGGGCTCGATGGGGCGAACTTGTTTTGCGCGGGGCCCCTACGACACCCGTGGCAGGTCCGCAAAGCAGGGGCCGAAAAGACTGGCCCTGCCGCGAGGAAACGCTACGGGTGCCGTCCCCCCACGCAAAACAAGTCCGCCCCATCGAGCAGAGGGGGGTGGTGGGGCCGCGTCGGACCCACCAGAGCAAAGCCGAAAGCATGGCCTGTCCGCGTACAGCGCTACGGGTGTTGCTGCCCCGCGTGAGACGAGTCCGCTCTATGAGCCGGTCGGGCATCGTCGGGGATGTGGGTCGACCAGCGCCTCGGTGAGGGTCAGCTGATCTCGACGGCCAGGGAGCGGCCGGGGGTGGCGAAGCCTTCGACCGCGTCGTCGAGGACCTCGCGGATGCCGGCGTAGCCGGTCGGGTCGGCGCCCGCGAGCACCTCGGAGTCGGTCCACACCAGCTTGATGTCGCCCTCGGGCAGCCACGACAGGTCGGTGAGGCAGTCGTAGAGCGCGTCGAGGTTGTGGCCGAACCAGTCCGGGAAGGACAGTGCGCTGGCCAGGGTGGTGAACATGGCGCGCTTGCTGCGGATCGCGGTGCCGTCGATGACGTACTCGCCCTGGCCGCTCATCGGGTGGGGTCCACGGTCACGAAGGTGGCGTAGTGGTCGGCGGTGTAGAACAGCTCGCTGCCCGCTCCGGTGATCAAGCGGCGCGCGCCGCGGTCCTGGCTGCCTGGGGTGGGCACGGTGTACTCCCGGTAGTGGTCGGGGGCTCGGTCGGGCAGGCGCCGCTCGCGGTTGGCGAAGGTCTTGCCGTCGTTGGCCGGGTAGGGGAACGGTCCGCCGCGTTCGATCAACCGCCAGGTGGCGGTCGCCTCCGGCGGCAGGCTGGACAGGGGAACGGGCGCGGACGCGTCGGTGCCTGCGTCCCTGATCAGCCACCCTGCCAGTACCAGCAGGACCAGACCGACCAGCGCCACTGTGATGCGTCTGCGCGAACCCACCCGGAGAGCCTACGAATCGACTTCCTGGCGTGAACCCAGGGGCGTCTCGTCGCGGGAAGAACCGAAGCGGGCCGAGGCGTAGTCGACCACGCGGTCGATGAACCAGGCCAGCACCACGCACAGCGGCAGCAAGATCGCCATCACCAGGGCGAACTGCAGCGGGAACGACAGCTGGATCAGCCACAGCTCCACGTCGTTCCACCAGTCGGACAGCCCTCGCAGCACGGGTCGAGCCTAGACCTAGGCGCTCTCCTGCGAGTCTGGTGCGTGGGATCGGTGATCCGCGTGGTTCCTGGGCGCGCGGGCGGGAAGCCGCTCGTACTGGGTGTACTTGGGTTTTCCGCCCGTGCGGTCAGGGGCCGCGCGGGCGCGGATAGCGCGTGCCGGACTCGCAGGAGAGCGCCTTCCCACTTTTCGGGGGCGATCGACGGCTCTGGTGGTTATGTTCGACTCCATGTTCGCCGTTTACGCCAGTGCGCCCAGCCCGGATGACCCGCTCGCCGCGCTCGTCATCGGGGAGCGCCCGGACCCCGAGGTGCCGGAGGGGTTCGTCGCGGTCACCGTGCGGGCGGCCAGCCTCAACATGCACGACCTGTGGACGTTGCGCGGGGTCGGGATCAAGGCGGAGCGGTTCCCGATGATCCTGGGTTGCGACGCCGCGGGGGTGCTGGCCGACGGGACCGAGGTGGCCCTGCACTCGGTGATCGGCGACCCCGCGTGGTCCGGCGACGAGACGCTCGACCCGAAGCGGACGCTGCTGACCGAGGAGCACCAGGGGACCTTCGCCGACACGGTGGTGGTGCCCGCCCGCAACGTGCTGCCCAAGCCCACCGGGCTCTCGTTCAGCGAGGCCTCGTGCATGGGGACGGCGTGGCTGACCGCCTACCGGATGCTGTTCGTGAAGTCGGACCTGCGGCCGGGCCAGACCATGCTGGTCCAGGGCGCCTCCGGCGGGGTGTCGACGGCGCTGATCGAGCTGGGCCGGGCCGCGGGCATGCGGGTGTGGGTGACCGGCCGCACCGAGGCGAAGCGGGCCCTGGCCGCGGAACTGGGCGCGCACGGGACCTTCGAGTCCGGCGCGCGCCTGCCCGAGCGGGTCGACGCCGTCTTCGAGACCGTCGGCAAGGCGACCTGGCAGCACTCGATGCGCGCGCTCAAACCGGGCGGGGTCATCGTGGTCTCCGGCTCCACCAGCGGCCCCGACCCCAGCGCCGACCTGCAGCGGCTGTTCTTCCTGCAACTGCGGGTGGTCGGGTCGACGATGGGGACGCGGGAGGAGCTGGCCGACCTGCTGCGGTTCTGCGACCTGACCGGGATCAAGCCGCGCATCGGGACCGAGCTGCCGATGGCGCGGGCCCGTGAGGGCTTCGAGCAGATGCTGGCTGGCGAGACCGCCGGGAAGATCGTCTTCACCCGCTGAGCGAGGTGACCCCCGCGTGGAACCGGTCGATGAGCGGCCACGTGGTGTCGCGGGCGGCGCGGCCGGTGAGCACGCCCAGGTGCCCGCCGGGGGCGGTGCTGAACCTGGCCCGCCCGGGGAGCAGGTCGACCAGGGCGCGGGCGGCGCGGGGCGGGGCGATCGCGTCGTCGCGGCCCGCGATGACCAGGGTGGGCTGGGTGATGTCGGCGAGGTCGATCCGGGTGCCGTCGAGGGTGGGTGAGCCGGTGGCGAGGGCGTTGGCGAGGAAGAACTCGCGGTAGATCTGGGCCACGGCGCGGCCGGGGTAGCCGACCATGCCCGCGGTGAACCGCTCGACGGCCTCGACCTGGGCGAGGTAGTCGCGGTCGGCGAGGTTGGCGGCGACCGCGAACGGCTTGGTGAGGTGCTTGTCCAGCGCGCTGATCTGGAACGCGCGGCGCACCAGCGGGGCCGGGATGCCGCCTAGGGCGCGGGAGAGCGCTGGGATCGCGATCCGGCCGGTCAAGGCGTCCAGCGGTCGCAAGGGGCGCAGGAGCGGGATCGCGGAGAAGTCGAACGGACTCGCGACCACGGTCAGCGACGCGATTGGGTGCGCGCCCGCGCGAGCGGCGGTGAGCGCGGCCAGGATCCCACCCAGACACCAGCCGACGACGTGCACCGGCTTGCCGCCGGAGTGCTCGTGGGCCGTGCGGACCGCTGTGGGCAGCACCTCGTCGATCCAGTGCTCCAGCCCCAACTCCCGATCAGCGAAGGCGATCTCGCCGTACTCGACGCCGTAGGTGGGCCTACCCGCAGTGACCAAGTGCTCGACCAGGCTACACCCTCGACGCAGGTCGAAGCAGGAGTCGGGCACAGCGAGCGGCGGCACGAGCAGCACCGGTTCACCTCGCCGGGATACGCCAACCGGCCGGTGATACGCGTAGACCGAACGAGCCCGGCCCTCGTTGAGGAGCGTGCGCGGAACGGGCCGATGATCGGCGAGGGTCCCGAACAGCGCCCGCCGGGCCACGTTGCCCGCGGCGGCGCGCACTGCGTCCAACGTGATCACCGGCGACCTCCCATTTACCTACTTGTGAGTAAAGTAAGCCTGATCCGCGACCCGCGCACCCCGTGTCTGTGGGCAACCGCACACGGCTACCCGAGCACGCCGAGCCTGCGCGCCAAGTCGCTCGCCGCCGTGCGCGCCTCGACCGCGAGCTCGCCCAACAACTCGGCGACCGGCACCTCGCGCGCGAAGCGGTAGGCCTGCCCGGCCCACAGGGACATCCCGTCGACGTCGCCCGCCTTGCCCGCCGCCGCCCGCATCGGGCGGGTGAGGTTGTGCAGGTCCGGGTAGGCGCCAGGAGCGTCCGGGTGCTCGGTGATGAACCGGTTGACCAACCCGCGCGCGGGCCGTCCGGTGAACGCGCGGGTCACCGTCGTCTCCCGCCCACCCGCGGCCAACGCGGCCCGTTGCGGGGCGGCGGTACCCGCCTCGGGGCAGCGCATGAAGACCGTGCCGAGCTGAGCGGCCACAGCGCCTGCCGCGAGCACAGCGGCGACATCCGCACCGCTGGTGAGCCCGCCAGCGGCGATCAGGGGCAGGTCCACCTCGGCGGAGATCAGCCGCAGCGCGGGCAGCAGGTCATAGAGCGGACCGCCACCGGGATAGGCGGGGTCGTCGATGAACACGCCCCGGTGCCCACCTGCGGCAGCGCCTTGGACGCAGAGCACGTCCGCGCCGCGCTCGGCCGCCGCCACAGCCTCCTCTGGCGTGGTCACGGTGACCACGACGAGCGCGCCCACCGCCTTCAGCCGCGCGACGTCCTCGACCCGGGGCAGGTTGAAGGTGAACGACACCACCGGCACCCGCGCCTCGACGACCGCGTCGACCTTCGCCGCGTAGTGGTCGTCGTCCCAGTCCGCGGCGCCCGCCTCGACGCCGTAGCGCGCCGAGGCCTCCGCGCGCACGGCGTCGCGGTACGCCGAGGTGTCCTGAGTGGACTTCGCGCTCGGCGCGAAGATGTTCACACCGAACGGTTTCCCGGTCAGCTCCCTGGTCCGCGCGATCTGCTCGCGCAGCGCGTCGGCGGTGACGTACCCGGATGGGAGGAAGGCGAACGCGCCCGCGTCCACGGCTGAAGCGACCAGGGCGGGCGAACTCACCCCGCCCGCCATGGGGGCGACGACGATCGGCACGGCGAGCTCGGTGATCACACCGCCGACCGTACCGCCGGCTCAGCCGCCGCAGCCACCACCACCCCCGCAGCTGCTCCCGCCACCACAGCTGCTGCCGCTGCTGCAACTGCTCCCGCTGCTGCAGCTGGAACCACTGCTGCAACTGCTGGAGGTGTTCGTCGAGCCGTAGCCGGTGTAGGCCTGCTGCTGGGCGAGGATCCCGGACACGTCCTCGTCCGGGTAGGCCATCAGCCCGTACAACGCGACCGGGGCGAGGACCCCGACGCCGAGCACCCCGGCGGTGGCACCCGCCGAGCGAGGCAGCCGCGCCCGGAACCGGTTGAGCTCAGCGCGGCCGTGCCGGGTGGGCGATTGCCTGGTCCCACCGACGATGCCCCGGGCGATGGCCCACAGCACCAGGGTCGCCGGGAGCGACAGCACGAGGTACAGGACCGGCCTGTCCAGGCTGATCCCGTTGACCAGCCGCGCGATCGCGACGACGAAGAGCACGCCGAGCAGCAGGTGCACGCGCCTGCCCCACCGCTTGCCCGGGCTCAGGTAGCCGCGCGCGACCAAGCCCTGCCCCAATCGCCGCACGAGGTCGCTGTCGCGCAGGCCGAGGCCGCTGCGCGAGAGCTTGCGCGAGGAACCGATGCCGCGCAGCACCTCGTGCTGCACCGGGTCAGCGGGCCCGGTCCCGGTCGGCGCGACCGACCCGTCCCGGCTCAGCCGCACCGAACCCCGGCCGATCAGGCCCGCCAACGCGGTCTGCTCCACCCGGGCCGGTCCACCGGCGAGCATGGCCAGCTCGTACGGGTCGAGCTGGCTGGTGTCCCCGGCGGCGGCGTTGCCCGCCCGCGCGGCCGCCACCACCCGCACCAGCACGGCCAGCACCAGGACCGCCGCGACCGCCGTCCAGTACGCGGTCAGGAACTGCTGGCCGGTGAGGCCCCACGGTTCGTCCATCTGTCCTCCTCCCTCAAGCGACGCGCTCAGTGTGCAACACGAACGGGTGATCGACGTGCGATTCGGCGACCACCGGTTACATTCCGGGCATGTTCACCGTGGACGACGCCATCCGGATCGCCCGAGCGGCGCACGGCGCCCAACTCGACAAGTCCGGGCGCCCCTACATCGAGCACCCGCTGCGGGTCATGGCCAGCGTGACGAGCGAGCACGAGCGGATGACCGCCGCCCTGCACGACGTCGTGGAGGACACCGCCGTCACCCTCGCCGACCTGGCCGCGGCTGGCTGCCCACCCGAGGTCGTGGCCGCGGTCGACGCCATCAGCAAGCGCCCCGAGGAGACCCAGGTCGAGTACCTGACCCGGGTGGTCGCCAACCCCATCGCCCGCGCCGTCAAGCACGCCGACATCGCCGACAACTCCGCCCCCGCGCGCCTGGCCCAACTCGACCAGGCCACCCGCGACCGGCTCCGGCTGAAGTACGCCACCGCCCTGGACTTCCTCGCGGCACACTGAGTTCATTCCTCCCACCACACTGGGCTGATTCCTCCCACCACACTGGGCTGATTCCTCCCACCACCCACCCCCTCATCCCCACCCGGCACCGTCCCCGACCTGGCGGGACACCTTCCGGGACCGCCCCCGACCTGGCAGGTCACCTTCCGGGACCGTCCCCGACCTGGCAGGTCACCTTTCGGCACCGTTCCCGGCTGGGCAGACCGCTCTCCGGCACCGTCCTCCGCTTGGCTGGTCCCCCTGCTGCCTGGTCACGTCGGTTGTCCACTCCCGACTGGTCGATTCCACCCACCCCGTCCCAGGCTGGTCGGGCTGGTCGGCTTTCCGACTGGAGGACGCGACGGCGGGGCGCGGGTTGTCCGTCAGGCGCCGCCGCGCGCGTCCAGCTCGGCGATCGACTTCTTGGTCGCCACCACCCGGAACGACTGGTCGGCGATCTCGGTGATCTCGGCCCAGTCGACCGCGCGGTCGAGGTACACGCCCAGCCAGCCGCGGTGCCCGACGTAGGGCGGGCGGAAGAACCGGTCCGGATCCTCCGCGACCATCTCCTCCTGCACCCCGGGCGGCGCCGCGCACCAGAACCCGAGCCGCTCGCCGTGGTGCTCACCGACGAACGAGACGAACATCCCCTTGTCCCCGCGGGCGAACCACGACGGGGACCCGTGGCTGACCTTCTCGGTCACCCCCGGCAGGGCCAGGCAGATCTTCCGCAGCCGCGGCAGCGGATCAGAGCGGGTCATCGGGTCTCCCTTTCCTCGCACACCCGTCGAGGACCAGAATCGCGCATGGGACCGACATGTGTCGGAAGTTGTCCACAGGCGAGGGAGACCAGGGTGCGCGGACAGGCGAGCGGGACGTTCACAGTGGACGCGTGGGAGCCGGAAAGCCCCTACGACCAGCGCGATGGCGTCGACCTCGGGCACACGGTGATCCGCAAGACGTTCTCCGGCGGCCTGGTCGCCACCAGCGAGGTGCACATGACCAGTGCCGTCGTCGCGGCCGCCGGGTCGGCCGCCTACGTGGCGATCGAGCGGGTCGAGGGCACCCTGGACGGCCGCCGGGGCAGCTTCGTGCTGCAGCACTCGGCCACCGCGGACAGCTCCGGGCAGTCCCTCGTGGTCACCGTCATCCCCGGCACCGGCACCGGTGAGCTCTCCGGGCTCACCGGCACCCTGGAGATCACCAAGAACGGCGACGAGCACACCTACGGCGTGGAGTACGCCCTGCCGTAGCGGCTACTTCTTGCCCTTCTTGTCCGACGGCTCGTCGGTGGACAGCGCGGCGACGAAGGCCTCCTGCGGCACCTCCACGCGACCGACCATCTTCATCCGCTTCTTGCCCTCCTTCTGCTTCTCGAGCAGCTTGCGCTTGCGGCTGATGTCACCGCCGTAGCACTTGGAGAGCACGTCCTTGCGCATGGCGCGGATGGTCTCGCGGGCGATCACCCTGGCGCCGATGGCCGCCTGGATGGGGACCTCGAACTGCTGGCGCGGGATCAGCTCGCGCAGCTTGGTGGTCATCCGGGTGCCGTACCCGTAGGCCGAGTCGCGGTGCACGATCGCGCTGAACGCGTCGACCGGCTCGCCCTGCAGCAGGATGTCGACCTTGACCAGCTCGGCGGCCTGCTCGCCGGACTCCTCGTAGTCCAGCGAGGCGTAGCCGCGGGTGCGCGACTTCAGCGAGTCGAAGAAGTCGAAGATGATCTCGCCGAGGGGGATGGTGTAGCGCAGCTCCACCCGGTCCTCCGACAGGTAGTCCATGCCGCCGAGCTGCCCGCGCTTGCCCTGGCACAGCTCCATGATCGTGCCGACGAAGTCGCTCGGGGCGATCACCGTGCACTTGGCGATCGGCTCGAACACCTCGCCGATCTTGCCGACCGGCCAGTCCGACGGGTTGGTGACGACGAGTTCCTTGCCGTCGTCGAGCACCACGCGGTAGACCACGTTGGGGGCGGTGGAGATCAGGTCGAGGCCGAACTCGCGCTCGAGCCGGTCGCGGGTGATCTCCAGGTGCAGCAGGCCGAGGAACCCGCAGCGGAAGCCGAAGCCCAGCGCCGCGGAGGTCTCCGGCTCGTAGGTGAGCGCGGCGTCGTTGAGCTGCAGCTTGTCCAGCGCCTCGCGCAGGTCCGGGTAGTCGGAGCCGTCGACCGGGTAGAGGCCTGAGTAGACCATCGGCCGCGGCTCGCGGAAGCCCGCCAGCGCCTCGGTGGCGCCCTTGCGCTCGGAGGTGACGGTGTCACCGACCTTGGACTGGCGGACGTCCTTCACGCCGGTGATCAGGTAGCCCACCTCGCCGACGCCGAGACCGGCGCTCGGCTTGGGCTCCGGGGAGATGATGCCGACCTCGAGCAGCTCGTGGGTGGCGCCGGTGGACATCATCTTGATCCGCTCGCGCGGGGTGATCTTGCCGTCCACCACGCGGATGTAGGTCACCACGCCGCGGTAGGTGTCGTAGACCGAGTCGAAGATCATCGCGCGGGCGGGCGCGTCGGCCTGCCCGACCGGCGCGGGCACCACGCGCACGACCTCGTCGAGCAGCTCGCCCACCCCGTGGCCGGTCTTGGCCGACACGCGCAGCACGTCACCGGGCTCGCAGCCGATGATGTGCGCGATCTCGGCGGCGTACTTGTCCGGGTCGGCCGCGGGCAGGTCGATCTTGTTGAGCACCGGGATGATCTGCAGGTCGCGGTCGAGGGCCATGTAGAGGTTGGCCAGCGTCTGCGCCTCGATCCCCTGCGCGGCGTCGACCAGCAGCACCGCGCCCTCGCAGGCGTCGAGCGCGCGCGAGACCTCGTAGGTGAAGTCGACGTGGCCGGGGGTGTCGATCATGTGCAACACGTGGTCGGCCCCGTCCACGGTCCACGGCAGGCGCACGTTCTGGGCCTTGATGGTGATGCCGCGCTCGCGCTCGATGTCCATCCGGTCGAGGTACTGAGCGCGCATGGCCCGTGCTTCGACGACGCCGGTGATCTGCAGCATCCGGTCGGCCAGGGTGGACTTGCCGTGGTCGATGTGCGCGATGATGCAGAAGTTGCGGATCTGCTCCGGCGCCGTGAAGGTCGTGTCAGCGAACGTTGCCACTCGAGGTCCTCGCATGGTCAGGGGTAGGTCCATCGTCCCATGCCCGAGCGGCGACCGGGCTGTTCGGGTGCTCCGCCCGTGGTCGGCTACATGCCCGCTCGGTTATGTTGGGCGGGTGGCGACCACCTTCACCGTGCTGGCCGAACCGACCCGGCGGCGGATCCTGGACCTGCTGCTCGTGCAGCCCAGGTCAGTGGGGGAACTGGTCGCCGAACTGGGGCTGACCCAGCCGGGGACCTCCAAGCACTTGAAGGTCCTGCGCGAGGCCGGGCTGGTCCGGGTGCGCCGGGACGCGCAGCGCCGCTGGTACGAGCTGCGCCCGGAGCCGCTCGCCGAGGTCGACACCTGGCTGGCGCCGTACCGGCGGCTGTGGGCGGCGGGTCCCGAGCGGCACCTGGACACCGCGGGCTGACCGCTTCAGGGCTGGCGGGAGTCCAACCGCATCGGGTGGTCGGGGGGCACCTCGACCAGCACGATCCGCACGCCGTCCGGGTCGGCCAGCCACGCCTCCCGCAGGCCCCACGGCTCCAGCCGCGGCGACCGCAGGAACGCCACTCCCCGGCCGGTCAGCTCCTCGGCCGCGGCCGCCATGTCGCGGACCTGCAGCCACAGCGCCAGGTCGGGGTTCGCCTGGGTCACGCCCTGGCCGGAGAGCTCGAGGTACCCGCCGCCGAGGAAGAACACGGTGCCACCGGGGAACTCGCGGAACACCGCCAGCCCCAGGGTGTCCCGGTAGAAGGCGAGCGAGCGGTCCCGGTCGCGCGGGTGGATGATCACGCGGCTGCTGAGGAACTCCACGGCTCAAGTCCTACCGGCAGCACCGCCGCGGCGCAGCGCGTCCCATTCCAGCTCACCCGTCCGCCGCCCGGGCATTACGCTCCGCGTGTGCAGATCGATGACGACCCCCGACCGGCCCGCGGCGCCGTCTGGGAGGTCCCGACCAGCGACCGGCCCGACGCCATCACCTACGCCCCGAACCTCGACGGCGACGCCGACCCCGGGGAGATCGTCTGGGCGTGGGTGCCTTACGAGGACGACCCGGAGCGCGGCAAGGACCGCCCGCTGCTGGTCGTCGGGCGGCACGCCGAGCGGCTGCGCGCGTTGATGCTGACCAGCAAGGAACCCCGCCGCCAGGAGCACCACGACTGGCTGGAGCTGGGCACCGGCCGCTGGGACCGCGACGGCCGGGTGTCCTACCTGCGCCTGGACCGGATGTTCGAGCTCGGCGAGCACGACATCCGCCGGGAGGGCTCGGTGCTCGAACCCGAGCGCTTCGAACTGGCCGCGGCCGCCCTGCGGGAGCGCTACGGCTGGCGCTGACGCCCCTCAGACCAGTCGGAGGACCGGCCGCCCCTGGTCGATCCCCAAGACTTCGCGGACCCGGGGCACGTCCCAGGCGAGTTCCCTGGCCAGGTCGGTGATCGTCAACCCGGTGCCGCAGGCCAGGTCAAACGCTTGCGCGAGCATGGCGGGCCGCTCGCCCGGGTAGCCGGTGAGGGGTTCCGGGGCGAAGCCGGGCTGTTCGCGGAGTTCGTTGAGCCGTTGGTAGGCCCGCCCGGCGGACGAGTCGGACAAGAGCCCCAGTTCCCGGCAGCGATGGACGAGCGAGTGCACGGAAACGCCCCACACGTCGCGCAGTTCGGACAGTCTGCGTAGGTCGAGCCGCTTCGGCAGTTGCGGTCCTATAGAGGCGCGCGGGGTCAGGAACTCGGCGGCGAAGCTGTCAGCCGCACGTTCCTGTGTGGAGTCGCCGGGGGTGGCTTCTCCGTGCAGGACAAGGTGACCCAACTCGTGCGCGGCACTGAACCGGTGGCGGTACACGTCGTCTGTCCTGTTTGACGTTAGGACGATCACGGGACGTGGGAGGACGGACGTGGAGAAGGCATCCACTGTCCGCAGGTCGTCGTCGCGTTGAGGTGTGTGGACAACGATGCCATGAGCTTCCAGGCGCCTGATGAGATGAGTGACCGGCCCGGCGCCTAGCCCCCATGCGGCTCTTAGCGCGGCCGCAGCTCGAGATGGGTCACCAGTTCCAGGGTGGACCTCACCACCGAAGAAGCCAGGCAGATCTACCGGCGGCAGTTGGACTCGCCGTTCCAAGGCAATTGTGAGCTCCCAGACCTGCTCGGTGACCGCGATTGCCTTGGCACGTTGGTAAGCGCGCGTACTTCGAAGGCTGCGGAAGTGCGCCGCCGAAGGATCCAGCCTCGCTTGCGCGCGCCCGGCGACGAAGTAGGCCATCGGCACTTGGAGCACTTCGGCGAGCTTCGGCAACAAGTCCGCCCGGGGGCGGTTCGCACCCATCTCGTACTGGCTGACCGCGGCGGGGGTGACCCCGAGCTGGTCAGCCAGCCACCGCTTGGTCTTACCCGCCAGGTTGCGAGCTTGGGTCAGCCGCGCCGGATCGAACGCCTCCCGCACCGCCAAGGGCGCCAAGGGGCGCTGTCGGGTCTTCTCACTCATTGCCATCCGCCACTGACTTACGTTATCGGGTCAGCCAAGACACCGATGCTTAACTTCCGGACACGATCCACCCACTCGCGTCGCCACAGTAGCCCTGCTCGCCGGAAAAGTGATATCACTTTGCTAGATCAGAGCTAGCCCTGGAGGGGTCATGAACACCACGCCCGAGGACTTCGACCGACCGTTGTTGCCCGTTCCGCAGGTGCGGGAGAAGCCCGCTTTCGGGGCGGCCGGGATCCCGATCGCCGTCGGGGCGGTCGTGATCGCGCTCGGCGGGCTGGCCCTGGCGGCCACCGGCATCGCCGGGCTGGCTGGCGAACTCGACCTCGGCGACGGCCTCGCGCTGGCCGCGCTGGTGTTCGGGGTGCTGGTCGCCATCGCCGGGGTGATCACCACCGGCGGGCTGACCATGGTCGCGCCCGGCGAGGCCCGGGTCGTGCAGTTCCTCGGCCGCTACACCGGGACCGTGCGGCTGGACGGGCTGCGGTGGGTGAACCCGTTCACCACGCGGCGCAAGGTCTCCACCCGGATCCGCAACCACGAGACCGCCGTCATGAAGGTCAACGACGCCGACGGCAGCCCGATCGAGATCGCCGCCGTGGTGGTGTGGCAGGTGCGCGACACCGCGCGGGCGGTGTTCGAGGTGGACGACTTCATCGCCTTCGTGGCCATCCAGACCGAGACCGCGGTGCGCCACATCGCCACCACCTACCCCTACGACGCGCACGGCACCGACGGCGAGCTCTCGCTGCGCGACAACGCCGAGCAGATCACCCAGCAGCTGTCCGCGGAGATCGCGGCGCGGGTCGAGGCGGCCGGGGTCGGGGTCATCGAGTCGCGGATCACCCACCTGGCTTACGCGCCGGAGATCGCGGGCGCCATGCTGCGCAGGCAGCAGGCGGGCGCCGTGGTGGCCGCCCGGCAGCGGATCGTGGAGGGGGCGGTGGGCATGGTGGAGCTCGCGCTCGACCGGCTCGCCGCGCGCGAGGTGGTCGACCTGGACGAGGAGCGCAAGGCGGCGATGGTGAGCAACCTGCTGGTGGTGCTGTGCAGTGATCACGAGGCGCACCCGGTCGTGAACGCCGGCTCCCTCTACCACTGATGACCGAACGCAAGAAGGTCCTGCTGCGGCTGGACCCGGCCGTGCACGACGCGGTGGCCAGGTGGGCCAACGACGAGCTGCGCAGCACCAACGCGCAGATCGAGTTCATGCTCCGCCGCGCCCTCGCCGAGGCCGGTCGGCTGCCCGACGCCGCGGGCGGCCCGGCCAAGCGCGGCAGGCCCCGCAAGGAGGAGCGGGCCGACTGACTGCTAGCCTGGTTCGTCGCGTCGTACGGCACTCCGCCCTGGAGGAGACCTGCTCAGGCAGGGCCACTGGTTGATCTCAGCGGCGCGCGATCCGGACTAGACCTCGAGGAGTACCCCCATGGCGAACATCAAGTCCCAGCTCAAGCGGATCAAGACGAACGAGAAGGCGCGCCTGCGCAACAAGTCCGTCAAGTCCTCGGTCAAGACCGCGATCCGCAAGTTCCGCGAGGCCGCCGACGCCGGTGACCAGGCCAAGGCGCAGGAGCTGCTCGCCGTCGCCAGCCGCAAGTTGGACAAGGCGGCTGGCAAGGGTGTCATCCACCCGAACCAGGCCGCCAACAAGAAGTCGGCGCTGGCGCAGCGGGCCAACAAGCTCGGCTGAGCCCAGTCTCACACGCGGCGCCGCTCCCTCCGGGGGCGGCGCCGCTGTCGTATGCGCGAGACTGCCCGACATGGCCTTGGACCCGAAACCAACTTCCGCCGCACGGACCTCGCTGTCGCACATCATGACCGCCGTGGACACCAACCTCCTCGGCACCGTCCACGGTGGAGTGATCATGAAGCTGGTCGACGACGTCGCTGGCGCGGTCGCCCAGCGCCACTCCGGCGGCCCCGCCGTCACCGCGGCCATGGACGGCATGACCTTCCTGCACCCCGTCCGCGTCGGTGACCTGGTCCACGCGCACGCCCAGGTCAACTGGGCGGGCAAGTCCTCGATGGAGGTCGGCGTCCGCGTCCTCGCCGAGCCCTGGGACCGCGCGGGCGTCCCCCCGACCAAGGTCGCCACCGCCTACCTGGTCTTCGTCGCCGTCGGCGAGAACGGCCACCCCCGCCCGGTACCCCCCGTCGCCCCGGAGACCGAAGAGGACGAACGCCGCCTGCGCGAAGCCGAGATCCGCCGCCAACACCGCCTAGCCCGCCGCGACGAGATCCTCGCCAGCCGCGCCCCCAAACCCTGACCCGCCCCCACAACCCAC
The DNA here is from genome assembly GCF_024171925.1 of Actinokineospora diospyrosa. Lineage (GTDB taxonomy): Bacteria > Actinomycetota > Actinomycetes > Mycobacteriales > Pseudonocardiaceae > Actinokineospora > Actinokineospora diospyrosa. The sequence goes on along the minus strand of NZ_JAMTCO010000005.1, from coordinate 358,410 downwards.
TCCACTCACTCCACCCACCCCGCCCACCCGCACCCTCCCTCCATCCACAACACCCCCCACCGTCCACAGCCGCACGTTCCCCCCTCCCGCCACCCCGCCCCCACCCCGTAATTTGGGCCATCGGGGGGTGCTCAGCACGGGGCACGCCCTATTCGGGCTGCCCACCGAAGACGAGCACGGGAACGGCGGCGGGTCAGTCCCGGCGCTGGGCCTCGGCGAGCCGCAGGACGGCGCGCTCGAGGGCGTAGTCGGCGTCGGCGGCGACACCCTTGACGTCGGCGTTGACCTGGGCGACGACGCTCATGGCGGCGGCGAGACCAGCGGGTTTCCAACCGCGCGACTGGGCGAGGGCCTTCTTGACCTTCCACGCGGGCATGCCAAGCTCACCGGCCAGCTTGAACGGATCAGCGCGACCCGCGCCCGCCACCCTGGCCACCGTGCGCACCGCGTCGGCGAGCGCGTCGGCCACCAGCACGTGCGGCACACCCAGCTGCATCGCCCAGCGCAGGGCCTCCATGGCGCCCGCGACGTCCCCGGTGACGGCCTTCTCCGCGACGGCGAACCCGGTCACGTCGGCCCGCCCCCGGTGGTAGCGCCGCACCGCCTCCTCGGTGACCTCACCGGCCGCGTCCGCCACCAACTGCGCCGCGGCGGCGGCCAACTCGCGCAGGTCGGACCCGACGGAGTCGACCAGCGCGGCGACCGCGGCCGGGTCGGTCCTGCCCCCGGCGCGGCGGATCTCGTTGCGCACGAAGGCCTCCCGCTCGGCGGCCTTGGTGATCTTCGGGCACTCGGTGACCACGGCGCCCGCCTTCTTCATGGCAGCGACGATGTCCTTGCCCGCCTTGCGACCGGCGCCGTTGTGCACCACGGTCAGCACGATCCCGTCGGCTGGCGACGTGGCGTAGTTGATCACCAGCGCCGCGATGTCCTGGGTCGCCTCGTGCGCGGCGTCGAGCACGATCACCCTGCCCTCGGCGAACAGCGACGGGCTGACCATCTCGGCCAGCTCGGGGGCTGTGAGATCAACCACCCGGGTCCTGGTCAGGTCGGCGGCCGGATCGGCGAGCCGGGCGGTGTCGAGCACGCCGCGGATCGCTCGCTCGATGAGCAATTCCTCTTCTCCCAGCACCAGTTGCAACGGCGGTGGGACGACCGAGGGCGAGTTCACGCCCGCGATCCTGCCACGGCGGCACGACGCCGGTCGCGGTGGTGCGGACGGGTCACGGGCTGGCAGACGGGCCCGCCGGTGCCGTACCGTTGCCTCACGCACCGGCTGAGCCCGGGCGACAACTGAATACCGCTCATCCAGAGGGGCAGAGGGAAACGGCCCGATGAAGCCCCGGCAACCGGCGTACGCGTCACTTCCTCATCGCGAGGAGGCGGACGACCACGGTGCCAATTCCGACCCGCCACGCGGGATAGATGAGGAGACACCTCGCGATGACCTCTGTCGACGTCCAGACCAGCACCATCGACCTCGGCCCCGCCCGGGCGCTGTCCTGTCGTGAGTGCGGCCACCGGATCCCCCTCGCCGCCGAGTTCGCCTGCGCCGAGTGCTTCGGCCCCCTCGAGGTCGCCTACGACTTCGGCACCGTGACCCGCGCCCAGATCGAGGCGGGTCCCAAGTCGATCTGGCGCTACAAGGACCTGCTGCCCGTCCCCGCCGACGTCGAGCGGTACCCGAACACCGACCCCGGCCTGACCCGCCTGGTCAAGGCCGACCGGCTCGCCGCGGCCCTGGGCGTGAAGTCGCTGTGGGTCAAGGACGACACCGGCAACCCCACGCACTCCTTCAAGGACCGCGTGGTCGCCGTCGCCCTCGCCGCCGCCCGCACGCTCGGTTTCAGCGTCCTGGCCTGCCCGTCGACCGGCAACCTCGCCAACGCCGTCGCCGCGGCCGCCGCCCGCGCGGGCTGGGACTCGGTCGTGCTGGTCCCGGCCTCGCTCGAGCGCGCCAAGATCCTCACCACCGCCGTCTACGACGGTGCCCTGATCGCCATCGACGGCAACTACGACGACGTCAACCGGCTGGCCACCGAGCTCGCGGGCGAGCACGAGGACTGGGCGTTCGTGAACGTCAACGTCCGCCCGTACTACGCCGAGGGCTCCAAGACCCTGGGCTACGAGGTCGCCGAGCAGCTGGGCTGGCGCCTGCCGCAGCAGGTCGTGGTGCCGGTGGCCTCCGGCTCGCAGCTGACCAAGGTGGACAAGGCGTTCCGCGAGCTCGGCGAGCTCGGCCTGGTCGAGCCGACCCCGTACCGGGTGTTCGGCGCGCAGGCCACCGGCTGCTCCCCGGTGTCGGCGGCGTTCAAGGCGGGCCAGGACGTGATCCGCCCGGTCAAGCCGGACACCATCGCCCGTTCGCTGGCCATCGGCGCCCCCGCCGACGGCCCGTACGTGCTCGACTCGGTCCGCCGCACCGGCGGCGCGGTCGAGGACGTCACCGACGCCGAGGTGGTCGAGGGCATCCGCCTGCTGGCCCGCACCGAGGGCATCTTCGCCGAGACCGCGGGCGGGGTCACCGTCGCGACCGCGAAGAAGCTCATCGAGACCGGCCAGCTCGACCCCGAGGCCGACACCGTCCTGCTCATCACCGGCGACGGCCTCAAGACCCTCGACGCCGTCCAGGACCACATCGGCCCCCGCGCCACCGTTCCGCCGACGGCCGCGGCCGTGCACGAGGTCCTCAACCGGGGCTGATCGAGGCTCGATCTGTGGGGTGGGTTCGTCCCACCCCACAGATCACCGCCCCGGGGGCGACCGCGGCCGCCCCCGCACGACGACCCCGGAACCGACGACCGCGCTGTCGCCGGAGAGGTCCGTGCGCACCACCTGAGCACCGCGACGGGTGAGGACGTCGAGCGTGCGCTGGCTGGGATGCCCGTAGCGGTTGCCCGCCCCGACGCTGACCAGCGCGACCCGCGCCCCGACCGCCGCCAAGAACTCCGGTGCGGTGTAGCGAGACCCGTGGTGCGGCACCTTGACCACCTCGGCAGCCAAGTCGACCCCGGCGGTCAACAGGTCGGCCTGCGCGGCCAACTCCACGTCCCCGGTGAGCAGCACCCGGCCTGCCCGCGTGGTCGCCCGCAGGACCACCGAACGGTTGTTGATCGCCGTGCCGTCCGACCCGGCGCGCACCTCCTTCCCCTGTGTCTCTTTCCCTCGTGGGGCAAGCACTTCCACCGACAGTCCGGGCCAGGTCAGCCGCTGCCCCTCGGCAACGCTGACCAACGGCACGGACGCCGCCTCGGTCTGCCGCCGCACCTGCCGCCAGGCCCACTCCGGCGCCCGCCCCGGCCCGACGGCGACCGCGCCGACCGACCGGTCCGCCAACACCGACGCCAGCCCACCGACGTGGTCGGCGTGCAGGTGGCTGAGGATGACCAACGGCACCCGCCGCACGTCCAGCCGGTCCAGGCACTCCCGAACCGGCGCCGGTTCCGGCCCCGTGTCGACCAGCACCGCCCGCCCACTGTCCGCAGTGGACAGAACGACGGCATCCCCCTGCCCGACATCGCACGCGACGACCGCCCACCCGGCGGGCGGCCACCCCGGTGCGAGGACGCGTACCGGCAGCAGGACGAGCACGACCCCGATCACGCCCAGCGCCATCGCAACCCGGGCCAGCCGGTAGCGCAGTCCGACCGCCAGGCAGCCGAGCAGCAGCACCAGCGCGACCCCACCCCACCAGCCCGAGGGCCAGTCGAGCACCGCGCCAGGCACCCGCGCCGCCCAGTTCCCGACCAGGACGAGCCAGTCCACCGGCGGCCCCGCGAACCGCGCCAGCCACTCGGCCAGCCAAGGCAGGACGGGCATGGCGAGCGCGGCCCCGAGCCCGAGCACCGTCGCGGGCGCCACCACCGGCGCGGCCACCAGGTTCGCCGCGACTGCGACCAGGCTGACCTGCCCGCTCATCCCGGCGACCACGGGCGCGGTGGCCAGGTGCGCGGCCGCGGGCACGGCCACCGCCTCGGCGATCAACCTGGGGACCCGCTGCCGCACGAGCCGCTCGACCCACCCCGGCACCACGAGCACCAGGGCGGCCGTCGCCAGCACGGACAGCACGAACCCGAAGCTGACCGCCATCTCCGGGTCCGCCGCCACCAACACGATCACCGCCGCAGCGAGCGCGGGCAACGCCGACCGCTCCCTGCCGAGCGCCAGCGCCAGCAGCCCGACCGCGCCCATGACGCCGGCCCGCAGAACGCTCGGCTCCGGCCCCGCGAGCACGACGTACCCGACCAACGCGAACAGGGCCACGACCGCCGAGCCCCGTGGACCGACCCGCGCCAACCGCACCAGGAACAGCACGGAGACGCAGACGATGGCCAGGTTCGCCCCGCTGACCGCCAACAGGTGGGCCATCCCCGCGGCCCGGAAGTCATCCTCGACCGACTGGACCATCCCGCCGGTGTCGCCGACCACCAAAGCCGGGAGCAACCCCGCCGCCTCGGCATCGAGCACGGAGGAAGCCACCCGCAACCCGTCCCGCAGCGATTGGGCGACCACCTGCCACCCCGGCGCCGCACCCACATCCAGCGGCGGCCCCCGCACCCGCAGCACCGCGACGGTCAGGCTCCCCGGTTCCGCGGTCCCGAGCGTGCCGCGCGCGAGCACCCGCTGCCCCGGCAACAACTCCGCCCACCGGTCCACCGGCGCGAACACCAGCACCCGGCTGCCCTCGGCGCTCACCGGAACGACCACCGACCGCACCCCGGACGGCATGGCCCCGAACCCGCTCCCCTTCACCCCCTGGGTCGTTCCGCCACCTCCACCCGCATCTCAACCACCGCCGCCCGCGCGGCCTCACCCCGCAACGGATCAACCGCGGCCTCCCGAACCCGCCAAGCGACCGGACAAACCGCCAACACCCCACACACCACCAACGGCCACCCAGCCCCGAGCACCGCCCCCACCCGGGGCCCGTGCCGGAGATGGACGAACCCGCCAACCACCCCCACCCCACCGATCACGACTGCCAAGGCCCAATGCCCCAACAGCCCGACCAACCCGGCCAGCCACACCACCAGCGCACCGGGCACCAACCGCCAGTCCAACCGCGCAGCTACCACCGCTGCCTCCCACGCCGCATCCACTGCCCCACCAAGCACGCTTGAGCGCGGACACGCAAACCCCGACGGTCAACCATGGCCGAGACCACGCCATCGAGCCGTCTGCCAACCCACTCCACTCTCCCCACGTTCGACCACAATGGACACACCTCGATTGCGCGGGCGCGGATCAAGAACTGCGCGACCGCGCTGCTCGAAGTCCACCCTGTCCGCGCTCGCGCCGAGCAATGAGCAGTTAGCCCGCAAGGCAGTCGGCCACGTCTTCCGCTGCGCCGCCGAGTGGGGCGCCTTCATCGCCGACGCCCTCGCGGACCTGTTGCTCTCGTCGACACCACAGCGGCGTCGCCCAAGGAACCCAGAACCCGCCCGTCACTAAGGTCCGGGGCCCGTGCCGAGGGCGGCGCCGATCACGCAGATCGCGATGCCCAGGCCGGTGGCCAAAGACCAGTGGGTGAGCAGGCCGAGGAACACCAGCACGCCCAGGACGGCGGCGCTCGCGGGTAGCTCGGGCGGGATCACCGGACCACCACCAGGTCGCGGAGGGCTTCCAGGCGGGCTGGGCCGATGCCCTCGACGTCGCCGAGTTGGTCGACCTTGGTGAAGCGGCCGTGTTTGGTGCGCCAGTCGAGGATGCGTTGGGCAGTCACGGTGCCGACGCCGGGCAGGGTGTCCAGGCGGGCGAGGTTGGCCGAGTTCAGGTTGACCTTGCCGCCGGGTTCGGGCGGGTCGGCGGTCGGGGGCGCGGGTTGGCCCACGTGGATCTGTTCGCCGTCGACGAGTTTGCGGGCCAGGTTGAGGGTGGTCAGGTCGGTTCCGGGGAGAGCTCCCCCGCTGGCGCGGATGGCGTCGTCGATGCGGGAGCCGTCGGGCAGGGTGCGCAGCCCGGGTTCTCGGACCTTGCCCACGACGTCGACGACGATCGTCGGTGCTGGCGGTTCGTCGACGGCCGCCGCGGCCAGGGTGGGGGGCGGTTCCGGTGTCGGGGGTGAGCCGGAGAGGGTCAGGATGCCGACGGTGACAGCTCCGATGACCACGAGTGCGATAGCCACCGAGACCGAGAACCGCTTGCGGGGCCGTGGAACCTCAGGTGTGGCGCCGTCCCAGGGGCGACCGGCTATCGAGGCGAGCCGGGCGAGCACCGAGTCGATCTGCTTGACGCGCTGTGTGTCTGCCATGGAACCGACGTTAGGAACCCGGCAAGGCCGGGGAAAGGAGTTCCCGTCTTCTGTGGACCGCGTGGGGGGTTGTGGATAACTCGGCGGCTCAGCGGGGGCCGACGACCACACCGAGGACGCCGGGGCCGGTGTGCGCGCCGATCACCGCACCGAGCTCCGACACCACGCAGGTCGCCGCGGGCAGGCGGGCGGTGAGCCGGGACGCCAACTCGGCGGCGCGGTCCGGATCGGCCAGGTGGTGCACCGCGATCTCGACCGCCGACTCCCCCGCCGCGTCCACCGCGAGGTCGACCAATCGCCCCAGCGCGCGGCTGGTCGTGCGCACCTTCTCCAGCGGCACGATCTGCCCGTCGGCCACGTGCAGGATCGGCTTGACCGCCAGCGCGGTCCCCAGCAGGGCGGCCGCCGCACCGATCCGACCGCCGCGGCGCAAGTACTCCAGGGTCTCCACGACGAAGAAGCACTTGGTGGCCGCCGCCGCCGCGACCGCGGCCGCCTCGACCTCCGCACCCGGTGCCCCCGTCGCCGCCAGGGCAGCGGCCCGCAGCACGGCGAACCCCAGTCCCATGGCGGTCGTGCGGGAGTCGACGACGCGCACCGCGGTGCCGAACTCCTCGGACGCCAGCCGCGCGGACTCCCACGTCCCCGACAACTCACGGGACAGGTGCACCGACAACACCCCGTCCGCTCCCGCGTCGAGCAGCTCGCGGTAGGTCGCGGCGAACTCGGCCGGATTGGGCCTAGAGGTCGTCACCATCCGCCTATCGCGTAGAGCTGCGGACAACTGGGCGGGACCGATGTCGAGGCCGTCCTGCCCTTCCTGACCGTCCACACGCACCAGTAGTGGTACTACGCGCACCGCGTGCCGCTCTGCCGCGCCCTCAGGTAGGTAGGCGGTGGAATCGGTCAGCACGACGAAGGGCACGTGACAGGAGACTAGTTGTCCGGGGGCTTGCCCAACAGCGGCGCAAGGTGCTCGGCGAGGGCCGTAGCCACCATCCGGTGCCCGTCCCATCCCCAGTGCATGCCGTCGGGATTGCCGTGACCACCCAAGACGTGGTCACCGATGACCGCGGCGACGTCGAATAGAACGATCTCGCTGCGGTTGGCCCATTCACGCACAAGAGCGACCGCGCGGGATCGGCCAGAGTGCACGTAACCGTAAGCAGGTGACCGGTGCACTGACGGCAACATGACGACGACGGGTAGGTCCGGCCGCAGCGCCCGCACAGCGACCACGATGTCGTTGAGGTATCGCACGGTCAGTTCAGCAGGTAGCGCCACCGGCCACCCCCGCGTCACGCGGGATGCCCACGGCTGGGCAGCCAGGTAGGCCTTCCGAGCGCGGCGACGCAACCAGTCTGGACGGAGGTAGCGGATGCCCTGACGAAGGTAGGTAGGCAGTGGAGACGGAAGCGTGTCCATCCCACCGATGGCCAGTACCAGCACGTCGGTCTTAGGCATGTACGTCCACACGCGAGGGTCCCCTACCAGCGACCAGTAGGCGTCACGCGCGGTCCAACCGAAGCCCGCGAAGAGCTCGGTTCGAGCACCCACCTCGGCGGCGGCCAGGTTCGGCCATAGCCGGGCGTCGTCGGCCGGGTGCGGACCATCGGGGCCGTGGAAGCTCAGCGAGTCGCCGAACACCAGCACGGTCGCCCGGGTCGGCCTATCCGGTGATGCCAACGTTGTAGGCGACCAAGCGCCAAGCGAGACCACTGGTCTCCCTGCGGGCCAGCACCGTCCAATGGCAGTTGGCGATACCGCCCAGCTGCCACCAGTTCGCCACCGGTAGCTCCAACAGGCTGCCGGTCAGCGCGGTGATGAGTCCCCCGTGTGCGCAAAGCACAACGGTGTCCTCAGTCCCCTCGTCCAGCCCGGTGACGACCTCGGTCGCGCGGGCGGCCACCTCGATCCGGGACTCGCCGCCGGGCGGGGTCCAGGTCGCGTCGGTCTGCCACTCGGCGCGACCGCCCGGCCACTCCGCGTCGATCTCGGCGCCGGTCTTGCCCTGCCACAGCCCCAGGTTGGTCTCGCGCAAACGCTTGTCAAAGCGCAGCGGGACGCCGACCGCCTGGCTGAACACCGTCGCGGTGTCGGTGGCCCGGTGCAGGTCGGAGGCCACGATGAGGTCCGGCGAGAACCTGGCCAGCGCGGGCACCGCGAAGCGGGCCTGGTTGCGGCCGACCTCGGTCAGGTGCGAGTCGATGTGGCCCTGCATCCGGCCCGAGGCGTTGTAGTCGGTCTCGCCGTGGCGCCAGAGGACGAGCCTGCGCAGGGTCACTCGACGTCCTCAGCCGCGGCCCCCACCTCGCCGGTGTGCTGGGCCAGGTCGAACTCGATGCGCGGGCAGTCCTTCCACAGCCGCTCCAGGCCGTAGAACGAGCGCTCGTCGGCGTGCTGGATGTGCACCACGACGTCGACGAAGTCGAGCAGGACCCAGCGGCCCTCGCGGGCGCCCTCGCGGCGGACCGGCTTGGAGCCCGCCTCGCGCATCTTCTCCTCGACACCGTCCACGATCGCGCCGACCTGCCGCTCGTTGGCGGCGGAGGCGATCACGAAGCAGTCGGTGATCACGAGCTGGTCGGAGACGTCCAGCACGATCACGTCGGCGGCCTTCTTGTCGGCCGCCGCACCGGCCGCGACCAGTGCCAGTTCGCGTGCCTCGTGCGTCGCTGCCACGTCACTCCTCGATCAGGTTCCCAGGGGCCAACCAGTCGAGGGTACCGGGTGCGGGCTGGCGATCAGTCCTCGGCGGCGTATAGACCGCGCTTGGAGATGTACTGCACCACCCCGTCGGGGACGAGGTACCAGACGGGCATGCCCGAAGCGACGCGCGCGCGGCAGTCGGTGGAGGAGATCGCGAGGGCGGGGACCTCGACCAGGCTCACCGTGCCCGACGGCAGGTGGGCGTCGGCCAGGCTGTACCCCGGCCGGGTAACACCCACGAAGTGGGCGAGGGTGAACAGCTCCTCGGCGCGGTGCCAGGACAGGATCTGCTCGAGGGCGTCGGCGCCGGTGATGAAGAAGAGGTCGGCGTCGGGGTAGCGCGCGTTGAGGTCACGGAGCGTGTCGACGGTGTAGGTGACGCCCGTGCGGTCGACGTCCACCCGGCTGACCGAGAACCTGGGGTTGGACGCCGTCGCCACGACGGTCATCAGGTAGCGGTCCTCCGCGGCGCTGACCTGCTTGCCGTCCTTCTGCCACGGCACCCCGGTGGGCACGAACACCACCTCGTCGAGGTCGAACCGCGCCTGCACCTCACTCGCTGCCACGAGGTGACCGTGGTGCACGGGGTCGAAGGTGCCGCCCATGATGCCAATCCGGCGAGCCATGCCCGCGAGCCTACGGCCGACCCCGCCCGGCGTCCTGACATGCGCCGACAGCGGGTGGCCGGGTATGAGCAACATCATGCGCGGCCCCGTCGGCGGCCGACTTCCGAACACCACCGTTCGGGCCATGACGCGGGGCCTATGACCGGATCGGTATGACCGTGAGTGGCCACCCGACCGGGAGACTGCCGGACATGGCTTGGATACCGATCCACGATCAGCCGTACGACCCGGTGCCCTACCGGCCCGCCAGGGTCACGGCAGCGGAGTCTTTGCAGGCTGCCGCCGAGTTGCGCGCCAAGATGGATGAGCGCAGGACCGTGCGCGCGTTCTCCACGGAACCGGTGCCCGAGCAGGTCGTGATCGACGCCATAGCGGTGGCCGCGACGGCACCTTCCGGCGCCCACCAACAGCCGTGGACGTTCGTGCTGGTGACAGACCCCGAGGTGCGCGCCCAGATCCGGGAGGCGGCTGAGCGGGAAGAGCAGGTCTCTTACGCGGGCAGACTCGGCGAGGAGTGGCTCTCAGCGTTACGTCCTCTGGGGACTGACCAGAACAAGCCCCACCTGACCGACGCCCCTTACCTGATCGTGGTGTTCGAGCAGCGGTACTACCTCGACGACGAGGGCGACCAGCACAAGCACTACTACGTGGACGAGTCGGTGGGCATCGCCGTCGGCATGCTGCTGACCGCCCTGCACCTGTCGGGCCTCGCGGCGCTGACCCACACGCCGAGCCCGATGAAGTTCCTCTCCGAGGTGCTCGACCGGCCCAAGAACGAGAAGGCGTTCGCGGTGATCCCGGTCGGCTACCCCGCTCCGGACGCCACCGTCCCGAGCTTGATCCGCAAGGACCTCGACCAGGTCATGGTGCGGATCTGACGACTTCGGCGGAAAGCTGCCGCTTCGCCCGCCGGAGGTCCCGGTCACGATGACCGGGCGGCCCGTCTCGCGCGGATGGTGCGCGTCCGCGCGGGATGGGCCGACCTGCGCCAACAGTTGTCCACAGGAGTTGTCCACAGGCTGCGGGGGCCCGCTCGACGGCGGCCCCCGCGGCGCGGTATCCATGTGATGTGGACGACAACGCACTACGACACTCGGCGGAAGAACGACTACGAGCCCTGGCCGGACCCGGGGCGACCCTGCGCGAAGACCAGTGGACCGCCATCGAGGCCCTGGTCGCGCGCCGCCGCCGTGCGTTAGTGGTGCAGCGGACGGGGTGGGGCAAGTCCGCGGTGTACTTCGTGGCCACGGCGCTGCTGCGGGAACTCGGCGAGGGCCCAACGGTGATCGTGTCGCCGCTGCTCGCCCTGATGCGCAACCAGGTCGACGCGGCCGCGCGGGCGGGCGTGCGGGCGGCGACGATCAACTCGTCGAACCCCGAGGACTGGGAGCAGGTGCAGGAGGCCGTCGCCGATGGCGACGTCGATGTCCTGCTGGTGAGCCCGGAACGGCTGAACAACCCCGATTTCCGCGACACGGTGCTCCCCCGTCTGACCGCGTCCGCGGGGATGCTGGTCGTCGACGAGGCGCACTGCATCTCGGACTGGGGCCACGACTTCCGGCCGGACTACCGTCGCCTGAGGACGCTCCTCGGTGAACTCCCGGATGGGGTTCCCGTTCTCGCGACGACGGCAACCGCGAACAACCGGGTAGTGCAAGACGTGGCCCACCAGTTGGGTCTTGGTGCCGACGACGCTCTTGTCCTACGTGGACCTCTAGACCGGGAGAGCCTCCGGCTGGGGGTGGTACGACTACCGACCCCGCAGGCGCGGTGGGCTTGGTTGGCGGAGAACCTGGGCAAGCTCGAAGGGTCCGGGATCATCTACACGCTGACGGTTGCGGCAGCCGAAGAGTTGGCGTCGTTCTTGCGTGAACGCGGGTATGAGGTCTCCTCTTACACGGGTCGGACCGATATCACCGACCGACTCCGCGCCGAGGACGACCTGCTGGGCAACCGGGTCAAGGCATTGGTGGCGACGTCAGCACTCGGGATGGGGTTCGATAAGCCGGACTTGGGCTTCGTAGTGCACGTGGGAGCGCCGCAATCGCCTATCGCGTATTACCAGCAGATCGGGCGTGCCGGTCGTGGTGTGCTGCGAGCGGATGTGGTGTTGATGCCGGGCACCGAGGACAAGGACATCTGGGCGTACTTCGCGTCGCTGGCGTTCCCGCCGGAGCACTACGTGCGCCAGGTGATCGATGCCCTCGCCGACGCGGGGCGGCCGCTGTCGACCATGGCGCTGGAGCCGCGGGTCGACCTGTCCCGCGGCCGCTTGGAGATGGTGCTCAAGGTCCTCGACGTGGACGGCGCGGTCCGCCGGGTCCGCGGCGGCTGGGAGCACACCGGCGAGTCGTGGGAGTACGACGCCGAGCGGTACGGGCGGATCGCGGCCGCCCGCACGGCCGAGCAGAACGCCATCCTGGAGTACCTGGAGACGCCGGGCTGCCGCATGGAGTTCCTGCTGCGCCAACTCGACGACCCGCACGCCGCCCCGTGCGGCCGGTGCGACAACTGCACCGGCGAGCGGTGGGAGGTCGCGGTGTCGGCGGCGGAGATGGCCATCGCACAGGAGAAATTACGTCGGCCCGGGGTCGAGATCACGCCGAAGAAGGCCTGGCCAACAGCAATGGCGTCGCTCGGGGTCGCGCTCTCGGGGAAGATACCCGGGAGCAGGCTGGCCGAACCGGGGCGAGCGCTGGGCCGGATGACCGACATCGGGTGGGGCAACCGGTTGCGGGACCTGTTCTCGTCCACAGAGGACGGTGAGGTGCCGCCGGACCTGGTCGACGCCTGCGTGAAGGTGTTGGCGGCGTGGGGCTGGGCGGAGCGACCGGTGGGCGTGGTGACCGTTGGCTCGACCCGGCGCCCTCGGTTGGTGGCCAGCCTGGGGGCGCAGATCGCCTCGATCGGGCGGTTGCCGATCTTGGGTGAGGTCGCGGTGGGGGCTTCGGCTCCGCAGGCGAACAGTGCGCAGAGGTTGGCGTGGTTGTGGAAGTCGATGTCGGTGGGTGAGGAGTTGGCTGCTCGGGTTGGTGGGATTGAGGGGGCGTTGTTGTTGGTGGATGACCGGATTGATAGCGGGTGGACGATGACGGTGGGAGCGGCGATGTTGCGGGATGTTGGGGCGGGGGCGGTGTTGCCGTTCGCGTTGGCGACGACTAGTTAGGACGCGGGGCGCTGGCGGCGACCCGGGGTCGTCGGCCTCGTTGCCTGGCGGCAACCTCGGCGACCCGGGATCGGACGCCTCGTCGCCTGGCGGCGACATCGGGCCCGATCCGCGGCAATGCGGAAAGCTCGATGGGGCGAACTTGTTTTGCGTGGGGCCCCTACAACACCCGACGCAGAACCGCAAAGCAGGGGCCCAAAAGCAGGCCCTGCCGCGTGGCAACGCTACGGGTGTTGTCCCCCCACGCAAAACAAGTCCGCCCCATCGAGCCGGCCTGGCACCAGCGACTCCGAGGGGCGCGGGGTGATCAGGTGGGCTGGGGCGGACCTGACGGGGCGCAGGCTGGCACCGCCGGGTCAGAGTGTCCAGGTGCTGGGTAGGTGGGTTGGGGCAGACCTGACGGAAGCCGGGCTGACACCTCGACTCTCGAGTGGCCAGTGGCTGGGTTGGCAGAGCTGACTCGGTGGGCGCCGGGGTGGCACCGCTGGGTCCGAGTGTCCCAGGGGCGGCTAGGCGAGGTGGAGCGGAACTGACGGCAACTGGGCTGGCGCTGCTGGGTTCGTTGGTCCAGGGGGCGGGCGAGTTGGCGGGTGGTTGTCCACAACGTGCTCTGGTGTCCACAGGCCGTGATCGCTGACCCGGTTCTGTCGGGCACCCTCGATAGGCTGTATATCGGGGGCTCTTGCGACAGATGATCTTGCGTAAGCCGGGGTTGGCGTTGCGGGGTAAGGGATGTTGGGGCTCTGCTAGGCGGCTACAGCACCAGGGCTCTTGAGTGGCCAGTGGCGGAGTTGCCAATGCCTCGAAGTGGAGGGGCGGCGCTAGTGGGGGTGGGGAAGCGGCACCAGGTCGTCGGCGTGGATTACTTCACGGCGGCGGTCGGTGGGGAGGTCGTGGGTTGAGTGGCCGATGAGGGCGGGCAGTTCGGCGGCGTCGAAGTTGGTGATGCCTCGGGCTATTACGCGGCCGGTGAGGGTGGCCAGTTCGACTACGTCGCCTGCTTGGAAGTCGCCTTTGGTGGTGGTGATTCCTGCGGCCAGCAGGGAGCGGCGGCGGTCGACGACGGCGGTGACGGCGCCGTCGTCGAGGGTTAGGGTGCCGGTGGCGTCCGCGGCGTAGGCGAGCCAGAAGCGGCGGGAGGTCAGGCGGCGGCCGGTGGGGGCGAAGGCCGTGCCCACGTCGGCGGGGCCGAGGGCTTGGGGGGCGTCCGCGGCGGCGGCCAGCAGGACCGGGACGCCCGCGGCGGCGGCCAGGCGGGCGGCGGCGAGCTTGGAGGCCATCCCGCCGGTTCCGAGGCCGGAGGCGCCGACCGCGCCAGCCCGCACACCCTCCACATCGGACTCGCCGGTCACCTCGGTGATGCGGCGGGCCGCGCCCAGCCGGGGGTCGCCGTCGTAGAGGGCGTCCACATCGGACAGCAGGACCAGGGCGTCGGCACCGATGAGGTGGGCGACCAGGGCCGCCAAGCGGTCGTTGTCGCCGAAGCGGATCTCCTCGGTGGCGACCGTGTCGTTCTCGTTCACGACAGGCACAGCGCCGAGGGTGAGCAGGCGGGTGAGGGTGCGCTGGGCGTTGCGGTAGTGCGAGCGGCGGACGATGTCGTCCGCGGTCAGCAACACCTGGCCGACGCGCAGGCTGTAGCGGCCGAAAGAGGCCACGTACGCGTGCCCCAGCGCGATCTGCCCGACGCTGGCCGCGGCCTGCTGGGTGGCGAGGTCACGGGGGCGCCTGGCCAGGCCGAGCGGGGCCAGACCGGCGGCGATGGCACCCGAGGACACCAGCACCACCTGGCTCCCGGCCGCCCGGCGCGCGGCGACCGCGTCCACCAGTGAATCCAACCGCGCCGGGTCGAGGCCGCCCTCGGCCGTGGTCAGTGAGGACGACCCCACCTTGACCACGACCAGCCGGGCCCCGGCGACCGCGGCGCGGGTGCTCACTCGTCGTCCTCGTCGAGCATCTCCTCGAACGGGGTGCGGCGGGCGACCTTGGCCGCCTTGCGCTCGGTCGCGCCGATCCGGGCGTTGTTCTCCAACCGCGGGTCGCTGCCCCGGTTGTGCATCATGACCGCCACACCGGCCGGGGTGGACGGCTCCCAGTCGAACGTGACGCCGCCGATGGTGACCGGGCAGCCGGGGACGGCACCGGCCTTCGCCAGCGCCTCCTCGACGCCCAGGCGAGCCAGGCGGTCGGCGAGGTAGCCGACCGCCTCGGTGTTGTTGAAGTCGGTCTGGCGGACCCAGCGGTCCGGGCGCTCGCCGCGCACCACGAAGCCGGTGTCGTCGTGCGGGTCGTGCTCGACGGTGAAGCCCGAGTCGTCGACCGCGGTGGGCCGCAGCACGATCCGGGTGGCCTCGGGCGTCGGCTTGCTCGCCCGGTCCTCCTCGATGACCTTGGCCAGCGCGAAGCTGAACTCCCGCAGGCCTGCCCGGGTGACCGTGGACATCTCGAACACCGGCAGCCCGCGCGCCTCGATCTCCGGGCGCACCAGCTCGGCGAGCTCGCGCGCCTCGGGGACGTCGAGCTTGTTGAGCACCACCATCCGGGGCCGGTCGGCGAGGGTGCCGCCCAGCGCCGGGGTGTAGCGGGCCAGCTCCTGCTCCAGCGCGTCGATGTCGGACAGCGGGTCGCGGCCCGCCTCGTACGTGGCGCAGTCGATCACGTGCACCAGCACCGAGCAGCGCTCGATGTGGCGCAGGAAGTCCAGGCCCAGCCCCTTGCCCTGGCTCGCGCCGGGGATCAGGCCGGGCACGTCGGCGATCGTGTAGACCGAGTCGCCCGCCGTGACCACGCCCAGGTTCGGCACCAGGGTGGTGAACGGGTAGTCGGCGATCTTCGGCTTGGCCGAGGACAGCACCGAGATCAGCGACGACTTGCCAGCCGAGGGGAACCCCAGCAGCCCGGCGTCGGCCACCGACCGCAGCTCGAGGACCAGGTCCCTGGTCTCCCCCGGCTCGCCGAGCAGCGCGAACCCGGGCGCCCGCCTGGCCTTGGAGGCCAGCGCCGCGTTGCCCAGGCCACCGCGGCCACCGCGGGCGGCGATGAACCGGGTGCCGTGGCCGACCAGGTCGACCACGATCTCGCCGTTGGCGTCGAGCACGACGGTGCCGTCGGGCACGGTCAGCTCGAGGTCCTCACCGGTCGCCCCGTCCCGGTTGGCGCCGTGCCCCTGCTTGCCGCTGTCGGCGACGGCGTGCGGGCGGAAGTGGAAGTCCAGCAGCGTGTGCACGTTGTTGTCGACGACGAGCACGACGTCGCCACCGTTGCCGCCGTCGCCACCGTCGGGGCCGCCCAGCGGCTTGTACTTCTCGCGGTGCACCGAGGCGCACCCGTTGCCGCCGCTGCCTGCGGCCACGTGGATGACGACCCGGTCGACGAAACGGGACACCTGGGGATTCCTCTCACAAACGAGAAACGAGGGGCGGGCCGGAGTCGTCCAGCCCGCCCCTCGTTCGAAGGGTCTAGCGTCGTCCGCGGGCCTCAGACCTCGACCGGGACGATGTTGACGGTCTTGCGGCCGCGCTTGCTGCCGAACTGGACCGCACCGGGGGCGAGCGCGAAGAGGGTGTCGTCCTTGCCGCGACCGACGTTCACACCGGGGTGGAACTTGGTGCCGCGCTGGCGGATCAGGATCTCGCCGGACTTGACGACCTGGCCGCCGTAGCGCTTCACGCCGAGGTACTGGGCGTTGGAGTCGCGCCCGTTGCGGGAGCTGGACGCGCCTTTCTTGTGTGCCATGGCTGCTCAGGTCCTCTACTTGGTGATGCCGGTGACCTCGACGCGGGTCAACTTCTGGCGGTGACCCTGTCGCTTGTGGTACCCGGTCTTGTTCTTGAACTTGTGGATGCGGATCTTGGGGCCCTTGGTCTGCTCGACGACCTTGCCGGTCACCGAGACCTTGGCCAGGGTGTCCGCGTCGGAGGTGACGTCGGTGCCGTCGACAACGAGCACCGCGGCGAGGTTGAGCTCGGTGCCCGGCGCGCCCTCGAGCTTCTCGACCTCGACGACGTCGCCAACAGCCACCTTGTACTGCTTGCCGCCGGTCTTGACGATCGCGTACATCGGGACGGAAGTCTCCTGCTACTAGACGGTGGGGGTCGTGCGCGCCCTTATCCGCGACTTCAAACACAGGATCGGGCTTCGCAAGACACAGCCCACCGAACGGCGGGCCATGTGACAGGTTACGTGCCTGCTGGAAGAGGGGTCAAACCGGGGTGGTCTTGGCCCGGTTCGACCCCTCTACCTCAGCTCTCTTGGGCCACGTCCACCGGCGGCCCCGCCGGGCGTGAAGCGGCCCGACGTGCGACGCGACGGCGTGGCGGGACAACGGACGCGACCGGCTCCGGAGAGGCGGCGGGCTCGCTGGCTGGGGCGGTGCGCGGCTGCGAGGCTGAACGCACCTGTGCCGCCGAAGCGGACACCCTCTGGTCGGCGACCTCCGCGGGCTCGCTCGGGGCCTGCACCGGCTCCCACGGCTCCGGCGAGGTCACCGGGGCCGCCGCGCCCTGGGCGCGGCTGGACGAGCGCCGCCTGCGCCGCGAGCTAGGAGCTGCCTCCTCCACGGCAGGCTCGACGGCGACCGTCGGCTCTACCGCTTCGGGAACCTCCACAGCGTGCGGACGCGAGCCGTTCTCCGAGTGCTCGACCGGCTGCTCGTCGTGCTTGGTGGTCGCCTTCGCGATGTCGCGCACAGCGACCTTGGCGGCCTCTTCGCGGTTCTGCTCACCGCCGCCACCCCGGTTGCGGTTACGCCTACCGCCGCTCTGCTGCTGCCCCTTGTCCGCGGACTGGGCGGGCTGCGACTGCTGCTGCGGCGCGGCGCCGTTGGCGGGCGTCTTGACCGTCGGCTCGGTGGTGACCACCACGCCGCGGCCCTTGCAGTGCTCGCACGTGGTGCTGAACGCCTCGAGCAGACCGGTGCCGACCCGCTTGCGGGTCATCTGCACCAGGCCGAGCGAGGTGACCTCGGCGACCTGGTGGCGGGTGCGGTCGCGGCCAAGGCACTCGGTGAGCCTGCGCAGCACCAGGTCCCGGTTGGACTCCAGCACCATGTCGATGAAGTCGATCACGATGATGCCGCCGATGTCGCGCAGCCGCAGCTGGCGGACGATCTCCTCGGCCGACTCCAGGTTGTTGCGGGTGACCGTCTCCTCGAGGTTGCCGCCGGACCCGGTGAACTTGCCGGTGTTGACGTCGATGACGGTCATCGCCTCGGTGCGGTCGATCACCAGGTACCCGCCGGAGGGCAGCCACACCTTGCGGTCGAGCGCCTTGAGCAGCTGCTCGTCGACGCGGTGGGCGGCGAACACGTCGTGCACGCCGACGTGCTTGCGGACCCGGTCCAGCAGCTCGGGCGCGACGTGGCGGACGTAGGAGTCGATCGTCTCCCACGCGGTGTCGCCCTGCACCACCAGCGAGGTGAAGTCCTCGGTGAACAGGTCGCGCACGACCTTGACCAGCAGGTCGGGCTCCTCGTAGAGCAGCGACGGCGCGCCGGAGCGCTTGACGCCGTTGGTGCCCTCGGACTTGTCCCGGATGACCTGCCACTGCGCCTGCAGGCGGCGCACGTCGCGGCCGAGCTCCTCCTCGCTGATGCCCTCCGAGGCGGTGCGGATGATCACACCCGCGTCCTCGGGGACGATGCGCTTGAGCACGTCCTTGAGCCTGCGCCGCTCGTTCTCCGGCAGCTTGCGGGAGATGCCGGTCGCGCCGCCGCCCGGCACGTACACCAGGAAGCGGCCGGGCAGGCTGATCTGCGTGGTCAGCCGGGCGCCCTTGTGCCCAACCGGGTCCTTGGTGACCTGGACCAGCACGCTGTCGCCAGTGGACAGCGCCTGCTCGATCTTGCGGGCCTTGCCCTCCAGCCCAGCGGCGTCCCAGTCGACCTCACCGGCGTAGAGCACCGCGTTGCGGCCCCGGCCGATGTCGACGAACGCGGCCTCCATGCTGGGCAGCACGTTCTGGACGCGACCGAGGTAGACGTTGCCGACCAGCGAGCCGGAACCCGCCGAGGTGACGAAGTGCTCGACGAGCACGCCGTCCTCGAGGACGCCGATCTGGATGCGGTCGCCCTGCTCGCGCACGACCATCGCGCGGTCGACGGCTTCGCGGCGGGCCAGGAACTCGGCCTCGGACAGGATCGGGGCGCGCCTGCGGCCCGCCTCCCGCCCGTCGCGGCGGCGCTGGCGCTTGGCCTCCAGCCGGGTCGAGCCGCGCACGCTGCGCACCTCGTCGCGGGCGGCCTCGCCCCTGTCCTCGCGGGACTCACGGGGCTCGCGCGGCTCACGGGCCTCACGCACGTGCACAACGGTGTTAGGCGGGTCGTCGCCCGCATCGGCGTCAGCGTCATCCCCGCCCTTGCGGCGACGGCGGCGCCGACGGCGGCGGGTGGCCCCGTCGCCGGAGTCCGAGGACTCCTCAGTGGCCTGCTCCTCGTCCGCTTCCTCAGCGGCGGGAGCGGCCTCGTCGTCGTCCTGCTCGGCGTTGTCGTCCGCGGCGCCCTTACCGCGGCCACGGCCGCGGCGACCACGACGGCGACGACGACCGGAGCCGCCGTCCTCGTCGTCGTCGGACTGATCGGGCTGGTCCGACTGGTCAACCTGGTCCGACTGATCGCGGTGGTCCGGCTCGGCGGCCTCGATCGGCTCGGGCTCCGCCACCGGCGGCTCGACCCGGGTCACCGGGGCGGGCCTGGCCGCGGGCGGCTCCGGCTGCAGGAACAGCGGTGACGCCGAGGCGAACACCGGCGCGGGCGGAACCCGCCTCGGGGTGGGCTCGACCGGTTCGTCAGCGGCCTCGGTGACCTCGATGACCTCAGCGACCTCGGGGGCCGCACCGGCCGCCGCGTCGTCCTCGGACACCAGCAACGCACGGACCACGCGCTCGGCGGTGTCCTTGGCCACGCTGGACTGCGCGCCGCGAACGGACTCACCGAGCTGCTCCAGCGCGGCGATCACATCCTTGCTGCTCACCTCGAGCAGCTTGGCCAGCGCGTGCACGCGGACCTTGGCGGGCACCTGTGCCAGAACCTGGTCAACGGGTGTGGTGGTAGCCCCGCCGGCACTTCCGGCAGGGGTCGACATATCCGACATGTAGCTCCTCCGCCCCCGGGCGCGTCGTACGGACGCGAGCCGCTCAGGGGCCTAGTTGTCCTTTTTCCACCGCGCTAGGCGGCGGGAATCCTCGCCTGACACCGCCACGGCTGTGGTCGTCACCGACCACGGCCCGCTGGCGGCAGGTCGTTCGACCACGGCAGAGGCGCTCCGATCCCCGATGGACTACCCGATCCCCGCTTGCCGGTCTTGGGCCAGCGGGTCGGACAGACCGCCATCGTCGTCAAGCCGTCCCTGGGCCAACCGAGTCGCCTTCGCGGGTACCGGTGGTTCCAGGGCGGCGACGACACGCAGCGCGCTCAGTACGTCGTCGGGCCGCACGGCCGGTGTTGTCTGCCGCACGACCACACGCAGTATCCCACACGAACGCTCCGGGTAGGACATGTCAGTGCCCACAGCGCTCGGCGCGTCGCGCTCCCCGGCGACCCCCTCGGTCACCTCGGCGCGGATAACCGCAGGTCGGGCGTCGATGAGCCGCCGCCCGTCCTTGGTCAGCCGCTCGACCTCGACGTGCTCTGTGGCCAGCAGCCGCTCGACGGCGCCGCGCAGGGCCTCCGGCGCCACCCCGGGCAGCTCGATGTGCCAGTCGCTGGCCTCCATCCGCTCGGCGAGCCCGCCCGGGCCCGCCTCCACGGCTTCCAGCACGTCCAGCCCCGGCGCGAGCGCGGAGTCGAGCACCTGGGC
The DNA here is from genome assembly GCF_024171925.1 of Actinokineospora diospyrosa. Lineage (GTDB taxonomy): Bacteria > Actinomycetota > Actinomycetes > Mycobacteriales > Pseudonocardiaceae > Actinokineospora > Actinokineospora diospyrosa. Next base: position 337,866 of record NZ_JAMTCO010000005.1, on the reverse strand, counting down.
CAGCCGCAGCGGGTCGACCCGCTCGACCAGTTGGACCTCGACGTACTCGGCCTCGCTGGCGACCCCGGTCGGCGCCGCGCCGATCCAGGAGATCTTCGGGTGCGGGCTGAAGCCCTGCGAGTAGGCCATCGGCACGCCCGCCCGGCGCAGCGCCCGCTCGAAGGCCCTGGCGACGTCGCGGTGGGAGGTGAAGCGGAGCCTGCCCCGCTTGGCGTAGCGCAGCCGGATCTTCTGCACCGGTGACGCCGACGGGTTGGGCTGGTCCTGGCGGCTCAGGATTACTCCTTCTGGTGGTCTGCTCTTGCTCCGGTGGTGAGCCCACCGCCGTAGGTGGCACCGTACCGGGAGCGCCAATTCGGCCGGCGAGCTTGTTTCCCACCCGGCGGCCGGCTAGCGTCCGCACGGAGTGGACAGCCCGCGCCGAGGGAATGCACTGGAGGTCGCCCGTGCCTCTGCTCCGCCTGACGAGGGCGGCGGCGGTCAGCGTCGCGATAGTCGCGGCGGCGTTCGCCGTCCCCAGCCTCGCCGACGGGGAACCCCTCGAGGACGGGTCACTGCCCTGCCACCCGGCGGGGGCGCAGTCGCGCTACCTGGTCCTGTTCGCCGAGGGCACCACGGCCGAGGCCGCCTCAACCGAGATGACGTTGGCTTGCGGGTCGACGGTTGCCTACTACGGCGAAATCGCGGTCGGGGTAGCCACATCGGGTGATCCGCGCTTCGCCGACCGGCTCGGCCGGGCCAGGGCGTTCAGCACCGAGGCCGTCGAGGCCGGGCACGCTGGCAAGATCGCGCCGAGGGTGACCACCGGCGGCGGCGACACCACCGAAGACCGCTCCGGCGAGCAGTGGGACATGGGCATGATCCGCGCCGACGCCGCGCACGCGGTGTCCACCGGCAGCAGGGACGTGCTGGTCGGGGTGCTCGACTCGGGCATCGACGCGACCCACCCGGACCTGGAGCGCGCGGTGGACCCGACCCGCTCGGCTGGCTGCCTGAGCGGCAAGGCCGACCCGAGCCCGGCCGCGTGGGCGCCCACGACCTCACCGCACGGCACGCACGTGGCGGGGATCATCGCCGCGGCCGCCGACGGCAAGGGGATCACCGGCGTCGCCCCCGGGGTGCGGTTGGCCTCGGTGAAGGTGGTCGACGACGACGGGACGGTGCGGCCGGAGTCGGTGGTGTGCGGGCTGATGTGGGCCGCGGCCAACGGCATGGCGGTCGCCAACAACAGCTACTTCGTCGACCCGTGGCCGCTGACCTGCGACCGGGGCGAGGAGCACGTGGTCTACGAGGCGGTCCGGCGCGCGGCCGACCACGCCACCAGCCGCGGGGTGCTGAACGTGGCCGCGGCGACGAACGAGAGCCGTGACCTGGCCTCCCCCAGTGGGCAGACGGCCGGGCCGGACGGGCAGTGGCGCACGCTCGACGGGAACTGCCGGGTGCTGCCCGCGGGGTTGCGCGGAGTGATCGCGGTGTCCGCGGTGGGCCCGGATGGGGTGAAGGCGGGCTACAGCGCCTATGGACTCGGTGTGATCGATGTGACCGCGCCGGGCGGGGAGCAGTCCACCGGCAAGTGCGTGCTGTCGACGGTGCCCGGCGGTTACGCGCAGGTCTGCGGGACGTCGATGGCGGCACCGCACGTGACCGGGGTGGTGGCGCTGTTGGCGTCAACACACCCGGGCGCCTCGGTGCAGCAGCTGACGAGACTGCTGACCAACGGCGCGACGAGCATTGCCTGCCCAGCCGATTACGACCTCGACGGCGCGGGCGTGCAGGACGCGTATTGCTCGGGGTACGCGCCGTTCAACAGCTTCTACGGGCACGGACTGGTCGACGCGCTGGCCGCGGTCACTCCGTAGCGTTGACCTTGAGCAGCAGGGATTCCGCCGGACTGAACCCCGCGCGCCTATAGAACGGGACCGCGCGTTCGGACGGGGTTAGGACCACGCGCGGGCAGCCGAGGTCCTCGGCGTACTTGAGCAACGCGGACATGAGCGCCGCCCCTACGCCCGCGTCGCGGTGCTCGGGCAGAACGAAGAAGTTGCTGAGGTAGCCCCATGCGCCAGCAGGTTGTCCTGCCTTCGGCATACGAGTGACCAAGACTAGGCAACAGAACCCAATCGGGTGGCCGGTCTCCGCAATCCAGAACCGCCGGTGGGACTTCTCCGCGTGCCACCACTCGGTGAACCGGTCCGTGTACCCCGGATCGGTGATCGGCTCGCCCGCATCCTCTGCGTCCTCCTCGGCCGCGCGCAAGCGCAGCGCGGCCACCGACGCGATGTCCGCGTCGGTGGCCAGCCGGACGATCACGGCGCGGACAGCGCCGGGTTCCGGACCGGGGAGCCGACGCCGACCGGGCTGATCGGCAGCAGCTTGCGGCCGGTGGGACCGATCTCGATGTCGGTGCCCATGGCCGGGCACACGCCGCAGTCGAAGCACGGGGTCCACCGGCAGTCGTCCTGCTCGCGCTCGTCGAGGGCGTCCTGCCAGTCGTCCCAGAGCCAGTTCTTCTCCAGGCCGGAGTCCAGGTGGTCCCAGGGCAGGACCTCGGCCTCCAACCGCTCGCGGGTGGTGAACCAGTCGAGGGAGACGCCCAGGGGCTCCAGCTCGGCTGTGGCGGCGGAAGTCCAACGCTCGTAGGAGAAGTGCTCGTTCCAACCGTCGAATCGACCACCTTGGCGCCAGACGGCCTCGATGACCCTGCCGACACGTCGGTCGCCGCGGGAGAGCAAGCCTTCGATGAGGCTGGGCTTGCCGTCGTGGTAGCGCATGCCGATGTTGCGGCCGATGCTGCGGTCGCGGTCGGAGTTCATCGCCTCGCGCAGCTTGCGCAGCCGGGAGTCGATGGTGTCGGGGTCGCACTGCGCGGCCCACTGGAACGGGGTGTGCGGCTTGGGGACGAAGCCGCCGATGGACACCGTGCAGCGGATGTCCTTGCGGCCGCTGGCGGCCCTACCGGCGCGGATGACGTTCTTGGCCATCTCGGCGATCTGCAGGACGTCTTCGTCGGTCTCGGTGGGCAGGCCGCACATGAAGTACAGCTTCACCTGCCGCCAACCCTGGGCATAGGCAGCGCTAACAGTCTTGATGAGGTCCTCTTCGGACACCATCTTGTTGATGACCTTACGGATCCGCTCGCTGCCACCCTCGGGGGCGAAGGTTAGGCCAGAGCGGCGACCGTTGCGGGAGAGCTCGTTGGCGAGGTCGATGTTGAACGCGTCGACGCGGGTGCTGGGCAGCGATAGGCCGGTGTTGGTGCCCTCGTAGCGGTCGGCGAGCTGCTTGGTGATCTCGCCGATCTCGGAGTGGTCGGCGCTGGAGAGGCTCAGCAGGCCGACCTCCTCGAAGCCGCTGGCCGCGAGCCCGGTCTGGATCATCGCGCCGATGCCCTCGATGGAGCGCTCGCGGACCGGGCGGGTGATCATGCCCGCCTGGCAGAACCGGCAGCCCCGGGTGCAGCCGCGGAAGATCTCCACGCTCATCCGCTCGTGCACGCTCTCGGCGAGCGGCACCAGCGGCTGCTTCGGGTACGGCCAGGCGTCGAGGTCCATGGTGGTGCGCTTGGCGACCGTCTCGGGGACCCGGGGGCGGTTGGGGGCGATGGCGTCGAGGTGGCCGTCGGCGCGGTAGGTGACGTCGTAGAACCGCGGGATGTAGATGCCGCCGGTCTCGGCCATCCTGGTCAGCAGCTCGTCGCGGCCGCCGGGGCGGCCCTCGGCCTTCCAGGCGCGGATGATGTCGGAGATCTCGATGACGGCCTCTTCGCCGTCGCCGAGCACCGCGGCGTCGATGTAGTCCGCGATGGGCTCGGGGTTGAACGCGGCGTGGCCACCGGCGAGCACGACCGGGTGGTCTTCGGTGCGCTCGGCGGCCAGCAGCGGGATGCCCGCGAGGTCGAGGGCGGTGAGCATGTTCGTGTAGCCGAGCTCGGTGGAGAAGCTGACCCCGAGCATGTCGAAGGCGCCGAGCGGGCGGTGGCCGTCGACGGTGAACTGCGGGACGCCGTGCTCCCGCATGAGCTTCTCCAGGTCCGGCCAGACCGCGTAGGTGCGCTCGGCCAGCACGTCGGCGATCTCGTTGAGCACCTCGTACAGGATCATGACGCCCTGGTTGGGCAGCCCGACCTCGTAGGCGTCGGGGTACATCAGCGCCCACCGCACGGTGGTGCTGTCCCACTCCTTGACGGTGGCGTTGAGCTCCCCGCCGACGTACTGGACCGGCTTGGACACCCTGGGCAGCAACAGCTCAAGTTGGGGGAACACTGACTCGACGCTCACAGCGAACCAGGGTAACCCTCTTGGCGCAGCCGCCTTCGCTCAGGCGAGCAGCAGCTTGCCCAAACGCCGGGACGCGACCACGACGCCGACGGCCGCCATCACCACGAAGTAGGCGAGGTGCCCGAGCAGGGAGACGTCGACGAACCCGGTGCACAGAGCCCGCATGACCTCGATCGCGTGGTAGAGCGGGAAGCACTTGACCGCGAACTGGACACCCTCGGGGTACACCGTGATCGGGTAGAAGGTCGTGGAGAACAGGAACATCGGCATCACCACGAGCTGCACCAGGTCGAAATCGTGCCAGGACCGCATGAAGGTGGTGCCCGCCATGCCCAGGGCGCCGAAGGCGAACGCGATGAGCACGGCGGCGGGTAACGCCAGCAGCGCCCACGGCGAGGTCAGCAGGCCCATGCCGAGCATCACGGTGAGGAAACCGGAGCCGTAGAGCGCGCCGCGGATGAGCGCCCAGGTGATCTCGCCGATGGCGACGTCCAGCGGGCCGAGCGGGGTGGTGAGCACGGCGTCGTAGAGCTTGGCGTACTTGAGCTTGAAGAACAGGTTGAACGTCGAGTCGTAGACGGCGCCGTTCATGGCGGAGGCGGCCAGCAGGGCGGGCGCGACGTAGGCGACGTAGCTGATCGTCTCGCCGCCGGGCCCGACGACGTCGCCGATGAGCTTGCCGAAGCCGAACCCGAGCCCGAACAGGAAGAACAGCGGCTCGAAGAACCCGGACACCACCTGCAGCCAGGCGCGGCGGTTGACCAGGAACGAGCGCTCGACCAGGGCGTGCGCACGGCCCGCGTACATGCCCGCTGGCAGGACGCGCAGCAGCACGCCCGCGCGCTCGTGGGCGGTGGGGGCGGTCGTGGTCACCTAGACCTCCAGCCTGCGGGCGAAGGTGCGCACGGCGAGGCGGGCACCGATGACGACGAGCGCGACCAGGTAGGCGAGGTGGCCGAGCACGGCCAGGGCCTCACCGGTGCCGAACGCGGCCGCCCTGGACAGCTCCGTGCCGTGCCACAGCGGTGTCACCCAGACGATCGGCCGCACCCAGGCGGGTAACTGGTCGACCGGGAAGAAGGTCCCCCCGAACACCGTCATCGGGACCACCAGGAACCGGAAGATGGCGCTGAACTGCTGGCCCTCGGTCTCCAGGGTGGCCGAGTAGGCGACCACCGGCGCGGCGAAGGCCATCGCGGCGAGCACGGCGGCGAACAGCGACCCGACGACGCCGACACCGGACACCGCGCCGAGCAGGGCGGCGATCACCAGGAAGGCGACCGCGGACACGACCAGCCGCAGCGCGATCCAGAGCAGTTGGCCCAGCGCGATCTGGGCGGCGGTGATCGGGGTGGAGCCGACGCCGATGAACGTCCGCTTCCACTTGAACGCCGACAGGACCGGGTAGGTGGCCTCGAACGCGGCGGTCTGCAGCGCGGAGGCCACCACCAGCGCGGGCGCCAGGTACTGCACGTACGGCAGCCCACCGGTCGCCGCGGTCGGCTGGATCTGCGAGCCGAACCCGAGGCCGAGGGCGAGCAGGAACAGCACGGGCTCGACGACGCTGGAGACGGCCGAGGAGCGCCAGTTGCGGCGGTACCAGGCCCACAGGCCCTCGACGACCAGCCAGATGGCGGCCGGGGCAGCGGGGACGCGCGCTCGGGTGCTGGTCATCAGTCCACCAGGGTCCGGCCGGTGAGGTGCAGGAAGACGTCTTCGAGGGTGCCGCGGCGGACCAGGCTGGACAGCGGCGCGATGCCGCGCTGGTGGGCGGCGGCCAGGGAGGCCTCGCCGTCGGTCGTGTAGAGCAGCAGCCGGTCAGGCAGGACCTCGACCCGGTCGGCGAGCCCCTCGGTGGCGGCCGCGTCCGGCTTGTCGGTGGTGAACCGCAGCTCGAGGACCTCGCGGCTGCAGTACTTGGCGATCAGCTCGGCGGGGCTGCCCTCGGCGACGATCTTGCCGCCGTCCATCACGACCAGCCGGTCGCACAGCTGCTCGGCCTCGTCCATGTAGTGCGTGGTGATGATGAGGGTGACGCCCTCCTGGCGGAGCCGGAAGAGGCGGTCCCAGAGCAGGTGGCGGGCCTGCGGGTCGAGGCCGGTGGTGGGTTCGTCGAGCAGCAGCAGCTCGGGGTCGTTGATCAGCGACCGGGCGATGGTGAGCCTGCGCTTCATGCCGCCGGAGAGCGGCTCCACCTCGTCGTCGGCGCGGTCGGCGAGCTGGGCGAAGTCGAGCAGCTCGACGGCCTTGGCCCGCACGTGCGCTTTGGACAGTCCGAAGTAGCGGCCGTAGACGTGCAGGTTCTGCCGGACGGTCAGCTCGTTGTCCAGGTTGTCCTGTTGCGGCACGACACCGAGGCGGGCCCGGATGGCAGGGCCTTGGGTGTTCGGGTCCAGGCCGAGGACGGTCAGGTCACCACCGGTGCGCGGCGACACGCAGGACACCATGCGCATCGTCGAGGACTTGCCCGCGCCGTTGGGCCCGAGGAAGCCGAACGCCTCCCCAGGCCGCACGTCGAGGTCAATACCGCGCACGGCCTCGAAGTCGCCGAACGTCTTCGTCAGGTCGCGCGCCCGGACCAGTGCCCCATCTGCCACGCGGGCACCCTAGCTGGCGGTACCGACAATGCCGACGGAGTTTCGCGCCGCCCGGCGGTTTCGGCCGGGCGGCGCGGGGTCCTCAGAGGTTCGGGAACCAGATCTTGATCTCGCGCTCGGCGGAGTCGGTCGAGTCGGAGCCGTGCACCAGGTTGAACTGGACCTCCAGGCCGAAGTCACCGCGGATGGTGCCCGGGGTGGCCTTGTCGACCGGGTCGGTCCCGCCCGCGAGCTGCCGGAACGCGGAGATGGCCCGCGGGCCCTCGACCACGAGCGCGACGAGCGGGCCGCCGGTGATGAAGTCGAGCAGGTCGCCGAAGAAGCCCTTCTCGGCGTGCTCGGCGTAGTGCTGCTCGGCGACCTCGCGCTCGACGGTGCGCAGCTCGAGCGCGGCCAGGGAGAGCCCCTTGCGCTCGATGCGGGAGATGACCTCCCCGACCAGGCCCCGGCTGACACCGTCGGGCTTGACCAGGACCAGGGTGCGCTCACTCACGGCTCTCGGTACTCCATTTCACGGGTATGACGTCGTGTAGACCACACGAGCGTGTGAGCAGGGTAACCCGGTGCGGTGGCACCGTTTGTCCGACTCCCTCTTAGCTGACCACCGTTGGCCTCATGTTCAAGTCCCTGGCTCTTGCGCTGCTGGCGGTGCTTGCCGTGGCTGTACCGGCCACCGCTTCCCCTACCGGTCTGTCCTACTCCTACCGGTACCCGTTGGCGCTTGAGACCGATATCAGCATGGAGGCTCTTACAGCGGCCGTCTCTTCTGACCTACGTCAGTATTTTCCGTTCGACTCCAACTGTGCTGTGCTGCCACCGATCGGTGGTCTGTGCTACCTCTACACGCCGCCTGGCCTACCGCTTCCCGGTACGACCAACCCGGTCCAGGTAATCGACCGAACTGCTAACTCGTGGACTTTCCTCTCCCTGCCCGGCCACACCGAAGGCGCTGGCCGCAGCATCGTCTTCTCATTCGAGTCCGAGCCGACCCCTGAACTCCGAGTCCGCGCAGGCGGCCCGTTCACTTTTCCTGCTGCCGCCACGATCTACTCGGGTGCCGCCAACGCCATCTGGCTCCTCTTCGCCACCAACATCTCCGCCGCATGGTGACAGACGGGCTGGCGATAGGTAGTTCTACCTAGTTCTTACGAAGCACGACACGAGCCGCCTACCGGGCGCTAACGTCGCGGATGACTTAAGCCAAACGGGGGCAGCGTGGACCACGAACGGTCGGGCTATTCGACATCGTCAGAAGCACTTCAGTACTACGTCGACCGCATAGTCGACCCCGCAGTACGCAACCTCGACGAAGTGGCCAGCAAGCTATTCGCCTCGAGTGGATTGTCGTACCGACAGTTGATCGGGCGGCCTCAACTCGCTGGCGGAGCGGAGTTCACCGGCTCCTGCACCAGGATGCTCGACGAGTTCTTCTCGGTGCACGGCGCCCTCGTCGAGCGCCAGCAGGCCTTGCTCCAGACCGTGCGAAAGTTCCGCGAGAACCTCCTCACCTCTGACGCGATGTACCACCGGACGGAGAACGCCGCCACGCAGTCGCTGACTTCGCTCTCGCGCCGACTTGAAGGGGACCCGCCGATCAATGGCACCACCTGATAGGCAGCCGGACCGCAGCCACCCCGCCGCCTCGGGCGCTGACCCGGAGTTCGGACATGCGGCCGAGATCGCGGCCTGGGTCGAATGGCTCCTCCATCCCGAGCAGCACCAGTACGACCGCATGGTCATACTCCCCGACGGCACCCGGGTCGAACAGCCGGGAAACCTGACGGTCGAAAGACGACAGTTGGACCCCAACGGACCGCTCGTGCCGGACCCCAAGGAACCAACTGAGTACTACCCGTTCGAGTCGGTGATCGCAGGCTGCTACCCCGAACAGTTCTTCGATCCCGCTCTTGCGCTGTCCGGGCAACTATTTGACGAAGATAGCGACATCAGCAAGGTCTACGCGGCTCTGATCGATGCGTCGTGGCGGTCGGATGATTGGAACGGCAAGCTCAACGGCGGGTTTGAGGACCTCAGGCAGGAGTGGTCCGGCTCCGCCGCGGCTCACGCGGGCGAGTTCCTCGGCGCGATAGAAGACTTTGCCACCGACTTCACGCAGGTCACTCGGGAGCTCGCCGCGCTGGCGATCGCCTACGCGGGCGTCGTCAAGGCGGCTCGGACCAACCTCAACGAGGCGATGGGCACGCTGGTCGACGCCTTCCACGCCAAGTTCTACGCTCATGAAAGCCTGTGGGACACCGTGGTGGTCAAGGCTCTGAGCGCGATCGCGGCAGCGGCGCTGACCTATGTGAGCGGTGGGGCTGCCGCGGCGGCGTGGGGTGCTGGGCTGGCGACGGCGATCGACAAGGCGCTCGACAGCGATGACGGTGATGGCACGGGGATCGGCGGCAAGGCGTGGCGGGAGATCGTCGACAACTACTTCGTCGCGCAGATGAAGATCCTGCGGCACGCGGGCGCGGAGATCGACAAGCTGCGCACCGACGCGTCCCGGTTGGGCGACCGGCTGGCAAGCATGCCGAAGCTGCCTGGATGACCCGGATCGCGCTGGGCTTGGTGCTCGTGTTGCTCGCCGGCTGCGGTGGGGCGACCAGTCCACCTCGGCCGACGCCGACGTCAGCGACGTATCCCGAGGTCCAGGCGCCGAAGGATCGGGATGTTTCGGCGTTGGAGCAGGTTGACGCGTGCGCTCTGGTCGGGAAACCACCCGGGGTGGATCGGGAGCGGTGTGCGGCTGACGGGCACGTGAGTGTGGTCGTGGGTGAGCGGTTTGGGCGGGAGAAGCGGTATCGGGCGAAAGTGGTGGAGTTCGGTGGAGTACGGGGGTTTGAGCTTGTCGACGCGGTGATTGGGCGGTGTCAGGTCGCGGTGCCGGTGAGTTTTGACCTGGCGGTGGTGGTCAGCGGGGAGACCTGCGCGAGCGAGATGGCCGCCGGGGTCGCTGCGAAGCTGGGCGCTCTTGCCATACCGACCAACGAGCCTGATGTGCCTCTGGTCGGCGCGTGCGTCGACTACCCGTACGGACTTCAGTGCCAACCGGCTGATGATGCTGCCGTACCGACAGACCGTGAAGCCGCATTCGTTCGCGCTGCCGGTGACGCGAGGGTCGCGTGCGCGATGGCTAAGGACGCCGTGCAGCAGTTCGGCAAAATGAGTCCGGTCATCGCAAGTCGTGCGTCTGAGGCGCGACACTGCTTCTTCGTGGACCAGACGCACACGGTGGTTGTTGAGGTCTCGCAAAGGATCGACGGCGACCTCAACGGTGTGGTCAAGTTGGGGGACGACCGCAGCACGACCGTCGCAGGTAAGCCTGCCTTGGTGTCAACCACTTCGGGCGACGGTTACAGCGACCGTCGGGCGTGCGTGCAAGTAACAGGGGTTCTGTGCGTAACCGCCCACTTCTTGCCTGAGCGGGGCTCCACCGCCAACGAGGTGGCGCGCTCGGTAGACCCAACGCCGGTGCTGGCGGCAATCATTGGCTGAGGCTGCACAGTAAGAGTGCAGCCTCAGCCAATGCCCTACCGGCTGGGACGCAGGGTCTTGGACCAGAGCGAGGTGCCCTTGCCGTCGCGCAGGTAGACGGTGAGGTCGCCGGAGCGGCCGTCTACTTGGACCTCACCGAAGTGCTGGAACCCTTCTAGCGGCGAGGTGTTGGCGACCGGTGGGGCGTGCACGAAGACAGCCTCTGGGCCGAAGGTGGGGTCGAGGACGTTCGGGCCGAACGCGCCCGCGTGCAGGGGGCCGGACACGAACTCCCAGAACGGGGTGAAGTCGGCCACGGCGGCGCGGTCGGGCGAGTAGTGGTGGGCGGCGGTGTAGTGCACGTCCGCGGTCAGCCAGACAACGTTGCGAACGTGGCGGCGGGCGAGCGTGCGCAGGACCCAGGCGAGCTCGAACTCACGGCCTGCGGGCGCGCCCGGGAGGCCGTTTGCAACCCCCTCGATGTCCTTGCCGTCCGGGACGATGAGGCCGATCGGGAGGTCTGCGGCGACGATCTTCCAAGTGGCACGGCTGCGGGCGAGGCCGTCGACCAGCCAGCGGGCCTGGCGGGCGCCGAGGATCTGGCCCTGGCCGTTCTTGTCGGCGGTGTTGGCGTCCTTATAGGTGCGCATGTCGAGCACGAAAACCTCGACGTGCTTGCCGTAAGAGAAGCTCCGGTAGAGACGACCGTCTTCAGCCCGGCGCCGATCGACGGGCTGCCATTCGTGGAATGCTTGCGCCGCGCGGGCCGCGAGGACGTCTACGCGCTTTTCTGTGTACTGCGGAAGGTCGAGGATTTCACCGGGGTACCAATTGTTTGTAACTTCATGGTCGTCCCATTGAACAATACTGGGAACCCGTGCGGCGAATGCCTTGACGTTCTCGTCGAGCAGGTTGTAGGCGAACTGTCCGCGGTACTCAGCGACCGTCTCGGCAACCTTCAGCTTCTCTGGCGTCACAACGTTGCGCCACACCCGACCGTCAGGCAGGGTCACTGACTCTTTAAGCGGCCCGTCGGCGTAAACGGTGTCGCCGCTGTGGATGAAGAAGTCCGGGCGGCGGGCGAGCATCGCGGCATAAGCGGTCATACCGCCGATCTCGGGGTTGATCCCCCAGCCCTGCCCGGCAACGTCCCCGGACCAGGTGAAACGGACGTCGGCGCGCCCGATGGGAGCCGTGCGGAAGGAGCCGACCAGCGGCGCGCTGCTGTTGCGGCCGTCGAGGTCTTCGGCGTGGACGCGGTAGTGGATCTCCTCGCCCGCGGGCAGGCCGGTGAGCCGGAGCTTGCCGGTGCCGTCCGTGGTGGGGGTGAGGACGGGGCCGCGCAGGCAGCGGGCGTGGCGGAAGGACGGGTCCCGGGAGACCTCGACCAGCATCCGCGACGGCCGGTCCGCCCGGGTCCAGAGCAGGGCGCCGTCGCTGGTCACGTCGCCGGTCTGCACGCCGTGGGTGAGCACGGGCCGAGCCTTGGGCGTCGCGTAGGCAACACCCGGCAACACAATCCCCGCAGCGACGCCGAGACCTCCGGCGCGCAACAGGGTCCTGCGGTTCAGTTCGGTCATGAGCCGGTTTGTAATCCGCGGTCGGGGCGGACGGACCAACCCGAGTTGACCAGCGGATGACACTTGCGGGCCGCGGTTCAGGCCACCTCGCCCCCGAGGAACTCCCCCTGCAAGGCCGAAGCGTCGAAGTTGACCTCGGTGACCCGCGCGGCCAAGGCGAGAGCGGTGACGAAAGGGTCCTCGCCGGGCAGCGGCAGGTGGTCGAGCAGCTCGTCGGGGGCATCACCGGTTCGGCGGTCGGGGTGGTCGAGGGGGAAGGTCGTTCGGATGGATCCGTTGGCGGCGTGGGTGAAGGAGCCGGTGCCGTTGATCGTGCGCGCGACCGAGGACGCGGTGGTACCCGCCGAGAGCGCGGCGAGCACAGCGGGTTCTTCCCCGTGGAACTGGTTGTACTCGACCACGAGCGTGCCCCCGTCAACGGCGACCGCCAATGCGAGGGCCAAGCCGCCACCGGATGCCATCAACTCGGCCGCCGCGTCCTGGAACGTCATCGGCCGCGCGGCAGTGACATCGACCCCGAACCGCAGGAGTGCCTCCCGTTCAGCAAGGTCTTTCACCAGGGTGAGGCAGCCCGACTCGGTCAGCCACTGGTAGTCCACACCGAACCAATCGTAGGTTTGTTCCGACATTCGATCCCCTCGCACGCCAATGGCCGTCTCGACCAGTACGCGCACCAGGGTACGCCCACCGCACGCCGGTTTCCACTGACGAGCAGTATGGCCTGCGGCATTTATCGCGGACCGTGGCTGAATTTAGCACGGCCGACCGGAAGGTGAATTCCTGCCGGTTGCCAGCGAGCTTCAGGTGGGGCTAGCGTGCTTCGGCGAAGACCAGAAGACCCATCCGAGATGAATGGGATACGAAGAAAGCACGGGGGACCGGGGGAATTTCTTTGCAAACCACTCAAGCACGTACACGCAGAAGAAGTCTGCTTGCATTACTTGCCGTCCTGATGGCGGGCTCGTCGGCAGTGGGGATCCCAACAACGGCTGCCGCGGAGCCGGTGATACCCGCCGCCGAGCCGGGCTACTTCGGCCACGCGTTCCAACCGAACGGCGAATCGTTGGCGGGTTTCACGCTGCCGCCAAAGCCGCCCGCGAAACTGGACGCTCCGCTGGATCCGTCGGAGGCGCGAAAGCGGTCACGAGATCGCGCACTAACGAACAAGCAGTTCTCGTACCGGGACACTTCGGCCGTTCCGCTCGACCAGTCCGGCGCGTTGATCCCGTCGAGCCAGACCGAGGCCATCTCCACCACCGCGGCCGCCCCACCTCAGGTTGGCCGGGAGTGCCTGCAACAGCCAGGGGCTTACGGTGAAACGGGGCGCGTCCACAACCGGTTCGTCTGGTGCCAGCGCTACGTCATCGGCAACATCTACGAACGCCTGGTCAACGGGCAACCCGTGGAAGTTGGTCGGAGCTCTTTCACTTTCGAGGCGGTGGGTATCGGAAGTTCAAACTCCCGCGATATCAGGGTCTACTTCCGCAACGTTCCAGGGTCCGTGCGGTACACGGGTTGGTCGATCATCGAGCGGTTCACCGTGGCGCCGTACCTGAACTGGGCTGTACTGCCGGACTGCACGCAGACCGACCAGTACTGCTCCGCCAGCGATGGCGCAACCGTGCACAGCTTCCAAACGTGGGACTCGAACAACCCGTGGGTGGACTGGACGATCTCGTCGAACGCCAAGGGCGCTGATCCGGCCGACCCCGACAAGGTGCTCTACCACGACTGGCACTGGCGCGGCGAGGGCTCAGGCGGGGATTTCATTTACACCCCAGTCCTTTCACGGGATTACGGGCTGCGTTGCGACTCGGCGAACTACTTCTCGTTGTTCGGCTTCCCGTACCCCGCGGCCTGCATCTTCAACGACGTCATCCCGCACCTGCAGTACGACATCAGCGACGGCCGGGTCACGACGGTCGCCCGACACATCCAGGATGCCCAGGACCGGCCGGACACCACATACCCGACCGAGGACTACGCCAAGCTCATCCCCGGGAAGTTCACCGGCGATCGCGATTCCCCGGGGCTGCACCGAGTGCCGGGGGACGGCTCGATCAAGGCGGACAACACGCGGTTCAAGGACGCCGCCTGCCTGCGGACTCCCCCGTACGAGAACACGGGCCTGCCCGCGCCGCCGGTGGCCGGGGTGGAGGACTGCGACGAATACCCTTTCGCCACAACGGAAGAAGGCGCCGCGAACTACTTCTACGACTTCTCGGTGCGCGCCGTACCCCGCGGGCAGAACCGCTCAGCAGGCGGCCTGCTGAACTGGTACTACTTCCGCGACCGAGTCCTCTACTTCCAGAACGACGAGTTCTACACCGAGATCCGCCCGTGAGCGGCAGGTCACGGCAGTAGGAGTGGTTGAGCTGCCCCATCCGGAGTTGTCCGCGGATGGGGCAGCTCGTCGTATGTGCCCACGCCTTTGGCGAGAACCTGTGCGCCTCGTGCGATCGCCTGGCAGGGATGGGCCTTGCGGCCTGCGCTGGGTTTCGCGGCCCACGCCGGGCTTCACGGTTTGCGCTGGATTTCGGGGCTTGCGCCGGGCTTCCGCGGCTTGCGCTGGATTTCACGGCTGGTGCTGGATTTCGCGGCTTGCGCCGAGCTTCTCGGCTGGTGCTCGGTTTCGCGGCTGGAGCCGAGTCCGCAGCACGCCTTGAGCTTCACTCTCCTGGGCGACAGAAGTTATCCACATGTGGATCTTCGGGGGCCCGCTTTCAAGATCCTTTGTCGGTGGGGCCTAGTAGACTGGCCCTGGGGCCGCCCCCTGGTGAGGGTGGGGGCTGCGCCCCCGACCCGCGCGTGTGGGGAGCGGAGGTGGGGTGGGGGTGGGCTACCGGGGGTGGCGGGGTAGCGGCAGTTCTGGGGGATCGGGCCTTGCGGTTGGTGGGGGTCGCTAGCGTCCGGGGGGTGGGGTGGCGGCGGGTTGAGTTGGGGCCGTGGACGGTAGTGGAGCGGGCTGGGGTGGTGTTCGCGGCGGTCGCGGCATTGGTGTTCGTGGTGGCGAAGGCTTTTGTGGATGGGCTGAGTTGGGCGCCGGGGATCTTGCTTCTTGGTGTGGCTGTGGTGGGGATCAAGCGGCTGCGGGAAGGGTTGTTCACGAGGCCGGGGGAAGTGCGGGTTCGGCTGCCCGGGTGCTCGACCACGCTGCGGTGGGTGGAGGTGCGGGAGGTCGCGAGCAAGCCCGCCGTTGACTACCTGTATGAAGCTGGGACGGAGATCTGCTTCGTGCTCACGACAGGTCGCGTGGTGCGGTCACGGATCTTCTGCCCTCGGCTTGGCAGGGAAGTGGAGTATCGCCGGAGGTACCCCAGGCGGCCGGTGTTGTTGACCGTTGCCATGTATGGGCAGGTGTTGGCGCACCTTCGCGCGGAGGAGCGCAAAGGCTAGTCCGGCGGGGGTTGTTGGCTGGCGAGTCTGCCTTCGGCCATGCGCTTGAGGACGTCGTTGCGGGCCCAGAGCATCCAGGTCCAGCCTAGGGCGAACACCACGGCGACTATGCCTAGGGCGGAGTCGATGAAGAAGCCTAGGAGGAGGACTACCTGGAGACCCGCGGCCAGGTAGATGCCCCAGGGGCGGCCTACGAAGGCGCACGCCAGGATCAGGGTCAGGCCCATGGCGCCGACTGCCCAGCCTTGCCAGGTGGCGAGGCCGCCGTCGGACTTCGCTACTACTAGGAGCGCCAGCAGCAGGACTAGGGCTTCCAGGATCAGCACCGCGGACATGACGCCGCGGAAGCCCTTCATGGGGTCGGGGGCGGTCATGCGGGGTCCTTGCCGAAGAGGGCACGGGCCTCGCCCGCGGTGACGACCGAGCCGGTGACGATGACGCCGGTGCCGGAGAGGGGTTCGTCGGGGTCGTCGGTCTCTTCGGCGAGTTCGATGGCGGCGTTGATGGCGCTCGTCAGGTGCGAGTACATGGTGACGCGTTCGTCGCCGAAGATGTCGGTGGCGATGTTGGCGAGGTGGTCCGGGTCCATCGCGCGGGTCGAAGAGTTGGTGGTGACGACTACCTCGGTGAGCACGGGCTCGAGAGCCGAGAGGATGCCAGCGGCGTCCTTGTCGGCCATGACGCTGACTACGCCGACGAGCTTGCGGAAGCCGAACTCGGCGTCGAGGGCCTTGGCTAGAGCTGTCGCGCCGTGGGGGTTGTGGGCGGCGTCTACGAAGACGCTGGGGGACATGCGGACGCGCTCTAGGCGGCCGGGGCTGACGACGGAGGCGAAGCCCTCGCGGATGGCGTCTACGTCTAGTTGGCGCTGGGCGCCCGCGCCGAAGAAGGCTTCGACAGCGGCTAGAGCCAGGGCGGCGTTGTTGGCTTGGTGCTCGCCGTGGAGGGGCAGGAAGATTTCGTCGTAGACGCCGCCGAGGCCTTGAAGGCGTAGGACCTGCCCGCCGACGGCAACGTCATGAGCGAGGACGCCGAACTCTAGGCCCTGTCGGGCGACGGTGGCGTCAACTGTGGTCGCGCGCTCTACCAGGACGCGGGCGACCTCGGGGGTCTGCTCGGCGAGGAGCGCGATCGAGTCGGGCTTGATGATCCCGGCCTTCTCCCCCGCGATGCCCAGGATGTCCGAGCCGAGGTAGTCGACGTGGTCGATGCCTATAGGCGTGATGACGGCGACCTTGCCGTCCGCGACGTTGGTGGCGTCCCAGGCGCCGCCGAGGCCGGTCTCGACGACGGCGACGTCGACGGGGGCGTCGGCGAAGGCGGCGTAGGCCATGGCGGTGAGCACCTCGAACTTGCTCAGCCGGATGTCAGAGCCCGCGTCGACCATCTCGATGTACGGCTCGATGTCGCGGAACACCTCGACGTAGCGCTCGGGGTCTATAGGCGCGTTGTCGAGGCTGATGCGCTCGGTGACCAACTGCAGGTGCGGGCTGGTGAACCGGCCGGTGCGCACCCCCAGCCGGGTGAGGAGCGCGTCAATCATCCGGGTGACCGAGGTCTTGCCGTTGGTCCCCGCGATGTGCACCACCGGGTACGCCCGCTGCGGAGACCCGAGCAGGTCGACCAGCGCGGCGATGCGCGACAGCGACGGCTCGATCTTGGTCTCCGGCCAGCGGGTGTCCAGCTCCGACTCGACCTGACGCAGTTCTTCCAGACTCACGCCTAGAGCGTACGGAGGGCCCGCGCGAACGAGGCGACGGGGAAGGCCAGGGTGGGGCCATCGGGGTTCTTGGAGTCCCGCACAGCGGTCACGGCCGGGGTGCGCGCGACCTCCACACAGTTGGAGTTCGAGCCGCTCCTGCTGGACTTGCGCCACACCATCGAAGCCCGGTCCACCGCGTTCATCAAGATCCTCACTCTCGGTCGTGCTCCCGTGCGATGGTCGCAACGAGTTCCGCCGACTTGGCGGGGCTCAGAGCCAACTCGCTCAGGGTATCGGCTTCGGCGCGGAAGAACTCGACCTGATCGGGTTCTTCCAGGAAGAGGCCGGAAATCTTGTGTTCCAAGTGCACCACAGGCTTATTCCGCACGAAATCCAGCAAGGTGAACGCGCCGTCTAGACCAGAGTGTCCGCGTAGCGACATGGGCAACACCTGGAGGGTTGTTGTCGCTTCTTCGACTGTCTCCAAAACCCGTCGGAGTTGGCGGGCCATGATCTTTGGGCTGCCTAGCACACGCCGCAACACCATCTCGTCAACGATCAACTGGAGCCTAGGCGCCTCGTCCTTGGTGAGGATCGCCTGGCGCGCCAACCTGGCGGCCACCCGAGAGTCGATGTCCTGATCAGACACGTTGCATACCCTCATCAGTGCCCGGACATAGTCACCAATCTGGACCAAGCCAGGGATCAGCAGCGGTTCGAAGTTCACGATCCCGGTGGCCTCGCGCTCGATGCGCATGAGGGTTTTGGACTCCTCCGACAGAGCCGGTTGGTTCTCCCAGTACCCTATGTCATCGGAACGTTCGGCCAACTTTGACCAGACGGTCTCGATCCCTTCCGATCACTCGGTAGATCACGAGTAGGGACGCGACGTCGGCGGGCCTGATTCCCTGTTTGCCGGTCTCCATCCGCGAGATCTTGGACGCCTGCCACCCCAGCAGGTCGGCTACCTCTTTGAGACTCATCTTCCGGCCCTCGCGCAGCACCCGCAGTTCGCCGCCGAGACCCCTGCCGATGACAGTGGGTTGCTTGGTAGTAGCCATGTCCATCCCTCCCGATCTTGGGCCAACGGCGACAGTCTCTCGCATCTGAAGAGCAAAATCATTCACTCGATGGCGTCATTGTGATCCGACCCGTCGTGATGCGATGCTCCCCAGACAGCATCGCAACGTTGCTATCTTGGAGGTACAAGTTGCAGACGATCATTCCCGAGGACCAGCTCGAGCAGCAGATCGCCCAGGTCACGGCCGAGTGCGCACCACGCCGGTTCGCTGTCTACCAGGTGCAACGGGACGCGGACGGGCAGGCGCTGGACTTCGCCGTGCTCGGCTGGGGCATGGAGATCGCCGACGGGTTCGGCGAGGACTACGTGGAGCTGTTCGGCATGCCCGACCACAAGGGCGCGCGGATGCGCGGGCAGTTCCAGTCCGCCGAGTCGGCGACGCGGGTGTTGGCGGGCAGCAGGCCGGTCGAGGTCCGGTGGGTCGACGAGAACCTCGACCAGCCCGCGTAGTCCCGAGTAGCGGTCAGCCCGCGGGCAGGGCAGCGAGCCTGGCCTGCACGCGGGCGATCTCGGCCTGGGCGGCGTCGCGCCGGGTCTGGATCTTGGCGACGACGTCGGCCGGGGCCTTGTCGGTGAACTTCGGGTTGCCCAGCTTGGCCTCGCACTGGGCGAGTTCCTTCTCGGCGACCGTCAGGTCCTTCGTGAGCCGCTTGCGTTCCGCCGCAACGTCAATGGCGCCGGACAGGTCCAACTCCACGGTGATGCTGCCGCCAGATAGAGGCACTTCCAGCGAGGCACTCGCGGTGAAGTCCTCACCGGGGGCGTCCAAGCGCGCGAGAGACGTGACAGCGCCAACGAGCGCTGATAGCCCTGCCTCGTCCACGCCGGAAAGGCGGGTCGCCACACGCTGGCTGGGTTTCACACCCTGGTCCGCGCGGAAGCGGCGGATCTCGGTGATGAGCTTCTGCACGCCTTCGACCCGGCGGGTCGCTTCGACGTCGGCAGGGCTACCGGAGGCCGTCGGCCATTCGGTGACGACGATGGACTCCTTGCCCGTCAACGCCTTCCACAGCACCTCGGTGATGAACGGCGTGATCGGGTGCAGCAGTCGCAGCACCACGTCCAGCACGTGACCCAGGACAGCGCGGGTGGCCTCGGCGCGCTCGCCGCCCTCCGCGATCTGCACCTTCGTCAATTCGAGGTACCAGTCGCAGTAGAGGTCCCAGGTGAAGTGGTAGAGCGCGTCGCAGATCTTCGCGAACTCGAACTTCTCGAAGAGGGCATCCACTTCGGACACCAGCGCGTCGGCCTTGTCGAGGATCCAGAGGTCGGCGTCGGTGAGCTTGTCGCGGTCGGGCACCGGGATGGCTGTGGTGGCGCCGTTCATCAGGGCGAACCGGCTGGCGTTCCACAGCTTCGTGCCGAAGTTGCGCGAGCCAGCGGCCCACTCCTCCGCGAGTGCCATGTCGCTACCGGGGTTCGCCCCGCGCGCGAGGGTGAAGCGGGTGGCGTCGGCACCGAATCGGTCGAGCCAGTCCAGGGGGTCCAGGACGTTGCCGCGCGACTTCGACATCTTCTTGCCCTGCGCGTCACGGATAAGACCGTGCAGATAGACGTG
This sequence comes from Actinokineospora diospyrosa, assembly GCF_024171925.1. Taxonomy (GTDB): domain Bacteria; phylum Actinomycetota; class Actinomycetes; order Mycobacteriales; family Pseudonocardiaceae; genus Actinokineospora; species Actinokineospora diospyrosa. Next base: position 318,198 of record NZ_JAMTCO010000005.1, on the reverse strand, counting down.
ATCGAAGGGCTGCTGGCCGTCCATCGCGTAGAGGCCGAACATCATCATCCGGGCGACCCAGAAGAAGAGGATGTCGTAGCCGGTCGACAGGACGCTCGTCGGATAGAACTTGGCCAGGTCGTCGGTGTTGGCAGGCCAGCCGAGCGTGGAGACGGGCCAGAGGCCGGAGGAGAACCACGTGTCGAGGACGTCGGGGTCCTGGGTCCAGCCGTCGCCGGTGGGGGGCTCCTCGTCGGGGCCCACGCACACGACCTCGTCGTTGGGGCCGTACCAAACCGGGATGCGGTGGCCCCACCACAGCTGCCGCGAAATGGTCCAGTCGTGCATGTTGTCGACCCAGTCGAAGTAGCGCTTGGCCAGCTCCGGCGGGTGCACCTGGGTGCGGCCGTCGCGGACAGCGTCACCGGCCGCGCGCGCGAGGGGCTCGACATTGACCCACCACTGCAGCGACAGGCGGGGCTCAACCACGGTGTCGCAGCGCGAGCAGTGGCCCACCGAGTGCAGGTACGGGCGCTTCTCGGCGACGATGCGGCCCTCTTCGCGAAGCGCGGCGACCACGGCGGGGCGTGCCTCGAAGCGGTCCAAGCCCTCAAAGGGGCCCTTGACCGTGATGACGCCGGTCGCGTCCATGACCGTCAGCGACGGCAGGTCGTGGCGGCGGCCGATCTCGAAGTCGTTGGGGTCGTGCGCGGGGGTGACCTTGACGGCGCCGGTTCCGAACTCGGGGTCGACGTGCTCGTCGGCGACGATCGGGATACGCCTACCGGTCAGCGGTAGCGGAACCTCGGTGCCGATGAGGTGGCGGTACCGCTCGTCCTCGGGGTGCACGGCGACAGCAGTGTCACCCAGCATCGTCTCCGCGCGCGTAGTGGCGACAACGATGGCGTTGTCACCGTCGCCGTAGCGGATCGAGACGAGCTCGCCCTCGTCCTCGGAGTGCTCGACCTCGATGTCCGACAGCGCGGTGCGGCAGCGCGGGCACCAGTTGATGATGCGCTCGGCGCGATAGATCAGGCCGTCGTCGTAGAGGCGCTTGAACACGGTCTGCACGGCGCGGGAGAGGCCGTCGTCCATGGTGAAGCGCTCGCGGGACCAGTCGACGCCATCACCGAGGCGGCGCATCTGGTCGAGGATCTTGCCGCCGTACTCGGCCTTCCAGTCCCAGACCCGCTCGACGAACTTCTCGCGCCCCAGGTCGTGGCGGGACAGCCCCTCGCCAGCCAGCTGCCGCTCGACGACGTTCTGGGTGGCGATGCCCGCGTGGTCCATGCCGGGCAGCCACAGCACCTCGTAGCCCTGCATGCGGCGGCGCCGGGTGAGGGCGTCCATGACCGTGTGGTTGAGCGCGTGGCCCATGTGGAGGCTGCCGGTGACGTTCGGCGGCGGCAACACGATCGTGAACGGCGGCTTCTCGCTCGCTGCGTCCGCGGTGAAGTACCCGGCCGATACCCAGCCTTCGTACAGCTCCGCCTCTACCGCTGCCGGCTCCCAGGCCGGGGGAAGGTCAGTGCTGGGCGAGGTGGGGTTGTCAGTCACGGTGCGAGTCTACGAAGGCCAGGGAAAACAAGTCGAACCGGGCGCTGGGGCGCGACTACCCTCCGCACATGGCGCATACCGCACGTCGATGCGTTCTGGGGCGAGGCATTGAGACCTACGGTAGACGTCATTCCTGCGGCTGCTTGCGGCTGGCGAGGCGTACCGAGCCGAGGCACCGACACTGTGGGACGGGTCATGGTGAAGCTGGCGGTGTCGCGGGATGTCGAATTTGGGAATCTGTGGCGCAAGCAGGGGTGGAGCGCCGGACTGTGAAGAACCTTCGGTTCGGCGGCACCTTTGAGGTGCAGACAACGCCCGGAACTGCTCCCGGCAATCTTGCCCAGGTTGAACCGGATCGCGCATTGGCCGCGCTGGTTGCCTGATTTGTCGGTGCACGCCACTGCCTGGTGCAGGCGTTGTTGCGCGTCTCGCAGCTTGCCCAGGGGCATGTGGCTGCGTCCCAGGTCGGCCAGCGAGGACGCCTCCGCTTCTCCATCGCCCGCCGAGGTCACCGCTGTCCGCAGCGCCCGCTGGTATTCCTCGTGGTAGCCGGACTGTTCGAGGTAGGCGCCCGTCGCGTGGGGGAGCCACCAGGCGAGGTCGTGGTGGCCCGCGGCCGCGGTGGCGTTCATCAGGGTGCTGTGCTCTGTGGCCAACCAGGTCCGCCCCGCGTCCGCATCGGCGAAGTCTGCGGCCGCAGGCCCACGAGATCATCCGGACCTGGCTGTTCAGTTCGGTGCTGCGCGCACATACGGAGACGGGTGTGCTGCCTTGGCGGCGGGTGGCGATCTCGGGCTGGGTGGTGACACCTGACAGGCAGAAGCTGAGCAAGAGGTCCGGTAGGTCCGACCCGCCCGATGAGCTGATCGACCGCTATGGCGCCGACGCGGTGCGGTACTGGGCAGCGTCAGCGCGTCCCGGTGTCGACACCGTGTTCGACGAGACCAAGATGCGGGTGGGGCGGAGGCTCGCGACCAAGCTGCTCAACGCCAGTTGGTTCGTGTTGGGTCTTGGTCCCGGGGACAAGCCCACCGAGCCGCTGGACCTCGCACTGCTCGCCGAACTGGACGCGGTGGTGGCTGACGCGACAGCCGCGTTGGACGCTTGCGACTACGCCGAGGCGCTAGAGCGGATTGAGCGGTTCTTCTGGTTCTGGTGTGACGACTACATCGAGCTGGTCAAAGACCGGGCCTACGAGGGCGATAGCTCTGCCGGGGCAACCCTGCGTATCGCGCTATCGACGGTGCAGCGCCTCTTGGCGCCGTTCCTGCCGTTCGCGGCAGAGGAGGCCTGGTCGTGGTGGCAGGACGGGTCGATCCACGTGGCCCCCTGGCCCACGGTCACCAGCAGTGACGGCGACCGATCGCTGTTGGCACCGGTGACGATCGTGCTCGCCGCCATTCGGCGGGCCAAGTCGGAGGCGCGGAGATCAATGCGGTGGCCGGTGGCGGAACTGGTCGTGACCTGCACCGAGGTCCAGGAGGCGGCCCTGGTGGCCACTGAGCGCGACCTCCGGTCGGCCGGGACCGTCCAGGTGCTCAGATACACCCGATCGATGGATGGCGAGCTCGCCATCAAGGCCACTCTGGCCCCCGCATAGCGCTGTGAGCTGGGCCACTTGCCCGGGCGTAGGTTCGCCCCCGGACGGCGGCAGACCTACGCCCGGTGTCACTCGCGCGAGGGCGCGAACCCGGTCTGCGCCGATCGGGTGACCTATCGCCACCGCAAGCCCGGCACAGTGACCGTTGGTCTGGCTTCGGGCGCCGTTCACCGCAGCGCGAGCAGTCCGAGCGGGCAGCTTGTTAACACGGACTGTTGCCATATCGATGAGCTGTGCACCAGGCAGTCGACACCTCAACCAGCCCGGCTCGCCGAGCTGGATCGCCCTTGGGGGGCCGGTGGACCAACGTGAGTACGGCGATCACGCGGCGTTACAGGACGCCGCGTGGCGCAGACGCCTGCGCGCGTCCGCGCAGGCCGACGTGAAAGCGATGCTGCGCGGATCCCGGCGCCGCAAGCTGGAGCGTTGGCTGGTCACGTCCATGGTGCTGGTCGCGGTCATCGCGGTGGTGATGCTGCTGATCGGCGTCGGCGTGTTCGACCGGGGCAAAGGCGCGCCCAACGGCGGCGGCCCCGGCGAGGGCCCCAACGCCCAGCACGTGGTCGACCTGAACCGCCCGTTCGCGCAGACCCCCGCGGAGCACTGGGCCGACGGCGCCGCCGGTATCGAGGCGCCGCCCGCGATGCAGGTCGGCGAGTTCAGCGCGGCCGAGGTCGCCAACGTCACCGCGAAGGTCAAGGACCTGCTGGTCGCGAGCAGACTCGACCCGACGATGCTGCGCGACCACAACCCGGACCGCTACCTCGGACTCCTCGCGCCCGACGTGGCCAGGCAGCTCCGCCCGCTGTTCGGCAACGGCAATGAGCGGCAGGTCCAGGCACTGGTCAGCATGCTCGACAACGGGGCGCAGCTGCTGCCCGCGACGCCCAAGGTCAAGGGTGCGATGCGGGTCGAGGCGGGCAAGGTCGGTGAACTGGTCGTGCACACGAACTACGTGTTCGCGTACGCCTTCACCGCGGACAAGGTAGATCTACCGCTGGACCCCATGAGCGTGGTCGTCGTGGTGCGCGCGGACATCGAGTACGTCATGCGCAAGGGGCCGCGCTGGGCTCCGGGCAGCCTGGGGCTCTGGTACGAGAAGGTCGACGGGTTCTTCTACTCGATCTCTTGCGACTCGTACCGGAAGGGCTTCATCTCCTCCGACTACCGGGACCGGGCGCCGGGCCGCAACCAGGCCAAGCACGACCGGGTCACCTATTTCGACCCCGAGGCCGACATCCCGCTGGAGAGCGGCTGCCCCAACTAGTGGCGTGCCCGCCTGGCCAGGGCCTGTGGACAACTTTTTGCACGGCGGGCCACCGCGGCGGACGATGAGTCCATGGTCAGCACTCCGCCCGAACGGGACGTCGTCGAATCCGAGCTGGACGTAACGCCCCGCAAGCAGTGGGCCGCCGGGATACCGGGGGTCGCGGTGTCGCTGCGCCGCGGCGTCGAGCAGATGGGCGCGGTGCGCACGGCCCGCACGCTGCGGCTGCTCAACCAGCGCGAGGGGTTCGACTGCCCCGGCTGCGCGTGGCCGGAGCCGCGCGGCGGGCGGCACGTGGCCGAGTTCTGCGAGAACGGCGCGAAGGCGGTCGCGGAGGAGGCGACGCGACGGCGGGTCGGGCCGGAGTTCTTCGCGACGCACTCGATCGCCGCGCTGGCGGAGAAGACCGACTACTGGCTTGGGCAGCAGGGGCGGATCACGCAGCCGGTGGTGCTGCGACCGGGGGCGACGCACTACGAGCCGATCGAGTGGTCGGAGGCGTACTCGCTGATCGCCGCACAGCTGCGGGCACTGTCCACACCGGATGAGGCGGTGTTCTACACCTCGGGTCGGACCAGCAACGAGGCCGCGTTCCTCTACCAACTGCTGGTGCGGTCGTTCGGGACCAACAACCTGCCGGACTGCTCGAACATGTGCCACGAGTCGTCTGGCGCGGCGCTGGCCGAGACGACCGGGGTCGGCAAGGGGTCGGTCAGTCTGGCGGACATCGCGCTGGCCGACCTGGTCGTGGTGGTTGGGCAGAACCCGGGGACCAACCACCCGCGGATGCTTAGCGCGTTGGAGCAGGCTAAAGAGGCCGGGGCGCAGATCATCGCGGTCAACCCGCTGCCGGAGGCCGGGCTGCTGCGGTTCAAGAATCCGCAGAAGGTTCGTGGGGTGCTGGGCAAGGGGACGGCGCTAGCGGACGTGTTCTGCCAGATCAGGCTGGGTGGCGACCAGGCACTGTTCCAGGCGATCGGGCACCTCTTGCTGCGGTGGGAGGCCGAGCGACCGGGGACGGTGGTGGACCGGGAGTTCGTCGACAGCCGCACCGAGGGGTTTGACGCTTACGCCGCCCACGTCGCGGAGGTCGACTGGGATGCCGTGGACACCGCGACCGGGCTGGACCGGCAGGAGGTAGAGCGGGTCGCGCGGATGTTCGCCGACTCTTCGCGGATCATCGTGTGCTGGGCGATGGGGCTGACCCAGCACAAGCACTCGGTGCCGACGATCCGCGAGATCGCCAACGTCGTGCTGCTGCGCGGGATGATCGGGAAGCCGGGGGCGGGGCTGTGCCCGGTACGCGGGCACTCGAACGTGCAAGGCGACCGGACCATGGGCATCTGGGAGAAGATGCCGGAGAAGTTCCTGGCGGCGCTCGATACCGAGTTCGGGATCACCTCGCCGCGCTCACACGGCCTGGACACCGTTGGGTCTATCCGGGCTATGCGCGACGGCAAGGCGAAGGTGTTCATGGCAGTGGGCGGCAACTTCGCCTCCGCCAGCCCGGACACGGCGGTGACTGAAGCGGCGTTGCGCGCGTGCGACTTGACGGTGCACGTGTCGACGAAGCTGAACCGATCGCACGTCGTTCACGGCCGCACGGCGTTAATCCTGCCGACGCGGGGGCGGACTGAGCGCGACGAACAGGCGGCCGGGGAGCAGTTCGTCACGGTCGAGGACTCGATGTCGGTCGTGCACCGGTCGCGCGGACGGCTGGAGCCCGCGTCGGAGCACCTGGTGTCGGAGGTGGGGATCGTGTGCGGGGTGGCCCAGGCGTTGTTCGGGCCGTCGCACCCGGTGCCGTGGGCGGAACTGTCGGGCGACTACGACCTGATCCGGGACCGGATCTCGCGGGTGGTGCCGGGGTGCGCCGACTACAACGCGCGGGTGCGGGAGCCGGACGGGTTCGTGCTACCGCACGCGCCGCGCGACTCACGCGAGTTCACCGGGACCAGGGACGACCGGGCGGTGTTCACGGCCAACCCGCTGACCGTGCTGCGGGTGCCGCCGGGTCGGTTGCTGCTGCAGACGCTGCGCAGCCACGACCAGTACAACACCACGATCTACGGGCTGGATGATCGTTATCGCGGGATCAAGGACGCGCGGCGGGTGGTGTTGGTGAATCCGGCGGACATCGCGGAGCTCGGGTTGGCTGATGGGCAGATGGTGACGCTGGTCAGTGAGTGGCCGGAGGATCCGACGGGGGTGGTGGAGCGGCATGCGCACCGGTTCCGGGTGGTTGCTTACGACACGGCGGTGGGGTGTGCGGCGGCGTACTTTCCGGAGGCGAACTCGTTGATTCCGTTGGATTCGACGGCGGATACGTCGAACACGCCTACGTCGAAGTCGGTGGTGGTGCGGTTGGATCCGGAGTAGGTGGGGGACTCACGTTGGGTGCCTGTGGATTCGGCTACGGGAGTCGGCTCGCATACGACTTCGCGGCGTGCGGGTCGGCCTCGTCGCCTGGCGGCGAGCTCGGCGACCCGGGCGGACGGCCTCGTTGCCTGGCGGCAAGCTCGGCCACCGGGATCGGACGGCCTCGTCGCCTAGCGGCAACCTCGGCGTCCGATCCGCGATTTTCGAGCTTTGCTCAATGCGGTGGACCTGTTTTGCGCGGGGCCCCTACGACACCCGACGCAGAACCGCAAAGCAGGGGCCCAAAAGACTGGCCCTGCCGCGCGGAAACGCTACGGGTGCCGTCCCCCCACACAAAACAGGTCCACCCCATCGAGCATTTGGCACCAGCGAGTCCGACTGTCCAGGCGCTGGGATGGCAGGGCAGCCGAGAGCGGGCTGAGTTGGCACGGCCGGGTCCGAGTGTCCAGGTGCTGAGTAGGTGGGTTGGGGCGGACCTGACGGGGAGCGGGCTGACACCGTCGGGTCCGTCCGAGTGCCCATTGGTCGGCTAGGTGGGCTGGGGTGGACCTGACGGGGAGGCGGGCTGAGATGGCACCGACGGTTCCAAGTGTCCAGGGGCTGGGTTTGTGGGTTGGGGCGGATCTGACGGCAGCTGAGTTGGCACCGCTGGGTTCGAGTGACCAAGGCTGGGCAGGTGGGCTGGGCCGGACCTGACGGGGGCTGGGGTGGCACTGGGGATTCCGAGGGGCCAGGGGCTGACTGCGGAAGGTGCGTGGCGGGGCGAGGTCGTGGGGGTGGGTGATCTGGTCGGAGGGGGAACTGAGGCCGCGCCGGGGGTTGTGGCTGGGGGGTGGAGTAGTGGGGTGCGGTTGTTGGCCATCTGCGGTGGGGGTGCGGGGGTGCGAGGGTGACGGGGTGAGCGAGCCGCGGCGGGAGTTGGAGCGGGTTGGGGATGGGGGTGGGCCGGGGGCGGCTTGTGCGCGGGTGGCGTTGGGGGATGGTGATGTGGCTGAGCGGTTGCGGGCGGCCATTTTGGCGCTGGCCCGGGGGCGGGGGGGCGGACAGCAGCATCTGTCCGTCTGATGCTGCGCGGGCGGTGGCGGAGGACTGGCGGCCGCTGATGGCGCGGGCTGGGGAGGTGGCTCGTGAACTCGCTCGGGCAGGCGAGGTGCAAGTTACCCAGCGGGGGGCTGTGCTTGATCCGGACGGGGAGTGGCGAGGACCGATCCGGATCCGGGTGAGTGATGGCTGAGCACGGTGGCGAGCACTACGTGGTGATCAAGGGCAGGCGGTGGCGGGCCGCTGACCCGGAGATTCCCGAGGAGGTGGCCGGTCGGTTGCGGGCCCTGTTGATGAAGGCCCGCCGGGATGTCGGGGCGGCTTTGCGCGAGCAGGACGCCGAGGCGGAGCGGGAGGCTCGGGGGCGGGTGCAGGTCGCCAAGGTCGCCTTGGGTGAGCGGGGTACGCCCTGGTGGGAGCAGAGCGGCGCCGAGCGGCGGCAACGGTGGGAGCGGGGGCTGGACGCGTTGAGCTGACCGCCGGACAAGGGGGTGATACTGATGTGACGCGCGTCTCGTTCCGGTATCGGCGGGGGCGTCAGTGGCGTTGCGGAGGATGACCGATCGACCTCAGGGCAGGGAGTGCTGATGTCCGCGCCGGAGACTTTGACCATGTACTCGACCACGTGGTGCGGGTATTGCCGCAGGCTCAAGACGCAGTTGGACGCGGCGGGGATCGAGTATGTCGAGGTGGACATCGAGGAGACGCCGGGGGCGGCGGATTTTGTGATGTCGGTCAACGGGGGTAATCAGACTGTGCCGACGTTGCACTTTCCTAGTGGGGCGGCGTTGACGAACCCGTCGTTGGAGCAGGTCAAGGCGGCGCTGGTCGGGTAGGTCAGTCCAGCCGGTGGCCGCGGAAGAGCAGCCACAGGAGCCAGGCTTGGACCAGAGCCCCGGCGACCAGGACGGCGGTGGTCAGGACGCCGTCCCAGGGTGGGGCGAGGTCGGGGGTCAGCACGACCAGCAGCGACGCGGGCAGGGTCACGGCTATCGCCAGGACCCCGGCGAAGGACGCGTCCGGGCCGGTGTGCACGGCCAGGAGAACGGCGACAGCGATGAAGGCGAGGGTGATCACGCCGACGTAGCCGAGGACGACCTTGCGCGCTCGGCGTTGGTTGCTCCACCTCGTGGTCGTCACCCCGCCAGCCTGCCGTCCGCGGCGGCTGGTCGCAGGAGGGACATGGCGGCGTTGTGGCCGCCGATACCGCTGACGCCGCCGCCGCGTTGGGTCGAGCTGGCGCAGCGCAGCACGTTGGGGATGTCGGTCTCGACACCCCAGGCGGTGCCGTACGGCCAGGTCAGCGGACCGTGGAAGATGTTGCCCCTGGGCATGGCGAGTTCGGCCTCCAGGTCGCGGGGGTCGCGGGCCTCCAGGCACGGCGCGCCGTCGACGGTGGCCAGGCAGGACTCGATGGGGTCCAGCAGGTAGCGGTTCAAGCCCTCGAGGTACCGGCTGACCAGGACGTCCTGGGTACCCGGGGTGTCGAACAGGGTGTCGGGGGCGTGCAGGCCGAACAGGGTCAGGGTGTGCGCGGTCGGCGAGTCCACAATGGACCGGTCGGTCAGCGTGTGGCAGTACATCTCGCCCGGTGGCCGGGTCGGCGGACGCCCCTCGGCGCTCTCGCGGTAGGCGGTCTCCAGGTCGGTGTAGGTCTCGTCGAGGTGGAAGGTACCCGCGAAGGCGTCCTCGGGGCGGACGCCGGAGCGGAGGCGGGGTAGGCGGTCGAGCAAGAGGTTCATCTTGAGTTGGGCGCCAGGAGCGGATGGACGCGCGGGGCGGCCTAGTAGGCGGTCGAGCACAGCAGGAGCGACACCGGAGAAGACGTGATGGGCGGCGACAGTAACCTCGGTGTCGCTGTGGTGGTAGGTCACCTCGGCGGTAGTGCCATCAGCCGCAATCCCGACAACTTCGGCGTTAGTACGTAGGTCGGCGCCCGCTTCCCGGGCGACCCGGGCGAGTTCTCCCGTCACCGCGCCCATGCCGCCGACGGGGACACGCCAGTCGCCGGTGCCGTTACCGATGACGTGGTAGAGGAAGCAGCGGTTTGCGGCTAGATCAGGATCGGCGAGCGATGTGTGGGTACCGATCAGGCCGTCGGTAGCGACAACACCTCGTACCGCGTCGTCGGTGAAGACCTCTTCCAACGTCTGGGCTAGTGGTTGCTCGAAGACCCAACGCCAAGCGTCCTGACCTGCGGCGCTGGTGACCAGATCGCGCAACGCGGCTCGATCAGGCAATGGCTCGAGCATCGTTGGCGCGACAGCCTGCGCCACAAGAGCCATCGCGGCATAGAAGTCTTGCCAGCGGACGTATTCACTGTCAGATCCGGTAAGAGCCCGGAAGGAGGCTGCGGTGCCTGACCCACCCACCAGCAGCCCGGTGTGCACGCCGTCGCGCTCAAGAGGCGTATAGGACGACACCGACCGGGAGCGCAGCGTGAGTCGTAGGCCCAGGTCGCTGACGATCTGGTCTGGCAGCAGGCTGACTAGGTAGGAGTACCGCGACAAGCGCACCCCGGGGAACGGGCTAGCGCTCACCGCGGCACCACCTACATGCCCAAGACGTTCAAGCACCAGAACCGACCGGCCCGAGCGGGCGAGGTAAGCGGCAGCGACAAGCGCGTTGTGGCCACCGCCGACCACGACAACGTCATATGCGTCCACCAAGCCGACCGTAGTGCGATAGGCGCTGTCCTGTAAGTGCAGCGCCCTATGTGCGCAGGTAAGAGGCTCCGTTGAGGTCGAGGATCGTCCCCGACGCCCACAGTGCTTCCGGGGATGCCAGGTACACCACGGCCGCCGCGATCTCCTCCGGCGTGGCTACCCGGTCGAACGGGCTTTGCGCGCGGATGGCATCCCCTGCCGACCCCTCCAGTCGCCCGGACACGCGTTCGGTGTTGACGAACCCGGGCGCGACCGAGGTGACCGAGATGCCGTGCGGGGCGAGCGCGATCGCCAGGGACTGACCCAGCGCGTGCAGACCCGCCTTGCTCGCGCCGTACGCCGGGTGCTCCGGTTCGCCGCGGAAGGCGCCCCGGGACCCGACGTTGACGATCCGGCCGCCGCCGCCCTGTTCGATCATGCGGACCGCGACCTGGTGGGTCAGGTTGGCCGCGCCGATCAGGTTGACCGCGAGGACGTCGCGCCAGGCCCGGGTCCAGTCGGCGTAGGACGTGGTGACCGGCGGGTGCGCCGGGGTCAGCAGCGCGGCGTTGTTGACGAGCACGTCCACGCCGCCCAAGCCCTCGACCGTGGCCGCCACGAGTGGCGGAACGGCGGCGGGGTCGGTCAGGTCGGCGCCGACCACCAGATGACCGTCGCCGGGCAACTCGGCGACGAGCCGTTCGGCCCGATTCACTCGACTGGAGTAGTGCACCGCGATCCGGTCACCCTGCGCCGCGAAGGACCGGGCGACTGCGGCGCCTATACCACCGGACGCGCCGGTAACCAGGACCCGGCGCGGTGGTCGAGTCACCTCGGCGGCCGATTCGTTCCCAGTATTCATGTTCCCACCTTCCCAGTAGCGGTCGAAATGGGAGGTATGACCTCATTGGTATGTACCAATATGGGGGATTCCCCTCCTACCGTCGGGACCTACCCTGCACACCTCGCCCTCAATTGGAGAGCGTGATGAATCGCAAGTTCACCGCTGCCGCACTGGCAGCACTCACGGCGGGTGGTCTCACGACCGCCATCGCCTTAACCCCCTCGGCGACGGCGGGCCAGTCGGCCCCGGCCGTCGCCGTGGCCGATGTGGCCTCGGCCGATGTCCTCAGCGCCATGTCCCGTGACCTGAAGATCACCACCGAGCAGGCCAAGCAGCGCCTCAACCGCGAGTACAAGGCCACCAAGACCGAGCAGGCCCTGCGCGGCACGCTCGGCGGCACCTTCGGCGGCGCGTGGCTGGACGCGGGCGCCAACACGCTGACCGTCGCGGTCACCGACGCCTCGAAGGCGGACCAGGTGCGCGGTCTCGGCGCGGTCCCCAAGGTCGTCAGCCGCAGCCAGGCCCAGCTCGACGCGGCCAAGGCCCGGCTGGACGACAACTCCCGCAAGGCGCCCAAGACCGTCCCGGGCTGGTACGTCGACGTCAACACCAACGCAGTGGTGGTGCTGACCAAGGCGGGCGGCCAGGACGCCGCGACCGCGTGGGCCAAGGCCAGCGGCCTGGACACCGCCGCCGTGCGCTTCGAGACGACGGCCGAGGAGCCACGGCCGCTGATCGACGTCATCGGTGGCAACGCGTACAGCTTCGGCGGCAGCCGCTGCTCGATCGGCTTCTCCGTCGAGGGCGGGTTCGTCACCGCCGGTCACTGCGGCACCGCGGGCACCCAGACCACCAACCCCAGCGGGTCGGTCGCCGGGTCCAGCTTCCCGGGCAACGACTACGGCTGGGTCCGCGTCGCCGCGGGCAACACCCCCCGGCCGCTGGTCAACCGCTACTCCGGCAACACGACCGTCGGCGTCGCGGGCAGCACCGAGGCCGCTGTCGGCGCGTCGGTCTGCCGCTCCGGTTCCACCACCGGCTGGCGCTGCGGCACCATCCAGCAGAAGAACTCCTCGGTCACCTACCCGCAGGGCACCGTGACCGGCCTGACCCGGACCAGCGCGTGCGCCGAGCCGGGCGACTCGGGCGGTTCGTGGCTGGCGGGCAACCAGGCGCAGGGCGTCACCTCCGGTGGCTCCGGCAACTGCAGCCAGGGCGGCACCTTCTACTTCCAGCCGGTCAACGAGATCCTGCAGGTCTACAGCCTGCGCCTGCTGACCCAGGGTGGTCCCGACCCGACGACCAGCAACCCCACTACCACCACCACCGGTAACCCCGGTGGCGGTACCTGGGCCGCGTACACCAACTACGCCGTTGGCGCTGTCGTGACCTACGGCGGTTCCAGCTACCGGGCCATCCAGGGACACACCTCCCTGCCTGGCTGGGAGCCGCCGAACGTGCCGTCCCTGTGGGCTCGGCAGTAAGAGCTCAGCAGTAAGAGCTAGGTAGTAAGAGCTCAGCGGTAAGAGTTCTGCGGTAACCCCCAGAGCGGGCCGCTCCCCGACGAACGCAGGCGCCGGGGGGCGGCCTTTCTGCTGTGCGCGGACCTAGGCTGGGGGCCATGGGACGGGTGACGGTGCGCAGGCCGGTGGTGCGGGTAGGACCGGAAGGTCGGCGGGTCAGGCCGGACGCGCTGGTGGCCGAGGAGCCGCTGGAGATCCGGGTCGGCGGGCGGGCACTGGCGGTCACCATGCGGACCCCGGGGCACGACGTGGAGTTGGCGCACGGGTTCCTGTTGACCGAAGGGGTCATCGGGGATCGCGCGGACATCGCGATCGCGCGGTACTGCGACGGTGTGGACGATCAGGGGCGCAACACGTACAACGTGCTCGACATCGCGTTGGCGGAGGGGGTGCCGCCGCCGGATCCCGGTGTGGAGCGGAACTTCTACACGACGTCGTCTTGTGGGGTTTGCGGTAAGGCTGCTTTGGACGCGGTTCGGTTGAAGACTCGGTACTCCCCCGCCGCGGATGAGATACGGATTTCGGTTGGGATGCTGTCAGGGCTACCGGATGTGTTGCGGGAGAAGCAGAAGCTGTTCGGTAGTACAGGAGGGCTGCACGGGGCTGGGCTGTTCACTTCGGACGGTACGGCGCTGGTAGTGCGGGAGGACGTCGGTAGGCACAACGCTGTCGACAAGGTGCTGGGGTGGGCACTGCAAGAGGGTTTGGTGCCGTTGCGCGAGACCGTGCTGCTGGTGTCGGGGCGGGCGTCCTTTGAGTTGGTTCAGAAGGCCGCGATGGCGGGCGTGCCTGTGCTCGCAGCGGTGTCGGCGCCATCGTCGTTGGCCGTGGAGTTGGCTGACGAGCAGGGGATGACGCTGATCGGCTTCCTGCGCGGCGAGACCATGAACCTCTACACGGGCGACGGGCGGGTCGTGTGAGACCGCTCGACGGCCTGGTCGTGCTGAGCTTGGAACAAGCGGTAGCCGTGCCTTACGCAACAAGGCTGCTGGCGGATCTTGGGGCAAGAGTCATCAAGGTAGAGCGACCCGGGTCCGGCGACTTCGCCCGGCACTACGACCGCGCCTGTGGGGACGTGTCGAGCTACTTCGCTTGGACGAACGTGGGCAAGGAGTCGCTCACGGTTGATCTCAAGCATCCCGACGGGGCCGCAGTGGTCACCGCCATTGCCGCGCGGGCGGACGTCGTGATGTGCAACCTCTCCCCCGGTGCGGCGCGCAGGCTTGGGCTGGACGCCGACACCCTGCGTTCGGCGTTTCCGCGGCTGATCGTGGCGGAACTGTCCTCCTACGGCGATGGCGGCCCTTATCGCGACCGGAAGGCCTTCGACGCGTTGATCCAGTCTGAGACCGGGCTGGTTGCGGCTACTGGGGACGGGTCCTCTATGGCTCGCGCCGGGATCTCAGTGGCTGATATCGCCGCCGGGACCCAACTTCATGCGGCGGTTCTAGCGGCGCTGCTGGGGCGCTCTAAGACCGGTGAAGGTGCCACGCTGCGGTTGACGTTGATGGAGGCGCTAGCGGAGTGGATGCACCAGCCCGCCCTCTATGCGCACGGGACCGGCAAGGACCCTGAGCGGGTGGGGGCGCATCACCCGACGATCGCGCCGTACGGGCCGTTCACCTGCCGGGATGGCGGGGCGGTGCACTTGGCGGTGCAGAACGACGGGCAGTGGGGGCGGCTGTGCGCGGTGGTCTCGCTGGCACCGGACGCGCGGTTCGAGACCGTGGCCGGGCGGGTGGAGCACCGGGCGGAGCTGCACGCCCAGTTGCAGACCTACTTCGATCAGGTGGACTCTGACGAGCTACTCGCGGATCTGGATCGAGCGGACGTCCCCGCCGCCCGGACCCGACCGGTCGGGGAGCTGACCCGACACCCGCAACTGGTCGCCCGGGGGCGGTGGACCGAGGTGCCCGTCCCCGGTGGGGTGACACCGCTGCTCCGACCCCCGGTAGACGGCCTGACCTGGGAAGCCGCACCGGTACCCGCCCTCGGCGAGCACACCGACGCGGTGCTGGCGTGGCTCGGGTACCCGGTGGACAAGATCGCCGACCTGCGGTCGCGGGGGGTGACTTCGGCGACACCACTGGTCTGAACGGGCGGGCGGGGGAACACGAATGCGACCCTGTGTGTCTGAACCGAGAAACGTCCGGCGCGTCTCACACGATTGAGGTGAGGGACGAACCCAGGGGGGCTCTGGGTCCGTCGGGTGCTCGGGGAGGAACCATGGCGGGACTGGGCAAGGCGCGGGTGAGCAGGCGGTCCCTGCTCGTCGCCGGTGCCGCTGGTGCCACGACCGCCGGGATCGCGCTCGGCGCGGCCAGCGGGACGCTGCCGGTGCTCAACGCGCTCGCCGAGACCCTCGGCGGGGTGGACCCGGTCATCCGCACCGAGCGGGTGCGCTCGGCGGCCCGTGGCGCCGAGATCGACCTGGTCACGATCCTGCCCGAGGAGCGGCCGGACCGGAACCTGCCCGTCTGCCTGTTCCTGCACGGCCTGCGCGGCAACGCCCGGCGCGCCGCCCCCACCGGTCTCGCCCGCACGCTGGCCAAGCGGGTCGCCGACGGCTCGCTGCCGCCGTTCGCCTTCGTCGCGGTCGACGGCGGCGACAACTACTGGCACGAGAACCACGTCGGCGACAACTCGATGGGGATGCTGCTGGAGGAGATCCCCCGGTGGCTGGCGCAGCGGGGGCTCGCACCGCAGCCGTTCGCGTGCGCAGGGGTGTCGATGGGCGGGTTCGGGGCGCTGCTCTACGCCCGGCGCCGCAACGAGCTGGGTCGCCCGCTGAACGCGGTGTCCGCCATCTCACCGGGCCTGCTGATGTCGTGGCGCGAGATGAGCACGCGGCGGGCGTTCAAGAACAACCTCGAGTGGGCGTCGCTGGACCCGCTGCGCAACGTCGAGAAGCTGGGGCAGACGCCGGTCGGGATCTGGTGCGGGACCGAGGACCACTTCATCGAGGGCACCCGCAAGTTCATCCGGCTGGCGCGGCCGGAGGTGGCGTACACGGGACCCGGTGGGCACGGGGACTCGTTCTACCGGGGTGTGGTGCCGTCGGTGCTGGACTTCCTGGGCAAGCACGCGCCGAGGGCCGCCGACCAGGGGTAGGTCGCGGGTGTGCGCGGCTCGTTGAGGATGACGGTGACGGTGACGTCTCTTAGCTCGGCCACGCTGCGGTGGAAGACGCGGTTCGCGCTAAGAGCGGTGTTGACGTAGGGCACCGATCTCGTAGCCGTCAGCCGGGACGACGTGTCCCTGCATTTCGGCAGCCAACTCGACGACCTCGTTGAGTTGGTCTTCAGCGAGGAGAGCCTCAACCACCTCATCGCGACGGCGACGGCCGCGATGGCGGACCTCCGGGCGGTCGCGGGGGTTGGCGGTCAGGGCTGAGGGTGGTGGGTGTCGGACCGAGGGCTGTGGATAACTCGCGGTGGGCGGGGCGCGCGGTGGGGTGTGGGGGTGCGGGACTTGGCGGCGGGGTTCGGGTGGAGCCGCAGGTCGGACGGGGGTTGCAAGATCAAACTGGCCGAGCTGCCCCCGATGTACAGCCTATCGGAGAGAGGCAGGACGGCGGGGCGGGTGGGCGGGGGGCTGTGGATAAGTGGGGGGAGCTGGAGGAGTGGGGGCACGCCAGAAGGCCGCCGGACCCGGAGGGGGTGCGGCGGCCTTGTGGGGGGAAGAGAACTAGGCGGACTTCTCGCGGCGTTCGCGGCGGGAGGGCTGGCGGGCGACGATGGTGGGGTTCACGTTCTCGCGGACCGTCTGCTCGGTGATGACGACCTTGGCCACGTCGGTGCGGCTGGGGATGTCGTACATCACCGACTGGAGGACCTCCTCCATGATGGCGCGCAGGCCGCGGGCACCGGTGCCGCGCAGGATGGCCTGGTCGGCCACGGCCTCGAGGGCGGTGTCGGTGAACTCCAGCTCGACGCCGTCCATCTCGAAGAGCTTCTGGTACTGCTTGACCAGGGCGTTGCGCGGCTCGGTGAGGATCTGGACCAGGGAGACCTTGTCCAGGTTGGTCACGCTGGCCAGCACCGGCAGGCGGCCGATGAACTCGGGGATCAGGCCGAACTTGATCAGGTCCTCGGGCATCGTGTCGGAGAACACCTCGGCGGCGTCCAGGTCGGCCTTGGAGCGGATCTCGGCGCCGAAGCCCAGGCCGCGCTTGCCGACCCGGTCCTGGATGATCTTCTCCAGGCCCGCGAACGCGCCGGCCACGATGAACAGCACGTTCGTCGTGTCGATCTGGATGAACTCCTGGTGCGGGTGCTTGCGGCCGCCCTGCGGCGGGACGCTGGCGGTGGTGCCCTCGAGGATCTTGAGCAGCGCCTGCTGCACGCCCTCACCGGAGACGTCGCGGGTGATCGACGGGTTCTCGCTCTTGCGGGCGATCTTGTCGACCTCGTCGATGTAGATGATGCCGGTCTCGGCGCGCTTGACGTCGTAGTCGGCGGCCTGGATGAGCTTGAGCAGGATGTTCTCGACGTCCTCGCCGACGTAGCCCGCCTCGGTGAGCGCGGTGGCGTCGGCGATGGCGAACGGGACGTTGAGCAGCTTGGCGAGGGTCTGCGCGAGGTAGGTCTTGCCGCAGCCGGTGGGGCCCAACATCAGGATGTTGGACTTGGCCAGCTCGACGGTCTCCTCGCGGGACTCGCGGCCCTCCGGCCGGGCGCGGTCACCGGCCTGGATGCGCTTGTAGTGGTTGTAGACCGCCACGGCCAGGGAGCGCTTGGCGTCGTCCTGGCCGATGACGTACTGGTCGAGGAAGTCGTGGATCTCGGCCGGTTTGGGCAGTTCGTCGAGCTTGACGTCGCCCGCCTCGGCGAGTTCCTCCTCGATGATCTCGTTGCAGAGGTCGATGCACTCATCACAGATGTACACGCCTGGGCCGGCGATGAGCTTCTTCACCTGCTTCTGGCTCTTCCCGCAGAAAGAGCACTTGAGCAGGTCTCCGCCGTCACCGATACGTGCCATGACCGCTGACCTCTGTCCCCTCCGGCGCACCCGGGGCGGTGCGCCTGGCTGTGTGTCCGGCCCGGCCGGGCCCGGGTCACACGGGTCAGAGACCACGCGTGACCGGGCCGGTCGCGACCGTTGCCCTCGACGGTACCCGCCAACCCCGCCGAAGCGGGAGAAGCAGGCGCCGACGCGAGCCGATTGCTGCACTGCGGGTGTCGACCCGGTGTCGGGGCCGGGGCCCCGAACCTAGTCGAACACGGTAGGCCGTCCACGGCTCGCGTGTCGGGTCTTTTCGACCGACCACCGCCTCAGCCGAGGGATTTCGCCCACTCAGCTCTGGGTGGAGAGCTTCCGGTAGGGCAAGACCTCATCGATGATGCCGTATTCCTTGGCCTGGTCGGCGGTGAGGATCTTGTCCCGCTCGATGTCGCGGCGCACCTGGTCGACGTCCTTGCCGGTGTGCCTGGCCAGGGTGATCTCCAGGGCGGCGCGCACCCGCTGGATCTCCGCGGCTTGGATCTCCAGGTCCGAGACCTGGCCGTAGACGCCCTCGGTGGAGGGCTGGTGGATGAGCACCCGGACGTTGGGCAGCGCGAACCGCTTGCCCTTGGTGCCCGCCGCCAGTAGGACCGCGGCCGCGGAGGCGGCCTGGCCGAGGCAGAAGGTCTGGATGTCGGGCCGGACGTACTGCATCGTGTCGTAGATGGCCATCAACGAGGTGAACGAGCCACCCGGGGAGTTGATGTACATCGTGATGTCGCGGTCGGGGTCGGTCGACTCCAGGTAGATCAGCTGCGCCATGACGTCGTTGGCGGAGGCGTCGTCGACCTGGACGCCGAGGAAGATGACCCGCTCCTCGAACAGCTTGTTGTACGGGTTGGACTCCTTGGGCCCGTAGCTCGTGCGCTCCACGAAGGACGGCAGCACGTAGCGGGACTGCGGGAGGTGCGGAACGTGGATCTCACTCACGAGGTGCTCCTGTTTTCTCTGCGTCCGCGGCCGGGATCAGTTCGCCGAGCCCACGCGCGCCGCGCGGCTCACCACGTGGTCGATGAAGCCGTACTCCTTGGCCTCCTCCGCGGTGAACCAGCGGTCGCGGTCGGCGTCGGCGGTGACCTTCTCCACCGTCTGCCCGGTCTGCTGCGCGGTGATCAGCGCCATCTCGTACTTCCACTTCGCGTACACCTGCGCGCGGATGGCGATGTCGGAAGCGGTACCACCGACCCCGGCGGAGGGCTGGTGCATCATGATCCGGGCGTGCGGGAGCGCGTAGCGCTTGCCCGGGGTGCCGGAGGCGAGCAGGAACTGGCCCATCGATGCCGCCAGACCCATCCCCCAGGTGGCCACGTCCGGCTCGATCAGCTGCATGGTGTCGTAGATCGCCATGCCCGCGGTGACGGAGCCACCGGGAGAGTTGATGTAGAAGGTGATGTCGCGCTCGGGGTCCTCCGCGGCGAGCAGCAGCAGCTGCGCGGTGATGCGGTTGGCGATCTCGTCGTCGACCTCGGAGCCGAGGAAGACGATGCGCTCACGGAGCAGCCGCTCGTACACCGAGTCGTTCAGGGTTAGCCCCGCGGTGGACCGCATATGGGGCGAGAGGTGCTGCGTCACGTCTGCCTGCCTTCTCCAAGTCTGCCTGCGTACTACTGATCTCTACTAGACCGACAGTAACGAAGGCGGGCGGCGCCGACTTCCCGACACCGCCCACTTTCGCTAAGAGCGTCACGCCTCCTGCACCCGTCCGGGTGGCTACCGCGCCGCGGTTTCCTCGGCCGGGGTCTCCTCCGCCGCCTGCTCCCCGTCCGGGGCGCCGAACAGCTCGGAGAGGTCCACCTTGGCACCCGAGGCGTCCACGACCTCGGCCTGGCGCACGACCGAGGCGAGGGCCTTGCCGCGGCGCACGTCGGCGAAGATCGCGCCGAGCTGGCCGGACTGCTGGGCCCGCTGCACGTACTCGTCCGGGCTGATGCCGAAGCGCTGGGCCTGGTAGATGATCCGCTCGGTCAGCTCGGCGTCGCTGACCTGGACCGCCTCGGCCTCGGCGATGGCGTCGAGGATGAGCTGGGTCTTGACCGACTTCTCCGACTCGGCGAGCACCTCGGCGTTGAAGTCCTCACGGGTCTTGTCCTGGGTCGCGAGGTACTCGTCGAGCTTGGCCTCGTCGTGGTCGAACGGGTGCACCGCGTCGTGCTGGCGCGAGGACACCTCGGCCTCCACGACCTTGTCCGGCAGCGGGACCTCGACGGTCTCCAGCAGCGCGTCGAGCACCTTGTCGCGGGCCTGCACGCCCTGCTGCATGCGCTTGACCCTGGTGAGCCGCTCGCGCAGGTCGGTGCGCAGCTCGTCGATGGTGTCGAACTCGCTGGCCAGCTGGGCGAAGTCGTCGTCGGCCTCGGGCAGCTCGCGGACCTTGACCGACTGCACGGTGACCGACACGTCGGCGTCGCGACCGGCGAACTCACCGGCGACGAGCGCGGTGGTGAAGTTCTTGGTGTCGCCGACCTCGGCACCGAGCAGGGCCTCGTCGATGCCGTCGATCAGCTCGCCGGAGCCGACCTGGTAGGACAGGCCGCTGGTCTTGGCGTCCTCGACCTCTTGGCCGTCCACAGTGGCCGACAGGTCGATGGACACGAAGTCGCCGTCCTCGACCGGGCGGGTGGCGCCGGTGAGGGTGCCGAAGCGGGCGCGCAGCTCGTCGAGCTGCTCGTCGACCTCGGTGTCGGCGAGCTCGAGGTCCTCGACGGTGACCGAGAACTCGCCGAAGGCGGGGATGGTGATGTCGGGGCGGACGTCGACCTCGGCGGTGAACGCGAGGTGGTCGCCGTCCTCCAGCTTGGTCACCTCGATGTCGGGCTGGCCGAGGGCCTTGACCTCACCGGCGGTGACGGCCTCCATGTACTTCGCCGGGATCGCCTCGTTGACGACCTCGTCGAGCACCGGCGCGCGGCCGATGCGGGACTCGATGACGCGGGCAGGGGCCTTGCCCGGGCGGAAGCCCGGGATGCGGACCTGGCTGGCGAGCTTGCGGTACGCGCGGTCGAAGTTCGGCTTGAGCTCGTCGAACGGCACCTCGACGTTGATCCGTACCCGCGTCGGGCTCAGCTGCTCGACGGTGCTTTTCAACGTGTTCTCCTCGTGCGACTGACTACGGCAACAGCGGTAGTGCCTAGCGGTGGTGGCGGGGCGGCCCAGCTGGGGCGTTCCCGAGTCCAGCCCGGTCGGACGCGGACGGCCTGGATCAGCCCCCGAGTCTAGGCGAGCTTGCCCAGGTCGGACCCCGGCGGGGTCGCCTGCCCCGCGCCGAGCTCGCCGAGGGTGCGCAACGCGTGCCCGGTGGAGCCGGTCACCTCGACCAACGCGATCACGTGGTCGATCCCGGACCGGTGGCTGGAGTCGCGGAGCCGATGAGCGCAGAAAGCCGGGTCGCCGATGGGGTGAAGGTCGCACAGGTACCGGGCGTACGCCACTGGATCTCTACTCGGGCCGGGGCCGCCGTCGACCCGGACGTGGGCGGCGAGCCCCTGTTGGAGCCACCCCGGCGCGGCGGCCATGACCTCCGCGACGGCCTGTTCGCGCGTGTCAGCGATGTGCACCACGACCGTAGAGACGTGGTCGGCGTCGGCAGGTCCACCGGAGGCTCGGTAGTGGTCGACGAAGGCGCGCTTTTCGTCGTCTGTCATGTGCATCCCGAGGAGCATCGGGACACCTCGGGCGGCGGCAAGCTCAACTGTCGCTAGTGAGGTGCAGGCGAGGTGAAGAGTTGGTGGAGCCGTTGGGGTTGGCACGATCGGAACTGACCGAAATGGATGGTTGGCGTTTCCCTCCACAGTTGACTCGCGCAGCGCTCGAAGGAGCAGATCGAGCGCGGCAGGCATGCCGGTTTGGTAGCGCTCTATAGACGACCCGAACACCTCTAGATCCACCCATGGACCGCCCCGGCCCACGCCCAACCGAAAGCGGTTGCCGCTGACGATGCTCAGGAGCCGGGCGCGCTCGGCTAGGGCTACCGGGTGGGCTGTCGTGAGAACGCTGATGGCCGTACCGACGTCGATTCGGGTGGTGCGGCCGAGTAGGTGTGCGGCGAGGGTGATGGCGTCCGGACAAGTGCCGTAAGGCATGAAGTGGTGCTCGGCCACCCAGGCGTCGGCGAGCCCGACCCGGTCGGCGGCGACGGCGATGTCAACCGTCCGGCGGAGGGCATCGGTGTCCGTCTGTCCGGGGAACCTGGCGGCGAGGAGGAAGACTCCGAGTTTCACGCTTCCGGCTGGTACCGGGTCAGTGGCCCGCGGGCAAGCGGCGGCAGGGTGATCGGTACTGGGCCGTTCCGGTGGCGGGTCTTGTCCGGTGTTCAACGAACGCGGTACGCAGTACTCGCGGCCCGCTCCCCCGGCTCGGCCGCCCTGTGACCTGGAGGTGCGGATGTCTCTCGATGTGCCCGCTGACTTGTTGGCGCGCGCCGAAGCCGGACCGGTGGACGACGCGGACTTCATCGCTGTGGTGCGCGACTCGCTGCCTTACGCCTGGGAGGTGATCTCGTCGGTCGCGACCTCGGTCGACGGCAGCGGGTTCGCCGACAACGAGGTGCCGCCGCCCAGTGAGGCCGAACGCGGGCAGCTGCTGCGCGCGCTGGCCTCGGACTCGATCCGCGGTGGGCTGGAGCGCCACTTCGGCGTGAAGCTCGCTTTCCAGAACTGCCACCGGGTGGCCGCGTTCACGCCTTCCGCGGTGGACAGCGACCGCTACCGCGCGTTCATCTCGCCGCGCGGCCAGCTGCTCAACCAGTCCCCGGAGCTGCGGGACTGCTAGCCAGACCCGGCAGGGGGCAGATGGATCGCACTTCCCCGCGGGAAGCGACCTCCCGCCCCCATCTCCCCCTGCCACCCCACACGCGACGACCGAAGGCCAAGCGACCATGCTGGGTCCAGGCTGCCGCACCGTGGGCGACAACCCCATTGGTTACACGCTCGACACAACGGGCCGATAGGCCCGAGCGAGCCACGCCGGTTCCGGCGCCTGCCGCACCGTAGGGGTCTGGGGGGTCGCCCCCCAGAACGACAAACGGGCGACCCGGTCCACGTTCTCCGTGGACACGGGCCGCCCATCGTCCGTCGGGCTGACAGGATTTGAACCTGCGACCCTCCGCTCCCAAAGCGGATGCGCTACCAAGCTGCGCCACAGCCCGGGGTCTTGTCACCCAGCCTAGCGGCACCCGCTAGGCTGTTTTTCGCGCGGTACCGGATGCCGCGTACGCGGGCGTAGCTCAATGGTAGAGCCCTAGTCTTCCAAACTAGCTACGCGGGTTCGATTCCCGTCGCCCGCTCTCCCAGTGGTCAGGCCTTAGCAGGCCTGACCACTTTTCGTTAGCTGGGAACGTTCCCAGCCCAGGTTTCGCCAGCAAAGGGCGACCGTCGCCGTTGAATCGCCGGGTGGTGTGATGTGAGCCACAGCCAGCCGGGTGATTTTCGCCGGTGCGCGCGAAGAACGGGTCAAGGGCCGTGGTGCGGGCGAGGGCATGTTCGGTAGGCAGGAGCCATGTCGCAATCCGGCTATTTCGACCTAGACGTGTCCCTGTCCGTTCGCCGCACCGTGGTCGGGGCGGGGGTGTGCGTGCTCGACGACGCGGGGTTGGTGCTGATGGTGCGGGCGGGGGGCGGTTTCCGGTTGCCCGGCAAGGCGCAACCGCCCGGCGAGTCGCTCCCGGACGCCGCCGTGCGGGCGGTGGAGGAGCTGACCGGGGTGTGGGTGGAGATCACCGGCCTGGTCGGGGTGTTCAACGACGCCAGTGAGCCGTGGAGCACGGAGCTGGCGGTGTGCTTCCGGGGTCGCCCGGTCGGCGGGCGGCTGTCGACGGCGCGGGCGGCGTGGCTGGAGCCGGAGCGGCTGGCGGAATTGCCGGTGCCGGAGGCCACCCGGACCGTGGTCGAGCACGGCCTGGACGGCTCGCCCTACTTCACCTGAGCGGGTCGGCGGGCGTACTCGACCTCGAGGACCGGTCTGCCGTCGCCGTAGTCGCGTTCGCGGATCAGACCGGTCTCGGTGAAGCCCGCCCTGGTGTAGAAGCGGCGGGCCCTGGTGGCACCGGACAGCGTCCACAGGCGGATCCTGCGGTAGGCGATGGCACCGGCCAGCACGTCGTCCACGAGGGCCTGCGCGACGCCGGTGCCCCAGGCGATCGGGTGCGCGTAGAGCGCGCGCAGCTCCGCGTCGTGGCGGTTGTCGGGGTGCCCGCGGTACCAGGCGAAGGCCACCACCCGGTCGCCGCGTTGCGCCACCAGCACGACGTCGTCCGGGCGCTGGGCGCCGAGCCGGTCGCGCCAGGCGCCACGGCGGCGTTCAACGAACGCGGCGAGCCAGCGGCTCTCGAAGAGGTCGCGGTGGGACACCCGCCAGGCCTCGGCGTGCACATCGCCGATGGCGGCGGCGTCATCAGAGCCCGCTTCGCGTACCAAGACCGGAGCGCTTACCCGCATGACCCACCCTTGCGGGCAGTCGATTTCCCCATCGGCCCACCATATCGACGCTTGCCCGGTGCGCAACGCCAACCGCAAAGGCCTGGCGGTGAGCGGTGATCTGCCGTAGACAACCGGCACGTGAACACCTACACCGTGCGCTCGCTGACACCCGATGAACTGACCACCGTCCCGCGATTGGTGGCGTCCGCCTTCTTGGCCGACTACGCGGAAGAGGAGATCGCCGCCAAGGACGGTGCTCTCAACGCGGACTCGACGAGCCTGGGCGCGTTCGTGGGCGACCGCCAGGTGGGCGCGGTACGCGTGCAAGAGCGCGGCGTGCGGGTGCCTGGTGGTGACCTGGTGATGTTCTCGGGTCTGACCTCGGTGGCAGTGGCGCCTGACTACCGCAGGCGCGGTGTGCTTACCGCCTTGATGCGCCCGGTCCTCGCACGTGACAGCCTCGCGGTCTCCGCTCTGTGGGCGTCGGAGTCAGCTATCTACGGCCGCTTCGGCTATGGCGTGGCGACGGAGTCGACTCAGCACACGTTGCCCACTAAGTCAGCGTTCCGACCCGGCGTCACGGCCGACCCTTCGGCGGTTCGCGAACTGCCTAGAGACAAAGCTATGCCGGTAATCAAGACCCTCTATGAGAGGTACGCAGAGAAGCAGGTAGGTGCTCTTACCAGGATCGAAGGGAACTGGGCGTACCACTACTACGACACTGAAGCGACGCGGCACGGACAGACGCCGTACCGGTTCGCTGTGCACCCAGACGGCTATGCCGCGTACCGGGGGAAACCGGAATGGACCGACAACGGGCCCCGCGGAACCGTGCACGTACACGAGCTCGTGGCCAACACCCCGGAGGCGTACACCAGCCTCTGGCGGTACCTGCTCGACATCGACCTGGCAGCCACCATCGAGTACGAGGGCAGCGGGGACGACCCGCTGGTCCAGTTGCTGCCTGACACGCGCACCGCGTTGCGGAAGCGGTTCCACGGGCTGCACATCCGCCTCACCGATGTCGCGGCAGCGCTACCGCTGCGGGGGTACCAGGCACCGGTGGACGTCGTCGTCGAGGTAGTCGACAGCTTCTGCCCGTGGAACGCCGGACGTTGGCACCTGGTTGCCGCAGATGGCCGGATGACAGTCGCCAAGACAGACTCAGCAGCGGATCTAACCCTGGACGTGCGAGACCTCGGCGCGGCCTACATGGGTGGCACCCGGCTTAGCACGCTGGCCGCTGCCGGCCTGATCGCCGAGCACACAACGGGAGCCGTGGCGGGTCTATCGCACGCCATGCAGGCTGAGCGGGAGCCCGCCTGCCGCGAGGTGTTCTAAGCGACCTTCGGGAACCAGGGCACGAGCGTCCCGCGTTGTCACGGGTAAGCGGACGAAGGAGGCGCTATGGGCGGCGGGATCGTGGTGGCCATCATCATCCTCGCGGTAGTGGTCCTCGGTGTGGCGGTGGCGCGCAACCAGGCCAACAACCGCGCCCGGCAGCTCGACGACGCCAAGGCGGAGGCGCGGCGCTGGGTGGAGCGGCTGGGCGGCCAGGTGATCAACCTGACCGGCACCGACGAACCGTCGCGGCAGGCGATCGCCGACGCCGCGGAGCGCTACACCGCCGCCGGGTCGCAGATGGAGCAGGCGACCACCGTCGACCAGGCCCGCCTGGTCACCAAGACGGCGATGGAGGGCCTCTACTACATCCGCGCCGCCCGGCTGGCGATGGGCCTGGACCCCGGCCCCGAGCTGCCGGTGGACCCCGAGCAGCAGCGCGCGGGCCGGGTCGAGCAGGACCGGCGGGTCAGCGTCGAGGGTCACTCGTACGAGGCCTCGCCGATGCCCGGCCGCGGCACGCCGCACTACTACCCGGGTGGTCGCGTCGCGGGTCGCCCGGTGCCGCAGGGCTGGTACAGCGAGCCGTGGTGGAAGCCCGCGCTGGTGGCAGGAGCCTGGGGTATCGGCACGGTGCTGCTGTTCGACGCGATGTTCTCCGGCATGGCGGGCATCCCGGACGCCTCGGCGTGGGAAGCCGGGTACGACGCCGGTCAAGCCGACGCCATCGCCGACTCCGGTGGTGACGCGGGCGGCGACGCCGGTGGTGACGCGGGCGGCGACGCCGGTGGTGACTACGGGAGTGACTACGGCGGCGGTGGTGATTTCGGTGGTGGCAGCGACTTCGGTGGTGGCGACTTCGGCGGCGGGGACTTCTTCTAACCCGGCTGGCAGGTGGGGCACCAGTGGTTGTTGCGGGCGGCCAAGACCTCGGTGAGCACCGGGGTCCCGCAGATCAGGCAGGGCATCCCGGCGCGGCGGTAGACGTAGACCTCGCCGCCGTGCCGGTCCTGGCGCGGCGCCCGACCGGTGGCCTCCGGCAGGTGCTCGTCGCGGACCGTGTCGATCCGTCCCCTGTGGACACCCAGGCGCATGAGGGCGACCAGGTCCGGCCACATCGCGTCCCAGGTCGACCGGTCCAGGTCCCGGCCCGCGACCGACGGGTGGACACCGTGGCGGAACAGCAACTCGGCCCGGTACACGTTGCCGACACCGGCCACGACGGACTGGTCCATCAGCAGGACGGCGACCGGGGCGCGGGAGCGGGAGATCCGCGCCCACACGCGCTCCTGGTCGGCGTCGGCGCGCAGCGGGTCGGGGCCGAGGCGGGCGCGCAGCGCGTCGACCTGGCCGTCGGTCAGCAGCTCGCAGCGGGTCGGGCCGCGCAGGTCGGTCCACCGGTCGGCGCCGACGAGGCGCATCCGGACCTGGCCGACGGGCTCGGCGACCGGGGTGTCGCCGTCGGTGAAGGTCCCGTAGAGGCCGAGGTGGACGTGCACCACCCGATCGGGGCCGTAGACGTGGAACAGGTGCTTGCCGTGCGCCTCGGCCGATTCGAGCACCGCACCGTCCACAACGGACGCGTCGGCGGCGAAGCGGCCCTGCGGACTGCTCACCCGAACCGGGGACCCGGCGTACCACCGGTGGTGCAGACCGGCCAACCGGTGCAGGGTGTGACCCTCAGGCACGCGGAAGTTCACCCCATCCAGCGACAGCGCAACGGACTCAGGCGGGCAGCGCGGGCGGCTCGCCGGTGCGCTCGAACTCGCTGAGCAGGTTGATGCGGCGCTGGTGGCGCTCGTCGCCGGAGAACTCGGTGGCCAGGAAGGCTTCCACGATGGCGGTGGCCTCCTCGGTGCTGTGCATCCGCGACCCGACGCCGACGACCTGCGCGTTGTTGTGCTGGCGGCTCAGCTGCGCGGTCTCGACGCTCCAGGCGAGCGCGGCGCGGCAGCCCGCGACCTTGTTGGCGGCGATCTGCTCGCCGTTGCCGGACCCGCCCAGCACGACGCCCAGGCTGCCCTCGTCGGCGACCACGCGGCGCGCGGTCTCGACGCAGAACGGCGGGTAGTCGTCGAGGGCGTCGTAGGCGTGCGGGCCCACGTCGACGACCTCGTGCCCCGCCGCGGTCAAGTGCTCGACGAGGTGGGTCTTCAGCTCGAAGCCCGCGTGGTCGGATCCCAGGTATACGCGCACGGGCTGAGTGTGCCACCCGGGTTCGGCCGCGGCGCAGCCGGGAGCGCGGGGACGTGGGCGGGGTTACAGGCAAAACACTGTAGATCCGGTAGAAAGCCGGGATGCGATGGATCGAACTGGGTGACCGGGTGTTCGCCAGCCGCAACACCGAGCTGGACCAGACCATGGGGCTCGTCGTCGGGCGGGACCGCTGCTTGGTGGTCGACACCGGTACCGACGAGCGGCACGGCGCGGCGTGGGCGGCCGCGATCCGCGAGGTGACCCCGGTGCCGTGGACCGTGGTGATCACGCACGCGCACTGGGACCACTTCCTCGGCACGGCGGCGTTCCCCGGCGCCGAGGTGTGGGCGCACCCGGCCTGCGCGAGCGAGATGGCCGTAGGCGCGCGTGCGCAGGCGGTGAAGTGGGCGGAGCACTACCGCGAGTCCGGCCGCGACCACCTCGCCGACCGACTGCTGGCCGCCCGGGTTGTGGCGCCGACGCACGAGGTGACCAAGCGCGTCGAGTTGGACTTAGGCGAGCGGGTGGTGACGCTGCTGCACCCCGGACGCGGCCATACCGACAACGACGTCGTAGTGCACGTGCCGGATGAAGGCGTGCTGTTCGCGGGGGACACCGTCGAACAGGGTGCCCCGCCGTCGATCGGCAAAGACGGCTACCCCTTGGAGTGGCCCGCCGCGCTGGACGTGCTGCTGGACTTGGCACCCCGGGTTGTCGTACCGGGGCACGGTGAGCCAGTGGACGCCGGGTTCGTGCGTGCGCAGCGGGCCGAACTCTCGGCCATCGCGGGATTGTTCGACGGGGTGCGCAGCGGGACGCTCACTGTGGAGGAAGCCTTGGCGCAGAGCCCTTATCCGGAAGAGGCGACCCGTCCCGCGCTAGAGCGGGGACGGGTCGGGTAGCTCTACCGCTGGATGGACTTGACCTCAAGGAACTCTTCAAGCCCGAATCGACCCAACTCGCGGCCGTTGCCGGACTGCCGGTAGCCGCCGAAGGGCGCGACCGGGTTGAAGGCACCGCCGTTGACGTCGACCTGACCGGTGCGCAAGCGCTTGGCGACCGCGACCGCCCGGTCCTGGTCGGCGCCGAACACGGCGCCCGCCAGGCCATAGATGGTGGAGTTGGCGATCGCCACGGCTTCGTCCTCGTCGGCGTAAGGCAGGATCGAGAGGACTGGGCCGAAGATCTCCTCTTGCGCGATCCGCATGTCGGCGCGGACACCGGCGAAGATCGTGGGTGGGACGTAGGCGCCGCGTTCGGGGAGTCCGTCGGTAGAGCCGCCGTAGGCGAGGGTGGCGCCTTCCTCGACGCCTAGGCGGATGTAGCCGAGTACCCGGTCGCGCTGGGCGGCCGAAGCCATGGGGCCGATCCTGGTCGCCTCGTCCAACGGGTCACCGACGGTGTACTTCGCGGCCGCGGCGACGGCAAGCTCAACTGCCTCGTCGTGCCGGTCGGCGGGAACCAGCATGCGGGTCCACGCGGTGCAGGTCTGGCCGCCGTTGATGAAGGTGTTGGCCAGGCCGATCTTGATGGCCCTACCGAGGTCGGCATCGTCGAGAACCACGTTGGCGGACTTGCCGCCCAGTTCGAGCGCGACCCGCTTGACCGTCTGCGCGGCGACGGCGGAGACGCGCTTGCCCGCGGCGGTGGAACCGGTGAAGGACACCATGTCCACGCGCGGGTGGGCCGCGATGGCCTCCCCCACGACCGGACCGGTGCCGTGCACCAGGTTCACCACACCATCGGGTACGCCTGCCTCGGCGAGGATCTCGAGGAACAGGTTGGCGTTGAGCGGGGCCACCTCGCTCGGCTTGAGCACGACGGTGTTGCCCGCCGCCAGCGCGGGCGCGACCTTCGCGGCGATCTGGTGCAGGGGGTAGTTCCAGGGCGTGATCGCGCCGACGACGCCGACCGGTTCGCGCACGACGAGCGAGTTGCCGATCTCCTCGGTGAAGGCGTAGCCGCCCTCGACCAGGTCGGCGATGCCCGCGGTGGTCGCGGCGGGCAGGCTCGCCTGGACCTTGGTCGCGAACCCGATCGGTGAGCCCATCTCAGCTGTGATCAACGCGGCGATCTCGGCGCGGCGGGCGGTCACGCCCTCGGCGACCTTGCGCACGACGGCGGCGCGGTCGCGGGGATCGCGGGCGGCCCACCCGGCGAACGCCTCGGCGGCGGCGGCGACGGCGGTGTCCACATCGGCCGGGGTGCCCGCGGGGACGGCGGCGATGACCTCTTCGGTCGCCGGGTTGACCACGTCGATGCGCTCGCCTGCCGACTCGACCAGCGCGCCGCCGATGACGTGGCCCGCGCGGATGGTGACGGGAGCAGCCATGAGTCCTCCACCTTGTGACACCTGATGCCGATTTCGTCGTCAGAGTGTCACATCGAGGGCCCGTTGCGCACGCGCGGGGTTCGGACAGCAAGATCAAACTGACCGAAAGCCCCCAAAACACACAGCTTACCGGCGAACCCCGACGAAACGGGGCGGCGAGGAGCGGGCTGTGGACAACTGGGTGGGGCCGGAGTGGGCGCGCTGGGGGCGCGCTGAGCAGCCCCCGAAACCAGCCTAGTGGGGGAATTGAGGGGGCTGGGGTGGTGAGAGGGCCCTGTGGACAACCGGTTGCGTTGTGGGCAACCGGTTGCCGCGAGGGGGTCGAGCGGGGTCAGTCGAAGTTCAGGTCACCGGTGCGGGTGCGCTTGAGCTCGAAGAACTTCGGGTAGCGGGCGAGGGCCACGGCACCGTCGAACACCGCGAGGGCGTCGTCGCCGCGGGGGATCTCGGTGAGCACGGGGCCGAAGAACGCGACGCCGTCGATGTGGATCGTGGGGGTGCCGACCTCCTGGCCGACCGGGTCCATGCCCTCGTGGTGCGACTTGCGCAGCGCGTCGTCGTACTCGGTGCTCGTGGCGGCGTCGGCCAACTCGGCGGGCAGGCCCACGTCGGCGAGCGCGCCCTTGATCGCCTCGGTGTAGTCCTTCTCACCCTTGTTGTGGATCCGGGTGCCCAGCGCGGTGTAGAGGTCGCGCAGGACCTCCTCGCCGTGCTGCTGGGCCGCGGCGATGGCGACGCGCACCGGACCCCAGCCGCGGTCGAGCAGTTCGCGGTACTGCTCGGGCAGGTCCGGCTTGTCCGCGTTGAGCACCGACAGGCTCATCACCCGGAAGCGCAGGTCCAGGTCACGGTGCTGCTCGACCTCGAGGATCCACCGCGAGGTGATCCAGGCGAACGGGCAGATCGGGTCGAAGTAGAAGTCGACCTTGGTGGTCTTGTTCCCAGTGTTGTCGGCCGTTGGCGCTTGCTGCGGTGCAGTCATGAAACGTCTCCAGAGTTGGATCTTTGCCGCGTGTGGTGGGCGTGAGCGGCCGCCCCCGCTGGTGCAACGCGCCGCCGCTGGGAATGCTTCCCCATGGTTGGGGGCACCACAGGCCGCCGGGGCGTGATTGGATGCGATTGTCATCTACGACCCGCCGCCGCGCGGGTCAGCGGTGAGCCAGCCCGAATCCGCCCGTCCCCGCTGTTCCCCGCCCCAGTCCGACCGACGAGTTCGCCGAGGTGTTCGCCGTGGCCGCGCCCAACCTGACCCGAGACCAAGCCCAACGGCGCGCCGCGCTGCTGGAGGTGGAGTCCTACTCCATCGAGCTGGACCTCACCGACGGCGTCGGCCAGCCGGGCGAGACGACCTTCGCCTCCCGCGCCACCGTCCGGTTCACCAGCCGCGAGGCCGGTGCCAGCACGTTCATCGACATCGTCGCCGACTCGGTGCTCTCCGCCGAGCTCAACGGGGTCGCCATCGACGTCTCCGGCTACGCGCCGGAGAACGGCATCGAGCTGGCCGACCTCGCCGAGCACAACGAGCTGACGGTCGTCGCCACCTGCCTCTACACCAACACCGGTGAGGGCCTGCACCGCTTCGTCGACCCGGTCGACAAGGGCGTGTACCTGTACTCGCAGTTCGAGACCGCCGACGCCAAGCGGATGTTCGCCTGCTTCGACCAGCCCGACCTCAAGGCGACCTACTCGATCGCGGTCACCGCGCCCCGGTCGTGGAAGGTCGTCTCCAACGCCGCCGCCGAGTCGATCAGCGATGTCGCCGACGTCGAGGGCACCGCACGGCACGTGTTCGAGACCACCAAACCGATGTCCACCTACCTGGTGGCGCTGGTCGCCGGTCCTTACGCCGAGTGGCGCGACGAGTTCACCGACGAGCACGGCACCATCCCGCTGGGCATCTACTGCCGGGCCTCGCTCGCGGAGTTCATGGACGCCGAGCGGCTGTTCACCGAGTCCAAGCAGGGCTTCGCGTTCTTCCACGACAACTTCGGCGTGGCCTACCCGTTCGGCAAGTACGACCAGTGCTTCGTGCCGGAGTTCAACGCGGGCGCGATGGAGAACGCGGGCTGCGTGACCTTCCTGGAGGACTACGTCTTCCGCAGCCGGGTCACCCGCTACGCCTACGAGCGCCGGTGCGAGACCGTGCTGCACGAGATGGCGCACATGTGGTTCGGCGACCTGGTCACCATGCGCTGGTGGGACGACCTGTGGCTCAACGAGTCGTTCGCGACCTGGGCCAGCGTCCTGGCGCAGGCCAGCGCGACGGAGTACGAGCACGCCTGGACCAGCTTCGCCAACATCGAGAAGTCCTGGGCCTACCGCCAGGACCAGCTGCCCTCGACGCACCCGGTCGCCGCCGACATCCCGGACGTGCAGGCGGTCGAGGTCAACTTCGACGGCATCACCTACGCCAAGGGCGCCGCGGTCCTCAAGCAGCTGGTCGCCTACGTCGGGTTGGACAACTTCCTGTCCGGCCTGCGGGTGTACTTCGGCAAGCACGCCTGGGGCAACGCCACGCTGGCCGACCTGCTCGCCGCGCTGGAGGAGGCCTCGGGCCGCGACCTGTCCTGGTGGAGCGCCCAGTGGCTGGAGACCACCGGCCTCACCTCGCTGCGCGCCCGGTTCGAGGTCGACGCCGAGGGCAAGTTCACCGAGTTCGCCGTTCTGCAGGGCGGGGCCAAGCCGGGCAAGGGCGAGCTGCGCACGCACCGGATCGCGATCGGGGTCTACGACGACGCGACCGACACCGTCGGCAAGCTCGTGCGCACCCACCGGGTGGAGATCGACGTCGACGGCGAGCTGACCGAGGTGCCCGAGCTGATCGGCATCGACAGCGGCAAGCTGGTGCTGGTCAACGACGACGACCTGACCTACTGCACGATGCGCCTGGACCCGGGTTCGCTGACCACGCTGATCGACCGCATCGGCGACATCACCGAGCCGCTGCCGCGCACCCTGTGCTGGTCGGCCGCCTGGGAGATGACCCGCGAGGCCGAGCTCAAGGCGCGCGACTTCCTCACCCTGGTCTGCCACGGCCTCGACGCCGAGACCGAGGTCGGCGTGGTGCAGCGGCTGCTGCTGCAGGCGCAGACCGCCATCACCTCCTACGCCGACCCGGACTTCGCGCCGACCGGCTGGCAGCGGTTCACCGACCGGGTGCTGGAGCTGGCCCTGGCCGCGCAGCCGGGGTCGGACCACCAGCTGGCACTGGTGAACGCCCTGACCGGGTCCGTGCTCGACGAGGCCAAGCTGGGCGTGCTGCGCGGCTGGCTGGACGGCTCGGCGGAGCTGGAGGGCCTGCAGGTCGACACCGACCTGCGGTGGCGCCTGCTGCACGCCCTCGTGGCGCACGGGGCGGCTGGCGACGACGAGATCGACGCGGAGCTCAAGCGCGACTCCACCGCGGCCGGTCAGCGGCAGGCGGAGCGGTCCCGGTCGCTGCGGCCCACCGAGGCGGGCAAGGCCGAGGCATGGCGGCGCGCGATCCACGACGACGACCTGCCTAACGCCATCAACGAGGCAATCATCGGGGGCTTCTCGCACCCGGCACAGCGACCGCTGCTGCAGTCTTACGCGCCCCAGTACTTCACCGACGTGGCCGGGGTCTGGGCGCGGCGCTCTAGCGAGCGTGCGCAGTCGGTGGCCCTGGGCCTGTTCCCGGCCTGGGCGGTGCGCCCCGAGACGGTGACCGCGGCCGACCAGTGGCTGGCAGGCGACCACCCGCCCGCGCTGCGCCGCTTGGTGTCCGAGGGCCGGGCTGGCATCGTGCGCGCCTTGGCCGCCCGCGAGTTCGACGGTTCTTAAGACGACCCGCTAGAGGCCGCGGCGACGCGGCCTCTACGCGAAGAGGCCCCGGACCACATGTGGTCCGGGGCCTCTCGCTGTTCGTACTTAGTGCTTGGGGGCGTTGCCCGCCTGGTCTGCCAGCATGCGCAGGGCGCTGACCAGGCCACCGACGAGGTCACCCTCCTTGAAGGAGGCGACCATGCTCATGACGGCCAGGTTGCAGCCGCGGTCGGTCAGCCTGCGGGAGGACTCGGTGCCGGTGATGATCTCCACCCGGCGCTGGCCGGGGGACACCGCGATCAGGACCGACTCGGCCGAGTGCGTGCCGATGGCGGCGTGCAGCTCCTCGGCGCGGACGCGGGTGTCGGCGCCCAGGTCACCCAGGTACACGCTGAAGCCGATGCCGGTCGCGCGCGAGGACAGCGTCAGCGCCTCGTCCAGCCGGGTCAGCGCGACCGTGGAGAACGGCAGCCCGGGCGGGGCGACCGTGCGCTGCTGGGCGACGGAGATCCGGCCGCTGTTGGTGCGGACCGCGCCGTAGCCGTGCTCGGGGTCCTCGACAAGTACGTCCGGCTCGTGCCGGACGAGGTCACCAGCCACCACGGGCTCCTCCCTTGGCCGTGTGCACCGGTGTGCCCGCCTCGGCGTGCCCGGCGTGAGCGGAACCCAGACCGGCGGGGTTGGCCGTCCACCACACCGGCTCGTGCTCCCACTCCTGGCCGGGGCGGTACCGGGGTGCCTTGGCGAACCTCTCGCGCAGGGTCATGAGGGCGATCACGCCGTAGATGGCCAGCGGGATCGCCGCGAAGACGAGAAGGGTCTCGACGAGCGTCACAGCGGATACGGTAGCCGACAGGGCGCTGACCGGCCGCGACGGCCTCGCCGATCGATCACGGGTGCGAGCACCGCTCTGAGCGGATGAACCGCTGGTCGCGCCACGTGCGCGTTGGTGCTCTCTTGGTAAGGCTGCTGGGCCGAGAGACGGCCACGACGGTAGCTCTTTGGGCCTATCAACAAGGGGCGAACGGCCTCAAACGCGCACGCCAGGGCGCTTGGGGGTTGCCGACGTCTTGTCGGTTACCGATCCGAGTCATAGCTTTCACCTGTACGGCCCTTGCGAAACGACCCCTCCGCTTCTCTCGATGCGCAACCGCCCTCAGGAGGCCACCCCATGTACACCATCGCTTCCCACGACGCGGCAATGATCATCACCCAGATGGCC
The DNA here is from genome assembly GCF_024171925.1 of Actinokineospora diospyrosa. Lineage (GTDB taxonomy): Bacteria > Actinomycetota > Actinomycetes > Mycobacteriales > Pseudonocardiaceae > Actinokineospora > Actinokineospora diospyrosa. The sequence continues at coordinate 283,069 of NZ_JAMTCO010000005.1, read as the reverse complement.
GACTACACGCAACCGGGTGGCGGCGCACCCACCGGCGCCCGGGCGGCGCGGGGAACCCGGGTGACCCGCGGGACCCGGGTGACCGCCCTCCAGGGTGACACGGAGGTGACCTTGCACACCAGGGGGATTTCGACCGGGCGCGGCACCCGGGTCACCAGGGGCACCCGCGTGACCGGCGCCGACAGGGGCACCAGGGTCACCCGTGGAACCCGGGTCACCTCGGCGGACCGCGGCACGCGGGTTACCCGCGGGACGCGCGTCACCTCGGTTCTCGAGTGCGGCACGCGGGTCACCCGCGGAACCCGGGTGACAGCACTGCTCGAGAACGGCACCCGCGTCACCCGCGGAACGCGAGTCACGCGAGGTACCCGGGTCACGGCCGAGCTCGAATGCGGCACCAGGGTCACTCGCGGAACCCGGGTCACCAGGGGTACGCGCGTCACCCGGGGCACCCGCGTCACCTCCGTGCTCGAGTGCGGGACCCGCGTCACGCGTGGGACGCGCGTTACCCGGGGCACCCGCGTCACCTCCTTGCTTGAGCGCGGCACGCGAGTCACGCGTGGGACGCGCGTGACCTCTCTTATGGAGTGCGGTACGCGAGTCACCCGAGGCACCAGAGTTACCCGGGGCACGCGCGTGACGTCCGAGGTCGAGCGCGGCACCCGCGTCACCATGGGCACCCGCGTCACGCGTGGCACCCGCGTCACAGCGGCCGAGCGCGGTACGCGAGTCACCAGGGGCACCAGGGTCACCGCTGCCGAGCGGGGCACCCGAGTCACCAGGGGTACCCGGGTCACGCTGCAGGAGCGCGGCACCCGCGTCACGCGTGGCACCCGAGTCACGGCCGCCGAGCGGGGCACGCGCGTCACCATGGGCACGCGGGTCACTCGCGGTACCCGGGTGACCAGGGGAACCCGGGTCACCTCGGGCACGCGCGTCACCGCCGCCTAAGCACGAACACGTACCTCTAGCCTCTAGCTCTTCCCTCTAGTTCTAAGCGGCAGGCTCACCCAGATACGGCAGCCACAGCGGGTCAGCGTCGACCACGCCTGCGAGCAGCCGCCAGTGCGGGCCGCGCGGCGCGGTGGGGACCACCCGCAGCCGCCAGCCCAGCTCAGAGAGCATCTTGTCCGCCTTGCGGTGGTTGCACCTAGCGCAACACGCGACGCAGTTCTGCCACGTGTGCTGCCCGCCTCGACTCCGCGGGACGACGTGATCTATCGTCTCCGCCCGACCACCGCAGTAAGCGCAGCGGTAGCGGTCGCGGTGCATCAACCCGGCCCGGGTCAGCGGGACGCGGCCCCGGTAGGGGACGCGCACGTAACTGCTGAGCCGGATCACCGAGGGGATCACCACGCTCGAGGTCGCCGAGTGCACGACCATGCCCGCCGGGTCACCGTGCACGACCTCGGCCTTGCCGCACACGACGAGGACGACGGCGCGGCGCAGCGACAGCGCGGTCAGCGGTTCGAACGTGGTGTTGAGCAGCAGCACCCGGCGCCTGCCCCACGAGGGGACGACCGGGAGCTGGACGGGGATCGGGATCGGGGCGGCCCGGGCGCGCGAAGCGACCACATCCGGCGCCGAGGCGTCCGGATCCGGGCAAAGCGTCGGCCCCGGCGCGTGCCCCGAGGGCGCGCCGGAGCGGGTCGGTTGTCGGTCTGGCACTCGACCACCTCCACCGGTGCTGGGCTAAGTCGACCACAAACCGACCCCCGAACGCACGTGTGTTCTGTGACGTGTCCCGGATCACCCAGCTAAATCCCGGTGAACGCCGCTTGTGGACACCCGGCTCGACCGGTCCCCGGCGGCCGGCTATCGTCGGCGCCGATGATTGCCTCCCACTTCCCCCAGCCGCCGCGGACCCAACTGCCGTTCACCATGGAGCCGCCCAAGTGCATCACCGAGGACGGCTCGTGGTGCGCCGAGGTGTGGCGGTTGACCGGCAACGAGTGGCTGGCCGCCTCGGCCGGGTGGCTGGTGGCCAAGCCGCTGAAGATCCTGCTGATCTTCGTGGTGGCGTTCGTGATCCGGGTGCTGGTGCGCAGGCTGATCGACCGGCTGACCTCCGGTGAGGGCAAGACCCCGGCGCTGCTGCGGCCGCTGAAGGAGCGCGCGCCGCAGGCCCTCGGCGCGCTGGTGTCAGAGCGGCGCCAGCAGCGGGCGAAGACGATCGGCTCGGTGCTGAAGTCCCTGGTGACGTTCATCGTCTACGGGCTCGCGTTCATCATGGCGCTCGGCGAGCTCGGGGTGAACCTGGGCCCGGTGATCGCCTCGGCCGGGATCGTCGGCGTCGCGCTCGGCTTCGGCGCGCAGAACCTGGTCAAGGACTTCCTGTCCGGGATCTTCATGATGCTGGAGGACCAGTACGGGGTCGGCGACGTCGTCGACGTCGGCGAGGCGAGCGGCACCATCGAGGCGGTGGGGCTGCGGGTGACCACGCTGCGCGATGTCAACGGGACCGTCTGGTACGTGCGCAACGGGGAGATCCTGCGGGTCGGCAACTCCAGCCAGGGCTTCGCGGTCGCGGTGGTCGACCTGCCGGTCGGCTACGGCGCTGACGTGGACGCGGTGATCGCGCTGCTGGACCGGATCTCCAAGGAGGTCGCGGGCGAGGAACCGTTCTCCTCCGACGTGATCGAGCCGCCCGAGGTGCTGGGCGTGGAGAAGGTGACCCCGGAGAGCGTCACGGTCCGGATGACGGTGAAGGTGCGCCCCGGCAGGCAGTGGGCGGTGCAGCGGGCGCTGCGCGCGCGGGCCATGGGCGCGGTGGAGGAAGCCGGGATCCAGCCGCCGATGGGCAGGCTGTTCCCCCCGACGGCCCCGGCCTAGCGGCCGGTGCGCGAGGATGGGTGTCGTGGGCACACCGATTGAACCCGACTCCCCCACCGAGAGCTTCTACGACGCGGTCGGCGGGGAGGACACCTTCCGCCGGGTCGTTGGGCGCTTCTACGCCGAGGTGGCCCAAGACCCGCTGCTGCGGCCGATGTACCCGGAAGAAGACCTCGGTCCGGCCGAGGAGCGGCTGCGGCTGTTCCTGGTGCAGTACTGGGGCGGTCCGCACACCTACTCCGACCGGCGGGGGCACCCGCGGCTGCGGATGCGGCACCAGCCGTTCACCATCGGCCCGGCCGAGCGCGACGCCTGGCTGCGCTGCATGCGGGTCGCGGTGGACACCGCCGGGCTCGCCGAGGCGCACCGGGACCGGCTGTGGCAGTACCTGGAGATGGCGGCGAACAGCTTGCTCAACAGCTGGGTCTGACAAAGTTCAAGATCACAGGCGCTGGGCGAGCCAGCGGTACCGCGGGCAGGATGGACAATCGTGCGACGATCCGCCGAGCCGGACCCCTCTGGTGACCAGCACCCCGGGCCGAGTGCCCAGTGGTGGCAGCGGGCGGTGTTCTACCAGGTCTACGTGCGCTCCTTCGCCGACTCCAACGGCGACGGGGTCGGTGACCTGGAGGGCATCCGATCCCGCTTGGGCTACCTGGAGCTGCTGGGGGTCGAGGCGCTGTGGCTGACCCCGTTCTTCCGCTCGCCGATGGCCGACCACGGTTACGACGTGGCCGACCCGCGCGAGGTGGACCCCCTCTTCGGTGATCTCGCCGGGTTCGACCGGTTGGTGGCCGACGCGCACGCGCACGGCATCAAGGTCACCATCGACGTGGTGCCCAACCACAGCAGCGATCAGCACCGGTGGTTCCAAGAGGCGCTGGCCGCGGGGCCCGGGTCGCGGGAGCGGGCGCGCTACTTCTTCCGCGACGGCCGCGGTGACGGGTCGCTGCCGCCGAACAACTGGGTGAGTGTCTTCGGCGGGCCTGCCTGGACGCGGGTGTCGGACGGGCAGTGGTACCTCCACCTGTTCACGGCAGAGCAACCGGACCTGAACTGGGACAACTCCGAGGTGCGCGCGGACCTGGTGACCACACTGCGGTTCTGGCTCGACCGCGGCGTGGACGGATTCCGCATCGACGTGGCGCACGGCATGGCCAAGCCCGCCGGGCTGCCGGACATGCCGGAGTACCTGCGGACGCTGACCGGGGCGCAAGCGCACGGCGACGACGACCCCCGCTTCGACAACGACGAGGTCCACGAGGTGCACCGGCTGATCCGCAAGGTGGCCGACGAGTACCCGGGGTCGATGGCGGTCGGGGAGATCTGGGTTCAGACCGACACCCAGTTCGCCCGGTACGTCCGCCCGGACGAATTGCACCTGGGGTTCAACTTCGCCTTGGTGGACGCGGACTTCGACGCCGACGCAGTGCGCCGGGCGATCGACATGTCCCTAGAGGCCGTTTCGCGCTCTCCTGCCCCGCCGACGTGGACGCTGTCCAATCACGACGTCGTGCGGCACGTGACCCGCTATGGCGGCGGCGACATAGGAGCTCGCAGGGCGCGGGCAATGGCGCTGGTGCAGTTAGCCCTGCCTGGCGTCATTTACCTCTATAACGGCGAAGAACTTGGTCTGCCGAATGTGGACCTGCCGGACTGGGCTTTGCAGGATCCGTTGTGGGAGCGCTCTGGGCATACGGACCGCGGTAGAGATGGCGCTCGCGTACCGCTGCCGTGGGAGGGGACGGAGCCGCCGTTCGCTTTCTCCGAAGGTACGTCTACCTGGTTGCCGATCCCGCCGGAGTGGGCGGCGCTGACTGTGGAATCTCAGCTAGAGGACCCTGCCTCAATGCTGTCGCTCTATCGACAGGCACTAGAGCTTCGTAAGACGCACAGTGGTTTCGGCGGTACGGAGTTGGAGTGGTACGGCGCTCCCCCGGGCTGTTTCGCTTACCGGCGCAAGGGCGGCGGGTTGATCTGCGCGCTCAACACCTCCGGTGCGCCGGTACCGCTACCGCCCGGTGAGGTCTTGCTGGCGTCGGGCCCGATCGACGGCACGGATCTGCCGCCGGAGACCGCTGTCTGGCTGATCTAGGCGCTGTCCCGCAACGACAGCGCCTAGCGGCCTAAACCAACAGATCTAGACCAACGGATCTAGACCAAAAGCGGCAAGAGGGCATGTCTACGGCGCACCACGGCGCCGTAGCGGGCGTCCAGGCGCATCCATGCGTCCGTTGCCGTCACGCGGATCTGCTCGTCCTCGCCGTCGGTGAGGAAACCCATGCCGGACAAGGCGAACAGGCACCGCAAGGGCACCTTCACCTCTAGGCCGTCACCGGAGACGGTCAGCACGGTCTGGTCCAACAGCGACGCGGGTGGGGTCCCCTGCGGGCCGACATTCTCCCGCGCCAGCGCGATCCCCTTGTCCGCCAGTTCCGACACCGTCGACGCGGGCAGCAGGTCCACCACCTGCCAGTGCCGGGTCGGCGGCAGGGCGGAGCGCCACATCATGTCCCGCGACGGGCCGGGGTCGAGCCGGTCGCCGCGCACCACGGCGAGGGCTGCGAGCAGCTCGTTGCCCGACACGGTCATGTCCGACGGGTCGAGGGTGCCGCGCGCGGTGCGGGTGGCCAGGACGTCGAACGGCGTGGCCACCCAGGCGTCGATGAAGTCACCCTCGTGCTGGGCGTCGTCCGCGCGGGCCCGCAGCCGCACCACGGCCTGCTGGTCCAGCCGGACGGCCCGTGCCACGAACGCGCCCAGGTCGTCGCGCTCGGACGGGTCGGTGAAACGCAGGTCAGCCACCATTGCCCCCGCTGTGCCAGGCGGCGAGGAAATCCCGCTCGATGTCGGTGATGCGGCGAGGTTTGCCGCTGGTCAGGTCGTAGGGCGCCAAGGTCGTCGACGCCGTTACCGCTACCGGGTCCGTCTCGGCCGGGCCGCTGCGGACGGAGTAGTCGAGCACGAAGTACGCGGCTCGGATCTCACGGACGGACATCTCTATGCGTAAGACACCGCCGTTGGCATAGAGCGGGGCGCGGTAGTCCACCACGAGCTTGGCGACCACGACACCCCGGCCAAGGTCATCCGCCCCGCGTAGCGCTGCCTCGTGGAACAGCAGGTCTACCCGGGCCTCCTCCAACAACGTCACCGTGTTGGCGTGGTTGACGTGCCCGAACGGGTCCATGTCCGACCAGCGCGGCCGCACCTCGGCGACGAAGACACCCAACGACTGTCCCTCCCAGCAACCGGTCCACCGTTACCGGGAAACCCTATCGGCCCCTGGCCGCGAGCCGATCCGGCCCGCGACCAGGGGGACGGGTTCAGCGCACCATGCTGCGGACCTGGCGCGCGGCCACCGACAGGGTGGCCAGGTCGAGCCTGCCGGAGGCGTGGATCTCCTCCAGCGCGGCGCGCGAGCGCGCGAGCCGGGAGGCGTTGGTCCGCTCCCAGGTCGCGATCTTGTTCTCCGGCGCCTCACCCGGATCGCTCTGGCGCAGCACGTCCAGGGTGATCGCGCGCAACGACCCGTACAGGTCGTCGCGCAGGGCGAGGCGGGCCAGCGCGTGCCAGCGGTTGCCGCGCTCCAGCGCGCTGACCGAGGTCAGCATCTGGTCGATGCTGAGGTGGTCGGACAGCGCGTAGTACAGCTGCGCGGTCTCCAGCGGGCTGCGCTCGGACTCCACCCCGGCGTCGCGCTCGGCCAACTCGGACACCTCGGTGATGTCGAGCAGGCCGTACTCGTCGAGCAGGCCGGAGACCCGCTTGGCGAGCTCGTCTGGCACCCCCGCCTCGATCATCCTGGCCGCGTCGGCGTCGGCCTCCTCGCGGGCCCGACCGCGCAGCAGGTCGTGCACCTGCGGGGCGAGCACCCCGACCACCCGCTGGAAGCGGGTGATCTCGGCGCCGACGGCCAGCGGCTGCGGCCGGTTCGACAGCAGCCACCGGGAGACCCGGTCGAGCAGCCTGCGCGACTCCAGCACCATGGCGTCGGTGACGTCGGTGGGCACCGCGTTGTCGAGCGCGTCGATCTGCGCCCACAGCGACTTCAGGTCGTAGACCCTGGTCGCCACGGCGAAGGCGCGGACCGCGTCGGTCGCGCTGGCGCTCATCTCCTCGGCGAGGCGGAACGCGAACGAGATGCCCGCGCCGTCCACGACCTCGTTGACCAGCAGCGTCGTGGTGATCTGCCGGTGCAGCGGGTGCGCGCCGATGGCCTGGCCGAAGCGCTCGCGCAGCCTGCTCGGGAAGTACTCGCCCAGCCTGCGGGCGAACACGTCCTGGTCGGGCAGGTCGCTGGCGAGCACGTCCTCCTTGAGCGCCAACTTCACGTGCGCCATCAGCGTGGCCAACTCCGGGGAGGCGAGCCCGTCGCCCGCCTTCTCCAGCGCCCTGAACTGCTCGCGCGAGGGCAGCGCCTCCAGCCGCCGGTCGAAGCCGTCCTGGTCCTTCTCCAGGTGGTCGACCAACCGGGCGTGCACCGACAACATCGGCCCGGCGTGCGCGCGGCTGACGCCGAGCACCGAGTTCTGCCGGTAGTTGTCGGTCAGCACCAGCTCGCCGACCTCCTCGGTCATCTCCGCGAGCAGCGCGTCGCGACCGGCCGGGTCCAGCCCGCCCTCGCGGACGAGGTGGTCGAGCAGGATCTTGATGTTGACCTCGTGGTCGGAGCAGTCCACGCCAGCGCTGTTGTCCAGCGCGTCGGTGTTGATCTTGCCGCCGGTGCGGGCGAACTCGACCCGGCCGCGCTGGGTCAGGCCCAGGTTGCCGCCCTCGCCGACCACCTTGACGCGCAACGCGGCACCGTCGACGCGAAGGGCGTCGTTGGCCTTGTCGCCCACATCGGCGTGGCTCTCGGTGGTGGCCTTGACGTAAGTGCCGATGCCGCCGTTCCACAGCAGATCGACCTCAGCGAGCAGGATCGCCCGCATCAGCTCTTGCGGGGAGAGCTTGCCGGTCCCCTCAGGCAGGCTCAACGCACGAGCCACCTGCGCGGTGATCGGGATGGCCTTAAGTGTGCGCGGATAGACGCCGCCGCCCTCGCTGATGAGCGACCTTTCGTAGTCGTCCCAAGAGGAGCGCGGTAGCTCAAACAGCCGCTTGCGCTCGTTGAAGCCAACGGCCGCGTTGGGGTTGGGGTCGAGGAAGATGTGCCGGTGGTCGAAGGCAGCGACCAGTCGGATGTGCTCGGACAGCAGCATCCCGTTGCCGAACACGTCTCCGGACATGTCACCGACGCCCACGACGGTGAACGCCTCGGTCTGGGTGTCGACGCCCAGCTCGCGGAAGTGCCGCTTCACGGCCTCCCACGCGCCCTTGGCGGTGATGCCCATCGCCTTGTGGTCGTAGCCGACCGAACCGCCGCTGGCGAACGCGTCGCCCAGCCAGAAGCCGCGGCTCTTGGCGACCTCGTTGGCGATGTCGGAGAACGTGGCCGTGCCCTTGTCCGCCGCCACCACCAGGTAGGTGTCGTCGGCGTCGTAGCGGACCACGTCGCGGGCGGGCACGACCTGCCCGGCGTCGAGGTTGTCGGTCAGGTCGAGCAGGCCGGAGATGAACATGCGGTAGCAGGCGATGCCCTCGGTCAGGTACGCCTCGCGGTCCAGGCTCGGGTCGCCGGTCGCCGCGGGCGGGCGCTTGACGACGAAGCCGCCCTTGGCGCCGACCGGGACGATCACCGCGTTCTTGACCGCCTGCGCCTTGACCAGGCCGAGCACCTCGGTGCGGAAGTCCTCCCGGCGGTCGGACCAGCGCAGCCCACCGCGGGCGACGGCACCGAAGCGCAGGTGTACGCCCTCGACCCGCGGCGAGTACACGAAGATCTCGAACCGCGGCCGCGGCTCGGGCAGGTCCGGCACCGCGCGCGGCTCCAACTTCACCGCGAGGTACTGCCTGGCGGCACCGTCGGCGTCGCGCACGTAGTAGTTGGTGCGCAGGGTCGCCTTGATGGCGGTCAGCAGGCTGCGGAGGATGCGGTCCTCGTCCAGGCTGGTGACGCCATCGATGAGCTCCGAGATCTCGGCGATCCTGGTGCTCGACTGCGCGGCGCGGGACTCCTCCGACAGCGTCGGGTCGAAGGTGACCTCGAAGAGCCGCACGAGCGCGGTAGCGATGCCCGTGTGCGCGAGCACGGCGTCCTCGATGTACTCCTGGGAGTACGGCGTGCCTGCCTGGCGTAGGTAGCGCGAGTACGCGCGTAGGACGACTGCCTGCCGCCAAGAGAGGCCACCGCGCAGCACGAGCGCGTTGAACCTGTCGGGCTCGGCGTCGTTGCGCCAGATCGCGGCGAAGGCCTCCTGGAAATCGACCTTGAGCCGGTCCAGTTGATCGGCGTCCCGGCCCTCGAGGACGGCGGGCTCGATCCGCAGACCGAAGTCGTAGATCCACCAGCGCAGGCCGTCCTCGCGGCGCAGCTCGTACGGGCGCTCGTCGACGACCTCGACGCCCATGTTCTGCAGCACCGGCAGCACCTGCGACAGGGTGATCCCCTCGCCGGTCAGGTACAGCTTGAACCGCCGCTCCCCCGCCACAGCACCCTGCGGCACGTAGAACGACATCTTGAGGTCGGCCTCGCCGGACAGGTTGCGCAGCCGGTGCAGGTCGGCCAGCGCCTCCGCGGCGGTGAAGTCCTCCTTGTAGGCCTCCGGGAACACGCTGGCGTAGCGCTGCCCCTGCTCAGTGGCCGATTCCGGACCCAACGCCGAACCCGAGTCGGCCTGCTCGCGCTGCTCGGCGAACACGGCCTCGACCAGGCGGTCGTCCCAGCCGCGCACGGCCTCGGTCAGCCGCTCCTGGATGCGCTGCGCGTCCGGGTCGACCACGCGGGACGGCTCGGTGTGGATGATGAAGTACACCTGGGCCAGCGGCGATTCCCCCAGCCGCGTGCTGAACTCCAGGTTGGTGCCGCCGAGCTCGTCGAGCAGCACCTCTTGCATGGCGATGCGCGAAGTCGTGGTGTAGCGGTCGCGGGGAAGGAAGATGAGGCAGGAGAAGAACCGGTTATAGGGGTCGCGGCGCAGGAACAGCCGCAGCCGTCGCCGGTCGGCTAGAGCGAGCACCCCGGTCGCAGTGGCGTAGAGGGCGTCTTCAGTGGTGGAGAACAGCTCTGCCCGCGGCCAGTTCTGGATGACTTCCAGCATCCGCTGCCCGGAGTAAGACTCCAGCGGGAAGCCGGCCTGGTGGATCACCTCACGCACGCGGCGAGCCACCACGGGGATGTCGAGGACGTCTTCGTGCAAGGCGTTGCCGGTGAACACACCGAGGAACCGGTGCTCACCGTTGACCTTGCCGTCTTCGCCGAAGGTCTTGACGCCCACGTAGTACGGGTAGGTGGAGCGGTGCACGGTCGAGGGCGCACTGGCCTCGGTGAGCACGAGGAGGCGGGGAGCGAGCGCGTGCGCCACCGAGTCAGGACCGGCGGTGAGGCTACGTGCGGCAAGGCTGTCCTGCCGCAGGACGCCGAGACCGGAAGCGAGCACGGCACGCAGGGCGTGGTCGCCTTCATCGCTGACCAGCTCATTGCGCCGGTAGCCCAAGAAGGTGAAGTGCCCGTCGGCCAGCCAGCGCAGCAGGGCAGCGCCGTCGTGGACCTCTTCGCCGTCCACCGGGGGCGGGGACGCCTCCAACTCGTCGGCGAGGGCCCGTGCGGTGCCGGTCATCTTGTCGGTGTCCTCAACGACCTCGCGCACGTCGTTGAGGACACTGAGCAGGCCGTTCTCGATCTCCCGCGCCCGATCGGCGTCGGTGATCAGGTCGACCTCGATGTACATCCACGACTCGGCGAAGGCGTCGGTCGGCGGGGCAGCCGCGTCGCAGGTGGGCAGCACGTCCTTGAGGGTGCCCGCGAGGTCGCGGCGCACCACCACGATCGGGTGCACCACCCGTTGGACCTGCACCCCCCGGCGCACGAGTTCGGCGCTGACCGACTCGACGAGGTAGGGCATGTCGTCGGTGACGATCTGCACGACGGAGCCCCCCGCGCTCCAGCCGTCGGTGGCCGTGGCGGGGTTGAGCATCCGCACCGCGGGCCTGCCCTTGACCCGCTGCTCGGCCAACTGCCGGTGCGAGCGCACCGCGCCGACGAGGTCCACCGGGTCGTCGTCGATGACCTCCTCGGGCGGGATGTAGCGGAAGTACAGGTGGATCAGGTCCGCGATGTCGGGCGCTTGCTGGGCGGCCCGCTCGATGAGGTCGTCTCTTGTCTGTTCCGGGCTGGTGTTGACCGGCCGCCCCGCCGACGTCGAGCCGTCGACGCTGACGGCTCCATCGGTGCGGGGCGGTGTTCCAGTCGAGGTCATGGTGTTCCTTGGCTCCACGCTTGGCGGCACGCCGCTGTGCCGCATGCATCCCCCACATTAGTGCCGCCCGGCCCGGCTTCCGCACGTCGGGATCACCGGCCACCCCGGGGTGACGTGGTGTTTTCCGAGGTGGGAACGCCCTGTTCCGACCACCGTGGCACGCCGTCCACCTGGCGGTGACCCGGTGTCGCGGATCAGCCACCCGCCATTTGGCGCAATTCCGCCGAAGGTCCACTCCCTGGGACGCGAATCCCAATTCGTTACCCGCGACACCGGCTGCCCGCTCGGGACCGGGACCGGCGCCGGGTCTGCCGATCAGCCGCTCTCGAAGTCCGCGGGGGCCCACTCGGAGGAGCGGTGCCTGCCGCGGACGTTGGGTTGGGTGGCGCGATCGGCGCGCCGCGAGCGGGTGCGGTCGCCGGGTTCGGCGGCCCTGGCGTCGGCCGCCCAGCCCGTGCCGTCGGCGGGTTGGCCCGGCCAGGCGGGCTGCTCGGGCCAGTGCGACTCGGTCGACAGCCGCGACCAGCGGGGCAGCTCGCCGGTCGGGTGGGTCTTGGCGGGTTCCTCGCGCGGTTTGCGGAGTTCGCCGGAGTGCTGGACCTGGGTGCCGATGGACTGCTGCGGTTCGGGGAGGGCAGCGGGCCGGTCGTCGGCGTCGGCGCGGGGGAACTCGGTGGCGCGCACCAGGTCCTGCAGGAGCCGCGGGTCGGCGACCGGGTCCGGCTCGCCCGCGCCGGGCGCCTTGGGCCAGTCGTCCGACCACGGGCTCGGCGGGTCCTCGCCCGCGGGGCGGTCCGGCTGGGTGGCCTTGAAGGCGACGAGCGCCTCGGCGAGGAGGTCGGCCAACCCGCTGGGGTTGGTGCGCTCCCGCCGCCCGCTCGGCGTCCGCCTGCGCCGGGTAGGTAGTTCGGGCAGTTCAGCCTGCTCGGGCCGGTCGGGCCGGTCCGCGTCGACGAGGTCACCGGCCTCGTCCACCTCGTCGGGCAACTCGGGCGGGATCGAGACGGTGCGCGGCAACCCGCGCAGCCGGGCGGCGAAGTCGATGGCCCGCCGGTCGTCCGCGGAGGCCGCGGGGTCGACGGTCACCTGGCCCGCGGCGCGCACCCCGCTGTCCTGCCCGACCAACCGCGGCGCGGCCTGCCTGCCCGCCGGGGGCTCAACCTCCGGCAGCTCGGGGGTGAGCGGGCTGGGGCTGGGCGGGGTCGGGACAGGCCGGGCCGGGCCGGGCGGAGTCGGGGTGGGCGGGGTCGGGATGGGCGGGGCGGGCTCGGGGTGGGCCGGGGGGATCGGGTCGGGCTCGGCGGGCTCCGGGATGGGCGGGGTGTCCGGCGGCAGCGGCACCGGGTCCGGCTCGGGCGGCGCGGGGATCGTCGAGCGCGCCCACCGCGGGTCGTCGGCGTCGGGTTCCAGGGACGCGGGCAGCATCGGTGGCGCGGGCAGGTCGGTGCCGACCAGCGCGTTGGGGTCGAAGTACGAGTCGTCGCCCTCGGGCGCCCGGCGCCGTCCGCCGCCCTCCGCGGTGACCCCGAACCGGCTCAGCACCGACCGGACCCCCGCGTCGTCCACAGTGGACTCGTCGACGGCCGCGTCGTCAACCTTGGCGCGGCGCGCGGCGCGCCGACCGAGGTGCTGCGGGTGCGCCTCGTCGGCGACCGCCTGCTCGCTGACCCGCTCCGCCCGCGCGACCGCAGGCGAGTCCCCCGGCGAGTCCTCAGTGGACCGACTGAGGGCGTCGGCCGCGGTGCGGTGGCTGGTCGGCGCCGGGATGGTGGGCGCGTCATCGGTCAACGGGTCGTCGGTCACCGGGTCGGCGAGCGGGCTCTCGGCGGGCGCATGTTCCTCGGGCACGTCATCGCTGAGCGCGCTGTCGGTGAGCGCTTGGTCGATCAAGGCTCGATCTATCAGGGCTCGATCGATCACCGACCGGTCCGCGGACGCGTGGTCGACCCGCGCGTGGCCACCCCGGAGGCGATCGGTCAGCGACTGGTCGCCTCCGCCGACCGCGTGCTCGTCTGCCGGGCTCGCGGCATCGTCAACCGCCTGACCAGCGAGAACGGGTTCATCCGTCCCGTGATCGGCCTGCGCGTGGCCAACGGGTTCGCGCTCGACCGCCGCCGCGATGTCGGGGATCGTCGGTGTGTCGTCCGCGAGTGGATCGGCGACCGGGACCCGACTTGCGCGGCGCGACACCGAGCCGGAATCGCGCCGCTGCTCGGTGAGCGGGATGGTCTTGGCGGTGGTCGGCGACCGGCGGAGCCGGTCGGTGCGGCGCAGCACGGCAGGGGCCGGGCTCGCGGGCTCCGCCACCGTCACCGCCGCGCGGGCGGCCAGCAGCAGCGCCTCGATGCCCTCGTGCGGCCCGTCCACGGTGCCCGGCAGCGCGGCGACACCGGTGCTGATCGTCAGTTCCTGACCCTGGTCGTCGATGAGCCACTGCGCGTCGGCGGCGGCCTCCCGGATCGCGGAGGCCAGCGCGTCCGCCTCGGCGAGGGTGGTCGACGGCAGCAGGACGGCGAACTCGCCGCGGTCGGACCGCAGCAACTCCGCGTCGGCGGGCGCGAGGTCGCGGACGTGGATGGCGAGCGCGTTGAGGGTGACCTCGCCACCGACCGGCAACGGCGGTTCCTCGGGCTCGACCGGCTCGGCGGTGCCCTTCGGCCACACCCGCACCAAGGTCACGGCGAACATCTCCGGTGCCTTGCCGCCGCGGGTCCCCTTGGCCTGGGTTCCCTTCGACTGGGGGCCCTTGGCTTGAGTGCTCCGCGACTGGGTGTTCCTCGACTGGGCGCGATTCGACTGGGCGCCCTTGACCGGGACACCCTTGGTGGGCGTTCCCTTGCCCTGGACCGCGCCCGCCTGGCTCGCCCCGTGCTTGCCCGCCCCGTCGCGGACGACCCCGGTCGACTCAGTCGACCCGGTCGCCACCTGCGCCGCGGCCGTGGGTCGAACCGTGGCGCGCAGCAACGACACCGCGCTCTCCGGGTCGCGGACCGCACCGACTTCGGTGAGCAGCAGCCCGCGCGCGGTCGCCGTGGACCGCAGGTACCGGTACTCGGCCGCGCGTGCCGACCGCAGCGCGTGCAGCGCGTCGCTGGGGTGCCCGGCCTCCTCTTCGGCGTGCGCGAGGAAGGTCCACGCGTCCGCCTGCAACGAGTCGAGGCCGTGCCGTTCGGCGAGCCGGACGACGTCGACCAGCATCGAGCGGCCGTAGTCGGCCTGCCCCGACGGCAGGTGGACCCGAGTGGCCATGGCGAGCCGGAGCCTGCCGAGCGCTAACGCCGAGGTCGCGCGGACGGGCTCACCGAGCACCGTCGCGGCCACCACGGTCGCCTCGTCGATGTCGCCGTCGTCGAGCAGCGCGCAGACCATCTCCAGCACGAGCCTGGCCCTGGCGAGCCCGCCTTCGGCACCCACCGCGCTGAGCCGGTTGAGCAGGGCGAGGCCGTCGCGCGCGGAGTCGGTCGCGGCCTCGGTGTCGCCGTGGCGGCGGTGGTACGAGGCGGCGCGCACGCACAGCAGCGCGCGCTCCACCTTGCGCCCGTCCTGGCCGAGCGCCTCGTCCGAGGCCAACAACCGGTCGGCCTCGGCGAGGGCGTCCTCCAGGTCGTCGCGGCGACCGATGTGCGCGGCGCACGCGACGAACTGGCCCAACGCCAGCGCCCGGGTGGCCGGGGCCGCGGTCGTGGACCGCAGCACCGGCCGCAGCAGTTCGCAGCCCGCCAACGGCTCGCCGAGCACCCGCGCGCACGCGGCCAGCGCCACGCGCACCGCGGCCGCCCGCTCCACCAGGCCACCGCTGGTGACAGCGGGCAGCGCGGTGAGCGCGGGCTCGACCGCCTCGGCGTGCCTGCCCAGGCGCACCAGGCTGGTGCCCAGCAGCACCTGGGCCCGGGTCGTCGTGGCGACGTCGGCGACGCCGGAGCGCAGCGAGCGGGCGGCGAACTGGACCGCCAGTTCCGGCGCGCTCCACCGCAACCGGTCGGCGGAGTCGACCAGTGCCGCGCACTCGGCCGCGCTCGCCGCGGGTAACTCGTTCCAGGCCGCCACGTCGCCGCTCCCCGTCTAGTCCCGGGTGAGCTTGCGATAGGTCACCCGATGCGGGCGGGCGGCGTCGGCGCCGAGCCGCTCGACCTTGTTGCGCTCGTACCCCTCGAAGTTGCCCTCGAACCAGAACCACTTGGACGGGTTCTCCGGGGTGCCCTCCCACGCGAGGATGTGCGTGCAGGTGCGGTCGAGGAACCACCGGTCGTGGGAGATGACCACCGCGCAGCCCGGGAACTGCTCCAGGGCGTTCTCCAGCGACCCGAGGGTTTCGACGTCCAGGTCGTTGGTCGGTTCGTCGAGCAGGATCAGGTTGCCGCCCTGCTTGAGCGTCAGCGCCAGGTTCAGCCGGTTGCGCTCACCGCCGGAGAGCACGCCCGCGGGCTTCTGCTGGTCCGGGCCCTTGAAGCCGAACGCGCTGACGTAAGCGCGCGAGGGCATCTCGACCTGGCCGACCTGGATGTAGTCGAGACCGCCGGAGACGGTCTGGAACACAGTCTTGGCCGGGTCGATGTTCTCCCGGCCCTGGTCGACGTAGGACAGCGAGACCGTCTCACCGATCTTGACCACGCCGTCGTCCGGCTTCTCCAGGCCGACGATGGTCTTGAACAGGGTGGTCTTGCCGACGCCGTTGGGGCCGATCACGCCGATGATGCCGTTGCGCGGCAGGTCGAAGGTGAGGCCGTCGATGAGGACGCGGTCGCCGAAGCCCTTGCGCAGCTTGTCGACCTCCACGACCACGTTGCCCAGGCGCGGGCCCGGCGGGATCTGGATCTCCTCGAAGTCGAGCTTGCGGGTCTTCTCCGCCTCGGCGGCCATCTCCTCGTAGCGGTCGAGGCGGGCGCGCGACTTGGTCTGGCGGGCCTTGGCGTTGGAGCGGACCCAGGCAAGCTCGTCGCGCAGCCGCTTCTGCAGCTTCTGGTCCTTCTTGCCCTGGACCGCCAACCGCTCGGCCTTCTTCTCCAGGTAGGTGGAGTAGTTGCCCTCGTACGGGTAGGTGCGGCCGCGGTCGATCTCCAGGATCCACTCGGCGAGGTTGTCCAGGAAGTACCGGTCGTGGGTGACGGCGAGGACGGCACCGGCGTACTGGGCGAGGTGCTGTTCGAGCCACAGCACGCTCTCGGCGTCGAGGTGGTTGGTGGGCTCGTCGAGCAGCAGCAGGTCGGGCTTGGACAGCAGCAGCTTGCACAGCGCCACCCGGCGGCGCTCACCACCGGAGAGCACGGTGACGTCGGCGTCCGGCGGCGGGCAGCGCAGCGCGTCCATGGCCTGCTCGAGCTGGGAGTCCAGGTCCCACGCGTCGGCGTGGTCGAGCTCCTCCTGGAGCTTGCCCATCTCCTCCATCAGCTCGTCGGAGTAGTCGGTGGCCATCAGCTCGGCGATCTCGTTGAACCGGTCGAGCTTGCCCTTGATCTCACCGAAGGCCTCCTGGACGTTGCCCAGGACGGTCTTCTCCTCGTTGAGCGGCGGCTCTTGCTGCAGGATGCCGACGGAGTAGCCGGGCGAGATGAAGGCTTCGCCGTTGTTGGGCTGGTCGAGGCCTGCCATGATCTTGAGCACGCTTGACTTGCCCGCGCCGTTGGGACCGACCACCCCGATCTTCGCCCCGGGCAGGAACTGGAGGGTCACGTCATCAAGGATGACCTTGTCCCCGTGCGCCTTGCGCACCTTCTTCATGGTGTAGATGAACTCGGCCATGTTCGCGATCGTAGAGGCGTCGGCCGGCACGCCTGAGCGCGACCGGGGGGACGGGTGGCGGTCAGTGGTTGCGGAGAGCGTGGACGAGCTCGCTCTTGGACATGCTCGAGCGGCCCTCGACGCCCAACTCGGCGGCGCGCTTGCGCAGGTGGTCGACGGTCCAGTCGTCGTAAGAGCCCGCCCTGCCGCCCTTGGCACCGACCTCGTCGCGGCCCCGCGCGGCAGCCGCGTTGGCGATGCGCGCGGCCTTCTCCTTGGAGTCGCCCTGCTCGCGCAGCTCCCGGTAGGGCTCCTCGTCCTTGATGCTGGGGTTGGGCATCGCGGGTCTCCGTTCTCGTCAGGTCGCAGACGTGCCCTGATCGCGTGCACGGCAAACCCCCTCACGCGGCCAGCTGGACGGGGTAGACCTGCTCGGCGGCCCCGGAGACCGCAGTGATGCCCGTGGTGGCCGTGGAAGCGGTGGTGTCGATCGGGTCGACGTCCTCGATGGTGATGTCCTGGAACATCAGGTCGGCCCCGATGGCCCGGGCGTCGACCCGGGCGTCGAGCTTCTGCTTCTCCTGGCCCTCGTATTGGCGCAGGTAGAGCTTGCCCTGCACGAGCACGCGGTTGCCCTCGCGCAGGGTCTTGCGCACCGCGGCGCCGAGGGCGTTCCAGCAGTGCACGGTGAAGTACATCGGGTTGACGTCGACCCAGGTGCGTTGGTCGGGGTCGTACCGGCGTTCTTTGGTGTGCAACCGGAACCGGACGAGGTCCTTGTTCTCCTCGTAGCGGCGGTGCGTGGGGTCGCCGACGACCCGGCCGACCAACGTGATCATGGTCTCGTACATGTGCTGCTCCTGTCGTGTGGTGCGGACAGGACCAGCTTGGCCGGTGGCGGGGTGCGGGTCGAGGGGGTGCGCGCGGCTGTGGAGCGGTGTGGGGGTTGTGGATAACTCAGGGCTGCTGCTTGCCCTCGGCGAGTTGGCGCAGCATCGCGTTGTAGGCGTCGAGGTCGTCGGCGGTGCCCTCGTCGACCCTGCGGTCGGAGCGGCGGGCCTCGCGGTCGTCGGCCCGGGACCACTGCACGAGCAGCGCGATCAACACCACCAGCAGCGGGATCTCCCCCGACGCCCACGCGATGCCACCGCCGAGGCGCTGGTCGGCGAGGAGATCGGTGTTCCAGGGCAGCCCGAGGCCCTGGTAGAAGCGCTCGCCGATGACCGTTTGCGTGCTCATCAGGATCACCCCGAAGAACGCGTGGAACGGCATGGAGGCGAAGACCAGGCCCAACCGGCCGAGGTGGGGCAACCGCCGCGGAGCGGGGTCGATGCCGATGACGGGCCAGTAGAAGATGTAGCCGACGAGCAGGAAGTGCGCGTTCATGACCAGGTGCGCCCAGTGCTCCTCCAGCGCCGAGTCGAACAGCCCAGTCAGGTAGAGCCCGTAGAAGGACCCGACGAACAGCACGAGGGCCACAACCGGGTGGGTCAGCAAGCGCGACACAGGCGAGTGCACGAACGCCAACAGCCACTCGCGTGCTCCAGGAGGGGCGTCCTTGCCCGCAGGCGGTAGAGCCCTCATCGCCAGCGTCACCGGAGCGCCCAAGACGAGCAGCACGGGCGCCAGCATGGACAGCATCATGTGCGCTTCCATGTGGATGCTGAACATCGCGGGCGAATACCGACCGAACCCGGACGAAGTCGCGAAGAGGATGACAAAGCACCCCGCGAGCCACGATACGAGCCTGCCCACCGGCCAAGAGATGCCCTTTGCCCGCAGCTTCAGAAATCCGCGCAGGTAGACCAAGGCGAGCGCGATCGCGATGGTGCCGAAAACGAGGTCGAACCGCCATGCGAAGAGCAGCTTGCCCAACGTGGGCGCCTCATCGATGGGGTAGCCCAAGGCAAGCTCAACGCGTCCCGGTTCCGCTGCCCCGGTCTCCGGCGGTGGCGTCCTCGCCAACGCTGCCGCGATGCCGATAGTGAGCAACATGATGAGCACTTCGATCGCGGCGAGCCGAGCAAGAGCGCGACCGCTGCCGGTCTCCACTACCTCGCGGACTCCCCGTTCCCGCTGCAGGTAGCCGAAGACACCGAGGATGAGAAGCGCGGCCGTCTTCGCCAAGACGAGCCCGCCGTACCAACTGGTGAAGAGATCTCCCAGCGGGAGCCGAACCCAAGCGTTCACAACTCCGGAGATCGCCATGACGATCCAACACACCAGAGCAACCTGGGAAAATCGCTTCGCGGCAAGCCCGAGATGCTCCGCACGACGACGGCCGTGCGCGAGCAGGGCAACAAGTCCGCCAACCCACAGAGCCGCAGCGACTAGGTGGAACAAGAGGCTGTTGGTCGCCATGTCGTGCTGACCACCGCTAGAGGAGTGCCCAGTGACCGCGACCGGCACGATGCCCACCACCGCGACCACGAAGAGGGCAACCGTCCAACCCCACGTCAGCACAAACCGCGTGGCAACAAGGACAACGAGCGCGATCGCAGCGGTCAGCAACCACGCTTGAGCCTGGGACAGCGTGCTCACCAACTGGAGCAGAACGTCCCCGCGCAAGACCGTGGTGATGTCTCGCCCCACAGCATCAGCAGCGGTGAACGGCGCGGACGCGAGCGCACCTATGAACCAGACAACGGCACCCCAGGACGCCATCCGCACGGCGGCATAACCACCGACGTCGAGCACACCGGACTTCTGGGGCGGTACCAAGAAGGCGGCGAAGAGCAGGCTACCGACCGTGATGACACAACCGATCTCAGTCAGCACCCGCACCACCGTCAACGCGTGCTCGGTGAACGCGTCCGGTGTGGGGAGCCCCTGGATCAGGTACCGGTCGCTACCCGAGGCAGCCACTAGAGCCGCACCGATGAGAGCGGCGAGCAAGCCGCCGACCACGAGCAGCGGAGCCAGACCCGATCGGGGCCGCCGGGTCTCGGTAGGGCTGTCAACAGGCACGGGTCGAGGGTAGTAGCCCGCTGTTGAGGCCCGTGAGAAGCAATGATTCACAACCCGCCGTGCTTGGGTAATCACACACAGGCGGCGAGGCATTACCGTAGGAGCGGTGAGGCGGACTCTTGTCGCGGTGGTCGGCATCGGCCTGCTGGCGGCCTGCGGCGCCCCGGTGGCGGGCCGCCCGGTGCCCGCGGCGGGCTTCGGCCCCGCCACCACCCCCGCAACCTCTCCGTCACCCCTCTCCCTCGACGGTGTGAACCTGTGCGGACTACTTACCGCCGAAGACCTCACCCCGGCGGGCGGCCTGAAAGGCGAGCCCCACAAGCGCACCGCGACCTTCCCCGAAGCCTGCGGCTACCCCCTCGGCAACGGCGCCACCAGTGACATCGCCCTGGTAGCCCTGCACAAGCCACTCAGCCAGGTACGCCAAGACCAGCCCGCGGGCCACGCGGAGACCACCCTCGGCTACCCCACCTGGCTGCACTGCGCGGTCACCGACGGTTACCGCACCTGCACCGCCACGGTCGAGGTCCGCCCCGACAGATCCCTCCTGGTCGCGGTCGACAAGCGGGACATCTCCGAGGCCGCGCTCGTGCGCATCCTGCAACCACTCGCCGAACGCGCGGTGACCAGACTCCCGCGCGCGTAGCGCAACCACCCCTCCCCCAAACGGACGTACGATAGCGGCGTTCGTCACCCGATCAGTTCCAAGCGGAAACGGTAAGGCCGCCTGTGACGATCAGTCCCGTGAGCGGACTACTGTGCAGCCTCGGCCGCACGGCCCAAGCCCCCGTAGCTCAGCGGATAGAGCAGGAGCCTTCTAAGCTCTTGGCCGCAGGTTCGAGTCCTGCCGGGGGCACTCGCTTGCGGTGATCCGTGTCCGCGGAAAGCGCGGACCGGGGCGCTCGTCATCCTCTCTGGGGTGCAACCCCAGACCCGCCCGGCGGGCTTCGCCCCCGGACCCCCGACCGGGGCGCGAGTATGCGGCGAACTTGCGATCACGGAGAGCACGGGCTGCGGGCCGCTCGTCATTTTCGCTGGGGTGCAACCCAGACCCGCCTGGCGGGCTTAGCCCCGGACCCCACGTGGGGGGCGCGTGTGGGGCGCTACGCACCGAACTGGGGCGCTTACGGAACGATCTATGTCCTGGCCGGGTGGCGGGGTGAATCTTGTGTGCGGCAACACATGTTGGTGATTCGCGTGATGTGCCAAGGGGTTGTGGCCGATTGACCCGTGGTGTGGTGGCCCATCGTTGCGGAGTTCTATCGCGAATGACCTGGTGCGGATGGGGCGGTGGCGGGGAAAGCTGGGGGGATGGGTAAAGGGAAGCGCTATCCGCGTGAGGTGTATGAGAACGAGCTCTTGCGGCTGCAGGGTGAGCTCGTCCGGATGCAGGAGTGGGTTCGCGTGTCCGGTGCGCGGGTGGTCGTCCTCTTCGAGGGGCGCGACGCGGCGGGGAAGGGTGGGGCGATCAAGCGGGTGACGGAGTACTTGAACCCGCGTAGTTGTCGGGTGGTGGCGCTACCGACGCCCACCGAGCGCGAGCGGACGCAGTGGTACTTCCAGCGCTACGTCGACCACCTGCCCGCGGCCGGGGAGATCGTGCTGCTCGACCGCAGTTGGTACAACCGCGCCGGGGTGGAGCGGGTGATGGGGTTCTGCACACCGCAGGAGTACCAGCGGTTCTTGCTCCAGTGCCCGATCTTCGAGAACCTGCTGGTCGACGACGGGATCCTGCTGCGCAAGTACTGGTTCTCGGTGAGCGCGCCCGAGCAGTCGCGGCGGTTCCGCGAGCGGCTGGACAACCCGCTCAAGCGGTGGAAGCTCAGCCCGATGGACCTGGAGTCGATCACCCGCTGGGACGACTACTCGCGGGCCCGCGACGACATGCTGGCGCACACCGACACCGCGACCGCGCCGTGGCTGATCGTCGAGGCGGAGGACAAGCGGCGGGCCAGGCTGAATATGATCGCGCACCTGCTCGCGAGTGTGCCGTGGGAACCCGTGGAGCCGCGCACGCTGGAACTGCCGGACCGACCCAAGGGCGGCGGGTACACCCGTCCGCCGCGGGAACTGGAGCACGCGGTGCCCGACCACGCGGGCGCGCTGCTCGAAGGGCTCTAGGTGTGAGCGAAGAGTTGCTGCGGTTGCGCTGCCGGGGGCACGGCGAGATCCGGGCAACCCACGGTAAGACGCTCGAGTTCACCGCCGATAGCGCTATCAGCGGGCGGGCGACGTGCGTGGTGGGAGTGGCGGGCGAGGTCGTTGGGCAGGCACCGGGCGCTGTCGCCGGGCCGGTCGAGATCACCATCAGCGCGGGTGGGGCTACCACGACCGTGCGGGCACTCGCGAACTCGCGGTGGCGGCCGGGGGCTAGCGCGGTGGTGCGTCGCAGTGGCCAACGGCTACCGAACACGCTGGCGACCGACGCTGACCTGTCCTCGGCAGACCTGCCGCGCGAGTTGGTGGCGGCGTTGGCTGACCCGAACACCGTGGTGGACGTCGTAGTGCGTCGGGCGGAGACACCGGGGACGCAGCTTGTCCGGTACCGCGCGGTTGGTCCTGAGGACCGGCTCGCGGCGGAGTGCGCGGCGGCGGATGTGATCGTGGCCGAGGATGCCGGGGCTCGGGCGTTGATCGCCGAGTTGGGGTTCGCGGCTGCCAGGGATGCCACCAACCCGGGGCGGGCGCTCGCAGTGTCCACAGTGGAGGGGACGAGCGCGGTCGTGCGGCGGTTGTTGGCGGAGCGGCCGCGGGTGGAGGTGCTGGGGCTGCCGCCGGAGCTGGCTGTCGCGGGGGCGGCGCCCACGCCCGCACCGGTTCTCGTGGCGACCGGGTTGTCGCGGAAGGACGTGACGAAGCTGGCCGCGACCAGCCGTGCGGCGCGGGTCGTGTTCCGGTGCCCGGCGGCTGAGGTCCCGCGTTGGGTGGCCGGGGCCGAGCACGTGAGCGTGATGGCGCTGGACGAGCGGCCGGTGTGGGCGGCGGTGGACGAGTTCGCGCAGCTGAGCGGATCGGCGGACGTGTGGTGCGCGCTCGACCCGACCGCCAGCACCGACCTCGGCGTTGACGTCGACGTGGCTGAAC
Source organism: Actinokineospora diospyrosa (assembly GCF_024171925.1). GTDB lineage: Bacteria > Actinomycetota > Actinomycetes > Mycobacteriales > Pseudonocardiaceae > Actinokineospora > Actinokineospora diospyrosa. Next base: position 260,171 of record NZ_JAMTCO010000005.1, on the reverse strand, counting down.
TGGTGACGGCCCTGCTCGGGTACGACGTTGCCGCGTCGACCGTGGCGCGCGCACTGGCCGCGCAGCCGGGGTGGTCGCGCAAGCAGGCTTATGACTTCGTGCTCGAGCGGACTAAGCCGGGTTGATGTGGCCGCGGAGGGCTAGGACTTCCAGCTGGTCTCGGGAGGAATTGAGGCGGCGAGTCCAAGAGGTCGCCAGGGCGGCGATCTCGTCGGCGTCGAGGTAGGCGGCGGTGTCTAGGTGCCAGCCCGCAGCCTCTAGCGCGGGGCCGAGATCCTTCTCAGCCGACTCCGGGGTGGGTTCTGGGTGGTCACCGACCTCGGGGACCGCAGGACGCCAGGCGTGCAGGTTCAGGGTGATGAGGAACTTGGCGTTAGGCGCGCAGACCGCTGCTAGACCCTTAAGCATCGATGGGTCTGAGCCGAGTACGCCGCGCAAGAGGCTGCCCCAGGGCATGAGGACATGGAGCTCGGTGATGTCGCTTAGGCCTGCCGGGAGTTGTTCGGCCGCTGCCCATAGGTAGAGCAGGTTGGGGAGGCCGCCCTTCTTAGGGGAAGCGGCTGCTTTGGTGGCTGCCTTGCGCATGTTGTCTTTGGCCGCGTCCAAGCCGATCACGAGCAACTCGGGGTGGGTCTTGGCCACGTGCAGCGGGTGCTTGCCGTCACCGGTGCCGACATCCAGGAGGGCGCCCTCGTAGGCGGCCCGCAGGGTGGCGAACGCCCCCTCGTCGACCTCCACGACCTGCTTCCCGGTGACACGGCGCATGGCGGCGAGCCTAGGACAGCGCTGAGCCCCGGGGCCTTGTGGGCCGCCGGGGCTCAGCGCTCAACACATCCCACCCGAGTGCGGGCGGAGGATCACCCGTGCTGGTGGTCCAGCTCGGGGACGCCGGGCAAGGTGGCCAAGCTGTCCAGCGGGGACAGCAGGTCCACCGGGAGGTCGGGCAGCAACGGCAGGCTGTCGACGACCGAGGGGACGTCGGTGCCCGCGTCCAGTGGCGGGTCGCTGACGACGGCGGGCAGCGGCGGCAGCTCGTCGACCACGGGCGGCAGCAGGTCCGACAGGCCGGGGACGATGCCTTCCACCGGCGCCGTGGCGTCATCGGTCAGGTTGGGCACGGTTCCGGTGAGGTCGGGCTGGATGTCCGGGATCGGCAAACCACCCGGGATCGGCAAACCACCCGGAATCGGCAAGCCACCCGGGATCGGCAGCCCACCAGGGATGGGCAGGGTGCCGGGGACGGGCAGCCCACCGGGAATCGGCAGCCCGCCCGGGATCGGCAGGGTGCCCGGGATCGGCAGGGTGCCCGGGATCGGCAATCCGCCCGGAATCGGGAGGCCACCGGGGATGGGCAGGGTGCCCGGGGTGGGCAGCCCACCGGGGACCGGCAAGGTGCCCGGCAGCGTGACGGCGCCGGGGATGAAGCCGCCCGGGTTGGGCAGGGCCCCGGTGAGGGCGCTGAGCAAGGAGTTGACCAGGTCGAGCAGGCCTGCGAGCAGAGCCGGGTTGATCGGACCCGGGATCGGCAGGATGCGCGCGACCTCGGCGGCCTTGGTGTCGGCCGCGTCGGCGGCGGTGGTGGCGCCGCAGCCGCGGATGTGGTTGAGGGCGGCGCGCAGGTCGGCCACCGCGGGGACCCGCTGCTCGTCGGTCCCGGCCGCGGCCAGGTCGGTGTAGGCCGCGGTGAGTTCCTGGACGTGCGCGGCGGTCGGGGAGCGGTCGGAGTGGTCGGCGGGCGCCGCGGTGGCCAGGCCCGCTCCGGTCGCGGTCAGCGCACTCGCGGTCGCGACGGCGGTCACGATCCGCGCGAGGTGGCGATTCATCGGAAGTCCTCTCCGGCGGGAGCTTTCCTTGTCCCCCAACGGCTACCAGGTGCGCCCCGGCTGGACCGGATGATCAGCCGGTGGACGTCGCACCGCGGCCCCCGCTGTGCGACCAACGCCCCCGCTCGCGCACCCCCACCGGGTGAGACCACCCCGGGGAACCCGGGACCGCGCGGCGAAATGCAAGATCATTTCACCTGTCCGAGCGAATCTCGGCCTGACAGCGCGAATACCGGTAACGCGGGCGCGGTTATCTCGGTTCGATCACCACGCGGTTCGGTCACCACGGTGAGCGGACCGCCGGTTCCAGTGCGGCGTTGAGGTTGGCGTAGACGGCGACCAGGTCGCGCACGCCGGTGACGTGCAGGGTGTGCAGGGCGGGCCCGATCGGGGCGGCGACCCGCAGGAGCTTGCCGCGGTGCAGGCAGTGGTAGTGCGCGCGCACGACGATCGGGGCCGCGCCGACGCTGAAGTAGGTGACCTGGCACAGGTCGAGCACGACGAAGCGCTTGACGGTGTTCTCGGCGCAGGCGTCCTCGACCAGTTCGCGCCACGGGCGCTCGGTCGTCATGTCGATCCGCCCGGCGGCGCTGACGACCACCGCGGACCGGGTGCCCCGGATGGTGACCGCCACAGGGTCGCGCGGGTTCAAGGGACCTCCCTCGCGGCGCGGGCGGACGGAAACGATCACCGACGCGGAGCACCGCTCGAGTTCGCCGGGACTATATCCCGATTGTTGCCGGCGAACCGCGCACGACGCGAGCCCGTGCGCAAGACCACATGAAAAATGCGTCTGATTCAGTGAATTGTGCGTTGTTTCCGTTGTCGCTTTCCCGCTATAGCAACCCGGGGTGGGTTCAGCGGTGGTCGCGATCACGTTCGGCGCGCGCCGCCCGGACGGCCCGCACGTGCCGCACCGGTTCCCCGGCAGCCCGCTCCCCCGCCGCCGCGCCCCGACCGGCGGCGGACTGCTCGACGGCTTTCGCCCAGACCAGGTCCCTCAGTTCCACCGACATACCCGGTCGATCGGCCGAATGGAGCACTTCGTTACCGAACGCGATCATCTATCACCCGATGGTATGAGTAATTGGGTGATCAGTGGAGTGAGTTGCCCGGTAATCCTCGAAGCAGACGGTGGTATCCGCCACGAATGGTGGACGACTAGGACGCCAGTCCGGGCGGGAAACCGCCGGTGGCGATCGGGCCCCACGACTCGATCGTCACCCGGATGAGGCACTTGCCCTGCCGCGCCATCGCCGCGCGGTAGTCCGCCCAGTCCGGGTGCTCGCCGGAGATCGACCGGTAGTACTCGACGAGCGGCTCCAGGGCCCCGGGCAGGTCCAAGACCTCGGCCTGACCATCCACCTGCACGTAAGGGCCGTTCCACTCCTCGGAGAGGACACAGGCCGACGTGATGGGGTCGCGGCGCAGGTTAAGAGCCTTGGCGCGGCTGGGGTACGTGGAGACGACCAAGCGGCCGTCCTGGTCGACGCCGTAGGTGACCGGAGACATCTGGGGCGCCCCCGAGGCCCGGCGCGTCACTAGGACGCACCGGTTCCGGGCACGCAAGAACTCCAGCAGACCAGGGCGGTCGGGTACCTCAGCCGTCGCCGTGCGCGGCATCTACTTCGCCGCCAGCTTCGCCAACCGCTCGCTGGTGGGCCAACGGACCTCGGTAGCCCAACCGAGCTTCTCGAACACCCAGATCACCCTGGCGGAGATGTCGACCTGACCGCGCTGCACGCCGTGGCGGGCCGAGGTCGGGTCGGCGTGGTGCAGGTTGTGCCAGGCCTCCCCCATCGACAGCACGGCGAGCGGCCAGAAGTTGGTGGCCTTGTCGCGCGAGCGGAACGGGCGCTCGCCGATCATGTGGCAGACCGAGTTGACCGACCAGGTGACGTGGTGCAGCAGCGACACGCGCACCAGCCCGGCCCAGAAGAACGCGGTCACCGCGCCCCACAGGGACCAGGTGAGCAGGCCGCCGAGCAGCGCGGGCGCCAGCAGCGTCACCGCGGTCCACAGGCCGAACTGGCGGTGCACCCTGCGCATGTCGTCGTCGGCGAGCATGTCCGGGGCGAAGCGCTCGGCGTTGGTCAGCTGGCGGTCGAACACCCAGCCCATGTGCGCGTGCCAGAAGCCCTTGGCCAGCGCGGCGGGCGAGGTGCCGAACAGCCACGGCGAGTGCGGGTCGCCCTCGCGGTCGGAGAACGCGTGGTGGCGGCGGTGGTCGGCGACCCAGTGCAGGATCGGCCCCTGCAGCGCCATGCTGCCCACGATCGCCAGCCCGACCCGCACCGAGCGCCTGGCCTTGAAGGCGCCGTGGGTGAAGTAGCGGTGGAAGCCGACGGTGACCCCGAGGCAGGTGAACGTGTAGAAGAACGCGGCGAGCGCGACGTCGACCCAGCCCAGCCCCCAGCCCCAGGCCAGCGGCACGGCGGCGACCAGCGCGGCGAACGGGACCAGGATGAACAGGTAGGTACCGACCTGCGGCCAGTGCGCCCGGGGCGCGCCGAACATCGGTTTCGGCCCCGCGCTGCCCTCGACGGTCGCGGTCATCTTCTCGTGCCTCCAGCCTGGACGCCGGTACCCACTCGGGCACCGCTCGGCGGTAAGCAAACCAGGCGCCAGCAGGGACACCAAGGCTTGCTTGTGGGATGCCTTGTCCGGTATGTCGGCTCGTCCGGGCAGTGAGGGGTACGTCACAGCAGGTGGGGCGGGCGGGCGCCGGGGCGCGGGCGGGTGGGCCCGCCACAGGGTTTCACCCCGGCGTCGCCGGTCGGACGGGCAGAGGTCAGACCAATGCCGTGATCGCCGCGGAAATGGCGGGCAGGTAGGTGGCGACCTCGGTGTAGATGCCCGGGAACTGCGGGCGCGCGCAGCCGATTCCCCAACTGACGATGCCTACCTGGCGGAACGCGCCGTAGGCGTCGCTCGCCACCATCGGGCCGCCCGAATCCCCCTGGCACGTGTCGACACCGCCGACGCCGACCACCCCCGCGCACAGCATTGACGGTGCCGAGAACGGATAGCCGTACCGGGTGTAGAGGCTGCCGCAGGTGGCGTCATCGACGAACGGGACGTCAGCGTGCAGCAAGTACCTCTGCTGTTCCCCGCCCTCTTGCGCCGCCCCCCAGCCCATCACGCGGAACGGACCTGAAGTCATCACGGCCGGTTGTAGCCGCACGACCGGTATGGGGAGCTTGTGCGCCAACTTCACCAGTGCCCAGTCAGAGCCGTGCCCCGCGGTCGAGTACTCCGGGGCCCGGTAGACATAGACAGAGTCGACGACTATCGCGTTTGGACTCTCCAGGTCGACCACGCCGAATACGGCCTCTATGCGCGTATCCGGCCCGGTCTCACCGACGCAGTGAGCGGCGGTGAGGATCACGTCGGGCGTGATGAGCGACCCGCCGCAGCCCATCGACAGTCGCGCGAGCCACGGGTACGCACCCTGCGGGGCGGGTACACCGCCGACGACCTTGGTGGGCGAGTCGGCGTGTGCGGGCGCGGCGAGAGCGGCGACGAGGGCGAAGCCGAGGACCGCGGCTCGCAGGAGCTTGCGCATGGGTCTTCCCAACTCGAGGGGTCACGGAACGCGACACAGCGGTAGCGCTGTGTCGATCGTGCCGCGTGGGTCGCGAGGTGCGGGAGTTGCCACCGGTGTGGGGGACACCGTGCCCCCGAACGGGCGCTGTGCCGCCGAACTAGCGCTGTGCCGTTGACAAGTGCTATGCCGTCGACAAGTGCTATGCCGTCGGCAAGTGCTATGCCGTCGGCAAGTGCTGTGCCGTCGACAAAGGGATATGCCGTCGACAGAGCTCTAGCGGGGAAGGTCGAACCAGGCGATGGCGCGTTCCTCGAGGCTGCCGAGGTGGACCCGACCGCGGTGCTCGCGCACGCCGGTGACCATGTGGAAGTCGGGGACCGCGCCGCGGAAGTCGCGCACCACCGCGCCGGTCGCGAAGTCCAGCGCCCGCGCCCACACCGTCCGCTTCTCCTTGGGCTGCAACCGCTCCGGGACCCGCCACAGCAGCTTGCGCAACACCGGCGGGGTGCGCAGCAGCAGGTCGACGAGCGCGTCGCGCGGGCTGGCCATGGCGATCCAGAGCAGACCGTCGGACCCGGTGGAGATGTTGTCCGGGAAGGCGGGCAGGTTCTCGGCCAGCACGTCCGCGTGCCCCTGCCGCTCGCCGGTGAGCCACACCCGGCGCAGCCGGTACTCCCAGACGTCGGCGACCACCACGCAGGACCCGTCCGGCGCGAGCGCCACCCCGTTGGCGAACTGCAGCCCGCTCAGCAGCGTGTGCACCGACCCGTCCGGGTCGCGGCGCAGCAGCCGCCCGGTGCCGGAGTGCTCCAGCAGGTCCGCCTTCCAGAACTCCAGGTCGAACCGGTCGGTGGAGTTGGTGAAGTAGACGGTGCCGTCGTCGGCGACCGCGGCGTTGTTGCACACCCGCAGGTTCGGCCCGGCCGGGATCAGCACCTCCACCTCCCCGTTCGCCGCGTCGACCAGCAGCAGCCCGCGATCGGCGTCGCAGACCAGCAGGCGCCCGTCGGGGTAGAACTCCAGGCCGAGCGGGCGACCGCCGGTGTCGGCGACGACCTCCGCCGCGCCGTCGGCGATCCGCAGGATGCGACCGTCCTCGACGCCGGTGAGCACCCGGCCCTCGGCGTCGACCAGCACGTCCTCGGTGCCCTTGCCGCCGACCGGGAGCACGGTCAGCGGCGGCAGCGCCGAGCCGCGCGGCGGCTTGCCCGCCCGGGGGGCGCGCCAGACGACGGGGTCGATCTTCGGCCGGGCCATGGGTGCTCCTTCACCGAGGGGCGGCGATCACCTCGCGGCAGCGCCGGTCGAGGTGGCCGATGACTGTCCAGAAGTCCCGGTATGCCGGGTTGTGGGTGTGCCCGTGGTGGTAGCGGTAGTAGATCTGCTGCATGATCACCGCCAGTCGGAACAGTCCGAAGACTTCGTAGAAGGCCCAGTCGGTCGGGCGGGAACCGGTCCGCTCGACGTAGTGGGCGACCACCTCGGCGCGGGTGAGCATGCCAGGCAGGTGGGTCGGCTGTCTGCGGGCGCGCCGGAAAATCGCGTCGTCGTCGACCTGGACCCAGTAGGCGAGCGCGGCGCCGAGGTCCATCAGCGGGTCGCCGAGGGTCGCCATCTCCCAGTCGAGCACCCCGACGACGGCGGGCCCGCGCAGCACGGCGTTGTCGAAGCGCCAGTCGTTGTGGACGACCACGGTGGCCACGTCGTCGGGTTGGACCGCGGCGAGCCAGTCGGTGACGGCGGCGAAGTCCGGCACGTTGTCGGTGCGGGCGGCGGCGAAGCGCCGGGTCCAGCCGCGCACCTGCCTGGCCACGTAACCCGCGCCTTTGCCGAGGTCGGCGAGTCCGGCCGCGCCCGGGTCGACGCGGTGCAGGTCGATGAGCCGGTCGACCAGGGCGGTGGACAACTCGCGCGCTTGTGCTGGGGTCAAGGACATATCGGGCGGTAGGTCGCCGCGCAGGATCGTGCCGTGGACGCGTTCCATGAGGTAGAAGTCGCTGCCGAGAACACTGTGGTCCTCGCAGAGGCCTAACACCTCCGGCACGTACGGGTAGACCGGTTTAAGTGCGCGTTGCACCCGGAACTCGCGGCGCATGTCGTGCGCGGACGCGGCCTTGCGGCCAACCGGCGGGCGCCGCAGCACCAGCTCGCGGTCGGGGTAGCTCAAGAGGTAGGTCAGGTTCGACGCGCCGCCGGGGAATTGACCGACTTCCGGCTCGACGTCCGGTATGTCCATTGTGGAGCGGATCCAGGCGTGCACGGCGGCGACGTCGAACGCGTCCTCGGCGCGCACCGGCCCGGTCACGACAGCCTCGCCACGACCCGCAGCGGCAGGTTGCGCATGGCGAACCCGAGCACCGTCCACGGCCAGCCCGGCACGCACGCGGTCGCGACCTCGCGCTCGATCGCGCGGACCATGGCCCGCACCCCGGTCGCGGTGTCCACCAGCAGCGGGGTCTTGCGGACCCGCTCGTTCATCTCCGAGCGGATGTAGCCGGGGAACAGCGTGGTCACCTTGATCGGCGTGCGCAGCGTGTCCGCCCGGATCCCCTCGGCCAGCGCGGCGACCCCGGCCTTGCTGGCGGCGTAGGTGGACAGGTTGCGCGGCATCCCCCGCATCGCGCTCATCGACGACACGACCACCAGGTGCCCGGCGTCCTGCTCGCGGAACGCGGTCAGCGCGGCCTCGCACTGGGCCAGCGCGGCGACGAAGTTCGTCTCCGCCGTCTGCCGGTTCGCGTGGAAGTAGCCGGTCCCCAGCGGCTGCCCCTTGCCCAACCCGGCGTTGACCACCACCCGGTCGAGCGTGCCCACCTCGGCCCGCGCCTCGGCGAAGACCCGGAACACCGCGTCGTGGTCGGTGACGTCGAGCGCCTTGACCAGCACGGTGCAGCCGGGGTTGGCGGTGCGCAACTCCTGCCGCAGCTCGGCCAGCCGGTCGGTGCGCCTGGCCGCGAGCACCAGGGTGCGCCCCTTCGCCGCGAACTGCCGCGCCATCTCGGCGCCGAGGCCGGAACTGGCACCGGTGATGAGGATGTTCTTGCGGGTCAACGGCTTTCCCTTCGGTACTTCGCCAGCTCGAGGCGGGCGACGACACCCCGGTGGACCTCGTCGGGACCGTCGGCCAGGCGCAGCGACCTGGCGGCGGCGTAGGCGGCGGCGAGCGGGAAGTCGTCGCTGAGCCCCGCGGCGCCGTGCAGCTGGATGGCGAGATCGATGACCGACAGGGCCATCGACGGAACGGCGACCTTGATCTGCGACACCTCGGCGCGGGCGCCGTCGAGGCCGCGCGTGTCGAGCTTCCACGCGGCGTTGAGCACGAGCAGCCGGGCCTGATCGATGGCGATGCGGGCGTCGGCGATGCGTTCGCGGTTGCCGCCGAGGTCGGCCAGCGGCTTGCCGAAAGCGACCCGACCGGTGGCGCGCACGCAGGCGAGTTCCAGGGCCTTCTCGGCGAGCCCGACCAGCCGCATGCAGTGGTGGACCCGGCCGGGGCCGAGCCTGCCCTGGGCGATCTCGAAGCCGCGGCCGACGCCCGCGATGACCGAGTCCAGCGGCAGCCGCACGTCGGTGAAGGACACCTGGCCGTGGCCGTACGGCTCGTCGTGGCGGCCGAACACGGGCAGCATCCGCTCGACGGTGACCCCCGGGGTGTCCAGCGGGACCAGGACCATCGTGTGCTGGGCGTGCCGGGGCGCGGTGGGGTCGGTCAGCCCCATGAAGATCGCGACGGCGCAGTGCGGGTGGCCGACGCCGGTGGAGAACCACTTGGTGCCGTTGAGGACGACCTCATCGCCGTCGGGGATCGCGGTGGCGGCCATGGTGGTGGCGTCGGAGGAGGCGACGTCCGGTTCGGTCATGCAGAACGCGGAGCGGATGGTCCCGTCGAGCAGCGGGCGCAGCCACCGGTCCTGCTGGGCGGGGCTGCCGTAGAGGTGCAGCACCTCCATGTTCCCGGTGTCGGGGGCGTTGCAGTTGAACACCTCCGGCGCCAGCAGCGAGCGGCCCATCGCCTCGGCCAGCGGCGCGTACTCCACAGTGGACAAACCGGACTCGGCGGGCAGGAACAGGTTCCACAGGCCCTGCGCGCGGGCCCTCGCCTTGAGCTGCTCGACGCGCGGGAGCACGACCCACGGGTTGTCGAGGCGGGCGAGTTCGCGGTGGTGCTCGGCCTCGACCGGCTCGATCTCGGCGCGGACGAAGCGGGTCACCCGCTCCAGCAGGTCCGCCGACCTGGCCGAGTGCGCGAAGTCCACGCCGAGCCTCCTCACCGGAGCTGGAGTTACCCGTGGGTCAACTTAGCCGGAAAGGGTGCTCGCCCGCACCCCCTGCGAGGTGCGGGCGATCGGCGGAAACGTCAGGAACCCACGTGGAGCAGCTTGTTCGGGGTTCCGGAGCTCGGGTTGGTGATCTTGCCGGAGGAGGCGCCCGCGACCAGGGCGGCGGCGACGTCGGCGGGGCTGGCCGACGGGTTGCCCGCCAGGTACAGGGCCGCGGCGCCGGTCACGTGCGGGGTGGCCATCGAGGTGCCGCTGATCCGGTTGGTGGCGGTGGTGCCGCCGATCCAGGACGAGGTGATGTTCACGCCCGGCGCGTAGATGTCGACGATCGAGCCGTAGCTGGAGAACTGCGCCTGCTTGTCGGTGTCGTCGGACGCGGCGACGGTGATCGCCTCCTGGACCCGGGCGGGCGAGTAGCCGCTGGCGTTGTCGCCGGAGTTGCCCGCGGCGACGGCGAAGGTGACACCGGCGGAGATGGCGCCCTTCACGGCCTGGTCGAGCGCGCTGTCACCGGGGCCGCCGAGGCTCATGTTCGCCACCGAGGCACCGCTGTGGTTCTCCGCGACCCACTCGATGCCCGCGACGACGCCGTCGGTGCTGCCGCTGCCGTTGTCGTCGAGCACCCGGACCGGGACGATCTTCACGCCCTTGGCGACCCCGTACTCCTTGCCGCCGATGGTGCCCGCCACGTGCGTGCCGTGGCCGTTGCCGTCCTCGGGGTCGTCGTCGTTGTCGACCGCGTCGAACCCGCCGGACGCGCGGCCGCCGAAGGTGCTGTGCGCGGTGTTGACCCCGGTGTCGATGACGTACGCGGTGACCTCGACCGCCTCGCCCGGGTAGGTGTAGCTGTTGTCGAGCGGCAGGTCGGCCTGGTCGATGCGGTCCAGGCCCCACGACGGCGGGTCTTCCTGGGTGCCGGTCGCGTGGAAGCGCTGGTTGGCCTGGACGTAGGCGACGGCGGGGTCCGCGGCGAGTTCGGCGGCCCGCTCGGCGGACATGGTCGCTGAGAAGCCGGTGATCGCCGTGTCGAACTGGCGGTTGACCGTGGCGCCGTAGCGGTCGGCCAGCGCGGCGGACTGCGCGCCGACAGCGGCCCTGGTGTCTTTCAGGACAACGATGTAGCTATCCGCGATCGCGTCCGGGGATCCGGCGTGGCGGACCTGCCCCTCGGCCGCTTGAGCGGTGGGAGTAATGGCGACCGCCGCGATCGCGGCAGCTCCGACAAGCGCGAAACCGACAGCGAGTCGGCCCCGACGACCTTCGCGCTTCGAAGTCATGGAAGACCTTTCGTTAGCCCCAATGGATCACTTGCTTGAGTGATATGCAACGCCTGGTCCGGAAATGCCTCAACAGTTGCCACTTGCCACATGTGAGCCGGACGGCGTAGCGCCACTAGGTCGAACGCGCCATGATCATATTCGATGAATACCCATTGGTAGCACTGACGAGTAGGGTCATCTGCCCAGCTCAAGACCACTTTCGACGCGGTCGCACAAGATTGCGCCAAGGTGACATCGAATGTGAACGAAAAACTTCAAATCCATGCTGATTCGACGGTCGAACTAGCCATTCCCGCCGCGCTTACCCAACGGCGGTGGGTTGCGCGGCTTGATTCGACCGTGATATCAGCCGAGCTGGTTGCGCAGCAGTTTGCCGGTGGCGTTGCGCGGCAACTCGTCGAGGAAGACGACTTCCCTGGGCACTTTGAACCGGGCCAGGTTGCCGCGCACGTGCTCGCGCAACCGCTCCTCGGTGACCGCCGCGCCGGGCTCCAGGACCACGAACGCCTTGAGCCGCTGGCCGAACTCGGCGTCGGGTACCCCGAGCACCGCGGCCTCAACCACGCCGGGGAAGGCGACGAGCAGGTTCTCGATCTCGCCGGGGAACACGTTCTCGCCACCGGAGACGATCATGTCGTCGTCGCGGCCGTCGATGAACAGCCGCCCGGCGGCGTCGAAGTGCCCGACGTCCCCGGTGGACAGCAGCCCGCCGATGACCTCCTTGTGCCGCCCGTCGGTGTACCCGCCGAAGGCGAGCCCGCTGCCCGCGAACACCCGCCCGGTCACGCCCGGCTCGACCACCGGCGCGCCGTCGGCGTCGTAGAGCACGACCCGGCACCCGACCGGGGGCTTGCCGACCGTGCCGGGTGCCGCGCGCCAGTCCTCGGGGGTGGCGACCGAGGCGACCGACACCTCGGTCGAGCCGTACAGGTTGTGGATCACCTCGCCGAACACCCGGGTGGCCCGGTCGCCCAACTCGGGCGACAGCGCGGACCCGGCGGTGAACACGATCCGCAGGCTGCTGGTGTCGTAGCGGCCGAGCACGTCCGCGCCCAGGTCGAGGACGCGCTGCAGCATGGTCGGCACCAGCACGAGCGCGGTGGCCCGGTTGTCGGCGATCGCGGCGAGGGTGGCCTCGGGGTCGAACCTGCGGCGCACGACGACCCGCGAGCCGAGCGCGAAAGAGATGATGAACTGCGAGAAGCCGGTCGCGTGGAACAGCGGTGCGGCCAGGACGGTCGCCTCACCGGTGCGCAGCGGGATGCGGTCGAGGAACTGCGCGGCGGCCAGCGGCGAGCGGACCTGGCGGGGCGCGCCCTTCGGGGTGCCGGTGGTGCCGCTGGTGAGCAGCACCATCCCGCCCGGTTGGCGCGGCATCGGCACGGCGCGGTCGTCGGTCGCGGCGATCAAGTCCTCCAGGGTGACCGCCCCCTCGGGCGCGTCGTCGACCCAGGCCAGGAAGCTGGGCAGCGACCGGGGCAGCGCCTCGACCAGCGGGGTGAACTCCTGGTCGTAGACGAAGACGGTGACACCCTCCCGCTCGGCCACGTCGACCAGTTGCGGGCGGGCGAAGCCGGTGTTCATCAGCAGTAACCGGGCGCCGAGCTTGGACGCGGCCAGCATCGTCTCCACGGCGCCGCGGTGGTCGCGGGCCAGCAGCGCCACCACCGAGTCCGGGGTGACCCCGCGCGCGGCGAACGCCCTGGCCAGCGCGTTGGACCTGCGGTCGAGCTCGGCGAAGGTCAGCGGCCCGCGCTCGTCGACCAGCCCGATCGCGGTCCGGTCGCGGGTGGCGGCGATCCGGGCGGCCCCGGCGATCGGCCCCAACCGGCGCATCGCGATCATCGAGCCGAGCACGTGGTCGGGCCTGCCCAGCGGCACCAGCCCGGCGCGGCGCATGACATCGACGCTGCGGACCGCGGTGGGGACCTTCGCGGCCAGCTCGCGAACGCGGGTCAGGTACTCGCTCACCGACGCCTCCCAACAGGTGTTACCCAGGGGTAACACCGTGCCGCAGAACCTACTGGCGCGTCAACCACCAGCGATTGTCAGGGTCATGACCCAGAATGCCGAAGTGCGCGTCGTGGTGGTACCAGGAGCCGAGGGGGCGGGACGGGCGGTCTTGCCCGACCAGTCCCCCATCGACGTCCCCGACCTCGCCGCGTGGATGGGGGACCTGGAACGGCGGCACGCGCCCCGGTGGGTGCTGCCCTCGCTGGACGAGGCGTACCCGGCACTGCTGCGCGCGGGCGTGCGGCTGGGCCGGTGCCACGACTTGGCGCTGGTCGAGGGCATCCTGCTCGCCTTCGAGCAGCAGCCGGGCAAGCCGCGCAACCTGGCGGCCGCCTGGGCCAGGCCGCGCCGCCTCGCCGAGCCCGCGGACCCACCACCGCTGGTCCGCGACGGGCCGCCCGCGCTGTTCGAGACCGACCGCGGCACCACCCCGGTCGGCGTGGACCCGGTGCTCGCGGCGACCGAGGTGCTGACCGACCAGGAGCGCAGGCTCGCCGCGACCGCCCACCCGGACCGGCTGCGGTTGCTGGCCGCCGCCGAGTCGGCGGGCGGGCTGGCCGCGGCCGAGATGAGCCACCACGGACTCCCCTGGCGCGCCGAGGTCCACACCGGACTGCTCACCGAGATGCTGGGTCCGCGCACGGCGCCGGGGGTGCGGCCCGCCAAGCTCGCGGTGCTGGCGGAGCGGATCAGCGCGGCGTTCGCGGGCAGGCCGATCAACCCGGACCACCCGCCGAGCATCGTGAAGGCGTTCGCGCGCGAGGGCATTGAGGTGTCGTCGGCGCGGGCGTGGGTGCTGCGCGAGATCGAGCACCCGGCTGTGGCGCCGCTGCTGGAGTACAAGGAGTTGGCGCGGCTGTGGGTCGCGCACGGGTGGTCCTGGCTGGACTCGTGGGTGACCGCGGGCCGGTTCCGGCCGGAGTACGTGGTCGGCGGGGTCGTGTCGGGGCGGTGGGCGACCCGCGGCGGGGCGGCGCTGCAGTTGCCGAAGGCGTTGCGGACCGCGGTCCGGGCCGATCCCGGCTGGTCGCTGGTGGCGGCCGACGCGTCCCAACTGGAGCCGCGGGTGCTCGGCGCCCTCTCCGGCGACCAGCGCTTCGCCGAGGTCTCGGCGACCGACGACCTCTACACGAGCCTGGCCGCGGACGCGTTCGACGGGGACCGGGGCCGGGCGAAGATCGCGATGCTCTCGGCGATGTACGGCGGCACCAGCGGCGAGGCCGGGCCGCTGCTCGCCGTGCTGCGCAAGCGGTTCCCGGTGGCCGTCGAGTACGTGGAGCAGGCCGCGCGGGCGGGCGAGGAGGGGCGGGTCGTGCGGTCGCGGCTGGGGCGCACCAGCCCGCCGCCGAGCGCCGCCTGGCGGGAGCGGACCGGGGCCTCGGAGACCGAGACCGAGCAGCGGGCGGGACGGCAGGCGGCCCGGGAGTGGGGTCGGTTCACCCGGAACTTCGTAGTGCAGGCGAGCGCGGCGGACTGGGCGCTGACGATGCTGGCGACCCTGCGGCGGCGGCTGTTCCAGGTGGCGCCGCTGGCCCAGATCGTGTTCTTCCAGCACGACGAGGTGCTGGTGCACTGCCCCGCGGAGGTGGCCGAGATCGCCGTCGCCGAGATCGGGGCGGCGGCGGAGGAAGCCAGTGCCCTGGTGTTCCCGGAGACGGCGGTGCTGTTCCCGCTCGTGGCGCAAGTGGCCCAGAGCTACGCCGACGCCAAATGACCGAGCGGCCGACCCCCACCGGGAGTCGGCCGCTCGTCTGTCGCAAGAGCATTACGGGCGCGAGGCCCGCAGGGTGTAGCTGCCGGAGCCGCTGTACGCGTGCACCTGCCACCGGTAGTAACCCGCGGTGCCGGTGTACGAAACGGACTCCACATTGGACGGTGTGGTGCCGCTGGCCACGTTCGCCCAGCTGCTCCCGTTCCACTTCTGCAGGTTCAGGTCGAAGTCCGTCCCGGACGGCCCGGTGAGGCAGCCGCGGTGCGCACCGGTGACGCTGGTCTGGTAGTAGCTGTTGTTCGGCTGGATGGCCTGCCCGCCGCTGGCGAGGCTGCCGGTGTAGGTGGTGCCGGTGCAGGTGCCCGGCGGGGTGGTGGGCGGCGTGGTCGTCGGCGGCGTCCCACCGCCGGTGACCAGGCTCAACCCGTAGACCTGCAGGATCTCGTTGACCGGCTGGAAGTAGGTCGTCCCGCCGGAGGAGCAGTTGCCGGATCCGCCGGAGGTCACGCCCTGGGCCTGGCTGCCGGAGATGGCGGAGCCGCCGGAGTCGCCCGGCTCGGCGCAGACGTTGGTGCGGATCAGGCCGGTGATGGTGCCCTCGGGGTAGGTGACCGAGGAGTTGCGGGCCTGGATCGTGCCGCAGTGCCAGCCGGTGGTGGAGCCGGAGCGGCAGATCGAGGAGCCGACCGGCGCCTCGGTGCTGCCCGCGACGGCGACGCGACCGCCGGAGTAATTGTTGACGGCGCCGATCATCGTGTTGCCGGAGTTGACCCGGACGAACGCGTAGTCGTTGCCGGGGAAGCTCGACCCGGCGAAGCTGCCGCTGGGCGTCGTCGTGGTGGCGCCGGTGCGGCCGCAGTGGCCCGCGGTGATGAAGCCACCGTTGACCGAGAAGCCGACCGAGCAGCGGGTGCCGCTGCCGATGTAGTACGCGTTGCCGCCGACCACGTCGATCAGCTTGCGCGGGGACTCGTCCGAGGCCTCGACGGCGACCGCGTCAGCGGGGACACCGCTGGCCGCGACGAACGCGCGGGCCGCGGCCAGCGCCGAGCCGCGCGACTTGACCACGATCTTGTTGCTCGTGACGTCGACGTACCAGGCGGGGACGGTCTTCGGGCTGCGCGCCAGGTTGGCGTCCAGTTTGGCCTTGAGGTCGTCGAGCTGCGCCTCCGTGCGGGACACGACGACCGCGTCGGCACCGGCGGACCTGGCGGCCGCGGCGGCCCCGGTGTCGGTTACCGCGACGACGAGCTTGCCCCGGCCCGCGTCGTACCAGGAGCCGCCGTGCCGGTTGGCCAACTGCTTGCGCAGCGCCCGGTCGGCCTTGGCGGCCCGGTCCTCGTTGGTGATGCGGGTGCCCGCCTGCTCGGCGGACAGGCCGAGGTCGCGCTGCATCGCCGCGCGCATTCCGTCGGCGGCCGCGGGCGGGGCGGGTGCCGCCTCGGCCGATAAGGACACCGCGACGACGACACCGGCCGTCGCCACGGTGGCTGAGAGCAGGGCTGTGATGCGTCTTGCCATGCCGTTCTCCTCGTGCAGGGGAAGGTTTACGGGATGGCTGCGTACCGGCGCGGCGAAGCGGGCCGGGTGGCTGGTCCGGCCGAGCGCACTTCGGTCGCGGGGAGTCCGGCTGACGGAGATCAACCGGACGAAACGGTCAGCAGGTGCCTGGCACAGTAATCCGGATCACAGACCTTCGGTCCATATGACTTGGCCATAGCACCCGCGCTATGCACTGCTCAGGCGCTCAGACCGCCTCCGGGCGCTCGACGCCGAACCCGGGATGATCGCGCAGGAACTCGGTGTAGCGGGTGCTGCGGGCGATGACGTCGGCGTAGGCCGTGCTGGCCATCTTCACCAACTGGTCGGAGAACGCCGCGGCAGAGCCGTCGGGGTGCCAGCCGATCAGGTTGCGCCAGCGCAGCGGGTTGCCCGCGATCGGCACCGGCACCACGCCGGGCATCTTGCGGAACATCGGCTGGCACAGCACCACGGCGTCGCCGGACTCGACCAGGTCGATGCAGCTGT
Source organism: Actinokineospora diospyrosa (assembly GCF_024171925.1). Classification (GTDB taxonomy): domain Bacteria; phylum Actinomycetota; class Actinomycetes; order Mycobacteriales; family Pseudonocardiaceae; genus Actinokineospora; species Actinokineospora diospyrosa. The sequence continues at coordinate 243,489 of NZ_JAMTCO010000005.1, read as the reverse complement.
TCACGTCGGTCTCGTAGAGGGTGCGCGGGGTGAACCCGGCCCGCGCGCAGGCTGCGGCGAAACAGTCGGCGAAACAGCCGTCACCGGGGGTCGCGCCCCACTGGGACCCGGCCAGCTCGGACAGCTCCACCTCGGGCAGGTTCGCCAGCGGGTGCTTGTCCGACAGCAGCACGAACACCGGGTCGGTGGCCAGCGTCCGCCAGATCAGCCCGGGTTGCGACGGGGGCGGCGCGTCGCCGCAGACGCCGACGAGGGTGTAGTCCACCCGCCCGTCGGCCACCATCGACGCCAGCTCCTCCGACGACCAGGACACGTGCGTGGTGACGTGCAGGTCGGGGTAGGCGGCGTTGAGCTGGTGCACCAGCCCGCCGAGCACCGGTCCGGTCGCCGAGCCCAGCCGCAACCGCGCCGGGGTGTCCCCGGGCAGCGCGGCGTTGTTGGCGAACCGGGCCGCCTCCTCGCGCAGCCCGGACACCGCGGGCAGCAGCAGGCGTGCCCGCGACAGCACCAACTCGCCGAGCGCGGTCGGTCTCGCACCCTTGCGGTCGCGTTCGAAGAGAGGTCCACCGAGCGCGCGCTCGATCCGGTGGAGCTGTGCGGTCAGCGCGGGTTGGGCGAGCCCAAGGGTGGACGCGGCCTTGGTGATGCTGCCCGCCTCGGCGACCGCAACGATGATTTTGAAGTGGCGCAGCTCCAGCTCCATGGGACAAAGCTAGGCCGAAGGATCACCAACGCCAAGCCCTAGGACCACGGTGCACGAGTTCTGCCTGTTGTTGCGCGAACACTACCGGTTAGCGACAACTCTGTTCACCGAGTGTGCAACTCTGGTTCAGGGGTGCGAGCGTGCGGCCACGTGCGTAGACGTCAATCTGCAAGTTGCACGTTAGCCGCCCCGGTCGGGCGTTGCCAGCGGGCGCGGGCACTCCGCGGGCCGTGGGAGCGCTCCACCCGGGGCCCCGGTTGACCTCTGTGGACAGTCCAGCACGGACTGGGCGGTCTAGTCCACTGGTCCGGCTGTGCGCTGCCTCGCACGCTGGAGCACCCCGACCACCATCAGCGCGACGAACATGCCGGTGACCACGCAGATCGCGATCCGGGCCGTCCCGGCCGCCACCTGCGCCCCGCTCGGCGCGACCCCCGCCGCCAGCGTCTTGGCGAACCCGACCACCGACTGGTGCTCCATCCAGGCCATCACGGTCACCGCGCGCACCGCCGCCAACCCCACCCCGGCCCCCACGACAGCGGCGATGACCAGCCAAGGCCGCCGCGGCGGGCCGTAGAGCGCCCCGGGATCGCGCGGCTCCCGGCGGCGCAATGTCAGCACGCTCCACCACACCAGCACGACCCCACCGACCACACTGCTGAAGAGCTGCAAGAAGTGGTAGCGCGGCATGCCGACCCACAGCCACTCGCGGAACAGCTTCGGGTACTGCACCACCACCCAGCCCTCGTGGTGGGTGAAGGCGTCCCACACCAGGTGCGTCACCCCGCCGAGCAGCACCGACACCACGATCCACCCGACCGCCGCGACCCCCAGCCGCGGCGGTCGGGGGTGTACCCGCTCCCGAACCCACCGCGGCGCCAACCCCACCAGAGCCGGGGCGACGAGGCTGTGGAACACGGCGAGCACCGCGAGGGCGACGGGCAGGTCGATCAGCACCAACCCGAGCCAGGTGTGCGTGCGCCGGTCCACCCCGGGCTCGAGCGCGACGAAGTACAGCAGGTCCGGCGACATCGACCCCACCACCAGCGCCGACCCCACCAACGGCGCCCGCCGAACAAACGGCAACACCGCGGCGGCGTGGGACAACGTGTAGGGCATGGCGCCACAATGCCGGCGCCCTGTGTCGGCCACGCGGCCTTGTGGTGCACATCCTGTGGAGAACCCCGCCCCCACCCGCTCCCCCCACGCACGCGGGTCGGGGGCGCTCCCCCCACCCTCACCGGGGGGCGGCCCCAGGGCCAGTCTACCGGGGTGGGGTGACAGTGGATCTTGGGAACGGGGCGTTGGAGATCCACATGTGGATAACTTTTGTCGCTGGGACGGGTGAAGGTTGAGGCGGGGAGGTGGCGTTGACCTGGGGATGTTGGTGCGGGGTGGCTGGCAGGGCGGGGTGTGGGCGGAAGTCGTTTCGCTGGTGATCAAGTCGGTGCTGAGCACATCGTCGCGGTGGGATCGCGACCAACGCGGAAGGCGATGCCGCCTCGGGTGCGACGCCCGTCCGCGTCACCGCTGCGCCTGGAAGCGGCCCTGCCGCGGGGCCGAATCCGCATTGCCAGCTCGAATGCAGACACCCCTCGCCCAGCCTCGCGATCACCCCACCCCCAGCCGAGACCCCCCAAGTCGAGGTGTCCAGCAAACCGGGCAACAGCGCGGCGACAAGCTGGCTCGCCGGGCTACCCGCCGCTCGAATGCGGACACCCATCGCCCCAGCCCCGCGATCACCCCAACCCCAGCTGAGACCGCTCACCCGAGCCAAGGCGTCCAGCAAACCGGGCAACCGCGTGATGACGAGCTGGTTCGCCGGGTTGCCCGCCGCTCGAATGCGGACGCCACTCGGCAGCCTCGCGATCACCCCACCTCGACGCTCCCCCAGGCCAAGGCGTCCAGCAGACCAGGCAACCGCGTGGTGACGAGCCGATTCGCCGGGTTGCACACCTGCGGCGGCGCACGTCGTCACCGGCAAACGCGGTGGACCCCGATCCGTCCCGCCTCTAGCCACTACCAGCGACGGCTCAACCCTGCCCCCGCGCGCGGGTCCGGGGCGCAGCCCCCACCCTCTCCGGGGGGCGGCCCCAGGGCCAGTCTACTAGGCCCCACCGACAGTGGATCTTGAAAGCGGGGCCCCGAAGATCCACATGTGGATAACTTCTGTCGCTGGAACGGGTGAAAGGAAGGCCCGCGGGCGGGGGTAGTGGTCGGCGGGGAGCCAGCGGGGCGGAGAGGGCAGCCAGGCGCCCGAAGAGACAAGGGCGTCGCCGCGGTGGCGGGGGGTGACACAGTGCCGCAGGGCCTGGGCGCAGCGGGCGGTGTCCCAGCGGGCGGCCAAGGCCGGTGAAAGCTGTTGCGGCCCAACAGGTCCGGGCTGGGGTCGGAGAAACACAAGCGGGCCACCCCCCGTCCGGGGTGGCCCGCGTCCGGGTGCGGCCGACCGCGCCCGTGTTCGTGGGTGTCAAAGGCCAAGCAAGGGGGTTAGATGCCTGCGAGCTTCCAGATCGAGTAGGCGATGGCGTCGCTGTGCCGGTCCAGGGCGGTGGCGTTGATGTTGGTGGTGCGGTCGCACGAGCGGTGGTAGCAGGGGTCGAACGCGGCGTTCGCGGTCCCGCCCCACTTCTGGGCCTGGGCGGCGGTCTTGCGGCCCTCGGCACCGCTGAACAGGCCGCCGACGGGGATGCCGGAGCGGGCGAAGGCGGCGTGGTCGGAGCGGCCGCCGACCGAGGTGGTCTCGGTGGGGACGCCGATGTTGCGGAAGTGCTCCTCGAGCGCCGACTGCAGCGCCGACGAGCCGGTGGGCTGGCCGCTGGAGGAGTACACGAAGTAGGCCGGGTTCGGCGAGCCGGTCATGTCGAAGTTCAGGTAGCCCTTGATCTTCGCCCGGTCGGTCGTCGACAGCGAGTTGACGTAAGCGGTCGAGCCGACCAGGCCGAGCTCCTCGGCGCCCCACCAGCCGAACCGCAGGTGCTTGGTGGGCCTGGCCTGCGCCCGCGACACCGCCAGGGCGACCTCGAGCAGACCGGCCGAACCGCTGCCGTTGTCGTTGATGCCCGGGCCCGCGCTCACGCTGTCGAGGTGCGCGCCCGCCATCAGGACGTTGTTGGCGTCGCCACCGGGCCAGTCCGCGATCAGGTTGTACCCGGTCGCCCCGCTGGTGGTGAACGTGCGCACCGACGTCGTCCAGCCCGCCGCGTCGAGCTTGGCCTTCACCCAGTCCACCGACGCCTTGTAGCCGGGCCTGCCGTGCGCCCGGTTGCCGCCGTTGTTGTTGGCGATGGTCTGGAACTGGTTGAGGTGGGCCTGCACGTTCGCGACCGAGATGTCCGGCGCCGCGAGCGACTGACCCGCGCTGGCCGTCGGGATCGTCAGCACGGCGGCGACGAGGGCCAGCCCGGCCGCGATGGGCAGAACGGCTTTCCTTGGCATGGTTGGTGCCTCCTGCAGGGGGATCGGGGACAACCACTCCGATACTGATCCACTGCCCGGTTCGTCCGGAAGCCCACACCATTCCCTTTATTGCCAGATGCGCATATGCGCAGGTCAACACCCCTGCACGCAAGCGCCCACCAGTGCGCCAATCACCATTGGCACACTGTTAACACCACAACCCCCTCCACACCGGACCCTCAAAGAAGACGCGACCATCCACACCGGACCGCTACCGCATCGCGCGAACCACCGGCTCCGCCGCCCACCGCCCACCGCACCGTGGGGGCCTGGGGGGGTCGCCCCCCAGATACAAAAACAGCCGACCCGGTCCACGCATTCCGTGGACATAGGTCGGCTGAGGCTGTGCGCCGCCAGGGACTCGAACCCCGAACCCGCTGGTTAAGAGCCAGCTGCTCTGCCAGTTGAGCTAGCGGCGCTCTCAGGATCTCTCCTGCTGACGGGTGAAAAGTTAGCACAGGGTGTCGCACCGGCAGAAATCAGGGGGTGTCTAGTGCGGATGCACCGGTCTCACTCGATCGTGTCGGTCCGGTCGGGCACACTGTTCACACAGGTCGGGGCTTGGTGTGAAGCGGGAACGGCGGAACGGGTATGGCCAGGGGATGGGCGTGGGTCGGGGCGGTGGCGGCGGTGGCCGCGGTTGCGGGTTGTACCGCGGCGGAGTCCGCTCAGTCGGGTGGTACGAGCGTGGCGGGGTCGACACCCACAGCGACCAGCACCTCGTCGTCCAAACCCTCGGCACCGCTGGCGTTGGCGCTGACCCCCGCCGACAAGGCTGCCGACGTCGCGCCGGGTGAGCCCGTGACGGTCGCGGCGACGGGCGGCAAGCTCACCGCAGTGGCGGTGACGGGACAGGACAGCCGCGTGGTCGCGGGCACGCTCGCCGCCGACGGCGGGTCGTGGCAGAGCACGGAACCGCTGGGGTACAGCAAGACCTACACGACCACCGCCACAGCGCAGGACGGGCAGGGCAAACCCGCTTCGTCCACTTCGACCTTCACGACCGCGAAGCCGAAGCGGCAGGCGACGCTGTCGATGAACCCGTTGGACGGCCAGAAGGTCGGCGTTGGGCAGACCTTCGCGTTCTACTTCGACACCGCGATCACCGACAAGGCGGCAGCGGAGAAGGCCATTCAGGTCACCGCGACGCCCGCGACCGAGGGTGCCTACTACTGGTTCAACGACAAGGAAGTGCACTGGCGGCCGAAGGAGTACTGGAAGGCTGGCACGACCGTTAGCGTCAACGCCGCGATCTACGGGAAGAACCTCGGCAACGGTGTCTTCGGTCGTGAAGACCGCAAGGCGACCGTGACCATCGGCGACTCGGTGGTCGCCGTCGCCGACGGTGCCACTCACCAGATGACGGTGACAGTGAACGGTGCCGTCGCCCGCACGATCCCGGTCTCGCTCGGTAAGAAGGCCCACGAGACGCCGGTAGGCACGTACACGGTCATGAGTGAGCACACGAACTACGTGATGGACTCCTCGACCTACGGCGTTCCCGCCGACTCAGCGGCCGGCTACCGCACGAAGGTGGCAGTGGCGTCGCGGATGTCCAATAGCGGCATCTTCTACCACTCAGCGCCGTGGTCGGTGCGCGATCAAGGCGTGCGCAACGTCAGCCACGGCTGCATCAACATGTCGACCGAGAACGCCGCTTGGTTGCAGAGCATCTCCAACAAGGGCGACGTGATCGTCGTGCAGAACTCCGGCGGCCCGGTTCTAGAGGCGTGGGACGGCTTGAGCGTGTGGCAAGTGCCGTGGGAGACCTGGAAGGCAGGCGGCAAGAAGTAGTCAGGGCGAGGTGACCCGGATCTCTTCGCGGCCCACGGTCACCTGGTCGCCCGGGTGGACCTGCCTGCCGCGCCGGAACTCCTGCTCGCCGTTGACGGAAACGTCACCGGCGTCCAAGAGGTCCTTGGCGTGGGTCCCGTCCTCGGCGATGCCCGCGAGCTTGAGCAACTGTCCCAGCCGGATCATGTCGTCGCGGATCTGCACGTCACGCATGGGATGACCCTAGAGCGCACAGGTGCCCCCACCCGGGACAGGGTGGGGGCACCTGGTTCAGCTAGTGCTTATCGCTGCCTAGAGCGCACCGGTGTAGCCGGTGATCCAGGTCTTGTGCGCGACGACGTCGGTGTAGATCGACGGCGCCTGGGCGCACTGCGAGCCACCACCGGAGCGGCTGGTGGCGCCGGTCAGCTGCCACGCACCGCTGACGGAGATGATCTGCGGGCCACCGGAGTCGCCGTAGCAGGCGCCCGCGCGGCCGCCGGGGTTGTTGGTGCAGATCTCGATCGAGCCGGAGATGCCGGAGCACCGGGTGTCGGCCACGACCGAGGTGTCGAGCTGCTGGAGCGTGACGGGGGCACCGCAGCCGCCGGGGGCCGGGCAGGTCTGGCCCCAGCCGATGATGCGGCTGGCCTGGTTGGTGGCGCCCGAGCTGGCGGCGATCTTCACCGGCGCCTGGGTGACGCTGGTGCTGAGCTGGATCAGCGCGATGTCGTAGCTGGTCCGGTAGCTCGGGTGGATGATGATCCGCGACGCCCGGGCGACGGTGCCGCCGCTGGTCCGGTTCGTCGTGCCGATGCGGGCCTGCACGCTGGCCGCCGACTTGCCCTGCACGCAGTGCGCGGCGGTGACGATCCAGTTGGCCTTGATCAGCGAGCCGCCACAGAAGTGGCTGCCGGAGGTGCTCTGCAGCGACGCCATGAAGCTGTAGGTCTGGGTGGCGTTGCCGCCGCCGACGATCGCCGGGGTCATGACCGGGTCGCCTTCAGGGGCCGCGGTGGCCGCCGCGGGCGCGGCGATCGCGGTCGCGGCCGCGGCCAGCAGGCCGAGCAGCAGGGAACGAACCTTCATTCGGCACTCTCCTTCCGCACCGGGGCCCTCGTCCCGGTGACGCAAGAAAAGTAGGTAGCGCTACGTGCCGGTCGCCAGGGGCCAAGCAGCGTCCCCAGTTACCAATTGTGGTGTACCACTCACCGGGACCCGTGCCCGAAACATCTTCATCTGTCTGGTTGAAACCCGGCACCTACCGCCCAACCAGCACTTTTCCACCCGCCAGTGGTTTGGTTGCCCACCTCACCACCCCCCACCCCACCCTTCCGCTCTCCGAACAAATTTCCCCACCCTCCGAACACCCCCACTCCCCCAAACGGCCCACCCCTCCCCCCGCCTTTACTTTCCCCCCGAAATTTTCCCACCCACGACAGCGACGACCGAAGGTCGAACGAACCACGCCGGGTCGAGGGTGATCGCACCGTGGGCGACAACCCCATTCGACGCACAGGCCGATAGGCCCGAGCGAGCCACGCCGGGTCGAGAGTGATCGCACCGTGGGGGTCTGGGGGGTCGCCCCCCAGATATGACGGAAGGCGACCCAGGTCCGCGCACTCCGCGGACACAGATCGCCTTCGCCGAGGGTGAGTGACGGGACTTGAACCCGCGACTTCCTGGACCACAACCAGGTGCTCTACCAACTGAGCTACACCCACCACGTGCACTTCGACCCGGGGGCCTTGGTGCCGGAACAGCATAGCGTGCCGGGTTGGGCGGGTTGAAACCGGTTACGGGTTGGGGGTGGAGACCGCTTCGGCGACCGCCCTGGCCTCTTCGGTGGTGGGGCCGGGCTGCGCCACGAACGCCGTTCCCCGGTAGTAGCGCAGCTCCCGGATCGACTCGCGGATGTCGGCCAGTGCCCGGTGCGCGAGGCCCTTGTCGGGCTGGGCGTAGTAGACCCGCGGGTACCAGCGGCGGGTGAGTTCCTTGATGGAGGACACGTCGACCATGCGGTAGTGCAGGTGGGCGTCGAGGGCGGGCATGTCGCGGGCGATGAAGCCGCGGTCGGTGGCGATGGAGTTGCCGCACAGGGGGGCCACCCTGGCCTCGGGGACCCAGCCGCGGATGTAGTCGAGGACCTGGCGCTCGGCCTCGGCGACGGTGAGGGTGGAGGCGCGGACCTCCTCGGTGAGGCCGGAGCGGGCGTGCATGTCGCGCACCACGTCGGGCATCCCCGCCAGGCTGGCCTCGTCGGCGTGGATGACCAGGTCGATCCCCTCGCCCAGGATGGTGAGCTCGGAGTCGGTCACCAGGGCGGCGATCTCGATCAGGGCGTCGCGGCCCAGGTCGAGTCCGGTCATCTCGCAGTCGATCCACACCAGCCGGTCGGTCACCTGCGGGAGCTTAGCCCGCGGCGCGCCGCCCGCCCGCGCGCCCGCCGCCGGTGCCCGCGGGCGGGGCGGGTTGGGCCGGTTGGAGTACGCCCTGTGGCGGGTTGACCGGCGATGGATCACGCTTGGTCGCATGGGCAAGGACGTCGAGTCCACCGAGTTCACCAGGGCCGACCGGGCTCGGTTCCGGCAGAAGGTGCGCCGCTGCCTGGACGTGTTCGCGCAGATGCTCGCCGAGTCCCGGTTCGAGTCGGGGCGGCCGATGGCGGGGCTGGAGATCGAGCTGAACCTGGTCGACGGGCGCGGTGACCCGGCGATGCGCAACGACCAGGTGCTGGCGGCGATCGCGGACCCGGCGTTCCAGACCGAGCTGGGCCGGTTCAACATCGAGATCAACCTGCCGCCGCAGCGGTTGGGGCCGGGTGGGCTGGGCGCGTTCGAGCGGCTGGTGCGCGCGGACCTGAACGAGGCGGAGAGCAAGGCGTCGCGGCTGGACGCGCACATCGTGATGGTCGGGATCCTGCCCACGTTGCGCGTCGAGCAGGTGGGGACCGGGGTGCTGTCGGCGAACCCGCGCTACCGGCTGCTCAACGAGCAGGTGCTGGCGGCCCGCGGCGAGGACCTGGAGATCAACATCGGCGGGGTGGAGCGGTTGGCGGCCACCGCCGACTCGATCGCCCCGGAGAGCGCGTGCACCAGCGTGCAGTACCACCTGCAGGTCGCGCCGGAGGACTTCGCCCGGTTCTGGAACGCCAGCCAGGTGGTGGCCGGGGTGCAGGTGGCGCTGGGGGCCAACGCGCCGTACCTGTTCGGCAAGCACCTGTGGGCCGAGACCAGGGTCGCGCTGTTCGAGCAGGCGACCGACACCCGCCCGGACGAGCTCAAGGCGCAGGGCGTGCGGCCGCGGGTGTGGTTCGGCGACCGGTGGATCACCTCGATCTTCGACCTTTTCGAGGAGAACGCCCAGTACTACTCGGCGCTGCTGCCGCTGACCGACGACGAGGACCCGGCCGAGGTGCTGGCCAGGGGCGACATCCCGGAGCTGCACGAGCTGCGGCTGCACAACGGGACCATCTACCGGTGGAACCGGCCGATCTACGACGTGGTCAACGGGCGGCCGCACCTGCGGGTGGAGAACCGGGTGCTGCCCGCGGGGCCGTCGGTGGTCGACACGATGGCCAACGGGGCGCTGTACTTCGGGCTGGTGCGCGCGCTGGCCGACCAGGACCGGCCGTTGTGGACCCAGATGAGCTTCGCGGCGGCCGAGGACAACTTCCACACCGCGGCCCGCAACGGCATCGACTCCCGGGTCTACTGGCCGGGGGTCGGCGAGGTCCCGGTGACCGAGCTGGTGCTGCGCAGGTTGTTGCCGCTGGCCTACGAGGGCCTCGACGCGTGGGGCGTGGACCCGGGCGACCGGGACCGGCTGCTCGGGGTGATCGAGCAGCGCTGCATCACCGGCCGCAACGGCGCGACGTGGCAGGTGGCGGCGGTGCGGTCGCTGGAGGCCGCGACCTCGGTGGACCGCTGGGGTGCCCTGCGCGAGATGGTGGGGCTATACCGGGAGCACATGCACAGCAACGAACCCGTGCACACCTGGCCCATCCCCTGATCAGGCTCCCTAGCCCCTGATCAGGAACTGCCCGATCAACCCCGGGATCGCCGCCTCCGCGAGGTCGAGTCCCTGCTCGTCGCCGATGTCGAGCACCGAATAACCGCCCGAGCCCGCCGCGGTGACGGCAGTGAGGGTGAAGACCCGCGCCCGGCGTTGGAAGAGGGTGCGGGTGAGCTTCCAGCCGATGATGCCGTCGCGGCGCAAGGCAACAGTGCGGCGGTCTAGAGAGCCAGAGCGAGCTACTAGGTAGTCGTTGGTGAGGCTGTGTCCTAGAGCTCGGTAGCGGTCTAGGGCTACCAAGGCGGAGACGGGTACTAGGACCGCTGCGACGATCCAGAGCCAGGTAGGCCAATCAGCCGTTTCGGCCAATGCCAAGAGAACAGCGGCGATTACCACTGTTGGCACTACCGCTCTGATGATCCGCCGAGTCTTGGCCCGCGCTGGATGCTGCGTGAGTGGGCTGGCGGTAGGCGTATCGGCGACCGCGAGTACATCGGCGGTGACACGGTCGGCTTCGGGTCGCGGGGCCGGGGGCAAGAGGAGGCTGCTGCCACCCACTTTGTTCAGGCCCGTTGTCACGGCGGTAACCCTGCCGCCGCCACCTGCACGTAGCAGCAGCGGTTCGTGGAGCACCGCGCCCCGGAGACGCTTCTCTTCGATGGAGACCGAGCGAGTGGTCAGCAGCCCTCGGCGGACGCGAACTGTGCCGTCTGATTGGCGGGTGAGGCGGTAGTTGTGGTTCTGCAGCAGGTAACCGGCAAGGGATGCCAGCACCGACAGGACTATCGCGAACCCGGCTACGACAGGTACGACCGTCGCAGGCTCCGCGCTGCTGAGCCAATGGAGGGCCCTGCGGAAGAAGCCGACCTCGGAGAACCGCAGATCGAGTTCGTTGACCAGGTTCATCAGGAAGCCGATGACGATGCCGATCGAGATGAACCCGGACAGCGTCAACGGCGCGTACCGGTACCACCGCGTGTCGAGCGAGGCGATGGTCACGCCCTCCTCGTCCGCGTCCTCGACATGCTCTGTCTTGCGCAGTAGGGCCTGCCGCAGACGCTCAGCCTCAACAGCGGTGACAGCGTCAAGAGTGACGGTTCCCTCGCCGGGGGTGCGTTCCTGTTGACCGGTGCCGACGCGGACGGCGGACAGGCGGAAGAGGCGGTGTCCGAGCTTCGCGGTCAGGTCGACGGTGCGGATGCGGTCGCGCGGGATGGACCTGCGCTGCCGGAACACCACGCCCTTGTGCAGTTCGACCTGGCTGTCGGTGATCCGGTACTTGGTGGTCAACCAGGACAGCAGGCCGTAGCCGATGACCAGCCCGACGACACCGAAGCTGGTGATCACCCGCCAGGTGTCGAAGTCGCCGAAGAACACCAGCGCGGCCAGCGGTGGGAGCAACCCGATCAGCTCGTTGAGCGGCCGCACCACGATCATCCTCGGGTCCAGCCTGCCCCACTCCGGTGCGCTCACGTGGCGTCGCCCGGGGTCGCCTGGGTGGTGGCGGCCAACTCGTCGACCACCCGCGCCGCCACCTCGGCGTCGAGGCCCTCCACCCTCAGCGGGCCCTGGGCGGAGGCGGTGGTGACGGTGATCGTGGACAGGTTCAGCAGCTGCTGCAGCGGGCCGCGCGCGGTGTCGACGGTCTGGATCCGCGAGATCGGGGCCAGCCGCCACTCCTGGCTGATCCACCCGCTCCTGGTGAACACGGCGTCCCCGGTCGTCTCCCAGCGGTGCACCCGGTAGCGCCACCTGGGCATCACCAGCGCGTGCACGACCCCGACCACCGCCGCGACCACCATGGTGGCGCGCAGCCAGGTCGGCGCCCCGTCGACGACGAGCAGCACGACGCCCTGGGCGCCGACGACGACCACCCAGAAGATCACCGCCCGCAGTGTCCACAGCAGAACGGCCCGCTTGCTGACCAGGTTCGCGGGCGCCCGCAACCGCCACTCCGACTCGCTCACCCCCTCAGTCTGCCCGCGCCCGGAATGCCTGGACGTCCGACTCCGGTATCACCCGGGGGTCATCCGGACCGCGCACCCGAATGCCCCCGGCGAGGCGGGTCGAAGGAAGTTCGGCGATCGCGGCAATCCGACCGCACCGCGGCGGCGAACCCGGGTGGGCGCGGTCGGCGACGACCGGGGTGGCGGCGCGCGGGGGCGTGTTAGCGAGCAACCGGTCGCCGCGACGTCCGGGTAAATCTTGAGATCACGTCACTTTTGTCGTCACGGGTCGTTACCGTCCCCGTCACCACCGTGCCGGGTTGGTGCGACCCGATGGGTCGGGGGTGGAGAGGTAGGTGCGGGTGAACAGCCACAGGGAGTGGGCGGTCAGCTGTCGCGACATCGCCGGTCGCAAGCGGGACGTGACGGTCTTCGTGCGCGGCGGCCGGGTGGTGCTGGTGGCGCCGCCCGGCGAGACCGCGATCTTCTCGCCGCTGGACATCGGGCGGTTGCGCGCGGCGCTGCGCGACGCGGTGGTGGACGCCACCGTCGACGCCGAGGAGTAGGTTTCCTACTCCAGAGTAGGTAATGTCGGACCCCACGCCGCAAGGGCGCAGGGGTCTAGGAGGCACAGCGTGGCAACCTACTTCGTCACCGGGGCTACCGGGTTCCTCGGCCGCAGGCTGGTCGAGCGGCTCGTCGCACGGGCAGGCACGAGCGCGGTGCACGTACTTGTCCGGCAGCGTTCGATGGACCGCTATGCCGCTGCCGCGAGCCGGTGGTCCCGCCCGGACCTGGTCATACCGGTCATCGGCGACCTCTCCGAGCCCGGTCTCGGCCTGGATCCGGCGGACCTGTCCGGCGCTGTCGACCACGTCGTGCACTTAGGCGCGGTGTACGACTTCACCGCCTCCGCCGAGGACAACGACCGCACCAACGTGGCGGGTACCCGGCACGCGCTGGAGTTCGCGGCGGCGGTAGGCGCCGGCGTGTTCCACCACGTGTCGTCGATCGCGGTGGCGGGCGATCACCGGGGCCGCTTCACCGAACGCGACTTCGACCTGGGACAGCGCCACCACTCGCCGTACCACGCCACGAAGTTCGCGGCCGAGCGTCTGGTCCGCGAACAGGGCAGGGTGCCGTTCCGCGTCTATCGCCCCGCGGCGGTGGTCGGCGACTCGCGCACAGGCGAGATGGACAAGGTCGACGGCCCTTACTACTTCCTCCCTGCCTTGACACGCCTCGCGCGGCTGCCCCAAGTGTTGCCGTTGGTGCTACCGGACTTGGGTGGCACCAACGTCGTCCCGGTCGACTATGTCGTGGACGCCATGGCGCACCTCATGCACATCGACGCGCCTTCGGGTTCGACCTATCACCTCACGCACAACGGTCGGCAGAGCGTCACTGATGTGTTCAACGCACTCGCTAGAGCCGTTGGCGCACCTCGGGTTCGGGTGACCCTGCCGGTCAGATTACCCAGGATTCGCGCGGTTAGGCCTGTCCCTGCCGCCGTCTTGAACGAGCTTGGTGTGCCAGGAGAGGTCCTTCCGCACTTGGACCTGCCGACGGTGTTCGACTCGACCGCGACCGTCGAGGCCCTCGGAGGAATCGCTCTCCCGGACTTCGCCACCTACGCCGAAGTTCTCGTGCGGTACTGGGCGGAGCACCTCGATCCGGAGCGTGCCTGGCACAACGCGGATTCCCTGCGCGGTAGGCGAATCGTCGTCACCGGCGCCTCTAGCGGCATCGGCAGGGAAACCGCGTTGATGCTTGGCAATCGCGGGGCGACCGTACTCCTCGTCGCCCGCAGGCAGGTCGAACTGGAAGAGGTCCGCGAAGAGATCGAACGGACCGGGGGCACAGCGTCCATCCATCCGTGCGACCTAACGGACTCGGATGCGGTCGACGCGCTAGTCAAGGAACTCGGCGTCGTCGACATGCTCGTCAACAACGCAGGCAGGTCTATCCGACGCGCTGTCCATCTATCTGTTGACCGGCTTCATGACTACGAACGCACCATGGCCTTGAACTACTTCGCGCCACTGCGCCTCACTCTCGGCCTCCTCCCCGGAATGCGCGCACGAGGCTTCGGTCGGATCGTCAACGTCACCACCATGGGACTGCAGACAGACACTCCACGCTTCTCCGCCTACCTGGCGTCAAAGGGCGCTCTAGAAGCGTTCGGTCGCGCAGCGGGCCGCGAGCTGCTCACCGACGGCGTGACAATCTGCGCCGTCCGCATGCCCTTGGTCCGCACACCGATGATCGGCGCAACCGACGCCTATAAGGGCGTCCCAGCCACATCGCCCAAGACAGCCGCGAAACTGATCGTGCGTGCGCTGACGAGCGAGGCGGAGGTCGTCCAACGGCCCGAGGGATTCGCGATGGAACTACTTCGGGTGTTCGCACCCGGCCTGGCTCGCCAGATCCTCAACATCGCCTACCGGCTCACCGGCGAGTCCGCCCCCGAGGCCAGGACCCGCCCCGAGCGCCCCCTGCCCGTCCTCGCCACCGCCCTCGTCCGCCCGCTCTGGCGCGGACTGCGGCGCTGACGGCCGCATCAGCGCGAAGGTGGCGATCCCGCCGACCGACAGCACGGCGATCACGATCGCCATCGGCAGCGCCGTGTGCCCGCCGCCCAGGCCGACCAGCGGCGAGGCGATGCCGCCGATGACGAACTGCAGCACCCCGATCAGCGCCGAGGCCGCCCCCGCGTCGCGCCCGTGCTCGGCCAGCGCGAGCGCCGTCGAGTTCGGACTGATCATGCCCACGCTCGACACCGACACGAACAGCGCCGCCAGCAGCCACCACAGCCCCAGGTCCGCGGCCACCGCGACCAGCACCCCCAACCCACCGACCGCGCCGACGACCAACCCGGCCACCAGCAGCGCGCGGGGCTGGGTCCAGCGCAGCAGCAGCGAGTTCAGCTGGGCGACGAGCATGATGCCCAGCGCGTTCGCCGCGAAAACCAGGCTGTACTGGCGCGGGCCGAGCCCGTGGATGTCCTGCAGCACGAACGACGACCCGGCGATGTAGGCGAACATCGACGCGAGCACGCAGCCCGCCGACACCGCGTAGGCCACGAACGTGCGGTCCGAGCCGATCCGGACGAAGGTCCGCAGCGTGCGGCCCAGCCGCGCCGGGCCCCGGTGGTCCCTGGGCAGCGTCTCGGGCAGCCACACCAGGGTCGCCACGAGCAGCGCCGCGCCGAAGCAGGCGAGCACCACGAAGATCCCCGACCACGACGTCCAGCGCAGCACCTGGGCGCCGATGACCGGCGCCAGCAGCGGGCCGAGGCCGTTGACCAGCATCAGCGCCGAGAAGAAGCGGGCCATCGCCGCCCCGGAGAACACGTCGCGCACCGCGGCCCTGGCGATCACCACCCCCGCGGCGGCCGCGACACCCTGCGCGAACCGCAGCCCCACCAGGGTGTACACCGACGGGGCGACCGCGCACACCAGCGAGCTGACCACGTACAGGCCGAGGCCGACCAGCAGCGGCCCCCGCCTGCCCAGCGAGTCCGACAGCGGCCCGGCCACCACCTGGCCGACGGCGAGGCCGATCATGAAGGTGGTGAGCGTCAGTTGCACCTGCGCCGGACCGGTGCCCAGACTGGTGGCCAGCTCGGGGAACGCGGGCAGGTACATGTCGATCGACAGCGGGCCGAAGGCCGACAGGCCGCCCAGGACGAGCGCGAGGCGGACCCGGGAGATCCTGGGCGGGGCGGACATCAGCCGAGTCTAGGAACCCGGCCGCGGGATCGGTGAGCAAAAGGTAGGCCGATAGGACGAACACCACGTGGCGGTGCGTAGTCACGCGTGCGGGTGAGCGGATGCGGCCACTCGGGTGTGGTTGGCGGTAAACGGGTGAATTAGTCACCTGGGCGGAGGACACTGGTGTCGCCATTCGTGACCGGTCCGCGCGCGTCGCCGCTGATCCGACCGGAGGCTTGACAGACTGCAGGCCCCAGGAGCGGGAGGGTGCCATGGCCGAGTCGATCGACGCGGTGCTGGTCGACGCCGCGCGGTTCACCGCCGCCGGACGCCCCGAGGCGGCCGTGGAGCTGCTGCGACCGCTGCTGGTGACCCACCCGGACCACTCCGAGGCCTGGTGCCGGTTGGCCGCCGCGCTGCTGGACGCGGGCGACTACCAGCTCTGCCTGGACGCCGCCAAGCGCGCCATCACCCTCGGCGAGCGCTCCTGGGCGCACCGGCTCGCCAGCCTGTCGCTGGCCGAGATGGGCCGCCACGACGAGGCCGTGGTGTCCGCGCGCGAGGCCGCCCGCCGCGACCCCGGCGACTGGCGCTCGCTGGTCACCCTCTCGGAGGTGCTCGGCCCGTCGGAGCCGGAGGAGTCGCTGGAGATCGCGTTGCGCGCGGTCGAGGCGGCCCCGGAGGTGCCCAGGGTGCACGAGGTGCTGGGCGGCGCGGCCGCCCGCGCGCACGACACCGAACTCGCCCGCCGCGCCTACACCGACGCGCTGCTGCTCGACCCCGGCAACGCCGAGGTCATCGCCAAGCTGGACGAACTGCCCCAGGCACCGACCCGGCGCAGCGTCTCGGCCACCGGCGGGTTCGCCCGCAGACTCGCCAACGGCACGGGGGACTACGTGGAACCAGCTGTCGAGCCCGTCGTGATCGACGTGCGGCCCGAGGCGCAGGAGCGGGCGCCGTGGACGGTCGAGTCCGAGTGGCAGGACCGGATGTCGGCGGTGTGGCCGGTGCAGGCCAAGCCGGACGAGGTGGAGATCGAGCCGATCATCCAGGTCGTCGCCGAGCCGCAGCCGGAGACCTTCTCGGTGCGCCCCGGCCGGGGCGACACGCCGGGCAGGCCGCTCAACGGCACCCGGCGACCGCGCAAGCGCACCCGGGAGATCCCGCTCGCCGACGAGCCGGGCACCCCGGGACCGGTCGTCACCGAACCCGCGCACCCGACGCCCCCCGAGCCCGCCCGCCCGGACTTCACCAAGCCCGCGCGGACCGGCGCGGGCGAGCCGATCGCGTTCACCCGCTCCCGCCGGGTGTCGCTGTGGCTGATTCTCCGCCGCTCAGCAGGCTGGCTGACCGTGGGGGGATTTGTCCTATTGGTCGCCGGAATGCCGCTGCCCAGCCCGCTGCTGGTGTGGTTCGCCCTCGCGTTATTGCTGTTCGTCACCGGAGCCACCGCTTTTGGTTACCGCGCCATTCCGGCGGCCGAACGGCCCACCCCGCGCGAACTCGCCGACCGGGTCCCGCTCATCGCCACCGGCGCGGTGCTGCTGCTGTCCGGCCTGGTCATGCTGGGTGTCTGGACGCTCACGCTGGCGTTCGGCGTGCTCGGCACGCACCTGCTGGTCCCCGCGCTGCTGCTCGGTCTCGCCGCCTCGGCGGTCTCGTGGTTCGGGCTCTGGCGAATACGCGTCGCCTCCCGATAAGGTGCGCGGGTCAGTTTTCGATGGGGGAACCGCGCGCGGGGGTCGCCGCGGATTTCACCGGCGTCACTAGGGGAATTATCGTGCGTGGTTTAGCCGCTCTGCTCATGGTCTACGGGTTCGGTTCGGCGTTGCTCAGCTTCACCGACATCCAGTTCCGCATCGTCTCCTGGGCCGACTCGTACCAGCCGGGCGCGGGCCTGGGCATCGGTGCGCTCGGCCTGCTCGTGCTGCTGCTGGCCACCCTGTTCAGCAGGGACAAGTCCGACGAGCAGCAGGCCCCGGTCCTCCCGCCGCCGCCCGGCCAGTCCTACGCGCCGCCGCAGCAGCAGGGCTTCCAGCCTCAGCCCGGCTACCCGGCGCAGCAGCCCGTCCAGGGTGGCTACCCGGCGCAGCCCGGCTACCCCGCGCAGCAACAGCAGCCCGGTTACCCTGCCCAGCCCGGTTACGCCCCGCAGCCCGGTTTCCCGCCCGCGCAGCCCGGGTTCGCCCCGCCCGCCCAGGCTGGCTTCCCCCCACCCGCGCAGTCCGGTTTCGCCCCGCCCGCGCAGGGTGGCCAGCCGCAGCAGGGGTTCGGACCGCGCTAGCGCCGGGCCGAGCGCGGTGCCACCCTCACCGCGCTCGGACGACCCCGGACGGTGAGGGTGGCGATGGCAGAGCACGCGCAGTACCAGAACGAGATCTACCTCCAGGGCCTGGCCGACCACGTGCCGCCGTTCACCACCGACGCCACCCGGCTGGAGTCGGTCGCCGAGTCCAGGATGGAGCCCGGCCCGTTCGGCTACGTGGCGGGCGGCGCCGGGTCCGGTGACACCGCGCGCGCCAACCGCGAGGCGTTCGCCCGCTGGCGGATTGTGCCCCGGGTGCTCACCGACGCCACCACCCGCGACCTGTCCACCACGGTCCTGGGCACCGCCCTGCCTGCCCCGGTGCTGCTGGCCCCGATCGGCGTCCAGTCGATCGTCCACCCCGACGGCGAGGTGGCGACCGCCCGCGCGGCGGCCGCGCTCGACGTGCCGATCGTGCTCTCGACCGCGTCGTCGTACCCGCTGGAGGACGTCGCCGCCGCCGGGGGGCCGCGCTGGTTCCAGCTCTACTGGCCCAACGACCCCGAGGTCTGCGCCAGCCTCCTGCGCCGCGCCGAGGCCGCCGGGTACACCGCGCTCGTGGTCACCCTCGACACCTGGACCCTGGCCTGGCGCCCGCGCGACCTCGACCAGGCGTACCTGCCGTTCCTGCGCGCCTCCGGCGTCGCCAACGCCTTCACCGACCCCGCGTTCCGCGCCGGGCTCGAGAAGTCCCCGGAGGACGACCAGCCCATGGCGATCCTGCGCTGGGTGTCCCTCTTCACCGGTACCGACAAGCGGTGGGACCAACTCGCGTTCCTCCGCGAGCACTGGGACGGCCCCATCGCGCTCAAGGGCATCCAGCACGTCGACGACGCCCGTCGAGCCGCCGACGAGGGGATGGACGCGGTCATCGTCTCCAACCACGGGGGCAGGCAGGTCGATGGCGCGTTGGCTGCCCTGGACGCCCTGCCCGAAATCGCCCAAGCCGTCGGCGATCGCCTAGAGGTCCTCTTCGACTCAGGTATCCGTACCGGCGCTGACGTCCTCAAAGCGCTGGCTCTCGGAGCCAAGGCCGTTCTCCTCGGCCGCCCTTACGTCTACGGCCTCGCACTGGCTGGCGAGGCAGGCGTCCGCCACGCGGTACGCAGCCTTCTAGCCGACCTTGACCTCACCTTGGGCCTCTCCGGCTACCGCACCCCGGCAGAACTAACTCCCGACGCGCTGCGCCGTGTCTGACAGCGCCGTGTCTGACAGCGCTGAGGTTGACAGCGCCCGAACCTGACCGCTGGGTGGACTAGGCCGAGATCTCGGATGTGAGATCGGCCACTCGCACCTGGTTGCGGCCGCCGTGCTTGGCCTCGTAGACGGCCGCGTCGGCGCGCCGGAGCAGGGTGTCGAGGTCGAGGCCGGACGCCGCGGTCACGCCGATCGAGGTGGTGCGGTCGCTGATGACGACCGGCTGACCGCGCTTGTCGGTCGCGGCCACCTGCATGGCCGCCACGCCCTTGCGGATGCGCTCGGCGACCTGGGCGGCGCCTTCGAGGTCGGTGTCGGGCAGCAGGAGCACGAACTCCTCACCGCCGAAGCGGCCCACGACATCGCCTTGGCGGGTGGTTTCGCGCAGGACCCGCCCGACCGCGCGCAGGACCGCGTCGCCTGCCGGGTGGCCCCAGGTGTCGTTGACGTGCTTGAAGTGGTCCAGGTCGAGCACCGCGACGGCCAGGGTGGTGCGCAGCCGCCGGGAGCGGGCGAGTTCGCGACCCGCCTGCTCGTGCCAGCCGCGGCTGTTGAGCAACTGGGTCTTGTGGTCGGTGCGGGCGTCGCCGCGCAGGTTCTCGATCTGCAGGGCACCCCAGTCCAGGGCGCACAGCAGCGGGACCACGAACAGCGGCGCCAGCCACGCGTGCGCGACGGCGAGCGCGGCGAGGGCACCCAGGCAGACCGTCAGCGCCGCCATGGCGTTGTCGCGGCGGGTGCCGACGACGACCGTCCAGGTCGGTTGCGGTGTGGACAGCGCGATGACCCCGCCGATGGCGATGGCGTTGATCACGAAGTAGGTGAGCCCGGCCAGGGCGAGCACGAGGGCGTCGCGGGCGCTGAACGCGCTGGTCACGTCCACACCGGCCAGTCGGACGACGGCGAAGGAACCCAGCGCGGCGACCAGGATGCCCGCGGTGCCGAAGGTGTAGCGGTAGAGCGGGCGGCGGGCGACCGGGTAGAGCTGGACGCGCAGCAGCAGCATCGACAGCACGGCCATCCAGGCGGGCAGCAGCACCATCGCGGGCAGGATCCAGACGACGCTGGTGTCCATGTGCGGACCGGTGCCGCTGTCGCGGCGGGTCTCCTCGGTGCGGCGGGTCAGCCAGAGGTGCACGGCGCCCGCGCCGACGAGAACGGCGAACCAGCGCCAGTGCGCCGTCGTCGGTGGTACGTCGGTGAGGCAGGCGAGCACGACCGCGGCGACGGCGAGGAGTTCGAAGATGATCACATAGCGGAGGGCGGGGGTCGGCAGCGACCACAGCCCCCACGACCTGAACCACCGCCGAGACGAAGGGTGTTCAGTGCGCAGCGAGTCGGTCACACTTAGCCGTGAACGGATCCGGAGCTTGCCCGGTCCCCGCGTCCACGCGCGGCGGGAGCGGGCCCGCCCGGTCGCGCGGGGCCGACCCCCGTGCGGAGCCGACTCGGGCTCGCCAACACCGGCGGCGCCACGGTTGCGATTCGCCGCCGCGGCGTCACCTTCCGGCCTGTCGAACGTTTCGTCCAGCGTGGATCCCCTTGGAGGTGTGTCCGATGCGGTCGCGTGACTGGTGACTCCCCCGTCCCCCGAGACCCCCGCCCCCGTGGCAGGTGACCGGTCCGAGGGGACAGCCACACCGTCCAACCTATCGGCAGCCCCGCCTGCCGAGTCCACTTCGAGCAGAGGAGCAGCGGCAGATGCGTTCCCGCGACTGGTGACCCAGGCACTCGATGCGTCCACAGCATCCCCCATCGAACCGACAAAAACCCCCGAAGGAGCCTCCTGTGCGTTCTCGCGACTGGTGACCGCCGTTCCGTTGACCTCAGTCCCGCAAGCCCCCACCGAAGGAGCCCCGGATGTCCCGCGACTGGTGAACCCAACCGCACGTCCGTCCACATCGACCGAAGTCCGATCGACACGAGCAGGAGTCCCCGATGTCTCGCGACTGGTGAACCCCACCCCAGCAACGCCGACCACACCGACCGACGCGCGATCGACACGAGAAGGAGCCCGGGATGCGCTCTCGCGACTGGTGAGCCCTACCGCACCGACACCCCCCACATCGACCGAAGCGCGATCCACAAAAGGAGTCTGCGATGCGTTCTCGCGACTGGTGACCCCAACAGCACCGTGGCCGTCCACAACGACCGATCCGCGATCCGCGGCAGAAGAAGGAGCCTGGGATGCGTTCCCGCGACTGGTGACCCCGAGTTCGTCCCCCGTGTGCCCGACAAGACCGCGCCCGGCAAGACCGTGCCCCGCAAGACCAACACCGGCAGGAGTGCCCGATGCGTAGCCGTGACTGGTAGACCCGCTCGTGCTGTCAGCGCTCGTGCTGTCAGGTTGTCCCGTGTCCCCATCGGAATGGTCCGCCGCGGGAAGAGGCGGCACGCCGGGGAGCGGCGCGCCGTGCGCGTCGCCGCGATCGGTGAGCCCCAACGCCCGCCCTCCCTTCCTCCGAACCCGTGCCGCACCCGCGTCCACGCCGTGCGAACGTCCACTGAGACGTCCGCGTGCCCGAGGGGTTGTCCGTCCACCCGGGCCACTCGCCCCGGCGCGGTCGACGACCGCTCGTCCGTAACATCGCCCACCGGTCACGCGGTGTGTCACGGGGCCGTGCCGAGCCCGCGCGACCGTCCCGCGTGTCACTGTCCCCACGGTACGTCCTGCGCCGACAGTAGCGACCCCGCTACGCCAAGCAGCGCCCGAATGGAGCACGACACTACTCGGACGTGTCGACTACCCGGCTGCGGCATTCGGCACAGCCGCGCGGCAGCCGATCGAGGGAAGTGACCACCCGCTCGTGCGGGTCGATGGTCACGCGCTGCGCACGGGCACGAGCCACTTGCGCAGTCGCGGCGGCAGCCGCTTCTCCAGCCCGTAGGGCTCCAGGTGACCGCCGAGGACCTCGGCGAACGCGGTGGCGACGCCCTCCACGTCCCACGCGTCGCGGTGCAGGATCGGCGCTTTGAAGGTCGGTTGACCGACGATGTGCAACTCAGGGCCGGTGCACCGCACGATCTGTCCGGTGATGCCCGCCGAGCGCTCGTCGAGCAGGAAGTGCACCAGCGGGGCGATGAGCTCCGGGGTGCGTTCGGGCGGTGTGTGCCGCGATGCCCGTTGCGAGGTCCACACCATCCTGGTGTACGCCTTCGGGCAGACCGCGTTCACCCGGATGCCGCAGTCCTCCAGGTCCAGCGCCCAGGAGCAGGTGAGCGAGGACACAGCGCCCTTGCTGGCCGCGTAGCTGGCGATGGTCCGCTGGCCGAGCGCGGCGCCGGAGGAGATGTTGACGATCGACCCGCCGCCAGCGGCGCGCATCCTGCGGATCGCGGCCAGTCCGGTGTAGATCACCCCGAGCACGTTCACCTCGACCACCGCGCGGGCCCGCGCCGGGTCGTCCTCCCACGGCAGCGCCTCGTAGGTCAGGCCCGCGTTGTTGACCAGGCCGTCGACCGCCCCGAACTCCGCCGCGCACAGCTCGACGATGGCCTCGGCCTGCTCGGCGTCGGCGACGCTGTGCCCGCTGGCCACCGCCGCCCCGCCGTCGCGCCGGATCCGCGCGGCGACCCCCTTGGCCGCCGCGCCGTCCACGTCGTTGACCACCACCGCCGCGCCCGCCCGCGCCAGGTGCGCCGCGAACGCCGCACCCAAACCCCGACCGGCCCCGGTCACCACGACAGCCTTGCCGTCCATGCCGTTCTCCCCGCACACCCCTGGAGCCGGCCCCGATCCCGCGGCGACACCGCCGCGGTGGCGGTCGAGCTGCCGCCACCGGCTCAACGCCAGTGTTGGGTCCCCGGGGGCCTCCCCGCGCGCCCGCGCGGCGAGTGGCGACGGGGCTGCGCCGAGCGCGGTGGTCCATTCAGCCCGACGGGTAGCGGCGCACCGATCGCACCCGTTGCGCCGGACGGGCGCATCAGCGGGTTTTCCGGGCACGGGATGCTTCACCTGCGCCGATCCGGCGCCGATACTGCCGGTACTCTGTGCGACGCCGCGATGACCGAGCGGCAGCTGCACCGGGTTCACCGCCCCCAGACCCCGGGGTGCGGAGGATGGAGTACAGCCAGCGGGCCACGAACCCGCCGGACGGGAGCACACGTGGGCCGAGCAGCGCCGGGCATGGGGACGGTTCTGGCGAACCGGGAGTTCCGCGCGCTCTGGATCTCCGAGGCGGTGTCCGTCGCCGGTGACCAGCTCACCCGCGTGGCGCTGGCCATCCTGGTCTACGAGCGCACCGGGTCCGCCTTCTACGCCGCGGGCATCTACGCCTTGACCTTCCTGCCCGCCCTCGCCGGTGGACTGGGCCTCTCGCAGCTCGCGGACCGGTACCGCCGCCGCACGCTGATGGTGGTGTGCTCGGCCATCCAGGCGGTGGTGGTCGCGACGATGGCGATCCCCGGCGTGCCGCTGTGGGTGCTGTTCGTCCTGGTCATCATCGTGCCGATGGTGCAGTCGCCCGCGCTCGCGGCGCAGAACGCGACGACCCGCGAGGTCTTCGCCGACGACGACGCCCAGTACCTGCGCAGCCAGGACCTGCGGGGCATCTCCACCAACACGATGATGCTGCTCGGCCTCGGCGGCGGTGGGCTGCTGATCGGCGCCATCGGCATCACGTGGACGCTGCTCATCGACGCGGGGACGTTCACCGTCGCCGCGATCCTCGTGCACCGCGACGTGCGCAACCGCCCACCCGCCGGGTCCAAGGACGACGGCTGGTTCGACGGCGCCAAATGGGTGTTCGGCGACCGCAGGCTCCGGGTGCTGTTGTCGCTGTCGTGGCTTGTTGGGCTCGCCGTGATCCCCGAGGGTCTCGCGGCCCCCTTGGCGCAAGAGGCGGGGGCGGCGCCGGAGTCGGTGGGCTGGTTATTAGCCGCCGATCCACTCGGCTTCATCTTGGGGACGTTCCTGATCTCGCGTTTCGTGCCCGACCGGCACCGGATCAAGCTGATCGGCGCGCTGGCGACGGCGTCGGTGGGTGTGCTGGTCCTGTTCGCCTTGAAACCGAACCTGATCGCCGCGCTGGTGCTGCTGGCGCTGGCGGGCGCGGTCGGCGCGTACCAGATCACCGTCATGGCGGTGTTCAACTCGATCGTCCCCAACGAGATCCGCGGCGGCGCGTTCGGCGCGGCCAGGACCGGGTTGCGGGTGTCGCAGGGGTTGGGCGTCGCCGCGGGTGGCCTGGTGGCGGAGCTGATCGGCTCGGCGATGAACACGGTCGCGCTCGCGGGCCTGCTGGGGGTCGTGTTGGCCATCCCGCTGGCGGTGGCCTGGTCGCGGCTGCACGAGGCTCCCGCGCCCGCCAAGCCCAGCACGCCGGACAACGACACCCCCGGGCGCCAGGAAGCCGCCTAGTCGGCCAGTCAGCCAGTCAGCTAGTCGGCGCTGAAGGCGGCGAGCAGGGCCCGGACGTGGGCGCCTTCGGGGACGCCGAGGCGTTCGAACACCGGTAGGGCTGCCTGCCAGTCGGTGACGGCGCCGGGGCGGTCGCCGTGCAGCTGGCGGACGAGGGCCCGGACGTGCCTGGCCCGGGCCTCGGCGAGCTTCTGGCCGGTGCGGTCGGCGATCGCCAGGCCCCGCTCGATGTGGTGGGCGGCCTGCTCGGCGTCGCCGCTGTCGAGGTGGGCGTGGGCGAGTTCGGTGAGGGCGCGGGCCTCGAGCAGGCGCATGCCGGTGTCGCGCATGAGGGCGAGCGCGCCGGTGCCGTGCTCGATGGCCGAGCGCGGGTCCCCGGTGCGGCGGAACAGCGCGCACAGGCCGGTGAGGACCGAGGCCTCGCCGAAGCCGAAGCGGATCTCCCTGGCCAGGCCGAGGGCCCGGGTGTAGTGGGTGGCCGCCGAGGACCACTCCCCCGTGCGCTGCTGGATGGTGGCCAGGATGTCCAGGCCGCTGACCTCGTGCCTGCGCTCGCCCAGCTGCCTACCCGCGTCCATGGCCTTGCGGACCTGGGCGGCGGAGGTGGCATAGTCGCCCGCGTCGCACCCGGTCTCGGCGAGGCAGATGAGCATGCTGACCTCACCGTGCCGGTAGCCGTACCGGCGGCAGATGGCCATTCCCTCGCGGTAGCGCTGAGCGGCTCGCGGTAGGTCGCCCATGGCCCACAGGGCCAAGCCCAGGCCCTGGCAAGCGGCGGCCTGTACGTGGCGGTTGCCGATCCGGGTGCTTAGTTCCAGGGCCTCCGTGTGCCGTTCGATGGCCTCCTGAGGACGCCCTAGCGATAGCGCTGTGCCGCCGAGGTAGTTCAAGGCGCCCGCCTCGCCGAAGCGGTTGCCGATGACCCTGTTCAGCTCAAGGGCCTGCTCGTAGAACGCCGATGCCTGGGCGGGCTTCCCCAGCTGGGAGTGCGCCCGGCCGAGGTTGTGCAGGGCGGCGGCCTCGACGATCCGGTTGCCGGTGGACTGGCTCAGCTCCAGTGCCCAGCGGTGGCTCTCGATCGCGGCGACGTAGTCGCTGAGGTTCGTGTGGATCAGGCCGAGCAGGTCGTGGACGGAGGCCTCGGCGTCGAGGTTCTTCGCGCCTCTTGCGGCTGCCAGCGCGGCTTGTCCTACCGCGAGACCGTCAGCGCCATGGCCGCGGTTCCAGAAGTACGGTCGCAAGGCTTCCGCGAACCGCCAGGCATACCGGTGCAGACCCAGCCCTGACGCAGCCGTCGCAGCGGCCACGAGGTTCGCGCGCTCAGCGTCGAGCCAGGCGATGGCCTTCTCCTCCGACCCGTGCTCGGGCATCGCGCCCACCCGCCACAGGACAGCGCTGTGGGCCTCGATCTCGCGCAGGTAGTGGTCGAACAGCGCGACCACCGCCGAGGCGCGGTCGGCATCGGAGTCCTCCGAGTCGGCCCGTCCGGAGGCGTACTCGCGAAGGAGGTCGTGGAAGGTGTACCGGCCACGGGCGTGCTCGCGGATGAGGTTGCCGTGGTCGAGAACGCGCAGCAGCCGGGTGGCGTCGTTGAGTGCCAGGCCGCTCAGTTCGGCTGCGGCCTCGGCGTCAACATCGGCACCTGGCACTACCCCGAGCAGGCGGAACAACCGGCGCGCTGCGGGGACCAGCTTCTCGTAAGACAGGTCGAAGGCGGCGCGGACCGCACCCGACTCATCGCCTGCGACGGTCAGCCCGGTCATCCGGCCGCGTTCGCTTAGCTCGCGGGTGTAGTCGGCGATGCTGATCAGCGGGCGGATGGCCAGGTTCGCGCCCGCGATGCGCAACGCCAATGGCAGGTGACCGCAGATTGCGGCCATCTCGGCGGCAGCGTCCGGCTCGCGGCGCATCCGCCCGACGCCGACGAGCCTGCCGAGCAGGTCGACCGCCTCGGCTGCGTCGAGCACGTCCAGGGGCACTTGGTGGGCGCCGTCTTGTGCCGTCAGCCCGGTGAGCCTGTCGCGGCTGGTCACCAGCACAAGGCACGCGGAGGAGCCGGGTAGCAGCGGCCGAACCTGTTCGGCAGTGGCGGCGTTGTCCAGCAGCACCAGCACGCGCTTGCCGGTAAGAAGCGTCCGATAGAGCCCGGCAGCCTCATCTGGGTCGATCGGCACCCGCTCCGGGGCCACTCCAAGGGCGTGCAAGAACCGGACCAGGACCTCTTGTGTGGTCAGTGGAGTACCGGACGCATAGCCGTGCAGGTTGACGCTGAGCTGCCCGTCCGGGAACCGGTCGCGCGCCCGGTGGGCCCACCGCAGGGCCAAGGCCGTCTTCCCCACACCCGCGGTGCCCGAGAGCGCGACGATCGCCACGCCCGGGGTGCCCTCGACGTGGTCGAGCAGGTCGTCGAGCTCGGCGAGCGGCTGGGAACGGCCGACGAACCCGGGGGTCTCGGCGGGCAGCTGCGCCGGGGGCCGCTGGGCGACCGGTTCCGGGAGGGTCGGCGGCGGTGGCCGGTCGCGCAGCACCCGCAGGTGCGCGTCCTGGATCTCCAGGCCCGGCTCCACGCCGAGCTCGTCGTCGAGGCGGGTGCGGATGTCGGCGAACACCCGCAGCGCCTCCGCCTGCTCGCCGGTCCCGGCCAGGCCCAGCATGAGCCGGGCGTGCAGGCCCTCGTGCAGCGGCTCCTCGTGCGCCAGCGACCGGATGCCCGCGACGACCCTGGCGTGCCTGCCCAGGGCGAGCGCGACGTCGGCGTGGGTCAGCGCGACCTCCCGGCGGCGGGCGGCCAGCGCCACGGCGGCCGGGTGCTTGCGCAGCCGGGCTGGCAGGTCGGCCAGGACCGGGCCGCGCCACCCGGCCAGGGCCTCGTCCAGCAGGTCGGCAGCCTCGTCCGGGTCGCTGTTGCGGACCAGCCGGGCCCGGCGGACGAGGTCCTCGAAGCGCAGCGTGTCGAGCTGGTCGGGGCGCACCGCGATGCGGTAGCCCGCCGGGGTAGCGGCGATCACGCCGCTGTTGCGCTTGCCCGCGGCGACCAGGGCGCGACGCAGGCGGGAGGCGTAGGTGTGGATCAGGCCGAGGCAGCTCTCCGGCGGGTCGTCGCCCCACAGGACGTCCACGATCTCCTCGCGGCTGACCGGTCGGTTGGGGTGCAACGCGAGCAGGGCGAGCAGGGAGCGCTGCTTGAGCGCGCCAACGGTGATCTCCCGCTCCCCCTGGGCAACGGTGAACGGGCCGAGGACGCCGAGTGCGAGTTGGGCGGGTCGCGCCGGGCGGGACTGCCGCGCCTGGCTGGCAACACCGTCGGTCAGGACTTCCGGGGTGACGCCCAAGGCGTCGGCGAGCCTGCGCAGCGAATCCGCGCGCGGCATGCCCACCTCGCCGCGTTCGATGTAGCGAAGGGCCCGCACACTCACCCCAGAGCGCTCAGCGAGCTGCTGCTGGGTGAGCCCCACCCGGGTCCGGTGCGAGCGGAGCAGCTCACCGAACGCGCCGGGCGGGTCGACCATTCTGCCCCCTTCGCCTACCGCCTCTGTCTACTGTGCTGTAGCGAGCTGTTGAGCAAGCTGTCGCGGAGCCGCTGTACCAATCAGCCGCGACGAGCCCGGTCGCCCTAGGCGCTGGCAGCGCCCGGCAGGTCTGCCGCCGGAGTTGCCGCCAAGCGGGCAAAGACTTGCCGGTTGCCGATCGTAGTGCATCAGCTACCGCTATAGGCGCTGGTGGATGGGCCTGTTGCCGGTCCAGTCGGCAACAGTGCGCGGTACAGGCAAGATGCCAGGGCAGGCCGTAGCGTGTGGAGTCGGGGGACCGGGGGTCCGCGGGGGGACCAACGTGGCGCGGCGTCCTGGGGGTGCGCCGTGCCACGACCCGGTTCATCGGCCCTAGCGCATTTCCGCCTTCCCGGTCTGTGGTCCGGCGGTAGCCTCCCCCGAGTGGGAGACCAGCGCTCGTGACGGCGACCGTCGAGGCACCGCCGGAGGTGGACCCGCCGACGCAACGGCTGCGCGGCCGGGTCGGCTGGCTCATCCTGGTCGTACTGGTAGCCGCCGGGTACGGCGTGATCGCCTCCCGGTCACCGAGTGAGCCGACAACCCCGCCGACCGGCGACATCGCCAAGGCCGCGGCAGCCATAGACGCCCTGCTCGACCCGGCGTCCGGTCGGGACCCGATCGCGTTGCTGCCTTCCGACTTCACTCAAGTGACCGGGGTCGTTCCTGGACGGTTGGTGGCCCCGGACGGGACCCGCCGCGCGGTGCACGTCGACGGCGGCTGCTCGGCACCGTGGGGTGAGGACAACTCGCGCTGGGACTTCTCGGCGGGCTGCAAGGCACACGACCTCGGCTACGACTTGCTGCGCTACGCCTCGGCCAAGGGCACTCCACTGGGCCAAGAGCCGCGGCGGGCCCTCGACGACCGGCTCGCGCACGACATGCACGCCCAGTGCGAGATCAACCCGCGCGGCTCGGCGGGCACCTGCCAACTGGTGGCGTCGCTGTACGCGGCCGGGCTGGTCGCCAACTCGTGGCACCAGCGCTGGGGTCCGCCGCGCGCGGAGCCGATCGGCACCTGGGTGGTGGCGCTGCTGGTGGTCGTGCTGCTGCTGGCGGTGCGGGTCCCGGCGTTCGCCCGGCGCAGGACCGGGGTGCCGCGCGGCGCGGTGCCTATAGGTGAGCGGGCGCGGGATCGGGCCGGGTACCTGGGGATGCTGCGGGTGGTGAGCCTGGCCGGGGTGGTGCTGGCGGAATCGGTGCTGGCGTTCGCGCCGCTGCTGGGGCTGCGGCCGGGCGTGCTGTGGCCGGTGACCTGGGTGCTGCAACTAGTGCCGCTGTTCTTCTTCGCCGGTGGCGACTCGAACTTGCTCGCGTGGCGGGCCGCGCTGGCCGACGGGTCCGGCTACGGCGGCTACCTCGCGGCCCGGGTGTGCTGGCTGATCCGGCCGGTGCTGGCGTTCGTCACCGCCTGGTTGATCGTGCCGCTGTCGCTCGACCTGCTCAACGCCTCCGACGCCGCGGTGGACGCGTTCACCCGGCTGATCGCCCAGCCGCTGTGGCTGCTCGGGCTGTACCTGTTGGTGGTCGGGGCAACCCCGGCATTGCACTGGCTGCACCGAAAGGCGCCGATCGGCACGCCTGTCGCGCAGGCTCTCGTGGTCGCCGGGTTGAGTCTCTTCGGAACGGGCACGTTCGCGGCGTATGCGGGTGGGATCGTGCTCGCGGCGCTATTCGGACAACTCGCGTTGCATTACGCCGACGGGTCCTTCGACCACCTGCCGCGTCGAGTACTGCCCGCAGTCGCTGTGGGCGCGCTGCTGTGCCTAGTGGCGTGGACGACCATCGGCGGGCACACGAAAGGGCTGATCGCCGAACCCGCGGGCACTGCGAGCTTCGTGCCGTCCGCGCTGGGTGTCCTGCTGATCGGCTTGGTCCAGGTGTGCGTGGTCGTCGCGCCCGGGCGGGAGCGGGTCCGGGTGATCGCGCACGGGGCGGTGGCCCGGGCGGTGCACCGGGTGCGCGACGCGCCGATGACGATCTACCTGGTGTACCTGTGCGCGATGCTGCTGCTCGCCGGGATCATCGGCGCGGCGTCCACGTCCGGGTGGCCCGGCGCGACGTTCGACTGGGTCACCCGACCCCGCACGCTGATGGCGCTCGTGCTGCTCGCGGTCCCCGCGGTGCTGGCGTTCCTGCTGTTCGAGCGGCGCGGCCGGGGCGGCCCCGGCGTCATACGACCGGGTGATCGCCCGGTCAGCCGCTGGGACCCGGTCGCGGCGGCCATCGGCACCGGGTACGGGGCGCTGGGGATCGTCGGGTTCGCGGTCAGCGGGCTCACCGGCACCCACCACGGGCCGGTGCTGCTCGGGCTCCCGGTCGACCCGATGGCCAGCGTGATCCACCTGCTGCTGGGCTGGTACCTGCTGCACGCGGTGCGGGTCGGGACCGCGGGCACGCTGTGGCCGTGGCTGGTGACCGCGGTCGCCTGCCTGCCGCCGCTCGGTTCGGCCGTCGGCCCCGCCATCGGGCTGTACGGGGCGACCATGGCGGTCGCCGTCTTCGTGGCGGGCACCCGGCTCGTCGCCTGGTCGACCCGCAGGTCACGAGCGCGGGCGTGACCCGATAGGGGTGCGCTGGGCGCGGTGGGACGCGTGCCGTTCCGACCGGCCCGCGCGGGTGTGCCACGCTACGGGACAACCCGGGGCACCTCGCGCGCGTCTTAAGCCGTAGCGGCGGTCGAGCGCGCCCGGAGGCCACCGGCAGCAGCCGACAGGGAGGAGCGGGGCGTGGAGTACCGGCCACCGAGGCCAGGAGATCGCGCGGGATCGGGTGGCCGACCCGTGCCACCCCGCTCCCCGGCTCCGGGTGGGCGCGTGCCGCCCCCCGGCCGCCAACGCTCCGACGGTGACCGCGTTCCCCCACCCGCCCGCGAGCAACCCAGGGGTGAGCGCGAGTCCCCCAGGTCGAGGCCCGAGCGGCCGCGCCAGGACGCGCCGCGCGACCGGCTCAGGGGTGAGCCCCCCGCGCGTCGCCCGCGCCCGGAGGCGGGTGCGCGCTCGGCGAGCCCGGTGGGGACCCGCGAACCGGGGCAACGACCGGAGCGGTCGGCCCCCGGCGCGGGTTCGCAACCGCGTCGGCGGGTGTCCGGCGTCGCCGCGACCGAGCGGATCCGCCCCAAGACCACCGGCGGCGCGGCCACCAGCACCCGCGCCCGCGGCCCCCGGACCGGCATGGTCGCCGGGCGGACCGCGGTCGCACTGCTGTCGGCGGTCGTGCTGCTCGCGACCGGCTACTACTGGCGGGTGACCGACTCCTTCTCCGACGACCTGACCAAGGCCAACGTCGTGGAGGACACCGGGGAGAAGCCCGCCGACGGCGCGGTCGACATCCTGATGGTCGGCATGGACAGCCGCACCGACGCGCAGGGCAACCCGCTGTCGAAGGAGCAGCTGGCGATGCTCAACGGCGGCAAGTCGGACGGCGAGATCAACACCGACACGCTGATCATGATCAGGATCCCGAACGACGGCGGCAAGGCGGTCGGCGTCTCCATCCCGCGCGACTCCTACGTCGACATCCCCGGCTTCGGCAAGCACAAGGTCAACTCCGCCTACGGCAGGGGCAAGCTCGCCGCGCGCGCCCAGCTGCAGAAGGAGGGCGTGTCCGACCCTAAGGAGCTCGAGCGCCGCTCCAACGAGGCGGGCGCCAAGAGCCTGATCGCCACCCTGACCAAGCTCACCGGCGCCACGGTCGACCACTACGCCGAGGTCAACCTGCTCGGCTTCTACGACATCACCAACGCCATCGGCGGCGTCGAGGTGTGCCTGAACAAGGCGACCAAGGACTCGCTGTCGGGGGCGAACTTCCCGGCCGGGGTGCAGACGCTGCAGGGGGTGCAGGCGCTGCAGTTCGTGCGGCAGCGGCACGGGCTGCCCAACGGCGACATCGACCGGATCACCCGCCAGCAGGTGTTCATGGGCGCGATGGCCAAGAAGATGATCTCCGGTGACGTGCTCGCGCCCGGCTCGCAGGTGCTCGACCAGCTCAAGGGCGCGATCGCCAAGTCGGTGGTGCTGGACAAGAACTGGGACATCATGCGGTTCGCCCAGCAGATGATCACCGTCACCGGCGGCAACGTCGCCTTCGAGACCATCCCGCACGGCACGATCGACCTGGACACGCCCAACGACGGCAAAGCGGTGCAGGTCGACCCAACGGCGGTGAAGCAGTTCGTCGCCGGCCTGCTCACCGGCGGCAACAGCGCACCGCCGAGCACCGGCGGGGGCGGCGGCGAGCAGACCACGCCCGCCGCCGCGGACAAGCCCACGGTGACCGTCCTCAACGGGTCCGGCCGCACCGGCCTGGCCGCCGAGGTCGCCGACACCCTGCAGGGCCGCGGCTTCAAGACCGGCGAGACCGGCAACGCCGCCGCCCGCGCCAAGACCGTGGTCCGCTACGCCAAGGGCGAGGACGACAGCGGCAGCGCGGTCGTCGACGCGCTGGGCAAGGGCACCGCGGAGCCGGACACCAACCTCGGCAAGGGCAAGGTGACGGTGATCCTCGGCAAGGACTTCACGACCACCGGCACCAGCACCGGGGAGCGGCTCGCGGGCGCGCCGTTGCTCGACCTGGGTGCCCGGACCGCGGTCCAGACCGGCCCTCCGTGTGTGAACTGAGGAATTCGCCCTCACTCGATCGGAGCAACTTCGGCAAACCCGCGTCAGGGTGCGCCGCTTGATCGCTTCCTGTGGTGGAGGCGCCGGTCCGATCGCGCGCCGGTCTGAGGAGGGGCGGACGTTGCGCATCGATGCGGCTACCTACCAGCGGGTGCTCGGCGACGAGATCCGCAGGCTGCGCAAGCAGCGCGGCTGGACCCGCAAGGACCTCAACGGCAGGCTGCAGAGCGAGATCTCGCTGCAGACCCTGGCCACCTACGAGCTGGGCACCCGGCAGTGCTCGGTCGTGCGGTTCGTGGAGATCTGCGTGGCGCTGGAGGCGCTGCCGCACGACCTCATGGCTCGCGTCCACGACCGGGTCTTCGCCGACACCCCCCTGGGCCGCGTCCGCGTCGACCTGCACGCCGCGGCCGCCGACGACCGCCCGCAGCTGATGCCCCTGCGCCGCTGGGCCGCCGAACTGCTGGCCGACCACGACGAGGTCCACCTGGACGTGTCGGCGCTGGACCGGCTCGCGGAGCTGTGCGGGATGGACACGATCGAACTCATCGCGCACATCCGCGGCCTCTCGGAGTGATCGTTTACGTACACTGGACGGGTGACCCGAGCAGCCCTCACCGGCGACGACGACGACCTGCGCGACCTGGCCACCTGGCTGCGCGACGAGGACGACCTGCGCGGCCGGGTGACCGTGTCCAACGCCCCCATCCACGAAGGCGACATGGGAGCGGCGATCGACGCCCTCACCCTCGTACTGGGCGGTGGCGGCGCGGGCGTCCTGATCCGATCGGTGTTCACGTATTTGACGACCCGGCGCAAGGCCGTGGTGTTCGAGCTTGAGCTCAAGGACGGGGACAAGGAGCTCAAGGTCAAGCTGACGAACGAGTCCAAGGTGGACGACGTGCTCGCGCAGGCGGACAAGTTCTTCGACAAGTAGTGCGCTGTTGGCGGTTGCGCGGGTATCCGCAATGCGGGTGTCCATAACGCCGGTATCCGCAATGAGTTATCCACAACGGGGTTTGCTGTCCACAGGGTGCTGGTTGGTGCTCCTGTTTTGTCGGGGTGCGTCGGTAAGCTGTGTATTTGGGGGCTTTCGATCAGGTTGATCTTGGCGTAGACCTAGGCTGGGGATGCGGGGCAAGGGATTGGGTCGGCCTCGTCGCCTGGCGGCGAGCTCGGCGACCCGGGCGGACGGCCTCGGCGTCCGATCCGCGATTTTCGAGCTTTGCTCGATGCGGTGGACCTGTTTTGTGCGGGGCCCCTACGACACCCGTGGCAGGACCGCAAAGCAGGGGCCGAAAAGACTGGCCCTGCCGCGCGGAAACGCTACGGGTGCCGTCCCCCCACACAAAACAGGTCCACCCCATCGAGCACCTGGCACCAGCGAGTCCGACTGTCCAGGCGCTGGGCTGGCAGGACAGCCGAGAACGGGCTGAGATGGCACCGCCAAGTCCGAGTGTCCACGCGCTGAGCAGGTGGGCTGAGGCGGACCTGACGGCAGCTGGGATGGCACCGCCAAGTCCGAGTGTCCAGTGGCTGGCACTGTGGGTTGGGGCGAACCTGGCGAGGGCTGGGTTGGCACCGCAGGGTCCAAGTGCCCAGGGGCTGAGTTAGTGGGCTGGGGCGGTGGAGTGGGGTGGCGCCGCCTCGCGGGTGAGGGGGCCTACAAGCCTCCGCTTTCCCTGCTCCCACTCCCCCGATGCCACGGCCGAAGGCAAAGCAAGGGGCACTCAACGCCAGTCAAGAAGGGGCCCGCACCGTGGGCGACAGCCCATCGGTCACAAGCTCGACGCGAGGGCAGCCAGGCCCGAGCGAGCCACGCCGGGTCGGGAGCGATCGCACCGTGGACGACAACCCCATTGGTTACACACTCGACGCAACGGGCCGATAGGCCCGAGCGATCCCACGCTGGTTCCGGCGCCTGCCGCACCGTGGGGGTCTGGGGGGTCGCCCCCCAGGTGGTGTCGCGAAGCGCCCACGTCCACGCTTTCCGTGGACATGGGTCGCCTAGCGCGTAGGGCCGGAGAGACTCGAACTCTCACTGGCACGGACCTAAACCGTGTGCCTCTGCCAATTGGGCTACGGCCCCGGGTAGCGTTGACAGCCTAACGGCGTGGCCCGTGCGCGGGACGGGTGGTCGGTGATCTAACGTTGTGACGCCGATGGCTGGGGTTGCGAGGAGGATGCAGTGGCGCGGGATCCCGACACCATCCAGCGTGAGATCGAGCAGGCGCGGGACGCCTTGGCGGCCACGTTGGACCAGCTCAGCGTGAAGGCCAGTCCGAAGCGGCTGGTGGACAACGCGAAGTCCAGCGCGCGCTCGACCCTGGATGACCCGAAGGTGCGGTACGCCTTGATCGGGGTGGGCGTGCTGGTCGGCCTGCTCGTGGTGCGGCGGCTGTTCCGCTAGGCCATCGCGGCGGGTGGCGGGGCGGGCGCGGGGGCCTTGTCGGCGCGGAGTTGGGTGGGGATGGACCTGGTGGGGTCTTCCAGCCCGAGGCGCGCGGTGAGGTAGGCGGCGGTGAAGCTGACCGCGTCCCCGTCGAGTGTGTGCACCACCGTGCGCTTCTTGTCGCCGTCGAGGAGTTCCTCGACCAGTTCGTCGGCGCGTTCGCGGGCGGTGACCAGGTCGGCCGCGGTGGCGCTCTTGCTCTGCCCCTTGGCCTTGACCTCTACCGTCCAGTCCGAGCCCTGCGCGGTGTAGTTGGCCACGATCGGTTCGTACATGGTTCGCCCCTCCGCTTCCGGTGCGACGCGGGGAGGCGAGGCATGCGTCCCCACACCCCAGAGCTTGCTCTCAGCAGCGGGATCCCGCTCGCCGGCGGTGGCGGGTGAGCCACCCGTGTGGGCGATTACCCGGCGGTCGAGGGTGCCACGAGTGCGGCCAGGCCGGTCCACAGCACCCGCATCAGGTGGTCGGCGGCCTGTTCGGCGGTGATGTCGTCGCGGCTGACGTACCAGAGGGACAGTCGTTCGCAGGCGCCGACGACGATCTGGGCGGCGGCTTCGAGGTCGGTGCGGGGCGCGTCGGGCAGGAAGGTCGACAGCAGCGCGATGTCGATGTCCACTTGCTCCTGGCGGATCGCCTCGACCTCGGCGGCGGCCGCGGCGCCCGCGACGGCGGCCTCGTTGCGCAGGACGAGCGACCAGGCGCGGCGGTGGGCGTCGGTGAAGCGGAAGAACGCGACGAGGCCGCGGCGCAGGGCGTCGCGGGGGCCGGTGGCGCCGATGACGGCCTCGGTGGTGGCGGTGGCGAGCTGGCCGCGGGCGTGCCGGACGCAGGCGACGAGCAGGCCCTCCTTGGAGCCGAAGTACTCGTAGATCATCGGCTTGGAGACCCCGCAGCGCTCCGCGACCTCGTCCATGCCGGTGGCCTGGTAGCCCCGCTCGGCGAAGATCTCCTCCGCGACGGCCATCATCTGCCGCTCGCGCTCGGCGCGGGGCATGCGGCGCTTGCGCTCGGTCTCCGCCGGGGTGCTCACCCGGCAACTCTACCGCAAGTAACCTACTTCGAGTAAGGTTGACCGCGAGTTACACCTGTTCGAGTCGTGGAGGGTCGCCATGGGCAAGCTCGTCAACACCGGCGTCGTGGTCATCGGCACCGGTTTCTCCGGGATGGGGATGGCGATCCAGCTGCGCAAGGAGGGCCGCGACGACTTCGTGGTGCTGGAGAAGGCGACCGACTTCGGCGGCACGTGGCGCGACAACACCTACCCCGGCTGCGCATGCGACATCCAGTCGCACATGTACTCGTTCTCCTTCGAGCAGAAGCCGGACTGGACGCGCTCTTACGCCCCCCAGCCAGAGATCCACCAATACCTGCGCGACGTGGCCGCGAAGTGGGACCTAGCCCGCAATACGCACTTCGGCGTGGAGGTCACCGGCGCGCGCTGGGACGCCGAGGCGAGCCGCTGGCACGTCTCGACCAGCACCGGCGACACCTACGTGACCCGGTTCCTGGTCGCGGGCGTCGGCGCACTGCACCTGCCGTCCATCCCCGACCTGCCCGGCATCGAGGACTTCACCGGCAAGGCGTTCCACTCCGCCCAGTGGGACCACGACTACGACCTCACCGGCAAGCGCGTCGCGGTCATCGGCACCGGCGCGAGCGCGGTCCAGTTCGTGCCGAAGATCGCCCCCGAGGTCGCCGAGCTGACCCTGTTCCAGCGGACCGCGCCCTGGGTGATGCCCAAGCCCGACCACACCATGCCCGCTTGGTCGCGCGGCCTGTTCGCCAAGGTCCCCGGCGCCCAGCGCGCGTACCGGCACCTGCTGTACTGGATCAACGAGGTCCGCGCGGTCGGCTTCAACGGCCACCAGGGCATCCTGCGCCTCGCCTCGAAGCTCGCCGCCCACAACATCCGCCGCTCGGTGAAGGACCCCGCGCTGGCACGCGAGCTCACCCCGGACTACGTCATGGGCTGCAAGCGGGTGCTGATCTCCAACGACTACTACCCGACCTTCAACCGGGCCAACGTGCACCTCGACACCGCCGGGGTCGCCGAGGTGCGGGCGAACAGCGTCGTCGGCAAGGACGGCCGCGAGCACCCGGTCGACGCGATCATCTACGGCACCGGCTTCCACGTCACCGACGCCTTCGACTACCTGCGGATCACCGGCCGCGACGGCCTCGACCTGGCGCAGCTGTGGCGGGAGCGGGGCATCAACACCCACCTCGGGATCACCGTGGCAGGCTTCCCGAACCTGTTCTTCCTGCTCGGCCCGAACACCGGCCTCGGCCACAACTCGGTGGTGTTCATGATCGAGTCCCAGATCCGCTACGTCGCCGAGGCGCTGCGGCTGGCCGACCGGCAGGGCGCCGAGGCGCTGGACGTGCGGCGCTCGGCGCAGGACGCGTTCAACACCGAGGTGCAGCGCAAGCTCGCCGACGGCGTCTGGACCCGGGGCGGCTGCACGAGCTGGTACCTGGACTCGCAAGGCGTCAACCGCACCATCTGGCCGGGGTTCACCTGGCGCTACTGGCTGCGCACCCGGCACGTGGACGCGAGCGACTTCGAGCTGCTCACCCGCAGCCGGACGACCGTCGCGGCCGGGAAATAGCCGTGATCGCGGCAGCGGGTGTCCGCTAGCGTCGGGGGCATGGCCAAGGACCCCAACAGCGCGACGATCGCCACGAACCGGCGGGCCCGGCACCACTACGCGGTGCTGGACACGATCGAGGCGGGCGTGGTGCTGGTGGGCACGGAGGTCAAGGCGCTGCGCGACGGGCGGGCGTCGCTGGTCGACTCGTTCGCCACCGTGGACGAGGGCGAGATCTGGCTGCGCGGCCTGCACATCGGCGAGTACGCGCTGGGCACCTGGACCAACCACGCGCCGCTGCGGGTGCGCAAGCTGCTGCTGCACCGGCGCGAGATCGACAAGCTCGCGCTGAAGGTGACCGACCCCGGCCTGTCGCTGGTGCCGCTGTCGATGTACTTCGCCGACGGCCGGGTGAAGGTCGAGCTGGCCCTGGTGCGCGGCAAGAAGACCTGGGACAAGCGCCAGGACCTGGCCACCCGCGACGCCAACCGGGAGATCGAGCGGGCCTTCGCCAGGCACGTCAAGGGCCGTCGGCAGGCCGGTCGGCGCGCGTGACACCATCGTCGACGTGCGCGCGCCCAGGGTGTTCAGCGCGCTCCTGGGACTGGTCGACAAGTTCGAGGAGCGCGGGGTCCACGTGCCGGGCGCCGATGACGGCAAGATCTCGCCGTGGCGGGACTTCGGCTGGCTGATCGCGGCCTGGCTGGTGGCGATCGGGTTCTTCGTGCTGTTCTTCGCCCTCGCCGCCTGACCCCGGCCGCCCGGGCCACCGCGCGGGCGGGCGACACGGCCCGCAGTGGCCCCCATCACGCTCGGTGCAGCGGTGATCACGGCTCGGCCACAGTGCGGAACCAGGTACGACTCAACGGCCTATCCGACTCGGCGGTGTGGCCGCCCGGGGTGTCAAGGTGGACGGGTACACCCCCGAGTCCCCCGGCTAGGAAGAGGCACGCCCCGTGAAGACCGTCGCTCTCGTGGCCGCGGGTTGCGCGCTCCTGGTGGCGGCCAGTGGGTGCGGCAGCGCCACCGCGCACTCGGCGACGGCCGTGGCCGCCCCGCTGAGCAGCGCCGCCCCCGGCGAGCTCGCCAGGGTGAGCCCGACCCGCACCGGCGCGCAGATCCCGCTCGGCAACGGGCTGACGATCACCGTGTCCGCGCCCAAGGCGTTCGTGCCGACCGGGGCGGCGTTCCCGGCGGTGCCCAGGGCGGTCGGCTTCGAGATGACCGTGCACAACGACGGCGGCAGCCCGTACTCGCCGACCTTGCTCTCGCTCTCGGCGGTGGCGGGT
Source organism: Actinokineospora diospyrosa (assembly GCF_024171925.1). GTDB lineage: Bacteria > Actinomycetota > Actinomycetes > Mycobacteriales > Pseudonocardiaceae > Actinokineospora > Actinokineospora diospyrosa. The sequence continues at coordinate 204,524 of NZ_JAMTCO010000005.1, read as the reverse complement.
GGCGCGGCCAGCAGGCAGGTGATCGACTCGGCCCAGGGCTACGCGGGCGCGGTCGGTACCGAGGACGTGGCGCCGGGTCGTAGCACTCGGTTCTCGGTGGCGTTCGCGCTGCCGACGGAGAAGGTCGCCGTGGTGGTCACCGCGCAGCCGGACCCGGCGGGCGGGGCCGTGGTGACCGTGTTCGACGGGCAGGCATAGGGGTCCGGCTGGCACCCGCTAGCTTCGTCGCATGACCGAACAGCAGCGCCTTTCCCCCGGTGACGCGGCACCGGAGTTCACCCTGTCCGACAGCGAGGGCACCGAGGTGTCCCTGTCGGACTACCGCGGCAAGTCCGTGGTCGTGTACTTCTACCCGGCCGCGTCGACGCCGGGCTGCACCAAGCAGGCGTGCGACTTCCGGGACAACCTCGCCGAGCTCAACGACGCCGGGTTCGCCGTGCTGGGCGTTTCGCCGGACAAGCAGGCCAAGCTGGCGAAGTTCGTCGCCGAGGAGGGCCTGACCTTCCCGCTGCTGTCGGACCCGGACAAGGCGGTGCTCACCGCGTACGGGGCGTACGGCGAGAAGCAGCTCTACGGCAAGACGGTGACCGGCGTGATCCGCTCCACCTTCATCGTCGACCCGGAGGGCAAGATCGCGCACGCGCTGTACAACGTGCGGGCCACCGGGCACGTCGCCAAGCTGCGCAAAGACCTGAAGGTCTGACACCCGGGGCAACCGGATCGGGGGCCGCCCCGTACACCCCGCTGACCGGGGAAGTTGCCGCCCGATCGGGTCAACTTCCCCGGTGGGCACCGGCGTACCACGGGCGTGCGCCACCGAATGCTGGTTCTCCTCGTCCTCGTCTCGATCACCGGGTGCGGGACGGCCACCACAGCCCCCTCCCCCGGTTTGCAGCTCATCGACGTCGCGCCGTCGGCGACCGCCCCGGCGCCGCTCGCCGCGCCGGGACCGACGGTAGCCACGCCGCAGCCGAAGGTCGCCGCCCAAGACCCGGCGCTGCCGACCGGGTTACCCGCAGAGCTGACAGCGGCCGTGCGGTCGGTGCAGAAGTCGGCGAAGGTCGGGGTGCTGGTGATCGACCGCGACACCAAGACCGAGGTCGCCGCCGTGCAGCCGGACCGCCAGTTCCGGTCGGCGTCGCTGGTCAAGCTCCTGATCGCGATCGACGTCTTGGCCCAGGGCGCCGACGCCGCGACCCGCAAGCGGATCACCGCCATGCTCAGCCGCTCCGACGACGGCATCGCGTCGGCGCTGTGGGTCGAGCAGGGCGGCGCGGTCCTGGTGACCCGCACGGCCCGTCGGCTCGGGCTGCGGGCGACCGAACCGCCGGGCATCGTCGGCCGCTGGGGTGACGTCCTGCTGACGGCGCGCGACGTCGCCCTGGTCTACGAGCACGTCCTGACGCTGCCCACCGCCGACCAAACCCTGGTCGTCGACGCCCTCGCCGCCGCGTCGCACAAGGCGGCGGACGGGTTCGACCAGTACTTCGGCATCCCGGACGGCCTGTCGGCGCGGTGGGCGGTGAAACAGGGCTGGTCCAACAGCACCAACGACATCGTCGTGCACAGCTCCGGCCTGGTGGGCGCGCACTGGCGCTACATCGTGGTCCTGCTGACCGAACACCCGCTGCGCACCCGCTGGGCGACCGCCGCCGCCTCGGTCACCGCCGCGGCGGGGGTCCTGGACCCGTACCTGAGCTGATGTCCACCCCGGTCCCGCCCGCCCGCTAGATTCTGCGGCCATGGTGGTCGAGGTCCTCCGCAGCGCCCAGGTACCAGCGTCGATCGATCGGGTCTGGGACATCGTCTCCGACGCCGAGCGGGCGCCGGACTGGTTCAGCTTCGCCGAGCGGACCGAGGTGCTCGCGGGCGAGGGCCTCGGGCAGCGGCGCAGGCAGTTCGGCCGCTGGGGGCGCTTCCGGTCGGAGATCGACCAGCGGGTGGTGGCCTTCGAGCCGCCGCGGGTGATCGCCTGGGAGCACACCAAGGAACGGATCGACGGGAAGGACTCGCCGACCTACGCGAAAGCGACCCGGTTCCAGATCGAACTGGCGGCCGACGGCGAGCACACGACGGTGCGCCTGCGGACCGTGCAGGAGCCGGACAACCTGGTCCGCGGCGTGCTGATGCGGCTGGTCGGGACCAAGGAGATCAAGCGGCGGATGGACGAGTCGCTCGCCCGGCTCGCCCGCGCCGTCGTCTCGGAGTGAACCCGGGGTGACCGGGGTGAGCCGGGCCGCATCGGGGTGACCTCGGGGTTTCACCGGATCCGGTGAGCCCGCCGAGCACGTACCCTCAGTGGTGTGAGCACCGTGCCCGTCCAGCCGAGCAAGCCCACCGCCCGGGTGTTGCCGCCGAACCTGACCCAGGCGGCGATCGTCGTGGGCGGGTTCACCGCCCTGCTGTACCTGATCGAGTTCCTGGACGCGGTGCTGCCCGCCGACCTCGACCAGTTCGGCATCGTGGCGCGCGAGGCGTCCGGCCTCGACGGGATCCTGTGGTCGCCGTTCCTGCACTCCGGCTGGGGGCACCTGTTCGCCAACACGCTGCCGCTGGTGGTGCTGGCGTTCCTGGCGATGGCCAACGGGCTCGCCCAGTGGATCGCGGTCACCGCCACCATCTGGGTGGTCAGCGGGCTGGGCGTGTGGCTGACCGCCGACAGCGCGACGGTCACCGTCGGCGCGTCCGGCCTGTGCTTCGGCTGGCTGCTGTTCCTGCTCGCGCGCGGCCTGTTCACCCGCAGCTTCCTGCACATCGGACTGGCGGTCCTGCTGCTCGCCTACTGGGGCACGATGCTGTTCGGCGTGCTGCCGGGCAACCCCGGGATCTCCTGGCAGGGCCACCTGTTCGGCGCGCTCGGCGGGGTCCTGGCCGCCTGGCTGGTGTCGATGGGCAACCGCACCGTGGCCAAGCAGGCGTGAGCACCGACGCGCCGATCGGCATCTTCGACTCCGGTGTCGGCGGGCTCACCGTCGCCCGCTCGATCATCGACCAGCTCCCGCACGAGCGGTTGCGCTACATCGGTGACACCGCGAACAACCCGTACGGCCCGCGCCCCATCGCCGACGTCCGCGAGATCACCCTCAAGCTCACCGACGAGCTGGTGGCCAGTGGCGTCAAGATGTTGGTGCTCGCCTGCAACACCGCCTCCGCCGCTTGCCTGCGCGACGCCAGGGAGCGCTACGACATCCCGGTCGTGGAGGTGGTCGTCCCGGCCGTGCGCCGCGCGGCCGCGGTGACGAAAACCGGGCGGGTCGGCGTGATCGGCACCACCGGCACCATCCGGTCCCGCGCCTACGACGACGCTTTCGCCGCCGCGCCCGGGATCGCGGTCACCGGCGCAGCCTGCCCGCGCTTCGTGGACTTCGTCGAACGCGGGATCACCTCGGGGCGCCAGGTGCTCGGTCTCGCGCAGACCTACCTGGAACCGTTGCAACAGGCCGCTGTGGACACCGTCGTCCTCGGCTGCACGCACTACCCGCTGCTCACCGGCGTGCTGCAGGTCGTGCTGGGACCGGACGTGACGCTCGTGTCCAGCGCGGAGGAGTGCGCCAAGGACGTCTTCCGGGTGCTCACCGAGACCGCTCTGCTCACCCAGGACGAGGGCGACCCGGTGCACGAGTTCGGCGCCACCGGCCCCGCCGAGCCGTTCGACCGGCTGGCCCGCCGCTTCCTCGGTCTGGGCGGTGCGGGCTTTGCTCCATTGGCTCGATGGTGATCGTCGGCTGATCCCCGCTGTGACAGGCTGTTCGACGTGCTGCTGACCGTACTCGGGTGCTCCGGAAGCGTTCCCGGACCCAACGCCGCCTCGTCCGGGTACCTGCTCGAGGCCGACGGGTTCCTCCTCGGTGTCGAACTCGGCAGCGGCACCCTCGCCGCGCTGCAGGCGGTGCGCGACCCGTTCGCCCTGGACGCGTTGCTGTTCTCGCACCTGCACGCCGACCACTGCGCGGACTTCCCGTCGTTGACCGTCTACCGGCGTTACCACCCGAGACCCACGCGCGACCCCAGGGCGAACCGGTTACCCGTGCACGCCCCGCGCGCGGCGCCGCAGCGGTTCGCGGGTGCGTACGCGACCGACGCCGAGGAGTTGGCTGTCACGGATCTGTCCGATGTGTTCGACTTCCGCCCGCTGGCGGTCGGGACGTTCCACATCGGACCGTTCGAGGTCACCGCGACGACAGCGGCGCACCCGTGCGACGCCTACAGCTTCCGGATCGACCACGGCGGCCGGTCCCTGGTGTACACCGGCGACACCGGGATGAGCGCGGCGGTGGTGGCGCTGGCCGAGGGGGCGGACGTGGTGCTCGCCGAGGCGTCCTGGGCGCACGGCGGCGGTCCCATCCCGGACCTGCACCTGTCCGGGCGGGAGGCGGGGGAACTGGCCGCGGCGGCGGGCGCGGGCCGGTTGCTGGTGACCCACATCCCGCCGTGGACCGACCGCGCGACCGTGCTCGCCGAGGCAGCGGCGGCCTTCCCCGGCGAGGTCGTCGCCGTCGAGCAGGGCGCGGCTTACGCCCTCTAGCCCGCCGATCGGGCGCTGCCGGGCACGCGCTACAAGTGATCCGCCGCACCACACCCGCCGGACAGCGCCTAGGCTGACCGGGTGGTGAGAAGCGACGGCAGGAACGACAACCAACTCCGGGACATCACGATCACCCGCGGCTACCAGGATTGGCCCGCAGGCTCGGTGTTGGTGTCCTTCGGCCGGACCAGGGTGCTCTGCGCGGCGAGCGTGTCCGAGGGCGTGCCCAGGTGGCGCAAGGGTTCCGGGCTCGGCTGGGTCACCGCCGAGTACGCGATGCTGCCCTCGGCGACCAACACCCGGGGCGAGCGCGAGTCGGTGAAGGGCCGCGTCGGCGGCCGCACGCACGAGATCAGCAGGCTCATCGGCCGGTCGCTGCGCGCCTGCATCGACCTGTCCGCGCTCGGCGAGAACACCATCCACCTCGACTGCGACGTGATCCAGGCCGACGGCGGCACCAGGACCGCGGCGATCACCGGCGCCTACGTCGCGCTGGCCGACGCGATCACCTACCTGGGCGCCGCGCGCAAGCTCGCCGACCCCAACCCGCTGTCCTGCGCGGTGTCCGCGGTCAGCGTCGGCGTCGTCGGTGGCCGGGTCCGGCTCGACCTGCCCTACGAGGAGGACGCCCGCGCGGAGGTCGACATGAACGTCGTCGCCACCGACGCCGGGACGCTCATCGAGGTCCAGGGCACCGGCGAGGGCGCGACGTTCGCCCGCTCCACCCTCGACGCGATGCTGGACCTGGCCCTCGCGGGCTGCGCCGAGCTCAACCGGGTGCAGGCCGAGGCCCTCGCCCTGCCGTACCCGGGGACCCTGCCCGAACCGAAAGGGTCCCGATGACGACCCGCGTCCTGCTGGCCAGCCGCAACGCGAAGAAGCTGGCGGAGCTGCGGCGCATCCTCGCCGCCGAACGCGTCGCGGGAGTCGAGGTCGTCGGTCTGGCTGACGTGCCCGAGTTCCCCGAGGCCCCCGAGACCGGCGCCACCTTCGAGGAGAACGCCCTCGCCAAGGCCCGCGACGCCGCCGCGGCCACCGGCCTGCCGTCGATCGCCGACGACTCCGGCATCGCGGTCGACGCCCTCAACGGCATGCCCGGCGTCCTGTCCGCCCGCTGGTCCGGCCACGGCGACAAGGCCAACGTCGACCTCGTCCTCAACCAGCTGCACGACGTCCCCGACGCCCGTCGCGGCGGCGGCTTCGTCTGCGCGGTCGCCCTGGTCCTGCCGGACGGGTCGGAAACCGTGCTGCGCGCGGACTGGCGAGGCGTGATCACCCGCGAACCGACCGGCACCAACGGCTTCGGCTACGACCCGATCTTCCGCCCGGAAGGCCACGACCGGACCTCGGCCGAACTGACCCCGGACGAGAAAGACGCGATCTCCCACCGGGGCCAAGCCCTGCGGCTGCTGTTGCCACACCTGGCCGCCCTCGCGGGCTAACCGAGAGGGCGTTAAGCCCAGAGGTGGCCGTCCAGGCGGTCGGAGGCTTCGTCGATGGTGCCACTGTAGGCGCCGGTGGACAGGTACTTCCAACCGGCGTCGGCGACGATGAAGACGACGTCGGCCTCTTCGTCTGCCCCGGCTGCCTTCTCGGCCGCGGCTAGAGCGGCGTGGAGGATGGCGCCGGTGGAGATGCCCGCGAAGATGCCCTCGGTCTCAAGCAACTGGCGCGTGCGCCGTAAGGCGTCGTAGGAGCCGACGGAGTAGCGCCCGGTCAGGACCGACGGGTCGTAGAGCTCGGGGACGAAGCCCTCGTCGAGGTTGCGCAGACCGTAGACCAGCTCCCCGTACCGCGGCTCGGCGGCGATGATCTGGATCTCCGGCTTGTGCTCTCGCAGGTACCGCCCGACGCCGACGAGGGTGCCGGTGGTGCCCAGGCCCGCGACGAAGTGCGTGATCGAAGGCAGGTCGCGCAGGATCTCCGGGCCGGTGCCGGTGTAGTGCGCGGCGGCGTTGTCCGGGTTGCCGTACTGGTAGAGCATGACCCAGTCCGGGTGCTGCTCGGCCAGTTCCTTCGCCCGGCGGACGGCCTCGTTGGAGCCGCCCGCCGCTGGCGAGAAGACGATCCGGGCGCCGTAGGCCTGCAGGAGCAGCTTGCGCTCCTCCGAGGTGTTCTCCGGCATGACGCAGACCAGGCCGTAGCCCTTGAGCTTGGCGGCCATGGCCAGCGAGATGCCGGTGTTGCCGGAGGTCGGCTCGAGGATGGTCGCCCCGGGGGCCAACCTGCCGTCGCGCTCGGCGGCGGAGATCATGGCCAGCGCGGGCCGGTCCTTGATCGAGCCGGTCGGGTTGCGGTCCTCCAGCTTCGCCCACAGCCGCACCGACGGCGAGGGGGAGAGCCGGGGCAGCCCGACGAGCGGTGTGTCGCCGAGCGCGTCGAGCAGCGAGTCGTAGCGGGCCACGGGTCCCCCTCCAGCAACCGGGAAGAACTAGCGCGCGCCGCCCGCGACGGCGGGCAGGATGGTCACGTTGTCGCCGTCGGCGACCTTGGCCTCCAGGCCGCCTGCGAAGCGCACGTCCTCGTCGTTGACGTAGACGTTGACGAACCGGTGCAGGGTGCCGTCCTTGACCAGGCGGGCCTTGAGGCCGCCGTGGTTGGCCTCAAGGTCGTCGATGACCTCGGCCAGGGTGGCGCCCGCGGCCGGGACGGTCTTCTCGCCGCCGGTGTGGGTGCGCAGGATGGTCGGGATCGAGACGGTGACGGCCATGGGTCAACCTCCGGGTGATGCCACTGGTCTTGGGGGAAGGACGCGCGCCCGCGCCACCGGTATTCCGGGGCGTGGGGGAGCTCACTGCTCTGGGACGTCGTCCGGTCCGGTGTGGGCGAACCGGTAGGACTCGACGACCTCGACGGGTTCCTCGGTGATGACGCCGTCGACGATGCGGAACGAGCGCAGTTCGTGGCTGTGCGGGTCGCGCGTGGAGACCAGCACGTAGTGCGCGAACGGCTCGGCGGCGATCTTGGCGTCGGTGCGCGACGGGTAGGCCTCGGTGGCCGTGTGCGAGTGGTAGATGACCACCGGCACCTCGTCGTTGGCGTCCATCTCGCGGTAGAGGCGCAGCAGGTCCGCGGAGTCGAACTCGTAGAACGTCGGCGAGCGGGCCGCGTTGAGCATCGGGATGAAGCGCTCCGGCCGGTCGGACCCGTCGGGGCCCGCGATGACGCCGCACGCCTCGTCCGGGTGGTCGCGACGGGCGTGCGCCACCATCGCGTCCACTAGGTCTCGGCGGATCGTCAGCACGGCACCATCCTACGGGCTGGATGGGCCCCTCCCAGTGTGTGGGAGGACGCAGCTGCCGCCGCCGGGGCGCTCGGCGCTCAACCCCATGTGTCGCGGTAGGCGCGCAGGTCGCCGACGGTGCTGGCGGCGCGGACGGCCCTCGCGACCGCGGTCGCGAACACCTCGGCGGCCGAAGTGTTCAGCGCGTCGCGCTCGGCGGGTCCGGCGACCGGCCGCGCACCGGTGGCGGCCGCGAAAACGGTGTCGCCGTCGAAGAGGGTGTGGGAGGGCCGCACGGCGCGGGCCAGGCCGTGCTGGGCGGACATCGCCAACCGGGAGCACTGGGCCTTGTCCAGCGCGGCGTCGGTGGCGACCACGCCGATGGTCGTGTTGAGGTCCGGCGGCCGGTCGGTGCCCGCACCGGGGCTCGGGACGGCAGATTCAGGGACGGCACCATCGACCCAGAAGCGACCGGTGGCCGGGTCGACGGCCTCGCCGCGGGCGTTGCAGACCGCGATCGCGCCGAGTGTGAACTCCCCCACACACGCGCTGGCGGTCCCGACACCACCCTTGAGCGACCCGGCCCTGGCACCCGCGCCCGCCCCGACACTGCCCTCTTCGACCGGACCACCGGTGGCCGCCGCGCAGGCCGCGTAGCCGAACTCGGCGGTCGGCCAGTTGCCCCAGTCGCCGCGGGGCAGGTCGAAGATCACCGCAGCTGGCACGATCGGCACCACCTCGTGCGGCCGCTGACCGACCGGGTAGCCGACGCCCCGCTCCCCCAGCCACCGCATGACCCCGTCGGCCGCGGCCAGCCCGTAGGCGCTGCCGCCGGAGAGGCACACGGCGTCGACCCGCTCGACCAGGTTCTGCGGCGCCAGCAGGTCGGTCTCCCTGGTGCCGGGCGCGCCGCCGCGGCAGTCGACGCCGCCGACGGTGCCCGCGGGGAGCAGCACGACGGTGGTGCCCGTGGCCCAGCCGCCGCCGATCCGGTGGTGGTGCCCGACGCGGACGCCGGGCACGTCGGTGATCACCGGGGGTCGGTCACGGCGTCGACAGCGCCTGCACCAGCGACTCCTGCACCCAGGTCAGCCAGTGGTAGACCGACAGGTGCGGGCTGCGCGGGTCGTCGTCGGGCAGCTCGTCGGGCATGTCCTCGGTGACCTCGATCGCGGTGCCCAGGGCCAGCCGCACGTCGTTGAGCGCGGAGAGCCAGGCGTCGGCCTGCTCCAGCGAGAGCCGGATGCCGCCGCCGTACATCGGGCAGGTCTCCAGGACCACCGCGGCGACGCCGGTCTTGAGGTCGAGCAGCGTCGGTTCGTGCAGCGAGCGCAGCACCGCGGCCGAGTCGAGGTCGGCCTTGCTCGGGTTGTCGTCGTCGAGCCGGTGGAAGTCCGGCAGCAGCCGCGACAGGATCGGGTCGTCCGGGGAGGTCGACGGTCCGGTGCGGATGCCGGTCAGCTCGGCCAGCTCGTCCTGCGGGGTCTCCTCGATGCGCGCCCGCAGCATGTCGTCGATCTGCGACACCAGGCCGCGCAGCACGGCGGCCTCCTGCCGGTCGATGTCGGCGTGCACGAGATCGCCCTTGCGCTTCCACGGTTTCACGAGGTGTGTTCCATCGTCGCCCAGAGGCCCGCCGCGTGCAGCTTCGCCACGTCGGCCTCGACCTTGTCCTTGCTTCCCGATGACACGATCGCCTTGCCCTCGTGGTGCACGTCGAGCATCAGCTTGGTGGCCTGGTCCCGGCTGTAGCCGAAGAGCTTCTGGAAGACGTAGGTCACGTACGACATCAGGTTGACCGGATCGTTCCACACGACGGTCTGCCACGGCCGGTCCTCGGCTACCACCTCCGAGCCCGACGGCGTCGCCTGCGTCTGCTCCATGTCGACGGCTGCGGTCATGGGACAATGGTGGCATGACCGGTTTCCTCCACACCGGCGGATCTTCATTCGATCGGAGTATCCGATCACCGATCGTGGTGCCGGGCCGGTTTCCGACCCCCCGTCCAGCGGGCTGGCGAACCGGGGACGGGGTCCCGGCAAACACGACATAGGCTCTGGCCATGGGTGTGAGCGTGGGTGCTAGCGGACTGGGTCCGGTCAGCACCGGACTGTTGACCGACCACTACGAGCTGACGATGCTGGCGGCGGCCCTCGCCGACGGCACCGCGGCCCGCGGGTGCGTGTTCGAGGTGTTCACCCGCCGGTTGCCCGACGGGCGCCGCTACGGGGTGGTGGGCGGCACCGCGCGTGTCGTCGAGGCCATCACCGCGTTCCGGTTCGGCGCGGCCGAGCTGGCGCACCTGCGGGACAACTCGGTCGTGGACGACACCACCCTCGCGTGGCTCGCCGAGTACCGCTTCGGCGGGGACGTGGACGGCTACCCCGAGGGCGAGCTGTTCTTCCCCGGCTCCCCCCTGCTGACCGTGACCGGTACCTTCGCCGACGCCGTCATCCTGGAGACGGTCGTCCTGTCGATCCTCAACCACGACAGCGCCATCGTGTCGGCGGCGGCGCGGATGGCAGGCGCGGCGAACGGTCGACCCATCATCGAGATGGGCTCTAGGCGCACCCACGAGGTCGCCGCTATCGCCTCCGCCAGGGCCTCTTACATTGCCGGGTTCTCCACGACATCCAACTTGGCCTCCGGTAGCGCCTACGGCATCCCGACGTCCGGGACCTGCGCGCACGCGTTCACGCTGCTGCACGATGACGAGCGCGCCGCGTTCGCCGCGCAGGTGTCCGCGCTGGGGGTGGACACGACGCTGCTCGTGGACACCTACGACATCACCCAGGGCATCGCGACCGCTGTTGAGGTCGCCGGGACCGGGCTGGGTGCGATCCGCATCGACTCCGGTGACGTGGGCGTGCTCGCTAGGCAGGCGCGCGAGCAGCTCGACGCTCTTGGCGCTACCGAGACCAGGATCGTCGTGTCCGGCGATCTGGACGAGTACGCGATCGCGTCGCTGCGGGCCGAGCCGGTGGACGCCTACGGGGTGGGCACCTCGGTGGTGACCGGCTCCGGCGCGCCGACCGCGGGGATGGTCTACAAGCTGGTCGAGGTCGAGGGGCGGCCGGTGGCCAAGCGCAGCTCGCACAAGGAGTCGCGCGGCGGCCGGAAGCTGGCGCTGCGCAGGCACAAGCCGACCGGGACCGCGCTGGAAGAGGTCATCTACCCGGCGGGCGGGCCCGCGCCCGAGCTCGGCGAGCACGACCGGCTGCTGCAGATCCCCCTGATGCGCGGTGGACAACAGGTGGCCGACCTGCCCACGCTGGAGGACAGCCGGAACCGGGTGCGCAAGGGACTGGTCAGCCTCCCCTGGGAGGGCCTGAAGCTGTCCGCGGGCGAACCCGCCATCCCCACCGTGTACCTGGAGCAGTGATGACCGACTTGGGCAAGTCCGCGTTAATCGTGGTCGACGTGCAGAACGACTTCTGCGAGGGCGGCTCGCTCGCCGTCACCGGTGGCTCGGCCGTCGCCGCCGCGATCTCCGCGCACGTCGCCTCCTCCAATTACGACCACGTCGTGGCGACCCGCGACTTCCACATCGATCCGGGCGCCCACTTCAGCGAGACCCCGGACTACGTCGACAGCTGGCCGGTGCACTGCGTGGTCGACACCTCGGGTGCCTCGTTCCACCCCGCCCTGGACGTCGCGCCGATCGAGGCGGTGTTCTCCAAGGGGGCGTACGCGGCGGCGTACTCGGGCTTCGAGGGTGTCGGGCCCCGCGAGGTGTCCTTAGCCGAGTGGTTGCGCGAGCGCGGGGTCACCCGGGTGGACGTCGTGGGGATCGCGACGGATCACTGCGTGCGGGCGACGGCCATCGACGCCGCGGCCGCGGGGTTCGCGACCACGGTCCTGCTCGACCTGACCGCCGGGGTCGCAGCGGCCACCGTCGAGACCGCGCTGGCGGGCTTGCGGGCCGCCGACGTCACGCTCGTCGGGACGCCGGCGGTCGGCTGACCGGCGAGGAGCCTGCTCAACGCCGCGCAGACCCGGCCCGCGGCGTGCCCGTCGCCGAAGGGGTTCGCGGTGTTGGGCACGCGCTGGCCGGTGACGAGGATCCGCTCGGCCTCACCGAGCAGCTTGCCGCGGTCGGCGCCGACCAGGCGGGCGCAGCCCGCGCGGACGGCCTCCATGCGCTCGGTGACGTCACGGGTGACCAGGACCGGGACACCGAAGCTGGGGGCCTCCTCTTGGATGCCGCCCGAGTCGGTGATGACCAGCGCGGCGCGGCGCAGGGCGCGGATGAGGTCCGGGTAGTCGAGCGGGTCGGTCACGACGATGCCGGGGTGGCCGCCGAGCACTGTGGCGACTTGCGCGCGCACCTCGGGGTTGGGGTGGGCGGGCAAGAGGACTCGGACGTCGCTGTGCCGGTCGGCGAGGGTGCGCACCGCGCCGAGGATGCCCGCCAGGGGTCTGCCCCAGGATTCCCTGCGGTGGACGGTGACCAACACCAGCCTGCCGGTGGTGCGGTCGAGGTCGCGTTCCAGTCGAGCAAGAGGAGCGCTCGCGGCCGGTAGGTCTACCGAGGCGATGTGTTGGACAGCGTCAACGACGGTGTTGCCAGTCACCTCGATCGCGGCCGCGGGGATGGCTTCCGCGCGTAGAGCAGCCGCGGCGTCCTCTGTGGGCGCTAGATGCAGCGCGGCGATCCTGGCGACCATCTGCCGGTTGGCCTCTTCGGGGAAGGGGGCCGCGAGGTCACCGGTGCGCAGGCCTGCTTCCAGGTGCACGACGGGGATCCCGCGCCAGAACGCGGCTAGAGCGCCCGCGAGGGTCGTAGTGGTGTCGCCTTGGACCAAGAGGACACCCGGCTTGCGGCGGGCGAGGATGGCGTCGATCCGGGGCAGCAGACCGCCGAGCAGTTCGGCCTGCCCGCCCGCGGGGCGGTCGACGACCATCACCTCGTCCGGGCCGAGGCCGAACGGGGTGAGGGCCTGTTCGACCATGCCGGGGTGTTGTCCACTGTGGACCACGTACGGCGCGAGGTCGGGGTCGGCGGCCGCGGCGAGCGCGACCGGTGCCGCCTTGACCGCCTCCGGTCTGGTGCCGACCAGGATCAGGACTTCGTTGCGCATGCTGGGTTCCTCGGGTGGGAGAAGTGGATCCCGGGACCGGTGGGGAGGGTGGGCGCACCCGGGATCCACTTCGGATCAGTCCGCCACGCGTCTGGCGCGGCGGCGGTTGACGTGCAGCAGCAGGAATCCGGTGATCAGCAGGGCGACGCCCAGCGCGATCCACCAGCCGACGTCGGCGCCCGTCATGGCCAGACCCGCGCTGCCGCCCACGGCACCCCCGGTGGGTGCTCGGTACATGGTGGCCTCCCCGCTCAGGCCGTGTCGACGCGACGGCGCCGGATTGCCGTAACCCCAACAGGTACGGCTACCAGTGCGAGGAGACCGACACCGGCCCACAGACCCGCTCCGGACGCCATCGGCATGGGCGGAGCCGCCACGCCGCACACGGCGGCGCCGAGGTAGAGATCACCGCCGGTGCCCGCCACTTCGAGGCGCATGTGGACCCCCGCGACTTTCAGGGTGCCGTCGGGGTCGGTGATCTGCTCGTTGAGGGTCAGGGTGGCGATCCCGGGGAGGCCGACAACGGTGTTGGGGGCCGGGTTGAGCGGGAGGGTGGCGCCGGTGATCGCCACGTCGGTCAGCGCGGTGGTGCCGGTGACCCCGACTTGGGTGGCGTCGCAGGAGACCTTGATCGCGCCGATGGTGCCCAAGCCGGACAGCACGAGCACGACATCGGCGAGACTGGCCTCGGCGTGCACCACACCGGTGTCGTCGTCGCGGGAGGCGGCGCTGGAGGCCACCCCCGCGGTGGCCACACCGGGCGCGTCGACCGAGGCCAACTGCGCGGTGGCGGGCCCGCCGGTGCTGCTGAGCGCGAGCGGACCGACGTCGGTCACCGCGCCGAGCAGGGAGAGCCTGCCGACGGCGACGAACGCCGTCCCGTCACCGGGGGCGGCCAGCGCCGGGGTTGCGCCCGCCAACAGGGCGGTCGTGACGACCACGCCCGTCGCGCAGGCACGGCGAAGCCAACGCTTGTACATCCATTTCCTCCAAGGGATTCGAGAGTCGCCGCCCACGAGATCCGCACGGGGAAGTGCGGCGGGGACCGGGGCTTGCGGTGGGCGTATCGCCGGCACCCCCGGCAAAGAGCACACATCTGACCCGAAGCAACCCGATCGTGTGGATCACGACCCGGTTTCGGATTTCCGCTGACGCTGAGTAGATCAGCTACCGGATCACTATCACTCAGATCGCGGATGTAGCCCTGGTGGTGGGGTTGCCGATGGAATTCCCGAAGCGTCGGGTAAACGGCGCGCTGGGCATGTGAAGGGAGCAGCGGTGGCTCAGGCCCACTCGCTGCCGGTGGCCCGATCCTCGACCAAGCTCATCGCGGTGCCCCTGGTGGCGCTCGCGGTGGCCCTGGTGATCGGCAACCGGCTGTACCGGACCGCGGAGATGGCGCTGGCGAGCGGGATCCTGCGGATGATCACCTCGTCCGGGGTCTACCTGGTCCCCGAGCGGCAGACCGTCTACTTCGGACTCGGATCCGGCACCGCGTTCGGGTTGCGGATGAGTCCGGAGTGCACCTCGGCGTTCCTGGTGCTGCCGCTGCTGCTGGTCTCGGCGGTGATGATCGCGTTGCGCGGGCGCATCGCCGGTCGGGTGCTCGCGGCGCTCGCCGTGGCGAGCGCGGTGGTGATCGCGGTCAACCAGCTGCGCGTGCTGACCCTGGTCGGGCTGATCGACTGGCTCGGCACCGACCAGGGCTACTACTGGGGCCACACGTTCCTGGGCTCGATGGTCAGCGTCGTCGGCGGCGCGGCCGCGCTGGTCCTGTTCGTGTGGCAGGCCACGCGGTGAACCTCCCGCTGCTGCTCGGCTTCACCCAGGCCCTCGCCCTGACGATGAGCGTCGCGTTCATGACCTACGTGTGCCTGATCGTGGTCCCCTACCTGCGGCACCGCCGCGCCGCCCCCGGCGATCCGCACCGCCTGGAGTGGCACTTCTTCGTCCCCTGCCGCGACGAGCAGGCCGTCATCGGCGCGACCGTGCGCTACCTGCGCGGCACCTTCCCGCACGCCCACGTCTGGGTGATCGACGACGACTCCACCGACGGCACCGTCGCCGAGGTGCACGCGCTGCAGGGCCCCCGCCACGGCGGCGACCGCCTGCTGCACCTGGTCTGCCGCAAGCTCCCCAACGCCCGGACCGGGAAGGGCGCCGCGCTGAACTCCGCCTACCGGGCCCTCAAGAGCTGGATGGGCAAACACGCCGACACCGACCGAGCCATCATCATCGTCGTCGACGCCGACGGCCGCCCCGCCCCCAACTGCCTCTCCACCTGCGCCGCCGACCACCTCTTCGGCGACCCCCAAGTAGGCGCCGTCCAGGTCGACGTCCGGATGAGCAACCGCGGCACGCCCCCACCCGGCGGGTCGTACTGGGGCCGCAAGTTCGGCCTGGCCATGGTCCGCATGCAAGACCTCGAGTTCCGCAGCGCCATCGCCGCGATCCAGATGTCCCGGGGCAAGACCGGCACCATCGCAATGGGCGGCAACGGCCAATTCACCCGCTTGTCCGCCCTGGACTCGATCACCCACGCCCTCGGCCCCTGGCGCGGAGCCCTCCTCGAGGACTTCGAACTCGGCGTCCACCTGCTGACAGCGGGCTGGAAAACCGGGTTCACCATGGACACGCACGTAGACCAGGAAGCCCTGTACAGCCTGCGCCGCTTCCTAGCCCAACGCACCCGCTGGGGCCAAGGAACCATGCAATGCGGCCGCTACGTGCGGCGAATCTTCGACTCCACCCACTTGTCGACTTTGGGGGCGGCGGAGATGTTGTACTACCTGGCACAGCCATGGATGCAGCTGCTGGGCACGCTGATCTACCCGATCCCGTTCTTGCTACTGGGAGCACGGGCAGTGACAGACTTCGACGCGGTGTGGTCGTGGTTCACAGGCGGAGCCTGGTTGCTGTTCTTGACCTACGGCGCGTTCGGACTGCTGCCGTTCGTAATCTGGGGCCCGATCTATAGGCGCCGGTGCGAGCCGGGCAAGGGAATGTTGCGATCACTGGCATACGGCCTCGCTTACGCGGTGTACATCTACACGTTCTACATCACGTCGTGGCGAGCGGTGACGCGGTTGGTCCGAGGGCAAAACGGGTGGAGCAAGACGCGCCGGAACGAGGAAGGTGGGGGTGGAGTGGTGTCGTTGGATCACTAGTGCGTACCTATAGGCGGGATGGTTTCCTGCTGCGCGGTTTCCTGCGGGTTTACTGCATGCGCGGTTGACTGTCCGCGGGATCGGCCGTTCGCGGTTGACTGTCCGCGGTTGTCCACAATGAGGCTGGCTGTCCACAGGCGACTGTTCGCGGCTGCCGTTGTGTCGGTGTTGCTCGGTAGGCTATATATCGGGGCTTCTCGATTAGTTGATCTTACCCTGAGGGTTGCCGTTGCCGTGCGATGCTTGGTTGTCCACAACGGTTTCGGTTGTCCACAGGGTGCCGTTCGCTGCTCCCGTTCTGTCGGCCCGTGTCGATAGGCTGTGCATTGGGGGCTCTTGTGGCGGATGATCTTGTGGGCTTGTTGTTGTTTGTCCACAACGGTTCTGGTTGTCCACAGGGTGCTGTTCGGCGCTCCCGGTTGTCGGTGCTGCGCGGTAGGCTGTGTATTTGGGGGCTTTCGATCAGGTTGATCTTGGCGTAGGCCGTGGTTGGGAGTGCGGGGCAAGGGATTCGGGCCTCCGCCTTCGGCTCCGGGAAACGCCTCGTCGCCTGGCGGCAACATCGGCGGGAAACGCGACAATGCGTGCAGCTCGATGGGGCGAACTTATTTTGCGCGGGGCCCTTACAACACCCGACGCAGAACCGCAAAGCAGGGGCCCAAAAGCAGGCCCTGCCGCTGACGACGCTACGGGTGTCGTCCCCCCACGCAAAACAAGTCCGCCCCATCGAGCCGGCCTGGCACCAGCGACTCCGACTGTCCAGGTGCTGGGAAGGTGGGTTGGGGCGGACCTGACGGCAGCTGGGATGGCACCGATGGGTCCGAGGGGCGCGGGGCTGAGCAGGTGGGCAGTCTGACGGGGCCGGATTGGCGTCTCGGCTTCCGGGGGTTCAGGGGCCGCGCAGGGAGCCGAGGGGTTGGCCGTGGCTGAGCGGGCAGGGGGAAGCCGCCTGATGGGTTTGAGTTTCGGGGGAGGTGTGGGGAGGCGTGCTGTAATGAGCAGCGCTGGTCCGGGGAATCTCACCTTCCCCGGACCAGCGCCTACCTCACACCTGTTCCAAGCTGAACCGCTCCCGTTGCGGGTCGATCGCCAGGATTCGGACCGTCACGGTGGTGCCCACGGGCAGGGTCTGCTCGTAGGCCAGACCGGTGACGCCCGCGTATTCGACCCAGGAGCCGAAGGGCACGGTGCCGGTGACCACGCCATCGATGACGTCGCCGACCTTGTGCTTGGACTCGAAGTTCGACCAACTCATTGTTTCTCACCTCCTCCCGCCACAAGCGATTCCGTCGAGAACCTGTGGCGGAGGGGGCGGGCCGCGGGCCCGCGGGGTGATCAAGCCAGGGCCGGGCGCCCGTTCTGTGTGCGGCGCGTGGCCGACCCGGCAGTCATGGCGAAGACACTAGCAAAGCGGGTGCCCGTTAGTCATGGGCTGGGTTGCACGTCACCGACCCCAGGGTGATCGAGCCGCTGCCGGGGGCCGGGGGGCCTGCCGGGTCGGCGTCCGGGTAGAGCCAGATCTTGGCGGCGTGGACGGTGACCGAGCGGTCCGGGGCTTCGGCCTCCAGGACGTCGTTGAGCACGACCTTGGCGATCGGCGGGTCCTCCGGGAAGAAGCCCGGTACCAGGATGGTGTGGTTCGGGGGGATCTCCTCCGGTATCTCCAGGCCGGTGACGCCGCCGAGGGTCACCGAGCTGGTCACGCCGCCCTCGTCGTTGGTAGAGCAGGAGACGGAGAAGGTGGCGATCTTCAGCGCCGGGACGCCCGCGACGTTCTCCCGGTTGAGCTGGAACTGGCGGCCGTTGACCGTCGCCGACGCCGAGCCGGTGGCCGGGTCGTAGGAACACGTGCTGCTGCCCAGGCCGTAGCTGACCAGGCCCTTGTCCGAGCTCTGGCCGGTCGTCGTGCCGATGCCCGGACCACCCGCGGCGCACGGGGCGAGCGGGCCGATGTCGATCGCCTCGGTGCCGACGAGTGCCATCGCCGCACCGACCGTGCCGCTGCTGTCGGCGGGAACGCTGGCCTCGGCTGGTGCCGTGAACGCGAGCAGGCCGGTCGCCGCCGCCAACACGCCAGTGCGCAGTGCCCTGACCGGTGACATGTCGAACTCCCTCCGCGAAGTGAACGATCCTCTCGTTCCGAGTGGATCGCGTGCGCGGGCCCGATGCCACGCGGGCGGCCAGAGTCACCCGGGAGAACCGGACCGCCACCCGGACAGGGGACACCGGCGGCCGGGTGGGACTGGGAACGGGACTGACGGGCCCCACGGGTACCGTCTCCGCCATGCCCGACTCCCTGCCCTCGCTGCGCGAGCTGCTCGCCACCGCGGTCGAGTCGGTCGGTGGGGCGGAGCGCAGTGGCCAGGTCGAGATGGCCGAGGCGGTGCACGCGAGCATCCGCACCGGAGACCACCTCGCCGTGCAGGCGGGTACCGGTACCGGCAAGTCCTTGGCCTACCTGGTCCCCGCGATCCGACACGCGGTCGCCAACGGTAAGTCTGTCGTGATCTCCACGGCCACCATCGCGCTGCAACGTCAGCTGGTCGACCGCGACCTGCCCCGGCTCGCTAAGGCACTGACCAAGCCGCTTAAGCGGACCCCGACCTTCGCGATCCTCAAGGGCAGGCGGAACTACCTGTGCCTGCACCGCCTGGACGGGCCCGCCGAGGAGCCGGACGACCAGGTGCTGTTCGACCCGTTCGCGGTGTCGCGGCTCGGGCGCGAGGTCGGCAGGCTGCGCGAGTGGGCGAGCGAGACCGAGTTCGGTGACCGCGACGAGCTGGTGCCCGGCGTGTCGGACCAGTCGTGGCGGCAGGTGTCGGTGTCGGCGCGCGAGTGCCTCGGCGTGTCGCGCTGCCCGGTCGGCACCGACTGCTTCGCCGAGCGGGCGCGGGCCGAGGCGGGCAAGGCCGATGTGGTGGTCACCAACCAC
Organism: Actinokineospora diospyrosa; assembly: GCF_024171925.1. Lineage (GTDB taxonomy): Bacteria > Actinomycetota > Actinomycetes > Mycobacteriales > Pseudonocardiaceae > Actinokineospora > Actinokineospora diospyrosa. Next base: position 185,596 of record NZ_JAMTCO010000005.1, on the reverse strand, counting down.
GCGCTGCTGGCCATCGACGCGCTCGGCACCGCGCAGGTGCTGCCCGAGCACGACGTGGTGATCATCGACGAGGCGCACGACCTGGTGGACCGGGTCACCTCGGTCGCGACCGGCGAGCTGTCGGCGACGGCGGTGTCGATCGCCGCGCGGCGGTCCGGGAAGTTGGTGACCGACGAGGTCGCCGACCGGCTGATCGAGGCAGGCGAGGGCCTGGCGATGCTCCTGTCGGAGGCCCCCGCGGGCCGGGTCGACGACCTGCCGGAGCCGGTGGCGGTCACCTTGCAGGCGATCCGCGACGCCGCGCACGGTTGTGTCATCGCGATCGGACCGGATCGCAAAGACGACCCCGAGGCGGCCACCTCGCGCAAGCTGGCGCTATCAGCGCTTGAGGAGGTCCACGACACCGCAGTGCGCATCTTGGAGGCGTTTGGCGCCGAGGATGCCAAACTGCGCGATGTCGTGTGGGTGAGCGGAGACATCAACGCCGCTGGACCCCGGCCGGTTTCGCTGCGGGTAGCGCCGTTGGGCGTGGCGGGGCTCTTGCGGGAGAAGCTCTTTGGTGAGAACACCACCGTGTTGACCTCGGCGACGCTAACTCTCGGCGGCACGTTCGACGCCTTGGCGAAGCAGTGGGGTCTGCCGGGCAAGCAGCGGGTGGGCGTCAAGGCAGAGGGAACCGCGAGCGATAAGGAACCCTCCGACGACATCCGCTGGAGCGGTATGGACGTCGGTTCCCCGTTCGACCACCCACGGTCCGGCATCCTCTATACCGCCCGTCATCTACCCCCTCCCGGACGCGATGGGCTACCGCCCGCGTACCTAGAGGAGTTGCGCGAGCTGGTTACCGCTGCCGGTGGCCGCACGCTAGGGCTGTTCTCGTCCATGCGCGCCGCTAAGCAGGCCACGGCCGAACTGCGCGACAAGGTCGACGTGGACATCTTGTGCCAAGGTGACGACTCGACCGCGCTCCTGGTCAAGAAGTTCGCTGAAAACCCGCCCACCTGCCTTTTCGGCACGTTGTCGCTGTGGCAGGGGGTGGACGTGCCGGGGCCGTCGCTGACGCTGGTCGTGATGGACCGGATCCCGTTCCCCCGCCCGGACGACCCGCTGGCCTCGGCGCGGCAACGCGCGGTGGAGTCCAGGGGCGGCAACGGGTTCCTCACGGTCGCCGCCACGCACGCGGCGCTGCTGCTCGCCCAGGGCGCGGGCCGGTTGCTGCGGTCGATGGACGACAAGGGGGTGGTCGCGGTGCTCGACCCGCGGCTGGCCACCGCCCGCTACGGTGGGTTCCTGCGCGCGTCGCTGCCCCCGTTCTGGCCGACGACCGATCCCGAGGTCGTGCGGGCCGCGCTGCGCCGACTGGCGGCGGCGAGCTGAGTGCAGTCCAGATGCGGGGCGCCGGTCGAGATGCCGAGCGCTCGTCGAGATCCAGTGCAGTTCCAGATTCCCAGCGGAGGACGCGTGTCAGTCATTCCCGGCGACGGCTCTGCCATGCCCGACGGCGGCATCACGGTGGACGACAACGGCGTGCGCAGAACGCTGGCCGACGGCACCGAGGAGGCGGTGAGCTGGACCGACCTGGCCGAGGTCGCCATCCGCACCACCCCGGAGGGGCCGTGGAAGGAAGACGTGTTCTTCCTGCTCATGCGCACCGGCGGCGGTGGCTGCGCGGTGCCTGCCGGGCACCCGTCGGCCGATGACCTCATGGCGCGCCTGCAGTCGCTGCCGAACTTCGACAACGACGCGTTCATCGAGGCCATGACCACCACCGAGGACGGCCTGTTCGTCATCTGGCAGCGCGACTGAGCGTGACCGGGCGCCCGGGGTGGGTTACGGCCACTGGGCGATGACGGTGACGGTGCCCGGGGCGACCTCGGTGAACCCGGCGTCGCGAACCGCTGTGGTGCCGTGCTCGCGCCACGCTGTGTCCGGGTCCGACCCGGGATGCAGTTCACGCCAGCGGGCCGTGGTCGGGGTGCGGACGGCGCAGCGGAAGTCGTTGGTGGACCAGGACTTGAGGTCGTCGGAGCGGTCCGATGCGTGCAGCAGGGCGGCGAGCAGCATCGTCGCGTGACCGACCTGGGCGGCAGCCTTGCCGACGGTCATCGCGACGTCCGGGTTGAGCCAGAGGACCGGGGTGGCCGCTGGGACCGGCCCCGGGGTGTCCTCGGGTAGTTCGCTGCCGGAGATCTGCAGGCGGGACAACACTTTCGGCGACTCGACGACCAGACCGGGGACGAGCGCGCGGGCCTCGGCACCGTCGACGGAGACGGTGATGCCGGGCAGGTCTTGCACGGCCTCCCAGTGCGCGCCCCTGGCGCGGCGGGCGACCTTGCGGATCCGGCCGCGGACCCAGGTGTCGACGTCCTCGTGCCACGGGCCGTCCGGGGTGGCCGCCCGGTCGTCGAGGCAGACGGCGATGGCGGCGGCCGCGGCGGCTTCGAGCAGCGGGGTGCGGGCGGGCTGGGGGTCGCGCTCGACGCGCAGGACGACCGGCATGGCGCGGACCAGGGCCGGGTCCTCGTCGCCGGTGTCGTTGGTGGCCTCGGCGGGCAGGCGCAACCAGGTGGCGTACCGGGCGGCGAGGGGGTCGAGGATGTTCAACGGAGTTCCCCAGTGATCGTGGAAGCCTGTGCCACCAGCCTACTCGGGCACACCGACAGGAACCGGGGTCGCGAGGCGGGGCCTGTGGACAACCGGTTTCGGCGAGGCGGTGCGCACCGCGCCCGCGCAGGCGGCGACCACGAGCCCGATCGCGGCGATGTCGGTCAACGCGAGGGTCTGGTCTAGCAGGAAGAACCCCGCGGCGGCGGCAAGAGCCGGTGCCAGGCTGGTGAGGACGGCGAACGTGGACGGGGTGAGCTTGCGTAGCGCTAGGAGTTCCAGTGTGTAAGGCAGAACTGACGCGAGCACGGCGACGGCGACACCGAGGGCTAGGACGACCGGGTTGAACAACCTGGCTCCCGCATCGGCCAGTCCTATAGGCAGGCTGAAGGCGGCGGAGACGGCGAGGGCAAGCGCGAGCCCGTCGGCCTTGGGGAATCGGCTGCCGGAGCGTGCGGCGAGCAGGATGTAGCAGGCCCAGAGCACGCCTGCGACAAGCACGAAGCCGACTCCGATCGGGTCTAGCCGGTCGAACCCACCCCGGCCGAGGAGAGCGACGCCGCCCGCGGCCAGTGCGGCCCACATCCAGCTACTCGCTCGCTTCGCCGCGACCACTGACAGCGTAAGAGGGCCGAGCACCTCAAGGGCGACTGCGGCGCCGAGCGGGATGCGCGCGATCGCCTGGTAGAAGCACATGTTCATGCAGGCGAGTACGGCACCGAACGCCAGGACGACGAGCCAGTCCGCTCGGCTGTAGCCGCGCACTTTTGGCCTGCACACCAGGCACAACAACACGGCGCCCAGCCCGAGCCTCAGCGCGACCATGCCCGCTGCCCCCGCCTGCGGGAACAAGCGCGCGGCCAAGGCCGCACCGATCATCTGGGCCACCAACGCCCCCAACACCATGCCCACACCCACGGCGTCCCCGCCTCGCTCACTGGTCACGACAACGACGCTAAGGCCGCTCGATCGGCGGGTGAAATGCCAGTTCAGCAGGGGTTATGCTCTACAGACATGACCGTGGAGTTGCGGCACCTGCGGGCCTTCCTCGTGATCGCCGAGGAAGGCAACATCACGCGCGCCGCGGCCCGGCTGCACACCGGTCAGCCCGCGTTGTCGCGCACGTTGCAGGCGCTAGAGGCGCATTTGGGCGTGCGACTGGTCGACCGGTCTACGCACCACTTGCGACTAACTGACGCCGGGCGGGACTTCCGAGCTCGAGCAGCTACCGCTGTTGCAGCAGTTGATGCGGCTCTAGACCCGGCCAGGGCAGGCACTTGGCCGCTTCGCTTGGGGCACTCTTGGTCTGCCTTGGGTCAACACACGGCGACGGTGATGCGGCTGTGGCAACGAGCCCACCCCAAGATGCCCCTAGAACTGTTGCGTATGGACGATAGGTCCGCCGGGCTCGCTTCCGGCCGTGTCGACGCTGCCCTCGTCCGCAATCCCGTACGCAGCAACGGCGTCCGCAGTGTCCACCTCTATGACGAACCCCGCGTAGCCGCCGTCTCCGCCGACAGCCCCCTGGCCGAACACCCCACCCTCACCCTCGCCGACCTGGCAGGCCACCCGGTGATCGTCAACCCCACCACCGGCACCACCACCATCGCCCTCTGGGACACCACCCACCGCCCCACGACAGTCCTAGAGGTAGACAACACCGACGACTGGCTAGCAGCCATAGCCGCCGCCCAAGGAATAGGCGTCAGCTCAGCCGCCACAGCCACAATCCACCCCTTCCCCGGCGTCGTCTATAGGCCGCTGACGGATGCTCCTGCACTACCGCTGCACCTGGCCTGGAACGACCCGCCGAGCCATCCAGCAGTCACCGAACTGGCGGCTTTCATCCGCGAGACCGCATCTCGACAGCAGGATCCACCGCCGAGCCCAAGTTCCTCACAGGACTGAACTCAACCTCGGTTAGACGCGTTCTGGGTCTAGGCCGTCGGCTAGGTCGGCGGCTTCGATTTCTGAGCGGGTTACGCCTAGGACGAAGAGGACGGCGTCTAGGTAGGGGTGTGACAGGGCGGTGTCGGCTACTTCGCGGAGGGCGGGTTTGGCGTTGAAGGCGATGCCCAGGCCCGCGGTGGCCAGCATGTCGATGTCGTTGGCGCCGTCGCCGACGGCTACGCATTGGGCTAGGGGGATGTGGAAGGCGTCGGCGAAGTGGCGGAGGGCTAGTGACTTGCCTTCGCGGTCGATGACCTCGCCGACGACGCGGCCGGTCAGGACGCCGTCGACCACTTCCAGTTCGTTGGCGGCCTGGAAGTCCAGTTCCAGGTCGGCGCCGAGGATGTCGATGATCGCGGTGAAGCCGCCGGAGACGACGCCGCAGCGGTAGCCGAGGCGCTTTAGGGTGCGGATGGTGGTGCGGGCACCGGGGGTCAGTTGGACCTCGGCGGCGACCTCGGCGAGGACGGTGGCGGGCAGGCCCGCGAGGGTGGCCACGCGGCGGTGCAGGCTCTCGGTGAAGTCGATCTCGCCGCGCATGGCGGCCTCGGTGATCTCGCGGACCTCGGCCTCGCACCCGGCCTTGGCGGCCAGCATCTCGATGACCTCGCCCTGGATCAGGGTGGAGTCGACGTCGAAGACGATGAGGCGCTTGGCGCGGCGGGCGAGCAGGTCGCGCTCCACGGCGATGTCCAGGCCGACCTTGACCGAGAGCCTGGCCAGGACCGAGCGCAGCGCGGCGTCGGCGGCGTCGGTGTCCTCGGGGACCGAGACGCGCAGTTCCAGGCCGGTGACCGGGTAGTCGGCGACCCGGCGGATGGTGTCGATGTTGACCTCGATGGCGGCCAGCTTCCTGGTCACCTCGCCCAGCGCGCGGGCGCTGACCGGGCGGCCGAGGACCACCAGCACGTGCGTCGAGCCGGAGCCGGGCTGCGGGTCGACGCCGATCTCCACGCCGACCCGCATGGCCACGGTGGCCATGGCTTGCTCGACGGACTCCTGCAGGCCCTCGGGGTCGTGGTCGGTGCTGACGAGGGCGCCGAGCACCAACTGGCCGCGGATGACGACCTGCTCGACGTCCAGGATGTCGACGCCGTGCCTGGTCAGCGCGGCGAACAGCACCGAGGAGACCCCGGGCTTGTCCGGTCCGGTGACCGTGATCAGGACAGGGGTCTGGCGGGGACCAGCTGAGGTGGACACGATCCGGTGACTCCCATGACGACTGGCCGGGCGCCGCCACGGCGTCCGGCTGATGGGTGACTGCGCGTGGTGCGGGCTGCGGCTCGTCCCCCGGCCGGGTCACGGCGGGTGCGGTGCCTGCGGTCCCCGGCGGGGGTGGTGCGCCCTCGGCAGGCGTCGTCGGCTGCCGTCAGCGCGGGGACCGGGTGAACTGGCCCTGGTCGGCGCACGTGGCAGGCGCCTTCGACTGCCGCCGACCGGACCGGGAAGTCCACAGTGGATCTTCCGGAAACGCGAAGACGGGTGGAGCGAAGGCAGCTCGCGCGCCTGGGCTCCACCCGTCTCAGTCCTTCCACCGGCTCCGCTCGGTCAGCGCCCAGCGGCCCGGTTGGCTCAATTGGGCAACGTGGGGTCGCCCTTCGAGATCTCGTCGGGGTTCATCTTCTCCGCTACCACCTCGGAAGGGGCCGGTTTGTGGCCGTGGCCACCCATCAGCCCGACGTACTTGTCCGCCTCGGCCACCTCCCGCATGTGCGGGTAGTGCAGGTCGAACGCGGGCCGCTCGGAGCGGATCCGGGGCAACTCGGTGAAGTTGTGCCGCGGCGGCGGGGAGCTGGTGGCCCACTCCAGGGAGTTGCCGTAGCCCCACGGGTCGTCGGCGGTGACGATCTCGCCGTAGCGGTAGCTCTTGAACACGTTGTAGATGAACGGCAGCGTCGAGGCGCCGAGGATGTACGCGCCGATCGTGGAGATCATGTTCAGCGTGGTGAAGCCGTCGGTCGGCAGGTAGTCGGCGTAGCGGCGCGGCATGCCCTCGTTGCCCAGCCAGTGCTGCACCAGGAAGGTGCCGTGGAAGCCGATGAACGTGGTCCAGAAGTGCAGCTTGCCCAGCGGCTCGTCGAGGAACCGGCCGGTGATCTTCGGGAACCAGAAGTAGATGCCCGCGAAGGTGGCGAACACGATCGTGCCGTAGAGCACGTAGTGGAAGTGCGCGACGACGAAGTACGTGTCCGACACGTGGAAGTCGATCGCCGGGGCGGCGAGCAGCACGCCGGTGAGACCGCCGAAGAGGAACGTGACCAGGAAGCCGACGCTGAACAGCATCGGGGTCTCGAAGGTCAGCTGCCCCTTCCACATCGTGCCGATCCAGTTGAAGAACTTCACGCCGGTCGGCACCGCGATGAGGAAGGTCATGAAGGAGAAGAACGGCAGCAGCACAGCGCCGGTGGCGTACATGTGGTGCGCCCACACGGTGACCGACAGGGCCGCGATGCCCAAGGTGGCGTAAACCAGGCCGCGGTAGCCGAAGAGGGGCTTGCGGCTGAAGACCGGGAAGATCTCCGAGACGATGCCGAAGAAGGGCAACGCGACGATGTAGACCTCGGGATGGCCGAAGAACCAGAACAGGTGCTGCCAGAGGATGACGCCACCGTTGGCCGGGTCGAACACGTGCGCGCCGATCTGCCGATCCGCGAGCAGGCCGAACAGGGCCGCGGTGAGGATCGGGAACGCCAGCAGGACCAGCACGCTGGTGATCAGGATGTTCCAGGTGAAGATCGGCATCCGGAACATGGTCATGCCGGGGGCGCGCAGGCAGACGATGGTGGTCAGCATGTTGACCGCGCCGAGGATGGTGCCGAGACCACCGACCGCGAGACCGGTGATCCACAGGTCGGCGCCGACGCCGGGCGAGTGGATCTTGTCCGACAGCGGGGTGTAGGCGAACCAGCCGAAGTCCGCGGCGCCGCCCGGGGTGAGGAACCCGAACATGACGATGATGCCGCCGAAGAGGTACAGCCAGTACGAGAACGCGTTCAACCGGGGGAACGCCACGTCCGGCGAGCCGATCTGCAGCGGCAGCACGAAGTTGGCGAACCCGAACAGGATCGGCGTCGCGTACAGCAGCAGCATGATCGTGCCGTGCATGGTGAACAGCTGGTTGTACTGCTCCTGCGACAGGAACTGCTGGCCGGGAACGGCGAGCTCGGACCGGATCAGCATGGCCATCGCGCCGCCCACCATGAAGAAGGCGAACGAGGTGACCAGGTACATGATGCCGATTTGCTTGTGGTCCGTGGTGCGGAACAGCCGCAGCAGGTACGAACCCTTGGCCGTCTCGCGCGCCGGGTAGGGCCGCGTGGCGATCGGCTGCGGGGCTACTGCCGTCACTCCTGCCTCCTGCTGCTGGTGGTGGGCGTCCTCGGGCGGACCGGCAGAACGGCCCGTTGGGGGGATCGTAGCCCCGGCGGTGGGCCCGGGCTCGGGTGGGGACGGTGTGCTGTGGACAACTGTCGATCAGCAGTTGCCCAGCTCACACCGGCAGCACGGCGTACTGGCGCAAGGTCAGGTCGGTGAAGGTGACCGGGCCGCGGGGGCCGGGGACGCGGTCGATGTTGATCCCGGTCTCCGGCACGCCGAGCAGCTTGAAACCGTCCAGCAGGCGGGTCGGGGCGTTCCAGAAGACACCCGTTCCGGTGTACGCGGCGATGAACTCGTCGGCGCGGGCCCGGTCCGCGGTGACGATGCCCGCGGCGAGCCCGGAGGTCTCGGTGTTGGCGACGCGCGCGGCGTGCTGGAGGTCGTCGACCTGGGCGATGGTGACCGTGGCCTCGCGGTCGGCGTCCAGCGCCCACTCGTACCCGATCGCGTGGTCGTGCGGCGGCAGCGAGGCGGTGACCCCGGCCGCGGCCAGGGCGGCCTGGATGCCGGGCAGCGCGGAGTCGTAGACGTCGCGGTGGACCAGCAGCAGGTTGAGCCGGTTGCAGACGCCGAGCCGGTCGAGGCTGCGGGTGATGAGGTCCTCGGCGACGGTCGGGTCTGCCTTGGTGTCGTAATAGAGGACTCCCCCGCCGTCGGCGTGCGCAAGCGTGCGCACACCGGAAGCAGCGGCGCGGCGGCCGAGTTCACGGGTGCTCTCGCCGCTGCCGCGCAGGATCACGAGGGGAACGAGGTGCGGTAGGTCTACCAGCGCACCGGCAGCTTCACGGTCCGGGCTGGGGACGAGCTGGATGGCATCGGGGTCGAGACCCGCGTCGGACAAGGCAGGGGCAACGACGTGCTCGATGAGGGTGGTCGCGGAGCGCAAGGCAGCGGAACCGGTGCGCAGGACGCCCCCGTTGCGGGACTTCACCAACTGGGAGGCAACGTCAACGGTGACGTTGGGGCGGGCCTCGTAGTTGGCACCGATAACGCCAACAGGGCGGCGCAGCTCGACGAGCTTGAGGCCGCCTTCGAGGGTCCCGACCTGGCGGGAGCGCTGCGGGTGCGACACCGACGCGAGCAGGCGCAACTGCTCGGCCATCTCGGTGAGCCGCTGGTCGGTGATGCGCAGCCGGTCGAGGAGACCGCCGCTCATACCGGATGCCTCGGCGGCCGCGACGTCCTCGGCGTTGGCGGCCAGCACCCTGGCACGGGCGGAGGACAGCCGCGCGGCCATCTCCGCGATGGCGTTGTCGATCGTCTCGTCATCCGCGCCTGCCAACGCCGGCGCCGCGGCGAACGCCCTGGTCGCGCACGCGGAGACGAGCTCGCCGATGGTGGGCTGGTCGGTCACGGTCGATCCTTTCGCCTGGGGTGGAGCTAGGCGTGCAGTCTGCCGCATGGCCCCAGGCGACCTGCGCTAACCGCCGGGTCGCACGGTCGAGGAGTAGAACGCCGCGACGAACCGCAGCCGCTTCTCGTCGAGGTCCGGCCGCGGGTACACGGCGTTGACGAAGGTCTCCCCGTCGAACATGTGCAGCCCGGTGAACACCGCGACCTGCCGGATCTCGTCCGGCTGGGCGGCGATCGCCGGGATGCGCAGCGCGGTCAGGTAGATGTCCTTGGAGTAGGACTCGATGGTCGGCGCGAGCCGGGCCCGCAACTCGTCATCGGTGCGCGCGGCGAGCAGCAACTCGAACCACACCATGTTGAGCGGCGACCGGGACGCCTCACGGATGGCGCGCAGGACCTCGAGGAAGTCGCTGCCTTCGGTGAAGAAGGGGTGCACGCGGGCCAGGAAGTTCTCGATCTGGCGGCGCCCGACCGCCTCGGCCACGGTGACGATGAGGTCGAGGCGGGTCTCGAAGTGGCGGAACAGACCGCCGTGGGAGACACCGGCCCGACCGCAGATCTCCTGGACGGAGGCCTTCGCGTAGCCGACCTCGGAGATGGCGGCGATGGTCGCGTCGACGAGTTTGCCGACGGTGGCTTCACGGCGTTCGCGTTGGGTGCGTCGCTGGGGCCGCCCTTGTGCCTCGGTCATGGTGTCGACCTTTCGGTGGGGGTCTCAGGGAGCACAACGGGGGAAGGGGTGGGGAGGATTCGATGGGCGCCTCGGCGTGGGCTTGAGTGGTCGGAGCAGAGGGACCGGTAGTGGCTCTAGAGCAGGAGCCAGCCCGCGGCCAGGAGCACGGAACCGGAGTTGACCATGGCGAAGGTGCCCACCCAGAAGAAGCCGGGTGCTCCGGTGAGGCGGGCGAGCACATCGGCGTCCGAGTCCCGGGCCTGGCCTCGGCGGCGTTTGGTTTGGAGTTCGAAAACGGGGCGCAGGCCACCCAGGAGCAGGAACCAGGCGATCAGGTAGGCGAAGGCGCCTTGGATTTCGTCGGTGGCCAGCCAGGAGACGGCGAACAGGACCGCGCCGGTGGCCACTATCGAGAAGATGCCGTAGACGTTGCGGATCATGATGAGGACGGCGAACAGCAGGACCGCGCAGATCACCAGTACGGCGGTGACGCGGTCGGTGCCCAGCAGGGCGGCGAAGGCCAGGCCGAGCAGGGACGGCGCGACGTAGCCAGCCAGGGCGGTGCAGACCATCCCGGGGCCCTCTGGTTTGCCTCGGGAGACCGTGACGCCGGAGGTGTCGGAGTGCAGCCGGATCCCGGCCAGGCGGCGGCCCGCCAGTACGGCGATCAGGGCGTGGCCCGCCTCGTGCACGATGGTGATCACGTTGCGGGCGGGCCGCCAGAAGGCGTTGACCAGGACGAGCACCAGGGCGATACCGGCGGTGACCAGCACCATCGTGTTCGGTGGTTCCCACTGGTCGCCGAAGATCTGCTGCCAGAGGTCGTTGGTCGCGGCTGGGTGCACCCCCCGATCTTCCCTCAACCGAGGGGCGTGACCGGCGGGTACCAGTCAAGTGTCCGTTCGACGGCGCGGGTGAGCAGGCCCGCCGGGAGCAGGCGGACCAGGGTGTTGCGCCACGGAGCTCCGCTGTGGACGAGCTTGCCGGTGCTGAGGGAGCGGCGGGCGATGGACTGCGAACGGGGCCTGCGCAGGGCGTCGTAGCGGGGTAAATCATCCGCTAGGGCTGCCAGCGTCACCGCGTCCTCTAGCGCCTGGCAGCCACCTTGGCCCATGTTGGGGGTCATGGCGTGAGCAGCGTCGCCGACAAGAGCGACTGGGCCTCGTATGTAGGTAGACAATTCAGGCAGGTAGTAGAGGTCGTGCCTTAGTACGCCTTCGGCACGGTTGACGAGGTCCGGGATTGGGTCATGCCAGTCACCGAAGCGCTCGCGGAGTTCGGCTAGGTCGCCGTTAGGGAAGACGGTGTTCGGCGGGACTACCGCAGCGGCATAGGCATAGACCCGGTCGTTGCTCATCGGGAAGATGCCGAAGACTTGGCGGTCTCCCCAGGTCTCGCTGGCAGAGACGCCTCGCGCCGGTAGGACCATGCGCCATGCGGTGTGCCCGGTAGGGCGGGGCGGTTCGGCGTCCGGCCAGAAGGTGGCACGGACAGTGCTGCGGAGGCCGTCAGCGCCTATGAGCAGGTCGAACCGCTCGCCGTTGACGACCGGCTTGCCGTCGACGATCGCCAGGTCGTGAACCGGGGTACCGGGTCGCAGGACGCCAGGTGGGACCGCGCTGAGCAGGACGTCCAGCAGGTCCGCGCGGTGGACCATCGCCAGGTCCGCAGCCGAACTCCGCGCCAACCAGCGACCGTTCTTGTCCCGCAGCCCACCACTGCCCGGACTGGACCCCCTGGCACGAACCTGCGAACCGACACCGATCGCGTCCAGGGCCCGCAGCGCGTTGCGCCACAGCGAGATCCCGGCCCCGACCTCGGCGAACCCCGCCGCCTGTTCGAACACCACCGGGCGCCACCCCCGCTCGGCCAGGCCGATCGCCGTCGCCAGGCCCGCGATCCCGCCGCCCACCACCGCCGCTGTCCGCATGTCCCCTCCACAAGTCCTCTACATCTGTAGAGCACTCTACACTTGTAGAGTGCGACGGAACGAGATCACCGATGCGGCGATCGCCACACTCGCCCGCGAGGGCCTCAGAGGGCTGACCCACCGCGCTGTGGACCGGGAGGCATGCCTGCCGGAGGGCTCTTGCTCCTACTACTTCCGCACGCGTCACGCCCTGTTGGCAGCAACGGTCGAGCGGTTGGCCGACCTGGACGCAGATGAGCTCGCCCCGGTCACTCCGGTCCCAGAGCGGATCTCCCCCGAGCACCTGGCCGCGCTTATGGCGGGCATGGCGGAGCGGTCAGTGACGGTCAACCGGGACCGGATGGTGGCCAGGTACGAACTGTCTCTAGAGGCGACGAGGCGCCCGGAGCTGCGAGAGGCTCTAGTAGCCGTCGGCGAGCGCTACAGGGTCTTGGCGGCGGACCTGCTCGCCGCCGCAGGCGCCTCAGACCCGCAACGACAAGGCCGCGCCCTAGTCGCCTTCCTCGACGGCATGATCTTCGACCGCATCGCCGGGGCGGGCGCGACGCCGTTGGACGCCGATGCCTTCCGGGAGTCGTTCGCCGAGGCACTGCGGGGCGTTCTCGAGCGGTGACCGGCGCTCCTCGTCGGTAGCCTCCCCGCCATGGCGAACCTGAGCTGGATCCCGCGGGCGCTGGGGATCGCGACCGCCCTGTACGGGGCCGCGGTGGCGGTGCGGCCCGCCCTGATGGCGCGACCGACCGGGCTGGTGACCTCGACCGGTGAACCCGCGCGCGGGGTGGCGGTGCTGACCAGGAGCATCGGGGTGCGGGACCTGGCGACCGGGCTGGCCATGGCGGTCGCGCCCGCCGGGACCCCGCTGCGCACGGCGATCGCGGTGCGGGTGACCGCCGACGTGGCGGACGCGGTGGGGTTCGGGACCGGGCTGCCCGACGCCGAGGCGCGGCGCAACTCGGCGGTCGTGGCCGGGGCGTGGGCCGGGCTGTGCGCGCTCTCGGCGCTGGCCGCGGGGAAACCGGGCCGGGGTAGGTGATCGCGGCGTTTGGTTGCTCCCCGTTGTCGGTCTGTTGTGGTTGACTGGCTGTGGTCGCCCGCATCGCGCCGGTGACACACCGGGGCCCCACCGGGGTGTCCGCGGTTGTCACAGCGGCGGGGTGGGCGCGGCCGGGATGTCCGCACCAGCGGTCACCCTCCAGCAGGACGGCTAGGAGATAAGCATGGCCCAGGGCACCGTCAAGTGGTTCAACTCGGAGAAGGGGTACGGATTCATCGCCCCCGACGACGGCGGCGCCGACGTGTTCGTGCACTACTCGGAGATTCAGACGGCCGGTTTCCGGACGCTGGAGGAGAACCAGAAGGTGCGCTACGAGGTCGGTCAGGGCTCCAAGGGCCCGCAAGCCACCGGCGTGACCGCGGTCTGAGCGATCACGACCGAACGGGCCCCGCTCCGGATCACCGGAGCGGGGCCCTCGCGCGTCAGGCGACGCAGGGGTTGCCGGTGCTGTTGAGCGCCGTGCCCTTCACGCCGACCTTGGCCTCGCCGAGCACGACCGTGCCGAGCGCGGTGTCCAGGGCGAACGCCTGGCGGGTGTACTCGCCGTTGACCGTCGTGGTCGCGTTGATCCGCAGCTGACCGACGACCAGCGGGATCACCAGGGTGCCGCTGCCGACGGCGACGGTGAGCCCGTTGACCCGCAGCGACGCCACGTTCGACGAGGCGCTGAAGACCGGGCTGAGCACGCCGCCCGCGCCCGCGGTGCAGGTGAAGCCCGCGGTGGCGGTCACCGCCCCGACCTGGATGTTCGCCACGCCGAGCAGGCTGATCGTGGTGCTGCTGACGTTGGCCGTCGAGCGCGCCCCGTCACCCGCGGCGGGTGCGGACTGCTGGTTGTCCGGGATGAGGTCGGTCGTCGCGTCGACGTCGCCGGTGATCACGGTCAGGATGCCGTTGGGCAGGCTGGCGTTGATCAGCGTCTTCGTCTCCTCCGCGCACGGGTCGTTGGCCGAGTTGGCCAGCGCGGCCGTCACGCCGACGGCGTTGAGGATGACCAGCTTGGCCGCGGTCGCCTGGCAGGAGTAGCTGCCGTTGCGGTTGGCGTCGGCGATGGTGGCCGTCCCGGTGGCCTTGACGATCCCGGCGCCGGTCGCCGCGGACAGCACGACTTGGAAGGTCTCGGTCGGTTCGTCGAGCAGATCGGGCAGGACCGGCACCGCGATCGTCTTCGTGGTCTCCCCCGGCGCGAAGGTGAGCGTGCCGCTGACCGGGGTGAAGTCGGCGGTCGTGGCGGTGCCCGCGGCGGTCGCGTAGTTGACCGTGACCGGCGCGGTCGAGGCCGCGTTCAGGGTCACCGTGAAGACCGCCGACCCGACGTTGAGCAGCGTCGGCTCCTGAACCGTGACGTCGTTGATCGACAGGCCGAGCACCCGGATGGTGCTGGTCTGGGTGTAGCCGAGCGAGACGCCGTCGACCAGGTAGTCGACCACGCAGGTGTAGTTGCCCGGGCCCGCGCTGGGGCTGACCGTGATGGTCTCGGTGAAGCTGGCGACCTGGCCGCCCGCGACCGTGGCGCTGCCGATCGGGGTGGTGCTGACCGACAGCTCCGGGGCGCAGGAGGTGACGGTCGGGCTGACGGTCACCTTGATGCCGCGCAGGCCGTCGAGCAGCGCCTGCGGCACGCCCGCCGAGGAGACGTTGTTGATGAGGGCGCCGCCGGTGGCGTTGACCAGCGCGGTGGCCTGCTTCTTGCTGTCGAGGCCGGAGGAGTTCACCGCGATCACCCGGACCCGGGCGGCCTGCAGCGCGGCGATGGCGTCGTCGAGGGTGTAGCCGCCGCTGGGGTCGTGCGACGGCGCGTCGCCGAACATGGCGATCACCCGGGTGCTGCTGGCCCGGAAGCTGATGGCGCCGTTGGCCAGCCGGTACAGCGCGTTGATCTGGTCCTCGGGGAAGTCTAGGCCGCCACCGGCGACCCACTGGGTCGTCCCGGCCTGCACGGCCGCCACGTCCGCGGTGAGCTGCTGGTTGACCTTGAACGGGACGGCGTCCTTCATGTCCTTGAACTCCGCGACGCCGAAGCGGGCGGTCGGCTGCTCGGCGAGCACGGTGCCGGTGATGCTGCCGATGTTGGAGCGCACGTTGGCGATGGCCGCGCCCATGCTGCCGGTGGTGTCGGCGAGGAACACCACGTCGGGGTTGAAGGGGATCGTCGGGGTGGTCACGGCCTTGGTGATGGTCGTCGACCCGCCCGGGGTGAGCACGACGTCCACTGTGGAGGGCACGACACCCGGTGGCGCCGCCGTCGCCGGGACGGCGAGTCCGGCTGTGGCGGCGGTGATGGCGAGCACGAGCGCGAGCGGTTTCCCGACCGGGTTTCGCAGTAGGCGCACAGGTCCTCCTATCGGATGGCGGTTTCCCCCATCCGATCGTGGGCGCGGCGCAGGCAGCCCGCCAATGGGTAGACGGTCAGACCACCATTCCGGGTATCACCCCACAGGCCATCGGGTGACTCAACGGCCGCACTGGCCCACACCCAGTACATACCTGGTCGATTGTGGACCGCCCCGTCGAGCGAGCGGGCTGCACCACTGTGGACAGTGCGACGCGCAGTCACGTCAGGGGCTCAGCAACCCACGACGAGCACCACCAGGGTGCGCGGCCCGTGCACACCTTCCACCCGGTGGAGTTCGATGTCGCTGGTCGCCGACGGCCCGCTGACCCAGGTGGCGGGCGGCGGCACGGCGGGGAGCTGGGGCACGGTGCCGACGACCCGCTCGGCCCGCACGACGCAGATGTGCCGGTCGGGGACGAGGGTGAGCGCCCGCCGACCCTGGTCGCGGCCCAGGACCAGCGTCCCGGTCTCGGCCACGGCCGCGGCGCACTCGGTGATCACCGCGTCGCTGTCGTCGAGCTGCGCCGTGCTCAGCGGCGGATCGTCGCGGCGGAGCTCGACGTGGTCCCGCCCACCCGCCCCGTCGCCGTCCACACCGGACAGGTACGCGTCGGGGAAGCCGACCGGGACCACGAGGGAGCGGATCCCCAGCTCCCGCACCACCCGTCCCACCTCGTCCGCAACACCGCAGGCCGCGGTGACGCGGCGGACGTCGGCCCGGTAGTCCGCGACCCGCTCGGCGAACAGGGCCACCACGTCGGTGCCCTCCGGTGGCTGCCGGTGGTAGTCGCGCGGCACCTCGACCCGCTCACGACGCGGACCGAGCGCGGCGCGGATCCTCGCCAGCACCTCTTCACGGGCGTCCACTGGGACCCTCCCTGTTCGCCCACCACTCCCGGAACGTCTCCCCCGATGGCACCGGCAGATCCCGCGCCTCCGTCCACTTGCGCCACGGACCCGGGAGCCTGGCCAACCGGACGCCTATCGCGGCGAGTCGGCGGCCTAGAGCGAATCTGCGCGGACCGGCCATGGTCCACGCGGCCACCCCCATCGCGGCCCGCTCCCCCGCCCCGTGCGCGACCTTGGTCCGCAGGTGCACCAGCGCCCGCGGGATGTCGATCTTCACAGGGCAGGCGTCGAAGCAGGCCCCGCACAGCGTCGAGGCGTACGGGAGGCTGTCGGCGACCGGGTCGGGGCCGCGCAGCTGCGGGGTCAGGATGGCACCGATGGGGCCCGGGTACACCGACCCGTAGGCGTGGCCGCCGGTGCGCTCGTAGACGGGGCAGACGTTGAGGCAGGCGGAGCAGCGGATGCAGCGCAGCGCGTCGCGGCCGATCTCGTCGGCGAGGGCGGTGGTGCGGCCGTTGTCGAGCAGCACCAGGTGGAACTCGCGGGGACCGTCGCCGGGGGTGGTGCCGCGCCAGAGCGAGGTGTAGGGGTTCATGCGCTCGCCGGTGGCCGAGCGCGGGAGCAGTTGCAGCAGCACCTCCAGGTCCGCCTCGGTCGGGACGACCTTCTCGATGCCGACCACGCTGATCAGGACCTCCGGCAGGGTCAGGCACATCCGCCCGTTGCCCTCGGACTCCACGACCACCAGCGACCCGGTCTCGGCCACCGCGAAGTTCGCGCCGGACACCGCGACCCGGGCGGTGAGGAACTTGCGCCGCAGGTGCGCGCGGGCGGCCGAGGCGAGCTCGACCGGGTCGTCGGTCAGCTCGGGGTCCGCGCCGGGCATCTCGCGGCGGAACAGGTCGCGGATCTGGGCGCGGTTGCGGTGGATGGCGGGCACCAGGATGTGCGACGGCCTGTCGTGTCCCAATTGGACGATCAGCTCGGCGAGGTCGGTCTCCACCGCGGTGATCCCGGCGGCGGCGAGCGCCTCGTTGAGCTCGATCTCCTGCGTCGCCATGGACTTGACCTTGACGACCTCATCGGCCCCGGCCGCGTCCACCAGCCCGATCACGATCCGGTTCGCCTCGGCGGCGTCGCGCGCCCAGTGCACGGTGCCTCCCGCCGCGATCACGCGCTCCTCCAGCCGCAGCAGGTGCGTGTCGAGGTCGCGCAACGCCCGGTCCTTGATCGCCCGACCCGCCTCGCGCAACTGCTCCCAGTCCGCCCGCTCGGCCACGACCGCGGCCCGCTTCGCCCGGATGGTGGCGGTCGCGGCGCGCAGGTTCGCCCGCAACTGGGTGTCGGCCAACGCTTCGCGGGCGGCCTCGGGGAACGGCGGCATCCCCAGCCAGGTGCTCACGGGTCGCTCGCCAGGATCTCGGCGACGTGCATGACCCGGGTACCCGACCGCCAGCGCGAGAGCAGGCCGCCCACGTGCATCAGGCAGGAGTTGTCCACCGCGGCCAGGACCTCGGCGCCGGTCGAGAGCACGTGCCGCGCCTTGTCCGTGCCCATGGCCACCGAGGTGTCGGCGTTCTTCACCGCGAACGTCCCGCCGAACCCGCAGCAGTGCGCGGCGTCGGGGAGGTCGAGCAGGCGCAGGCCACGGACGGCGCGCAGCAGGGTCGTCGGCCGGTCGCCCAGATCGAGCAGGCGCAGGCCGTGGCAGGTGGGGTGGTAGGTGACCCGGTGCGGGAATGCGGCGCCGACGTCGGTCACGCCGAGGACGTCGACCAGGAACTCGGTGAACTCGAACACCGGCGGTGACTGCCCCGCCAGCTCCCGGTAGTTCTCCCGGACCATCGCCACGCAGGACGCCGACGGGGACACCACGTGGTCCAGACCCGCGAAGTCGGCGACGAACTTGCGCGCCAGCGGGACGCACTCGCGGCGGTACCCGGTGTTGAAGTGCGCCTGGCCGCAGCAGGTCTGCCCGGCCGGGAACACCACCTCGTGCCCGAGCCGCTCCAGCACCCGCACCACGGCCTTGCCCGCCGCGGGGAACAGCGCGTCGTTGAGGCAGGTGAGGAACAGCCCGACCCGCATGCGCCCTCCTCCGGCCCTCATCGCACCCGCCTGTACCGCACAGCCTCTCTCGCACAGTCTCTCTCGCACTGCCTGCACCGCACAGCCTGCACGGCACAGACGTCACAGCACAGTCTTCACGGCAGTGCGGGGGACGCTGGACACCCGAGTTGTCCACAACCCCCGGGTTCGCCCACAGCGCGCGCCCCAGCCACCCGCGCCCACCACCGGTCCGCCAGAATGGCGTACGGGCAGTGACCGGCAACACGTGGGAGCGAGAGACGCGATGACCGCACCAATCCACCAGCGCATCGCCGAGGAACTCGGGGTGCGCGAGCGGCAGGTGACCTCCGCCGTCGAGTTGCTCGACGGGGGCGCGACGGTGCCGTTCATCGCCCGGTACCGCAAGGAGGTCACCGGGGCGCTCGACGACACCCAGCTGCGCACCCTGGAGGAGCGGCTGCGGTACCTGCGCGAGCTGGAGGAGCGGCGGACCGCGATCCTCGATTCCATCCGCGAGCAGGGCAAGCTCGACGACGCGCTCACCGCGCAGATCATGGCGGCCGACTCGAAGGCGCGGCTGGAGGACATCTACCTGCCGTACAAGCCCAAGCGGCGCACCAAGGCGCAGATCGCCCGCGAGGCCGGGCTGGAGCCGCTGGCCGAGCAGCTCCTCGGCGACCCGACGCAGGACCCGCGCGAGGTGGCCGCCGGGTTCGTCGACGCGGACAAGGGCGTCGCCGACGTGGCCGCGGCGTTGGAGGGGGCGCGGTCGATCCTGGTCGAGCGCTTCGCCGAGGACGCCGACCTGATCGGTGAGCTGCGCGAGCGGATGTGGAAGCGCGGCGTGCTGGCCTCGAAGGTCCGCGAGGGCAAGGAGGAGGAGGGCGCGAAGTTCGCCGACTACTTCGAGTTCTCCGAGCCGTTCGAGCGGCTGCCCTCGCACCGGATCCTGGCGATGCTGCGCGGTGAGAAGGAGGAGGTGCTCGACCTCGGCCTGGAGCCGGACCCCGACGCCGACTCCTCGCCGCTGGTGCGCAGCGACTACGAGATCGCCATCGCCGCCAAGTTCCAGGTGTCCGACCAGGGCCGTCCCGGCGACAAGTGGCTCTCCGACGCGGTGCGCTGGGCGTGGCGCACCCGGATCCTGGTGCACCTGGGCATTGATCTGCGGTCGCGGCTGCGGCAGAACGCCGAGGACGAGGCGGTGCGGGTGTTCGCGATGAACCTGCGCGACCTGCTGCTCGCCGCGCCTGCCGGTACCCGGGCGACCATGGGCCTGGACCCGGGCTTCCGCACCGGCGTGAAGGTCGCCGTGGTCGACGCGACCGGCAAGGTCGTCGCGACGGATGTGATCTACCCGCACGTGCCGCAGCAGCGCTGGGACGAGTCGCTGGCGAAGCTGGCGCGGCTGGCGGCCGAGCACAAGGTCGAGCTGATCGCGATCGGCAACGGCACCGCCTCGCGGGAGACCGACAAGCTGGCGGGCGAGCTGATCAAGAAGCACGCGGAGTTGCGGCTGACCAAGGTCGTGGTGTCCGAGGCGGGCGCGTCGGTGTACTCGGCGTCGGCGTACGCCTCGCAGGAACTGCCCGGCATGGACGTGTCGCTGCGCGGCGCGGTGTCGATCGCGCGCAGGCTGCAGGACCCGCTCGCCGAACTGGTGAAGATCGACCCCAAGTCAATCGGCGTCGGGCAGTACCAGCACGACCTGTCCGAGGTGAAGCTGTCGCGCTCGCTCGACGCGGTGGTCGAGGACTGCGTGAACGGCGTCGGCGTGGACGTCAACACCGCCTCGGCGCCGCTGCTGACCCGGGTGTCGGGCATCGGCGCGACGCTGGCGGAGAACATCGTGGCGCACCGGGACGCGAACGGGCCGTTCCGCAGCCGCAAGGGCCTCAAGGACGTGGCCCGCCTCGGCGCGAAGGCGTTCGAGCAGTGCGCGGGCTTCTTGCGCATCCCGTCGGGCGACGACCCGCTGGACTCCTCCAGCGTGCACCCCGAGGCGTACCCGGTCGTCCGCCGCATCCTGGCCAGCACCGGCGGCGACCTGCCCGCGCTGATCGGCAACACCCCGAAGCTGCGCGCCCTGCGCCCGCAGGACTTCATCGACGACACCTTCGGCCTGCCCACCGTCACCGACATCATCGCCGAACTGGACAAGCCCGGCCGCGACCCGCGCCCCGAGTTCAAAACCGCCACCTTCGCCGACGGCGTCGAAAAACTCGGCGACCTACGCCCCGGCATGACCCTCGAAGGCGTCGTCACCAACGTCGCCGCCTTCGGCGCCTTCGTCGACATCGGCGTCCACCAAGACGGCCTGGTGCACGTCTCGGCCCTGTCGAAGAACTTCGTGAAAGACCCCCGCGAGGTGGTCAAGTCCGGCGACGTGGTGCGGGTCAAGGTCCTGGAGGTCGACATCCCCCGCAAGCGGATCTCCCTGACCCTCCGCCTGGACGACGAGCTTCCTACGCCTGGAGATTCTGGGCAGCAGCGACGAGACAAGCCGCGCGCCAATCGAGCACAGGGAAACCGGGCGCAGGGAGGCCAGGGGAAGCTTGCTCCTGCAGCTAGCGGGTCATTGGCGGATGCCTTGCGGCGGGCTGGGTATAAGGGGTGATTGCTGCTCTTGGTTTGTTGGGCTAAGCCTGGATAGTTGATCCTGTGCGCGGCGAGGCTGGGGTGGGTGGCCTTGGTTGTGCACAGGCATCGGCTGCCGCTCCCGATTTGTCGGTGCTGCTTGGCGGGCTGGGCATTGGGGGCTCTTGCGACAGATGATCTTGCGTGGATGGTTGCGGTTGTTTATCCACAAGGGGTCTGGTTGTCCACAGGCTGCGGTTGACGCCCGCGTTTTGTCGGCCCTGCTCGGTAAGCTGTATATCGGGGGTCTTTCGGCGGATGATCTTGCGAATGCGTTGTGGTGGCGGGTTGTCCACAACGGGTTCAGTTGTCCACAGGGCGTTGGTTGCTGGCCCCGGTTTGTCGGTGCTGCGCGGTAGGCTGTGTATTTGGGGGCTTTCGGTCAGGTTGATCTTGGCGTGGGCCGTGGTTGGGTGTGCGTGGCAAGGGATTCGGGCCTCCGCCTTCGGCTCCGGGAAACGCCTCGTCGCCTGGCGGCAACATCGGCGGGAAACGCGACAATGCGACAAGCTCGATGGGGCGAACTTATTTTGCGCGGGGCCCCTACAACACCCGACGCAGAACCGCAAAGCAGGGGCCCAAAAGCAGGCCCTGCCGCGCGGAAACGCTACGGGTGTTGTCCCCCCACGCAAAACAAGTCCGCCCCATCGAGCCAGCCTGGCACCAGCGACTCCGACTGTCCAGGCGCTGGGAAGGCGGGCTGGGGCGGACCTGACGGAAGGCCAGTTGGCACCGCAGGGTCCGAGTGTCCAGGGGCTGGGCTGGCAGGGCCGACGAGGGCGGGCTGGCCTCGCACCACATCTTCCGAGTGTCCAGGGGCCGGCACTGTGGGGTGGAGCGGACCCGGACGGGGGCTGGGGTGGCATCGCTGGGGCCGGGTGGCCAGGGGCTGGGCTGGGCTGACTCGGGCGGGCGGGGATGACACCGCAGGTTGCGAGTGGATAGGGGCTGGTCAGGTGGGTTCGGGCTGGACCTGACGAGGGTTGGGATGGCGCCAGCGGTTGCCGAGGGTCCGATGGCTGGCTAGCGGCTAGGGCTGATTCGCGTCGGACTTGGCTCAGCATCAGGGGTTTGGGCTGTGCAGGGGGCAGGGCGGGACGACAGTCGCCGGGGTGGGTGGGGTTAGCGGTCGATGGAGATGGGGTGGGTTTCGGGGCCGCCGACGAGGGGGTCGGTGGCTATTGAGGGTGGGGGTGGTTTGGTCGGGGTGGTGGGGGCGGACGTTGTGATTGCGGGGAGTTCGGTCGTGGTGGCGGGGACGGCGGATTCTGGGGGGATGGCGTCGTGGGGGACGAGGGATAAGACGGCGGTTAGGCCGAGGGTTAGGGCCATGGTCAACGCGGTCTTGAGGAGTAAGTGGCGCCGCGGGTCGACGGGGGCCCAGGCGGGGTCGTCCACGGGGGGTTGGGGGTCGGTGAGGAGGACGGCGAAGACCGCGAGGGGGGCGGTGAGGCGGCTGGTCAGTTCGCGGCAGTCGGGGCAGCGGTGGAGGTGGCGGTCGACTGCGGCGGGGGATGTGGCCGCCAGGCGGGGGCAAGAAGCGCGGGCGATCAGCTGGGTGCGGACAGCGGAGATCAGGGCTTCGCGTGCGCGGCGGGCAAGGCGGGCAGCCTGCAGGGGGCTGACGGCGAGGGCGTGGGAGAGGTCGCGGGTGGTGAGGCCGTCGCGCAGGGTCAGTTCGAGGATGGCGAGGGTGCGCGGGTCCAGGGTCGCGGCGGCGTCCCAGACGAGTTGGGTGGCCTCGACGGCGCTGCTGTGGTCGGCCCGGTGGTCGTCGGCGAAGAGGTCGGGGAGCTCGACCATGGGGACGTCGGGGCGGATGTGATTCAGCGCACCCCGGTACGCGGTGCGGTACAACCACGCCCGCGTTCGCCTGGGGCGGCGCGAAAGCGCGCCGTCGACCGCCCGCCTGGCGAGCGCCTCGGCCAGGTCGCGGTCGCCGACGAACCGGTCCAGGAAGTGCGCGAGCTGGGCAAACGCCGTCGGGTCGGCCGGGGTCGCGCGCACGGCGACGTCGGCGTCGCTGGGGTCGGTCGGTCGCACGGCTGGCCTCCGCGGAAGGTTATTCGCGTTGGGTTCGGGCTCAGACCGTAGTCCCTAGCGCAACCCCTCCGGCCATACGGCGGATACCGGACCCACCCGAAGGGGCTACCCAGCGCGAAAACGCGACTCCACGTGATCAGTCAACGACCCTGCGCGATCAGTCCACAGAGGACGCGAGGAGCAGTGCGGCCACCTCGGGGTGCCCGTTGTGCTGAGCGAGTTCGACCGGCGAGAGCCCCCGGTGAATCGGGTGACCCTCGATCCCCGGATCCGCCTCGACCCCGTGCTCGAGCAGCAGCGCCACCCGGTCCCGCTGCCCGGTGGAAGCCGCCCACAGCAACACGTCGTGCAGCATCCGCCGCGTCGGGGGCGCCATCGTCCACGGCGGCTCCCCCTGCCCGAGCCCGAACTCGAACAGCAGCCGCAGGTGCGCGTCATCCGACCGGAACTGGCAGTTGTACAGCGTCTGGCTGTCGTTCGGGCTGGCCCCCGCCGCCAGCAGCACCCGGGCCAGGGCGAGCCCCGACGGGTGCGGCGGCTGATCCCCTTCGCCCCGGCCGAAACAGCCGGTCAGCGCGGTGAACGGCGACGCGAGGCCCTCCCAGAGGTACCCCGTGTCCGGGTCGGCCCCCGCGTCGAGCAACTGCTGGGCGACCCCGACCGGGTCCCCCACCCCGAGGCGGCCGTAAGTCAGGTACAGCAACGGTTCCCAGTCGAACGGACCGGTCTGCGCGAGCGCCGCGCCCCGGTCGCGGGCCAGCCACTCGCGCACCCGCTCGGGGTCGCCCAGCACCACCGGCACCGCGAACGACGCGTCGACGATCGACGGGTGGTCGACCAGGATCCGCGACGCGTGGGCGATCCGCTCCGGCCCGTCGGCGCCGTAGGTCAGGCAGGCGTGGGCGAGGAACTCGGCGGCGGGGTCGGCGAAGGCGGTGACCCGGTGCGGGGAGCGCGCTGCGGGGTCGGCTGGGGTCGGCACGGGGTCAGCCTCCGGAGGTGGTGACTTTGAGGTGGGTGTTCATGCCGTTGGCGTCCAGCACGCGCGACACCGCCGGGGAGACGTCGACCAACCGCAGCCAGCCGCCGGTGCGCTCGAGCCTGCGCTGGGCGGCCAGCAGGGCGTTGAGCCCCGCGCAGCCGAAGAACTGCGCGTCCGACAGGTCGACGATGAGCCCCGGCTTGCTGCTGCGCTGCTCGGCGACCGCGCCGAGCAGGAACCGCTCCAGGATGCCCGCCGCGACGAGGTCGACCTCCCCGCCGATCGCGACCAGGACGACCCCGGGGGCCGGGGCCGGGTCCAACCGAAGATCCACCACACCCCCACCGCGAAACCGTGCCGGACTCCCACGCTACCCGCGTCGGGCGACCCGCGACGACCCACGAACGGGTTGATCAGCCGAACCGGCCGTTGACGTAGTCGGCGGTGCGCTGGTCGTTGGGCGCGGTGAAGATCTGCTGCGTCGGCCCCGCCTCGACGATCACCCCGGGGGTGCCCTGCTCGGCGAGGAAGAACGCGCACTGCTGCGAGACCCGGGCCGCCTGCTGCATGTTGTGCGTCACGATGATGATCGTCACCTCGTGGCCGAGCTCGGCGATGGTCTGCTCGATGCGCCGGGTCGAGGTCGGGTCCAGCGCCGAGCACGGCTCGTCCATCAGCAACACCTTGGGCCGCACCGCGAGCGAGCGGGCGATGCACAGCCGCTGCTGCTGACCGCCGGAGAGCGCGCCGCCGGGCTGGCGGAGCCGGTCGCGGACCTCGACCCACAGACCGGCCTTGGTCAGGCACTGCTCGACGAGGTCGTCGCGCTCGGAGCGGCCCGCCTTGAGCCCGGTGAGCTTCAGGCCCGCGATCACGTTGTCGTAGATGGACATCGCCGGGAACGGGTTGGGCTTCTGGAAGACCATCCCGATCTGCTTGCGGGCGTCGGTGAGCTTGCGGGTCGGGTCGTAGATGTCGACCCCGGAGAGCAGGACCTCGCCCGCGAGCGAGGCGCCGGGGATCAGCTCGTGCATCCGGTTGAGGGTGCGCAGGAAGGTCGACTTGCCGCAGCCGGACGGGCCGATCAGCGCGGTCACCGAGCCGCCCGGCATCAGCAGCGACACCCGGTCGAGGACCTTGCGGTCACCGAACCAGGCGGAGACCGCGCGCGCGTCGATGCTGGCCTGCTCGGCGCCCGGCACGGGGTGGGGGCTGGTCATCACGCTGGTCATCGGGGGTCCTTCCGGTCACATCAGGTTGGGCAGCAGGGCGGCGGAGTGGTCGGCGAGGGTGAGCGCGACGGCGCCGACGACCGGCACCCCGATCACCCAGGCCTGCCAGCGGCCGACCCGTTGGCGCACGTACACCGCGCCGACCCCGGCGGCGGCCAGGATCAGCGTCCACAGCGCGATCGGCACCAGCGCGGAGCGGTCGCCCGCCATGGCGCGCTCGTTGTCGGGCACCGCGAACGCGGGCAGCTGCCTGGTCTTGGCCTGCACCTCCGAGACCAGCCGGGCGTCGACCCGGATGACGTCGGTGGGCAGGAAGTAGGACCCGTCGGCGGTGGCCAGCGTCAGCCGCCCCTCGCCTGCGGGGGCGACCCGCTCCTTGTCGTTGACCCTGCGCACGCCCTGCACCATGTAGCGGTGCTCGCCCTGGCCGGTGGTCACCACGATCTCGTCGCCCTGGCGCAGCTTGTCGATCTGGGCGAACGGCCCGCCGTAAGCGGCCTTGCGGCCGTAGATCGTGCTCGTGCCGGACTGCCCGGGCAGCGGCGTGTTGCGCACGTGCCCCGGCCCGGACTTCAGGGTGCGCGACGAGGTGCCCTCGAGCACGACCTCCTGCAGCCGCAGCCGCGGGATCTCGATGATCGCGACCGGGGTGCCGCTGTCGAGCAGCCTGCCGTCCTCGGTCAGCCCGGACACCGGCGCGGTCGCCTTGGCCAGGTCGGCGCGCAGGGCGTTGTAAGCGGAGTTCTGGTCGCGCTCGTGCTTGAGCGCGCCGAGGAAGACGAGTTGGGCGACGAAGCACAACAGCACCGCGCCGAGGATGGCGACCATCTGCCCGGCCAGCAGCAGCGCGGGCCGTTCCGGCCGGTACCGCGGCTCCGGGACGCCCGGTGGGGCCGGGGCCGGTTGGGGTTTGTCGAGCACGGTCACCCTGGTGTCCTCTCTGGGGAACCGGTGTGCGCCGCGGGCGGGACCCGCGGCGCACACCGGTCAGTCGGTCATCAGCTCTGGGTCGGCCACTCGGTCGGCGTGCCCGCGGCGCGGCGGCGGCGGGTCGCGACGAGCGCGAGGCCACCGAAGCCGATCAGCGCGGTACCGGCGAGCAGTGCGAGCCCCACGGAGGCACCGGTGCTGGCGAGGCCACCGCCGGAGCCGGTCCCGGAACTGCCCTGCGGCGCGGGCGCGACGGTGGTGGTCGTCGGGTCGACGGTGCCGCCCGCGGTGGTGGTCGTGCCGCCACCGGGCTGGGTCGTGGTGGACGCCGGGGTGGTGGTCGTCGTGCCGGTCCCCTGCGCGACCTTCCAGCGCACCGCGCCCGCGGTGTCGTTGAAGAACTCCAGCTTGAGGTCGAAGTAGCCCAGGTCGAGCTGGCCGAAGGCGTCGACGCAGCGCAGTTCGACGGTGTAGGTGCCCGGCTTGATCGTGACGCTGTTGTCCTTGGCGATGTCGGCGAAGCCCCAGGTCTGCGTGCCGGTGAAGGGGTCGCTGAGGGACACGTCGCTCTCGGTCGCGACCGCGCCCGCGAAGCCCTTGAGCCAGTCACCCGGGCCCTTGACGTTGATCAGGTATTCCTTGGTCAACTTCGGGCAGGGGCCGTCGGTGAAGTAGGTCGGCGGGGTCTCGTTGGCGCCACCGCTGGTCTTGCTGGGGGTCAGCGCGCCGAGCCGGGGCGGGCCGGACGGGGTCGTGGTGGTGGCCCCACCCGAGGTCGTGGTGGTCGTCGTCGGCTGGACCGACGTGGTGGTGGTCGTCGGCTGGACCGTGGTGGTCGTCGTGGTCGGCTTGATCGTCGTCGTGGTCGTGGTCGTCGTCGGGGCCACCGTGGTGGTGGTCGTCGTCGGCTGGACCGTCGTCGTGGTGGTCGTCGGCTGGACCGTCGTGGTCGTGGTGGTGGGCTCGACCGTCGTCGTCGTCGTGGTCGGGGCGACAGTGGTGGTCGTCGTCGTGGGCTCGACCGTGGTCGTCGTGGTGGTGGGCTCGACCGTCGTGGTGGTCGTCGTCGGCTCGACCGTCGTGGTCGTGGTCGTCGGCGACACCGTGGTGGTGGTCGTGGTGGTGGTCGGCGCGGTCGTGGTCGTCGTGGTGGTCGACGACGTGGTGGTGGGGTCCGCCGGGTTGCGCACCTGCCAGTGCGTCGGGTCCACGAAGTAGAACTTCTTGGTGAACGTGCCGGTGTCGACGCCACCGAAGCCGTCGCGGCAGAACACGACCGCGGTGAACTCGCCCGCCTGGATCGTGGTGCTGTTCTCCACCGCGATGTCCTTGAAGGTCAGGCCCTGGGTGACGCTGATCGGGTCCGTGGTGGAGAAGCCCACGTCCGAGATCGGGGCGCCGACCAGGCCCTTGGCGAACCCGCCCGGGCCGTAGACCCACAGCGTGTAGCCGTCGGAGTCCGCGGTGCACGGCCCCTCGGTGGTCCAGGTCGGCGCGTCGGTGTCCAGGCCGGACTGCTTGCTGACGGTCAGCGTCCCTAAGGTGGCCGTCGGCGGTTCCGCCTGGCTGGTGGTGGCGGCGAGCAGGATGCCCGCCGTGACCGTGGTGAGGACCGCCGCGCCTGCCGCGATCAGTTGGCGCTTACGCATGACTTCACTGCCTCCAGTTCGTGAGCTGCGGCCGGGTTCGGCGTCACTCGGTTTCGGACTCGGTGGTGGTCTCACTGCCCCGCCTGCGGATCCGGGCGCCGATGGCCGCGGCCACGACCAGCACCGCCACGCCACCACCCAGGTAGAGGAAGGTCTTGGAGCTCGAGCCGGAGTGGTCGGGCTCGGCGGCGTCGACCGGCGCGGTGCCCGGCTGCGCGACGTCGGCGGGCTGCTGCTGCCCGGGTTGCTGCTGCGGCGCGGGCGCGGTGTCCTGCTGCCCGCCGTCGAGCCCCAACTCGGGCGGGACGATCGGGTCGGTGTTGCGCGCCGGGCCCTTGGCCGGGCCGACCGCCGCGTAGCGACCGGCGGCCGGGATGTCGATCGAGGCGGTGAAGTCGCCGAAGTTCTGCTGGGAGAACGCGTCGACGCAGCTGAGCGTGATCTCGTAGCGGCCCTGCAGCGTGGTGTTGTTGTCCTTGGCGTAGTCGCGGAAGGTGTTGGCGACCGGGACCATGAACCCCTTGTCGTGCGACATCAGCACGTCCGAGGTCGGCACCACGACGACGTTGTCCAGGCCGTGGCCCTTCATGGTCGCGATGTAGCCGGTGGCGCCCTGCGGGCAGCCCTTCTCGGTGTTGAGCCGCACCGGGACCTCGTCGACGCTCTCGCCGGGGGTGACCAGCAGGCCGCCGATCCGGTCCGCCGACGCGGTCGCGGGTAAGGACAGCCCGAGCAGGACCGCGACGACCGCGGCGAGCAGGTAGCGACTAGACCGCATGTTCCACCTCCGGCAACGGATCCGGCGCGACCGCGGGCCGGGCGCGGCGCTTTCGCCTGCGCCACAACAGGAACAGCACCAGCGCGACGACCAGGAGCACGATGATCAGCAACAGCCACGGGACCGCGATGGCGGTGACGCTCGCGTCGACGGCTGGCGCCTGCGGCTGCGGGCCGGGTGGGGCGACCGGGTCGATGTGCACGAGCGCGTCGAGCCAGCCCGCGGGCAGCACGCCGGGGACGGTGGTGCGCACGCGGAAGGTGTTGCCCGGCAGCAGTTCGGGCAGGTCGGCCAGGTTCGGCGCGGAGGTCCCGGAGCCCCAGGGGGTCTCGACGGTGACCGTCTGCTTGCCGCCGAGGCGGACGTTGCCGGAGTTGCGCACGGTGTACTCGACGACGGTGTCGCCCGAGCCGAACAGCGAGTGCTCGTAGTCGGCGGTCAGGTCCTCGATGCTCAGCTTCGGCACGAGGTCACCGGAGATGCGCAGGTACACCCGGGCACCCACGCGCTGCTCGACGGCGACGCGCTGCCCCTCGGCGTTGGTGGCCTCGGTGACCAGGGCGGCCACGATGCCGCCGACGTGGTCGCCGGGGGTCGCGTTCGGCGGGATGCTCAGCCGGAACGGCACGATCTTGGTGGTGCGGCCGGGGACCTCGACCTGGCCGGAGTCCACGGTGACCCAGGCGCCGACGTCGACCGACTTGGCGTTGGAGGCCAGCAGGTCGAACCCGCCGTCGGGGGTGTTGAAGGCGTCGTTCGGGTAGAGCTTGAGCGACAGCGGGTCGTTGGACACGTTCGACACCGCGACGTAGTCGACCACGACCGCGCCGGGTGTCGCGCTGTAGCTGAAGTTCGGGCGGTTGTCCGGCGCCTGGGCGGTGGCCGGGCGCACGCCGAAGGTGGCGGGAGCGGCCGCAGCGGCCTGCGCGGGCGCCAGGCCGGTCAGCCCGGTGGCCAGCAGCGCGAGCAGACCGGAAAGCGCGGCGTGGCGCCAGATCCGCTTCATGGTCAAGTCCTTAGTAGAAGGTCGAGGTGTGGGGCGGGCCGGGTACCTGGCCCGGCCCGCCCCACTGGCTTGATCGACTCGATCAGCCGGTCTCGGGCTTACCTCAGATGGCGGTGAGGGTCAGCAGCGCCGAGTAGGTGCCCGCCACGGTGGAGGTGGGGACGTTGAGGGCCAGGTCGGCCGACAGGTTCGCGGTGCCGTTGCCGCCGAGGGCGGCGGCGGTGGCGAGGACGCGGGCGGCGGCCAGGCCGAGGCCGTTGGGGGCCGAGGCACCCGGGGCGATGGCGTTGGCCGGGTTGACCTGCGCACCGACGGTGATGACCTGGGGGGCGGACTTGTCGACGAGCTTCGGGGTCCAGCCCAGGTTCGCGCCGTTGATGGCGTTGGCGCCGTTGATGAAGTCGGACACCTGACCCGAGACGTTCCAGCCCGGGTTACCCGCGCGGGTGTCGGTGACCTTGATCGGGTTGAGCGAGCCAGCGGTGGTCAGCAGCGAACCGTCGGCGGCCATGACCGGGGAGGGCAGGACCACGTTCTGGTTGGCGACGCTGATCAGCAGCTCACCGGCGAGCACGGTGGTGGTGATGTTCTGCGACGCGGTCACACCGGCGAACGGGGTGACCTCGAGGGCGACGCCGACCGAGACCGAGGGCTCGTAGGCGGCGGCGTTGCTCGGGACGAAGCGCGCGGTGAAGTTGTGCGCGCCCACCGCGAGGGTGGAGGTGGTCAGCGTGGCCGAACCGGCGGACACGGCGACCGGGTTGCCCAGGGCGTTGGCACCGTCGAAGAACTGCACCGCACCAGCGGCCGCACCCGGGTTCACGGTGGCGGAGAGGGTGACGGGCGAGTACGCGGCGGCGGTACCGCTCGGGGTGACCGCGAGGGCGGTCGTGGTCGGGGCGGCGGCAGGCGCGTTGACCTGGTACGACACGGCCGACGAGGTGGAGGTGACGTAGCCGGCGCCCGAGAAGGAGGCGGTCAGCGAACGCGCGCCGGTGGGCAGCGCGGTGGTGGAGAGGGTCGCGACACCGTTGACCACGGTCACCGGGGCACCGAGGTTGTTGGCGCCGTCCTTGAACTGGACGGAGCCCACGGCGGTGGCCGGGGTGACGTTGGCGGTCAGGGTCACGTTGGTGCCCGAGACGACCGGGGCGGCCGGGGTGACCGAGAGCGCGGTGGTGCTGGGGTTCTGCACGGCCGGGTCGCTGTCGCGCCACGCGGTGGCGGAGGTGAACCAGATGTCGCGGGTGAACGCGCCCTTGTTCTCGGCGGCGAACTGGTCGACGCAGTAGGCCGCGACGGTGTACTTGCCCGGGACGATCGTGGTGGCGTTGTCCACCGCGATGTCCTTGAAGGACAGGCCCTGCACGATCGGGAAGCCGCCGCTCTGCGAGAAGCCGACGTCGGTGACGGGGGTCGCGGTGAAGCCCGCGTCCCACGCACCCGGCCCGTAGACGAACAGGCTGTAGCCGTCGGAGTCCGGGGTGCAGCCCGCGGAGGTGGTGAAGGTGGGGGCGTCGGTGTCAAGACCGGAGGTCTTGTTGATGCTCAGCGAACCCAGGTTCCCGGGGGGCGCCGCGGCGGCGGCGATGCCCGCCGCGCCGAGGGTGGCAGCGGTGGCGGCCGCGAAGGCGATGGCCCCGCCGACCAGCCTGCGGGTGAAGACGTTTGTGCGCACTGGTGTGCAAACCTTCCGTGATCAGGTGTGGCGAAGAAGAAGGGGAGGACTGCCGGACTACTGGACCGGGACGCCGCAGTTGGGCGCGATGCCGAAGCCGTAGCGGGTGATGACGTCGCCGCGCTGGCAGACGGCCGAGTTGGCGCCGACGAACACGGTGCTGAACGGGGCGACCTCGAGCTTGTCGGCCGGGATCACGTTGTAGACGTCGCGCTTGAACACCGAGGAGGTGTTCAGGTTGGTCGGCTGGATGTTGTCGACGGTGCCGAG
The DNA here is from genome assembly GCF_024171925.1 of Actinokineospora diospyrosa. Classification (GTDB taxonomy): domain Bacteria; phylum Actinomycetota; class Actinomycetes; order Mycobacteriales; family Pseudonocardiaceae; genus Actinokineospora; species Actinokineospora diospyrosa. Next base: position 154,195 of record NZ_JAMTCO010000005.1, on the reverse strand, counting down.
AACAGCCTTGCCCTGTGCCGCGGGGGCGTTGCCGTAGACCTGCGAGTTGTAGACCGCGATCGAGTAGGGCAGCAGGTGGCGGGTGTCGGTCAGGTAGGTGCCGACGTGCTCCTGGATCGGCTCGTTGGCCGCGTCCTTGTCGTTGACGCAGGCGTACTGGCCGGTCGGGCCGAACAGGTTCGCCGAGTCGACGGTGCCCGCGGGCATGATCGACCGGACGAAGAACGAGCGGGTGCCGGAGCCGAACTGCGGGGCCAGCGGCTTGAACGCGGTGTTGGCGCAGGTGTAGATCGCGGTCAACTGGGCCTTGGTGAGCTTCTTCGGCACCGCGCTGTCGCTGCGGACCGCGTAGGTCAGCGCGTCGATCGCGAACGGGATGAACTTGAGGTCCGTGTTCGCCGCCGCCGAGTTCGACGAGGAGCGGGCGAACTGGAGGCAACCGTTGTTGGCGGCCACGCTGGCCTTCAGCGCGGTGACGCCACCAGCGGAGTTCTCCGGCCGGTTGATGGTGCAGGCGGGGTTGGCGTCCTTGGTGGTGATCTGGGCGGAACCACGCGCGTCGTACGAGCCCAGCACCTTGGTGCCGTTGATGGTGATGGCCTCGGAGAGGCCGTTCAACACCGTCTGGGTGGTGTCGGAGCCGGTACCGGCCAGCTCGCGGTAGGTCGGCGCACCGGTCGGGTCCGCCTGGGCCGTGCCCGCGAACACGCCCGCCAGGGCGAGCGCGGCGGAGGCCACAACGATCAAACGCTGCTTCTTGCTCACTACCTGTATCCTTTTCTTCGCAGTGGTGCGCGGACTGGTTGTCCGAGCACGCCCCCGGTGGGCTGGTCCACGCCGTGACCACCGGGCCACGCATCTGTCCGTCCGGTCTGTGGCGGGGAGTGGCGACTCCCCCTCACAGGCCGGTCGGGCGCATCACCCCCTCGTCCGACCCGTCGCGCGGGCTTGCCAGCGGCTCGGACCCGCCGCCGGAACTACCGCTCATCGGGTGTATCGCGGCCAAGTTGTCGGCCCCGGCACCGGTACATGACCGGACGGCGAACAGCGCGTTCGCAACAGACTGTCCTGTCTGGACAGTGACGGGTGGACTACGCACCGCGCGGACAACGGGATCCTGGGCGGCGTCGGCACGGCGGGGTGCGCCGGTGACGCCGCGGGTACGACCGGTCGCACCCGCGCGCGGCGGGTGCTCAGCGGACCGGCGGAAGACGCCACCCGCGCCCGCGGTGACGACCCCGTCGCCGACCGTGAGCGCCGGTGAGGCAGGCCCGCCAACGGTTTCCCATGCTGTGGGAGCCCAGTGGTGGCCCGCGTTCTGGCCAGCGCTGTGGCAGCCAGCACCGTGGTGACCAGTGCTGTGGCAGCCCGCGGTGTGGTGAACGACCGTGCTGTGGCGACCGGGAGCGCTGTGGTGAACGACGGCGCTGTGGTGAACGGCAGTGCTGTGGTGAACGGCAGTGAGCACCCGTGCCCGGGCAGCGCTCAGCAGGCGGGGCGCGGCGACGGTGCCGCGCGCTGGGGCAAGGGTCATCGAATCCTCGCCCGCGCCCCGAGCCGGGTCAGCACGGGGCCCGCGGCGGTGGCCAGGCCACCGGCGACGAGCAGTCCGGCCATCAGGTACCGCAGCACCCAGGCGACCGGGGTCGCCTGCGTCGTCTTGCTCTGCGCGACCGGGGTGCTGCGCGCCGCCGGGGTCTCGGGGGCAGCGGGCGCGGGCGCCGGGGCGGGCTGCGGCGCGGGGGCCGGGTCGGGATCGGCGGCCGGGGTCTCGTCCTCGGCGCCGGTCTCCTGCTCCTCGGCCGGTTCCGGCGCGACGGGCGGCTTGATGCCCGCGTCGCGCTCGATCACCTTCGCGCTCGCCTCGGCCTGCTCGCGCATCGGCTGCGGCAGCGGGATGTACCCGGCCGGGAGCTTGCCGACGCCCTCACCGGGGACCTGGCCCGCGGAGGTGACGTAGCGCAGCAGGCCTGCGTAGTCCTTGCCCGAGTCGCGGGTCAGCATGGACGGCGCGGTCGCCGCGTAGCTCACCGCGGGCAGCGGGTAGGCGTTGGCCGCGACCGCCTTGGGGTTGGTGGCCTTCACCCCGGGGGTGTCGGTCGCGGTCATCTCGGCGACACCGGCGAGGACCGCCTCGTCGGTCGGGGCGACGAACTGCCCGGCCGCGTTGCGCAGCTTCGCCACGGACAGGCCGTAGCGCTTGGCGGTCGCGGTGTCGACGACCGCGAGCATGGCGCGCTTGCCGACCACCGAGCGGCCGACCCGGGAGAAGGCGGGCTTGGTCTGGTCGAGCGGGTCGCGCTGGCCGTTGGGTTCGCGGCCGAGGCTGTCGCCGCGGTTGACCGCGCGGCCCGCCTCGTGCAGGTCGGCCGCCAGCGGGCGCCTGGTGCCAGCGCACATGTCGGCGATCATGTTCAGGATCTTCTGCGGGACGCAGGTCAGGTCGGCCTTGGGGAAGTTCTGCGCGGGCATGGGCAACCCGACGAAGTTCTTGTTGACCTTCATCCCGTACTGGTCGGGGCTGCCGCCGAGCCAGGCCTTCGCCTCGGCGTCGGAGTTGATCCACTCCCACAGCGACTCGGTGGCGTCCATGTCCACAGAGGACGCAAGCGCGTCCACGGTGAGCATGCTCAGCGAGGCGTGGTCGCGGAACTCCGGGTTGAGCTGGAGGAACTCCTCGTCCTGGCTCAACCGGGTCGGGTTGTCCTTGAGGTAGTCCTGCAGCCCGGGGACCGCGCCCGAGTAGGACTGGGTGAGCAGCTTGGCCACCAACCGCGGGGTGAGCTTGAGCTCCTCGATCGGCTGGCCGTCCTTGACCTTGACGCTGTCCGGCGCGTCGATCCTCGGCTGGCGCTCCATGATGAACGCCACGGTGTAGGCCGAGACCGACACCGGCGCGTACACCAGCGCCCGGTCGTCGATCATCGATCCCTTGGCCGCCGGCTTGGCCAGGAAGACCATGCCCGGGTCCTCGCCGCCGAGCAGGTCGCGGGCCTGCCGGTCGGGCACCTGGACGAAGCCGAACACCGGGCCGTTGTTGGCGCACAGCGCCGGTTGCCAGCGCAGCACCGCGTCGACGACGAACTCGTTGCCGCTGAGCGCGCGCTCGGCCTTGCCCAGCGGGCACGAGTCGCCGACCGGCTCGAAGTCGAGCCGGATCGGCGGCAACCGCTTGTCCCAGTTGGACTGGCTCAGCGGGGACGAGTCGAGGTAGCCGTGGATGTGCCCGCCCTGGTCGGTCGGCACGGTGACGCTCTTGCCGTTGACCTCCTTGGTGCCGCGCGGCACCACGACCAGCCAGCAGTGCCGCGCCTTGCCCGCGTCGGCGCCGCTGGTGCGGACCCGGCCGCAGTCGAGACCGGGCGCCTCGAGGGTGGTCTGGATCTCGAAGTCGAGCTCGCCCTTGCCGTCCTCGCGGGTGACGCCGACCTGCACCTCGTTGGTGGTGCTGGCGTCGAAGTACAGGCCGTAGCCCGGTTCGCTCGACGTGGTCGGCGGACCGGAGGCGGGCACCGGGACGAACGGCAGGTAGGTGGCCGCACCGGGCTTCGCGGTCTGCTGCGGCGTGGTCTCGAGCGGGTCGATGAGCCTGCCGTCGGGCTGCGGGTCTTGCCCGTTGGGCAGCTTGGGCGGCTTCACCGGCAGCGAGCGCGACCACAGCGCGTCGGAGTTGTAGGAGCCCTGCAGCGGTGTGCCGTACTGGCACTGCTCGCGCTGCGGCCCGGCCTCGTCGTCGCCCCAGCACTGCATGATCTGCAGGTAGTTGTAACCGCGACCGGTGTCGGTCGGGGCGGCGCCCGCCCAGCTCAGGTGGACGGTCTGGTTGATCAGCCCCCGGGTCTGGGAGATGGTGAACTCCGTGGTGGCGAACTCGCCCGCGCCGCGCACGGTCACCGCGGAGCCCGCTGGCGCCTGGGCGGCGGCCGGGCTCGGCACCAGCAGCACCCCGCCGGTGGCCAGCATCAGCACCACGAGCAGCAGGCGCGGTAGCCGGTCGTTGATGGCCATGTTCACCCCTTGCCCCGCATCAGCCGGGCCACCAGCGGCGGACCCGCGACGAGCACGACCATGAGCACCGCGGCGACGACGACCAGCAGCGTGCCGTCGTCCTGGGGCAGGTCGACCGAGACCGGGACGGCGGACAGGCCGCCCTCGGTGCTCTCCTCCGCGGCGGTGTCCCCCGTCGCGGCGCCCTCGCCCTCGGTGGCGGCTCCCGGATCGGTCCCGGGGGTCTCCGCGGCGCCGGGCGCGGTCTCACCGGGCTTGGCCGCCGCGGTGGTCTTGACGGCGCCCTTCTTGGTGACGGCCTTGCCGCTGGCGTCGCACTGGACCGTCGAGCCCTTCTTGTCGCACTCCTGCGGGTGCGGCGCGGTCTGGGCGAGGGTGTTGGTGCCGTTGGTGGAGAAGGTCGGGTTGTTGCACTTGGAGATGTCGGTGGGCTTCTTGGTCGAGCCGGGGATCCGCTCCACCTGCTTGAGCCCGGCCTGCACCAGGTTGATCGGCAGCGGGGAGAACCCGAGCCGCTCGGCCTGCTGCTGGCCCTCGCACAGGAAGTAGTACGAGAAGTCCGAGAGCGTCTTGCCCTTGAGCTCGTTGAAGGTGCCCTTGATCGCCGTCGGCAGGATCATGTAGCTGTAGCTGGACATCGGGTAGGTGCGGTCGTCGGTCGAGTTGTAGACGCCCTGCAGCTTCTGGGTCAGGTCGTTCGGGTCGATCTCGGCCTTGAGCAGCCCGACGGCGACGGCCTGGGCGGTCGGGGCGATGTAGAAGCCGCTCTTGTTGAGCAGCTTGGCGACCGGGAACCCGGCGTTCTTGGCGTAGGAGTACTCGACGTAGGTGATGGCGCCGTCGCTCTGCGCCTGCCGCACGTAGTTCGCCACGCCGATCGAGCCGACCTGGCCGACGATCCCCTGGTAGGACGGGAAGTTCGAGGTGAACCCGCACGGGGTCTGCACGCGGCCCGCCTTGTGGCAGAAGTCGTCCCAGTCCGCGCCGTGCTGGTCGGCGAGGTAGCTGGTGAACTGCGCGGTCGAGCCGGAGCCGTCGCTGCGCACCACCGGCACGATCTGGCGGGCGGGCAGGGTCAGCGCCGGGTTGTCCGCCGCGATCGCCGCGTCGTTCCACATGGTGATCTTGCGGGTGAAGATCTTGGTGACGGTGTCGCCGGAGAGCCGCAGGTTGGTCACCCGCTTGCCCGCGATGTTGAGGTTGTACATCAGCGACGTGCCACCGGCGACGATCGGCATGTAGGCGAACTTGCCGTCCGGCGGCGGGATGTCGCGGACCCCGGCGTCGGTGAGGCCGTAGGGGATCTCCGACACCGCGAAGTCGACCTGACCGGCCTTGAACTGGTTGCGGCCGTCGGTGGAGCCCGTACCGGAGAAGTTGATCCGGATGCCGAACTGCTGGACGTTCTTGCGCCACTGGTCGAGCGCGTTGAAGCTCCAGGTCGACCCCGATCCGCTGATCGGCACGTAGCCCTGGGCGGAGGCGGTCGGGGCGAACCCGACCGCGGCGGTGGCGAGCACGACGAGGGTGGCCAGCAGGCCAACCCCGCGCGCGCGTCCCTGGGGGGTCATAGCTGGACTCCTTGCTGCGGATCGGTCAGGGGTGGGCCTGCCAGGGGCTGGGCGGGCGGGGGTGAGGCAGAGTGGCCCGTCGCGGCGATGAAGCGCTCGCGGTCGCGAGCGGATGCCTTGGCCCTGCGGCGTTGTTGGCCCGCCGACAGGGCGCCCGCCTCCCGCCCGCCGAGCACCCGAGCGAGGACGAACAGGATCAGCACCAGAAGGATCAGCACCGAAGCGGCGCCGAACGCGCGGGTCTGCATGGTCTCCTCCGAGGAGGCCACCATCTGGTAGGTGGCCAGCGGCAGCGAGACCTGCGCGTCGACGAACGGGTTGGCGTTGAGGTACGGGGTGAAGCCCGCGGCGATGAGCACCGGCGAGGTCTCGCCGACGCCGCGCGCGGTGGCCAGCAGGACGCTGGTGGTCAGGCCGGAGCGCGCGGTCGGCAGCACCACGTGCCACACGGTGCGCAGCTGCCCGGCGCCCAGCGCCAGCGACGCCTCGCGCAGCGAGCTGGGTACCAACCGCAGCACCACGTCCGCGGCCCGGATCATGATCGGCAGCATCATGATGCTGATCGCGGCGCCAGCGGCGAACCCGGAGCGCTGGAAGCCCAGCAGCAGGATCAGCGAGGCGTAGATGAACAGGCCCGCGACGATCGAGGGCAGCGCGGTCATCGCCTCGACGACGGTGCGCACCAGGCGGGTGAACGCGCCCCTGGTCTCGTTGAGGAACACCGCGGTGGCCAGGCCGAGCGGGACGGTGATGACCAGCGCGATGCTGATCTGCTCGAGCGTGCCGACGATGGCGTGCAGGATCCCGCCGAACTCCAGCGGGTCCAGGGTGCCCGCGTCGGCCATGTCCTCGGTGAAGAAGTTGAGGTGCGCCAGCGCGGGCCAGCCCTCGACCACCGGGTAGGAGATGATCACGATGAGCGCGCCGACGGCCAGCACCGCGACGCTGTGCACCAGCGCGGAGACCAGCTTGTCGCGCACGGTCAGCGCGTTCTCCTCCAGCGACACCAGCAGCGCGTAGATGGCGAGGAACAGCGGGTAGGCGATCGCGATGAAACCGACCACGCCGGAGAACGGGGCGATCTGGTCGAAGAGCACCCCGGTGAGCGCGGCCGCGGCGACGAGCGCGCCGAGCAGCGCGACGATGTCGGCGCGGCGGATCGAGCGGGTGTCGCGGCGCACCTCGGGCGCGGGCGCGGCGCGGTGCCGACCGGGGACCGGCAGCGGCAACCGGTGCGGCTGCGGTTGGGCCAGCCGCTCGGTCGGCTGCGGGATCTGCTGGGTGGTCTCGGCGAGCTCCGGCACCGGCCGGGCCACGGTTGGTTCCACTGTGGACATCAGGCGTCACTCCCCTGGCCGGATCGACTGCGGGCGATCACCGCGGAGGCGGCGAAGTTGACCACGAGGGTGAGCGTGAAGAGGGCCAGGCCCGCGGCCATCAGCGCGCCGAGGCCGAACGGGCTCGCCGAGCCCCACTGCTGGGCGATGAGCGCGGACACCGAGTTGGCGCCGGAGCCCAGGATGTGCGGCTGGATGACGAACACCGGCGAGATGATCATGGCCACGGCGATCGTCTCGCCGAGCGCGCGGCCGAGGCCGAGCATGGTGCCGCCGATCATGCCGGAGCGGCCGAAGGGCAGCACGACGCTGCGGATCATGCCCCAGCGGGTCGAGCCGAGCGCGTAGGCGCCCTCCCGCTCGCCCTGCGGCGCCTGGGTGAACGACTCGCGCATCACCGAGCAGATGAACGGCATGATCATGAACCCGACCACCAGGCCAGCCCAGAAGGTCGAGGTCATGTAGACGCCGTTGGGCGAGAGCGGGTTGTCCGGGTCGGCCTCGGGCACCGAGAGGAACGGGATCCAGCCGAACTGGATGGACAGCCAGCGCGGGATGTCGGTGCCCTGCCACTGCAGCAGGGTCGAGCCGAACAGGCCGTAGACCACGCTGGGCACCGCGGCCATCAGGTCGATCATGCTGGTGAGCGCGCGCTTGATCCGCCGCGGCGCGTACTCGGAGATGTAGAGCGCCATGCCCAGCGCCAGCGGGAAGGCCACCACCAGGGCGACCGAGGCGATCAGCAGCGTGCCGACGAGCACCGCGGCGATGCCGAAGTTCTTCGAGTCGGGCTGCCAGGTCTCGGTGGTGAAGAAGCCGAACCCGGCGACCGAGAAGGCGCTGAGGCCGCGGATGAGCAGGAAGACGCCGACGGTCACCATCAGCGCGAGCACGGTGAGCCCCGCGCCGCGCAGCACCGCGCGGAACACCCGGTCCATGCCGCCGGAGGGCGACACCCGCCTGCGCGGCGCGTCCGGCGGCCCGGCGACCACCGGGTCGGGCGCGCTCATCAACTGGGTCATCTGGGGTTGCTCCGGATCCACGGTTGCGTTACGCGCGCAAGCCAAGCCGGGCCAGTTGGCCGAGGTCGGATGCCGATGTGAACAACGAACGAACGGGTTTGCATTTCGCCGTCGGCATGGGCCGAATGGCAGCGCCTGGAATAGGCGGATGCGAGCATCAGAAATGCACCACTCGCGGGAGGTCCGCGACCGTGGAGTTGGCGACGAGGCCGAGGAAACTGCGGCAGGCGTACTGCGCCTGCACCCGGCGGTGGTACTTGCGGCTGGACACCGCGAGATCGGTCCCGGCCAGCCGAACCCGCCAAGACCACAGCTGGGAGGGGGTCTCCCTGGCGGTGGTGGCCGACATCTCGGTGAGCCGGGTGCGCAGTTCCAGCAGTGCCCGGGAACAGGCGTCGGCGTCGACGAAGCGATCCGCGGCCTGACCGAGGCTGCGGTTGTTGGCGGAGAGGAACCGCCACGTCACCGCGTCATCGGCGGATCTGTAGATCTGGAAGCGGGCGATCGCCATCGGGTTTCTCCCATCGAACTGGTACACCCCGACGTGTAGTGCGAATCGTCTGGTTTCCGGATGTACGGGAGAAAAATCCAGCACGACGCCCCGGTTGCGATCACCCTCACGCCGGACGACGGGCAACGAATTGTCACAACTCGGGAACCACGCGTAACGCTTTAAGCGCTATAGATCACGACACTTGGCGGAAAATCACCACCACAGGTGGCGGTAAAGGCTGTAAACCGGAACGCTGTGTGCCGATCCGGTCACGGTCGCGGACCGCGGGCAACGTTTTCGGTTGGACCTGGGTCCGCATTTGCCTCGAAGTACCCGCGCAGGTCCTCGGCCAACCCCGGCACCGCCGTGGCCGTACCCCCGGCACGCAGCGAATCCGTTGCGGCACAGGCGGTGGCCACCGCCTGGCGGGCGGCCACCGGGGAGGTCGCGGTCGGCCCGCCCACGCGGGCGAAGCGGACGAATTCGGCGACAATCGCCGGGTCGGCACCGCCGTGGCCCGCTTCCGCCGCGGCGGATTGGCCGATCCGCACGACCCGGTCGCCCTCGGCGGCGTAACCGCGGTGGCGGCGGTTCCAGACCCGCACCAGCGCCCCCGGACCGTCGCCGAAGTTCTCCAGCCTGCCCTCTGTACCGATCACGGTGTAGTTCCGCCAGTAGTCCGGCGTGTAATGGCACTGCTGATATGTGGCGAACGCGCCGTTGTCGAGCGCCATGGTGACCATGGACAGGTCCTCGACGTCCACCACCGGGTTGAGCCCGGTGTGCGCCGACGGCGGCCAGGTGTCGTGGTCGAAGGCCACCTTGTAGTCGGGTTCCGTTCGCCTGTCGGCAATGTCGCCGTAGAGCGTCAGCGCGCCCATGGCGGTGACGGTGCGGGAGTAGCCGCCCGCGAGCCAGTGGATGACGTCGATGTCGTGGGCGCCCTTCTGCAGCAGCAGCCCGGTGCCCTTGGCGCGCTCGGCGTGCCAGTCCTTGAAGTAGTAGTCGCCGCCGTGGCCGACGAAGTGCCTGCACCAGATGGCGGTGACCGTCCCGATGGCCCCTGAGGCGATCAGATCGCGCATGGTGGTGACCACCGGCATGTGCCGCATGTTGTGGCCGACGTAGAGCCTGCTGCCGGTGCGCACGGCCGTCTCCAGGACCCGGTCGCAGCCCTCGACGGTGATCGCCAGCGGCTTCTCCACGTACGCCGCCCGCCCGGACTCCAGCACCGCGACGGCGTGCTCGACGTGCAGGTGGTCGGGCGACAGCACGAACACGGCGTCCAGCTCGTGGCGCAGCAGCTCGTCGGCGGTGGCGTAGGTGGCCGCCTGGTACCTGCGGGCGGCCTCGGCGCGCCGCTCGGGCCGGGGGTCGCACACGGCGACCACCCGACTGCCCTCCCCCGGCCGGTGCGCGTGGTCGATCAGCGTCGACCGCATCCCGAACCCGATGACCCCGATGCGTGATTCCACGCACCCCAGTCTGCTACCGCCGCCGCTCGACGACTGCGCTGTGTTCAACCACTGCCGTGTGCTCGACCGCTGCTTTGTGATCAACCACTGCTTTGTGTTCCGACCACTGCCTTGTGCTCGACGGCTGACGCCTGCTCGATCACCGCGGCCTGCTCGACGGCCGCCCCCTGCTCGGCCTTGCCGCCGGAGCGCAGCATCCGGACCAGTTCGACAGTGGACTGTCCACACAGGGCGGCGAGCGACTCGAGGGCGCCGATGTCCAGGTCGCGGGTGCTCGCCGCGTGCCTGGCGACCTCGGTGGCCGCCCACCGCCGGGCCGGGGCGAGCTCGGACCGGGGGTCGATGGCCAACTCGGTCAGGTCGACCTTCAGCGAGGCCGGGTACTCCTCGTGGCTGACCTGGTCGTGCACCCGCTCCAGCAGGTCGTGCGGCGAGGCCTCGAGGGCGGTGCACAACTGCACGAACCGGACCACGGTGCAGGACCGGGTGCCGGTCTCGTAAGAGGCGAGCGCTTGCGCGGACAGCTCGTTGGGCAGCCGTTGCACCAGCTGGGCGCGCGTCCACCTGCGTCGCATGCGCAGCTGCTGCAGCTCGCGGCCCAGCGCGCGCTGGTAGGCGACACCGTCCATGCCCTTCCCCCGTCCCGTGTGGAGGCCCTGTCGGTGACAGCGCGCTGACCTGGGGTTTCCCCGATTGCTGTCACGTTACGCACATTTGCTTTCGGCGCACCCCGCGCGAGCGGACTGTTCCACCATCGAGTGAGCCCACACCGGGTGAACTACACCCTGCGTACCCGCTGTTCCGCTATTCGACTACCGCCCGGTAGGGCTGGACCGCCTCCCGGGTACCAGCGGATACTGCCCCGAGCACCAGGCTCACGGACCCGCGTCGAGGCCCGCCGCCCCCCTCCTTCGGCGGGGCGGGTCCGAGCGAGTGCGAACCCGGGGCCGGTGGTGCCGCACCGGCCCCGGGTCACCTCAGCACCAGCGCGACCGCCGCCACCACCCCCGGCGCCACCGCCAGCACCCCCACCCAGGCGGGCAACCCCCCGGCCCCCCGGTAGCGGCGCGCTCCACACAGGACCATGCCGACCGCGCACAACAAGATCACCGCCCCCGCGACGAGCCCGCTCGCCCCCTCGGCCCCGTGCAGCAGCAGCGCCCCCACCGCCGCACACGCCAACGCGGTCCGCGACCAAGCCAACCGCGTCCGCTCAGCCTGCAACCCCCGGTCCGTCACCGACCGACCACGACCAGCACGAGCACCGCCACGGCCACCACAGTGACCCCGACCGCCACGAGCGGCACCTGCGGCCCCACAGGCAACGGCCGCCCCAACCGCATCGCCCGCTGCGTGATCCGCCACCGGTGGTGACTAAGAGCCGCCAAGACGGTGCCAAGCACCACCAACCCGATACCAATGGCCGACCTCAACACCGGCAAACCCATGTCGGGCAGGTACTGCCAAACAGCCACCCCACCAGCAACCAACGCAAGGGCGGTCCGCACCCAGGCAAGGAAGGTCCGCTCATTGGCAAGCGTGAACCGGTAGTCAGGCTCATCGCCAGGCACATCAGGCATCGGAACACCGCCTTTCGTGCGCATGGTAGGTGAGGCGAACTCATGACGTGCGCGCAGGTCACCCAGCCCCCGACGACGAGCACCTAAGCTGTCCACAATGGCCGCCAGTTGTCCACAGGACACCGGTCGGCACTGCCGTTGTGTCGACTTCTCTCGGTAAGCTGTTTATTTGGGGGTTTTCAATTCTGTTGATCATGGCAGGCGGCTTCGCGGTGGCTAGTTGTCCTCAACGACTTCGATTGTCCACAGGCTCCTTTTGCCGCTCCCGTTTTGTCGGACCCCCTCGGTAGGCTATATATCGGGGGCTCTTGCGGCAGATGATCTTGTGCGTGCATGCGTTGCGGTGACGGTTTATCCACAACGGTTCTGGTTGTCCACAGGCTGCTGCTCGCTGCTCCCGGTTTGTCGGTGCCGCGCGGTAAGCTGTGTATTTGGGGGCTTTCGATCAGGTTGATCTTGACGCATGCCCGGGGTTGGAGATGCGGGGCAAGGGATTCGGGCCTCCGCCTTCGGCTCCGGGAAACGCCTCGTCGCCTGGCGGCAACATCGGCGGGAAACGCGACAATGCGACGAGCTCGATGGGGCGAACTTGTTTTGCGCGGGGCCCCTACAACACCCGACGCAGAACCGCAAAGCAGGGGCCCAAAAGCAGGCCCTGCCGCGCGGAAACGCTACGGGTGTTGTCCCCCCACGCAAAACAAGTCCGCCCCATCGAGCATTTGGCACCAGCGAGTCCGACTGTCCACGCGCTGATCAGGTGGGCTGAGGCGGACCTGACGGAAGGCCAGTTGGCACCGCCGGGTCCGAGGGTCCAGCGGCTGGGACCAGCGGGCAAAACGCCAAGCCCAGCAGCGATCTGGTTGTCAGAGGGCGGTGATGGTCACCTGGTCGTGCAGCTCTGTCAAGACGTCAGGGTCGACGCTGCCTGCTACGGGGGCGGCTACGGCGGCGCCTGCCCAGGTGACTGCGAGGCGGAGGCGGTCTGGCCACGGGAGGTCGCGGCGGAGGCCGTCTGCGAGGGCGGCTACGGCGGCGTCGCCTGCGCCGGTCGGGTTACCTACGACTGGCTGAGGCAGAGTTGCCCGCCACTCACCATCGGCTGTTACGGCTAAGAGGCCATCGGGACCCAGCGAGACAACTACTGCCCCAGCGCCAAGAGAATGCAACTGCCGAGCGCCGGTAAGAGGATCGCCCTCGCCAACAGCCGCAGCCAACTCCTCGGCATTCGGCTTCACGATAGCGACGCCAGCTTCTGCAGCGGCGCGAAGAGGAGCTCCGCCGACGTCGACCACAGTTGGGACGCCATGTGCGGCAGCCAAAGAGACGAAGTCAGCGTAAGAGGAGTCAGGTGCATCAAGCGGCAAGCTCCCCGAACAGACAAGAACCTCAGTGCGGGGCAAGTAAGACCCAACAAGGTCCTGCAAGCGCGACCAGTCAAGAGCCGACAATGGCCCGCCAGGTTCGTTGAACATAGTGGCCTCATCCGCGACAACAGCAATCGTCATGCGTGTTGCGGCGGCGACCGGGAGGAGGTCGTGCGGGAGGCCTGCGTCGAGGAGGTCGGCGCGTAGTGAGTCACCGAGGATGCCGCCGACGGGGCCGAGGGCTCGGGTGGGGATGCCTTGGTCGTGCAATACGCGGCTGACGTTGAAGCCCTTGCCGCCCGCGCGTTCGAACACCGCACCGATGCGGTGGGTGTGGCCGGGGCGCAGCCGGTCGACGCGGTAGCTGACGTCGAGGGCGGGGTTGGCGGTGACGGTGAGGATCATGCCGGGGTCCCGATCTTCCACGCCGGGATCGCGCGCAGCACGCCCAGCAACCTGGCCACCTCGGCGGCGACCGCGGCGCGGGCCGGTCCGAGGTACTTCCTGGTGTCCACAAGGGACTCATCGGCCAGCCCGGCGCGCACCGCAGCGGTGAACACCGCGTTGAGGTGGGTGGCGATGTTGACCTTGGTGATGCCCGCGCGCACGGCGGCGGTCAGCGCGTCGTCGGCGACCCCGGAGGAACCGTGCAGCACCAGCGGTACGGCGGTGGCGGCGCGGATGGCGGCGATCAGGTCGAGGTCCAACCGCGCGTCCCGGGTCAGCATGGCGTGCGAGGTCCCGACCGCGACGGCCAGCGCGTCCACCCCGGTGGCGGCGACGAAATCGGCCGCCTCGCCGGGATCCGTGCGCGCGCCCGGGGCGTGGACGCCGTCCTTCCCGCCGATCTCCCCCAGCTCGGCCTCGACCAGCACGCCCGCGTCGTGGCAGCGGCGGACGACAGCGGCGGTCTGGGCCACGTTCGAGTCGTACGGCAGCGCGGACGCGTCGAACATGATCGAGCCGACGCCGAGGCGGATGCCCTCGTCGACCAACTCGGGGGTCTGGATGTGGTCGAGGTGGACCGCGACCGGCACGTCGGCGCGGCGCGCCACCGCGAGCGTCGCGGCGGTGATCGGTTCGAGGTCGCCGTGGTAGCGCACGCAGTTCTCGCTGATCTGCAGCACGACCGCGGCACCAGCGGCTGCGGCACCAGCGACGATGGCCTGGGCGTGCTCGATCTGGATCACGTTGAACGCGCCGACGCCGTGGCCCGCGGACGCGGAGAGGAGTGCGGCGGTGGGGACCAGTGGCATGTCAGGCGCCGAGAATGACGGATCGGGTGAGGTTGCGCGGCCGGTCCGGGTCGAGACCACGTCGTAGTGCCGCCGCGACGGCAACCCGTTGGGCGAGCACTAAGTGCGCCATGGGGTCAAGGTTGCCGCTGTCGATATAACGCGCGCCGGTGCTCTCTACATCGCTCTGCAGTCCGTCGGGCGCTTGGCCTAAGACCCACGTGACGCGACCAGGTTGGGCGATGCTGATTGGACCGTGTCGATACTCCATAGCTGGGTAAGACTCGGTCCATAGGCCTGCCGCTTCGCGCAGCTTAAGAGCGGCCTCATGCGCTAGTCCGACCGTCCAACCTTGGCCTAAGAAGGTGAACTGCTCAGCTGCGTCCAAGTCGCCGAGGTCTTGGTCGAGAACGGTGCGCGCGTCGGCAATGGCTTTAGTGAGGTCCTCGCCAAGGGAGGACCTTAGGTAGGCCAACGCCGTAGTCGCGAACTGCGTCTGGACCACGGACCGCTCATCGGCGAAGTCGAGCAGCACGGTCTCGGTAGCGCGCGCAGTCGCCGGTGACCCTGCCACGCCCGTGATGACCGTCGTCGGCACCGCTACGCGCGCTAAGAGGTCGACAACCTCGGTCGTCGTCCCGGACCGGGTAATCGCAACAACGCGGTCGTAGCCGCGATCAACGAGAGCCTCTGAGGCCGCGAAAGCGTCGGTCCACTGCCCTGTGGCCTGCCGCAGCGCCGCGTAGGCCATCGCGACGAACCAGGACGTCCCGCAGCCGACGACCGCGATCCGCTCGCCCGGGGCAAAGGGCTCGCCAACCGCCCGCTCCCAGCACGCAGGCTGGCCCGCGATCTCCTCGGCGACGAACGACATGCCCACCTCCTGCTCACACCTGCGCGCTAACAGCTCTCATCATGCAGCTGTGCGCAAGAGTAGCAGCCGTTCGCGGAAGTGGTCTCTACCAATTTAGCGGGCGGACGCCTCCCGCGCGAGCCGCTCGACGCCCGCGAGGTCCGTCGGGTTGGCCGTGAGCCAGCTGCCGCCGACGCAACCGACGTTGGGGAGAGCCAGGTAGGCGGGGGCGGTGGTGGCGCTGATGCCACCGGTCGGACAGAAGCGCAGGCCGGGCAGCGGGCCCGCGATCGACTTGAGGAACCCGATGCCGCCGGACGCCTCCGCGGGGAAGAACTTCAGCTCCGCGTAACCCAATTCGGCCAGGCGCATGGCCTCGGACACGGTCGCGGCCCCGGGGAGGACCGGCAGGCCGGTGTCAGCGGCGGCGCCCAAGACCCGCTCCGTGGTGCCGGGGGTGACCAGGAACCGCGCGCCCGCCTCCGCCGCGGCTACCGCGTGTTCCGGCGCGGTCACCGTTCCCGCACCGACAACGGCGTCCGGGACCTCCGCCGCGATCCGCCGGATCGACTCCAGCGCCGCCGGGGTCCGCAAGGTCACCTCGATGATCCGCACCCCGCCGCGCACCAGCGCCAGCGCCAGCGGCACCGCGTCCGCCGCGTCTTCGAGCACCACCACCGGCACCACCGGCGACAGGTCAAGCAGGCTCATTCTCCACTCCAGTCCGCTCAGGCCCACCAAAGTTATCCACAATCCCCGCGACCATCCACAGTCGACCGGAGCCCCCGTTGACAAGCCCGGATCCGTCGTACCTTGGCAGTGCGCGGGCATTGTCCGAACGAGAAATCAGTGGTCCGCCCCACGGCGCGCGGTGGGGCGCAGCCGCGGGCAGGACCAGGGAGGAGGCAACCAGGGGAATACAGCTACGAAGCGGGGACCAGGTCGGGGACGGCCGGGCCGAAAACGCTTGCGCCGTGGTCGGCGGGGCCCACCGACCGACGGAGTGCGGCGAAGAGGTCACGGCCGGTGCCGGTCCACTCCGAGTCCAGCGCAGGCGCGTCAACCGGGAGGCGCGCGGCCAGGACATCGGGGTCGACCAGCACGTCGACCCGCCCCGCCTCGGCGTCCAGGCGGACCAGATCACCGTCCTGGATGAGCGCGATGGGGCCGCCCGCGGCGGCCTCGGGGGTGCAGTGGATGGCGGCCGGGATCTTGCCGGAGGCGCCGGACATCCGGCCGTCGGTGACCAGGGCGACGCTGTACCCCCGGCTCATCACCGCGCTCAGCGACGGGGTGAGCCCGTGCAGTTCCGGCATGCCGTTCGCCCGCGGCCCCTGCTGGCGCAGCACGATCACCACGTCGCGGTCGAGTTCGCCCGCGCGGAACGCCTCGGCGACGGCCTCCTGGGTGGTGAACACCCGGGCGGGCGCCTCGACGACGCGGTGTTCGGCGGCGACGGCGGACACCTTGATCACCGCGCGACCCAGGTTGCCCGCGAGCATCCGCAGCCCACCATCGGCGGCGAACGGGTCGGCGAACGGCCTGAGCACGTCCAGGTCACCGGACTGGCTCAGGCCGTCTCGCCAGCGCAGGACGCCGTTGTCCAACACCGGCTCCTGCCGGTACCGGTCCAACCCCGGTCCGGCCACAGTGGACACATCACCGTGCAGCAGGCCCGCGGCCAGCAGCTCGGCGATGAGGAACTGCACGCCCCCGGCGGCGACGAAGTGGTTGATGTCGGCGGAGCCGTTGGGGTAGACCCTGGCCATCAGCGGCACGACGGCCGACAGGTCGGAGAAGTCGTCCCAGGTCAGCTGGATGCCCGCGGCGGCGGCGATGGCGACCAGGTGCAGCGTGTGGTTGGTCGACCCGCCGGTGGCCAGCAGCGCGATCACGCCGTTGACCACCGACTTCTCGTCGACGACCTGGGCGATCGGGGTGTACTGGTCGCCCTGGGCGGTGATCTCCACGACGCGGCGGGCGGCCGCCTCGGTGACCGCGCGGCGCAGCGGGGTGCCCGGGGGGATGAAGCTCGCGCCGGGCAGGTGCAGGCCCATGACCTCGACCACGAGCTGGTTGGAGTTCGCGGTGCCGTAGAACGTGCAGGTGCCCGGCGAGTGGTAGGAGGCCGACTCGGCGGCGAGCAGGTCGTCGCGGGTGGCCTTGCCCTCGGCGAACGCCTGGCGCACCCGGGCCTTCTCGGCGTTGGGCAGACCGGAGGCCATCGGACCGGCGGGCACCAGGATCGCGGGCAGGTGGCCGAAGGCGAGCGCGCCGATCAGCAGGCCGGGGACGATCTTGTCGCACACGCCGAGCAGCAGCGCGCCGTCGAACATGTCGTGCGCCAGGGCGACGCCGGTCGCCATGGCGATGACCTCGCGGCTGAACAGCGACAGCTCCATGCCCGCGCGGCCCTGGGTGATGCCGTCGCACATGGCGGGCACGCCGCCCGCGAACTGGGCGACGCCGCCCGCCTGGCGGGTGGCGTCCTTGATCCACGCCGGGAACTCGAGGAACGGCTGGTGCGCGGAGAGCATGTCGTTGTAGGCGGACACGATCGCCACGCCGGGGACGCTGACCCCCTTGACGGCCAGGCGGTCCGGGCCCGCGCAGGCGGCGAAGCCGTGCGCGAGGTTGCTGCAACCGAGTCCGGCGCGCATCGGCCGGGACGGCACGGCGGCCGCCATGCGGTCCAGGTAGGCGGACCGGCTGGTGGCGCTGCGGGCGGCGATCCTGGCGGTCACCTCGGCCACGACCGGGTTCAACGGCACGCTCATCGTCACTCTCTCCGGCATCGTCGGTGATCTTCCCCCGGGCGAACGACGACACTGGCGTGCACCGTGGGACCGACGCTACAGACCGGTCGGAGCGGGTGTCAAAATCGATTCAGCACCGTCCACCCGCCCGTCATGACCCGGCCAGGCCAGCGCCATCGCGACGCTCACCGCTGCCGCACAGCCGACCGTGAGAGGGTGTCGCAGTCGAGGGAAGGGGTTGCCGGAGTTGGTGTCCAACGAACGGGTCGGCCGGTCGCTGCTGCGCGAGGAGGTCAGCGAGCGCATCAAGCGCTACATCCTCGACAACCGCCTGCGCCCCGGTGCCCCGCTGCCCACGGAGAACGAGCTGTGCGCGGCGCTGGGTGCCTCCCGCTCGAGCGTCCGCGAGGCGATCAAGACCCTGGACGCGCTCGACATCGTCGAGGTGCGCCACGGGCACGGCACCTACGTCGGCGAGCTCAGCCTGTCCGCGCTGGTGGAGGGGCTGACCTTCCGCGGCCTGCTCAGCCCGGACGACGAGTTCGCGGTGCTCTCGGAGCTGGTCGAGGTCCGCGAGCTGTTCGAGCGCGGCAACGCCGAGCGGATCCTCGGCGCGCTGGACACCGAGCAGTTGGCCGGTCTGGACGAGCTCGTGGACCGGATGGACCGCGGCGAGGACACCGCGGGCGCCGACCGCGCGTTCCACTCGATGCTGGTGCACCCGCTGGGCAACGAACTGGTCTGCCAGCTCACCGACGCGTTCTGGGACGTCTACACCACCGTCGCGCCGCACCTCGGCCTGCCGATCGACGAGCACGACACCGTCGCGCTGCACCGGGGGATCATCGACGCGGCCCGCGCGGAGGACCTGGCGGGCTTCACCAAGGCGGTGGCGGCCCACTACGCGCCACTGCGGCACCGGATCAGCGCCGCGCGGGGCTAGATCGACACTTAGTCCCAGTCCCAGCCGATGCGGTAGATGCCGGGCGGCGGATCGGTCGCGGCGTACTGGGCGGTGAAGGTCGTGCCCAGCCGGACGTCGATCTCCGCGCAACCGGTCTCGCTCACCGAGGACTGGAAGCGGCGGTAGACGCGCACCGGTAAGGCCTCCGCGTGGAATTGGACCTGCACCCCGTACACCCGGGTGGAGGCGCCGACGCGCTGCGAGTGGTAGACCTCGGGTGAGCCGGGCTTGATCGTGTACCGCAGGGTGATCAGCTCACCGGCGCGCAGCCCGTTGTCGAGCAGCAATTCGAACGTGGAGAACCCGGTTTCGTGGTCACCGCGCCGCCGCCCCTGCCTGCAGCCCATCGTCTCGGTGATCTCCGGCTGCCCCAGGTCGCTGCGGTACGCAACGGTGTAGCGATCCACGCCTTCTTGCTCTGCCCGAAGGACCACGAGATGTTCGATGCGGCGTAAGACCCGGTCCGGGCCAACATCGCAGGTCACCTGCAGTGCCACCTTCGACAACCGGTCGACGGCAGACAACGTTGTGCCCAAGCTGTCCAAAGTGCGCAATAAGCCGTCGGGACGTGCCCAAGCCTGGTCTGCGCGCATGTCGTTCGGCGCCCGGGTCAGCCATCGCCCCCGTGGTCGCGGTGGGCCTAACAACACCGACAACGCGCCGTTGGGCAGTCCGAGGATCTCCTCGAGAACGGCTAAGGCGCGCAATGATTCCGTGCGCTCGGGCTGTGTGCGGCCGCTCTGCCAGTTGCTCAGCGCCGTCTTGCTCACCGGCACGTCGCGTTCGCGCAGCCGGTATTGCACCCGGTCGAGGCTGAGCCCGCTCGCGCGCAACGCCAACCGCAACGCGAGGCTGAAGGGCCCCGTCGTCAGGGCTTCGCGCAGCCGGGCCTGCTCGGACATGTCAGTCGAAGAGGGACGGTTGACCGCCGGGCGCGGCGCCCTCGATCCCCAGGATCCGCAGCTTGGTCACCGCGCCCTCGCCCGCCGAGAAGCCGCCGACCTTGCCATTCGCGCCGAGGACCCGGTGGCACGGCACGACGATCGGGTACGGGTTGCGGCCGAGGGCCCCGCCGACGGCCTGCGCGGAACCGGGCAGGCCGAGGCGAGTGGCGACCTCGCCGTAGGTGAGGGTCTCGCCGGGCGGGATGGCGCGGGCGATCTCGTAGACGCGGCCGTCGAACTCGGGGATGCCCTCGGGGTCGACGGCGATGTCGGTGAGGTCGTCGCGCTCGCCCGCCAACAGCGCGGTCATCCGGGTGATCGCGGTGGTGACGGTGGC
The DNA here is from genome assembly GCF_024171925.1 of Actinokineospora diospyrosa. Lineage (GTDB taxonomy): Bacteria > Actinomycetota > Actinomycetes > Mycobacteriales > Pseudonocardiaceae > Actinokineospora > Actinokineospora diospyrosa. Next base: position 134,256 of record NZ_JAMTCO010000005.1, on the reverse strand, counting down.
GGGCGGTTCGGCGGCGGTGCCGTAGCGGCGCAGGCGGGCGACGGTCGCGGTCTCAGTGCGCTCGGGGAGCTGGACCGCGGTGATCCCGTTGTCGCCCCACGCGACGCCGCAGCGGCCGATCGCCGTGTCGAACAGTGCGTACCCGCCCAAACCGAACGCCTCCAGACATGCCGAGGTCCCCGCGACCAGCCAGTGTGCCGGAAGCGGGGACCTCGGGACAGCTCAGGTGTGCAGCAGTTGGTTGAAGAACGACCGGTACCGGCGCAGCGCCTGCCGCAGGTCCTCGGTCTGGGCCTCCTCGCCGTGCTGCCACTGCTCCTCGAGGCCGCGCTTGTGCTCGGTGAAGGTCGCCGCGAGCGCCTGCATCACCTCGGCCACCAGGTGGTCGGCGCCCCGCACGGCGTCGCGCGGGTCGTCGACGAAGGTGGTCTGGATGGCCTGCCACTGGCCGCGGAAGCGCTCGACCTCGGTGTCGGTGAACAGCTGCGCGCCCGGTTCCTCGGCGTCGGTCGCGACCGGGACACCGGACTCGCGCACGGCCTGCTGCTCCGGGATCGCCTGGGTCGGCGCGTTCTCGGTGTACTCGGGGTCATGGTCCGCTTCGACGGCGCCATCGCGGTCGCCGTCGAGGTCGCGGTCCAGGTCTTGGTCGGTCCGCTCCCGGTCGTGCAGGTCGCTGTCGGCGTGCTCGCTGCCGGTCAGCGTGGTGGGCGGGTCGGTCCGGTCGACGCCGCTGTCGTGGTAACCGGATTCGGTGTAAGCGGTGTCGCGGTAGGGCGAGTCGCCGGACGCGGTGTCGTGTCTGGCGTCGGTGCCGCGGACGTCCTCACCGTCGCGGTAGACCTCGTCGCGCGCGGGTGCGTCGGCGTCGTCCGAGGGTGTTCTGGCCGCACCGGTGGTCGCGGGGTCGGGGTCGGGGGTGACCAGCAGGTCCTCGGTCTGGAGCCTGCGGTCGTTGTCTGGCTTGGTCACGGCTGGGCCTTCCGTGGGGACTGGTGGTTGGCTCACTGGTTCACTGCGCGGCGGGGCGGGTGGCGGTGTCGGTGGCCGTGTCGCGCCGGGGCGCGTGGTGCGCCCTGCCGTCGACCTGACCGTCCACGTCGGACTTGTCGAGCCCGTCGTTGATCAGCTCGTCGAACAGCGAGCGGTAGCGCACGATCGCCTCGCGCAGCTCCTCGGTCGAGGCCTCGCCGTCACCGGTGTGCTTGGTGCGCACCGAACGGGCCAGCCGGTAGTGCTCCACAGTGGACGAGTGGCGGACCGAGAGGTCGGCGACGCGCTGGTCGTGGTCGCCGTCGACCGGGTAGCCGCGCTCGGCCATGACCGCGCTCACCAGCTGGTCGGCGTCCTCGAGGGCGGCACCCGGCTGGTCGACGAACTTGGCCTGCACCAAGGACCACCGCGCCGTGTAGCTCTCCCGCTTGGCCGCCGACAGCGGCCGGATGTCGAGTTCGGCGTGGCGGCGCTCGCGCTCGAGCAGCTCGCGCTCGGCATCGCGCTTGGAGCTGGCGTGCACCGCCCGCTCGTACTCACCGCCGAACCGATCCCGCAGGTGTCTGCTGCGCGCTTGGGCCCGCAACGCCACCGCGATCAAGGCCACTACGACGACGACCGCGACGACGATGCCGATAATCGCGCCTGTTGACATCGGGTTCTCCTTCCCGGACATCGCGTGATGCCGGGTAGTTACCCTGCTCGTCGGGGCGTGAAACGGTTTCGGCGCGCGTTGGGCCATTGGGCCCAACACGTCCACTGTGGAGCGTCAGCAGCCGCACCCCCCGGTGACCACGGTGACCAGCGGGTCGATCGGCACCGAGCGGCCCTCGACCGGGAACCCCTCGCGGGCCCAGTACTCGAAGCCGCCGAGCATCTCGCGCACCGGGTAACCGAGCTTGGCGAACTCCAGCGCCGCCTTGGTAGCACCGTTGCACCCCGGCCCCCAGCAGTAGGTGACCACCTCGGCGCCCGCGGGCACGACCTCGGCGGCGCGGGCGGCGATGTCGCGGGTGGGCAGGTGGACAGCACCGAGCACGTGCCCCTGCGCCCACGCCTCGGCGGAGCGGGTGTCGACCAGGAGCAGCGCGCCCACCGCCATGTCGGCGTGCACGTCGCTGGCGTCGGTCTCGAAGGCGAGCCGGGTGGAGAAGTGGGTGATGGCGTCCATGGCTGTGATCCTGCGTCCCCCCGGGTCATCGAGGAAGTGGCGCCAACGCCGCCATGCGCTAACATCTCGCCATCCACACCGTGAGCGTCCTGGCCTACGACGGCATGTCACCGTTCGAACTCGGCATCGTGACCGAGGTCTTCGGCCTGCACCGCCCCGAACTCGACATCGACTGGTACCGGCTGCTGATCTGCGCCGACGGCCCGGTCCGGGTGGTTGGCGGCGCGATGATGCACGCCGAGAACGACTTGGCCGCGCTGGCCGCGGCCGACACCGTGATCATCCCCGGCGTCGCCGACGTGCGCGCCCCGGTCCCGGCGCCGGTCGTCGCGGCGTTGCGATCCGCGCACACCCGCGGCGCACGCCTGGTCTCGATCTGCAGCGGTGCGTTCGCCCTCGCCGCCGCGGGCTTGCTGGAGGGCAGGCGCGCAGCGACCCACTGGCGCTACGCACCGTTGCTGGCCGAACGCCACCCCGGCGTCGAGGTGGACGCCGACGTCCTCTACGTCGACGACGGCGACATCCTCACCAGCGCCGGGAGCGCGGCGGGCATCGACCTGTGCGTGCACCTGGTCCGCACCGACCACGGCGCCACCGTCGCCAACGCCGTAGCCCGCCGCCTGGTGGTCGCCCCGCACCGCGAAGGCGGGCAAGCGCAGTTCATCGAGGCCCCCGTCCAGGCCGTCTCGGCGGACGCGGTGGCCGACAGCATGACCTGGGCCCTGGCGAACCTGGCCGAACCCATCACCGTCGAGTCACTCGCCCGCCGCTCCCACCTGTCCCCCCGCACCTACCTGCGGCGCTTCAAGCAGACCACCGGCACCAGCCCGATCCGCTGGCTGATCACCCAACGCGTGCAAGCCAGCCTGGCGCTGCTGGAGACCGGCACCCACCCCATCCCCGCCATCGCCGCCGCCGTCGGCTTCGAATCGCCGGTGACCTACCGCCACCACTTCACCCGCGCCATGCGCACCTCCCCCTCCGCCTACCGCCGCGCCTTCCAGGAACGCCGCTAGCATCGGGGACCACCTACCCCGGGGAGGACCACCACATGGACCAACCACTCGAAGCCCGCTTCATGGTCAACCTGCCCACAGAACAAGAAGTAGGCCATTACGCCTCCTTCGCCGTCGTCTGGCACGACAAAGAATCCTTCGTCCTCGACTTCGCCACCGTGGTGGGCCCCAACCACCCCACCCAAGACGACAACGGCGACACCTTCATCGCCACCCCCGCCCGCATCGTCTCCCGCGTACGAATCCCCCCGTCGCAGGTATTCGAGATCATGAAGGCGCTGGAGCAGCAACTCTCCAAGTGGGAACAGGAAACCGGCCGCAAGCCCGGCCAACAGGGCCCTGCAACACCTCCAGGCAACTAGAAATCCCCCAGTCACCCCGCCCCACCATTGCCCAACCAGTTAGCCCTCGCACCAGCGGCGCTAGATCCCCCCTCTACACCGACCGCGTAGCCAGCCCCGGACACCCGGAAGCCGAGACGCCAGCTCTCGGCTTCCGTTAGGTCCGCCCAACCCACCCGGCCAACCACCGGCCACTCGAACCCAGCGGTGCCAACCCAACCCCCGCCAGGTCCACCCCGACCCACTAACTCAGCGCCTGGACACTCGGACCCGCCGGTGCCAACCCGCACCCCGTCAGGTCCGCCCCAGCCCACCTGCTCAGCGCCTGGACAGTCGGAGTCGCTGGTGCCAACTGCTCGATGGGGTGGACCTGTTTTGTGTGGGGGGACGGCACCCGTAGCGTTTCCGCGCGGCAGGGCCAGTCTTTTCGGCCCCTGCTTTGCGGTTCTGCCACGGGTGTCGTAGGGGCCCCGCACAAAACAGGTCCACCCCATCGAGCAAAGCTCGAAAATCGCGGATCAGACGCCGAGGTCGCCGCCAGGCGACGAGGCCGTCCGATCCCGGGTCGCGATGCCGCAGGCGAGCCGACCCGAAGCCACCGAACCCCTTACCCCGCATCCCCAGCCCGGGCCTACGCCAAGATCAACCTGATCGAAAGCCCCCAAATACACAGCCTACCGAGACACGCCGACAAACCGGAAGCGGCGAACGCAACCTGTGGACAGCCAGAACCGTTGTGGATAAACCATCACCGCAAACGCGCGCACAAGATCATCCGCCACAAGAGCCCCAAATACACAGCCTACCGACGCGACCCGACAGAACGAGAGCAGCAATCAGCGGCTGTGGATAACAGAAGGGGTTGTGGACAACCGAGGCGGTGCGCAAGCAACAAGCGCGAGCGGTCGTTAGCCCCGTTCCACGACCACGAGCCCTGCGTCCGCGAACTGATACCCGACCCCCCGTACGGTCCGGATCAGTTCCTCCCCCACGCCGATCTTCCCCCGCAACCGCCGCACGTGGACGTCGACGGTTCGCTCGCTCACGTACGTCGTGCGCCAGACCTGTGTCATCAGGGCGCGGCGGCGGTGGACGCGGGTTGGGTGGGTGGCCAGGTACAGCAGCAGGTCGAACTCGAGCCGGGTGAGGACGACCTCGCGGCCCTGCCACAGCACCCGCCTGGCGTCCGCTTGAACGACCAGCGGTGCGGTGCGGCGGGGCAGCGAGACCACCGGGGCGACCGGTCCGTCGACTGTTACCGCGAGCTCGTCGCGGCCCAGGGTTTTGAGCGCGTTGACCAAGCCCGCGGTCAGTTCCGGGATGCGGTCGGCCTCGGCGGTCACGTGCACGGTGAGGGTGACACGAGCCGGGTCAGTACCCGTGGTGACCGGTGAGGGACGCACGGCAATTAGTCGACCAGCCGGGGGTTCGCTGGTCAACGGCGTCCGGAGGGTGGGACTACTCGGCGTGACTGGCCGAGTGCTCTGCGGCCAGGTATGGGTGCAGGACCTCGACGCCCTTGGGGAGGAACCACTCGTCGATGTCGAGGCCGGGGGTGCCGAGGAGGTCGATCTCGTCCTCGCCGGACTCCTCGTCCAGGTCGTAGAGGCGCTCGTGGTCCAGGTCGGCGAAGGCGTGCTCGTCGAAGGCGGCGTAGATCTGCTTGAGCGGCAGCTCGTCGAGCAGGCCAGCCAGGTCGAGCTGGACGCCCGCCTCGGCCTTGAGCACGTGCAGGGCCAGCGCCTCGGCGGTGCACAGCGGCGGGGTCCAGCCGGGCTGGGCGAGGCGGTAGCCCAGGATCGAGGTGATGACCAGGAACTGCTTGGCGAACAGCGCGCCGTAGTGCTCGGCGTAGCGCAGCGGGAGCTGGTTGAGCACGCTGAGCGCCTCGACGTCGCTGGCGGCGCCCTCGGCGTCCTCCAGCTCCTGCACGTCGGCGAACAGCTCGTCGGTGAGGATCTCCATGGCCTGGACCAGGGCACCGGCGACCAGGCGGGCGGCCTCGGCCGACACCGGGGAGTCGGGGTCGGCCGGGTTGTGGCCGAACGCCTCGGGGCCGAAGGCGCGCAGGGTGTCGGCCGAGACGAGCAGCTCGTCGCGCAGGGCGGCGACCTCCTCCTCGGTCAGCTCGGCGTCGTCGTCCTCGTCCTCGAGCTCGGGCTGGTCCTGGCCGAGCGCGGCGGCGAGGTCGTCGTCGGAGGCGATGACCTCGCAGCGGCCGACCGTCCAGCCCTCCAGCAGCTCGCTGGTGGCCAGCAGCTCGGTGAGCACGTGCCGGGCCGCCTCCTCGGCGAAGGAGAGCGCAGGCGCGTCGAGCACCCAGGTGATGACCGCCCCGGTCGGGTGCACGACGACCCGGTGGTCCAGCGGCTCGACCTCGACGCCGTCGGGTCCCTCGATGCCCGCGAGCAGGTCCAACTGCTCATCGAGCAGGGCGGCGACACCGTGCCGCTGCAGCGGGTCGAGGTCGGTGTCCGACGGCGGGTTCACGTCGGCGGTGAGCTGGTATTCCACGTCGGGAAGTCTAGGAGCGGCCGATCGGCTCAGCGCGGGCGGCCCGCCGTGAGCGCGACGCTCGGCAGCGGCCGCAGCCGCGGTCCGTCCGGCCCGTCCCCCGCCTGCTCGATGACCACCTCCGCGTCCCGCCCGCGAACACGCAGCGTGGCGACGGCGTTGCCGAAGTACGGGCCCGCGACCTTTTCCCAGTCCACCGGCAGTGGCTCGATCTCCGGCGACCGGTACATCCACCGGCGCAGGACTCCCGCTAGAGGCTGCCACCAGCCCAACCGGAACAACGGCCGCATATAGCGCTCGACGGCGTTGTGCAGCGGCGAGCAGGTGAGCTGATAGACCCGTGCGTTGACCGGGCGGTCGAAGGTGGCCTCGGCAGCGTAAACATGGTGAACGTCGCCGGAGAGGACGCACACCGTGGCAGCCTCGCCTTCCGCGATGCGCCGGATCAGCCGGGTGAGCCTGTCGGAGGATTTGCGGAACGACGGCCAGTGCTCCAGGTCCGCGGCCTGGCGCAGCTTCTCCGCGAGCCGACCGCGCCAGTCGGTCCGTCTGCAAGCGACCTCGTTCATGGACTGCACGTGCGCGATGACGTGCGGCATGAGCCAGGGCAGCGACGAGCCGATGAGCAGGTGGTCGTAGTCGCCGTCGGCGTTCTCCTCGATCCACTCGAACTCGCCGTCACCGACCATCGAGCGGTGACCGTCCTTGAGGATGCGACCGGACCGGGTGTCGATGACCAGCAGCCGCACGTTGCCGAAGTCGCGCCGGTAGCTCCACCGGGTGCCCTTGCGCCCGTTGTACTCCCGGGTGGCGACATCGGCGAAGTCGCTGAGGATCGGCGTCGCGTCGCCACCCGCAGCGGTGACCTTGCGGAACGTCTCGTCCTCGGCGAGCTCGCCCGGCGACAGGTTGCCGATGTGCTGATAGATCCAGTACGTCACGACCGCGGCGCGCTCACGGGCCGCCCACCAATCGGTGCGCTCGATCTCATCGCGCCAGGTCTGCGAGGTGTTCCAGTCATCGCGCACGTCGTGGTCGTCGAAGACCATCGAGACCGGGACGGTGGCGAACAACCAGCGGACCAGCCGGGTCGACCAGGACTCGTGGTAGAGCCGGACGTACTCGGTGAAGTCGGCGACCTCGGTACCCGGCGGCTTGCTCGCGTCCCGCCGCCCCTTGATCCACTGCTGGGTGGCCTTGCTGGTCTCGTCCGCGTACACCTGGTCACCGAGCAGCACCAGCGAGTCCGGCCAGCGCAGCTCCTCCTCGGTGATCATCCGCTGCGCGTAGGCGGCCAGCGCGTCGGTGCCCCAGAGCTTGTGCTCCTTGGGGTCGTCGCTCTCGGGCTTGCGGCAGGAGCCGAACAGCAGCAGGAAGTCGGAGTCGCCGCCCTCGGGCAGCGTCCGGATCCGGCTCGACGGCAGGTCGTCGCCTGGCTCGGGCCAGCGGACGGCGCCGTCGAGGCGCACGTCGTACTCGAGGGCCGATCCCGGCTCCAGGTCGGTGAGCACCACCAGCGCGTAGTGGTGCCCGGCCACCTCGAAGGTGTGCGTCGCGCGGCCCGCGACGGTGACGTCGCAGGCCGCGTCGGTCTCCACCCACAGCGTCGCCGAGGTCGAATCGACGTGCCGCAGCACCGGACCGAGCAGCAGATCAGGCATGGGTCCTCCTCGTCTCCGCCCGGCCCTACGTACCCCGATCCGGTGAATCCTCACACGGATTCGACGCCCTTGATCTCACCACCGCGGAACGCCTCGACGAAGAGCCGGTGGTCGAGGCGGGTCTGCTCGGCGTAGCGGTGCGCGAACTCGACCACCGAGTCGACGAACGGGGCCTCCCGGTCGCCGATGGCACCCGCGATGGCCTCCTCCACCTGGAAGTCGACCAGGGTCTGCTCCGAGTCGGAGTCCGACACGCAGTGCGCCTTAGCGCTTGCCCTACCGAGATACTCGACGACCGGAAGGATGTCGCCCGGTTCGGTCAGGTCGGACCAGTCGAGGTCGGTGACATACGGGGACAACTCGGCCACTACGAAGCCGGTGCCGTCGAGCTCCGTGTAGCCCAACCACGGGTCGGCGTGCGCCTGCAGTGCTCGCTGCGAGACCGCGGTCCGGTGGCCGTGGTGGTGGAAGTAGGAGCGGATCTTCTCGTCGTCGACCACCCGACTGGGCGCGGCGACATTGGCCTGCTTCATAGACAGCACCACGTCGTTCTCGAGTGCCTGCGAACGGCCTTCGACGAGGACGTTGTAAGCCGGTAGCCCTGCCGAGCCGATTCCGAAGCCGCTGCGCCCCACCACGTCTTTCACCTTGTAGCTGAGGCTGCTCGCGGCGCGCTTACCGCTAGGGATGGTGTCGAGGTACTGCTCGAAGGCAGCCTCAACCTTCGCGCGCTCGTCCTCTTCGAGCTTGCGCACGCCGGGGCCGACGCGGAAGACCCGGTCGAAGTCGCGGACGCTGGTGGTCTCGTTGAGCAGGCCGACCCGGGTCGCGAGCCTGGCCTGCAGCAGCACCTGGTTGATGGCGCCCTCGGTGTTGTCCAGGCGCAGGCTGAACAGCTCGTCGCCGGACTTGGCGGCGAACTCGCGGACCTGGTGCACGTAGGCCTCGGTGTAGCTGCGCACCAGGCGGGTGATCGCCTCGTCCGGGAAGGCCTTGCGCCAGCCCAGCAGCGCCATGCTCGCGGCGAAGCGGCGCACGTCCCAGGTGAAAGCGCCCAGGTAGGCCTCGTCGAAGTCGTTGACGTCGAAGACCAGGGTGCCCTCGGCGTCCATGTAGGTGCCGAAGTTCTCCGCGTGCAGGTCGCCCTGGATCCAGACCCGGGCGGTGCGCGGGTCGGACCATTCGTCCGGTTCGTCCAGCATGTCGGCGTAGAACAGGCAGGCACTGCCCCGGTAGAAGGCGAACGGCTCGGCGGCCATCTTGCGGAACTTGCTGCGGAAGGCGGTGGGGTCGGCGGCCATCAGGTCGGCGAAGGCCGCGTGCAGGACGGACACGATGCGCTGGCGACGGTCGTCGCTCATGGGTGCTCCTCGGAGGGTGAACTGCCGCGGGTGAGCACCGACGCGCCCAACCGGGCGGCTGCTCCACAGTGGAGGGAGCTCCGACCGGCCCGGCGAGCACGGGTGGTCACCCCGGCAGAGATTCCCATCACCCCGTCGGCCGATCAAGTCCCACGACGGGTGGGCGTGATCTCGCCTGCGTGCGCTCAACCGGGCCAGCATGCCGCTATTCGGTCATTCAGGAGCAACGAATGAGGGCTTTCGCCGGGCGCCCTTGTGGCGTTAGCGACCGGGTCACTACCTTGTGGACTCGCGGGTAACCCGGAAATCACGATGGCAGGTAATCCGATCGAGTAGATCGGTCACGCTCACCGCGCATCGCCGACCGTCCTTCCGGCACAGTTGCACCGGCACGGACCCGTTGCGGTCATTTCGCGAATGTTGTTGCGGAAAGGGCACCTGAAGCTGCGATGAACATCTACCTCTCCGGGCTGATCTGGGTCTTCGGCGCGGCCATCGTCACCGCGGGGGTGGCGTACCTGATCCGCCGCATCGGCGAGACGCAGGGCACGGTGGACAACAACGAGGCCGCGGGCCAGGTGTTCACGATCGTGGGGGGCCTGCACGCCGTCCTGCTCGCCTTCGTGCTGATCTCGCTGTTCGACGCCACCAGCGCGGCCGAGGACACCTCCTACCGGGAGGCGGAGAACCTGATCGCGGCGCGTTGGGCCACCGACTCGCTCGGCGAGCAGACCGCGGCCGAGGTGCGGACGCTGAGCGCGGACTACGTGACCACGGTTGCCGAGCAGGAGTGGCCGGACATGGCGGCGGGCAACGACGACGTCTCCGGTGACGGGTGGTCGATGCTGGAGCGGATGCGCGCGGCGGTGGCCAAGGCCCCCGCGAACGACGACTGGCAGAACAACCAGAAGATCGATGCGGCAAACAAGCTCTGGGACGTCTACCAGGCACGACAGGAAAGACTGAACGCGGCGGGCAACGGAATCAGCGACGTGCTGTGGTTCGCGCTGATCGTCGGCAGCGTCATGTCGGTGGCCTTGCCGTTGTTGTTCGGCGGGCCTCGGCCGGTGACCCACATCTTCATCGTGTCGATTCTGGCGGGGACGTTGTCGCTGCTGTTGTTCGCCACTCACCAGTTGCAGAACCCCTATAGCGGCGGGGCGAAGGTTGAACCGTCGGCGTTCGAGAGCGCTCAGGCGCGACTGCAATGAGACATCGTCTGGCGACTGCCAGCGCTGTCGGGGTTGTCTTGGCCGGTAGCGCTGTCCTCGGCATGGCGGAAGGTGAGGCGGCACCCGCCACGACGTGCACGTTCTTCCGGGTGCACAGCCCGGACCTGGGGATGTCGGTGTTGAGCCGGGTGAACCTCGCCGACTTCACCATGCAGCGGATCGCGACCTTGCGCTACCGGGTCAACGCCATCGCGTACTCCGAGGACACGAACTCGTTGTGGGGGTTGTCCACCCGGTCCACCGAGGGCGTCTTCGGAGACGGCGCGCACGTGGTGTCTATAGGCACCGACGGCGATGTCATCGACCACGGGCCTGTGCGGCGGGTCAACGAACTGCACTTCCCCATCGACCGCTTCACCGGCGCCACAGCGGGCACGATCGTCGGCACCACCTTGGTCATCCGCGACGAGGCGGCGATCTACCGCATCGACCTCAACCCGGCGAACCAGACCTACCTGGGGGTGGTCGACGCGGTGATGACGTACCCGGGCGGCCAGGTCAGCAACGTGGACGACTTCGACGTGCGGGCCGGGATCGCCTACGGGGTGGCACCGGACTACCACCGCAGCCACGTCGTCCGCATCAACATCACCACCGGTCAGGTCACCCGGGTCGACACGCCCACCCTGCCGGGGGCGGCGTCCTACGGAGTCGCGGTGCTGGCCCCCGACGGCGCGCTCTACGCCGCGGCGAACTCGTTGGGGAACCGGTCCCCGCTGTTCCGGATCGACCTGACAACCGGTGCGTCGCAGGAGATCACGGCTTGGCCCGCGGTGCTGTCAGCCGACGCCACCGCATGCCTGCCGGGTGTTGAGCCCGCCACCACGCCGCAGACCACGCCGCCCGCGCCGCAACCGCAGCCACAACCCCCGGCTCCCGGTCCTGCTCCGCAACGACCCGCACCGGCGCCGATCGTGACACCGGCGACCTCGCCGGTGATCAGCCCGACGCCGATCCCGATCGTCCCACCGCCACCCACCACGGCAGCCCCAACACCTGCCCCGGCGCCTGCGCCAGCCGAATCGGTTCGACGGCCCTATAGGCCGCAACCAACCACCGAGGCGCCGCGAGTGAGCGCACGGGCGCGCAGCAGCACGGAGGAGAAGCGGCGCTGGGGGTTGACGACCATCGTGCTGCTCGTGGGTGCCGGTGCGGCCGCCGCAGCGGGCCGTAGGCGCCGGAGGTAGGGCTAGCCCTACCCCGAACACGCGGGCCAGCGCCATGGGTCCTGGCCGCTTGCCGCCATAACGTCGTTCCCAGGTCCGAATGGCGTGGGGAGCGGGACGTGAGCAGCAGTGGGTGGGCGGTGGACAACCAGGCGGCGCGACAGGGCGCGGTGGCTGTGCGCCTGTCTGGGGTGCGGAAGGTCTACGGGAAGGGCAGTGGGGCGGTCGCCGCGCTCGCTGGGGTGAGCGCGGAGTTCCAGCGGGGGACTTTCACGGCGGTGATGGGGCCATCTGGCTCAGGTAAGAGCACCTTCCTGCATTGCGCTGCCGGGCTCGATAGGCCTACCGACGGTTCTGTGGAGCTGGACGGTGTTGAGCTCACCAAGCTCGGTGAGCGGCAGTTGACCCGGCTCCGGCGGGACAAGATCGGGTTCATCTTCCAGGCGTTCAACCTGTTGCCCGCGTTGACGGTCGCTCAGAACATCGCGCTGCCGTTGCGGCTGGCGGGACGGAGGCCGGAGAAGGCCGCCATGGCGGAGGTGGTGCGCCGGGTCGGTTTGGAGAACCGGTTGGGCCACCGGCCCGCGCAGTTGTCCGGTGGGCAGCAGCAGCGTGTGGCAATCGCGCGGGCGCTCGTCACCCGCCCTGCCGTGATCTTCGCTGATGAACCTACCGGCGCTCTGGACACGCGGACGGCGCGCGAGGTCTTGGGCCTGTTGCGGCAGGCAGTGTCTACGAGTGGGCAGACGATCGTGATGGTCACGCACGACCCGGTGGCGGCCTCCTTCGCCGACCGTGTGGTGTTCCTAGCCGACGGCGGGCTCGTCGGTGAGCTCTACCAGCCGACGGCAGACGCGGTGGCTGAGCGGATGACCCACCTGGGCGCTTGGGCGGTGGCGTAATGCTCGCGCTTGCCCTACGCACCTTGCGTTTCCGTAAGGGCGGCTTCCTGGGGACGTTCATCGCCCTCTTCTTCGGTGCGGCGCTGATCCTCGCCTGTGCCGGCCTGATGGAGACGGGCATTCGCACGGCGATCCCACCGGAGCGGTTGGCGCACGCGGACCTGCAGGTCGTCGCTCCGCACAAGTTCGAGCTGTCCAGGGACGACCCGGACGAGGATGGCGGTAAGCACCACACGGACACCGCGCTGCTGCCCGAGCGCGTGCGGTTGGCGCCAACTGTCGTCGACCAGGTCAAGACAGTGCGCGGAGTGCAGTCGGCGGTAGCGGACTTCTCGTTCCCGGTCGCGATCGATGGCGTTCCCGCTACCGGGCACGGTTCTGCTTCTGTGGGTAAGACGACTCAGCGTGGACAGGTATGGCTACCTGCCCAGGCTGGTGAGAAGGTCACGGTCTCCTATCGGGGGAAGTCGCGAGAGTTCGTGGTCGCGGGGACCTCAAACGTGCCGCTGTTCGCCGAGCAGGACGTGGCCGAGCTCGCCGGTAGGTCCACCGTGGACACCGTGTCAGTCGTGGCATCGCCGGGGACAGACATAGAGGCTCTTGCGACCGCTCTAGGCAGGTACGGCCAGGTACTCACGGGGGATGACCGTGGGCTGGTGGAACACCCGGACGCGGAGGCCAAGGGCGACGGGCTCATCGCGCTTGCCGGGGTGATCGGTGGCCTAGCGACGATGACGGCGCTGTTCGTGGTCGCGTCGACGCTGGGTCTGTCGGTGCGCCAGCGGTCGCGTGAGCTGGCTCTGCTGCGGGCGGTGGGCACCACGCCGGGTCAGCTGCGGTGGATGGTGCTCGCCGAGGCGCTGCTGGTCGGGGTCGTGGCGACGGCGCTGGGCTGCCTGCCGGGGCGCTGGATCGGCGAGTGGCTGTTCGGGGTGCTGGTGGACAAGGGCGTGGTGGCCGAGGGGGTCGTGTTCCACCAGGGCTGGATCCCGTTGGTGATCGCGGTCGGGGCGGGGCTGTTGACCACCGTGGGCGCGGCGCTGATCGCGGCCCGGCGGGCGGCGCGGACCCGGCCGACGGAGGCGCTGACGGACTCGGCGCTGGACACCCGGTGGCTGAGCGTGCCGCGCGCGATCCTGGCGTTGCTGGCCACCGGCGGCGGTATCGCGCTGGCGATCGTGACGGTCGCGGTCATGGAGGGTCCGGTCGCCGCGAGCACGGCAGGCCCATCGGTGATGCTGTGGGCTATCGCGCTCGCGTTGATCTCGCCTGGGATCACCCGGGTCTTGGTGGCGGTGCTGCGTTGGCCGCTGCGCGCGGTCACCGGTGTCGCGGGCGAACTAGGGCTACTCAACGCCCGAGCCCGCACAGTCCGTCTAGCCGCCGCCGTAACCCCGATCATGCTGGCGACCGGTATCGCTACCGCGAACATCTACCTCCAGACGACTCAAGACGAGGTAGCGCGAGAGGCCTACGCAGCCACCCTTCGCGCTGACACCATCGTCACCTCGACCACCGGCGGCCTCCCCCTAGACCTGGCTGACCGCCTGCGAACCACGCCGGGCATCACAGCCGCCACCAACCTGAGCAGTACCCACGTTTTCGTCATAGCCCCCTTCAACGACGGCCAAGACGACGACGGCTTCCCCACTCACGCCGTCTCCGGCGACATCGCCGCCACCACAGCGGTCACCGTCACCGCTGGCTCTATAGACAACCTGACCGGCACCTCCATCGCCGTCCCAGAGTCCATGGGCTACCGCGTCGGCAACCACATCACCCTCCGCCTAGGGGACGGCGCAGACGTTGACGTGACCGTTACCGCCACCTTCGTAGGCGTGACCGGCTTCGAAACCGTCCTGATGCCAGCCGCCCTCGTCCTCCCCCACACCAGCGAGGACCTCCCCCAGCAGATCCTCGTCCGCGGCGACCCAGCAGCGGTAGCGGCGGCGGTCGCCACCGTGCCCGGCGCCATGGTCGGCGACCGCGCCACCGTGACGGCGGCGTTCAACGAGGGCCAGGAAGTGGGGCTGTGGGTGAACTACACCCTGGTCGGGATGATCATGGCTTACACGGTGATCTCGGTGGTGAACACCCTGGTCATGGCGACCGCCGCCCGCCGACGGGAGTTCGGCCTGCAGCGGTTGACCGGCTCGAGCCGGGGCCAGGTCCTGCGCATGATGGCCACGGAGGGCGTCATGGTCGCCCTGGTCGGCCTGATCCTGGGCACCCTGGTCTCCGCGGGCACCCTGGTTCCCTTCAGCCTGGTCGTCTCCGACTCGATCTTCCCCATGGGCCCGGCCTGGATCTACCTGACCATCCTGGGCGTCATGACCGCTCTTACCCTCGCCTCCACTCTTATCCCCACCTGGCGAGCCACGAAGACCCGCCCGGTGGACGCGGCAGCACTACCGGACTAGCTGTGTGGTTACGGCTGGGGACGTGGCGTTCAACTTGAGCAGCACGGGTGTCGCGTTAGGTGCGATGGGCAATCGGTAGATGGCAGGTGGGCCGTTGCGGCCGGAGGGGCGCGCGTACGCGACGGTGATGTTGTCGAGCCACGCTGCTTGGTCGTCGACCTCTTCGGGCTCGCCTAGTGGGGTCTCGGTGCCGGTTGCGAGGTTCAAGGTGTGGAGGCGCCAATGGTCGCCGAGGCGCTTCTTATAGGCGAGGTGGGTGCCGTCTGGGGAGAGGGAAGGGCATTCGACGTTCTGCCGGAGGGGGGTCAGGGTTCGGGTAGCGAGGTCGCCTTTGATCAGCCAGGTGGTGTTGTTGGTGGCGAGGGTCGCGTAGAAGCCCTTGTCGTCGGGGGTGAAGGTGATACCCCAGAAGTTGCGATCGCGGGAGTCGATGCCTTGCACCGTGAAGTCCTCCATGGAGCCGTACAGGGTGCCGGTCTGGCGGTCGTAGATGCCTGCTGTGGTGGAGAAGTAACCCGCAGGCATGTAGGAGTCGCCTTCGCGGAAGACCGTCCAGGCGACTAAGCGGCCGGAAGGCGAGACGCGGGCTCGGCTGGGGGTTCCGTCTAGTGGCAGGGTTCTTTCGAGGTTGTTGCCGGAGTAGATGGCAGCTTCGAAGCTGGGCGGCACGGCGACTGAGCGAAGGCAGACGGTGGTCGAGGCGGCGGAGTAGACGCGTAGGCACGACAGGTCGCTGGACGTACCGGGCTCGGGTTGGCCTATAGGCACGCGGCCGACGTGGCCGTTCTCGACGTATAGCAGCGAGTCCGGAGCAGTGAGGTCGATCTCACCGCCCGGGTCGGCGGCGACCACGACATACGTCGCGGTCGCCGCCACCAGGGCCATCAGGGCACCGACACCCACGAGCTTCCTCACCGCCACCTCCACGCGACCGCGATCGCCCCGGCGAGCGCGAGACCGAAGTACACAAAGGACATACCGAGCCCACCGAACCCCGCCAGCACGCCGAACAGCACCGCCGCGCAGGTCCGGGCAAGCGCTTGCGCGGTCTGCACGACCGCCAGCCCGCTCGCCGTCTGACCGGCGGGCAACAATGGACCAACGCAGGCCATGAGCACGCCATCGGTGGCCGCGTAGAACAGGCCGTGCAGACCGAGCGCGGCGATCAGCACGAGCCAGTTGCCGCCGATGAGCAGCAGTGCGTAGACCGCGAGCAGCACCAGGTGCCCGCCGAGGAACACCCGCCACCGACCGACCCGGTCCGCGAACCGCCCAACCGGGAGAGCGCAGGCCAGGAAGGTCACCGCGATTCCCACCGGCAGCAGTGGCAACCATTTCGGGTCGACGCCGGTGCGCTGCTGGGCCGCCAGGAGCAGGAAAGCGTCGCTGACCGTGGCGAACCCGAGCACGGTCGCCACCACGGTCACCCGCCGGTACTCCGGCCGCAGGAGCACCCGGAAGTCGACCTTCGCGCGCTCGACCCGCTCCCCCGGGTCCCGCACCCAAACGGCCAACACGATCACCCCGGCCACGGCGAACGCAAAGCTGACCACGAACACCGATCCTGGCGCGGCCGCGGCGATCAGGGCGAACGCGACCACCGGACCGAGCAACGCGCCGATCGTGTCCAGCGTCCGGTGCACACCGAACGCCCGGCCGAGCAACGCGGGCGGGCTCGCGAGGGTGATCATGGCATCGCGCGGCCCGGTGCGGATTCCCTTGCCCGCCCGGTCCAGTGCGACCAGCCCGCCGATCAGTGGCAACGTTGCGCCAGCGGCCGGGAAGCCGAGCTTGGTCACCGCGGACAAGCCGTACCCGACCAGCGCGACCGCCTTGGGACGGCCGGTCCGATCGGCGAAGTGGCCGCCCGCGAGTCGCAACAGTGCGGTGGCGCCGGTGTAGAGGCCGTCGACGACGCCGAGTTGCAGGTACCCGGCGCCGAGGCCGTAGACCAGGTACATCGGCAGGAAGGCGGTGACCATCTCGGCGGAGATGTCGGTGAGCAGGCTGACCACGCCGAGGGCGAGCACGGTCGAGGGCAGACCCGCCACCGACCGCGCCCCCTCGCGCGGGAGTTCGCGCGTGTACACCAGCTAGCCCCGGCTGATCCGGACGTCGTCGACCTGGGCCTCCACCAGGCTCGCCGACCCGCCGTCCGCCGCCTCGACGACGATGCGGACCGTCTGCCCGGCGAACGCCGACAGGTCGACCGACGCGGTGCGCCACGACCCGTTGACGTGCGCGCCGGTCCCCTTCTGCTCCAGCACCACGGTGTCCTGGACCTTCACCCGGAAGTAGTCCTCTGTGGACGCGTTGGCGCCGAGTCCGGCGCTCCACCGCAACGACAGCCGCAGCGCCCCGCTCGGCAACGTGATCGCCGGGGACCGCACCGAGGTCAGCCCGCCGTCGACGTCGTAACTGCCCGCGCCCGACCCGGCGAGACGCCCGGTGACCAGGTTGTTCGTGCCGCTGGTCGTGGTGCCGAGCTGCTTGTCGCCGTTCTCCGCCGTGGCCTCGGGATCGCCGCGTTCCCAGGCCCCGGTTGACGCGTTGTCGGTGCCGGACGCGTTGCCCACCCACCCCGTGTCGCGCTCGAAGTCGTCGAAGTAGACGTCACTGCTGGGCGCCCCGACCGTCAGCGCGAAGGTCGCCGTTTTCGTTTGCCCCGCAACGGTTCCGCTGACCGTGATCGTGCTGGTCCCCGGCGTCGCACTGGCTGCGGCGTTGAGCGTGACGGTCGCGGCACCGGGCGCGGTGACCGGGTTCGGCGCGATGCTCGCGGTCACCCCGGCCGGGAGTCCGGACAGGCTCAGGGTTGCCGACCCGCTGCCGCTGACCGTCACCTTGGTGGTCGTCGATCCGCCCGGCGCCACGGTCGCGGGGTCGGCGGTCAGGGAGAAACCGCTGGTGCCCTTGGGTTTGCACGCCCCGGAGAAGTCGTCGGTGAACGTCCGGCCTGCGACGGGGATGAACTGGCCGCGGTAGCCGGTGGCGTTCAGGGTCAGCTTGAGGATGCCGTAGGTGTTGTCGTTGCTGGCCTCGATGTTCGGCATCGTGCGGGAGAAGGTGTAGAAGGCGCGGCCGCCGGTGCCGACCAGGACCTCGCGGATGCCGTTGGTGGCGTCCGCGGTGCCGTCGGGGCGCTGCGGGGCGTAGCGCTGGTAGTTGTGGTCGTGGCCGTTGAGGATCAGGTCGGCCTTGTTGTCGTAGAGCGCCTGCCAGATCGGCCGCGCGGCGGTGGTGGGGCTGTGCGAGCCGCGGGTGAACAGCGGGTGGTGGAAGTACGCCGCGGTGCACGGCTTGGCGGTGGCCTTGAGGTCGTTGCGCAGCCACACCTCCTGCGCGGACCCGGCGGACATGGAGATGTTGCTGTTGAGCGCCACGAAATGCCAGTCGCCGACGTCCCAGCTGTAGTACCCCTTGCCGCGCTCCCCCGCGATCCCGTTGTTGTTGCCGGTCCCGTTGAAGTAGTCCCAATACCCGGCCGCGCCACTGGTTTGGTACTCGTGGTTGCCGGGAGTCGGTTTGATCAATGACCGGAACTGGCCCCACGCGGGTTCGTAGTAGGTCCGGTAGTCGCTGAGCGAGCCGTTCTCGTAAGCGTTGTCACCGGTGGTGAACACCGCGGCCGGGTTGGCGGCTTTCACCAGGTCAGCGGTCTGCTTGCAGTTGGAACCGCAGATGTCCCCGGCCCCCACCACCACGACCTCGGCGGCGGGCTGCTGGGCGGAGACGGTGCTCGAGAGCCAACCGGAGACACCGCCGACCAAACACAGGACCGCTCCCGCGGCCAACCATCGTCGTTTCGCGTCCATTGGGCAAAACCTTCCTCACGCAGGGGTTTCGATGAGGAAGGTATTCAGCTGAATGCGACAAGCAATGCCCCGCGACAACCGCCGCGCTATTCCCGGAACACGGCTTGCCGAAACCGCCAGCTCAACCGGGTGGGACCGAGCCGTTCCGGGCCGGGTACCCGGATCGTTCCGGGTTTAGGACCGGTGCACCGCGATGGCGGCGATCACCAGACCGTCGCCGGTGATCCAGCGGCCGGTGAAGCCGGTGACCTCGACGCCGTCGACCACGGGCCCGGGGACGAGCAGGTCGGCGGTGTAGGTGCCATCCTCGGCGAGCCGGATGCGGGCTTCGGAGAAGCCCAACCACTTGCGGGCCAAGGGGAACCACGCCTTGTAGACGCTCTCCTTGGCGGCGAACAGGAGCTTGTCCCAGTGCACGTCCGGCGCCCGGCGCGCCAAGTCGGCGAGGTGATCACGCTCGTCGGGGAGGCTGACCGCGTCCAGCACGCCGTCCGGCAGACCCACGTGCGGCTCCGCGTCGATGCCGACGGTGGTGATCTCGGCGGACTCGGCGAGCACCGCGGCCCGGTACCCCGCGCAGTGGGTCATGCTGCCGACCACCCCGGCGGGCCACTGCGGGGCCCCCTTCTCCCCCGGCAGGATCGCCACCGGCTCGCGCCCGAGCCGCACCAACCCCTCCCGAGCACAATGCCGAACCGTCGTGTACTCCCGCCGCCGCTTGTCCACCGCCTTGGCGACGAACTGCTCCTCCTCCGGCAGCAACACAGCCCCCGGCGGATCAACAAACGCCTCCACCGCCACGACGGCGGCGGGCAGGATCAGCTCAATCACGGTCCACCACGCCCCGACCCTATCCAGCCCCCCGGCCCCCAGGGGCCCGTCGTGGCACGGATCATCCGCGAACCGCCGGTACCTCACTCACCACGAGTCGCTTCACCCAACCCCAGCCAGCGCTTCCCTCACCAACCCACCCCAACCGCCTACCCCACGACCGGCGACCCTGCCCCACCCCGGCAACCCCACCGCCACCCGCTCCGCGCGCACGCGTCGACCTGCGCCCGGCCCCCACCCTCTCCGGGGGGCGTCCCTGGTCCAGTCTACTGGGCCCCACCGACAGTGGATCTTGAAACGAGGGCGTGGAGATCGACATGTGGATAACTTCTGTCGCTGGAGCGGGTGAATACAGGTCACCCTCCTGACGCAGATCCCGAGGTCAGGAAGTTTCGA
Organism: Actinokineospora diospyrosa; assembly: GCF_024171925.1. GTDB lineage: Bacteria > Actinomycetota > Actinomycetes > Mycobacteriales > Pseudonocardiaceae > Actinokineospora > Actinokineospora diospyrosa. The sequence continues at coordinate 114,437 of NZ_JAMTCO010000005.1, read as the reverse complement.
AGCGTGAGAGGTGCGACTGGCGGAACGAAGTCGCCAGCGGAGCAGGAGTCGAGGCAGGCGACTTCCCGCAGGTGGGTGGTGTCGGGACCAGCAAGGCGAGATGTCGCGATCGGCGAACCCTTGCGCACGCCGTCGGCAATCTGCGGTGCGGGAGATTTCGCCCCCGGAGGGGCGCTGGCGGTAGAGCGAGAAGCCGCTTCTGGTGCGCACCGGCTACAAGCGCGGCGCCGGGCTCCCCGCGCGCGTCGGGCGACGCCCAGCCCCCACCCTCTCCGGGGGGCGGCCCCAGGGCCAGTCTACTAGGTGGGACCGACAGTGGATCTTGGGAGAGGGGTGGTGGAGATCGACATGTGGATAACTTTTGTCGCTGGAACGGGTGAATGTGGAGGGGGAGGGAGGCGCCAGGGGAAGAGGGCGCAGGGGCCCGCGCCCCGACCGGGTCCAGCGGGGTCGGAGCGCGGGGGCGCGTAGAAAGGGCTAGCCGGCGCGGGCGATGACGTAGGTCATGGGAAGGTCTAGGCGGTCGCCGTTGGGGAGGGTGTCGGTGCCTTGGAGGATGATCGCGCCGGAGTCGAGGATTGAGAGGCCTGCGCTGGCGAGGACCTCCTGGAGTTTGCCGTCCACCCAGGCGGCTGGGGTGAGGTTGTGCTTGAAGACCTGGCGCATCTTGGGGACGGCGGTGGGGCTCTGGGAGAGGGCGTCCTTGATCGTGTCCCCGGCTGCGGGGGCCAGTTCGACGGCGAAGAGGTGGCCGGAGGCGCCCAAGAGGGTCGCCAGGGACGCGGCGGCAGCGGGGCGGCGTTCGTCGGGCATTTGGTGCAGGACGCCGCGCATGTAGATGTTGGTGTCGCCGAGTTCGGCGTGCAGGGCGGTCGCGGCGGCGGGGTCGGCGAGGTCGAAGGTGCGGAAGTCGACCCCTGAATCAGCGTGCAGGGCGGTCGCGTGCTCGATCGCGGCAGGCGCGAAGTCCAGGCCGAGCACCCGGCCGTAGTGCTCGGCGAGCGCTGCCGACTGGGTGCCGTTGCCGCAGCCGACGTCCAGCACCGGCAGGTCGATGGCGAAGTGCTGCTCGAACAGCGGCAGCTGCGCGGTCGCGGTCACCCCCGGCGCACTGTCCCAGATGGCCAACCCCCGCTCGTGCGGCAGGTCCGACCAGAACCCCTGCCAGTTCGCGTTCACCGGCTGTCCCATGATGCCTCCACCCACTTATCCCACTGATGGGTGATGGTTTACGACTCTCCGGCAACGCGCACAAGTCCTTGATCGACTTTTTGGGCTGAACAGGTGAAATCAGATAACGAAAGTGGTCGATGCACATAACGAACCGTGACCACAACCGACGATCGATCTGTCCACACAGGACATATCCAGGACCCCGACCACACCGAAGGGCCCGCCGGTCGAGACCGGCGGGCCCTTCGGGTCAGACCGCTAGCGATCAGTCGCTACCGCTGCGCCGCCGCCTGGTCACGAAGACCGTGACCGCGCCGACCAGGAGCAGGAACAGGCCGCCGAAGAACGGCCACTTGACGTCGGCACCGGTGTCGACCAGCCCCGAGTCGTCGCCTGCGGTGACGCCGACGGTAACCACGGCCGCGTTGTTCGCGGCGTTGTCGTCCGGCGTCCCGTCGGCCAGCGTCACGTTCGCCACCGCGGTGGTGTCGGTGACCGTGGTGGTCGCCGTCGTGCTCACCGTGATCGCACCGAGCTGCTGACCGGGCAGGATCACCGCGTCGGTGACGCAGGTCGCGACCTGGCCCGCCACGGTGCACTGCCACAGCACCGCCGCGGCCGCGTTGATGTCCTGCGCGCTCGCCGCGGGCTGGGCCTCACCGCCCGCGGAGTCGATCCGCAGGCCCTTCGGGACGGTGATCGTCGTGCGCGCGCCGACCACCGGGGTGTTGCCGGTGTTGGACACGACCGAGGTGAAGATCACCGTCTGGCCGACGTTGGCCGACGGCGTCGGGGTGCTGACCCCGACCGCGAGGTCGATGAGCTTGGTCACGAACCCGGCGTCCACATCCGACAGCTGCGGGATGGTCCCGTCGCCGCCCGGCTCGATGGCCAGCGCCGCGGTGACCCCGGTGAGCCAGCTGACGTCGGAGTTGGTCGCGTCACCGGACACGTTCGGCTTGGTGAACGACTTCCCGGCGGGCAGCGTGACACCGACGTAGTAGGTGCCGGCGACCAGGTCGGCGAAGTGGTACTTGCCGTTGGAGTCGGTCGTGGTCGTCGTGATCGGCGAGCCCGCGTCGTTGTAGAGGGTCACCGTCACCCCGGCCACCCCGGGCTCACCGGAGTCCTGCAGGCCGTTGGCGTTGGTGTCGTCCCAGACGAAGTCACCGACGCTGCCGTGCCGCTCGCCGAAGTTGATGACCTTGCCGTCGACGGTGTTCGGGTTGATCTGCAACAGCGTCACCGGCACCACGTTCGGCGTGGTCGAGCCGTACCCGGCGGGCTGGGTCTCGACGACGATGTAGTTGCCGAGCGGCAGGTTCGGGAACGTGTAGTGCCCGTTGCTGTCGGTCGTGGTCGGGGACCCGATCTGGACCCCGTTGCCGTCCTGCAGGGTGATGGTCACCCCGGGCAGGAAGGTCGGCTCGTCGTTGTCGATCACGCCGTCGCCGTCCAGGTCGACCCAGACGCGACCGCCGATGGAGTCCGGCAGTTCGGCGAAGGTGTAGCCGCTGGCGTTCTCACCCGCGACGAGCACGATCGGCGTGATCGTGTCCGAACCGCTTGCCGAGCCACCGCTGTTGCCCGGTGTGTCGACGCCGTCGTTGTAGTTGTCCGGCTGCTCCTCGGTCAGCGAGTACGTGCCCGCCACCAGCTCGGGGAAGATGTAGGACCCGTCGCCCTTGCTGGTCGCGGTCGCGTTGACAGTGAGCCCGTTGACGTCGGTACCGGTCAGGTGCAGGACCACGTCCGGGATGCCCGGCTCGCCGACCTGCTGGGAGCCGTTGCGGTTGTTGTCCTGGAAGACCACGCCCTCCAACACCGTGAAGTTGTCGGTGAAGTTGTAGCCGGTGATCGACTTGTTCGGGTCGAGGTCGATGTTGGTGATGTAGTTCGGCAACGAGTCGTCGCCGCCCTCGCTACCGGCCTCCGACGTGCCCTGCCCGTACCCGGTGGGCTGGGTCTCGGCGAGGGTGTAGTTCCCGCCGGGTCGCAGGTTGGTGAAGGTGTAGGTGCCGTCGACGCCGGTCGTGGTCGTCAGGTTGACCGGGTTGCCGAGGTCGTCGAGGCCGGTCAGCGTGATCGTGACCCCCGCGAGCGGGCTCGGCGTCGAGCCGTTGTCGGTCACCAGACCCGAGATCGAGGACGGGACGACCTCGCCGAAGTTGTACCCGGTGGCGTCCTCACCGCCCGCGAGCGAGATGCCGATGATCGCGTTCGGCGGCGAGAGCGTGCCGCCGGTGTTGCCGACGGTCTCCTTGCCGTCGAGCCGGTTCACCGGGGTGTCCTCGGTCAGCGTGTAGCTGGCGCTACCGACCAGGTTCGGGAACGTGTAGATGCCGGTGGTGCCGTTGGAGGTGACCGTCTGGTTCACCGTGGTGCCGTTGGCGTCGGTACCGGTCAGGTGGACGCTTGCGGCAAGACCCGGCTCACCGACGTCCTTGATGCCGTCGTTGTCGTAGTCGTCGAACACGACACCGGCGAGGGAACCGCGGTCTTCGGCGAAGATGTAGCCGGTACCGGTGTTGCCCGAGCTCACCACGATGCCGCTGATGACGTCGTTGACGCTGACGTTGCCCGCGGGCGTGCCGTTGGTCTCCGGTCCGTCGCCGTACCCGGTGGGCTGGGTCTCGGTGAGCGTGTAGGTGCCCGGGGCCAGGTTCGTGAAGGTGAACGTGCCGTTGGGCGCCGTGGTCGTGGTCGAGGTCGCGGCACCCGACAGCGCGATGCTGACGTTGCCGATCCCGTTGCCGCCGTCGTCCTGGACGGTGCCGCTGATGGACACCGCCACGTACTCGCCGAACAAGTACCCGGTGGCGTTGGTCCGCGCGGCCAGCGAGATGGCGCTGATCGCGTTCGGCGGCGAGAGCGTGCCGCTCGACGTGCCAACGGTTTCCTTGCCGTCGGAGTACGCGCCCGGCTGCGTCTCGGTCACCGTGTACGTGCCCGCCCGCAGGTCCGGGAACGAGTACAGGCCGGTGGTGGCCGCGCTCGTCGCCGTCAGCGTGATGGCGTTGCCGTCGGAGTCGGTGCCGGTCAGCGTGACCGTGACCCCGCTGAGGCCTGCCTCGGCGCCGTTGATGGTGCCGCTGTTGTCGGCGTCGAGGTAGACGTTGCCCGCCAGGCTGGAGGTCGGGCGCTCGGCGAACAGGTTGCCGGTGCTCGACTGCCCGGAGGTCAGCGTGATGTTGACGATGTCGTTGCCGCCGGAGGAGCCGATGGTCCCCGGTGTGTCGGTGCCGTCGTCGTAGGCGGCGGGCTGCGTCTCGGTCACCACGTAGGTGCCTGCTTGCACGCTGGTGAACTCGAAGGTTCCGTCCGCGGCGGTGGTGGCCGGGATGTTGACCGGCGAACCGCCCACGGTGGTGGTCCCGGTCAGCGTCACGGTCACACCCGAGATCCCGGTGTCGTACTGGGTGCTGCCCGGGTTGTAGGTGCCGTTGTTGAGCCGGTCGGCGAACACGCGGCCGGAGATGGTGCCCACGGTCGGGGCGGACGCGGTCGCGAAGTCGCTGATCGGGTCGCCGACGACGTCGGTGCCGTTGACCGTCGCGGTGTTGCTGTCACCGGTGATCGGGGCGGTCGCGGTGCAGGTGTAGCTGGAGCTGCCGCCCGCGCCCAGGGTGCCGATCGTGGCGTTGGCGCACGAGGGCACCGTCGGGTCGGACACCGTGATGCCGGTGATGTTGCTGTCGCCGTCGTTGTGGACGGTGATGGTGAAGGTGATGGTCTCGCCGGTGGTGTAGGTCGCCTTGTCCGGGACCTTGGTGATGTCGATCGACGGGTTGACGACGGTGACCGCGACCTCACCGGTGCCGGTCAACGGGTCGCCGAAGGAACTGTCGCCGGTGGCCGTCGCGGTGTTGGTGTAGTCGTCGGCGCCCGCGACACCGGTGCACGAGTAGGTGTAAGGCGCGTCGGCCAGCAGGGTGCCGATGATCCTGTCGCAGTTCGCGGCGAGCGGGTCGTCGACCTCGACGCTGGTGGCGCTGGACCCGCCCGGTGACACGACGGAGAAGTTGTAGGTCACCGTGTCACCCGGCTTGTACGGGCCCGGGGCGTTGAGGGTCTTGGTGACGCTGATCGACGGGATCGGCACGGACAGCACGAGGTTCTCGGCGAGGTAGGTGTCGCCGGAGGTCGAGAAGGTCAGTGTCGCCGATGTGGACCCGGTGGTGATCAGGTTCGTCGCGATGACCTTGGAGTCGATGCTCATGTTGTTCGCGACCGACGGGTTGGCCGCGTGTTGGCCGTTGGAGACGAAGAAGTTGTTCGTCACCGCGGCCCCGAGCGGGTCCTCCGTGGCCGTGCCGTTGATGGAGAACGCGTCGCCGACGATGTTGAAGTCGCCCTCGTAGGCGGTCACGCCGACGCGGACGTTTGGGTCACCCACCCGGAAGCCGGTCACGGTGGTCGTGGTCGCGGCGTCGGCGGAGGACTGGCGGACGTGACCGTCGTAGATGTAGACCTCGCGCTTGGCGGGGGCGTCGACGTTGGGCGCGTCGAAGTACCAGACGACGACCAGCGACCAGCCCGCGAAGCAGCCGAAGCCCTGGGGGGACCAGACGTTGCCGAGGGTGATGGTCTGCGCGGACCCGGTCGTCAGGTTCGCCGAGACCTGGGCGGTCACGTTCGCGTACGCGGTGTAGAACTGCGGCTGCGAGTTGGGCACGTTCGCCAGGGCGTCGCGGCTGACGACCTGCGGCGCGTAGGCGGTGGTGACGCCGCCGACGGTCAACCGGGTGGAGGTCGACTCCGGGGTGCCCGAGGGGAGCACCGACGTTCCCGCGCCCGCGAGGAACTGGCGGGTGTTGCAGCCGGGCAGCGCGGAGATGGTGCCGTCGGCGAGGCGGACGGTGCCGGTGTCGCCCGCCCAGTTCAGCCGGGCGTAGTCGATCTTGGCGCCCGCCGGGACGGTGACCGTGGCGGTGGAGGAGTTGAAGGTGGCGGGGCTGCCGTCGACGTCGGACCACCTCATGTAGTACGAGTCGTTGATGCCCGTCGCCGTGGTGTTGGTCCGCGCCTGGGACTGGGCGCAGGTCGAGATCGGCTCACCGAACGGGTCCTCGGGGTCGTCGCCCTGCGGGCACTGCATGTTGCCGTTGCCGGTCTGGTAGAAGTCGCCGTAGATCTCTTTGTCGTAGTTCAAGGTGAACGGGCGAACGACGGCGGCTTCCACGGGAGCGGCCACCAGGACCACCACACCCGCGGCGGCGGTCACCGAAGCCAACGCGACCGCGAGGCCGCGGCGGACCGCTCTCGTTATGGACATGTCCCAACTCCCATGCAGAACGACAGTTTCCGACGAATCGGAATCTGCCTTGGGTGCACGGACCGCGCGCGCCAGCGGCCGGGGATTCACCAGGTCGGGTAGATCTCAGTAACGATGCTGGTCAGCACTGTGCGAAGTGGACCTTCGAAAACGGCGGGGTCAGCCGGTCTCGCGGAGCTCGGCGGGCACGGCGGCGAGGTCCGCGGGGTTCTTGGCCTGCTCGCGCACCAGGACGCCGTGCAGGATCATCCGCTGCCGGTTGGAGAACTTGGGGTGGCAGGTGGTCAGCGTGATCATCTTCTGGCGCTGCTCGGCCGGGGTCTTCGCGGCAGGGTTACCGGGCACAGGTGCGACTACCTCGCTCTGCGCGGGGGTGACGATCTGGCGGCCGACAGCCCTGGCGTACTCACCGGTCTGCGGGGCGACTCCTGCGCAGTGCGGGTTGGTGCTCTTAGCGGCCCAGTTCTTGGCGTCGTCGGTTGTGGGGAGCATGCGGTAGACGTACCAAGTGGACTGGGTCTCTACGACCATGGCGTCGCAGGCGTTGAGGAGGTCGAGGTCGTTGAAGGGGGCACCCTTGCCAACCCGGTGACCGGCGACGGCGAAGTTGCCGGGCTGGCCGGGTAGGGCGGACTTCTTGTAGTGGCCGGGACCGGTCTCAAGGTCCTCGACGGAAGTACCTTCGACGACGGTGAAGTGGTAGTCCTCGCCGAGCGCCGGGATGTACAGCTTCGCCATCCCCTCCCCGTCGGCGAACTCGAACTTCTGCTGCCGCTGCGGATCGGCGACCGTGGGCTGCTGCCACTGCTCGTCCAGCGCGACGGTGACGTCCTCCTGCTTCTCAGCGGACATCAGGTCGGTCACCCAGACCTCGTACACAACGAACAGCAGGACGACGATGCCCAGGGTGACCATCGCCTCGCCTATAGACCGGACGATGACTGCACCGGTGCTCGCCTTGCGCACGGGCTTTGGCGCGTCTTCCTCGGGCTCGTCGTCGAACTCGTTTTCGGGGTCGTCGGGGGGCGGTTCGATGCGTTCGGTCTCGGGGTCGGCGTAGCGGGGGGCTCCTAGGGAGCCCCGGTGCGCGCGGATGAACTCGGTGGGCTCGTCCTCGGCGGGGTGGACGGGCTGGAGGAGCTCGGTGGGCGCCTCGGCGGGGTGCGGGCGGCCGCGCTGGGGAGCGGGACGGCCGTTCAACCCGGGGTCGGGGCGGCCGTTGACGGGTGGTGCGGCACTGGTCGGCTCGGCACCGGGTGGGGGCTGAGCAGCGGTGAGGGGGCGACCGCCACGGGGGGCGCCAACTGGGCGACCGCCGAGCGGAGAGCGCGCGTCGGCGCGCGGGAACTGAGCGTCGGCACGTGGACGATCACTGGGTGGCTGCGCGCCGGTAGGCGGGCCCTGGGGCGGCCCATCACCGCGCGAGGCGCGTACGCCATCGGATGGGCGATCACCGCGCGGAACGCGTGCGTCGGCGCGCGAGCGATCTGCACGCGGGGGCTGCGCGTCGGCGAGCGGACGATTGTTGGGTGGCTGCGCGCCGGTGAGGCGGACCTGGGGATCAGCAGGCGGCCCGTCGCCTAGTGGGGGGCGGGTGCCACCGGTTGGGCGATCGCTGAGGGGAACGCGCACGTTGGCGCGTGAGCGATCGGTGGGCGGGGGCTGCGCGCTGGTGGGCGAGACCTGGGGATCAGCAGGCGGCCCGTTGCCTAGCGGGGATCGACCGCCGCCGGTTGGGCGATCGCCGGGTGATGGGTGTGTGCTGGCGGGGTGGTGATCGGTGGGGGCGGGGCGGCCACCTGCGGGCTGGGCGGGGCCGGGTGGTCCGTCGCCGCGGTGGGGTTGGGGGTCGCCGGGTGGGCGGCCGTTGATCGGTAGGTGCCCGCTACGCGGGGATTGCGCGGCGGTTTCGGGGCGGCCGTTCGGGCTGGGCGGAGGTGCGGGGGCGCGGCCATTGGGAGGCTGCGTGGGGGCGCGGCCGGTGGGGGGCTGGGTGGGGGCGGGTGAGTGCCCGTCCACTGGTGGGCGCCCGGTGTTGGGACGGGGCGCACCAGGGGTGGGCCTGGATCCGCTCGCGGGGCGCACGTCCGGCCGTGACTTGGCCTCGGACAACGGGGGATCGGCGGGCTGCCTGCCCGAACGGTCGCTGGGCTGGGGCACCTCGCCACCAGCCGGGCGATCACTGGACTCCGCCCTCAACCGCGCGGCGGCTCGCCTGCCGGGGCGGTCACCGGCCTGGGCCGTGTCGCCCGCAGGTGGGCGGTCACCGGGAGTGGGACTCGGGCGATCGGCGGCCCGGCCGCCGAGGGGGCCAGCCAGCGGGGGGTCGCCGGGCTGGACTGGGGGGTCGGGCAGGCGTCGGCGGCCTTGGTAGTCGGCGGTGGGGGGTTGGGGGTCGGACTCGGGCCAGTGCGGTTGGGGCGGGGGTTCCCGCCGCCGGTCGTCGTGCACTGTGGTCACCCCCTGGTCCTGTCAGACACCTAGAAGGTACGACATGGGGCCGTTCGGGGGACGGGTGAACTGGACACCGGCGGCGGGGCGGCCCCGATCAGGCGGCGTGCAACTGGTCTCGGCCCTCGGTGGCGGCGGCAATGAGCTGGTCGAGGCTGGCGGGGGTGAGCAGGACCTCGAAGTTGTCCAGCTGACCGGCGAAGCGCACCAGCAGGTCGCTGCCCTCGACCTCGGTCGAGATGGCGCAGCTGTCGTTGATCTTGGCCCAGGTGGTGATCTCCAAATCGGAGCGCAACAAGGGGCACCTTCCTTTCGTTGGTTGTGCTGGAGTCAAGGTAGGCCGGCGCAAGTTGCTCCAACAATGCCCCGATAGGGTGGCAACTGTGCCACCCGGACAGCCGCTACCCTCCGTCCATGGCAGCAACCCCCACCCGCCGCAAGAAGCGACTCGGCCGCTTCCTGCGCGACCTCCGCGAAGCAGCAGGCCTGCGAGCAGTGGACGCCGCCCGCAAGCTCAAGACCGAAGAGAGCACCATCAGCCGCTACGAGAACGGCATCTACAAACCCGCCTGGGCCGCCGTCTCCGTCCTGCTCACCCTCTACGGCGCCGATTCCGAAGCCGAAGACAAGGCGGGCGTCCTCTACGACGCGGCCTCGGTCACGGTCCCGAAGATCCGCATCCCGCCCGACTCGCCCAAGGTCTTCCGCGAGTTGGTCAACACCGAACGCGAAGCAGAGAATCTCTACATCCTCGAAACCTCAGTGATTCCAGGACTGCTGCAAACTGCCGACTATGCGAAAGCCCTGTTTTCCACCGGCAGCGATGTCACCATCGAAGTGGATGAGTTGGTCGATTTCCGCCTCGAGCGGCAACAGGTCCTAACTGGACCCGATGCACTGGAACTTTGCGTATGCCTCGATGAGGCCCTGCTGCATCGGCAAGTAGGAGGCCGCAAGGTGCTCCACAACCAGTTGCGGCATCTCCTTGCACTGCTCGAGCAACCCAACATCACGATCCATGTGATCCCGTTCGAAGCGGGCGCCTACGGCAACATGTCGGGCGGTTACCAGGTGATGACTTTTGGCGACGAAGGGGACGCCGATGTCGTCTACATCGAGCACGCTGCAGTCGGCGTGTGGGTGGAGAATGAACGAGACGTAAGGCACTTCCAAGACACGTTCGAGGATGTTCGGGCCCAGGCTCTGAACCCAGAGGAAAGCGCGGAGGTGATCCGCGCGCACGTGAGGAGATTGAGCAAGTGAAGGACCTTCAGTGGCGTCGCAGCAGTCGCTCGGGCACCGCCGGTGGCAACAACAACTGCGTGGAGGTCGCGCGGCCGACCACGGAGTCCGCTGTCTACCTCCGCGACAGCAAGCACGCTGGCACCGCTCTCCGCGTTGACACCAAGTCGTTCGTGGCGTTCCTCAGTGGAGTGACTCGGTGAACTGGCGCCGCAGCAGCTTCAGCGGAGCAGGCGGCGGCAACAACGACTGCGTCGAAGCGGCCTGCCCCACCCCCACCACCATCCACCTGCGGGACAGCAAGAACCCCGGCCCCACCCTCCGGTTCACCGCCCCCGCCTTCCGCAGCCTCCTCACCAAGGTCGGCTGATCCCACACAGGCCCCCGGGATGATTTCGGGGGCTTCTGTGTGCCTATATTGATCCATGCGGATCCGCGAGCTCGACACAGTGCTCCTCGGCGTCCTGAGCAAGGACCACCCGGAGATCACCGAGGTGGTCAAGATCGATAAGGGGCACAGCCGGCTCCGCGTGGACTTCGCCAGCGGCGCCCGAGTCACCATCATGGTCCGCGAGGTCAGCGGGCCGGGTGTGCCCGCTCACGCCGCCTACAGCATCCCCGAGGCGGTCCTCTGATGCGCCGCGACCGCTTTGTCGAATACCTGCGCGAGCAGCTCGCGGCGGCGGGTCACCCCGACATCGCCAGCATCGATACCTACGCCGTCGACACCAAGATCTCTGACCTGCGCATCACCTGCACCGACGGCCGGGTCATCTCGCTGCACACCACCCGCACCTCCCCACCCGGCGGCGACAACTTCGCCGAGCAGGAGCGGATCGTCTCCAAGTAGCTAGCGGTGGTACACCGGTGGGCTGTTGCCCCAGTGGTCGCGGAGGAACTTGGCCAGGGTGGGGTCGTCGACCGCGTAGGCCAGTTTCATGTCGCAGCGGGAGGTCACCGCGATGTGCCGGGCGAGTTGGGCCTCGAGCTTGTAGATGAACTCCTTGTGGATCAGCGGGGAGAACAGCGAGCCGCCCGCGAGTCCGGCTTCGGTGGCCCACTCGTGCCGGGTCTTGACCTCCCAGACCAGCTTCGGGTCGTTCGCGTCGAGCCCGTCGGTGGTGGTTTCGAGGCCTTCCGGGGTGCGCAGGTAGTAGTCGGTCATCGAGCCGGTGACCTTGTCGGCGAAGGCGTTGTGCCGGGCGTTGCCGCCTTGGCGGGGTACGGGTTTCTGCAGGCAGGGCCCGGCTTTGCGCTCGGCGGGGTCGGCGGCGAGTTCGAGGTCCATCCCGGCGATCGCCTTCATCATCGCCCACCCGGACATCTCGGGGAGGGTCTGCGCGCGTTTGCGCAGCGCGCCCGCGAGCACGGCGAAACGGGCGCTGCCACCGGGGTCTAGGGCGCGCGGCGTGTAGATGATCGTGACGTCGTCGAGCGCGGTGGGGATGGACGGGCCCGCTGGCAACTCCGTGACCAGGGAGTCCGGGAAGTACACCGCGTGCACGCTGGCCAGGTCGGCCTCGCTGCTGACCTTCGACGCGTCGTGCGCCAGGGCGCCGAGCACCTCGAACGACCGTAATCGGTGGTGGACGGTGACGTTGCCCTCCGACCCGCCCTCGAACGCGACCGACGACTTCGCCCACCCGCGCTCCACCACGAACCCCGGCGCCGAACCGCCGCCCGCCAGCGACGCGATCGGCCGCTCGCCCTCCCAGACCGCGGCCTCCCGGGTCCCCGCCGAGGTCAGCCGCCGGTCGAACTCGTCGATCGAGTAGTCCGGCGGCGCCGCGTACCGGGGCGCCCCGTTGGGCGTGGCCACCGGCCGGGACACCCCGGCCCGGGGCTGCACCACGGGCGGCCGCACCGGCGGCGGCGCCGGGACGTACCGGCTCACCGTGACCATGTCGGAAACAGCCCTGTTCCCGGCGCTGCGCTGCAACCCGATCAGCGCGTTCTGGCTGTCAGGCGTACCCGCCGGGCGGGCACGCACCGGTTCCGGTTTCCGCTCGCGCTCGGTACCCATGACCAGCAACTTTATCGACGCCACGCCCGGCCATCCGGGCACAGATTCCCGCCCCCACGGCCAACCACGCGCGTTCTACCCTTCGACCAACCCCAGCCCAAGGGACCGCTCATGCACGAACACGAGGCGCTACCCACTCACAACACCCCCACCCGGCCGAAACCGGCCCCCACCTCCGGTTCCGCCATCCTCACCCTCCAACACCAAGCAGGCAACCACGCCGTGGCCACCCTCCTGGCCCCCACCGTCCAACGCGCCTGCTGCGACAGCTGCGGCTCCGGCGGCAGCTGCGAATCCCCCACCCCCGAGGTCGACCCCGCCACCCTGCGACCGCAGTAGCGCTCACCTGGTGGAACGCAGCGAATCGGCGTCAGTTGGACTCCATCAGCCGCGAAACACGCGCACTGGCAGCACCTTCATCGCCGCTGGCTCACGCCAAGAAACCCCGCAGCAGAGCCGCTGTTCCGGCCAGGTGTTCGGCCATGCCCACCCGGGCCGCGACCGCGTCGCCGTCCAGGATTGCGTCGATGATGGCCTTGTGTTGTTCGTTCGAGTGCGTCAAGTTCGCCGGGATGACGGGGATGGCCGCCAGCAGCGCGTTCAGCCGGGTTCGGACGTCGGCTACGGCGGCGGTGAGGGACGGGGTGGCGGTGGCTTCGGCGATGGCCAGGTGCAGCCGGGAGTCGGTGCGGCGGTAGTCCGAGATGCCCGAGGTCGCCGTGTCCGCCAGGCAGCTCCGCAGGTGGCGCCGGACCTGGGGGGTCAACGACCGGGAGGCCGCGACCTCCGCTGCTCCCGTCTCCAGGGCGTAGCGCAGGGTCAGGGTGTCCTCGACATCCCCCGGTGGGGGCAGGGGGTCCGACGACGGGAGTTGGACGAAGGCGCCGCCGTAGCGGCCGCGGCGGGATTCGATGTGGCCGGATTCCTGCAGGGCCCGCAGCGCCTCGCGCAGGGTGACCCGGCTGACCCCCAGGCGCGCCGACAGCTCGCGTTCCGGGGGTAGCCGACCGCCCGGGGGTACGACGCCGAGGCGGATTGCCTGCAGCATCCGCTCCATGGTCTCCTCGAACGCGTTGCCCGCCCGGACCGGCCGGAACAGCGCGTCGGCGAGGACCGGGTCGATGGGGTCAGACGGGAGTGACATAGGCCCCCGAGATACCGCCGTCGACCAGGAACTGGGACGCGGTCATGAAGGACGAATCGTCACTGGCCAGGAAGGCCACTGCGGCGGCGATCTCCTCGGGTTCGGCGAAGCGGCCGAGGGGGATGTGGACCAGGCGGCGGGCAGCCCGCTCGGGATCCGCGGCGAACAGCTCGCGGAGCAGCGGGGTGTTCACCGGACCGGGGCACAGCGCGTTCACCCGGATGCCCTCCCTGGCGAATTGCACGCCCAGCTCGCGGCTCATCGCCAGCACCCCGCCCTTGGACGCGGTGTAGGAGATCTGCGAGGTCGCCGCCCCCATCACCGCCACGAACGAGGCCGTGTTGATCACAGAGCCCTTGCCCGCGCGGCGCATGTGCTCGATGGCGTACTTCGAGCACAGGTACACCGAGGTCAGGTTGACCTCCTGCACCCGGCGCCAGGCGTCGAGGCCGGTGGTGAGGATGGAGTCGTCCTCCGGCGGCGAGATGCCCGCGTTGTTGAAGGCGATGTCGACCGAGCCGTAGGTGTCGAACGCGGTCTGGAACAGCGCCCGGACCTCGTCCTCGCTGGTCACGTTGACCCGCACGAACAGCCCGTCGACCTCGGCGGCGGCCGCCGACCCGCCGTCGGTGTCGACGTCGGCCACCACGACCCGGGCGCCCTCGCTGGCCAGCCGCCGGACCGACGCCAGTCCGATCCCGCTGGCGCCGCCGGTGACGACCGCGACCCGACCCGCTAGACGCATGTTCACTCCTGGGTGTCGATGAAGACGTTCTTGACCTCGGTGAACCCGGCCAGGGCGTCCGGCCCCAGCTCGCGGCCCAACCCGGACTGCTTGAACCCGCCGAAGGGCGTCGAGTACCGCACCGACGAGTGCGAGTTGACCGACAGGTTCCCGGCCTGCACGCCGCGCGCGACCCGCAGCGCCCGGCCGACGTCGCGGGTCCAGATCGAGCCGGACAGGCCGTACTCGGTGTCGTTGGCCAGCCGCAGCGCGTCCGCCTCGTCGGTGAACGGGACCACGGAGACGACCGGCCCGAACACCTCCTCCGCCCAAGCCGGGTACTGCCCCGGCCCCAACACCGTCGGCGGGAACCAGAAGCCGGGGCCGTCGGGCGCGGACCCGCGGAAGGCCACCGGCGCGCCGTCGACGTAGGCCTGGACCCGGTCGCGGTGCGCGGCGGAGATCAACGGCCCCATCTCGGTCGCGGCGTCCGCGGGCGCGCCGACGACGACCCCGCGCACGGCGGTCTCGAACTCGGCCATGAACGCGTCGTACGCGGACCGCTCGACCAGGATCCGCGACCGCGCGCAGCAGTCCTGACCGGCGTTGTCGAACACCGCGTACGGCGCCGTGGCGGCGGCTTTCGCCAGGTCGGCGTCGGCGAAGATGATGTTCGCGCTCTTGCCGCCGAGCTCGAGGGTCACCCGCTTCACCTGGTCGGCGCACCCGGCCATGATCTGCTTGCCGACCCTGGTGGAGCCGGTGAACACGACCTTGCGCACGGCGGGGTGGGTCACGAACCGCTGCCCGACGACGTCGCCGCGACCGGGGAGGACCTGGAAGACGTCCTCCGGGATGCCCGCGGCACGGGCGAGTTCGGCGAGGCGCAGCGCGGTCAGCGGGGTCAGCTCGGCGGGCTTGAGGACCACGGTGTTGCCCGCGGCGAGCGCGGGCGCGAACCCCCACGCCGCGATCGGCATCGGGAAGTTCCACGGCACGATGATCCCGACAACCCCCAGCGGCTCGGCGAAGGTGATGTCTACGCCGCCCGCGACCGGGATCTGCCTACCGAACAACCGCTCCGGTGCGGCCGAGTAGTAGTAGAGGACGTCACGGGCGTTGCCCGCCTCCCAGCGCGCGTTGCCGATCGTGTGCCCGGCGTTGGCGACCTCCAACCGGGCCAAGTGCTCCGAGTCGTCGTCGACCAGGTCCGCGAACCGCCGCAACAACCGCCCCCGGTCGGCAGGCGCCACGTCCCGCCACGCCGGGAACGCCGCGGCCGCCCGCTCGATGGCCCGGTCGGCCTCCTCGAGGCCCGCGAGGTCCACGCTCGCGATGACCTGCTCAGTCGCCGGGTTGACGACGTCGAACGAGGTCATCAGCGGTCTCCCTTTCGCTCAAGCACAGCACTGGACAGCGCGGCCATCAGCGGCCACCTCGTCGCTCGTGGGCGGCCTTGACCAGGGCGCCGAACAGCCGCACGTCGTCGGCGTTCTGCTCCGGGTGCGACTGCATGGCCACCACGAACCGGCGGCCCGGGAGTTCCAGCGCCTCCACCGTTCCGTCCTGTGCGTGGGCCACCACCTGCAGCCCCTCGGCCACCCGGTCGACCGACTGGTGGTGGTGGCACAGCGCCGAGACCGACTCGCCGAGGACCTGGGCGAGCAGCGATCCCGGTGTCACCGACAGCTCCGTCTTGCCGAAGGAGGCCACGTGCGGCAGGTGGTCGTTGGTCCCCACGACCTCCGGCAGGTGCTGGTGCAGCGTGCCGCCGAGAGCCACGTTCAGCACGTGCAACCCCCGGCACACGGCCACGGTCGGCAGGTCCATCTCGAGGGCGGCGCGCAGCAGCGCGAACTCCGAGGTGTCGCGCAGGGGTTGGGGGGTGCCGGTGGTCGGGTGGGGTGGTTGGCCGTAGCGGGCCGGGTCGACGTCGGCGCCGCCCGCCAGGACCAGGCCGTCGAGCCAGTCCAGGGTGGCGGGGCGCCAGTCGCCGATCGGGGAGAGCAGGACGGGGTTGCCGCCCGCGGCGCGGACCGCGTCGAGGTAGTCGCGGTGCAGGACGGCGGCGTCGGTCTCCCAGACCCCGAAGGTGGCGTGCTCCAGGTAGGTGGTGATGCCGATGACCGGTGGACGGTCAGAGACGTTCGAAGCCACGCACGCGCTCCCAGTCGGTGACGGCCGAGTCGAAGGCCCGCAGTTCGACCGCCGCCGCGTTGCGGTAGTGGTCGACCACGTCCGCGCCGAACTCCTCGACCGCGACGGAACTCGCCGCGAGCAGGTCCGCCGCGGCGTGCAGAGTGGCCGGGACACGGGGTTTCGCCGCAGTGTAAGCGTTACCGGTGACGGCCTCCTCCAGCGGCAGCTCCTCGTCCACCCCGCGTAACCCGGCGGCAATCATGGCGGCCACGGCCAGGTACGGGTTCACGTCACCACCGGGTACCCGGTTCTCCACGCGCAGCGACTGCCCGTGCCCGACCACGCGCAGCGCGCAGGTGCGGTTGTCCACTCCCCACGCGAGCGCGGTCGGGGCGAACGAGCCGTCGGCGAAGCGCTTGTAGGAGTTGATGTTCGGCGCGAAGAAGTAGGTCAGCTCGCGCAGGTACGCCAGCTGCCCGGCGATGAAGCGGCGCATCAGCGGTGCGAACCCGTACTCGCCGTCACCGGCCATGACCGGGGTGCCGTCGGCGTCGCGCAGGCTCAGGTGGATGTGGCAGGAGTTGCCCTCGCGCTGGTCGTACTTGGCCATGAAGGTCAGGCTGTGCCCGAGCGCGGCCGCGATCTCCTTGGCGCCGGTCTTGTAGACGCTGTGGTTGTCGCACGTGGTGAGCGCGTCGGCGTAGCGGAACGCGATCTCGTGCTGGCCCGGGTTGCACTCGCCCTTGGCGGATTCGACGTACATCCCGGCGCCCGCCATGCCGTTGCGGATCGCGCGCAGCACCGGTTCGACCCTGCCGGTGCCCAGCAGCGAGTAGTCCACGTTGTACTGGTTGGCCGCGGTCAGGTCCCGGTAGCCCGCGCGCCAGGCCTGCTCGTAGGTGTCGGTGAAGAGCATGAACTCCAGCTCGGTGCCGACGAAGGCGGTGAGGCCGCGCTCGGCGAGGCGGTCGAGTTGGCGGCGCAGGATCTGCCGGGGCGAGACGGTGACCGGGCCGCCCTCGACGAGTTCCACATCGGCCAGGACCAGGGCGGTGGACTCGTGCCAGGGGATCAGCCGCAGCGTGGACAGGTCCGGGCGCAGCACGAAGTCGCCGTAGCCGTCCTCCCACGAGGACGAGCGGTACCCGGCGACGGTGTTCATCTCCACGTCGACGGCGAGCAGGTAGTCGCACGCCTCGGTGGCGTGGTCGACGACCTCGTCGAGGAAGAACCGGGCGGTGACCCGCTTGCCCTGCAACCGGCCCTGCATGTCGGTGATGGCGACCAGCACGGTGTCGACCGCGCCGGACTCGACCAGCTCGCGCAGCCGCCCCAGCGGCATCCCGGTGTCGCCCACAACCCGACCTCCTGTCACGAGCACCCCGCCGCAAAGGACCAGCATCTGACCATTGGCGGGCTATCTCGAGCATGCTGTCAGCGGTCGGGGGTGTGCGCAACCGCCAGATCGGGACAGCCGCGGCGCCCGGATTCGACAACCCGGCCGCAGATCGCGTCGATCGGTCACCGTGCGCAGCCAGCAGGGCCGCGCCAATGGCCCTTGACCAGCTGGGTAGCGCAGATCACACTTGTTGGTCCAGCAATGGAGCGCGACCAGTCCATTGGAGGACTCATGCCCGACCAGTCCGACCAGTCCCCCACCCACTCCCCCGGCGCCAACGACGACCAAGCCAGGCTGCACGCACTGGGCTACGCCCAGGAACTGCGCCGCTCGCTGTCGGGCTTCAACAACTTCGCGGTGTCGTTCACGATCATCTCGATCCTGTCCGGCTGCCTGACGCTCTACGGGTTCGGCATGAAGACCGGCGGCCCGGCGGCGATGATCTGGGGCTGGCCGCTGGTCGGGCTCTTCGTGGTGCTGGTCGGGCTCGGCATGGCGGAGGTGTGCTCGAGCTACCCCACCGCGGGTGGCCTCTACTACTGGGCGGCGAAGCTGGCCAAGCGCAACGCCCCCGCGTGGGCGTGGTTCACCGGCTGGTTCAACCTGGTCGGGCAGGTGGCGGTCACCGCGGGCATCGACTTCGGCGCGGCGCTGTTCCTCAACGCGTTCCTGGACCTGCAGTTCGGCTTCGCCGCGACCCCCGGGCACACGGTCCTGCTGCTGGCGATCATCCTGCTGGCGCACGCGCTGCTGAACACCTTCGGCGTGCGGGTCGTGGCGGTGCTCAACACGATCAGCGTGTGGTGGCACCTGCTCGGCGTGCTCGCGATCGTGGTCGTGCTCGCGGTCGTGCCGGACAAGCACCAGGACGCGTCGTTCGTGTTCGGCGAGTTCGCCAACCAGACCGGGTGGACCTCACCGCTCTACGTGTTCCTGTTGGGACTCCTGCTCGCGCAGTACACCCTGACCGGCTACGACGCGTCCGCGCACATGACCGAGGAGACCCGCGGCGCCGCGGTGGCCGGGCCGCGCGGGATCGTCACCTCCATCCTGGTCTCGCTGGCCGCCGGGTGGGTGCTGCTGATCGGGCTGACCTTCGCCGTCCAGGACTACGACGGCGCGGTGAACTCAGCGACCGGGGTGCCGCCCGCGCAGGTGTTCATCGACGCGGTTGGACTTGCGACCGGCAAGGTGCTGTTGCTGATCTGCATTGGGGCGCAACTGTTCTGCGGGATGGCCGCGGTGACCGGCAACTCGCGGATGATTTACGCCTTCGCCCGCGACGGCGCCATCCCGGGTTCGCGGGTGTGGCACCGGATCAACAAGCGCACCAGGACGCCGACGAATTCCGTGTGGTTGGCGGCGGTGGGAGCGTTCCTACTGGCGGTGCCGTACCTGTGGAGCTACACCGCCTACGCCGCGGTCACCTCGATCGCGGTGGTCGGGCTCTACACGGCTTACGTCATCCCGATCTACCTGCGGGTGCGCGCGGGCGAGGACTTCGAGCGCGGCCCGTGGCACCTCGGCCGCTGGGGCCGTCCTATTGGGATAGTCGCGACGATCTGGGTCGGGTTCATCTTCGTGCTGTTCATGTTGCCGCAGGTCTACCCGGTGACGTGGGAATCGCTCAACTACACGCCGATCGCGTTCGCCGTGGTGCTCGGCGGGGCGGCGCTGTGGTGGATAGTGTCGGCGCGCAAGTGGTTCACCGGCCCGAAAGTGCAGGGCGACGCGGCCGAGTTGGCGGCGGTGGAACGGGACCTGGCCATCGACTGAACGCGGGCGGACGGGGAAGAACTGGGAAACGGGAAAATCCGCACCGCCGCGCCGTCTTGTCAGGTTCACGGTGGTTAACAAATACTGACAACGTTCCACGCGACGCCGAACACCGCTCAACCAACCGGAGAACCCCAACGAGGGCTGGGGATCCGGGGACCCTGCACCGAGTGAGGTGACCGCGTCGCGCGACCGCCCCTGCGGGTCTGGGGAACACGTGGCGACGGCGGTGGGCGTGCACAACCCCCACCGCCGCGCCCTCCCGCACGAGCGACCCGCACCCGAGCCAGCCCGGCCAGGAGCCCGACCGCATTGCGGCTCCAGTTGGCGTGGGGGCCACCGCCTTCCGCACGGGCGTGTGGCCCCCACTGCCAGTTCCGCCGGTCCCGCCGCGTTCCGCTCGTTCTCGTTCCGCATGTTCCGCTTGTTCCGCCGAACAAAGTCGATTGTGACCACGAGCACACCCGTTGTACTTTCGAGTAGCTTTCGACCGGTCCACACCAGGTCGGAGGAAACCCATGCCAATAAACCGAAAACGGCTCGGGCCACTCGCGCTCGCGATCACCCTCGTGGTCGGCGGCGCGCACACGGCGAGCGCGGCCCAAGGGGACGACTTCTACACACCACCGGCAACATTGCCCGCGCACAACGGCGACCTGGTGCGCACCCAGCCCGCGCAGTTCTACCTGGACCCGGCCCGGTTGATCCGCGCGGACGGGACGGTCACCCGGGTCATGTACCGGTCCACCGACCGCACCGGAACGCCTATCGCGGTCACCGGCACCGTCATCACACCGCGCAAGGCGTGGGGCGGTCCCGGTGAACGACCTGTGATCGGGTACGCGGCGGGCACGCAGGGCCTGGGCGACCAGTGCGCGCCGTCGCGGCAACTGGCGGCCGGGATGGAGTACGAGGGGCCGTTCGTGGCCGGGTTGTTGGCCAGGGGCTGGGCGGTCGCGCTGACCGACTACCAGGGGCTGGGCACGCCGGGCGGGCACACGTACATGAGCCGGGTCGTGCAGGGCACCGCGGTGCTGGACTCGATCCGGGCGGCCAGGCAACTGCCGGAACTGCCGGATCGGGGGCCGGTCGCGGTCGTCGGGTATTCACAGGGCGGCGGGGCTGCCGCGTCGGCGGCGGAGTTGGCAAGTGGGTACGCGCCGGAGTTGGACCTGCGGGGCGTGTCGGCGGGCGCGGTCCCGGCCGATCTCGCCGACGTCGGCAAGGCGCTCGACGGCAGCTTGTACGCCGCGTTCGTCGGGTACGCGGTGGCCGGGTTGGAGGCGTCCTACGGCATCGACGCCAGCGCGTACCTCAACGACCGGGGCAAGCGGTTCCTGGCCGACATCAAGGGGCAGTGCCTGTTCGAGTCGATCCCGGAGTACGCCTTCGCCAGGACGTCGGCGTTCACCCTGGACGGGCGGCCGCTGGACAGGCTGCTGGCCGAGGAGCCGTTCCGCACGATCGTCGCCGAGCAGGTGCTCGGCAAGCGCAAGCCCGCGGTCCCGGTGCTGGTCACGCACTCGCTGCTCGACGACGTGATCCCGTACGCGACCGGGCGGGCGCTGGTGGACCGGTGGTGCGGGCAGGGCGCGAACGTGCGGTTCGCGACCAACCTGGCACCCACCCATGTGGGTGGCGCGGTGGCGGCCTACCCGGAGGCCTACGCCTTCCTGGAGGCGCGGTTCGCCGGTCGGGCGCAGCGCTCGACCTGCTGAGACCGGGCGGGGCGTGAAAACCCGGTGCGCACCCCTGGGATACTGGTCCCCTGAGATGAGGAGGTGCCAGGGTGGCGCACGGGGATGTCGGGCTGGAACTGGGGGCACGGGTGGCCGAGGCGCTGCGGCGCGGGCTCGGCCTGGAGATCACCCCGGACGAGGCCGTCATCCGACCGTCCACCCGGGAGGGCGCCGACTACCAGGCGAACGCGGCGATGAGCCTGGCCAAGAAGCTCGGCAAGCCGCCGCGCGAGGTGGCCCAGGTCATCGTCGACCACCTCGACTCGGCCGACATGCTCGAGCCGCCGGAGATCGCGGGCCCCGGGTTCATCAACCTGCGGTTGCGCGAGGAGTGGCTGACCGCCCGGGTCGCCGCCCTGCTGGGTGACACCCGGCTGGGGGTGCCGGTGGTGGCGCAGCCGCGCCGGTTCGCGCTGGACTACTCCAGCCCGAATGTGGCCAAGGAGATGCACATCGGGCACCTGCGGTCGGCGATCATCGGCGACGCGGTGCTGCGGCTGCTGCGCTTCAGCGGGCACGAGGTGGTGCCGCACAACCACCTCGGCGACTGGGGCACGCCGTTCGGGATGCTCATCGAGCACCTCGTCGACGAGGGGCACGGCACCGACGGCGGGATCAGCGACCTCAACCGGTTCTACCAGGAGGCGCGGCAGAAGTTCGACGCCGACCCGGCCTTCGCCGACCGGGCGCGGGCGCGGGTGGTGGCGCTGCAGGGCGGCGACGAGGCGACGCTGACGCTGTGGCGGGCGCTGGTCGAGGAGTCCACCCGGCACTTCCAGAAGGTCTACGAGCTGCTCGGGATCTCGCTCACGCCAGCGGACGTGTACGGGGAGAGCTTCTACAACCCCTACCTGGACACGGTGATCGACGAGCTGACGGCCAAGGGGCTCACCGAGATCAGCGACGGCGCGGTGTGCGTGTTCCCGCCGGGGTTCAGCAACCGCGAGGGCGAGCCGCTGCCGCTGATCGTGCGCAAGAGCGACGGCGGGTACGGCTACGCGGCGACCGACCTGGCGACCGTGCGGTACTGGATCACCGAGCGCGGGATGACCGACCTGCTCTACGCGGTGGGCACCCCGCAGGCGCAGCACTTCGCGATGATCTTCGCGGCGTCCCGGCAGGCGGGGTACCTGCAGCCGGAGCACTCGACCGTCCACATCGGATTCGGCACGATCCTCGGCGAGGACGGCAAGACGATCCGGACCAGGGCTGGCGGTTCGGTGAAACTGGTCGAGCTGCTGCAGGAAGCCGTTGAGCAGGCGGCGAAAACGGTCGCCGAGCGGTCCTCTTTGGACGCGGAGCGGCAGGCGGACGTGGCGCGGGCGGTGGGCATCGGCGCGGTGAAGTACGCCGACCTGGCCAACGACCGGGAGAAGGACTACGTGTTCACCTGGTCGCGCATGCTGGCCAAGGAGGGCAACACCTCGGTCTACCTGCAATACGCCAACGCCCGGTGCCAATCGGTGCTGCGCAAGGCGGGCGACGCGCGCTTCGGCGACATCGAGGTAACCGCGCCTGCCGAGCGGGCCCTGCTGGTGAAGCTGCTCCAACTGCCCGCCGCCATCTCCGCGGCGGCGCACGGCTACGCCCCGCACAAGCTCACCGGCTACCTCTACGACCTGGCGTCGACGTTCACCGCGTTCTACGACAGCTGCCCGATCCTGCGCCCGGACGTGCCCGCGTCAGTGCGCGGTTCCCGGCTGGCGCTGACCAAGATCACCTCCGATGTCCTGGTGCTCGGGTTGGACCTGCTGGGCATCGCCGCGCCGACCGAGCTCTAGTCGCTGGCTTGCCTGTAGCGGTGGGTAACGGCATTGTGACCGGGTGACAATCGCCGAACAGGTCGTGCTCCTCGACGACGCGGGCAACAGCATCGGCACGGCGGACAAGGCCACCGTGCACCACGAGCACACCCCGCTGCACCTCGCCTTCTCCAGCTACCTCTTCGACGCCGACGGCCGCTTCCTGATCACCCGCCGGGCGCTGACGAAGAAGACGTGGCCGGGCATCTGGACCAACTCCTGCTGCGGCCACCCGGCCCCCGGCGAGTCCCCGGTCGACGCGGTCTCGCGCAGGCTGGTGGACGAGCTGGGGTTGCCGGGCCCGCACAAGGTCGAGCTCATCCTGCCCGCGTTCCGCTACCGGGCGGTGATGCCGGACGGGATCGTGGAACACGAGATGTGCCCGGTGTACCGGGTGCTGGTCGACACCGAACCCGCCCCGAACCCGGCGGAGGTCGACTCGGTCCGCTGGCTGGCGTGGGGGGACTTCCTGGAGGAGGTCCGCACCGGGGAGCTCGACATCTCCCCCTGGTGCGTGCTCCAACTGACCGAACTCGTCCCCCTCGGCGACCCGCTCAAGTGGCCCACGGGCGACCCCTCCGAACTCCCGCCAGTGCTTCGCTAGCCTCCCCTCACCGCCAGGCGGCGCCGTTCGGTGCCGCCTGCCTCTCTTCACCCCTTCACTCTTCGGAGTGAACTTCCGTTGCTGGCTGCGGCTTTCCGCCAGCTCTCCCTGGTCGCGGTTATCCACAACCTGCGCGGCTGTCCACAGCTTTTCGCCGGACCCCTTTTCGGGGTTGACACCCGGTAGACTGGCACCGGGGCCGCCCCCCGGAGAGGGTGGGGGCTGGGGTACGCGGGGTGGGTCTCCGCTTGCGGTAGAGGCCAGCGGGCGAAAGCGTTGCCCCGTAGTTCCAGGTCGCTTGGTTCGGCGGTTCTGGGCGCCACTACCAGCCACGTTGTGACGGGTGCGCAAGGGCCACAATCGTTCGCAGCACTGGTGGCTGCTCGCAAGGCTTCGGGGAGGGGCTGGACCAACGAGAAGAACCCCCGCAGTGAAACAGCACTGAGCCGCTGACCCCGTAGCCCGGTTCGGCGTCTCCAAAACGCCACTGCCGGGTCGCTCCTCCCCCGGCAAGCCGTCTTGCGGCTGGTGCGCCAAGGTCGCCATGGTCCGCAGCACTCGCGGCCGCCCGTAAGACTTCGGCGAAACCCACTTCAGGGCGACACAGACCAACTGGCGTCGGGGAGGCCCGAGAGGGACCCCTGCAATCGAGCCGCGACAAAATACCCTGCGGGCACGGCAACATGGTGAGCCACTGACCTCGTAGCTCCAGCTCGCCCGGTTCGGCGTCTCCTAGGCGCCGCTGGGACTCTGCACGGCCAGCGACGTTGCGGCGGGTGCGCCAAGGTCGCAATTGCCCGCAGCACTGGCGGCTGTTCACAGGACCTCGGCGACGAAGGCGGGCGGAACCGCATTGCGAGCGTGGCCCGCACAGCACGATGAGCCGCTGCCTCGTCATTTCAGGTCGCCCCGTTCGGCACTACTGAGCACCACCGTCGGGTGAACCTTCCACGACCAGCGGCGTTGTGGCCACGTTTCCCGAGGTGACAGTTATCCACAACGCTCGCGGCTATCCACAGGTTTTCGGCGGAGCCCTTTTCGGGGTTGACACCGGGTAGACTGGCATCGGGGACGCCCCCCGGAGAGGGTGGGGGCTGGGGTGCGCGAGGTGGGCCTCCGGCGGTGGGGCGGCGAGACGGGGTGCAACTGCTGCTGGCTCGACGGGGGAAGAGGTGCCGTGACCGCAGCGCGTCACCCTGGGCGCATGGGGAGGGGTGGCGGGGGCAAGGGGAGCGTGGTTGGCGCGCCGGGGTGAGGCCCAGGTGCCGCGGTGTCGGTGAGCGGGCGGACCGGGGTCTGTTTGGGTGGTGGGGAGGGGAAAGGGGGGAAGAAAGTCGGGAGTTGGTGGTGATTTCCGGCTGAAAGGGGGCGGATGCGGGCAAATCACGCGCCACCAGTCCGGGGAGTTGCCTACCTTGGGGGATGTGAAGATCCTCTTCAGCAGTCTGCCCGCACACGGGCACACCTATCCCCAACTGCCGCTGGCCATCGCGGCCAAGGCGGCTGGGCACGAGATCACGTACGCCACCTGGGAGACCTTCCACCCCCCGCTCGCCGCGCTGGGGTTCGAGACCGTCAACGCGGGCGGTGACATGGCCGGGGCGTTCACCGAGGTCATCGCGGGGCGCGACTTCCAGGAGTTGACGCAGGAGGAGATTTCCGGGATCGCGATGCGGGTGTTCGGCGACATCCTGCCGCGGGCGGCGATCGCGGACCTGGGGGCGTTGTTCGAGCACCGGCGGTTCGACCTGGTCGTGCACGAGTCGGCCGCGATCGGGGCTGCCATCGCGGCGAAGTTGGCCGGGATCCCGGCGGTGGGGCACGGGATCAGCAAGCCCGTCGCGCTGGACCACATGCCCGCGTTGAAGAACCTGCTGCCCGACCTCGCCGCCGAGTTCGGGGTGGCGTTCAGCGAGCGGACCGGGTTCGGCAGCCCGTACCTCGACATCTACCCGGAGTCGTTGCAGGAACCGGCGGAGCTCATCGACAGGCGGGTGCCGCTGCGGCCGGTGGCGTTCGCCGAGCCGAGCGAGTTGCCCGCGATCGCGACGTCCGGGGCCGGGAAGCTGATCTACCTGACCCTGGGGACCGCGTTCGGCAACCCGGCCGTGCTGCGCGCGGCGATCGACGGGCTCGCCGCGACCGGGAACCGGGTCGTGGTGGCCACCGGGCCGACGGTCGAGGTGGCGGCGTTGGGTGAGCCGCCCGCGAACGTGACCGTGCTGCCGTGGGTCGCCCAGGCCGAACTGCTGCCGCACGTCGACCTGGTCGTGCACCACGGCGGGTCGGGCACCACGCTCGGCTCGGCGGCCGCGGGGGTCAAGCAGCTGTTCATCCCCCAGGGCGCCGACCAGTTCGTCAACGCCGAGACGTTCACCAACGCCGGGGCCGCCCGCCAACTCCTCGGCGCCGACGTCACCCCGGAAGCCCTCACCGAGGCCGCGAAGGACGTCCTCGCCGACGACAGCATCACGAAGGTCGTCACCGCCCTGGCCGAGGAGATCGCCGCGATGCCGAGCCCGGAGGAGATCGCCAAACGCCTGCCGGAGTGGGCATAGACAGGTGGCCCCTCACCGCGTTCCGGTGAGGGGCCACTCGTCCTCGGTCTACTTCTTCACGGTCAGGTCAACCGCGATCGTGTTGCCCGCGCTGGTCACCAGCGGGGCGATCATGCCGTTCAGCGGGCCGCAGCCGCTGACCTTGCCGATGTCGTAGGTGCCGGTGAGCTTGCCGCCAGCCAGCACGTCGAACGGGCCCGCGGACTTCAGGGCCAGGTCGGACGGGGTCACGGTCTTGCAGGTGGTGCCCTGGTAGACGGAGAGGCCGAAGATCGCGATCTTGGTGAGGGTGATGTCGAGCTTGCCCGCGAAGGTGATCGCGCCGGTCGCCACCGTGCCGCCCGCGGCGCCGACCTGGGCGAAGGCGATGTTCGCGGCGGCGGGCAGGAAGCCGAGGATCTTGAACTTGCCGCTGGTCGGGTTCAGCGCCAGGGCGCCGGTGTACTTGCCCGCGGCCAGGTCGGCCTCAGCGCTGAACGCGCCGGAGAGCGGGACGGAACCGTTGAGGGCCTTGAGGGTTGAACTGCCCTTGAGGTCGTAGCCGATCTTCACGCCACCACCGGGCGGCTGGGTCGTGGTCGTGGGCTGGGTCGTCGTGGTCGTCGGGGTGGTCGTGGTCGTCGGGGTGGTCGTGGTCGTCGTCGGCTGCGTGGTGGTCGTTGTGGTCGTCGGCTGCGTGGTGGTGGTGCCGCCGGTGATCTCGAAGGTGTGCAGGGTGTTGTCCTGGCCCGGGTTGAGCGTGCACGGCGAGTCGAAAGTGCCCAGGCCGGTGGCGGTGCCGTCGGCCTTCTTCGGGGTCAGGGTGAGGGTCAACCCGTTGACGGTGATCGTCGCCCGCCCGGGTTGGCTGAAGGTCAGCGACGGCGTCTGGCCGGTCGCCTTGACGTCGAACGGGCCGGCGGTGGGGACCGGGGTCTTCTCGACGGTGATCGGCGCGTTCACCGGGAGGGTGACCCCGGGGGCGGTGACGGTGGCGGCCGAGACCGCCGTGCCCTCCACGGTCGCGGCGCCGACCAGGCTCAGGCCCTGGGTCGCGGTGTCCGGGACGGTGGTGATCGCGGTGATGTCGAACGCCCCGGTCGGCTGGCCGACGCCGATGGTGTCCGGGATGTCGGTGCTGATCACGACCTTGATCGCCTGGTTGCCGATCAGCGGGAACGGGCAGGTGTAGTTCAGCGTGAGCGACACCGGGCTCGCGGCACTGGAGCCGGTGCCCAGCAGCAGTCCGGTCGTCACCAGCGCGGCCGCGGTGGTGGCCACCGCCAACCTCGTGGAGTACTTCGCAGGATTCACGCGCATTCCTTCCTCGGGTGGACAACGGCCCGGGACAACCAGCGAAAGCCGCAGTTCGGCCACGCTAACTACCGGCCAGTAACACCCACAAGAAGGCGGTTCGAATTTGTCACGGCGGCACATTTCCCGCGTTCGGGATTAGCACGCCCGCGAAATGGGCGCCGTGGCCAGGGGAGGTCGCGGGCGATCGCGGGACCCCCAGCCTCGCGATGAGCCCACGGGGTTCACCCCTGGCCGCACACCGCCCCCGACACCGGGGACAGCGTCACGCACCCATCGTCGCGCACGGAACCCTTGGCGCACCAGCCGGTTCACCCAGAGCGGAACCAAAGTCCACTGTGGACTAGTCGAGCCACTGCAGCCCGTAGCTCAACCCCTGCTGCAGGTCGTGGAACTCCAGCGCGACGTCGCCGACCCGGTCGATGGTCAGCAGGTCGTCACCGGGGGCGAAGTCCTCGAACGCCTTGGCGGGCAAGCCGTTGACCCGCCACACCCGCTTGGGCGGGGTGACCGGGTCGAACCGCACCCGGACCGAGAACTCCTCGCACCGGCGCAGCGGCGTGAACACGTAGTACGGCCGCATCCACGAGCGCGGGTAGGAGGTGAACTCGATGCTGTAGTCGTGGCGCTGGCCCAGGCTCAGCGGACTGGGCAGCCGCACGACGAACCGGGTGTGGCTGGAGGAGACCCGCTGCTCCTGCACGATCTCGCCGCCGTAGGCGATCTCCGCGCGGATGTCGGGGCCCTCGGGCATGGCCTGGTCGCGGGGTGCGCTCAGCGACAGCACCAGCTCGTCGAGCTCGTCGACGGCGGCCACGATCTGGCGCTGCTCGGTGAGCGTGGGCACCTCGAGGTCCAGCCGCAGCGCAGCGCGCAGGGACTCCACGTACCAGCCGTCCGGGGAATACGAACCGGACTTGCGGTCGCGCATCCCCGCGTCGTAGAGCAGTTCGGCGAGCAGTTGGAACGCGCTGTCCACCCGGCGCCGGGCGGTGCGCGGGTCTCGGTCGAACCGGCTGGCCAGCCAGTCGATGCGCTGGTCGAGGAACCCGCCGTCGGCCTCCTTGTGCAGGCCGAGCGCGGCGACCGCGGCCAGGTGCAGGTCCGACGGGAGCCGGGCGCCCAGGTGGGTCAGCCGCAGCACCAGCTTGCGCCGGACCAGCGCCGGGTCGTCGATCTCGGTGATCCCGCAGGCCATCCGCAGGGCGGGGCCGACCCGGCTGTGCAGGTCGTCGGAGCGGACCCCGCGCCCGCGGCGGACCTCCTTGAGCTCGGCGACCACGTCGGCGATCTCGACTCCCACCCGGACACCACCCTTTCGCACGGTTTCCTCCCTGCAGCATCGCAGGGCGCCCCGGTGTGTTACCAGTGACAAATCCAAGGCGCCAGGACAGACAATGGACACGCTGGAAAAACAGGCGCCCGGTTCACATTCCCCCCGGAGTGAACCGGGCGCCCGCCCCCCTCTTATCCCCCCGCCAACCGCGGTTGGCGCTCACACCAGCAGGAACAGGATCCAGTGGCTTTCCACGGCCATGCACCTCCTCCGAGTTCAGGGCAGCCTCCAGCCCGGGAACAATTGATTCGCGTGTGTGTCAGAAACCGCTGACCAGCAACATGCCGGAACCGAGTCCGGCCAGGAATGTCCAGAAACCAATCCGCGCTACCGATCCCACCGTCATCAGCATCCTCATCGGTGATCCCTCCCCGGATCTCGCTCGCGATCCAAGGATGCCCCTGGGACAACGACCCCCGCGATGACCTGTGGCACGCGCCGAGCACGCCATTTGGCACATCTCAGAGCTCGGGGACCTCGCGGACGAAGGCGCGCAGCACGTCCGGGCGCGCGATGACGGTTTGCCTGCGGGTGTTGATGACGATCCCGCGGTCGCGCAGCACCGAGAACGCCCTGGCCACGGCGCGCAACGATGCGCCGACCCGGTTCGCGACGTCCTGCTGGGTGAACGGGACGCGCAACGCGAGCCCGGTGTCGGTCTGCACGCCGTACGTGCGCGACAGCCAGAGCAAATATGCGGCGACCCGCTCGGTGACGTGCATCGTGGCGAAGTCGGCGCGGGCGCTCTCCGCCTCGCGCAGCCGAGCCGCCAACTGCATCACCATCGCCAGCGCGACCGAGGTGCGCTGGGCGAGCAGGTCGCCGAACTCCTGGGCGCGCAGGTGCACCGCGTGCACCTCGTCGAGGCTCTGCACGTCCGCCGAGCGCACCCAGCCGTGCAGCGCGGCCAGGTCCCCCAGCACGTCGCCCGGCCCGCGGAAGGCGACCAGCACGGTCTGCCCGTCCGCGCGCCTGGTCAGCACCCTGGTCCAGCCGCTGACGAGCACCAGCACGTGGTCGGTCGGGTCCCCCTGGCGCAGCAGCGTCTCCCCCGGCCCGAACACCCGCGGCGTCCCCAGGCCGACCACGTGCGCGCGGTCGTCCTCGGACAGGTAGGCCATCAGGGACTCGGCGACCAGGTCACCGGGAAGTCGCATCGCACCCTCCACCCCGTGATCATCGCCGATCCCCGCGCACCTCACCAGGCTAGTTCGGTCTCCACGGCGGATCTCCTCTCTACTAGGCGCCACCCGACGGTAATCCGCGCCCGTGCGGACCGGCCCGGGTCCCGGTCAGGTTGACCAGGTTCTGTCCACGGCGTTCGTTGACAGTTCGGCGCCCGCGGGCCCCGTTCGGGGGAAATCCCGCGCGCGCCCGGGCAGCGGGTCCGCCGTCGCGGTAGGTGGTGGGTGTGCAGACCTTCCGGACCCTGGTCGGCGCGCGGGTGTGGGCGGCGGTGGTGGCCGCCGGGACCGCACGGGAGTACGCGCGGGGGGAGGTGTTGCTGCGGCAGGGGGAGCCCGGCGGGTACGCGCTGGCGCTGGTGCGCGGGCGGGTCCGGGTGGTGCTGGCGGACGGCCTGCTGGTGTCGTTGCGGAGCGCGGGCGACCTGGTGGGCGAGCTGGCCGCGGCGGGGGTGGGCCGCACGGCGTCGGTGGTGGCGCTCGACCGGTGCACGGCTTGCCACGTGAGCGCGCGGGTGCTGGACGCGGTCGCGGGCGGGGCGGTGGGCGAGTACCTGCGGCAGAAGCTGGTGGCGACGGTGGAGCAGGTTTCGTTGGCGCGCTTGGGAAGCCGTACGCGGGTGGCTCGGCTGCTGCTGGCGGTGGTCGATCTCGGGGAGGCAGGCGACCGGCGGGTGCCGCTGTCGCAGGAGGCCGTGGCGCGGGCCCTGGGGATGGCGCGCAGCACGGTCGCCGAACACATAGCCGACCTCCGCCGCCACGGCGCCCTGCGCGACGGGCCGCGGCTGGTGGTGGCGGACCGGGATCTGCTGGCTGCGCACGCGGTGTGAGTGGTTGTGGTTGAGTTGGCGGTCGGATCTTGTGCTTTCCCAGGAGTGGCGTTGGCAGTGGAACGGCTTACCGTGCGCCCGATCGCCGGGCGTGCGGAACTTGGCCTCTTTAACCGAGTGCCCTACGTCCTCAACGGGGAACTGGAGGACGACCTCGTTGCCGGGCGCCGCAGGCCGGAGTGGATGTGGATCGCCCTGCGCGGCGAGGACTTGGTGGCCAGGGTCGCTTGGTGGGGCCGGGCGGGTGCGCCATTCCTCTTGGACATCTTCGACGCGGACTGCCGGGACATTGGTGAGCGGCTACTGCGGATCGCGATGGCCGCGGTGGTCCCATCCGGCGGTCCGGTGCCCGAGTACATCCGCACCGTCGCACCCGATTGGCGCTCGCACGAGACGACCCGGCGCGCCGTCGAAGACCGCATGGCCGCGCTGGAACGCACCGGCGCCCGCTTGCTCGTCGAGCGGCTGCGGTTCGAGTGGCGTGCCGGGACGCCGGTCCCCGAGCCGGCAGGACGCCTGCGGTTCAGGCCGGTTCGTGACATCGAGGAGATCCTCGGCTTGATGACCCGGGTGCTGGCCGGGACTTTGGACGCGCACGGCAGGGACGACCTGACGCGCATGTCCGCGCGCGAGGCGGCGGTTAAGCACTACGAGGAGGAACTCGCGCATTTCCGGAGCCCGCGGGAGTGGTGGCGGATCGCGACACTGCCCAGCGGCGAACCGGTGGGGTTCACCACCCCGGCGCGCAACGACTACAACCCGGTCACCGGCTACCTCGCCGTCGTGCCAGAGCACCGGGGCAACGGGTACATCGACGAGATCCTCGCTGAGGGGACGCGCGTCCTTCGTGCGCAGGGTGCCACCCGCATCCGGGCGGCCACGGACCTCGGCAACACCCCGATGGCGAACGCATTCCGCCGCGCGGGGTACGTCAATATCGAGCGAACGATCAACATGGTGTGGCGCTGATGCTCGAGCGCTTCGGCTGGCGGCGATCCGGCTCCCCTCTTGGGTGAACTTCTGGCGCTTGGGGCCGCTTTCGCGGTTCTTGCGCAGGTGGGATTTGTCCACAACCCGTGCGGGTATCCACAGCTTTTCGCCGGGCCCCAATTTGGGGTTGACACCGGGTAGACTGGCATCGGGGACGCCCCCCGGAGAGGGTGGGGGCTGGGGTACGTGGGGCGGGCCTCCGATTTTGCAGGCGGCGGCTTCTTCGCGGGCCGGGCGCGGCCGAGGAGACCGGCAATTCGACCGGCCATCTCACTTTTGGGTTCACTTCTGGCGCTTGGGGCTGCTTTCGCGCTTCTTGCCCAGGTCGGAGTTATCCACAACCCATGCGGGTATCCACAGCTTTTCGCCGGATCCCTTTTCGGGGTTGACACCGGGTAGACTGGCATCGGGGACGCCCCCCGGAGAGGGTGGGGGCTGGGGTACGCGAGGAGGGCCTCCTATTTCGGAGGCGAGCGGGGTTTCCGGAGGCCAGGCGGGGTTCGGGGCGGGCGATTCTGCTGGCGGTTTGAGTGGTGGGCGCGTTCGGCTTTGGGGTGTTTGCCTCGGTGGCGGCGTCGTTGATGCACCTGTGTGGGGGCAGAGTCGTGCGTCCCGACCGGCGAGGGGATTGCCGCGTTGACGTTGGTCTAGTGCGGGCTGGCCGGGCCTTTCGGAGAAGAACTGTGCGGTCCGGCAACGGGTCGATGTCCGCGATGCTCGCTGACTGACCGAGTTGGACGGGCGAAGAGATGTACGCCCTTGCACTGATCAACAAAGTGCGGCGACTCGGTCGGCGGCATCCACTGTCGGGTGCACTTCCACTGCTTGACAACGTTCCGACTCTCTTTGCCCAGGTCGGAGTTATCCACAACCCATTCGGCTGTCCACAGCTTTTCGCCGGACCCCTTTTCGGGGTTGACACCGGGTAGACTGGCATCGGGGACGCCCCCCGGAGAGGGTGGGGGCTGGGGTACGCGGGGCGGGCCTCCGGTTTTGCGGAGGTGGGGCGGGGTTTCCGGAGGCCGGGCAGACGCGGGGCAATGGGTGGAGGCCGGGCGGTGGAGGCCGGGCGGAGGGGGGTGGGGGCGAAACGCAAAGAGGGGGAAGGGACAAGTGGGGTGCCCTCGCTCGACTTGTGTCAGGTGCGAGAACGGATTTCCAGGGCGCGAATCTGTCCGGCGGCGGACGGTTGGGGGCGGCGGTCGGGGGCACGGTTGGGGGGACGAGAGGAGAGGACCGTGGGGTATGGGGTGGAGTTGCCGCCGTATCGGGCGATTTTGGTGGTGGACGTAAAGGGGTTCGGGGGGTGGCGGGGGCGGGACCACGCGGAGTTGGCGCGGTTGGTGCCCACGGTGTTGCGGCGGGCGTTCGCCGAGTGCGGGTTGGGTGGGGAGTGGGATCGGGCGCCGTTGAGCGTGAGCACCGGGGACGGGTGGGTGTTGGGGGTTCGGTCGGGGTTGTTGCCTCGGTTGTTGAATCCGGTTTTGCCTGCCTTGCAAGAGGTGTTGAGCGACGGGGTGCGGATGCGGGCTACCGTCCACATCGGACCTCTAACCGGTGGGCGGGCGGTTGAGGCGGGGAACGGGGAGGCTCGGGTGCAGGCGCACCGGTTGTTGGACGCGGGGCCGGTGCGGGCGTTGTTGGACCGGTCCGGGCCGGGGACCCGGGTGGCGGCCGTGGTGTCGGAGCGGGCGTACGCCGACGCGGTGGTGTCGGGGTACGCGGGGGATGATCCGAACCTCTACGTCCCCGTTCCGGTTCGGGTGAAGTCCTTCGCGCAGACCGCCTACCTCCGGGTGCCGGTGCCGACCGGGGAGTTGCTCAGCCACGGGTTCACCCGGGCAGCACCATCGGGAGTCCAAAGTGGTCGAACAGCGCGTAGCCGAACGTCGTGATCTCGGCAACCTCCTCGCCCTCCACCCGCAGCACGTCCAGCTTGAACGCGCGGAACTCCGTGTCCCCCGGGCGCCGCAGGTAGCTCGCCGCGGCGGGCATCCGGTTGGCCGTTGTGGCCACCAGGCGCCAGTCGCCGTCGCGGTCGGGGCCGAAGGCGCGGGTGAGCAGTGCCGCGATGGCGTCGCGGCCGTCGAAGCGCAGGGGGTTGGGGGGCATGGTGACGCGGATGTCCTCGGCTGCCACCGCAAGTGCGGCGGCCGCGTCGCAACGTTCGTGTGCGTCGATGAAACGTGCCAGCAGGTCCCGCTCGGCCGCACTGGGTTCGCGGGCGGTCCAGTCGTCGCGATGAGAGGGCAGGTGTTGGCGCAACGTTGCGCGGGCGCGTTGCAGTGCGCTGTTCGCCGCCGCCACGCTCACGTCCAGCAGTTCGGCCGTCTCCGCGGCGGGCATGCCCAGCACCTCGCGCGCCAGCAGGGCCGCCCGCTGCCGGGCGGGCAGCACCTGCAGGGCCGCCAGGAAGGCCAACTCGATGGTCTCCCTGGCGACCGCCACCACGTCCGGCTCCTGCGCGCTCGGCGCGACCTCGTCGAGCTCGCGGTCCGGGTACGGGGTCAGCCAGGCGACCTCGGTGCGCGCCCTGGCCGAGCGGGCCTGGTCGACGCACACGTTGGTCGCGATCTTGTACAGCCACGCCCGCGCGTTGCCCCCGTCGAACCCGTCGCGGTTGCGCCACGCGCGCAGGAACGTCTCCTGCACGGCGTCCTCGGCCTGCTCGTACGAGGCGAGCATGCGGTAGCAGTGGACGTGCAGCTCCCGGCGATAGGGCTCGAAGTCGGTCATCGCGCCGCGGTGACGACCTGCTGCACGGCCCACGAGTTGCCGTCCGGGTCGGCGAAGAAGATGAACGAGCCGTAGTCGCGGCCCTCGGGGTCCGCGCCCGGGGTCATCACGCCGTCGACGAAGTGCTGGGCACCGGAGTGCTCGACCCCCGCCGCGTCGAGCTGCTTCTCCGCGGCCAGGATGTCGGTGACGACCAGGTGGCAGCCCTTCACCGTGCCCGGCTCCCCGTCGCCCATCCCCTTGCCGAAGGTGATCGAGCAGGACGAGCCGGGCGGGGTGACCTGCACGACCCGGAAGTGCTCGTTCGGGCTGAAGTCGGTGTCCACGGTGAACCCGAGCTTGTCCGCGTAGAACTCCTTCGCGCGGTCCACGTCGGACACCGGTACGACGACGACCTGCAGCTTCCAGTCCATGGTGTGTCTCCTCGGTTCGGGGGCCCGGTGGCCATCCTTGTACCCGTGTAACGGGAGACGCCGGAGAAACTCATCGGTGCGCCGATGAATTCATCCTGACCAGCGCGAACGTCAGCCCAGCGACCACATGTCGGTGTCGAAGACGACCGCGACGGGGGCCGCGACCGGCTCCGGCCGGACCAGGTCCGGGGTGATGTCGACCTGCTGCGCGCGCGAGCAGTGCTCGTCGAGCAGGTCGATCGCCCCGCCGGGCAGCGTCCTGCCCGCCGCGGCGGCGGTCTCGACCACGGCGGCGATGGTCTGGTCCGGGACGCGCACGGCGTAGTGGTCCTCGACGCCCGCGCGCAGGTGGGTCAGCACGGCGGTGGTGTCCGCCCGCGACATCGACTCGACGGCGACGGTGTGGAACTGCGGGCCGGGCGCGGGGACGGCGGCCAGTTCCTCGGCGGTCGCGGTGCAGATGACGCTCAGCTCGCCCGCGGCCGCGGCCGCGCGGAACGGGTCGAGCAGGCGGGGGTCCAGCACCCAGAGCACGCACCCGGTCCGGACGAGCCGGTCGACCAGGTGCCCGACGGCGTCCCCGGTCGGCAGGTCGCCGGTGACCGCCCTGATCACCCGGCCCTGCAGCGCCTTGGCCACCTGACCGGCGGCGATCCGGTGGGCGAGCCCCTGCACGATCGCGGCCTTGCCGACCCCGCGCGGCCCGACGACCAGCACGCTGCGGCGGGTCCGGCGGCTCAGGGCCTGCGCGACCCGGTCGACCTCGGCGTCGCGGCCGATGACCGGTTCGGGGTGGACGCCGGTCGTGTGCCGGTCGAGCACGGTGTCGCCGGTGAGCTGGGCGCGCCGCGGCTGCACCCCGGCCAGCACGGCGTCGCGCAGGACCCGCAGGTCCGCGTCGAGGTTGACCAGCATCCGGGCGGCGACGCAGTTGGGTTCGCTGAGCAGGCCGAGCAGCAGGTGGTCGGTGTGCACGGCGGCCCGGCCGAGCGCGGTCGCCTCGGTCTTGGCGTGGTCGATGACCCGCTGCACCTCGGCCGCCACCCGCAACGGCGTCCGCCCGGTCGAGACACCGCGGCGGACGTGGAACTCGGCCCGCTCCCGCAGCAGGTCCGGCCCGAGCCCGCGCTCGAGCAGGACGGCCGCGGCGTTCCCGCGGCCCTGGGCCAGGGCGAGCAGCAGGTGGACCGACCCCAGGTAGTCGTGGTGCAGCCGGGTCGCCTCCCCCTCGGCGACGGTCATCACCGCCACGGCCTCGGCGGTGAACCCCTCGAAGAACCCGGTCATCGGGGACCCCCGAACGCGCGGGCCCGCTGTCCGTGCCGACCGTGCGCCATCCAACCCGGGTACCTCGACCGGGGTGCGCGGCCGGGACGGACAGCGGGGAACTCAGCCACCCAGCGCCTCCTGCACGACCTCGAGGTCGCGACGGGCCGCCGCCAGGGTGCTCGCCGACGGGTCGAGGGTCCGCTCGCGGATCGCCACCAGCTCGACCAGCAGCCGCTCGGCCTCCGCGTGCTCGCCGACGCGCGCCAGGTAGCGGGCCAGCGCGTGCTGGGTGCGGCAGGTGTCCTCGTGCTCGTAGCCGAGGGCCAGCCGCTGCGACGGGGCGAGGAAGCGCAGCATGGGGATCGCCTCGGCGGGACCTTCGACCTCCCCCGCGCAGATGACGCTGTAGAACACGGTGCGGAGGAAGTCGGGGGCGTCCCCGCCCAGGATGGCGTGCTGGGTCACGGCCAGCTCGTCGAGCGCGGCCGCGGACTTCGCCAGGTCACCGGCGGCGGCGCGGGCGAACAGCAGGTGCGAGGAGGTGCGCAGGACGTCCACGTGCTCGCCGGGCAGCAGGCGCAGTTGGCGGGCGTGCAGGTCGGCGAGGTCGGCGACCACCGAGGCCCAGCTGGTCTCCCTGGCTCTGGCGACCACGGACGCGACCCGATCGCGCAGGTCGTCGGCGGTTTCCGTGCCGACGCCGTTGCGGATGCGCAGTTGGTCGGCCGTCTTCGCGCTGCGCTTCTGCGGCTCCGGCAGCCCCTCGCCGCGCATGGTCAGCAGCAGGTGGCGGTAGACCTCGTCGAGGGTCACGTACTCCCCCGCGCCGGGGATGCCGCCGTCGAGCAGGCGCAGCAGCCGACCGGTGAACGCGGTGTGCGGCTCGTCCGGCAGGACGAGGGACTTGCGGTTGGGCGGGGCGGAGGTGAGCACGTAGGTGCCGTCGATGACGAGGTCGTCGACCGGGGCGGACATGGCGGTGCCGAAGGCGCGGCCGGAGAAGCAGCAGTCCAGGACGACGATCTTCACCTTGGCTGTGCTGTCGAGCACGCGGTCGCGCAGGGCGCTGTAGGGCAGTGACCCGAACTCCGGGGAGCCCGGCTCGCTGTCCTGCATGCCCAGGTAGAGGTCGTGCGCGCGGCCGATGAGCCCGTGGCCGATGTAGTAGACCAGCAGCAGGTCCTCGGCACCGGCCATGGCCTGGGTGATGCCGCGGCCCAGGGCGCCGGTGGACGGCGAGTCGAGCAGCACCGTGCACGCCTCGACCAGGCCGAGCTCGACGAACACCCGGCTCAGCTCAGCGAGACCGGGGCCGACCTGCGGGATGTCGGGCAGGCGGTCATCGCTGTAGCTCGACGTGCCGATGAGCACGGCGCGGGACGTCCCCGGCATGAGCCGCACCAACCCCCTCCGCGCCGCCCGGGCCCCTGGGCGGCGCGAACAGGATGTCGTGCCCTGGATACCGGGTGTTACGCCTGCTTGGTCTGGGTGAACCTGATCAGGTTGCCAGATGGGTCGCGGAACGCGCAGTCGCGGACCCCGTAGTGCTGGTCGAGCGGCTCCTGCACGACCTCGGCCCCGGTGGCGGCGATCCGCTCGAAGGTGGCGTCGCAGTCGTCGGTGGCGAACAGGACACCGCGCAGCAGGCCCTTGGTGAGCAGCTCGGTGAGCGCGGCCCGGTCGGCCTCGGAGGTGTTGGGGTCCGCGGCCGGGGGTTCCAGGACGATCTCCAGCTCGGGCTGGGCCTGGGGGCGCAGCGAGACCCAGCGCATCCCCTCGTAGGAGACGTCCTTGCTGACCTCGAGGCCCAGGGCGTCGCGGTAGAACGCGAGCGCGGCGTCGTGGTCGTGAACAGCGATGAATGTGTGCGAGACCGTCAGTGCCATGTGGACGAGGCTACGAGCCGTCCGCGCGCGACGCTTCTCCATTCGTGACCGGTCGCCGGACCGGGCGGGTGTAGAGCTTGGCGTAGCAGGCGGGGATGCCGACGACCTCGTCGTGTGTCCTGGCCCTATAGGCGCTCGGTGGCTCGCCGACCAGTTCGGTGAACCGGGTGCTGAACGAGCCGAGCGAGGAACAGCCGACCGCGAAGCACACCTCGGTGACGCTCATGTCGCCCCGGCGCAGCAGCGCCTTGGCCCGCTCGACCCGCCGGGTCATCAGGTAGCTGTGCGGCGACTCACCGTAAGCGGCGCGGAACGCGCGGGAGAAGTGCCCGACCGACATGTGCGCGCCCTTGGCCAGCGCGGCCACGTCCAGCGGCTGCGCGTAGTCGCGGTCCATCCGGTCGCGGGCCCGCCGCAACAGGACCAGGTCTTCCGTCGCCACCCGCACAGCATCGCACACGCGGCGATTGGGCGGAATGGACCACGTCGAACGTCCTTATCAGTTGAAGTGGTGAAATAAATGATTCCCAGTTACTAGGAGCCCTCTTTCGGCTGTATGTCGGAGGGTGAATCTCCCTATACCTTCGGCGGCGCCCACGAGGGAGGGAACAGATGCGCAAAACCGTTCGCGCGACAACTCCAGCGGTACTCGCCTGCGTCGCCGCGACCTTGCTGACCAGCATCGCGGCCGCCGCACCAGCGCCAGGAGCGCCCAGTGCGGGCGACCCCTACTACCCGAATGCCGGAAACGGCGGATATGACGTCGCCCACTACGACATCCGACTGACCTACCAGCCCACGACGGATGTCCTCTCCGGCACGACGACCATCACCGCGACCACGACGCAGGAATTGTCCCGATTCAACCTCGATTTCGGGTTGCGCGTCTCGTCGGTGCTGGTGAACAACGTCGCGGCCACGTTCTCGGCCAACGCGGCCGGTGACGGCGAGCTCGTGGTGACCCCGGCGCGGCCGCTGGCCAAGGGCGCGCCGATCACCGTGGTGGTCGCCTACAACGACCGGCCGTCCACCGTGAAGATCAACGGCTTCACCTCATGGGTGAAGACCGCCGACGGCGCGCTCGCGGTGAACGAGCCGGAGATCTCGTCGTGGTGGTACCCGTCCAACGACCACCCCACCGACAAGGCGACCTTCGACGTCTCGGTCGAGGTGCCCGACACCGTCGTCGCGCTGTCCAACGGCAACCTGGTGCGCACCACCAAGAACCGCACCGGCTGGACCCGCTGGTGGTGGCGCAGCACCCAGCCGCAGGCGACCTACCTGACCTCGCTGGAGATCGGCAAGTACGAGGTCAACCGGCAGACCACGCCCGAGGGCAAGCCGTTCATCACCGCTTACGGCGCCGACCTCGGCGACTCGCTCGGCGCGGCGAAGGCCAGCATCGAGCGCACCCCGGAGATCAACGAGTTCCTGGCCACCCAGTTCGGGCCCTACCCGTTCGAGGCCCAGGGCGGGGTGGTGACCACCGCGATCGGCTTCGCGCTGGAGAACCAGACCCGGCCGGTCTACGGGGCGCGCGGGTTCATCGGCGGCTCGAACGCCTCGCTGGTCGCGCACGAGAACGCCCACCAGTGGTTCGGCGACAGCGTCGCGGTCGGCCGGTGGAGCGACATCTGGCTCAACGAGGGCTTCGCGACCTACGCGCAGTACCTGTGGTCCGAGCACGTCGGCGAGGGCACCGCGGC
Organism: Actinokineospora diospyrosa; assembly: GCF_024171925.1. Classification (GTDB taxonomy): domain Bacteria; phylum Actinomycetota; class Actinomycetes; order Mycobacteriales; family Pseudonocardiaceae; genus Actinokineospora; species Actinokineospora diospyrosa. Next base: position 74,745 of record NZ_JAMTCO010000005.1, on the reverse strand, counting down.
CGAGTTGGCGCAGTACGTCTACGACTCCAAGCCTGCCGCGGACCCGTTCTGGCAGGTCCTGCCCGGTGACCCCGGCGCGGACCGGCAGTTCGACTCGGCCGTCTACGACCGGGGTGCGGCGACCGTGCACGCGCTGCGCACGCTGGTCGGCGACGACAAGTTCTTCGAGATCCTCAAGACCTGGCAGGCCACCCGCAAGGGCGGCACCGGGCGGATCGAGGACTTCACCGCGCTGGCCGAGCGGATCGCCCCGGGCAGGCCGGTGCGGCACCTGCTGAAGATCTGGCTCTACACCGCCGGCAAGCCCACCGTCGGCCCCAACGGCCCGACCGTTCCCGGCCAGCGCCTGGCGGCGACCGCGGAACCCAAGTCGTACAAGGAGATCCGCGCGGCGCTGGACAACCACGCGCACTCGCACAAGTGAGCTACTGAATGAGAAGAGGGCGGGCACCCGGTAACTACCCGGGTGCCCGCCCGTTCCCATCTTCGCCCTACTGGAACTGTCCCTAGTAGAGGGTCGCCTATCCCAGGGTCAGTGCCAGGTCGTCGAGGACGAACGAGGTCTGCAGGTTGCTGTCCTCGCTGCCCGCGAACTTCAACGTCACCGTCTGCCCTGCCAGCGACGAGACGTCGTAGGTCTTCTGCACGTAGCCCGCGGCCTTGTTCGTGTTGGAGAACGAGGCGACGGTGGTGGAGCCGAGGCTGACCACGAGCTTGTCGTAGGCCAGGTTCTCGGTCTCGGCCGAGTCGACGTGCAGGTAGAAGCTCAGCGTCGCCCGGCACCCGGTCGGGATGGTGACCGACTGGGAGACGGTGTCGGTGTGCGCCGAGCCCCAGCCACCGAGCCAGGACGACTGGGTGCCGCTGCGAGCGGGCTCGCGGTAGCTGGTCCAGTTGCCGATGGTGGTGTTCGGGTCGGTCCAGTTGGTCTTGCCCGACTCGAAGCCCGGGTTCAGGATCTTCTGGCCGGAGCAGCCGCCGGGGGGCTGGGTCGTGGTGGTCGGCGGGGTGCTCGTGGTGGGCGGAGTGCTCGTGGTCGGCGGGGTCGACGACGTGGTCGGCGGCGTGGTGGTCGTGCTGCTCGGCGGCGTGGTGCCACCGGTGCAGGTCGGGTCACCGGACTGCGCCGGAACGCTCACCGCGTCCCAGGCCGCCTTGACGGCGTTGAACTCCGCGCAGCTGCCCTGGTACAGGTTCTTGGCCGCGGTCAGCGTCCAGGTGCGGTACTTCAGGTAGGAGCTGGACGAGGTCTTCAGCTGGACCGCGCCGTGCATGATCTTGATGGCCTTCTGGATGCCGATGCCCTGCAGCGTGGTGTTGTTGCAGGTCGGGCTGACCGGCTGGCCGTTGCTCGGGTTCGAGCCCTCGGCGAGCAGGTAGAACCAGTGGTTGCCCGGGCCCGCGGCCGCGTGCACCTCCATGTTGGGCACGCTGCTGGAGTAGCAGTTGGGGTCGCTGCCGTGCAGGGAGGGCTTGTACATGTAGCGGATCGGGCCGGAGCCGACGAGGTTGGTGTCCTCGCCCATGATGTAGTCGGGCTCGTCGTAGGCCGAGGGCTCGTTGGCGAACCACTCGGTCGCGGTGCCGAAGGTGTCACCGATGAACTCCTGGGTGCCACCGCCGGAGAAGCCGCCGGAGCCGGAGTGGTCGTCGATGCCGTGGCCCATCTCGTGGCCCAGGATGTCGAGCGAGCCGACCCACTGGCCCTGCGGGTTGTGGCCGAGGTTCACGTACGCCGGGCGCGAGGAGTAGTAGTACGCGTTCTGCTCGTCCAGGCCGACGTTGATCTTCCAGGCGCCGCCCTGGCCGTCGAAGCTGTTGCGGCCGACCCACTGCGAGAGCATCTTGTTCTCGGTCTGGGCGACGAACAGCGCGTCGGCGCAGCCGGTCTCCTTGTTGGTCGCGGTGCCGTTGCCCCACGAGTCGTCGGAGCCGGAGAAGACCGAGCCGGAGCTGTAGTCGCGGCAGTCGAGACCGGTGATGCTGGGGTCCTTGAGCGAGTACGTGCTGCCGGACTTGGTGGTGTTGAGCGGCAGGTTCGGCCCGTTCCAGTAGCCGGTGCCGGTGCCCTCCGCGAGGTGCTCGACGGTGCGCAGCACGCGGCCGTCCTGGGCGTCGACGTAGACGCTGAGCGCGCTGAGGTGCCCGTGCTCGTCCTTGCCGATGACGTTGCTCTCGTAGGCGAGGCGGCCGCTGCCCTCGGCGACGACGACCTTGCGGCCCGCGCCGTTGGACTTGCCACCGGTGACCTGCTTGAGCGCGATCGCGTCCGCGCCCGCCTGCGACAGCTTGGCGGTGGTGACGTCGACCTCGCCGAGGGTGTTGTCCTGGGCGACGGAGGTGGCCTTCACGGTGCCCTGGTTGTCGGTGGCGACCACGAAGTCACCGCCGATCACCTCGAGCTCCTTGTAGGTCCGGTTGTAGGCGACGTAGTTGAGGCCACCGGCTGAGCGGACGGCCTTCTGCACGAACTTGTCCTTGCCGCTGGCGTGCAGCGCGGCTGGCGGGTTGGCCACCAGCGCCGCGACGGCGTTGGTGGCGTTGGCCTCCGCCTGGGCGGCGGTGGTGGTGGTCGCGGGCTGGGACTGGGTGTTCGGGACCGCGATGGCGGTTCCGACGACGACCAATCCCGCGGCGATCGCGCCGCCGACGGCGAGCAGGCGATGTGCCGGCTTCATGGTGCTCCTTTCCCAGGTCTCATGTGGACGGGAAATCCACAGCAGGGAAACCTGGAAAACGCAGGGATGAACATTGGCGTCGAACGCTAACCCCGCGCCGGAAGCTGAACCAGCACCTTCACACGCTCAAATCTTCACACGGCGAACGTGTGAAAGCGCAGGTCAAAGCGGACATATCTACCCTTTTGGGTCAATTTATTAACAATCGGGCCGTAGTCGAAGTCCGATTTCCACTTATTCATAGAATAACCTCAGAATGGCCAGCCGGTGATCCACTGCGCGGCCGCGCGGGCATCACCGATCATCATCGCCACCACGACGAGCAGCACCGTGGTCACCCGTGCGAGCACCATGAGCGCACCTCCTCACATCGCCTCACATCGCCTCACACCGCTAGAAGTGCGCAGACGCTAGTTGGCGCCCCGGCGGGCTTCAAGGGCGCTGACCGAGGCGTTATCTAGACTCGGCCGCTATGACGGTGGTCGACCTGTTCGCCGGGCCCGGGGGGCTCGACGTCGCCGCGCGGTGGCTCGGGGTGCCCGCGGTGGGCATCGAGTGGGACCGCAACGCCTGCGCGACCAGGGCGGCGGCCGGTCTGGCGACCGTGGTTGGCGACGTCCGCGACTACGGGCCGGCCGACTTCCCCGAGGCCACGGTGCTGGCGGGCGGGCCGCCGTGCCAGACGTACACGGTGGCCGGGGGCGGGGCGGGGCGGCGGGCGCTGGAGCGGGTGCTGGGGTTCGTGAAGCGGATGGCGGCCGGTGAAGATGTGATCGACGAGCTGTCCGGGCTCTCCGGCCTCGACGATGAGCGGACGGCGTTGGTGCTGGAACCGCTGCGGTGGGCGCTGACCGCGCACCGGTTGGGCCGCCCGTACGAGGCGATCGTGTTGGAACAGGTACAGGCAGTGCTGCCGGTGTGGTCGGCGGTGGCCGAGGCGCTCGCGGGGATCGGCTACCGGTCGGACCACGGGATCCTGCACACCGAGGAGTTCGGTGTGCCCCAAACCCGGCGCCGGGCCATCTTGATCGCCCGCCTCGACCGGCAACCGTCCTTGCCGCGGCCAACGCACCAGCGTTACCGCAAAGGCGCCGCCGCCGAACCGGGCGCATGGCGGTCAATGGGCGAGGCCCTCGACCGACCGGGCCCCTTCGTAGTCATCTCCAACTACGGCACCGGCGGCGACCCCAAAGCCCGCGGCCGGCGCACCTCAGCCGAACCCGCCGCAACCGTAACCGGCAAAATCTCCCGCAACCGCCTAACAACCCCAGACGGCACAGAACTCCCCCGCTTCACCCCCGCAGAAGCCGGCCGCCTACAAACCTTCCCCCCCAACTACCCCTGGTCCGGCGGCGACATCCCCCAACAAATAGGCAACGCAATCCCACCCCGCCTGGCCGCCCACGTCCTCGGTGCCGCCTTGGGGATCCCGGTGGACGAGGCCGCGCTGGATCAGTTCGTGACGCCGCGGCCGCCGACGAACCGCAACACGGCGTAGACCGGCAGACCCAGCCCGAGCGCGACACCGATGACGGACCTGGCCAGCAGCACCACACCGGGCTCGGTGTCGAAGCACAGCCCGATCAGGCTGACCAGGCAGAACAGGTAGAACGCCACCACCAGGCCCAGGCCGACGGCGGGTGCGGCGGTGCCCGCGGCTCCCCGGCCCGGGCGGCGCACAGCGGTGACACCCTCGCCCACCAGGTAGGCGTTGAGGCTCAGGCCGAAGACGACCCCGGCCAGCAGGGTCAGGTTGTCCAGTGCCGCAGGCAGTCGGATGTCGAGCACGATGCCCGCGAGGGCCACCACGGCGAGCGGGAACGACGCCGCGATGACGACCTCGGCCCAGCGCCAGAAGGTTTCCCGGTCGGCCAACTCCTGCTCCCCCATGCCACCGATCGTATCCGCGGGATGGCCACCAGCCGGTTCAGGCGGGATGAACGAGGATGGTCGGCGGAGGTGGGCGGATGCTGGAAGCCGGGTTCTGGGGTTTGGTGGCCGGGTCGGCGCTGGTGGTCGGGGCGCTGCTGGGGTACCTGGTGCGGGTCGCCGCGGGGGTGGTGGCTGGGGTGATGGCGTTCGGCAGCGGGGTGCTGATCTCGGCGGTGTCGTTCGAGTTGATCGCCGAGGCGCACGAGCGGGGTGGGATCGTGCCGACCGCGGTGGGCGCGCTCATCGGGGCGAGTGTCTACACAGGAGCGAACGTCCTGCTGGCCAGGCGTGGTGCGCAGCACCGGAAGCGTTCGGGCGGGCAGACCTCGGAGGCGGAGCAGGCTGGTTCGGGGACGGCGATCGCGCTGGGGGCGTTGCTGGACGGGATCCCGGAGTCGATCGTCATCGGTACGAGCCTGGTCGGCGGGGGCGGGGTGAGCGCGGTGACGGTGGCCGCGGTGTTCATCTCGAACGTCCCAGAAGGACTCTCCAGCGCGGCGGGCATGCGGGCCGCGGGACGCACCCGGAAGTACGTTTTCGTTCTGTGGAGCGGGATCGCGGTGATCAGCGCGCTGTCGGCCGTCTTCGGGTACGCCGTCGCCGGTGGCCTGTCCCCCGCGGTCCTCGCCGCGATCACGGCGCTGGCGGGCGGCGCGATCCTGTGCATGGTCGCCGACACGATGATCCCGGAAGCGTTCGCCGGTACCCGGCTGTGGATCGGGCTGGTCACGGTGATCGGGTTCCTGACCGCGTTCGGCTTGTCGCACGCCTGACGGGCCGCCCCAACTCGAGGGCGGCCCGTCAGGTCATCGAGCTACTTCACCCAGCCCGGCAATCCAGGCTGCGGGCCGACCGGGCGCGGCAGCGACGGCGCCGCGGCGATCGACGGGCCGACAGGCGGTTCGACCGCGGCACAGCGGGTTCCGTCGCGCGGGGTGCGCAGCGTGAACAGGTAGGTGTCGGAGACCCCGATGGTGCACTCCGAGCGCGGGTACACGCCGTGGCCCCAGCCCTCGTAGGTCACCAGCACGGTGGTGTCGCGGCTCTGCCGGTGCGCGTTGACCGCCCAGTCGTAGCCGGTCGCCGGGTCGTGCAGCGCGTTGAGCATCAGGATCTTCGGCGCGTTGGTGATGTTCAGGTCGTGCTGCGGGTTGGTCGCGGCGGGCATGCCGATGCAGCCCACGGTCGCGACGTGGCCGAGCGCGGAACCGCGCATGTGCGGCGCGAGCCGGTTGGCCCGGTCGGTGAGCGCGGCGTATTCCCGGTAGTCCTTCACCCGGATCGCCCAGTCCTTGCAGAACACGCTGTTGAACGGGTTCTCGATGAGCTCCTCGGTGCCGTAGGCGGCCCGCTGGGGCACGGTGGTGTCGAGCGAGACGAGCACCTGGGCCAGCAGCGACCAGTCAGGCCCGTAGAAGGACGAGAACGTGAACCGGCTGATCTCCTGCGCGGTGACCTTGCGGGTCGGGTCGTCGGGGTCGGCGATCTCGCCCCGGTCGGCCTTGAGCAGCAGCTGGTCCCACCACTTGGCGACGTCCTTGCCGTGCAGGGCGCAACTGGTGGTCCGCTCGCACCAGCGGACGAACTCGCGGAAGGAGTCCTCCGCGGTCGCCGCGCTGACCGCGGAGAAGCGGGCGGTGCCCGCGCTGTGGTCCATGTTCGAGTCGATCACCATGGCCCGCAGGTTGCGGCCGAACTCCTCGGCGTACTGCTGGCCGATGAGCGTGCCGTAGGAGACGCCGAAGTAGTTGATCTTCCGCTCGCCCAGCGCCACCCGCAGCGCGTCGATGTCGCGCACGACCGACTTGGTGTCGGCGTAGTCGGCCATCGGCCCGGAGTGCTTGCGGCAGTCCGCGGCCAACTCCCGGTTGAAAGCCCCCAGCGCGTCGAACTCCCGCTGGTTGGTCGGGTAGAGGGAGGGCTGCTTCAGCGCCAACTCGAGCGAGCACTTCACCGGCTGGCTGCGCGCCACCCCGCGCGGGTCGAACCCGATGATGTCGAAGCGCGCCAACACGTCCGGGCTGAAGAACTGCTCGGCCCCCAGCGCGAAGTCGACCCCGGACCCGCCGGGGCCACCCGGGTTGATGATGAGGACCCCGATCCGCTTGCGCGGGTCGGTCGCCTTGCGCCTGGCCACCGCCAGGTCGAACTTCTCCCCCTTCGGTTTGGCCCAGTTGATCGGTAACCGGAGCGTGCCGCAGTCGGCCGAGGCCACCTCCGCGCACGGCACCCAGTCGATCCGCCCCCCAGCCCCGGCGGTTTGCGCGCCCGCGATCGACGCACCCCCTGCCACCATCGCGACGGCGGCGGCTAAGACGCCTGCCGTTCGGATCAAAGACCGCACAGGTCCCCTCCCAGTGTCTGTCCACAGTGTTCATTCGCCCACTCGGGCAAGGCGAACGCTCCCAGAGCCGTTGTGCGCGTCACAACCTGCTGGAGGAGGACACCGTGATCACACCGTGGAATGACACCCACCGGTCCCGGGCCTTAAGGCACCCCCGACGCCATCCGGCCCAGGTATGTCGGCTAGCGCGCGATGACCGACGTGCGGCCCAGGTCGTGCACCTCGGTCGCAGCCATGATCACCACATACGGATTGCGGCTGAACCGACCCGTGCGGGCTTCCCTGCGGAAAGTGGTGGACAGGAACCAGAGGCCGATGACGGCCGCAGCGGCACCCAGCGCCCACCCCGGGGCGAGACCGAGCGTGGACAGCACGACGATCGCGACCAAGCCCGTCCAGGCGGGCACGACCAACGCTATCGGCAACCGCGGTCCGCTTTCCGCGGCCGCGGCGGCGGTCGCCGCGGGGAACTCCCGCCAGTCCTGGCGCGTGAAGCGGAGATCGTTCGCCGCGGCTGCGAGCAGGAGGAGGCGCAGCCGGGACGGGATCCGTTGGTAGAGCGCGGCACCGCGGTGCCCGTCGACGGCGTTGAGCGCGATCTCCTCCACGGCCGCGAGCGTGTCGCGGTCGGGCGCGGACTCGACGTGCCAGTACGACCGGAGCGCGGCGTACCAGCCGGATGGCTCCGGATGTTCGCTGACCCTGATCGCACGGCTGACCAGACCGAGCAGCATGACCGGGCGCACGAGGCCGTCCGCGAGGGTGAGCAACGGGATCGCGAGGCGGGGGTCGACCACATCGATGTCCAGATCAGTGGCGCCCCCGCACAGGAGCGCTACGCGAGCGGCGACGACGCCCGCGGTCCGGGGCGAGCGGTCCTGGAACGGCGCCCACACCCACGCCATGTCCGGCGTGTCCGCGTCCGCGGGTAATTCAGCGTCAGCGAGCGCGGCCTCGATCTCCGGAATCCGGAGCAACCACATGAAGTGCCAAGCCACGCGATGCGCCTGAGGCCGCCAGAGCATGGGGGCGAGCACGAGCGCGGCTGCCGGGGTACCGATCTCGGCGAGCAGGTCGACCTCCGCCTCGGCGCCCAGCAGCGGCACGGCGAGGTCACCCATGGACACCAGCGCTGCCCTGGCATCGGCATCGGGGAGCCGGTTGACCAGGATCTTCGCTGCGCGCGGGAGTTTCGTCGCCGCCAAGGCCCGGCAGGCGGACGGACCCGATCGCCCCTCGAGGAACTGGAAGACCCGCCTGCCCCGGTCGTTGGGGACGGCGGCGACCAGCCCGAACGCCGCCATGGTCGCCGCGTCCAGATCGGAGTTGGCCACGAACAGCGCGGTGAAGTGCGCGGTGACCATCGTGGCGACCTCGTCGTTGACCACCTGCGCGTCCGCGAGGCATTCGAACGCCAGTACCTGGTCGTCCTCGAAGATCTCGGCGATAAGCGGACCGGCGTTCGCGCTGACCGCCCCGCACCACAGCTTCACCACCTCCCGCCAGTCGGCCGGGTTGGCGCGGTAGGCGTCCAGCAGCGCGGTCGGGTTCTGCTCGTACGCCACCGCCGCCAGGTATTCCTGCAGGCTGAGGTGGGCGAACATATAGGCGCTGCCACCGTCGAGGCGCAGAAGGAGTCCGCTGCGGTCGACGATCTCCTCCAGGACCTGGTTGGCGTCGGACTCCTTGACGCCGATGGTCGGGCTGACCCGGGTGATCTCGGCTAGCACGTCCTCGTAGCGCAGGGTCCGCCGGTCGACGGCGTTGGCCGGGACGGCTTGGGCGGCCAGCGCGAGGTGCTTGAGCAGCGCCTTCTTCTGCGGCCCCTTGAACTGGTTGCGACTGTCCTTGAGCCTGCGCAGCAGGATGTCGGTCACCTCGCCGTAGAACTCGGCGCGGGAGTGCGGCAGCACGATGCGGGTCTCGTCCTTGCCGCCGTAGAGGTAGGCGATCATGGTGAGCAGCAACGGGTTCTGCGCCAACTGCATGATCCGCGGCGCGTCGCGCAGGGCCGCCATCAGCCGCTCGGCGTCGAGGGCGTCGGGGATGCCCGGCCACTGGGTGAGGAACCGGCGGATCGCCCGGTCGTCGAAATCGGCGATGTGGAAGCGCGCGGTGATCTCGGGGGCGAGGTCCTGGTCGTAGATCGCGGTCCGGCAGGTCACCACGACCTGGCACTCGGGGTAGCGCGCGGCGAAGGCCCGCAAGTGCCCGGCGACGCGGGCCCGCTCCGCCGAGGCCACCTCGTCCAAGCCGTCGAACAGCACGCTGAGGCTGCCGTCGCGCAGGGCGCGGGCGACGAAGCGCTCCGGCCTGGCGAACCCGTCCTCGCTGAACTGGGCGATGATCTGCTGCTCGGGGGTGTCGGCGAACCGGTGCAGTTCCAACAGGACCGGGACCTTCTGACCACGCCGCCAGGTCGTGTCCCGCGCCCAGGTCAGCATCGAGTGGCGCAGCAGCATGGTCTTCCCGGCGCCCGGACGCCCCAGCACAACGGCGCGCCGGGCCGACTTGAGCCGCTCATAGGCGTCGGCACCCGCGTCGGTCTGCTCCGAAGTGCGCAGCGGCACGTACACCTTGGCGGCATCGAGCCCCTCGTCCGGCATGAACAGCACCGGCAGGCTCGCGTACCGCAGCGCCACCCGTTCCCGGTACTCCCGCAACGCCCGAGCCCGCACCACCCGCGTCCCGGCCAGCCGCGTCGCCAACCACCCGAGCAGCCGGGCGACCAACTCCGGCACCCACTTCTTGGCCGTCTCCCACACCAGCAACAACGCGACAGCCGCAACCACCCAACCCCACGGCGACGAGGTCAGGCGAGCCAGGTTGTCGATGCTCATCACCGCTGTGATCGCGATCAACGCCCCGACCGCTACCCGCTCGTGCCCCCACCCACCCGAAGCCCCGCGACAGCCCTAAGACCCACCCCACCCCGCTCCCCACGCACGCGGGTCGGGGGCGCAGCCCCCACCCTCTCCGGGGGGCGGCCCCAGGGCCAGTCTACTAGGCCCCACCGACAGTGGATCTTGAAAGCGGGGGCGCGAAGATCTACATGTGGATAACTTCTGTCGCTGAAACGGGTGAATATCTGGGCGGCGTGGTGGCGTTGACCTGGGGATGTCCAAACAGGGCGGCCCGTGGCCAGGCGCGCGAGCCGAAGTCATTCGCGGGTGATCAAATTGGCGCCGGATCCGCAGTGGCAGCGAATCCGCGGCGAGCGACTGGCCTGACAGCGGCCGAAGTTGCTGCGCCACCGCACACACCAGCCAGGCAACCCTGCCCGCCGCCACAGCTCGCGGCAGCCTAACCCCGCCCCCGCAACGCTTCCCCCCGCACGCGGGTCCGGGGCGCAGCCCCCACCCTCTCCGGGGGGCGGCCCCGGTGCCAGTCTACCGGGCCCCACCGACAGTGGATCTTGAAAGCGCGGGCGCGAAGATCCACATGTGGATAACTTCTGTCGCTGGAACGGGTGAACGTCGGGGCGGCATGGTGGCGCTGACCTGGGGATGTCGACACGGGACGGCCCGTGATCAAGCGTGCGAGCCGAAGTCGTTCCCGGGTGATCAAGTAGGCGCCAGATCCGCGGCGGCGGCTGAAGTAGCGGCTCCCCTGCGCGCAACCAGCGCGGCGGCACAGGATCTGCGGCGGCTGAAACGGCGGCGCCACCGCACGCACCAGTCCTGCCCGCAGCCACAGCTCGCGGCAGCCTAAGCCCGCCCCCACAACGCTCCCCGCACGCGCGGGTCGGGGGCGCAGCCCCCACCCTCACCGGGGGGCGGCCCCAGGGCCAGTCTACTAGGCCCCACCGACAGTGGATCTTGGGAAACCCCACCCGAAGATCCACATGTGGATAACTTCTGTCCCTGGAACGGGTGAACCCGAACAGGGCGAAGCGGGGTGGGACCAAGAGGTCCCACCCCGCTTCTAAGGCACTACCTGCTCAGTTGTCCTGCCCGGTCAGCTGGTCTGCAGTGCCACGTCGTCGATGAGGAAGCTCGTCTGGAGGGACGCGTCCTCGACGCCGTTGAACTTGATGGTGACCGACTGGCCCGCGAACTGGCCGACGTTGATGGTGCGCTGGATGTAGCCACCACCGGCGTTGGTGTTCGAGTAGCTGGCGATCGTGGTGCTGTTCGCGGTCACGGTCAAGCGGTCGTAGACCACGTTCTCGGTCTCCGCGGTGGTGATCTTCAGCCAGTAGGTCAGCGTGGAGTTGGTGCAACCCGCCGGGATGGTGACGGTCTGCGCCGCGCTGTCGGTCCGGGTGGAGCCCCAGCCGTTCAGCCACGCCTTCCAGGAACCGGTGCGGGCCGCTTCCTGCGCCGAGCTGTCGCGCACGCCCGAGGTGGTGGTCCACGGGGTGGTGCCGGACTCGAAGCCACCGTTGACGATGACGTTCGAACCGGTGCAGGTGCCCGGGTTGCCGCCGCCGACGGTCAGGGTGAACGTCGCAGAGCGGGTGGCGCTACCGACACCGGAGATGGTGATCGGGTAGGTGCCGTTGGCCACCGAGGAACCGACGTTGATGGTCGCGGTGGACGACGAACCGGTCTGCACCGAGCTCGGGCTGAAGGACACGGTGACGCCGGTGGGGGCGCCCGCGGCCGACAGGGTGACGTTCTGCGCCGAACCAGAGGTGGTCTGGGTCGCCACGGTGGTGGTGGTCGAGCCACCCGGCTGCACGGAGGCCGAGGTCGGGTTCAACGACACGGAGAAGTCGTTGGTCGGCGTCGGCGTGGTGCTGACGGCCTGCTTCCAGATCGCGTAGGCGACACCGTCGGCGGACCGGTTGAGGTGGGTGGCGCTGATGTTGTTCACCGTGTCGCAGGAGCTGTGGTAGCAGGGGTCGTAGGCACCGTTCGCGGTACCGCCCCACTTCTGCGCCTGGGCCGAGGTCTTGCGGGCCGAGGCACCACTCGCGTAACCGGAGGACGGGATGCCCGCGTTCTGGAACGAGTAGTCGTCGGAGCGGCCAGCGCCCTCGACGTTCTCCTCGGGAGCCAGGTTCAGCGAGGTCCAGTACTCCTTCAGCGGGGTGGCGACAGCGGTGTTGATGTTGTTGATGAAGTAGCCGCCGTTGACCGAGGCCACCATGTCGAAGTTGTAGTAACCCTTGATCTGCGACCGCTGGGCCGAGGTCAGCTGGTTCACGTAGAACTTCGAGCCGTTGAGGCCCTGCTCCTCGTCAGTCCACCAACCGAAGCGCACGTGCTTGGCCATGGTCGGGTTCTTGGCGGCGAGCTGGAGCGCGACCTCGAGCAGGGTCGCCGAGCCCGAGGCGTTGTCGTTGATGCCGGGGCCAGCGGCCACACCGTCGAGGTGGGCACCGAACATGTAGGTCTGGGCGGTGTCGCCACCGGGCCAGTCCGCGATCAGGTTGTTCGAGCGGTAGGTGCAGCCGGAGGAGCAGGTCTGCTCGACCACGGTGTAGCCCGCGGCCTGCAGCTTGCCCTTGATGTACGCGACGGAGGCGGTGTAACCCGCGCTACCGGCGCGGCGGTTGCCACCGTTCTGCGACGCGATGGTGCCGAACTGCGAGATGTGGGCCTGAACAGCGGCCACGTCGATGTCCGGCGCGGTCGGGTTCGGGTCCGGGCCGGTACCGGTCACGGTCAGGCTGTAGGTCGCGGTGTGGCTGGTGGCGCCAGCCGCGGTCACGGTGATCGTGTAGGTGCCGTTGGCCACCGAGGAACCGACAGCGACGGTCGCGGTGGAGGAGGCGCCGGTCTGCACCGAGGTCGGCGAGAACGACACGGTCACGCCCGAGGGCTGGCCCGAGGCGGACAGGTTCACGTTCTGCGCCGAACCCGAGGTGGTCTGGGTCGCGACGGAGAAGGTGCCCGAGTTGCCCTTCTGGATGGAGCCCGAGGACGGGTTCAGCGACAGGCTGAACTCGTTGCCGCCGGACGGGGTGCAGGTCGGCTCACCGGTCTGCGCGGGCAGCGTGATGGCGTCCCAGGCGGCCTTGGTCTTGTTGTACAGACCGCAGGTCGCGTCCAGGTTCTTCGCCGAGGTGAGGGTGGCGATCCGGTACTTGCGGTGGGTCATGCCCGAGGTCTTCAGCAGCATGCCGCCGTAGAAGATCTTGCCCGCGGTCTGGATGCCGACACCGGTCAGCGTGGTGTTGTTGCAGGTCGGGCTGTTCGGCTTGCCGCCGCCCGGGTTGGTGCCCTCAGCCAGCAGGTAGAACCAGTGGTTGAGCGGGCCAGCCGCCTTGTGCACCTCGGTGTTGGGGATCGAGGAGCTGTAGCAGTTCGGGTCGTTGTTGACCAGCGACGGCTGGTACATGTTGCGGATCGGGCCGTTGCCGACGAGGTTGATCGTCTCGCCGACGAGGTAGTCCGCGGGGTCCTTCGGGTTGTTGGCGTAGGCCTCGGTCAGGGCGCCGAAGATGTCACCGGTCGCCTCACCGAGCCCGGCCTCCGAGGAGGTACCACCGGGGGTGTTCTGGTCCAGGCCGTGGCCGTACTCGTGGCCGACGACGTCCATACCGGCGATCCACTTGTTCGAGCCGTTGCGGCCGATGGTGACGGTCGAGCCGTCCCAGTAGGCGTTCTGCTCGTTCAAGCCGACCTTCGCGGGCCAGCTGCGGCCGGAGCCGTTGTGGCCGTTGCGGCCCAGCCAGTCGCGGAGCATGTTCCACTCCTGCTGGGCGCCGTAGAGCAGGTCGCCGCAGCCGGTCTCCTTCGAGGTGGCGTTGCCGGTGCCCCAGGAGTCCGACGACTTCGAGAAGACGGTGTTGTTGCTGTAGTCCGCGCACTGCAGACCCGGGCGGTTCGGGTCGACCATGCGGTAGGTGCCACCGGAGTTGGTGGTGTCGATGTTGACGTTGCCGTTCCACTCGCTGTTGAGCGTGCCGTGGGCGGCGTCCTCGACCTTGTCCAGGACCGCGCCGCTGTTGGCGTCGACCCAGACGGTCAGGTGGCTCGGGCCACCCTCCTTGGTGTTGCCGACGACCAGGTGTTCCCAGGCGAGCGCGGGGGCGTCGTTGGTGACCTTGACGACCAGGCGGCTCGACTCGACCTTGGTGGTCTTGCCCTGCAGACCGCGGGAGGTCTGCTCGGCGGCGGCCTTGGTCACGCGGGCGGTGGTGGACGGGACGGCCACCTTCGCCTTGGTCGCGGCCATGACGGCCTGCACACGACCCTGGCCGTCGGCCAGGACGGTGGCGTCGCCGCCGACGACCGGCAGGCCGCGGTAGCTGCGCTGGTAGCTGACTGAGTAGAGGTCGTTGAAGAACGGGTTGACCAGGTCGCGGGAGTAGGCCTCGTCCGGGCCCTTCGCCAGCGCGTCCAGACCGCTGTTGGCAGCCCGGTCAGCCGCGGAGATCGCCAGCGCCTGGCGGTCCTGGCCTTGGGCTTGCTGGTCCTGACTGGCGAACACCGGACTGACGGTCACCGCGACCGCCGTCCCGGCGAGCACGGCGAGGGCGACACCAGCCGCCATCGTTCTGCGCTTCATCGGAATGCTCCTTTGTGCAGGGTTGCGCACGGCACGACCGGCTCCCGCCTCGTGGGCAGAACACCGCAGCAGGGGAGGAATAGGACAGCACCGAGCGCGGTGAAGCATCAGATCTGGTCAAGCAACAGTCAAGGCAAACCAAAGTCACGAAATGAACTGTCAACTTCTGGCAAGTTGTTCGCCGCGCGCACAACTCGGCACCAGCTCACCGCGCTCAACGGCCCCACCTGCGGTTTCACAGAGTGGGACGGCGTGCCGGGGGCCGCGATCCGGCCAACACCGGGCGCCTCCCAGCTCACCGGACCACACCATGAGATGGGTCAAATAATCCCATTCACAGTATTCGTTCCCAATGTTCCAGTCGTCCCGGAGCTAGGATTTTCCCTTACGCCGACCGGCCTAGGCCGAGCGTCCGTGGACGAAGACCGCATAGGCACCATTAGTAAAGGATTCTTTAGACCAGGTCGCGTAGCGGTGAAGCGGGGCCAGGCCGGCCGCCGCGCAGTGGGCGTCGTACTCCTCGACCCCGTAGCCGCGGTCGAGCGAGAACCCCGCGACGAGCAGCCCGCCCGGGGGCACGTGCCGGGCCACGCCCGCGACCAACGCGGCCTGGGTGCCCGGCGGGGTGAACAGCGGCACGTTCCCGGCCATGAGCACGAGCTCGAACGTGCGGCCGAGGTCGAGGCCGACGAGGTCCTGGTGGATCCACGGCACCCGCGGCGCGCGCTCACGCGCGACGGCCAGCATGGACGGGTCCACGTCGACCCCGACGACCTCTATGCCCCGCCGGTCCAGTTCGATCGCGACCCGGCCGGTGCCGCAACCGGCGTCGAGCACGGTGGCGGGTTCGTAGGAGCACACGAAGGCAGCCTCGCCGTGCACGTCTTGGCCGCTCTCGGCCAGGCGGTCGAATCGGCTCTGGTAGTTCTCGCCATCCCAGGTCACCCGTCCACCGTGGCACACGGTTACCGGCGCTGGATGGTGTGGCGGGTCGGGTCGGCGGTCATCGGGTCTTCTGGCCAACGGTGCTTCGGGTAGCGACCGCGCAGCTCAGACCGGACCTGCTTGTAGCTACCTGCCCAGAACGACGCCAAATCCGCAGTTACCGCTACCGGGCGGCCCGCCGGTGAGAGCAGTTGCAGCACCACGGGCACGCGACCATCCAGAACGGTCGGGCTGCTGGTCCAACCGAACACCTCTTGCACCTTCACGGGCAGGGCAGGTGTGTCTCCTGAGTAGTCCAGCCTGATCCGCGAGCCGGAGGGAACCTCTATCCGCTCGGGCACGAGGTCCTCCAGGCGTCCCGCCTCCGGCCAGGGCAGCAGGGCGCGCAGCGCCGAGGTGAGGTCTAGCCGCCGGAGTTCGGACTTGTTAGAGGCGGATCCGATCCAGCGTTCGGCCAGCGCGATCAAAGCCTCGTCATCGACCGCGGGCCAAGGCGGACCTACCACCCGGTGCAGCAACGCCAAGCGCTCTCGCAGTGCCGCCGCAGCCGGGGAGAAGCGCACCAACGCGAGCCCGTCCTTGCGAAGCCCGGCTAGGACTGCCTCCCGAACAGCCGTGGCAGGCGGGTTCGACAGCGGCCGCTCTTTAAGCACGATTGCTCCCAACCGCCGCACCCACCGGGCCACGACGTCTCCGTCCGCCCACACCACTTCGTCGCCCTCGACCAACAAAGGCGCTGCCGCGCGGATCGCCAACGCCTCATCGGCCCTGGCGGCCAAGCGGACTCGACCGTGCACCGCACCCGGCTTGCGTTCAGCGACGGCCACCGCGAGCCATTCCGGGTCGCCTAGGCCCCCCGGGGCTTCCACAGCGGTGCCGTTGACCATCAGGTAGACACCGGGTGCCCGCCGCCGCGCGAGGCGCTCAGGATGGGCGAGAGCCACCACCAAGGCCGAGTCCCGCTCCCGTGTGGGGCCGGAGACAAGAGCCGAGAGGCGCCGGACTTCGCGTAGCCACCGCTGAGGGCGGGTCGCTCGGAGCGTCCTGAGGGTGGCATCGAGGTCAGCGTCGGTCGCGAGGGTGTCATCGTCGAGAACGGATACCACCTCTGCGGCGGCAGTTGGGCCTACCTGGGCGGCGCCGTCGAGCAGGGCGCGGGCTAGACGGGGATGCAGGCCGAGTTGTGCCATAGCGTGACCTCGGTCAGTGACCGTGCCGCCGTCGAGCGCGCCTAGAGCGGTCAACGTCTCTCTACCCGCGGCGAGCGGTCCCGGTGGCGGTGTGTCCCACCAGCGCAGCCCTGATCCGTCCGGCGTCCCCCAGCAGGCGAGCTCAAGCGCCAACCGGGTCAGGTCAGCCGTGCGGATCTCCGGTTCCGGGTACCTCGGCAGCGTGCCGTGCTCGTGCTCCGGCCAACACCGGTAGACCCACCCGGGCGCCTCTCGACCGGCCCGGCCCGCGCGTTGGTCGGCTACAGCCGCGGACACTCGTACCGTCGTCAGGCCGGACATGCCGCGCCGGTGGTCGACCCGAGGCACACGGGACTGCCCGGCGTCGACCACGATCCGCACGCCGGGCACAGTCAGACTTGACTCCGCAACCGCCGTAGACAGCACTATGCGTCGCCGTCTTCCCGGCTGGAGCGCGGCATCCTGATCTGCGGCGGCGAGCCTGCCGTGCAAGGGAACGACGTCCGCATCGACGCCTCTTAGCGCTTCGGTCACTCGCCTGATTTCGGCCGCACCGGGCAAGAAGACCAGGATGTCGCCATGGTGCGCAGACAGAGCTAAGTGGACTGTCCTCGCGACGCAGTGCTCAATCCGCTCGTTGCGCAGTGGCGGGCTATAGATGAGTTCAACGGGGAAGGTCCGCGCCTCAACTCGTATGACCGGTGCGTCGCCGAGCAGTGCTGAGAGCGAGTCCGAGGCGACTGTGGCGCTCGTGGCGAGCAATCGCAGATCTGGACGTAGGCCATCGCGGGCATCCAGCAGAAGGGCTAGGAGCAAGTCGGCGTCTAGGTGGCGTTCATGGCACTCGTCCAGCAGAACTGTGTCCACACCAGACAGCTCTGGGTCGTTCTGGAGGCGACGCACCAGCAGGCCGGACGTAACGACCTCAATCTTTGTGTCCTTGGACCTCTTGCGGTCACCGCGCACCGAGTAACCCACCGTCTGCCCGACAGGTTCACCGAGCAGCGATGCCATCCGCGCCGCGGCAGCACGGGCAGCGAGCCTGCGCGGCTCAGCGACGACAACCGTGCCGATCTCCGCTAGCGCCAATGGCACCAGCGTCGTCTTGCCGGTACCCGGTGGCGCGACCAACACCGCGGTGCCGTGATCGGCCACCGTTCGGGTGATCTCGGCGAGCGCGGGGCGGACCGGGAGGTCGGGGAGCACCGGACCAGCTTCTCAGGTTGTGCTCAGCGTGCCCGAGTAGCCTCGGAGACCGTGACGAAAGGGACGGTGCTCGACCTCGTCGGCACCCTGTTCCGGCTGGGGCTGGCCGGGGTGTGGCTGGTGTCCGGCTGGCTCAAGGCGAGCGACCCCAACCAGACCTACATCGCCGTGCAGGCCTACGACGTGCTGCCCGGCGGGCTGGTCAGCGTGACCGCGGCGGCGATGCCGTTCCTGGAACTCGCGCTCGGCGTGCTCCTCGTGGTCGGCCTGGGCACCCGGCTGACCGCGCTGCTGTCGGTCGTGGTGCTGCTGGCGTTCATCGCCGCGGTCGCCCAGTCGTGGGCCAGGGGCCTCAGCATCGACTGCGGCTGCTTCGGCGGCGGCGGGCCGGTCGCCGAGGGCGACACGCGGTACCCGGAGGAGATCGCCAGGGACATCGGGTTCCTGGTCTTGGCGGTGTGGCTGGCCGTGCGGCCCCGCACCCGGCTGGCGCTCGACGGCCGCTTCACGCGGACCGCCGGGGCGGCGTAGGAGAGAGGTACAGGTGGGCGGAGCGGAACGCAGCGCGCGCAAGCGGCGGCAGAACCAGACCACGGGCACGGTCAAGACCAGTCCGGCGGCTAAGAGCAGCCCGGTAGCGGCTGCCCGCAAGTCCGGTGGCAACCGGAACCCGATGATCGTCGGCGCTCTCGTGGTCGTCATCATCGCGGCGGCGGTCATCGGCGGTGTGATCTACACGAACAGCAAGAAGAGCGCGACCGAAGGCGCAGCCATCGCCGTGAAGTCGGTAGACCTATCGCTCCCGGTCACGCGTGAAGGCGCGGTGGTCGTGGTCGGCAAGAGCAGCGCTAAGGCCACCATCGACGTCTACGAGGACTTCCTCTGCCCGGCGTGCCGCGCCTTTGAGGACTCTTACAGCGGCCAGATCGAGAGCAAGCTCAACGACGGCACGCTCAAGGTCCGCTACCACATGCTGAACATGCTCAACGACCGCTCCGACCCGGCCGGCTACTCCACCGACTCCGCCAACGCCGCCCTGCTCGCGGCCGACGAGGGCAAGTTCCTCGCCTTCCACAAGAGCCTCTTCGGCAGCCAGCCGGAGGAAGGCGCCCGCGGCTGGACCAAAGACCAGCTCATCGACCTCGGCCGCTCCCTCGGCCTCACCTCGCAAACGTTTGCCGACGGAGTCCGGTCGGGCACCTACGACAAGCAGATCAGCGACGCGTTCCAACAGGTCCGCGGCACGGACTACCTGCAGCAGGAGTACAACGGCCAGAAGGCGTTCGGCACGCCGACACTGGCCGCCAACAACAAGATCATCGACACCAGCGACCCGAACTGGCTCACCGCACTGACCGGGTAGCAGATCGGCCGTGGGGCGGGCCCTCAGTCGCACATCAACCCCACGCGACCCCCGCCCCACACCACCCCGCAGGACGCGTCCGAGCGACCCCCCGCTGGGTCCGCCGCCCACGCTCTCCACGGGCACAGATCGCCCGAGTCTGATGGACCTGCCCGGTTCTTGCTAGAACCCCAGTCCACCCAACGCAAGCATCGTCGGGGTTCGGGCTTGCCCGAGCGGGGTTTGGGGCTTGCACCCCCAATGTGATCGCGAAACGCACATGGCCCGCGCCCTCTGCGGACACGGACCACCTATGCGTGGACCTGCTGGGGCCTCACCTGAACCGCTACCCAACACGCAACCACGGCCGGGGTCCCGGGGGCTCGCCCCCGGCTGGGGCTTGGGGGCTCGGCCCCCAAAGAACACGCGAAACAAGAAAGGCTCACGCCCTCTGCGAGCACGAGCCTCCACTTGTGGACCTGCCAGGGTCTTACTCGAACCGCTACCCAACACGCAACCACGGCCGGGGGTCCGGGGGCTCGCCCCCGGCTGGGGCTTGGGGGCTCGGCCCCCAAAGAACACGCGAAACAAGAAAGGCTCGCGCTCTCTGCGAGCACGAGCCTCCACTTGTGGAGCTGAGGGGATTCGAACCCCTGACCCTCACACTGCCAGTGTGATGCGCTACCAACTGCGCTACAGCCCCGTACCAATCACGCTCGGTTTCCCGTGGCGTGCTGCGCATACGCTACATCACGGGGTGCTGGGGGGTGAAATCGGGGGGTGGGTTGGGGCTTCCGCGGGCGGGGTCTGGGTGTTAGACCGTTCTGATGACCGCTGGTGAGGTGTTGGAGGTCGGGGCGCGGCGGGAGCTGCAGCTCGGCCGGTTGCGCGGGTTGGTGGATCGGCTGCTCTCGGCTGGGGGTGTGCAGGGGCAGCGGTTGCGGGACTGCGGGGTGGGGGCCGGGGCGGACGTCGATCTTGAGGGGCTGCGGCGGCTGCCCACGATCAGTAAGCGGGATCTGTGGGACCACTACCCGTACGGGTTGCGGGCGGTGGATGCCGATGACGTGGTGTGTGTGCACGGGTCGTCGGGGACGGGCGGGCGGCCCACGTTGGTGCCGTACACGGCGCACGACCTGGCGGTGTGGGCTGAGGTGGTGGCGCGGGCTTTGGCGGGGGCCGGGGCCACCAGTCGCAGTGTTGTGCACAACGCGTACGGGTATGGGTTGTTCACGGGTGGGTTGGGGATCCACCACGGCGCGGTGCGGCTGGGGGCCACGGTCGTGCCGATGTCCGGGGGGATGACGGAGCGGCAGGTGCGGTTGATCCAGGACCTGCGGCCCGATGTGCTGACCTGCACGCCCTCGTACGCCATC
Source organism: Actinokineospora diospyrosa (assembly GCF_024171925.1). Classification (GTDB taxonomy): domain Bacteria; phylum Actinomycetota; class Actinomycetes; order Mycobacteriales; family Pseudonocardiaceae; genus Actinokineospora; species Actinokineospora diospyrosa. The sequence continues at coordinate 54,271 of NZ_JAMTCO010000005.1, read as the reverse complement.
CACCTGGGTGAGGCGATGCGGGGGACGTCGAACAGCTTGCGGGTCGGGCTGCACGGGGCTGAGCCGTGGACGGACGAGATGCGGGCCCAGATCGAGGGTCTGCTGGGGATCCGCGCGCTGGACATCTACGGGTTGTCCGAGGTCATCGGCCCCGGGGTGGCCTGCGAGTCGCTCGATTCCGAGGGCCTGCTGAACGTCGCGGAGGACCACTTCTACCCCGAGTGCGTGGACGCGGAAGGCGAGCCGGTGCCGGACGGGACGCCGGGGGAGTTGGTGTTCACGACGTTGACCAAGACCGGGATGCCGCTGTTGCGCTACCGGACGGGTGATGTGGCCACGCTCGCCCCGGAGACCGACACGGGGTGGCGGCGGATGTCGAAACTGCTCGGCCGCACCGACGACATGCTGGTCATCCGGGGTGTCAACGTGTTCCCGACCGAGGTGGAGGCGGTGGTGCTCGCCGACGCTCGGGTCAGCCCGCACTACCTGGTCGTGGAGGACCGCCGGGTGGCCGCCCGGGCGGAACTGCGAGTCGCGGTCGAACCCAAGGCCGACGTCGACCCGGCCCCACTGGCGGCCGCGCTGAGCGGCGCACTGCGCGAACGCCTCGGTGTGGGCTGTGACGTGCGGGTATTCGCCCCCGGCAGCATCCCCCGCACCGACACCGGCAAGGCCAAACGCCTAGTCCGCTGGTCAGACGGCGAATTCCCGCTACCTGGGCTGACGTGGGACTAGTGCGACCGCCTCGGGCCTGCCCCGGGTCAGCTTAGGCGGTTTAGAGCCTGCAAGGTCACCATCTGTTCTTGTGGGCCGAGCCGCCGCGGTGCGGTCAGTGGGAGATGCGGTGGTGGGCGGCGGTGTCTAGGAGGGTGCCTACGGTTCGGCGGGTTGGGGTGGGGGAAGTAGGAGCGGCCTGGTGATGGAGGAGGTGTTGGAGGGAGTTCCGGGCTTGGGCGGCTTCGCCTTGTAGTAGTTGGGTTAGGAGTTGGTCTTTCTTAGAAGTTGGCAGGGTGGCTAGGTGTGCGGCGAGGTCGCGGGGGTCGTGTGGGGGCGGGGAGGCTTGGGCGGCGACCGCGAGGAGAGTGCGGTCGAGGCGTAAGAAGTCGGCTAGGGCGCGCTGTGCGGTGGTGAGGTCGCCCAAGCCTGGTGGGACCGGTGGCTCTAGGTCGTTGTCGGCGTCGCGGGTGAAGGCGTCTTCGTCGCGTTCCCATGTGCCGTAGGCGGCTAGCCAGGCTATGTAGAGCGGGCGGAGGTCACCGGCAGCGAGCTCAGCGCGCACTCCGACTATCGCCGTTAGCATCGTCTCGGCGTCGTAGTCGACGTCGTTGGGGTGGTCCTCGCTGATGGCGTCGAGCACGATGTACTCATCCGTGGTCCACGCGCTCATCTGGTCGCCCACGCAGTAGTCCTCGACGACGGCAGGGTCGAGCAGGTCGCTGGGCAGGCGGAACATCACTCTCCGCGTGCCCCAGTCAGCCACATAGAGGTGCGCGTCGTAGTAGCGCTCCATCAGCCAGTTCGGATCCCCCTTGAAGTCACCCCAGTGGTAGTCATTCATGAAGCTGGTGGCTGTGATCGTTGCCCGGGTCGACAGCGACCGAATCGCGGCCTGCTCGACGTCGTCCAATGGTCGATCGATCGCCAAGAACTCGTAGTACTGGTACTCGCTCACAGCCATCCAGAGGAATCAGGGCGTTAGGCGCGGATTGTTTGGGTTTGGGTTAGCGAGCACGAGCGGGGTGTTGTGGTCAGGCGTTTGCCGGGCCAGGTTAGGACGGCTAGTGCTGAGGTCTTGAACTCCGGGCGGGTGCCGGTGAGGGTCTCTACGACGTCCTCCAGGTCTGGGTTGTGACCTATGAGCAAGACCGTCTTGGCGGTGTCGGGTACCGCCCGCAAGACCGCCAGGATCGAGTCAGCACCCTCGCCGTAGAGCTGCTCGTCGAAGGTGGTGGGTGGGATGTCAGCTAACTGCGCCGCTGCCAGCTCCCAGGTCTGCCTGGTGCGGGTAGCGGGCGAGACCAGGGCTAGGTCTATGGCGTCGACGTGGTCGGCCAGCCACTTGCCGACCGCGGGGGCGTCGCGCCTACCCCGGTCGTTGAGCGGACGACGGTAGTCGGGCACGCCCTCCGGCCAAGCCGACTTCGCGTGCCGCAGGACCACCAACCGGCGCATGGGCTCCTCCTCAACAGTGGAACCCCCATCGAACCAGCTTTACTTTCGTCAGTGTCGACAACGCACCCCCCGCTTGTAGCGTCAGTCGGGTGGAACACACGCGGAGCGTCGCCGTGGACGTCGCGATCGGTGCAGTCCTGTGCGCGTTGTTCGGCCTGGAAGTCCTGTTGAACCAGCCGGTCTCCAGACTCAGCTGGGACGTGACAGTCCTGTTCGTCCTGCTCGTGGGCGCATCCACCCTGTCCCGACGAGCCCCTCTAGCGTCCTTCCTGCTCGCTTGCGCCGGGATGGCCTACCTGGTCATGGCGGGCATCGGTAGCGCAAGCTTCACGATCGCCGCGGTGTTGATGAGTTACCTACTCGGCCGCCGCACGGCGGAGGTTCGACCGGCGGTTTACGCGTTCGCCGCTCTAGCCGCACTCGGGCTCGGTTACTCCATCTTCCTGGGGGTCGTCCGCGGCAGGTTCGACACCCAGCTGATGCAGTGGCTGTGGATGGTGTTCGGCCTGGTTCTACTCGCCGTGTTCCCCTGGTTCGCCGGTCGATTCCTACGGCAGCGGGCAGAGCTGCAGCGGGCCGGGTGGCAGCGCGCCGAGCAGCTGGAACGGGAGCAGCGGATCATCGCCGAGCGCGAGCGGTTGCGCGAGCGGGCCCGGATCGCCCAGGACATGCACGACTCCCTGGGGCACGAGCTCGCGCTCATCGCGCTGCGCGCAGGCGGGCTCGAGGTCGACCGTGGCCTGGGTGAGCACCACCGACAGGCCGCGGGTGAGCTGCGCACGACCGCAGGCCAGGCCTCGGAGACGCTGCGGACGATCATCGGTCTGCTCGGTGAACCCGGGACCTTGGCACCGCTGCGCCCCACCACCGACTCCGTGGCTGACATGGTCGAACGGGCAAGAGCCTCAGGTATGACCGTTGACCTCGATAGCCCTGCCGAGATCACCGGCGTCGTCGGACTAGCCGTGCGGCGAGTGGTGCAAGAGGGGTTGACCAACGCCGCCAAGTACGCGCCGGGGGCCCGGGTGACTGTGCGGGTCGAACGCGACAAGGACGTGACCTCGGTCTCCGTGGTCAATGCTGCAGCGACCCGGCCAGCTGAAGGTGAGATAGGCACGCAGCGTGGTCTTATCGGACTGCGGGAACGCGCCTTGCTCATGGGCGGCACGTTCGCAGCTGGACATGAGGGTGGTGGCTTCGCGGTGCGCGCCCGACTGCCACATGACGCTACCGCCGTGATAGAGCCCATAGAGACCACTGAGAGCGTCCGCGAGCAGGTCAGGCGTAGTGCTCGGCGCGGGCTGATCGTGGCGGTAGGCGTACCTGCGGCGATCGCCTTTGGGCTCGTCGCGTTGATGTTCGGCTACTACGCCTATTCCGTCATGCACTCAGTGCTACCGCGTGCTGACTATGACCGATTCTGGATCGGTCAGCCGAAGGGCGAGGTGGAGGCAGCACTACCGGAGATGCAGATGTTGGACGCCCCGACCATGTCCAACCCGCCCGGTGCTGGCTGTCGGTACTACCTCGCGGAGGCAACCATGTTCGACTTCCACTCCACTGTGCTGCGAGTGTGTTTCGACGCTGACAGCTTGGTTGCTAAGGACGTCGTTCGGGAGCAGCACAAGTGATCCGGGTGCTCCTTGCGGACGACGAGGCCATGGTCCGGGCGGGAGTCCGCGCCATCCTCGCTGCCGACGATGCCATCGACGTCGTCGCCGAGGCAGCAGACGGCCGTGAGGCGGTAGATCTAACACGCGCACACAGGCCAGATGTCGCGTTGCTCGACATACGGATGCCGGTCATGGACGGCCTAGCTGCCGCTGCCGAGATAAGGCGGGGTATGCCGAACACTGCCGTGGTCATGCTCACCACCTTCTCGGAGGACGCCTACATCGCCCGAGCGTTGGGAGATGGCGCCAGTGGGTTCCTGCTTAAGTCTGGCGACCCACGAGAGCTGATCGCCGGTGTTCACGCTGTCGCGGAGGGGGCTGCCTACCTGTCGCCGAAGGTGGCTTCGCGGGTGATCGCAGAACTGTCCGCAGGACCTGCGGGGCGGATGGGCGCACGGGTTGAAGCTCGAGAGCGCATAGAGGTGCTTACCGCGCGGGAACGACAGGTACTCGCGTTGGTCGGGGCCGGTCTGGCCAACGCCGAGATCGCGAGGCGCCTGCACCTGGTCGAGGGCACCGTGAAGGCGTATGTCAGCACGATCCTGACCCGCCTCGATGTCCGCAACCGGGTGCAGGCGGCGATCATCGCGTACGAGGCCGGTCTCGTCGACCAGCCACCCGCTTGATGACAAACCAGACGACAGCAAGGACAACGACGCCCAGTACGACCTTCTCGAAGATGGACGCGTAGCCTTCTATGAGATGCCAGCTCTGCCCAAGCAGGTAGCCCGCTAGCACGAAGCCACTGTTCCAGAGAAGACTGCCAGCGGTGGTAAGAGCGACGAACTTGGCCAACGGCATCCGGTTAAGACCAGCGGGGATGGAGATCAGGCTCCGGAAGATGGGGAGCATCCTCCCTAGGAATACCGCCTTGCCGCCGTGCTTGTCGAACCAGTCCTCGGTTCGATCCACATCAGACACATCTAACAGCGGGATGCGCTCCACCAACGCACGTAGTCGTTCTCGTCCCAGCTTTGCGCCAAGCCAGTACAGCATAAGAGCGCCTACCACTGAGCCCAACGTGGTGAAGAAGATGGCGCTGAACAAGGAGATGCCACCTCGGCTGGCAGCGAAACCTGCCAACGGCAGGAACACCTCGCTCGGCAACGGCGGGAAGAGGTTCTCGGCAGCCACAAGTAGACCGGCACCGGGACCACCGAGGGTGTCCATGACATCCAGGGCCCAGCCGGTCAAGCCCCCTTCGGGTCCGGTGCTCACGTATGCCGCCTCCTCTCGCGCTCGCCAAGTGGCATACCCGTTTTGCCCGGTTCTGGAACCTTCGGGTCGATCACAGTGCCCCCTTCGTCGGCTGCCAGGGACGCTATGGCGCGCTGAGGTCGGCGCGCACTGGTCGATCGACGAACCCACACCCCGACTTAAGTCATGGTGAATCACCTGTCCGAGTGAGGCGCGACACGGTCCACCGGGGGCAAACTAGCTCTGTGAAACGCTTTTCGGCTACCCTGCTGGCCCTCACGATCATGATCGCCACCCCGCTGCCCGCCCTGGCCACGACATCGGTGTCGCTCTCCGTCCTGGCCTTCAACATCTACCAACTCCCCCGCGTCGCCGACGGCGACACCGCGGCCAAGCAACGCCGCGCGGGCGAGGCCGAGGCACTGATCAGATCCACCGACCCCGGCGTGCTCGTGCTCTCGGAGGCGTTCAGCGCGGAGGCCGAGTCACTGCGCGCCCAACCCCCACCCTCAGCCCCGTCCGCACCGTCCCGTTCACCACCGGTCTCCCCTCCGACCACTAACCGGTCCAAACCTCCGTCACCTACTAGGCCCACCTTTCGCCAAGAAGATGAGCGCACGCCCCTACCGCCAACCGAAGGGAGTCCCAACCAAGTCATCGTCAACCAGCAAGCCGTCGGCCGCGGGCGGAGCACACCACCACAGCTGGGGATGACACGTGCAAGGCCCCCAAGTCGTACATGATCCGGGCACCCACCGGGCCCGCACTCCACGCCCTGGGCCAGCAGATCGGCATGGATCCTCCGTACCAGAACGCATCTCCTCTTGCATGAGGGCTTCGAAAGATCCCGAGCAGAATGGGGTTCTCTAAAGGAGAAGCGGTTCGGCGCGATCGAGGTCGTGGGTCTACGCAGGTGGTTCGCGACGGCGTTGCGGCTCGGCTACGGCAGTAGACCAGCGCTACGTCGGCTTCGGTTGGGCTCGTGTGCGGAGCGCGTTGCCTCGTTCAGGCTTGTCGGGGGCGCGGAGACGAGCCCGCATCGCTCCGTGGTGGACCTAGGGGAAGACCCGGGTGCGCATCTCGACCGTTGTTCCGGTTGGGGTGTGGGTGATGGCCACGTGGTGCATGAAGGCGCGCATAAGGGCGATGCCCCGGCCGCGGTGGGGGTTGCGGGCGGGGTCGGGTTGGCGCCAGTGGCCGGTGTCGGTGATGGTCAGGTGGAGGTCGTGGACGGTGGCTTCTGCCCGGAGGTGGACGGAGGCGGGCTCGGTGTCGTGGTAGCCGTGTTCGATGGCGTTGGCGCATGCCTCGCCGACGGCGACCAGGATGTCTTGGGTGGTGGGGGCGGGCACGCCGTAGCGCTCGAGCCAGGTGCCGAGGGTGCGGCGGGCGGGGGCCAGCTGGCCCGCGTCGGCGGGGAAGGTCAGCTCCAGGGGCGCGGGGTGGCGGTACAGCAGGACAGCCACGTCGTCGTCGTAGCCGGTGTCGGGGGCCAGGTGGGTCATGACCTGGTCGGCGAGGGCGTCGAGGGTGGAGTCGCCGCCCACTCGGAGTGCGGTGATGACCTGGTCGATGCCCTCGGTGAGCGAACGGCGGCGGCGTTCGACGAGGCCGTCGGTGTAGATGAGCAGGGTGGCGCGGACCGGGAGCACGCGGTCGACCTCGGGCCGGGAGACGCCGGGTTGGACGGCGAGTGGCGTCGAGGCGGCCTGGTCGAGGTGGTGGGCGGTGCCGTCGGGATGGGTGAGGATCGCGGGCGGGTGGCCCGCGCTGGAGTAGGTCAGCACGCCGGTGCTCGGGTCGAGGACCCCGCAGAACACGGTGGTGCACACGGCGCCGGGGACACCCGCGGCGAAGTGGTCCATCGCCATGAGGGTGCGGGCGGGCCCGACGTCCTGCAGCAGCAAGGCGCGGCAGGCGCTGCGCAGCTGTCCCATGACCACGGCGGCGTTCAAGCCACGGCCCACGCAGTCACCGACAACGATGCCGATGCGGCCATCCGGTAGCGGCACCGTGTCGTACCAATCGCCGCCAACGCCCACTGGGCTGGCGGCGGGTTCATACCGGACGACGAAGCCCGCGGGTAGGACTGCCGGACCGAGGATGGCCCGCTGCAGAGCTAGCGCGGTCTCCCGCTGTTGGTCGATCTGGTGGGCGCGCGCCAACCCCTGGGCCAAGTGACCGGCCAGCAGCGACAGCAGCAACTCGTCTTGGTCGCCAAACGGCCTGCGTTCGCTCAGGTCGAGCCAAAGCACCATTGGACCGTCGGGGTGGTCCAACGTAACCGCAACGCCGGTAGCACCATCGGTTACGGGAGCAAGGGTATGGCTACCGCACAGCTTGATGAGGGCATCCCGACGCTGCTCAGGTAGGCCCTCCCAGGTCAGGTCAGGGTCGGTGCTGGTCAACCTAGGCTCATCGGAACGGACTAGAGCGAGCACTCGCTCGGCACGCCATAGATCCCGCAGTTCCGACAACGCGCCCATCAGCGCCTCGGTTGAACTGGTGGCATTGGTCAACCGCATGTTGAGCGCCGCGAGGGCGGTGTCCCGCTGGATGGCGTGGTGCGCGGCGGTGACGTCGCGGAAGGTGCCGACCGTCACCGTGCGACCGGTATCGGGGTCTTGGACCCGGCTGAGGCTGGCGCTGATCCACAGCCGGTGACCGTCGCGGTGCACGACAGGGATGGCGTGGTAACTGCCCCGGTCCTCGTCCCGCATGCTCGTGACCACCTCGACGACCGTGCGGTACGCCTCTGGGTCGGCGGTCTCATCTGGCCACCAAGCGTGCCGGGGCGCGTAAGGCAGGCCTTCCGGGCCATAGCCGAGGATGTCGGCGAAGGCATTGTTGATCTCCACTACGGCGCCTTCGTCATCGCAGACGAAGAACGCCTCCTGGAGGGAGTCGACCATGGCCGTGCGCCAGCGGGCGTGGTGGGTGCGCATCCGGGCCAGTTCCACCGTCGCCCGCACCCTGGCCAGCAACTCGGCGGCGGCGAACGGCTTGACCAGGTAGTCGTCGGCGCCCGCGCGCAGGCCCTCGATGGAGGCCTCCTGCCCGGCGCGCGCCGACAGCAGCAACACCGGGACCGCCGCCGTGCGCGGGTCGCCGCGCAGGGCCGTCAGCAGCGCCAAGCCGTCCATGCGGGGCATCATCACGTCGCTGACCAGCAGATCTGGCGGCGACGTGCGGACCTCCTCCAGCGCCAGAACGCCATCGGTGACCGCCCGCACCTGGTAGCCGGCCTCGGATAGCAGCCGCACGAGGTATTCACGCATGTCGGCGTTGTCGTCAGCGACCACGACGGTGGCATGAGCATCTGACACAGCGGCCACTACCGGTGCCGCGCCAGGTAGCCAGCGCAGCGCCTCTTGCACGTAGGGCTGGGCGGTAGCGGAGACAGCGCTAGAACCTTGGCCTGATGACAAGGCGTCGGCGGGGAGGTGTGCGGACCCGAACGGCAAGCGGATGGTGAAACTGGTGCCCTCGCCCACGGTGCTGTCGGCGGTGATAGCGCCGCCGTGCAGTCCGACGAGTTCCTGCACTAGAGCCAGGCCGATGCCACTGCCCTCATTGGACCGTGAGCGCGCGTTCTCGATGCGGTGAAAGCGTTCGAACAGGCGCGGGATCTCTTCCGGAGGGATGCCGATGCCGGTGTCGTGGATGACAACCACGGCGGTCTTGTCCTCTGCACGCACAGAGATCCCGACCGAACCGTCGAAGGTGAACTTAACCGCGTTGCTGAGCAGGTTTAGAACTACCTTCTCCCACATACCCAGATCGACGTAGACGGGCTCAGATAGAGGTGGGCAGTCGACGACGAAGTCGAGTCCTGCGCGATCGATCGCGGAGCGGAAGACGCTAGCGAGCTCAGCGGTGGTCGCAGCGAGGTCGACTGGCTCGTAGTGGGCCTGCATGCGGCCCGCCTCGATGCGCGAGAAGTCCAGCAGCGTGTTGACCAGCTTGCCCAACCGCAGGGCGTTGCGGTGGATGACCTCGATCTCCTCGCGAACCCGCCCGTCGCTGTGGCCGAGTCGGTCGCGCAGGTCGTCGAGCGGCCCCATGATGAGGGTCAGCGGGGTGCGGAACTCGTGGCTGACGTTGGAGAAGAACGCGGTCTTGGCGCGGTCGAGCTCGGCCAGCCCCTCGGCCCGCCGCTGCTGGGCCTGGTAGCCGCGCGCGCTGGAGATCCCGGCCGCGACGTGCGTGGCGACCAGGTCGACGAATCCCCGGTACCCCTCGTCGAGCGGCCGGTACCGGTTGAGTCCGACGACCATGAACCCGTACGGCGCCGCGCCCTGCTGCTTCAGCGGGACGACCACGGCCTGGGCGGGCGGGGCGGACCACCGGCCGCTCGGCAGCCCCGCGAACACTTCGGCGTCCAGTTCGACCAGCACGGACTCCCCCGCGGCCAACGCCGCCGCGGGCCACACCGGGTTGTCGGGCGGCAGGGTGTTGGGCGCGGCGGCGTGCTCGACGGCGATCCCGGTCGTCCCGGCGAGGTGCGCGGTGCCGTCGTCGTCGAAGACGTAGGTGAGGGTGAACGGCAGGTCGTGCGGGTTGCGCTCGAGCTGGTCACGGGCGAAGGCGAGGGTCTCCTGCTCGGTGCGGACCGCGCTGGGGTTGGACCCGAGGTCGCGCAACGTCGCCATCCGCCGCTCACCGATGACCCGGTCGGTGTCCTCGCTGACAACGCACAGCATCCCCACCACGGCATCGGCGTCGTCGCGCAGCGGGCTGTAGGAGAAGGTGTGGTAGGTCTCCTCAGGGAAGCCGGACCGCTCTAGCACCAAGAGCAGCGCTTCGTCCCAGGTGGCGGTACCTGTCGTCAGCACAGCTTCGATACGCGGACCGATGTCGTCCCAGATCTCCGCCCACACTTCGCTGGCAGGCCTACCGAGCGCCCACGGGTACTTCCGCCCCAGGGTGTCGCGCCGGTAAGAGGAGTTGCAGAAGAAGGTCAGCTCCGGTCCCCACGCCAACCACATGGGGAACCGCGACGACAACACGATGCTGACCGCCGTCCGCAAACTCTGCGGCCACCCCTCAACCACCCCCAACGGCGTCCCGGCCCAGTCGACCGCCTCTAGGTCTCGCCCAACTTCCCGGTCCGCCGAGAAGACATCCACCCCACCCACGCTTCAACCCACCCGCCGATCACCGCTCCAACAACCAGCCCAGAGCGAACCACGCCCCTCCCCCCACCACCACCTCGACTCCACAACACGCGACGCCCCCATACCCCCGAGCTAGCCCCCCGCCGGGTCCCCCACCCTGGATGCCCAGGCGCTCCGCAGCCCCATGCGCTCCGCGAACTCCCGCCCGCTCTGCACCAAGCCCTATCGACTACCCACCCGATGCGATGACCGAAGGTCGATCGAGTCCCGCCGGGTCCCCATCCTGGTCGTCCAGGCGCTCCGCAGCCCCGTGCGCTCCGCGCACTCCCGCCGCTCCGCGCCTTCCCAACCACCGCACCGTGGGGGTCTGGGGGGTCGCCCCCCAGAAACGATGACGGCCGACCCGTCCACGCTTTCCGTGGACATGGGTCGGCCGAGGTCGTGGAGGTGCCGGGAATCGAACCCGGGTCCTCTGTCGTTTCACCAGGACTTCTCCGTGCGCAGTTCGCTATGTCTCTGCTCGGCCCCACCGGTCACGCGAACTAGCCGGTGTGACGGGCCCAGTCACTGTGGTTTTCCCGCTTCGCCCCCGTGACCGGGACTGGCGGTGAGCCTCCTAGCTGATGCCGGCTACCGGGGCGGAGGCATCCCCGGGCCGACAGACTCACACTCGCTTAGGCAGCGAGGGCGAAGTCAGCGCGACTGTTAGTCTTGGCGCTTATTGTTTTGCGAGCGACGCTTAAGGTGGTCATCTCGCCTGCACCTGCACGCTTCCCCTGACTCGACGTCCAGAGTCGAAACCGTTCACCCCCGTGTGTGGTGGGACTGCTTCCGGTCAGTCTAACGCGCGGGTCCAGTGGTTTCATCCCGGCCGCCGGAGGTAGGGGCAGCCCTACCTCCGGCTCGGTAGCGTCCCCCATGGAGGCGGGCCCTCTTGACCGCGATGCTGGTGGTCAACGGCTTGAGGAGGCGAGACGCAATGACCACCATCCAGAGCGACGGGTCCCGACCGAACCCGTCGGTGCTCGGGTCGCTTGGGTACCTGGCGATGAACCTGCCCGTGGGGATCGCGGGGTTCGTGGCGGTGGTGACGTTGTTCAGCGTGGGGATCGGCACTGCCGTCGTCTGGGTTGGGCTGCCTGTGCTGGCGGTGGCGATCCTGGGGGCGCGGGTCGCGGCCCGGGTGGAGCGGGCGCGGGTCTACGCGATGCTGGACACCTACATCGCGTCGCCGTACGTGCCGTTGCCGGAGCGGGGGCGGTGGAAGGCACGGGTGCGGGATGTCGCGACGTGGCGGGATGTGAGCTACTTCGTGTTGTTGTTCCCGATCGGGATCTTCGAGTTCGTGGTGATGGTGACGATGTGGTCGCTGACGGCTGGGCTGCTGTTCCTGCCCTTCTACTACCGGTTCCTGCCGACGGGTAGCTGGCGGGTTGGGGACTGGGACCACCCGTTCCTGGTGGTGGACTCCTTCATAGAGTCGCTGCCGTTCGCCGCGCTCGGGCTGCTGTTGCTGGCGTTGGCGCTACCGGTCACCAAGGGCCTGGGGCGGGCGCATGCGTACTTCGCGCGGTCGCTGCTGGGGCCGGCGCCGTCGTTGATCGGGTCGTACCGGGCTGAGCCGCTGCCGAGTGGGGTCTGATGATGGAAACGCGCAGGTACCCGCACCCGGCTAGGGCGATCGCCTACCTGCTTGGGGCGTTCCCCCTCAGCCTGTTCACCTTCGTGGTCACGGTCACGCTCATCTGCGTGGGTGTTGGCACCGTGGTGATCTGGGTCGGGGTGGCTGTCCTGGTCGCGGCGGCGCTGTTGGCGCGGGCGTTCGGCAATGCGCACCGGGCGTGGGCGCGCGTGCTGCTCGGTGCCGACCTGCCCAAGCGGGCGGTGATGGTGTCCGGCGACGAGGGGATGCTGCGGCAGTGGCAGACGCTGATGACCGACCGGCGGACCTGGCGGGACATCGCGTACCTGATGTTGGAGTTCCCGCTGTCGATTCTGGGGTTCGCGCTGGGGATCGTGAGTGTCCCGCTGTTCCCGCTGGCCCTGTTCCTCGCGCCGCGCTACGCCTGGCTGCACTCGCAGCTGACCATCTCGATGCTCGGCCCCGACCGCACCCAGGACCTGACCGCCCGCGCCGAGCGGCTGCAAGCGTCGCGCGCTCGCGGAGTTGACGCTGCCGAGGCGGAGCGCAGGCGCATCGAGCGGGACCTGCACGACGGCGCTCAGCAGCGGCTGGTGGCGGTCGCGATGGGGCTCGGCCGGGCCAAGGTGAAGATGGACGCCGACCCGGCTTTGGCGAAAGCGCTGATCGACGAGGCGCACGCGGACGCGAAGCTGGCCGTCGCCGAGCTGCGCGACCTCGCCCGCGGCATCTACCCGGCGGTGCTGGGTGACCGCGGCTTGGACGCAGCTCTGTCATCGCTCGCGGCGAAGTGCCCGGTACCGGTAGAGGTAACTGTCCAGGTTGAACCGCGTCCGCCCGCCGCGGTGGAAAGCACGGCGTACTTCATCGTGGGCGAGTCGCTGACCAACATCGCTAAGCACGCGGGTGCGAGCAAGGTGACGGTCAAGGTGTGGCGGGCCGAGCGGGCGACGGGTGACCAGGTGGTTGTCGAGATCACCGATGACGGTGATGGTGGCGCTGTGCTGCGGCCGGGGGGTGGGCTGGCGGGCTTGGCCGACCGCGCTGCGACGATTGACGGTGTGATGACCGTGGTGAGCCCCATCGGTGGGCCGACAGTGATCAGGGCGGACCTACCGTGCGCGTGGTGATCGCCGAGGATTCGGTGTTGCTGCGGGTCGGGGTGACCCGCCTGCTGGCCGACGAGGACATCGAGACCGTCGCCGCCGTCGACGACGGGGACGGGCTGCTGCGCGCGGTCAGCGAACACCGCCCCGACCTGGCGATCGTCGACGTGCGGATGCCGCCGACGTTCACCGACGAGGGCCTGCGGGCCGCGTTGCGCGCCCGCGAGGAGGTCCCCGGGCTGCCGGTGCTGGTGCTCTCGCAGTACGTCGAGGAGCGGTACGCGGTGGAGTTGCTCGCCGGTGGCGCGGGTGGTGTCGGCTACCTGCTCAAGGAACGGGTGGCCGACGTGGCCGAGTTCGTCGACGCGGTCCACCGCGTCGCGGGCGGCGGCACCTGCATCGACCAGGAGGTGATCGCACAGCTCATGGCCAGAGGACGGCGCAACCCCATCGACCTGCTCACCCCGCGCGAACGGGAGGTACTCGGCCTGATGGCCCAGGGCCTGTCCAACGTCGCCATCGCCCGCTCGCTGACGGTCTCCGACGGCGCGGTGGAGAAGCACGTGGGCAACATCTTCTCGAAGCTGGGTCTAGAACCCAGCTCCGAGGAGCACCGCCGCGTCCGCGCGGTTCTTACCTTCCTTGACCGAGGCTGACTAGAAGGCGTGGGCGTTCTCTTGTGCCCACCTGGCGAAGGTGCGCGCCGGAGTCCCGGTTACCTCTTCGATGGTCGGGAGTGGTGTGTAGCCGGCTGGCGGTGGCGTAGTGCGCATGGTCAGGAAGAACTCGATGTCGTCAGGGCCGTAGCCCTCATCTCGCCACTGGGCGACGATCTCGTCCCGGGTCAGTTCTACGAATCGGATGTCGCGACCCAACACCTCCGCCAGAACAGCCACCCTCGCCGGTGCGGTCAGGGCTTCAGGCCCGGTGAGCCAGTACTCCTTACCTGAGTGCCCGTCCGACGTGAGGGCAGTTGCCGCTACCGACGCAATGTCGGCGTCGTGGACTAGAGCACTGGGCATCGTGGGAAAGGCATCCCGGACTTCGCCAGAAGCGCGGATCTGGTCAGCCCACTCAAGAGTGTTGGACATGAACTCGACTGGGGCGAGGTAGGTGTGCTCGAGCCCAGATGCCGCTACCGCGTTGTCCAGCTCGGTCTTCTCCAGGTCTCCCTTGAGCACTGTCACCTTGCGCACTCCGGCCCTAAGAGCGAGATCGACGATGGCGGGCGCGTTGGACAACGGGGCGTAGTCGTCGCCAAAGCTGATGAGGTGGGCAGCGGTCACGCCCGCGAACGCGGCGGCAAGGGATGCCGTGTCGGCCAGGTTGCCTTGGAACAACTCGACATCGGCAGGTAGTCCTGCCTTGGCGGGGTCACGGGTGAGAGCGCGGACGGAGTGGCCCGCGGCGAGGAGTTGGTCCACCAGCGGGCGGCCGACGTTTCCGGTGGCACCGGACACGAGGATGGTCATGGCGGCGACGCTAGGAGCGATCGCGGACACTTTCTGGCCGCGATCGCTGCGAGACTCCACGGCATGTCGGAGACCTCGGCGCGGCTGCTGTCCCTGTTGGGCCTGCTGCAGGCGCGGCTGGACTGGACCGGCCACGAGCTGGCCGACCGGCTGTCGGTGAGCCCGCGCACGGTGCGGCGCGATGTCGAGCGGCTGCGCGACCTCGGCTACCCGGTCAACGCCACGGGCGGGGTGGGCGGCGGCTACCAGCTGGGTGTCGGCGCCCGGTTGCCCCCGCTGCTGCTCGACGACGACGAAGCGGTCGCGGTGGCCGTTGGGCTGCGGACGGCGGCGGCGGTGACCGGCATCGAGGAGATCTCCGCACGGGCACTGGCCAAGCTCGACCACGTGCTGCCCGAGCGGCTGCGGCGCCAGGTGGCCACGATCGCGGCCGCGATGGTGACCACGGCGGGCCCCGGCGCCGAGGTGGACACCACGACGCTCGCCGCGATCGCCGCCGCTGTGCGCGACCACCACAGGCTGCGCTTCGACTACGGGACCGAACAGCGCGACGTGGAGCCCTACCGGCTCGTGCACAGCGGCCGCCGCTGGTACCTGCTCGCGTGGGACACCGGTCGCGGCGACTGGCGCACCTTCCGCGTCGACCGCCTCACCCCGCGGACGCCGACCGGACCGCGGTTCGCCCCGCGCGACCTGCCCGAGCAGGACGTGGGCCGCTACTTCGTGCGCTCCATGACCACCACCCGTTTCCGCTACCGGGCGCGGCTGACCATGCACGCCCCCGCGACCGAGGTGGCCGACGAGGTCCCGCCCACCATCGGCCTGGTCGAACCGGTCGACGCCGAGACCTGCACGCTGCGCCTGGGGTCCGACAGCCTCGACCAGTTGGCGGTTTGGGTGGCGGCGTTCGGGTTCGAGTTCGAGGTCCACGAGCCGCCGGAGCTGCGCTCGCACCTCAGGGAGCTGACCGCCCGCCTGGGCCGCGCGGCGGACCGGGGCTGAGGATCACCGCCGCCCGTCCCGGTTCGAGCCCACCGCCGCCATGACCGCGGCGACGGCGATGAGGAACCCCACATCCCGCCACCGATCCCCAGCGGCGGCCGCCGAGACCCACCACCCGACAACAACAACGACAACAGCCACCCCGTACAGCGGCCAAGCGAACCGTCGCATCCTCGCCACCCCACCCCAGCGGCCCGGGAGCAGGGCCGGATCGCACCGACCGTACTCCCGGGCCGCGAGGTCGGGATTCGCTCGTGGGGCGGGTCACGGCCCGCCCCACGAGCGGTTTATCAACTCACTGCGAGCGTGACGTCGTCGAGGACGAACGAGGTCTGCAGTGAGGCGTCTTCGGTGGAGACGAACTGGAGGTTGGCCGACTGACCCGCGAAGGCGCTCACGTCGACGGTGACCTGTTGGTAGTCAGCGCCCGCGTTGAGGTTCGAGTACGTCTTCAGGGTGGTCGTGCCGAGTCGAACGGTCATCTTGTCGTATTCGAGGGTCTGGGTGGTCTCGGAGGTGTTGATGTAGACCCAGAACGACAGGGTGTACGAGGAGCAGCCCGCCGGGATCGTCAGGGACTGGCCGACGTTCTCGGTGTAGGTGGTGCCCCGGCCGCCGAGCCACGCGGTGTAGGTGCCGCTGTGGGACGGGACGCCCTGGCCGCCGTGGGCGCCGATGACGCCCGTGGTGGAGGTCCAACCGGTGTTGCCGCCCTCGAAGTCGGGGTTGGTCACCAGTTGCGGAGCGCTGCCGCAGCCGCCACCGGCAGGACCGACGTTCCACTCGATGGTGACGTTGCCGGTGCCATCAGTGGCGGCAGCGAAGACGACCGAAGAGAACTGGCCCTCCTCGGTAGGCCTACCGGTGATGAGACCGCTGCCGTCGATCGAAAGGCCGCCGGGCAGGCCGCGGGCGGACCAACGGTACGGGGCAGTACCACCGCTCGCGGACAGTGCGACGTTGACGTTCTGGCCGACCTTGGGCGCTTGCGCACCCGGGTCGGTGATGGTGATGGTCGCGCCAGCGGTGATGGTCCAGTCGAAGCTGACCGAACCGGTGCCGCCGGTCGCGCCGGTAGCCGTGGCGGTCACGCGGAACTGGCCAGCCTTGCTAGGCGTACCGCGGATGACCTGGGTGTCAGAGCCACCCGCGTCGGTAGCGGTAAGACCGTCCGGCAGACCCGAGACGGACCACGTGTACGGCCCGGTGCCACCGGACGCGATCAGCTTCAGGCCTGCCTTGTCGCCGACCTTGCTCGTCTGCGGACCCGGGTCGCCAATGGTGATGTCGCCACCAGGAGCATCGGTGACGGTCCAGTTGAACTTGGTGCTGCCCGGGTTACCCGACGCCGGGGTGGCCGTGACGGTCACGCCGTAGATGTCAGCGGTGGTAGGGCTACCGGTGATGACACCGCCGGTAGAGATAGACAACCCAGCCGGGAGACCGACGGCCGACCACCGGTAGGGCGGGGTCGCGCCAGTCGCCTGGAGGGTCAGGTTGACCGGGGTGCCTACGCGGGTGTTCTGGTCACCGGGCGAGATGACCTCCGCGTCCCCAGCGGGCGGAGCGGTAATCGTCCAAGAGAAGGAGGCACTGCCTGGGGTGCCAGAAGCCGGGGTAGCGGTAACGGTCACGTTGTAGGTGCCCGCGGTGGTAGGCGTACCGGAGATGACACCGCCGGTAGAGATAGACAGCCCAGCCGGGAGGCCGGAAGCGGTCCACGTGTAAGGCGCGGTACCACCGGTGGCCGACAGGGTCAGGCTCGCCGGGGTGCCAACAGTGCCGGACTGGTTGCCGGGCTGGGTGACCGTGGTCGGCGTGCCCGCGCCTTCACCGGTGAACAGCAACCGGTTCGGCGAGCCGGTACCGGGGTTGGTCACCTTGCTCGCGGTCGCCTGGTTCGTCAGAGCGGTCGCGACCTGCGCCGGGGTGTCGTTCGGACGCCCTTGCAGGTAGCGGGCAACGGCACCGGCAACGTGCGGGGTGGCCATAGAGGTGCCACTGATCCGGTTGGTGGCGGTGTCGCTGTCCTTCCACGACGAGGTGATGTTCTGCCCCGGCGCGAAGATGTCGGTGCAGGTGCCGTAGTTGGAGAACGACGCGCGGGCGTCCGACTCCGCGGTGGCGTTAACGGTGATGGCTTCGGTAACACGCGCGGGAGAGGAATTGCACGCGTTGGTGTTGTCGTTACCGGAGGCCACCGCGTAGGTGATACCCGCGTTGACGGAGTTGCGGACCGCGGTGTCGACGGTGGCGGCCGCGCCACCGCCGAGGCTCATGTTCGCCACGGCAGGCTTAACAGCGGTGCGGGTCACCCAGTCGACGCCGCTGACGACACCGGTGTTGGAGCCCGAACCCGCGCAGTTGAGCACCTTCACCGCGACGAGCTTGACCTCCTTGGCCACGCCGTACTCGGTGCCACCGACGGTGCCCGCTACGTGGGTGCCGTGGCCGTGGCAGTCGGTGTTGTTGGTGTCAACGGTGTTCGTACCCCACGTCGCCCGGGTACCGAAGGTGCGGTGGGAGACGCGGATACCGGTGTCGATGATGTAGGCGGTGACACCCGCGCCGGTCGAGTCGTAGTTGTAGTTCTGGTTCAGCGGCAGGTTGCGCTGGTCGATGCGGTCCAGGCCCCAGGACGGCGGGTTGGGCTGGGTGCCGGTGGCGCGGACGACGGCGTCCTGCTCCACCGAGGCCACGGCCGGGTCGGCGGCCAGCTTGCGCGCCTGGGCCGCGGACATGCCCGCCGCGAAACCGCGCAGCGCGTAGCGCCACGTGGTGCGCACGCTGGCGCCGTAGCGGGACGCCACGTCGGCGGCGACCCGGTCCACAGTGGACGTCAGGGCCGCGGTGTCCTTGAAGGTGACCAGGTAGCTGCCGGGGATGGCGTCGGCCCGGTCGGCACCGAGCACAACCCCCTCGGCGGCCTCGGCACTACCCATGCCCACCACGAGCGCGGTCGCCGTCGCGGCGACCACCCCGGTGGCGAGCGCGCGTCTGCGCAGGCTCGCGCGAACTAGTTTCATCGGATGACTCCAAAAGCGATGCAGGGATCAGGGACGACGTTCGTCGAACGGCTCGGCATGCCGGTCGTGAGAAGCAACCACAATCACACCCATTCGCGCCAGAGCACGGGAATGAATTCCACTGTTCAGTCCATAGCCCACGCACTATCGCGGCGCGACGCCCGCATATCGACACTTGAATAGCGAAAACACTTGTGAATTCACAGGGGTGGGGCTGTCCCCACCCCGGCCACTGCGGCAGCCACCCGGACCAGGACACCTGCTGGCCCGGCTGTGCCGCGCGACCTGGGCCGACATGCTCGGAACCGGCAACTGGCGGCGGGTGGAAGGCACGAGGGGGCGCGGTGAGCAGGACGCGGAGGGACCCGTTCCTGGACGTGATCCGGGTGGGGGCGGTCTTACTGGTGGTCGTCCAGCACTGGCTGATGCCGGTGTTGGCCAGCAATGGGCACACTGTTGAAACCGGGAACGCCTTGACCACTCCGGGTTGGTGGTTGTTGACCTGGCTGTCACAGGTGATGCCGGTCGTGTTCTTCGCGGGCGGCGCCGCGAACCTTCACTCCTATAGGGCGAGCACGGACACGAAGGCGTGGCTCGCGAGCAGACTGCGCCGCTTGATCCTGCCGGTGTTGCCTCTTGCCGCCGTGTGGGTAGCGCTACCGTCCATGCTGTTGCGCATTGGCGTTCCGCCGCAGCCGGTGGACATCGCGGGTGGCATCAGTGCGCAACTGCTTTGGTTCCTCGTGGTCTACCTGATAGTGGTAGCGCTAACTCCGCTGATGGCCCGCGCACACGACCGGTTCGGCCTCGGCGTGCTGGTTCCGCTGGCCGCCATGGCTGTCCTGGTCGACGTGGTGCGCTTCGCCGGGCTGCCGGAGGCGGGTTTCGTCAACGCCGTCGTCATCTGGGTGGCCGTGCACCAACTGGGCCTGTGCTACGCCGATGGCCGCTTCGAACTGGGCAAGCGGGTGCACGCGGCGATGGCCGCGGCCGGGTTCGGGGCAGTCGCGCTGATGGTCGCGTGTGGACCGTACGCGCAGAGCATGATCGGGATGCCCGGCGCGCCGATGTCGAACATGAGCCCGCCCGCCGCCGTGCTGCTCCCGCTCGCGATCGGCCAACTGGGGCTGCTGCTGCTGGCCAGGCCCGCGCTCAGCAGGCTCGCGGGCCCGGCCGTCAACGCCGTGGCCGCGCGCTGCACCACGATCTACCTGTGGCACATGCCCGCGCTGGTCGTGGTCGCCGGGACCATGGTGGTCGGGATGGGCTACCGCACCCCCGACCCCGGGTCGTTCGCCTGGTTCGCGGTGGCGCCGATGTGGCTCACCTGCACCGGCCTGGTGCTCGCCGGTCTGGTCCGGGTCTTCGGTCGGTTCGAGACCGGCGGTGGCCGGGCGGTCCCACCCCGTGCCGCGGTGGCCGTGAGCTACCTGGCGGCCACCGTCGGACTCCTGGGCCTGACCGTGCGCGGCTTCGCCCCCGACGGCCCCGGCCTGTTCGAGGGACCGGTGCCGTGGGCGGTGCTGGTGCTCGCCGGGGTCGCGCTGTGCACCCACGACCGCGAGCGGGCCACCCTGGGGGCGACCCGCTCGGCGGACCTCACGCTGCCAACTGCCCAGCCCGCGGTTCTAGCGCCAGCCGCAGCACATCCCGCACATCGCTGACCAGGTGCACGGTCAACTCCTGGCGCACCGAGTCCGGCACGTCGTCGAGGTCGGGCTCGTTGCGCTGGGGCAGCAGCACCGTGGTGATGCCCGCGCGGTGGGCGGCGAGCAACTTCTGCTTGACCCCGCCGATCGGCAGGACGCGGCCGGTGAGCGACACCTCACCGGTCATCGCCACGTCCGAGCGGACCGGCTGCCCGGACAGCAGCGACGCCAGCGCGGTCGTCATCGTGATGCCCGCGCTCGGCCCGTCCTTGGGCACCGCGCCCGCCGGGACGTGCACGTGCACCCCGCGCTCCGCCAGTTCCGCGACCGGTAGCCCCAACGCCGCCCCGTGCGAGCGCAGGAACGACAGGGCGATCTGCGCGGACTCCTTCATCACGTCACCCAGTTGCCCGGTGAGCGTGACGCCGGTCCCGCCGGTCGCCTTCTCCGCTAGCGATGCCTCGACGAACAAGACATCTCCGCCCGCGCCGGTAACCGCGAGCCCGGTAGACACACCGGGCACCGAGGTCCGTTCAGCCGACTCTGGCGTGTGCTTGGGCTGCCCGAGGTATCCGCGCAGATCGGCGGCATCCACCAGCAGTGGCAGCGACGCGTCGCCCAAGGCCAGCTTGGCGGCGACCTTACGCAGCACCCGAGCGATCCCCCGCTCGAGCTGGCGCACCCCGGCCTCGCGGGTGTACTCCCCCGCGAGCAACCGCAGCGCGGGCTCGGTGACGACCACCTCGTCCACCGTCATCCCCGCGCGCTCGAGCTGCCGGGGCAGCAGGTGGTCGCGGGCGATGGTGACCTTCTCGTCCTCGGTGTAGCCGTCGAGCAGCACCAACTCCATGCGGTCGAGCAACGGTGCCGGGATGGCGTCGACGACGTTCGCGGTGGCCAGGAAGACCACATCGGACAGGTCGAGCTCGACCTCCAGGTAGTGGTCGCGGAACGTGTGGTTCTGCGCCGGGTCCAGCACCTCCAGCAGCGCCGCGGTCGGGTCGCCCCGGTAGTCCGAACCCACCTTGTCGATCTCGTCGAGCAGCACGACCGGGTTCATCGAGCCCGCCTCCTTAAGGGCGCGCACGATCCGACCGGGCAATGCGCCGACGTAAGTGCGCCGGTGACCACGGATCTCCGCCTCGTCCCGCACGCCACCTAGCGCTACGCGGACGAACTTGCGCCCCATGGCACGCGCCACCGACTCGCCCAGGGATGTCTTACCGACCCCAGGCGGGCCCGCCAGGGCGAGAACTGCGCCACTGCGACGCCCACCGACCAAGCCCAGCCCACGCTCGTCACGACGCTTGCGCACCGCCAAGTACTCGATGACGCGGTCCTTCACGTCCTCTAGCCCCGCGTGGTCGGCGTCCAGCACCGCCCGGGCGCCCGCGATGTCGTAGGCGTCGTCTGTGCGCGTGTTCCACGGCATCTCCAACACCGTGTCGAGCCAGGTGCGGATCCACCCCACTTCGGGCGACTGCTCCGAGGTTCGCTCAAGCTTGTCCACTTCAGACAGCGCTGCCTCGCGGACCTTCTCCGGCAGGGCCGCCTCGGAAACCCGTGCCCGGTAGTCCTGTTCCTCGGAGGCGGGCTTACCGTCCATTTCGGCCAGTTCCTTGCGGATGGCGGCCAACTGCTGGCGCAGCAAGAACTCCCGCTGCTGGCGCTCCATCCCCTCCTTGACGTCCTGGCGGATCGTCTCGGCGACATCGAGCTCGGCCACGTGCTCGCGACCCCACTCGAGCAGCTTCTCCAGCCGCTCGGTGACGTCGGTGGTCTCCAGCAGCCAGACCTTCTGCTCGTCGGACAGGTACGCCGCGTACCCGGCGAGGTCCGCCAGCGCGGCCGGGTCGTCGACCTGGGTCACGCTGTCGACCACCTGCCACGCGCCGCGCTGCTGCAGGATCGTGGTGACCAGGCCCTTGTACTCGCGGGCCAGTTCACGGGTCTTGTCATCGGTCGTCTCATCGGCGGTCTCCACCTGCACCCACAGCGCCGCGCCGGGGCCAGTAGTGCCCGCACCGATGCGCACCCGCCCGGTGCCGCGCACCACAGCGGCGCGCTCACCACCGGGCAGCCTGCCGACCTGCTCGACCACAGCAAGCGTGCCGACGCGGGCGTACTTGCCGTCCAACCGTGGCACCAAGACGACCCGGGCAGGCTCGCCTGCCGCCTGAGCGGCCTCTACAGCGGCGCGGGCCTCGTTGGCGTTATCGGAGCCGGTGAGCTGGATGGGGACGACCATGCCGGGCAGCAGGACCGCGTCGTCCAGCGGGAGCACCGGCAGGTTCAGGGCCTCGGACATGGATCACACTCCAGAAGTTGAGTCTGATCACGTCAACTTCCCTGAGTCGCCTTCTGTTCCCCTGGCGTGTTCGCCCAGAGCGAGCAGCCTGGCCCCGTTGTCGTGCAACACCGCCCGCAGGAACGGTTCCCCCAGGCCAGGGGCCTGCGCCCAGTCCCAGACCGCCCGCACCTGCTCCGCGTAGGCGTACGGGATGCTCGGGAAATCGGTACCGAACAGCACGCGGTCGCCGAGGTCGGCCAGCCGGACGGTCCAGTCCACGGGCAGCGGCGCCGACCCGAGGGTGAACTCGACACCGACCATCGTTGTGTCCAGGTATACCCGCGAATAGCGCCCCGCGAGGTCCAACGCCAGAGCGGTCTCCGGCATGCCCGCGTGCGCCAAGACCGCGGGCAACCGAGGGTGGCGCCGCAGTACCTCTTCGAACACCGACAGACCGGTGTACTCACCCGGCAGCGGACCGTGTCCACAGTGCACGACCACCGGCACGCCCGCCTCGGCCAACATCCCCCACGCAGCGTCTAGAAGCGCGTCTCGCGGGTCGTAGGCACCTACCTGCACGTGCGCCTTCACGCAGCGCGCGCCCGCGCGCAGAGCGGACTCCAGGTACCGGGTCACCGTCGGCTCCGGGAAGAGCGTCGCGGTGGGCACAGCCTCGGGTACCCGGGCGGCGAACTCCAGCACCCACTCGGTGAGCCACTCGGCCATGCCCGCCTTGTGCGGGTAGACCAGCGGCGCGTACCCGATCACACCGAGTGCGCGCAGCGTCGCCACGCGTTGACTCTCCGACCCCCGGTAGTGGATCGGCCACGCGAGCCCGTAGTTGCGCTCGGCGGCGTCGAAGTAGGCCCACACCTTGCGCTGGACCCGCTCCGGCAGGAAGTGCACGTGCACGTCGACCAGCCCGGGCAGCCCGAGACCGCGGACCAGTCCGGCGACCTCGGCGTCGCTGCCCGGCCCCACCTACTCGCGACCCTTGGCCCGCCGCCCGACCGCCTTGGCGATCTCCCGGTTGGCGTCGCGCTTGGCCAGGTCCTGGCGCTTGTCGTAGGCCTTCTTGCCCTTGGCCAGCGCCAGCTCGACCTTCACCTTGCCGTCGGAGAAGTACATCGACAGCGGGACCAGCGAGACCCCGGACTCCTTGATCTTGCCGATCAGCTTGGTGATCTCCGCGCGGTGCAGCAGCAGCTTGCGGGTGCGCCGCGGCTCGTGGTTGGTCCACGTGCCCTGCGTGTACTCCGGGATGAACAGGTTGCGCAGGAACACCTCACCGTCGTCGACGGTGGCGAACGCGTCGACGATGGACGCCCGGCCCTCGCGCAGGCTCTTGACCTCGGTGCCCACGAGGACCATGCCCGCCTCGTAGGTGTCGATGACCGCGTAGTCGTGCCGGGCCTTGCGGTTGGTGACGATCGCCTTGCGCCCGTGTTCCTTCGCCATGACGCGCAACTCTACGCAGCGCGCGCCCGACTACGTGCGGACGTAGAGCCGCAGCGTGATGTAGCCGGTGAAGGCCGAGATGACGATGGCGATCAGCAGCAGGATCGGCGACACGAACGCCAGGTCACCCGCCTCGACCGACTTGACCACGCCGGACTTGATCGGCTGCGCCAGCACGTCGTCGAGGAAGGCCAGTTTGGCGCCGACCAGCATCGCTATCGCCACCAGGGCGCCGACGATGCCGGTGACCACCGCCTCCAGGAGGAACGGCAACTGCGTGTACCACCGCGTCGCGCCCACCAGGCGCATGATGCCGACCTCGGTCCGCCTGGTGAACGCCGAGAGCTGCACGGTGTTGGAGATCAGCAGCAGCGCGGCGACGGCCATGACGCCCGCGATGAAGAACGTCGCGTTGCGCACCCCGTTGAGCGCGCTGAAGAACCGGTCCAGGAACTGGCTCTGGTCACCGATGGAGTCGACCCCGGCCTTGCCCTTGTAGGTCTGGATGATGACCTCGGGCCGGTCCGGGTCCTTGAGCCGCACGTTGAACGAGGACGGCAGCGCCTCCGGCCTGGCCAGCTTCACCAGCTCCGGCTGCGCCTCGAAGATCCGCTTGAACCGCTCGTAGGCCTGGTCGCGGTTCTCGAACTCCACCCGCTCGACCGCCGGGTCGGACTCCAGCTGCGAGCGCAGGCCCCGGCACGGGTCGGCCCGGCACTCCTTGTCCGAGGCGGACACGTCGTTGGTCAGGTAGATGTTGACCTCGACCTTGTCCTGGTAGAGCTCCTTGGTGTTGTCGATCATCCGCACCACCAGCAGACCACCGCCGAGCAGCAGCAGCGAGATGGCGGTCGTGATGATCATCGCGATGGTCATCGTGATGTTCCGGCGCAGACCGGTCACGACCTCGCTGAACACGAAGCTGGCACGCATCGGGGGTGGGGTTCCTCGCTGTCCGGGGTCCGGGTGGTTCTCGGGGGCCGTCAGGCCGGGTGTCGGCGCTAGCGCCCGACGCCGTAGACGCCCCTGGCGTCGTCGCGGACAACGCGACCCAGGTCGAGCTCGACCACCCTGCGTCGCATGGAGTCCACGATGGAGTGGTCGTGGGTGGCCATCAGGACCGTGGTGCCGGTGCGGTTGATCCGCTCCAGCAGCAGCATGATGTCCTGGCTGGTGTCGGGGTCGAGGTTCCCGGTCGGCTCGTCGGCCAGCAGCATCAGCGGCCGGTTGACGAACGCGCGGGCGATGGCCACCCGCTGCTGCTCACCGCCGGAGAGCTCGTGCGGCATCCGCTCGGCCTTGCCCTCCAGGCCGACCAGCTCCAGCACCTCGGGCACCACCTTCTTGATGGTGTGCCGGGGCTTGCCGATCACCTCGAGGGCGAACGCCACGTTCTCCGCGACGGTCTTGTTCGCCAGCAGCCGGAAGTCCTGGAAGACGCAGCCGATGGACTGGCGCAGCCGGGGCACCCGGCGCCGGGCCATCCTGGTCAGGTCGAAGTTCGCCACGTACACGCGCCCCTTGCTGGGGACCTCTTCGCGCAGCAGCAGCCGGAGGAAGGTCGACTTACCCGAGCCCGATGGGCCGATCAGGAAGACGAACTCACCCTTGTCGACCTGCACGGAAACGTTCTCCAGGGCAGGCCGGGTGGAGGTCTTGTAGACCTTGGAAACCTGTTCGAGCCGGATCACGGTCGGCGAGTCTACCTTCAGTTGTTATCGAGCCGTAGCCTCGGTGTCCGTTACGGAACCAGCTGGTCACCGGTGGTGCCCGGGCGGTTACACGTGGGTCTTGCGCCAGCGGATACCGGACTCGAGGAACCCATCGATGTCGCCGTCGAGCACCGCGGCCGGGTTGCCCACCTCGTGCTCGGTGCGCAGGTCCTTGACCATCTGGTACGGGTGCAGCACGTAGGTGCGCATCTGGTTGCCCCACGACCCGCTCGAGGAGTCCTTCAAGGCGTCCATCTTGGCCTGCTGCTCCTGCCTGCGCCGCTCCAGCAGCTTGGCCTGCAGCACCGCCATCGCGCTCGCCTTGTTCTGCAGCTGCGAGCGCTCGTTCTGGCAGGACACCACGATGCCGGTCGGGATGTGGGTCAGCCGGACCGCGGAGTCGGTGGTGTTGACGCCCTGTCCACCGGGACCGGACGAGCGGTACACGTCGACCCGCAGGTCCTTCTCGTCGATGTCCACGTGGTCGGTCTGCTCCACGACCGGGACGACCTCGACCGCGGCGAACGAGGTCTGCCTGCGACCCTGGTTGTCGAACGGCGAGATGCGCACCAGCCGGTGGGTGCCCTGCTCTACCGAAAGCGTGCCGTAGGCGTAAGGCGCGGCGATCTTGAAGGTCGCCGACTTGATGCCCGCCTCTTCGGCGTAAGAGGTGTCGTAGACCTCGATGGGGTAGCCGTGCCGCTCGGACCACCGCAGGTACATGCGCATGAGCATCTCGGCGAAGTCGGCGGCGTCCACGCCACCGGCCTCCGAGCGGATGGTCACCAGCGCGTCGCGGCCGTCGTACTCGCCGGACAGCAAGGTGCGCACCTCCAGAGAGGAGATGTCGGCCTTGAGCTTGTCCTGCTCGGCGGTCGCCTCGGCGGTGGCGTCCTCGTCGGCGCCCTCCTCGGCGAGCTCGTAGAGCACCGCGAGGTCGTCGAGCCGCGAGCGCAGGTCCTCGACCTTGCGCAGCTCACCCTGGCGGTGCGAGAGCTTGCTCGTCACCTTCTGCGCGGACTCCGGGTCGTCCCACAGGTCCGGTCGCGCGGCCTGTTCTTCCAGGTCCGCGATCTGCGCGCGCAACCCCGCAAGGTCCATCACCGCCTCGACGTTGGCCAGCGAGGTGGACAGTTCCTTGAGATCAGCGGCGACGTCCGGGTTCACGTCGGAAAAGACTACGCGGACGCGGACGCCACCGCTGCGGCGGTAGCCGGGTCAGGACTTGGGGATGGAGTCCAGCAGCTTGAGCACGGCCTTGGCCCTGGCCACGCCGAACTCGGCGATCGCCTTGGCGTAGGGGTCCTCGGCGGTCTTGACGGCGGTCTTGGCCGCCTCGTGCTCACCGTTGTAGACCTGCTTGGCCGAGTCGATCAGGCCGACCCGCTGCTTGGCGGTCAGCGTGCTGGCGTGCACCAGCCGCAGGATCAGCGGGCTGCGCAGGTGGTCGGGACCTGGCTCGCCACCGAGCCAGGTCTTGAACGCCTTCTTGCCAGCGGCGGTGATCACGTACTGCTGGCTGGAGCGGGGACCCTGCTTGCCGAGGCGGACAAGACCGGCATCAGCGAGCGCGGGCAGTTCGCGGTAGACCTGGCTACGCGTCACGCTGAAGAAGGAGCCGAAGCGCTCCCTTGCCGCGGACACCAGCTGGCCACCGGTCTGCGGGCCTTCGTGCAGCAGGCCGAGCAGGGCGGCGGCGGTCGCATTCAGTTCAGACACAACACCACGGTCCCACGGCAGCGCCGTGCTGTCCACAGTGGCCATGTGCGCCAGTCCACAATGGCTGATCGTTGAACAACCCGCCGGGGACATTCGACCCGGGACCGATCAGCGGACGCCGACTGTCCCCAGTTGGCCCAAAACGGGACTATCCCACGTGGACTCGGCCGCCTTGCTCCCCCGAAGGAGTGGATCTCTTCCCAGCACGCTACCCGTTCGGCCCAGTCCGAGGTGGGCGAACGGTAATCGGTCCAGGACCCGGGTTTCCCCCACCACCAACCCCCCATTGTGGTCCAGATCACCCTGATGGCAGCGCCTGCGCGACCGGAAACCGCCGGCCCGCGGCCTCGACGGGGAGTGCGTTCGCCGGGAGACTGTCACACTAAGACCCCTTTGAGGGTCCAGTGTGGACCCCGCGCCGGGCGCATCCGTTCCCCTCTAACGCCAGTGCGAATGCACGCGCATCCACACCCGCCCATTCCGCACTCCCATCGAGATGTCCACAGAGGACTAACCCCGGTCGATCCCGCACTCCCGCGGAAACCCACCCTCCCTCTACACCGAATACCCCCGCCCACCCCGCGACGCCCCCACCCCTCCACTCCCCACCGCCCACACCCGACACCCTCCTTCCCCCACCCCACCTCCCCCGCCCAACCAAGCCCTCACCGTTAACCACCCCCCCTGTGAAACTCGCTAGACACCCCCGTGTAGGGTTTGTTTTACCACCGCGGGGTGGAGCAGCTCGGTAGCTCGCTGGGCTCATAACCCAGAGGTCGCAGGTTCAAATCCTGTCCCCGCTACTAAAGAGGCGGTACTCCTTTTCTTCAGGAGTACCGCCTCTTCTTTCTTTCCCCAAAACCCGACATCCCCGGCGTTCTCATCCACCGCGCCAGCGGGAAAGGGAGACGGCCCGTTGTCGTCACCGTGATGCGACGACCAAAGGTCAAGCGAACCCCGCTGGTTCCGGCGCCCGTCGCACCGTGGGGGTCTGGGGGGTCGCCCCCCAGGTGCAACACGGAAAAGGCCCTCGTCCACGTTTTCTGTGGACAAGGGCCTCGACCTTTGTAGCGGGGACAGGATTTGAACCTGCGACCTCTGGGTTATGAGCCCAGCGAGCTACCGAGCTGCTCCACCCCGCGTTGTAATTAAGACTGTACACGGGGGTGTTCTGTGGAAGCAAATCAGGGGGTCTGCGGGTGAGTGGGGTCACCATGGGGGCGGAAAAAGGGGCAGGCCCGCCGCCGCGGGTGCGGGGGCGGGCCTGCTCGGTGGGTCGTGCGGTCAGCCGCCGGGGGCTGGGGTGGGTGATGGTGACGCGCCGGGTGAGGACGGTGGGGTGCTGGTCTGCCCCGCCTTCGCCTTGGCCGTGTCGTACTGCTTGGCCGCGGCGTCCAACTCGGCCAGTGCCTTGCCCTGCTCGGTGAAGTCACCGTCGCGCTGGGCCTGCCGCAGGTGCGCGATGGCGGTGTTCAGGGCCTGCACGGCCTGGTCCAGCTCGGTACCCCCGCCGCCGGGCGGTGGCGTGGTGGTCGTCGTGGGCGGTGGCGAGGTGGAACTGGTGGGCGGTGTCGTCGGATCGCCCGGTTTGGTCGCCGTGTCGCCGGTGCCCTTGCCGAACACCTCGTCGAGGGCCTCGTCGATGGTCGGCGCGAACCCGACCTTGTTGCCGAAGGACACCAGCACGCGGGCCAGCTGCGGGAAGGCGTTGGCGTCCTTGCGCTGGATGTAGATGGGCTCGACGAACAGCAGCCCACCGGCCACCGGCAGCGTCAGCAGGTTGCCGAACCGCGGCGCCACGCTCGGGTTGTTGAACAGCGTTCTGTTCTCCGCGACCTCGGGTGTGGTTTGGAACCGGTTCTGCACCTGGCCGGGACCCTCCACTTGGGCCGTGCCGGAGGTGGGTAGTCGCAAGACCCGGATCTGCCCGTAGTCCTCCGGATCGGACGACACCGACACCCAGGAGGCGAGGAACTGCCGGTTCAGCGAGTTGAGCGCGCTGGTGATCTGGAACGTCGCCTTGGTCTGGCCGGGCGCCTGGGCGAGCACGTAGTACGGCGGTTGCTTGGCCCCGTCGTTGGTGGCGTTGGAGGCGCCGTCCTCGGTCGGGTCGGCCGGGACGTTCCAGAAGGTCTTCTGCGAGAAGAACTCGACCGCGTCGGACACGTGGTACTTCGAGAGCAGCTCGCGCTGGACCTTGAACAGGTCCTCCGGGTAGCGGAAGTGCGAGCGCAGCTCGTCGGAGATCTCCGAGGACGGCGAGACCGTGCCGGGGAAGACCCCCTGCCACGCCTTGAGCACCGGGTCGTCGTCGGTGATCGAGTACAGCTTCACCGTGCCGTCGTAGGCGTCGACGGTGGCCTTCACCGAGTTGCGGATGTAGCTGATCGTGCGGTTGTCCTGGCGCACCACGCCGTCGAGGGAGTCGGTGGTGGCCTCGCCGAGGGAGGTCCGCTGCGCGTACGGGTAGTTCTCCAGGGTGGTGTAGCCGTCGATGATCCACAGGATCCGGCCGTTGACCACCGCGGGGTACGGGTCGCCGTCGAGGGTCAGCCACGGCGCGACCGCGCTCACCCGGTCCCGCGGGTTGCGGTTGTACATGATCTTGGCGCCCTCCTCGATCTGCGAGGAGAACAGGATGTTGCGCTCGGTGTAGTGCGCGGCGAAGACGAGCTTGTTGAACAGCCCGTCGATCGGCACGCCGCCCGCGCCGTCGTAGCCGAAGGTGCTGGTGGAGGTGTCGTACTCCAGCGGGCGACCGTTGTCCTTGCCGCCGACGATGGCGTAGTTGTCGGTGGCCAGCTCACCGAAGTAGATCCGCGGCTGGGTGACCTTGATCGGGCCGTCGTTGGTCAGGTCGCTGACCTTGAAGACCGGGTAGCCGCCCTGGTCGTTGGAGTCCTGCAGCGCCGAGTTGATGGTGTTGGCAGGCGCGGCGACGAACCCGTTGCCGTGGGTGAAGACCATGTGCCGGTTGATCCAGCCGCCCTGGGTCTCGGTGAGCCCGGAGGTCTTGATCTCGCGCGCGGCGACGATGTAGTCCTGGGTCTTGTTGTCGATGGTGTAGCGGTCGACGTCGAGCTTCTCCGGGAAGCCGTAGAAGTTCTCCCGGCCCTCGCGCTGGGTGAAGGTCGGGGCGAGGATGTTCGGGTCGAGCAGCCGCACGTTGGTGATGGTGTTGATGCTGCTCTGCTCGGAGCGGATCTTGGCGGGCGCGGTGGCCGAGGTGCCCGAGTAGTCCTCGGTCTTGACGTTCTTCTCGGTGAGCCCGTAGGCCGCCCTGGTCGCGTCGATGTTGCGCTGGATGGACAGCGATTCCTTGGTGTTCTCGTTGGGCCGCACCGAGAACTGCTGGATGACCGCGGGCCACGCCGCGCCGACCAGGATGCCGGAGAGGATCAGCAGCGCGGTGGCGATCGCGGGCAGCTGCAGGTTGCGCAGGAACGCGCCCGCGAAGAAGGCCACGGCGCAGAACGCGGCGATGAACATCAGGATGAGCTTGGCGGGCAGCACCGCGTTGAGGTCGGTGTAGTTCGCGCCGCTGAACAGGTCGTGCTTGTTGAACAGCAGCTCGTAGCGCTCGAAGAAGTAGTCGACCGCGTAGATCAGCACGAACACGCCAGCGGTGATCGACAGCTGCATCCTGGCTGGCGCGGCGAGCTGGCCGCCCTTGCCTGCGAGGCGGATCCCGCCGAACAGGTAGTGGGTGATCAGCGCGCCGAAGAAGGCGACCGCGACCGCGACGAACAGCCAGTTGATCAGCCAGGTGATGAACGGCAGGGTGAAGGCGTAGAAGCCGATGTCGATCTGGAACTGCGGGTCCTTGACGCCGAAGTCGCCGCCGTTGAGCAACAACTGCACCTGCTGCCAGTCCGACTGCGCCGCCGACCCGGAGATGAGGCCCATGATCACCGGCAGGCCGATGCCGAACAGGCGCACCCGCTGCACCACGGTGGAGCGGTAGCGGGCGAGCGGGTCGTCCGCGCTGGACACCGGCACGAACACCGGCCGGGTCCGGTAGGCGACCCACAGGCTCACCGCCAGCAGCCCGCCGACGAGGGCGCCGACGGCGAAGAACAACACGATCCTGGTCCACAGCACGGTGGTGAACACCGAGGTGAACCCGACCTCACCGAACCACAGCCAGTTCACATAGGTGCTGAGCAGCCGGGACCCGACCAACAGCAGCAGGATCAACGCGGCGGCGATGATGAGCAGGATCCGACTGCGCCGGGACAGCTTCGGCAGACCGATCGGGGGCCGAGTGGCCACTGGGCACGCTCCAGAGTCGCTGGCTTTCGACGTTCACACCGGACGAGCTGGCCCGTCCAGGTTGTTCAACTCTATTAGGGCCGGTCCGGGTTCCCGTTCGGGTGTCCGTTATGTGTGGATGACCGGGCGGGTTGTGGACAACCCGGCACCCGCCGGGGGCAGGCGCGGGCAGGTCGGGGACCGGTGCGACCATGTGCGCCGTGAGCATCCAGGACCTGCCCGCCGCCGCCCGCGAGGTCGAGGACTTCGTCGCCACCGGCGGCTGGGACCAGCGCCCGCAACTGTTCGCGCTGGTGCCCACCGCGGACCTGCTGCGCGAGCAGCCGGACCTGGCAGGCCAGATCGACCCGGGCGCGGCGCTGACCCCGGTCGCGCAGGACGAGCTGCCAGACGGCGACCTCGGCGCCGCGCTGGGCACGATCATGTGGCCGGAAGCGGTCGCGGGCTGCGCGCTGGTGCAGGAGATCCTGATCCTGCCGCCCGAGGCGGAGGCCGAGCTCCCGGAGTCCGACCCCGACACGGTGAGCGCGGCGGCGGCCGAGCACCCCGCGGCCCGCGAGGCCCGGCTGGTCGCCGCAGTGCTGCGGGACGGTTCGGTCGCCTGCGTCCTACGGCTGCGCGCGGGCGCGGACGGCGTGGAGGAGGTCGTCGAGCACCCCGACCTCGCCGAGAACCTCACCGCCGCGCTGCTGGACACGTTGCGCGGCTAGCAGCCGGGGACCGGTCGTCCGGCCTTGACGTCCTTGAGCGCCTGGACCGCACCGTCGAGGGTGGACACCTTCACCAGCCGCAACCCGTCCGGCGCGTTGTCCTTGGCCTCGGCGCAGTTGCCCTCGGGGACCAGGAACACGCTCACCCCGGCCTCCTTGGCGGCGACCATCTTGAACGGGATCCCGCCGATGCGGCCGACGTTGCCCGCCGCATCGATCTCACCGGTGCCCGCGATCGTGGCGCCGCCCGCGAGGTCCTCCTCGGTGAGCCGGTCGATGATCGCCAGCGCGAAGATCAGGCCCGCCGAGGGGCCGCCGACGTTCTGCAGCCGGATGGTGGTCTTGAAGTCCACGTCCGGGCGCTCCCCGGCGCCGAGGCCGATGAACCCCTCCGGGCGGTCCTCCTGCCCGAAGTCGCTCGCCCGCGCGAGGGCGATGGTCGCGGTCTTCTCCTGACCGTCGCGCTTATAGGTGATGGCGATGCTCTGCCCGGGCGTAGTGCCCGCTAGAGCCCCCCGCACGTCAGCGGCCGCGGCGACCTTCTTGCCGTTGACCTCGACCAACTGGTCCCCCGGCGCCAAGACCTTGTCGGCTGGCGCGCCCGAGGTGATCTCCTGGGCGATCACCTTCATCGGGTACTTCAGGTAGCGCAGCGCGGCGATCTCGGCGTTGCTCTGCGAGTCCTGGAACAGCTTGGTGTTCTGCCGGTCGATGTCCTCTTCGGTCTCCCCCGGGCGGAAGTAGTCTTCGCGCGGGGCGAGCGCGTAGCGGCCGCTGACCCACAGGCCGAACGCACCGAACAGGGTGATCTCGTCGTTGACCGACACCGTCGTCATCCGCAGCTGACCGGTCGTCTCGTGGCTCGGCTCGCCCTCGATCTGCACGACCCGCACACCCTCGACCGAGCCGAGCGTGTCGTAGGTCGGGCCGGGGCCGAGCGAGACGTAGGGGATCGGCACCAGCAGGCCGACCAGCAGCAGCGCCGCCGTCACCACGGTGCTGACCACCAGCGTCCAGCCGCGCCGGGTGAGCGCCGCCCGCACGGTGGGCGGGTCGGGCGTGGGGGGCGCGGCGGGTGACTCCGGTGCGGTGCTCACGACGCCACAGGGTACGTGCGTTCACCGAGAGCGGATCACCGGACGGCACGAGTTCACCGGACGGCACGGGGTGGGCCACGCCGCGTACCGTGGAGCCATGAGCGAGTTCCCGTTCGGCTTCAGCGTGCCGGACCCCGACGGTGACGGCAAGGGCGGCGGCAAGCCTGGCGGCGGTCAGGAGAACCCGTTCGACCAGCTCGGGCAGATGCTCAGCCAGCTCGGCCAGATGATGAGCCAGGCGGGGTCCTCGAGCGGTCCGGTCAACTACGACCTGGCCAAGCAGATCGCGGTGCAGAAGCTCGCCGGGCAGATCGGGTTCACCGCGCCAGCGGAGTCCACCAAGGCCGTCGTCGACGCGCTGCACCTGGCCGAGATGTGGCTGGACCCGGTGACGACGCTGCCGGTCGGCGCCACCTCGGCCAAGGCGTGGACCGCCCGCGACTGGGTCGAGCACACGCTGCCGACCTGGCAGCGGCTGTGCGACCCGGTCGCCCGCCGGATGGCCGGGGCGTGGGTGGAGGCGCTGCCCGCGGAGGCCAAGCAGCAGGCCGGTCCGCTGCTGGCGATGGTCGGGCAGATGGGCGGGATGGCCTTCGGGTCGCAGCTGGGCAACGCGCTGGCGCAGCTGGGGTCGGAGGTGCTGACGGTCACCGACATCGGGTTGCCGCTGGGCCCGGACGCGACCGCGGCGCTGCTGCCCGCCAACATCGAGGAGTTCACCAAGGGCCTGGAGCGGCCTGCCAGCGAGGTGCTGGTGTTCATCGCCGCGCGCGAGGCCGCCCACCAACGGCTGTTCGCGCACGTGCCGTGGCTGCGGCAGCGGCTGCTCGGCGCGGTCGAGGAGTTCGCGGGCGGCATCAAGGTCGACATCTCCGCGCTGGAGCAGCTGGCGACCCAGGTCGACCCGGCGAACCCGGAGAGCATCGAGCAGGCCATGCGCTCGGGGATGCTCGAGCCGAAGACGACCCCGGAGCAGCAGGCCGCGCTCGCCCGGTTGGAGACGCTGCTCGCCCTGGTCGAGGGCTGGGTGGACCTGGTCGTCGGCGAGGCCGTCACCGACCGGCTGCCCGGTGCGGAGGCGTTGCGCGAGACGCTGCGCCGCCGCCGGGCCTCGGGTGGACCCGCCGAGCAGACGTTCGCGACGCTGGTCGGCCTGGAGCTGCGGCCCCGGCGCCTGCGCGCGGCGACGAACCTGTGGCGGCTGGTCACCGACAAGCACGGCATCGACGTCCGTGACGGGTTGTGGGCGCACCCGGACCTGATGCCGACCGCCGAGGACCTCGACGAGCCGCTGGACTTCAGCGAGCGGCTGTCCACCTCGGGCGAGGACCCGATCGCCCAGCTGGAGCGCACCGCGGGCGAGCAGCCCACGGACCCCAAGGACTCCGACGACTAGGTCATTGCGGGCTAGGTGGTTGCGGGCTAGGTGGTTGCGGGCTGGGTCGTTCCGGGCTAGGTGGTACCCGGCGAGCGGTCGTCCGCTCGCCGGGTGACCAGGCGCCTAGTGGCTAGTCGTCAGTGGTGATGCCCCAGCCCGCCGCGGCGGAGAGGCCCTCGAGGTAGCCGACGGCGCGTTCGGTCTTGGGGTAGGCGTGCACGAGTTCCCAGAAGTCGGGGCCGTGGCCGGGGACCAGCAGGTGCGCCAGCTCGTGCACCAGCACGTAGTCGAGGACCCAGGCGGGGACCTCGCGCAGCCGTTCGCTGACCCGGATCGTGCGGTCGACCGGGGTGCAGGACGCCCACCGGGTGCGCATCGGCGGGACCCAGCGGACCGCGCGGGGCAAGCACTGGCCGCCGAAGTAGCGGTCGGAGAGCTCACCGCAGCGGGCCAGCAGCGCGGCGTCCGAACTGCGCGCGGGCGAGCGCCGCTTGGTCTCGTTGCGCAGCAGCCTGCGCTGCATCTCCTGGACCCAGTGGGCTTCCTCTTTCTTGGACAGCCTCGCCGGGATGAGAACGATCACGGTGTCACCTTCGCGGTACGCCGTGACGGTGCGGGTTCTGCGCTTGCTCCTGCGCACCTCGACGCGGGGTTCGGCCACGGCACAACCGTAAGGGGAGACACCGACAACGCGGGAGGACCGGGCGGGTGTGACTCTCACCTGTGGACAACCGGCTCCGCCATTCGGCCCAGCACGGCACCCTGGTCCCATGCGCGAACGGACCCTTCCACACCGGCCCCGGCTGCGGGCCGGTCTCGCGGTGCTCGCGCGCCGCGCCGGTGAACTCCAGATCGGCCTCGACCCGCGGCGGGCACTGGTCATCAGCGGCCTGCCCGAGCCGGTCTTGGCCGCGGCGACCGATCTCACCGGTGGCCGCACCACCGACGAGGTGGTCGCCGGTGTCGGCCCACCGCACGAGGAGGTCCTGCTGGACCTGCTGGCGGACCTCGTCGACCACGGCCTGCTCGACGACGACGCCGTGCCGGGCCCCCGGGTACCGCTGCGGTTGGCGGGTGACGCGGCGACAGCGACGCTGCACCCCGGCCTGCCGCCGCCCGCGGAACGGGCCGATTACCGGGTTCTGGTCCGCGGCGACGGCAGGCTCGCCGTCGCTGTGGCAGGGCTGCTCGCGGTCGCCGGTGTTGGGCGGCTGCACGTGGCTGCTCGGGGGACGGTGCGCGCGGAGGACGTGGGCACGGGCTACCTGGTCGAGGACATCGGACGCCCGCGCCAGGTGGCCGGGCCGGAGGCGGTGCGCCGCGCCGAGGAGACGGCCGGGGTCCGCCGCTTCGCCCGGTTCAGACCGGACCTGGTCGTGCTCACCGACGCCCTCGTCCCGGAGCCGTCGACCGTGGTCGACCTGGTCACCGACGGTCAGGCGCACCTGGCGGTCCGCGTCCGCGACGGCGTGGGGATCGTCGGCCCGCTGGTGGTGCCCGGCGCGAGCGGCTGCCTGCACTGCGCCGACCACCACCGGACCGACCTGGACCCGTGCTGGCCCCGGATCGCGGCCCAACTGGCGGGTAGAGCACTGCCGACGGACCTGGCGACCGCCCACGTCACCGCCGGTCTGGCCGTCACGCAGGTCCTGCACGCGGTGGCCTGGCTGCGCGACCCGACCGCCCAACCACCCCGGACCTGGAACACCACCCTGGAGGTGAACCCGTTCACCGCGGCCGTGGACCACCGCCGCTGGCAACCCCACCCCGACTGCCGCTGCGGCGCCGCGACCCACCCCACCTACCGCCACCTCCTCCGGCACAGCCGACCAGCGGGGGCGAAAAGAGCGTGACAGCGCCCTCTTGCCCGCCACCCACTTGGCGGACAAGAGGGCGACGCACCACCTTCGAGGAGCTGATTGGAGGCTGTGACCTGGGCACCGGCGGCAGCTGTGGCCCGACCGCCAAGACCCGAGTGCTATTCGCCTGCGATCGCGGCGCGGGACAAGGGACAATCGCCGGGTGACCGAGATGCCACGCAAGACCGTCGCGCGGACCGCTCGGCTGGCCAGCATCCCGCTGGGGGTCGCGGGCCGGGCGGTGGGCGGCTGGGGTAAGCGGCTGGCCGGGCAGAGCGCCGAGGCGGTCAGCGCGGAGCTGTCCGCGCGCACCGCCGAGCAGCTGTTCGCCGTCCTCGGCCAGCTCAAGGGCGGGGCGATGAAGTTCGGGCAGGCGCTGTCGGTGTTCGAGGCCGCGGTGCCCGACGAGCTGGCGGAGCCCTACCGCGAAGCGCTGACCAAGCTGCAGGCCGCCGCGCCGCCGATGAGCGCGCAGGTCATGCACCGGGTGTTGGCCCAGCAGCTGGGGCGGGGCTGGGGCAAGCGGTTCACCGAGTTCGACGACACCCCCGCCGCGGCCGCGAGCATCGGGCAGGTCCACCGCGCGGTGTGGCACGACGGTCGGCGGGTCGCGGTCAAGGTGCAGTACCCGGGCGCGGACGAGGCGCTGCTGTCGGACCTGCGGCAGCTGCAGCGCTTCAGCAGGCTGTTCCAGCCGTTCGCGCCGGGGATGGAGATCAAGCCGCTGCTGCAGGAGCTGACCGACCGGATGGTCGAGGAGCTCGACTACCGCGCCGAGGCGGGCAACCAGCGCGTCTTCGCCAAGGCCTTCGCCGACGACGAGCGCGTGCTGGTCCCCCGGGTCGTGGCCAGCGCCCCGAAGGTGACCATCACCGAGTGGGTCGACGGCCGCCCGCTGGCGAGCGTCATCCGGTCGGGCACCCGCGACGAGCGCGACCAGGCGGGCAGGCTGCTCTCGGAGTTCCACTTCTCCTCCCCCGCCCGGGCGGGCCTGCTGCACTCCGACCCGCACCCCGGCAACTTCATGCTCACCCAGGACGGGCGCCTGTGCGTGATCGACTTCGGCGCCGTCGCCCGGCTCCCGGAGGGCCTCCCCCGGCCGCTCGGCATGATGACCCGGCTCTCCCTGCAGGGCCGCTCGGCCGAGTTGATGGAGCTCATGCGCGACGAGGGCTTCATCCGCGAGGGAATGCGACTCGACCCGGACCACGTGTTGGCCTACCTGGCGCCGTTCGCCGAACCCGCGTCCGTGGACACGTTCCACTTCACCCGAGCGTGGATGCAACGGCAGGCCGAGCGGGTCGGTGACCTGCGCGGTCAGGACTTCAAAACCGGCCGGTCGCTCAACCTGCCGCCGCAATACCTGCTGATCCAGCGGGTCACCGCGGGGGCGACCGGAATCCTGTGCCAACTCGACGCGCAATTCTCGATGCGCGACATCATCACGCGATGGCAGCCGGGGTTCGCCGAAGAGGAGTAGGTCACCAGTACTCGGCGGGGAGCTTGCCCTCGATGTCGCGCACGTGCTTGCGAGCGCAGGCCGGGCACAGCCAGGTCGTCCCCCGCTCGTCCTGCTCGGCCACCCACGCCAGCGCCGCCACCGCGGGCTCGGCCGACCGGAGGCGACCGCACAGGGAACAGGTTGGCTCCATGGCCACCACGCTACCGATCCCGGGGACCCGGTCGAAGCGCCCAGCACGAACACGATCGGGTCGCGCGGGCTTCGGCGAAGCGGTCAGAGTTTGCGCAGGGCGGAGAGCACCCGGCTCATGAAGGCCAGGTCGGGGGTGTCCTCGGCGACCTCGTGCACGGTGAGCACGCCCCGGTCGGCCAGGTCGGTGATCAGGACCCGGGCCACCCCGAGCGGCACCGAGATGAGCGCGGCGACCTCGGCGACCGAGCGCGGGCTCAGGCACAGGTCGGTGATCATCCGGTGTTCCCAGGACGCGCGCCTGGGCACCTCGACCGTGCTGACCAGGGCCTCGACCGCCAGGTCGGCCCGCGCCCTGGTGCGGCCGCCGGTCCAGGCGTAGGGGCGGACCAGCGCGTGCACCTGCGGGCGCGACACCCACTCGTCATCGGTCAGCTCATCCAGCGCGGGCGCCTGCTCCGGCACGACGACATCGGCTGCGGCGGGCTCGGGGTCCTGCTCGGCGGACCCGCGGCGCTTGCGCGACCCGAACCGGGCGCCGACCTGGCCGATGTCGGTCTCGACCTGGCTCGCCCCGTCGGCGTCGAGCTCGTCGGAGCGGTCTGGCCGGTCGGGACCGCGCCACTGGCCGGGCGGGCCGAATCGGGCACCGGTGCGCCCGACCTCGACCCCGCGCTCACGGCCACCACCAGCAGTGCTCGCGTCATCGCTGTGCATCACCACGTCCAGACGCTGATCGTGGGCAGGGAACAGCCACGGTAGCGCCGGTCCGCGCACCGGGGATGACATCGGCGTTGCCACCATGTTTCTCCACCCGAACGGCCGAAGCCCACCGCGGCGGCGACCGCGGTGGGCTTCGGGGTGGTGTGGGACTACAGACCGGCGGTGGCGCGATCGGCGCGCTTGGCCGCCCAGGTGGAGATCCGACGCCATCGCCTGGCTGAGCTCAGCTGGCGGACCAGGCGGTGCGCGCGCGCCGCCTGCTCCGCCTCGAGCCTTCGAGATCGGGCTATGTCTTCATAGAGCAACATTTGCGGGAAACCCCCTGGCTTGAACTCGAACATCGGGTCTTTCATCAGCGCGTTCACGCGGCGACCTCGTCCCGCTGACCGGCGGAGCGCTCGGCGGCGTCCCTGGCGAGGTCCTCCTTGCGCGGGCGGCCACGGGGCCGCTTGCGGGCGATGACCGCGCCGCGCTCGAAGATCTCGCCACCCCAGACGCCCCACGGCTCGTGCCGGGCCAGGGCGGAAGCGAGGCAGGCGGCCCGCACGGGGCAGTCGCCGCAGAGGACCTTGGCGCGCTCCAGCTCGGTCGGCGCGTCGGCGAACCACAGGTCCGGGTTCTCGGTGGAACGGCAGGGCAGGTCGAGCCCGGCCGCGGGAGCCGCGTCAAGCAGCTCGCTGACCCCTGTGCCCGGCGGGCTCATCAGATCGGTGAACGCTCCGCCCGGAAGGGGAGCGGTGGCGGTACTCATGGTGGTGCACTCCTGTGACGTTGAAGCGTGGGAAACCTGGTGGCGTGGCGATGTCTGGTTCATGGCAAACAAAAAGGCCGCGGATTCCGGTATCGGAGTCCGCGGCCTCGGGCCTGGGAGGTTCTTGACAGGGCGTCAAGTCCTCCAGCCTGAGGCTGCGGACAGGTACTTGGTGACGACGAGATCGATGGAGCCGACAGTGGTCTGCTCTCGATCGGCGAAGACGGCCCCAGCCGTCTGAACGGGGTTCTGCTTCGGGGCGCCGATGTGCACGGCGATCCCATTGGCAGTCCCAGTACCCCGCTCACGCGGCCACGCGGCGGTGGGAACCAACCCACCGGTGGCGCACGCACGAGAGCCGCTGCCCGCGAGCAGCGGGAAGCCAGCGGCCGCATTCGTCATGAAGATCACCACGGGGGCCACCACCTTCCTGCTACGGTTGGACTCAGCTTCGGACGGGTTCGCGCGGGCACTTCGTGCCTGCCACAGCAGATTATTGGCCCTGGCAGAGGCCGTGCAACCCAATTTCCAGAACTTCCCGTGACCCCGGTCACACATCACTCGACCGGTAGTCAGGCCCCGGTGATCGCCAGCACCTCGGCGCCGAACCGGTCCAGCTTGCTGGCGCCGACCCCGGAGATGGCCACCAGCGCGGCCCGGTCGGCCGGTCGCTGCTCGGCGATGGCCAGCAGCGTGGCGTCGGTGAAGATCACATAGGCCGGGACCTTCAGGCCCTTGGACCGCTCCAGCCGCCACTCGCGCAGCCGCTCGAGCAGGCCCTCGTCCAGGTCGGACGGGCAGCTCTCGCAGCGACCCAGCTTCACCGGCATCGTGCCGACCAGCTTGTCCCCGCACACGCGGCAGTACCGGACGGGGTTCATGCCGCGGGCCATCGCCTGCCTGGGCATCTCCCGCTGCCGGGACGCGGCGATACGAGCGACCGGGTCGTTGTCCGGGATGAGGCCGTAGAGGAACCGGCTTCGCCTGCGGT
Source organism: Actinokineospora diospyrosa (assembly GCF_024171925.1). Taxonomy (GTDB): domain Bacteria; phylum Actinomycetota; class Actinomycetes; order Mycobacteriales; family Pseudonocardiaceae; genus Actinokineospora; species Actinokineospora diospyrosa. Next base: position 13,604 of record NZ_JAMTCO010000005.1, on the reverse strand, counting down.
AGCGCTTACCGCCCTCGGTTCGCGCAAGAGCCCAGGACAGCGCCAAATGCTCGCGCGCGCGGGTGACGCCGACATAGAGCAGTCGGCGCTCCTCCTCGATGGCGGCGTCGTCACCGTCTGCGTGCTGAATGGGCATGGTGCCGTCGGTCAGGCCCACTAGGAACACGGCGTCCCACTCCAGGCCCTTCGCCGCGTGCAGGGAGGCGAGAGTGACGCCTTCGACCGTCGGCGGGTGTTGAGCCTGGGCACGCTGGTCCAACTCGGATACGTAGCGCGATAGGTCTGCGTCCGGGAGCGCGGCGGCTAGCTCCTCGGCAAGCTCAACAAGCGCTAACAACGACCCCCACCGCTCGCGGGCAGACCCGCCTGCGGGGGGCTCGTCGGTGAGCCCGATAGGCGCTAGAACCTGGCGCACAACAGCAGGTAATTCGCCCTCGGGTGGACGTCCTGCTGCTGTGCGCAGTGCGGCCATCGCCTGACGGATCTCCTGGCGGGCGAAGAAGCGCTCGCCGCCGCGCACCAGGTAGGGGATCTCCAGCTCAGTCAGCGCCTGCTCGTACACCTCGGACTGAGCGTTGATGCGATAGAGCACGGCGATCTCGCTTAGCGGTGTACCGGCGTCAACGAGCTCTTTGACCCGGGCAGCCACTGCCGATGCCTCGGCAGGCTCATCGTCGTACTCAGCGAAGCGGGGCTCTGGCCCTGCCGGACGCTGACCGACCAGCCGCAGCCGCGACCCGGCGGGCCTATCGCGCGCCGCGGAGATGACCCGGTTCGCGAGCGATACGACTTCGGGCGTGGACCGGTAGTCGCGCTCAAGTCGGACGACAGCCGCCTCGGGGAAGCGGCGGGTGAAGTCGAGCAGCGGCCGCGGCGAGGCACCCGCGAAGGAGTAGATGGTCTGGTTGGCGTCACCGACGACGGTGAGGTCATCGCGGCGGCCGAGCCAGGCGTCGAGGACGCGCTGCTGCAGCGGGGTGACGTCCTGGTACTCGTCGACGACGAAGCAGCGGTACCGGTCGCGGAACTCGTCAGCGACCTCGCTGTTCTCTTCCAGCGCCGCGGCGGTGTGCAGCAGCAGGTCGTCGAAGTCGAGCACCTTGGCCGCGTTCTTCAGCGACTCGTACCCGGCGTAGACCTTCGCGACCAGCTCGGGCGCGGCCGGGGTGTCGCGGCGGGCGCGGGCGGCGGCCGCCGGGTAGTCCTCCGGGGCGACCAGGGACGCCTTCGCCCACTCGATCTCGCTGGCGAGGTCGCGCAGCGCCTCCCGCTCGGTGCCCGTGCCCGCCCGGTGAGCCGCCTGGCCGACCAGCCGCAACTTGGTCTCGAGCAGCTCCCACGGCGCGTCGCCGACGACCCGCGGCCAGAAGTAGCGCAGCTGGCGCAGCGCGGCGGAGTGGAAGGTCCTGGCCTGGGCGCCGGAGATGCCCATCGCGCGCAGCCTGGTGCGCATCTCGCCCGCGGCGCGCGCGGTGAAGGTGACCGCCAGCACCTGGCCCGCGGTGACGTGACCAGCGCCGATGAGGTGCGCGATGCGGCTGACGATGGTCCTGGTCTTGCCGGTCCCGGCACCGGCCAGGACGCACACCGGACCGCGCGGCGCCCGCACCGCGGCGAGCTGCTCCGGGTCGAGCCCGGCGATCAGGTCCGTGTCCGCGCCAGCCATGCGGTGCATCCTCGCAGAGCGCGGCCACCAACCGGGGGAGGCGGCCCCGTATCCTGGTGGTTATGGCTCAGAAGCAGGACAAGGCGGCCGCCAAGGAAGCCAAGCAGGCGCGCAAGGCCGCGTCCAAGGCCCGGCGCGCGCAGATCTTCCAGGCGTTCAACATGCAGCGCAAGGAAGACAAGGCGCTGCTGCCACTCATGATCGGCGCCGTGGTGCTGGTCGCCGCGGTGGCGTTCGGGATCGGCTTGCTGCTGGGCATCGAGTGGTACCTGCTGCCGGTCGGCGTCATGTTCGGCCTGCTCGCGGCGGTCATCCTGCTCGGGCGGCGGGTGCAGCGGACCCAGTTCGCCAAGGCCGAGGACCAGCCGGGCGCGGCGGGGTGGGTGCTGGAGAACTTCCTGCGCGGCCGCTGGCGGGTGACCCCGGCGGTCAACGGCACCACCCAGCTCGACGTGATCCACCGGGTGATCGGCCGCCCCGGCGTGGTGCTGGTCGCCGAGGGCGCCCCGCACCGGGTGAAGACCCTGCTCGCCCAGGAGAAGAAGCGCGTCGCCCGGCTCATCGGCGACACCCCCATCTACGACGTCATCGTGGGCAAGGAGGAGGGGCAGGTCCAGCTCAGCAAGCTGCAGAAGCACCTGATGAAGCTCCCCAACAACCTGCGCCCGGCCCAGATCGACACCGTCGAGAAGCGCCTGGCGGCCATCACCGCCCGCGGCGCGGCGATGCCCAAGGGCCCGATGCCCGCGGGCGCCAAGATGCGCAGCGTCCAGCGCACAATGCGCCGCAGGTAGGCGCGTTAGACCGTTTGTCGTACCCCTCTGAGACCCTTTGGTCGAACGCGAGGAGGAGCCCGTGATCGCGATGCGACGGCATCACATCGAATCCAGCGCGCCCACGCACCTGCTGACCATTGCGGAGTACGCCGATCTCGACGAGCTCGGGACCGGCTACACAGAGTTGCTAGAGGGCCGTTTGTTGATGTCACCAAGCCCAACGCCCGAGCACCAGAAGGTGATGTTCGGGTTGGGGTACCAGTTGTTCGATCAGTTGCCCGACGACCTCGACCTCATCCTGGAGGTCGACATCGACCTCGGGTTGGCCGAACCAGGACAACCCGGGTTCAGCAGACGACCGGACCTGGTCGTGGTGCCGAAGGCGGAGGTGGCGCGCCGCCAGGCCGAAGGTGGCCTGCTGCGCGCGGCCGAGGTCCTGGTCGTGGTCGAGATCGTCTCGCCGGGCTCGAAGCGGACAGACCGCGTGGTCAAGTACTCGGAGTACGCCGAGGCGGGCATCCCCCACTACTGGATCCTCGACCTCAGCGAGCCGGTGTCGCTCGTGGCCGCGCACCTGAGCGAGGAGTTCGGCTACCACAGCGGGGCCGAGGTCACGGGGACCTTCAAGACCGACGTCCCGTTCCCCGTGGAAGTTCGGCTTGATTAAGTAGAGGCGGGAACGGGCGGGCGGGGCTACCGTCCGCCCGTGACTTCCGCTGATCCGCTTGCCTCCCGCATCGCCGCCGCGCAGTTGTCCGGTCTCAGCCGGGCCAGGCGGGTGGTGGGGGATGACGACCTGCCGGAGTTGCAGCAGACGAGGCGGGTGGTTCCCGCGGGGCCGTTCACCGGGTTGCTCGCGGTCGACGGGCCCGCGTACCTCTCCTACGCGGTCGCGTCCCGGCCGGGGGAGGCGGTGACCAGCGCGTCCGAGGTGGTCCAGGCCATCGCCCTGCTGCGGGAGACCTTCCCGCCGGAGACCCTGCGGTTCGAGCTGATCGACCAGGCCTGCCCGGGTGCCGCCGGACTCCTCGAAGCGGCGGGCATGCGGGTCACCATGCGGATCCCCGTGATGGTCCTGGACCCGGTCGAGGCCGAGGTCCCCGCCACGGCAGCGGGGGTCACCGTCGCCTACATCGACACCGAGGCGGACCGGATCGAGGGCGCCAAGGTGGCCGGTGCGGCGTTCGACTTCGAAGGTGATCTGCCGACCGGTCCACCGCCGCGGCCGGAAGACGGTGGCAGTGTGCTGGCCAGGGTCGATGGCGAACCCGCGGCGGTCGCGTCGTGGACCCAGGTCGCGGATGGCATCACCGAGATCGTCGGCGTCGGCACCACGACCGAGCACCGCCGCAAGGGGCTCGGCGCTCTGGTCACCGCGCACGCGGTTCTAGCCGCTGCCGAGCTCGGCGGGGCTACCTTGACCTGGCTCACCCCCGGTGGCGACGACGCCGACCGGGTCTACCGCAAGGTCGGCTTCACGCCGGTCGCCACCGCGATCCACCTGGCCGAACCGTCAGCGGGTTCGTAGCACGATCGTCCCGGCCACCTTGTCGTGCAAGCCGCGGCCGTCCTTGTCGACGATCGCGGCCGGGATGACCAGGGCGATGAGCAGCGTTCGCGGGATCGCGCGGAACGGGCCGACCAGCGGCTGGCCGTCCAGGCGGACCACGCGCATGCCCAGCAGCGCCTTGGCCGGGGTGAACCCGGCGAGCGCGACCCCGGCGACGGTGATCAGCAACCAGGCCAGCCCGGCCCAGACGTTGAACTGCCACATCCGGCTCGGGTCGTCGTAATCCGGCCGCAGGAACACCGAGGTCACCAGCGAGGCCAGGACTAGGTCGAGCACCAGGGCGCCGAGCCGGATCCCGGTGGAGGCCACCGAGCCGAGCCCGCGCTCCGGTGCGCCCAGCCGCTCCCCGCGGTAGCGCACCTCGCCGTCGTCGGAGTCGAAGCCCGCGCCGGGCCCGGACAGCCATGTACCGGTCCATCTGCTCACCCGACCAGCGTAGAAGGTGCCCGCCGTCACCGGTGCCGGCATGCTCTTCAGCGGCCCAGCGCCGTCGTTAACACCGGCGAAACATCCGGGTGATGGTCGGGCAACACCGCCCTCATAGCGTCATCACCGAGCGGGTACGGCAAGACCGTGACGCGGTGGGCCGGTCTGGGCCCGAGACAGCAGACGAAGGAGCAAACGAGCGTGTTCAACTCTTCCGACGAGGTCTTGCGCTACATCGCCGACGAGGGCGTGAAGTTCGTCGACGTCCGGTTCTGCGACCTGCCCGGGGTGATGCAGCACTTCACGCTGCCCGCCAGCGCCTTCGACGAGGACGCGTTCACCGAGGGCCTCGCCTTCGACGGGTCGTCGGTGCGCGGCTTCCAGTCGATCCACGAGTCGGACATGCTGCTGCTGCCCGACCCCTACACCGCGCGCATCGACCCGTTCCGGATCGAGAAGACGCTGATCCTCAACTTCTTCGTGCACGACCCGTTCACCCGCGAGGCCTACAGCCGCGACCCGCGCAACATCGCCCGCAAGGCCGAGCAGTACATCGCCGAGTCCGGCTTCGCCGACACCGCGTACTTCGGCCCCGAGGCGGAGTTCTACATCTTCGACTCGATCCGCTTCGACTACACCGAGAACGGCTCGTTCCACGAGATCGACTCGGTCGAGGGCTGGTGGAACACCGGCGCGGACGAGGGCGGCAACAACAAGGGCTACAAGACCCGCTTCAAGGGCGGCTACTTCCCGGTCCCGCCGGTCGACCACTTCGCGGACCTGCGCGACCAGATGGTGCTGAAGATGCAGGACTCGGGCTTCACCGTCGAGCGCGCGCACCACGAGGTCGGCACCGGCGGCCAGACCGAGATCAACTACCGGTTCAACACGCTGCTGCACGCCGCCGACGACCTGCAGCTGTTCAAGTACATCATCAAGAACACCGCGTGGGCGGCGGACAAGTCGGCGACCTTCATGCCCAAGCCGCTCTTCGGTGACAACGGCTCCGGCATGCACGTGCACTCGTCGCTGTGGAAGGACGGCGTGCCGCTGTTCCACGACGAGTCCGGCTACGCGGGCCTGTCCGACACCGCGCGGCACTACATCGGCGGCCTGCTCGCGCACGCCCCGTCGCTGCTGGCGTTCACCAACCCGACGGTGAACTCCTACCACCGCCTGGTGCCCGGCTACGAGGCCCCGGTGAGCCTGGTCTACTCGCAGCGCAACCGCTCCGCCTGCGTGCGCATCCCGATCACCGGCAACAACGCCAAGGCCAAGCGGGTCGAGTTCCGCTGCCCGGACTCCTCGGGCAACCCCTACCTGGCCTTCGCCGCGATCGTGATGGCCGGTCTGGACGGCGTGAAGAACAAGATCGAGCCGCCCGCCCCGATCGACAAGGACCTCTACGAGCTGCCCCCGGAGGAGGCCCGCGAGGTCGCGCAGGTCCCCGCCTCGCTCGGCGAGGTGCTGACCGCGCTGGAAGCCGACCACGACTACCTGCTCGAGGGCGGCGTGTTCACCCCCGACGTCATCGAGACCTGGGTGGCGTTCAAGCGCGAGCACGAGATCGACCCGCTGCGCCTGCGCCCGCACCCCTACGAGTTCGGCCTGTACTACGACGTGTGATCCCCGGCGTCTGATCCCCCAGCTGTCCCCGGTGCCCCGCGAACCCCTGTGGTTCGCGGGGCACCGTGCTTTGTGGTCACACCGATGGCCCACGACGGCGCGCGGTGTCCCCTGGGGGAAACCCTGAGGCGGAACCCGGGTCCGGTCCGGATGCGCCGACCCGGTCCGCGCGGGCAGGCTCGGGGTATGACCAGCAACGGACGCCAGTACGTCGTCACCACCGAGGTCACCGTCACCGTGTTCGACGAGAACGCGTTGGCAGGCGGGGAAGCCGACGCCGCGGCGGCCCTGCGGCAGGTGGTCGACCCGGCCGCGGCGCTGGCCGGGGTGGCCGGTGTGCGGACCGGTCGGTGCGCGCTGCGGGTGCGGCCCGCGTGGCCGGGCCCCGCCTGAAATCCACCCGATCAGGTAGATAATCCGGTCCCACCTGCACTGTTAGCTGGGTTACAGAAGTGTTTCCCGAATCGAGACCCAGTACGGGATTCCCTAGTCGGCTCGGCAGGCCTTACGCTCCCGCGCACACGTCCGTGCGCGTCTCGTTCGGACGCTTCCCCGCTATCGACGAGGACCCAGCCATGTTCGCACCCCTTGATGCCGCGCGCGTCGAACGCCTCAAAACGGCCTACTCCGTGCGCAACCTCGATCGCTGCGCCAGCCTGAGCCTCGTCCACCACAGCGATCACCAGCCCCGGCACGGGGACCTGGTGCTCGCGGAGGTGACCAAGGTCGGCTACCACCAGGTGCTCGAGCTGACCGATGGCCGAAAAGCGAAGTTGTACGTGGGCGACGAGATCCTGGTGGCCTACGGCGCCCGCTACGCGCCGGACCACTTCGAGGCGGAGCTGCCGGACGACCTCGGCGCCTGCGACCTGGTGGCCGCCGGTGGCGTGCTCGGCAAGGTGCGCAGCCGCAACGCCGCGGTGAGCGCGCCGACCACGGTGCGCCCGCTCGGGCTGGTCGGCGACCACGCGGGGCACGTCATCAACGTGTCGGACCTGGCGCTGGGCGCCCCGCTCGCCGCGCTGCGCAAGCCGCCGACGTTCGTCGTGGTGGGCACGTCGATGAACTCGGGCAAGACCACGACGTGCGCCTCGCTCGTGCACGGACTGTCGCGTTCGGGCTTGCGGGTCGGCGCGGCGAAGCTGACCGGCACCGCGGCGGGCGGCGACCCGTGGCTGTTCCGCGACTCGGGCGCGGTGGCCGCGCTGGACTTCACCGACGCGGGGATGGCGACGACGTTCCGCATCCCGTTGGAACGGCTCGTGTCGAGTTCGTTGCTGTTGCACGGCCACCTGATGGCGCGCGGGGTGGACGCGATCGTGCTGGAGATCGCCGACGGCCTGCTGCAGGCGGAGACCGCGCAATTGCTCGACCGCCCAGAGATCCGGCGGATCACCAGCGGCGTGCTGTTCGCCGCCGCGGACTCCTCCGGCGCGCTCTACGGCGTGCAGCGGTTGCGCGCAGGCGGGCACCCGGTGCTGGCGGTCAGCGGTCTGCTGACGGCGTCGCCGCTGGCGGTGCGGGAGGCACAGGCCGGTCTGGACGTCCCGGTGTACGGGCCGCTGGACCTGCAGTCGCCCGCGTTGGCCGGTGAACTGCTGCGCCGGGCGATCGCGGAGGCGGCCGAGGCGACGCAACTGGTCGACCACGGGGTCGACGAGGTGCTGGCCTAGAGCTTGTCGACGTCCAGGCCGTGCTCGGCGAGCACGGCCTGGGGGTCGGCGAGGAGTCGGCGCGCGCCGAGGTCCATCACGCCGAGCAGGCAAGTGATCTCGGCGGAGACAGTGCTTTCCGCGCCTTCCGCACCCCCTGCGCCCTCTGCCAAGGTGATGGTGGAGTCGGCGTTGAAGGTCTTGCCGGGGCCGAATTCGATCCGCAGGTCCACGTCCACGCTGTCGCCCGCGCGCAGTTCGCGGCGGAAGTGGATGGTCGAGGTGAGCAGGACCGGCGCGGTGCCCGCGGCGATGAGCCCGTCCCAGGCGCACCCGGCCGCCGCGAACCCCTCGACCCGGGCGACCTCGGCGTACTGGTGGTACACGGCGTGGTTGAGGTGCCCGAGCGCGTCGAGCTCATAACTGCGCACCGGAATCCGGATGCTCCAGGTCATACCCCCGAGCCTAAGCGACCACCCCTCACCAACACGGCCACCCCACACACTCCAAGACCACACCCCACGGCCAACTCCCACCTGGCCGGGAACAACGCCGATCCCACCTCGCCCAGAACGATGCCCTGTCGGTCCCACCCAGTCGGGAACGACGCCAGTACCGAACCCTCTAGTCGGGAACGAGTCTGGTGCCATTCCCACACAGTCGGGAACGATGCCGGTGCCGTGCCCACTGAGTCGGGAACGATGCCCGAGCCGTTCCCCTCCAGTCGGGAACGATGCCGGTGCCGTTCCCCCTTAGCCGGGAACGATGCCGGGCGGGGACGAGGGGGCGGGTGGTGGGAGAAAATGTCTCAGTCGTAGAAGACGTGTTCGACGACGGCGCGGGCGTGTCGGGTGGTGCGCCGGTAGTCGTCGAGGAACTTGCCGGGGTCCTCGGTGAGCGGGGTGCCCATCGCGGCGGCGACGGCGGCGAGTTCGCGGCCGTGGCTGGGGAGTTGGTCGGTTTGCTTGCCGCGCACCAGGGTGGCGGCGTTGCGGACCCGGGTGGCCAGCAGCCAGGCCTCGCGCAGCGCGGTCGCGTCGTCCTCGGTGAGCAGGTCCGCGGCGACCGCGGCGGTGAGTCCGTCCATTGTGGACGTGGTGCGCAGCGCGGGGACAGCGTGGGCGTTGCGCAGTTGTAGCAGCTGCACGGTCCACTCGACATCGGCGAGGCCGCCACGACCGAGTTTGGTGTGGGTGGCCGGGTCGGCGCCCCTGGGCAACCGCTCGGTGTCCACCCTGGCCTTGATCCGGCGGATCTCCCGCACCTGGGCGGGATCCAGGCCGCCTGCCGGGTAGCGGACCGGGTCGATGACCTCGATGAACCGGGCGCCGAGGTCGGCGTCGCCCGCGACCGGGCGGGCCCGCAGCAGCGCCTGGGCTTCCCAGATCTCGCCCCATTGCGCGTAATAGGCGCGGTAGGAGTCCAGAGTGCGCACGATGGGGCCTTGACGGCCCTCGGGTCGCAGGTCGACGTCCACCTGCAGCGGTGGGTCCTGGGTGGGCGAGCCGAGGAGTTTGCGGACGGTCTGCGCGACGCGGCCCGCGTACTTGAGGGCGTCGGAGTCGGTGACGCCGGGCGCGGGTTCGCAGACGAACATGACGTCGGCGTCGGACCCGTAGCCGAGTTCGCCGCCACCGAGCCTGCCCATGGCGATGACCGAGATGGTGGCCAGGTGCCCGCCAGCGGCCGCTGCCTCGGCGCGGTCGACGGCGGCGAGCGCGGCTTGCAGGACCGCGCACCACACGCTTGACAGGGCCGCGCAGACCGAGAACACGTCGGTGAACCCGAGCAGGTCCGCGCAGGCGATGCGCAGGAGTTCGTGCCTGCGCAGGGATCGCGCGGCGGCGACGGCGTTGCCGAGGTACCCGTGGCGTTTCACCGCGACGCGCAGCGCTTCGGCGACCTCAGCCGGGTCCCGCACCGCCAGTTCCTTGGGCTCGGCGAGCAACCTGAGCACCTCGGGGGCGCGCACGACCAGGTCCGGCACGAGCTTCGACGTGCCGAGCAGGGTCGCGAGGCGTTCGGCGACGGCGCCTTCGTCGCGCAGCACCCGCAGGTACCAGGGTGTCGCGGAGAGGGCCTCAGAAACCCTGCGGTAGGCGAGGAGTCCGCCGTCCGGGTCGGGGGTGGAGCCGAGCAGGTCGAGCAGCACGGGCAGGAGCGCGGTCTGGATCGCCGCGCGCCGGGACACGCCCTCGGTGAGGGCCTTGATGTGCTGCAGCGCGCCCTGCGGTGAGCTGTAGCCGAGGGCGGCGAGCTGCGCGTGGGCCTGATTGGTGGTCAGCCGCAACTGGTCGGTGGGGACGCGGGACACGGCTTCGAGCAGCGGGCGGTAGAACAGCTTCTCGTGCAGCCGCCGGATGCGGTTGGTGTTCCTGCGGAAGTCGGCGACCAGCACCTGGGCGGCGTTGCGACCGCGCTCGGGGCCGATGCCGCTGGCGCGGGCTAGCCAACGCAGGTCGTCGGTCTCGGCGTCGGCGGGGAACAGGTGGGTGCGGCGCAGGCGCTGCAACTGCAGGCGATGCTCGAGGGTGCGCAGGAACCTATAGGAGTCAGCGAGTTCCGCAGCGTCGGTGCGACCCACATAGCCTCCAGCGCCTAGCGCGGCTAGTGCGTCCACTGTGGATCCAAGGCGTAGTGACTCGTCGGTGCGACCGTGCACGAGTTGCAGCAGCTGCACAGCGAACTCGACATCGCGCAGGCCGCCGCGGCCGAGCTTGAGTTCACGGTCGAGCAGTTCAGCGGGGACGTGGTCCTCGACGCGCCTGCGCATGGCCTGAACCTCGGGGACGAAGTTGTCCCGGTCAGCCGCGATCCACACCATCGGGGTAACCACGTCGAGGTAGCTCTGCCCGAGCTCGGCGTCACCTGCGACAGGACGTGCTTTAAGCAGGGCCTGGAACTCCCAAGTCTTGGCCCAACGCTTGTAGTAGGCGCTGTGGCCGTCGAGGGTGCGTACGAGGGCGCCGTTGCGGCCCTCGGGGCGCAGGCCCGCATCGACCTCGAAGCAGGCCTCGGTAGCGACACGCATCATCGCGCTAGCGGCCCTAGTGGCGACCGCGATGTCATCCTCACCTACGAACACGACGTCGACGTCGCTGACGTAGTTCAGTTCGCCGCCGCCGCACTTGCCCATGGCGATGACCGCCAACCGCGCGGTGTCTCTACCGCCCGTTTCACCCCAAGCAACGGCGAGCGCGGCTCTTAGCGCGGCCTCGGCGAGCGCACTGAGCTGCCGGGCGGTGGTGTCGTACTCGGAGCGCGGCAGGGTCGAGTCCACAAGGTGGCCTAGGTCGTCTGCCGCGACCTCCATGAGCAGGCCGCGATAGGCGGACTTGAGTGCCCGTATGGCTTCGTGTCCCCGTAGAGCGGCGATAGGTGTTTCGCTGTCGGCTTGCACTGCCTCGTAGAGGGCCGCGGTGTAGTCCTCGACTGCGGTACCGCCACCGTCGAGTCGACGCCATTGGTCGGGGTGGGCGACGAGGAAGTCTGCGAACGCGGTGGAGGAGCCCAGCACAGCGATGAGCCGCGCACGGAGCCTGCGGTCGGTCTCGAGTTCGCCGCGCAGCCGGGCCCACTGGTCGGGGTCGGCTTCCCGGACGCGGTCGAGCCCGCGCAGCGCCAGGTCCGGGTCGGGGGTGCGGGACAGGGCGGTGAGGATCACCTCGCGCTGGGGGCCGGCGTCGCCCCAGAGCCCCGCGGCTCGCAGGTCCTGCTCGGCGCGCGGGTCGGTGAGGCCGAACCGGGCGGCGGAGGAGATGGAGCGCGCGGAGTCGGCCATGTCAGATCAGCGGCAACGTCGGGCGGCTCGGCTCGACCGGGGCGAGTTCGCCCTTCGCGAGTCGCATGAACCGCTCCACGAAGGGCCGCCACGCCTCCTCGACATCGGCGTGCAGCTCGACGAGGCGCTCCGGCTCGAGCTCCCCCGGCTTGGCCCAGGCCGCGCTCTCCGGCGCGTTGGCGGCCCAGGCGAGGACCAGCTCCGGGGTGGTCTCGATGTGGAACTGGATGCCGTAGCCGACAGGGCCAACTCGGAACGCCTGGTTCGGGTAGCGGGTGGCGGAGGCGAGCAAGGCAGCGTCAACAGGCAACCGCGTGACCACATCGTGGTGGAACTGCACCACGTCCGGCATCATCGGCAGGTCGGCGAATAGTGGATCCACCCACCCCACATCCCTCTTAGCGACGAGCCCACCCCCCACCTCAGGCCCGTTCGCCCCCACTTCGACAATCCCGCCGGTTGCGACAGCGAGCAACTGCGCCCCTAGACAGATCGCAAGCAGCGGGGTCTTCTTGGAGACGCACGACGACAGCAGCTTGCGCACTTCAGCCAGCCAGGGGTGGTCGATAACGTCGTTGGCCCCCATAGGCCCACCGAGGCAGACAACCGCCGCGTAGTCGCCCATGGGCAGCGGCTCCCGGTAGGGCTGCGCGAGCACGATGTCCGCGCCCGCGTCGGCCAACCACTCGACGAGCCTGCCGGGCGGGTCGGTGTCATCGAGCTGCACAACCAGAACTGACGTCACGACCCGAGAGTATTCCGTCCGGTGAAGGTCGCCTCCACGGCCTCGAACACCGGCCGGAACCCGAGCCGCTGGTAGATCGAATTGGCCACCGGGTTGTCCAGGTCAGCGAACAGCAGGACGTCCCGAGCCCCCCGCTCCACCGCCCAGGTCACAGCGGCCGCGGTGACAGCACTGCCGTACCCCCGCCCCCGGTACTCCTTCGGCGTGTAGACCGGCCCGATCCGCGACATCCCGCTCACCGGCTTGGTCGCCAACGCCATAGCCACCGGATCCCCGTCGACCCAGATCGCCGCACCCCGCCCACCGGCCAGGGCATCCCGCGCGAACTCCACCGGATCCGGCAACCCCTCGTCGTCACCCAGTGCCTCATCACTGAACTCCGAACACCACCGCCCCAACAACTCCACATCATCAACGGTGCCGAACCGCCCCGCCCCCGCCACCGACGGCTCGACCAACCCCTCAAGGCGGAACAACCGCTCCGACAGCAGCCGCTTAACGTCCACGCCCGCGGCCTTCGTCCACACCTCGATGAAGTTGTCCGCGACATCCCGCGGCCCCAGAGCCCGCCGCAGCACAACCCCCTGCCGCAGCAAATACCCCACCACCACCTCATGAGTCCTGACCGGCAACCCGGACAAACTCATCGGCCAAGCCCCGTACTGAAACGCCGCCCCCACAACCTCCTCCCCCTCGTGGACCGTCAACAAAACAATCCCCGCAGGCGGTTCCCCCAACGCAAGCAACCTGCTCAAGACCGTCATCGGAACCGTATGCCGCACAGGATCCGCGGCATAGAACCCCTCAACAACACCCCAGAACGCATGGACATCCGCATACCGCTCGATCCGCATCGCCCCATACTCGCCCACCCACCCCACCCCAGCGACCGAGTTTTTCACCCCATCGAGCAGCACCGAGCGGCCTCCGCCCAACCCACGCGGACCGGCCCACCTGATCAACCACCCGACGGCAAAACGTCGGAGGTGCCACCCCGGCCCCACCGAGTCAGCCCACCCAACCTGGCCCCTGGACAGTCGGACCCTGCGGTACCAACCCAACCCCCATCAGGACCGGCCCCGACCCACATGCCCAGCCCGTGGACACTCGGACGCAGCGGTGCCAACCTTGCGGGGCCCCGTCAGGTCCGCCCCAGCCCACCTGCTCAGCCCGTGGACACTCGGACTTGGCGGTGCCAGCCCAGCCCGCTCTCGTCTGACCTGCCAACCCAGCGCCTGGACAGTCGGAGTCGCTGGTGCCAGGCCAGCTCGATGGGGCGGACTTGTTTTGCGTGGGGGGACAACACCCGTAGCGTCGCCTCGCAGCAGGGCCATGCTTTTCGGCCCCTGCTTTGCGGTCCTG
>NZ_JAMTCO010000004.1:355742-545388 GCF_024171925.1 Actinokineospora diospyrosa | reverse complement strand
CGGGTGTCGTAGGGGCCCCGCGCAAAACAGGTCCACCGCATCGAGCTTTTACGCATTGTCGCGGATCGGGCCCGATGTTGCCGCCAGGCAACGAGGCGTCCGATCCGGTGGCCGAGGTCGCCGCCAGGCGACGAGGCCGACCCCCGGAGCCGAAGGCGGAGGCACCGAAGTCCTTGCCCCGCACTCCCAACCCCGGCCTACGCCAAGATCAACCTGATCGAAAGCCCCCAAATACACAGCCTACCGAGCAACACCGACACAACGGCAGCACCAAGCAGCACCCTGTGGACAACCAGACCCGTTGTGGACAACCAACCACCGCAGGCCTCATCCGCAAGATCATCCGCACCAAGACCCCCCAATACACAGCCTACCGACGCCCACCGACAAACCATCAGCAGCAACCAGCACCTGTGCACAACCAAAGCCATTGTGGACAGCTGAAACCATCGTGGAGAGATGAAGCGATCGTGGAGAGCTGAAGCCATTGTGGACAACCCATCCCCACCAAGCGCCCATCCCCGACCCAGCCGCTAGACCAGCACACACAACCCCGAAGAAGCCGCAAAGGGCGACCCCCAAAGGAGCCGCCCCCGCAGACCACCCACAACCAAACCCAACTAACCCGAAGCGCCAGCACTAGCACCAGAAGTCGACTCCGGCGCACCGACAGCAACCTCACCGCTCGTCACATGAGCCGCTCCAACAGACCCATCAGGAGCGGCCTCCGGCTCCGCCGAAGCAGTCGGCCGCCGCATCCCCACCAGCGCTGCCACCACCGCCACCACGGTGATCACCGAAGAACCCCACCAAACGCCGTCTTTCCAGACTGTCCACAGTGCTACGCCCAACGCGGGCCCCACCGCGTACCCGATCTGCATCGGGAACGCGGCTGCGGCGATGTAGCGGCCGCGGAGTCCGGGCGGTGCCACCTGTCCTGGGTAGGCCGAGGCGGTGGGGGTTCCGATGATTTCGCCCAGGGTCCACACCAGGGTCGCGACCACGAACATGGCGATGGCGGGGCCGGCCACGTAGAGGTTCATGCCTACGCCGACTAGGCCGACGCCTAGGGCGACGGCGATCTTTGCGGGGAGGCGTTGGACGAACTTGGTGAAGGGGAGTTCCAAGGCGATGACGACGACTGCGTTGAGGGAGAGGAGGACCGCGTAGAGGCCGGGCGCGTGGCCGTCGGCCGTGACTTGGAGGGGGAGTACCGAGACGTGCTGGATGTAGACGACGGCGTTGAGGAAGAGGGCGAGCATGAAGAGGGAGTAGCCGCGGTCGGAGAGGACCGTCAGGTACGACTTGCGGGGGGCCGTGTCCGCGGTGGGCTCGTCCTTGGCGGAGGTCACCGTGTGCGGTAGCCGGAGCGCGAAGAGGGCGAATACGACGGAGGTGATCGCGTCGACGTAGAACATGAGGTCGTAGGAGTACGAGATCAGCAGGACGCCGAGGAGCGGGCCCGCCGTTGTCCCCAGGTTGAATGCCAGTCGATAGACCGCGAAGACCATGACGTGGTGTTTGTCCGGGGTCAGTTCGACCAGCATCGCCGAAGAAGCGGGGCGGTAAGCCTGGGCGAGTAGACCGGTCGCGGCGGCCACCGCGAGTACCGCCCACAAGACGGTCAGGTGTACGAGGAGCGCAGTGAGCAAACCGGCTCCGGCCATGGACACCACGATTGTCCACCGGTAGCCGAAACGGTCGGAGATGGTGCCGCCGAGTAGAACTCCGACGACCGAGCCAACGCCGTAGGCGCCCAGCGCGATACCGGCGGCGGGCTCGCTAAAGCCCTTCTGGGTCAGGTAGAGGACCAGGTAGATCTGCAGGAAGTTGCCGAGGCGGTTGACCAGCATGCCCACCAGCAGCAGCCATACCGGGCGGGAGATCTGCCGCAGCGTCTGGACCACGGAGGGGTGATCGGTGGAGTTCGCCATCACGCGTCCACCTCGACCGGCGTCCCGGTCAGCTCCACCAGGTCCGTCGGGTTCGCCAGTGCCGCCTTGGCCTCCTCCGGGCTGTCCGCGACGGCGATGACCCGGCCGTACCGGGCGATGTACCCGCGCGGCGGCAGGCGCAGCACGGCGCCGGGGTCGGTCATGGCGATCGCGTCGTGGATGTGCGGGGTGAACCGCTCCTCGTGCACGACGATCTCGTCGACGCGGGTGTCGCGCTCGGGGTAGAGGAACGCCACGGCCGCGGTGCGCCGGTGCTGGGGAGTCGTGTCCGGCACCCGACCGGCGGCGACGTCGGCCGCCGCCAGGGCGATGTCCACGCCGCTGGCCAGGTGGCCGAGGTAGGGGATCATGTCGCCGCCGAGGCGGGCGTTGACCTCCAGCAGGCGGGGGCCGCGCGAGCCGAGCCGGAACTCGGTGTGCGTGACGCCGGTGTGGAACCCGAGCGCCTTGTGCGCCCGCTCCAGCGCCTCCAGCAGCTCCGGGTCGGTCAGCAGGGGGTCGGTCGCGTCGACCACGTGCCCGGTCTCCTCGAAGAACGGGTCGAACCCGACCTGCTTGTGCGCCACCGCCAACGGCACGAACCGGCCGTCGTGGAAGACAGCGTCAACGCTGATCTCCGGGCCGTCGACGTACTCCTCGACCAGCACGGACATGTCGAACACGGGCACACCCGGGTAGGTGATCGCCGTCGCCGCGGCGTAGGCAGCCTCGACCTCACCGGGGTCGCGGGCGAGCTTGACGCCCATGCTCCCGGCCAACCCGCGCGGCTTGACCACGACCGGGTACCCGATCTCCTCGGCGGCGGCCAACGCCCCGGCCAGGTCGTACACCCCGATGGACCCGGGCTGGGGCACCCCTGCCTGCGCGAGCGCGACCCGGGTGGCGTTCTTGTCCCTGCACGCCGCGATCGCCTCGGGCGAGTTCCCCGGCAGCCCCAACGCGACGCTCACCGAGGCCGCGGGCCACACCAGCCCCTCGTCGTAGCAGAACACCCCGGCCACCTCGTGCTCCGCCGCGACCTCCCGCGCCGCCGCCACGAGCGCGTCGTGGTCGGTGTTGTCCACGACGGTGTTGCCGACGACGTAGGGCCCCTCCCACGTCACGGCGGCGGGCTGCAGCAACCACAGCCGGTACCTGGCGGTCACCGACCGCAGGATGAACTCCCGGCCGCGCCGCGCGCTACTGCCGATGAGCAGCAACAACGGCTTCTGCCCCGCCTCGTTGTCCGACACCATCTCGGGCACTCCTCACCCAGCACTCGACCGCGGATTCCAACTCCTACCCCGTAGGAACACCGCCGCCCCCTCCGCCGTTGCACCCCTCCCCACCCGGGCGTGTCGGCTCCTGGGGCCGCCGGTCGAGGGACCACCCGATCATCCGCACAGCCTGGTCCTGCTGCCTTTGACCTGAGCTCTCAACCGATGTGTGGCACTCACGCACGCTGGAACGGTCTGAAGTAATCTCTGCGTACTTGTCGAGCTCGCCGCAAAAGCGCTCGACGCGAGCTGTAGGAGTTGGCGGGAATGAGCAAGATGGTCAAGGCTCGCGCACAGGGCGACAGCGAACGCTGGTGGCCGGTGCGGGGGGCCTAGTCCGCGAAAAAGACGCCGAGGTCGCGCCCAAGTGGGCGCGACCTCGGCGTTTGCGGGTCTTCTAGGCCGTCAGCGGCGGGGTGAACTCGGCCAGCATGCTGGCCAGTTGCGCGTGGGTCAGGTCGCACAGCGCCGCCATCTGCTCGACGACGGCGGGCTTGAGTTCGACGACACCGTTGTAATCCCCGTCGGAGTGCAGGAGGTTGTTCGCCCACCTGCGAAGCAGGCCGAGCTCGGCGCGCTCGTCCAGTGCCAGCGTGCGCAGGTCGACCAGGATGTCCAGCGTCAGCAGGTCGATCTCCGCTCGCTGCAGCGCGGTTCCCAGTACCCAAGGGGCGGGCGTTCCGAGCGTGTGGCACAGCTCCACGAACCTGGCCACCGTGCAGTGACGTGAACCTTGTTCATATGTTGCCACCGCCTGGCTGGTGATCTCCGAGTTGAGGCGTGTGGCCAGGTCCAGCCTCGTCCAACCGCGGTGCTCGCGTATTGACCGCAGCTCCCGCCCCACTGCGCAGGCGATGTCGTGCGGGCTGGGATCTCGTCCCCCGTCAAGCACGTGACACCTCATCTCCCCGTGCGGTGCCGAGGAGGAACGCGCTGTGAGTTCGCTTTCAGGCGCACGAGATTCCTCCTTCTGTTGGCAAATTTCCGCATGGCGGGTAGCGCGCGGATCACCGGTGGGGAATTCGGGTCGGTGACTGAATGCCTTGTGCGGCGCGAGATCCGCGAGCGGTGCGAGAATACACAGGCTCGACGGGTGGGTGACGCGGGGGTTGGTTGGGTCTTTTTGGTCATGTCGTTCCCTCTGGTGGACCCTCTTCGAGGCGGCGTCGAAGATCAAGTTCCATTGCCCGGTTTCCCAGCTGTGAATACAATTCGATTGCCCGCAGTCGATGGGTGCTCGTCGCGGCCCGATCGCCCGACCCCGCCGCGATCGCCCCGAGCAGCCGGTGCGCCTCGGCCATTGCCGGGACCCGGTTCCCCTCTTCGGCCAGCGAAAGCCCTTTGCCCGCGCAGTCCCGGGCGGCGCCGAGTGCCTCGCGTGCCAAGTGGACCTCCGCCAGGCGCAGGTGGACCAGCGTGGTGGCCGGAATGTCTTGTGCGGGCTCGACCAGCCTGAGTGCCTTGGCGCAATACGAGGCTGCCATGTGGTGCTCACCCCGGTCCGCGAGCACCGCGGCCATCCCGCACAGGCAGCGCGCCTGCAGCGACTCGTCGCGCAGCTCCTCGGCCGCCACCTTGGCCTCGTGGAAGTGGATCATGGCGTCATCGGTGCGCCCGCCCGCCCGCAAAGCGACACCGAGGTAGTACTTCGTCCAGCTGAGACCTTCCTGGTCGTGCTCTTGCCTGGCCAGCTCCAAGCTGCGCTCGAACAGAGCGGCGGCTGCCTCGTGGTTGTCCCGCAACACCTCGAGCTTGCCCAGGTGATAGAGGGTGCTGAGCTGGGCGCGTGCCATCCCGGCCCGTGTCGCGCACCCCAGCGAGATGTCGAGGTACTCCTTGGCCCGCTCAAGCTGCCCGAGTTCCATGTATGAGCGAGCCAGGTAGAGCAGCGACGACCCCTCTGCGATCTCGTTGCCTTCCGCGCGGGCAGAGATGACGGCGGCCTCTCGCACCAACCGGCAATCCTCAGCGTAAGAGCCGTGCTCTTCGTAGAAGGTGAACGCTGCGTTGGGGAGTCGCCAGGCGTACCCGTGGTAGCCCTGGCGTGAGGCCTGCAAGACGGAGGAGACCAAGTTCGCGCGCTCTTCCGCGAAGAAGATTCGCGCTTGGCGTGGCAACATGACGCTTGGTGGCTGGATTTGCGGCTCAACCGGCATCGGCGGCGGCAACGGGTGTTCGGGGATGAGCGCCCGATCCGCTTCGATTGCCTGCGCGAGGTAGAAGGCAAGCATCCGGCGTTCCGCGGCACCGCACTCGGCTGGGATGTCGTCGTCGGCTGCGAAGCGGCGGGCGCTTTCCCGAAGCAAGTCGTGGTAGCGGTATCGCTCGACGCCATTCGATCTGGAGATCAGATGCGCTCCCACCAACGTTGCCAGCGTATCGCCAACTTCCTCTTTGGGGCGCCCGAGACCCGCGGCGGCGACCTCAACGCTGAAGTCGTACCCGAAGTGCAGGCTCAGCAGGCGGAACGCGCGCCGAGCAGGAGTGGTCAACATGCGGTAGGACTGCGCGAAGACCGAGTGCGGTGTCACGTCCTGATCGCCGGTAGCGCCAAGCTTCAACAGCCTGCGACGCAGCGCGCTAAGGCGGTCTACGCCGTCCGCATCCTTGATCTGACAGTCCGCGATGTTGTAGCCAAGTACCGTTAGCGCAAGAGGGAGTCCGCCGCACAGGCCAGCTAGCTCCTCGAGGCTTTGCTCGTCCACAGTCGACTGAGCACCGGCTTGAACCCTCAGAAGGGCTAGTGACTCGTCCGAGAGGAGTTGCGGAACGACGATCCTGCGGACGCTGTAGCCGGTGCTAAGTCCGGAGAGCCGCTGCCTACTGGTGACTAGGACAAGACTGCCTGCCAGAAGCGGGACGATTTCGCGTATCTGCGCGGAGTCGCGTGCGTTGTCCAACACCGTTAGCGTCACCTTCGCTGACAGCGTCTCTCGCAGCAGCGCTTCCTTCTGCCCCAGCGATCTCGACAGGCTCTTGCCGTGCCCGAGGTGGGTGAGGAAGCTGTCGACGATGGTGGCATGGTCGACTTCGCGATACTGGGAGAAGCCATGCAGGTCGATGTAGAGGATCCCGTCCGGGTAGCGCCTCTTGGCTCGATGAGCCCACCGGACCGCTAGAGCGGTCTTTCCGACGCCTGGCATGCCCTCGACGAGCACGACACCCCGGAGAGGGCGGCCCTTGGCGTCAGACGTCAAAGCATCCAGAGCGCGAAGAAGTGCAGAGCGGCCAACGAAGTCTGTGATGTCGTGCGGCAGCATCTGCGGGGGCTCCGCCAAAGCCATCGCTGGACGGGATGTCGCACGCCTCGCATGGAGTTCTTCGTGATGCTTGGTGAGGTGCTTGGCGCTGTGGAGATCGCCTTCTTGCGCCATCTGGCGTCGTACGCGCGTGAAGTACTCGATCTCATCCTGCCTACGCCCTAGCGCGTGCAGGGTGGTCATACGCAGCCGGTGTAGGCGGTATGAGCTGGGGTGTTCGGCTTGTAGTTGCTCTAGTACCTGAAGGGCATCGGCCGCTCGATCCAGCTTGAGCAGGCCGGTGAGGCGGATGAAGTGGGCAGGCAGCACCTGGTTCTGCTCGAACCCGTACCGCCACCCGGCCGCGGGCTCCGAGGTCAGGTCGTCCAAGGGCGGCCCGCGGAGCAGGCTCAGGGCCGAGGTGACCTGTTCCATCGCGCCTGCCGGGTCACCCTGCTCGATGTGCACCCGTGCGGTGCGCAGCCGTTCGCCGAAGATGTGGAAATCGATCGACTTGCGGTCGACTTCCAGTCGGAACGTGCCCCGGCTGTTGGTGAGCTTGAACGTCATCCCGTGCTGCCCGAGCAGGTTACGGATCTTGGTGGCGTAGTTGTCGAGAGTGCCGAGCACGTTCCTGGGGTGCTCTTTCTCCTCGTCCCACACCCAGTCCACCAGCGTGCCCGCTGACACGGCGCCGCCCGCTCGAACCAGCAGCGATGCCAACATCGCGCGGGCCTTCGGCGTGATCCCGGCCTCCACCAGCGGCCCGTTGGCGACACGGACCGCTGTCTGTCCTAGGATTCCTAGCGCAGGCTCCACCGGCGTACACCCCTTGAAGGCGAGCCGACCCAGTCAGGGCGACTCTTGCCCGCTGTGCGTCAGTTGAGTCTACCGACCGCGTAACGTTTGCCAAAGACGCTGCGAATGCCAAGAACTGGCCAGTTCTGAGGAACCCGCAGCCGGCCGGAATCAGCGGAACAACCGGGGTTGCTCGCGGTGGGCTGTTGTTGGTGGTTCTTGCGCCGCTTGAAAGTGAACTGACCACCTGTGCCGCGATCCTTGTTGTGTCGGTTCGGATGCCAGCGCACGGAAGGGGTTGCGGTGAGGCAGGGGGAACGGGATCGGGGAGGATTCCCGGCACCAGGGGCGGGGGGATCGCGGTGAGCGGGGAGGCGCGCTGGGTGCGCAGCCCCGTCAGCCGGGTGGACCGCCATTGGGCGACCAACCCGAACTGCAAGTCGGTGTTGGTCATGGTTCCGCACATCGTTGCGGGAACGCGGTTGTTCGACCTGTTGGCGTTGCTGGAGAACGACAAGCGCTTGCAGGTGGTGTTCACACAGCCGGAGTCGTGGGAGACCTGGCAAGCCACACACGACTTCTTGGCCGTCCGGGGCGGGGTAGTCCTGCCGTGGGCTCAAGCCAGGCGGGAGCGGTACGACTTGGTGTTGGCGGGGAGCATCCGTGGTATGGACGAGGTGAACGGACCCGCGTTACTCATACCGCACGGCGGTGGGCTCGCCCAGTACCGCCGGTGGCGGCCTGAGACGACGGGGGAGTCGTGGGCACCGGTGCTGAACATGGATCGGGACCAACTCATGCGGCACGGGAAGGTTTTGGCGGAAGCCATCGTGCTCACGCATGACGACGAGATGGAGGTTCTTACGGTCGCCTGCCCGCCTGCGGTGCCTTACGCGGTCGTGGCGGGAGATATCGCGTTCGACAGGATGACGGCGAGCCTGCCTTTGCGTGATCACTACCGCGCGGAGTTGGGCTTAACGCCGGGCCAGGAGTTGGTGGTCGTCAGCTCGACTTGGTCCACCGCGTCGGCCTTCGGTCGTCGCCCGGACCTCTTCGACGTGGTGCAGCGGGAACTCCCGGCGGACAGGTACCGGGTCGTCGGGCTGCTGCACCCCAACGTGTGGTCGCACCACGGTGCCTGGCAGGTCAGGACCTGGTTGGCGGACAACATGCGGTCCGGTCTGGGGTTGGTGCCACCGGAGGAGGGGTGGCGCGCGGCCCTGGTCGGCGCCGACCACGTGATCGGCGACTACGGCTCGGTCACGACCTTCGCCGCGGGCCTCGGCAGGCCGATCCTCAGGTCCGCCGAGCCGGACGGCCCGCTGCGGCCGGGGAGCCCGTCGTCCGTGCTGGCGGAGGTCGCCCCCCGGTGGGAGCCGGAACGGCCGCTGGAAGCCCAGCTGGCGGCCGCGCGGGCGCTGTGCACGCCGGAGCTGGGCAGCCGGGTGCGCGGGCTGCTGACGTCGCGTCCAGGGGCGGCGGCGGCCATCCTGCGCGAGGCGATGTACCGGTTGCTGCGGTTGGTGGAACCGGACCAGTCCGTTGTGCCCCTGTCATTGCCCGCCCCTACGCTGCTCGCATCATGATCGACAGTGATGTGCTCACGGTGGTGACCGCGCACGCGGTCGCCACCGGCAGCCCAGGGCTCTGGCGGTGCCTCGTCGACGGGCACGAGGTGGATTTCGTGCTCGGAACCGGGCCGGGGGCCGGCCCCTGGTCGCTGCTCGACGTGCTCGTGCTGGAGGGGCGGGCCAGCCACGCCGAGGCCCGCGAGGCGCTCACCTGGGCGCTGCGCGAGCTGACCGGGCTCGCCCTGGCCGCGACGACCTGCCCGGACGGCACGTGCCTGTTCGCGGCGCGGACCGGTGAGGTGGTCGCCGTCCCCGGTGCGCCAGCGGTGGTCGGCGCCGCGCTGGCCTACCTCGGGACGCTCGTCGGGTGTGGGCTCGGTGGGCTGAGCTCAGTCACCAGAGCCGCCCCGCACGGCGCGCAACCGGGCGGTGGCGCGCTCGAGCTGTGGGCCGCCCACTTCCTCGGCCAGCGACACGGCGTCGGTGAAGTGCCGCTCGGCGGCCGTGCGGTCACCCTGCTGCTCGCGCACCTCGCCGAGGGCCAGCAGGGCGGTCACCTGGTACGTGGCTGAGCCTGAGCCACGTAGCAGCGCAAGTGCCTCTTCGATGCGGCGGGCGGCGGTGTCAAACGCGCCGTCCGCCGCTTCTATGCGGGCCAAAGCGACGTCGACCTTCGCCTGGTTCATCCAGTCGGACACCGCGGCGAGCTTGACGCTAGCGGTCTTGAGCTCGACGGCTGCTTCAGCCAGGCGGTTGGCGCCTAGTAGGGCCTCACCGATCCTCCGGTATCGCAATGCCACGCCTCTTGCGATACCGAGTTCCTCCTCGATGGCGAGGCTCTTGCGGTACCAGGCAATGGCCGCGTCGACATCCCCCTGCCCTTCCTCTGCCATGCCTAGCTGGTTCAGTGCCACAGATTCGTTGCGTTGATGCCCGGTTCGTTGAGCCAGCTCTTGGGCGATCCTGCACTCTCGTTCGGCATCATCGAACCGGTGCAGGTCCAGGTAGGCTCGCCCGAGCTGGCACCGAAGTCTTGCCTCGGCATCCTTGGCCGCGCACCGGTGCGCGGCAGCGATACCTATCTCGTGTGAGGCAATCCATTGCCCGTAGTGCTTGCGGTGCAAGAATATTTCCCAGAGCGCCTCACACACTTGCCAAGCAAGGTCGTCCCAACCCCGGGCATCGGTGTCTTCCAAAACCGCGAGCAGGTTTGGCAGTTGCCCGTCGAGCCACTCGACAGCGTCTCCTGAGTTCTCAAACGCTTTCCCTGGCCCTTCCAACCTGTCGGCGACTGGGCTGATCCGCCAGCGGTTGGGGATGACTACGAGGTTCGCGCGGGTCGCTTGTTCCAGGAACCACTGCGCGATCGCTCGGCGCGCTTGTTCTGCCTCATCGCCCCCCTGCTCCGCGTGGTCACGCGCGTGGAGGCGTACCAGGTCGTGGTAGCGGTACCTGTTGGCGTCGAGTTCCTCCAGCAGGCTTGCGTCCACCAGTGCTTGCAAGGCGTCCTCCGCGTCGTCCTCGGGCATACCCGCGGCGGCGGCCGCAACCCCGACGCCGAACTCGGGACCGGGGTGCGTGCTTGCCAATCGGTACAGCCGGGCCTCTTCGTCTGCCAGTGCCTGGTAGGAGAGGTCGAATGTGGCGGTGATCGACGAATCGTCCTCTAGAGACAGTCGAGCCAACCGGTTGCGCTCATCGCTGAGCTCGGCAACCACGCGCGACACCGGCCACCGTGGTCGAGCCGCCAAGCGTGCCCCGGCGACTCGTAGGGCGATCGGCAGCCCTCCGCAGAGTTCGACCAGCTCGCCGACCTCATCGCGCTCATCGTCGACGCGACGGGTGCCCAACGAGCGGACGATGAGATTGACCGCCTGCTCATGCGGTAGCGGGGGGAGCTCGATGAACTCCGCGCCGTCCATGTGCAGTCCGCTCAACCGCAGTCTGCTGGTGACCAGCACGATGCTGTCCTCCGACGCGGGAACCAGCGGCCGCACCTGCGCCGCGGACAGGGCGTTGTCCAGCACGACCAACATTTGTCTACGCGCGGTGAGGCTGCGGAACAACGCCGTCTGCTCTGCCAGGTCGACCGGCACCCGTTCCGGTGGAGTGCCCAACGCGCGCAAGAAGCCGCTAAGCGCTTGCTCAGTCGGCAGCGCGCTTGTGGCGGAGAACCCGCGCAGATCAGCGTAGAGCTGGCCGTCCCTGAAGCGATCGGTGTTGCGGGTTGACCACGTAACGGCCATGGCGGTCTTGCCCACGCCACCTGTGCCAGTTAGCACTACCAGGCCAGCTCGGCCGGTTCCCGCTGTGCGCACTTGACCGATCCGGGCCATCTCGGCCTCTCGATCGGCGAAATGTGCTGGCGGTGGAGGGAGTTGCCACGGCACAACCGGGGGTTGACCACTGTGGTGAAAATGCACACCGCCGTGGATCACCCCGGACTGCACCGAAGGTGCCGCGATCGTGCCCTCCACGCGGTTGTCCACCCGCGTTGCTGAGTAACCGTCGCCATCCGACCCGTGCGCGCCGCCCCGCGCCGTCATCCCATGCGCCCCCTTCCGCTCCTCTTGGAGCGTAAGAAGGTTTCGGGCCGGACTAACACCGCCAGACTGAGGACAGCCCCAATCGTGTAGACCCCAGCGGCGCGTTGCCCGGTCGTTCCCCCTCGACCGCCCCCCGATGGCCGCTCCGCCGAACGGAGACGACCAGCCCATGGACTTGATCGTCCACGTCGGCCAGGTCGCTACGTTCGGTGCGTCACACAGCGGATGATTGGGCCGTTTCCCCACTTCTGGCGCGTCCGAGTGGTGGCCTGCGCACGGAACGCGACGTCTGTAGCTAGGGGTTGGTGTGCGCGGCGATGTAGGAGCTGAGGCTTTCGGTAGGGGGACCGTCGGCGGTGATGGTGCCTTGGTCGAGGACGATGACGCGGGTGGCGGTGGCAGCTAGTTCCAAGTCGTGGGTGATGAGGATGACCTGGTGGTCCAGTTCGGTGATCAAACGGGTGATGCGGTGCCGGTTTCGTAGGTCCAGCAGGGTGGTGGGCTCGTCGAAGATGATGTGGGTCGGGTTGGTGATGAGGACCGCCGCGATGGCGAGGAGTTGCTTCTGACCGCCGCTGAGGAGATGGGCGGGGTGGTGGCGGTGGGCGGCTAGACCGTACTCGGCTAGGGCGGCCTCTACGCGGGCTTCGCGTTCGGGGCGGGGGATCCCGTGGTGTTTGAGGCCGAAGTCGAGGTCTTCCACCACCGTGGGCATGATGATCTGGATGTCGGGGTCCTGGAAGACGAAGCCCACCTTGCGGCGGATCACCTTGCCGTGCTTCTTCGTGTCCAGGCCGTCTACGAGAACCTGGCCTTCTGTAGGTAGAAGCAAGCCGTTGAGCAAGCGTGCGAGGGTGCTCTTGCCGGATCCGTTGGCGCCGACTATGGCGATGCGCTGTTCGGTGAGGGACAGATCTATGCCACGCAAGACCTGGTGATCGCCGAAGCGGTGGTGGACGTTGCGTAGCTCGATCACGCGGCTTGCCTAGGCTGCACAAGGGGGTATGCGCGGCGAACTGTTACCGCGGTCAATGAGGCGACGATGATTTTGGCGAGGTCGCCGGGTAGGAAGACCACCGAGCCCGTGATGGCCTTGCCTAGTGGCAGATTCGCGGACATCGCCATCCACGGGATCCCGATGACATACAGCACCAAGGCTCCGCCTATCGCGTTCGCCAGCAGTGCGTAGGCCACGTTGTACCGCCGCCACAGCCATTCAGTGATTAGACCTGTCACGAACGCGCCTACGGGGTACGCGAGGATGAAGCCGCCGGTAGGGCCAAGGATCACGCCGATGCCGCCGCGTCCACCGGGGAGCACGGGTAGGCCGATGGCCACCAGGACCACGAACAGCAGGATCGCCAGCCCGCCACGGCGAGCACCCAGGATCGACCCGGCGAGCATGACGCCCAGGGTCTGGGCCGTGAACGGGGCGGGCACCAGCGGTAGCTCGATGAGCGGGAACAAGCCGAGCACCACGGTGATCGCCGCGAACAGCGCCACCAGCGCGATGTCCTTGCTGCGCAAGGGAGTCCTCCTAGTCGGAACCGGCGCCGCGCGCCTCGAGGGCGTCCCCGAGGCCGTCGGCGAGCCGCAATGTCTTGATCAGCAAGGGCGTGAGGAACCGGGTGCTCCGACGCACGCCCCTGGCCCGTTGCGCCGCGCGCACCTGGTCGGCCTGCTCTTTGAGCACCGGGATGAACCGGACGGTCATCGCGACCACCAGGCCGACCCGCTCCGGCCGCACCCCCAGGGGTCGCAGCGGGCGCAGCACGGCCTCCACGGTGGCGACCATCGCCGAGGTGCGCGTGGTCAGCGTGACCAGGTTCGCCAACGCCACCAGCACCACGATCCGTTGACCGACCAGCGCGGCCGTCACCCAGTCGGTCAGCAACACCTGGGCGACGACGATGACCGCCAGTACCGGCAGGATCGGCAGCAGGTGCCGCAACCCCACCCGGGCCGGGACCCGGGCGAGCGCGTAGCCGAGCACGACCACGCCCATCGCCACGCCGAGCGCGCCGATCGACCGCACGAAGAACAGGCCGGTACCCGTGCCGAGCAGCACCAGCAGCTTCGCCCCGGCGGGCATCGCGTGCACGGGGGAGCGCGCCTCGTGGTACAGGCTCAGCATCGCTCGTCCCCGCAACATCGGATGGTCGGTTGATTCGCCGCCGAACCTACCAGCGCGCTTTCCGGATCGACCGATAGTCCTCACCGGTGGGCCGTTGTCGCTACCGCCTCTTGACAGGACCTACGAGCCCGCCACCTGCAACAACACCATTCCGTCTTAGCGTGAATTGGACCACACGGCCGCTGGGAAATGGCGTGCTATAGAGCGACCGCGACTATCCCTGGACGGTAGCGACAACCGGTTCGGCTTCACGGGCCCGGGCGAGCTGGGTGACCCCGAACGCGGCGACAATGCCGAACACGGCGGCGAGGGTAAGCGAGACCGGCGACGCGCCCAGGTCCTCGTTGAGGAACACGACCCCGATCACGGTAGCGCTGACGGGGTTCACCAGGTTGGTCACAGCCAGTGGCGCACCGAGGCCGTTGCGGTAAGAGCGCTGCGTCAGCACTGTCGCGCTGATCGCGAAGGCGGCGATAGCGAGGATGGTGAAGATGGTGACCGGCCACAAGAGGAAGGCTGGTCCACTTGCGCCGAAGTGGATGACCGCTGTCTGGCACAGGGCCGAGCACACGGCGAAGGCGAGCCCGCCTGCCGCAGCCTCCCAGATCGTCGACGCGTTGGGACGGCGCCCACGCAGACCGAGAACGGCGACGATCGCGCTCGCGACCGCCAGCAGGATGGTCAGCTCACCGGAACTCAGCGGCTCCGAGCGCCCCGCGGTCGCGATGATCATCGTGAGCCCGGCGAGGCCGACCACGGTGCAGGCCATCCCGCTCAGTTCCAACCCGGTGACCCGCCGCTTGGCCGCGCTCGCCGCGAACGGCACCGCGATCACCAGCGTCAGCACGCCGAGCGGCTGGATGAGCGAGAGCGGGCCGAACCCGAGGGACACCACGTGCAGCGCGGCGCCGCCCGCGTTGAGCAGCTGGGCGACCCACCACACCGGAACCCGGGTCAGCTCTCGCACCGAGAGGTGGCCCAACCGCGCCTGGATCAGTGCCGCGATCGCGTAGATGATCGACACCGCCACGCACAGCACGATGGTGATGGCCAGGTCGCTCACCGGTTCGCCCCCTCGGTCTCCTCCAACCGAGCAGGCACAATCCAGCGTCGGCACGCAACCCCAGAATAGTCTGGGGGCCGCCCGACCTGAGGCGATTTGACCGAAGTCACACGTTGGTGACCGGCGTCACGGCTGGCCGCTGTCGATCGAGGGACACCCCGGTTCGACAGGTGGGCAACGGCACTCGAGGAGGACCCCGATGAGCAAGATCACCTGCGACATGGCGATGTCGATCGACGGCTTCGTGGCAGGCCCGAACCAGAGCCTGGACGCCCCGCTCGGCGAGGGCGTCGGCGACGACCTGCACCGGTGGATGTTCGAGGCCGCCGAGGACAACGCCGCCGAACTCGCCGAGATCACCGCCGCGGGCGCGTTCATCATGGGCCGGAACATGTTCGCCCCCGACCGCGGCGACTGGGACCTCTCCTGGACCGGCTGGTGGGGCGCCGAGCCGCCGTACCACGCCCCCGTGTTCGTCCTGTCCCACCACGAGCGGGAGGACCTGGCGATGGAAGGCGGCACCACCTTCCACTTCGTCACCGGCGGCATCACCGAGGCACTGTCGCGAGCCAAGACCGCAGCAGGCGACAAGTCCATCTCCATCGCCGGCGGCGCCTCGACCGTGAACCAGTTCCTGGCGGCTGGCTTGATCGAGGAACTCCGCCTACACATCGCCCCGGTGGTGCTCGGCCAGGGTGAACGCCTGTTCACCGAAGTCGGCCGAATCAACCTAACCCCCACCGCGGTCCGCCACACCCCCCTCGTCACCCACCTCAGCTACACAATCGGGTGATGACACCCCTGGCGGGCCGCGCTCACCGCAAGGTGGGATTCCCCCAGGCCAACTCCGACGGCCGCCTGGACAGGCCACCGTTGACCTTGCCCAACGGCGAGGCGGGCGGCGCCGGTCGGAACATCTCCAGCCGCAACCGCCGGGTGTCGGTCAGGTCGAGGTCGACCGCTAGCGGTTTCCCCAACACCACCGTCTGCTCCAAGCGGGGCTTCTCGTCCAGCACGACGACCACCCGCCCGACCTGGAAGGGCTCCTCGGCGTCGTCGACGATCCCGACCACCGCGGTCAGCCTCCGGTAGACGCCCCTCCCCAGGTCGAGTTCGAGGAAGCTCCGCGCTGTCGGGATCTCCTCCGGGCGCAAGAGGATGCTGTCGCTGTAGGGGACGCCGTCGATGGTGGCACTTCCGATGTGGATGTCGTCGCTGTGGTCCAGCCATCGTTCCCGGTCGGTGAGCGAGTCACGCGGGTGGTCGCGCGGGGTGCTCGCCGCGCCGCCGCGCCACGGTCCTCGTTCGGGCATCGGGTGCGCGCTCTCGCCGGTGATGGCGGAGATCAAGGAGTTCACCGCCGATTCGGTGTACGCGGCGATCTCGTACCGCGTCGTGGAGTACGGGGCGAGGAACATCGGGATGTCCTCGATCGACCCACCCGGCAGCACTACCGGCAGCACCCGTTCCGTGCCCTGCCGCAGGTTCCGCGTCAGGTGGTCGCGGATGATCGCCGCCTCGAACTGCGCGCCGCGGCCCACGTGCGACTCGGCGCGCCCCTCCGCCCTCAGCCGGTACTGCGGTGAGGCGATCACCAGGACGAAGTCGGACTCGCGCAGGTGCTCCATCGCCCACAACGACCAGTCCTGCCGCTTCCCGTCGGCCCACTGGTCAAGGTGTACGTCCAACCCGACCCGCGACCGCAAGAAGGTCGCGAACTCCCGCACGTCCCGCTTGTGCCGCTCGGTGTCGTGTGAATAGGTCACGAACACCCGCGGCGCGGAATCCTCCGACATGAACTCTCCCCACATTTCTCCCCGACCGGCGACACGCATTGTCGACGGCCCGGAGCCCTCGGTCGACCCCTGTCGCTGAATTGACGCCTCCTTGTCGTGCCCCCGCGTTCTGTCCACACTCTGTCCTGTTTCTGTCAGGTTTTCGCCACTGTCTCCTCAGTACACCCGGCCTTTACGATCAAACGCGCCCAACCGGATCACCCGAAGGAGCGATGGCACATCGTGTACCAGTACGACGTGTTCATCAGCTACGACCGGGAAAGCCGCACCGTGCGCCCCTGGGTGGACCGGCACCTCCACCCGAGACTGATCGACGCGCTCGACGACAACGCGACGGAAAAGGTGGAGGTCTTCTACGACCAGGCCGAGGTCGGTGGCGCCAAGTGGCCGCAGACCCTGTGTTCGGCGCTCCGCAGCGCCAAGGTCCTGGTCGCGGTGTACTCCCCGAAGTACTTCATCCGCGAGTGGTGCATGGCGGAGTGGCATTCCATGGCCGAACGCGAGGAGGTCGCGGGCACCGGCGGCCGGGGCTTGATCTTCCCGGTGATCTACAGCGACTCGGACAGCTTCCCGGAGTACGCGACCCAGCGGTGGATGTCCGACATGCGGAAGTGGCGTCAGCCGGACATCCAGTTCCAGGACAGCCTGGCCTACTTGGACTTCCGCGAAGCGGTGGACGCCCTGGCGGTGACGCTGCTCAACGGCATCGGGCTGTCCCCCGCCTGGCAGGAGTGGCCGGTGCGCCAGCCCGGCCCCGGTGTGCTGCCGACGATGAAGGTGCCGAGGTACTGATGCCCGGGACCGTGTTCACCTTCTACTCCTACAAGGGCGGCGTCGGCCGCAGCTTCGCCCTGGCCAACATCGCCGTCCTGTTGGCGCGGTGGGGCTTCCGCGTGTTGTGCGTGGACTGGGACCTGGAAGCGCCCGGGCTGCACGACTACTTCGAACCCCTGATCACCACACCGCCCACCGGTGGCGTGGTCGACCTGGTCGACGACTTCCGGACCGGCGCGGTCGTCGACCGCAGCGTCCAGGTGATCGGATCGCTGGACCTGCTCGCCGCGGGCGGTGACGATCCGAACTACGAGAGCAGGGTGCAGGCCATCGACTGGGGCCTGCTCTACGACGAGGGGTTCGGCGAGTACCTCGAGAAGTGCCGGGAACAGTGGATCGCGCGCTACGACTACGTGTTGCTCGACAGCCGGACCGGCGTGTCCGATGTCGGCAGCATCTGCACCGCTCAGCTCCCCGACCGGCTGGTGCTGCTGTTCACCGCCAACGCGCAGAGCATCCGCGGCGCCGTCAACGTCGTCGGATTGGCTGACGCGGCGCGTGAGCGGCTGCCGCTGGACCGCCCCCGGTTGACCGTCATCCCCGTGCTGTCGCGCTTCGACAGCCGCGACGAGTACGCGCAATCGGAGTACTGGCGCGGTGTGTGCCTGGACAAGACCAAGGGCCTGTACCACAACTGGCTCGAAGCCCGGGTCTCGGTCGCAGCGATGTCGCGCCACCTGACCATCCCGTACGTGTCCTATTGGGCGCTCGGCGAGCAGTTGGCGGTGGAGCAGGAAAAGACCCCGTCCACCGACCAGATCAGTTTCGCGCTGGAGACCGTGGCGGCCCTGATCGCGCACGACCTGGACCACACCCCGCTGCTCGCGGAGAACCGCGACGCCTTCGTCGCCGTGGTGCGCGACCGCAAACAGGAGTTCAGCCACGACATCCGGGTGAGCAGCTCGCACGTCGCCCGGCACGTGGCCAAGAGGTTGATCACCGAGTTGCGGTCCCTGGGGTTCGCGGCGGAGTGGTCCTCCTCCGGCGACCGGGACCTGCTGGCCCGTGCAGGCGACAGCGCACGGCACCTGTGCCTGGTCGTCGACCGCCAGCTGACCAGGTGGCAGGAAGCGGAGACGGAGCTGTTCCTCTACCGCACGGTCGGGCAAGACCGCCGCGTCGTCCCGATCCTCACCGAGGGCACGAGGGCCGGCGACCTGCCGGGGTTCGTGGCCAACCTGAGGCACCTGCGGATCGGTGCGTCGCTGAGCGCGGCGGCGGTCGCTCGCGCGCTGGCCGACCAGCTGCGCGGTGCCGTGGCCATCGTCGACAACGCACCGGAACTGGCGGAACTGCTCGAACAGGCCAAGCGGGCCAGGTTGAGCGCGCCGCGCTGGGAGTTGGTGGACGAACTGGTCCGCGAGCTGGTCACCGCCGCGGGTGCCGGGGACGGCGGCCGCACCCAGGAACTGGCCGCCGTGCTCGCCACGGCGATCGAGACACCGGCGGGCAGCAAGCACGACGTCCGGGAACCGGTGCCACCGCACACGGTGGAAGCCATCGAGTGGGGCATCGGGGCGTTGGCCGCCCGCGTGGTGAACCACGTTGAGAACAGCCACTAGGAGGGAAACCAATGTCAGAGCGCTTGGGGCACAAGGAAACCGCGGTACTACTGGTTCTGATGACCTTGGCGAGGCCGGTGTCCAACCCGGAGTTGAAGGACATCGTCGGGTACCCGCTCGACGGAAAGGAGCGCAGGCGGCTCAACGAGTTGGGCTTAGTGGACAGCGCCTTGGCGCCCAAGCGGTTCTTCGTCCACGAACTCACTGACAGCGGCTGGAAGTGGGCAGCTGACGAACTCGCCGCAGGCACCCCGCCTCCGCCTGCGGCCCGCAGCACGTTCGTCCCGGCCTTCTACCTCTTCATGGGGGCGGTGGACCGCTATTTGCGCCGGGAGAACGTCAGCCTGGGTGAGGTCTTCACGTCGGACGTCGAGTTGACACCCGAACAGATAGAGCAGCGGGTCCGGGCAGGCTACCTGAAGCTGGTGCGCGCGCCCGGCGGTTGGGTCAGCCTCGTCGACCTGCGGGCGGCGTTGGGTGCGGTGAACCGGGCGGACGTCGACTCGGTGCTCAAGGAGATGAGCCGGACCCAGCAGGCCAACCTGGTGCCGGAGTCCAACCGCAAGGCCCTCACCGACCGCCACCACGAGGCGGCGATCCGGGTCGGTGGCGAGGACAACCACCTGATCTCGATCGAGGCGTCATGATCGAGGGGCTCGCCGCGCTCGCCACCCTGCGGTTCGACTGGGCGGACACCCCCGACCACGTGTGGCGCGACTCCCCGTACCACGTGGACGGACCGCACGCCGACGTCGCCAGGGCGATCGACGGCGCCATCCGCGACGCCACCGCCAGCGCCGGGCCCAGCCCGATCGGACTGGTCCTGCAGGGGCAGAAGGGCGTCGGCAAGACGCACCTGCTCGGCACGGTCCGGCGCCAGACGCACGCGGCCAAGGGGTACTTCTTCCTCGACAACGTCTCCGCGGGCGACGCGTTCTGGGAGAACGCGGTCGAAGCGCTGCGGTTCGGGTTGTCGCAGGCCGACGAGTCCGGTGAGACGCAGTTGCACCGCTTCCTGCGCCAGGTGTGCGAACTGGGGGTGGTCGACCCGGCCTCGGCCAAAGTGATCCTGCGCGGCCACGGCCTGACCCGCAAGGACGTCGACGCGTTCGCCGCTGGGGTGCGCGCGCTCGACCGGCAGGTGGCCACGGAGTGCTCCGACGTCGCGCGGGCCCTGGTGCTCTACGCCGCCGAGCCGGACGCGATCAACGACATCGCCGAGGACTACCTGGACGGGGCCGAGGAATCCGAGCCGGGGGAGCGGCGTGCGTGGGGCATCCGGCGGCCCGCCAAGTCCCCACTGGCCGTCGTGCGCGACCTCACCCGGCTGCTCGCGATCACCGGTCCCGTGGTCATCTGCGTCGACCAGCTCGACACCCTGATCGCGCGCACCGAGAAGCTGACCGAGGCCGCCGACCACACCGGTGACGTCCTGCTCGCCCAGATCGCCGACGGGCTGATGCGGCTGCGCGAGGTGACCCGCAGGACCGTCACGGTGCTGGCGTGCCTGCCCGGCACCTGGACCCAGATCGCCACCAAAGCGGCCGACACCGTGCCCGACCGGTTCCGCGAGCTGCGAGTCCTGGGCCGCATCGTCGACGGCCGCATCGGACGCGACCTCGTGGCCAAGCGATTGGGCGTGGCCTACCAGGCGATGGGGTTCACCCCGCCGTACCCGACCTGGCCGGTCGCCGAGTCGACCTTCGCGGAGGGCTGGGAGCAGATCACCCCGCGCGAGCTTCTCAAGCGCATCGGCGCCCACATCGAGCTCTGCGTGCGCACCAACGAGGTCCGCGAGCTCACTTCCCTGCACGACGACGCGCCGAAGCCGGTGGCCGCGGTGCGCCCGGCGCCGAAGCTGGACCGGTTCGCCGAGCTGGACGCGGTGTTCGACGAGATCAAGGCCGAGATCGACCCGGAAGCGCTGTTCGACCACACGGTCGAGGACGAACTGGTGCCCCGACTGCTCTCCGCCGCTCTCCGCGCCTGGCTGACCGAGGTCGGCGACGACAACATGGCGTGGAACCGCCCCCGGGTCGGCAAGGGCAACGAGCTGCACGCCTGGCTCACCCGCACCCTCGACGAGGCCACCGACCTGCAGGAGCACTGGGGGTTCCGGGCGATCAACCACCCGCACCCGATCTCGGTGTTGCACCGCTTCCGCAAGGCCAAGACCGCCATGGGGCTGCGGCAGGGCGCCGACAACCGCCACCTCATCCTCATCCGCAACGACGTGTGGTCCAAGGGGCCGAAGACCAAGGCCGAGCTCGGCGCGTTCGAGGCGGCGGGCGGTCGCCGGATGGCGCTGTCGACCGACGACGCGCGCACGTTCTGGGCGCTGGACAGGTTGTTGACCCAGAACGTCGCCGGGCTGCACGAGTGGCTGGTGGACCGCAGGCCCGCGAGCCGGTCCGACCTCCTGTCCGACATCCTCCCCCAGCTTGGGGAGGGTGAGGGGACGCATCCGCCGCCGGGGGAGGTGGGGGTTGGTGTTGTTGTGGGCACTGGAGAGCCGGTTCGGGTGGAGCTGGCGGCGTTGCGTAAGCATGCTGTGGTGTTTGCGGGGTCCGGGTCGGGTAAGACCGTCCTGTTGCGACGGATTGTGGAAGAGTGTGCGCTCCAGGGGGTTTCGGCCATTGTGCTGGATCCGAACAATGACTTGGCGCGGTTGGGGGATGCGTGGCCGGAGGCTCCTGAGGCATGGGGTGCGGGGGACGCCGAGTTGGCGCGGCGGTATCTGGATGGGACTGATGTTGTGGTGTGGACGCCTGGGCGGGCCAATGGGCGGCCGTTGGCGTTTCAGCCGTTGCCGGACTTCGGTGGGGTTCTGGATGACGAGGACGAGTTCGGTGCCGCGGTTGAGGTCGCGGTGGCCAGCCTCGCGCCGCAGGTTCGGTTGACCGGGAGCACGGTCAAGGCCAACAAGGGGTTGGCGGTGTTGCGGCAGGCCGTGATCCACCACGCGCGGACGGGGTCGCGGAGCCTGCCGGGGTTGATCGAGGTGCTCGCCGATCTGCCGGAGGGGGTCAGCACGCTCAACGACGGGCACAAGATCGCGGCAGACCTGGCCGAGGCGTTGAAGGCGGCGATGGTGAACGACCCGTTGTTCGCGGGCGCGGGCACCGGGATCGACCCCGGGGAACTCCTCACGCCGGCCGAGGGCAAGCTGGCGCGGGTGTCGGTGATCAGCTTCATCGGCCTGCCAGCCGACGAGCAGCGGCAGAACTTCGTCAACCAGCTGCAGATGGAACTCTTCGCCTGGGCCAAGCGCAACCCGGCAGGCGACCGTCCACTTGGGGCGCTTTTCGTGATGGACGAGGCGCAGACGATGGCGGCGTCGGGCTCGCTCACCGCGAGCACCCGCAGCACCATCGTGTTGGCCTCGCAGGCGCGCAAGTACGGACTTGGCCTGCTGTTCGCCACCCAGGCGCCGAAGGGGGTGCACAACCAGGTGGTGGGCAACGCCACCACCCAGTTCTTCGGCCGCCTCAACAGCCCGGCCCAGATCGCCGCCGCGAACGAGATGGCCCGGGCGAAGGGCAGCCAGCTCGCCGACATCGCCCTGCTGGAGCGCGCCCAGTTCTACGTCTCCAGCGAGGCTTTCGGCTTCCAGCAGGTCACCACCCCGCTCTGCCTCACCCACCACCCGGCCAGCCCCTTGCAGCCCGAAGAGGTCATCGACCGCGCCCGGCGCTGACCAATCAACCCAGTTCCAGAGTGGTCACGCCGTAGATTTGGGACAGGGCCAGCTCGGGCGCGGGGCCGGTGTACATGCGGGCAGCCTCGAAGGTCGGTGTGAGACCGGCTTCATGTACTAGGCGTACCGCGGCGGGGTTCGCGTCTGGGACGTCGATTGCGACTGGGGTGCCTGCTGCGACGGAGTTGAGGAGGGCGGCGGCTGTGTCGGGGGTGTCGGCGTAGAGGGGGCCGATTCGGCTGGGGCCTTGGGCGTCTCGGCGGACCGCTAGGCCGGTGATGGTGTTGTCGCGGAGGGCGACTCGGGTGGTTCGGTCGGGTAGGGAGAGCCAGGTGGACAGGAAGGCGTCGCGTGGTTCGGGGAAGAAGCGACGATCGTACTCGGCGATCTGGGTGAACGGGAGGGATCTGGCGTCGACGAGCCGCACCTGGGAGTCCACAGTGGATGGTGTGCCTTCGAAGCGGACGTTGTTCCAGGCCCGGATGAAGCCCGACTTGCGGTAGTTGGGTTGCTGCGCCACGACGCCGTCGAGGCCGATCAGGCGGCCGGAGAGGCGCTGCGTCGCCGCCCGCCAGAGCTGGATGCCGTAGCCCTGGCCGCGCACGGCGGGGCGGGCGATGTAGAAACCGATGAACCCGAAACCGTTTCCGTACCGGATCGCCGACACGCACGCCACCGGTTCGCCGTCCAACCTGCCGATCAGGAAGCCGCTCGGGTCGGCGGGGGCGAACGCCTGGGGATCGGACCGGCCGGGGTTCCAGCCCTCGTCGTGCGCCCACGTGCTCATCAGGCGGATCTCGTCGACGCTGGCCGCGGTGATCTCGAAGCTCATCGGCACCTCCGGGCGCCACCCTGGCACACGCGCGGGGTCGCGCACCCGGCCAGTGCCGCGGATACCCCTGATAGCGCGGGATCCGCCACCCTGGTGAGGTACCGGACCTCGACGTGCCCGCTCGGGCGGCGGGTGGCAGGGTGTCGCCCGGACGCTGGTGTCGCCCGGAGGTTGAGGAGGACCGGTGGAGCTCGATCCGGAGCGGCTCGTCGGGGCCGCCGACGCGGTGCGGGCGGTGTTCGACGGGTTGCCGATCATGCTCGCCGGGTTGGACGGTCCGGAGTTGGTGATCGTGGCCGCCAACGCCGCCTACCGGGCCGCGATGGGGCGCGAGGAGCTCATCGGGCTCACCCCGTGGGAGGCCTTCCCCGACATCGCCGGGCAGCAGACCATCGAGATGGTCTACCGGGTCTACCGGACCGGCCGCCCGGAGTCCGGGGTCGAGTGGCGGGTGCAGTTCGACCGGCACGCCACCGGTGAGGGGGTCGTGGAGGTCTACTTCGACTTCACCACCGCGCCCCGCCTCGACGCCGACGGCACCGTCGTCGGGGTCGTGCTGTTCGCCCAGGACGTGACCGCGCGGGTCCGGCAGCGGCAGGCCGCCGAGCGCAAGGCCGAGGAGGCCGAGCGCCGCTACGCCGAGGCGCGTGAGGTCATGACCGCGCTCCAGCGCCAACTGCTCCCCTCAGGGCTGCCGGTGCTGCCGTCGTTCCGGATCGCGGGCAGCTACCTGCTCGCCGACGCGGCCGACGCCGCGGGCGGGGACTGGTTCGAGGCCGTGCCGATGACCGGCGGTCGGGTCGGGCTGGTGGTCGGCGACGTCGTGGGGCACGGGGTGGCGGCGTCCGCGGCGATGGGGCGGCTGCGCGCCGTCCTGCGCGACCGGCTCGAGGAGACCGGCGACGTCCACGCCGCGGTGGCCGCCGTCGACCGGATGGCCCGCCGCGCCAGGGACACCCACGCGGCCACGGTGTGCGTCGTGGTCGTCGACCCGGACGGCGAGTTCGAGTACTGCACCGCCGGGCACCCGCCGCCGCTGGTGGCGGGCGGCGGGCAGGCCAGGTACCTGCCGCTCACCGGGGGCGGCCCCCTGGGCACCGGCTCCACCTACGCCGTGGCCACCGGCCTGCTCGACGCGGGCGACGTCCTGCTCCTCTACAGCGACGGGCTCGTCGAACGCCCCGGCCGCGAGCCCGCCGCGTCCTCGGTCGAGCTCGCCCAGGTGCTGGCCGACGCCGTGGCCGACTCCGGCTACCACACGCCCGGCCTGTCGGCGGTGGAACGCGCGACCACGCTGACCCTGGAGATGATGGTCCGCACCACGGGCCACGCCGACGACATCACCCTGCTCGCCGCCCAGCGCGTCGCACCGGTCGACCCGCTGCGCCTCAGCCTGCCCGGCGACCTGGAGGTCGTGCGGGCGGTGCGCCGCGCGCTCGGCGCCTGGCTGGCCGCCATCGGCGCGGGCGAGCAGGACGTGGTCGCCCTGCAGCACGCCGTGGTGGAACTGGTCACCAACGCCGTCGAGCACAGCAGACCCGACCGCGCCGACGGCACGATCACCCTCGACGCCGCCCTGGGCGCCGACGGCGTCCTGCGGGTCAGCGTCACCGACGACGGCCGGTGGCTGCGCCGGTGCAGCACCACCGACCAGGACTTCCAACTCGACCACGGCCTCGGCCTGGCCATGGCGGGCGGCCTGGCCGACGAACTGCACATCGCCAGGTCCGCACACGGCACCACCGCGACCGTCCGCCGCGAACTGCACCGCCCCGCGCGGCTGCTCACCACCGGGGTCACCGGCCGCGCTCCTGCCGCCGATCCGGACCTGCTGCTGGTGCTCGACCAGCCGCAGACCGACGACAACCGCGTGGCGCTCGATGGGCCGCTGGATGTGGCGACTTGCGCTCAGTTGAGCGCCGAGCTGGACCGGTTGACGCTCGGCGGGAGCCATGAGTTGACGCTTGATCTCACTGGCGTGACTCATCTTGCGAGCGTCGCTGTGGCGGTTCTGCACCGGGCGGTGGCGCGGGGGGAGCGGAACTGTGCGAGGTTGCGGTTGTATGCGCCTGCGGGGTCGGTGGCGGATCATGTGTTGACGTTGGTGTCGTTGGAGCATGATCGGGTGGGGGAGTGAGGGTGCTTGTTGTGGGCGCTGTGAGCGTTGTCCACAACGGCTTGCGTTGTCCACAGGCTGCTGCTTGGTGCTGCCGGATTGTCGGTGCTGCTCGGTAGGCTGTGTATCGGGGGCTCTTGTGGCGGATGATCTTGTGGGAGTTGGTTGTGGTGGGTGGTTGTCCACAACGTCTTCTGTTGTCCACAGGGGGTTGGTCGGTGCTGCCGTGGTGTCGGTGTGCGGCGGTAGGCTGTGTATTTGGGGGCTTTCGGTCAGGTTGATCTTGACGTAGGCCGGGGTTGGGGGTGCGGGGCAAGGGATTTCGGCTTCCGCCTTCGGCTCCGGGGTCGGCCTCGTCGCCTGGCGGCGACCTCGGCGAACCGGGATCGGACGCCTCGTCGCCTAGCGGCGACATCGGGCCCGATCCGCGGCAATGCGGAAAGCTCGATGGGGCGAACTTGTTTTGCGCGGGGCCCCTACAACACCCGACGCAGAACCGCAAAGCAGGGGCCCAAAAGCAGGCCCTGCCGCTGACGACGCTACGGGTGTTGTCCCCCCACGCAAAACAAGTCCGCCCCATCGAGCCGGCCTGGCACCAGCGAGTCCGACTGTCCAGGTGCTGGGTTGGCAGGTCAGACGAGGGCGGGCTGGGATGGCACCGCTGCTTCCGAGTGTCCAGGCGTTGAGCAGGTGGGCTGAGGCGGACCTGACGGAAGGCCAGTTGGCACCGGCGGGTCCGAGTGTCCAGGGGCTGGCACTGTGGGTTAGGGCGGACCTGGCGGGGGGCGGGTTGGCGCCGCTGGGTCCGAGTGTTCAAGGGCTGAGCAGGTGGGTTGGGGCGGACCTGACGGGGGCTGGGTTGGCACCGGCCGTTCCGAGTGTCCGGGGGCTGGCCAGGTGGGTTGGGGTGGCACCAGCTGTTCCGGATGTCCAGTGGTTGGGCAGGGGCTGGTGGGCGCCAGCGGCTGGGCTGGTGCTCGGGTTATGGGTGTCCGGTGGCTGGCGCTGGCTGGTTCCGGCTGAGAGGTAACCAGCTGGGGTCCACAGTGGACCAAGAAAGGTTAGTCCGCCGCCGGGGGTGTTGCGGGGAGGGTGAACTGGACGCGGGTGCCGGGGGTGTGGGTGGGGTCGATCCAGATCGAGCCGCCGTGGAATTCTATGATTTTGCGGCACATTGCCAGGCCGATGCCGGTGCCGGGGTAGGTGTCTTTGGCGTGTAGGCGTTGGAAGATGACGAAGACGCGGTCGGCGTATTGGGGTTCTATGCCGATTCCGTTGTCCGTCACCGAGAACAGCCAGTGGTCGCCGTCGCGGGTGGCGGTGATGGTGATGGTGGGTGGGGTTTCGCGGCGGAACTTCAGGCCGTTGCCGATGAGGTTCTGGAAGACCGAGGTGAGGAGGGGTGCTTCGCCGTGGATGGTGGGGAGGGGGGTGATGGTGACGGTGGCCTCGGCGGCGGTGATGGCTTCGGCGAGGTTGCGGGTGGCTTGTTCGGCCAGGGCGTTGGCTGGGTGGTCGGCGTGCTTGCCGGTGTGGCGGCCGACTCGGCTGAAGGAGAGGAGGTCGTTGATCAGCACCTGCATCCGGCGGGCACCGTCCACGGCGAACTCGATGTACTGGCGGGCCTTGTCGTCGAGTTGTTCGGCGTAGCGGCGTTCCAGGAGTTGGCAGAAGCTGGCGACCTTGCGCAGCGGCTCCTGCAGGTCGTGCGAGGCGACGTAGGCGAACTGCTCCAGTTCGGCGTTCGACCGCTCGAGGTCGCGGCCCGCCGCCTGGGCTCTGTCCAGTTCGGACACGATCCGGCGGCGCATGGTGTCGACGTCGGCGCTGAGGGAGACGACCTCGCGGGGGCCGCGGACGGTGACCTCGTGGTCGAAGTCGCCGTCGGCCACCTGGCGGACCTGGTTGGTGAGCCTGCCCAGCGGGCGGACGACGGATCTGGTCATCAGCCACACGCCGACCAGGACGACCACCAGCAACCCGCCGAGGGCCACCACGCAGGTCGCGGCCAGGCGGGCGGCGGCGGTGTTCAACGCCGCGCGGGCGGCACTGCGCTCGGTCTCCAGATGCGACTGCACGTCGGTCAAAGCCGCGCGCACCGCGTCGAACTCGGACTTGCCCGTGCTCACCGTCGGCGGCGGGGCGCCCGCGCGGACGGCGGAGATGACCGGCTCGGCGTACCTCGCCCGCCAGGCCGACATCGCCCGGTCCAACTCGGCGAGGTCGCCCGCCAGCCACGGCAGGCCCGTGGGGTCGATGGTCGACCGGATCCGCGCCGCGCGGTCGCGGCCACCGTCGTAAGGCGACAGGAAGTCGTCTAGACCGCTGAGGGCGTAGCCGCGCACGCCGGTCTCCTGGTCCACCAGCGCCATGCCCAGCTGCTGGGTGTTCACCACGGTCGGACCGACGGTGTCCAGCAAGTGCGTCCGCGCCGCGGTCAGGTCCGCGATCGCCCACGCCACGCTCACCATCGCGCCGATCAGGACCGCGATCACCACCGCGGCCGAGACCAACCACCAGCGGCGCAGGGACCAGCGGGCGGACGTGGGGCGGGGGAGTGCTCCAGTGCTCATCGACACGCGCGCTTTCGCTCCGCGGACGGTCCGGCGCGCCAAGACACCCGGGCCGTCCCGCAAGGTGGTGGCGGCTGTTCGCTCAACCGTCCGCTTGGCGAAAGATCCTAAACCGCGGGCCCCGCCTGCGACCTCACAGGCCCAGTTGGCGCCTGACCTGCGCGCGCTGCTCGGCGGGCATCTCCGCCAGCCAGTCGTCGCGACTGCCGACCAGCAGGTTGTAGCGGTTGTCGGCGGTCAGCAGGGACCCCACCCAGTTGCCCCGCTCGGAGTTCCAGAACTTGGTCTCGGTGACCGCGAGCTCGCGCAGGTTCGCGTTCGTCGGCGGCTTCGCCAGCACGTCCGCGACCTCCTTCTCGTAGTGGTCGCCGATCTTCGCCGAGGCGATCTCGCCCACCCACAGCTTCAGCGCGCGCACCGGCGGTAGCGCCACCGTGGCGACGCTGATCTCGTTCTTCGCCGAGATCCGCTCCAGCACCTCGATCGCCTTGCGGCGCTGCCGGTGCGAGTACGGCTGCCCGGTGTCGTTCACCGGCAGCACCGCGGTGTGCGTGGCGCC
Organism: Actinokineospora diospyrosa; assembly: GCF_024171925.1. GTDB lineage: Bacteria > Actinomycetota > Actinomycetes > Mycobacteriales > Pseudonocardiaceae > Actinokineospora > Actinokineospora diospyrosa. Next base: position 516,857 of record NZ_JAMTCO010000004.1, on the reverse strand, counting down.
GCCGCCCCCGAACACCCTGGCGTGGGCGTCGTCGATCTCCTGGTAGTCGGCGGCCACCGCGCGCAGACCATCCTGCACGTCCATGTACGCCTTGGCGGTCTTGGTGATCGCCTCGCGCACGTCGTCGCTGGCGAGCGCGATCGCGCTCGCGAAGAACGCCCCGATCGCCCCGTAGGCGTTCCCGCCGACCGTGGCCTGCGCGATCCGCAGGGCGGAGTTCACCTCGGTGGAGATCGACGCCACCGTGTCGGCGTGCGCGCGCACCTCGCCCAGGTTGATGTCGAACCCGCTCATCCCGCTCCTCCGCGCTCCCCCAGTGACACCGGTACCCCTGATTCTGTCGCACCGCGCCCGCCAGGTCCGCCGAACCCGGCAAATCGCACCGGCTCACCCGAACGGCCCACGCCGGTGCGCCTGGACCCCCTCGACCCGGTCATCCGACCTGTGGGCCACTTTCGAACAGCACGCGCAGCGGGTTGGCTCTGATTCAACAATCCGCCATGGACAGTACTTTGACAGGCCGGGTGAATCCCCCGGGAAGTTGCCGCCGAGTTGCCCGCCGGTTAAGTCGGTTTCCCCATGTCACGCCCACCTCCGCATTCCCGGGCCCGCGCCGAACCCCTCATCGTCCTACGGCCCGCTTGAGAAAGTGCTGAGAATCCCCACCCGCGGGCGGCGCGCCCGGATACGCTGGCAATCAGTCAGGGGCGATGTCGCGTGTCCATTTGGACCCGTCGCCGCGGGCCGCGCTGTTCTCCCGGGGGTGGGTGCGCTGGTCCACCCTGGCCTGTTTCTGTCATGAGGGGGACGCATTGTCACGTTCGCATTGTCTATCCGCTTGCTGTTCCGCCGCGCACGTGGGCGCCCGGGCGTGCGGCAGCTGCCGCGACCGGCTCGCCCGCGGCCTGCTCCAGGTCGCGAGCGCGCACCGGGAGCTGCTGCGGGTGCTGGCCACCTCGCCGCGGCACGGGGAGCGGGTGCGCGGCGGCGCCCACCCGGGGCTCCCGTTCAACACCGAGGCCGCCGACCTGCGCGCCGAGCAGCTCGGCGTCCTCGCCGCCTGGGTCGACCTGGTCGCGGCCGAGCGCGGCACCCGCGCGCCTGCGCGGCTGGTCGAGGCCCAGGTCGGGTTCCTGATCGCGCACCTGGACTGGCTGATGGCGCACGCCGCGGGCGCCGACTTCGCCGAGGAGCTGCTCGGCCTGGTCGCGGCCACCCGCCCGCGGGCGGGCCAGGACGTGGCGACCGTGCCCATCGGCGGCTGCGTCGAGCCGGGCTGCCGCGGCCAGCTGCGCGCGGTGGCCCGCTCGGCGATCACCTGCACCCGCGATCCCGCGCACTCGTGGGCGCCGCGCCGCTGGCCGGAGCTGCGGCGAGCGCTGACCGGGGTCTGAGGCCGTGGCGGTGCCGCGCGGGCTGAGCGCGCACGACGTCGCGCAGATCTGGTCGGTGCCCCTGGCCAGGGTGTACCGGCTGGCCAACGCGCACCGGTGGCGGCGCTACCGGGAGGGGCGGCTCACCTTCTACCACCCCGACGACGTCGCCACGACCATGGACGCGGTCCAACCGGAAGAAACCGAATCGGGGGGTTGACATGCCGGGGCCAGTGCCCGAAGAATACTCCACGAAGTTGGAGTGGTGTGCCAACTGGTCTTCTTCCCCGAAATGCCTCGGTTCTTTCCCGAGCTGATCCCGGGTGTCCACGCTTTTCCCGCCGGGTAGTGCCGTACCGCATTCCCGCGCTGAATTCCCTTCTCCTCGGCTGGCACCCGTGTGCCCCGAGAACCCCATTTCCCGCGAAAGGCGGCGACCATGCAGATCGGGGCGACCGCGGTGGTCACCGGAGGATCGCGCGGAATCGGCCGCTCGGTCGCGATCCGGCTGGCGCGCGACGGTTATGACATCGCTTTCTGCTACCGCGCTGACACCGGGGCCGCCGAGGAGGTGGCCGCCGCGGTCCGCGCCGAGGGCCGCCGGGTGCACCACGCCCGCTGCGACGTCACCGACGAGGCCGCCGTCGTCGCGTTCCTGGCCGGTGCCAAGGCCGAGCTCGGCCCGCCGAGCGCCCTGGTCAACTCGGCCGGGATCGTGCGCGACAACCCGATGGCCCTGATGTCCACCGCGGACTGGCGGGCGGTGCTCGACACCAACCTCACCGGCGCGTTCACCGTGTCGCGCGCGGTGGTGTTCGAGCTGATGAAGCAGCGGCGCGGCGCGATCGTCAGCATCTCCTCGATCGCGGGCGTCTACGGCAACGCCACCCAGTCCAACTACGCCGCGGCCAAGGCTGGCGTGCACGGCATGAGCCGGGCCCTGGCCAAGGAGGTCGGCGGGCACGGCGTGCGGGTCAACGTGGTCGCGCCCGGGTTCATCGAGACCGACATGACCGCGGGCCTGCCCGAGCGGCGCCGCGCCGACACCCTCGGCCGGGTCCCGCTCGGCCGCTTCGGCACCCCCGACGACGTGGCCGACCTGGTCTCGTTCCTGCTCTCCGACCGGGCCGCCTACATCACCGGCCAGGTCATCCAGGTCGACGGCGGGCTGGTGCTGTGACGGCGAACCAGGCGAAGCCGCTGTCGGCGGTGGACCGCGTCGAGGGCACCACCGCGTACAAAGTGGTCTCCGCGCGGGACCCGTACCTGTCCGGGCACTACCCCGGGTGGCCCGTCTACCCGGGTGTGTTCACCGTCGAGACCGTCCTGCAGGCCGCGCGGCTCGTCCTCGCGCCCCAGCGGGTCGAGCTCGCCGCCGTCGTCTCACTAGGACTTACCGCCCCGCTGCACCCCGGTGACCGGCTCACCGCCCACCTCGACATCACCGGCGACCGGGTGCGCGCCAAGTGCGTCCGCGACGACGGCACCCCCGCCGCGCGGATGACCCTGGAACTGCGGGGTGCCGGTGCTCGAACTGCCTGACATCGCCCGCGTGCTGCCGCACCGGCACCCGATCCTGCTCGTCGACCGGGTCCGCCACCTCGACCCCGACCGCCGCATCGTCGCCGAAAAGGCGATCAGCGGCGCGGAACCCTGCTACGCCGGGATTGACGAGCACGCGGGCCCTGATGACCACGCCTACCCGGCGACCCTGCTGATCGAGTCGTTCGGTCAGGCGGGCGCGCTGCTGTGGCTGCACAGCGCGCGCCTGCGGGGACTCGACCTGCCGGGACTACCGCTGTTCGGCGCGGCCAGGGACGTGCGGTTCACCGGCTCCGCCTACCCGGGCGACGTCGTCGAGCACACCGTCGAACTGGCGGGCACGAAGGGCGACACCGCTTTCCTCACCGGCGAGACGCGGGTGCGCGGCACCGTGATCGTCACTTTCGGCTCGATGCTCGCCGTGGCCAGGGGGCGCCCTGCCGCGCCCGAGCGGAACCTGAACCACCGCGCGGCTGCCGTCCGTCGCCTGCCGCGCCGCTGATGTGCTCCCGCAGTACCCGACACCCCAGGAGGACCCGATGACCCAGATCACCGCCACCCTCGACGAGCTGCGCGAGATCGCCGCCGACGTCCTGGAGGTCGAACCGGAGGAGGTCTCCGACGACGGCCTGTTCGCCGAGGAGCACGACACCGACTCGTTGCGCGCCATCGAGCTGCTGGCCCGGGTGGAGAAGCGCTACAAGGTCGACATCCCGCAGCAGGAGCTGCCGAACATGGTCAGCCTGCGCGCCCTGCACGACGTCGTCGCCAAGTACGCGGTCCGGGGCTGAGCGTGCGCCGGGTCGCCATCACCGGCCTGGGCCCGGTGTCGAGCATCGGCGTCGGCGCGCGGGCGTTCGCCGCCGCGCTGCGGGCCGGGCGCAGCGGCATCAGCGAGATCAGCGCGTTCGACGCCACCGGGTTCCTGCACCGCCGGGCCGGGGAGGTCACCGGGTTCGCCCCCGGTGACCTGCTCGAGCGCCTCGACCCAGCCCGGTGGGGGCGCACCAGCCTGTTCGCCGCGGCGTCGGCGAGGTTGGCGGTGCGCGACAGCGGGATCGACCCGGATCGGTTGACGGGGACGGCATCCGGCTCGGTGTTCGGCACGACCGGTGGCGAGTCCCGGGTGGTGGAGCTGCTGACCGAACAGGTGGTCGCCGCTGGGTTCCCCGCGTTGAACCCGGCCGAGGTCGCGGCCGTGCCCGCCGAGCGCATCAGCGCCGCGGTCAACGCCGAGCTCGGGCTGACGGGGGAGTGCCTGACGCTGTCCACCGCCTGCTCGGCGAGCAACTACGCGCTCGGCCACGCCTACGACCTGGTCGCCTGCGGGGAGCAGGACCACGTGGTGGCGGGCGGCGCCGACTCGGTCGCCCGCTGGGTGCACGCGGGCTTCTCCCGCCTCGGCGCGGTCACCGGCCTCGCCTGCGCACCTTTCGACCGCGACCGCTCCGGCATCCTCACCGGCGAGGGCGGCGCGGCCCTGTTCGTCGAGTCGCTGGACTCGGCGCGGGCCAGGGGCGCGCGGATCTACGCCGAGGTCCTCGGCTACGGCCTCAACTGCGACGCCGAGCACATGGTCGCGCCCAACGCCGAGAGCATCGCGGAGTGCATGCGGCTGGCCCACCGCAACGCCGGGATCAGCGCGTCCGATGTGGACTACATCTGCGCGCACGGGACGGGGACACCGGCCAACGACCTGGTGGAGGCCCGCGCGGTACACGCCGTGTTCGGCGCCGAGCCACCGCCGATCAGCTCCATCAAGTCGATGTTGGGGCACACGATGGGGGCGGCGAGCGGGTTCGGCGCGATCGCCGCGGTGCTGGGCATCGCCGAGGGTTTCATACCGCCGACGATCAACTTCCAGGAACCGGATCCAGCGCTGGGCGGTATTGATCCGGTGCCGAACGTGGCTCGGGCTGCGCGGTTGGACGTGGTGCAGAACAACGGGTTCGCCTTCGGCGGGAACAACGCGATCGCGGTCCTGGGGAGGGTCGCATGATCGCGACTGCGGAGCGTGGCCGAGGGGGCGGTGTGTCTCAGGTGGACTGTTCGCGCCAGGGTGAGGTGCTGGCCCACGAGCTGGGAGTGATCTCGGTGTTCGGTGGGAATGCGCGGCTGGTCAGCTCGGTCGGGTCGGTCCTGGACCGTACCGCGAGGGCGGCGAGCGGGTTCGGCGCGATCGCCGCGGTGCTGGGCATTGCCGGTGGGTTCATGCTGCGGCGGAACAACTTCCAAGAGCCCGATCCGGCGCTGGGCGGCATTGACCCGGTGCCGAACGTGGCTCGGGCTGCGCGGTTGGACGTGGTGCAGAACAACGGGCTCGCCTTTGGCGGGAACAACGCGATCGCGGTCCTGGGGAGGGTCGCATGATCGCGATTACCGGGGTGGGGGTGGTCGCGGGGGGTGGTGCGGTTGAGGTCGGGGGGATGTTCGACGAGGAGTTGCCGGGGCCGGTGGCGCATGTCATCCGGGATTTCGATGTGCGGGCGCAGCTGGGGCGGAAGGGGACCAGCGGTTATGACCGGACCACGGCGTTGGCTGTGGTTGGGTGTGGGCGCGCGTTGGAGTCGATCGGGTCTGCTGTGGATGGTCATGACCGGGCGCGGTTCGGTGTGGTGCTCGGCACGACCGCCGGTGGAGTTCGGGCTACCAGTGACTTCAGCCGGGCGACGATCGTGGAGGATCGGCCTTATCACGTGAACCCGGTGCTGTTCCCGGCTGCGGTGATGAACTCGGCCGCGGGGCACAGCGCGATCCGCTACGGGCTCAAAGGGGTCAACGCGACCATCGCGGCCGGGCAGTTGGCCGGGGTGCGGACCTTGCGCTACACCGGCATGACCCTGGCCAGGGGGTACGCCGACGCCGTGCTGGTTGGTGCGGCCGAGGAGTTCAGCCCGCACACCGCCTGGGCGGATCACCTCCGCTACGGCGGGCGGGGCGTGCTCCCGGGCGAAGGCGCGGTCGTGTTCGTCGCAGAACGGGCCGCGGATGTTCGGGCGGCGGGGCGGGTGCCGCTGGCGGAGGTGCTCGCGACCGCGGTGAGCACCTCGGGGGATCTCAGCGAGGTCCTTCGGCGGGCGCTCGCCAAAGCCGAGGTAAAGCCAAGCGAGGTCTGGGCTGTCGCTACCGGTGAGCGGGGCATTCCCGAGCGGGACCACGGGGAGGTCACCGCGGTGGCCGAGGTCTTCGGGGACGTGGAGCGGATCCGGGTCAAGGAGACGGTGGGGGAGTGCCACGCGGCTTCCGGGGCGTTCCAGGTGGCAGCACTGCTGGAGCGGTCCGCGATTGATTCCGATGTGGACGGTCGGCCGAGCGTGGTGACCGGGACGACGTCCGATGGTGCGGTGGGTGCTGTGGTGCTGAGGGGGTGGCGGCGTGCGGATCGTGGTGACGGGGTATGACATGGTCACTGGTCTGGGGGATCTGCGGTCGACCACCGCGGGGTTGTTCGCGGGCCGGACAGCGTTGGGGCCCCTGCGGTTCCACGACAAGACCGGTGTGACCCACGGCTACCAGATCCCCGACGAGGATCCTGAGCCGTCGCTGCGTGCTTCGCGGTGGCTGACCCGGTGCGTCGCGGGAGCGGCCGCCGCTGGGCTGCCGCCGGATGTGCGACGGGTCCATGTCGTGGTCGGCACCGGGTTGCGCGAGCTGCGCGCGGTCGAGCGGTGGGCCGTCGACGGCGCCGCGCTCGATCCGGCGGACCTGCACTTCGGCCGCGCCGTGCGGCGCGCACTGCCCACTGTGGAGGGTGTGCACACCGTCGCCAACGCCTGCTCGGCCTCCGGGCACGCGCTCGCGGTCGGCGCGGACATGCTGGTCACCGGTGAGGCCGACGCCGTGGTGGTCGCGGGCGCGGACGCCATGACCGACAGCATGTTGGCGATGATCGCCCGGATCTCGGACGACCCCACCACCGCCCTGCGGCCGTTCGACCGCGACCGCACCGGCGTCCTGCTCGGCGAGGGAGCCGCGGCGGTGGTGTTGAGACCCGACGCGCCGGACGCCCGTGCTCACCTGCTGTCCACCAGCCTCACCTGCGACGCCTTCCACGAGACCGGCCCGCACCTCCCCGGGATCGTCAACGCCATGCGCGACGCCCACACCCGGGCCGGGATCACCGCTGAGGACATCGACCTCGTCGTCGCGCACGGCACCGGAACCGCGCTCAACGACCCGACTGAGGCTGCTGCGCTCACCCAGGTTCTCGGCGATCGCCCATCGGTCACCGCGTTGAAGGGCGCCCTCGGCCACACGTCAGGAGCTGCCGCGCTGATGAACCTCATCGTGGCCATCGAGTCGATGCACGCCGGTCGGGTGCCCGCGGTCGCCGGGCTTATCAACTCCATCCCCGAAGCCGCCGGACTGCGCCTGGTGCGCGGTGAACCGGAGGCGGGTCGGTTCGAGTTGGCCCAGGTGAACGCCTTCGGGTTCGGCGGCGTGAACGCGGTATCGGTGGTGGGTCTGCCATGACCGCCTCGATCATCGGCCACGCACTGCACGTTCCCAGCGAGGGAGACTGTTCACCAGAGCAGGCACACACCTTGTTGGGACGCAAAGGTTTGCTTGGCAAGGATCCCGCCACGAGACTCGCTCTCTGCGCGGTCCACCGAGCGCTGGGGCTACCACTGGGCAAGCCGACCTTGCCGTTGCCCGGAGCTGTCACCACCGGTGTGGTCGTCAGTTCCAACCTGGGCAACATCGACACCGTGCGCTCGGCCGCTGCCCTCGTCCGGGCTGGGGAACGGCGGTCCATCAGCCCGATGGACATCCCCAACGCGTCTAGCAACGTCATCGCAGGGGCCATCGCGATCCGGTTCGGCTTCACCGGCCCCAACCTCACCCTCTGCTCCGGCCGCACCTCAGGGATCGACGCGCTTCGCCACGGATCACGCCTCATCGCGGCCGATCGCGCGGATCGAGTTGTGGTCGTGGGCGTTGAGCCTGATTGCGACTTGGTAGAGACCACAGCTGTCGCCGCCTGCGTGGTGCTTTCCCGCGAGCCTGGTGCCTTGGCGCTGGACCTGGGGACGACTCCTGCGGCGCTGACCCTGGAGGATGACCCGCTGGGGGAGATTTACGGCGCGCTGGGGGTTGTCCAGGCCGTTCGTGCAGCTGAGTGGTTGTCCGCGGGCAGCGGGCCTGATGCGCTGTTGACCTGCGGTGATAACGAGGACGGATACGCCTCGATCCGGGTGGTGGCGCGATGAGCGTCGGCGTTCGGTTGCTTGGCGGTGACGGACCGGTCGTGGTCGCCGCGCACGGGGTGGAGGACCGGTGGGACAGTTGGCGCGCGGTCGCCGAGCGGTTCCCGGGCCGGTTCTACGCGCTCGACCTGCCGTGGCGGGCGGGCAACGACTACCGCTGGACTTCCGACGGCGACGCCGGGGCGTGGTTGCGCCGGGCGCTGGACGAGGTTCCGGAGCCGGTGGAGGTCCTGATTGGACATTCATTCGGTGCCAACGCGGTCCTGCAGCACTTGGCTGAGGTAGCGGCCGTTCCCGCGCTGTTGCTCGTCCCGTTCTACCCGACCGCGGCGGAGCCGTACGAGCGCGCGTACGCCGACTTCCGCGCGATCATGGCCGAGGGCTTGCGACTGCGGTTGGGATCGCGGGTGGTCGAGGACGAGCTCGTCGACGCCATGGTCGACCAGACCGCACGACGGGCGGGCGAGCACGGTCTCGGTGCGCTGTTCGACCAGTTCCGCCGCACCGCGAAGTTGCCGCTCGCCGAGGTGCGCACCCCGACCATGGTGCTGACCTGCTCGGGAGACCGGGCGCTGCCGCCCGACCGGGCTCATGCCTTGGCCGCCGCGATGCTCGCGGCCGAGGTCCGCCTGGTGCCGGGCGGGACGCACTTCCAGCACCTCGACCGCCCCGAGCGGGTGGCCGCCGCGTTGACCGAGTTCACCGACCGCGAAGGGAGCGATGCCGCGTGACCACCGGAGTCCAGACGCCGACGAGCACCGTGGGCCGACCGCGCTACGAGGGTGCGAACATCCGCACCTGGATCGGGTTCAAGCACTTCGGCTACCTGCTGGAGGAGGCCGTCCTCGACCACTTCCGCGGCTTGGGCCTCGGCCCGGCCGCGCTGTTCCACCGGCACGGGGTGGGCTTGGAGTTCGTCGAGACCTCGATCCAGCTCCCGGCGACCCTCGACGTCGACGACGTCGTCACCACCGTGCTGACCCCGGTGGACGGTGTGGGGCCCGCGCTGCGGTTCACCGCCAAGATGACCGTGGACCGGGGCGGCCGCACGGAGACCGTCCTCACCGGACGAATCGCTGTCGTCCTGACTTCCGCGGGCGTCGCGGGTGATCCGCTGCCCATGGGATTGGATCGCCATCTCGTGTCCGCTGTGGACTCGCTCGGCAAGCAAGAGGGGGTTGCGGAGCTCCCCCTGTCCGACAATGCTTTTCTCTGGAGTTGGCGGATCCCGTACTACGACTGCCACCTGTCTGATCGGCTGCAACACGGGGGCTACATCAAGGCTGTCGAAGAGGGTATCGACCGCTTCCTCGCCGACCGGGGCATCTCGATCCGCACCATGCTCGACACCCGGGGCTGGATCCCGGTCGTGTCCCGCTCCCGGATCAAGGTCTTCGCCGCCGCGTACATGGAGGAGACCGTCCACACCGTGCTCACCGTGCGCGACATCGTCCGCGATGTCCTGTACACCGCCGACCTCGACTTCTACGTCCGCCGCGGCGACCGCCTCATCCGCACCGCCACGGCCACGATCCTGCACGGCTACGCCATCAGCCGCGGCGAGCGGGCGGGTGCGCTGGCCGAGTTCGACGCCGTCACCCGGGCCGCCTTGCTCGGGGGTTCGCGGTGAGGACCAAACGCCCCCGGGTGTTCTTCGCGCTGAACAGCCCGTACAGCTGGATGGCGGTGCGGGACCTGCTCGCGCGGGTGCCGGATGTGGTGCACCGGGCCGACTTCATCCCGTTCTGGGAGCCGGACAAGACGACCGAGGCCGCCCTGCACGCCCGCGGCGCCGAGATCATCTACGTCCCGATGAGCAAGGCCAAACACCTCTACCTGCTCGCCGACACCAAGCGCCTGGCCCAGGAACGCGGCTACCCCCTGGTCTGGCCGGTGGACGTCGACCCGTGGTGGGAACTGCCCAACCTGGCCTGGCTGCACGCCCGTCGCGCGGGCCAGGCGTGGCCGTTCTACCTGGCGCTCACCGAGGCCCGCTGGGAGCGCGGCGAGAACATCTGCGACCCGCAGGTTGTCCGTGCCGCCGCCCTTGCCTGTGACATGAACCCGGACACCGTCCTCGATGCCCCCAGCGACCCTTCCCTGCGCGCCGAGGGAGTGGACATGCTCACCGCCGCTTATGAAGACGACATCTTCGGCGTCCCGTATTTCCGTCTGGGTCGCCACCGCTACTGGGGCCTCGACCGCCTCGAGCACTTCATCGCCGCGCTCAGCGGCCCGGATACCGCTGCTCCATCCACTAAGGACATACCGGCGCCGGTGCTCGCGGCGACCGGCGCGTTCGACCGCGACACGGCCGGGGGCTGCGGATGATCATCGCCGAGAAGTTGGTGAAGACCTATGGCGAGGTCAGGGCGGTCGACGGGCTCGACCTGCTTGTGCCGCAAGGGACTGTCTTCGGGCTGCTGGGTCCCAATGGGGCGGGCAAGACGACGTCTGTGCGGATGTTGGCCTCGTTGTGCGCACCGGATTCGGGGCGGGCGGTCGTGGCCGGGATCGACGTCGTGCGCAAGCCCAGGGAAGTGCGGAAGGTCATGGGGTTGGCCGGGCAGTACTCGGCGGTCGACGACAACCTCACCGGCAGACAGAACCTGGACATGATCGGTCGCCTGCACCACCTGGGAGCCGCGGCCGCGCGGACCAGGGCGGAGGAGTTGCTGCGGCGGTTCGACCTGGTCGACGCGGCGGACAGGCAAGCCAGGGGGTACTCCGGGGGGATGCGCAGGCGCCTGGACCTCGCGGGGGCCTTGGTGGGGCGGCCGCGGGTGCTGTTCCTGGACGAGCCGACCACCGGGCTCGATCCGCGGAGCAGGCAGCAGCTGTGGGACGTGGTGCAGGACCTCGCCGACACCGGCACGACCGTCCTGCTGACCACCCAATACCTCGAGGAAGCCGACCGCCTCGCCGCCGAGATCGCGGTCGTCGACGGCGGGCGGATCATCGCGCAGGGCAGCCCCGAGCGGCTCAAGGCGGACGTGGGCGGGGGCAGGCTTGAGGTGACCCTGCGCGAACAGGCACACCTGGCGGTCGCGATAGAAGTCCTCGGCAGCCTTGCCGGAGTCCGGCCGCGGCCGCATCCGGAGTTGACCAGGGTCGACGTGCCCACTGATGACGGGGAGCTGTTGGTCGCCGCCGTGCGGGCCCTCGACGCGGCCGGGGTGCGGGTGGTCGACATCGCCCTGCGCAGGCCGACCCTCGACGACGTGTTCCTCGCGCTCACCGGGCGCGCGGCCGAGCGGGGGGCGGCATGAGCGTCGCGCACGCCCTGCGGTGGGGTGTCTCCGATACCCACACCATGGTCCGCCGTTATGTCATCGGGTTGACGAAAACCCCGGAAGTCCTTTTCTTCACCACCGTCCAACCGGTATTGTTCGTGTTGCTGTTCGCCGGGGTTTTCGGTGGTTCCATCGACGCGCCCGGCGGGAACTACGCCGAATATCTGATGCCCGGTGTTTTCGTGCAGACGGCGGCGTTCGCGATCGCGGTCACCGGGTCGGCGGTGGCGCTGGACGTGCGGCGCGGGGTGGTCGACCGCTTCCGCTCGCTGCCCATGGCCCCCACCGCCGTGCTCGCCGGGCGGGCGGTGGCCGACCTGCTGCTCACCACCGTCTCCCTCGCCGTGCTCAGCGGCTTCGGACTGCTCGTCGGCTGGCAGCCGCACGCGGGCTTCCCGCAGGTCATCGCCGCCTACCTGGTGCTGCTGGCGTTCGCCTTCGCGGTCACCTGGCTCGGCGTCTACGTGGGCCTGGTGGTGCGTGCGCCGGAGGTCGCCTCGCAGGCCAGCTTGTTCACCGTCATCCCGCTCGTCTTCCTGTCCAACCTCTACGTGCCCATCGACACGCTGCCCGGCTGGGTGCGCCCGCTGGCCGCCTGGAACCCGGTGAGCGCGTTGGTGAGCACCGTGCGCGACCTGTTCGGCAATTCCGACCGGCATATCGCGGAATCCTTTCCCGGCCGGTACCCGGAACTGGTAGCGTTGATCTCGATCGGATTGTTGCTGGCGGTCTTCGTACCGCTTTCAGTGGCCAAGTTCCACCGCGCCGACCGTTGACCGGTCCGGAACCGAAATAGCTTGAGGGAGGTAAAGAATGCTGGACGAGTACTGGGCGTACACCTTCGCCGACCGGGTCTTCTACGACACCCCCGCGCGCCTCGCCCTCGGTGAGCGCTTCGCCGCCGCGGACCGCGCGGTCCCGTCCGGCTGGCGGCGGCGCGAGCGCGACGTGTGGGTCGTGCTCGACCCCGACGCGACCGCGCTTCCCCACCAGGGCTGGAAAGTCCACGTCTCGGCGACCCCGGACGACGGCGAGCGGGTCCTGGACACCGTCTGGGACTTCTGCCTCCGCCACCGGATCTCCTTCAAGTTCCTACCCACCCCGCGGCTGCTGCGGCTCATCAACGGCAAGTACGCCAACCGGGCCGCCAGCGGCAAGTTCGTCGCGATCTACCCCACCACCGAAGCCGAGCTGCACACCGTCCTCACCGGACTTGACGCCGAACTCGCGGGCACTCCCCACGCCAGGGTCCTCAGCGACCTGCGTTGGAAGGATGGCCCCCTGCACGTTCGCTACGGCGGCTTCACCCGCATGCTCCTCACCAACGCCGCGGGCAACCGCGTCCCCGCACTGCTGGACCCCGACGGAACCCTGGTGCCCGATCGGCGCACCCCCGTCTTCCACACCCCGCCGTGGGTCCCGGTGCCGGACTTCCTCGCCCGCGCAGAAAGCCGTTCCGACTTCCCGTACCGAGTGGACAGTGCTCTGCACTTCTCCAACGCGGGCGGCGTCTACCGGGCGACCCGACTCGCCGACGGCGCCGAGGTCGTGCTCAAGGAAGCCCGTCCCCATGCCGGTCTCGACCGCGCGGGCCGCGACGCGGTGACCCGGCTGAACCACGAGTACGCGGTGCTGCGCGCACTCGACGGCATCACCGGGGTGCCCCGCGCGCACGACCTGGTCACCGCGGGCGGCCACAGCTTCCTCGTCATGGACCCGGCCCCCGGCGAGGTCATCTGGACCTGGGTCGCCCGCAACCACCCGCTCGTCACCGCCGACCCGACCGCCGATGACCTCGCCGCGTTCACCGACCGCGCCCAAGCCCTCGGCGACCGCCTCGCCGCCCTGCTCGACGAGATCCACGCCCGCGGCGTCGTCTACGGCGACCTGCACCCGGGCAACGTCCTGATCACCGAGGACGAGCGGATCTCGCTGGTCGACTTCGAGGTCGCGGGCTCGGCGACCGACCCGGACTTCGAACCGGCACTCGGCGCGTCCGGGTTCCGCACCGCACGCCTGGGCAGGCGCGGCACCGACCTGGACCGCTCCGCACTCGCGGCACTGAGGCTGTGGCTGTTCCAAGCGCAGGACCGCATCTGGGAGCTCGACCCGGCGAAGGTCGACGCCGCCATCACCGAGGTCGCCCGCCGCTACCCGCTGCGCCCCGGCCTGGCCGAGCAGTGGCGCCGCGATCTGGCCCCGGACGCCGGGTCCTCCGTGAGCGCGCTCGCCGCCGACGGCAAACCGCTGGAGGTCGACCTCGCGACCGCGGACCTCGACGCGGCCTGCCGTTCCATCGCCGCCGCCATCACCGCCTCGGCCACCCCGGATCGCACGGACCGCCTGTTCCCCGGCGACATCGCGGCGTTCCGGTCAGCGGGCGCGGACTTCGCGCACGGGGCGGCGGGCGTGCTCTGGGCCCGCTCGATCACCGGCGTCGGCAACGACCCGGCTCACCTCGATTGGTTGCTGCGCGCGGTATCCGACCCGGTCGCGCTACCGCCCGGGTTCTGCACCGGACTGCACGGCATCGCCTACGTCTTGGCCCACCTCGGGCGCGACGACGACGCCGTGCGACTCGTCGAGACCGCCGCACCGATGGTCACGGCCGTCCAAGCACCCACCCTCTACCAAGGGCTCGCGGGGATCGCATTGAACCTGCTGCGGCTCTCGCACCTGGACCCGCGCTGGGCCGACGAGGCCGAGCTGATCGGGAAACGGCTGCTCGACACGCGACCACCGACCCAGGCAGGGCTCTGCCACGGCTGGTCCGGCACGGCGCTGGCGTTGCTGCGGCTGTACGAGCACACCGGCGCCGACCACTGGCTCGACGCCGCGGTGGCCGCACTGCACCGGGACCTGGACACCTGTGTGATCCGGCCCGACGGCACCATGCTCGCCGGTGAGCGCACCGGCCGCGCCCTGCCCTACCTCGCCTCCGGCACCGCGGGGGTGGGCCTGGTCGCCGCAGAAGTGCTGCGGCACCGCGCCGACGAGCGCATCACGGCGAGCATGCCCGCGATCATGGCGGTCTTCCGCCCCGAGTTCGTCGTCGAGAGCAACCTGTTCGAAGGTCGCGCCGGACTGCTGGCCACCGCCGCCAGGCTCCGCGCGCCACGGCGGGCGGTCGACACGCACGTGCGCAACCTCGGCTGGGACGCCCTGTCCTACCGCGGGCACCTCGCTTTCCCCGGCAGACGCCAGTTCCGGCTGTCCATGGACCTCGCCACCGGCGGTGCGGGCGTGCTGCTCGCGCTGGCCACCGCGCGCGACCCGGACCTGGCCTTCCTGCCCTTCCTGACCACCGCGCCGGACCCGGCGCGGGCCACCACCGAGACCGGGGAGGAGGTGAGCTGAACATGGAGATCGTGGACCTGCAGGGTGTCGAGGTCGCCGAGGTCGAGTCGGACCTGGTGACCGCCAGCTTCGCCAGCGACCACTGCTGAGCCGTCCCGCGACCGCGTGGTCGCAGGCGGTGACCGGGGTCGGGGTGCGAGTCGCTGCTATCGACTCGCACCCCGGCTCTGCCTAGCGTCGCGCCACGCACCGGTCGCCGTCCAGTCGAACCCGGCAGTCCCACCCTGTGGCCCCCGTGAGGAGGACCGTGTCCGGCACCCTCGTGACACTGCGGCAGATCACCGAGCCCGACTTCGACCTGCTGGTCGGCTGGCTCGACGGCACCGCGGGCGTCTACGCCAACGGCGGCTCGCCGCTGTGCACCCCGGCTGAGCTGCGCGAGCAGGTCCGCGCGTCCGGCCACACCTACCTGATGGTCGTCGACCCGGACGGCGTCGCCGTCGGCGCGGTCAGCTGGCGGACCCTGAGCTACCTCGGCAACTACAACCTCGGCCTGGTCATCGGCGACCCCGCCGCCTGGTCGCGCGGTTATGGCGCTGCCGCGTGGGGCGCCGCGCTCAAGCACCTGTTCCACAGCCTCAACGCCCACCGGGTCGAGGTCACCACCGGCACCTACAACCGCGAGACGATGAAGATCATCGCCCGCGGCCTGCTCACCGTGGAGGGCGTCCTGCGCGACTACGCCTTCGTCGACGGCGAGTACCACGACATGGTCGTCTGCTCCCTGCTCCGCGAGGAGTACGACGCCCTCCTCGCCCGGGGCACCTTCGGCGGCGACGCCCCGGCGCTCTCGGCCGAGGACAAGTCCCGAGCCCTGCGCACCCTGCTCGACTACTTCGACAAGACCGGCAACACCCACCTCGCCGACCTCGCGGGCCGCCGACTGCGGGAACAGTCCCGCCACGCCAGGCAGAACGGCCACCTGCCGGTCGAGGCGGCGGGGTCGTGAGCGGGCGGCCGACGACGGATCGTCCGCACTCGCCGGGGGCAGGCGTGTCATCACCCTGCTTGCGGTTCGGGACCGCGGTCATCGTGCGGCCAACCGGGCCGGTGGCTCGGGGCTCGGTCGGCGACCGAGCAGGCCGCTCGCTGCTCGTCGGTGCTGGTTTGTTCCGTGCCGCCTTGACGCCGATCCGCGGTCGGTTGCCCCTTCGGCGTTCGTTCTCGTTGGCCGGGTGGGGCCGTGGCCGCCGGGGGGTGGGGGTGTGACCGGTCGACCCGCGAATGTTCCCGAGGACCTGCCGCTCGCACGTGGGCACCTGCTGCTGGTCGGTACCGGGTCGTTCAGCGTCACCCTGTTGCCGACCTGGGCGTTGTTGCTGCGGCGGTGGTACGGGACCACGGTCCGGGCGTGTTTGACCTGGTCAGCGACCCGCCTGGTGGCGCCGGACGCACTGGCCGCCGCGACCAGGTCGCCGGTCGCCGGGCCGGGGTTCGGGACCGGGGCGGGGACCGTCGAGCACCAGGAACTGGCGTTGTGGGCCGACCTGGTCGTGGTGGCACCGGCGACGGCCGCGTTCGTCGGGAAGTGTGCCCATGGGATCTCGGACAGCCTGGCCCTGAGCGTGGTGACCAGCACGACCGCGCCGGTGGTCATCGCGCCCGCGTTCGCCGAGGCCGCATCGGGCAAGCCGTCGGTGCGGCGCAATGTGGCCCTGCTCGCCGAGGACGGCTACACCGTCGTCGGCCCCCGGGACGGGACCTCGGTCCACACCGACCAGGTCGGTCCCGGCGCGATGGCCGACCTGGGTGCCATCCTCCGAGCCGCCCGCGACCTGCTGTGACCTATCTGCGCTGGCCAGACCTGCACGGCGACCGCATCGTCTTCGTTGCCGGGGCTGCCCTGTGGACGGCACCCGTGACCGGTGGTCTTGCGTCCCTGCTGGTGCGCGGTGAGGTGTCGACCCCCAGGTTCTCCCCGGACGGAGCGCTGGTCGCCTACGCCGACCCCGAGGTGTCCACCATCCGCCTGTCTTCCGACGGTGTGCCTGCCCGGCGCCTGACTTCTGACGGGGTGCCCGCTGAGGTGGCTGGGTGGGTCGGTGGGCGAATTGTCTACGCGAGTAGTGCTCGGCAGCCGGTGCCGGTCGCGCGGCTGCACACCGTTGACCTCGAAGGGGTGGTCGAGCCGTACGGGTCGATGCGCGCGGGCGCGGTGGCGTTCGGGCCGGGGCTCGTGGCGGTGCGCACCGGACTCGGCGATCAAGCCCGCCGCAAGCGCTACCGCGGAGGCGCTGCCGGGGCCCTCTGGGTGTCCGACGGCGGCCGGTTCCGTCGGCTGGATCTGCCGCCGGGGGTTGATGCTCCTTGCTGGGTGGGGGAGCGGCTGTACTTCCTGTCCGACCACGAGGGCGTCGGTCAGGTCTGTTCGTGCGCACCCGATGGCTCAGATCTCACCGTGCACACCTCCGGCGAGTACTACGCGCGGGCACTCGCGGGTGACGGGCAGCGCTTGGTGTTCCAGCGCGCCGGGGCGATCTTCCTGCTGGATCCCGCGACCCACGACGAGTGGGAGGCTCCGGTTGCGGTGCCGGAGGAAAGCATTGCGGACGTTGAGGTTCCGGCTGCGGGAAACCTGGGCTCACTGGACATCAGCCCCGACGGGAGCAGACTCGCGATCACGGTGCGGGGCCGCGCGGTGAGCGTCGACGTCGAGAGCGGCGCTGCCCGCGAACACGGCGACCCGGACGTGCGGCACCGGCTGGTGTCCTGGTTGGACAGTCAGCGCCTGCTCGGTGTCGCGAGTGCGGGCCGCGAACACGAGCGGTTGGTCGTCTTCGGCGACGGTCCGGTACCGCACGGCGACCTCGGTGTGATCACCGAATTGGCCGTGCACCCCAACGGAACACGCGTAGCGCTCGCCACCGGCCGCCAAGAGCTGCTCCTGGTTGAACTGTCCGATGCGACCGTGACACTGTTGGCGCGCAACAACTTCGACCCGGTTCGGGATCTGACCTGGTCGCCGGACGGGGTTTGGCTCGCCTGCTCGTTCCCGGAATCCCCGCACACTGCGTCGATCTGGCTGTTCGACCGCCATGGCCACACCCGTCAAGCAAGGGTGCCCCTGGGTGTGGACCGCTCACCGTCCTTCAGCGACGACCGGACACTGCACTTCACCGGGCCAGGCGAGTTCACCAGTCAGATCGGCCCCGCCGGGGAGATCGCGGTGCGTGCGGTGTCCACGTGGTTCGCGATGGACCTCGATTCCGGCCAGGTCAAAGCAATGCGCGCGGGGGAGTGCCGCCAAGTCCTGGCGACTACCGACGGGGTCGTCACCCGAGCGGCCGATGGATCGCTGTCGACCGACCCGCCGACCCGCGCCGACGCGGTGCTCGTGTCAGCGGACCGGACCACGGTGGTGTGCCTCGACCGCGGCGCGTTGCGGATCGCCGGGCGGCCCCTGGACCTGGCCGACATCCGGGTCGAGATCTCCCCGCGAGCCCAGTGGCGGCAGATGTTCGGCGAGGCGTGGCGACTGCAGCGCGAACACGTGTGGGACACGGCCCGGGTCGGCGCGGCCTGGGACACGGCCTGGGAGCGGTACGCGCCGCTGGTGGAGCGCGTCCGGACCCGCGCCGAGCTCTCCGACCTGCTCGCCGAACTGCACGGGGAGCTCTCCGCCTCGCACACCGACGAGCGACCACCCCGGCGCGGTCCCGTGCCCGACCGCGGGCCTTGGCACACCGCGTGGGTGACCGCGAACCGGCGGCGGGTGCACGGGGTCAGCGGCGGTCGGATCGGTTACCTGCACCTGCCTGACCTGGGCAAACGCGGCTTCACCCGGTTCCGCGAGGCCATGGTGACCGAGGGCGGGTTGGCCGGGCTCGTCGTGGACGTGCGGGGCAACGAGGGCGGGCACGCGTCGTGGCAGGTCCTCGACGAGTTGTCCCGCCGTCAGCGCGGCTCCCGCGTCTCCCGGTACGGCCGAGCACGGGCGTGGCCGGCACCCGCGCCGGAAGCGCTGGTAGTCGTCGCCGACGAGTACACCGGTTCGGACGGGGAGCTGTTCTGCGCGGCGTTCCGGGCGGCGGGCCTCGGTCCGATCGTCGGGGCGCGCACCTGGGGCGGCGCGGTCGGCGTCCGGCCCCGGCACAGCCTGGTCGACGGCGCGGTGACCACCCAACCCGAGTTCGCCTTCGAGGTCGGCGAGCCCATCGAGGGCCGGGGTGTGTCCCCGGACGTGGCCGTCGACGCCCAGCCGCACGGCCCCGGGTGCCTCGACCCGCAACTCGACAGCGCGGTGGCCCTGCTGCTGGCGCGCCTGCGGCTGCTGCCCCGTTCCGGTGACCCGGTGTGCCGGTCCTGCTACCGTGGATCGCGTTGGGGGACTTCCGAGGGGGAAATCGGATGAGCGGCGATGCCGTGTTCGATGGCGTGTCCAGCGGTGATCTGTCCGGCGGCGCTCCGGTGGATCGCGGGCGGTGGGCGGGGTACGCGACCGCGGCGTGCGCGTTCCTGTTCGCGCTGACCAGCTTCTACTGGGGTTTCGGTGGCACGTTCGCGCTCGACACCGTCGGCCGCGAGGCGCTGGAACGCGTCCAGGCGGGTGACCCGGTCATCTACTTCGCGGTGTGGTTCGCCGGGATCGTCAAGACCGCGGGCGGGTTCGTGGCGTTGGCGTTGGTGCAGCCGTGGGGCCGCCGCCTGTTCCGGCACTGGATGTTGCTGCTGGCGGGCTGGGGCGGCGCCGCGGTCCTGATCGTCTACGGCGGTGTGCAGATCGGCATCCAGCTGATGGTCCGCGCCGGGGTCCTCGTCCCGCCAGGCGGCATGGACTGGCGCGGCTTCTACGGCCACCTCTACATCTGGGACCCGTGGTTCATCGTCTGGGGTGTGCTCATGGCGATCACCGCTGGCTACTACACCCGCAACGCCCGCCGCCGCCGTCTGTCCACAGTGAACTGAAAGCGGACCGGGCCCGCCGAGCGCGGGGTGCGCGCTCGACGGGCCCGGGGTGCCCGGTGCTCGTCAGCTTGTGGTGACGGCCACCGTGTCCACGAGGAAGTCGGTCTGCAGGTTGCTGTCCTCGGTGCCGTAGAACCGCAACGTGATCGTCTTCCCCTTGTAGGCGGAGAGGTCGACCGTCTGCAGCGCGTAGCCGGAGTTGGCGTTGGCGTTGCTGTAGGTCTTCAGGTTGGTGGTGGTGGAGCCGCTGATCGCCTGGACCCGCAGGTAGTCGTAGGCGGTGCTGCCCGACTCGGCGGTGGCGACCCGCAGGTAGAAGGTCAGGGTCGCGGCGTTGGCCGTGGCCGGGATGGTGATGTTCTGGCTCACCGTGTCGGTGTTGACCTGGCCGTTGCCGCCCAGCCACGCGTAGTAGCTACCGGCCTGGGCCTTGTAGTAGGTCCAGTTGCCGACCGAGCCGCCGGTGACGGTCCAGCCGGTGGAGCCGCTCTCGAAGCCGCCGTTGGTGATCAGGCTGGTGCCCGGGTTCGGGGTGGTGGTCGTCGTTGGCGGCGTGGTGGTCGTCGGCGGGGTGGTGGTGCCCGGCGGCGTCGTCCCGTTGCTGCGGTAGTCGATGGTGTGGGTGTAGATCAGGTTCATCGTCGTGGTCGAGGTGTCCAGGCCCTTGGTCGGCCGGTCGGTCACCACGAACTCCTTGAAGCTGCTGGAGGTGTTGCCCACCATCAGCCCGAAGGTCCCCAGTGGACCGCTGTCCACCCGGCGCCACAGGTCGATCAGGGCACCCGCGACGCGGCCCTCGACCTTGTCGCCGTCCTGCATGTTGGTGCGGCCCGCGGTCTGGTTGGGGTTGTACCAGTTGGTCTGCATGAGGTCGATCCAGCTGCCGTCGGCCCAGTAGTAGCGGCCGTCACCCATCACGTAGCCCGCGACGGCGTTGGCGAAGCCCTCGGTCCACGCGCAGTTGCTGCCGGTGACCAGGTGCAGGTAGTGCGGCGACGGGCAGTCGCTCGCGGCCCACCAGCCGCCGTAGAGCATGTCCATCAGGAAGTGGCCGGACTCGTGCAGCACGGTGTGCTCGGAGTCGGGGTCGGCGTCGGTCAGCGCGATGTAGCGGCTGGCGACGGCCACGCCGTTCTGGAAGTAGGTGCCGTCGGTGCTGCCCGGCTGCCAGTGGATGACGATCTTGCGGCAGTTGCTGGTCTCCCGGCTGGTCCAGCAGGTGCTGCTGCCGTGCGCGGCCCACAGCTTGTTGACCGTGTCGAAGGCGTGCCAGGCGCGCATGTTCGTCGAGGTCGGCGTGCTGGTGCCGAACGCGGCGTCGGTGCCGCTGGCGACGTTGGTCTTCGCCGAGGTGGCCAGCGTGTAGAGCGCGGTGCCCGCGTTGTTGGTCACCTTCCACATGGTCGAGTCCGTCGCGAACTCCACCCACACCTGGTACTGGGTCGTGGTCGAGTTGAAGCAGACCGAGTACGCGCCGTCGCTGCCGGTGGCGCCGGTGGCCACGTATTGGGCGGTCGACGACGAGGTCGCCTTGGCCGCCACCTGGACCTTGACGGTGCGGGCGGGCAGGTAGGTGCCCGCCTGGTTGGCGTACTGCAGCGCGCCGGTGGCGCAGATCTGGCCGGGCGCGGCGGCCGCGGCGATGCGCGCCCCGGGCGCCTGCTTGGTCACCGCGAGCGCGCCGGTGGAGCTGATGCCCGCCTTCGAGGCGCCCTTCTGCTCGGCGACGGTGAGCGTGGCCGAGCCGTGCGCGGAGCGCTCCGCGGCCGGGCTGTCCACACTGGTCACGTCGGCCTGGATGTTGACCGGTCCCGCCGCGAGCGCGGTGACCTTGAACGAGACCGCGCGGCCCGAGCGCGACAGCGCGAACTGCTGGTCGGCGACCTGGTCGAGGCCGACGGTGCGGGCGGCGGACAGGCCGCTGGAGCCGGGGTCCAGGCGCAGCGTGTCGGGGACCTTCACCGCGAGCCGCGCGGTGGCGATGTCCACCTCGGACCGGACCTGGACGGTCACCGTGGCTGACTCGCCGACGGCGGGCAGGCGGTCGAGCGAGACGTCGGCGGCGACGCAGCTCGGCGCCTTCTCCGACTTGGCGTCGGGGGTGCTCAGCGAGCACGTCGACGCGGCCGCGGTCGGGGTGGGGTTGGCCGCGGTGGCTGGACCGGTCACCGCGAAAATGGTTCCGGCCACGACCGCGGCGGAAAGGGACAGGGAAAGCGTGAGGGGAATTCTCCCCAATGTGCGCTGCATACGGGGTGCCTTTCGGACGACTGAACCGCCGTCACTCGCAGGGTGACGCCCGATAGAATGACCGCCGCTGCGGTAAGTAAGCAATCTTGTTGGTGTAACTCCCCGACGGGACGCGAATACTGTGAACTCCGGTCGGTCGGCTCGGGTTCACCAACGGTTAAACTGTGAAGAACTCGCCTCACCAGCTCCAGCGGGTCCCGAACACCCCCGGCGCCAGGTTGAACCCCACCTGGCTGCTGGCCCCGGAGGGGCCCACCGCCAGCGGCTCGACCACCTCCGGCGCGCTCAGCGAGCTCTGCCGGAACCCGTGGCAGTGCGCCGGGCGCGCGCCCTCGAACTGGATCTGCTGGCTGTACTCGGCCACCGGGGCCAGGAACTGCCGGTAGTAGAACTCCACCGGCGGCCCCGGCGCCGCGGCCATCTCGTACTCCACGACCGCGTGCTCGCCCTCGCGCAGCGCCCGGTCCAGCACGAGTTCGGCGACCATCAACCCGGTCTCGTCCACCCGCACCCGGCCGCGGCGGCAGAACCGCACGTCGACCAGGGCGGGCGGGAAGTCCGGGGTGTCGGCCTGGTAGCGCACCAGGCAGCGGGTGACCCTGCCGCGCTCACCGCGCACCACCAGCCGCGACCGGGCGCCGCGCTCGGCGTGGTCGTCGCCGACGGTGAACACGTCGTGCACCGACACCAGGCAGGACTCGCCCTCGTCCGGGTCGTCGAACTCCGCGGCCATCGGCAGCTCGCTGGGCCTGCGCAACCACCGCCCGCGCGGTTTGGGCGGGCCGAGCAGGGTGATCAGCGAGGTCGCTGGCAGGCCGAGCAGCGACTCCAGCGCTTGCACCGCGCGCAGCGACTCCTCGCGCTCGGGGCGCCTGCGGTCGCGCCGCCAGTAGCTCAACGTCGCCACGCTGACGTCGACGCCCTGCTCGGCGAGGTGGTAGCGGACCCGGTCGAGGGTCAACCCGCGCGCGGTGATCGCGGCGTCGAGCGCCTGGGCGAAGGTGCCGCCGCGGGGCACCCGGCTCGGGTCGCGCCCCAACTCCGGTGTGCGGACCGGTCGCGCCATCGACTGCCTCCATGAGGTCCGGCCACGGATGGGTGCGCTGTGCGGCGCCGGTCCGCGCGGGTTACCACTATCGGACGCCACGACCCCGGTGTCCAGCACTGAGCGTGTACAACAACAACCGCTGTTTTCCACCGGTCGCCCCCAGCCACGCCCGATCACAGCGGGTTGCCGACCAGGGCGAAATGGCCCTATTGTCGTAGGTTCCGTACCTCGATCGCGATTCAGTGCGCAATAGTGGCGTAATAGAATAAGTACCCTGATAAATTGACGACCCACGCCGGGGAAATAAGTACGGGTGTCCCCGGCGTGGCCCACCCGGCCGTACGGGCTACCGCAGGCGGGCTGGGAGCGCTACCGGGCGGGTGAGACCACGGTCGAGCCGTCCCGATCCAGCCCGCGACCGCGCCCCGGGTTGACCCGCCGCAACCCGACCCGGCAGGCGCCGACCTCGACCGGCGGTCGGCGCGCTAGCGTGCCGATCGGGATGCCGCAGATCTCCGCCGACGAGTTGACCTCATCGCCACCGGTGCGGTGATCGGCCACCGCGGTGGCGGGATGCGGTCGGTCCGGTTGCGGCCGGTGTTCGGCGGCGGCGACGGCACTCTGTGAATCCACAGTTGGCCTCAAGCATTAAGCGCCGCCGGTGATCCCTGTTATGCGCGGGTGCCGGTCGGCGTATTGACTCGGCGGGCCGGGTACGGCTGGCTGGTGGTCCCTGCACAAGTAGAGGAGCACCGCATGCGGTCCCTGCCCCGTGTCGTGCTCGTCGCCGCGGTTGTCGTCGGTGGTGGTGTCCCTTTGGCCACCACCGCGGCGAACGCGCGCGAGAGCACCACGGCCATGCTCGAGGAACGTGTTTACGTCGAGACGAGTGTGGACACCGACAACAACGGGCGGCTCGACCGAGTCGCCATCGACATCTCACGACCCGCGGGTAGTACTCGGGTGCCGGTCGTGTTCGAGCACAGCCCTTACGTCAAGGGCTTGAACACGGCGCCGAACTACAACCCCAACGTCGACCGGCTGCCCCAAGAGGGGCTGTTCGGCCTGACCGCCGCCGGGGGAGTCGACGCGCTGCGCCCCGCGCCCGACCTGCCGGACTGGTACGACGACTACTTCGTGCCCCGCGGCTACGCCGTGGTCATGGGGCACAGCATCGGCACCGGCGACTCCGACGGCTGCCCGACCACCGGTGACCGCAACGAGACCCTCGGCGCCACCGCGG
Organism: Actinokineospora diospyrosa; assembly: GCF_024171925.1. Taxonomy (GTDB): domain Bacteria; phylum Actinomycetota; class Actinomycetes; order Mycobacteriales; family Pseudonocardiaceae; genus Actinokineospora; species Actinokineospora diospyrosa. Next base: position 492,639 of record NZ_JAMTCO010000004.1, on the reverse strand, counting down.
TCATCGACTGGCTCAACGGCCGCGCCAAGGGCTACAACGCCTCGGGCTCGGAGGTCCAGGCGAGCTGGAGCACCGGCAACGTCGGCATGATCGGCATCTCCTACAACGGCACCCTGCCCAACGCCGTCGCCGCGTCCGGGGTGGCGGGCCTCAAGGCCATCGTCCCGATCGCCGCGATCTCCCGCTGGTACGACTACTACCGCGCCAACGGCCTGGTCGTCGCGCCGGGCGGCTACCAGGGCGAGGACGCCGACGTGCTCGCGAAGGCCGTCGTGGGCAACGCTTCGCGCTGCTCGGGGCAGCTCGCGAACCTCACCCGCGACCAGGACCGGGTCAGCGGCGACGCCACCGCGTTCTGGCAGCAGCGCGACTACCTGCGCGACGCCAACAAGGTCACCGCGGGCGTGTTCGTCATGCACGGGCAGGCCGACTGGAACGTCAAGGGCCAGCAGTACGCCCAGTGGTGGGAAGCCCTCAAGGCCAACAACGTCCCGCGCAAGATCTGGCTGCACCGCGGCGGTCACGGCGCCCCGTCGCGCACGGACTACCAGGCGACGGTGCTCAAGTGGTTCGACTACCACCTCAAGGGCATCGACAACGGGATCATGACCGAGCCCAAGGCCGAGGTGCAGTTCCCCGACGGCACCTGGCAGCGCTTCGCCGACTGGCCGGACCCGGCCGCCCGCGACGCCGTGTTCCGCTTCGGCGCGACCTCGGCCACCGCGCCGGGAACGTTGACGCTCAACGGAACCGGCGGTGAGGTGAAGCAGACATTCGTCGACAATGGACGGACGACGAACGCCACTTCGCTCGTCGCGAGCCCGGACAGCGCCAACGGCAGCAGGCTCGTCTACCGCAGTGAGGCGCTGCCCAGCCAGGTCAAGCTGTCCGGCACGCCGCGGGTGACCCTGCGGATGGCGGTCGAGAACCGCAAGGACGCCAACGTGACCGCGCTGCTGGTCGACTACGGCGGCAGCACACCGGTGATCGTCACCCGGGGTTGGATCGACCCGCAGAACCGAGCGGGCTCGACTTCCGGGCAAGCCGTGGTGCAGGGGCAGGAGTACGACCTCACGTTCGCCCTGCAGCCCAAGGACCACGTGTTCGCCGCCGGTCGCCGCATCGGGCTGGTCGTGATCTCCACCGACTACGACTACACGCTGCGGCCCACCGCGGGCACCCAGCTGCGGTTGGCCCCCGGGCAGAGCTCGGTGACCATCCCGTTGACCGGTGTTTCCCAGCCCAACGGCGACTTCTCCGTCTCGGTCAACCCCGCGTCGGGCACCGGTGTCCCGGGGCAGACGATCACCACCACGGTCAGCACCGCGACCACGTCGGGCAGCCCGCAGCCGCTCACCCTCACGGCGACCGGGCTCCCGACGGGTGCCACGGCCACCTTCACCCCGGCCACGGTGACCTCCGGTGCCCAGTCGACCCTGTCGATCGCGCTGGCCCAGAACACCCAGCCGGGCAACCACGCGATCACCATCCGCGCCCAGGGCACCAGCACGGCCAAGACCGCCGGCTACACGCTGCAGGTCCCGGTGGTGGACAACGGGTGCCTCAACCGCAACGACACCAGGGTGCCGATCCCGGACAACGCCACGGTGGAGAGCTCGGTGCGGATCTCCGGTTGCCCGCAAGCGCCGTCGGCCACCAGCAAGGTGGACGTCGACATCGAACACACCTACCAGGGCGACCTCGTCGTCACCCTCGTCGCCCCGGACGGCACCCCGTACGTGCTGCACAACCGGACCGGCGGCTCGGCGGACAACATCGTGCGGACCTACACGGTGAACCTGTCGGCCGAACCGGCTGAGGGGCTGTGGAAGTTGCGGGTGCAGGACGCCGCGACCAACGACGTCGGCGCCATCCGCGCCTGGGCACTGAACATGCGCTGACCGCGCGCCTGAGACTTTCGAGGAGACAAGGTGAAACCCATCAGAGTGGTACTCGCGGGCGCGGTGACAACGCTGCTCGCCATCTCGGTCACGGCGGGCATCGCGAACTCCGTGCCCGCGGCCGTGCAGGCGCCCGCGTTCGTCGCGGCCGCCCCGGAGATCCCGGTCGAGAACGTCATGGCCCACCTCAACCAGTTGCAGACCATCGCCACCAACAACGGCGGCAACCGCGCGCACGGCAGGCCCGGCTTCCGCGCGTCGGCCGACTACGTCAAGGGCAAGCTCGACGCGGCGGGCTTCACGACGACGTTGCAGCCCTTCACCCACAACGGCGCCACGGGGTGGAACGTCATCGCCGAGTGGCCGCACGGCGACGCGACCAAGGTCGTCATGGCCGGTGCGCACCTCGACAGCGTCACCGCGGGGCCCGGGATCAACGACAACGGGTCGGGCACCGCGGCGGTGCTGGAGGTCGCGCTCGCGGTGTCGCGGGCGAACCTGCGACCGGAGAAGCGGCTGCGCTTCGGTTGGTGGGGCGCGGAAGAACTGGGCCTGATCGGCTCGAAGTACTACGCGGACAACCTCGCCGCCACCGAGCGCAGCAAGATCACCGCGTACCTCAACTTCGACATGGTCGGCCAGAAGGACGTCACCACCTGGGGCGTCTACAACCACAATGCCACCATCTCGAACCACTTCAAGGAGTACTTCCAGGCCAAGGGGATCCCGACCACCCCGATCACCTGGAACGGCAGCTCCGACCACTCCTCGTTCACCAAGTACAACATCACCGTCGGCGGCATCGGCTCCGGCACCGACCCCTGCTACCACGCCGCGTGCGACACGATCAGCAACGTCGGTTCGCGCACCATGGGCCACAGCACCAATGCAATCGCGCACACCGTGTGGAAGCTCGCGGGCGTCTCCGACACCCCGGTGAACGACTTCGCGGTCTCGGTCTCGCCCACCTCCGGTGACGGGATGCCCGGCAACACCCTGACCACCACGGTCACCACCGCGACGATCGCGGGCCAGAGCCAGCAGGTCGCCCTGTCCGCCGCGGGCTTGCCCGCCAACGCCACGGCGACCTTCACCCCGCAGACGGTCACCTCGGGCCAGCAGTCGACCCTGACGATCGCCCTGTCCGCGGCGGCCCCGGTGGGCTCGTACTCGGTGGTGGTCACCGGGACCGGCACCAGCGGCACCCGCACCGCGACGTACACCCTCACCATCCGCAACGACGCCCCGGTCGGCTGCCGCGCGACCAACGGCGCGGACGTGGCGATCCCGGACAACGCGACCGTGGAGAGCCGCATCACGCTCACCAACTGCCCCGGCCAGGGCGGCGCGAACAGCGCGGTCGCGGTCGCGATCCAGCACACCTACCAGGGTGATCTCGTCGTCACCCTGGTAGCCCCGGACGGAACCCCGTACGTACTGCACAACCGCACCGGAGGCAGCGCCGACAACATCAACAAGACCTACCCCCTCGACCTCCGCTCCGAGACCGCCAACGGCACCTGGATCCTCCGAGTCCGCGACGCCGCCACCAACGACGTGGGCAAGATCGACTCCTGGACCCTCGACCTCCAGGCCCCGGTCCGCTAACCCCACACCGCCCGGGGTGGCCCTTCCGGCCACCCCGGGCCCCACTCCCGCCCGCCTACCACGCAGGCCTCCGCGAGCCCGCTCTGGCCAGATCTCGGCAGGCCGAGAGACTGCTGCTCCTCGTAGAGAGCACTGCCCACACTGGAGAGCGGTGCTCTCTGTCGTGAGCGGTGCTCTCGGTGCGTCCGCGATTCCTGTCCAGCCTCGTGTCGCGGGCGAGCGTCGCTCGCCACTGGGAGAAGCGTGCTCCTGTGGAGAGCGTGCTCTCTTGCCTGGAGCTCCCGCTGGTCTTCCTGTCCTCCGGGCCCGCGGGGGCGATCTTGTTGCGCTGCCGCGTCCGGGGTTCGGTTGCGGTTGCCGCTTTCGGTTGGAGGGCGCTGTCCGCAATGGAGAGCACCGCTCTCGTCTGGTTGCGCCGTGATGGAGAGCGCTGCTCTCGAGCGTGGCGGGGCTGGCGTCTCGGTCGGGGGTTAGCTGGCGCGCATGATCTTGTGTCCCAGCGCCGGGGATACCCGCATGATCGTGTTGAGCAGGCCCGTCTTCCCGATGTAGGCGATCGGCGCGCCCCGGCGGATGCTGTTGAGGACGGCGGTCGCCGCCGCGGTCGCGGTGATCTTGTTGGTGCCCCTGCCGCGGGTCATGTCGGTGTCGACCAGGGGGAACACGGCGTCGATCACCTTCACGTGGGGCGCGTCGGCCTCGCACTGGTAGCGCAGGGCTCTGGTGAACGTCCGCACCGCCGCCTTCGTCGCGCAGTAAACCGGTGCCGACGCCTTGGGCGCGAGCGCCAGGCCCGTCGTGATGTTGACGATCGCCGCCGAGTCCCGCTCGCTCAGCCACGGCAGCAACCCCGTCGACAGCGTGACCACCGCCTCCAGGTTGATCGCGATCTCCTGCCGCGCCGCCGCCCTGGCGTGAGTCACGTCGTCCCGCAGGTATTCCACCGGCGTCTGCACCCCAGCGTTGTTGATCACCACCGACAGCTCCGGGTGCCACCGCACCACCGCCGCCACGAACCCCGCCGTCGCCACCGGGTCCGCCAGGTCGACCACGTACCCCGACACCCGCGACCCGTGCTCCGCCACCACCGCGTCCAGCGCCGCCGCGTCCCGGCCCACCGCCACAACCCGCGCCCCCAACCCCACCAACTGCCGGGTCAACTCCAGCCCGACCCCCCGCGCCCCACCCGTCACCAACACCGTCCGCCCAGCCAGTTCCATCCCCATCTCCTCCACTCTCACGGCACCACCACCTCCGGGCATGCCTCGATTTCCCCTACCTACAACCGAATCGTCCACAACCCCACCACTCACCGACCGCATTCCGTCAGCCCCACCGCCACTTCCGGCGTGCCCCGATTTCTCTGCCCCACAGTCGAGTTGTCCATGGCCCGCCTCTCGCCGGGCGTATTCCGTCAGCCCTGCCGCCACGACGCGCTCCCCGGCTCCGCCGGTTGCCGGGCTAGTTGCAGCCCGACCCCGAGGGCCGCGTCTATCCCGGTCTCCTTCGGACTCATCACTACTTCCGGTGGGCCCGACCCCCAGCTGAGTTGTCCACAGCCCGCCACTCGGCGGGCGTGTTCCGCCGGCCTTCGCCGGTAAGCTGTGTATCGGGGGCTGCTCAGCGCGGTTTGATCTTGTGTGAGGCCCCGAACGCCCCTCGATACGCTGAGGGCGTCATGGCGGTCCGCCGTGTGAAGTCGCGGGTGAAGTGGGGTTGGTCGGTGTATCCGCACGCGAACCCGATCGTGCTCAGTGAATGCGCCCCGCCCAGCAACAATCCCGCCGCGGCCTCGGTTCGCGCTGTGCCCAGCATGTCCTGGAAGCCGCCCGCCTCCCGCAGTCGCCGTTGCAGGCCGCGCCGCGAGGTCCCCAGCCGTCCGGCCAGCTCGTCCACCGTCCACCGCCGGGCGAGGTCGGCGCCGAGCAGTCCGCGTGCGGCAGCCACCACGTCCTGTTCGCCGAGTATCACCGGATCCGGCGCCGCCGTTGAAGTCCACGTCACGTGCCACCGCGCGGATCCGGACTCCGGTAGCGGGGCGACGAACTCCCCGGAGACGCACACCTCCACCTCACCGGCGGTCACCCCAACGCCCCGGACCCCGATCAGTCCGAGCAGTGCCACCAGCACCCCGAGCACCACCGCGTCCTCAGCCGGTTCCGGCGGCGACCCCGGCGGCCCGACGTGCGTCAGGTCCAGTTCGTCGACACCACGGCCGGCTACCTCGACCCGGTGCCGCGAGTGGGTGAACCGCTCCAACCGGCGCCACCGCTCGACCAGGTCCGCCGGGGAGTCCGTCCGCGACAGCGCCGAGACCGCGGGGTCCGCGGCCAGTTCCGGTAGCACGGCGCCGACCCGCAGCAACGGCAGCAGCCCGTGCTCGCGGGCGATCCCCGCCAAGTACCGGCGCTTCGCCGACAGCGGGAGCAGTGCGCCGCGGGCCGGGGGAGCGGTGGTCTCGATCCCGGCGACGGCGAGGCCGCGGCGCACCACGCCGACCAACCGCGCGCTGGCGAACTCGTCCACGGGGCCCTCCCTCCGACTCGACTGAGGCAAGGGTAGGTCCGGTCGGGTGCGTGGTCTTGAACGATCGCGCCACCCCGGGCGGGGGAACTTCGCACCCCCGGCGACCGGCATACGGTTGACAGCCGACCGGGATGAATAGGTGGTTCCGGATCAATTCTGTCAAAGTAAGTACCGCTTCTACAATTTATAAGTGTCCGGTACGGATTGATCACCCTCTGTCGCCATCAGCACTATTTGCGGGTGTCCCCCTGCACGGCCCGGTGTCCCGCCGGGCCGGTCGACAATCCGCGCACCCTGTCCCGGCGCGGAGGAAAGCGATGGCACATGAAGGTGTTCAAAGCGGTAGTCGCCCTGGCCGCGGTCGCCGCGGCGCTCGCGATCGCCCCGTCCGCCTCGGCCAAGCCCGCCCCGCCCGAGGAGCCCGGTGGCAGCGTCCAGATCATCGGCGGCGGCACGTACAACCAGAACGCGCCGTGGGCGGCTCGGCTGTTCCTCAACGGAACGCAGAACTGCACCGCGACGCTGATCGCCCCCCGCTACGTCCTCACCGCCCGGCACTGCGTCGGCGGGTCCCTGTCCTTCCGCATCGGCAGCCTCGACCAGACCACCGGCGGCACCATCGCCTACGGGTCGCAGACCACCACCCACTCCGCGGCCGACCTGGCGATCGTGCGCTTGGACCGCGCGGTCAACAACACCCCGTCGCCGCTGGGCACCACCGCCGACGTCGCGGTCAACCAGTACGTCTCGGTGCTGGGCTGGGGCGCCACCTGCACCAACCAGGCCGAGATCAACTGCCAGTCGCGCTACCTCAAGGTCGCCACGGTCCGGGTCGCCACGGTCAACGACCGCGACTACTTCGGCGGCGTGGGCGTCGGTGCCTACTGGTACAACGGCATCACCGCGGGCGGTGACTCCGGTGGCCCCATGTTCGCCAGTGGCCGCCAGGTCGGGGTCGCCTCGACCAGCAACCGCTCGGACTACACGACCTACACCAACATCACCCGCTACCGTTCCTGGATCCAGTCCGTCGCGGGTGTCTGATGTGGACTGATCACTGAGGTGAACCGCGGGGCGGGGGGCGAACCGGCCCCCCGCCCCACGGTGATGGGAGAGCCATGACCGGCCACGAACCGCACACCCAACTCATCGGCCGCGAGCACGAACTCGGCTTGCTGCAACTGCTCGTGCGCCGCAGGCCCGCGCTGGTGCAGGTGGAGGGCGAGGCGGGCGTCGGCAAGAGCAGACTGGTCCGCGAGCTGGTGGCCACGATGGACACCGACTCCCCGGTCGTGCTCATCGGGTACTGCCAGCAGTTGCGCGAGCCGTTCGTCCTCGGCGCGGTGCTGGAGGCGCTGCGCCACGCGCGCGAGCGGTTGGCCCGCTGCGGCGAGCTGAGCCCGGTGACCTCGGTGCTGCGCACGGTGATCCCGGAGCTGGCCGACGTGCTGCCGCGCCCGCAGACCGCCACCGCCGACCCCGCCTTCGACCGGCACCTGCTGTTCCGGGCGATCCGCGAGGTGCTGGCCGCGCTCGGCCCCGCGCTGCTGGTGGTCGAGGACCTGCACTGGGCCGACGACGGGACCCTGCAGCTGCTGCGCTTCCTGATGGCCGACCCGCCCCCGGAGCTCGCGGTCGCGGTGACCTACCGGCGCGAGGACGTCTCCGGTGACATGCCGCTGGGCACCGCGTACCGGCCGGGTTCCGGGGTCAGCGCGGAGCTGGTGCGGCTGCGGCCGTTAGGCCCCGCCCAGGTCCGGATGCTGGCCGCGGCGATCCTGCGCACCGACGCGGTGAGCGCCGCGTTCGCCGCCGAGCTGCACGAGCAGACCGCCGGGTTGCCGTTCGTGCTGGAGGAGGTGCTGCGCGCGCTGCGCGGCCGGGCCCTCGCCGAGGGCACCGACGTCACCGAGATCACCGCCCGACGGCTCTCGGACCAGGGCGAGGTGCCGGTGCTGCTGCGCGAGTCGGTCGCCGAGCGGCTGGCCGCGCTGTCCCCGGACGCGAGCAGGCTGGTCCGCGCCGCCGCGGTGTTCGCCATCCCCGCCGGGGTGGACCTGCTGGGGCAGGTCGCCCGGCTCACCGGCGACCGGTTGCGCGCCGCGGTCGAGGAGTCCGCCGCCTGCTCGATCCTGCACGACCAGGGCGACGGCACCTGCGCCTTCCGGCACACCCTCGCCCGCCAGGCCGTCTACAGCACGATCAGCGCGATGGAGCGCCGCGAGCTGCACGCCAGGGCCGTGCGCCTGCTCAGCGCGCTCGACCCGCTGCCGCTGGTGCAGCTCGCCGAGCACAGCAGGTTGGCCAACCGCCGCGCCGACTGGCTGCGCTACGGCGAGGCCGCCGCCGACCAGGCCCTCGCCGTCTCCGACGCGACCACCGCGACCCCGCTGCTGCGCCGCCTGCTCGCCGAACCGGCCCTGACCGGCGCCGACGTCGACCGCCTCGGCGTGAAGCTCGGCGAGGCGTCGCTCATCGGCGTCGACATCCGCGGCTCGGCCCTGCTGCTCAAGCGGCTGCTGGTCGACCGCAGGCTCTCGGCGTCGGCGCGCGGGGAGGTCCGCATGCAGTTGGGGATACTGCTGTCGCGGCAGAACGACTCGCTCGCCGAGGGCCGCGCCCAGCTGGAACTGGCCGTCGACGAGCTCTCCGGGCGCGAGGACCTGGCGGCCAAGTGCATGAGCGCGCTGGCCCAGCCGTTCACCGGGGACACCCCGCTGACCCTGGTCACCCCGTGGATGCGCAAGGCCGACGCGATCGCGGCGCACTGCGCGGACCCGGAGTCGCGGATCTGGCTGATGGCCAACGTGGTCGGGTCGATGGTGGCCATCGGCGACCCGGAGCTGCGCGACCGGCTGGAGACGCTGCCGACGGTCGCCAAGACGCTGGGGGAGCAGCGCCAGATCGCCCGCGCGCACAGCAACCTCGGCGACTCGCTGACCATCATCGGCCGCTTCGACACCGCGCGCCACCACCTGCGGTTCGGCACCCGCGCCGCCGAGGAGAGCGGGGCGCTGTACGTGCTCAGCACCGCGCGCAGCACCGCCATCCGCCTCGACTGGTTCACCGGTGCCTGGGACGGGCTGGCCGCGCGGGCCGAGTCGTTGCTGGTCGAGTACCGCGAACTGGTCGCCGTGGCCACCGAGCTGAACCTCGTGCTCGGCCTCCTCGCCCTGACCCGGGGCGAATGGGCCGCGGCCGCGACGCACCTGACCGACACCGGCATCCGCACCCCCCGCAACGCCATCACCCCCGTCGCCCTCGGTGGCAGCGCGGGCCTGATCCGCCTCGCGCTGCGCGACGACGACCCGGTGCTCGCCGTCGTCGAAGCCGACGCGGGCATGGCCCTGTTGCGCCGCAAGGACGTCTGGGCTTGGGCGGGGGAGTTGGCCCCGGCCGCCGTTGACGCTTACCTCGCCGCGGACCGCGTGCACGACGCTGAGGACGTCGTCCGGTGGCTGGCCGAAGGGCTCACCGGCGTTGTCGCGCCTCTTGCCGCTGCCGCGCTGCACACTTGCCGTGGCGCTGTTGCCGATTACCTGGGGAGGCCGGGCACTGAGCACCACGTTGCGGCTGCCCGCGCGTATGAGGATCTATCGGCCCCTTACCTTGCCGCGGTCGCATGGGAACGAGCCGAGGCCCACCGACTTCCCGCCGGTGACACTGCCGCTAGCGAGGCGTACAGCCGCTGCGCTGAACGCTATGAAGACCTGGGTGCGAGCCATGACGCTGCCCGGTGCAGGCACCTCTTACGCACCCTCGGTATCGCTACCCCATCCCGGCAGGGCCGCCGTGGCTACGGCAACACGCTCTCACCTCGTGAGCGCGAGGTAGCCCACCTCTTGGCGGCGGGCCACACGAACAACCAGATCGCGGAGATCCTCTTCCTGTCCCCCCGCACCGTCGAACAACACGCCGCCCGAGTCCTCCGCAAGCTCAAGGTCGTTTCCCGCCGCGACCTCAGGGTGTCTGACCTGCAGTAGTGACCCTTACTGGTTGCGGAACTGATCCAGCACCCGCCGCTCCCGCTTCGTCGGCCGCCCCGCCCCGCGCTCCCGCTTGGCCACCGGAACCACCACCTCCGGCGGCGGCTTCGGCGTGCGGTCGATCAAGCAGGTGGCCGCCACCCCAGCCCCCACCCGCTTCCGGATCGTCTGCGTGACCTCGACGACCCGCGTGGTCCCCGCCACCCGGATCCGCACCTCATCCCCGGGCACCACCACGGTCGACGGCTTGGCGGGCCGATCATTGACCCGAACGTGCCCACCCCGACAACTGGCGGCCCCCTCCGGCCGGGTCTTCACCAGCCGAACCGCCCACAACCAGCAGTCAATCCGAACCGATTCCACCCAACCATCATGCCGGCCCCGCGCCCACCTGCCGGTTTCCCGCTCGCACGGAGGCAGCCGAGGGCTCCGCGCGGATCGTGGACGAGACCTGCGGAGTCTGCACCGCGTCCCAGCCCACGGCTGCTCTCCGCGCCGATCTCGAAGTCCCTTGTGGACCTCTACATCCCGCGCGGTAGCGCCACCCGCAATGCCGTCGGGCCGCCGACCGGGCTGGTGAGGTCCGTTCGACCGTCGAAGGCGTCGGCTCGGCGGCGGATGCCGGTGAGGCCGGTGCCCAGGCTCTCGTCCGCGCCGCCGTGGCCGTTGTCGGTGATCTCGATGTGCACGGTGTCCGCGGTCGCGTGCAGTGCGATGGTCACGGTCGTGGCCCCGGAATGCTTGGTGGCGTTGGTCAGCGCCTCCGCGATGATGAAGTACGCGGCAGCCTCAACAGCAGCCGGTTGACGGCCTATAGGCGACATCGCAAGGACACACGGGATGGGGCAGCGGGCGGCTAGAGCGGTCACTGCACCGTCAAGGCCGCGGTCGGAGAGGATCGGCGGGTAGATGCTGCGCACGACGTCGCGGAGTTCGGTCAGGGCGGAGAGGGCGGTGTCCTGGGCCTTCTCGACCATGGCGAAGGCGGCGTCGAGGTCGCGGGTGCGGAGTTGGCCGACGATGCCCAGTTGCATGATGACCGCGGCGATGCGTGCCTGGGTGCCGTCATGCAGGTCGCGTTCGATGCGGCGGAGTTCGACACCGTGCGCGTCCAGCGCGGCGGCTCGGGAGGCGGTCAGCTCGGCGACCTGGTCGGACAGGGCGACGCCCTTGGCGGGGCGGAGCAGGAGGTGGCCGAAGTTGGCCTGCCAGCGCGCCGCGGGCGGCAGCACGATGAGCGCGACGACGATGCAGCCGAGCGAGATGCCCAGGCAGAGCCACGCGATGCCCCACGACGTGACCGCGATGCCGAACGAGGTCACGACCACCTCCGGCACCCACCACCAGTAGGCCATGAGCAGCGCCTCGTTGATTGACTCCGAAGCCAAGCCCAGGGCGACCAGGCCGAGTGCCAACCCCGTGATGCTGTGCCACACGACCCAGGCGAGGTCGCGGCGGGTAGCGGGGTCGAACGCTAGGGTCCGCAACTGGGTGCGCAGCGACCCCGACAGCGGTTGATAGGGCTCGCGGATGACCAGGTCCAGCTCGCGCCCGATCCTTCGCCGTTCCAGGTTGGCCAGCCTGCGGACCATGCGCAGGGCCTCGGGGACGGCAGGTAGGCCTAGGCCGAAGATGAGGCACATGATGGTCACCACCAAGAGGCCGCTGACCGCGATCAGCGCCAGCACCGCGGTGAGTCCGCCGAGCAGCAGGTAGCGCAACGCGGGCCAGCCCCGAGCGAACACTGCGTCGAGGCGGCCGAACGTGGACGTGGCGCTCATACCGCCGATTGTGCGGTAGTGCTGCCTGCAGCAGTCAGGCGGTAGTGCAGGCACCACCATCGATTCGCCTGCTCACGGGATCGAGCTATAGGCGCAGGCGAAGCAGACTTTTCCCAGATCAGACCACTGGGCGAAGGACATGGGGATGCAGGCGCTGACGATGGAGGCCGTACGCAAGGTGTACGGCAAGGGGGACGGCGCGGTCACCGCGTTGGACGGTGTCACGGTAGGACTACCCAAGGGCAGCTTCACCGCCGTGATGGGGCCGTCAGGGTCCGGTAAGAGCACCTTCCTGCACTGCGCGGCCGGGCTGGATAGGCCGACGACGGGGCGCGTAATGCTCGGCGACACCGACCTAGCGCGTCTTGGCGAGAACGAGCTGACCCGGCTGCGACGCGGCAGGATCGGGTTCGTCTTCCAGGCGTACAACCTGCTGCCCTCGCTCACGGTGGTGCAGAACATCACGCTCCCCCTGCGACTGGCCGGTGAGCAGGCAGACCGGGCATGGCTGCGGCAGGTAGTGGACCAGGTGGGCATCGCCAACCGGTTGGGTCACCGGCCTGCTGAGCTCTCTGGCGGTCAGCAGCAGCGGGTAGCGATTGCCCGCGCACTCGTGTCCCGGCCGGAGGTGCTGCTGGCTGATGAGCCCACCGGTGCTCTGGACACTCGCACGGGCAGGCAGGTGCTAGAGCTGCTGCGCACCCTGGTCGACACCTTGGGCCAGACCGTGCTGATGGTGACCCACGACCCAGTTGCCGCCTCTTACTCCCACCGAGCCCTGTTCCTCGCGGACGGTCGGCTGGCAGGCTCGCTTGAGCGGCCGACTGCCGCCGCGGTCGCCGAGCGCATGACGCACCTCGGGGAGTGGTGAGCCGTGCTGAGTCTCTCGTTGCAGACGATCAGGACCCGGCTGAGCGGGTTCGTGGGCGCGTTCCTGGCCGTGTTGTGCGGGACCGCGCTGGTCGGCGCCTGCGGGGTGCTGATCGAGTCCGGCATCCGCGCCGGGGTGCCCACGCAGCGCTACGCGGCCGCGGCGGCCGTTGTGGGCGCCAACCAGTCGGTGCGGCCCGAGGGGGTCCAGGCGATGGGGGCGCTGCCCGCGGCGGAACAGGCGACGGTCGACGCCGGGTTGGCCGGGCGGATCGCGGCGGTGCCGGGGGTGCGCGCGGCGGTCGGCGAGGTGGACTTCCCCGCCACGCTGGTCACCGAGGCCGGTCCGGTGCTGGCGGGCACGCGCGGGCACAACTGGGCCGCGGCCGTGCTCGGGCCGTTCCCGCTCACCGCGGGTGGCGCCCCGACCGGGTCCGACCAGGTCGTGCTGGACGCGAACCTGGCGGGGCGGGCCGGGGTGACGCCCGGGCAGCGGGTGCGGGTGGAGACGCCGCTGGGCACCCGGGAGTACCAGGTGAGCGGCATCGCGGCGGCGGACGGGCTGACCCGGCAGTCGGCGCTGTGGTTCGCCGAGGAGCAGGCGAGCGCGTTGTTCGGCAGGCCGGGGCGGGTGCACGCGATCGGGGTGCTCGGCGACGCCGCGGGGGTCGAGCGGGCGCTGGCCGGGGCCGGTCTGGAGGTGGCGACGGGCAACGACCGGGGCACGGTCGAGTTCGCCGACGTCAGCCAGGCGCGGGCGATCCTCACCGCGCTGGCGGCCTCCTTCGGGGGCGTGGTCGTGCTGGTCATGGTGTTCGTGGTGAGCAGCACCCTCGCGCTGTCGGTGGCGCAACGGCGCCGGGAGTTCGCCCTGCTGCGGGCCATCGCGGCGACGCCGAGGCAGATCCGGTCGCTGATCGGCGCCGAGACTCTGCTGGTGACCGGAGTCGCTGGCCTGCTCGGCGCGGTCGGTGGGATCCCGGTCGCGTGGCTGCTGCGCGACGCCTTCGCCCGGATCGGCATCATCCCCGCGGACTTCGAGCTCGCGCTCGGGCCGTTCCCGCTGGTGGGGGCCCTGCTGCTGGGGGTGGGCGCGGCCAGGCTCGCCGCGTACACCGCCGGGCGCGGACCGTCGCGGATCTCGCCGGTCGAGGCGCTGGGTGAGGCCTCGGTGCAGCGGCGCGAGCTGGGCCGGGTGCGGACCGCGGTCGGGGTGGTCGCGCTGGTCGCGGGCGTGGTCGGGTCGACCCTGCCGCTGTTCCTGCACGGCCCGATCGTGGCCGGGCTCAGCGTGCTGTCCGCGCTGGTGATCGTGATCGGCGTGGGCGCGCTCGGGCCGCGGGTGGTCGGTGCGGCGATCCGCCTGCTCGCCGGTCCGCTCGGCCGGGTCTCGCGGGTCGGCGGCTACCTGGCGGCGGCCAACAGCCGCGCCAACACCCGGCGGCTGGCCGCGGCGATCACCCCGCTCATGCTCGCGGTCGGCTTCGCGGTCGCCCAGTTCTTCAGCCAGACCACGCACACTGCGGCCGTGCAGCGGCAGACCGAGCTGAGCACCGTCGCGGACTACGTCATCACCAGCCAGGCCGGTGGCCTGCCGCCCGCCGCCGCGCACGCGGTGCGACAAATCCCCGGCGTTGCGGCCGCGACCCCTATGGTGCGCACCCAGGTGTTCACCACGACAAAGATGGGCGAGGACCTGGAACTTCACCAGGGAGCCGCCCTCGGTGTGGACGGCGACCAGGTGCGCGGCACCGTTGACCTCGGTTCGGTGACCGGAGACATCACCGCACTGACCGGCGACACCATTGCGCTGAGCAAGGCACAGGCGAGCTGGATGGACAAGAACCTGGGCGACCCCGTCCCGCTCCACCTCGGCGACGGCAGCTCGACCGAGTTGCGCTTGGTCGCGACCTACACCCACGACCTCGCGTTCGGCGACTTCCTGCTCCCCGCCGCGACCGCCCGCGCGCACAGCACCGACCAGGTCGACAGCTCCATCCTGGTCAGGCTGGCGCCCACCGCGGACAACGTTGCGGTCACTCAGGCACTGCAGGGCCTCAGCACGCAGTTCCCCAGCCTCGTTGTCGGCGACCGCACCGCGATGAAGGCGGCAGGCACAGCGGTGCAACAACAACAGTTCTGGGTCAACGTTGTCGCGTTCGGTGTCGTCCTCGGCTACATCGTCATCTCGGTCGCCAACACCCTGGTGATGACCACGGCGCAACGGGTCCGCGAGTTCGCCCTCCTCCGCCTCATCGGCGGCACCAGACGGCAGGTCAAGCGCATGATGCGCACCGAGGCGCTGATGGTCGGCGGCATCGCGGTCGTGGTCGGCAGCCTCATCCCGCTGCTGCCGCTGACCTTCCTCGGCCTCGGCCTCACCGGCGACCCGGTGCCCTCCGGTCCGGTGCTGGTGTACCTCGGCATCATCGGCTCCGCCGTGCTGCTCGGCCTGCTCGCGATCACCGTCCCCACCCGGCTCAGCCTGCGCAACCGACCGATCGACGCCATCGGCCTGCGCGACTGAGCGCGCACCACCTGAGGAGAGTCCCTTGTTCACCAACAGGTTCGTCGCGGTCGCGCTCACCGCAGGCCTCGGGGTGGTCGCCGCGACCAGCCCGGGCCGCACACCGGACCGCTCACCGGTCACCCGGGCCCTGGACGACCTGATCAAGGCCGACGGGGTGCCCGGCGCGCAGGCCGTGATCACCGAACGGGGCCGCAGCCACGAGATCACCCGCGGCGTGGGCGACCTGCGCACCGGCGGTCCCTTCCCGCACCAAGCCCAGATCCGCATCGGCAGCAACACCAAGGCTTTCGTCGCAACGGTCATGCTCCAACTGGTAGCCGAGGGCAGAATTGTGCTGGACGCCCCCGCCGAGCACTACCTCCCCGGCGTCCTCCACGCGGTGACGATCCGGCAGCTGCTCCAGCACACGAGCGGGTTGGTGGACTACCTGGATCTGTTGGATCTCTACGACAACCGTTGGAGCGCAACAACTCCACGCCAACAAGTGGACGCCGCGATGACCCTGCGGCCGCATTTCGCGCCAGGTACCGACTGGGCGTACTCGAACACGAACTACGCACTGGCCGGGATGGTCATCGAGCAGGTCACGGGCCGCTCGGTTGGCGATGAGATCACGCGCAGGCTGATCGTGCCGCTTGGCCTTGGCGCGACGTACTTCCCTCGGCCGTCCGAGACGGGGATCCGCGGTCGGCATCCCCGCGGGTATCAGGAGGTTGACGGTGTGCTGGTCGACTACACCGACCAGAACACGACGATGGCTGGGGCAGCCGGGGCGATGGTGAGCACCGGCGCGGATCTGAACCGGTTCTACATAGCGCTGCTGGGCGGGCGGGTGTTGCCTGATACCCAACTCACGGAGATGAAGCGGACAGTGCCTGCCGCGGCGTTGCCGAATGCCGAGTACGGGTTGGGGTTGATGCGGATCATGTTGTCTTGCGGGAAGGAGATCTGGGGGCATGGCGGGTCGTTGCCGGGGTTCCGGACCCGCGGGGGTGTCACGGCGGAGGGGGTGGCGGTGAACGTGACGGTCAACGAGATGGTGGAGGTTGATCACACGATGGCGGCCGTGGAGGCGGCCGTGTGCTCGCGGTGACGCTCGGGTGTCAGGCGCGGTCGTGGAGCGTGATGTGGTAGCCGTCGGGGTCGGCGAGGGTGAAGGTCCGTCCGAAAGGGCCGTCGATCGGCGCGGAGACGATGGAGTGGCCGTCGGCGACTAGAGCATCGTGGATGGCCTGGACGTCCGTGGCGTGCAGCCAGATCGCGGCACCGATGCCGGGCCGGGCGGCGGACGCGAGATCGGTGCCGGGAACGATGTCGCGGAGCGCGAACGCGATCGGTTTCGTCTCGAAGACGACGGCGTGCGGAGGTCCTGCCGGGGAGCGGACAAGACCGAGGTACCGCTCGTAGAACGCCTGCGAAGCGCCGAGGTCGCGCGCTTGGAGTGAGATGAAGTCCGGTCCGGTGACGGGCATGGCGAGGTCCTTTCCACTGTGTCAGTCTTCTGACACGGCTCACTGTATGTCAGGATACTGACATGACGCAACGCGGAGCTGGTGTCGACCTGGACACGTCACTGGGCTACCTGCTGAAAGAGGCGTCCAGCGCCCTGCGTGCCGCCATGGACGAGGTCCTGCGGCCACTCGGGATGAGCGTGACGCACTACTCCTGCCTCGAGCTGCTGGCCCAACGCCCGGGCTTGTCGAACTCCGAACTCGCTCGAGGCGCTTTCGTGACCCGGCAGACGATGAACGTTCTGCTCCAGGCGCTGGAGCGGGAGGGACAGGTGAGCAGGCCCGCGGAGGCGTCGGTCGGGAAGGTCTTACCCGCGCGGCTCACGCCCCTCGGCAGGCGAAAGCTGGAGAAGGCTACGGCGGCGGTTCGTGCAGTTGAGGTCAGGATGCTGGCGGGGATGAGTGAGGCTGAGCGGGCGGATGCGTTTCGGATCTTGCGAAGCATGATCCGTTCCCTGCACGACGATTGAGTGCGGCGGCTTGCCTCCACCTTCGGCTCCGGGGTCGGCCTCGTTGCCTGGCGGCGACCTCGGCGACCCGGGATCGGACGCCTCGTTGCCTGGCGGCAACCTCGGCCACCGGATCGGACGGCCTCGTCGCCTAGCGGCGACCTCGGCGCCCGATCCGCGACTTTTCGAGCTTTGCTCGATGCGGTGGACCTGTTTTGTGCGGGGCCCCTACGACACCCGTGGCAGGACCGCACAGCAGGGGCCGAAAAGCATGGCCCTGTCCGCTACCGACGCTACGGCTGCCGTCCCCCCACACAAAACAGGTCCACCCATCGAGCACCTGGCACCAGCGAGTCCGACTGTCCAGGCGCTGGGAAGGTGGGCTGGGGCGGACCTGACGGCAGCCGGGATGGCACCGCAGGGTCCGAGTGTCCAGGGGCTGGGCTGGCAAGGTCGACGAGGGCGGGCTGGGGTGGCACCGGATCTTCCTAGCGTCCAGTGGTCGGCTAGGTGGGTTGGGCGGACCTGACGGGCGCTGAGTTGGCACCGCTGGGTCCGAGGATCCAGGGGCCAGGTTTGGGTGGACTGGCGGGTGGTTGTCCACAACGTATTCTGTTGTCCACAGGCCTCGATGGCTGCCCCGGTTCTGTCGGGCTTCCTCGTTAGGCTGTATATCGGGGGCTCTTGCGGCAGATGATCTTGCGGGGCGAGCAGAACCCAGCGACTTCCGGTGCGTCCAGGGGTCGGCTGGGGCGGACCTGACGGAAGTCCAGCTGGCACCGCTGGGTTCGAGTGTCCAATGGTCGGCCAAGTGGGCTGGGGTGGATTCGGCGGCAGCTGGGGTGGTACCGCCGGGTTCGGGTGTCCGGTGGCTGGCCGGGTGGGGTGGTCTTGGCGGGTGCTGGGTGGCGCCTTGGCTTCTGAGTGTCCCGGGGGCTGGGTGGGCTGGCGGTTGTCCACAACGTGCTCTGGTGTCCACAGCCCTCGATCGCTGGCCCGGTTTTGTCGGGCTTCCTCGTTAGGCTGTGTATCGGGGGCTCTTGTGGCAGATGATCTTGTGTTGGGCGGGTTGGAGCCAGCGAGTTCCGGGTGTCCAGGTGCTGGGTAGGTGCGCTGGGGCGGATCTGACGGCAGCCGGGCTGGCACCGCTGGGTCCGGGTGTCCAGGGGCTGGCCGGGTTGGGGCGGTCCTGGCGGGGGTTGGGGTGGCGCCGGCGGCTTCTGAGTGTCCAGGGTCCGGGTTTGGGTGGGTCAGCTCGCTGGGTTGGGTGGCGCTGGCAGGTTTGTGGGTCCTGGGGTTGGGTTCGCGGGTGGTTGTCCACAACGTGGTTTGTTGTCCACAGGCCGCAATTGCTGGCCCGGTTCTGTCGGACCCTCTCGTTAGGCTGTATGTCGGGGGCTCTTGTGGCAGATGATCTTGCGTGGGGTGGGTAGGAGCCAGCTAGTTCCGGGTGTCCAGGGGCCGACTCAGGTGGGGGCGGGGTGGTGCCGGAGTTTTCTGCAGTCGGGTGACCGGGGTGGGTTCAGCGGGTGGTGAAGCACACTAGGGTGTTGCCGTCGTTGGCGAGGAGGGTCCAGTAGGGGCGTGTGTCTCTGGCGTTCAGCATGCAGTGTCTGGGGTTGGCGCCAGCCGGGGCTTTGTAGGCGCCCGAGATGATGAGTACTTGGTTGTAGGGGTTGGGTGCAGTGGTCGCTCGGCAGTCCACGGCGGTGGATGAGCCGATGGCCTTGACGGTGTCGCCGACCTGTTCGGCCAGGACGCAGTAGTTCTTTGTCCATACCCGGTTGAGGCACAGGGTTGTGGTGTTGCCGGTGATCCTTGAGTAGTACGACCACACGTCCTGTCCGACGCCGTTGGGGCAGGACGTGGCGCCGGTTTGTGTGACCAGGAAGACTCCTGCCCGGTCGCTTTCGCAGGAGATGGCGGCGGGGAGGGTGGACACGCTCCATTCGCGGCCGTCTCGGTATAGGGGCAAGCAGGTTCCGGCGGGGATCGCCTGTAGTTCCTCTTCTGTTGTGTCGGTGGGCTTCGGTGGTGTCGTAGTAGGCACCGCGGCCGGTGCGCCGAGGTCGATCTCGGGTACTGGTAGCTCCACTGCCGCGCCGCCGTCTACTTCGGCGGAGGGGTGTGATGCGGAGCGGTGGGGTGTTGATGAGTCGTGGTGGTCGGTATGCCCGCGGCGGGCGCAGCTCACCAGGAGTAGGGGGAGTAGCAGCCACAGCAGTCGGGTCCTCATCTTTCTCCCCTTTGGTCGCGGTTGAGCAAGGCGCGGGTCTTGGCGAGGAAGGTCTCCGCCATGCGCACGTGGTCGGCGAACGCGGCGGGTTCAGACGAGCCCAGCTTGCGGTAGATGGTGAGCGCCCGGGTCGCGTCACTCTCGGCTTGTGCCAAGTCCGTGGTCAACAGGATTCGCACCGCGGTGTGGCCCAGCAACGCTCCGGCCAACTCGAGCGGGGAGATCTCCTCGCTCACGGCGACCGCGCGTTGTGCGTGTTCCAACGCGGGCTCGCGGTGCCCGGTCAACGCCAGCCGCGTGGCGTGGGTGGTGAAGGCTCTCACCACCCGGTGGAGCTCGCCGGAACGGTTGATGCCCACCAATTCCTCGGCGAGCTCGACGTTTCGTTGAGATACCGGGATAGCCTCGTGCACGCGCCCCAGCAGTGTCAGATCGCTTGCGTGGCGGTCGGCTGCGGCCAACAGGAGGGGCAGGTAGGCGTCGTGGTTCGCCTCGACCAAAGACTCGGCCAGGTCGAAGGCGCGCCGTGACAGGGCCAGCGCCTCTTCTCGGCGTCCGAGTTCGCCGAGTCGCTCACCGTGGATCCCGAGCGCGATGATGAGCTCGGGCAGGTGGGTGGCGCGATCAGCGTCGACCAGCTCCGTGAGGTGGTCCACCGCGAGTCCTGAGTAGACCAGTGCTTCCGCCAAACGCCGCAGTTCCGCCAGCCTGCGCGCATGGCTGAGCACGGACACGGCCAGCCCGGGGAGATGGGCAGCACGGTCTTGCCTGACGAGCTCCTCGCGAAGGTGGACAGCGCGGAGCGAGAACCGCGCTGCTTCTTCATGCTGTGAGAGAGTG
Source organism: Actinokineospora diospyrosa (assembly GCF_024171925.1). GTDB lineage: Bacteria > Actinomycetota > Actinomycetes > Mycobacteriales > Pseudonocardiaceae > Actinokineospora > Actinokineospora diospyrosa. The sequence goes on along the minus strand of NZ_JAMTCO010000004.1, from coordinate 472,401 downwards.
GCGAGGCGAGCCGCGTGGTTGCTCATCACCCGGACAGCCTCGGGTAGCCAGGTGTTGTCGGTGGCCGCCAGCTCGCCGTAGTAGTCGACAGAGCGACGGGAGGTCGTGGCAGCCTCCTGGTTCCGCCCTGCTTGAGCCAGCCGGATCGCGTGATTTCCCAGTTGTATTGCGATGATCGGAAGATGAGTCGCACGATCCGCCGCGAGCAGTTCCTCGACTAGCGGCGCAGCCAGCAGCGACTGTTCGAGGGCTTCATGGTGTCGTCCGGCGGCGGCGAGTCTGCTGCTGTAGTAGCCGTGCAGGGACACGCGTACCGCCGGGTCCTGCGCTTGGTCGAGCAAGAGCGGTGCGAGGACGTCCGTGATCGCGGCCGCTCCCACGTCGAGGTCTATGTGGTGGTCCAGCGGCAACTCCTTGTCAACCTGCTGGAGGACTTCGAAAGGCAGGTCCGGAATCGAGGCCAACGCGACGAGTGCGGCATTGCCTGCCTCGACCGCGAGGTGCGGGTCGTGGCGCAGCAACGGGTACAGCGTCTTCTCACCGATGTGCGGCCATCGTTCCGCCGCTGCGGCGAGGAAAGTCATGGCTCGGCTCACGATGGTCGTGCGCAGGCCGGTGGATTCGCGCAGGAGAGAGGCAGGGACGTCGAGCGTCCACGGGTCGGGGTCGTAGGCGCTGATGTCGTGCCCGGGGGTCAGCAAGGCGAGGAAGTCCTCGGCTAGTCGGTCGGGGTAGAGGGGTTCCAGCACCAACGAACGGTCGGTCGGCGGATAGCAGAAACGGTGGTCCAATAGGAGTTCCTGCGGGTGGCCAGGCAAGTCGAGTTCCCGCACCGCCGAGGCCCCGGTCTTGTGGCTGACCGCGCCGGTCAGCACGGCCGTGAAGACGGCTTTGGCCATGACCGCGGGTCGGGTGGTGTAGTCCTGACCCTGGCCCCCGGCGTCGAACAACCGTTGCCACGCCTGGTATTCGCGGTCGAGCAGATAGGCGGACAGCTCGTGCGGCGTGGTCGGCGCTCGCGTGCCCCTGTGCTGGGCGTCGACAGCGACGAGGGCGGCCATCTGCACGGTCAGGGCCAGTCCGAAGTCGGGGTGGGTCAACGGAACCGTTGCGGGCACCGTGTCGAGGTCGTACAGGTCCGGCGCGCTGAACCGGTCGAGCGCGGCCGCGAACATCGCCTGGCGCTCGTCCCGCAGCGGTGGCAGCAGCAGGTCGCCGGCCCAGGTCCGCTGCTCCGCCAGGGCCGCTCGCATGGCGGCGAACCACCGCACCGTGCGCCCGATCAGCAGGATCCGGGTGGGTCCGGCCCGGTTGAGCGCGGGCTCGGCCAGCAGTGCGGCCAGTTCGTCGTGCGCCCAGCGGTCCGCGTAGTCGACGATCAGCATCGCGCCCGCGCCGACCGGTTCGTCCTTTTCGGACACTCGCCGCACCGCGCCACCGTCCAACCGCGCCTGCGAGACCCGCCACCGCTCTGCGTTGGGCAATCGCGGATCACGCGACCGTTCGGCGAACTCGGCTGCGAGCCGGGACTTCCCCTGCCCGCCTGGCGCGTGCAACAACAGGACGGAGCGGTTGGCGTCCCGGGCATCGCGCCAGTCCGCCAGCTGGGCCAATTCCGTTTGCCTGCCGAGGAAACCCACGACCTGGGCTCGGGCGTCCAGCAAGCGGCTCGGTTGCGCCATCAGCCATGCGTTCCCGGGACTGCTGGGACGCGGGAACTCCTCGAGCCCGTACCCGCGCCGCCCGTAGTGGTTGTGCACGGTGGCGGTCGAGTACGGCCCGGCGGCACCCGCGGCGCCGGGCTCGATGTATTGCCGATAGCTGTCTTCAACCACAGTGACCCCCGGTCAGGAGCCCGGCGCGTGGTTGTGGTTGACGACCACGCTCGCCCCTGGTCCCTGCGCGCCCCCACCGCCGCCCGAGATGTGCTGGTGGTACGTGGTGGCGGTGGTCTCGTTGCCGGAGGCGTTCAGGTTTTGCCGCGGCCCAGTGGTGTCAGCCTGCCGGTGGTCGTCAGGTGAGGGATGTCCGGGCAGGTGGTGGTCGGGCAGAGTGATCCACGCTGTCTCGCGGACCTCCTTCACCGCGATCTCCGCCGCGCGGAAGTCGGCGGTGTCGAGCACCGCGGAGTGCCGCACGACCTCGTCGAACACCGTGCCGGACACGATCATGGCGAGCACCCCGGGTGAACCGGCGAGCGCCTCCTTCAGCGGCGGCGCGTCGAGCAGCCGGAACGCCGTGGTCAGCGACGTCGAGGTCATCCCGTGCCGATCGGTGGCGACCTCACCCGCGTGCACCGCCAGCCGCAGTCGGAAGCGCGCCGCCTCGTGGCTGGTGTTGTTGTGGCGGCGCACCCCGCGCACCAACGCCTCGGGCACCAACTCCACGAGCGGCGCTTTCGGGAACTCAGGCGGCACCAACACGACAACGCCGTCCCCGCGATCTTCGTGGTAGCACGACTCCCACGGGATCCCGGCGAACCGCAGCGCCTCGGCCACCACCGCGTACAACCCTTCCCTGGCCCCGATCTGGTGCGGCAGCGTCCGAGACGGTGAGCCGAATCCCGCTATGTCAACGACAACCATCGTGCGGTGCACCGCGTGCCCGCTCAGTTCCACCATGGCGACCTCCCCGACCGGCCCCGGCACGCCGGGTCTTCCCGTTGTACCGGTACGCGGTCGCGGGATGTGCGCGATCCGGCACCGAAGTCGCCCGTTCGGCTGCACCCCGCCACCCGTCCGGTCCTCGCGTGTCCAGCTTTCGTCATGCAAGTCCGGGTCGCCCCGGTGCGGTGCGGTCAATAGGATGTGTCCTTGTGCGAATCGACAGCGCGGCCGTCCTCCACGAGGTCCTGACCTGGCGAATGGTCGGGACCCGGTGGCGCGCCGTGGCCGCTGCGCTCGACGAGCTCGCGGCCGCGGTGGCCGACGACGACGTCGAGGAGGTCCGGAGGGTGCTGCATGAGCTGGACATGGCGGCCCCGACGCGGGTCCTGCGGATCGAGGACGCGCTGGCGGTCGGTGTTCCGGAGGCCGTCCGGGAACGGGTCAACCAGTTGGTCCACACCCTCGACGCCGAGCGACCGACCCCCGAGCGCGAGGAACCACCCGCCCCGCGGTGAGGCTCTGGTCGTCCACCTGTACGCGACCGACCGGGCGTGGTTGCTCGATGTCTGGCGGGCGTGCGGTGCGGAACTCGCCATGACCGACGCGGTTCCCGGTGTCGCGATCGAGCCGGACTGGGCCGCCGACGGGGTGCTCGCCGCCAGGACCCGCCCCGGTTCCGGGATCCACCAAGCGGTGCTGCGCCGCGAGCACGACGTGTTCTGCCTGTCGGTCGTGGTGGAACCCGATCCCGCGGACGGCTTGCTCTGGGCCGACCTCGACGCTCAGTGGTCCGCCGTGATGGCGCCACCGACACCGGGGGTGCTGGGCGTGGCGCGGCTGTTCCTCGCGTGCCTGCCCGAACCCGGTGCGCCGCCGTCGGGTGTCCCCGCCGATCCCAGCGCCCCGGCCACCTGGCCAGACCGGGGAATCACCGTGCCGCAAGGGTTTGCGGTGTGGGAGGCGTCCGCTCCCGACGAGTCCCGCGCGCAGCGGCGGCTGGTGGTGCTCGCGGGGGAGGAGCAGGACGCGGAGTTGAGCTCCTGGGCCTGGATCGGCGCGGGCCTGGCGCTGCCGCCGCTGGCCAAGTACCTGCTGCACGCGGCGAAGCTGCGCTACCAGGTGCGGGTGTGGCAGGCCGCGCCGGACTCGCGGGACCTGCGCGCCGAGGCCGACTCGACCATCCGCACCCTGCTGGCCGCGGTGCGGCCGGGACGCGACCCCGCCCACGGCGAACTCCTCGACGCCGCGCGGCGATTGACCTCTTTGCAGGCACGCGAACTCGGCTTGATCGACCGGTCCACCCGCCTGCGCGAGATGGGCCGGACGGTGGACATCGCGACCGCCAATCTCGCCGCCTTCGCCGGTGACCCCCACCTCGGCGGCCTGTTCGAGGACGACCGCGGCCTCGCCGAGTGGTTCGCGGGCCAACTCGACGACGACGCGACCTACCTCGAAGCGGCCCTGCAGCGGTGCGCGCACGTGAGCGCGTTGGTGGACCAGATCCTGCAGCGCGCCAGGCAACGGCGGCAGGAGAGCGTGAACCTGGCGCTGACCGGGGTCGTGGGCGCGATCCTGATGAGCCTCGCCGCGATCCAGTCACTGCAGTACACGGTGCCGTTGTCCGCGCACGCCAAACCGGCCGTCATCGCCGTGCTGGGCTCCCTGGCCTTGCTGGCTTCCCTGGTGGTCTTGCGGGTCGTCGTGCCAGACCGGCGGTGGTCACTCGTGCCGGTGCACCTCGGCTGCGGGGTCGTCGCCGCGATGGCGGCGTGGATCGTGTTTCCCGAGTGGACGGTGTTGTTCAGCGGCGCTGCCTTCGTCGCGGGCACCGCGGTGGCGGCCGTACTCGGCCGCCGGGCCTATCGTCCGAAGTAGACGAACCCGGCCCAGTGGAACGGCTGGGAGTACCGCTCGGTCCCGCGCATCCACCGCTGCGCCAACCGCAGGGCCTCCGCCGGTGGCTCACCCGCCCGCCAGTGCTCGTAGAACCGCTCCACCAACACCGCGGTGCTCAGGTCGCTGACCGGCCACAGCGCGCCGATCACGCCCGTCGCGCCCGCTGACAGCAGCATCGCGGGGAACCCGACGGCCTCCTGCGCGAGGTCCATACCGGGGAACGCCGAGTCGCACGCGGACAGCACGGCCAACCGCAGGTGCGCCAGCCGTCTGCGGGTGAGGTCCCGCACGGCCAGGCGGGAGCCCCCGGCCAGGACCAGCGAACTGTTCATCGGATCGGCTTGCAGCGAGCCGTGGCAGGACAGGTGCAGCACGTCGTGCTCGGGCAGCAGTCGGAAGACCTCGTCGGGGGTCGCCTCGGCTCCCAGCAGCAACCGCGACCCCGCCGTCGCGGCCGCCACCCGCAGTTCCCGCTCCGACCACGGCAACCCGGCACCCACCGGGTCCCCGACGGCGAGCACGGTCCTCGGCGCGGACTCGTCCGGCTCCTCGGCCAGCACCCGGGCGGTCGGGGCGTAGGTGATCAAGCAGGTGTCCGACCAGTACCGCCGTTCGCCGTCCACGGCGGTCCACGCGGCGTGCCACGGCGCGAACGTGAGGATCCCCACCGGGATCAGGGTCAAGGAGTCCACTCCGGACAGGTGCGCGACGAGCTCGGACACCACCTCGTCCCACAGCCAGCCGGTCACCCGGTCCAGTTCCTCGACGTACTCGCGCACGTTGGCGTCGCGGTTGCTCTCGGCGTTCATGTACGGCTGCAGCCGCTCGTGGAAAGCGCTTTCGGTGAGCGCGGACAGCTCAATGACCTGGACGCGGTCCGCGGTCACGATGAACGCGAACCCGCCGACGTCGACGGTGATCAGGTAGACGATCGGGCGCGGCGACGCCTTCGCGAACACCTCGTCACCTCCCGGCCGTTCCAGGAACCCCGCCAGGCCGGGGAGTCGCCGCACCTCGTCGCGCAGCGCCGCCAGTTCGCCCCGCAGTGCGTGCATCGCCGTGGCCGCGGCCGGTCCGACCTCCGGCGATCCGGCCAGGGTGGCCTGCAGCTGCGCCGACCTCTCCTGGCAGGCGAGCCAGGCCCGGTGCGACTCCGGATCGACCTCGGCCAGCAACGCCAGATCGGCGGCGTCCCAGTCCATCACGTCGGTCAACCACAGGCACCGCGCCTGCTCCAGCACCGTGACGGCCGCGCCACCGTCCCCGGCCTTCCCGCAGGCGTATGCCATGTACCAGGCGTAGTTGCGGATCTGCTCGGCCACGTTGCGGCGGCCCTCGGCGGTGTGCTGGTCCCGGTACCACTGGTCCATCAGCGGCAACGCGTACCCGTGCGCCTCCGCCGACTCGGCCCACGCCCCGCGCTTGCGGGCCCACCGCGCCCACGCCTCGGCGCAGCGCCAGCCCGCCTCGGTGGCCCCGGCCGCCGCGGCGGTCGCGCAGAGGTCTCGGTACAGGGTGATCGCCCGGTCGCGGTCGGCGGCCGACCCGGACCGGTCGTACCTGGCGGCGAGCGCGGCAGCACGGTTCTGGTCGCGCACGATGCCGAACCACCCCGGCGCCACCGTGTCCCCGCCGGTCTCGTCGTAGAGCGTGACCGAGCGGTCGAGGTCGTCGGGGTCGCCGCTCTCGCGGTGCCGTTGCAGCAGGCAGGTCGCCAGGCTCACCACGTGTCCCGCCCGGACCGGGCTGCTCTTGGGCTCCACCGCCAAGAGGTCCTCCAGCAACCGGATCGCCTCATCGATGTCCGCGGCGTCGCGGTGCAGGCTGTGCCGTTGCGCCAGCGACAGCGCGAGGTTGTTGCTCGCCCGGTACTGGATGGAGGGCCCGCCTGCGCCGGACTCGACCAGCTCGCGCAGCACGGTGACCGACTCCTGCAGCGCCGCCTCGTCGTCGGCGGTGTCGTGCAGCTGGCGCAGGGTGTTGCCCAGCGACATCACCCGCACCGGCCACGACGGGTGCGACCCCGCGGTGACCGCGACGCTGCGCCGGTGCAGGTCGGCCGACCCGCGCAAGAACGCCAGCACGCCGGTGAACAGGTAGCTCTCCAGCAGCGCCAGCCCGAGGTTGTGCTGGACCCGGGGCAGCTCGTCGGGGTACCGCTCGGCGGCGACCTCGACCGCGGCGGTGAGCCGGTCGCGCGACTCGGCCAGGTCGTCGGGGTCGCCGGTGAGCCGGAAGCGGTCCTTGAGCGAGGTGCCCAGGCCCCCGGTCGCCGCCAGCCACTCGGGGGACGCTGGTTCGCTCAGCTCGACCAGCTCCCGGCAGGTGGCGGCCTTGCGGTCCAGGTCGGCGGGCTCGCCCCAGTCGGAGTACCGGTCGTCCAGGCAGGTCGCCAGGTTGAGCATGGCCCGCGCCCGGGACAGGTCGTCGGTGTACCCGGCTGCCGCCTGCTCGAAGCAGCCGATCGCGCGGTCGATGTCCGCCCGGTGTTCCGCGCGTTGGTAGCGGCGGCGGTGGGCGATGCCGATGCCGATGCGGACGTCGGCGAGCGAGTCCGGGTCCAGGACCGAGACCATGTCCGGCTCGACGAGCGCGTGCAGCCGCAGGAGCGCGTCGAGCCGGTCGCCGCCGCCCGCCAGCGCTCGCGGCCACACCAGGTCGATGAACTCGACGGCGTCGGGCGGGAACCCCAGGTGCGGGAAGGCGACCTCGAAGTCCACCTCGGCGGCCGCGGCGGCGGGCCCGACTTCGGCGCACCGCAGGAGCAGCGCGCGGATGTCGCGCAACCGGCCGCCGACGGTGTCGTTGTTGATCGGCAGCATCCCGTCGATCACCGCCAGGGTCGCCGCCAACCCCGGGCCCTGGTGCAGCTCGGTGTGCACCAGCAGGAACCGGGTGAGCTCCACCCGCCCCCGGTCGTCGATCAGCCGCAGCACCACGGCGGTCCGCGCGTCCGGCGCCGCGGGGACCACGACCGTCGTCGCCCGGTCGAGCCGGGCGCCCGCGTGCGCCAAACCGCGGGCCGCCGCGGGCTGGGTCCGCTCCGCCCGCGCGGTCAGCCGCCGGACCGCGCCGCGCACCTGGGGGGTGACCAACCAGGTGCTGGTCTCCAGGTAGCTGTGCAGCCGCGCCCAGGTCGGCGCGGCGACCACCGTGTCGAGCTCGGCGAGCAGGTGCTCGACGAGTTCGTCGTCGGTGTACCCGATCCGCTCGTCGCCCGTGCTCGCCATCGCCAGAGCATCCCACCGCGTGACCGCCGGTGGTGCTGCGCCGACCCGATCCGACCCACCGGGTGACAGCCGGATCCGCGGCGACACCCCCACTACATGTGGGGTCCCAGAAGCCCTGGGACATCCATGTATTGTGCCGACTAGCTGGTTCGGCCGCTCAGCCAGAGCGGTCGTCGCAAGAGGGAACCCGGTGTGATTCCGGGACTGCCCCGCAGCGGTGAACGGGAACGAAAGCCGTCAACGAAGCACTGGACGCCCGCGTCTGGGAAGCGACGGCCGGTAGGCGCCTTGAGCCAAGGCACGCCCGTGAGTCCGAAGACCTGCCAGCACCCCGCCCGCGGCCGTGGGCGGGGGTCCGCGGCCCCGAGGGAGGGCGTGAGGACGTGGCGGTCGCGCGCGCCCGTTCCTCCTCGCCCCCGGGGCCCAGGCTCGCGAGGAGACAGCTGTGACGACCGTCGACACGGTCACGACGATGCGGGTGCGCAAACGCGACGGGGCGCTCGAGCCCGTCGACGTCGACAAGATCGTGCGCGCCGTGCGGCGCTGCGCCGAGGGGCTCAGCGAGATCGACCCGCTGCGGGTCGCCACCAAGACGATCAGCGGCCTCTACGACGGCGCCACCACCGCCGAGCTGGACCGGCTGTCCATCCAGACCGCCGCCGAACTCGTCGCCGAGGAACCCGAGTACTCCCGGCTCGCCGCCGGGCTGCTCAGCGCCTACATCGACAAGGAGGTCCGCGGCCAGGGCGTGCACTCGTTCAGCCAGAGCATCGCCCTCGGGCACGCCGAGGGCCTGATCGGCGACGCCACCGCCCGGCTGGTCGCGGCCAACGCGCGCAAGCTCGACGACGCGGTCGACCCCACCGCCTACCGGCGGTTCGAGTACTTCGGCCTGCGCACCGTCTACGACCGCTACCTGTTGCGCCACCCGGTCCGCCGCGATGTCGTCGAACTGCCGCAGTACTGGCTGCTGCGGGTCGCCTGCGGCCTGTCGCACACCGCGGCCGAGGCGATCGACTTCTACCGGCTGATGTCCTCGCTGGCGTACCTGCCCAGCTCGCCGACGCTGTTCAACTCCGGCACCGTGCACACCCAGATGTCCTCCTGCTACCTGCTGGACTCCCCGCGCGACGAGCTGGAGTCGATCTACGAGCGGTACGCCCAGATCGCCCGGCTGTCGAAGTTCGCGGGCGGCATCGGCGTGCAGTGGTCGCGGGTCCGCTCGCGCGGCGCGCTGATCCGCGGCACCAACGGGCACTCCAACGGGATCGTGCCGTGGCTGCGCACCCTGGACGCCTCGGTCGCGGCGGTCAACCAGGGCGGGCGGCGCAAGGGCGCGGCGTGCGTGTACCTGGAGACCTGGCACCCCGACATCGAGGAGTTCCTGGAGCTGCGCGACAACACCGGCGAGGACGCCAGGCGCACGCACAACCTCAACCTGGCCAACTGGATCCCCGACGAGTTCATGCGCCGGGTCGAGGCGGACACCGACTGGTCGCTGTTCGACCCCGACGAACTGCCCGAGCTGGTCGACCTGTGGGGCGAGGCGTTCGACCGCGCCTACCGGGCCGCCGAGGACGCGGGCCGCGCGGTGCGCACGGTCAAGGCGCGCGAGCTCTACGGCAAGATGATCCGCACGCTGGCGCAGACCGGCAACGGGTGGATGACCTTCAAGGACACCGCGAACCGGACCTGCAACCAGACCGCCGAACCGGGCAACGTCGTGCACCTGTCCAACCTGTGCACCGAGATCCTGCAGGTCACCAGCGACGACGAGACCGCGGTGTGCAACCTCGGCTCGGTCAACCTCGGCGCGCACGTGCTCGGCGACGGGATGGACTGGGAGCGGCTGCGCTCGACGGTGCGCACCGCGGTCGTCTTCCTCGACCGGGTGATCGACATCAACTACTACCCGACCGAGCAGGCCGGGCGCGGCAACCCGCGCTGGCGCCCGGTCGGCCTCGGTGTCATGGGCCTGCAGGACGTGTTCTTCAAGCTCCGCCTGGCTTTCGACTCGGAGGCCGCGCGGGAGCTCTCCACCCGCATCGCGGAGGAGATCTACCTCACCGCGCTGGAGACCTCCGCCGGGCTGGCCGCCGCCGCTGGCGCGCACCCGGCGTACCCGCAGACCCGCTCGGCCCGCGGCCAGTTGCAGCCGGACCTGTGGGGTGTCACGCCGACGCAGACCGAGCGGTGGGCCGCGGTGCGCGAGCGCGTCGCCGAGCACGGCCTGCGCAACTCGCTGCTGGTGGCGATCGCGCCCACCGCGACCATCGCCTCCATCGCGGGCTGCTTCGAGTGCATCGAGCCGCAGGTGTCGAACACCTTCAAGCGCGAAACGTTGTCCGGGGAGTTCCTGCAGATCAACTCCTACCTGGTGCGCGAGCTGAAGTCGCGTGGCATGTGGACAGAGCAGGTCCGGGCCCGGCTCAAGCGCGACGAGGGTTCCGTGCAGGGGCTCACCGAACTGCCCGCCGAGGTGCGCGAGCTGTTCCGCACCGCGTGGGAACTGCCGCAGAAGGCGCTGATCGACCTGGCCGCCGCGCGCGGCCCGTACATCGACCAGAGCCAGTCGCTGAACCTGTTCGTGGCGGCGCCGACGATCGGCAAGCTGTCCTCGATGTACCGCTACGCCTGGCAAACCGGGCTCAAGACCACCTACTACCTGCGCTCCCGCCCGGCGACGCGCATCCAGCAGGCGACCGTCCCGACGGCCGCGGTGCCCTCGGCCGAGGCCATCGCCTGCTCCCTGGAGAACCCCGAGTCCTGCGAGGCATGCCAGTGACCACGCTAGAGAAGACCGCCCGCAAGCTCGCCCTGCTCGACCCCGGCATGGACCTGACGCTGCGGCCCATGCGGTACCCGTTGTTCTATGACCGCTTCCGCGACGCCATCAAGAACACCTGGACCGTCGAGGAGGTCGACCTGCACTCCGACCTCGCCGACCTCGCCAAGCTCTCCGCGGCCGAACGGCATCTGGTCAACCGGCTGGTCGCGTTCTTCGCCACCGGTGACACGATCGTCGCCAACAACCTGGTGCTCAACCTGTACCAGCACGTGAACGCCCCGGAGGCCCGGCTCTACCTGTCGCGGCAGCTGTTCGAGGAGGCCGTGCACGTCCAGTTCTACCTGACCCTGCTCGACACCTACCTGCCCGACGAGAACGACCGCGTCGAGGCCTTCGCCGCCGTGGAGACCATCCCGTCGATCCGGGCCAAGGCCGAGTTCTGCTACAAGTGGATCGACTCGATCTCGGCACTGTCCCGGTTGGACACCCGCGAAGACCGCCGCGGCTTCCTGCTCAACCTGATCTGCTTCGCCGCCTGCATCGAGGGCTTGTTCTTCTACGGCGCCTTCGCCTACGTGTACTTCCTGCGCTCCCGTGGCCTGCTCAACGGCCTGGCCTCCGGCACCAACTGGGTCTTCCGCGACGAGTCGATGCACATGGCCTTCGCCTTCGACGTGGTCGACACCGTCCGCCGCGAGGAACCGGACCTGTTCGACGACGAGCTGCACGACCAGGTCCGCCAGATGATGCGCGAGGCGGTCGACGCGGAGACCCAGTTCGCCGAGGACCTGCTGGACCAGGGCGTGGCGGGCATGTCCGTGGCCGACATGCGCTCGTACCTGGAACACGTGGCCGACCGCAGGCTGCAGGTCCTGGGCCTGGAACCCATCTACGGCAGCAAGAACCCCTTCGCCTTCATGGAACTCCAAGACGTCCAAGAACTCTCGAACTTCTTCGAACGCCGCGTCTCGGCCTACCAGGTAGCGGTTTCCGGCACCGTCACCTTCGACGAGGACTTCTGAGCCGACCGACCCGCGACACCCGCCGGGGTGCCGCGGGTCGGGCCGGGTGCGCCGCTCGGTGGATTGCCCATCGAACCGGCCCCCGTCGAGGATGATCACATGAAGCGGATGGGGATCATCACGGGCTTGGTCGTCGTCGCGATGTCGACCATGGCCCCCACGGCGTCGGCGGCCTGGGAATGGGTCGGCCCGTTCAGCCAGCAGTCCACCTGCGAGCAGACCCGCGAGGAGTTCCTGGAATACCACCCGGCGAAGCTCTGCGAGTACCGACTCCTCCCCGGCGGCCCTGGCGGCACCTCCGGCTGGTACTTCCGCGCCTGGTACGCCTAGTCCTCGTTGCGCCGGGCGGGCGCGCGCGCAAGAGGCCGGGTCAGTCCCACCACCGCCGCGCCCGCCAGCGCGAACACCCCGCCCAGGGTGAGCCAGCCGAGGGTGCCCGCGGTGACGCACAGGGCCATGGCGCTGGGCCCGACGATGTCCTGGCCGACCACGCCGAGGTTGAACACGCCGAGGTAGACGCTGCGGCGGGCAGGCGGGGCGAGGTCGTAGGAGATCTCCCACGCGCCAGCCGAGTGCAGGAGTTCGCCGAGGGTGTGGGTGGCCACGGCGAGCACGAGGGCCGTGATCGCCAGCCACAGCGCGGGGGTGGCGCTGACCGCCAAGCAGGCGCAGGTGGCGGCGAGCGCGAGGCCAGACCCCAGGCAGCAGTTGGCCGCGTGCCGCAAGCTGCGCACCCGGCTGGCCACGACCGGCTGGAACAGCACGGCCAGCACCATGTTGCCGGAGATCAGCAGCGGTACGTACGCCCCGTCCACCGCCGTGTGCGTGGTGACCCACAGCGGGAGACCGACCGAGAGCACCGTCAGGTACATCGCCAGCACCCCGTTGACGGCGGCGAGCAGCAGGTAACGCCGGTCCCGCAACACCGCGGTCCTGGACACCCGCCCGCGCTCCGGTTGTCCACATCGGACGATCGGGACCAGCCACACCAACACCGCCGCCGCCGCGAAGGAGGCGCTGTTGCCCAGCGGGACCACCTGGTCCCAGCCGAGCGCGAGCGCCCCCGTCGCGGTCAGCGCGCCGACGGTGAACCCGACGTTGCGGACCGCCCGCACCACACCCATCACCACGACCCGGTCGCCCGCCGGGGCGACCGACCCGATCGCGCTCTGCAGCACCGGCGAGGCCACCCGGTCGGCGATACCGGTGAGCACCGCGACCGCCAGGTAGCCGCCGAAACCCGTGACGAACGGGTACGCGCAGAACCACAGCGCGCGCCACGCGTGCAACACCCCCAGCAGCCGGACCGGGGGGTACCGGTCGCCGAGCGCGCTGATCGGGACCGAGCACACCAGACCGCAGACCGCCGCGACGCTCAGCCCGAGCAGGACCTCGCCCGAGCTGAGCCCGGTGTGGGTGAGCAGGTACACCACGAACGCCGACCGGAACAGGCCCGTCCCGACCGCGTCCACCAGCGCGGCCCGCACGAGCCGACCGGTCGCGCCGCGGTCGGTCAGCGCCCGTCGGACGCCGGGGCGGGTGGTGGTCGTGGTCATGGTCGCTCCAAGTCGGGGGCGGTTCACCCGCCCCGGTCGGCGTTGTGGTCTCAGATCGCGGCGGCGCGCGACATCGCGGCCAGTTCGAGCACCGAGGTGGACGCGATCAGCTCACCGCAGCCGGTTTCCACCAGGCTCCGCGCGGTCTCCGGGTCCTTGCGCACCTCGCCGCAGACGAACACCGGCGTCCCGTGCTCGGCGGCCACGCGCCGGATCTGCGCGACCACCGAGCGGTTGACCGCGCTGAACGGGTCGACCGCGAGCTCGGGGTGGTTGCGGTCCACCCCGTTGATCAGCGCGAACAGGTCGGAGGTACCGATGCCGATGAACGCGGGCCTGCGCTCGGCGAGCAGGTCCGACAGCGCGTAGACCATCGCGGGCACCTCCAGCGTGATGCCCAGCCCGATCCGGTCCAGGACACCCGCGTCGGCGAACATCGCCGACACCACGTCGAACTCCGCCACCGTGGACACGAACGGCACGCTGACCTGGAACTCGGTGTCGGGGAACCGGGTCACCACGTGCTCGATCGCGCGGACCTCGACCGCCCACCTGCCCGGCGCGCGCGGCCCGCGCACCCCCAGTTCGGGGTTGTCCTCGACCGGCACCTCGACCCCGAGCTCGCGCAGCTCGGCCGAGGTCGGGTCGGAGAGCACGACCCGGATCCGCCGCCAGCCGTGCTCGGCCAGCGCCACCAGGGTCGCGCTCAGGTGCGCCTCGACCGCCGCCGGGTCGCCGTAGGCCGACCTGTCCCCGGCCAGCAGCTCGAACAGGCAGAACTTGAGCCGGAAGTAGCCGATGTCGGTGACGTTCCACGACCGGTACAGCTCGACGTTGGCACGGGTCATCGTGGAGCAGATGGCGGTCACCGGCACCGACAGGGCGCCGAGGTCGACGATGCCCTCGGCGTCGACCTGCAGCCGGTCGCCGTCGGCGATGCGCGCCAGCGGCTCGTGGCAGGTGACCAGCGCGACCCGGCCCTCCTGCAGCATCTTGCGCGCGTGGTCGGCGATCCGGCTGGATCCGACGACCACCCCGCGCACCCGGGGATCGCGCAACGCCGCCCCGGTGATGTGGAAGGTGAGCTCGGGTGCCACCAGGACGATGGGGCCGTCGTGGTCGGCGGGCGCCGTGCCGTGGAACGCCGTCGCGGCGAACGGCAGGTCGGGTCGGACGACGGTCTTGGCGGCGATCGTGGCCGACCCGCTGATCGGGTCGGTGCGCTCGGGCGTGGCCAGTGTCATGTCAGTGTCCCCTCGTCGGTGCTCACAGCAGCGTCACCGGGCCCCGGCCGAGCAGCCGGGCGCCCGCGTCGAGCACCGCGCCGCAGTAGCCGGTGGTGTTGTGCACGAAGGACTGGGTGATCACCTCGACGATCCCCGACCCGGGGAAGGGATCGCGGGTGACCAGCAGGTGTTGTGGGGTGGTGAGCACGGTCGCGGCGGCCGGGCTGAGCGAGAACGCGCGCGACCCGATGGCGACGTCGGTGGTGCCGATGACCCCGGGCAGCGCCGCCGCGGCGGCGAGCATGCCAGCCCGCACCGTCTCGTGGTCCAGCGGCGCGCGCACGAAGAACCGGCACACCTGGTACCCCGGCGGCTGGGTGAGCACCCGCAGCGACACCGTGTTCACCGACGACACCGGCGCCAGGCGCGCCATGGACGCGCTCAGCTGCGAGTGCCCCGGCCGCAGGTTGTCCCTGGCGTCCTCGGCGCGCGCCCCGACACCGGCGGTCCCGAACCGGCTGGACGCGGTGTCGGGGTGCACGATCTCCACCTCGACGCGCACCAGCCCGAGGTCGTCGACCCCGGCGAGCACCGCGGCCTCGAGCAGCCCGCGCAGCGGGACCGCCCAGCCGACGCACTGGCAACTGCCCAGCGCGTACACGCCCCCCTCCGGGTCGAACGGCCGCGGCACCCGCCCGATGCGCGAGAGGTCTGCCCCGGCGAGCGGCGCGTAGAACCCCGGCAGCCCGGCGTTCTCGGCCACCCCCACGACGTGCTTGGCGACCTGGCGGAACCGCCCCATCAGCGCGGCGTCGCGCACGTGCACGCGGGTGGTCGCCACGATCGCCAGGCCGAACCGGCCCAGCGCCAGCACTTCCGGGTCCTCCGCGTCGAGGAAGTGCACCCGCACCAGCCTGCCGTCGACCAGCAGCGCCTGTTCGCCCTCGACCGGTTCCACCCGGCCGAGCATCGCGGGATCTGCCAGCAGCATCCGCGCGACCAGTTGGCCGAGCGCGGTGACCCCGGGGCCCGGGCGGACGGCGTGGGTGACCACGTCGCCGATCAGGAAGCCGTCGCGGTCGGGGTCGTTGCGGGCGATGAGGTTGCTGCCGATGTCGGCGCCGAACCCGAGCAGCAGCGCGCGCTCAGCCACGGCCAGCACCCCCGGCGAAGGCCAGACCGAGGTCCGCACCCGCGTCGAGCAGCGTGCGCACCTGCCCGGCCGCCGTGCGGGTGGTCGTGGCGCGGGCGGTCCAGTCGACCGCGTGCGCCATCCTGGCGCGCAGGGTCGGCTCGTCGTCGGCGCGCAGGATGAGCCAGCCGCCGTGGTCGCGGTTGGCCTGGCGCAGGTCGGGCATCGTGGCACCGGGCAGGGTCGCGGTGTGCGCCGCCACGGCACCGGGCAGGGCCAACAGTTCGTCCACCCCGGGCGCGGACTCGACGTACCCGGGGACCACGGGTAGCGCTGTCTTGCCGAAGATCCCCGGCTGCGGGGTCGGTGGCGGCGCGGTCGGGGCCCCGAGCACCGCGTCCACCGCCAACCCGACGAGGTCGACGCCGAACTTGTTGGCCACCAGCTCGATCGCGGCCCCGCCACCCGGCCGGGCCGCGCACTCGCCGAAGGACACGGTTCCCGCGCTGTGGAACAGTTCCATGTGGAAAACGCCGTCGCGCAGGCCGAGGGCGGCCAGCGCGGGGCGCGTGGTGGCCAGGGCCAAGGCGTACCGGTCGGCGTGCGCGTCGGGGTCGAACACGTACTTCTGCGGCAGTCCGCCGCCGGTCACGGCCAGGGGAGGGGCCACGTACCGGCCGACCGAGGCGAACCGGAGCACACCGTCGCCCACGACGCCGTCGACGAACCACTCCTCGTCGAAGGAGACCAGGTCCTCCAGCACGAACTGGCCGGTGACCCCGTCGGCGAGCAGCGCGGCGGCCGTCTCGCGCACGGCCGGGGCGCCGGTGACCAACCGGGTCGCCTGGCAGGCCACCCCGCTGGTCGGTTTCAGCACACCGCCGGTGAAGCCGGGCAGGTCCAGGTGCGCGAACTCGGCCAACCCGGCCACGGCGCGCACGGTCGCGGTCGGTATCCCTGCGGCGCGGACCCGCTGTTTCTGGACGACCTTGTCCCGGCACGCGACGGCCGTGTCGACCGGCAGAGCGGCGACCCCGAGCGCGGCACCGAGCAGCGCGGCCGCGACGACGCCGGTTTCCTTGGCCGAGAGCACGCACCCGATGTCCGTCAGCGGCACGCCCGCGCGGGCGAGCGCACCGAGGAGCTCATCGGCGTTGGCGTGGTCGGCCACCTCGACGAGGGTTTCGCCCGGGAGGGCGGGATCGGTGCCGGTGGCACAGGTGATGGGGCGCAGGCCGCGGTGTGCGGCGGCCGCGCGCAGGTGGGGGTGCGGGCCGAGCAGCAGTGCTCGGCCCAAGTGGACAGACATGCTGGAGTCCCTTGTGTGGTGGGGGTTTCAGGCGGCTTCGCGCAGGGCGTGGCGCAGGACGCCGAAACCGAGGTCGAGGTCGGTCGTGGTCGCCACCAGCGGGACCAGGACGCGGATGACGTTGCCGTGCGCACCGCAGCTCTTGACCAGCAGGCCCGCCCCGCGCGCCGCCTCGACCACCGCGGCGGTCGCCTTCGGCGCGGGTTCGCGGGTGTCGCGGTCGGTCACCAGCTCGATGGCCTGCATCGCGCCGAGCCCGCGCACCTCGCCGATCAGCGGGATCTCGGCGGCGAGCGCGTCGAGCCGCGACCGCAGGTCCGCGCCGAGGTCGGCGGCCGCGCGCTGGAACACCGGGTCGAGCACCTGCTCGAGGGTGACCCCGGCCGCCGCGCAGGACAACGGGTTGCCCCCCATCGTCCCGCTGGCGATGCCGCCCGGCGGTACCGCGTCCACCAGTTCCGCCCGCCCGGTGACCCCGGCCAGTGGCAGCCCGCCGCCGAGGGACTTGCCCCACGCGATGAGGTCGGGGACGGCGCCGGGAACGTGGGCGCAGGCCGCGGGCGGGCCGGTGCGGCACATCCCGGACTGGATCTCGTCGAACACCAGCGCGATGCCGTGCTCGGTGCAGATCTCCCGCAACCCCACCAAGAACTCCGGTGGCGCGGGGAGGAAGCCGCCCTCGCCCTGCACCGGCTCGAACACGACAGCGGCGACGTCGGCCGGGTCCACCTCCCGCGCCAGCAGCGCGCGCACCGAGGCCAGGGCGTCCTCGGCGCTCACCCCGCGGTACGGGTAGGGGGCCATCGCGCGGTGGATGTCCGGCACGGGGAAGGCGCCCGGCCGGTCGGTCAGCGCGGCGGTGAGCAGGGTTCGGCCGTGGAAAGCGCGGTCGAACGCGATGACCGCGCTTCGCCCGGTCGCCACCCGCGCGATTCGCACGGCGTTCTCCACGGCTTCCGCGCCCGATCCCACCAGCAGGGCTTTGTACGGCCCTTCGCCGGGGTGGCAGGCCACCAGCCGCTTGCACACCTGCGAATAGCCGTCGTATTGTGCGGCCGAATAGCCTACGTGTAGGTGTGCTTCGAGTTGTTGCCGTATGGCGGCCACGACGGCGGGCGGGGTGTGCCCGCCGTTGAGCGCGCCGACGCCACCGGCGAAGTCGATGTACTCGTTGCCGTCGACATCGCGGATGCGCGCACCTTCGGCACTGGCCACGACCAGCGGGGATGTTTGCACGGCAGCCGCGACGTACCTTCTGCGCTCAGCATCCGAATCGGCTGAAAAAGGGCGCGCACGTGTACTATTGTGAAAAGTGAACAAAGCTGAACCCCCAAGGTTTCGCTGTGACTCACGAGCAAGCATAGGTGGCTGCTCGACCAAGATCACCTGGGTTCTTGGATGCTGAGACATAGCCAACAAACCCGATCGCGCACCCGACCGGTCTATTGCTCGAAAGCGCGCGGCTGCGATACCCGGCCGGTTTCACCGGCAGGTTGAAGCGGCTGGCATGAATGGTCCTTACCAATTTGTCGTAAGCCTGAAATGTCTGTCCACAAAGGAGGTGACTATTCGCGACCGCTGTCTCCGATGTGGACATCGATCACGCCGGAGGCCGCGCCCGCCACCAGGTCGATGCGGTGCGGCCGCTGGGCCGGGGGCAGGGTCGTCCACCAGTGCAGGGCCGCCGCCGTGGCCGAGGCGGTGGTGGTGGAGGTGGCCGCGATGGCCGGGCCCACGCGCGGCCAGGCCCGGGTGGTGCCGTCCGCGCCGGCGGCGGTGACCAGCCGGGCGGCCGGGTACCTGGTGAGCAGGTCCCGCGCGTGGGTGCTGCCGCCTGCCGCGATGGTGGTCCAGACGACCGCGGCCGCTTCCAGGAGGGCGATGTCGGTGCTGGTGTCGGCGGCGCTGAGCCAGCCGGGGGACCAGCGGCCGGTGGTCCGCGCGATCGCCAGCCGTGCGCGGCCCCCGTCCAGGTGGGCGTGGGTGACCGTCGTCCGGTAGTGCGACGGGTCGGGGAGCTCCAGGCGCGGGCGGGGGACCGGGGTGACCGCGGGCGGCGCCCCGGCGAGCCCCATGACCTCGTAGAGCACCTGGTCCACCGTCGTCGGCCCCGGGTGGAAGATGGCTTCGGTGACCGACCGGGGCGCAGGCGCGGGCAGGTCGGTGGGGACCCCGTCGGGGGAGAGCCGGGGCAGGGCCGACAGCAGGTCCGCCAGCGGCGAGTGCGGGACGACCTCGGGACCGCCGTCGGCGGCGAGCAGCACGGGACGGCCCGCGGCCGCGGCGTAGGCGGTCACCGAACCGTGGTCGGAGACGACGACGTCGGCGGCGAGCAGCCCGGGGCGCCAGTCCTGCGCCGGGGGGATCAGCACCAGGCCCGCCTCGACCGCGGGCCGCAACCACGCGCGGACCTGCAGCGGGCCGTGGCGTTGCCAGATGTTGGGGTGCAGGGTCATGGCCACCCGGTACTCGTCGACGGGCAGGGTGGTCACCAGTTCCTCGGCCAGTCCCGGGTTCGTGCCCAGCAGCGAGTGCCTGCCCCAGGTCGAGCACAGCAGCACCACCCGCCTGCCCTCGGCGTCGAAGCGGCGGCGGTGGTGCGGGCGGTGCGGCTCACTGGCGGTGATCCGGTCCAGGCACGGGTCGGTCGCCACCACCGCGTGCCCGGCCAGGCGCGGGTCGACCGACCTCAGCGCCGTGATCTGGCGCTCGTGCGCCACGACCACGGCGCGCGGCAGGACCCGGCCGCCCGCGACCAGGGCCGACGCGCGCAACCCGGAGATGGCCGCGGGATCGCTGGTGGAGCGGCGGTGGTAGCCCGCCCCGTGCGGCATGAGGACCACGGGGGCGGCGAACCGGCGCAGGTCGCTGTTGTCGCTGGCGGCGACGGCCAGGTCGAACTCGTCGCGGCCCGCCCGCGCCCACGGCACGACCAGCGCCCCCGAGTCGACCAGCCGCTCGGTGAGCCCCGCGGAGAACACCGACCCGGTGTCGACGGTGAACACCACCTCGACCCGGGGATCACCGACCACCGCGCCGAGCGCGTCCTGCAACCGCAGCAGCGCCGCGGGTGTCCGCACCACCACCAACACCCTGCGCTGCGGCGCGATGGTGTCCCACCGCCCCGCTCGTGCCGGTGTGCCCACCGTCCCCCGCGATCTCCGCCCCGAACCCCCGCAGCGGGCACCGTAGCAAGGCGCCGCGCGGGGTGGGCCCGTGCAGTACCGTGCTGCACACGGATCATCACGGGGGGCCGAGTGGGTACCGACGGAGCGCACAACGTGCAGGCCGGTGTCGCGGCGCAGGTGGTGCAGGCCCGCGACATCGGAACCGTCACCTTCTTGCCGCCACAGACCCCGCCGTCGATTCCCGCGCTCGTGCCGCCCGGCCCGGCCGCTTTCGTCGACCGCGTCGAGCACCTCGCCGCCGTCCGCTCGCTGATCGGGGCCGAGCCGACGCCGGGGCGGCCTGTGGTGGTCGCCGTCCGGGGCATGCCGGGTGTGGGCAAGACCGCGCTGGTGCGGCAGGTGGCCACCGTGCTGGCCGCGGACTTCCCCGACGGCGCGCTGCACGCCTCCTTCGGCGTCGGCGGCGAGTCGCCGTCGGAGGCGCTTGGCAGGCTGCTCAAGGCATTGGGCGTGCCCGACGCGTCGGTGCCGACCGACTTCCGGCGCCGACGCGACCTCTACCGCTCGCTCACCGCGCGGACCCGGCTCATCACCGTGCTCGACGACGTCACCGACGCGGGACAGGTCGAGGCGCTGCTGCCCAACTCGGCCGCGGGTCTTGTCCTGGTCGCGAGCAACACGGCCCTGGAGGACCTGCACGCCGACGGCGCGGTGCCGCTCGTGGTGGAGCCGCTGGAGATCCACGACGCGCTCGACCTGCTGCGCCGGGTCTGCGCCGACGGGCGGGTCGACCGCGACGCCGGGGCGGCCGCCGAGTTGGTCGACCTGTGCGGGCGGTTGCCGCTGGCCATCAGGGCGGCGGGCGCGCGGCTGGCCGTGCGCCCCCGGTGGGCGCTCGCGCGCCTGGTCGGGGAACTGCGCGGCGCCGACGCCGACCGCGTGCTCGACCGGGTCAACACCGTGTTCGACACCGTCTACGCCGACCTGCCGCCACGCGCGGGCGCGGTCTACCGCGCGCTCGGCTTGCTGGTGGGCCGGGACTTCTGCGTCGAGGTGGTGGCCGCGGTCGTCGGCGAACCGGTCGCCGAGGTGCGCGAGCTGCTCGACCAGCTCGCCGCGGCCGCGCTGGTCGAGGAGCGCGCCGACGACCGCTACGCCGTGCACCGCTTGGTCCGGGCGCACGCGCTGCGGGTCGCCGACGAGCACACCACCGAGGGCGACCGCGAGCACCTGCTGCTGCGCGCCGTCGACTGGTGGCTCTTCGGTGCCACCGCCGCCGATGTCGCCGCCACCGGCCGCCAGCGCCTGCGCGTGGCCGACCCCGACCGCCTCCTCGGCGGCGTCGAACTCACGATGAGCCCCCACGCCGCGCTGGCCTGGTTCGACCGCGAGCACACCAACATCGCGGCCGCTATGCGGGCGTGCGCCGAGAAGGGGTGGCACGCGCTCGTGTGGCAGCTGTTCGAGGCCACCTTCGCCTACTACGACGCCCGCAGGCCCCTCGCGTCGTGGGTCGAGACCGGCACGCTCGCCGTCGAATCGTCCGTTGTGGACGGTGATGTCGCCGCCCAGGCCCGGTGTCGGTGCCTGCTCGCCAAGGCGTACCAGGAGTTGGAGCGCTACGACCTCGCCGCGTCCGAATTGGACAGAGCCCGAGCCCTTCCGGTCGGCGACCGCCTCCGCGCCTCCACCTACGACTTCACCGGCAACCTCGCCCTGCGCACCGGGGATTTCAAGGACGCGCTGCACTGGTTCACCATGGCCCGCGACATCAATGTCCAACTCGGTCGTGCTCGCGGCACCGCCATGCAAACCCTGTTCGTCGGCCGAGCCCTCGCTGGTCTCGGTCGCACCACCGGAGCCCTCACCACCTTCGCCGAAGCCGCCCACCTGGCCCGCGAGGCCAAAGCCCACAGCGTCGTGGCCAAAGCCCTCCTGACCACCGCGGCGGTCCACTCCACGGCCCGCGACCACACCGAAGCCGATCACTACCTCGCCGACGCCGAGCAGATCGCCCACCAACTCGACAACACCGCGCTGCTGGCCGAGATCCACCTCCTCCGAGCCGCCACGGCCACCACCCGAGACGACCACGCCGCCGCCGAAGCCCACCGCCAGGCTGCGGCGGCCGTCTACGAGCGGATGGGCAGCCCCAAGGCCGCGCGTCTGCTAGCGGGTGGCTAGTGGCGCGACCCAGAACGTCGACCATGTCTCGACCCGCCCACGACGCGCCTGGCGGCGTTGCCGGAAACGCCCAAGTACACCCGGTACGAGGACGTTCCGGCGTCTTGCCAGCCACGCCGATACACGGCCAACGCCCTGAGTCGAGCCAGTAGGTCGTTCTTGCCCCGGTTTCCCGGTCCACGCGTCGGACTCGTTGTCCGCTAGGAGATCCGTCGAGCTTCGCCGGGTGTGACGGGTTCGCCCACGGTCACCCCGTGCAGCACCTGGGCCAAGACCTCCGCCCCACGCACCACCCGCGGCCCCGGCCGGTTGAAGTACGCTGGACCGTCGAGCACCCACACCTCACCGGACCGCACGGCAGGCAGGTCCGCCCAGCCCTCGAGACCGGTCAACGCCCCCAATTCCGCCACCGTCCGCCCAGGCGCCAACCCGCACGGCAGCAACAGGACCACGTCCGGACACGCCTCGACCACGGTTGTCCACGCCACCGGCGACGTGTGCTCGCCCGCCGACGCCAGCAGTGGTGCGCCACCCGCCACCGCGACCTGCTCCGGCACCCAGTGCCCGGCTGGCCACACCGGGTCAAGCCACTCGATCGCCACCACCCGAGGACGCGCTCGCCCAGCGACGGCCGCCTCGACCGCCGCCCAGCGCTCCCACAGCCCGGCGACCCGCTCCTGGACGTCCCCGACACCCAACAGGTCGCCGACAAGACTGACGCAGTCCAGCACCTGCGCCATGGTGCGCGGCTCAAGGCTCACCACCCGCGGCCCAACATCCATGACCCGCACCGCATCGGCGACCCTGCGGTAAGACACCGCGCACACATCACACAAGTCCTGCGTCAACACCAGATCCGGCGCCAACTCAGCGAGCCGCTCCACATCCAACGTGTACAGCGACGACCCCTCATGCCCCTCAACCACCGCCGAGATCTCCCGGCTGGACAACCGCCCAGGATCCACCCCGGTCGCGGTGACCACCGGAACCTCCGCCACCGCCGCAGGCCAGTCGCACTCGTGCGTCCGCCCGACCAGGTCACCCGCCCGGCCAAGAACCGCGACGATATCGGTCGCGGCGGGCAACAACGACACGATCCGCATGGGGGCAGGGTAAAGACGTCCGGGCCCACCGAAGTCGGCGGGCCCGGACGCGGGGTCGATCCGATCAGACGTCGAAGCGGTCGAGGTTGGTTACCTTGGTCCAGGCCGCGATGAAGTCCTGGGTGAACTTCTCGGCGGCGTCGGCGGAGGCGTAGACCTCGGCGACGGCGCGGAGTTCGGAGTTGGAGCCGAAGAGCAGGTCGACCCGGGAGCCGGTCCACTTGACCTCGCCGGTGGCGCGGTCGCGGGCCTCGAAGGTCTCCGCGTCCGAAGAGGTCGGCTTCCACTCCGTGGCCATGTCGAGCAGGTTCACGAAGA
This sequence comes from Actinokineospora diospyrosa, assembly GCF_024171925.1. GTDB lineage: Bacteria > Actinomycetota > Actinomycetes > Mycobacteriales > Pseudonocardiaceae > Actinokineospora > Actinokineospora diospyrosa. The sequence continues at coordinate 448,903 of NZ_JAMTCO010000004.1, read as the reverse complement.
AGTCGTTGCTCAGCGTGCCGGGGCGGTCGGTGAGCACCCCGGTGGCGGACTGGCGGTGGTTGGCGCCCAGCACGCGCAGGCCGCCCACCAGGACCGTCAGCTCCGGCGCGCTCAGCGTGAGCAGGTTCGCCCGGTCCACCAGCAGGTACTCCGCCGGGAGGCGGTGGCCCTTGCCCAGGTAGTTGCGGAAGCCGTCAGCGGTCGGCTCGAGGGCCTCGAACGACTCGGCGTCGGTCTGCTCGGCGGTGGCGTCGGTGCGGCCCGGGGTGAACGGGACGGCAACGCCGCCCGCGGCCTGCTCGATCGCGGCGTTGCCGCCGAGGACGATCAGGTCGGCGAGGGAGACCTTCTTGCCACCGGTCTGCGCGGAGTTGAAGCGCTCCCGCACGCCCTCCAGGGTGCGCAGCACACCGGCCAGCGCGTCGGGCTCGTTGACCTCCCAGCCGCGCTGCGGCTCGAGGCGGATGCGGGCACCGTTGGCGCCGCCGCGCTTGTCGCTGCCGCGGTAGGTCGACGCGGAGGCCCACGCCGTGCTGACCAGCTGCGCGACCGTGAGGCCCGAGTCGAGGATCTCGCGCTTGAGGGCCGCGATGTCCTCGGCGTCGACCAGCTCGTGGTCCACGACCGGCAGGCGGTCCTGCCAGATCAGCTCCTCCTGCGGCACCTGCGCGCCCAGGTAGCGCTGGATCGGGCCCATGTCGCGGTGGGTCAGCTTGAACCAGGCGCGGGCGAACGCGTCGGCGAACTGGTCCGGGTTCTCCAGGAAGCGGCGCGAGATCGGCTCGTAGATCGGGTCGAAGCGCAGCGACAGGTCCGTGGTCAGCATTGTCGGCGGGCGGGTGAGCTCGCCGGACTCCGGGTCGGGCACGGTGTTGGCGCCCGCGCCGTCCTTGGGCTGCCACTGGTGCGCGCCCGCCGGGCTCTTGGTGAGCTCCCACTCGTAGGCGAACAGGTTCTCGAAGAAGCTGTTGCTCCAGCGGGTCGGCGTCGCGGTCCAGGTGACCTCCAGGCCACTGGTGATCGCGTCGCGGCCCTTGCCGGAGCCGAAGCTGTTGCGCCAGCCGAAGCCCTGCTCCTCCAGCGCCGCGCCCTCGGGCTCCGCGCCGACGTGCTGGTCGGGGTCGGCCGCGCCGTGCGCCTTGCCGAAGGTGTGGCCACCGGCGATGAGCGCGACGGTCTCCTCGTCGTTCATCGCCATCCGGCCGAAGGTGTCGCGGATGTCGCGCGCGGCGGCCAGCGGGTCCGGGTTGCCGTTGGGGCCCTCGGGGTTGACGTAGATCAGTCCCATTTGGACCGCCGCGAGCGGGTTCTCCAGGTCGCGGTTGCCCGAGTAGCGCTCGTCACCGAGCCAGGTGCGCTCGGGACCCCAGTAGACGTCCTGGTCGGGCTCCCACACGTCGGCGCGGCCACCGGCGAAGCCGAAGGTGGTGAAGCCCATCGTCTCCAGCGCGCGGTTGCCGGTGAAGATCATCAGGTCCGCCCAGGAGACCTTGCGGCCCCACTTCTGCTTGACCGGCCACAGCAGGCGGCGCGCCTTGTCCAGGTTGCCGTTGTCCGGCCAGCTGTTGAGCGGGGCGAAGCGCTGCATGCCAGCGCCAGCGCCACCGCGGCCGTCCTGCACGCGGTAGGTGCCCGCGCTGTGCCAGGCCATCCGGATCATGAAGGGCCCGTAGTGGCCGAAGTCGGCGGGCCACCAGTCCTGCGAGGTGGTGAGCACCGCGTCCACGTCGGCCGCGAGCTCGTCGAGGTCGACGGTCAGGAACTCGGCGGCGTAGTCGAACTCGCCGCCGAACGGGTCGGCGACCGCGGAGTGCTTGCGCAGGATGGCCAGGTTCAGCTGGTTGGGCCACCAGGTGTGGTTGGTGCCGCCCTCGGTCGGGTGGTTGAACCGCCCCGCGGACACCGGGCAACCGCCGGCGCCCTCCTCGTTCATGTCACCAACGCGGGCGTTCGGGCTTTCGGACACGCGATTCCTCTCAGGACGGGAAGGTGGATCAGGTGTTCAGGACGCAGGTGGGGCACAGGCCGCGGTAGACGACCTCGGCCTCGTCGATGGTGAAGCCGTGCGCGTCCGACGCGGTCAGGCACGGGGCGAACCCGACGGCGCAGTCGACGTCGGCGATGGCACCGCAGGAGCGGCAGACGACGTGGTGGTGGTTGTCGCCGACCCGCGCCTCGTAGCGCGCGACCGAGCCGGGCGGCTCGATGCGCCGCAGCAGCCCGGCCGTGGTCAGCGCCCGCAGCACGTCGTACACGGCCTGGTGCGACACCGCGCCGAGCTCCCCGCGGACGACCCCGATGATCGAGTCGGTGTCGGCGTGCGGGTGCCCGTGCACCGCGGACAACACGGCCAGTCGGGGGCCGGTCACCCGCAGTGACGCCGCGCGCAGCATCTGCCGGAAGTCGGTGGCCGTGGGCACCCGCCGAGTCTCACGCATGTTCTGGAATCAGTCAAGTTAACAGCAGTGGTCGCCACCCGGTCGTGGCCCCTGCGTCCATGATCCACATCTGCCCATCCTGCCCGACGACGAGGCCGGTCCCCGCGCGGGAACCGGCCTCGTCGTCGGGCGGGGTGGTTACTCGAACGACCACCACTGCTGCGGCTGGAAGTTCTTGGTCCACAGCTGCGCCTTCGCGCCGTTGCCACTGTGCGTCACGTCCCGGTCGACGACGATGGTCCTGCCGTAGGAGAAGCGTCCGTTGTAGAGGGCGCTGTCCTCGGTGAACCGGTACCACTTCTGCTGGTCGGTGCCGTTGCAGTCCCACAGCTGCAGCTTGGTCCCGTTGGCGCCGCCGCCGTTGAGGTCGGCGTCGAGGCATGCCGAGAACTTCTTGTTGACCAAACGGGGGTTGTCCCAGTCGAGAAGCCATTTCTGTTGGTCGGTGCCGTTGCAGTCCCACAACTGGACCTTGGAGCCGTTGGCGCCGCCCCCGTTGAGGTCGGCGTCGAGGCACTGGCCCCCGTTGCCGTACTCGCTGCGGATCTGGACCCACTGCGCCGAGGCGACCGACACCGGGTTCACCGGTCGACGCGCGGGTGGGGCCGCCGCGGCGGCCGGGGCGATCGCCAGCAGCGACAGCACCGCCGCGGCTGAGGCCAGGGTGGTTCTCAGGGATTTCCGCATGGGTGACTCCCGTCGTCATCGGCCGCGCGGAGCGGGACGCCCCCAAGCGCCCGCTCACCCCGGCGGCCCTTTCCCCAGAGGGTCGGCGGGCTCGCTCGACCCGATTCGACCGTAAGCGGGAAAATCATCGTGGGTCAACGTCCAACGCGCATTTCCGCCGGTTTCCTGAGCGCCGCCCATCCGTGCGTTCGCGGTCGAGGTGGGGCCGCTCCCCGGCGCCTGCCCCACCCCGACCGAGGTGCTACAGCGCTTCGATCACCCACCACTGCTGCGGCTGGAAGTTCTTGACCCACAACTGCGCCCGGGCGCCGTTGCCCGGCTGGTTGGCGTCCCGGTCGACCACGGTGTTGTCGTTGTTGCTGAACCGGATGTTGTAGAGGGCCACATCGCCGCCGCCGCGCCGGTACCAGGACTGCTGAGTGGAACCGTTGCAGTCCCACAGTTGCAGCTTCGTGCCGTTGGCGCCGCCGCCGTTGAGGTCGGCGTCCAAGCACCTGCCGAACCTGCCGTTCACGAGCCGGTAAGAATCGCTGTAGGTGAGCCAAGCTTGCTGGCTGCTGCCGTTGCACGTCCACACCTGCACGCGGGTGCCGTTGCCACCCGCGTTGGCGTCGGCGTCGAGGCACTGGTCCTTGTTGCCGTACAGACTGCGGATGCGCACCCACGCGCTCGCCGCTGGTGCCGAGGTCGACTTGCCGGACGCGAGCGTGGCCCCGACCGGGAGGCGCTCGGCCGACCCGGTCGTCGGGGATGCGCTGCCGGGGGTCGTCGTGAGCAGTGGCAGCGCGACCGCCGCGATGGCGACAGCGAGCTTCAGCCTTTTCCGCATGCATTCTCCAGTAAGTGTGGTTGTTGCCGAGAAAAGTGATTCGTGCTCGATTCTTCGAAGATTCGACGGATCGCTCGGCAGTCACGAGCGTAGGCGGAGAAATGTGCGACCAACAATACTCCGGCTGGGCGGTGAGGCGGACTCTGATGGCGGAGTCTATAGGGCTCCGGTCAATCTTTAAGACCAGCTGTGGTCCGTTTGGTACTCGCCGAGAATGGGTGTCGATGCTTCTCGGTGGGTGTCCGCCGCGAGAGTTTGGGCTTGTTGGGGAACTGTCCGCTCGGGTGCGCGTGTGGCGAGCCGCCTGGTGGACAACGTCGAGGGCGCGCCCGCGCCTGTCGGTCGCCTGCGCGGCGGGCGGTTGGCCGCTGCGGCACCGGGCCGGTCGCGGTTGCCCGCCACAATTGTGAACAGTTAATCAGGCGCCCAGCAGCGTGGCGGACTCGCTGCCGCCGACATCCGGACCGTCAGCCCGCCGTTTCCGGGGGAGAATGCTGTGAATACTGGGAAACAGATCAGGGGTTCGTCGCGTACGTGGTGCTGTAGCGGTACGTAGTGCTATCCGTAGAAGGCGCTCGAAGGGCCTCTACCTGCGGAGATGCGATTTGCGTGAAACGTCTTGCTTCTCCCGGGGAATACCTCGTACGGTTTGCGCGGAGTCGGCCGTCCCCCTGTGTTCGACTCCGCTCCCTGCGAAGTGAGGAATTCGGCAACCCATGAGGAAAACAACGTTGAAGGTGGTCGCGGGTGCGGCCGTCGTCTCAGGAATGGTCGCGTACTTCGTGACGCCCGCGTTCTCGGCCGAGCAGGCCGCCCAGCCAGCGGCGATCGTGAACGCGAGCTCGGCCGACGCGGTGCCCGGGCGCTACATCGTGGTGTTCAAGAACCAGGGCCAGGGCGCCCAGGCGACCGGGTCGACCGCCTCGGCGGTGGCCGGGCAGTACGGCGGCACCGTCCGGCACACCTACGGCGCCGTGCTCGACGGCTACTCCGCGGCGATGTCGGCCGAGCAGGCGGCGAAGGTCGCGGCCGACCCGCGGGTCGGCTACGTGCAGCAGGTGACCCGCTACACCGTCGCCGACACCCAGAACAACCCGCCGAACTGGGGCGACGACCGGATCGACCAGCGCGACCTGCCGCTCAACAGCGCCTACACGTACCCGACCAACCCCGGCCAGGGCGCGCGCGTGTACGTGATGGACTCGGGCATCAACGCCAGCCACACCGACTTCACCGGGCGCATCGCCCAGGGCGTGGACATCGTCGACAACGACTCCACCCCGCAGGACTGCCACGGCCACGGCACGCACGTCGCGGGCACCGCCGCCGGCACCACGTACGGCGTGGCGAAGAAGGCGACCATCGTGGCCGTCCGGGTGCTGGACTGCTCCGGCAGCGCCACCGACGACGACCTGCTCGCCGGCATCAACTGGGTCAAGACCAACGCCGTCAAGCCCGCGGTGGTCAACTACAGCATCGGTTGCCGCTCGCGCTGCACCAACCAGACCCTGGACAACGCGGTCAAGTCGCTGATCGACAGCGGCGTCCAGTGGGTCCAGGCGGCGGGCAACTCCAACGACGACGCCTGTTACTACAGCCCGCAGCGCTACGGCGCCGCGATCACCGTCGGCAACAGCACCAAGACCGACACCCGCCGCAGTGACAGCAACTACGGCTCCTGCCTGGACATCTGGGCGCCGGGCGACAACATCGTGTCCGCGTCCTACAGCAGCAACACCGGCAGCGCCACCATGTCCGGCACCTCGATGGCCTCCCCGCACGTCGCGGGCGCCGCGGCGGTGTACCTGGCGAAGAACACCTCGGCCACCCCGGCGCAGGTGCGCGACGCCCTGGTCACCAACGGCTCCACCGGCAAGCTGACCGGCATCAACACCGGCTCGCCGAACGTGCTGCTGTACACCGGTTTCCTCAACACCGACACCCCCGGCTCGGTCACCGTGGCCAACCCGGGCAACAAGACCGCCACCGTCGGCCAGGCGTTCACCCTGGACAACTCGGCCACCGGCGGCACCGCGCCGTACACCTGGACCGCGACCGGGCTGCCCGCTGGCCTGTCCATCGCCGCCTCGACCGGCCGCATCTCCGGCACCCCGACCGCCGCGGCCACCGCGAACGTCACCGTGACCGCCACCGACGCGGCCAACAAGTCCGGCTCGGCGAGCTTCACCATCACGGTCTCCACCACCGGCGGTTGCGGCCCGGTCACCAACGACACCGACGTCGCGATCCGCGACAACGCCACCGTGGAGAGCCCGGTCACCGTCTCCGGCTGCACCGGCAACGCCTCCGCCACGGCCTCCGTCGCGGTGAACATCGCCCACACCTACATCGGTGACCTCGTCGTCACCCTCGTCGCCCCCGACGGCAGCACCTACGTCCTGCACAACCGCGCGGGCGGCTCCGCCGACAACATCAACAAGACCTACACCGTCAACCTGTCCTCCGAGGCCAAGAACGGCACCTGGAAGCTCCGCGTCGCCGACGCTTACGTCAACGACACGGGCAAGATCGACACCTGGACCCTGACGGTCTGATGACCTGACGTGCGGCGCCCGGCGGGACTCCCGCCGGGCGCTTCACCGCGTCCTGGCGGCCACTCAGTCCTCGTCGTCCTCGTCTTCATCGTCGTTGTCCGGTGGTGGGCATTCGTCGTCGGTGTTCGGGTTCAGCGTCCAGGTGGCGGTGAGGTCGGCGCAGGTGATGGTCATGGTGGAGCGTGCCTGGAAGGCGAGTTCGTGAGTGCAACCGTGCGGGTGGGACAGGACCTCGTCGAGCTTGAGGTCATCCAGCCGCAAACTGCCCGGCCACCGGTAGCTCTCCCGGTCCGGATCGTGCGGCACGTCGACCGTGATCGAGATGATGTCGTGGTAGCGCAGGTAGAGGCCGTCGTCGTGCTTGAACCTGTTGGGGATGAGCCAGAGCGAGGCCCCGGTCTTGCCGTAGCCGGTCTCGAAGACTGACAGCCGGTTGAACTCCAGGTCGTGCACGCACCGGAGCCCGAAGAAGTTGTAGTGCTCCGGATCCGTTGCGAACGCCCGCGCTCCCTCCGGCAACGCGGGCGCGATCTCCCCAAGCTCGGCGAGGTAGGCAATGGCCGACATCTCCGGGTAGAGCTCTACGTATCGCATTGGCCGCTCACTCGTCCTCGCCGTTGTCCGGTGGTGGGCATTCGTCGTCGGTGTGTGGGTTCAGTGTCCAGGTTGCCGTGAGGTCGGCACAGGTGATGACCACAGTGGACTCTTCCTGGAACCCGAGTTCGTGAGTGCAACCGTGCGGGTGGGGGAGGACCTCGTCGAGTTTGAGGTCGTACATCCGAGGTGTGATCGGCCAGAGGGTGCCGAACACCTCCGGGTCGTTCGGTGTGTCCACGGTGATCGAGACGATGTCGTGGTAGCGCAGGTAGAGGCCGTCGTCGTGCTTGAACGGGTTGGGGGTGAGCCAGAGCGACGCACCGCTCTTGCCGTAGCCGGTTTCGAAGACGGTGAGGCGGGTGAACCTCAGGTCGTGCACGCACCGGAGCGCGTGGAAGTTGTAGTGGTCGGGATCGGTGGCGAACGCCCGCGCACCGCGCGGCAATGTCGGGGTGACCTCCGGTAGCGCCTCAAGGTAGGCGCTGATCGTCATTTCGGGGTATAGCCCGATGTACCGCATCACCGGCCACCTCCTCGCCACCGAGGCTAGCCCGTTCGGTGGAGTGCCGCTTAGTCCTCGTCTTCATCGCCGTTGTCAGCGGGTGGGCATTCGTCGTCGGTGTGTGGGTTCAGTGTCCAGGTGGCGGTGAGGTCGGCGCAGGTGATTGTCACTGTGGACTCTGCCTGGAAGGCGAGTTCGTGGGTGCAGCCGTGGGGGTGGGGGAGGATCTCGTCGAGCTTGAGGTCGTGCAGGCGCGGGGTGATCGGCCAGATCTTCCGTAGTTTGGGGTCCCGAGGTGTGTCCACCTCGACAGCGATGATGTCGTGGTAGCGCAGGTAGAGGCCGTCGTCGTGCTTGAACGGGTTGGGGGCAAGCCAGAGCGACGCCCCGCTTTTGCCGTAACCGGTTTCGAAGACCGCCAGTCGGGTGAACTTCAGGTCTGACACGCACCGAATGCTGGAGAAGTCGTAGTGGTCGGGATCGGTGGCGAACGCCCGCGCGTCTTCGGGTAGGGCGGGGGCGATCTCCCCCAGAGCCGCGAGGTAGGCCCCCGGCGCCATCTCCGGTCGGACTTCGACGTACCGCATGGGCGGAGGGCCTCTCGTGTCGCCTGCTACCAGATGGGGCGCGGTGGTGGGACTTCGTCACCCACCATTGTCCTGATGAGACGGGTGATCGCCTTTCGGAGGTTGTGCGGTGCCGGGTCGTCCAGGTCGGTGGCGAGGCTTCCAGTCGGAGCTGGGTGGTGCCCGCGGTGGCCAGGTGGTGGCCTTCTCGGCGAGCGCGATCAGGGGGCGGCGGGTGAGGTAGTCCTTCGCCTCCAAGACGCCGAGCCCCTCGCCTCTGTGGAACTCTCACGCGATGCAACGGCTGTTGGAAACCTGAAGTCGTCCGGATTGACTACGTCCACAGTAGAATCTGTTCACCCTTATGCTCCTTGTCTCGTACCGATTTTCATGCGTCCGGCGATCGGCGGCTCGCCGCTAGGGCTATCTGGCGCAACGGGGCGCGGGGGCGGCTGTCGAATTGCCGCTAGTTAAGCCTTTGGATGTATTCCCCTTGGCCGCCCCGGTCTGGTTGAGTCCTGGACTGTTGTACTCACTGGGGCTCGTTGATTTCACTGGGGCGTGAAATGGTCGAACGGCTGTCGTATGACGCTGTCCACTTCCGGCGCGGTAGATCGGTGTTCGCACCGCTGCTGGTGTTGATTTTGATCTTGTCCGGGCTCACCGCGGTGGCGCCACCCGAGGCCGCCTCGGCGCCGTCGCGGCTGCCCAAGGTGGCACCGGGCAAGGTGGTCCCGCACACCGTCCACGTGCCGCCGCCGCGGGCGGCCACCGCGCCGACCGACACCGGTCCACGCGCGGCGACCGCCTGGCCATCGGCCGGGTCCGCTGAGGTGCTCCTGGGTACCGACCGGCAGGCCGGGGCCGCCGAACGGGGCAACGCCGCCGAACGCGCGGCCAGGGTCCCCGCGGTGCGCCGAGCCGGGGCGCTGCCCGTCACGATCGCGTCGGGTGCCGCTGAGCGGGTGCGGGTTGAGGTGGCCGACCAGGCCGTCGCCCGCCGCGCCGGGGTGCGCGGTGTGCTCGTCGGCGTGCGCTCCGCGGGCGCCATCGACTCGGCCACGGTGTCGGTCGACTACTCGGCCTTCCGGTACGCCGGTGGCGCCGACCTGGGCAGCAGGTTGACCCTGGTTCACCTGCCCGAATGCGCGTTGACCACTCCGGACGTGCCCACCTGCCAGGTGCAGACCCCGCTCGCCGCGCGCAACGACTCCGCGGCCCAGACGGTGTCCGCCGCCGTCCCGGTGCGCGGCACGACGGTCCTGGCCGCCACCGCGAGCGGCTCGGGCGCGAACGGCGACTTCACCGCGAGCTCGCTCGCTCCGGCCGCCGCTTGGGGCGTCTCCGGCAACTCCGGGGCTTTCACCTGGAACTACCCGGTCGAGCTGCCGCCGACCGGGGCGGGACCGGGCGCGCAGCCCACGGTCGAGCTGTCCTACAACTCCGCCACCGTGGACGGGCGGACCTGGGCGACCAACAACCAGAGCTCGTGGATCGGCCAGGGCTGGGAGTACGCACCCGGCTACGTCGAGCGCACCTACCGGCAGTGCGCCGAGGACACGGCCCTGCCGCAGGCGCAGCAGACCGGTGACCTGTGCTGGGCGGGTCAGGTCGTCTCGATGAACCTCAACGGCCGGTCCACCTCGCTGGTGCGCAACGACGCCGACGGGACGTGGCGCTCGGCCAAGGACGACGGCACCCGGGTCGAGCTGTTGACCGGTGTCAGCAACGGTGCCCGCAACGGCGAGCACTGGCGGATCACCACCACCGACGGCACGCAGTACTACTTCGGCCGCAACGACGGCCCCGGGCGCTCCACACAGGACACCACGAACTCCACCTGGACCACCCGCGTCTACGGTCCGCGCTCAGGTGACCCCTGCTACAACGCGAGCGGTTTCGCGCAGTCGCACTGCGCCCAGGCGTGGCGCTGGAACCTCGACTACGTCGAGGACACCCACGGCAACGCCGCCCTCTACTACTACACGCCGGAGAGCAACCACTACGGCGCCAACAACGGCACCACCGGTATCGGCTACACCCGTGGCGGCACGCTCGCCCGCATCGACTACGGCCTGCGCAAGACCGCCGGGTCCGTCTACGGCGCGGTGGCCCCCGCCCAGGTCGTGTTCGACGTCGCCGAGCGGTGCACCCCCGCCGGCGCCATCACCTGCGCCCCGGCGCAGTTCACCGCGGCCAACGCCGCGTCGTGGCCGGACACCCCGCAGGACCAGCAGTGCCTCTCCGGCGCGACCTGCAACGTCCACTCGCCGACGTTCTGGTCCACCAAGCGGTTGACCACCATCACCACCAAGTACAACACCGGCTCCGGCCCGGTCCGGGTCGAGTCGCACGCGCTGACCCAGACGTTCCCGTCGATCGGCGACCCGGAGCTGCGGCTGGACCAGATCGTGCGCACCGCCTACGACGCCGCGGGCACGGGCACCTCGGTGCCGCCGGTGACCTTCGCCAGCCAGCTGCTGGACAACCGGGTCAACGGCTACAACAACCAGTCCGCCATGGCGCACTGGCGGTTGACCACCATCGGCACCGGCACCGGTGGCCGCGTCCAGGTGTCCTACCTGCCGACCGAGTGCACCTCGACCACGGTCCCGACCGACCTGGCCAACAACACCAAGCGCTGCTTCCCGGTCTACTGGACGCTGCCGCTCAACCAGAACCCCACCCTGGACTTCTTCCACATCCACCCGGTCAGCCGGGTCGAGGTCCAGGACGCCAACGGGGTCTCGCCGACCGGTCGCACCGACTACACCTACGTGGGCACCCCCGCCTGGCACTTCGACGACAACGAACTCGTCAAGCCCGCCAACCGCACCTACGGCCAATTCCGCGGCTACGCCCAGGTCGAGACCCGCACCGGCAACCCGGGCAACCTCACCGACGGTGTCGCCGACCAGCAAACCCTCACCAAGACCAGCTACCTGCGCGGCATGCACGGCGACACCCTGCCCGGCAACCAGCAGCGCACGGTCTCGACCACCAACTCCCTCGGTGAGTCCATAGTGGACGACAACCTCTTCGCCGGTGGTGAACTGGAGACCCAGACCTACCTCGGCTCCGGTGGTGCTCGACTCACCTCGACCCTCACCGACCGGGTCAAGCTCGCCACCACCGCCACCCGAGCCCGCACCGGGCTCCCGGCGGTCACGGCCGACCTGACCGCGGTGAGCCGGACCCGCACCATCACCGACCTGGCCGCGGGCGGCACCCGGACCACGTCCTCCATCCACCGCTACGACAGCGTGGGCCGCAAGGTGTCGACCACCGACACCGCGACCGGGCTGCCGGACGAGTGCACCACCTCCTCGTACGCGGACAACACGACCTCGTGGATCCGCGACCGGGTGGCCGAGATCCAGCACTCCACGGCGACCTGCCCCACGACCGGCCCGGCCACCGCGCCGAGCCCCGTGATCGGCGCCCAGCGCGTCTACTACGACGGGCAGACCACGCTCGGGGCGCTCTCCGGCCCGGGTGACTCCACCCGGGTCGACAAGGCGACCGCCAACAGCGCTGGAACGCTCACCTTCGCCACGACGAGCACCGCGTCGTTCGACGCGTCCGGCCGGATCGTGTCCGAAAAGGACGCGCTCAACCGGGAGACGACGACCGCGTACACCCCGGCCGACGGGGGGATCGTCGCGCAGATCGCCACCACCAACCCGAAGAGCCAGGTCGCCACCGTCCACTTCGAGCCGAGCAGGGGCAAGAAGGCGCGGTCGATCGATGTCGGCGGTCGGGCGACGGACGCCGTCTACGACAGCTTCGGGCGCCTGACCGCCGTCTGGAACCCCGGCCGCGTCAAGGCCAACGGCGACGCCGCCAGCGCCACCTACGCCTACCTGGTGCGTGACGACGGCCCGCTGGCGGTGACCACGAAGACCCTTGTCGACTACGGCACGGGAACCAACTACGTCACCTCGGTCACCCTCTACGACGGGCTCGGCAGGGCCAGGCAGAGCCAGGCCGACGATGTCAGCAACCCCGCCGCGGTCACCAACCGGGTCGTGTCCGAGACGTTCTACGACTCGCACGGGTGGTCCGTCGAATCGCACAACCGCTACCTCACCACCGGCGCGCCGGGAACGACCCTGGTAACCGTTCCGGACGCCTCGGTCGACGACCGGACCACGACCGGCTTCGACGGCAGCGGTCGTGCGGTGAACTCGGTGTCGCACCAGGGTTTGACCGCGAAGGCGACCACCACCGTCTACGGCGGTGACCGGGTGACCACCATCGCGCCCACCGGCGGCGTCACCAAGGCCGTGCTCACCGATGCCCGCGGTCGCAACGCGGAGATCCGCGAGTACACCAGCGCGCCGACGGTGACCGGCAATGTGGTCAGCGGTGGCACCAGCCGGAACTCGACCTTCGAGTACACGGCGCTGGACAAGCCGCTGCGCACCACCGACGCGGCGGGCACCAAGTGGGAGTACGAGTACGACTTCCTCGGCAGGCAGACCGGCGTCATCGACCCGGACGCGGGCCACACAACGCTGAACCTCGACGCGGCCGGGCAGATCACCTCGAGCACCGACGGCCGGGGCCAGGTGCTCAGCTTCGACTACGACGTCCTCGGGCGGCGCACCGCGCAGTACAGCGGCGTCGGCGTCGGCCGGACGACCTTGGCGTCGTGGGTGTTCGACACGGCGACCGCGGGTGTGGGCAAGCTGCACTCCTCGACCCGCTACACCGGGTCCGGCAACTACCAGATCGGTGTGTCCGGGTACAACGCGGTTGGTCTGCCGACCAACAACGTCGTGTCCGTCCCCGCGGCCGAAACCGGGCTCAACGGGTACCACACCACGACCTACTCTTACACGACCACCGGCCAGATGAGCGGCATGACCCTGCCGACCAATGGCGGCCTGCCCGGTGAGGCCCTCTCGTTCGTGGTCGACAAGTATGGCAACCAGACCGAGACCCGCAGCGGGGTCTGGGACTACGTCTCCGGCTCGACGTACACCGCGGCGGGCGAGGCGGCGCAGTACCAGCTCAGCTCGGGCAACAACGCCGGGACGCTGACGTTCGAACGCGATCCGCGCACGCACCTGGTCAACCACACCAACCTGTCCGTGCAGGCCGCGACACCGCTGGTGGACGACCTGCGCTACACCCACGACCCGGCGGGCAACGTCACCAAGATCGTCAACGCCCGACCGGCCAACACCCGGACCCAGTGCTTCGGCTACGACTCCCTCAACCGGCTCACCAACGCCTGGACCGCCACCGACGACTGCGCGGCCCAGCCCAGCGGTGCCACCGTCGGCGGTCCTGACCCGTACTGGACGTCGTGGGCGTTCAACACCACCGGACTGCGCACCGGCCAGACCAAGCACGGCATCGGGCAGGCCGACACGACGACGAGCTACACCTACCCGGCAGCCACGGCCGCCCGCCCGCACGCGGCGACCTCGACCTCGACGACCGGACCCGGTGGTAGCAGTGCCACCGGCTACGCCCACGACAACGCGGGCAACACGACCACGCGCACCGTGGCGGGCGGCTCGCACACGCTGACCTGGAACGAGGACAGCAGGCTGGCCCAGGTCCAGTCCCCGGCGGGGACGACCGCGTACGTCTACGACGCCGACGGCAAGCAGTTGGTCCGCCGCGAGCCCGGCAAGGTCACGCTCTACCTGCCCGGCCAGGAGTGGACCCGTGACACCGCCACCGGCACCATCACCGGCACCCGCTACTACACCCACAACGGCGCCGTCGTCGCCCGCCGGGTCGGCGGTGCCTCACCCGCGTACCTGTCCTCCGACCAGCACGGCACGACCCAGGTCTCCGTCTCGGCCGTCGGGTTCGCGGTCACCCGCCGCGAGGTCGACCCGTACGGCAACCAGATCGGCGCTGTCCAAGGTGGACCGTGGGCGGACAACCACGGGTTCCTGAACATGCCGACCAACGCCGCCACCGGCCTGGTCGACATCGGGGCCCGCAACTACGACCCGGAACTGGGCCACTTCATCTCCGTCGACCCGGTGTTCAACCCGGCGGATCCAGGTTCCTGGTCTGGCTACACCTACGCCAACGGCAACCCCACCACCCATTCCGACCCGTCGGGCCTCTTCTGCGACGGCTGCGGGACCAACACCGCGGCGGGGAGCACCGTCGGGTGCGCCCTGTCCACGGGCAAGGTGTGCAAGTCCGAGGCGGAGGAGAAGGCGGACTGGCAGCGGGAGCTGGCGGGCCGCAAGAAGAGCAGGCTCGAGGAGATCGAGCGGACCTACCACGTCCCGGACGAGAAGACGATGAAGATCACCTGGAATCCCACGATCAACTGGCTGCCTGGGTTCAACAGGGACCTCACCCGGTCGGAGAAGGACATGATAACCAACCTGTCCCCCCGCAAGCAGGCGATCTTCTTCGCGATCTACGAGGACGCCATCACCATGGGGCGGAGTTGGTACGGCGGCAAGGGCGACGTGGACGGTGTCTCGGACGCCTACCGGCACGCCTACTGGACCGGGTACCTGACCTTGGAGTTCGGTGCTGACTGGGCGTTGGAGTACACCACCGCCCACGAGCGGGCACCCGACCCGGACAGCGAGATGCCGGAGGCGATGGACCTGCACAACAACGCGGTTGGCGCCAAGATCGCTCGGGACAACCCGGGGATCCGCCGCGACCAGCTCCGGGAACTGGTCGACCAGTCGATCCGCTCCGGGAACATGGTCGTCATCAACGACAAGGGCCGCTTGGAGTACACCGGGGAGACCTCGGCCCCCGAACCGAGCAGGCCGTACCCCGGGTTGTACGGCGGTGAGTACGATGGCAACTGACTCACTGGAGATCGAGGGGGACGTCAATGCGCGGACTCGGTGGTCGTTTTCTCCTCCTGGCCGCCATCGCGCTGACCCTGTTCGCGAGCACGGCGTGCGGCGCCTCCGCGCTGGAGGTCAAGGAGGACGCTGCGGTGGACCGCGAGTTCCAGCGGATCAGCCGCGACCGGACCTCGGCGCCGCTGTCGGGGATCGTCGCGTCCCGGTGGGACTCGGTGCACGTGTTCGCGACCGAGGCGGCCGACCGCGACGAGGTGGAGGCCGCGGTCGGTCGTGACGTCGACATGCCGGACACCTTCTTCCAGGACGGGACCCTGATGGTGTTCATGTCCGGCGAGGAGGCGGTCACCGCCGTGGTGGTGTGGGGTTTCGTCCTCGACCCCGGTCACTACGGTCGGACCGCGACCGTGCGCAAGACGGCGGATGACTACCGGCTGCGGATCGTCGAAGGCAAGTAGCCCGTGGCCGCCATCTGGTTCCGCTCCTGGGACTAGTGGCGCGACTCAGAACGTCGACCATGTCTCGACCCGCCCACGACGCGCCTGGCGGCGTTGCCGGAACCGCCCAAGTACACCCAGTACGAGGACGTTCCGGCGCCTTGCCAGCCACGCCGTGGACCCGCCGATACACGGCCAACGTTCTGAGTCGAGCCACTAGATGGCGGCCACGGTGTCGTCGGTGAGGGTCTTGGCCACGTCGTGGCGGGAGACCAGGTGGAGTTTGCGCAGGACGTTGGCGACGTGTTGTTCGACTGTGCGGCGGGAGAGGAAGAGCACGTCGGCGATGTCCTGGTTGGTGCGGTGCTGGGCCAAGAGCCGGACGACGTCGCGTTCTCGGGGGGAGAGTTGGTTGCCGTAGCTGCGGTGGCCCCGGCGCAGGTGCGGGATGGCGCCGTTGTCGCGCAGTAGTTGGCGGCAGCGGTTGGCGTCCAGGGTGGCGCCGAGGTGGTCCAGGTAGTCGACCAGGGTGAGCAGGTCGGCGTTCGCGTTCGACGACGGGAGCCCGCAGCGGGCGGCGGACTCCGCGTGCCGGGTGGCGCTGTGGCGGGGGCTGGCGCGCCGGGCGCGGGAGTACCAGGTGGCAGCCGCCTTCCGGTCCCCTTCGACCTCGGCCACCATGCCCCGGCACTCATCGGCCACTGTGGACGGCAGGTTCATCGACGCTGTGTGCCGCAGGAACTCGGTGGTCAGGTCGCGGGCTTGATCCGAGAGGCCCTCGCGGCAGTAGGCGGCGACGACGGCTGGGACCAGTTCGCCTGACCACGCCCAGTTTCCCTTGTCCCGCAGCAGCCTCAAGCCGTGTGAGACCGCCTCGTCAACCTCATCGGGTCGATCGCGGTGCGACCACATGCGGATCGCCGCGGCGTGCGCGGCCAGGGCCACGGGCGTGCTCGCGTCCTCCTGGATCTCGGCCAGGTTCCGCTCCGCCGCGACCCAGTCGCCCGTGGCCAGCGCCAGCCACGCCAGCACCAAGAACCCCTCGGCGGTGCCCGACGCGGCCGCTCGCCCAGCCAACCCCGTCCACTGTCCACTATGGAAGTCCAGCACTAGCTCGATCGCGCTCCCGGGGCGGCAATGGCCGCGCGCCAACTCGTGGTGCCCGGTCCACGCGGCCGCCTCGGCGACCTCCGGGCTGGGCCCGGGGAGCATCGCGATCATGTCCCACGCCACCGGGTCGGCGGTGTGCAGGCGGTTGGCCGCGACGGCGGGCAGCAGCGGTGCGCGCAGGTCCGGGAACGCGGCCAGCACCCGCTCGGTCTGGTCCATCCACACCGCGTTCTCCGCCACCGGCCGCCGCCCCAGCGTCGGTGTGGCCAGCACGACCATGCCCCTGGCCGCCGACCCTTCCGGCAACCGCGCCACCGCCCGCTCGACCTCCGCGACCCCCTCGGCGTGACCCCCGCGCACCAGCAGCAGACCCCGCCCGAGCCGCACCTCCGCCCGGGCCACGTCCGTCAGCCGCGCGTCGTCGACCAGCCGCGTCAACACCGGTAGTCCATCCGCGCCGATCTCCCGCGCGTACCGGATCGCCAACCGGCACAGGTCTTGCGCGGGCAACGCGGGCTCACCCAGCGGGCCCGCCAACACCTCGACGGTCCCCACCGCTTCCGCGTGGTCGACCCAGTCGCCCAGCCGCCCCGCCAACCGCGCGTGTTCGGCCAGCACCGCCGCGGCCGTTCCCGGGACCCCGCGCAGCGCCCGCAGCGCGCGCCGGTGCAGTTCCACCCGCTCGGGCCCGGTCAGCTCGTCGTGCAGGACCCGCTGGAACACCCCGTTCGCCACCCGGAACGCGTCCGGCCCGTGCTCGGCCAGCACCCCCGAGCGCAACGCCGCCACCACCGCGTCCCGCCCGCCGGACACCCCGCCCACCCGCGCCAGCACCTGCGCCGACGTCGCGATACCCACCACCGCGGCCGCCACGGCGACCGCCCGTGCTTGTGGCCCCGCTTCAGCGAGTCGGGACGCGACGTCCGCGCCCGCCGCCGCGGGGACCGACACCCCACCGCGCAGTGCGGCCGCCACCAGGTACGGCACGCCGCCGGTGTGCGCCAACAAGTCGTCGACGTCCTCCTCGGCGACCGCCGCCAGCAGGTCCTCCCGGGTCAACGGCCCGAGGTCGACCCGTGTCCCCGGCGCGCTGAAGGGTCCCGGCCGGTACGTGAGCACCACGGCGACCAGATCCGCGGCGGTGCTGGTCAGGAACCGCAGTAGGGCAACGGTGTCCGCGTCCGCCCAGTGCGCGTCCTCGACCACCAGGACCACCGGTGTCAGTGCCGCGAGCAACTCCCGCACGGCGCGGAACACGAGGTGCCGGTCAGCGGGTGTGCCAACGCATTCCGGCACCGGCGGCAGCAGTTCGGCGACCTCCGGGAGCAACGAGCGCAACACCCCGACGATCGGGTTCACCGGTGCGGCGCCGAGCCCGGTCACCGCCGCGCGCAGCCCGTCGACCACCGGCCCGAACGGGAACGCCCCCACCGACGGCGGTTGGCAGACCCCGCGCACCACCCGCCGCCCGCGCAGCGCCGGGTCGGCCAGGACCTCGTCGACGAACCGGGTCTTGCCGTACCCCGCCCCGCCGACCACGTGCAGCGTGGCCCGGGTACCGCCCAGGGTCTCGACCGCGGCCGCGACCTCGGCCCGTCGACCCAACAGCACACCGTTCACCGCATTCCCCTTCCGCGATTCTCGTGCGAAAAGAGCCTACGTAGGTAGCGCGACAACGGTCCGCGTGGCGATTAAATGGGTATCTCCACTTAATGGCGTGCGGATTGGTCGAGGTGCGCGTTCGGGGAAGGTGGGTGCCGGTGGTCGCCCGTTCCACACCCTGCTCGCGACCACTCGCCACAGGCGGCTTCGCCCCTGGGCGCGGTGAATGGAGTTTCCATGAATTACAGGCATTTGACGCGGCTCATCGCCGTGACGGGCGTGGTGGCGGGCGCGGCGCTCGCCGTCGCGGTCGCCCCCGCGCTCGCCGCACCGGCCGAGGGGCCGATCCGCAGCGCCGGTGTCCCCGGCTCCGTCGCTGGCAGCTACATCGTGGTGCTCAAGGACGTCGTGGGCGCCCAGTCGGTCAACACCGTGTCCGCGGACTTGACGGCCCAGTACGGCGGCCAGCGCAAGCTGACCTACTCCGCCGCGCTGAGCGGGTTCTCGGTGTCGATGTCCGAGCAGCAGGCCCGCAGGTTGGCCGCCGACCCGAAGGTGGCCTACGTCGAGCAGGACGGCACCGCGCACGGCTTCGGCGAGCAGCCGAACCCGACCTGGGGCCTGGACCGCATCGACCAGCGCAACCTGCCCGCGGACAGCAAGTACGCCTACCCCAACGACGGCGAGGGCGCGACCGTCTACGTCGTGGACACCGGCGTCTACCGCGGCCACTCCGACTTCGGCGGCCGCGTCACCTCCGGGCGCGACTTCATCGACAACGACGCCGACGCCTCCGACTGCCACGGCCACGGCACGCACGTCGCGGGCACCGTCGGCAGCGCCACCTACGGCGTGGCGAAGAAGGTCAAGATCGTCGCCGTCCGGGTGCTCGACTGCCAGAGCTCGGGCCAGTGGTCGCAGATCATCGGCGGCTTCGACTGGGTCGCGGCCAACGCGGGCGCCAACTCGGTGATGACCGCCAGCCTCGGCGGCAGCTCGAACTCCTCGGTCGACGACGCGGTGGCCAAGGTCGTGCAGAAGGGCATCACCTCGACCATCGCCGCGGGCAACAACAACGGCGACGCCTGCCAGACCAGCCCCGCCCGCACCCCCAGCGCGATCACCGTCGGCGCCTCGGACAACGCCGACAAGCGCTCGCTGTGGACCAACGGCCAGGGCTCGAACTACGGCAGCTGCGTGGACCTGTTCGCCCCCGGCACCAACATCCTCTCGACGCTGCAGAACGGCTCGTCCGGGACGATGTCGGGCACCTCGATGGCCACCCCGCACGTCGCGGGCGCCGCGGCGCTGTACCTGACCGCCAAGCCGGGCAGCACCCCGTCGCAGGTCACCCAGGCGCTGCTCGCGGCGACCACGCCGGACAAGATCAGCGACCCGAAGGGCTCGCCGAACAAGCTGCTCTACGTCAAGGAACTCGGCGGCACCCCGCCCAACCCGGGCACCTGCAACCCGCAGACCAGCTCCGGCGCCGTCGCCATCCCCGACGCCGGGTCCGCGGACTCCCCGGTGACCATGGCCAACTGCACCGGCAACGCCTCGGCGTCCACCACGGTCAAGGTCGACATCGACCACGCGTTCACCGCTGACCTGGCCATCGACCTCGTCGGCCCGTCCGGCGCCGTCTTCAACCTGCGCCCCTCCGGCGGCCTCGGCGACAGCGCGGGCATCCACACCACCTACACCGTCAACGCCTCCGGCCAGGCGAAGAACGGGACCTGGAAGCTGCGGGTCACCGACGTCTACCGCTTCGACACCGGCTCCATCACCTCGTGGACGTTGACCCCGTGACCGCCCCTGAGCAGGAGAAGACGATGTTGAGGTCCAAGCGCTCCGTGCGCATCGGCGCCGTGGCGGTGGGTGTCGCGGTCAGCGCGCTCGCGGTCGTCGCGGTCGCCAGCGCCGCCCCGGCCAACGCCAAGGCGGCCAACTTCGAGGGCGACACCCCGGTGCCCGCCCCCGACGCCACCGCCCAGATCTACAAGGGCGTCGACGCCACCCTGTCGGACTACCCGCCGGTCATCGGCGCGCTGCGCGAGGGCGGCTCGCGGCCCAAGGGCCAGTCGTGCACCGGCTCGGTCGTCGGCAAGCGCAGCATCCTCGTCGCGGCGCACTGCTACGACCTGGCGGGCACCAAGACGTTCCTCTACGGGCTCGACGACCTGGCCGTGGGCACCGGCACCACGCTGACGGCCAAGTCGTACGAGAAGCACCCGAAGTACGTCAACTTCGACCAGGGCTACGACGTCGCCGTCGTGACCACCAACGAGGACATCCCGCTCTCGCCGGACAAGTGGGCCAAGTTCGCCACCTCCGCCGACGCGGGCAACGTGTGGAAGGTCGGCGACTCGGCGCTGAGCATCGGCTACGGCAAGAAGACCCACGACGACAGCCCGGCCGACGTCTCGCTGGACAAGCAGAACTTCCCGATCGTCAACGGCGACTCGGTCTGCCAGGGCGTCGGCGCCGGGTTCAAGTCCGCGTACATGATCTGCGCGGGCTACCCCGACGGCCGCTCGACGATCCTGCCCGGCGACAGCGGCGGCCCGCTGGTGGTCAACGGCAAGCTCGTCGGCGTCGCGTCGTGGAGCCGCTCGGACTTCAAGTGGTACGGGATCTGGGCCCGCCTGGACAACGAGATGGGCGACTGGGTCAAGGAGAAGGTCGGCTCGACCACCCCGCCGACCACCGAGTTCGGCGTCGCGGTGAACCCCTCCTCGGTGCGGGTCAACGCGGGCTCCAGCGGGTCGGTCGCGGTCAACACGACCGCCGGGTCGACGCCGGAGGACGTGGCGCTGTCGGTGACCGGCCAGCCCTCCGGGGTCGAGGCGGTGTTCCAGCCGGGGTCGATCAAGACGGGCGAGGGCGCGAAGCTGTCGCTTAGCGTCGCTTCCGGCACCCCGGACGGGACGCACACGCTGACCGTCACCGGTAAGACGGCTTCGGGCACTAAGCAGGCCAACCTGACCCTCACCATCGGCCAAGGCGGCCCCGGCGGCGAGTTCGGCCTCGGTGTCAGCCCTGCCGCGCTCAAGGTCGACCCGGGCAAGTCCGCGTCGACGAACATCACGAGCACGGTCGGCGGCGGCGGTTCGGTGAACGTGGCCCTGTCCGCCAGCGGCCTGCCCTCGGGCGCCGAGGCGGTCTTCCAGCCCACGTCCATCACCTCGGGCCAGACCGGCAAGCTGACGGTCACCACCACCGCCAGCACCCCGAAGGGCGAGTACCGGGTCACCATCACCGGCACCTCGGGCTCGGTGAGCAAGCAAACCACCCTCACCCTGACCGTCGGCGACGGCGGCCAGGAACCCCCCACCGGTGGCCTCACGGTGACCCTGTCCCCGTCCTCGGGCACAGTGGCCAAGGGCGGCGCCGCCTTCCCGCAGATCCGCGTCACCGGCGGCACCGGCCAGGTAACCCTCTCCACCAGCGGTGTCCCCTCGGGCGTCACCGCGCAATTGGTCCCCGCGACCATCAGCGGTGGCCAGACCTCGATGCTGTTCCTGACCGCCTCCTTCTCCGCGGCCCCAGGGACCTACACCATCAAGGTCACAGCCACCGGCGGCGGCAAGACGGGCAGTGCGAACTACACGCTGACCGTGCGGTAACGCCGTGAGGTGATCGCGTTCGACGGGCCGGGTGGGAGGCTGCAGGACCTCCCGCCCGGCCCTGCTGCGTGCTCGGGTGCGGCAGGCCTTGGGGTCGGCCTCGTCGCCTGGCGGCGAGCTCGGCGTGCCGGAGCGGACGCCTCGTTGCCTGGCGGCAACATCGGGCCCGATCCGCGGCAATGCGGTCGGCTCGATGGGGCCAACTTGTTTTGCGCGGGGCCCCTACAACACCCGTGGCAGAACCGCACAGCAGGGGCCGAAAAGCATGGCCCTGCTGCGAGGCGACGCTACGGGTGTTGTCCCCCCACGCAAAACAAGTCCGCCCCATCGAGCAGTTGGCACCAGCGACTCCGACTGTCCAGGTGGGTTGGCAGGGCTGACGAGGGCGGGCTGGGATGGCACCGGCCGTTCCGAGTGTCCAGGCGCTGAGTGGGTGGGTTGGGGCGGACCTGACGGGACTGGAGGTAGCACCTCGGCTCCTAACGTCCAGGGTCCGGGCTTGGGCGGGGTGTCGGGTGGTTGTCCACAACGTGTTCTGTTGTCCACAGGCCGTGATCGCTGCCCCGGTTCTGTCGGGATCCGTCAATAGGCTGTATATCGGGGGCTCTTGCGGCAGATGATCTTGCACGGGACGAGTCGGAAGCCTCCCTGCCAACTGCTCGATGGGGCGGACTTCCTTTGCGCGGGGGGACGACACCCGTAGCGTTTCCTCGCGGCAGGGCCAGTCTTTTCGGCCCCTGCTTTGCGGACCTGCCACGGGTGTTGTAGGGGCCCCGCGCAAAGGAAGTCCGCCCCATCGAGCCCACCGGACCACCCCGCTCGGGCCGCGAGGTTGCCGCCAGGCAACGAGCAGGCCCTTCAACGGCGAAGCCGAACCCCGAGACCGATTTGTCCCCCGGACCCACGCAGCCACAGCGGTGCTACTGACCTGCCTCAAACGCCGCTCGTGAGCTGAGGCCCAGTTTCCGCATCGCCTTGGCTACGTGGTGTTCCACTGTGCGCGGCGACAGGTACAGCTCCTGTGCGATCTGGCGGTTCGTCCGCCCCGCCGCCACCAGGTCCACCACCTCTCGCTCCCGTGGTGACAGGTCGTCCCCGTAGCCCTTCCGCCCGCGAGGCGTTCCCCGGCGGAAGCGGCGGGCGATCTGGCGGCAGCGGGCTTCGTCGCGGGTGGCTCCCAGGTCGGCGAAGCCTGTGGTCGCTGTTGTGAGGTGGCGGGTGGCCGTGGCTGTGTCGCCGAGTTCTAGGGCGCAGCGGGCGGCGGCTTCGAGGGCTGATGCGGCGGCGTGGGGGTGGGGGAGGGTTGTGTAGTGCTCGCCCGCGGCCGCGTAGTGGGTTACGGCTTCTTCCTGGCAACCCCGGGCGGCCGCCAGGACTCCGCGGGCCAGTTCGGCTCCGGCTGTGGCCAGTGGTGCGTCCCGACCCTCGATGCCCGCCACGTACTCCGCCACCAGGTCCGCCGCCTCCGCGATACGGCCGCTGCGGACCAGGGCTCGGGTCGCCCACGGTGTCAGTTCCGCTGCCCAGACCCAGTTTCCCTTGTTGCGGACCTCGCCGACTGCCCGCTCCGCGCCCACCGCCGCGGCCGCGACGTCGCCCCGGGCCAGCGCGATCGACAGCCTGCCGGTGGCGACCGCCAGGGACACCGGGGCGTTCTCCGGGGCGGCGAGCAGCGCGTCGTCCAGGTGGCGGGAGGCGCGGTCGCGGTCGTCGCGGGCGATGGCGAGCCAGGCCAGGGCGAGGTGGGCGTCGGCGGCGAGGTAGCCCATGTCGCCCGCCTGGTCGATCAGGGCGGCCGCGGCGGTGGGGAGGCCGTCCCAGCGGCCCGCGGCGACGTCCAGGCGCAGGCCGGTGCCGGTGGCCAGCATGGACAGGAACGGCACGTCCGCGTCGGCGAGCAAGGAGCCGCCGGTGCGCAGGTACTCCCGCGCCGCCCCGTAGTGGCCGAGCCAGGCCGCCGCGTCCGCCAGGTTGTTGTACGCCCGGCTCAGCTGCCGCCGCACCCGGGAGGACCGGGCCGACTCGGGCAACGCCGCCGCGGCCGACCACATGCGCGGGTCGCCGAGCTGGGCCAGCGCGGTCACCTCGTTGGCCCGCACCGACGCCACCAGTTCCTGGTCGCGGACACCGTCGAGGACCCGCACCGCCTCGTCGAGCCAGCGCAGGTGGAACTCGACCGGGCGGGTGCCGAAGCTGGGGATCGATAGCGCCGCCATGCCCCTGGCGGCCAGCGGCGGGCGGTCGCGCAGGTCGTGGATGGCGATCTCGATCTCGTTCTGGCCCAGCTCCATCCGACCGGCCTGGTTCATCAGCAGCCTGCCCAGGTTCAACCGCACCTCCCCGCGCGCGGCCCGCACGAGCGACCCGTCGCGCAGCAGCGCCCCCAGCCGCTCGACTGTGCTGCTGTTGGCGATCGCGTTGAGCGCGACCCGGCTCAGCCGCACCGCGAGGGTGTTGCGGGCGCGGGCGGGCAGCGCGTCGTCGACGAGCGCGTCCTCCAGCAGTTGCAGCGCCAACGCGGTGTCGCCGACCTCGGTGGCCTGGTCGACCGCGGCGAGGGTCTTGCGCACCCAGTCGGTGAGCTCGCCCGCGCGCCGGTGGTGGTGCGCGAGGCGGACCACCGGCGGGTCCGCGGCGGCGGCCAGCATCAGCGCGGCCCTGGCGTGCAGGCGGCTGCGCTGCGGACCGGGGACGCAGATGTAGGCGGCCTGCCGGGCCAGCGGGTGCCGCAGCGCGTAGCGGCCGGTGTCGGTCTCGTGCAGCACCGCGGCGGCCAACGCCCTGGTCAGCGCGGTGCCCACGCGGCGGGCGGGCAGGCCTGCGACGGTGCCGATCTCCTGCTCGGTGGCGGGCATGTCGAGCACCGCGGCGGCGTGCACCACGGCGGCGACGGTGGGCCCGAGCCGGGCGAGCCGGTCGGACATGGTGTCGCGCAGCAGGTCCGGGATGTCGACCAGGTCGAGCACGGTGGGCCGCGGCGCGTCGCCGGTCTCGCGGACCTCGCGCAGCACCTCCTCGATCACGAACGGGATCCCGGCGGTGCGGTGGTGCAGCGCGAGCGCGAAGTCCTCGGGGACCTCGGTGCCCAGCAGGTCCGCGGCGAGCGCGGCGACCGGCCCCGGCTCCAGCGGGCGCAGCCGCAGCAGCGAGTTGCGCGCGTCGGCCAGCAGCCGGTAGCCGGACCCGGGCAGCGCCGCGCCCTCCTCCTTGCGGTAGCTGAACACCGCGGACAGCTCCGGCGGCGGGGGACTGGTCAGGAACCGCAGCAGGTCCTGGGTGCCCTCGTCGGCCCAGTGCAGGTCCTCCAGCACGAGCAGGGTCGGGCCGTAGGCGGCGAGCAGCTCGCGGACCGCGCGGAACACCCGGTGCCGCTCGATGGCGATGTCACCGCGGTCGAGCTCCGGGGGCAGCAGGTCGGCCAGCTCCGGCAGCAGCGGCCGCAGCGCGCCGGTGACCGGCGGCAACCGGTCGGCGACCCCCGCCAGCAGGTGACCGGTCTCGCGCAGGACGTCGACCACCGGGCCGTAGGGCAGCGGGGTCCGCATCGGCTGGCAGGCGCCGACGAGCACCGTGCGGGCCGCCACCTGCGGCAGCCGCAGCAGCTCGCGGACCAACCGGGTCTTGCCCACGCCCGCCTCGCCCTCCAGCAGCGCGACCGCGGGCGGGCGGCGCACGCAGCCTGCCAGCTCCGCGAGCTCGGTCGCGCGGCCGACGAACAACGAGGTCGGCAGCCGAACCGGGGGCAACGGGGTCACCAGCGCACGGTACTCGGCGACCGGTTCCCCGGCGAAGCGCCGCCATTGCCACTTCCGACGGCCATTGCCATTTCCGGACTTTGAATAGGGGTACCCATCAATCCGCTCATCAGTTCTCCACCGGGCACCCGGGCCGCATTGTGGTGTCGCGGCGGTGCGTCCCTTTCCCTGCCCCTTTTCACCGCGCGCGAAGGAGTTCACCAATGTTGAGTCGGAAAGCAGGCCTCGCCGCGCTCGCGGCTGGCGTCGTCTGCGCCGGGGTGGTCATCGCCATCCCGGCCGGTGCCGCGCCCGCGGTCGGCACCGTCGTGCAGGCCAAGGAGCACTACACCGGTCAGTACATCGTCGCCCTGCGCGACGCGTCCGCCTCCGGCGCCGCGGTCGAGGCCAGCGCCCAGTCGCTGACCTCGAAGTACGGCGGCACGGTCGCCTCGCTCTACAAGCTCACCGCGCGCGGCTACTCGGTGCACGGCATGACCGAGGAGCAGGCCAAGCGGTTGGCCGCCGACCCGGCCGTGCGCACCGTCTACCAGGACGGCAAGATGCGCGGCGCCGACGTGCAGACCAACCCGACGTGGGGTCTGGACCGGGTCGACCAGAAGGACACCACCCTCGACCGCAAGTACGAGTACAACGCCACCGGCGAGGGCGTCACCGTCTACAGCGTCGACAGCGGCGTGCGGATCTCCCACCAGGACTTCGAGGGCCGCGCCAAGTCCGGCTACGACTTCCTGGACAAGGACAACGACGCCTCCGACTGCAACGGGCACGGCACGCACACCTCGGGCACCGCGGTCAGCAAGACCTACGGCGTGGCCAAGAAGGCGAAGCTGGTCGCGCTGCGGGTGCTGGGCTGCGACAACAACGGCCCGGACTCGCTGCTGTCGGACGCGGTCGAGTGGATCACCGCCAACGGCGTGAAGCCCGCCGTGGTCAACATCAGCATCGGCCAGTTCGAGACCGGCATCGGCGACGAGCAGATCCAGGCGTCCATCCGCGCGGGCTTCGTCTACGCGGTGGCCGCGGGCAACAACAACGCCGCCAGCGCGTGCAACTACAGCCCGGCCCGCGTCCCGGAGGCGATCACCGTCGCCTCCATCGACCAGGGCGACCGCCGGTCCAGCTTCTCCAACATCGGTAGCTGCGTGGACATCTTCGCGCCGGGTGCCAACATCACCTCGCTGTCCTACAGCAGCGACACCGGTACCGCGGGCAACTCCGGTACCTCCATGGCCACCCCGCACGTCGCGGGCGCTGCCGCGCTGTACCTGCAGGGCCACCCGAACGCCAGCCCCGCTGACGTCGCCAACGCGCTGATCTCGATGTCCACCCCCAACAAGGTCACCGACGCGGGCAGCGGCTCACCGAACAAGCTGCTCTACACCAAGGAGATCACCGCCACCCCCGGCCCCGGCCCGGACCCCACCTGCGCCAAGCAGACCAACGGCGACGACGTGGCCGTCCCCGACGCGGGCGCCGCCGCCACCAGCTCCATCACCATCAGCGGCTGCACCGGCAACGCCTCCAGCACGGCCGCCGTCGAGGTGGCCATCACCCACCCCTACCGCGGCGACCTCGCCGTAGAACTCATCGCCCCCGACGGCACCGCCTACCGCCTCAAGGAATCCTCCGCAGGCGACCCCGCCGCCGACGTCCGAGCCACCTACACCGCCAACCTCTCCAGCGAAGCCAAGAACGGCACCTGGCGCCTGAGCGTCCGAGACGTCTACCGCTTCGACAGCGGCACCATCGACACCTGGTCCCTCACCGTCTAACCCACCGGGTAGCCGCACGGCGGGCCTCACCGATTTCCGCGGGTGAGGCCCGCCGCTGGCGTTTCGTGAGCGCGATACCCTGATATCCATGGCGGAAGGTGTTGGGGGAGTGGGGAATCAGGGTTCCGTGCCCGAGCGGCACATCCGGTTCGAGCGGCTCCGGAACTTTCGCGACCTGGGCGGCTACGTCACCGCGGACGGTGGAGCTGTTCGCTGGCAGGCGGTCTACCGGGCCGACACGTTGGGGAAGTTGCGGGGTGAGGACTGGAGCCGGTTCCTCGAGCTGGGGATCCGCTCCGTCGTCGACCTGCGCTATCCCTGGGAGGTCGAGCGCGACGGGGCGGTGCCTGAGGTTGAGCGGTTCGACTACGTCAACCTCAGCATCGAGCACCGCCCTTACGACCAAGCCGCCACCAGCCCCGACATCGACCCCTGGCGCTACCTAGCCGACCGCGCAGCTGAGGTCACCGAGGACGGTGCCACCGAGATCCGCAGCGCCATCGAGCACGTCGCCGACGCGCGTGGGCCGGTTGTCTTTCACTGCACCTCGGGCAAGGACCGCACGGGTCTCATAGCCGCCTTCCTCCTCACCCTCCTCGACGTCACCCAGGACCAAGTCCTCGACGACTTCGCGCTCACCGAACTCGCGACCGACCGCCTGTTGGCCGACTGGCGCACCGCGCATCCCGACAAGATCATGCGCTGGCCCTACTACGGCCGGGCGCCCGCGAAGGTCATGGAACTCGTCCTCGCCGACCTCACCACCCGCTACGGCTCGCCCCGCGCCTACCTGACCAACCGCGTCGGCATCACCGAGGACACCGTTGCCCGCCTTCGCGACCGCCTGCTGGTGCAACTCCCGGGCGAGCCGCGGCTACGGTAGGTCACCGGTCGTGGCCCGCGTGGGGTGTCGCCGGTACGGCGAATGCCGCGTCGAGCTGCCGCGCAGTCGTCGTTGAAAGTTGTACCGCCATCGGGCACAATGCCGGGGTGGGCGCGGTGGTGCACACTCTCCGTGGTCATCCGGTCCGGAAAATCGCGCTGGTCCCATTCCGCAACCTGGCCTAAATTAGGTTAGGCAACCCTTAGCGGAATGGTGGACTATGACTGCGGTGGACGAGGGTTTCGCGGCTCGGCTGCGGACCGGCACCCGGGCCGAGCACGAGCGGGCCGAGCGGTCCGCGTTCGTCGAAGCCCTGCTGGGCGGCGCGCTCGGGCGCGAAGCGTACGCCGGGCTGCTGGCGCAGAGCTACCTCTTCTACGGGGTCCTCGAGGACGCGACCGAGTCGTGGCGCGGTGACCCGGTCGTCGGCGGGTTCGTGATCGACGGGTTGGCCAGGCGGGCCGCGCTCGAGCAGGACCTGGCGTACCTGATCGGCGCGCACTGGCGCGATGAGGTCCGCGCGCTGCCCGCCACTCAGTCCTATGTGGACCGCCTCACCGAGGTGTGCTTCACCGACCGCGGCGCCTTCGTCGCGCACCACTACACCCGCTACCTCGGCGACCTCTCCGGCGGCCAGGTCATCCGGCGCCGGATGCAGGAGACCTACGGGCTCGCCGACGACGGCGTCCGCTTCTACGTTTTCGACCAGGTCGCCAAGCCCAAGCCGTTCCGCGACCACTACCGGGGCCTGCTCGACGGGGCGCCGTGGCGGGCGGGGGAGCGGGAGGCGCTGGTCCAGGAGGCCAATGTGGCCTTCCGGCTCAACCGCGCCGTGTTCGACGATCTAGCCACTGTGTACTGCTGATAGTCGTTGTCCGACAAGGGGTCCACTCGACGGACCCCTGCTTCGGGCTACCTGGACCTCCTCTGTGGACAGTGTGTCGGCCGTCGCCCTTGTCAAGCGCCGAACCGTGTAGTTAGGTTAGCCTTACCTAATTATGACCGGGCTCGGGGTCGCGCGGTCCGACGCAGGAGGAACAGCACATGGCAAGACCACTCGCGGCCAAGGCGGTCGCCGTGGGGGTGGCGGCGGTGCTCGCCGCCACCGGCCTCGGCGCCACGCCCGCGGCGGCGGCGACCGCGACCGTCACCGACGCCACGTTCGTCTGGGGCCTGAGCGGCTACGCCCAGGTCGGCGTCTTCGGCCCGTGGAACCTGAAGGACGCGACCGGCAACGCCACCCTGCTCCAGGGTTCGGTCTCCGGCGGTTCCCAGACCCAGTACGCCGTCGCGCCCGTCCCGGCGACGTCGATGCCGGTGTCGTCCCCGCAGAAGACGCCCAACGCGGTCAAGTTCACCGCGGGCACCGGCACGGTCGACCCGGCCACCGGCGCGGGCCAGCTGTCGTTCACCGGCAGCTACACCGTCAACGCCTACCCGGCGCAGTTCAACGCCCCCAACGAGGTCTACAAGAACCCGGTCGTGACCGTGGCCGCCAACGGTTCCGGCTCGGTGTCGGTGGAGTTCAGCCTCGGCGCGGGCGTTGACGTCTCCGGCAACCCCACCCCGGCGCAGGACTTCGGGCGGCTCACGCTGCTCACCTACGACGCGGGCTCGCTCAGCGGCTTGACCGCCAACGGTTTCCGCGTCGCGCCGGACTACCAGGGCGTACAGGTCGACGTCACCGGCGGCACCGCGCAGACGCGCACCTGCGAGTCCGGCACCGGTTGGTGGGGCTCGTGGTCCCCGCAGTTCGTCAACACCGTGCCCGCCTCGATCCGCCCGCATTTCTACTCCACCGGCTGTGGCGGCAATCAAGACTACAAGGCGCCGCTGCCCTTCGACATCGGCTACACCGCCACCGCGGACCCGGAGCCCTCGGCCACGGAGCAGGACGTGCGCGTGACCGTGCCCGCGGTCGTCGAGCCCGGCGAGTTCGTCTGGACGATCGACGGCACCAACGGACTGGTCAACCTGGGCACCGCTACTGCGGCCGGTGACCACTACCTCGCCACCGGTTCGATCAACCCGGTCCGGGTGACCGACACCCGCGCGGGCGCCCCGACGTGGTCGGTCTCCGCGCAGGTCAGCGACTTCACCGCCGGTGCGACCTCGTTCGACGGCAAGTACCTCGGCTGGGCCCCCAAGGCCACCGAGAACACCGGCGGCGCCGTCGCCGGTGCGACCGTCGCCTCCGGCTTCGACGGCGGCCCCGGCCTCAAGCAGCCCGCGACGCTGGGCAGCGCGGCGCTCGACCACGCGTCCGGCTCGGTGCTGCTGGGCGCCGACCTCACGCTGAAGGTCCCGGCGAGCGTGGGTTCGGGGACCTACGACGCCACGCTCACCCTCACCGCCCTCAGCTGACCCCAGCTGATCCCCGGGTCGTGGGCGCCGCCGCCGCGAGGTGGCGCCCACGACCGCCCCCGCTCCGCCCTGACTGGGTCCCCACCCACCCGTGCTCGGACTGGAATCCCCCACCATGAACCGCATCCTCGCCGCCGTCGTCGCCGCGGTCCTGCTCGTCCTGGGTGTGCCCGCGGTGGCCGCGGCGCAGAACGTCACCTGGGGCGTGCGCCCCGCCGACTCGGCTATGGGCCAGAACCGGCCCAATTTCGCCTACTCCGTCGCGCCCGGCGCCGAGTTGGCCGACGCGCTGCTGGTGAGCAACCACGAGCAGCGCGCGCTGACTTTCGCCGTGTACGCCGCCGACGCCTTCACCACCTCCTCCGGCCAGCTCGACCTCAGGCCCGCTGGCGAGACCTCGACCGACGCGGGCGCCTGGGTGCGCTTCGACGCGCCGACCATCACCGTCCAAGCCGGACAGACGGTCGCGGTGCCGTTCACCGTCAGCGTTCCCGCGAGCGCGACCCCAGGTGACCACAGCGGCGGCGTGGTCACCTCGCTGCGCGTGGAGTCCGGGTCCGGTGTCACCGTCGACCGCCGCCTCGGTGCCCGGATGCACCTACGCGTCGCAGGCACCCTCACGCCGAAGGCTGAAGTCCAGGGCCTGCAAGTGGAGTACGACGGAACGCCGAACCCGGTGGGCAAGGGCACGGCCACCGTCAGCTACACCATCGCCAACACCGGCAACACCAGGCTGAGCGCGACCCACAGCGTGCGGATCGCGGGACTCTTCGGCTGGTTCGCCAGTGACGCGGCGGTCGAACCGCTGCCGGAGTTGCTGCCGGGGGAGCGGGTCACCCGCAAGCTGAGCATCGGGGCGTTACCTGCGGGCAGGGTCTCGGCCGATGTCACGGTGACCGCGTCGGTTCCCGGTGGCGCGCCGCTCCCGGCGGTGACCGGCACCGCGGGCGCGCTCGCGCTGCCCTGGGCGGCTGCGGTGTGCTTGCTACTCGTCGTGTGCTTGCTGCTCGCGTGGCGTGCCCGAGGAAAGGCGCGTGCCGCGGGGGAACAGCAGCGGATCAAGGCCGCTGTGGCTGCGGCGTTGCAGGAGCGTGAAGCCTGATGCGGGCGCTACTGCTCGTCGCGCTGATCGCGCTCGCGGGGTGCTCGGCCCCGCCCGGCCACGGGAATGCCGGGCCCACCAAGGCAGGCGAGCGCCCGCCGCTGTCCGCGGTGACTCCGGTGGCCGATCCCCGGACCCACTCGGGCCCGACCACGGCCCTGGTCGCGCAGGACGACGTCGTGCCCGTCGACACCCCGACACCCCAACTCCCGGTGACCCTCACCGACTTCCAAGACACCCGGGTCACCGTCACCGACGTCAGTCGCATCCTCGCGCTCGACGTCTCCGGCACCCTCGCCGCGACGGTGTTCGGCCTCGGCCTCGGCGACCGGGTGGTCGGCCGGGACATCTCGACGGGTTTCCCGGCCGCGCAACACCTCCCGCTGGTCACGGTCAACGGCCACCAGCTCAACGCCGAGGCGATCCTGCGCCTGCGGCCCACGGTCGTGCTGACCGACACCACGCTCGGCCCGTGGGACGCGGTCCTGCAGCTGCGCGACGCGGGTGTCGCCGTCGTCGTGCTCGACCCCAAGCGCGCCATGGAGACCAACGTCCCGATCGTGCACGCGGTCGCCAAAGCGCTGGGTGTCCCGGCTGCGGGCGAGTTGTTGGGCCGCCGCATGGAGAACGAGATCACCGACACCATCGCGCAGATCAAGCGGCTCGCTCCGACTGAGGAAGACCGCAAGCCGAGGGTGGTGTTCCTCTACATGCGTGGCCAAGCGGGTGTCTATTACCTGTTCGGCAAGGGGTCCGGTGCCGATTCCCTCATCCAGGCCCTCGGTGCGGTCGACGTCGCCACCGAGTCCGGGATCGACGGCATGCGCCCGATCAACCCTGAGGCGCTGGCCAAGTCGAAACCCGATGTGATCCTGATGATGACCAACGGCCTGCAGTCGGTCGGCGGGGTCGACGGGGCGCTGACCGTGCCCGGGGTGGCGCAAACCCCGGCGGCGCAACGCAGGCGCTTCATCGACATGGCCGACTCCGTCGTGCTCGGCTTCGGCCCGCGGACGGCGGCCGTCCTCGACGGCCTCGCCAGAGCGCTGTACGCGCCATGACCGCCGCAGCGATGGTCGGCGCGCCCGTGCGGGCGCGCGGGCGCACCAAGGTCGTGGCCCTCTTCGCCGTCCTGGTGACCGCGCTGGTCGTGGTGTCGGTGGTCTCCGCGGGCGCCGGGCAGTACGGGCTGCCGGTGTCGGACGTGGTGCGCGCGGTGTTCGGGCAACCGCTCGCCGACCCGTTCGCCGAGGGCGCGCTGTGGGCGGTGCGCTTCCCCCGCGTGGTGATGTCGTTGCTGGTCGGCGCCGTGCTCGGGGTGTGCGGAGCGCTCATGCAGGGCACCTTCGGCAACCCGCTCGCCGAGCCCGGCGTGGTCGGGGTCTCCTCGGGCGCCGCGGTTGGCGCGTGTCTGTCCATTGTGTTCGGTTGGACCTTCCTGGGTGCGTTCACCACCCCGGGTGCCGCGTTCGCCGCCGGGCTCATCACGACCTTCGCCGTGTACGCGCTGTCCCGGTCGAGCGGCAGGACCGGCACGGTCTCGATGATCCTGACCGGGGTGGCCGTCAACGCGGTCGCGGGTGCGTTCGTGGCACTGCTGATGTTCATCGGCGACCAGGCCGCGCGTGAGCAGATCGTGTTCTGGCAGTTGGGATCCGTGGCCGGTGCGCGATGGGCTTACGTGTGGGTCGCGGCGCCGCTCGTGGTGATCACCGCCATCGTCGCGCTCGTCGTGGCCCGGCGGCTCGACCTGCTCGCGCTGGGTGATCGGCAGGCTCGCCACCTCGGCGTCGACGTCGAGCGGTTGCGGCTGGTGGTGATCTGCGCGGTGGCCGTCGGGGTGTCCGCCGCGGTGTCCTACGCCGGGATCATCTCGTTCGTCGGCCTGGTCGTCCCGCACCTGGTGCGGATGGTCGTCGGGCCGGGACACCGGGTGCTGGTGCCCGCGAGTCTGCTCGGTGGCGCTGTGTTGTTGGCCGCCGCCGACCTGTTGGCCCGCACGGTGGTCACCTATGCGGACCTGCCGATCGGGATGGTCACCGCGTTGATCGGCGGGCCGTTCTTCTTCTGGCTGCTGCGCCGGAACCGGACCAAGGCGGGTGGTTGGGCGTGATCACCGCTGAGGAGCTCTCCGTGCGGCTCAGCGGCGCGCTGCTGGTCGACGGGGTGTCGCTGGAGCTGCGTGCGGGGGAGGTGCTGGTGCTCGTCGGCCCGAACGGCGCGGGCAAGTCGACCCTGCTGGCTGCCCTGGCCGGGGACCTTCCGCTCGCGGGCGGGCGGGCTTTGCTTGACGGCGTACCGGTCGAGCGGTGGCGCCCCCGGGAGGCGGCGCGGCGCAGAGCCGTTCTGCCGCAACACAACCCGGTGTCCTTCCCGTTCGACGTCCGGTCCGTGGTCGAGATGGGCCGCGCGCCGTGGCGCGACACCGATGACGATGACGATGACGAGATCGCTGTCGCCACTGCGCTGCGCGACACCGGTGTCGCGCACCTCGTCGATCGCGCGTACCCGACGTTGTCGGGCGGGGAGCAGGCGCGCGTCGCGCTCGCCCGCGTTCTCGCGCAACGCACCCCGGCCGTGCTGCTCGACGAACCAACTGCCGCGCTGGACGTCCGACACCAGGAACTGGTGCTGTCGTTGGCCCACCGACACGCGCGCAGCGGCGGTGGTGTCCTTGTTGTCCTGCACGACCTCGGGTTGGCCGCCGCGCACGCCGATCGCGTGGCGGTGCTGGACGGCGGCAAACTCGTCGCCGTTGGTCCACCTGCCGAGGTGTGCACCGCCGATCTGCTCAGTGCCGTCTACCGGCACCCTGTTGAGGTCTTCCCGCACCCGCGCACTGGCGTTCCCGTTGTGCTGCCCGTGCGCGATCGAGAGGAGGAAGAGTGCCTTCCGTAGTCAGGTTTGTCGGGGTCAAGTGGGTCGGGGTCAGGGCGGTCGGGGTGGCCGTTGCCGCGCTCGTCGCGGGCGCGTTGCTACCGGGTACGGCGGCAGCAGCGGCTCGGGTGAGCCTGTCAGTGTCCACAGCGGACCCCGACTACGCGACGCCGGTCGAGGTCCACGGGACCGGGTTCCAGTCTGTCGCCAAGGCCCACGGCGGGATCTACGTGCTCTTCGGCTGGATCGCTGACGGGTCGTGGCAGCCCAGCAAGGGCGGTGCCGCTGGGACCACGTACCGGTATGTGCAGGACAGCGAAGCCAAGGACAACAACGGGTACCAGCGGTTCGTTGCCTTTCCCGGCAGCGACACCGCCAACAGCGCCAACGGTGGCGTGGTGTCCGCCGACGGTTCGTGGAGCGCGCGGATGGTGATCCCCGGTGCCCGGTTCAAGGCCGTCGACCGCACGGGCAGCACTACCGAGGTCGACTGCACCAAGGTGACTTGCGGCATCATCACCATCGGCGCTCATGGTGTCGTCAACCCGACGAACGAGACGTTCACGCCGGTCCGCTTCGTCGCCCCCACCGGCAGTCAGCCGCCTGCGACTCAACCGGCGCCTCCAACCGCGGCGCCGACCGGCAACCCCGCCCCTCCTACCGCCGCGCCGCTGCCCGTGCGCGCCGCCACGGTGTCGGCGGCCTCTGGTGCGGTCGCGGCCGGAGGAACGGTTTCCGTTACTGGGTCAGGGTTCTCGGCTGATGAGCAAGTGAATGTGGTGCTGAAATCGGATCCGCTGTTCCTGGCCCCGGCGCGAGCGGATGCCGCCGGAGCGGTCTCGTACACCGCGGTGATCCCTGCCGATGTGCCCGCTGGTGCCCACACCTTGGAGTTCACCGGCTCGAAGTCAGGCGCGGTTGGCTCCGTCCCGCTGACGGTGTCCCCGGCCGCCCCCGCCGCCACGGCGCCGGTTCAGCCCGCCGCCTCGGAGTCCGGGATCGGGTGGTGGCCCGCCGCCGTGGCCGCTGCCGCCGTTCTGCTGGTTGTTGTCGTGATTGCGCTGCTGCGTAAGCGAAAGAAGGTCAAGTCGTGAGCATCCCCGTAGTCGCGGGCCTGATCCTGCTGGCGGTCCAGGGCCCGACAACCACCGCCACCACGACGACCACCACGCCCCCGCCGACCACGACGGTCACAACCGTGCCGTCCCAGAGGGTCGCCGCTGAGACCACCACCACGACCGCCCCGGGCTGCGACCTGACCCCCGCCAACGCCCGCAAGGGTGACTTGATCTGGGGCTTCAAGAAGAGCTTCCGCCAGTACGTGGGTGTCGGCCTGGCAGGCGCCACCGGCAACTCCATCACCGCCACCAACGGCGCCACGATCACCGCCCTGGACGAGGTGGTCCGCGACGGAGTCCCCAACCCGAGCGGGATCCCCACCGGCGCCTACCGCTTCACCTTCGACTCAGCCGATTACACCAGCCCGACCCAGTTCACCGCCCGCTACCGCGGAACCGTGACGTTCGCCTACCCCACCCACTTCTTCACCCTCTTACTATTCGATCCCTGGGTGACCACAGCCAACGGCACCACGATCCTGCACGCCGACATCGAACTCAAAGCGACCCCAGGCGCCCCCACCCAACCCACCAACCTCCCCGACGTAGACCTAGCCCGAGTGACCCCACCCGCGGCAACCCCCACCAACGGACTCCTGACCTGGCAGGCAGCTCCCGCCACTCTCACCAGCGCCGAAGCCTTCGCGGGTTTCTACCAAGCAGGCGCTGCCATGGACCCCGTGGCCCTAACTCTCGCCGCAGATTGCGCCACAACCCCAACCACACCCCCCACCGCCAACCCGGTCATCCCCCCGGCGGCCACCCCCACAGAGAACCTCATCCCCACCGCGCGTTTCCGCCCCACCCCGGGGTTGGCATCCACCGGCGTCGCTACCGAGCACAGCCTGTGGGCGGGCGTTGTTCTCCTGCTGGCCGGTATGGCCTTGGTACTGGCCGCATACCGTCCGGGTCGGCGGACCTGACGTCCGCTGCGGTCATGGTTGGTGGCTCTCGGACCGGACCAGTTCCTCTACCCGGGCACGGGCCGCGTCCAGGGAGGAGCTGGCTTGTGGTTGGGGCGGGACCTGACGGGGGCGGGTCGGCACCGGCGACTCCGAGTGTCTAAGTAGCTTGCCAGGTGGGCTGGGGCGGATCTGACGGAGGCTGAGGTGGAGTGGGGCACGCGGAGTGGCGGGTGTTGCCGGAGGTCGACTGTTATTGGTGGGCTGGCAACTGTTTCCCAAATCGGGAACCCGGGGCCCGTGAGCGGTGTAGAACCATGATCAGTGGAACGAGGATCACCGCTTCGGTGGAATGACCGGGGTTGCTCGGGTCCACCACAATTTCGGGGTTCTCGAAGGGGGAGCCGAGTGGGTCGCGATCCGGGGTTCGACGAGTTTGTGCTGGTGGTGGCTCGGGGGGTGGTGGCCGAGCTCGCGCCGGATGAGTCGGTTGTGGTGGATGTCGTGGGGCGGGAGTTCCTGCGCGACCCCGATCGGGTGTTGGCCGGGGGTGGGCGGGCGCCGGTGCTCGGGTCTGGGATCGGCACCGTGGTGACGATGGTGACGCCGGTGGCGTTGGCCGTGGGGGCCTCGGTGTACCAGCACCTGGTGGACAAGGCAGGCGAATCGCTGGTCAAGGGGAGCGCGAAGCTGGTGCGCAAGATCTTCCGCCAAGAGGAGAGCGCCTCAGACGACGTGCGGCGGGTTGTGGTGGCGCGGGCGGTGGAGTTGGGCCGGTCGGCGGAGGACGCGGAGCGGATCGCCGATGCGGTGATCGCTGAGTTGGGCCGTGACGACGCCGCCTGAGGGGCGGCCCGCTGGGGCTGGGGTTCCGGCGGGGACCACGTTCCGGTTCTTGACGTTGGTGGGGCTCGCGCTCGCGATCACCACCTACGTCGCGGACCACTTCGCCACGTTCGCCGCCTCCGGGCAAGGACTGGCCAGGATGCGCTGCCAGGTGACCAGCGACCTCTACGCGGGCGCCATGATCGTGCTCGAGCCCGACGAGAGCAAGTGGCGCACGTACTACGACTGCATCTACCGCCTCCGCGCGCCCCAGATGCTCTGGGTCGGCGGCGGCCTCCTGCTGCTCGCCCTGGTGGCCTGGCTGTTCTACGTGGCCCAACCCGCCTGGCGGATCCGACGCGGCAGGCTCGTGCTGTTGCGCGAGGTCCCCGCGTTGTGGGACCGGCTTGAAGGGACCCTCACCGAGCTGACCGGCAAGGCCGGGCTGGCCACGATGCCCGAGTTCCGGCTCGACGCGCGCAGCACCAAGGCGGGGGGTCTCGCGTTCGGCACCCACCGCAGGCCCATCGTCTGCCTTGACGTCGGCCTGGTGCTGCTGCACGACCGCGACCGCCCCGCCTTCGAGGCCGTCGTGCTGCACGAACTGGCCCACCTGCGGCACCGGGACGTGCCGATCACCTACGCCACGATCGCGATCTGGCGGTCCGTGCTGCTGGTCGCCGTCCTGCCGTTCATGGTCAGCATCCTGCGCGACGCGTTCGTGCGGCTGGGGCAGCCGAACTGGCCGTACCTGGTGTGGTTCCCCGCCTTGATCGCCCTCGCTTACATAGCCCGGCTCTCGGTGCTGCGCGCCCGCGAACACCACGCCGACGTTCTGGTCGCGCACTGGACCGGGGCGCAGGACCCCTTCCGATCGCTGCCGGACCTGGCCACGCCCCGGTTCGGCAACCACCCCGGCCGCACGGCACGGGCGGCCATCACGGCCAACCCCGTTCTGTTGCTGCGCCCCGGGTTCTGGCCGTTCTTCCTCGGGGGCCTCACCTGGCAGGTCGTCGCCAACACCGCGTCCTTGGGGCTGCAACTCCTGTGGCTGCGCGCGGACTCCCCCGGGCTGGTGGTCCAGGACTGGGCGTGGTCGCTCGGCGCGGCCGCCCTCGTGTGCGTGGCCGCCTGGCGCGGTGCGGAATACGTGCGCTTGGGCGGGGAACGTCGCCGGGTCTTCGTCCAACCGGGGCTCGGCATCGGTCTCGGGCTGGCGGTGGGCGTCCTGTTCGCGCCGACGGTCCTGGCCGATCCGCAGAACCTGCAGGTGTCCCCGCTTTCCCTGGCGCTGCGGGCGCTGGGTGTGGTCGTCGCCGTCCTGCTGTGCGGTTGGGCCGGGTGGTGCGCGTTGCGGTTGGGCGAGCGCGCCCGTGGCGTGCGGGGTGCCGCTGTCGCTGCCGCGACCCTGGTCGTGTGTTGGGGTTGCTTGGGGTGGCTGCCAACCGCGCACGCGTACACGCTGTCGTGGGACACGCACCTGGGTCCCGCCGCTGCCAGGCTCGGCGAGCTCGCGGGTGGCGGGTTCGACGCGGCGGTGCTGAAAGCGGTCTTCCTCACGTTCATCAGCAACACGGACCCGATCGGCAACACCATCGCCCTTACCTTGGTGTGGTTGGTGCCCGCGGTGCTGGTGCGCCCGCCTCGGGCCACGTTCGTTGTCGGCGCGGTGGGCATGGCCGTCGCGGCAACGGCTGTCACCGTCCTCGCGTGGACGGGTAAGACCACACCCGAGGGCGCGCTGGCGTTGACCGCGGCGCAGTTGGTCGCGGTCGCGATCGTCCAGTTGGGAGCGGCGTTGGTGGCGCGCCGCGCCGGGGTCACGTCGGCGTTGATAGCGGCGTGGCTCACCGGTATCGCGGGATGTGCGGCGATCTGGGTCGCGCACGGTGCCGCGGGCGGGGTCGACGCGATCCTTGCCAGGCGGCCGATGCAGGTGCTCCCGTTCACCGCGGTCGCCGCGGCCGTACTGGCAGCGCTCCTCCTGCGGCGCAAGGCAATGTCCCGGCCGGTGCGGCGGGTGGCGGTGGTGCCCGTGGTAGTGCTGACCGCGATCGCGTTGGTGTACCACCCGGTGGCCGTACCGCCCGCGGTGGCCCTGCTGCCACCGCAACCGACCGCCGCGGTGCTCGATCCCCAAGCCGCGCTGGAGATCTGGACGCACGGGGGTGGGTTGTCGTTGCTCAACAACGCTACACGGGCCCAGTACGCGGCGGCCATCGGCATGACGACGACCGACCGCGGCGCGGAAGTGGTTCGCTGCCAAGAACTCCTGGCCCACGTCGATGCGGCCCGTGCGTTCCCCGGCCCGCCGGTGCCGGAGGCTCGGCGACACTGGGACGCGATCCTGGACGCGCAGCGGCGCGGTGCCGACGAGTGCGTCCGCCTGTTCGCGAGCCCTGGCGGCGACCCGACACCCGTCACCGAGGAGTTCGCCGACGCCAACACCGAGATCATGGCGCTGCTGCGCCTGCTCCCCTTCGGCGAGAGCTCCATCCAGGCCGCGATGCCGAGTACCACCCCCGCGCCGAGTACCGCCCCGACGACCAGTGCCGCCCCGACGACCACCACCGCGCCGCCGCCAGTGGAATTGGGCCCGTCGCTGCTCACCGCCACCGACCTGCCCGCGGGGTCCAAGGAGGACCCGCCGTCAACCGGTGGCGGTGGCTCGTCGGAGGTCAAGCTGGAGCCCGCCGAGTGCGGCGCGACGATCGGTCCCCCGACGGAGAGCCAGGTGTCGCGGAAGTTCACCCTGCCAGACGGGGCGTGGTTGACCCACACCATCTACCGGTACCCGGGCGACGCCGCGGCGGTGTTGCGGGAGGTCGAGGCCAACTACACGCGTTGCCACCGCTACCGCGTGATTTCGGGCTCGATCGTCCAGGACGTCACCACCGACGTCGTTGGCGGTGTGCCCTGGGTCGCCGACGTGACCTACCGCGGCCCCTATCTGACGCTGCACAGCCGCCAGGTCTGGATCCTGAAGGGCACCACGCTCAGCGTCGTTTCCCACATGGGGAAGCGGGTCGTCAAACCGTCCCTTATGGACAGCCTGGTCGCGACGGCGACGGCGCGGTTGCCGTGACGGGTCTCAGGCGGGCAGCACGCCGCGGGACACGCGCTCGGCGATGGCGGCGACCATCTTGCGCGGGCGGCGCGGGGAGAGGTGGGCGTTGGCGGCGTTGAGCAGACCCGGCACGAGGTAGCCGCGGTCGCGGTCCAGCGCGCGCAACGTTGCGGCGACGACGGCTTCGGCCGACATGAACTTTCCGCCGATCGCAGCCTTGCGCCCGACCTCCACCGTGTCGAAGAACAGCGTCTCGGTGGGGCCGGGGCACACGCACAGCACGGTTGCGCGCCCCTTCAGCTCCGCGCGCAAGGCGAGGCTGAAGTTGAGCACGAATGTCTTGCCCGCCGCGTACGTTGCGAAGTACGGCGTCGGTTGCAGGGCGGCGGTGGACGCGACATTGATGACCGCGCCCCCGTTCGCCAGCACCTGCGGGATCAACGCCCTGCTCAGCGCCACCAGGCTGACCACGTTGACCATCAACTGGTCCCGGTCCCGGCCGTCGGCGATCTCCTCGAACCGGCCCGCCGTGCCGAACCCGGCGTTGTTGACCAGGGTGTGCACCGAGATGCCCTTCGCGGTGAGCCGCCCCACGATCGCGGGCACGGCGTCGGCGGCGCTCAGGTCCTGCGCGATCACCTCCGCGCGCACCCCGTGGGTGTCGCGCAGGCGCCGGGCGAGCTCCTCCAAGCGCTGTTCGCTACGCGCCACCAGCACGACGTCGTACCCGCGGGCGGCGAACCGCTCGGCGAACTCGGCACCCAACCCGGCGGACGCCCCGGTGACCAGTGCTGTGCTCATGGCCCCACTCCTCTACGGCTCGATTATCTGCACCATATGTGTAGCAGATAAGTAGCTAACTGCACCAGCTCTGTCGCAGTTAACGGTCGCGAGGTAGCGTACGGTCGTGGCCACCCAGGAGCGCCCCCTGCGCGCCGACGCCGAGCGCAGCGTCCGCACCATCCTCGAAGCGGCGGAGCGGGTGCTGGCGGCCAACCCGGCCGCGTCGCTCGAGCAGATCGCTGAGGCCGCGGGTGTCGCCCGGACCACAATCCACCGCCGCTTCGCCAACCGGCAGGCCCTCGTGGACGCCATGGTCCGCAACGTCCTCGACCAACTCGACGTCGTCATCGAGTCGGCCCACCCCGACACCGCGCCGCCCCTGGTCGCCCTGCACCAGATCACCGCCGAGGTCCTGCGGGTCAAACTGGGCTGGCCGTTCGCCATGACCGAGTCGTTCGCCCCCGGCTCCAAGTGGGCCCAAGGCCAACAACAACTGGTGACCCGCTGCGTCGCCCTGCTCGCCAGGGCCCAAGCCGCGGGCCTGGTCGCCGCCGACGCCGACCTCCCGTGGACCTGCCAGGTCTACTACGCCCTCATCGGCGAGGCCGCCCACAACACCACCGGCACCGACCCCCACGAACTGGCCACCAAAGTGATCGACACCCTTCTCCACGGCGCCGGTCCACGCCCCTGATTTTGGTGACACCCCGCGCCAAATAGGGCACCCTGAAGCGGCGACCTCGGCGATTGTGAGCGCCTTGGCCGTGCTCTCGATTACCTCGCCAATCGGCGGATGCAAGTTCGCCGGGAACATCACCGAATTCGCTCCGGTCGCGCGGAGTGGGAAATCGGTAACCCATTCGCGGTGCGGGAATCCGCACCGCGGCGTACTTCCCTGACCTGCGGTGTGGATGACTGACCACACAAACAGGAAGTGAGAGGTAGTCCAGCTTTCCGGCGGTCGGCGAGATATCGCCACCGGAACCACCTGTGCGGGTGATGTTCTCCCGTGAAGCGGGTCTGCCTTGCGCCGAACTTCCGCCTTTGCTGTCCTTGTCGGGCGCGTGGCGAATGTCCACAACTTGACCACTGGCCCGCCGTAACGGCCACCTGGGTAGCGCGATCTTGTGAAGGCGAGTGGGGTGCACGCGACATCGCCAACCCGAGCGGAGGTGGACGGGGATGACCCGAATTTTCCTCAGCTACTCCTCCGCCGATTCCGAGATCGCGACCAGGGTCGCCGGGGTCCTGCGCGAGCGCGGTGCCGAGGTCTACTTCGAACCACCCCAGGACCGGGGCACCCGGTCGCCGGGGGCCATTGCCCAGGAGGTCGAGCGGGCGGACGCGTTCGTGGTGCTGATGTCGCCCGCCGCACTGGGTACCGAGTACTGCCAGGTGGAGCACCAGATGGCGGCTTACCGCGAACTCAAGGAGCAGCGCAGGCTCCTCTACAAATACAGGGTCGCCGAGGGGAGCAAGGACGGCTGGGGGCGGCTGTGGGACCAGGTGGATCTCCTTCCCCCCGTCTCGCAGAACGAACTGGTCGACGCCCTGGGCGTCGTGCCCATCGCAGGCAGCCCTGGACCTTCCGTCGAGCGATCGCGGGAAGGGCCTTTCCGCAACCGCCACGACGAGCTCAACCGGGTGTTGGACGCGATGAAGACGTCGGGCGAACACGACTTCTGGATCGTGACGGCACCGCCGAAACTGGGCAAGACGTGGTTCCTCACCAAGGTGTGCGCGAAACTCGCCGAGAACTACTCCGACAAGCTCACAACCACCGTCGACCTGCGCGAGCAACCGCTTGACCTGCGCCACGACGCCGACCGCCTGCTCCGCTTGCTGTTCAACGCCGAAGCCGACCCGCAGGGCTCGGCCGATGACCTCGTGGGCGACCTCGTGCGGATCATCCTGAAGCGGGGGCGCCACCACATCGCGGTGCTCGACAGCGCGGAACTGCTGGACCGCTCGACCGTGGAGTCCTTCCGGATCCTGGCGAGCCGGGTGTTCGACGAGGTCAACTCCAAACCCAGCAAGCCCGACACCAGGATGACCCTGGTGGTGGCCAGCCGACGGGCGGGCGAGTGGTCCGGGATGAACTGCCAGGGGGAGCCCGTCCTGGACTTCCGCGTGGTGAACCTGAGCGAATTCGGCGACCGCGTGGTGCGCGACATGCTCAACGAGATCTCCACCGACAGCCAGGTCGAGTTCCAGCGCGACCACGTCACCCAGTGGACCGCCGCGCTGCAGCAACTCAGCGTCGGACTGCCCGCGCTGCTGGTCCGCTCGGTGGAGTGGGCGCGGATCGATCAGTTCTACGACTCCGACGCCTGCTCGGACTACCGCGTGTTCGACACGGTGGTCCGCCCCTACGTCGAGGGGGAGCTGCTCTCGATGCACACGCTGGTCGAACCCGGCGACAAGATCGCCGAACGCTACGGCGTGCTGCTCAAGGCCCTCGAGCTCATCTCGGCGTACCGGATGGTCACCACCTCCCACCTCAAGCACCACCTCGACCACGACGCCGAGTTCGGCGCCGCGCTCACCGAGGCGGCGTGGGCGGTCGAGGACCTGTGGGACGCCATCGGCAAAACCGCGCTGGTCACCGGTGTCTCCGATCTGTGGCACTCGCTGTTCCCGCCGTTCCGGGCGTTGCTGTGCAAGCACTTCCACCGCGACGACGAGCGCAGGCGGGTCGTGCACTCCAGCGCGCGCGAGCTCTACGAGGGACTGGCCGCCAACGGCATCAACGGCAGCGATCGGGTGCGGGTGTTCCTAGAACTGATCTGGCACGAGGCGATGCTGCTCCAGTGCACCGACGCGGGTGGCCTGGCCGCCAAGCTGCCCGACACGGCGGCCGCGCTGGCCAAGCGGGTCATCCAGCCGGACACGTTCGGACCCGCGTTCGGACCCGCCGAGTTCCGCGCGTCGGTGCGCCGACAGCTCCGCGAGGACCGGGAGTTCGCGGCGCTGACCAAGCCGCACAACGGACTGTTCGACGCGGTGCTGACCAGCGTGGCGCAGAACATCGGGGGAGGCACCTGATCATGTCGATGCCCGAGTCCCACTACGTGCCGCGCGCCGCCGAGGGCCTGCTGCTCGCCGAGATCGATCAGGTGCGCGACACCGGGCAGAGCAAGGTGGTCCTGCTCTACGGCCCGGGAGGTGTCGGCAAGACCAGGATGTTGCGCGCGCTCGCGGCGGCCGGGACGCGGGGAGCCACCACCTGGTTGGAGCCGTTGGACGTCGACGACTCCGAGTACTGGGCGCTGGAGAACGTGCAGCGGCGGGTGGCCGAGGGGCTCGACCCCGACGGGATCCACTTCGGGGACTTTCTGCGCTACCTCA
Source organism: Actinokineospora diospyrosa (assembly GCF_024171925.1). Lineage (GTDB taxonomy): Bacteria > Actinomycetota > Actinomycetes > Mycobacteriales > Pseudonocardiaceae > Actinokineospora > Actinokineospora diospyrosa. Next base: position 404,346 of record NZ_JAMTCO010000004.1, on the reverse strand, counting down.
CCAGCGCCGCCGCGACCCCGGGCGGCGGGGAGAGCGCCTTGGCCGTGCAGACCAGGACCCGCGCCGAGTTCCGCCGGTGCTACGAGAGTTTCCGCGACCGCACCGGCGCCACGGTCGTCATCCCGCTCGACACCGTCGAGGTCATCCGCGACTCGTACCTGCTCACCACCCTGGTGGCCTGGATGGCCGAGCTCCCGGCCACGGTGTTCGTGCTCTCCGGCAGGCCCGCGGACGGCGCGGACACCATCGCCGAGCAGGTGAGCACCGCGGCGGGCGAGCTGACGACCGCCGTGCTGGACCTGGGCGGCTTCACCGAGCAGGAGGGGCGGCTGTTCCTCAGCGACAGCGAGATCGGCCGCCGCCTGCCCGCGGACCTGGTGACCGCGCTCGTGTCGCTGACCGAGGGCCACCCGCTCTGGCTCGAACTCGCCGTCGACTACCTGCGCGGCAACAGCCCACCACCGGAGACCGCGGTCGCGCCGCCGCACCACGAGTACCAGCGCGAGTCCTTCCGCCGCACGCTGATCACCCCCTTCCGCGGCAAGGGCTTCTGGTCCGAGGCGATCAAGCGGCTCGCCGTGGTCCGCCACAGCGTCGACCAGCGGGTTTGGCAGGCGATCATGGCCGACCGGCCGCTGCCCGACGACGCGCCGGACTGGCCGCGCGCCTGGGCGGCGCTGCGGTCGCGGCCCTGGATCCGGTTGCGCGCCAACGGCCAGGACGTCACCCTGCACGACGCGCTGGCCGAGGAGCTCATCCGCAGGCTGATCCCGTTGCACGACCACGACACCTCCTGGCGTCGCACGCTGTGGGCGGCCGCGGCCACCGCGTTCGCCGTGGAGGAGAGGAGCTACGACGACGTCGTCAACGCCATCGACGCCACGCTCGTGGACGACGACCCGCAAGAGCGGGGCAGCGTCAAGACCCAGCAGTTGGCCAGGCTCGATGTCTACAAGCGACGGTTCGACCGGCAGCGCGCGGCCCGGTTGCACTACCTGCTGCTGTCGGACTTCGAGCGCGGGGCCGAGCAGGTCGCCACCGAGTTCCGCGCCGCCGCCGCGCGCGACGACCTGCGCTACATGCAACTCGTGCACCACGAGATCCGCCGGTTCCTGCCCGCAGGCGACCAGCGACCCACCTTCGACGCGATCGGCGTTGTGGTCCAGCGGTTCCGCCTGTGGCTCACCGGCAGACCCGAGAGCTGGCTGGACATCGCGCTGAACGTCGCGCGGTACTTGGTCCAGACCTCGCAAGCGAGGCCCGCCGTGGCCCTGCTCGACGGCCTACCGGCGGTCGACGACCCCGAGTTGGCCTACCAGGTGGCCAGGGAGCAGGGCAACGCCTGGATGCGGTTGCCCGGTGAGATCGTCGTCGCCGACCGGCACTTCCACGCGGCGCTGGGGCACGCGCAGTCCTGTGCCCAACCTCGCCGGGAGCGGCTCACCGCCCAGGCGCGCAAGGAACTCGGCTTCTTCGCCCGCAACATCGGCCGCTGGGACGAAGCCGACGAGCACTACGGCTACGCGTCGGCGGCGATCAAGCGGGCGGGCGCCGAGTCGGAGGTGCTCGGTGAGCAGGCGTCAATCTCGACGAACTGGGCGTACCTGAAGGCGCTACGCGGGGACTACGCGGAGGCCGACGGCCTGGTCAGCGAGGCGTTGCGGGTGCGCAAGACCCTGGGCAGCCCGCTGGGCATCGCCATCTCGCACAGCACCGCGGGCGAGGTGTGCCGCTACGGCCAGCGGTTCGACGAGGCCTGGGGCCACTACCTGCACGCGGAACTGCTGCTGGTGGGGATGGACAACCAGCCGTGGCTCGGGCAGATCTACCAGGAGCAGGCGATCTGCCTCCTGCAGGCCGCGCGCGAGGGGACCGACCTGGAGGAGGACCCGCTCGAGCGGGCCAAGGAACTCATCGACCAAGCGCTGGAGATCTGCCGCGAGCGGGCCATCCGGTGGTACCCGTCGGCGCTCAACCGGGCGGGCCGCATCCACTCGGGTGACGACGCGGACCTCGGGCTGCGGTACCTGCGCGAGGCGATCTGGAAGGCCGAGGCGATCGCCGACGGCTGGTTCCAGTCGGCCAGCCTCATCGAGTTCCTCGAACTCAACTACGCCACCTGGGAGAACACCCACGACGAGGTCTACCGCACGACCATCACCCAGTGGGCGCCGAAGGTCCTCAGCACGATGGAGCAGTTCGAGTTCGCCGACCTGCGCCCCCGCTGGGAGCTGATCAACGCCCACCTCGCGGTGCACGACGCCCTGGGACAGCGCCAGGTGAGCGGGCTGGACGACGTGGCTCGGACCTACGCCCGCGCCCTGCTCACCTTGAACCGCAACCGGGTCGGCTCGCACGGGGCCGCCGCGCTCGACAGCGAGTTCGACCGGTTCGGCGAACTGTTCGCGCGGCTGCCCGCGCCGGTGCGCGGCCAGTGGTACGAGCTCCTGCACGCCGAGTGGGCGGTCCCGGCCCGGCGGCTGGTGGAGCGCCTTGACCGGTTGCGCTGACCCGAACCCCGAGATGGCCGCGAAGCCCGCGCTGTGAAAGGCTCCTGTGATGACGTCGACGGACCGGCGCGTGGTCGTACTGTCCACAAGGGATATCCCGGGCGACCGGGAGCACGTGGTGCACAACTGCGAGGACTGCGCCTGCCCGGTCAGCGGCGAGCGCACCGCGCGCGACCTGCCCGCGCTGGTGGCCGACCCGCTCGTGCGCGCCGGTGACGTGGTCGAGGTCCCGCTCGACCAGGAGCACTTCGCGCTGTTCAGCCCGAACGGCGACGGGGGAGTCGTGGTGCTCGACACCGCGGGCCGCGCCCTGCTCGACACCTTCGCCGACCCCACCCCCGCCTCGGCCGTGGTGGCGGGCTCACCCGCGCTCGAACGGGCGATCCAGACCCTCGTCGGGTTCGACGTGCTGCACCCGGTCGGGAAGCCGCCCACGCCGCGGTTCGAGTCGAGCACCGAGTTGACCGCGTGGCTGCACGTGACCAACAAGTGCAACCTGCGCTGCCCCTATTGCTACGTGCACAAGTCCGACGACTCCATGGACGCCGACGTCGCGAAGGACTCGGTCAACGCCCTGGTCGCTTCCGCGCAACGGCACGGGTTCCGGTCTCTGCGGCTGAAGTACGCCGGTGGCGAGGCGAGCATGAACGCCGCGGTCCTGCTGCACCTGCACGACCACGCGCTGGCGCTGTGCCGGGAAGCCGGGTTGGGGCTGTCCGCGGTGCTGCTGAGCAACGGGGTCGCGCTCAACGGCGCGCTCGTGTCCGCGCTGCGCACCCGCGACATCCGGGTGATGATCTCGCTCGACGGCCTGGGCGAGACGCACGACGCGCAACGCCCGACCGTGGCCGGGAAGCCTTCCGCCGCACTGGTCCTGCGCACGATCGACCGGTTGCTCGCCGCGGGGATCTCCCCGCACCTGTCCATCACGGTCACCAGCCGCAACATCGACGGCATCGCCGACGTCGTGCGCATGGCGGTGCGCCGCGACCTCACGTTCAGCGTCAACTTCTTCCGCGACAACGACTGCTCTGCCTCCTTCGACGACCTCCAGTACGAGGAACAGGCCATGGTGGACGGTCTGGACCGCACCTTCGCGGTCATCGAGGAACTCCTGCCCCGGCGCAGCGTGCTCGGCTCGGTGCTCGACCGGGGTCAGCTGGTCGCACCCCGCAGGCGGGCCTGCGGGGTGGGCGACGACTACGTGGTGATCGACCAGAACGGCGGGATCGCCCAGTGCCACATGGAGATCGCCCGCGTCGTGGGCGACGTCCGCACCGACGACCCGGTGTCGGCCATCAGGTCCGGCACCGGGGTGCGCAACCTCCTGGTCGACACCAAGTCCGGCTGCCGCGACTGCACCTGGCGGCACTGGTGCTCCAGCGGCTGCTCGGCGGCCACCTTCCGCGCGACCGGCCGCTGGGACGTCCAGTCGCCCAATTGCGGGATCTACCGGGCGATCTACCCGCGGGCGGTCCGCTTGGAGGGCTTGCGGATCCTGCGCTACGCCACCACCGCGGACTAGGGGCGGCGGCCGGAGAGGTCCAGCAGGCGGTCCTGCGGTGAGCTGTTCTCGTCCAGCGCACCGCTTGGGCCGGAGCCGAACATCCCAAGCCCACCGATGACCGGCGCCAACCCCCGCATGCCCTCCCAGGTCTGCTCAACGAGTCCCGCGTCGAGCCGCTCGTCGACGCCGAGGGCCCGAGCCAGGTCCCAGGCGTGCACCAGGTACTCCGCGACTCGGAAGCTGACGGCCTGGTGGCCGGGAACAGGACCCATCGGGTGCGGCACAACCCGCTCCAACACCCCGTCCACCGCAGCGGCCCGATCAAGCGCTTCACCCGCTGCGGCAAACACAACCACCGGGTCGTCGTCGCCGATCCAGTCCGCCCCGAGTGCTTGAACCGCGGCCTCTGTGGTGCCACCTTCCAACAGGACGACGGTCATCTGGTCCCCACCAATGACGTGGTTGACCAAGTCGCGGACAGTCCAATCAGGACACGGGGTGGCGGCCCCGAAAACATCGGGCGTGACATGGACAAGTCGACGCCGGAACTCGTCGCGGGGAGCGTGCAGCACAGGATCTCCTATTCGGGGATACGGGAAAGCGGCCAACAAACCTCAGTACGCCTGTCTTCAACGCCAAGCTCGGGGTCGAAATAGATCTCCCGCAACGGCCCCGCCACAGCCAACCCACGCGCCGCGACATGCGCCCCCAGCGGCCCGTAGGTCTCGTCCAAGTCCTCATACCGCCCCCGGTGCACCGCCACAGCCACCATGGCCCCCGGGATGACCAAGGTCGCCGGAACCGCGCTGACCGGCCGGAAGGCGGTGACCTCACCCGCCCCCTCGGTGAACAGCTCCTCGGGGAACAACGCCCCCAACGGCCCCGTCCCATCATCGGGCAACGCCGCGAACGCCTCCTCGCAGAACCGACCGACCTCGATCCGCTGCACCCACCTGGTGAGCCCGACCGCGGGCAGGTCAGGAATCACCCGGTACTGGACCCCCACCGCGCTCGCTGACCCCTCCAGCAACCGCCGAAGCCCCGCGATGGCCACCCGGGTCCGCTCAAGCTCCCCCTCGAGGTGGTCGAGATGAGCCAACAAGACCCGATCCCGGTCATCAGTCCCCGCCGCCCCCAACACCGCCTTGATATCGGCGAGCGGCATATCCAACTCCCGCAACCGACGTATCGTCCGAGCAGGCGTGACCTGCTCCGAGTCATACATCCGCAGCCCGGTATGCGGATCAACCCGCCGAGGCTCAAGCAACCCCAACCGGTGATAGTGCCGCAACGCCTTGACGGTCAGGTGCGTCATCTTGGCGAACTCGCCGATGGGAATCGTGCCGGGCATGGGTTGAGCATCCACGCTCCCCTAAGGGGAGCCGCAACCCCCTCTTTCCTTCCACTCTGCGTAGTCACCCAGCGCCCCTCAGCTGCCCTCAACACCCCCTGATACGGGAATACCCGCCCCCTTGGACACTCGAACGCTGTTGGGTGCCAGCCCAGCTTCTGTCAGGACCAGCCCCACAACCCGGTTCCTGGCCCCTCTGTTGCCACCCCACCCCCCGTCAGCTCCGCCCCTACCCACCTCCCAGCCCGAGGACACTCGACCGCCGCTGTCACCCCAGCTGTCGTCAGGTCCGCCTCAGCCCACAGTGCCAGCCCCTGGACACTCGGAAGATCCGGTGCCATCCCAGCCCGCCCTCGTCGGCCCTGCCAGCCCGGCCCCGCGCTCCTCGGAGTCGCCGGTGCCAGCCCGCCCTCCGTCAGGTCCACCCCAGCCCACCTGCTCAGCCCCTGGACACTCGGACCCTGCGGTGCCAACCTGCGCCCCGTCAGGTCCGCCCCAGCCCACCTGCTCAGCGCGTGGACAGTCGGAGTCGCTGGTGCCAGGCCGGCTCGATGGGGCGGACTTGTTTTGCGTGGGGGGACGGCACCCGTAGCGTCGGTAGCGGACAGGGCCATGCTTTTCGGCCCCTGCTTTGCGGTCCTGCCACGGGTGTCGTAGGGGCCCCACGCAAAACAAGTTCGCCCCATCGAGCTCTTCGCATTGTCGCGGATCTGCACCGATGGCGAAGCCGAGGCGGTTACCGGAGCCGAAGGCGGAGGCCCGAATCCCTTGCCCCGCACTCCCAACCCCGGCCTACGCCAAGATCAACCTGATCGAAAGCCCCCAAATACACAGCTTACCGAGACGCACCGACAACCGGGACCGGCAACCAGCACCCTGTGGACAACCGAACCCGTTGTGGAAAAACACCCTCCGCAAGATCAACTACCCCAAGAGCCCCCAATACACAGCCTACCGCCGCACACCGACAATCCAGCAGCAGCGACCACAGCCTGTGGACAACAGAAGACGTTGTGGACAACCCCGCAAAGATGTCGCAGAACTGTCCTCCTCCCGTCGTTCCCCCACCCCCACTCCACCCCCCATCATCCCCCCATGCGGGCCCCACCATCTTCCTCAGCTACACCTGGTCCGACCAACCCCACATAGCCCGCATAGACCGCGCCCTCCGCCGCATCCCCACCATCCGCGTCTTCCGCGACACCGACACGGCCAGGTTCGATCGCATCACCTCCACCCTGGCCGCTGAAGTCGACAATGCCTCGCTCTTCGTTGTCTTCTACTCCCGCCGCTACCCAACCCGGTATGCGTGCCAATGGGAGTTGACCCGCGCATTCCTGGCGGCGAGCGCCCACGGCAACCCCATGCGCCAGATTCTCGTCATCAACCCCGAACCCGATGAGCACCACATCGCCCCCGTCGAGCTCACCGATGCCGTCTACTACGACTGGCACCGCGATCCAGACCCGCGCAAAGTAGCCGACCTCGTCGCCAAAACCGCAGTAGGGCCCATCGGCAGTCTCGCGGCCAAAGACCTCGACCCGGAAGTCCTCAAGCCCAGGCGCTTCGTGGGTCGATATCAAGACATGTGGACAGTCCACAGTGCACTCCACGGTGGCAAGCTCGCAGCGGTGGTCAAGCCATACGCCCACTCCGTCGCCGTCCTGAAAGCGCCGACGGGCATGGGCAAGAGCTCCACGGCTCGCCACTACGCCTTCCTTTTCCGGGACGCGTACCCCGGCGGTGTCCTGTGGCTGCACATGGATGGCAGTGGGCTGCGCCTCGCGGGCAAGGACGTGCTGACCCACTTCGCTGAGCAGTTGCGGGCGGCGACGCGGTTTGGGGAGCGGTTGGCGGGGTTGTCGCCGGAGCGGGTTGTGCGGGTTGTTGGGGATCTGCTCACCGAGGACGTGCTCGTCGTGGTTGACGATGTCCCGCCCGGGTTGGAGCCGGAGGTCTTGGACCAGCTCGTCGTCCCCTCGCCGCGCGCCCACACGATCATCACCGCGCGCTCCATCACCGCCCGCTGGCCCGTCACCCAGGTCGAACTCGGTGGCCTGGGCGACGAGGAAGCCGAGGAGCTGTTGCGTGTCCACTGGCACGACCTCGACGACCGCGAGCGGGCCGCGGTTCACGTCTTGGTCCAGCGCTGCGGTGGACACCCGGCGACCCTGGCGATCGCCGTGGCCAGGCTCGCCGCGGCCAAGGGGACCGGGGCGATCGAGCGGTTCGACCGGGAGTTGGCGGCGATCGCGCGCGACGGTGTCGACCTGCACGCCGCGCAGATCGACGCCCAGTCCGCGGTCGCGCGGCTGGTCCTCGGGTTCACCGCCGCCCTCGCCGACGCGCCGTTCACCGGTGGGCTCGCCCGCCTCGCCGCGCGCACAGTCGCGGCCTCCCTGCGGACCGACCCCCCGTCCCCGCACCTTCTCCTGCACGCTCGTGTCCTGGCGGGAAACGGCGCCGTACCAAGAGATGAAGCGCTGGAACTCCTCCGGCTCACCGCGGCGAGGCACGAGGACCTCGGTGACGCGCCCTCCGCCCGCGACGCCATCGAGCAGGCGATCCGGCTCGCCGGGCCGCTGTGCCCGACGGGTGACCTGCTCACCGCCGCCCGCCTCGCCGTCGCCGCGCACGACCGCACCGCGATCGACCACGCCACCCTGGCCGTCGACCGCGCCGCCGCGTCAGGTGATCGCGAAACCGAGTACCGCGCCAGGTTCCTGGCCGCCACCGCGCACGACCAGGCAGGCGACTACCACGCCGCCGATGCCGTACTGCCGGCCGAGATTCCGGGGTGGCTGCCCGAAACCGAGCGCCAGAGCGCCCTGGTGGCGCGGTCGGCGGCCCTGCGGCGGCGCGGCGACTTCCGGCGGGCCCTGGCCGTGATCACCGAGGTGTACCCCGGTATCCGCCGCGAACACCCCGGCGGTGCGCACCGGGGGCCGTGGCCCGCCGCGACCGTCGAGCTCGCCGCGGCACTCGTGCTCGCCGGTGCGGTTGAACGGGCACGCGATCTCACCCGTTCGGTCATAGAGCTGTTCGCCGAGGTCGGTCTACCCGAGCACAGCGTCGCCAAGGATGCCGAGGCGACCGACGCCGACGCCGAGATCGCGATCGGGTTCGCCGACCGCAACTGGACCGACGAGCGGTGGCGCGTGGCGACCGACCGCCTCGGCGCGCTCGCCGCGCGCTCGGGCGAGTGGTTCGGACCAGACAACCCGAGGACCCTCGACCTGCGCGTGCGGCGTGCCCAAGCCCTCGTCGCGAGCAAGCGGTCGCGTGAAGCGCTGGACTTGCTGTCCCCGCTGGACACCCGCTTGCTCGCCGTCCTCGGCGCCGACCACCCGCTGCGCCTGCGCGCCCGCTCGATCGCGGGGGCGGCCCGGGTCGCGGTGGCTGACTGGGAGCGTGCCCGCGAGATCCTCGCCGACGTCCTGCCCCGCCAGGTGGCCGTCCTCGGTGCGGCCCACGTGGACGCGATCTCGACCCGCTTCGAACTCGGCGTCGCGACCTTCGGCTGTGGACGCTCCACGGAGGCGTCAGTACTCACCGACCACGCGGCGCGCCTGCAACGGGACAACTACGGGGCGACCACCGAGCGCGCGCTGGAGATGACCGTCCTCGGCACGATCCTCCCGATCACACCGCGGTTCCTCCTACCCGGCCTCCTGCGCCACCGCAGACCCCGCTGACGCCGCGCGCGTTGCGGCGGTCGGGTGAACCCGGCCGCCACGGCGCAACACGCCCGCGTGGGTGAGCGAACAGGTATCGCGAGCGCGCCAAGATGGCTCGCGCGGGGCACCGCTGCCTCCCCGGTCGGTGTCCGCGGAAAGGACCCGCATGACGATCACCCCCGAGGACCTCGTCACCGACCTCAAACCGCTGCGCCAACGCCGGGGCCTGGGCAGCCCGCACGTCGCGCGGCAGATCACCGCCCAGGTCCGCGAGGTCTTCGGCCTCGACGGCGACGGCGCCAGGATGGTGACCGTACTGGCCGAACGGCTGCGCGAGTTGGCCGAACCGTTACCCCACGACCTGCGCCAGGCCGTTCTCATCGCGTACGCCCTCACCCCGCACAGCAGACTGCCCACGCTGACCGACCGGATCGGACTGATCGCGGGCGAGCTCGAGCGCGACAGCCGCACCGCGGTGCGCCGCATCGACGACGGCCTGCTGCTGATCGCCCAGGCCGCGCTCGCCGTCAGGTACCGGCTGCCCGACCCGCCGCCCGCCGAGACCCCGCCGTGGCGCACCACGACGCTGTCGAGCACGGTCGTGCTCGACCAGAACACCCCGGAGGTGTACGAGCGGTGGCGGGTCCTGGTCACCGGCGAACCGCTCGCGGCCATCGACCTGGAGTTCTCCGTGCCGGTCGGCGACGACGTCGGCGGGCTCTCCCCGGACAACCCCGCCGTCGACGTCCTCTACGGCGGGACGCTGACCACCCACCTGCGGCATTCCCGCTCCCGCCTCGGCTACCAGCTGATCCTGCCGCGCGAACTCGACTCGGGCACCGAGCACGAGTACCTGCTGCGCTACACCTTCGCCGACCGCGCCACGATGTCGCCGTTCTACCTGTGCACGCCGCGCTACCCGTGCGCGCGCTTCGACCTGCGGGTCCGCTTCGGCCTGGACAACCCGCCGGTCAAGGTGTGGCGGATCGACGGCGTCCTGCCGACCGAGGTGGACGACCACACCGCGCCGCGCGAACCGCTCGACCTCGACCCGGTCGGCGAGGCGCACCTGGGCTTCACCAACCTCAAGACCCGGCTGTCCTTCGGCGCGGCCTGGACACCGTGACCGGCTCACCGCGAACCCGGACCTGACCGTGCCAACCGCCGCGCGAGCGACAGCAGGAACACCGCCGCGAGCGCGACCAGCACGCCGCCCGAGAGCAGCCACCACGGCGCGCTGTGGCGCCACAACGGGTCGTCCTGCGCGCCGGGGAACCCCGCGAGGTCCACTGTGGACGAACCGGCGGCGTAGCCCCACCTGCTGGGGGCCAACCAGGACACCTCCGCCAACACCGGTCGCCCGGTCACCGGGATCATCCCGCCGCACAACACCAACTGCGCCATCACGACCACCACCAGCACCGGCATCGCCTGCTCGGCCGAGCGCACCAGGCTCGACAGGAACAGCGCCGCCGCGCACGAGGTGAACCCGGTCAGCAACGCCGCGACCGCCAACTCCAGCGCCGGGCTCACCAACAGCACGGCTGATTCCGGCGCGGGCTTGGCCAACACCGTCCCGCCCACCAACAACGTCGCCTGCACCGCGCACACCACGGCGAACACGACGGCCTTGGCCACAACATAGGCCAGCACGGGCAATCCGGCCGCGCGCTCCCTGCGGAAGATCGCCCGCTCCGCGACGATCTCCCGGATGCCGCACGCCCCACCGGTGAACGCCGCGCCCACGAACAGCAACACCAGCAGTTGACCCGCTTCCCCCGGGTCGTCGGGATCCGGTGGGCCGAACCCACCCAACCCGGGCACCGCCAACGCCAGAACCGCCAGCACCAGCGGCATGCACAGCAGGAACGCCGCGTACGCCCGGTCCGCGGCGATCAGCGCGGCGTGCCGCAGCACCAGCGTCCTGGCCTGCGCCCGCCACGAGCGCACCGCGGGCGCCGGGCCCGACCCGCCCGCGCCACCCGGGCGCCGGGCGAGCGCCGCCCGCACCGGTTCCGGCGCGCTGTGGCGCGAGGCCTCCTCGAAGATCTCGGCCCAGTCCGCGGTGCCGAAGCGGATCCGCAGCTCAGCCGGTGGACCCAGGAAGATCGGCACACCGCCCGGTGCCGCCAGGATGAGGATCCGGTCGCACCAGGCCAGGTTGTCCGTGCTGTGCGTGACCACGACCACCGACCGGCCCCGGTCGGCGATGGAGCGCAGCGTGCTCATGATCTGCCGGTCCAGGTTCGGGTCCAGCCCGGAGGTGGGCTCGTCGAGCACCAGCAGCGGGGGAGAGGTCAGCAGCTCCATCGCGATGGACACCCGCTTGCGCTGTCCGCCGGACATGTCCTTGACCCGGGTATCCGCGTGCTCCAGCAGATCCACTTGGGACAAGGCACCGTCCACAGCGGCTCGTCGCTCCGCTCGCCCGGTGTCGGCGGGCAACCGCAGGGCGGCGGTGTACGAGAGCGCCGCGCGGGCCGAGAGCGAGGTGTGCAGGACGTCGTCCTGCGGGACGGTGCCGATCAACGTGCGCACGGCGCCGTGGCCGCACACGTCGGTGCCGTCGTAGGTCACCTGACCCGTGCTGGGCGCGAGGTCGCCGGTCATCACCTTGAGCAGGGTCGACTTGCCCGAGCCGGAGGGCCCGACGACCGCGACGAACTCGCCGGGTGCGATGTCGAGCGACACCCCCGACAGCAGGTTCCTGCCGTCGGGCAGCGCGAGGGTCACGTCGTCGACCACCAGGTGGTGCGCCGACCGCGGCACCCGGCTCAACCCGTGCTCGGCGACCACGATCTCGCTGGAGCCGAGGGTCAGCGTGTCGCCGACCCGCGCCAGCGTGTCCCCGGTGATCGCCGTGCCGTTGAGCAGCGTCGGGTTGCGCCCGCCCAGGTCGGTGACCAGCCAGTCGTCCCCGCTGCGCCGCGCCGCCGCGTGCCTGCGTGAGACCATCGGGTCGACGAGCACGATGTCGTTGTCCGGCGCGCGCCCGATCCGCACCTCACCACCCGGACCCGGCGCCCGCCCGCCGACGCGCAGCACCACCTCCACGGCGTCGGCCAGGCGCACCACCGCCTCGTCGGCGACGGTGAACCGGGACACCCGCGCCCCGCGCAGGCTCGTGCCGCCCGCGGAGGAGCTGTCGCGCACCACCCACCCGCCGTCGTACTCGGCGCGCAGGTGCTCCCGGGACACCGCCGGGTCGTCCACGACCACGTCGCAGGTCGGCGCTCGACCGATGCGCACCACCACCCCCGGCGCGAACGCCCAGCGGCGCGCGCCGGAGGTGACCACCAGGTCCAGATCGGACGGTGCCATCGGCTCAGCCGGTGGTGGTCGTGGTGGGGCTGGAACTCCCGTTCGGCGTCGTGCTCGGCCGCGGCGGCAACCCGGAGACGGGCACCTCGCTGGCCAGGCCGAGCAGCTTCGCCTCGCCGAGGACGAGGGAGTTCCGGCCACAGGTCTTCGTGGTGCTGGTGACGATCCACTGGAACTTCAGCCGCAGCACGTTGGTCAGGTCCAGTTCAAGCGGTACGACCTTGCCGAACTCGATCCGCACGCTGGTCAGCTGCCGCCCGTCGGCGAACACCTCCAGTTGCAGGGTGAAATCGGTGACCTCGGAGTCGTCGGACAGCCCAACCGTCGCCAACCCGCGCCGGAAACCCTTGGACAGGTTGTACTCGGCGGTCCGCGTCTCCCGTGTGCAATAGGAGTCCCCGCCGTAGCTCAGCGAGTGCAGGTACTGCTTGCCGTCCATCGCCGCAGGGCCCTTTTGCGACCACCCGCCCGCGGTCGTGGGGAGTTCGTCGAAGTAGACGGTGACCGCGGGGCGGGCGACGATCAGTTTGGCCTTGCCGTCCACCTTCTCCCCGGCGGCGGGCTCTTGACCCAGCACCGTGCCATCGGCCTTCTTGTCGTCGATCTGGTCGACGATCTCGACCTCCATCGACTGCGGGAGCTTGTCGCGCGCCTCACCCAGCTTCAGCCCGACCAGGTCCGGCATGGACTCCAGCCGGATCTCGGGTCGGGTGGTCCGCTGGGCGGTGGTCGTGGTCTTCCCGCTGCGCGTCGTCGTCTCGGTGTTCTCCTCGGAGCTGCCCCCGGTTTGCACACCGGCCGGGCTTGCTGAGTTCTCCCGGGTGGCGAGCGCCCACCCCCCGCCCGCGGCCACGGCGAGCAGCGCGGCCGCGAGGGCGATGAGCGGCAAGCGCTTGCGCTTCTTGCGCGCGACAGGCGGGGTGACCGGTCCGGGCATGCGCAGCACCGTCTCGTTCGTGTTGCCCTGCCCCATGGGCACCCCGGCGGGCGGTGCCTGCAGCCGCGGCGCGACCGGGATCTGCGCCTGCCAGAAGCGTTGTGCCAGGCTGCCGAGTGCCGCGCTGACCTGCGCCGCCGACCGCGGCCGCGCCGCGGGGTTCTTCTGCAGCAGGCCCCAGATCACCTCCCACAGCTCGTCCGGGATGCCGTCCGGGCGGCCGGGCAGCTTCTCCGCGTGGCTGCGCAACACCTGCAGCACCGTCTCGCCGTGGAAGGGCGTGACACCGCAACACATCTCGTAGAGCGTGATCCCGAGCGAGTACAGGTCGGCCGCCGGGGTCACCGACTGGCCGTCGGCGACCTCGGGGGCGACGTACTGCGGTGTGCCCGCCATCAGCGTGCTGCGCCCGACCCGCGACCCCTCGGCCATCTTCGCGATCCCGAAGTCGGTCAGCCTGGGCGTGCGGATGGGCGCCGCGTCGTCCATGAGCACGTTCTCCGGCTTGACATCGCGGTGCACGATGCCCGCCTGGTGCACCTCGTGCAGCGCGTTGGCGATCCCCGAACCGATGCGGGCCACCTCCGCGGGCAGGATCGGCCCCGTCGCGGTCAGCTGCTCGCGCAGCGTCCCACCGGACACCAGGTCCATCACGATCGCCGCGGTGCTGCCCTCGATCACCAGGTCGTGCACGGCGACCAGGTTCTCCCCGCGCAGCGTGACCAGGATGGACCGCTCCTGGTGGAACCGGGCGACGAAGTCCTTGTCGTCCACCAGATCACCGCGCAGCAGCTTGAACGCGTACTGGTTTCCCTCGTGGTCAGCCCCCCGGTAGACCTGTCCCATGGCGCCGGAACCGAGGAGCTCTCCCAGCGTGTACTGGCTCCCCAACGCTCGTACCATCGTTGTCCCTCACATCCTCAGCCGCGCGGCCGCCCACCCGCAGACGCGTCATGCCGCCCTCCCCGGAGCGGATCGCTCAATCGCAGCACCCGGGTACGAGGTGCGTACAGGACAACTACCGGAAGAAAGGAGGACAAAAGGCGGAGTCCGCCTGGGTGCGGAATCTTTCTCCCTCAAGGATTCCTACCAAGGCAAGCCTTCCACAGTCCGGTCGGGCTAGATTCCTGGCATGGACTGCCGCCACGACGTCTTCCTGTCCTACAGCGGTGCCGACCGCGAGCGCGTGCTGCTGCTGCACCGCGCCCTCCGCGTCGCGGGCTTGGAGGTCTTCCTCGACAAGCGCGACATCCGCCGCGCGCACAGCATCACCACAGAGATCATGGACGGCCTGCGGACGTCGAAGACCTTGCTCGCCTACTTCTCGAACTCCTTCGCCCACCGGTCGGCCTGCCAGTTCGAACTCCACCACACCTACCTGTCCGCGTTGCGCGCCAACGAGGTCGAGCGGCGCATCCTGGTGATCAACCCGGAGGACCCGGCGACCGGGCACCTCAAGCCGCTGCACGTGCGGGCCCACCGGTACTGGAACACCTGGACGTCGGACCGCGAACTCGCCGAGCTGGTGGCGCAGGTGAAGGCGGCCGTAGGCCTTGTCAGCACCCCCTTCCCGGGACTGGACTTCACCGAGCCGGTGACACCGCGCGAGAGTACGCCGACCGTGTCGACCGCCAACTTCGTTGGTAGGTATGACGATCGTTGGCGCCTGCACAGCGCGCTGCACCGCGGTGAGGAGCCGCTGGTGGAACGCGCCAGCGGCCCGCCGGTCGCCGCGGTGAGCGGGATGACGGGGATGGGCAAGAGCGCACTGGTGCGTTCCTACGGCCGCGACTTCGGCTTCCTCTATCCAGGAGGTGTCTACTGGGTATCCCTTGCCGGGGCCGGTGTCGACGAAGTCCGGTACCGGCACACCTCGGAGTTGGTGGCGCTGGACTCGTCCATTGTGGATCAGTCGAGGTCCGGCGTGCTCGCGTGGTGGAGGGAACGGCTCGTCGAGCCCGCGTTGTGGGTGGTCGACGACGTGCCGGGTGACCTCGATGAGGACCTGTTGGCTGAGCTCGTCCTGCCCGGTCCGCGTGTGCACACCGTTCTCATTGGTAGGCATGAGTTCCCGCAGGGATTCGCTGAGCAGGTCCGGGTGCTCGGGTTGGACGCCGAGGAGGGGCAAGCGCTGTTCGCCGCGTACCAGCCGTATGCGGAAGAGGAGACCGCCGCTGTTGCCGAGCTGGTCGCCAGGCTCGGCGGACACCCGTACGCCATCCTGCTCGCGGCACAGGGCGCTCGTGGGCGGGAAGGGTTGTGGGAACTGCGGGATCGGGTCGGCGAGTTGACCTCTGACGCTGCTGTGCTCGATGTGGCGCTGCATGCGGTGCGGCAGGCGATTGTGGGGATCGAGGGTCCACGGCGGGTAGTCCTGGCCCTTGCCGTGATCTGCGCGTCGACACCGCTACCCGCACGGCTGATCGACGAGGTGCTCGCCGTCTTGGCTCCTGGAGTGAGTACCCACGCTCTGCTCGCCGAGATGAACAAGGCTCACTTGGTGGAGCGGGCAGGCGCTGCTTGGCAGGTCCACCATCTCGTGCGTACCGCTGCCAGGCACGACACCGACCCGGGCGCGATGCTATCGACGGCCGCGGTGGCCGCGCACAAGCTGCTCCAACTCGCCGAAGACGACGTACCCGGTCTCATCGAGCATGCCGTCGCATTGCTCGACCACATCAGGGGCTCCGCCTACGCCGAACCCCTGAACGTCCTTGCGGTCAACCACTACGAGTCTCACGGCGCGCCGGCGATGGCGGCCCCGCTGCACGAGAACCTGGCCGAGTTGCACTCGCAGGATCCACGGCATTTGTTGCGTGCCGCCCAAGCGCGAAGGGCCGCGGGGCAGCTGGACGAGGCATCGGCGCATGTCGACCGCCTGGACGCGATGGAACTGGATCCCCAGACACGGCTGCTGGTCGAATCCGTTCGCGCGCAGGTACTCGACGACCTCGGGTCCCACGGTGCGGCGGAGACCTGCTGGCGAGCGATCCTCGCAGGCGAACTGCACACGTTGAGCGTCGCGGAACAGGTTCAGATCCGCACCGCGCGGATCCACAACGTCCGCATGCTCGGGCACCTGCGGCAGGCACGGGATCTGGCCCGCGATCTCGTGGCCTTGCCCGCCCCGTTCGAGCTCCTGGTCCCGGCACACCTGGAGCTCGCTTGGCTGGAGGCCGACATCGGCGACCGCGCGGCCGCACGGGACATCGCCCGTCGGGTCGTGGACTTCTACCGGGAGCGGGCCATGCCCGAGCACCAGAACGCCATCGACGCGGCCATCCTGCTGCACGCCGCCCAGTTGAAGATCTTCATCCTGCAGTCGATCCCGGACCGCGACACCCAGGTCGCTGCCGAGGTCGAGCTCCGTGACCAGTTGGCCGCCGCTCGCCACCAATACGGCCCGGAGAACCCGAGAACACTAGCGCTCGCGGTGACCCACATGGAGGTATTGATTGCCTTGGGGGAGTCGACAGTGTTGTTGGAGCGCTACACGAGCCTGCCCGCCCGACTCGCTCGGCGCTTGGGCGCCACCCACCGGCTTTACTTGCGTTCGCTGTTCCTCATCGGGCAGGCGCACAACCAACTTGGCGACCGTTCCGCCGCCGGGCCGCACTTCACCGGTGCCTATGGCAGGCAGCTCGCGACACTGGGGCCGAACCACCCGTTCACGCTGGAGACCAGCTACGAACTCGGCATGCTGGAGTGGCACGGTGGAAATGCTCCGCGGGCCCGCGAAATCTTCCGAACCGTCATGGCGGGTGCCGACCGGGAGATCGGCCGCGCCAACGACATCTACGGCAAGGCATTTTTCGCGATTCCCCTGACTTTCGCCCCCAGCGGGCTGTTGCGTTTTTTCTGACCGCGTAGAAGTAGAGCACTTCTGGCCCGGCCTGGGGCGTGGCGCTAACGGATGGCATCCAGCAGGCGACTCACCGGCTGAGGTGATCGCATGTCGAAGCCGTTCCTCTCGACTGAGGGCAAGAAGCGGTTGTTTCGCCTGCTGTCCGTGTACGCGACCGCGTTCGGGGCTTGTGCGGCGCTGCAACAGTTCTTCGAACCGTTCACCGAGAACGGGGTGTGGGCGCTGATCACCGCGAGCGCCGGAACCGTGGTGATCGGCATCATGATCCTGGCTTATGTCCTGTTCCGGGAGCACAGCGGGCGCCGCACGGCCTTGTCGGTGTTGGTGCAGGCGGTGCTGGTCGTGGTGGGGGCGTTCGGCGGAGTCCTCGTCGGTGCGTTGCTGCGAGCACCCGTCACCCCACCCGCGGACGGCGCGTCGGGCGGCACCACCACAACGATCACCACCACCACGACCGCGGCGGCCGTCACCACCACATCCGCGAGTCCGACTTCCGGGTCGGGGAGTGCCTTGCCCGAGCCGACCACCGCCGCGCGCACGGACGCCCCGCTGCCGGCCACGACCAAGCCCGAGGTGACCACCCCGCCCGCGTCAACCACACGGCCCCCGCCCCCGCCGCCCTCGTTCGGCATCAGCACCCCGAGCCCAGTCACCTTCTGCACAGACATTGACGGTTGGGGCGACCCTCCCGCGGAAGGCCGAGCCGTGATCCTCGTCCGACAGGTGAAGAGCACCAACGTCTTCTACGAACAACCCATCGACTTCCACGGCGACGGCACCTGGACGGCGAAGGAGGTCCACGTCGGCGACCTGGGCCAGGAAAACGACTTCATGCTCACTGCCCAAGCCATGACCCAAGCGGACGTCGATTGGTACAAGCAGCACTACACCAACTCACAGAGCCCGGTGTCCACAGTCTACGGACGGCCATTGGCCGCCAAGGAAGTCCACCGCTCCAACCAAACCAGCCCCTGCTGACCAGCACCACTGTGCCCACCGTCGAGCGCAAGCCCCGAAGCGGCCCCGCGCGAGTTGACGCGCGGAGCCGTTTCCCGAAGCCGCACAACCGATCCCGGTTAGTGCGCCCTCAGTGCTGCATCCGCCACATCACCAGTAGGCACCGTCGTAAGAGAGATCATCACCCTCGAGTTTCCCAACACAAGGATGTCCACTCACCGATCGTCCTCCCACTTGCTCAACACCGCACCCTCTGGGTCAGCGGACTCCGCGGTCATCGAACCCCATCAACCCGGTGACTCGGACCCACACCGCGGCCCTGGAAGGGAACCATCGAGCTCGGCTACGGCTGGTTGAACTGGTCGACCTCGGCCCAGAAGCGGGCGCGGAGTTGGTAGCGGATCGGGTCGCTGAGGTCCTGTAGACCCGAGGCGTCGGACAGGTCGCGGAGCAGGGCGCGGTCGACCTCGCGGGGGATGGAGGGGCGGGCGGTCTCCAGCTCGGCGAGTTCCTCCTTGCTCCGGCCGCTCGACCAGGAGGTCAGGACGTGGCGGGCGACGCTGTCGATGGTCTCGGTGAGGTCCGCGGGGAAGGCCAGGGCGGTGGTGCTGGAGTACACGAGTCCGGTCGGCGGTGCGGGCTCGGTGCGGGTCGGCGTGGGGCGGGGTCGGTTCGCCAGCAGGGCGGGCGAGGGGACCGGTGCCTGCGCGGTCGCGCCGACGGCGGGGGTCGGTGCGTGTCGCCGGGTGATCGCGCTGTCGAGGTCGTCGGCGGCGAGCAGTTCCAGGTCGTCCGCGGCGGCGTGCAGGTGGTGGCTGACGCCGTGCGGGGCGCCGGTCCGGCCGGGGACCGCGAGGATGATCACCTGCAGGCCGTGCGCCTGCGCCTCCTCCACGGCCTCGGTGAGGTCGTCGTCGCCGGACACGAGGTAGGCCGAGTCGATGGCCGCGTTGCGCGCGTGCGCCACCAGGTCCAGCCCGATGCGCAGGTCGACGCCCTTCTGCTCGCCGTCGAACCCGATCCGCCCCAGCCGCAGCTTGACCCGCGACAGCAGGCCGATCTTGCGCTGGGTGGCGTCCGGCACGCCGTTCTCCGCCGCGTCGTACCAGTGCACCCGCAGCAGGGGCAGGCCCGACCGCTCCTCGGCGTGGGCGATCAACGCCGCCACCAGCCGCTCGTGGTCGGCGCTGATCCCGCCCCGCAGGGAGGTCCCGGTCGCGCGCGTGGCGGCGGCCGCCAGCAGGTACCCGGCGTCGACATACACAGCGCAGCGCGGCGTCACCGAGCCTCAACTCCTCAGCTGTCACGAACGCGCGCGCGAGTGCGCCACGACAGCCCCCAAGATAGTCCGATCGACACCGCCGTGTCCTGCGCGGCGCACCGCGCCGGTGGTTCAGACCTCGACGATCACCTGGTCCAGGTCCTTGCGGACCAGGTCGGGCACCACGGCATCCGCTGCGGGGTAACCGATCGGGATGACCGCGAACGCCTTCTCGTTGCGCGGCCTGCCCAGCACCTCCGACAGGAACCGCATCGGGCTCGGCGTGTGCGTCAACGCCGCCAACCCGGACAGGTGCAGCGCGGTGAGCAGCATCCCCACGGCGATACCGACCGACTCGCCCACGTAGTAGTGCTTGTGCTGCTCCTCCCCGTCCAGGAAGTAGCGCTGCTCGAAGACCACCAAGAGGTACGGCGCGTCCGTGATGTGCGGCTTGTGCATGTCCGTGCCCAACGGCAGCAACGCCGACAGCCACTCCTCGCCCAACCGGCCGTCGTAGGAGACCCGCTCCTCCTCTTCGGCTGCCTCCCGGATCCGCGCCCGCACCTCGGGATCGCGCACCAGCACGAACGTCCAGGGCTGCTGGTGCGCTCCGGACGGCGCCGTGGCCGCGACCGCGATCGCGTCGAGCACCAGCTGCTCGGGAACCGCCTCGTCCGAGAACGCCCGGACCGTCCGGCGCTCCTGCATCCGGGCCCGGAGATCCGCCGCGACCCGCAGGGACTCCTCGACCGGGATCCGTGCCGGGCGGTAGGGGACCGGCGTGTACGGCCTGCTGTGGATGGGAGACCAGGTAGCCATGGCCCGATCGTAACCACGCCGGTGCCCGATAGCACCAGCCCGAAATTGTCAGACCTGACTGGCAGGCTGGGCCGGTGCCAGTTCTGTTCGAGGGTGACCTGCACGTTCACTACGGGCAGTTCTACGTGGAGAGCCAGCCGGGACTCAACATCACCGGGCAGGTGCGCGGCGGGCAGGTCAACGGGCTGTGCGGCGCAGCTGAGCCCGGCACCCTGTTCCTCATCACGGGGCTGCACACCGGCGAGGTCCACCTCACCGTCGAGCTCCACGACGAGCAGGTGCCGGTCACCGACGAGTGGGAGGAGGTCGTCGAGGTCTCCTTCCGGCCCGAGACCGAGTCGGTGCACCTCGTGCAATGGGCGGGGGAGGCGAGTTGGCCGCTGCCCTTGCCCCAGGTCGACTACCGGGTGCGCTACTGCGCGAGCGGGATGGACGCGGCGAGCGACCAGGACAGCCGGTTGGACGACGAACCGCGGTTCGACCGGTACCTCCTGCAGTTCTGGCCCGGGCCACCCGCCCCGGACGTGGTCGTGCGAGAGACCAGCGAGAGTGCGGCCTACTGGAACGCCCACGCCAAGACCCTCCCGCCGCCGCCAACCCCGCAAGAGCGGGCCGAGGCGGAACTACGGGAACGACTCGCCCGCGAGCAAGCGACCAAGGACGCGGTACACGCCGCCGAGGTGCGGCGGTGGGGTGGCAGGTTACCGAGCGAGCGGGTCCGCGCGGTCAACGGCAGCCTGACCATGGTGCAGTTGGACAGCGATCTCGTGGCCGCGATCGAGGACCTCGACGCGGACACCCAGCGCGCCCTCGGCCGCTGGTCGGCCCGCCGGGCCTGCGTCGCGGCACACCTGGCCGAGGTCGACTGGGTCGCGCGGGCACTCACCGCGCTCGACCACGACCTGCCGCTGCCGCAACCGTTCGACGACCACAACGCCGCGTTCGACCTCCTGATCGCCGACCCCAACGCGCCGCACACCACTACCACCTCGCTCGACGGTCAACGCGACAACCTCTCCCAGCAACACATGGCGCTGCCCGCGGTGTGGTCGGCGGCCGCGTCGGATCCACTGGCGGCCGGGCTCGAATCCTTATTCCACGCCATGGTCGCTTACGGCGCGGACTACCCCGCGCTCTTGGCCGAGGTCCGCCAGGAGTTCCCGCGGCTGCGGACCGCGTGAGCTCTCTGTTGGGGTGTAAGGACTTCGTTGTCCTAAGTCGAGGTTGCGTACCTGGCGGCGATCTCGGCGGCCCGGTCGTGCAGCGCGGCGCGCAACCAGTCCGGCGCCAACACCTCCGCGCTCGTGGCGAGTTGCCACATCGCCCACACCGCGTGCCGGGAGTCTTGGAAGGTCACGTCCAACCGCGACCAGCCATCCGGGTCGGTGACCTCGGACCGGACGCCCAGCGCGGTGCCCACCAGGTCCTCCCGCCGCGCCGGGTGCACCCGCACGAGCACGCTGACCTGGTCGCCGCCCTCCCGGAACCGCGTGCTGCGCTCCTGCCAGGCCTGGTCGAGGTCGACGTGGTCCGGTCGCTGCGCGGGTTCGTCGAGTTCCTCGGCGGCTAGGACCCGGGACAGGCGGTAGGTGCGGTCCGCGCCTTCCCGCGTCGCCAGCAGGTAGCCCTGTTCCCGCACCGTGACCAGGCCGATCGGGTCCACCGTGCGCCACTCGGGCGGCTGGTTGGCGGCCGCGTACCGGATGCGCAGCCTGTGCCCGGCGAACACCGCCCGCCGGATCTCGGCCACCACGCTGTCGGGAACCTCCTCGGGGACCACCCGGCGGGCGAGGAGATCGGTGCCCGGGTCGATGAGCAACCGCTGGACCGCGCCCGCCGCGCTCGTCCGGTACCCCTCCGGCAGCGCGTCGACCACCTTGCGCATGGCTGAGGCGAGCGCCCCACCCAGTCCGAACGCCTGCGCGCCGCGCCGCGACCCGGCGACCACCAGCGCCAGCGCCTCGTCGTGGTTGAGCCCGGTGAGCTCGGTCTGGAACCCCGGCAGCAGGGCGAACCCGCCGTGCCTGCCGCGCTCGGCGTAGACCGGGACCCCCGCCGCGGACAGCGCCTCGATGTCGCGCAGGACGGTGCGGGTGGACACCTCCAGCTCGCGGGCCAGGGCCGTCGCGGACAGCCGACCGTGCCTGCGCAGCAGGAGGACCAGCGAGACCAGGCGGTCGGCGCGCATCCGACAACTCTACGGGAATACCTGACACAAGGTGTCGTGATTGGCCGCCAGGCTCTTGCCCGAACGGTGTACACGAATCCAAATGGAGTGAACGTGGCGATGCAGAGAACGGCGATCAACCCGGTGACGTGGTCATCGGAAATGGGCTTCAACCAGGGCGAGGTCGTCTCCGGACACACCCGGACCCTCTACATCTCCGGCCAGACCGCCACCAACCCGCACGGCGCCCCCCAACACGACGGCGACCTAGCGGCCCAGCTGACCCTGAGCCTCGCCAACCTGGAGTCCGTCCTCACCGAAGCGGACATGACCCTCACCAACCTCATCCGCCTCACCATCTACACCACCGACGTGGACCAACTCCTCCGCCACTACGGCCTCCTCGCGGCCCATCTAGCCGCCGCCAAGTCCGCACCCCCCACCACCCTCCTAGGCGTAACCCGCCTAGCCCTCCCCACCCTCCAAATCGAACTAGAAGCCACCGCCGTCGCTTAGTAGCTCCATCCCGGCTATCCAGTGCACCTTGTGGACCCGCTGACGCCGCTCGGGTCCACAAGGTGCACTGGATAGCCGCGACCCGACCGGGTGACTGGCCTCAGGCCGGGGGGCGGGCCGCCGATACGAGGGCCGAACCGCCACCGCCTGCCTCAGGGAGCGTCCGCATGTCGAGTTTCCGGGGCCGTTTGCTCGTCGTGCTCGTCCCGGTCGTGGTCATCGGCTTGGCCGTGTTGTCGGCCTTCGTCGTGCTCAGCGCCACGACGCTGGAGGAGGACGCGCAGCGGGGGCACGGTCGTGATGTCGCGGAGAGCCTGGCCCGGCAGGTCGAGACCCAGATCTCGGCGGCTCGCGCGGCGGAGCGCTCGATCGTCGCCGCGGGTGCCGCGATGCCGGTGGAGAGCCGTCCGCTACTGGACGAGGTGGTCCGCGGGGCGCTCGCCACCACGCCCGAGATCTACGACATGTACCTGTGCTTCGACGCCCCCGGCGACCCGCGCTACCCGTTGTCCAGCGTCTACCAGTACCTCTGGGTCAAGGACGGGAGCGGCACGCCCGTGCGGCAGGACCTCGACGACGCGGCGAACGCCGACGCCATCACCTACGCCTGGTACACCGAGCCCAAGCGCACCGGCGCCGAGAGCACCGTCGAGCCGTACTACGACGAGAACCTGAAGGCGCTGATGACCTCGGTGACCGCGCCGATGGTCCAGAACGGTCGCACGATCGGGGTCGCGGGCGTCGACGTCACCCTCGACCAGCTCTCCAAGAAGGTGAGCGCCGCGAAGGTGTCCGAGCACGGCTACGCGGTGCTGCTGTCTCGCGCGGGCACCCTGCTCGCGGCGCCTGACGCGTCGGTCGTGGGGTCGAAGACCTTGGAGCAGGCCGCGTCCGAGTCCGCGCGTGACACCGCCGCCAACCTCATGCGCTCGGTGGCCAACGGCGGCAGCGGCACCCTGGACGGCAAGGACCCGCTGTCGGCCGACGCGGGCGACGCGGTGCTGACCTGGTCGCCGGTCGAGGGGACGGGCTGGACGCTGGCGACCGTGACCCCCATGAGCGACGTCCTCGCCCCGGTGAGCGCGTTGCGGACGAAGCTGATCGGGTTCGCGCTCGGCATCGCCCTGGTCCTGCTCGCGACCGTGTGGTTCACCACCCGGCGGCTCACCGCCCGGATGCCGGTGCTGCGCACGGCGGCGCTCGACATCGCCCGCGGTCGCCTGGACGTCACCCTGCCGCGGGCCGGGCGCGACGAGCTGGGCGAGCTGTCGGCGGCCTTCGGCGAGATGGTGACGACCCTGCGCGGTACCGCGGGCCACCTCCGCCGGATCGCCTCGGGGGACCTCTCCGCCCCGATCGAGCCCGCCGGTGCCGACGACGAGCTCGGCATCGCGCTCGTGGAGATGCAGCGCGGGCTGACCGCCTCGGTGCGCGCCGTGGTGGAGACCGCCGAGGCCCTCACCGGATCGGCCGAGGCGCTGCGCAGCCAAGCCGACGAACTGCGCGACAGCGCGACCGTCACCCACACCCAGTCGGCCGCCGCCAGCCTCGGCGCGACCGAGTTCAGCGACAGCGTCGCCGAGATCGCCTCGACCGTCTCGCGCGGGGCCACGCTGGCCATCGAGGCCGAGCAGGCGACCGCCACCATGACCGAGCAACTGCACAGCCTCGCCGGGTCCTCCGCCGCCATCGCTGGTGTGGTCGACGTGATCACCAGGATCGCCGCCCAGACCCACCTGCTCGCCCTCAACGCGACCATCGAGGCATCCCGGGCAGGCGAGACCGGCCGCGGCTTCGCCGTCGTGGCGACCGAGGTCAAGGGCCTCGCCGAGTCGACGACGACCGCGACGGTGAGCGTCACCGACCGCATCGCGGCCATCCAGTCCGATGTGGACGGAACGGTCCGGGTGATCGAGCAGATCGGCACCTCGATCCGCGACATGGCCGAGCTGCAGGGCACGATCGTCGCCGCGGTGGAGGAGCAGTCAGCCGCCTCGCACTCGGTCCGCGAGAGCATCGGCCACGTCACGAACGTGGCCGCCCGCACCGAAACCAACGTCCAAGCCAGCCTCGGCCTCGCCGACGACTTGGCCACCGCCGTCCAGCGGTTGGAGCAGGTGAGCAGGAGCTTCCGCCTACCGAACTGACCGGCGCTCACCTTTGCCAACGGATCCCGCGCAACAGCCGCCGTTCATGCGCGCGATTGGCAGTGCGAACCACATAACCTGAACTGGCGGGCCCGGTTGGAATAGCACTGTGCCTGCGGATAGCGCACAAGATCTTGGGGGTGGGTGGACGGAAAGCGACAGTCTCGGGCTGTACTGCTTGGTGCGCGCCAACATCCGGCTTGATGGCGCTAGCGTGAGGTGGGTGCGCACCGAGGAGCTTTCCAATCACCCGTTGGCACAGGTTCGAGCCCTGCAAGCCTCGATCGCCGAGGTCGATGCCCGTCGGGCCGAGCATCTGCGGGCGGTAAGGACGTTGCGCCGTGATAACGCGGCATCTCGGCGGTGGTGGCAGTGGGGGCTGTGGTGGCGGCATCGACGCCAAGAGGCGGTGATGCTGGCGCGGATTCCGCGGGTAGACCCGGCTTTGCAACAGGAGTTGGCCCGGTACCAAGCGGGAGCGGCAGCGGAGGAGCACGCCGCGTGGGAGTTGATGGCGTGCTTCGACGACAGGTGGGCGCTGTTCCTGGGCTACCTCAACCGCCGCGGTGAGGTTGACCTGGTGCTGGTCGGGCCAGGTGGGGTGTGGGCGATCGAGGTCAAGGGCCGCGGCGTGCGTGTGCACGTTGATGGTGAGGAATGGACTTTCGAGAAGTTCGACCGCTACGGCAACCTGGTCGACGACGGAAGGCTCTGCGATCGGAGTGGGCGCAGCTGGGGCCGCCAAGTCCGCGACGTGGCCGGTGCATTGGAAGCATTCCTGCTCAAGCGGGGTGTTCCTGTCCCCGTCAACGCCGCCGTGGTGGTCATGCACGACCGCGCCGAAGTCGGCTCTCTCTATGACCTGCCGATCGTGCTCAGCATCGGCACCGATTACCTGGTCGATCAAATCCGCAGCGTCCCCGCCACTCTGAGCACCCACCAACAAGCCGACGTCGAGCGCTTGATCCGCCAAGACCACGAGTTCCACCGCGAACGCCGCAGCCAACGCCGCCGCTGACCGGTCGAGCCGGGGCGCATGACCGATGCTCCGATCGGGTGGGTGGTCGGACGGGGCCCGTAACGCCAAGATCGTTCCCTCCGACCACTTCGGACGTGGGCCGTCGGCCCGAAGTGTGACACCGGCTCTCGAGGAGGGGACATGCCCACGCTCCGCCGTGGTATGCGGGTCCAGCGTCAGGGGATCAACGCGCAGTGCTCGGTCGGCCCGTTCTTCCAGGGGACCGACGCCACCTACTTCCTCACCGTCCAGCACGGGGTGACCGGGCCCGGGAACAACCGGGTCGTCGAGGCGTGCTTCGACGGGTTCGCCTACACCCGGGTGGGGACGTACATCACCGGGATCCAGGACGAGGCGGTGGACTGGGCGATCGTCAAGATCGACCCCGGCATCACCGTCGACGCCGCGGTGCCGGTGGGGCAGACGGCGGCGAAGTTCGCCAGTGTCGCGGCCCAGAAGAAGCTGACCGCGGTCGGCTACAACTACCAGCAGGGTGGGCCCGCCCTCTTCGAGTCCGCCGACTTCACCCACGGCGACCTCAACGGCAGGGTCGACAACAGCCCCACCTTCCGCCAGCAGTACCAGTGCCGCACCACCGGCGAGCGCCGGGCCAACTCGGGCGACTCGGGCAGCGCGGTGTTCGACCAGGTCGGCAAGCTCATCGGCATGGAGTGGGCCATCGAGTGGGACGGCACCCGCGACCGCCACCTCTTCTACGCCCAGCCCATCATCACCGTCGCCGTGTCGCTCATCGGCAGGCTCTGGGACCTGGAGGTCAACCACCCGGACCACCCGGACTGGCCGCTCGCCAAGCCCATCTCCCAACAACTGGGCTCCGACAAAGCCCGCGTCAAGCAGACCGACCCACTCGTGGCCTTCACCTTGAGCCTGATCCACTGATCTGCGGCGGCCGTGTCGGGCGGTTGAGCACACCCGACGGCTAGCCAACCCTGCTCTCGGCACAGACAGATATATCTCCGTGCGGTGCCTGCCCGCTTCACTGAGCGGGCAACGCTTCCGCGGAGGTCACCCAATCCCAGAGCTTGCAGGCTGGTCCTCGGCGGTTTGATCGACGAGGGCCAGCCCGTCGCGGCCAGCAGTCGGTCAGCCGTGGAACACGGTGAGTTCGCCGTAGGTCGACAGGGTGGCCGTGAGGTCGCTGGATCCGTTGCGCAGGACGGAATCCAGGAACGCGAGACTGGTGGCGGCGACGACGTGGGGGCTTTCGGTGCGGCCGAGGGTGCCGACGATCGAGGGGAGCGGGGGCAGGTACAGGGGGCCGTCCATGAAGGTGAGGTGGGCGGCGCCGGGGATGGTGAGGCGGTAGTTCTTCGCCGTGCCGCGGGTGAGGACGTCGGTGAGTTGGGGCACGTAGCGCGGATCGGTGTCCGGGGTGATGGCCTGGGTGAGCGCGAGCGTCGGCTGGCTGAGGTCGGGCGACAGGGGACCGCGGGGGTAGCCGTCCAGGTCGATGACGGCGTCGAACCGGTGGTCACGCCTGGCGGCCTGCAGTGCGGCGGCGCCACCCATGGAGTGGCCGGTCGCGGCGACTCGGCCGGTGTCGAGGTGTCCGGCCAAGGGGTCGGCGGCTTGGTCGAGAGCTTCCAGCCGGGTCAGCGCGAAGCTGAGGTCGGCGGCCCGGATCGACGTCCAGTCGTCGGCCAGGTGGTCGTCCTGGTCCCGGTCGCCGGAGGAGACGGTCGCGGTGGTGATCGTCCGGCCGTCGGCGAGGACGACGGCGGCGGAGTCGTACGGGTGGTCGAGCGCGGCGACGACGTAGCCGTGGCTGGCGAGGTCCTCCGCCCACGCGGTGTTCTGGGTGCGGACCCCGCTGGACCCCGGCGAGAACAGCACCACCGGGAACCGTCCGTCCGCCGCCGGGGCGTCGGGAATCGCGTGGGTACGGGCGAGCGGAACGCCGTCGAACAGGAAACCCGGCAGGCCGACCCCGCCCGCGAGTGCCTCGGCGACGGTGCGCGCCTCGTCCTCGGTGCGCCCGAGGTACTGCGCGCGCGGTCCCGTTGAGCCCTTTCGCGCGGGGTACCAGAGCTGGGCCACGACCGTGCGCCGGTCCTGCGGATCGGTGGTGAAGGTCTCGGGGCGGTCCGGGTCGGTCCACTGCAGGACGCGGGTGCCGACCGCGAAGTCGCCGGAGGGCTCTGGGAGGACGGGGACGGGGAAGGCCCACGCCGCCACGGGGCCGGTGATGATCAGGCAGGCGCAGACCACCGATCCCGGCAACGCCAACCACCAGCGGACCCGCCGGGCACGGCCTCGCACCAGCGGCATGATGGCGAACGGCGCCGCCACGATCGCACCCGCCAGCACCGGCAGCAGTTGCCAGCGGAGCCCTGTCACGCCGAGCACCACCACGGACAGCAGGAACACCGCCCCCGCCGCGATGGTGAAGCGTGGGCGGGCAGCGGCTGGCAGCCAGCGCGCCACCACCAGAGAGATGGCGCTGAGCACCGTCAGGACTTCTAGTGGGGACAGGTTCAGTCCCGTGATGATGTCGGTCACCTGGCCATATTCAGCGCCGGACCCACGCGCCCACATCGCTCCTTGGACTCGAACCCGGTGCCGCCCCCAGTGGCAATCGAGCACCCCGGCTGACCGGCCGCAGTACGACCACAGGAGGTATCGGGACTCCTACCGTGGTCGCAATCCGTCCCGTCGACGTCAGACGGTGGGCTCATGTGCGCGGCGGGGCCGTCGACCTACCATCGCCATATGATGTCCGAGCTGCGCTGGGCGTCCCGACTGCCGCTGGCGGTGTGGGACTCGCTGCTCCCTGCGCTCCTCCTGCTGAACGTCTTGACCATGTGGACACCCGCGGAGCTACCCGTGGCCGCCGCGCTCACCGTCGCACTCGCGCTGCCCTTGGTGTGGCGGCGCCAGGCCCCGCTCACAGTGTTCGGTGTAGTGGTGGCCGCGGCCTTCGTCCAGTTGCTTGTGGACATCCAGCTGCCCGCGGACGTCGCACTGCTGGTGGCTCTGTACACAGTGGCCGCGAACGCGAGCAGGCGCGTCACGCTCGTCGCTGTCATGGTCGTGGAGATCGGGGCGGCCTTCGCATGTCTACGCTGGGCGACGGACGGCGCGTTCCTGACCCCGTTCGCCGCGCTCACCGCCTTGGTCGTCGCCGCGGCCGCCCTCGGTGTGAACGACCGGACCACGCGCGCCTACCTGGAAGCCTTGCGGGATAGGGCCGTCGTCGAGGAAAGGGCCAGGATCACCAGGGAGATGCACGACATCGTCACCCACAACCTGTCCGTCATGGTCGCGCTCACCGACGCCGCCGTCCACGCGCAGCACCGGTCGCCGGACAAGGCCACCACCGCGATGCTCCAGGTCGCCGAAACCGGCAGGCAGGCATTGACCGACATGCGGCGCTCACTCGGCGTCCTGCGCACCGACGAACTGGACGCGGCGCGCCACCCGCTGCCCGGCATCGCGCAACTGGAGACCCTCGCGGGTCAGATGTGCGCCGCCGGGCTCCCGACCAGCCTCGACATCGACGGTGGCCACACGCACATACCCGCGACCGCGCAACTGACCGTCTACCGCTTGGTGCAGGAAGCCTTGACCAACACCCTCAAGCACACACCCACCGGTACACATGCGACGGTCCGGATCGCGTGCGCCGCCGAGGCCGTCACGGTCGATGTCACCGACACCGGCCCGCAGGCTTCCCTCGTCACCCCCGCTGGCCACGGCATCACCGGCATGCGCGAGCGCTCGGCGGGCTACGGGGGGACGGTGCTGGCCGGACCGCTTCCCGGTGGTGGCTGGGGAGTGCACACCCGCCTCGTCTTCGGCGGCCCGGCGGCGTCCGCATGACGATCCGCGTCCTGATCGCCGACGACGAGGCGTTGCTGCGCATGGCGTTCAGCATGGTCCTGGAAGCCCAGCCCGACCTGGCGGTGGTCGGTGAAGCCGAGGACGGTGCCACCGCCGTCCGCCTCGCAGCCGACCTGCGCCCCGACGTCGTCCTCATGGACGTCCGCATGCCGGGGACCGACGGGATCGAGGCGACCCGGCAGATCGTGCAGACCTGCCCGCAGACCAGGGTGCTGGTCCTCACCACCTTCGACGTGGACGAGTACGCCTTCGCCGGACTCAAAGCCGGGGCGTCGGGTTTCCTGTTGAAGAACACCAGGCCCGAGGAACTGCTCACCGCGATCCGCACCGTGGCCGCGGGCAACGCGGTGGTCTCCCCGCGCATCACCCGCCGCCTGCTGGAGAAATTCCGCCCACACATCCCCGGCGCCGCCACCGCCGCCCGCGACGAGCGGTTGAGCAGGCTCAGCGCGCGTGAGCGCGAGGTGCTCGTCCAGGTGGGCTCCGGTCTGTCCAATGTGGAGATCGCCGCCACCCTGCAGCTCGCCGAGGCGACGGTGAAGTCCCACCTGGGGCGCATCCTGCACAAACTCGAACTCCGCGACCGGATCCAGGCCGTGATCTTCGCCTACGAGAGCCGCCTCATCCAGGCTCCGTCCGCCTAGCCGGGCAGGCGCGAGCGGGGGGTGTGTCGCCAAGCCGAGATGCTGCCGGTACCCGCACAGCCGGTCCGGCGGTCGCACTGTCGCGGGATCGTCGGTCCACCGCAGAAGGGCGCCTCGCACGCCCGGGGGCGATCGGGGTGCGAGGCGCCCGCTTCAGGACACCGGGACAGGTCGGAGCGTGCCTGCCCGGGCGTCACGTGCGCGGATCGGTCAGGGACCTTCGATCTCGCGATAGCGGCTCAGCGGTGAACCACCACTGCACAGGATCTGGTTGCGCACGACCAAGTGCCCCGCGTCGGTCAGCGCGAAGGAGAACACGCAGCCGTCGCGGTCGACGGCGGCGGCGGGTTGGTCGACGTGCACCGAGCCGACGTCGGACCACGAGGTGGCATAGCCCGCGTTGGGTCCGGTTTGCCTGGTCGTGCTCTGGCCGGAGCCCGCGTTCCCGGTGAAGACCAGGATGCGCGAGTCCGCGACCGGCGTGGAACCCGCCCAGGGACCGGGCGCGTCGCTCGCGGCAACTGCACCGACGCCGCCGTGGCCGCCGATCTGCTCGCCGTACGGGCTGAACGTCTCGTCGGCGCGCTGCCACGTGTGACCGACCAAGCCCGCGAAGTCGTTGCCGGAGTTGGTGGCCAGCCGGTAGAACACGTCGAGCCTGCCGTCCTTGTTGTGCACCACCGAAGGCGGACCGGAGGGCTCGTACCCGGCCAGCTTCGGCTGCGCGACGTAGTCCTGGCCGGGTGCGGCGCGCCAGCGCCGGATGGAACCGACGCCGTTGTCGATGGAGTACGCGAACACGTTGACGCCGTTGGTCCGGTCGACCCCCAGAGCGACCGGGTCCTGCACGCCCGGTCCACCGCCGAGGTCGGCCCAGGTGGTGTTCCACGCCCCGTTCGCCACGCGCTGGGTGATCAGACTGACCCCGCCGCCACCGTTCTTCACCGCCACGCGCAACAGCCCGTCCTGGCCGAGCACCGCGACCGGGGCACCGACCTGGGCCTCGGTGTTCGACCCGGCGTTGGGGTTGCCCAGCGACGCCCACTGGCTGGAGAACACGTCGTTCGCCCGCACCTGCCAGGTCGTCACGACCTCGAAGGTGTCGGCGCGGCGGGCGAACACCTGGAGCCGGTGGTCGGCGTTGCGGCCTACGGTCAGGCCGGGCAGCAGGGGCCACGGGGTGGCCAGCACCTCACCCCGGCCGAACTCGCCGTCGGCCCCCTGGTACCAGGTGACCAGGCGACCGCTCAGCACGGCGAACGCCTCCAAACGGCCGTCGGCGTTCGCGCCGACCCAGGTGGTCCCGGTCGGGTACCGGTGGTACATGCGCTTGGTCCAGCCCAGGTAGGTCGAGCTGGTGGGGGAGGTGTAGAGGTCCCAGCCGTCGTAGGCGAGGTAGGCGGCCGCCTTCTGGTCGCGACCGCCGTCGGGCCGGTCGGCGAGCCCGGTCAGGTTCTGCTGTCCGTCGGAGATGTTGTAGTCGCGGTAGTTGACCAGGTCGACAGCCGCGTTGCCCGTCTCGTCGGTGTGCGCCCCGGCCGCCTCGGCGGCGAAGCGGGCGGTGCGGATGTGGTCGGCGTGGTCACCGGCGTACCTGGGGTCGGGTTCCGGGTCCTGCGCCCGGATGACGGTCGGGTGGTAGTGGTCGAACAGGCCGCGCAGCACGTCCACCAGCCGGTCGTGGTCGTAGCTGTAGCGCGGCGCGTAGGTGCCCCAGGTCAGCACGGTGTTCGCGGTTCCGGTGCGCTCCCACAGGTGGACCAGGCTGCCCTCACCCTGCGGGGCGACGTCGGGGTGACCGTCGGCGTTCTCCGGCAGGTTGAGGAACACCAGCGCCAGGTCGGGCCTGCCGCGCAGCGTGTACTCGTCCACGGTGACCGGGCCGTCGCCGGTGTCGACCGACACGGTGCCGTGGTCCCACGCGTCGGCGCGCCCCGCCATCAGCGCGTTCGCGGCCATGGCGCCCCGCTGCCTGCAGTAGGCGTACTCCTCCCGGACCAGGTCGTCGCCCGCCTTGCAGGTGCCGCGGTCGGGCAGCGGGCCCTCGGCGCCGGGGCCGTGCGTGTTCTCCCCGGCGGTGACGAAGATGGTCTTGACCGGCCGCCCCACCCGGATCGAGTTCTGCAGGTCGGGGTTCATGAACAGGATGTCGTCGTCCTGGTGCGCGACGACGTGGACGATCACCGGGGCCGGGCCCGCCGCGGTCGCGGGTGCCCCGGCCGCGGGCACTGTCGCTCCAACCGCGAGCGCCACCCCCACCACGGCGACGACGGCCGTGAGCCTTTTCCTCATCACTACTCCTCCACGGTGTCGCGTGGTCGGACCTGCCGACCACGCAGATTCCCCCATCCGAAGGGCCATCCACTCTTCGCGGGCGGCCCCCGGGGATCAGTGCAGCACGCGATCACGACGGGGAACACGAAGAACGACAGGCAGGAATCAGTGCGCCACGCGGTTGTCCGTTTCGCCTGTACCACAACGGTTTCCCAGAAGCCCTGGCACGTACTGGCTGTCGCCTGCGGCCTTCGGCCGCGCTGGGCCCGCAAGCCTTGTCGCGCCTGGCTCCGGGCGATGCGGGCAACACGGGCACACGCGGTCGGCCACCGTGGGAGACTCCAGGCCACTGGTCGCCGGGAGGGAGCCCACCGCATGGCGAGCGCGGCGTTCGGGGACCTGCTGCGGTTCCACCGGTTGCGGGTCCGGTTGACGCAGGAGGAGTTGGCCGAGCGCACCGGGGTCAGCGTCCGGGCCATCCGCGAGGTGGAGAGCGGTCGAGCGCGCAGGCCGCAGCGCCGGACCGCGCGGCTGCTGGCGGGCGGCCTGGGGCTGGCCGGCGACCGCGAAACCGAGTTCCTGGGATTCACTGGCGCGGTCCAGGGCGGGGATACCTCGCCGCACGCCGGGATGTGCGCGTTGCCGCCGGTCGTGCTTGAGGTCACCGGCCGCGACAGCGAGCTGCACGAGCTCGAGGCCCAGGCCGAACAGGCCGCCGCCGGGCCGGGTGCGCGGACCGTGCTGGTGCACGGACTGCCGGGGGTGGGCAAGACCGCCTTGGTCGTGGCCGCCGGTCACCGGCTGGGGCACCGGTTCGAGGGCGGGTGCCACTTCCTGGACCTGCGCGGCATGGGCCCCGACCCGCTCACGCCCGCGGCCGCGGCGCACCGGCTGCTGGCCGCGTTCGGCGTCGACGAGCGCGCGGTCCCCGACGACGAGGAGGACCGGCTGGCCCTGTACCGGTCGCTGGTACGCGACCGCCCGCGGCTGCTCGTCCTGGACAACGCCGCGACGGAGGCGCAGGTGCGGCCGCTGCTCGCGGGTGGCCCGGGATCGGTGGTGCTGGTGACCAGCCGCGGCACACTGGCCGGATTGGCGGTTCGGCACCGGTTGGCGGTGGGGGTGCTGTCCACCGAAGCCTCGGTCCGGCTGTTGGCGGCGGTCGCGGTCGCGGGTCGGGTGCTGGCCGAACCCGCCGCCGCGGCCCGGGTGGCGCGGCTGTGCGGTGGCATTCCGCTGGCGCTGGTCATCGCGGGCAACCGGTTGACCAGCCGCGGTCGGTGGACGATCGAGCACCTGTGCGGGCAACTCGAGGGTCAGCGGCGCAGGCTCTCCGTGCTGGCGGCCGGTGACCTGCGCGTGCGCACCGCGTTCGAGCTGTCCTACCGGCACCTGCCCGCTGAGGTGGCGCGGGTGTTCCGCGGGCTGGCGCTGGTGGCGGGCCGCGAAACCTCGGTGGAGTTGGCCGCCGCGGTGTCCGGTCTGCCGCCCGAGGCGGCGGAGGCCGCGCTGGAGGAGTTGGCCGACGCCGGGTTGATCGGCATCGCCGAGACCCGCGGCCGGTACACCCACCACGACCTCATCCAGCTGTTCGCGCGTGAACAGCTGGAGTGCGACGGCGATCCGGTGGTGGCGGCCCGCGTCGGCCCCGCCCGCGGCGCGGTGCCCGATCTGGTGCTGGAGCGGGAAACCGTGCCCGGGTGCCCGGTCGACGCGCTGCCCGCGGCGATGACCCGGCGGAGGTGATCGAGGGGTGCGCACGGGTGATCAAGCTCGTCCCGGTTCAGGCGACCGCGCGGCAGAGCTTGGCTGGCGCACCCCGGCTCCCGCTCGGCTGTCCCGGCCGAAGTGGCGGGGTGGGCACTCGGCGGTGCCGTGGATGATCGCCGACCGGTGCGGCGGGCACCACGCGCAACGACCGGCGGGAATGGCCCGGGCAGGCAGGAGTGCGGAACCCGGGCCCCTTGAGGCCCAGGCCCGGCCATGATTGATTGGGCGCGTGGTGAAGGCACCGGATGACCCGCGTCCCCAGGACCTCGGGACGGTGGTGCGGGCGCGCCGGGAACGCGCACGGCTGACGCAGGAGGAACTGGCCGAGCACGCGGGGATCAGCGTCCGGGCGATCAGCGACATCGAGCGCGGGGTCGCCAGGAGCCCGCAGCGGCGCACGATCGCGGCGCTGGCAGGCCCGTTGCGGCTCTCCGAGGTCGAGCTGGGCGGCTTGCTGGCGACCGCGAAGGCGGCCCGACCGCGCCCGGAGCCGACCGCGCCCGCCACCGCGACCGCGCCGGTGTTCAGCCCGGCGGTGGTCGGTGTGCTGCCCCCGGAGGTCGACGACCTAGTCGGGCGCGCGGCGGAACTGGCCGACGTGCGGGACCTGGCTGAGGTGGCCGCGGCGGGCGGGCGCGCCGGGGAGGTCCTGGTGCTGAGCGGCCCGCCCGGCACGGGTAAGACGGCGGTGGCCACCAGCGCCGCCCACGCGCTCGGCGGGCTGTTCCCCGACGGCCGGATCTTCCTCAAGCTGCGCGGTATGGCCGAGGTGCCGGGCACCCCGGCCGACCTGTTGCACGTCGTGCTGCGGTCGCTGGGCGTCGACGGTGTCCGGGTACCCGCCGAGGTCGAGCAGCGCACCAACCTGTGCCGGTTCCTGTTGCGGGACCGCCGAGTGCTGATCGTGCTCGACGACGCCGCCGACGAGGCGCAGGTCCGCCCGCTGCTGCTCGGCGGGAGCCGGAGCCTGACCCTGGTGACCAGCAGGCAGATGCTGGTCGGCCTGGCGGGCGTGCACCGCGCCGCGCTGGAGGTGTTGAGCCGCGACGCGGCCGTGGAGCTGGTGGTCTCGATCGTCGGCCCGGCGCGGGTGGCTGGCGAACCCCGGGCGTCGGCCGAGCTGGTCGAGCTGTGCGGCAGGCTGCCGCTGGCGCTGCGCATCGCGGGCAACCGCTTGGCCAGCCGACCGCAGTGGCCGATCGACCGCCTCGTCGGCCAGCTGCGCGACCGCGGCGGGAGGCTGACCGCGCTGACCGCGGGGGACCTGCGCCTGCGCGGCGTGTTCGACATGTCCTACCGGCAGTTGCGCGAGCGGGCGGCGACCGCGTTCCGCAGGCTGTCCCTGGTACCCGGTGCCGATTTCGCGGCGGGCGCGGTCGTCGCGCTCACCGGGTCGGACGAGGCCGACGACCTGCTGGAGGAACTGGCCGACGCGAGCCTGCTCCAGCCGTCGCCGGAGCAGGGCCGCTACCAGTTCCACGACCTGCTGCGCGTCTTCGCCGCCGAGTGCCTGGTGCGCGACGAGCCCCCCGAGGTCGCGCGGGAAGCCGAGGAACGGTTGACCGCGTGGCTGGTGCGGACCGCGACCGGCGCCGCGGGCAGCCACTTCCGCCCCTCCGGCACACCGAGGGTGGCCTGCGCCGAGCTGCCGGACCACGTCGCGGCGGGCCGGTGGCTGGAGGTCGAGCGGACCAACTGGCTCCCGGCGCTGCGCCGCACCGCCGCGCGCGGTGCGCACCGCGAGGTGATCGCCCTGGCGCGGGCGATGCACTGGTACTCCGAGATCGGCGGCACGGCGGCCACCTGGCACGAGGTGTTCGGGCTGGGCCTCGACTCAGCGCTGGCCATCGACGACCGGCTCGCCGAGGCCGCGCTGCGCAACTTCCTGTCCTGGACCGAGTTCACCCTCTTCGACCGCCCGGCTGAGGCCGCCGAACTCGCCAGATCGGCCCGCACCGCCGCCGAAGCGGCAGGGGATCTACGAGAACAGGCCTGGGCGCGCGTTTACCTGACCAACTGCGACCCCGACGCCGACCACAAGACCCTGCTGGACGAGGCGATCGCCCTGTTCACCCGCGCGGGCAACGCCCTGGACCTGCACATCGCCCGCATGCACCGCGGCACGCGGCTCCACCAGTCCGGCGACCACCAGGCTGCCGCCGTCGAACTGGCCGCCTGCATCGACTTCTTCTCTCATCGCGCCGGGGAGAACACCCCGGTCGACAGCACCATCCACGGCTACCTGATGTGGCGCTCCGCCGAAAACCTCGCCGCCATCGGATCCCCAGAGCTCGCCCTGCGGCACTGCGAACAGGCGCTGGCCCTCTTCCGCGCGGGCACGGCCACCATGGGCGAGGCGACCGTCCTGCGGACGTGGGGAACCCTGGCACACTCCCAAGGCGACCTACCCGAGGCCCGCACCCGGCTACTCGAGGCCCTAGACCTCTTCGGCCAAGTCGGCCAACCCCGCCGCCAAATCGAGATCCTCGACGAAATAGCCGATATCACCCAGCGTTCAGGCGACCCCCGCACCGCAAACCACCACCGCCAACATGCCGCCGCCCTGACCGAAGCAAACTACGAACCACCCACCGAATGACAACACCCACCAAAGCAACCCCGGCCTGATGTCGGGGAAGCAGCTTGCCTAGCGCCTGTTGCCAGCTGCCATATCCGAGAACCCTCGCCGTCGGTGTAAGCGATGACATCCCCGGTTCGCTGTAGATGCCCACCAGCCCGATCCCCTCGACGTCACTCCGACAAGCAGTCGATCACCACCGCGGGCGACCTGCTCTCGCCCACCTGCGTGCACCCCGGACCCCTCGATCTGAGGGTGGTGACGTGATGTGGTCCCCAGATGGTCCCAAAACCGTCCGAAGTGGATCAGTTCAGGATCATGACTAGCTACACAAAGAACGCCCCCCACCTGCGAAAACTCGCGGATGAGGGGCGTTGCTCCGACCGTCGACCTCCTGCGCGGCTACTTGAACAAGCCTGATTTGCTGTCTGACCTGCAAGAATCCATCCGCCAGCTGGCTCTGGCATTGGAAGCGGATGAGCCGGGCGTGAGCGTGAGGGCTAGGCCCCAGCGGACCGCGACACGGCGACCGGTGGCGTCTCGGCTTACTCCCCAACAGGTAGCCGAGCTCGTGGCATCGTTCGAAGCCGGTGAAGCTACCCGGATGCAGCTTGCTGAGCGCTACGGCATCGGGCGGAGCAGCGTGGCGAAGTTGTTGCGGGAGAGTCGGCAGTCGTAGAGATTGCTGGACTGACTGGAGAAAGTGAGTGGCCATTACGCCGCTCGCCGCTCCAAGCGGCTAATGTGGCGTTCGTGATCTTGGTGCTGTTGTTCTGCTGTATGGAGGGATTCACCTACGGCTTGTTGGATGGTGTCTAGTTTGGTGTCCAGGTCGGAGATTTGGTGGACTACTTCTCTGAGCGCAGTTTGCATCTCTTGACGCAGGCCACTTACCTCCTGCGACACGGTAGTCGCAATGAATTGCTTGAGATCTCGGAATAGGTCTTCGTTGGTCATATTCAGGCAGTATGAGCTTGTTGCGTAGGCAGGTCAAGATGGAATGCACTTTGCTAACAACTTAGCAAAGTGTCGACAACTCGTCCGACCCTATTCGAAGAGTCGGCTAATCGGAAAGTGACATTCACCTGTCTCATTGGCATGGCGCTTCTTGCGCCGTAGTACATCGTCTAGGCGTGCACGCTGTTCGAGTACGCAGATGATGTCGGCGTGGTCCATGGTCATGAAAGGCGTACTTCGCTTGTACTCATCCAGCGCGCCAGCGGTGAAACCATTCACGCTAACTAGCAGCCCGAGAGCGTTCTTTCCCTTGTTTCGTACCTTGGTTGCAAAGTGATTCGCTTGCGGAACGTCTACCTTATCCTTGGTCCATTTCGCCTCAAGAACGTAATCATCGGTATCAAAGCTAAAAGCGCCGTCAATCTGCTCATTAGTGAGCACGTAGGACAGACGAGGCTCAAGGTCGAATAACTCAAAGAGATGGTTCAGAAACTTCTCAAAGTCGCGCCCTCGCTGATGAGGATTTCCATCTCCCTGCGAAGCAAGCCGATAGAAGTCATTCTTGAGGGTGTCCAGCTCGTCTGAGAACCTTCTCGCCAACTCGGCTTGCTGCGAATGCGCGTTGCGTTCCGCTTCCGACCGCTCCCGCTCGATTATCAGCTGCTCGTGCTGCGAAGTATGCCGTTGCAGTTCAGCAACCGCTTCCTTGGCTTTGCGGACTAGATTCACACTGTCTTCAAGACGCTCAAGTTCTGGGAACTTGTGCATATTTGCAACCTCCATCATTAGCTGGAGGGTGACCGACTGGTAGATGTGTTCATCGTGCATCAGCCGATCCACAAGCTCGTCTGCTACTTCGCGCTTGCTCAGATCAAAGTCGATGCCAGTTAGAAGCTGGGGATGCTGACGCAGAGCTGTACGGAGATAGCGATTGAACGACTTCTTATACCAAACGACAACTGGTAACGCATCTCGTAACGCCTGGTAGGCGCTGGTAGATATTCGTTTGGTTTGGCCGGTCATCGCAATCCCTTTCTGCTAGGCGATCTTCCTGCAGTACGCTCAACGATGGCTCAAATCAACGATTCCCTCAGGACGCCAACGAACCTCTCCCACAGGATCGTTTTGCTGGCACCCTCTGGCCGCACCAACTCATTCTCCAGCACGGCCACACCCCACTGCTCCAATTTGACCAAGCTCTCTCCAAAGGCCGGATGGGCTGCCAGGGCTGGCTTGGCGTAGGGCGCAAGGTAGGTAGGAATCCGGAGGCCAAGAGCCTCGTTAAGTACTCCTAGGGCGAAGTTGTCGGATACGACTGCTGTCCATTTGTTTACCGTGTTAAAGGTTGCAGGACAGACCAGCGCAGCATCGGCTTTCGGGAGTGAGCGGGAGTCATCAGGGTGACGTGGTGTGCTCTGTACCGGGAAGCCAGTCTGTGCGGCCAAGGCTTGCAGATCGATCCACTCGGCAGCTGTCGGCGTGGGGATGACGCAGACCCGCCAACCGAGAGGCTGAACGAGAGCAATGAGGCTGCCCAGGTCGCGGACAGGTGGTGCGGCACAGCCGACCAGGTACAGCACCGGATCAGACATGGACACCTGCCCGCTGGGCTAGTGCCCGCAGCCCCGGAGTGCTGTTGCGCTGCTCCCGACCTAGCAATGTCCGGATAACTTCGTGGGCTCCTACGATGCGAGAGACGGCTTGCTTGGCGACCCGTTCCGCTTCGAGTAGGTGCAGTACGGCTAGACTGTCATCCTGTCTGTTGGCAGCGGCGCGGCTGAGATCCAGGTGTACCTGGGAGCGGCGGCCGATGAGCACCGCGGGCAAGCGGTCGGTGTCCAGCGCGGCGCTGAGCTCTTGAGCTTGGTCATCGTCACCGAGCTGTACGGCAACAGTCAGCTCGTGGATGGCCACGTTGGTACGGCCGAAGCCGGTCCACAACCAATTGCCGTCACCACCGAGGCCATCGGCCAGCTGGTGGGCTTGGGTCAGCAGTTCCCGAGTGCTCCGGTGTTGCTCACTGCGGGCGGCCATAACTGCCGACAGCAGGAGGAGCGAACCGCGAGCCGAGAGGATCAGCCAACCGTCCTCCTGCTGCGGTGCAGAAGCCAACTCATCCGCAGCGCTGGCAGCAGTGTCCTGGGCATCGGCGAGGTGGCCGCTGCGCAGCTGGGCACAGGCCACCTGGTAGCGGGCTGCGGCGATCAGTGCTGGGGCATCGGCTTCCCGGGCAGCTCGTTGTGCCCGATCGGCGGTCACCCATGCCGTATGCATATCCCCGAGCTTGGTGGTCAACTTGGCAGCCGCGATGTAGCTGCTAGCGGTCCGCACAGCCGCAATACGGCTCGCAGTTTGGTTGTCGAGCTGGAGCAGTAGCGGGGGTAGGACCCGGGCTGTGGCCTCGTAGTCAGCGTGCTGGTAAAGCTGGTGCGCCCGGTTGACGAGCGGGGCTAGCGCCGCGCCATCTGGCAGGTGGTCGGTCTGCCTACCTGCCAGCATCCGGCGCAGAGGACCGAGTACCGGTGGCGACTGAGATGGACGAGCCACGGGGGGCGCAGTGCTGCGAACCCGGGACGACCCGAACAGCGCCAGAAGCTCACTTCGGTCTATTCCGAGCAGCGCGGCTAGCTTGGGCCACAGGTAGGGCTGAGGCTCGTTGCGTCCCGCTTCCCAGCGGTAGAAGGTTATGCGGTCGATGTGCAGTTGCGCGGCCAAGCTCTCCTGGGTGTAACCCGCTGCCTTACGCAGCCGGGCCAGAGGGGAACGGGGCGGTGCCATGCCCTTCAGTGTCCCACACGGTCAGTAGGCAGTCGTTTACGCAGGTCATCGGCGGCTGTGCAACGTTCCTGTCGCCGAAGTGCCGCTGAAGTGCGCTGTATCCGGCCGGGGCGAACCGCAATGGTCAAATGCAAGACACCCGGTACTCGTTGAGTCCCCCTCTCGTATAGGACGACTGAGCCACGTCCTTGACCCCGGTGCGCGGGGGTGTGGTCGCTGGTACCGGGTGTCGCCCACCTGCCGACTGAGCCTTGCGGGAGCCGCACCATGTCTGAATCGGGCATCACGGTTGCCGATGCGCTGCTCAGATATCCCGAGTTGTCTGACCTGGTGCTGGTCCAGGATGCCGGGTGGGGGTTCCGGCTGTTGGTCGATCCGGACGGCGCTCTGGTGGGCCTGGTGGGTACCCGCCATGTCCGGCGCTACACCAATGCCTTGTGGATCTACAGCTACACCGAGGTCATCGCGCTGCGCGTCCTGGCCGAGGAGTTCGGCGGCGGCGGCACGGTCTGGAAGTACGACCGGGGTGGCCTGACCGCCGCCGTCCAGGAGCTGCTGGCGCTTCCCGAGCCCGGGGAACGATTTGCCCTCTCACTGGTGCGGGTTTCCTCCGGGCTGTGGGTGCCGTAGGCCTGAGCGACAGCGCAGAGTCTCCGCCAGGTCGCGCCGCGCGCCCGCGCGGGCGGAGCGCAGCGGGAGCCCGCGCCGTGGTGCGATGGATGTGGACCACCTGCGGACCGGGCGGGCCAGCTCGCGCCGCGCAGGCGGCGCGGCCTTGATCCTATAGAGGCAAGTTCAGCAAAAGTGGTCAGTGCGGTTGCGTTGACAGAGTTGGAGATCGTTCAGCTTTGTAAGGATCTGGGCTAGTTGTCTTTCAATCGTCTCCAAACTCGGCGCCCCGGTGTTCTCCGCTATCTGGCCAGCGGGGGAAGGTTGTTTACCCAGGCGGACGTCGTTGAGGTGGTTTGGGTGCAGGCCCAGTGCGATGGAGAGTGCTTCGAGGGTGCGTGCGCTGCGTCGACGTCTGGTTGTGTTGTACTGGAGTTCGCGGATGATGGCTTGGGAAACCTGGGAGCGTCGAGCCAGGTCGCGCTGGCGCCAGCCGAGTAACGTTATGCGGTCGTC
Source organism: Actinokineospora diospyrosa (assembly GCF_024171925.1). Taxonomy (GTDB): domain Bacteria; phylum Actinomycetota; class Actinomycetes; order Mycobacteriales; family Pseudonocardiaceae; genus Actinokineospora; species Actinokineospora diospyrosa. The sequence goes on along the minus strand of NZ_JAMTCO010000004.1, from coordinate 362,306 downwards.
GATTGTTCTAGCGACTGATACCCAGTCGTCGGGTGCGCTGGCATCTTGGGTGCTCATAAGAAGATTGATGACTAACGGCCGATGCGGTGGCCTAGTTCGACCGCCTGTGAATTGGTCGGGTGTCTTTCGCTGGCAGCACGCATGACCTCTAGGCGTTCGACCAGGCGGTTGGAGCGGATGTGGGCTGCCGTGTCGGCGACCTGGTGGCCGATGTGAGCTCCTGCTTCCGGGTCGCCGCCGGTGAGGTGGGCGGTGGCTAGGTCGGTGAGGAGGAAGGCGAGGCGTTTGGTGCGGAGGGTGTGGGGCTGGCTGGTGGTTTCGGTGAGGGTGTCGATGGCTTGGGTGGCGTAGGTGGGTTGTTGGGTGGCGAGGGTGGTGTAGATGAGGCCGGTTTCGCCGGTGAGGAGGGTTTGGGTGTAAGTGCGGGGTGCTGGGAGTGGGTTGTCGGGGTTGGTGAGGGCTGATTCGGCGCGGATGAGGGTGTCTACGGCGCGTAGGGGTTGGCCGGTAGAGGCGTGGGCTTGGGCGTGGGAGGCGTAGACCAGAGCTTGGGTCTGGCCGGAGTCGGCCTGGTCGGCGGACAGGGTGGCGAGGGTGAAGGCGTTGTGGGCCTCGGTGTAGTTGCGGGACTGGGTGTAGATGCGGCCGATCTGGTTGAGGGCGAGTGCGGCGCGCATGTGGTCGTTGGCCTGGCGGGCGATGGTGAGGGCTTGGCCGGTGTAGCGGAGAGCTGGCCCGGCTAGGCCGACGCCGTGGGAGGACCAGCCAGCGAGAGTCAGGAGGTCGGAGAGGACGGCGTGGAGTTGGTGGTCGACGTTGTCGGTGTGGGGGGCGTTGAGCAGGGTTCGGGCCCAGCCGAGTTGGGCGATGACTGCGTTTCGGACGGCGCCGCCGCCTAGTTGTTGTTCTTGGGTCCAGAGGACGCGGGTGAGTTCGCGGAGTTGGTCGACCTCGGTGGTGCCGACGCGTGATGGTGTGGGGGTGGCGACGGCGGGGCTGCTCAGTAGCGCCAGGTCCGCGGTGGTGAGGGTGGCGCCCATGGCGATCTTGGCCAGTAGTCCCATGAACTCTCGTCGGTCTGGCACGGTCGGCACCGGCTCTCTGGTGGCGGGTTCCTCGGTGGGGGTGTGGGCGAGGCCCATGAGGCCGCGGGGATGCCGAGGCCGTCGGCGATGCGGGCGAGGACGTCGTAGGTGATGACTTGGCGACCGCGGGCGATGGTGGACACCTCGGGTTGGGCTTGGCCGGTGAGGTGGGCGATGCGGCGTTGGGAGATGCCGTGGCGCTTGAGGGTGCGGTAGACGGTGACGATGTCGCGCTCGGCGAGGGCGGCCCGCATGACGGGGTGGTCCCAGATCGCCGGGTCGGGTCTGTCGTTGGGGTCGCCCCAGGTGCTCATGCCTGCTCCCGCATCAGCGCTGGTCACGCCATCGGTAGCCAGCCAGGTACCCACGGTAACAACGCGTAGGGTCGCCCGTCACGCCACAACCGCGCCGAGATGACCGCCCTATATGCCCCACATATCACGTGGTGTCGATCTCGGGCTTGCATTCTGCTCGGGCGTCACCATCACCATGTGACGGAATGGAGTCGTGCGGCTAGATGAGGGTCTCGCATCCGCTCGGCGCTGGTCGCCACCCTTGGATGCCCAGTTGTCAACCGTTTGGAGCGCGTGTGAGCACACCGCAGATCGCCCCGGCCAGTCCGACCAAGCAGGTCGGCGCCCCGGAGAACCCGCCACCATGGCCTGGGGCCATCCCGAGTCTCATCGAGGAGATCGACCAGTTGGTCACGTTCGCCGGGATGGTCCGGGCGAGCCTGGATGACGGCACCCTGGGCTTGGGGATCGAGATCGACGAGTTCGACACCGCCTCGAACCGCATCGTGGAGGCGTGCCGCTGGCTTCAGTACCACCGGGCGGACGTCACCGTATCGCGGCGGCGAACCTGGTGTGGGACGAGCTGGCGCGCCTGAACCACACTGTCCGCCACCACCTCTACTGGCACGACGAGTTGACCATCAGCAGCGTCAACCTGTTCAGCACCAAGCGCCCGTCCAGCCGAGTCGAGATCCACGTCCCCGGCGACCGGCCGGAAGCGTGCACGCAGATACTCGCCTGGCGCAACACCCTGCTCGACACCTCGCTGCACCTGGAGGTCGGTGACGACCCGGGCGAACCCAAAGTCAGCGTCTACGGCTACTTCCTCGACAGGACGCCAGTGACGGTCACCGCCGCTCTGTCCGTCGAGGACGTGAACTGCCTTGACAGCAATCAGTTCGGCGACGACGTCCTCACCTGGCTCCAGGCCCACGCGGCCTGACATGTGAGTCGCACGCCAGGGCCAACCCTGCCCCTGGCGTGCGACCGGCTACGTGAAGTACGGCGCCTGTCGCTGGCTGCCGTGGAGTATCCGGAGTCGGATGGACGGGTGGATGTTCAGCTCGTCGAGGGAGTCAGGCGAACGCCACAGGACTTCCTTGCTCTCGTCACTGGTCCGGAGCGTGCCTCCGGTCGCGTGAGCTCGGAAGCAGATCGAGAACTCTTGGCGGACCTCGCCATCGGTGTAGGCGATGACATGGCCCGGGTCGCTGTAAATGCCGACCAGGCCGGTCACCTCGACATCAATGCCGGTCTCCTCCTTGACCTCCCGAACCACCGTCTGCGTAAGGGTTTCGCCCACGTCCAGCGCTCCGCCGGGGATTGAGTAGAGGTCGTTGTCGGTGCGCCGGATCAGGAGTAGCTGCCCGTCGGTATTGGTGATGTAGGCGGTCACCGCGACGACGATGCTGTTCGGGGTGGGGGCGTTGGGGTCGTGGTAGTAGTCGGTGCGGGCCATGGTGGTCTCCTACCACTTGGGGATTTTGGCCAAGCCCCAGACGCTGTCGAAGCTCTCGGAGTAGGTCTCGAACAGGTCCCCGCCGGAGAGACGGCGAAGGTGGAGCAAGGGCGCGTGCCCGGCCACGAAACCGTAGACATGGGTATTGACGAGCATGTCGTCGTCATAGCGGTAGATGCTGTTGTAGAGGGTCGTGCCGTGGACCCGGACCTCGGCGCCTGGGGTGTCGGCGAGCGGGCGGAAGAACGCTAGTGAGTTGCGGGCCTTGGCGGGGATGGCTTCGCGGCCGATGCCTTCCTCATCGCCACGCAGGGCGAGGGCCCGGGCGGCGGGGTCGCCGAGCAGGATGCGAACCTTGACGCTCTCCGCGGCTTTGGCCTGCAAGGTGCGGATGAACCGGGGGTTGTCGGCGAGGAACATGCCCGCGTAGATCAGGATCTCGATGTGCCGGGTGGCGCCGTTCAACAGCCGGTCGAAGGTCTCCGCCGGTACTGAGTGGCGGTGGGGGTAGAGCTTGACCACCTCTGACGTGCCGATCTCGGTCTTGCGCTCGGGGGCCACGGCGTCGGGCCATAGGTAGTTCTCGGTCTCGCGGACCATGGACGCGATCGTGTGCCGGTGACGCGGGTACGGCGTCCGCCCCTGGGTGATCCAGCGTTCGACGGTCTTCGGGTCGACGTTGGTGGCCTTGGCGACTTTGTCGAGGTCGAGGCCGTTCCTGAGCAGTGCGTCGCGGAGCCGTTCGTTGGCCATGGTCACCCTTTCCGGTGACGTTTAGGGACGTCTTAAGCTAGCATGAGACGTCCGTAGATGTCCCGCCATGCGGTGCTCCCGTCCTCCATTTCGGACGAAAGTTAGGTATGCCCGGGAACAGGCCCGGGCGCCTGACCAGGAGGAACGGCATCATGCCAGTCATCCCCACGCGATTTCAGGTCCAGTTCGGGGAGGTGTTCCCCGTGGGCGCGTTCGTGCTCGGTGTCGAGCCGTCCATGGCGTTCTCGGACAACCCGGCCGCAGCCAAGCAGCAGGAGCGGGACAAGGAAACCGGGCAGCTCGTGTGGATCGTGCGGGCGTTGGACGCGAACGAGGACACAGCGCGGTTCGGCGCGGAGTTCAAGGTCAAGGTAACCGCCGACCACCAGCCCGTACCGCCGGAGAAGGCCAACGGTTTCCCCTTCGCGGCTGTTGAGTTCGAGGGCCTGACCGTCACCCCCTACGCCAACGCCAAGGGGCGGATCGCGCACAGCTTCCGCGCCACCGGGATGCGCGCGCCCACCACCGGCCGCAAACCCGCTGGCGAACAGAAGACGGCTGCGTGAGCGACTAGAGACCGACATGCGCGACATGGTCCACGTCAACGTCACGGATGACCTGCCCATCAGGGCGAAGGCGCTGCCCTTCGCCGACCGGGTGGAGATCCGCTTTGGCAAAGCCTTCCCCGTGGTCCTCATCGTCGACCGGGACGCACTGGCCACGCTCGCCGAAGCGATCGAGACCGGTCGGGCTCAACTCGAAGCAGCCAACGCCCACAGCCAGGACGCGACATGACCGCTCCTCGCGACGAACCCCCCGTGATCTCCCAGCGGCCGTCCTGGCGGTCGCGGGCGCCGATACCGGACACGCTGGCTGGTGGCCGGGCCTACGTCACACCCGGCCCGCGAAGGAGCGCACCTCGGGCGGAGTGGATCGAGTACTACCGCTGGTGCCAAGAGGTCTTCCAGGCGATCGCGCGGACTGATGCCCGGCACACGCACGAAGCACTTGCGGAGGTCTTCATCGCGCGCGACTGGGAAGGGAGGTTGACCGACCCAGAGACCCTCCCAGGCAGCTACTACACGCCCTAGGTCCACAAGGGACATACCGCGCGAAGGCTCACGCGGCGATGCCGCACGCGTTCATGGCGGCTTCAGAACCGAAGGCACAGAAGCGGATTCTGGTTTGGCGACCCCATCCGCTCCTGTGCTGTCCACTCGCAGGAGCAGACAATGGCAAGCGTAGGTGATGGTCGGGGGGCTCACTCGGACGCGATGCGGGAAGAACACGAAGGGCAAGCGGGCGCGGTTGGTGCCGTTGATCGAGGAGATTCGACCGTTGGTCACCGAACAGCTTGATCGGGTGGGTAGAGACCCGGCTGTTCACGGGTCCGAGGGGCGGCAGGATCACCACCGCTGTTCTGCGGGATGCGACGCGCTGGGACGACGTCGTGGCCAAGCAGGGGTACGAGCATTTGAGGCGGCATGACCTGCGCCACAAGGGCCTAACGTGGATGGCCGATGCCGGGATTCCGGTGCACGTCCTACGGCTGATCGCTGGGCACGGCTCGTTGGACACTACGCAGCGGTACCTGCATCCGAGCAATGATCAGTTCGCCGATGCGGGAGACCTGCTGTCGGCCTACCTCCAGCGGGCCGCGCAGGTCGGGCTCAAGGTGGTGAGTTGACCGTGTCCCACACTGGCTCGGAAGTGGATCAACGACAAAGGGTCTCCGAGCGGTGAAACACCAGCTCAGAGACCCTCTAGCCGACCGTCGGGCTGACAGGATTCGAACCTGCGACCCCTTGACCCCCAGTGGCGGCCGAACGTGCCCCTGACCTGCGGAAACGGAGAATCAGCTGCGAATGGGGGAGTGGTCGGCGCAGGTTGAGCGCACTTAACTGCCGGGTCAAGCAAGCACAACGCTCCAGTTCTGCTCCAGCTCCGGTGTGCGTTCGACTCCTCGGCAGGAGCACTAAAGGGTGGGAATAGGGCTGACCAAAGGACTTGTGTCGGCAGTCTGGTAGTCACGGCGCGATTCGCGCTGTGACGTTGTCGTAGACCGGCGTACAAGGCGGCCGGTAGAGAAGGTTCGAGACCGCGTGACGGACCTGGTCACTGGTGGCTTGGTTCGCCGGGCTTCGAACGTCTGCTACTGCCGACGAGCGGGCGTGTCGGCACGGCGACCTCGGTGGTTAGTTGGTGCTGCATATGAGGCTTGATCGCGCTATAGGCGTCGGCTGGATCAGTCGTTGTCGGTGATCTCTTTCACCACGATTTCGATGATGGAGCCCCGTTGTTGCGGGTTGAGATTGTCGGCGGGGAGTTCGAGGCGGGTGCGGCGGGCGATGGTGTCCGCTTCGGGTTTCGGGTTCGTGGTCCGGAGGTCTTGGTAGATGGTCCAGGCCAGGGTGGCGGCGCTGACGATGAGGGATGCCAGGGCGATGGGGTCGAGGTAGTGGCCGGGGGAGTGGTCGGGGGCGTGTAGGGCGGCAAGGACGTCAGTGCGCAGTCGCGGGCCGTGCTCGGCGGCGAGGCGGTCGGCAGCGGCGAGTGCTGCTTTCTCGATCGCGGGGTGTGGTGTGGTGTGCTCGGTCATCGGTTGTCGCCGCCGTTCGCAGGGGGGTGGTTGTGGACGTAGGTTCGGATGTGTTGGGGGAGAGTATGGTCGGTCAGTTGAGTCCAGAGATGCTCCAGCACGGACTCTCCGAGTTTGTGGGTTAGTCGTGCCAGCTGGCTGGGTGCGCTTCCGGAGTAGGGATGAGGAAAGTCGGGGAAAAGAACGATGCAGCGCAATGCCCAGTTCATCGCCTGGCGCTCGTTGCCCCGTTTTTCGGCGAGCAGGCCAAACTGGGCGTAGCTGCGGGCCATGCCGGGCCGGTCGCCGAGGTTCTCCTTAATGGTGAGGGATTGTTGGTACCAGCGTTCGGCGTCCTCCAACCGCCCACGATCCTGGGCGATCATGCCGAGTTGG
>NZ_JAMTCO010000004.1:0-355427 GCF_024171925.1 Actinokineospora diospyrosa | reverse complement strand
TGGTACCGGCGTTCGGCGTCCTCCAACCGCCCACGAAGCTGGGCGACGATGCCGAGTTGGTGGTAGCTGCTGGCCATGCCGGGCCGGTCGCCGAGGTTCTCCTTAATGGTGAGGGACTGCTGGCACCAGCGTTCGGCGTCCTCCAACCGCCCACGATCCTGGGCGATCATGCCCAGTTGGTGATAGGTGACAGCGGTCGCATGATGCTTCCAATCGGCCTCGGCGTGTGTGTTCAGTGCGTCGAGGATGCTGGTGTAAGTGTTGTGTGCGGCGTCGAGGGCGCCAGCTCGTAGCTGTCGGTTGGCCTGGGCGCCGACGAGGAATAGCCAGATTGCCCGCGCTCGTGGAGAGCGTGGGCGCGGTTCCGCCCGGGTTCTCCAGGATGTCGCGGGCCCTGTCCACCCATGCGCGGGCTTCCTCGGCCAGGCCTGCGACATTCAGATAGGCATCTAAGGGCTGGGCGATGGCTTGGGCTTCCTCCCACAAGCCGAGGGCGAGTGCGTGGCCGAGGCAGTGACCTAGGGTTCGTCGTTGCAGGCCGAGCACGGTGAGCGCCATCCCGGCATCGCCCGTCTGGATCTGGTTCAGCAGCCATCGGGCGAAGGTGGCGTGTGCGCGCAGCAGCGTGAGTTCCGCGGTGGCGCGGTGGTCGGCGTAGTTGTCGGGGTCGGAGGTTTGCCAGTGTGTGGCCAGGTGGGAGGGCAGCGCGGGATGGGTCGCCCACATTCCCCTGCCCAGGGCGGTGAGCAGTCCGACGTCGGCTGCCCGTTCGAGCACCGCCGCCCATTCGCGGTTGTCGCGACCCGGCGACGCGGTGGGGTTGTCGACCGCAGCGGACATGAGGGCGAGGACATCGGCGTCGACCACGCCGTGGAACAGCGACACCACGTGTAGGGCCTGGCGGGTGTCGGGATCGAGGTGGGCCAGAGAGTAGTCGATGCTTTCGGCCAGCGATCCCGTGCGCCCGGTGCCGTGGCCGCGGGGCAACGCGCCCGTTCCCTGCAACCCGTCGAGGATGTCCACGGCGTCGAGGTCGGCGAGGTGGGGAAGGATCACGCGCATGCTCAGCGGGTGACCGTCCAACCAGCGCAGCAGCTCGGCGAACGCCCGGTGGGCTCGGCGCGGCGCGGCGGCGGGATACGGGGCCAGCAATTGGTTGGCATACTGCACGGCCTCCTCGTGGTTGAGGCCACCGACCTCGACCCGGCGCACCTCGCCCAGCCAGTCCTCCTGGGTGCGGCTAGTCACCAGTACCACGCTCGATCGGGCGGCGTCGACCCGGCGCAGGAAGTCCCGCAGCTCGTTCCGTGCCGCCGCGTCCAGAGCTGGCGTCGCCGCGGTGGGATCGGGCATCGTGGCCACAGACTCGAAGTTGTCCCACACCACCAAGATCCGGTGCTCTCCCATCGCGGTGAGCACGACATCCAGGCGTTGCGGCAGTTCCAGGCGGGCGAACTCCGTGCCGAAAAACGCCAGGCCGATGGTCGCGAGCACGCCCTCCAGACCGAAGGACGCCACGCCGGGCTCGAACGAGTGCCAGATCACCCACTCCGGGCGCTGCACCGCCCTGGTGTCGCGCCACCAGCGCCCAAACGCCTTGGCCAGTTCCGTCTTGCCCGTGCCCCCAGTGCCGTGCAGCACGATCACCCGAGCGGTGCGGGCGGCGACCTCCAAGATGTGGAACAGCCCGTCCCGGCCGACGAACTCGCCCGTGGCCGTCCAAGGGTCCCGCGCGTCGAGTTCGGTCTCGCTTTCGCGGACACGGTCCAACGCCTCGCCCAACGCCAGCGCGCCCCGCGCGCCGGGGACCCGGCGCAACTCCGGGAACCGCACATCACGACGCAGGTAGTGCACCGGGACCGCCCAGTCCTCTAACGGCAGCCACCCCTTCGGGCTGGGCCGCTCGGGGCGCTGCGCCATCCTCGTCCGCCCCTCCCGCACCGCCCGCGCGACCGAGTCGCCAGCGAACAGCCGCTCGTAGAACGCGGTCATGAACTCCGCCGCCGCTACCGCGTACACGCTGTAGGCCATCGCCACCACCGCCGACGCGCCCCCTGCCAGCAACCGCGTCGCGACCGCCGCCTCCAACTGCCTGCCCACCGCCCCGGACTGACACGCGTTGAGCACGACCACTGGCACCCGCGCCCGCGCCAGCACCCCGCCGACCCGCTCGGCCGGCACGTGGTCCGCACCACTGCCGTCGGCCTTCTCGAACGCCAGCACACCCTCGCCCGCGCCGCCGGCGAACGTCCACGGCGCACCCGAACCTGCCGCGCGGGCCCCGGTCAACACACCGTGCCCGTCGAAATGCACCACCTGGAACGGCTCATCGGCATCGGCGGCTTCCGCCAACACCCGTTCCAGCGCCTCCAGCGTCGGAGGCCGCAGTACCACCAACTCCACCCGACCCCGCACCACCTCCAAGGTGCGCACCAACGGCCGCGCGATCATCTGGTAACCCACGTCCGCCGCGCCCGCCGGACGTGAGATGACCATCAACACCCGCAATTGCTCACCAGCCACGTCGAACGTCGTCCCCGGCGCCGCCGACGGCACACTGCGACTCAACCCGAACCCGTCCAGCACCAACGGCGACCCCACCGCCGGGTCCCGCATCAACTCCCACGGCAACCCCAACACGCCCGGTACCGCCGAGCGCACCACCACCTCCGACGACCCCCGCGACCGCGACCGCACCGCCACGTACGCGTCCCGCGCCGCACCAGCCCCGAACACCGCCGCGAACATCGCCTCACCCCAACGCGGCAGACAACCCGCGACCTCCGACCCCCGCGACTCGTACACCCCGAACGGCGCCCTCAGGTAGTCCTCCATATACCACCGGAGGTCCTCCAACTCCTCGACGCTCAACGGCCAACCCAACTTCACCGCAGCCCCGACAGAAGTCGGCAACTCGCCATCGAGCCACGCGGAAACCGACACCCGCCCGTCAGTCCCCACATCGATCAGCAGCCTGTCCGCCACGACACCAGAGCCCCTCTCACGCCCCTATTCGAAACCCACTCCCACACCGTTACACCACGAGCACCACTGCTCCCTCCAACCCCGATCCGCAGAAGTACGGACCAGCAACGCGATCCAATCCCGATCTACTCGCCAGAGCGAACAGTGCCCGACCGACAAGTAGGACGGCCACGTCCTGCTAGCCCACCCGCTGACCGTCCGAACACCAGTTCGCTGCCGCAACAATGCGACAGCGGCCATTCGGGCGGCGGCCCCATCGACCGGAACGCGAACTGGTCGCCCCGATCATCGACACCGGCGGCAGGACCGGACCTCGCCACCACCTCCGTCCAGGCGAACCGATCCAACCCGACTTGCCAGCCACAGAACCCGATGCACTTCCCGGTCTACCGGCCGCCGCCCGCGCTGCCCCGACCGCCGTGGTGACCTCCACGTAGCCCGATCGAGGAGGCAGGAACACCAAAGGGGCAACGACAGAGCCGACCTGCGGATACGTACCGGCGCCTCGGTGATGAACACGAATGATGATGACGTGTCTGCGAACCCGGAATGTCGTTGCGCAGCAGTGGCCGGGCCCATAGGCCGCCAAGCGCGACCAGTCGATGCTCCTGGCCTCATTCGCTTTCCCGTGAACACCGCAAATGCCGCGATGCGAGCGCTCGAAACTTCGGGTGCTTGTGCGGTGACGGCGGGCCGATGTGAGACCAGAGCGTCTTCACCCCATAGGAGATCAATGGGCCGATACTCGCTGCAGCGGCGTAACCGGACCGGTACGCACGACAGCCGCCTCGTGGCTTGCCTCGGCCTGAACCCCCGCTGGTTCCTCTGACTCGACCGGGCGAAGAGCACGGCTCGTGAGATGTAGTTTCCGCGCCCGCGCCATCCATCGGAGGTCAACGGCTTAGGGGGCCAGTGGCGGCGGCACTGCCTCCTGCCGCTTGGTGATCTCGATACGTGCCGCTTTTCCTGGGTGGACCTCGGGGAGGGCGCCAAAGGATGGAAGCAGAGCCAACCAGCGGTCTCATGGCGGCAGCCTGGTCATCGGGTCATCCTTCAGGTTGTCGGGACCAGAGTGACGCTCTATCCGCAGGGCGAACGACGCTGCGGTAGGAGCCGCATCCTGGCTGACGAGGATCCTGAGCGTCTACCTGGGCGTGGGCACGGCCGTGAGGCACCACATGCCCGCAGGTCCACGCTGGCAGTGACCCCTTCGGTGTGAACTATGTACGGCATATGGTGTTGACCTGCGAGAATGTCATTCTCGCAGGTCAACGCATGTCCGTTGTTATTCATTGACTGCCGTTCAGAGTCGTTGGAAGCGCATTTCTGCTCCCAGTTTGCTCCCCATAGTGCTCCCCGTCTGCCGGGGTGCCCGATGGCTGTCCAGCAGAGTCGTCAGGGCATGAAGCAGTAGAGGCGCTTCGGCCGAGATGATACCTCCGAGGCGAGAATGGTTCATGGCGCGGCCCGTGGCGTTGCGGGGTGAGTACGGGTCATCGCCTGAGCGACAGGGTCAGTCCTTAGCGACGATCTCGTCCCAGCACTGCTCGCAGCACGAAGCGTCGGGATCGCTGATGGTGCGCCCGCAGTGGCCGCACGAACCGAGCCTGTCGGCCGTCCGGAACCCGCAGTGGAAGCAGATCGTGGTTGGTAGGTGTCTCGGGGCGCTGCGGGTCTGGACCCGCACCAGCGCTTCAACTCCGCACTCCAGACAGTCGGCGACCGACCACTCCGTTCTCTCTCGGACGGCTAGGTACCGCGACTCGCCGAGTACCGATTCAGCGTATTCCTCTGCTACATGCTCGCCGTCGATCTCGAACCAGCGGCGGTCACAAAGTCGACATCGGGACTGCTGATCGTCGGCTTCCCAGGTCCAGGCCAGATGCAGGCAAGCCGGGCAGTGGATGACGATCCCATGCCACGCATCCAACTCCGGGGTGATTCGGGCGATACGGGCGTCGTAGACCGCCTCGATAGTGGTGATGGCCTCCCGAATCAGGCGCTCGGCGTCCTTCAGATGGGCGATCTCCGGCTGAGGGGCGTTGGGGATGAGGTGGTTGTGGATGAACTGGGACAGAACGTCCAGAGCGGCGACAGCACGGCTGGTGACCCCGTCCTGGCTGCTAGTGGAGCCGTAGTGCTGCAGCTTGTTACGTTCATCGCCCAGGGCACTGAGGGCTTTGCGGTCGTCCTTGCTGAAGTTGATGTCGGCGACCTTCGCGAGCCGGGTGATCGCTGTGTCGAGCGAGACACTGCGAAACTTGCCCAGCCTCAGCTTGTGCTCGTCGGCGACGTAGGGATCGTCGAACACATGCTCGAATCCTTCACGTTGCAACCTGACCTTCACCAGGATCTCGATCGAGGCCAGCAAGTGCAGAACCGCGTACTTGAGACTGCGGGGAGTGTCAGCGTCGTGCAAGTGAGTGATCGCGCTGGCGAGGAAGTCCACCCCGTTCGCGATCGGCTCGAACTCCAGGTCCCGATCATTGCCGCCTGACAATCCGACATTGGGCTGGGCCATCGAGCACGCTCCTTCATTGATGCCGGTAGTCAACAAGGGCTACTTGCATCGTCTACCGCGTCGCGGCACCCAACGACAGAGGCGCCTATCGCTCTCGGGCTGTTCTCTACACGTTCGGGTGGTGTCCTCTCTTGTGACGGTCGTGTTCCGACGCGTGGGGCGCGCCGGGATGATGGGCTGCGCCGGTGAGGTGCCGCGGTAGATCGGTGAGTTTGTTGATGACGGTGGTGTTCATCCGTCTGTCGAGTTTGGCTGTGCGGAGTACGTGTGAGCGGTGGGCGTCGCAGACAACCACGTCGCAGTAGGGGACGGCCAGGCTGAGCGCGTCGATGTCGAAGATGTCGTTCGAGGTCCATGACTTGTGTGCGTTTCGGTGGTCCTCGGTCTTCAGGGTCGTGGCGACCTCGGTGCTGGGCATCGACCGCAGCAGGGCCCGTATGGACGCGCTGTCGGGCAACACGGTGTCCGGCCGAAGGCCGTGGGCGGCCAGAACCTCGTCCAGGATGTCGCCGAGCTCGATCTGCACCTCGCGTTCCAGGACGACATCGCGGAGCCGTTCCCCGCGGGTCCAGCTGTCCAGTTCGCCCCCGCGGAAGGTCGCCAGGTGGTCTTGGAACGATTGCTCTTGGGCCGCCCGTCGCGTCATCACGGTGGCCGCGGCGTCGGGGTCCCAACCGTGCGCATGTAGCGCCGGGACCTCGCTGTCCGATGGGCCTGCGAGTGAGGTGCGCTCCAGCATCAGCTGTGCCGCTGTCATCCGTGCGTCGAACACCGCGGCTCCGACTCGGTCGCGCTCGTCGCCGGTGACGTCGTTGTCCTGCTCGTCGAGGATGCTAAGCCCGCCCTTCATACCGAACGTCCAGGCCACGCCGCAGCCCAGAAGGGGATACTCGGCGGCTGGTGTGGGCATCGGGCCGAATCGGTCGTTGAGGGCGGCGTCGACTTCGAGTCGGGCCACGACGGTGCGATCGATCAGGGTGGCGAAGCCGGAGAGCTCTTCCATCACCGTCGCCAGGTCTCGCCGTTGCGCGGGATCCTTGATCTTGATCGTCTCGGCGTAGTGGGTGGCGGCCAGCGGGAATAGCGCTCTGCCGTCGCGTCGCGCCACCCGGCACGCCTCGAGGACGTCTCGGTAGGACTCACCTTTCGGTGGCCTGTCGCCGCTTGGGCGAGGTAGATCCAGTGGTTCTGATCCAGGTACACCAGGGTGGTTGAGTCCACGAGTCGGTGCACGCCGGTAGGCCACCGCAGCGGGGGTGGCTCATGAGCCGAGTTGTTGGCCACGTCGACGATCATCGCCTATTCGCGGGCGTTCGTCGCACGTGATATCGAGGGGCGCCGACCATGGAGGCGACCAAGTGACACACGGAGCTCGTCCAGGGTCCGATGATCCACCTGCCACGCGGTTCTGAGCGGACAGCGTCGAGGGGCGTCGCGCGGTATCCGGTCGACGATCGCTCTGCTCGGGGTGACACTGTCGCCGTGGAGTTCGAGATCGAGAAGGACACCGTCCGGCGGTTCGTGGTCCGGGCGCGGCGGGTCGCGGCGCACTCGCTTGTGCGGGACTGGGAGCGGTTGATCGAGTTGGCCCAGGACCGTGTCACGATGCGACTCTCGCTCACGGGTGTGGCGAGGACATCGATGCGCTTGCCCGAGGACGAGGAGGTCTTCGAGTCGTTGGTCGCGCGGTTGCGGCCGTTCTTGTTGAAGGACGAGCGCGTTCACCACGCCCGCCTGTTCAAGGCGATCAAGCGAATGGTCGTCCAGGGAGGGACAGGGTTCGACGAGGACCGCCAAGGCCGGTTTGACGAGCTTCGGGCGGGTTGGCAGCAGTTGGCAGGAGACACGCCGCGATTGCAGACCTACTCGGTGCAGGGTTTCGATGAGCAGGGACAGCCGCTGACCCCTGTGGTCGCCGACGCGGTACTCGCGGCGGGGTGGTTGTACGCCGACCTCGTCCATGCCCAGCCGCGACCGGGGCTGGAGGAGGCGGCCAGGTTCTCGCTGGCCGAGCGCTACACAGCAGCGGTACGCCTGTTCTCCAAGCTCGCCATGCTGACCGCACACACGCTCGCCTTCATCAACCAGTTGCGCGACGACCAGCTCATCGAGATCGGCCGTGCCGCCTGGGACACCCCAGTGGAGATCGACAGTGCCGAGCTGACACAGGAGGGTGTTGTCTTCGTCGCTCCGGCTGGGACGGAGGGCCCGGCCTGGATCCCCGGTTCACTTGAGGTGGCCCAAGGGTGGCGGTCACTGACCACCACCGAGGCGATCCGCATGGACACGGCTAACCAGGTGGAAGTCGTACTGAGCGGCGACGACGGGGAGCGCGTCGCGGCCTACGAGGCCGCGGTGCTGCGCCGCGACACTACCGACACCGAACTGCGGTGGCGCGTACTTGTCAATGACGCCGTCGAGTTCACCTTCGCCCTCGACATCACCGCCGAGGTCACGACTCCACGACTGCTCCATTGGGACTTGCATCAGGACACGAACCGGCAACTCCTCGTCAGCTCCCAGTTCCTGCTCGAGATGTACTCCGCTGCCGAGGTCGGCTTCGACGTGCACGGCCACCGCTTCATCGCCTTCACCGCCACCGCACCTGCCGAACGCCTGGCCCACCTGCGAGCCCTCTCCAACCTCGCCCAGGATCTTGTGCTGCTCGAGAATCGGCTCGGACAAGCCCTCCACGTGTGCGACGCAGGATTCAACCAATGCGACCAGGTCGTGGTGCGGATCATTCGACTATTGCACGAAGGGCGCATCGTGCCCTTCGGGTATGGCCCCATGCGTGTAGCGGTCGACTCACCTGAGGCGCCCGCAATACTCGGGCAGCGGGCGACCGAGTTCGGCCTGGGCTCCTGCCGGATCCCGGTACCAGCCTTCTTCATCGGCCATCCCCAGGCCGTGGTCCACGACCTGTCGATAGGCGAACATCAAGGGCCAGGCCGGATGATCGAATACGGGCCACCTGCCGGAGAACGCCTCATCGCCTGGAGCCCCGACTGCGGCGCACCTAAGCCTGAGCTGGACGAGCTCAGCGTGGACACCGACTGGGGCCTCCCCGATATCGATCAGCACAGCTTTCCCTGGTGACCATCAGCGCAGAGACCACTCTGATCTTCGCGGTGGGCCGCTAGGGTTCCGTAGTGGTGCGCTTGGTGGCCCGCATGCGCGTGGCGACCTCTTCGTCGTGCCTCGGTCCGTTCAGCGCCTAGTGTTCCGTTCGCGGACGGTGTGCCTGATAGGACGTTGACCACGGGGTCCGGGCTGGTCGGGATGGAGCGAGGCGCAGCGTGCTGGCCGGGGACGGCCTGGACGCGGCGTTCAAGATCTCGGTGGGTTCGGTCGAGCAGGTCACTGCGGCGCCTGCCCCGCCAGTCCGGGTCAAGGCCCCTGGGCCGAGGTCGCTACCTTGCTGGGCAGCATCGCTCGGGGAGTGCGGCGATGAGCGCCCCCACGAGCCTGCACACCAAGAGCACTCCACTCGACGCCATCGAGTAGTCGGGTTGGGGCTGGTCGTTCCGCCTGTTCCGGGTGCACAACCTCACCTTCTGGGGCCTGGCGTGCTTGTGACACCTCGTCGGTCGCTTTGTGTCGGTGGTTCGTATCAGACTGGTGGGGCCGGTGGGGACCCACGAACGGGAGTGGACGGTTGAACGAGGCAGAGATCGCCAGGTACCTCGAGCTGGGTCGTGAGAACGCTCGGATCATGGAGTTGGCTGCCGATCACTGCCGGGACATGCGGTTCGTGGAGATCGGTGGTCGAGGGATGCTGGAGGAAGAGTCCGGGCTGCCGTTGAACATGCGACGAGTGGAGTGTCCGGTCGCGATCGGGAACACGGCTGGGATGCGGTTGGACCATGTGACGTTCGGGTTCTATGCCGATCACTGCGGGGGTTGCGACCTGCGGAAACCGACGGGGCGGATTCCCAACCTGGAGACCGAGGTTCGCACTCGCCAACAGGAGGCCGAGGCACAGCGAGCCGAGCGGGCAGAGCGGCTGCGGCTCCAGGGGGTTGAGCGAGCCGTGCGGGTGGAGCGGCGACGGAGCCTGCGAGCGACCGCGGACCCGGCGACCGTTGGCATCCTGGACGATCTCGATCTTCTCGAGGTGGACCCCACGGTTGACGTCGACGCGGACGCGACTGCCGCGGCTCGGCGCCGGTTGACGACGGTTGCCGGTCGTGCGGCGGACCGGTTTGACGAACGTGTCATCGACGAGTTGTTCGACGCCGTGGAGAGTGTCGGAGTTACCCAGCTTCTGGAGTCGTTGCGCCACCTGACGTCGCGGCGACCGGAACTCGCGCACCGCTTGGTCACGACTGCGCTGTCGGCGTTGCGGTCGTTCCCGACACTGGAGGCGGGCCGCTGCCTGACCGACTACCCGGACTTGGTGGACGCGGCGTCGATCGACGACGCGGTGATCTGGGCGGTGGTGGTACTGGCAGGGGCGAAGACACCCGAAGACCATCACTTCTCCGGCCCGACGCCGGTAGTACAGGCGAACGATCCGGGCCCATTGCGGGTCCTTGCAGATCTGTGTCCGGACAAGCTGGTCGCACGTTTGGGTGGGATGCTCCCGCGTCCCGCGGTGACGGGCATCATCGTGAATCCCGCGCACCAGCCGCCGTTGGTCTCCGACGTCGACCGGAGGGCGGCCGCTGGTGCTGTCGAGCATCTCGCAAGCGCTCATCTTGAGCTGGCTGTCCAGCTGTTGCCGGCTTTGGCCGTTTCTCTCTCTGTTCCACCGGAAGACAGCTATGACCCGGCGACGGTGGGGGCTGTCGAGCGTGCGATCGCGCGGATGTTCATCGCCGCTCCCGTCCGGATTGCCGGGCTTCTGGAGGACGCGGGCCGGTACGCGGCCGAAGCGACTCGGGACGGTCTCGTCGGTTCGGTCCGACATGCCCTGGAGATGGTCGACACCGAGTACTTCCACCGTCGCCCTCATGACCCGGTGGTAACGCCTGAGGAAGAGGCGGTCGTGACCGAATGGGCATTCGTGTTTCTCCTCGGCCGCACCGATGAGTCGTGGGGGGCAAAGGTGACATTCTCCGCGGCCGATGCCATTGAGCAGGTGGGTCGCTGGCACCGCGACGCCCTTGCCGGACGCATGGACGCGACCCTGGGTGCGTTCGTGACACTGACCCGGCACCGGCTCACCACGCGGAACAGCGTGCTCACCTCGGCCGCTGTTCCGGATCCTCTCGCGGGACTAGAGGCATTCTCGCGCGAACACAGCCTGTATCAGTCCGCCCAACGGCTGTTGAGAGCGGTGGAGTCCGCATCATCGACCGACCCGTTGGCTGTGTGCGCGACCATCACCGCGCTCATCACGAGCGAACGCGACAGTGACCTGGGTGCCGAGGTGGTGTGCCCCCTCCTGGCCACCCTCGGCGAGATCGGCCGCTCCCATGGCAACCAGCCCGGAGTAATCCAGGCCATTCTGCCGACTCTCCACACCTACCTCGTCGATGCCGACCCCGGGCCGCGTGCGGAGGCGCTCGAGGCATGGACGGCGATCGGCGGGACGCATGCCCTGCCATCGACGGTCGCGGACCTACTCCCGGCACTCGTCCTGGACACGCACGTCGTGATGATCGACGCCGTCCTCAAGGCCGCGTGCCGGCTCATCTGGCCGGACCAAGAGTCCCGGATTCGGTTGATTGTCCACGCTGCGAACGTGATGAAGGGCATCAACGTTTCCAAGCACTTGGACACGTTCCTGACCTCGCTCTCGGCGCTGCGGCGCCACGTACCGAACCTTGCTGCGCTCGCTGAGCTGGAGAAGGAGGCCCTCACCCGAGTTCCTGAACTTGAGGGGTATCAGGCGACGAAGGTCATCGAGCAGCCGTGGCAGCCCGGTGCACGAGTTGCACCGGAGCTCGCCGTGTTGTGGTTGATGCTCGCGCCGCAGAGCACTTACGGTTTCAGGCAGCACGACGAGGCCGAGAAGGCGTTGAACGGGCTTCTCGACTGCGGCGTCGGCCTCCTCGGTCTCCCAGCGGCCAACATCATTGAAGTCGGCGTCGCGCACTCCCCGGAGTCGCACCAGGGATCGGTGGAGTATGCCGAGGTCCTCGCCCGGGCAGAGCGCCGGACCGATGCCCTGGCGCTGCTTGAGGGCGCGCTGACTCGTATCCCGCACGAACCAGCGCGCAGTGCGCAACGTGCCATGGTCGCGCTCGCATGCGCTGTCGGACGTCTGCAGGTGACCCTAGAACCCGCCTCGCCAGTCGACGCCGACGTACGCACGGCAGTCGATGAGATCGGCGCCGCGATCAGCACCTGCTTGAGCCGCGCCGAGGACGACGCCGGATGGCTCCAGCCATACGCGAAGGACGCCGCGGTTCGAGCAGCGATCATCTGCACGGTGCTCGACATTCCGATCCCAGCGAAAGTCGCCGCCGGGATCGCGGATACACCAGCTGGCCAGCAGCTGGCCAGCTCTGACAACCCGGCGGGATCCGGCAGAGCAGTTCAAGGCGCGCGCGCGGCGGCTCCGCGTCCTGGCAGCTGCCCTCCAGCGCGGCGGAAGATCCGCCGGGACAGCGACATACGACGGTCTCGTCATCACCGGGCGACTACTCGACGCTGTCGCACACCTGCTCGACGCCGAGAGCGCCGACCTGAACGCCGATATCATGCAGGCTCGAGCGCACCGGACCGCAACAGCACGCCGCACCGCCGCCATCGACCTGAACGCATACCGGGACGACGATCCGCTCCTCGCGCGCGCGAGCCCTCCGGGCCACGCTCGCGGCAGATCCCGACCCGGCCGCACCCATCGACCTGGGCACGGTTCTCACCGCAGTGGCCGGTCTCCCGGCGCCGTTGCTGTTCATCCGCACACCTGAACCCCAACACGCCTCCAGGCCGTGGACGCCGCCCGCTGATCCCGAGCCCGATAGCCCGACGGTCGCTGTTGCCCTGGTGTCGATCGACGACACACTCCTCACCGGGCCCGCCATCGTCGACCCGACCCTCACCCACACTCTGTCTCTGCAAGTACAGACCGACCCGTGGCCAACGTGGGTCGAACGGCTGGACGCCGAGCTCGTCAGCACCCTGAACGACGCCGAACTCCAGCGGCCCGCGCTCACCTGGCAGCGCCACCAACACACCGGTGATCCGGACACCTACGAGGGGAAGGGCAGCCTTCACGTGCGGTACGCCGTCCCCACCACACAGCACGCGCCCCCCGTCCTGGTGCGCCTCACCTGGCGTGGCACAGACGAGAGCGGCAACCCCAAGCGCCAACCCCTCGACGTCGCCGGCCACCGCGAGTTCCGAGTGCGCCCCTACGACCCAGCCCGCGACGCCACCACCCAGTACGAGGTGTTCGACGAGCACCTCCTCGGCATCTACGAGAAGCTCGCCACCGCCGGCTACCCGCACAACCAACTCCAGCCGTTCGCCCGACTGCTCAACGCCATCTCCCGCGTGGGGCTCGCCATGACCTGGAACAAGAAGTACCGCCGCGGCCAGCACGTGAGCGAACGCCAGTTCCACGACGATCTCCACGCCGCCCTCCTCGCCGACCCCACCCTCGAAGGCCGAGTCGAACGCGGCACCGCCCTCGGACACGGATACCTCGACACCCGACACGACGGCATCACCGCTGAACTCAAGGTCGCCCGCGACCAACCCGTCACCCCTGGCACTGCCACCAAGTACATCGGCCAGCCCACCCAGTACGCCGCCGCCGACGGTGTCCGCCTCTCAATCCTCGCCGTCCTCGACATGAGCCGAAAGGTGCTGCCCATCGGAACACCCGAGAACTACCTATTCGCCCTCGGACCCCAACAGCACGGGATGACAGCTCCACATTCCCCGAGCGTCGTCGTCACCCTCGTCATCAACGGCAACCTGCCCGTGCCCAGCAGTTGGTCCCGCCGCAGGACCCCGATCACCACTGACACCCCTTGCCCCTAGGCGCCACCGGCGGACCAAGTCGACCATGGTAAATGGGTGGAGCGTGAGTAGCGTCTCAAGTCCAACATCGAGTTGGGGCAGCTGGCTGTCATCACCGGAGCTACCAAAGCTGGCGTAATCGGCTCGATGGTTCTGACCTGCGGATTGGGCTGTACTGTGTGTCAGAAGGGCCCATGGCTGGCCGCGGTGAGTCTGCGGCTGGTGGAGATGCTGACCACAGCGGTCGAGACCGCTGTGACAAATAAGGGCTCACCGACCTACGGCATCCCGAGCTGGCCGTACGATGCCGTTGACCTGCGGTTGGACGCCGTCGCAGGTCGTTGAGCGCTGCCCAGAGAGCCTTTGTGTGTGAACCAAGGACGCGATGATGCGCTGACCTGCGGAAACACAATTTCCGCAGGTCAGCGCGGATCCGTTCAGAGTCGTTGAATGCAGTTCGGGTCCGTTGGGCGTGTCTGACTGCTCCCCATTTGCTCCCCGCGCTGCTCCCCAGCGCTTTCACCGTCTGCGGTTTATGGGTTCTCGCGTAGTTCGTTGACCCACGACGGCGTGGTGTTCCAGCGCCTTGCTCATCGGTCTGGAGGTAGTAAGAAGTCTAGGGTCACCGCCGTGCGGCCAGGTTGGTTGAGGTGTTCGCTGGTGCCGGATGTGGCATTTCACTCGGTTGGCCGCATGTCGTGGAGGTCTTCTGCTCGCGTTGCCTGGTTGGATCGTTTGTCGGTTGCTACGGCAGGGGTTGGGTGTGCGTCCATGGAGTTCCGGGTCCTCGAGCAGGTGAAGGCGTTCAACGACGCGGGCACGGTCCTTGTGCTGGAGCCGAAACTCCAGGTGCTGTTGGCGATGCTGTTGATCAACCAGGGCGCTCCAGTGGCCAGGCGCAAGCTCAAATCGTGGTTGTGGGACGGTAAGGACCGCGCTGAGACCACATTCGATGGGTACGTTACTGATCTTCGGCGCACCCTGGTCTCTGCGTTCAAGGACCGCGCCACGTTGCAACCGGACGGTGTCGGTTACCTGCGGTTGACCGTGGCAGACCCGATGTGTGTCGACTACCGGAGATTCCGGACCCGTGTCGCGGCTGCCAAGGCCGCTGACAGCGACGAGAAGGCTGTGGAGGAGCTCGGCGCTGCGATTGAGGAGTTCCGCGGCGAGCCGCTGGGTGCGCTGGCTGGCTCCGAGTTGCGGAACATCCGCACGGACCTCGATCGTCAACATCGCGACGCCTGCCACGACCGAGCTGGTCGCCTGATCAGACTGGGCTGGCACCCTGATGCGCTCACGGAGCTCAACAGGTATCGCACGAGGTGGGCGCATGACGAGGACCTGTTCGAGCTGTGGGCCACCGCGATGATCGCGACCGGTCAGCACCGGCTGGCCCGTGAGGAGTTCACGCACTTCGACACCACCTACAAGGCCACCCCTCAGCTGCATACCCGCATGAGCTCGCTGCTTGCCCGCAGCCGCGACGACGTGCGTGAGCAGGTTTGGTCTGAGTCGGCTTCGGCTGAAGCGGTGAGCCTGTTCGAAGGACAGTGTGAACTCGGCGCTCTGCACCTGCCGAGCGCGTTGCTGCGTGCCGAGTACGGGGTGGTGCCGTTCCAGCACCGCGCCGACATGCTAGCGGCGCTCATGGCATGGATTGGGGATGAATTGCCCTTGTCCTGCCTGTTGATCACCGCTGAGGGCGGGCAGGGCAAGACTCGTTTGGCGCTCAAACTCTGCTCGATGGTCGGCAAGCAGGGATGGACGGCCGGGATGCTGCGCAACGACCTGCCCGCCGAGTTCCTCGCCCGCGTCGGCGCGAAGGGCGGTCGGCAACTGATTGTGATCGACTACGCTGAGGGACGCGTCGACCAGGTCATCTCAGTGGTGGAGGCGCTCAGCGCCCGCGCCAGTGCAGAACCAGCGCGTGTACTGCTGCTGAGCAGATCCATCGGTGAATGGCAGGACGGTCTGCTGGAAGCCGACGATGAAACGGCTGCGGCAGTTCTCGCATCCATGCACGAACTTGCGCTGCCAGCCCTGGTCACCGACGACGATCGACCGGGCGAGTTCGCCAGAGCGGCGACAGCGTTCAGCACGAGGCTCTCCCGGCCGCCTGGACTCGTGCCGCCGCCCGCTGATCTCGACGACCACCGCTACCGCAATGCGCTGGACATCCACGCGGCTGCACTGGCTGCGGTGCTCGACGAGGTCGAACCAGCAGGTCGCGGACCTGCTTGGGTCGACCCTGTACGGCGGGTCCTGCGGCACGAGCACGTTTACTGGGAACGCACCATTGACACATATGCACTGACCGACGCGCATCGGGGCCGACTTGACCAGGTCGTGGTGGCTGGAACTCTGTTCGGCGCTGCGGACCGCGGCGAGGCGGTCCGGCTCCTCAGCGCGCTACCGACGTTCGCGGGACAGCCCCAGGACCTGGTTGAACGGTTTCTCACCTGGTCGCGCGACCTCTACCAAGGCGAAGCGTTACTCAACGGGATGCGGCCCGACCGGCTGGGCGAGGACCACGCCGTTACAACCATCGCCAAGTTCCCGGACCTCGTCACGTTGCTGCTGACGGCCGCGGAAGCGGCTCAGGCCAGGCAGGCGATCACGGTGCTGGGTCGGGCGGCGCCGCGACACACCGCTCTGGTGGGTGCCATCGAGAACATGGTGCGCAGTACTCCTACGCGCCTGGTCCCGATCGGGATGGAGGTCGCGCCGACGCTGACGAACCCGACGGGGCTCACCTCTGCTCTGTCCACTGTGGTCAGTACCTCAGCGGATCGCGCACTGCTGGACGCGGTAGTGGCAGATCTGCCTCCTGGCAGCATCGCGCTCGCCGAGTTCGCGGCCGTGGCCACCGGTCGTGCCCTCGAGGTTCACCGGCACAGTTCGCTGGCCGATGCCGAACTCGCGGTGCTGCTGAGCGACCACGGGACGCGGCTCATCGCGGTGAACGATCTGGATGCTGCAGTTCCTGTTCTCGTCGAGGCAGTGCGGTTGCACCGCGAGATGGCGTCCGAACGCGGCGAGCCGATGGTGAAAGCGGCGCTTGCCAACGCGCTGATCGAGCTTTCCAGTGCGCTGTACGGCCTCGGCCACTACGACGATTCGCTCGACGGCTCACGAGAAGCGGTCGCGTTGTTGCGTGAGCTCGCCGAGCTGGATGAAGACCGGTTCGCCGATGAACTGGTGCTGACTTCCACGGAGTTCGCCAAGCAGCTGCTTGCGGCGGGCGAGCGTGAGGAAGCGTTGGCGCTGCTCGATGAGACGGCGGCGATCTGTGACCGGCTCAGCGAGGATGACCTCAGTTACCTTCCAGAACTAGCGGCGGTGCTGCAACAGCAGGGTTATGCGCTGGCTGAAGCCGGACGGGAAAGGGAGAGCGCCGAGGTGTTCGAACGGGCTGCCCAGATCTTCCGACCACTCGCACAACACGTTCCGGACGCGTTCGCGGAAGATCTCGCCAGCCTGCTTAGCAACTACAGCGGGATTATGTTCGCGCTCGGTGACGCTGCCGAAGGCGTGGAGCTCGCCGACGAGGCGCTGGAAACCGCCGAGATGCTGGTGCAGACCTATGGCGAACGGTTCGAGGCGCTGCTCGCTCACGTGCACAACAATCGGGCGCTGGCGATTGGTCGTCAAGGCCACCACTCGGACGCGGTACAGGAGCTCACTGCCGCACAGCGAATCTTCCGCCGGCTGGCTGATCACCGGCCAGAGTTCCATCTGGCTGATCTGGCGATGGCGCTGGGTAATCGGGCGGTCCACCTCCGGATCCTCGGCAGGCTGGGAGAGGCGGTGGAAGACGACACCGCCGCGGCCGACATTCACCGCAAGCTCGCGGATTCACGACCTCGTGAGTTCCTGCCGCAGCTCGCCGACACTCTCGTCCGACTGTTCCTGGATTACTGGGTGCAGGACCAATGGCAACGTGCGCACGAGGCGATCGCGGAGGCGGTCGTGATCACCACCGAGCTGATGAACACCGCCCCCGGCGAATCGAGGCCACGCCACACCACCGCGCTTTACCACTTGAGCCAGAGCTTCGTACCCCTGGGCAGAAACCTCCGCGCGGCAGCGACTGCCTTCGAGTCGATGCGCCAGGCGAGGGTGCTGGTCAGGGAACAGCCCGGAGCCTTCGACCAACTGGCCGCCGAGATCACGCAACTGCTGGGCGTGACCAGATCAGGCCAAGGACAGCACCGCAAGGCGTTGCACGCCCACAACGAGGCACTCGGCCGCTTCCGACAGTTGGCCGACCAAGATGCGCAGAAGTACCTGCCAAGCGTGGCCTTCGTGTACGCGGAGATGGCGAAGACGCAACGGTTCCTGGGCGATCGTCGCGGTGGCCCCCACCAGGCGTTGCGCACGAGCCGGAAGGCCGAAGGGATCTGGCGCGATCTCCTGACGATGGGCAACGAGGCCGCGGTAGGCGGACTCGCGGGCACATTGAGCAACATCGCTGGAATTCTCGGCGAATCCGGAGATGCCGTTTCCTCTCTGGCGGCCTTGGACGAAGCCATCGTGCTCGGTCGTCAGGCTCATGCCAAGTTTCCGCGTCTTCGCCGGTTCGACCTGTGGCGAGACCTGCGCCACAAGGCACTGGTTTTGTCGGACGAGTCGTGCGATGAGGCCGTGACGCTTCTTGCCGAAGCGCATAGGCTGACCGGTGAGGTGGAGGACGCCGACGTGCGTGCGGGGATGCTCGACGATCTGCGACGCGACATCGGAGTCTTCGACCAACAGGCAGTTCTGCGCGTGTGGCCGGACTGCTCGCTTGTCGGCGACGGCTACTGAGCGTTCTCGCTGGTGCGACGATCAGGTGAGAGTGGCTGTCGTCCAGCCAGTTGCCGCTCCCCGGTGCGGATACTCCGAAGCCTGTACCGGTTCGGGGAGGTGCCGATGGACGGCAGCCATGCCGAAGTCGAGAACCACGTGACGGGGACCGTGATCGGCAACGTCGTGCAGGCTGGACAGGTCAGCGGCGATGTTCACCTGCACTCGGCCGTACCGTCCACGCCTCCTCGTCAACTCCCGCCGAGCCCGGCGTGTTTCACCGGCCGGGCCATCGAACTTGCCGGGTTGGACGAAGCGTTGGATCGCAGTTCTGGCCACGCGGTTGTGGTCATCGTCGGATCAGGTGGCATGGGCAAGACCGCGCTGGCATTGAAGTGGCTCGGTGACCGTGCTGACCGGTTCGTTGACGGCCAGCTGTACGCGGACCTCTCCGCGTTCGGCGCCCAGGGCCCGGCGGAACCAGGTCGGGTGCTGGGCAGGCTGTTGAGAGGCCTGGGGGTGCCTGCGGCAGAGGTTCCGCCCGAGCTGGACGAGCGCAGCGCACTGTTTCGGTCTGTCACCGCTGGTCGGTCCATCGCCCTGCTGTTGGACGACGCGGCATCCACGGCCCAGGCGCAGATGTTGTTGCCCGGCATGGGGAACAACGTCGTCATCATCACCAGCCGTACGTACCTCGGTGGGATGGTGCTGCGTGGTGCGAGAGTGCTGCCGGTGTCGCCCCTGCCCGACGAGGATGCCGCGACGCTGGTCGTGCGGACGCTCGGCCCCGGTCGCGTCGTCGAGCCGAGCTCGGTCTGCGCGCTAGCAGCGTTGTGCGGCGGGGTGCCCCTGGCGCTGAGTGTCGCGGCGGCGCGCTTGGTCGGCAGGCCGCGGTGGCCGGTAGACCGGATGGTGCGCGAGCTCGCTGACGAGCGGCGGCGGTTATCCGCCCTGGTGCTCGAAGACGGCGGGGTCTCGGTCGAGGCGGCGTTCGACCTGTCGTACCGCGAGTTGGGCGCCAGCGTGGCCGAGGTGTATCGCCGCATCGCGTTGCACCCCGGTGCGGAGTTCGGCAGCGAGGTCGCCGCAGCGGCCACCGCCACGTCCGTCGAGCTCGCTAGAGACGCGCTGGACGTCCTGGTCGACGCCAACATGGTGATCGAGGTGGAGGAGGATCGCTTCCGGATGCACGACCTGCTGCGCCTGCACGCGCAGCGATGCGCGGAACGCGAGGACACCGCAACGGTCCGGCACGACGCGGTGCGCGCCATGACCGAGTGGTACCTCGAACGTGCGGTCACCGCGGACCTCGTGGCGACGGAGCTTCGATTCCACCTCGGTGATCACTATCTGACACCGAGACCGCGGCTGTTCGGCACTACTGGTGATGCGCTTGACTGGCTGGAGACGCAGCTGTCCAACCTCATGGGGGTGTTGCGGGTCGCGGCCGCGTTCGGCTGGGACGACCTCACCTGGCGGTTGAGCGACGCGCTGTGGGGCCTATTCCTCTACCGGGGCTTCCACCCGGAATGGATCGAGGCCTGTGAGATCGGCGCAGGTGCCGCAGCCCGGCTCGGCAACCCGGTGGTGGGATCCCGCCTGCTCGTGCACCTCGCTGCAGCCCACCTGCGGCTCAGTGACTCCGCGGCGGCGTTGCGGGCCGCGCTGCTGGCCTGGGAACTGGCGGAGACCACAGGCGACTCGCGAGCCATCGCAACGGCTCTGGAGTGTCTCGGCCGAATCGCCCACGCTGACGGGCAGCTACAGGACGCGGTCGGCTTGTACCTACGTGCGCTGACGGTCAACGAGCAGCACGACCATCAGCGTGGGGCAGCCCTAGTGCTGTGCTGTCTCGGCTACGCACTGGCCGGACTCGGCGACGACGCGAGCGCGGCTGGCTACTTCGCACGCGCGACGCGGGCCGCTGCCTCCATCGGTGACAACACGTGCCGGGCGCAAGCGCTCGTCGGACTCGGAGAGACCCGTGCCCGCCAGTGCCAGTTCGGCCGTGCGATCGCGGAGATGACCGAAGGGCTTGAGGCACTCGACCCGGCGGCGCTGGCGTTGCGCGTCGACGTGGTGGAGAAACTCGGCGAGGTGACGCTGATGGCGGGTGACCGCAGCGCCGCTCGGCGCTACTGGGAGGAGGCGCTGGAGACTTTCACCACGCTGCGGCATCCCAAGGCGAACCGGATCCGAGAGCGGTTGCGGTCACTCGACGTCGCTTAGGTCGATCGGAAATGGCCTCCGCAGCGGCCTGACCAGCACGACGCCTCCAGGTTTCGGGATTCCCAACAGCTCGTAGCAGACCCGGTGGATGATCTCGGTCGCCTGTCCATGGTTCGACAGCGCGATGTCCGCGAAGTCGCGCGACCCTCCCGCTTTCAGTGCCGCACGTACCTGCCGCAACAACGGCTTGCGCGGGTCGAACGGAGTTGCCAGCCGCGACAGCCTGTCCGCGGTGCTGTCCCGCCGGACATCTCGCAGCGACCGGGTGGTCATCAGGACCGGCAACCCCAGCGCGGCGCCGTACTGGGTGACCGATCCGTGGTCTCCGGCGAGGAGGTCTGCGGCGATGAGCGCAGCTCTCCACCCTTCGCGGTAGGGAAGAGCGGTCACCCCTGCCTGCTTTAACCGGACCAACACGGCTGGGCGTCCGTGGAGCAGCCAGATGAACGGGTGCACGATCACCACGATGCGGTACCTCCACGAGGGCAGGGCGGCCCGCAGCCGCGCGAAGACCGTGGGGTCCGAGCCCCAGAGGGAGTGCTCCGACCAAGTGGTGCTGACGACGACGAGCTTCTGCCAGGGACAGACTCGCAGCGCCCGTCGATAGCGCTTGGCCCGGCGCCTGCTCACGAGCATCCGGTCGAAGGACGGACACCCCGCGACGACGGCGTGCGGCAAGGCCTCCGGGCACGACTTGGCGAGCACTGCGAGTTCGTCTTCGTGCGACAGCATGAGTGCGGAGGCCACAACCTTGCCGTCCTTCATCAACTTCTCCCTTCGGAGGTCGTGCTGCTCCTCGTCGGGGAACGGGCCGATGCGCGAGCGTGCCCCGTTGATGCCGTGCGGTAGCTTCACCTTGGGGCCGATGGTCTCGTCCAGGCCGCCGAAACACGCAGAGAGCACGAGGTCGTACGGCGTCGTGAGGACCTGCCACCACGGCACGCGCGCGATGCCCAGTTCACGGAGGAAGTCGTCGAACTCGCTGCTCCAGCGGTACCGCAGATCCGGTGTTGTCCACACGACGTTGATCCGTGGGTCAGTAAGCAGGAGGGGGAGCACGTCGAACAGCAGGCGTGTCACGGCCTGCGGGTGCTGCGCGAGCACGAGCACGGTCTTGCCCGCGAAAGTCGTCCACGGCGCGGCAGCGCGCTCACCGGGTGCGAGCACCCGAGAGCCCTCCTGCTCCGCCGCGACCATTCCGACTCCCAGCTACGTGTTTGCGCTGGTCGCGATTGCAAGGCGCGGAACTGGGGGATCTACTGGGAGATCAACTGGGGAATAACCGGCAATCTGGTTGTCACCTGAATGGCGGAACGTCTCTCATCTCCGGAGACCCGGACTTCTGATGTGATTACCCACCGGTCAGTCGCGGCGGCAGGGGTGGTGCAGGTTCGTGACTAGCGCAGCCTTCGGCGCCGCGGACATCCGGGTGCTGGGACCGATGGAGCTGCGCGGCAGCGACGGCAACCTGGTTGTGCTGCCTCCGAAACCAGCGACGTTGCTGGTCGTGCTCCTGCTGAATCTCGACCTGGGAATGAGCAACGACCAGCTGAAGGAGCACCTGTGGGACGAGGAGGTGCGCGAAGACGACACCTTGTACGGCTACATCAAGGATGTCCGCGCTGCTCTGCGCACGCTCGACCCACGAGCGCAGCTGCTCCGATCGCGTGGGTTGCTCATGCTGCGCTTGCCGAACGCCGAAGTGCTCGATGTGCGCCGCTTCACCCAGCGACTGAAGACAGCGGAAGGAGCTGACACGCCTGAAGACGGGCTGGCGGCGGTGGAAGCCGCCATCGGCGAGTTTCGCGGCGAACCTTGGACAGCGCTGAAGGTGGGCAAGAAGCTCGGCGCCAAGCGCACCGGGCTGGTGAACCAGTGGATCCAGGCCTGCGATCGGCACGCTCGTCTGTTGATTGAGCTGGGCCTGCACGACCAGGCGATCGCCGCCCTCGACGAATATCAGGCGCGCTGGTTCAACGAGAAGCGCTTCGACGTGCTCCGGGCGGAAGCGATAGCCAGCGCCGCTGCGCAACGGAAGCTCTCGACACCCACGCGCCAGTCCGGCACCGACACGGACAGACCCACACACAGCGCCAGCCTAAGTGTCTTCAACCTCGATCGCATCGATTTCGGTGGCATGGCGTTTCACGACGAGGTGGTTGGCAAGGAGGAACATCCCCACGGACTGACGCCCACCATTCTGGATGGGTTGCCGGGGTTGGCGGCTGTGGCACCGGGCTTCACTGGGCGTGAAGATGATCTGGAGCGGTTGCTGGCGGCCCTCGACCCCAACTGTGCCACCGATGGGGGCGGGGTGGTGATCTCGGCGCTGGGTGGGATGGCTGGGGTGGGCAAGACCGCCCTAGCAGTGGCCGCCGCTCACGCCGTGCGCAAAAAAGGCTGGTACGCGGCGGTACTATTTATGAATCTGCGCGGCTATGACACCGATCCAGTCACCGCCGAGCAGGCGCTCCCAATATTCCTACGCGCGTTAGGAGTAGACCCGGTACATTTTCCACCCACGCTGGAGGAACAGGCTAGCTTGTACCGATCCCGACTCGCCAAGCTGGCCGGGGAAAAAGGTGCGCCTCTGCTGGTGATCGCTGACAACGTTTCCCTCGCCAGCCAAGTCAGGCCGCTGTTGCCGGGGATGGGAGAGCATCGGCTACTGATCACTTCTCGCGATCGGCTGCACACTCTTGGCGCGATACAGCTTGACGTGGCGGTGCTCGACCCCCATGCTGCGGTCGAACTGCTGCGTAGTCTGCTCACTCGAGCTGCTCCGGCAGACGGACGTGACTCCGATGCGGCTGGGCTGGAATGCATCGCTCGTCGTTGCGGGTGTTTGCCGTTGGCGCTGCAGATCTGCGCCGCCTTGCTGGTGCGCTCGCCCCATCTATCCCTAGCTCGGCTTGCCGAGAAGTTGACGGACTCCACTAACCGCCTTGAGCATCTTAATGACGGCGAGCGTGCCGTACGCTCCGCGTTTGACCTGTCTTATGCACGGCTAGCACCTAAGTGCGCTCAGGTATTTCTCCTGCTGGGTATCGCGCCCGGCCACGACATCGCCACCGCCGCCGTAGCCGTGCTCACCGATATGGATACCGAAAGCGTAGCCGAGGTTCTGGACGAGCTAGCTGCCGCCTATCTTATCAGTAACGATCCAGAATCCGACCGGTGGGGAATGCATGACCTGGTAGCTGACTATGCCCGCTGGCGTGCGGTCAAGGCCGCGCAGGGTGATCACAAGGTTGCGGAGGCTCAGCGTATGGCGGTAGTTCGAGTGCTCGACTACTACACTCGTGTCGCCAAGGCTGCGGACCGCCATCTCCGGGAGACCTCTGGGGAAAACATGTTGGACGAATTCACGGGACGTAATGCTGCGCTGGCCTGGCTGGACACCGAGCACGCTACGCTGCTCGCCGCCGTGCGCACCGCACGCGACATCAATCACAACAGCACTGCAATCGACCTGCCGCTGTACTTGGCGGAATGCCTGGACTTGCGACGCTACCTCGATGACCAGATCACCGTTACTATGATCGCCCGACAGGTCGCTCAGCAAATTGGGAACGCCCGCGACCAAGCCCTCGCTTGGAACATTCTAGGCAATGCCCTTCGTCATTCGCGACGCTTTGATGAGGCGATCGAAGCCCACGAACATGCCTGCACCATCCACCAAAAGGTCGGAGACCGTCGCGGCGAAGCTCAAGCGTTGAACAACCGTGGTATAGCCTTGCGTCACCAGCGACACTTTGATGAAGCTGTCAGGATTTTCCGGGATGCGCTCGCCCTATTTCGGAAAATCAAGGACCGTCGTGGCGAAGCTGAGGCATTGAACAACCTCGGCATCGCTTTGCGCGAGCAGCGACACCTCGGTGGCGCCGTCAAGACTTTGAAACAAGCCCTTGTGCTATTCAAAGAGATTGGGGACCGTCGTAACGAAGCCATAGCAAGCAACAGTTTGGGTACCGCGCTCGGTTTGGTAGGCAAATTTGACGAGGCGATCGAAGCCCACGAACATGCCTGCACCATCCACCAAGAGGTCGGAGACCGCCGCGGCGAGGCGATGGCGTGGAACAGTCTCGGTAAGGTCTTTCTTCGTATGGAACGCTTCGATGAGGCGACCGGAGCCCATAAACGCGCCCTTGTCATTCACTGTGAAATAGGAAACGGCCACGGCGAAGCGATGGCATGGAACGGCCTTGGTATCGCATTGAGCAAAATCGGCCGCCTAGCGGAGGCGGTCGCAGCGTTCGGTTCCGCGATTGAAATATTCGCCAGAATTGACGATGAGCGTCTGCGGGCCAATGCCGAAAAGAACTTGGCCAACACCCGTGCTAAGTGGGCATCTGATAGCTAATGAAGGCCATTTTGCCCTGCGTGACACTGAGGTGATCTCAGCGAGTTCAGATGAGTCGGCCGTGTTCGAAAACGTGTGAGGACAAGTGCCGCTTTGACGATTTGGCCGATCTTGCGGGGGCTGGTGGTGAAGTGCCGTAGGGCGCGCTGGCGCGGGGTTTGTACGCCGATCATTACAACGGGCTGGTGACCAAGGGCGAGCCGGTGCTGAATGTCAACGGCGCTCGAATGTGGGTTCTGGCTACGGCCGTGCAGGGCATCGCCCTCCCACAAGGTGTACGGGCTGATGATCACGACTCGCCCGGTTCCTGTCGCCTTGCCACCCGGGGACGGCGGGCTGGATGGCCGTCGTAGAACCGCTCGTCCCGCTCGACCCGGTCCGGGTAACGGTGACCGCCGGTCCACCGCCACCCGGTGCCGGTACCGCCCGGCGTGGTGGCGCAAGCTGGGCAGTCGACTCGGAGTTTGCCGCCCGCGGCGCGCACGGTGCTGATGCCGGGAACGAGTGGGTGTCGCCCGCTCTTGCACCTGGTGGGCAGGATCGCGATCACCGCGCCCACGGGATCGAGCCGGTACCGCAGCACCCCGTCCGGCGGAGTGAGCGAGGAGGACGGTGTCATGCCCGGCAACCTACCATCTGTTCGCACACATGTTCGATTTGGACATCGTCTGACGTGCTGGTTCCCGACGGTGACCGCGCCGTCACGTCATCCCGTGAAGGAATCCTCCGTCCAAAGCTCTGTGTCGTCGCGTTGGTGATCTTGCTACACCTGTTCGTGTCCGTGTGATGACAGGTTGTAGCGTGAAGGAAACCGATGCCCCGCACCAAGTCCGGCGTGATCCTGCCCGTCCTGGCCGTCGCCGGGGCCGTGGCCTATTTCGGTCCGGAGGCGGTGATCGACACCGTGACCGGCGCCTTCGACAACCAGGACCCGGTGCTGATCGAGGACGAGGGCCACCAGCTCCTGGTGGGTGGTGACGGGGAGTCCAAGGCGCGGCAGTGCACCGTCACGGTCGCGTTGACCACGCGGCAGTGCGGGGACGCGAAGGTGGTGGTGATCGACGCGGCCAAGATGCCGTTCATCGCCCGCAACATCCACCTGGCCTGGGGCGAGGGCCAACCGTCGGTCCTGACCCGCAACTCCGCCAAGCAGGCCGCCAATCGGGCCGCGGCGTGTGGGCGGTTCGTGCCGAAGAACGGGGGGAGTTGCGACGAATATAGCTTCGCGACCACGGACGAAGGTGGTTCCGGCGCGCGCACGGAGGAGGTTCCGTTGCGGGAGCAGCGATGTCAGGGTGGGGCGATCAGCTCCGGGTACGCCAAGGCCAAGATCGGTCAGGGGGACAGTTTCCTGGTGGTCATCTCCAACCCGGCCCAGGTCGCCACGACCGGGTTCGCCGGGGCCGACGTTGCTGACGAGCAGGTGGAACAATGCGCGCTGTGACCCGCTACGCGTGGGCGGACACCGCCTTCGACCTGGCCTGGACCCTGGCCGTGACCACCGGCCGGACCGAGCGCGAGGTACTCGCCGTCTACGGAGTCCGCGACGACGCGCGGCCAACCGACGTGACGTTCGAGGCCGCGCTGGAGGAACGCAACGAGCACTTCGACGACTACGGCCTCCTGCAACTCAAGCGCCACGGCGAGCACTTGGTGGCGATCGAGCCCAACGGTTGGGTCGGCAACGCACCGGCCGTCGCCCAGCAGCTCGCCAGGCCCACCGGGTTGTTCGTGTCGGTGTATTGGAGCGCCAACGGCGACCACCAGATCGTCCAGGCGCGGGACGGGCAGCTCGTTGCCCGGTTCGACCCCACCTTCATCGGTCTCCCTGCCGGGGCCAACGACATGCTGCCCGGCTGGGTCGAGCCCGAGGACTTCCCCCTCGACCACCTCAAGTCCGCCAGCCTCGCTGCCCTGGAGCGGGTGACCGCGGTGGCGGTCGAGGAGTCCTGGTTGACCACGCCACTACCGACCTACCGTCTCCCGGCCTAGGGCCAGCCGCCTCACCCGTCCAACACCTGCTCGAGCATCTCCTCGTCATGCTGGACCCACCTCGGCCTGCTCGTCGCCGCGCAAGACTTTGACGACCGCCTCTGTCCGACGAATCAGGGCTGCCGGCTCGGCAGCCACCGTGGGGCGAGGCGGGAGGTGGGTGCAGTCCACCATCACCACCGCTGTCGCGTTCGGCATCGCCGCCGCGTCCCCAGCAGCCCGCGGAACCCGGGACGTTCCTCGGCGTCCAGTGGTGACCCCACATCCTGGAAGACCGCGCCCAACCGCCAGCCCTCGCGGGCGCACCACATCTCCATCGCCACCCGATGCTCCAGGACACCTGCGGGGTCCTCGGTCGCGGTGCGAATGTAGCCGTAGACCACCGGAGCTGCCATCACGGTGTCCACAGCGAACCGGAGGCAAGCACCAGCGACGGAGCGCCGGGTTCACCGGGAGCTGGTTGGTCCCGGATGTCGTGGACGATCTCCTGCAGGTCGCTGCTTTCCTTCATCCAGACCACTCCGCCGCCGTAGTTGTCGGCCAGCAGACGGTTCGCCAGAAAGTGCGTGCGGTCGAAGACGAAGATCGCGTCGGTGAACTGCGCGCGGCTGTAGCTCGCGGCCACGCCCACCAGTTCGTCGTTGTCGCCAAGCAGGTGAAAGTTCCACCCGGCTTCGCGGATGGACAACAGGTGGACAAGTTCGGGGAAACGACGCAAGGCGTCGTCTTGGGTGATGTGCATGGTCACGACGCTGGCGCTCCGCGTTCGGTCGGCTCCGGTGGGAGGCACCCCACGCCGGAGACACGCGCCGCCGGCACGGGTCGGGGTACCTACCAGCAACGTCATCCGGCGTGGGGCGCCGTGAACCGAGCTTCGCTGCCGATCACCGGTAGCGGAACAGCGACGAACACGCAGGCCACGACCATCCACGAACCCGGCCATCAACCAGCCGCCGACCCGGAGCTTTACCCTGATGCGAACGAGTACTACCCGTACCTGCCCGACACGTGGAGCAGGATCGCCGACGGAACGCTCGGCGCGTGATACGCGGGCCACCTCGTGTGTGGCGGTTCATCAGTTGAGTGTGTCGGCGGGTTGTTCGTGGTGGCCGGTGGGGGCGGGTTCGGCGATGGTGCGGATGATTCGGGCGTCGTGGGCGAATTGGGTGTGTTCGGCGAGGATGTCGTGTAGTGCGGTGTCGAGTCGGTCGAGGATGTCGGTGATCAGGTGGCGTAGGGCGGGTGGGATGTCGGCTCTGCGGGCTTCTGCAGCTCATCGCCACCGCGAGCACCTGCTGTTGATCGAGCTCAGCGGCTGGGCTGGCATGTCCCGGCCGTCGCCAGCGGCTCGCCGGGTTTCGTGTCGGTGTTCTAAGGTGCCGATGGCGGTCACTGGATGGGTTCGGGCCCGCGGTGGGCAGCTCGTTGCTCGGTTCGACCCCACCTGCATCGGACAACTCGCTGGGGCTAAGGGAATGCCGCCCGGCTAGGTGGAGCCCGAGGGTTTTCCCCTTGACCGCCTCAGTCCGCTGGCCTCGCTACGGTGGAGCGGGTACCCGCGGTGGCTTTCGAGGAGTCCTGGTTGACCACGCTACTGCCGAGGTACCGCCTCCAGGTTTAGGCCAGTCCAACACCTGGTCGAGCGTGTCCTCGTCGTGCTGGACCCGCTGCGGATTGTTCCGGGGCGGGTTCGTGCGGCGTCGATCAGTCGTCCGCAGGGGCATTGCCCTCTCCACCGTGCAGGATCTCGCGGGTACGGTGCAGGAGGATCGCGAGGTCTATCCGTATCTGGTGGAGGGTGTCGGCGAGGGCGTCCATCCGATGTTCGATGTCGTCTAGTCGTGTTACCACGGGGTCTTGGTTTTCGGGTTGGTCGTGGTGTGGTGGTTCGTTGCCCTCGTATATGGCGGTCAGGTGGTGGGGGTGCCAATCGAGCGCGGTGGAGAGGGCCTCGAGGGTTCGGGTGCTGCGTTTGCGTTGGATGGTGTTGTATTGCAGTTCTCGGATGACGGCTTGGGAGACTTTGGATCGGGTAGCGAGTTCTCGTTGGCGCCAGCCGAGTTCGCGGAGCCGGTGGTCGAGGGCGCGTGCCACCGCGTGCCATCCGGTGTGGGGTCGGTTCATCCGGTGGGTGTGTCGGCGGGCTGTTCGTGGTGGCCGGTGGGGACGGATTCGGCGATGGTGCGGATGATTCGGGCGTCGTGGGCGAGTTGGGCGTGTTCGGCGCGGATGTCGCGCAGTGCGGTGTCGAGTCGGTCCACGATGTCGGTGATCAGGTGGCGCAGGGCGGGTGGGATGTCGGCGTGGTGAAGTTCGCCGAGGGCGACGGGATGGGGTTTGGGGGTGGGGCGGGTGGCGAGTTCTCGGAGGTGATCGAGGTCGAGGCCGAGCGCCCGTGACAGGCGGGAAAGTGTGAGGCGGTGGCGGTTGGATTGCTTGGTGTTGCGGGCGAGTTCTTTGACGACGGTCAGGGACACGCGTGACCGGAGGGCGAGTTGTGGTTCTGTGATGCCGAGGTGGGTCATGCGGCGTTGGATGAGGGCGGCCACGTCGGCCCAGTTCCCGGTGTTGTGGGGCATGTCAGGGGGTCCAGAGCGTGGGGATTCGGGCGATGACGAGTCGGGGAGCTAGTGGGTGGTCGGGGGTGGGGAGGTCGGTGAGGTGCTGGATGGTGTCGGTGAGGGTGCCGTCTCGGTTCCAGACCAGGCCGCCGTCGTAGGTTGAGCGGGCGGCGGCGGTGTTGGTGCGGTGGTGGATGACCAGGAGGTCGATCCAGCCGTCGGGCCAGCGGCGGTATCCGTAGATCTGGGTGATGCCGTTGTCGTCGAGGACGGGGTGGAACTCCCAGTCGTGGTCGCGGATGTCGATCAGGTGCTGGAGTTCGGGGTAGGCGGCGACGGCCACCGTGTCCGGTGAGGGCATGGAGGGTCCTCCGACCTCGAGCGACGTGAATGGTGATACCACTGGGGCGGTGCGCACAGCCGCTTCCTCGCCCCGGTGGGCGGTGGGGCGAGGAAGCGGGTCGGCTGCCTATGCGGTGGTGGGTCCGTCCGCGGTGACCATGCCGCTCGACGACGCGGTGGTCGGGGTCTCGTTGATGGCTGTGGTGGCCAGGGTGAGGAACTGTCGTAGGGCGGTGTCGGTGAAGGTGAGCATGATGGCGCCGTCGACGCGGCCGCCGAGGGTGAACTCGATCTCGCCCGGGGCGCTGCTCTCGTAGGTCATGGAGCAGTCGGTGGAGAGCTTGGCGTAGATGTCGACGGTGGGGGTCTGCATGGGTGGTACCTCCTGTTTCTGTCGTGTGGCTGGTCCACGCGACGGTGGTGTCGGATGGTGGTCGATCTGGGGAAACTGTTGTGGTTGCGGGAGTATCGGATCGGTGCGCGCGGGTCCTAGCGCGTGGTGTTCCGTGTCCCGGGTTTCGGGGTCAGGAGGTAGAGGACTTTGGCCAAGCCGAGGCGTAGGTCCCTGATCGAGCTGTTGATGTCGGCGAGGCGTTGTTCGATGGCGGCGAGTGGTTCGGGTTGATCGGTGGGGACTCCGAGGGGGAGTGGGGTGTGTTCGTCGCGGAGGGCGGCGAGGTGGTGGGGGTGCAGGCCGAGGGTGGTGGAGAGTGCTTCGAGGGTGCGTGGGCTGCGTTTGCGTTGGACGGTGTTGAGTTGGAGTTCTCGGATGATGGCTTGGGAAATACCGGATCGGGCGGCGAGTTCGTGTTGTGTCCATTCGAGTTCGGCCAGTCGTTGGCTGATGCAGCGTCCGACGGCCGCCCAGTCACGCTCGTTCATGGGGGTGGGGTATGGGTGTTCACTTGGGCGGGCACGTGTTCTGCGGTGCTGTGGGGCTGCGGCTTTGTGGTGAGGTTGTCGAGGATGGTGAGGGACTCCTCCGCAGTGGCCGCACCCTGTTCGATCGCCTCGATGTGGTGACGGAAGCGTTCGATGTCGGTGGGGTGTTCGAGGTAGAGGACGGAGTCGGTGGCGGGGATCTTGACGACGGTGTGGCCGGTGTCGAGGGTGAGCACGTCGAACGGGTGGGTGATGTCGCCGACGCCCGTGATGCGGATGGTGATGTGGCTCGAGCGGGCGCAGCGGACGAGTCGCGCGATGAGGCGTGACGTCTCGGATGCGGTGGGGTCGAGTAGGTCCACTGCGGACTGTCCGATGAGGTACTGCCCTGCGACCACGGCGCCTGGTGGGTTTCCTGATTCAGGCAAGGTGAACGGGGTGAACGACATCGTCCGGGTCGTGTGGTCGTGGATGATGGCGTTGGTTTCCCGGTACCAGGGTGTGTAGTGGGCGCTGAGCCACCATTCGGTGTGCTCGATGTCGCGTGATCGCCACGAGGGCGCGCTGCAGCGGTCGTGTCGTGATCCCGGCGGTCCAGGCCAGGACCGCGAGGTCGCCGTCGGTGATCGTCCTCATGCCGTTGAGGAACCGGGACAGGGTGGCGCGGTCGATCTCGCTGGTTTGCGCGATCTGTCGTTGGGTGTGCCCGGACTCGGCGATGAGGTCCCGCAGCAGGTTGCCCACCACCAGGGTGCGCAGCGTCATGTTTCGGCTTGTCATGGACTCACGCACTGCGTTTCGTGGCTGGCCAGAGCACGGGGTGCAGGGCCACCGGCACGAGACTGCTCACGTCCACACCACACCCGGCGATGTGCTGCGCCGCTGCGAGGAAACGGCCGCACGGCCACTGGGCGTTGACACAGAACGGACACACCCCCGGCTCCTGCTCCGCCGGCAGGTGCGAACTCAGGTCATCGACCGCCCGCGCGACCTGCCCGAGCGGACAGTCGACGACCACGACGGTGGCCACGATGTCCCTCATGGTGCTCATGACCCCACTCCCGCACCGGCGAGCCGGGTGCCGGTGAACGCGACGACCCGCTCGAGGGCGGCCTGGTGACCGTGAGAGGGCAACAGTTCATGCGGTAGGTCGAGATCGTGTAGGACTTGGTTGACGTGCTGGTCGGCCAATGCGCGGAAGTCGAGGTTCGGGTCGCGTCGTTTGTTGACCCCCAACGGCAAACCAGGATCCAAGGTGGTCCGCAGCAGCAGGTCGTAGTGGGCGCTGTGCGAGCGGACCAGCGACTCCAGGGACGCGACCGTCGCCGCGTCCAGCTGTTCGCCGCGGTAGGCGAGGGCAGCGCGGTAGTAGCCCAGCGCGTCCGGGACGGCGCGGTCGACCAGCACGACGTCGGCGTGGAGCCAGGCTTCGAGTTCGTTGCTGATACCTCGGGTGATGAACCACAGGGTGGAGGCGTAGGTGTGGTTGAACAGGATCGGCAACCCGATCCTCTGAGCCTGCTCACCCAAATCCGAGACCGTGGCGACCTGGATGTCGTCACGGCGCAGCTCGTGCGCGAGCCGGGCGAGGAACGTGGACTTGCCGGTGGAATGCGTGCCCAGCACGCCGATCATGACCGGACGCTCGACACTCACCACAATCCCCCCTCGGCTGCGTCGAAGCCGGGCAATGCCGCGACACGCACCAGCACAGACCAGTCGTCGCAGTGCTCGGCCAACGTGGCCAGCAGACGCGCGGTCATCCACGCGTCAAACCCAGCGCGATGTCGCTGACCCGAAAGCTCCTCTGGGTCGATACCGGTGTGGACGATGAGGCGGTCCAGGCCATAGCCGTCCAGGCCGGGCCAGACATGCCTGGCCAGACGAAGAGTGTCGAGCACCAACGGCGGTGTCCAACCCGGAAGGTGCGCGGCCAGCACACGCTGCTCCACAGCGGCGTTGTGCGCGACGATCACCCGATCGGCCAGCACACCCGTGATCTCGTCGGCCACCTCTTGCCAGGTGGGACTGTCGGCGACATCGGCGTTGCTGATGCCGTGGACCTTGCGCGTCACCACCGAACTGATCGGCATCCTCGGCCGCACCAACCACGTCGCCACGCGCGACGGGTGCAATGGCTGATCTAGTGCGAGCACACCGATTTCGACGATCTCCGGTGGTTGGCCGCCGTTGCCCTCGACATCCACGACCGTGAGGCGTTGCCCGGCCAGCACGCGTGGAATGGGATGGGTCACGACTCCTCCTGCGTGTGAGAGGCCCAGCCGGTGTCGGCTCGGCCGTGCCTGCTTGGATGGTGCGGCTTGGCCACATCGTGGACCTGGAAGCCGAGCCCGTGTTGCATCCGATATCGGCGCTGCTCGTCCAACCCCTGTACTACGATCGCCCGATCGGTGATCTCCACCAACCTTCCGCCCAGGTCCTCCGCCAGCGCGGCCACCGGGCCTTCCGCGGGCCGCGTCCACGCGGTCGCGCAACGCTGCAACTGGGTGGCTGGGCAGATGTCGCACAGTTCGCGGATACCGAAGTGCCCGTTGTAATCCGCCACAATGTGCGCATAAGCCACCGCGCAGCTCGTCTTGCGGAACAACGGCGACCCATGCCCCCGCGCTCCCGCCGCCGCCAGGATCCGGCGTTCCAGGTCCTGCGGGAAGATCTTGCGCCGTGCCCCATCCTCGTAGGGCTCGGGCAGCCCGTGGGCCCGGTAGTAGTCGCGGATCTGGTCCTTGAAGAACAACCCCGTGAACACCGTCGCGTGCGCATATCGGCTCAGGTCGACCAGCGCCGTGGACAGGTGCTCGTCGGTGTCGTTGAGACCGGGCACGATCGGCCGCCAGTACAACACCACCCGATACCGATCCTCGTGCTCGAACGCGATCTTCAACGACGACGCGGCGATGGTCGAGTCGACTGGCTCGACCCTGTCGTCGTCGATGCCCGACCACGTGACCAACAACGTGACCTTGAGGTTTCGCAACGAATTGAGCACCGCACAGTCTTCCTCCGTGACCCTCCACCGGGTGATCACCAGCACGTGATTGGTCAACCCACGTTCGTCCAACAGCCGCAACGTGGCGAGGGTGTGCGGCTTGACCACCGGCAGCATCGGGTCCGTGGCCCGGTTGAAGATCTGCACCGGGGTGACGTGTGCCTGGAAGTGCGCGTGCCCCATCAGAAGGTCGACCGCGTCCTCGTCGGACATCAACGCGCGGGGGACTTTCATCGCGAAGTTGTCGAACAAGTGCCGCACGCAATACCCACAATCCAGCGGGCACCCCACAACGTGGTTCAGGCTCAACCCGCTCTTGCGGTACTCGATCACCTCCAACAACTCCGGCCGCAAGCCCGCTCGTTGCTTGTCGCTGAGGATGGGCAGGTGCTTACGACCAGTCGTCACGTGCCCGGCTGCTTCAGTGGAGATCGTCATTCGGGGCCTCCCGTCCATGGACAAAGACCGTTGGGCTGGTTGCCATATGACCAGGGAGCCCTATGCTCACGTAACGGGGCAAACCCATGACAGCGCGTCGCGAACCGCTGTTGCCCCCACCTCAATCTCTGTCTGCTCTGGAGTCCGCAATGACTGATGACCGCACTGGCGAAGCGGGGCAGGACCAGGACGCGGAACCTTCCGTTGTCCTGCTGGCCGAGGAGATTCGGCGCTTGCGCAAGGCCGCGGATCTTAGCCACGCGCAGTTGGCAACCATGGTCGGTTACTCGCGCCAGTACGTATCGTTGGCCGAAAGGCCACGCAAAGGTCTCCCATCCGCGGACCTCGTACGTGCACTCGACGGCGCACTTGCCGCAGGCGGCTCCTTGATGGAGCTGCGGGAGCGCGCCGAGCTGGCCCGGCAGGCTCGACGCGGCCGCAGCTCGGTGACCGCGTTGGCCCCTGTCATGGCGACCGTGCATCGAGCCGGCACTGGAGCACCGCAGGTCGGTCGCGGACCTGATGACGAGGTAGCGGTCCAAGCACCCGCCGGGCGGTTCTTCGCCGGAACGACCATTCCCGCTGTGGCGTTCCCGGTGAGTGTGGACGCCCGGGTCTTGGCCGCTGTACCGCAAGGGTTCGCCGACGGCCCGTTTGTGCGTCGCCCCCGCCGCGGCCTTGTCATCGGTGTCGGACCGGATGAGCAGGCTCCTGTCCTCTACGGCCTCGACACCCGACAAGCCCGTCGCCGTCTTGCCGGAGCACCCGAGCAGGCGCGCCTGCTCATGACCAGGGCCTACGCGCTGGACGACCTCACTCTCGGTGTGCTGTGGGCCATCGCCAACATCGAGGAAGCCCTCCTGGACGACGACGCGCTACTGGAAGACAGCAGGGGGCAAATCGCCATCTACGCGGATTTGCCCCGCTCCGCCGTCGGCAAGGAAATCGCCCACGATCTGGGCCCCGTGTCGCGCATGTGGCTGGGCTCCCACTTCTGCGCCAGCCACATCCTGCGCCACACCGACTCGCTTACCGGCACCCCGGCGTTCTGGACACGGGAACAGCGCGGAGAGGAGGCCAGCACCTGGCTGCTGTTCGCACATAAGTACTCCTACCTGCGAGAATCCCGGGCGGCTGGTGGTGAGCGTCCCACTCGGGTGTTCTGCATCCCGCCCGACACTGTCAAGGACTCCGACCCCGCCGAACGCATCTTGCTCCTGCTCGCCGCCGCGCTGATGGAGTCCTTCGGCATCACGGTCGCTGTCACCACCGCCGCCGAGTACACCGCCTTGCCTGGGTTTGTCTTCGACGGCCACCGCAACGCCATCGTCGCCAACTGGGTCGGCGCCGACGGCGTCTGGCAGGTCGATGTCACCGACACCGTGGCCCTGGTCCGTGAGTTCGCCGACGCCACCGGCTACGCCCAGGCCCACTCCGTCCTGGGCGCCGAAACCCCAGGTCAACGACTACGTGCCCTCGCCGACTACCTCGCCCTCGACTGGACCTGGCTCGCCCGCCGATGCGCCGAGATCGGCGAGTACGGCATCAGTGGACTCGCCGCCCCACGCAGCCGCCTGGTGTCCACCGAAGGCGTCGATCAGGCTTGCCGCTTCGTGGCGACCGTCGCCCAGGTCGCCAGCTAGGCTGCCGACGATCTCCAGCCCGGACGAGCAGAAGGTGACCCGTGCCTGACATCGCCTCCGTGCCTCACGTGGTCGTCTTCGGCCTCGGCGGCACCATCGCCATGACCTCCACCCCGAGCGGCGGTGTCGTTCCCGCGCTCTCAGCGGAGCAACTCGTGGCAGCGGTACCGGGCCTCGCCGAGACCGGGATTCATGTCGAGGTGGTCGACTTCCGACGCGTGCCGGGGGCCTCACTGTCATTCGACGACCTCGACGAGCTGGCCGCCGCGATCGACAAGCACCTGTCCGCAGGCGCAGACGGCGTGGTGGTCACGCAGGGCACCGACACCATTGAGGAGACCGCGTTCTTCCTCGACCTCGCGCACACTTGCCCGGAACCGGTCGTGGTCACCGGCGCGATGCGCAACCCCTCCATGGCAGGTGCCGACGGGCCCGCGAACCTGCTCGCCGCGATCCAGACCGCCGCCAGCGCCGCCACCAGAGGTCTGGGTGCGGTGGTGGTATTCGCCGACGAGATCCACGCCGCCGCTCGCGTGCGCAAGACGCACTCCACCAGCGGCCACACCTTCGTCTCCGCCAACGGCGGTCCGCTCGGCTACCTCGTCGAAGGCCAACCCCAGATCCTCAACCGACCGACCAGTCGCGTCACAGTCCAGGGCACGCCTGACCATCCAATCGAGGTCGGCCTGGTCACCATCACCCTCGGCGACACCGGGACCCTGCTCCGCGCCACCGCCAACCACTTCGACGCCTTGGTCGTCGCCGGTTTCGGAGTCGGCCATGTACCCGTCGGCGTCGTCGAGATCCTGACCGAACTGGCTGCCGCCAAGCCTGTTGTGCTGGCTTCCCGCACTGGTGCCGGATCAGTGCTTGCCCGCACTTACGCCTTCCCCGGTTCCGAATCCGACCTGCTGGCCCGCGGCCTCATCCCCGCGGGGTTCCTTGATCCGCTCAAGGCTCGGATCCTGCTGCATCGCCTGCTGGCCACCGGCCAAGACCACGACACCATCCGTGCCGTCTTCACCGGGAGCGGGAATGCGTAGCCACGAACTCGCCCTCGGCCGCAGCTTCGCCGTCACCTTCGACCACGGCGACGACTTCTTCGAAGCCCTCGACCAGTTCTGCCGCGACAACAACCTCCGCCAGGGCTACATCCCCGGCTTCATCGCCGGCTTCGCCGACGCCCAGATCGTCGGCACCTGCGACAAACTCGACGACCCGCAAGCCCCAGTGTGGAGCCAAGTCCACCTCACCAACGCCGAAGCGTTCGGCGGCGGCACCCTCGCCTGGGACCCAGTCGAAGACCGCGTGGCGCCCCACATCCATGTGTCGGTGGGCCTCAAAGAACACAGCGCCACCGCCCACACCAGCCACCTACTCGGCGCCCGAGTCCAGTTCCTCACCGAGATGCTCGTCTTCGAGGTCGTCTCCCCGACGATGCACCGCGTCCGCCAGCCCGACCTCTACAACGTTCCTCTCCTGCGTCTGGGCGACGAGACCCACTGAGCGCGCTGGCGGGGCAACTGGGCGTCCGTATGCTGCCAGGCGTGGACAGCGTCGAGAACGCCGAACCCGACCCGACTGCATCGCAGGCCGACCCGGCCATCGCGCGCTTGACGGAGGAGATCCGGGCCCGGCGCCGCGCGGCGGGGCTCAGCCACGCCCAGGTGGCGGCGCGGATCGGATACTCCCGCCAGTATGTGTCGCTCGCTGAGCGCGCCGGTCGAGGGCTGCCTTCCGCGGATCTGATCCGGGCGCTGGACCGGGCGCTGGACGGGGCAGGTGCGCTCGTCGAGTTGCACCAGGCGGCGGCTCTGAGCCGATCCCGGCAGCGGCAAGCCTGGCAGGCCCCCACCGGGAATATGTTGGTCCCGGTGGAGCTTCCGAGCACGACCCCAGAGGCCGTGGTCCGTGCGGATGCTGCGGAGTCCGTGGCGTTCGCGCGCCGTCACGGGGGACACGGGTTGCACGAGGCGGTGTTGGAACAGTTCGAGGCCGAGGTGCTCCGCTTGGCCGAGGAGTTTCTTGAGGAACCGGCCTCGATTGTCGTGCGGCGGTGTCGGGACGTTCGGGACGAGTTGTTCCGGTTGCTTGATCAGCCGAGGTGGCCGCAGCAAGCCCGCACGCTCCACGCCTTGGCCGCCCGTACTTGCGGGTATCTGACTGTTGCCGCCAGCGATTTCTTCGGCCAGAACGCCGCCGCCGAGGACCATGCCCGCACCGCGTGGCAGCTGGCGGAGTTGGCGGATCAGGACGAGTTGCGGTCGTGGATCCGCAGTGTGCAGTCCGCCATCGCGTTCTGGGCGGGCCAGTGGCAGATCGCCGATGCCCTTGCTGCCGAAGCGCTTACGCTGGCGACGACCCGGTCCGGTGCGTCACGTGCGATCGTCATGCGCGCCCGTGCCCTGGCTCGTCTCGGCGACATCACCGCCCTGCGCGCGACCGCCGGCATCAAGGTCCCGGAGCAAATGCACGCCGGGGAGACCGGGATCGTGCTGTTCACCGATATGAACCGCCAACGGTGCCTCGGCGGCGCCTACCTCATGATCGGCGAGCACGGCAACGCCCGAACCCACCTAGAACAGGCCCTGGACGGCTACGAACAGGACCGGGCCTTCGACTACGCCGTCATCGCCGCAACCCGCCTCGACCTCGCCTCGACTCACCTCGCGCGCAGGGACCTGCACGCCGCGATCGAGGTTACGAAACCTGTGCTCGGTATGCCCGACGCTCGTCGCCTCGAAGGCG
The DNA here is from genome assembly GCF_024171925.1 of Actinokineospora diospyrosa. Classification (GTDB taxonomy): domain Bacteria; phylum Actinomycetota; class Actinomycetes; order Mycobacteriales; family Pseudonocardiaceae; genus Actinokineospora; species Actinokineospora diospyrosa. The sequence goes on along the minus strand of NZ_JAMTCO010000004.1, from coordinate 317,008 downwards.
CCCTGCGCAGGCTCCGCGACCTGCGCGCCACCCTGGCCACCGATCCACACCGTGACGACCCGACCGCGCGGGCCTGGGCCGACCAACTCGAGAACTTCGCCGCCACCACCGTCCTTGTGGGCTGACCGGTGGAACTCCTCGTGCTGGGATGTGTCACTCCCTACCCACGACCGGGCCAGCCGTGTTCTGGGTACCTGGTCAGTGAGGGCGACACCCATATCGTGCTCGATTGCGGTTCCGGAACCTTCGCCGCCCTGCAGGAACACCTGTCGCCCGCACAGGTCACCGCGTTGTGGATCTCGCACCTGCACCCCGACCACAGCGCCGACCTGCTGGCCTGGTCCAACTGGGCACTCAACACACCCCACGCACCCCGCATCCAGGTCTACGGCCCACCCGGATGGGCCCAACGCCTCAACCACATGCTCTCCGGCACCCCCGACACGACCCTCGTCGACAGCATCTTCGACACCCATGAACTACACGACCACCACACCACCACACACGGAAACCTCACCCTCACCACCCGCGCCGTCCAACACTCCATCCCCGCCTACGGTGTCCGCATCCACAACGCCACGACCCACCTCGCCTACTCCGGCGACACCGGACCCTGCGACGCCCTCATCGACCTCGCACAACACACAGACTTCTTCATCTGCGAAGCCGGAACCACCACCCCCAGCCCCCACCACACCACCCCCGACCAAGCCACACACACAGCCCTCACCGCCGGAGCCCACCACCTACTACTCACCCATCTCGCCCCCACCCTCAACCCCACCACCACACAACCAACCGCGATCCCGACCACGATCGCGTCCGCCGGTTGGCGGTGGACTTCACCGTGAACGTGAACAGGGGCTTAGCGACTGAATCTGCGCAGGGCCGAGAACGGGACTACTTGGTCGATCAGACGAACCACATCGGACCGGTTGTCCGCGTAGCGAATCTCGTAGTTGACCACGCCTAGCCAGGTGCCGTGCAGGCCGCGGAAGCGACCATGGAGCCGACCGGGTACGCGACCTGTCAGGTCCAAGCCCGTTTCAACCACACACCGTTCGGCGGCGGAGACCTGGGGAAACAGATGATCAAGGTCAACTCGAACCTGGGTGAGTATCGGACTCCGTCCGTGGAGGTCATCGCCCTGCCAATGGGTGTACGGGCTTTCCAACACCATCTGCTCGCCTGCCACTCGGATACTCAGTGCGGTCGGTCACTCTGTGTGCGCGGGTGTGTTACCGCAGAAGCGCAATGATTAGGTCTCGGGCGACTGAACGGCGCACCTCAGAGCCTTTCTCATGTGAGGACCGTACCTCATCATCGAACCTACGTTCGAATCAAGAGGGAAGATTTGGCTACTGTCGGTGATGGCTGTTTGTGAAGACGCGAAGTGGTAAGCCGGTGTTGCGGCCAGTCAGCTCGTGTTGAGAACGATCAACGCGACTATGGCTCCGATGCCTAGGTGGGGGCCGAGCGGGGTTGGCGCTGTGCGGTCAATGTGTCGGGTTGCGCGGAGGGTGAATCTGGCTGTCGCGGCCAGCAGCCAGCCGAGGAGGGTGCCGGTCAGGATGGTTGTCCAGCCGTACCAACCGAGTGTGAGTCCTAAGAGTCCTGCGAGCTTGACGTCGCCTGCGCCGAGGCCGCTCGTGGTGAGCGCGAGGGTCAGATAGGCCGCGGCGAGGGTCACCATGCCGGTCAGGGACATGGCGAGGTTGGCGTAGCGGGAGTCGAGGATGGCTACTGCTGTTAGGCCTGCGCCGAGGATGGGATAGCTCGGCAGGATGATCGCGCTTGGCAGCCGGTGTTCCGCTAGGTCCACGGCGGCGAGGGCGACGAGTATCGCGGCGAGATAGCTCAAAGGCGGCACAAGGTGGGGTTGGTCTATCCGCCACGCCAACAGGACGAACGTGCCGCCGGTCAGTGCGGCCGACGTCGTCCAGGCTCGCCACCCGAATGATCTTGAGCTCAGCAGGCTTCGTGTCACGGCGCCGAACGCGCCGCCGCTTGCGATGCCGATCAGGCCCCACAGAGCGATCAATTCCGTGTAAGTCAATGGCTTTCGCCCCTGTCACTCGTTGTGGCGACTTTCGGCTCGATACGGCCAGTCGGTCGCCCTGTGTAACACGCACGGGAATTGCAAGGCCCATTGACCGTAGGCCAATCGAGTGAACTGGTGTGAGGGTGGAGCATCCCGACTTCAAAGTCAGCACATTCCGACTTTCCCGTCGGCCGGGGGCTGGGGTGTAAACCTATGGAGTCGCAGAAGGCAAGACGGCAAAGAAGAGGGGAGCGTCCATGTCGGCGCGGATCGCTCGATCGTGGCGCAACAGCCCGATCGTCAGTGTGCTTGCCTTCGCAACCTTGGTCGCGTGCAGCCCGCAGAGTTCCACGGGACCTGCCTCTAGGGCAATCAGTCCGGCGACGACCTCTCTGGCGACGAGCACAAGCAGTGCCTCGTTGTCGCTTGAGACTGCTAGTGAGGCCGCACTAGATGCATATCGGGGGATGTGGGCGGACTTCGTGGAGGCAGGACACACTTCGGACTGGCGGTCGGCGAAGCTGGGGCAGCATGCGACGGGGGTCGCGTTGACGAACCTGTCGCGGGGCTTGTACGCCGATCACTACAACGGCCTCGTGACCAAGGGCGAGCCGGTGCTCAATCCGACCGTGTCGTCGGCCGAGCCCGCGGCGGAGCCGAAAAAGATCATTGTCTCCGACTGTGGTGATTCGACGAACTGGTTGAAATACCGGGCCGACACCGGGGAACTCGCGGACAAGGATCCTGGCGGACGGCACGCGATCAATGCGATCGCCGAGAAACAGTCCGACGGCTCATGGAAGATCTCTGACTATGGCGTTCACGAGGTGGGGACATGCTGACCAGGACGCGCTTATCGATCATCGCCGGCGTCGCGGCGCTCGCCTTTGTCGGGACTGGTTTGCCCGCGCTGGCGGACACCGGCTGGGGAAGCACTGACTGTGGGCAGATCCCGACCCCGGCGTGTGAGCTGGAGGCGGGCAGCAACGGCGGCGGTGGGTCGCCGGGTGGGTCGTCCGGGCACGGCGGTTCCCCGCAGCGGCCGGGTGGGGGTGCGGGTGGTGGTGGTCAGGGCGGGTCGGGCGACACCAGCAGCGGCAGCGGGAACAGCGTGGCCGAGTGCAGGTACGTGCGCAGCGACTTCCAGCCTCCGGCCGGGGGCGTGATCAGCACGGCCTACCGCCCTTCCACCGCGCCCGGCGGAGTCGTCCAGGCCGCGATGGTCCGCCCTGCCGTGGCGCGGGCCGCGCAGCAGGGCGAGGGCGCCTGGTACATGTGGACGTGCGACGGCGAGGGTGTGGCGCATGGGTTGTATCGGCCGCCGGTGTGGATGGCCGACGGCCAGGCGCCGGGCGAGGCGTTGCTGCCGTCCCCCGCCGAGCTGTCGCGGGTCGCGCGCCGGCAGCTGCGGCTGCCCTCGCCCGCGATCGCGGCGAGCCCCGCGGCGGACCAGTTGGTGAACCTGCCGACGTGGATGTGGCTGACCGGCAGCTGGAGGCCGGTGTCGGCCACGGCGTCGGTGCCGGGGGTCTCGGTGACCGCGGTCGCGACCCCGACCTCGGTGTCCTGGGTGATGGGCGACGGCACCACCGTCACCTGCAGCGGCCCCGGCACGCCCTACCAGGCGGGAGCCGACCCGACCGCCGCCTCACCGACGTGCGGTCACGTCTACCGACGCTCGTCCACGAGCCTGCCGGGGCAGGCATACGCGGTGTCGGCGACGGTGCACTGGCGAATCTCCTGGTCCGGTGCGGGCCAGGGCGGGACGTTCCCCGACATGACCACGACCGGGACCGCGGCGTTCCGGGTGGCCGAGTCGCAGGTCCTCAACAACGGCGGCGGCTGACCACCACCGCCTGACCCACCGCACACAACCTTCAACTCTCCGTACCGCGCGCTGGTGTCGGCGTCGCGGCGCGCCACCCCCATGCCTTCTGGAGGTTCGGCATGTCTGCCAACACCACGCTCCGCCCCGATACCGGCAGATCCGCGACCGCGGGCGACGGCCGCTGGGCCGAGAACCGCAAGAAACCCGCGGCCTCGCGGCTGCGCACCCCCGGACGCCGACGCGGCGTCCCGTACCTGCTGCTCGGGGTGCTGCTCGTACTCGTCTGCGTCGGTGCTTTCGTGCTGATCTCGCTGCGCACAGGTGACCGTCAGCCCGTGCTCGCCCTGGCCCGCGCGGTGTCGGTGGGGCAAGTTCTCGCCGCGCAGGATCTGCGGCAGGTCAACGTCGCGGTCGACCCCGGCGTCGCGGTCGTGCCGGTGGACCAGGCGGCCACGGTGGTCGGTCGTCCGATGGCCACGAGCCTGTCGGCGGGGACGCTGCTCACCCCCGAGGCCGTCGGTGAGGCCGCGGTCCCGGCCGCGGGCCAGGCCATCGCCGCGCTCGCCCTGAAGCCCGGACAGTTCCCGGCCGAGGTCTCTCCCGGTGCGCGGGTGTCGGTGGTGTTCGTGCCCGGCCCGACCGGGACCGCGACCACGCCGCCCACCACGGGTGGGGTGGTGTGGCCTGCGGTGGTGACCAGCGTCAATACCCAGCCCAGCGGTGGGCAGGAGACGGTGGTGTCGGTGCAGCTGGCGGAGACGGCGGCCCGGCAGGTCGCGGCGGTCCCGGCGGGCCAGGTGTCGATCGTGATGCTCGCGGCCGGGGGCAGCTGATGCTGATCTCGCTGCTGTCGTTGAAGGGCTCGCCCGGGGTGAGTACCCTCGCCGCGGCCCTGGCCGCCCGCTGGCCCGCTCCGGCGAGGACGGTGTTGGTCGAGGCCGACCCGTCCGGCGGGGACCTCGCCCTGCGGTTCTCCTTGTTGTCGACCCCGGGGTTGGTGTCGTGGGCCGCCGCCGCGCGGCGCGCCGGGGACGACCCGGACCTGGTGTGGCGGCACACCCAACAGCTACCCGGCGGGTTGCCGGTGGTCGCGGCCCCACCGGACGCCGACCAAGCCCGCGCCGCCCTGGCGGCCCTGGCCCCGGACCCCGCGAGCGGACTCGGTGGCCTACGGGCCGCGGCCGAACAGCAGGACACCGTGGTCGTCGTCGACGCCGGTCGACTGGACCCGGGGTCCCCGACGCTGCCGATCGTGCCCGCCAGCGACGCGGTCGTGCTGCTGACCCGCGCGGGCGCCGACGACCTGGCGCACCTGCCCCGCCGGTTGCCCGTGATCAGCAGGTGGAGCCCGAACCCGATGCTCCTTTTGATCGGCGACGGCTACTCCAGCACCGAGATCGCCCGCGAACTCGGCGTCCCCCCGTGGGGTCACGTGCCGCACGACCCGAAAGGCGCGGCCGTCCTTCGCGGTCAGCGCGGCGCCTCCCGCTGGCGGCGCACCGGTCCGACGCGATCGGCGTTGGGGCGCTTCGCTTCCCAGCTCGCAGCCGACCTCGCCGCGCGCCACCAGCCGCCGGTGTCCGAGCAGGAAACACACGACGCGGCAACCACGGGCGGCGTCGGCGTCGGCGTCGCGTGCGCTCGCGAGGCCGATCCCATCCATTCCGGAGGGCAGCAGGTATGACCAACCCCACCGACCACCACCACCTCGCGGCGCTGCCGCACACCCGCTCCGCACTGGGCACTCTCGGCGGGCCCGCCGACCCGCGGTGGGACACCGAGGGCGGCGAGGCCGATCCGTCCGCGGCGCTGCTGCGGCTGCGGCGGGCCCTGCGGGAGCGGCTGAGCACCGAGCTGCCCCAACGGGTGGCAGACCAGCAGGAACACACCGGGGCAACCGTCACCCGCGAGGAGCGTCGCGAGCTGGCCCAGCTCATCCTCGACGAGGCGTTGCGTGCGCACACCGAGGACGAGCTGGCCGCGGGCCGCCAGCTGCCGACGCGCGAGGCCGAGCAACGCGTACTCAACGAGGTCGTCAACGAACTGTTCGGCCTCGCCGGGTTGCAGCCGCTGTTGGACGACCCGGACGTGGAGACGATCAACGCCAACCGCCACGACCTGGTCTTCGTCCAGTACAGCAACGGCCGCCGGGCCCAGGTCGGGCCGATCGCCTCCTCCAACGAGGAACTCACCGACCTGGTGCGGCTGCTGGCGGCTCGCGCCAGCAGCCAGGAGCGGCGCTTCGACCATGGCTCCCCAGCGGTCAACCTGCAACTGCCCGGCGGGGAGCGGCTGTTCGCGGTGATGGGGCTGACTGCGGGCGGGGTGACCGCGCTGTCGATCCGCCGTCATGGCTACCTCACCGCCACTCTCGCGCAGCTGCGCCGCGGCGGCACCATCGACGCGAGCCTGGAGGCGTTCCTGCGCGCGCTGGTGAAGGCCCGCAAGAACATCCTCATCACCGGCGGGACGGGGGCGGGCAAGACCACGATGCTGCGCGCCCTCGCCAGCGAGATGGATCGTCTCGAAAGGATCGTCACCGTCGAGGACGCGTTCGAGTTGGGGCTGGATCACGACGCGGCGGTCCATGCGGATGTGACGGCGTTCCAGTCGCGTGAGCCCAATGTGGAGGGCGAGGGGGCGGTCTCTCAGGCGGAGTTGGTGCGGTGGGGGCTGCGGATGTCGCCGGACCGGGTGATCGTCGGGGAGATCCGCGGGCCCGAGGTCATCCCGATGTGCAACGCCATGAGCCAGGGCAACGACGGCAGTATGGCCACTCTGCACGCCTCCAGTTCGCGGATCGCGTTCACCAGGCTGGCCTCCTACGCCGCCCAAGGCGCCGAACGGCTTCCGCTGGAGGCCACCAACCTCCTGGTCGCCTCCAGCGTGCACTTCGTCGTGCACCTGGCCCGCGCCGAGGATCGCCGCACCCGCGTGGTGTCCTCGGTGCGCGAGGTCGTGGGCGCCGACGGCCCGCAGGTGGTGTCCAACGAGGTCTACCGCCCCGGCCCGGACCGCAGGGCCCGGCCGGTTGCGGGCGCGCTGCGCGGCGACACCCTTGACGACCTGATCGAGGCCGGTTTCGACCCCGAGTGGCTCGAGGACCCCGACGGGTGGTGGACGCCGTGAACTTCACCCTGGGACCAGGTACTGCCGCCGCGGCCCTGTTCGGGGTGGGCACCGGGATTGGTGTCCTGCTGATCGTTCTGGGCTGGCGAGGCACCACACCCCGGCGACGCCGACTCCGCACTCGCGCGGCGGGCGATCCACGGCGGCTCGCGCGCGTCGCGATCGCCGCCGCGGCCGGTGCGGTGACCGGTGCACTCACCGGCTGGGTCGTCGGCGCTGTCCTGGCGGGGCTCGCGGCGTGGTTCCTGCCGCGGGTGCTGGGCCGCGACCCCGAGCACGCCCGGCGGGTGGCGCGGATCGAGGCCATCGCCTCGTGGACCGAGATGCTGCGCGACACCCTCTCCGCCGCCGCCGGTCTGGAGCAGGCCGTGCTCGCCACCGCGCAGCTGGCGCCCGCGGCGATCCAAGCGGAGGTCTGCGAGCTCGCCGCCGGGCTCGAGGGCGGCGATCGCCTCACGACCGCGCTACGGCGTCTGGGCGAGCGCCTGGACGACCCGGTCGGCGATTTGGTGGTGGCCGCGCTGCTGCTGGCCGCCGAACAGCCCACCCGCGCGCTTGGCGAGCTGCTCGGCTCGCTGGCCGAGTCCGCCCGCGGGCACGCCGCGATGCGGATGCGGGTGGACGCCGGGCGCGCCCGCACCCGCACCTCGGTGCGGGTCATCGTCGGCACCACGCTGGCGTTCGCCGCCGCGCTGGTCGTGCTCAACCGCGACTACATGGCCGCCTACGGCACCGCCACCGGCCAACTCGTCCTGCTCGGCATCGGTGGCCTGTTCGCCGCCGGGTTCGCCTGGCTCACCCGAGTCGTCCGAGTCGAACAACCCGACCGCTTCCTTGCCACCGAACCCATCGACCCGGCTCTCCCCGCCGCGGCAGGACCGCAGGGAGGCCGATCGTGATCACCCCCATCGCCCTCGGCCTGGGAGCGGGGGCCGGGTTGTGGGCGCTGACGGTGTACCTGGTCCCGCCGCGTCCGGCGCTCGGCGCGGTCTTGGCCGCCGCCACCGCGCCGGTCGCCCCGGCGCAGATCCTGACTACCGACGACACCGGCTGGGCCGTGCGCCTGGGTCGACCCGCCGTCCCGGCCCTGCGCGCGCTCGGTCTGCCCGGGCGGAAGGTGGCGCGTGACCTCGCGGTCGCGGGCCGCTCGGTGTCGGTGCACTTGGCGGAGAAGGCGGTCCTCGCCGTGGCCGGGCTCCTGCTCCCTGCCCTGGCCAGCGCGGTCCTCGCCCTGGCCGGGCTCGGGCTCGGAGTCCAGTTCCCGCTCGTCGCCGGCCTCGTGCTCGGTGTGGTCGGGTTTCTCGCCCCGGACCTCAACGCCCGCGCCCAGACGGCGAAGCTGCGGGCCGGGTTCCGCCACGCGCTCTCGGCCTACCTGGACCTGGTGTGGATCACACTGGCCGGGGGCATGGGCGTCGACTCCGCCCTGGGTGACTCGGTTCTCGTGGGCCGGGGGTGGGCGTTCGAGCAGCTCGGCCGCGCCCTCGACGCCGCCCGCCTCACCCGCCTCACCCCGTGGGCCGCGCTGCGGCAGCTCGGGGAGGAGTTGGACGTCGGTGAGCTCGCCGAGCTGGCCGCGTCGGTCAGCCTGGCCGGGACCGAGGGCGCCCGGGTCCGCGCCTCCCTCGCGGCCAAGGCCCAGGCCCTGCGCACCCACCAGATCACCGAGGCCGAGGGCAACGCCCAAGCCGCCACCGAACGGCTGAGCCTGCCGGTGATGGTGCTGTTCCTCGGTTTCCTCGCTTTCATCACCTACCCCGCACTCACGCAGGTCCTCAATGGACTGTGACAACCACCGCGATCCACTGCTCGTGGACAACTGGGAAGGACAACACCATGCACACACAACTCCAGGCGATGTGGACAGTGCTGCTCGCCCGCTGGGACCGGCTGCGCCGCGAGCCCGAGGCCGGGTACTCGACCGAGGCCGTCCTGGTGACCGCCCTGCTGGTGGTGGCCGCGATCGCGGTGATCGCGATCATCGTCGGCAAGGTCACCGAGAAAGCCACCGGGATCACCATGTGACCAGTACGCACACAACCGGCAACGCCGTGGCCGGGCGAGATCGAGGTGGCTGGTCTGGCCGGGTGCGGCGAGCGGTTCGCGGGGACCGGGGGGCGGTCAGCGCGGAGTTGGTGATCGCCACCCCGCTACTGCTGCTCATGCTGCTGGCGATCGTGCAGTTCGCGCTGTGGTCGCACGCCACCCACCTCGCCCAGGCCGCGGCATCGCAGGGCCTGGCCGTCGCGCGAGCCCAGAACGGCACCGCCGCGGCCGGGGCCGCCAGCGCGCGGCAACTGCTCGACCAACTCGCCGCCGGACCGCTGGACAACGCCACAGTGGCCGCCGACCGCGGCCCTGTCTCGGCCTCGGTGCGGGTCACCGGGACCGCGGCCGTGGTGGTGCCGTTCCTGAGCCTGCCGGTGCGAGCCGAGGCCGCGGGGCCCGTCGAACGTGTTGTCCCCGACCTGGAAGGCAGGTAAACCCGATGCCCAGACCACCGGCCTCTACCGACCACGCGGCACGGCGACGGTTCCGGCGGCGGGAGTGGGTGTCGTGGTGGCGCGCCGACGACGGGTCGGTGGCGGCCGAGATCACCATCGCCGCACCGCTGCTGATCATGCTGCTGGTGCTCGTCGGCGTGGTCATCCACCGGGGTGTCGACGCGCGGATGCGGATTGACGACGCCGCCCACCAAGCCGCCCGTGCCGCGAGCCTCGAACGCACACCGGCCGCCGCGGTCACTGCCGCCCGGACGACGGCGGGTACCGCGTTGGCGTCGGCGGGGGTGGTGTGTCGCTCGTTGGTGGTGAGCACCGTGACGGGCGGGATGCGTCCGGGTGGGACGGTCGCGGTGACCGTGTCCTGCGAGGTCGACCTCGGTGGCGCGCTCCTGCTCGGCGTTCCCCCCCGACAGTTGGCGGCCACCGCTGTCGAACCGGTCGACCTGTGGCGCGCCACCCTCACCACCGGGACCCGGACATGAAACGCTCCAACAGAGTCCGGTGGCGACGGTGGTGGGCCGCCGATCGGGGGCAGGTGACCGCGTTCGTCGTCGTGCTCGTCACCGGCATCCTCGTCCTGGCCGGACTCACCCTCGACGGCGGCCTCGCCCTGGCGGCCAAGGTCCGGGCGACCGGCCAAGCCGAGGCCGCGGCAAGGGCCGGGGCCCAGGCCATCGACCTCACCGCCTACCGCGGCACCGGCACCCTGCGCCTCGTCCCCGCCCAGGCCGCCGCCAACGCGCAAGCCCACCTGGCCGCCGAGGGCGCGACCGGCACCGTGACCGTCACCGGCGACACCGTCACCGTCACGGTCACCGCCGTCCAGCGCACACAACTGCTCGGACTGGTCGGGATCGGGTCGTTCCAAGTCCACGGCCAGGGAAGCGCCCACCCCCAACGCGGGTGACCACACCACCCCAGTGCCCTCTTGCCCAGTTCCACCCCCGCCCGGTTCCCGGGGTGGGGACGAGACGGAAGGAACCACCGATGCTCACACCCGAGGAGATCAGGCGACGCGTCGAGGACGCCGACACGTCCCGCAGCGCCCGCCGGGCCGCCGCGGCCGAGCAGGTCGGCGAGCTCGCCCAGCGCCGGGCCGCGATCGTCGAGCAGCTCGACGGGGTCGAGCGCGAACTCGGCCACATCCTCGCCGAGACCGCGGAGATCATCGACATCGACGAGCTGGCCTCGTTCACCGGCCTCAAGGCCGCCGACCTCACCGCGTGGCTCGCTGGCGCCAAACCCGTCCGCGGCGGCAGACGCAAGAAGCCCTCACTCGACCCGCGCACCAGCCCCGCCGAATCCGCCACCGACCTTCCCCTCGATCCGAAGGAGCGGGCCGCGACGCCCTAGCCGCCCTGGTCAAAGCACCACCAACCGCCCGGTCATCGCACCCCGGGCCCCACGAATCGAGTCCACCATGAGCACGCGAGCACATCCCTCTCGCCGTGGTGCGCCCGCGCGGCGCGGACGCCGTGCCGTCGCCGCGGTCGCGAGCCTGCTGCGCGGGCTGCTGGCCGCGGTGATGGTGACGGCGTTGGTGGGTGGGTTGCCGTGGGCGTTGACCCGTTTCGTCGGCTGGCCGTTGCCCGACCATGTCCCGTCTTGGGCGGAGATCGAGGGCGTGCTGCTCGGCCCGATGAGCGCGGGGTTCCTGCTCGACGTGCTCGCGTGCGCGGCGTGGCTGGTGTGGGCCCTGTTCACCCTCGACGTGGCGCGTGTCGCGGTCGTGATCGCCCGCGACACGCGACTGCCGGACCTGTCCGCGGCCGGGCCGGTGCACCGGGTCGCGGCCGTCCTGGTCGGAGCGATCCTGATCTCCCTGCTGGGCCAACGCACCGGCACGGGCGCCGCGAGCACACCCACGGCCGCACCAGTCCCCGCGGTGGCGGCCACCACGTTGCCGGGACAGCAGACCCCCGCCGCCCTTGGGACCGAGGGGGTTCGCCTGGCCGCCTACACCTCGGCCCGTCACACCCTCACCGCGGCCTCACCGTCCACCGCGGCGCGGTCGGCCGTGGTGCTGCCCTACAACCCGGCCACGGGGAAGCACGACTCGCTGTGGCGCATGGCCGAACGGGAGCTGGGCGACGGGAACCGGTGGCCCGAGATCTACGAACTCAACAAGGGCAAGCCCCAACCAGGCGGCGGCAGACTGACTTGCCCCAGCCTCGTGTTCCCCGGCGAGGAACTGCTCCTCCCGTCCCCCTTGGCCGCCGCGCCTGTCGAGCAACCCACCCCACCCGCTGCCGACCAGACCCCGGAACCCGTCACCTCGCCGAGCCCGCTCCCACCGACCACGCCCACGATGCCATCGACGCCTGCTCGGCAGGCGCCCCAGGACATCCTGGCGGCCCCGACGACCGCACCCGCTCCAGCGCCGCACGACCTCGCCACGCCACCGGCATCCGCGGGCGAGGCCGGAGTGCGGTGGGGCGAGGAGGTGTTCGTCGGTCTCGGGCTCGCCGCCGCGGTCAGCGCGGCCCTGCTGGTCGCCCGCCGACGGCACCGTCGCCGCTACCGGCCCGGCAGCGGCGACCGCACCGACCTGCCCGTCGCCCCGGTGGTCTACGGGCTGCGGCTCGCCCACCTGCGCGCCGACCACGACGACCCCTTCACCGACAACCCGCCCCTCCGACCACCGCACATCGCGACGTTCCCGGTCATCCCCGGCACCGGAGGGGGCCGCGCCGCGTCGACGGCGGTGCCGGTGGGGGTGCGCGACGGGCGGGAGCTCGCGCTGGACCTGGCCGCGGCGCACGGGTTGGGACTCCTCGGCGCGGGCGCGCCTGCTGCGGCCCGCGCCCTGCTGGTCACCGCCCTCGCCGGTGGCGAGGCGCGCGTGATCGTCCCGGCCACCGACCTCGCCAGCGTGCTCGGCCGCTACGCCGCCCGCGGCCCGCTGCCCGCGGCGTTGTGTGTGGTGGCCGACCTCGACGCCGCGCTCGATGAACTGGAAGCCCAGACCTTGGTCCGGCTCAACGGCACGAACCGTCGGTTCCCGCCACTCATCCTGATCGCGCACGCCCCCACCCGGCACACAGCCCGGTTACAGGCGGTGCTGGACATCGGGGTCGACCTCGGAGTGACCGGGCTGTTGCTGGGCCAGTGGTCGCCCGGGATCACCGCATACGTCCGCGATGACGGCGTCATCTCCACCACCAACCCCGGCCACGGCGAACCACTGCGGGGAGTGCGGGTGTTCCGCCTCGGCGACGACCACACCGGCGACTTGCTCGCCCTGCTGCACCACGCCGACCGCGACACCCACCTCGAACACCGAGCAGCCGCGGTCCCGCACCCTCGTCCGGGACCAGCCGACGAACCCGACATCCCGGGGGCGGCGGACGACCTCGGCGTCGCGGGCCCCGCGGGTGGGGAACCGTCAGAAAAGGACTCGTCGGGCGACACGGTGCTGGAGATCCTGGACACGGACATCTCGCCCGCCTCACACGAGCACCCACGACCCGTAGGCGACGCGCCGAGCACATGCACCGTGTCCGCCGAGGACACGGTGGACACCCGTGACGGCCAGGCGGCGATCCCGTCCCCGATACGGATCAGCGTCCTCGGACCACCTCGACTGTGGTGGCGCCCCGAGACCCGCGAGGAAGTGGAGGTCACCTCAGCGTTCCCGCCGCGGATCCGCGAGCTGCTGGTTTTCCTCGCCCTGCACACCGACGGGGTCAGCCGGGAAGCGCTCGTCGCCGCCATGTGGCCCATCAGCACGCCGGAACGGGCGACCAACGCGCTCAACACGTCCTTGAGCAGGATCCGCGGCGCGGTCTCGACCGCGACCGAGGGCGCGTTGTCCGACGTGGTCATCGTCGGCGACGGCCGCTACCAACTCGACCTTGACCTGGTGGAGGTCGACTTCCATCGCTTCGCCGGCGCGGTCACCGCCCGCCGCCTGGCCGCGACCGAGCAGGACCGTGTGCGGGCGTACCGGGCGGTGGTCGACAGCTATGCCGGTCCGCTGGCCGACGGGGCGAGCACGGAGTGGATCGAGACCGCGCGTGAGGCCATCCGCCGTGACGCCATCGACGCCGTCGCCGCGCTCGCCCGCGCCCTGGTCGGGCACGATCCACAGCAGACGATGGACCTGCTGGAGATGGCGCGGAGTTTCGACCCGCACAACGAGGCCCTCTACCGCGACATCATGCGCCTGCAGGCCCACCTCGGGCAGCTCGACGCGATCGGCCGCACCCTGGGGCTCCTGACCACCCGGCTGGCCGAGATCGACGAGCGACCGACCGCGCACACCGTCGAGTTGGCCACCCGCCTACGTCACCGGCATGACCGCGCCGACAACCCCGGTACCCCCTGGGAACCCGGTCGGGACCACACCCTGGCGAGCTGACCTCGACACGTCCCCGAGATAACGCCACCCTTTATGCCGCGGTGCGGGTTGATCAGCCGACCGAGCCCTCCGCGCGGAAGGGGCGTCGACCCTGCGCGGGGAAAGTCTTGTGCGCGCCGATCGCGGACACCTCTCCGGGCCCCGCCGTGTTCGCGCTCTGACGACCGAGAGCCTGAGCTCGCGCGAGAAGAGTCGAGTTCTCCTCCGCCCAGCAGAGTAACGGTTCCGCCAGATCCAGTGCTGCGGTGACCTCGGGACTCAACGAGTACGTGACTTCCGGCGGAAAAGTCGCCTGGTTGCTCTCACGGATGATGACACCCTGCTGACGCATCTTTTTCAATGCGCGCGCAAGAATGCTATCCTGCAAAACAGCGCGTTTATCCGACCAGTTCTCGTCGATCGAATACAGGTTGACCGTGGAAAGAATCTCTACCCGACGCAGCGGACCGCCCCGCAGGGCGACCAGGATCGCCGCCGTCCACTTGTCGCCGAAAAGATTCTTCAGGTCGTACAACCCGCGCAGCAGTCTCTCGTCCCGCTCCGCCATCGCGCCTCCCCATGTGCGTTGACCCGACCCCCAGGCCGCGCCCGTCGTCTCACGCGGCCACGTGCCACTCAAGCGCGCCGCCGTTGCCGTCACACGTGCCCACCGCCCTGGGCGCGCCACGACCCGCCTCCCCCGACCGGGGCGCGCCGAGCCTCAGACGCTACGTCAAACGGGGTACCTGTGCATCATATTTCTGCACCTATACCACTACTCCGAGTAGCGGAATCGAGATCGACTGCGCGCACAGTGACGTCCACTCGGGGGTCCTACCGGGGATCCGCTCGGGTATCCGACCGGGGATCCCGCTAGACCGCCACCCCCACGTCCGGACGAAGACGCTGGTGGGCGGGCGTACCGGGGGATCCGATGGTCTCCCAGACTGGCTTGTCCGCAAGCCGGTGGACACATCGGGGCGGCGTGCGGCCATGTCCGCGGTCGGCCCGGCTCCAGTTGACCGACCGCCCCCCGATTACCAACCACTTCTTCCATTCTTCCCTAATTCCGTATCTCACGTTTCATGTGCCCCCATTGATAATCTATTTGAAAAGAAGAAACGGAGAGCGCGCGAGCGCGCCCTCCGGCTCGCGGGCCGATCCCCCTCGGTCTCGTCGCCCCGACCTGCGAGAACACCGCGAATGGTCGTCGAACGCGCACCGCTCACCCCATTCATCGGTTTCTGGTGTCGCGGGACGCATTTCCGATCACCATTTAGGCGCCCACCCGAAAAGAGTCTTGAAAATGGGTCGGCGAATCTATTGCACACCGCCCGGGGTCGAGCAATAATTGACGTATCGCCAGGGAAATGAAAACCCCAACGAATACCACCCCCGGCGCGAGCCATGTCCCGCTGAATGCGAACCCGGAAATGGCCCAAGGAATCCTCGGACAATGCGCGCGATTTTGTAGCGCGGCCGTGAAAGGACCACCGCGATGACCACCCCAACACCACCCGCGCCGGCCGGCGTCGCGGCACCGTCCCGACTGCGCAACGGCGAGTTACGCGCGATGGTCGCGAAAGTTCTCGCCGACACGGGCACGGCGATGACCCCGCGCGCGATCGCCGTCCAGCTGGGCGGCCGGTCGTCGGGGGCGGTCGGCAACGCGCTACAGACGTTGGCCGATCAGGGTCACGCCATGATCACCGCGACCGCGCCGTTGACCTACCAAGCGACCCCGACCACGGCCGGTGTGGCGGCGGCGGCCATCGTGCCCGCACCACCCACCACCCCGCGCCCACGTCCCACCACGACACCCGCGCCCACGGCCCCATCCGCCCCCGTGTCCACACCGCCCGCCGCACCCGTGACCGGCCCGATCACGCGCCCGAACGGCGCGGCGTACCACCCGCGCAAGCTGTCGGGGATGCCGGACGTGACGGCGTTGCGGCGCCTACGCGACGCGGGGGTCCCGGCGCTGATGTACGGGCCGCCGGGGACCGGCAAGACGTCGGTGATCGAGGCCGCTTTCCCTGATCTGGAAACCGTTCCCGGGGATGGTGACACGGTGGTCGCCGATTTCGTGGGTGACTACACCAAGACCGACGACGGCCGCTATGTTTTCGTGTACGGGCCATTGATCCGCGCGATGCGGGCGGGGGCGGTGTTGTTCATCGACGACGCCACGATCATCCCGCCGACGGTGTTGGCCGTGGTGTACCCCGCGATGGACGGCCGCCGGCAAATCGTGATCAAGGCCAACGGCGGCGAGATCATCACCGCCGAACCCGGGTTCTACGTGGTCGCCGGACACAACCCGGGTGTTCACGGGGCGATCCTGTCGGACGCGCTCGCATCCCGGTTTTCCGCTCAAATCAAGGTGTCCACCGACTACGATCTCGCCGCCGAACTCGGGATCGACCCCCGCGCGGTGAAAGTGGCGCGGAACCTGTTCACCCGGCAGACCAAGGGCGAGATCGGGTGGGTGCCGCAACTGCGTGAGTTGCTGGCATATCAGAAGATCGCCGCCGCGTTGGGCGAGAAAGCCGCCGCCGGCAATCTGATCGGGATCGCGCCGGAAGAAGATCGGGACACCGTGGCAACCGTGGTACGCGCGGTGTTCGGTACCACCGTGGAACCCCTTGCCCTGGGTGCCCGCGCCTAGAAACGGCGCCCGATCCCCATCGGCCCCACCACGCCCCCGCCCCGCTTGCTGTTGTCCTGAAAGGACGAAACGATGACCGTGCACGTGGCACTCGACCCCAACGCGACCGGCACCGCTGTGTTTCCCGCACGCCCCGAGTGGCTGACCCTGTCCGCCGCGCTTGCCGATGAAGTCGGCGTGATCGCCGACCGCGATGACCTGTTGGTCACGATCGCGCCCGGCGCCGGTGGTGGTGCCCCGGCCTGTTTCTACCCGACTCGCGCGTTGATCGAGGTCGACGGTGTCCACTTGGGTGTCGATCCCGCGACCGTCGACCCCGCCGACCCGTTCGACCGGGGCCGCTACGCCACCGCGTGGGGACTACTGACCCACGAGTGCGCCCACGCCGCCCACAGTGTGTGGGACCCACCCGACGGCACACCGCCCGGCATCGTCGACGCCGCGACGTTATTGGAAGAATCGCGCATGGAAGCCGCACACGTGCGCCGTCGCCCCGATGACCGGTTGTGGTTGCGCGCATCGGCGGTGAACCTGATCCTCAACGACACCGACGCCACCGACCCCGCACTCGCGCCACGCATGACCACCGCCGACGCCGCCCACACGGCCGCGCTGATCCTGGCCCGGGTGGACGGCGGGATCCTGACCGCCGCCGAAACCGCCCCGGTCGCGGACGCGGTCGAGACCATTCTCGGCGCGCCCTTGTTGGACACGTTGCGCGGGTTGTGGCGGGAGTCGCTTGCCACGGCCGACGACGACGCCGACACCATGATCGACATCGCGCAGCGGTGGTGTCAGGCGGTCGGCACCGACCCCGACGACCCCGCCCCCGCGCGCGGCGGTCCCGGGAACCCCGCCCCGCCCGGCGCCGTGGTGGTGCCGTCGGCACTGGCCACCGCCATCACGACCACCGCCGCCACCGTCGCGGCGGCGGTGGCGACCGAGACACCAATCGACCCCGCCGCCATCGCGGCAGCGGCCCAAGCCGACGAGGACGCCGCCCGCGAGGCCGCGGACAAGGCCGCGCGCACCGTGTTCTCGAGTCCGGTCCGTGCCAGGCGTACGGGGTCCACCGCGACCACCGGGACACGCCCGCCCACCGCCGCCGAACGCAACGCCGCGCGCGTACTGGGCCGCGCCCTGTCCACCGCCGGCGTACGCGACCGGGTGCCCGTGAAGACAACGTCGCCATTCCCGCCCGGACGACTACGGATGCGCGGGGTGCTGGCCTCCGACGCCCAACGCGCGGCGGGCGCGGACGTCACCGCCGAACCGTTCACCCGCACCACCCGACGCGCCGTACCCACCCCACCGCTGAAACTGGCCGTGGCGTGCGACGTGTCCGGGTCCATGGGACACCTACGCAAGGCGGTCGCCTCGACCGCGTGGATACTCGCCCACGGGGGCCGTCACGCCACGGTGGACGTCACCACCGCCACCGTGATCTTCGGCCGCGCGGTCCGCCCCATCACCCACCCCGGCGCACACCCGGCCCATGTCAACGAGTTCGCCGCCAATGACGGATGCCACGCCATCGCCACGGCCGCCGACGCACTCGACGGCGCGCTAGGACTGTCCCGCCCCGGCGCCGCGCGCCTACTGGTGATCATCTCAGATGGACACTTCGACACCGACGAACAACGCGACGGAAAGAAGCGGATCGACCGGTTGCGCGCGTCCGGATGCGCGGTGCTGTGGCTGACAACCAACGAGCACGACCAGCCATTCAACGGCGTGACCGTGCACCAACTCACCGACCCCGCCACGGCAGGAACGGGCCACCCGGCGGCCGGGTCCGATCTCACATGGACCACCACCGCCCAAGCCATCGGCCGCGCGGCCACCGCCGCCCTACGCGCCACCCACTGAACCAGGGCCGCCCCGAACCCCAACCATGACAAGGACTTCAACCATGTCGACCATCGCGGAACAGGAACGGCGATGCCAGCAGAAGATCGTCCGTATCGCGGCCGAATTGCCCGGCGGATGGTCCTACGCCCAGCCGGTCAAGTGGCACAATGGGCGTTGGCAGCCCACGGGATACCCCGAATTGGTCCCACCCACTGGTGGCGCCACCCTGGCGGTACACCTGGCGCGCGAGGGTCGGAAGTGGTCGTTCATGATCAAGCCCACGTGCCCTGAACACCTACGCGATCACTACACCCCCAAGACGATTCAATGGGTGTTCATCTCCTACGCGACCAAACCCGCCGACGCCGCCGCGATGATCATCGACAAACTGGATGGCTACGCCGAACTACTCGCGGACGCACGTCGACGTGATCTCGCGACGCGACTCGCGGTTGAACGCGCCATCGGCGCCGTCACCAGGATCGCCCGCGTGTTCACCGAGGAACCGCACGTCGAGACCCGTCGCTCGTACGCCTGGGACCACTGGTCGGGGTGGGACGGCGAGGTGAAATGGCTTGGCAAGGCGCGGGTCAGCGTGACATCACGCGGCCAACCACACGCCGTGGACCGGACGGGGACGCATTGGGGCGCGGTAACCGTGTCGATCGCCGTCTCGCTCGACGACGAGCGTCTTGCCGACCTGGAAGGCGCACTCGATCGCGCACGTGCCAACACAATCCGATCGGACTCGACCCAATGATCACGCACCAGTATTCCGACGACGGCCGCATCCATCGCACTGTCGAGAACGGATGCGAAGTGACCACAGTGGACATTTGCCCTACCGGCACCCGACAGACCCGCTATGGCATCGTCACCCGTGACGGGCGGTTTGTCGGTAGCTACTACGGCACCGACAATGACGGCCGACCCGGTTGGCGCGTCGTCACCGGCGGTGGCGGCCCGCTGATCCTCGACGGCCGTGTCGTGACCCCGGTATCCGAACACGCCGCCATCCTCGTCTTGACCGTTCTCGCCAACGCCCGCGACAGTTTCGCGGCCGAACAGCTCATACGAGACGCCAGAGACAAAGAACTCGTGGACAGCGCCAACGCTCAAGGACGTTGATCCACACACGCCACCACCCATCTCGCCCGTTTCTCCCATCGGCCGTACGTCCGGTCACCGCACTTGCGGGCCGCCGCCGTACCAAGACCCCGGCAAATCTACGTTTGACACCTGGAAGGCATGACTTGGCGATGAAAGGAATCACGACAGTAGGCGACTTGGTCGCCACACTCGTCACCCAGGACCCCGACACCCCGGTGCGCCTCGCCACGCGCGACGACAACCCGGCCGAACACCTACTCGCCGGCGTCGCCTGCACGCCCGACGACACCGACCACGCCGCACCAACCGATCCGCCCGTTGTCTGGCTGGGAATCGGCGATCGAGTCGGGGTTCTTCCCGCGAACGCCGCCGACGCACTCGGGTGGGCGTGACCCCGCCGCACCCACCCGGACCGCACTCGAACGGCCTCACATAGCCCTTTTCCTTTTCCTCCACCCAACTCGACGATCCGAGAGATCACCATGACCACACTCGCACCCGGACTCGCCGAACGCGCGATCCAAGCCGCCGACGCCCACCGCGCCACCGACCCCGACGGGTTCCACGGTCGCCATGACGGTCCCCGAAGCTGGGACCGGTGGGCGCGTCGCGCCCGTGTCGCCCGCATCGTGGCCGCCGTCCTGCACGTCCCCGTGGACGCGGTGATGGTCACCGACGACCCCACCCGCACCTACCCCACCCGCACCGGACCGGTTCCCGGCGACCTGATCACCGTCACCGACCCGTTAACCACCCGTGCGTGGCGGTTCATCCCCGATAACAACACCCCCGGACAGTCGTGGTGGCTGATCGATCGGTGCCCCGGATGCGCCGCCGAGGTCTCTGTCGCCCGCGTCGCCTCTCTGGCCGACCTCGGCGAGCACCTGCAACTCGAACCCCTACGTCGCCGGACTTGCCGAAGCGCGACCGACCACCGGGTCGATGACGCACCGCCCGGGACACCGCACTCACCCGACGAGGCCGCGGTGCGAGGCGTGGCACCGAACGCGCCGGTGCGGTAAGGACATGTCGACCACGACCGACTTCTACGTCGGGCGCGGTGCTCGCGCCGAGTGGATCGGTTCCCTGCAATGGGAATGCGCACCGGCTGGCCTGATCCGCGTCCCGCCCGGGCGGCTCGCCCTGGCCGCGACCGACGAGTCCATCTACCGCGCCGCTGTCGAGGACCTGTTCGTCGTCTGGGAAAGCGAGGACCTCGGCCACGCCTACCCACGCCGCACCGGGTGGCCGTGGCCGTGGCACAACAGCCACCACAGCACATGGATCGTCACGTTCGACCCCGCAACCCGCCGGACATTGGCCACCGTGGGTGGTGGTGTGCGGTGGGAACCGGCCACCCCGCGCGCATCCCGCATCGAGGACAACGCCCCACCCGGACACGGCCCACCCACCGCACCGGTCCCGCTGCCGCTCATGCGCGACCCCGGCACCGGACGCCCGACTCGCGCCGCGCTCACCCTTACCCCACCCACCAGGAGATCACCGTGACCACGCCCGAGGCCCCCGACGACCGGTACTTCGCCGCCCGCAGCTTCACCGAGGACGGTGGCTGCGAGGTCACCGCGATCGTGTTCGACCCCGAGGACGCCCAACAAACGTGGTACGGGTACGTCACCCGCCACGGCGTGCTCATCGGCTCGTTCTTCTGTGCCGACCGCGTCCGGCAACGCGACTGGCACATCGTCACCTCCGAGGGTGTCCACATCGTCCTCGACAGCCCGGACATCCACCCGATCGGCGAGAGCGTCGCCGTCATGGTGCTCACCGGCCTCCGCGACGGCTCCGACGCCGAGGTCGACCGATGGGCGGACGAGATGACCCGCCGCATCGCCGACGAGAACCACCCCAAAACCACCAACTGACCCCTCGCACCCCGGGAGACCCGAACCATGAGCACCGAGCACGGCACGCCGCCGATACCCGCCGCCCTCCGCGACGCCTTCCCGTCCGAGACCGTCTCGCTGGTCCCGGCACCACCGCACGCCGTGCCGATGCGTGCCCCCGACGGGGCGTGGGGGTTGGTCGTGATCGCGGTGCGCACCACCCACAGCGCCGGGGCACCGGTGCGGCTGGTCGACGACGGGCCACCACCGGACCCCGCCCACACCGACATCGCCGACCTGATGGCCGGGGTGTGGCTGACCGCGCCGCCACCCGCCGCGCTGTGCACCGGCGACGTGGTCGTGCGGCTACGCGCCCCCGACAACGGCGACCCCGACCGGGTCGACGTCGAGCTCCTAGCCGCGATGCAAGGCGAGTGGCACACCGTCGGCAGCTGGACGGCGGTCGATGCTCGATGGCCGCACACGATCGCCTTGTCGGTGTTGCTGCACATGCAGTGGCTCGCCGACGCCGCCTTGGGCGACGCCCAATGGGTCACCCTGACCAGCACCATGATGCCCGGCTTCCTCGCACGAGAGCTCGGGCTCGACCGCGAGCCCGCGGGCCGATCACCGCGCCGGGTGCCCGACGCCCTCGCCGACCTCGTCGACGCCGGGCTGATCGAGGTCGGCGAGCAACTGGTCTGGGGCGGGCACACGGTCACCGTGGGCGAGCGCGGCGTCGTGCACCCCGGCCCGGACGTGATCACCGCGTCCACCATCACCGCCCACGCCAACCACCTGACCGGGTGCACCGTCAACGGCTGGCACCTTTGGCGACGAGCACGCGGCCACCGCCTTATGGCAGACCTGCGCACCGAACTCGCCACCCGCTGAAAGCCGCCGTCCGGCTCCCGGATCAAGATCCTGGACACGGGCACCGCCCCACAACCAGTGCCATAGGGAGTAATTGACCATGACAACCATTCCCAGCAGAGATGGCGTCCCCACGGCGATCACCTCGTCCAGCTACCGCTACACCCGACGCGCAGAGGGGAACCGGGCGACCGGTTCGCGTTCGCGTCGAACGGACCCGCTACCTCACCAGGAGCGTCGCCGTCGCCGAGATCGGTGCCGACGACGCCGGGTGGACCATTCTCACCGCCCTCGACCACTCCACGTAGTGGCGGGACGTCCCACCCCCGGCGCCGAGGTCGACGCCGTCGCCACCCTGGCTCCACTGGCCGAGCGCCTCCTGGAGCGCGCCGCCGACGTCCTGGCCTCGCCGCCGGCGAGGGCCACGGTGTCCGCGCACCTCTACGCCGCGATCAGCGCGCTGCTCGCCCACGCCGGGGGCTTCCCCTCCGACATCCAACATCGAGGTCGCCACCATCGACCGGGCACGCACCGACTGCGGCGCCCTGCACATCCTCCAGCACCCCAACGGATCGGTGATCTTCACCAACTCTTGGCGGTTCTTCTCGGTTCCGCCGTCGTTCGCGGCGTTGATGCTCGCGTTGTTCTTCCTCGCCGGACGACCAGTGTTGGGGTTGGGTGCGGGCGTTCTCGGTGGCCTCTTAGCCGTGGTGGCCATCATGACTCGTGTGGTGCCGTGGTGGTCACCAGTAGCGCTGGGGCTCGTGGCGTTGCTGCTGATGAAACCGCAGCGCCTGTGAGCTACTGAAGCGCGTGGGGTCAGTCAAGGTCGCCCACCAGGCCCTCTTTGATCAGCTTGGCCAGGGTTTCGACATCGGTTTCGTTGGTCACGTCGAGGCTGACGGAACCCCGGTTGCCCTTGACCGTGAGGGTCACTCCCTGCTGTTTCCCGAAGCGCTTCTTGATCAGGCCTGCGAGCTTGACGAAGGTGTCGGGGGCTTGGAGGAGACTGATGGCGGTCGCCGTGGAGGTGGCGCCGACGATCAGGATCTGGGCGATGGAGCCGCGGGGGCCGGGCCGGATGGCGAGCTCCTCGGCGACGAGGTCGTCGGCGAGTTCCTGCGGGAGTTCGACGCGGATCATGGGGTTCCTTCAGTAAGCCTGGTACGCGGCCCAGATGACGGGGTGGGGGTCGGTGAAGTCCTCGGTGAAACTACTCCCGCCGCGCAGGGAGTAGGTCTTCCACTCCTTGAGCATGCGGAGGTGGGTGGCGCGTAGCAGGACGCCCGCGTCGACGTCCGGTTGGGTCATTCCTTCGACGAGGAGGTCGTCGAAGGCCTGGGTGAACGACGAGTCGAAGACGTCCACGCCGGTGGCGATCACCTGGTGGGCGCCGGACTGGAGCATGCCTGCGGCCAGCCCGAGTGTCTCGCCGCCGAGGAGGGAGTTGCCGGAGCTGGAGCAGCAGGACAGGATCACCCGGGAGGGCATGGGGAGGAACGGGGTGCCGTCGTCGAACTTTCCGAACAGCTCGCCGGACTGGATCACGTCCTTGCCCGCGAGGGGGAGCGCTGAGTACGCGGGATCGCTGTCGTGCAGAGCGTGTCCGGTGTAGAAGAACACGCCGGGCGTGCCGGGACCGATGTTGTGCAACGCTGCCAACAGCGCGTCTTTGGTTGCCGCTTCGCCTGCGAGCACCGTTGACGCACGGTGGACGATGTTCGGTGCGGGGCGCTCGCGGAGTGTCCCATCCGGGTTCTCGCACGCGAGCAAGAACGGCGACGGGTGTCCGGCGGGCGGCCGTGGTCGGCCCGCCCGCACGTTCTCGATCACGCTCGACGTCCACATCCGTAGCACCGCGCGTTCCACCAGCCGGTCACCGGTGCCGGGGACGACTATGATCGGCCAGAGCACCGCCGCGAGCTCGCGCGCCGGGGACAAGGTCAACTCGAGCGGGCCGCGCCGGTCGGCGGCGAGGAGCAGGCTCACCAACGGTTCCGGCAACACCTCGCCGAGCGTGCTCGACATGATCAGCTCTTCGGGGGAGTTCCAGTCGGCCATGTGGCGCACTGGTTCGTAGTAGTCGCCAGCCTGGGGCGTGTAGGGCGGGAGCTGCCACAGCCGCGGGTCGGCCGCTCCGGAGTAGCCTGCCAGCGCCCGAAGGACGGGCTGGAGGCGCGGGTAGTCGCGCAGGTCCTCCATCCCGTGCGCGAGGTGGCGCCCGTCGACGGCGAGGAACCAGAAGAGCATCCCGTTCTCGATCTGGGTCGACCAGAAGGCGCCTTCCGGCAGTGCTGTGGTGTCGAAGGTGGTGGCCGCCGGTTGCAGCAGGAGCGTGCCATTGTAGGCGTCGTTGATCGCGGCGAAGATCGACTTCCCCGCGTGCAACTCCTCCTTCGTGGTCGCGCCTTGAGTGGTTGCTTGCACTCCGCCCTGCGCCGTGGACTTCTCGTGCTTCTCCTTGCCCTTCAGTTCGACCTCGACCTCGGCGGCGATGAGTGACTGGAGCCTGCACTTCTCGATCAGTTCGGCGACCACCTCGCCTTCACCGAGAGCGACACTGGCCCGCAATGCCGCGTATCGCGCAGGGGCGATGCGGCGCCACAATGCTTCCCGCTGGTCGAATGAACACGGCTCGTAGCGCGCCGCATCAAGTGTTCGCCACGCCGAGAGGGCCACTTCCCGACTCTGCGCGTACCGGCCCAAAGCCAATAAGACATTGGCTTTCCGCTGGTCCAGTTCGGCGACAACCGCGTCAGTCGCCTTCTTCGAGCTCAGGTGGACCGCCACGTCGTCCAGGAGTTCCAGCGCTTCCGCGAGGTGACCGTCGCCCGCCAGTCTGCTCGCGGTCAGCGCCGCGAGGTAGCCGTGCGCCACCGTCCCCATCGGCCGTGTCAGCGGGAACCTCGCAACCTCGTCCCGCAGGTCGGATGTGCTGTCGACCAACTTCCGGGATACCCGCAGGAAGTGCTTCGGCGGTCCCGACCCGTCGCCTTCGATCAAGGCGAGCATCTCGGCTGCCTCGCCGCGGTTGCCGTCGAGCAGGTAGCACAGGACCAGCATCGAGAAAGTGCGGCGGACCTGGCGGGGGCGTTGCCAGTAGAGCGAGGCGTGCCCGTAGCAGTCCGCGGCCATCTTCCAGTCGCCAAAACGCAGGTACTGCCTGCCGAGCAGTTCGTAGACCTTGGCCAGCGGCCGATCGCGTGGCAGCGGCACTCGCGCCAGTCGGTGCTCCCGCATGATCCGCATCAACGCCGACCTGGCGAACGAGAAGCCGGCGTTCCCGGTGTCGCGGTCCGCGAGCAGGCGAAGTCCGGTGAGGTAACCCTCCAACTCGGAGGCCTCCAGGCTGACACTCTCGGCCAAGGACTCGTTGTCCGACAGCGTGTCGAGCCGCCCGGCCAAGCGCCGGACCCACCCAGGCAGGGCGTCCCCCTCCTGCGGCAGCCGCCGAGACCTCGCCAGTCGGCCCGCGAGGATCAGAGACGTGGCGTAAACACTCAAGCGGCACCTACCGGCTGGACGATCGTGGACTCCTTCCACATCGTCGGCTGCGGCCTCGATGTGACAGCGCGGCACGAACTGTTGGAGTGAGGCGGGTGTCCCAAGTCGCTGGGACAACCCGAGCCCACAGCAGGCACCGCGGTCTCGACGAAACGGAAGTCCGCAACACCAGCCCTGTTGAGCCTACTCGACATCAGAACACCCCAAGAGCGCCCACGGAAAGTCCTCCACCAGCCTTTCACTACACGTCGTCAAATCGAGATCCGAATTCTACTAGCCAGGCCGGAGGATGTAGGCCGAATATTACTCGGCCGGATAGGGTATTCCAGGATGACTCCCACCCCGACGGTCACATAGCACTCGATGTAGCTGCCGTCCGCCCAGGACCACGGGATCTTACCGACGCCACCGGACCGGCCCTTGGGGTTTGAAGGAGCAAATACGTCCAGCGGTGCTCGGTGACCGGGTCTGTCACGCCAGGTGCGGACAAGGTTGTGCCCCGACGGGTGATCCTGTCGGGGCACAACGAGTCAAGTGACATTTAGGGTGGGGGTGCCGCTCAACTCTCCAACGCGGCCGTGACGGGCTGCTCGACCGGGGCGAGGGCGAATCGCCTCGGCTTGTCCTGGACCCTCACCGCCACGCCGTCGGCGACCAGTCTGTCGAGGGCGTTGCTCACCGCGCCCCCTGACCTGCCATCCAAGGTCCGAGCGATCTCGGTGGGACTGAACCGCTGGGCGGGGTGATCGCGCAGGTAGTCCTCCACCTGCCCACGCAGCGCTCCCGACGCCAACCGCCCCGCCTTCTCCACGCGAGCCGCGATGGCGTCCGCAGGGGTAGGGGTGACGGCAGAGTCGGGCACTGCCGGCTCGGCGTTCGCGGTCTCGACGGGCACGACGGCGGTGTCGACCCCGGGCCGTGGGGCGTCCGGCGCGAAGTTCTCCTGCGGCTCGTCGGTCTCCACGTGTTCGTCGCCGCTACCAACGGTCGGGACCGGGTGCTTCGCGCCGCCGCCGTCGAGTGCGACCCCGTCGGTGGCGGCGGTGTCGGTGATCGTCCACAGGTCGGCAGCTCGCCCGCTGCCACCGGCGGCGCCCGCCGTGCGGGTGACGGATCCCTCGTGTGCCCACCGGGCGAGGATCTTCTGCGCGGTGGACTTCCCGATACCAGCCGACGTGGACAACTCGACGGCGGCGGTACCGGGGTTGCTGTGCAACACCGCCCACAGCTTGTCCTCCGTCGCCGTGCGTGTCGCCGTCGCGGCCGAGTCGGGCACCACGCGCAGAGCGGGTTCCGGGCGGCTCGTGGTGGTGCGGGTTGTGCGGATGCGGTTCTTGTTGGGCATGACCAGACTCCCTTGGTTCAGGTGTGCCGTGACTGTTGCGGCAAAGCAGGGCCTTCGGATTGCCCCGGGCCGGTGCCAACGCGTTGCGGGATGGCTGGCACACGCATATGGACGCTTCCTTCCACTGGTGAAGTCAAGCCATGTCAAGGAAATCCCTGCTCGACCCGGCCACGGTCCTTCGAGGGCTTGACAACGCCGCGGTGACGAAGCGTCCATACACGTCGACCGTGTACGCGACGAACGCCCAGAACCGAAGGGGCACTTGGACATGGCGACAGACCACACCGAACCCCGAACTCGCCGATGCCAGTCAGGGGGCGCACCGTCACTCCGTCGACCCTGAACCCGTGGACGCGCCCGCGCGGCCACCCCAGCCGGATGACGAGGGTTCGTCACGCGAGCGGGAAGGACTGTCCCTGGACACGATCATCCTCGTGCCGTCGCCGACGGCACCGCCGATGCGGTGTCCCGAGCAGGCGTGGGGACTTCTCGTGTTGGCGGTCGACATCCTCGACGAGGCAGACCCGGACCGGGAAGGCGACGTCGTCCAGTTCGCCGGGTACTGGGTTCCCCGACAGCCGGCGGACGGACTCTACGACGGGGACCTCGTCGTGCGTCTGACGTCGTCGGGCGGAACGTCCACACCGGAGGGCACGACCCATGTCGAGATGCTGCTGGCCCACCGTGGCCGGTGGCGGCACGTGGGCCGGTGGGACGGTGTCGACGACCGGTGGCCGACCCTGATCGCCCCGACCGCCGCCACGGTGATGGGCCTGCACTGTGATCTCACCGAGGCCGCCGCCCGCTGGGAATCCGCGCCGCCACGGGTCGCACCCGCGCCGCCGAGGGAGGCTCGGGGCGTCGGCGACCTGCTTGACGCCGGTCTGCTCACGGCGGGCGACGAACTGGCGTGGTTCCGCAGCCGCGGCGTGCGGCATACGGCACGGGTCAGAGCGGACGGGGCGATCGTCCTCGTCGACGGGCGGGCTTTCGCGAGCCCGTCCGGCGCGATCACGGCCCTGGGCGGCAACAATCAGAACGGCTGGAACACCCTACGACGGCTATCCGACGGACAGACGCTAGGTGACCTGCGGACCGAGCTCGCACGCCGTCGAACTCGCTGAACCCCCGCATACCCTCGGCGCGGACGTTCGTCGCGCGCTTCGACGCGGTCGCACGATCGACCAGGTCGTGCGACCGCGTTCACCCCCGTGCCTTCTGGCGCCCCCGGTAGTGGTGTCGTCGCGTCTGGACGCCGTCGCGTGATCGCGATCGCCCGCGCGACGGGGTCCACCGCCTGGGTATCCGCGCGCTGTCGCGGCGGCGCCGTTCTCCCCACATTCCCTTCTCGAGAGGCCCTGCCTGCCATGCCCTCGGCCGCCACTGCCGCCGCGTCCACATCGGATCATGTCGTCCTCGATCCGCCCCCGGTCACCGCCCGGGCGGTGACCGCATGAACCGCCCCCGCGCCCGCACCGGTGGACCCATGAAGCTCAAAGGCTCGCAGTGGACGGCATTGACCAACGTCCACCACAACGCCACCGACGACAACGACCCGAACAACGGCAAGCTCACCACCACCGACCAGCGCGTGATCGGACCCATGATCCGGCACGGCTGGGTCGAGGAACGCCAGACCCGACGCGGACGGCGAATCAGACGATCCTGGTGGATCACCGACGCCGGGCGACGCGCCCTGGCCGAACTGCCCCTCGACCGCTACCAGGCGCCGATGTGGCGGCAGTGGTGGAACATCCGCCGAGCAGCCCATGGCGCCTGGGTGGTCGACGAACACGAGCTGATCAAGGCCGGGCGCGACTACGTGCGGGTGCTGTGCCCCCTACGAGGCCCAGACAGGTCCATCGCGACCGAGACCACCTTGTTCGACGCGGTCGAGGCTCTTGATCTCCACTTCCAAGCCCTGCCCAGACCGCTCTGCATCCCCACCAACCCCGCGCCAGAGCCGTCGCCGGTCGGCGAGCCGGTCGACCTCGACGACATCACCGACGGCGGCGGATGGCACTTGTAAGTACCGCGGCTCCGTTCTTCCCCCCGGCGGGGATGGACGAACTCGCGTCGGGGTGTCGCCAAGGCATCACCACCCTGTCTTGGATGACTACACCCGGCTGCGTCCTGATTTTCAGCCCAACAACGTCTCCAAGCGACATCTTGCTAGAGGGGACCGGTTGACAGGCTGCGCCGACGGCAGGCACTCGCGTAGTGTCTTGTGTCGTGACTCCACGTTCGCGCCGCTTCGGCGGCATAGACGTCGGTCGAAGTCGCGACCGCCTTGGCCGGACTGAATGGTCGCGTGCACGGGGGACTCTGTGGCAGTGCCTGTAGCGGAACAGCGCAAGCTGTTCCAGCGATCCGGCGACATGTGCGCCTTTCCTGATTGCAGGAGGGCGCTCACGGCGCCGCGAACGGACAGCGATCCTGTGACATCTTTGGGCGAGATCGCCCATATCGTGGGCGAGAGCGTCAACGGCCCTCGTGGGGTCTCCCCACTGACGTCACGCGAACGCGGTCTGTACGAGAATCTGATTCTTCTCTGCGACTATCACCACCAGCTCATCGACTCGCATCCCGCCACTTGGACTGTCTCCCGCCTTGTGGCGATGAAACGGACCCATGAGGAATGGGTGCGGGCGCGGCTAGGCTCGATCGATCCTGTGACGGGTACGGTCGGCAGAGGCGCGCTGGCAGGTGGCGACGACTTCCTGGAGTGGTTCATCACCGAGGCGGAACGGTGGCCCAGTGTCGATTCTTCGATCGAGCGGGCTCTGCTGGGCATCCACGCCGCCCTGCCACTCCCGCCTGGATCGCGTGGGTCGCTGTCGGCGCAACTGCCCGAGTACGTGCGTCGCGACTTGGACGTCGAGCTACGCGCAGCGGTGAGCGAGGCGAACCGGCGAAGCGCCTTCGTCGTCGTTGTGGGGCCGTCGGCAGCGGGCAAGACGCGATCGGTGTACGAGGCCGTACGTGCCGAGCTTGCCGGCTGGCGCATGATCATCCCACCGACGGCGGGCGATCTGGACGAGTTGCTGCTCTCGGGGATCCCGCTGGATCGCTCCGTCATCTGGCTCGACGAGCTGACCCGCCACCTGGATTCCGGTGCGCTGAGCCTGCGGGCCGTCCGCAGGATCCTCGCGGAGCGCAACGGCCCTCTCCTGGTGATAGGGACCATGTGGCTCAAAGACTTCGACCGCTTCTGCTTCCCGCCAGACAACGGCCCGGTGCTGGATCTGAACGCCGATGCCACCGAGATCCTCCGCCTCGCCACCAGATTCGATCTTGTCCCAGACTTCACGGAGGCTGAACACCGGCGGGCGAGGACAATCGGTGAACGAGACCCCCGAGTCCGCGAGGCGATCGAACGCTCAGCGGACGCGAAGATCCCATCCTGCCTGGCCTGCGCGCCTGAGTTGATCCGCCGGTGGGAACACCCCAGCGATCCTATGGGCGCGGCCATCATCACCGCCGCCGTCGAGGCGCGACTGTGCGGCCACCCCGCGGTCATCCCGGCAGATCTTCTCCGATCGCTGGCTGCGGAATACCTGACCAGCGCGCAGCGCGCCGCCGCAGCAGACGACTGGTTCGACTCAGCTCTCCAGTGGGCGCTGCGACCAGTCCGTGGGGACGTCGCCCCGCTCACCCCAATGGCGCGCCACGTCGGAGAACTCGATGGTTACCAGGCGTCAGACATTCTCACGCACCACGCGGAGCAGCGCTACCGCACCCGCGGACAGTCACCGGACAAGCCCTGGGCGGTCCTGGCAGCGCGCGCGGATCATGAGGCATTCCTGGTCGTTGGGATGTTCGCCAGCGCCTGCGGCCATCACGACCACGCCAAAGCCGTGTGGCGCCGATTGGCGGAGACCGGCAACACCGATGCGATGACGGCCCTGGGGTTGGCATGTCAAGATGACGGAGACCTTGAGGCCGCGGCCATCTGGTTCCGCCGCGCGGTCGAAACTGGAGACAACGAGGCGATGGCGATGCTGGCGGCCACGTTGCAGCAGCTCGGTCGGACCAGCGAGGCGCACAACTGGCTCCGTCGGGGCGCGGAAGCAGGCGTGCCGGGTGCCATGGTGGGGCATGGCCGCGTCCTGGAGGACGACGGCGACCATCAGATGGCGCGGCACTGGTACGAAGCTGCGTCGGAGGCCGGAGACAACGGCATGGGCAAGCTCTTCCTCGGCTGTCTGCTGCGCGATCAAGGCGACCTGGACGCAGCCAGTGAACGCCTGCTTGACGCGGCCGAAGTAGGGAGCTCGGTCGCGATCATTGATCCTCACAATCTGGCGATACCGATCGGAGCGCTCGACGTCGAGATCGGAAAATACCGGAAGACTGCCACAACTGTCTTTACAGGAGCGGCATGCGCCCTCGGCGAGATCTACCTGTCACAGAGGCGTTCCGAGGAGGCGAAAACCTGGCTTCAGCGCGCTGCGAAACTGGGGCAGGTGGACGCGATGTTCCTCCTCGGTTCCACACTGGCGGACGAGGGTGAGCTCGAACTCGCCGTGACCTGGCTCAGGCTGGCTGCAGAGAAGGGCATGGTCGAGGCCATGTTCC
This sequence comes from Actinokineospora diospyrosa, assembly GCF_024171925.1. GTDB lineage: Bacteria > Actinomycetota > Actinomycetes > Mycobacteriales > Pseudonocardiaceae > Actinokineospora > Actinokineospora diospyrosa. The sequence continues at coordinate 285,394 of NZ_JAMTCO010000004.1, read as the reverse complement.
ACGTGGGCGTGATGCTGGACGACACGGAGGAGGCCCATGAAGCGGGAACATGGTTGCGGAAGGTCGCGTTGGAAGGGCATCCGCAGGCGATGGGCCGCTACGGGATCTACCTCCACGAGCACGGAGACACCGCGCAAGCGTTGGAGTGGTCGACCAAGGCGCGTGACGCGGGCGACCCCGCTGCTGGCCTCTTTCTCGCGGCTGTGGGCGAGGCGGAAGGCCAGTTGGGCGTGAGCGTGACCCCATTGGAGCCTTGCAACCTCGGCGACGAGGTCCAGTGGACCCCGCTGGCGCACGCGTGTGGATGCGTCGTGGACTGGGGTTGGGAAGCGGAGCGCGCCGATCCGCTGGCCTTCATGCAGTGGTGCTCAGGCATGGTCACTCTGGAGTGCCCATGGCACGCGGTTGCCCGATTCGCCGAGCACAGGCCGCCCCTGCTCGTCGAAACCTCGCCGCGCGGCCCAGCCTTCTACGCGCGAGCCGCCTCTGGCGTTGACGTGGAACTCGGGCAACGCATCGCGTTGAGGATCCAGCAGCTGCTCGCGATGGTCGAGAGCGGAGACGAGGCGGGCATCCGGGAGAGCGTCCCGCCTGAGTATCGAACCTGGCTCGAAGCACAGCAGTACGACGTAGTGGAAGAATCATTCAGGTGGTGCCTCGTAGAGCTAGTGCTCAACCGTCACGCATGAGCCGGTGTCGCTTCAATCGCTAGTTGGACGGGCGGGTCGCTCCGGCGTAGTCGTCGCCGTTGTAGCGGTAGGGTTCGATCTTGACGACTTGGCCGAAGTCGGGTGCGTCGATCATGAGGCCGCCGCCGAGGTAGAGGCCAACGTGGTGGATCTTGGTGGGTGTTCCGTAGAAGACGAGGTCGCCGGGCAGGAGCGGTTGCCCGTCGGGGACGCGTGGTCCGGCGTGGTACTGGGTGTCTGCGGTGCGGGGCAGGGTGATTCCGGCGGCGGCGTAGGCGGCGGTGGTGAGGCCGGAGCAGTCGAAGCCCGTGTCGCCTCGGGAGGGGCCGTTGCCGCCCCATTCGTAGGGCAGTCCTCGTTGTCCGCAGGCGTAGTTGATCGCGGCGAGCGCGGCGGGGTTGGGGGCTTGGATGGCGTCGCAGTCACCGACGCCGGTGTCGCCGGTGTCGCCGAGGATGGCTTGGGTGTAGAGGGCGGCTTGGGCGAGGACTTTGTCGACGTAGCGGTCGTCGTGGTTGTAGGCGAAGACGGCGGCGCGGAGGTCGCCTTGGCGGGCTCCGTTGTCGCAGAGCAGGAACGCGGCGGCGTGGATGGCGTCGCTCGGGTTGTACCTGGATGGCGGCGTGGCCCCACCTGCGGGCAGTGGGTGCGCGGCGACGACGCCGGCGAAGGTCGAGGCGAGGAACTGCATCGGGCTACCAGCGCCTGCGGAGTTCTCGCCGTCGCGGACGCCGGGCAGGGTGGAGCGACCGTGGTCGGTCTCGGCCTTGCCGATCGCGGCCAGCACGGTCCAGGGCAGGCCGGGGCAGTCGGGGGCGGCGGTGACGTAGAGCTGGCAGTAGTCGGGTGGGATGTCGGCGATCGGCGTGGAGCACTTGGCCAGGGTGATGGTGTCCGAGCCGCCGAAGATGGCCGAGAGCACCCCGGCGACACCGGCGCCGGGCAGGGCGATGATGAGCAGCAGGACTGCGGCGGCGGTGAGGACCAGCTTGGTGGGCATCGGCGTCTCACCGCCGACCCGAACGGCCACGCACCACGGGCGGCATCGGGGGCGGTGCGGGCACCATCGCGAGCGGCACGCCGGCGCCGAGGGCGGTGTCGCCGGTCGGGCTGACCGGTGGGGGAAGGTGAGGCCACGCCTCGGTCAACCCCGCCAGTCCGCGTCGGATGCCGCCCGCGGTGGTGTCGAGAGGGAGCCAGACCTCGTCGGCGGGACCAGGGTGGGCAGCGGTCGGGTCGAGGAGTTCTGCTGCGGCGGTGGCGACGGGCACCGAGGCCGGGTCGTCGAGCCCCCGCCACGCCGCGGCCAGGGCACGGCGGGCACCGGCCTCTCGTCGGGAGGTCGGCACCCACACCAGCAGCGGGGTGGTGATCCCGCTGGCCTGTGCGAGGGCTGCGTACCCGGCGAGTTTCCCGGCCAGCTTGCCCAGGGGTTCGGTGCCGGTGTCGTACTCCAGGAACCACTCGATCTCCCGGCCCGCCTGCTGCCAGCGGCCGTAGCCGTCGGGGCGGACCAGGTCCCCGAAGTGGCGGGCACAGCGCCGTTCCGACCACCACGCCGCTAACGCGGTGTCGTCGCCGCTGGTGTGGCGGGCGTAGGCGACCAGGGCGGTGTGCCAGCCGTTGACGCCGGTGATGTGGGCCAGGCGCAGGCTGTGGGCGACGCCGAGGACGCGGTCGTGGCGGTAGCCGAGGTCCTTGACCTCCATGCCGTCCTCCGCGGCCAGCACTGCCGCGCCTGCGGGGGCGAGGACGTAGTGCATGGGTGAGCTGCCGGTGGTGACGAACGGCTGGAAACGGTCCACGACGCCGAGCAGGAACAGCTCGCGGAGCCGGATGCGCGCGGTCCGCGGACCGGCGAAGGCCAACTCGGTCAGCTGGTGGGTGGTCAACACGCGGTGTTCCCACAGCATCCGGCCGAGCCACTTGTCGCGTGGGGTCATCCGCCACGCCAGCATCGCCCGGTGCTCGGCGGTGTTGGCGGCGCGAGGTGTGGGGCGAGTGGGTTGGTGGCCGCGCAGGGCGCGCTGCTGGGTGGTGTTGGTGATCATGAGTCGACCTCCTGGTGGGCGCGGTGAAGCCGCCCGCGGGCATGGGGGTGCGCCGGGCGAGCGGGGCGGGCTGGGCGGTGTGGTGTGGTGGTGGCTTGGTCAGCGAGCTCGGCGCGGGTCGCTGCTCGGCGGGCGGGTGGTCCGCTCGGTCCGGTCGGCCGGGTGGGGCGGCGCGGTGGGTCGTCGAGGAGGCTGGCCGCTGTCCTTCACGGAACCGTCCGAAGCGATCGCCGTCTGGTGGGGTCGGGTGGTGTTGCGGCGTGCCGCCGCGCGGATCTCGCGGGCGCGGCCGGGGATGGCGGGTGGGAGGGGTTGGGTGAGCAGGGTGAAGGGTTGGGTTTGTTCGCCGTGCAGGACCAGGCGGGCGGCGGCGTGGTAAGCGCCGAGGTGGGCGAGGTCGTGGTCGGTCAGCCGCGGGGCGGTGTGGCGGGCGAGGTCGCGGGCGTCCTCGGGGCCCGCGTTGAGGATGATCTTGTTGCGGGCGTTGGTGGAGATGCCCTCGCGCAGTTCGCGGTGGAGTTGGGCGAGGTGTTGGTTGGCGTAGACCATGGCCAGCCGGTATCCCCGAGACTCGGCGAGCATGTCCTCGATGGGGTAGGGCAAGTTCAGGAAGTTGTGGAACTCGTCAATGACCAGCGACGCGTCGCGGCGGAGTCGTTGGGGTATGCGGGCGCGGGCGGTGGCGGCCTGCCAGGTACGGGCCACCACCAGCGATCCAACGAGGCGGGTGGTTTCCTCGCCGAGGGATCCTTTGGGGATGCGGACGAGGCAGATGCCGCCGTCGAGGATCTCGCCCATGTCCACGGTGGAGCGTCCACCCGCGATCGCGTCGCGCACGAACGGCCGCAGCAAGAAAGCCCTCAGCTTGTTCATCAGTGGACTGATGACCTGGGAACGGGTCGAGTCGGTCAACTCCTCGTACCAGGACCAGAAACCCCGTAGCACCTGGTCGGTGACGCCTGCGGTGACCCGGCTCCGGAACGCGCTGTCCGCCAACAGCTTCGGGAGGTCGGCGAGGGTGGCGACGCCTTCCTGGGTGCGCAGGGTCAGGCAGGCCGCGCGCATCACGTCGTCGGTGCGGGGTCCCCAGAAGGCGGAGTAGACGCGGCGGAACACGCTGACCAGGTTGTCCACGGTCACGTCCGTCTGGCCGCCGTCGAGGGGGTTGAGGCAGGGCGGTGGGTAGCGGCTGTCGGCGTCGAAGACGACGACACGGTCGGCGACCGAACGGGGCAGGCGCGCGAGCACGTCAGTGACCAAGTCGCCTTTGGGGTCCACGAGCACGATGCCGCGGCCCGCCTCGGCATCGGCGAGGATCATGTTTCCCAGCAGGGTGCTCTTGCCCGAGCCGGTCGCGCCGAGGACGTGGAGGTGGTGGCGGGCGTCGGCCACGCGCAGCGCGACGGGGCGTTGGTGGCCGGTGTCGGTGATGCCGAGGGGTTTGGCGTCCGGTCCGGGGGTGACGATGCCGGGCGGGGGCGCGACGGCGCGGGCTCCGGCGCGTTGAATGCCGGGGATGGCCTCGTCGGTGGGCAGGTGGGCGATCGCGGCCAGCTCGGGCACCGACAGCAGGTCGCCGCGCCCAAGTTGCCGGTAGTCGATCACCGTGCCGGGGTGGCGCAGGCGGCAGCGGGTGTAGTGGTTGTGTTCGGTGTAGGAGGCGAAGCTCGCGGCGAGGGCGTGGGCGCGTCCGCGGGCGACCTCGCGCGCTTGGCGCAGCTGGTCGTCGTCGGTGTCGGCGGGCAGGAGGGTCGCCACGGCGTAGCGCACCACCGTCTCGAACTGACTTCCTCGCTGCTTGGCGACGATGGCACGGTTCTGCGCGCTGTATTCCAGCGAGGTCTGTGGGTCGGTGTGCAGCGCCCCGGCTGCTGTGCGTGCCGAGGCCGGGCGGCGTGACCGGTGTCGGGCGCCGGGGGTGATCAGGTCGAGCAGGCGACCGACCAGCCGGGTTGAGCCTCCGGTGTGGACGTGGCGGGCGGCGCGACGAGCGCGTTGGACGCGTCGGCCGGTGACCGGGCGCGCCAGGATCTGCACGCAGGCGTGGTCGTCGCGGCCGAGGCCGACCGGCGCGCCGAGCAGGGCGCGGATCGGGTCGGCGTCGAAGTCCGACCGGATCGGCAGCGCCTCCGGCCTCGCGAGGCGGAGTTCGCCGCCGACCACCAGCCGCCGCTGCCCCTCGCCGGGTGCGGGCAGGGGCGGTTCGGCGCGGCCGACGCGGGTGTGCGCGCCGGGCCACGCCGCCTCGACCGCGCGCTCGACCAGCCCCGGCGGGATGACGCCAGGTACCCACAGCCGGATCGCGACCCCGGCCTCGGAAAACACGTACTCGCACGCCACATGCGGCTGCCCGGTGAACGCTCGCCGCCACCCCGGCCGCAGCAGGCCGACGAGGTTGGACCACAGCGCGGCACCGCCCGCGGGGTCCGCGGTGGGTGGGGCGAGCACGGTGACCTGGCGGGCGTCGGCGAGCAGCAGCTCGTGGCAGCGTCGCTGCCACCGACGCCACCCGAGCACGATCGCCGTGACCAAGGCCGCGAGTACGGGCACCGCGATCGGCCCCCACGTGATGGCGAGGTCGCGGAGTCGGCCCAGCACCGCGGTGAACTCGCCACCCGGGTCACGCAGGTAGTCCTCCACCCACCCCGACGCCGACACCGTCGTCGAGAGCGGCTCGGAGATACGCGACGACGGGCCACCGACCATGGCCCCGGACGCTGGGTGCGGGCTCATGCGGTGCCCAGATCGATCGGGGTGTCGTCGCTGTCGAACCCCTCGTCGTCGCCGAGGTCGACGAACATGTCCTCGGCGTGGTGGGTGTCGGGGTGGGTGGCGAGTTCGGCGGGGTTGCTGGTGACCAGGTCGTGCTCGGTCGGGGAGGCGATGGCCTGGAACGCGACCCGCTGAGTCCCACTGGACAGCAAGCCCTGGCCGCGATCAGCCGAGAGCAGGAACGCTCGCTCTCCGGCGGAGAGGTCGAACGCGCGGCCGACCTCGTCGATGGCCTGCGGCGCTTGGCGCAGCAAGACCTGGGTGGCGGCGTTGGCCACGATCGCCTGGCCCAGCTCACTGCCGAGCAGATCCGGGGTGTCCTGGGTGGCCACGGTCACCCCGGCCCAGTGTTTGCGGCTGGACTTGGCCATGCGAAAGAGAAACTCCGCACCCGCCCGCTGCTGCATCAGCAGCCATGCCTCGTCCACCACGACCAGCCGCGGACGCCGAACGGCCGGGTTGGACACCCGACGCCACACCGCGTCCAACACCAGCAGCGTGCCAGCACCCTTCAACTCGTCGGGAAGGTCCCGCAGGCTGAACACCGTGAGGTGTCCCTCCGGGCTGGTGCTGGTCGGGCCGTCGAACAGCTGCGCGAAGGCCCCGTCCACGTAGGGGTGCAGGCGGGCGGCGAGCTCGGCCGCGGACCGCTCACCGCCCTGCCTGGGCTCGGCGAGCCGGTCGCGCAGGTCGCGCAGGGTTGGGGAGGGTCTGGTCCAGGTGCGGGGGTCGGCGGTGATGCCGACGGACTGGTAGGTCGCGGCGATCGCCCGGTCCAGCGCCGCCCGCTCGCCCGCCTCCAACTCCTGTCCGATGAGGACGGCGATCACCGTGTGCAGGAACAGGCTGCGCCGCGTGAGCGCGTCCTTGGGCGCGGTCCGCCGCCCGTCGGCACGGGTGTGGATGGGCAGGTCGAACGGGTTCAACCTGACGCCTGGGGCGCCGAGGTGGACGTAGGTGCCGCCGACCGCGCTCGCGAGGCGGGCGTATTCGTCTTCGGGGTCGATGACGGCGATCTCGATGCCCCGGTAGAGGCTGCGCAGGAGTTCGAGTTTGACGAGGTATGACTTGCCGGCCCCGCTCCGGCCGAGGATCACGCTGTTGTGGTTGTGCATCCCCTCGCCGAACCGGTCCCAGTGCACCAATCCCTGGCTGCCGATGTTGTAGCCGTAGAGCACCCCCGACGGCGCGGCCACGGAGGTGGGGTCAGGCGCGGGCAGATCCGGGCTGGTGAACGGGAACGACGCGCCCAACGCGGCGGTGTCGAACGTTCTGCGCATCCCGATCAGGTCCAAGCCCATCGGCAACGTCGACACCCAGCCCTGCAGAGACCGGTAAGTGGTGTGCTTGGCGTCCAACAACAACGACGCGCACAGCGAGCGCAGCGCCGCGACCTCGTCGGCCAAGGTCTTCTCGGTGGCGGCGTGGATGGTCAGGTACAGCCCGACCCGGAACAACCTCCCCTCACCGCGGGCCACCCGGGAGGACAGGTCGTAGGCGTCCTCGGTGGCGGCCTCGACCCGCGGGTCGAACAATCTGCCGTGCTCGGCGGTGTGACGTCGCCCGGCCTCGAGTTTCGCCAGTTGCTTGCGCAGTCGGTCGGCGGCGGTGGCCGGGTCGATCGGCTCGATGTGGACGGACACGTCCAGGCGACCGGGGTAGGTCAGCAGCGGCGCCAGCCACCCCGGGTGCACCTCACGCGGGAAGCCGACGACGGCGAACGAGCTGACCCACTCGCCGCCGACCTCCAGGTGGCGGGCGGCGACGGAGAGGGCGTCGGGGGTGAACGCCGCGGCTCCGGGCGCCGCGGCCGTCGAGGCTTTACGGCGGGGAGTGCGGTGTGTGCGGGTGCCCATCAGGAGCGCCTCCTCTCGTCCTCGAAGTCCTCGTCGTAGTCCCAGTCGCCGCCCTCGTCGCGGGCAGCCATCCGGGGGTCGTGCTGGGGGACGGGGTCGCGGTCGTCCTCGACGAACCACGCGGTGGGGGTGGTGGTGATGACCTCGTCGGCGCCCGCCAGCTCGGCCGACGGGGGCAGCAGACTGTCCGGGTTGCACGCCGAGGCCAGCACCGAGGTCACCTGCCCGGCGTCCAGAGGTGTCACCACGATGCCCGCGGGGGACAGCAGCTCGACGGCCTCGCCGAGGCGACGCACCAGACGCGTCTCCGCCGCCCGCCGGGCCCCGATGTCGGCCTGCCCGCTCGTGGTCTTGCGGCGCTTGCCGGACATCGCGGCGAGCACGGCCAGCGGCCCGGGGCCACCCAACCCGTCGGTCGGCCCGGTGGGGCCGAGGGGTTCGCGCAGCACGAGCAGTACTTGCCTGCGGAGCAGGTCGGACTGTCGCCCGAGGTGGACGAGGTAGTCGGCGTGCTCGATCGCCGCGGCCTCCAGAGCGGGGTGCGGCAACCCACCGGACCTCGCGTGGAGCTCGGCGATCTGCGCGGACAGGTCCAGCCGCTCGGTCCGCACGAGGATCTGCACCGGGGCGGTCAGGGAGTGCAGGTACCGCCCGAAACTCGCGACGAGCGCCTCCTGCTCGGCCGCGGTCCGCAGGGCGAAGTTGACCGTGCTGGCGACCGCGACCACCGCCAGGCCGTCGGCGCCGAGGTCCACGACACCGGCTTCGGTGACCGACTCGGCGGGAAGCCGCAACGCCGAGGGCGACACCGGCTCATCCGACGGCGGTGCTCCGCGACCGGCGCGCTTTCCCGCGCCCTCTGTGGTGGCGTTGGTGGTGGTGAGCCAGGCGGGTGCTGGCCGTACCCCCTCGGGCGCGGCGACTCGGTGGCGCGGGGCGAGGCGCTGGCGGATCGCGGCGAGGAGCAGGATGTCCATCGGGACCCCGTCGCGGCGGCCGAGGGCGAGCATCGCCGACGCGGCTCCGACCGGGACGGCCACGGCCAGGAACACCGGCAACGGCACCAAGGCGCGGGTCGCGGCCCACAGCAGGTAGAGCGCGGCCCCGGCGGTGGCGAGGATCGCGAGTTGGCGGGCGGTCAGCGGGCCGAGGACACGGTCGTGCATGTCCACATCGGCCGGGATGCGCACAGGCGCGGTCATGGCTTACCTCCAGGCTTCGGGGTGGTGGGCCGCGCAGCTGGTGGTGGAACAGGCGGCTGCGGCGGTGGTGGGGTGAAGCGCGGCGGGGTCGGCGGCTTGGGCAGGTCCAACGGCAACCGCAGCTGCTTCCCGGCGCGTGGCGCCGGGCGCGAGGGTCCGGGCGGTGCCGGTGTGGGCGGTGCCGGTGGTGCGGCGGGAGTGCGCCGCACCCCGTCCAGCGGGAGCGGGTACTGCCCCGTGCTGGTCGGGCGAACACCCTTGTGGGGGTCGAAGGGCAGCTCCGGCTGCACGACTCGAGGACGCGGTGCCGGTGCCTTCGGAGGTACCGGTGCTCGCGACGGGCCGGGTGCTGGAGGTGGCACTCGCCGCACCCCGTCCAGTGGGAGCGGGTACTGCCCGGTGCTGGTGGGGCGGACGCCCTTGTAGGGGTCGAAGGGCAGCTCGGGCTGCGTCGCACGGGACCGACGAGCGGGCGACGTGGGCGGAGCCGGTGGGGGCGGTGTCGGACCGAGTGGGCGGGGTACTCGACGCACGCCGTCCAGTGGGAGCGGGTATTGCCCGCTGCTGGTCGGGCGGTTGCCCTGGTACGGGTCGAATGGCAACTCCGGCTGCCTCGCACGCTTCCTGGCCGCGCGGGGAACACCCGGGTCGGCAGCCGGGGGCGGGGCGGGCGACGGGGGTGTGGGCTGGACGTCCAGGGGCAGTCGGTACTGGCCGTCGCGGCCGAGGACCGGCTTGTTCTCCGGCCAGTCCTCGCCCAACGGCAACGCCAGCTGACGCCCCTGGCCTTTGCCCGGGGCGGCGGGTGTCGCCGTCGGCGTGGGCGTCTTCTTCGCGGTGGTCGGGTGGGTGCGGCGGACACCGGGCAAGGGCAACATCAGCTGACCGCCCGGGGTGGCGCGCGTGGACTTGTACGGGTCAAGCTGGCCGTCACCGCCTGCGTCGCCGCGGCCCCCGTTCTTCGGGGTGCCGGTCGAGCGGGGTCCTCGCCGCCCGCCACCTCCGCCTCCCCCGAGCAGGCCGAAGGTCTTGTAGGCGAGGAAGCCCTTGACGAGCCCGCCGATCAGGGACCGGCCGCCTCCGCCGCGGATGGATCCGAGTACCCAGAACGGGATCTTGAACAGGATGTACATCAACGCCAACGCCACGAGGAGGTTGACCAGCCCGGACACGGTCGGTCCGAAGACCGTGAACCCACCCGGGGCCAGGAAGACCTTCACGCCGGTGATGAGGGTGAGGGATTGTCCGATCTGGATGGCCAGGCAACCGCCGTAGGCTTTCCACCACCAGTAGCCGATGCCCTCGGTCTGTGGGAGGGCGTGGAACATCAACGCCAGCGGCGCACCGCCGATCAACAGGAGGGTGAGGGCGACGCGGACGACGTAGGTGATGAGCAGGGCGATGAGCATCCCGGCGAGGAAAAGACCGATGAAGATGATCCACAGCCCGCCGTTGAGCGACCCGATGACGAGGTTGCGCAGCGTCTGCCCGGCCGTGGTCGCGTCGACCCCACCGCCCATGATCGCGGCCACCAACGCGTTGGCGATCTGGATGCCTTTGGTCGCCACCCACAGCGACAGCGCTCCGGCCAGGAACCCGACCACGAGGCGGGGTGCGAGTTCCTTGATCGAGTGTCGTGTTTGGAGGGTCTGGTAGCTCATCGCGATGACGCCCGCGATGAGCACCAGCAGCCCGTAGGCGATCAGCAGGATCTGCCATGAGTTGTCCCACAGCTCGCCGAGGCGGGGCAACGAGTCCGGCATCGGCGTGGTCAACAACGTGCGCCCCAAGAGATCGAGGAGCGGGTTGAGCGCCTCGGTGACGATGCCCCGAAACAGCGCGTTGATTGCCTCGGTCACGCACGCCACGGGGTCGGTGATCCCGCAGTCGTCCTCCTCCTCACCGCCCTGCCCCGGCTGCCCGGTGCCCGGACCGGGCGCGGGCGTGGTGGTGGCCCCGGGTTGGGGGATGCAGCCCTCACCGGTGCACGGCGGCGTCGACGGTGTGGTCGAGGCGGTCGGGGGCACGGTGCCGCAGACCGGCAGCGGCAGCGACCCGCACGGATCCGGCTCGACCGTGGGAATCGGCAACACAGGCGGCTGCACGACGGCGGCCAGCGACACCCGTGGGCCGCCGTGCGAGTCGGTGCCCGCGGCGGCGAGTGCGGCGACGACGAGGACGAGCAGGCTGACCGTCAACGCCACCAGGGCCCGTGCCCGTGCGGGTCGCGCGAACCGCGTCCGCCGTCGGGGCCGGGTCGTCGGCGGGGCGAGCATGGGCCGATCCGGGGCACCGGTCGGGGCGTCTCGCGTGGTGGTTGTCGGGGTGTGAGATGGCGTGGTGAGGCCGGTGGGGGTCATCGGCTCAGCCCCCGACGATGCCCTTGAGCACCGTCACGACCAGCGGGGCCAGAGCGGCCAGCGCGTAGCCGATCCCGGCGGCCTTGAACGCCTCTTTGGACTTCTCCTGCTCGCCCGGGTCGCCCGCGCCGAACACGCGGCGGACGCCGCCGATGGTGAGGAACACCGTCGCCAGCAACGCGAGGATGCCCATGATCCAGTTGCGGATGTTGGTCAGGACCTCGTCGACGCTGCCCGCGATCGCGAGCACCATCGTGTCCGCGTGCGCCGGCGACACGGACGTGAGAAAGGCCAGCGCGACCAACCCGAGGACCACCGGGCCCCGGCGGCGCGGTCGACCGCGACCGCCGGGCGCCGTCGACGAGGAGTCGGTGCCGCGGGGACTCGGCCGAGTGCGGGTGGGCGACGGGGGAGTCGGTGTCGTGTCAGGACGGTTGCTGATGGCCTCGTGGTCGAGGACGCGGCTGTGTGAGGGAGAAGGGTGGGGTCGGTTCAGGCGCATCGCGACGCTCCCGGAGTCGTGCCCGACAGCGGGTGAGGCTGGGGCGAGGGATTCGCGGGGGTGTGTCTTCTCCCGCGCTTCTCAACTCCGGAAAACCGCTCTCGCGGGGACACGTGGTCGTGAACTTTCTCCGTCCGGGACGTGGTAGCGGTGCGTGATCGCGCTCCCTCGACACTCGGGGGTTCGACCGCGCTGGTGGGACCGGTGCCGTCGGTGACTCGGAGCGTCGGATCGCGGGGAACGTCCTGTGTGGTCGGGGTGTCGCGGGTGTCGGCGAGCAGGTAATCGGCGAGGCGGTACTCGGCCCGCCGACGTGCCTTTCTCACCGCTTGGCGGGACACGTTGCGCAGCGCGGCGGCGTCGGCCAGCGACACGTCCTCGAAGCGGGTGGAGCCGATGAGTTCGGCCTCGGCGGCGGTGATGGCGCCCGCGGCGACCGCGTCCGCGAGGACGAAGTCGGGGTGCCCCGCCGGTGGCGGTGGCTCGATCGACCTGTACCCGTGGCTGAAGGGGATAGGCGCGTCCAACGCCTCACGCACGCACGCGTGACCGGCGCGGTAGGCGGCCCACCGCAGCCGGTTCATGATGCGCGGCCGACGCAGGTCCACTTCGCCGAGTTCGGCGACGAACCCGGCCACCACCGCGCCGTAGATGTCGCTCGGGTCGCCCGCGAACCGCGCCGTCAACTTCGCGCAGATCGAGGTCAACGCGGGCAGCGCGACACCGACCGCGCCGACGGTCCAGGCGCCGCCCTCGGTGCGCGAGAGCAGCACCAGGTGCGCCCACACCGCGTCCCGCAACGTCTGCGGGCACCGGCGCTGCAGCAGCCGGTCGCACACCTCGTCCAGCGGCACCCGCCGCGCGGGGAATCCGGGGAACAGACGGCCGTCGATCGAGACCGGGTGCGGCCCGGTGACCAACCACTCGAACGCCACACGCGCCGCGTCCACGGCGTTCTGGTGGTGCTCGAAACCCGAGCGCGGAATGGACTGACGGGAAGTCATGGGAATCGCTCCTGAAGCGAGTCGGAACAACGACCCGCCCAGGACGCCACCCGGGGTGGTACGAACCTCTTACCGAACTGGTACGGAACTCTTACCGCACAGGTACCGAACCAGTACCAAGATCGCCCAGAAGACACACAAGATCGCCCACCCTGACGTATGTGGATCACATGGGATCGACGGCAAGATCGACGACAGCGACCGCGCGTAACGGTCTAGCTGGGCTTCCGTGGCGCGGTACCAGTTTCGTACCACTCCGGTAATAGCTGTGACGGCACGACCACGCTCGGCAACATGTGTAGACGATCGAGTCCCGTCTCCACCGAAGAGAAATCTTCAAGGCACGAGCGAAGTCCGTTTCGTGGTTCGGGTACCTGCTCTCGCGTACGCGCGGGCACGAGCCTCATCACCGTGAAGGCGGCTGCCGAAAGTCGGCGAAAAAGTTCGCCGACGAGTGTCCCCGGAGAGCGTGTTTTCCGGAGTTGAGAAGTGTCCAAGCGCCACGCCCCGGCAGGCGCAACTCGCCCTCCCGAAGGGACACTTCGTGCCCACCTCCAACCGCCGCGCCCCAAGCCAACGCGACGACGCCACCCACCCCACCGACAACCGCCCCGGCGGGCGCCGAGGCGGAGACCGCCGCCCCTGGCCCACTGCCCCCGACACCACCCGCGTCAGCCCCGCCAAGCCCACCACCGACACCACCCGGACCCGCTCCGCCAAGGCGTCCGCGTCGCCGACCCCGGCAACCGTGTGGCCTACGGGTGCCACGCCGATCCAGCTCGAGAGCGGGTGGCCGGTCGCGCTCGTGGAACGGATCGCACTGTCGTTCAGCGAGCCCGGCGCGCATGTCGTGCTCCTGGCCGAACCCACCCGCGACCACCACCTGCCGCCCGGCTGGATCGGGTCCGACGGGGTGATCGACCACGCCCCCGACACCGACCCGGAGCCCGAGTTGGCCGAGGCTCACGCCACGGTCGAACACCTCGGACGAGTACCGCGCATCGAGCGGCTCCCGGACGCCCGCGCGGTGTCCGCGGGCACGTCGCGCCCGTTCTGGGCAGACCTCGTCACCGACCCCACCCCCGCCACCTCACCCATCCCGCAACCCGACGCGCCCACCGCCACGACAGCCACCTCCGACGGTCCAGACTCGACCGTCGCGACCGCGGACCTGGTCATCGCCAGCTTCCCGCCGGGGCGCCTCGGCGTCCCGCTCGCCGACAGCGCGGCACTGCTCGCGGCCCGGCTGCTGCGGGTCGGCGGCGTCTTCGTCGTGCTCACCCACTGTGACTGGCGCGGCGGCCGGTTGACCGACCCGACCGGGGACGTGGTGGCCGCCGGGCAGACCGCCGACCTGCTCTACCTGCAGCACATCGTCACCCTGCACACCCCCATCCGAATCGGCCGCTTCCTCCGACCCGACCCCGAATCGGACGGCCGAGACCGCACCGGCGGCGGAGCGGAGGAGGGGCACCGCGCCCGTGTCCGCGGCCTGCCCGCACCCCACCGGCGGATCCACTCCGACCTGTTGGTCTTCGCCCAGCCGCACGAGCACCGGCCACCCACCCCGCCGCCCACCGCCGTCTCGCGCGACGGGAGTGCTGCCTGATGACCACCGTGCCCAGCGCCGACCCCGCCCACCACCAGGAAGCCGCGCCCGTGACCCAGGCCCACGCCACCCCGCCCGTCCACGACACCGTCGCCGACCCCGCCGACGAACCGACCCTCCCCATCCCGCGCGACCTCATCAACGCCCTCGACACCCGACACCCCACCACCGACGACCCGGCGGACGACCCGCTCGACGAACGCCCGGAGGCGGTGTCGGTGTGGACGACCGCGCAGACGTCCCCGGTCACGCAACGCAAGAACAAGTACGTGCCCGCCTCGACCGCGCACCCGGCCAAGATGCTGCCCGAGGTCGCCCGCCACGCCATCACCCACTACACCCGGCCCGGCGACCTGGTCCTCGACCCGATGTGCGGCATCGGCACCACCCTCGTCGAAGCCGTCCGCCTCGGCCGCCGCGCCGTCGGCGTCGAGTACAAACCCCACTGGGTCGAGGTTGCGAAAGCGAATCTCGACGGCGCACGGAGCGACGGCGTCGTCCACGACGCGCGGGTCTTCCAGGGCGACGCCCGCCAGTTGGTGACGCTGCTGCCGCCCGAGTACGTCGGCCAGGCGGCGTTGGTGGTGACCTCCCCGCCCTACGGGCCCTCCACCCACGGCCAGGTCTCCGTCGGACCGGGCGAGGGCGTGCAGAAGTACCACCACCGCTACGGCAACACCCTCGACCGCGGCAATCTCGCCAACGTCGGCCACCACCGCCTGCTCGCCGGGTTCACCCGCATCCTGTTCGGACTGCGCACCTTCCTACGCCCCGGCGGGCACATCGCCATCACCATCCGCCCGTGGCGCGAGCACTCCGAGCTCATCGACCTGCCCGCCCAGATCCTCGCCTGCGGCGTCGCGGCTGGACTCATCCCGGTCGAGCGCAACGTGGCGCTACTGGCCCGCGCAGCCGAGACCGACTTCGTCGCCCGCGGCTCGTTCTTCCAACGCGACTTCATCCGCAAACAACGCGAAGCTGGGCTTCCGCTACATCTGATCGCCCACGAGGACGTCCTCGTCTTCCGCACCGCCCTCACCAACACCGACGACACCGCCACGGCGGACAGGACCGGAGATGTTCAGGCGCCCTCGACTCCGGCCGCCGAGACGACACCCGACACACGGTCCCGGTGGACATGAGCCCTGGCGTGAACCGCCCGGAGCACGCCACCACGGCAACAAACCCGCACACCCGACCTGGGTCGAAGACCCAGGTCGGGGGCGAGATCGGTCCTGTGGTCGGATCGTTGTGCACCGGCGCCAGCGGTCGGGACCTGGGAGCGCTGGCCGTGCTCGGCGGACGGCTCGCCTAGATCGCCGACCCCGACCCGCACGTCACCCGAAAGCCCGTTGCCCGGCTGCCCGACGCACCCAACCTCGGGGACCTGCGGCACATCGACTGGGCACAGTCGAGCCCGTCGACGTGCTCACAGGCGGGTTCCCCTGCCAGGACATCTCTGTCGCCGGAAAACGCTCGGGTATCGAGCAGGGAACCCGCAGCGGACTCTGGACCCCCATCAATGCGGCCGTTGGTGTACTACGACTCCGCGCTCGTTCTGGTGGAGAACGTCGCCGCGTTTCGGCGCCAAAATTACTCGGCCTCACTTGCTACCCGATGCCATCGCCTCTAGTGACCCCGCATGTGTCCACTTCGCACTGATGACTCTCCAGGTCACGATCCGCGGTTATGACTCAACTGCCGTGATCCGGGACTTGCGGCCTGATCTTCACCGCCTAAGGGGTTGAGATGTCACGCTCCATCCGTATTTCCAGGGCCAGTCTGAGGCCCTCGATGTCCTCGAATCGCGTCCACCAGCCCCCTTCCAGCCGGGAGGCACCCACGTCGCCGCTGCTGTTCACTGCCGAACAAGCTGCTGCCATGCTGCAGGTGCGGCCATCGTGGCTCCGGCGCAAGGCCGCGGCCCGCGCGGTCCCCTGTCGATATGTGGGCAAACATCTCCGGTTCAGCCACGACGACCTCATCGCCATCATGTCGGCCGCGGCAGCCGGAAACAATGCCACTTGATGCGGCGCACTGCTGGTTTCGCGGCAAGCATCTCTTGACACTGTGGTTGACATTCCCTGCATATGGAGCGTCCATATGCCCATCAATCGCTCCATCCGCGAAATGGTGAACCATGGCTTACGCTGAGAAATGCGGAAAGAACACGTGGCGAGTTCGCTATCCTGCCGATGACGGGACACTCGGATCGATCTCGGGGTTCCCCACGAAAACCGCAGCTCAGAACGCGGCCGACGAGATCAACGTCGACAAGCGGCGAGGCACCTTCCACGACCCGGCGGCAGGCCGCATCACCCTTGCGGAGTGGGCGGTGCCCTGGTTCGACGCGCTCGATGTCGGGCCCAACACCACCGTGCAATACGAAAGTCTGTTCCGCAACCACCTCGAACCCCGCTGGGGCCAGACATCGCTCTCGAGCATCACCGGTATCGGCGTCACCACCTGGGCGAAGAAGAAACGCGCCGAGGGCTACGCCCGATCGACCACGGCCACGATGGTGAAACTCCTGGCGATGATGCTGTCCGACGCCGCCGACGAGAACATGATCATCGCCAACCCCATCCGCCCCAACCGGCGCGGACGCCGCCGACACGAACGCACCATCGAACGCATCTGGACCACACCCGAGAAGGCACTACGCATCGCCCTGCACGCCGCCGCCCTCGGCGGTATCTGGGCAGGGATCCTCGTCCTCACCGCTGCCTGGACCGGCGCCCGCTGGGGAGAACTCCTCGGCCTGCAACGCCACAACCTCAACCTCGACCTCGGCACCCTGACCATCCACCACGACACCGGCGCCCTCCTGGAGATCGGCGGTCACTTCGAACTCGGCCCACCCAAAACCGCCGAGTCCGCCCGCTCCGTCTCCCTCCCCCCGTTCCTCATCGCCCTGCTCACCTACCTGCTCACCACCCATACCCACCCATTCGTCTTCCTCACCCCCGACCACGGCCACCCCCGCCGCTCCAACTTCTCCCGCCGCATCATGCGCCCCGCCGCCGACGGCACCCTCCGCCACCCACGCCACCGACTCCACCTACCCCCCACCGAACCCGGCCTCACCGTCCACGGCCTACGCCACAGCCACAAAACCTGGATGATCGCCGACGGCATCCCCGAAGTAGCCCAAGCCCGCCGCCTCGGCCACCGCGTCCCCGACAAAATCCAAGACATCTACAGCCACGTAGCCCCCGAAGTCGAAACCCGACTCCTCACCAACCTCCAACACCGCTGGGACACCGCACTCGCCACCCTCACCCAACTCGCCACCCACGAGACCGCGCTCGACACCCCACTCCTCCAACTCGCAGCAGCATGACGGTTGCAGTTCGGTAGACCGGGTTGAAGGCGTCGAGCTGGACGGGTCGCGCGGCAGGGGGACGTGTGCTAAGACTCGGGGCCGTCGAAGTCGTTGGAAGCAGGGCCTCGATTCCAACACCATTGGGCTCAATCGTCGACGCTTGACCACGTTGAGTCGACTAAGCTGCGGTGATGGCTGGTAGGCAGAGTCGCAAAGATGTGGAGCCGGGCTTGTTGCCGACTCCCGAGCTGTCGCCAGGTGAGTTCGAGGACTTCACCGAGCGTGTGTTGGGTGCGCATCGGTTCTCTGTCGGACTGGATCGGAAGGTAGCGTCGATTGAGCGGTGGGGACGCCGTGGCGACCGGCAGGATGGTGTCGACTTTGTCGGCCGGTGGAGCGACGGCACGACGGTTGCCTGGCAGTGCAAGCGCTACGCCCAGTTCACAGCCGCGGAAGTTCGCAAGGCAGTGAAGGCGTGTTCCTATCTGGCCGACGAGTACGTCTTGGTCCTCTCAGTCGAGGCTTCCAGCGCTGCACGAACAGCGCTGCGGGCGTTCCCGAGATGGTCGCTGTTGGACCGGCGTGGTCTGAGGCGCATGCTGGATGACGTACCGCTGCATCGGCGTCGTGATGTGTTGGACCGCACCTGGGGGCCGCAGCGGCGCAGAGCACTGCTGGAGGTACCGGGTGAGGACGCGTTTCTGAGTTTAGAGTCCTTTGCCGCAGACCGGGTGGATCCCATGACGGTTCTCAACGATCTCGGGCCGCATTGCGGTAGGCAAGTCGAGTTGGACAGCCTTGCTGAAGCGTTGGCCAGCGCGGATGGTACGAGGCCGGTCGTGGTGGTCAGCGGCCCAGGCGGCCGTGGAAAGACACGGCTGGTCTTGGAGGCGCTTCGGCTGTTCGAGATCGAGAACCCGGAAGTCCCTGTGGTGCTGTCCTCCCCTGGTGGTCGGTTGGACGCGACCGCGATGGCGGAGTTGCCGCACGTGCCCGCTGTGGTGGTCGTGGACGACGCGCATCAGGACCCGGACTCACTCGCGCCGCTGTTCACCTATGTGAGGCGTGTTCCAGGGACAAGGTTGGTGTTGGGGGCACGCCCGATCGGTCTGGATGCTATCCGCGCACAGATCGCGACCGCCCGGTATTCCGCTGGGGATGTGTCGGAGATTGTAGTGGGCGAGCTGTCCAAGAACCACTCTCGCAAGCTGGTCCAGTCGCTGACCGAGGACCTGGGATTGCCATGGTCAGTCACGGAGTACTTCGTAGACCAAGCGGTCCACAGTCCGTACGTCGCTGTAGTCGCGGCAAATCTGATCCGTAGCGGGGAGCTGAGCGGACCCGTGGCCGCGAACGAGTCCCTGAGGGATCAGGTCATGGCTCGGTACCAGGAGTTCGTCGTCGGTGGGGTCGATGATCCTGCTCGCAAGGTGTTGGCTGTGTTCGCCGCGCTTGGTTCGACACCTGAGAACGACGTTGCGGTGCTGGCGGACGTTGCCGAGTTCTGCGGTGTGGGCCAGGCCCGTATGTTTGAGCTGGTTGAACAGTTCCGTGATCGCGGCGTGTTGGTGTCTCATCACGGCGGACTGAGGGTCACCCCCGACGTTCTCGCTGACGCCGTTCTGGACGGCCAAGCATGCACCGGACGCTACGACACCGGACTGGCGCTTAAGCTATGGCGGGCGTTCGGGAGGCAGTTCCAGGGGAAACTACTCACCGAGCTCGCCGCACTCGACTGGAGATTGCGTCGACGTGGCGGTCCTTCTGTCTTCACCGAGGTGTGGGACCAGGTGCGGACTGACATCACGAACACGGATGTCGGTCGTTTGGGATCTGTGCTGGACCGGACGGCGGCGTTGGCCAGCACGCAGCCACACCTGCTGATCGAGGCTTTGGACGAGATCCGCGTACGAACGGTTGATGTGGACTCCGCCGACTCCCACCGGGCTAGGTTGCGTCTGGCCAACCTTTATGCGACGTGCGCCACGGCTGATCACACACTGCTGACGGCGGCGCTGGACGCACTGTGGGACCTGCGCCGCGCTGACTCACGCGCGACCAACAGCGAGCCCAATCACCCCGAACGAGTGATCGCGGACACGCTGGCAAACCTCGGGACATTGACACACCCGGACGCACCGATGACGATCGCGAGCCGAGTAGAAAGCTGGCTCGCTGAGGCGGGCGACTCCCGAGACGTCGTTACCCCACTATTTGCGCTCAAGCCGCTGCTGGCCAAGGACGGTCACACCGCAGAGCAGCAGAGCTCACTGTCGATAGGGTTCACGCCGTACTCAGTCTCTCCCGACTCGGTGCGGCCGGTCCGCAACCGCATCCGCATCATCCTGCGGGATGCTGCAGCAGGAGCCGAGCTGCGGCATGCGGGGGCGGCGGTCGACCTGCTCGGCTACGCGGTCCGACCGCCGCATGGCGGGTTCGGGCGGCAGCCAAGCGAGGCCGAGGTGCTTGCCTGGGAGGACGATGACCTCGCCTCCATCGCCACAATGGCGGAGGCGGCGTCGGCCAGTAACAGCCCGGTCATCCGGCGCTTGATACGCGAGGCCATCGCATTCACGGCGGTACGAGCCCCATCGTTGCCACTGCGTCACGCGGCCCTGACGCTGGTGACCGAACTCGACGAGCGTGGCGACGATCTCGCCGAAGCCGTCGTCGGCTTCCACTATCCGCTCTGCAACCGCCGTGGCGTCCCGCTGCCGACGATCGACGAGCTGAGCTCAGGGACCAATGCCGCGGTGGACGAGGGCGACCAGACGGATGCTGGCGCCGATGGCGCCCCCCAGATGAGTGGCGCAGTCCGCCGACATCACCGTCGACAAGCCGAACTAGCTGCGTCTCGACAACGCGCGGTTGCTGGCTTCATTGCCGATGGAGGCACCATTCGCACTGCGGAGGAGTTCGACACCGTGCTTCGGCAGGTACAGCTCGCGGCACCAGCACGCCATATCAATTCTTGGCTGCTACGTGCCATCGCCGCAGACGAGCCCCAGCTCACATCAGAACTCGTCCGCGACGCAGCAAGATGTCTCCCCGGCCCGCTTGAGGCACAACTGCCGCCCCTGCTTGAGTATTGGAACATGCTGGACTCTGCGGCAGTGCAAGTCTGGATCCAGGATTACGAGACCTTTCCGGTTGAACTCAAAGCAGCTGTCGCCATTGCGTTCACCAGCGGTGGATGGGCGGGCGACGGAGCGTTCCGGCAGGTCCTCGACGCCGGACTCACAGACGATGACATGAACATACGTGACAAGTTCCTGCTCGCCGCCCATCCGCTTCTCGCTTCGGCGCCAACCCAGCACGTGCCGATGTTCATCGAGGCTGGCGTCACCGGCCGGGCTGCGGAACTGCTGCTAGAGCACGCCTGCAACTACGACGGTGATACCTGGGGGCGCCTGCTTGACAAGGCCGATGCCGATGCGGTCCTCGCATTCGGTGGCCACGCCGGGTGGGACAGCTACATTGTGGGCGAGATCGCGGCGGGAATCGCCCGCAACCACCCGGAGATGGTCCTGGACCACCTTGCTGGCCTGGCCACTCAGGGCCTCGGAGCCTCTGCTGAAATCCAATCACTGACTGTCGTGTTCGACCAACACGTCGATGTGCTCGCTAGATGGCTAAGCCACGCGGCATTCGCTGACCCGCAGACGGCCGCGGTCATCGCCGAGATCGTGATTGGCGAAACCATGAGCGCCGAGAAGGCTCACCACTTCGCAGCCGCTGCCGACACCCTGGAATCTGGCCAGGCGCTCGCTCTCACCAGGGCACTTAAAGCGGTGACCATGTGGCCTCTGTATCGGCCCGATCTAGCCCGTCGCCTCATCCGCAGCTGTCGCACCGCCGAATCTTCCACAGTCGAAACCGTTCGCGCCGTCGTCGCCGAGGCAATGCGTCCCCACCCCTGGGGCTTGACAGGAGAGTTTTCCACCAAACTCAACCAGGCTCGCACCAGGACCCTCCACCTCATTGAAACCACATCCGAAAACGACGACCTCCATTGGCCGCTCAGCGCTACTCTGCAATGGCTTGACGACGAGATCGCTCGTATCGCCATGTTCCACCAAGAAGGCGAGCAAGACTGGTAGGTCGGGTACTGGCGTTAGCGCCTGTTACTCATCTGTCCTTCGTGGAGCTTGTCGGCGTATAGTCAGGACAAGTGGGTGCGTACTCGTCCTGGTTTCAAGAAGGATACTTGCAGCTTGTTCTACAAGTGTGTCGAGTAGGGCCTTGGCGCTCGTGTGCTTGCTCGCGTCGTTTCGGCGAACTTTCTCGCTGGGTATGGGAGAGGTCCACTGAGCGATGGGGAACCAGCCGACCAGGTAGATGCCGTGGTCGGTGCCTAGTGTGGCGCAGTAGGGGGCTAGTTGTGTGGCCTGTGAGGTGAGTGTTTTCTCGTGCCATGCTCCTTTGATCTCGAGAGGGATGCTGATGATTCCGCCAGTGGACCCTTTGTGTGGGACGAAGTCGACCTTGATGTCAGGTCGTTCGCCGGAGTCACCGGCGTCGGTGGGGAGGATGACGACTTCGCGGTTGATGACGACTGGGGTGTGAGCGAGCCGGAGGCGTAGTTCGTGGGCCAGGTAAGCGCTGAGGGCGCCTTCGGACTTTGGACGCCAGGTATCGATCTTCGTGCTGTCTTGGTCAGTTTCGGGTTTGGTGCCGTCTCGGTCCCAGAGGAGGTTGCTGTGCGAGGGCAGGTCGTCCTGCACGGCTTGGAGTGCCTCGAGGATCACTGGCACGGCTTGAGCGGCGGTGTTGATGACCCGTCGACGAGGGTCTGCGAGGAGTTGGCTGACTTGGTCGGGCGGGAGGTGCGTGGTGATGGCGGCCTGGGCATTGCGGCGGGCTTGATGAAGCTGGGCTTGCAGGGCGAGCATGGTGGGGTTCGCCCGGGCAAGTTCCGCGAGGCGGTGGACGGCGTCGGCGGTTCCTCGCTTGGCGAGCGCGGAGAGGATGTCGCTGCGGAAGAAGTGGACTTCTTCTTCGGGTGTGACGGCGTGCGCTCCGGCGGAGATAAGGTCGATCTCGGAATTGCTGGAGTTGGTCAACCAGTGGTAGGCGTCGATGAGTTGTGTTTCGTTGAGTTCTGTGAGCAGGGCGCCGCGGCGTAGGTAGTCAGCGCTGTGCAGGGCGAATCTGCTGGCAAAGTCAGGGTCCGCGGCGAGTAGTGGATGCAGGTCGGGCCAGTGGGCGGCGGGATTGGCGGCGAGCATGCTGGTCGCCGCAGTGACGGCTAGTTGCTGGCTGGGGCCCTCTGCCGGGCCGGATCGTTCGGCGACGAGTCGGGTAGCGAGGGCGAGTGTGGCGGGGTCGTGCGCTTGAAGCGGTTGCTGCACGAGGTTCTGCCAACTTGCGAGGGCCGTGTTCCACTGCGGAGGTTGGTCATCGGGGGTGTCCGAGGTCGCGGCCAGTAGTTGATCGGCGGTTGTCCTCGCTAGGTCGGCGAGTATGGGCATCACGCTGGAGGGGAGCTGCGGCAGCCGCACAGTTCGGCCCTGCTCGAGCTGTCGGGCGACGAGCGTTCGCAAGACGTCGGCCAGTTCGCCAAACGCGTGTTGGGCTGCTCGCGCCAAGAGTGCGCCGTCGAGCTTGTGGTGGGTGTGGTTGAAGCGATCGGCTTGGTCGAGGATGACCCCGACCCAGTTCGCCCACCGGTTGTCGGGGATGTCGGTCCAGGCGGTCGCGCTGTGGTCTGTGTCGGCGGCGTGGTCTGGGTCGTGAAGGGAGGTGAACGCGACCATGGCCGCCAGAGCGCGGTTCGTTGTCCCGTGGCCTAGCCAGTCTTCGTGATGGTCGTGTTCCTCGCGTAGGTATGTGGTGGCGGCGTGCCGGAATCGCACGATCCAGTCCTTGTCGCCGCTCCAGATCCGGGCGGCAGGCATCTCGGCCACCCGCCAGCTTGACCACAACTCTCCGCGGAGAGTGTCGGGATCGAACTGCATGTTCGCGACCAACTGGGCGAACACCGAGACTTCCCCTGCGAAAGCCCGATCGAACAAGTCGCGTTGCACGGCGACGAACTTCTCGATCTGCGTGGGATCGACCGTTGGGCCGACGGGAGCTTCAGGAGGTGGTGTGCTGAGCCGTTGCGCCAGCTCATGGAAGGCGTCAGCCAGCGCGGGTGAATGGTTCTTGTGTTTGGCGGCCAGGTCTGCGGCCCAGTCGGCGTCGTCGGAGTACAGCAGGCTGGGGCGACTGCGGTAGGCCAGGCCAGACGGAATGTCGCGCCCGAGACTGTGCGAGCGCCGTCCCCAACCAGACTTGATCTTGTGCGCCCACAGGGAGAGGTTCGTCTGGAAGCGGGTGTGTGCTAGGCGCAGCAGCGATTCGGCGAGCGCCCGACGAAGATCACGGATGTGGTCGGGCTCGGTTCCGTCGACGGCGTTGACACAGGTCAACGAGCCTGGCAGCGGGGTGTTGGAGAATCGACCGAGGCTCCAGAGAAGCATCTCGGCCACACGGTCAAGGTGGTCCCAGGCGCTCGGCGAGTCGAGGAGACGGCAGACCACGGCGGCGATCAGGTCGCGAATGCGGCCAGCACGCTCGACGGTGAGGGCGCCGGGTACCGCTATGCCGTGCACGTCGTCGTCATATAGGTCGTCGTCCTCGATGCCGGGGATGGTGATCGAGACTCCGTGGATTCGAAGGATCTGTTCTGCCCGGGCCAGCAGGGCGGGAAGTTCCTCCTCGCGAACACGGCCAGGTAGCAGCTCGATCTGGTAGGCGAGTGCGCCTTTATAGCGCCGGAAGCGGTGATGCGGAGAAACCGCGACACCTCCGCGAATGTGAGGTGGGCGGGCCACAGTTCACGGAGAAGCATTGCCGCCAGTTCCGATGGCGCCTCGTGTTGACTGCCGTCCCAATCGGGGGTCGGAGGTTGGGAATCGGGTGGGGGCTGCAGTGTGGCCAGGGTGGCGCGGAGCCGGGTGATGGTCACGGCTGCGGGATCCACCGCCATGGCGGCGCTCACGGCCAGTCTGCGTAGCGTGATAGGCCATGCCGGGTCCTCCACGATGTCCAGTAGGAGATCGGCCAGGTCGGGCGAATGAGAGTCGTGGGCCAACCGCAGGGCGAGACGGGCGCGGGCGACATCGGGCCAGTCGCTGGTGTCGTCCACAACGGTGGTGAGGGCCTCAGTGAGCTGTGTACGGAGGCCGGGGTGGGCGAGATCCCAGCGAGTGTGGCGCCAGCTCCGATCGAAGAGTTCGATACGGTCGGCCCGATCGAGCAGCCCATTGACCAGTACCTCGCGCACGCCCGGGTGGGTGATCAGCGCCGTGTGGGCGAGCAAGCCTTCAGGGTCGGCGTGCGCCAGCCACATCGCCTTGGTCGGAGCGTGGGTTAGCAGCCAGGCGGCGGTTTCCCGCAGTCGTTCGGGGATGGCTGCGGTTGGCTCGTCCGCCGCTGTGACCAGGAACAGTTCTTCCAGTTGCAGGCGAGGAATCGGAGCGGGCGCGTGAAGTCGCTCGGCGAGATAGCGGGCAGTGAGAAAGGCAGCGAAGGAGGAGTGGGCAAACTGGGCCGTGAACCGGGTCCGGCTGAACAGCGCGGTCTCCAACGTCTCCCGGACGCGACGACGCGTGACCTCGAAGGTACCTAATCCCGCGGTCTCGTCGGCGCCTACCAACTGCCCGAGGGGCACGGCGACATCGGTCAGCAACCCGTTGTCGTCGACGTGGACCGAGCGGCGGGCGCTGAAGAGCAGATGAGCGGCCACACGCGAGGCGATCGCCACTCGCTGCTGGCGAGTGCTGTCGTCCCACGAATGTGCGCGGTCCGGATCGTGTTCAGCGGCAAGCACTTCCACCCCATGGGTGAACAGGCCCAGGGGAGTCGCGTCGATCGACTCTGACGGTTCGCGGTAGGCGCCCAACAACACCCACAGGGTCAGTGGGACACGCGCCAGCGCCCCAGCCGACGCCGACACGACCCAGTGCAGGAAGTCGTCGACATCGTCTCCGGTGCTCCGAACCAGCTCGGCGGCAGCCCTCCGAGTCAGTGGTGCGAGGTCGCCCACCATGCATCGGCCCAGAGCGTGGCTCAACACTCCCGTAAGTCGGTCCTGGTAGTCCGCCGCTCGACACCCGACCCAGATCCGCAGTCCGCGAGTGTCCTTGCCCTGTAGCCGAGATCTCAACCACTGCGGAAGCTGGTGTAGACACGCGCTTTCATCCAACTGATCAAGCACGATGAGCAACGACACCGGCTCGGCCGACGCCTCGCCGGAACCAGGCTTGATCGGGAGCGCGCCGAGATGGGGACCGAGCCGCGCGTCGACCGCGTGTACGGAGTCCCAGTCGCCTGCGTCCACCCACAAGGTGCCGCTCTCTCCCGGCAAAGGGTCCTCGTTATCGGAGTGAGCACCGGACAACCTGCGGAACTCAGTGCTCTTCCCGGCACCCGGCTCGCCCAGCAGTACCCATCCGCCCCACGCCGCTGCCTCCTCGGGGCGACACCAACCCGACGAGCCCGAATCCGGCTCAAGCAAGAACCCGCTGTCATCGAACCCGAAACTGGGATCCGCGCCCGGAGCATGCTCCTCGGACTGCCCGCCAGACCGTATCCGAACCCACCGGTCGGCATGAACGTCGAACATCGCCTTTGCGGACACACTCCATCATCGCCGACCCTGCCCGTTCCGCTACGACGGAGTACCCAATCGAGCGATCTCAGAGGAACCCTTGTCAGAGCAGGCATTGGTCCGGTGCTGGGCGAGGATCTTGCTCCACCACGGCGCGGCCACTGTCGCCGAACGACGCCGCGCCGTCCACAGGCCATACCCACACGCCGCCGCTTCGCTCGATGTCATTCACGGGCGCCTCAGTGGTCTGATCTCTGGCGCACACTGACGGCGATGCATCTACTTTCCCGGGTGACCGACATGCGGCACGTTGACCGCTGTCCAGGACGGCTGGGGCACGTAGCGGACATCACGCGTCGCAACGAGATCAACATGATGCATAACAGCGTTTTCATACCCACTGGAGACCGACCGCTCCAGGATTTCTCCAGTCTGAGCTAGTCGATCTTGATTCGGGCCAATGTAGACAGTAGGTCCATGATCAATGAGAGAATGCAGGGATGCCCGCTGACCTGGTGATATTCTCAGATCAGCGGGCATCTCTGCGACCGTCGGGCTGACAGGATTCGAACCTGCGACCCCTTGACCCCCAGTCAAGTGCGCTACCAAACTGCGCCACAGCCCGGCCGCATCCGCTGTTTGGCGGGTGCTGGGGAAGCTTAGCGCACGGTGGGGTGGGGGTGGTTCAGGGGGTGGGCCCTGGGTGGGGGCGGTCCGAAGGGGATCGGCGAGTATGGGGGTGTGCCGAGGGGTCTTCGTGTTTTGTGGGTTGGGTTGTTGCTGCCTGGGTTGACCTTGGCCACGGGTGCGAGCGGGGTGGTACTGGCGGAGGCCGGCTACTCGGGGTTCATCGCGCCTCTTGTGGTGGTGACGGTGGTGATGGGGGTGGCGACGCTCTTTGGGGTGTTCACGATGTTTGTGGCGGAGCCTCGGGACGTCGAGAGTGTGGCTGGGTTGGGATGGATCTCGGGGTTCTTGCTGGTCTTCGCGCTGGTGTTTGACTGCTTGATTGGGCTACCGGCGTGGATTGCGCTGGGTGACGCTCAGGGGGTGCGGTGTGAGGTGGTGTCTGTGGACGATGGGGAGGTGGCGGGGGAGGGGGACTACACGCTCTATAGGCATGTCGTGGCGTGCCCAGGGGGTTACCCCGAGAGCTATGAGGTAGACCGCCGCCACACGGGGGTGGTTGATCTGCTGGTGGACCCTGAACGCGAAGACACCCCTGAGGAGCTCAGGGGTGCCGACGTTCTTGCGAGTGTTGGGTACTGGGGTGGGGTGCCTACTACTGGGCTGCTCTTGGTGCTCAGCCTCGGTAGGGCTATCTACTGGTTCAGGACTTCCGAGCCTTCTTCTCGCGAACCCGCACCGAGATCCTGACCGGGCTACCGGTGAAGCCGAACTGTTCGCGCAGCTTGCGCTCGATGAAGCGCCGGTAGCCCGCCTCGAGGAACCCGCTGGTGAACAGCACGAAAGTCGGCGGGCGGGTCTGGGCCTGGGTGGCGAAGAGGACCTTCGGCTGCTTGCCCCCGCGTACCGGCGGTGGGGTTGCCGCGATGAGGTCGGAGAGCCAGGAGTTCAGGTGGCCCGTCGAGATCCGCTGGTCCCACGAGTCGAGTGCGGTCCGGAGGGCCGGTGCCAGCTTGCGGACCGAGCGGCCGGTCAGGGCCGAGACGTTGATCTTCTCGGCCCAGGGTACGCGGACCAGGCCACGGTCGAGTTCGCGTTCGAGCTGGTGGCGGCGGTCCTCGTCGACCAGGTCCCACTTGTTGAACGCCAAGACGCAGGCCCGGCCGGTCTCGACCACCATCGAGAGGACCCGCAGGTCCTGCTCGGCGATGGGCTCGGCGGCGTCGAGCAGGACGATGGCGACCTCGGCCGACTCGATGGCGGCCTTGGTGCGCAGCGACGCGTAGTACTCGGTGCCGCTGGCGAAGTTGACCCTCTTACGCAGCCCGGCTGTGTCGACGAAGCGCCAAACCTGGTCGTCTAGCTCTACCAGGGAGTCGACAGGGTCAACGGTGGTGCCCGCTACTGAGTCGACTACAGCGCGGTCTTCGCCGGTGAGGCGGTTCAGCAGGCTGGACTTGCCCACGTTCGGTTTGCCCACCAGCGCCACTCGGCGGGGGCCTCCCCGGATGCCGAAGTTCTCCCGAGGGGTCTCCGGCAGGGCTGCCAGGATGGCGTCGAGCAGGTCGCCGGAGTTGCGCCCATGTAGCGCGCTGACCGGGAACGGCTCACCCAGGCCAAGCGACCATAGCGACGCTGTGTCGGCCAAGAGGCGGCTGTCGTCGACCTTGTTCGCGACCAGGATCACTGGCTGCTTAGACCGCCGCAGCACCTTGGCGACAGCCTCATCGGTCGAGGTAGCGCCAACGGTCGCGTCGACCACTACGACCACAGCGTCCGAGTTCGCCATCGCGTACTCGGCCTGGGCCGCGATGGCGCGGGGCAGGCCATCCAGGCCGGGCTCCCAGCCACCGGTGTCGAGCACGGTGAACCGGCGTCCGTTCCACAGCGCGTCGTAGGCGACCCGGTCCCGGGTGACGCCCGGGATGTCCTGCACCACGGCCTCGCGGCGGCCCAAGATGCGGTTGACCAGGGTCGACTTGCCCACGTTGGGCCTACCGACCACGGCGAGTACCGGTTGCGCTACCGCGGCGTCCGAGTCGTCATCGGCGAGGGAGTCGACCTCGGCCCATTCGGACTCGTCGGACCAGGTCCCATCCAGGGCGTCCTCGTAGGTCCCATCAAGCTCAGTCATGATCCCGTCTTCCGTGCAACATCGAGTTCTCGGACCAGGTCCGCTAAGCGGGCCCGGATCTCTTCGGTGGCCGAGACGAGCCCGGCACGTCCCTTGCCCACAGTGAGCGTGAAGGGTTCACCCACCAGCACGTCCACCGGGGGCCTAAAGCGCCGTTTGCCACCCTCTGGCCTGCGGGTACCCCGGGTGGCGATCGGTAGCACTACCGCGCCGGTCGTGCGGACCAGCCATGCCGCCCCTTGTTCAGCGGCGGCGACGTCACCGGAGCCACGCGTGCCTTCCGGGAAGATCCCGACAAGCCCCCCGTCGCGGAGGATGCCGACCGCGGTAGTGAGCGGTGTCCGGTCGACCGAACCGCGACGCACCGGGATCTGCCCGATGGCGCGCAGCCCCCAGCCCGCCACTCCGCGGAACAGTTCGTCTTTAACCAGGAACACCGACCGGCGCGGCAGCATTCCGAAGATCAGCTGGGGTTCCAGCATCGAGCTGTGGTTGGCCACCAGCACCACCGGGCCGGAGCGCGGGACCCGACCCGAGCCCTCGATCCGCAGCCGCAGCGCAGGCCGGAAGACGACCCGGCCGATCAGCCGGCACACGTCGTGCAGCCAGGGCTTGGCCCCGGCGGGCAGGTGGGTCACCGGGTCGCCGCCACATCGCGCAGACCCCGCTCGCGGACCATCGACAGCAGCCGCTCCAGCACGCCGTTGACGTCCAGGTCGGTCGTGTCGACCTCGACGGCGTCGACGGCGGGGCGCAGCGGGGAGGCCGCCCGGGTGGAGTCCAGCAGGTCGCGGCGCTGCACGTCGGCCAGCGTGGCGTCCACAGTGGAACCGCGGCCCGCGGCGCTGTCCTGGGCGGTGCGGCGGGCGGCGCGGGCGTCGGCGGAAGCGGTCAGGTAGACCTTGAGCGCGGCGTCGGGCACGACCACGGTGCCGATATCGCGGCCCTCGACCACGATGCCGCCCAGCCGCCCCTTGGCCTCGCTGATGATCCGGCGCTGCGTCGCGACCAGCAGTTCGCGGACCTTCGGCACGGCCGACACCGCGGACACGGCCTGGGTCACCCGGGCGCCGCGGATCTCGGTCGACACGTCCTCGGCGCCGAGCCGCACGTCGGCGGAGGTCGGGTCGGTGCCGATGTGCAGGTCGGCTGTCTCCGCGCACCGCAGCACGGCGGCGCCGTCCTCCTGGTCTACGTCCGCGCGCAGTACCGCCAGCGTCACAGCCCGGTACATAGCGCCCGTGTCGAGGTAGGCAGCCCCAAGAGCGCTGGCGAGCCTGCGGGCGACGGTGGACTTACCGGTGCCAGACGGGCCGTCCAACGCGACGACGCCCCGCAGCTCACCCTGTCCCACCACATGCTCCTTCAGCTCGCCTGGCCGACCTTTGGCGCACCATTCTGCCTGGCCGTGTTCGTGTGACTTGGACTCGGGGCTTCGATCCGCCGGGATTCACGACAGAATGGGCGGACATCCCCGAGTGTGAGGACGTGCCCGTGACCGATCCCACCTGGCTCGCGGCGCAACGGCGCGCCCTCGTCACCTTCGCCGCCAAGGCCGCTGATCCTGCGGGGGGCTTCGGTTGGCTGGACGCGTCGGGCGGCAGGGTCGCCGAGCAGCCGGTAGCCACATGGATCACGGCCCGGATGACTCACGTCTTCTCCCTAGAGCACGGCTTGGGCGATCCTGACGCGGCAGCTCTAGCGGACCACGGCATCGCTGCCCTGCGTGGCCGCCTTCACGACGACCAGCACGGTGGCTGGTTCGCCTCGGTGGCCGATACGACTAAGGCCGCCTACGAGCACTCCTTCGTCCTGCTTGCCGCGTGTAGTGCGCACGCTGCGGGACGGCCGGGTGCCGAAGAGTTGTTGACGGAGGCTCTAGAGGTAATCGGCACCCGGTTCTGGGATGTCGAGGTAGGCCTACCGTTCGAGAGTTGGGACCGCGCGTGGTCGACGACGGAGGCCTATCGCGGGGCGAACAGCACGATGCACTTTGTAGAGGCGTTCCTGGCCGCTGGTGATGTCACCGGGGACAAGATCTGGCACCAGCGAGCGCTAGGTCTAGCTGAGCGAATCGTGCACGTCACGTCCGCCGCCCACGGTTGGCGCGTCCCGGAGCACTTCACCGAAGACTGGCGACCCGACCTCGACTACAACAGCTCGAACCCCAGGCACCCCTTCCGCCCCTTCGGCTCCACCATCGGTCACTGGCTTGAGTGGGCCCGCCTGCTGCTGCACCTGGAGGCCACCCTCGGCGAGGATGCCCCCGCGTGGTTGCTGCCCGACGCGCGGGCCCTCTTCGACTCCTCGGTACGGCGCGGCTGGGGCGTAGACGGCTACCTGGGCTTCGTTTACACCCTCGACTGGGACGACCTACCTGTGGTGCGCGAGCGAATGCACTGGGTGATCGCGGAAGCCATCATGGCCGCCTCCGCCCTCCGAGCTCGCACCGGCGAAGACCCTTACGCCGACTGGTACGTGACTTTCTGGGAGTACGCCCGTAAGCACCACATAGACCCCGTCGGCGGGTGGAGGCACGAACTATCCCCAGACGGCAGCCCGTCGGCGGGGGTATGGGCGGGCAAGCCGGACACCTATCACGCCTACCAGGCCACCCTGTTCCCAACTCTCCCTCTTAGCCCTGCCGCCGCACTAGCCGTCCGCTGACTGCGGGCCGGGCGCAATCCGGGTGCTGTGGTCACGCGCGGGCGTAACGCTCGGCTAGCGCGCGCAGCAGGGGCCGCAGCTCGGCCGGGGACTCGACGGTGAAGTCCAGGCCGAGCAGGCCCGCGAAGACGGCCACCGTCTCCAGCGAGTCAGCGCCGGTGACCAAGACGGAGGTGGACTCGTCGACCGCCTCGACGACGCCGACGGCGGGGTTGATCCGGGCCAGGACGGTCTCGGCAGGGGCACCGACGCGCAGCCGGGCGTGCACGTTCCACCCGCTGCTGGCGACCCGGCGCATCGCGAACGCCGTGTAGTCGCCGTCCTCGATCGGGATCGGGGCGAAGCGGCGGTGGGTGCGCATGCGCGGGGCGATCCGGTCCGCGCGGAAGAGGTCCCACTCGCCGGTGGCGGGGTCGCGGGCGACGAGGTACCAGCGGCGCTGCCAGGACAGCAGCCGGTAGGGCTCGACCAAGCGCGGGGCGTCGTCGTAGTCGAAGCGGAACTGTTCGACGCCGTGGATGGCGGTCGCGACCGCGCGCAGCACGCCCGGGTCGACCTCCGGATCGGGGGCGTCGGTAGCCGTGTTCTCGGGAGCGTGCTCGACCGCCGACGACAGCGCCTCGACCGCGGGTCGTAGGCGCGGGGGCAGGACCTGTTCGAGCTTGGCGAGAGCACGGCCGCTGGCCGCCTCGATGCCCGCGATGCCGCGACCCGCCCGCAACCCGATGGCCACCGCGACCGCTTCCTCGTCGTCGAGCAGCAGCGGGGGCAGCTTCCCGCCCGCGCCGAGCCGGTATCCGCCGGTGGCGCCCCGGGTGGCGTGGACGGGGTAGTCCAGGCCGCGCAGCCGCTCGATGTCCGTGCGGACGGTCCGGGTGGTGACGCCGAGGCGCTCAGCCAGCTCGGTGCCGCTCCACACCGGCCGGGACTGCAACAGCGACAGCAGGGCGAGTAGCCGAGCCGGTGTATCGGCCACGAACGCCTCCGTCAGTCGGGAAGTGGGTGTTCCTGTAAGAGCTCTGGTGCTGCGGCAGTTTCCTGAGTTGCACCGTCGCGTCAATTAGGAAGTAAACGTTCCTATAGGCACTCTAGCGTTACTGCCATGACGAACACGAGCATCCGCCCCTTCCGCGTTGAGATCGTCCAGGCTGAGGTGGACGACCTGGCTGACCGCCTGGCCCGCACCCGTCTTCCGCAGCCCGCGCCCGGGGACGACTGGGCGACCGGCACGCCGAACCACTACCTGCGCGAGGCCGTCGCGGCGTGGCGGGAGTTCGACTGGCGGGCGGCCGAGGAGCGGATCAACGCGCACCCGCACTTCATCACCGACATCGACGGGCAGCCGATCCACTTCATCCACGTCGAGTCGCCGCGCGCTGACGCGATCCCGCTGTTGCTCCTGCACACCTACCCGGGTTCCTCGGTCGACTACCTGGGCATGATCGACCAGCTGGTCAACGCGGACGGCCAGGCGTTCCACCTGGTGATCCCGGACGCGCCCGGGTTCGGGTTCTCCACCCCCGTCACCGAGTCCGGCTGGACCTCGGCCCGCACCGCCCGCGCCTACGACACCCTGATGCGCCGCCTCGGTTACACCGGCTATGGCGCGCACGGCTCGGATCAAGGCGCCATCATCGCCCGCGAATTGGGCCTGCTCGCCCCGGAGGGATTCCTCGGCTTGCACGTACTGCAACTGTTCTCCTTCCCCTCGGGCGACCCGGGGGAGTTCGAGCGCTTGGAGCCGCGCGATTACGCGGGCCTCGAGCACATGCAGTGGTTCCAGAAAGTCGGCGGCTACAACACGATGAACGCGAGCCGTCCGCAGACCATCGCCGCAGGCCTGAGCGATTCCCCGCTCGGCCTGCTCGCCTACAGCGAGTTGTTCAACTCCTTCGGCAACGGCACGTCGCTGGTCCCGCTGGAGACCGTGCTGCTGGAGGTGTCGGTGGCCTGGTTCACCAACGCCGCGGCGGGCATGACCCGGTCGTACTACGAGAACGCCGAGGCCCCCGAGAACACGGCGGTCAACACTTCCCGGACCGGCGTCGCGGTGTTCGCCGACGATTTCCAGACGATCAAGGTCTTCGCCGAGCGGGACAACAGCGCCATCGTCCACTGGAGCCGGTTCGACCATGGCGGCCACTTCGCCGCCCTGGAGGTGCCGGACCTCGTGGCGACCGACATCCGCGCCTTCTTCAGCGCGCCGCGCTGAGCCTGAAAATGCTTGATGGCCAAGGGAAATTCCGGCGGAACCCGATCTGGACGGGGTGGTCGAGACGTCCCTATGGTCTGATCATGAAACGGGTTCGGGTGGTGCTCGGTGTGGTGGTGTTGGCCGCGGCGTTAGGTGGTGCCGTACCGGCCGCGGCTGAGGTGGCGGCGGGGCCGGGGTTGGTGTGGGGGCAGTGCCCACCCGACCCGGGGCCCGCCGACCCGCGGCTGCGGTGCGCGGTGCTCGAGGTGCCGCTGGACTACCGGGCGCCGGGTGGGAAGAAGATCAAGCTCACGGTCTCGCGGCTGGCGACGGCGAAGCCCGGGTTGCGGCGGGGGGTGTTGCTGCACAACGGGGGTGGGCCGGGGGAGGCCAGTCTGTTCCTGCCCAGCCGGTACGCGTTGGCGTATTCGCGGGAGGTGCTCGACCGGTTCGACCTCATCGGGTTCGACCCGCGCGGTGTCGGGTACAGCACGCCGATCACCTGCGGTCGTTCGGCCGCTGAGTTGCCCAACGAGTGGGTGCTCCCGTTCCCCGCGGCGGATGGTTCGATCGACGACAATGTCGGGTTCGCCAGGGAATTGGCCCGCGACTGCCTCGCCAACGGCGGCGACCTCGTGCGGCACGTGACCACCGCGAACACCGCGCGGGACATGGACCGGATCCGGATCGCCCTGGGGGAGCGCAAGCTCTCGTACTCCAGCGGTTCCTACGGCAGTTACCTCGGCGCAGTTTACGCCTCCCTGTTCCCCGAGCGCACCGACCGGGTCGTCCTCGACTCCAACGTCGACCCGAGCCGGGTGTGGCACCGGCAGTGGTCGTTGTGGGACAGCGGGGCCGAGGCGCGGTTCCCGGACTTCGCCGCGTGGGCGGTCGAGGAGGGCGGGTTCGGCGCGACGCAGGCCGAGGTGCGGGAGCGGTTCCTCGCGCTGGCGACCAAACTGGACAGTGCGCCGGTGGTGCACCCGAAGGCGGGACCGGTCAACGGCAACCTGTTCCGGGCCATCCACCGCGCCTACTCCTACCACACCCTCTACTTCCCCGAACTCGGCGCCTGGTGGCGCTTCCTGGCCGATGGCGGCCCGCCCCCCGGCTGGGGCGACCCCGCGGACGTCCCGGGCGTGCCGCAGGACAACAGCACCGCGGTGCTGCTCGCCGTCACGTGCGGCGATACCTACTGGTCGCACGACATCGGACAGTACCGGCGGGAGGTCGAGGTCAATCGGGCCCGCTATCCGATCCTCGGCGGGATGGGGGCCAACATCTGGCCGTGCGCTTTCTGGCCCGCGCCGATTGAGCCGCCGGTGCGCGTCACCGATCGCGGTCCGTCCAATGTGCTGCTTCTGCAAACTCGCCGCGATCCCGGAACCCCTTACGCGGGTGCGCTGGGAATGCGCGCGGCCTTCGGAGATCGCGCGCGCATGGTCACTGTGGACACCGGCAACCACGGCGCCTACGACCCGAGCACGCCCTCCTGTGCGATCACCGAGGCGCACCGCTTCCTGGTCACCGGGACCTTGCCCCGTCGCGACCTTGCCTGCGCGCCGGACCCGGTGGCACCGGCGGCCGCCGCCCGCGTCCCCCTGCTGGGAACGCCGAGCATGATGGTTGATCGCTAGGTATACGTATGGGTGTCGCACGCCGCCCGCGAAGTGGATTTGTCCGGATTCCTACTTTCGGGCGGTGTGCGGCAAAACGGATATACGCGGGCATTTCCGGCCATAAAGCGGAGCGATAAGGCGCGCGATATGTCTGGCTAACTGGGAAAAATCATCCCACCTTCTGGTATTCGCAGGGTTGCGGGCGGATCACGAACGGGTGCATATTCGGTTGGCGAAATCGTCAACGCGATTTCGCGCAGATAGCTGCCATATGTACTCGCCAACCCTGCATTGGAAGACTCTTATGCGCAGATTCCTCACTGCCCTGGTCGGGGCGGGGGTCGTGTTGCTGTCCGTCCTGGCGGCGACCGGCTCGTCCAACGCCGCCGAGCAGTCGCCCGCCATCATCGGCGGGCACAACGCGACCGAGACCTACTCCTGGATGGTGTCGCTGAGCAACGGCTGCGGTGGCAGCCTCGTGGCCCCGCAGTGGATCGTGACCGCGAACCACTGCGGTAGCGCCACCCAGGGCCGGGTCGGCTCCACCAACAAGAACTCCGGCGGTGAGCTGCTGCGCATCGACCGGCGGGTCACCAAGCCCGGCACCGACCTGACGCTGATGCACACCAGCACCGCGTCGCGGCAGGCACCGGTCAGGATGGCCACCGCCAACCCGGCCGCGGGCTCCGCGGTGCGCCTGCTCGGCTGGGGCTGCCTGCGCTGGCCGTCCTGCTCGACGCCGACCACGCTGCAGGAGATCGACCTGACCATCCTGGCCAGCAGCCGCTGCGCCGCCGGTGGCGGGGCCTCGACCGACGTCTGCGTCTCCGGTGACCGCACCCACTCCGCCTGCCACGGCGACTCCGGCGGTCCCGCCGTGGTCGGCACCCGGGGCAACTGGACCCTCGTCGGGGAGACCCACGGGCCCGGTGACAACGGCGGCGAGTGCGCCACCAGCACCCTCTACACCGGAATCGCGGCCAACCTGACCTGGATCCGGCAGCAAACCGGCACCTGAGGACACCGCGCTACCGCCACGCCAGCACGCGACGCGCGGTAGCCCGGACGATCGGCGTACGCGGGCAGGACGGTGCCCGCGTACGCCGATCAGCCGTCTCCGGGGCCGCTCCCGCCGCGGCGCTGGCGGGGGAGGTCGACCGGCGCGCCCAGCGTCTCGGCCACCGCCAGCACCGCGTGCGCCGCCGAGGCCAGCGTCATGTGCCGGTGCCAGCCCGCGAACGAGCGGCCGGTGAAGTCGCGCATGCCGACCCGGTCGGCGAAGCGGTCGAAGTCGTGGTCGACGCGGGCGAGCAACCGGCTCAACCGCACCAGGTCGGCGGGAGTGGCGCCCGCCTGGTCCGAGAGCCACAGCTGCGCGGGCCACGGTTGACCCGCCGATCCCACGCCGAGCAGCACCAAGTCGTCGTGTCCCCCGGGAAGCCCGACCTTGGCCACCGCCGCGAGCAGCGGCCAGCGGCCCGCCACCGGTTTGCGGGTCTCGCGCACCGCCGCCATGACCTGCCGCGCCGCCACCGGCTCGGCCCCCGGTCGAGCCGCCGGGTCTGCCGCGGTGACCGGCTGCGTCCCGCTCACGCGCATCAGCGACGGTGCCCCCGCCCCGCGTAATCGGGTCAGCGCGGCTTGCACGTCACCGGCCCGCGCGTCGAGCACGACCGGTCGCCGCGCGGACCCCGCCGCCGCCAGGTACGCCTCGATCCCGCACTGCAGCTCGGTTTCCGCGCGCACGCAGTCCGGGATCGCGGCCCGGTCGCGCCTACCGGTGTCGGCGACCCACGCCCGCGGCAGGTGCAGCCGCCAGTTGACCGGCGCGGTCACCTCCTCCGACGCCGACCACACGCCCATCGCCTGCTGCGCGTTGAGGGTCTGCCCGAGGTCGGCCGAGAAGTGCCTGCCGACGCCGACGGAGTGCTTGCCCGCCTTGGGGATCAGCAGCGGCCGCACCACCCAGGCCCGCGGTGGCGCCACCCGGGCGACGTACTCGGCCAGCGCCCGGCGCACCGGGACGGCCTCCCAGGTCGAGTCGCTGATGAAGTGGTGCAGGTACTGCTCGGTGGCCTGGTTGCCGATGGCGAGCGCGATGTTGCGGATCGACTTGCGGCCGGTGGCGCGCAGCAGCCCCTGCAGGTACTCGACCCCCTTGCGGCGCTGGTCGTGGCGGGGCAGCGAGGCGAACAGGGGTGCGCACAGCTCCTCGAGTACCGCCTCGTCCGGTGCGGCGGTCGCGCGCTCGGCGACGTGACCCGCTAACGACATGGGTTCTCCCCCTGTGGTGTTTGGTGTGTTCGGGTGTGGCGCGTCGGGATGGCGTGCCTGGTCGGCTGCCGTGCCGGTGGTGGACTGGACCTGTTCCACCGTGGCCGGGAAACCAGGACGTGCCTAGGTTCGTGGAACACCAACATCGGCCCCCGCGTGGTGGGCCGACGCCACCCCACCCGTGCTGACCAGGCGGCGAGCGGTCACCCCCGGCGCCGGGTTGTGTTCGGCGCACGCGCCCGTTCGGTCCAGTCGGTTGCCCTGCCCGGGGCCGTCACCGGCGGGATCCCGCCACGGCGCCGGGAGCGTTCCCGGTGCCGGGAGGGCTCGGCGCGGACCTGATGGAGAACCCCGAACTTGACGGATCGATGTCCGATTCGTTGCCGATGACCACTCTCCGCACGCACGATCGTGTTGTCGACCAAGTGGTGTGCTCCGCGCGGTGCCGTCGGGGAGACGGCGGTCGTGCCCCGGTCCTCCCGCGATTCGTGATTGGAGTCTCAGTGGACAACGCCGTGTCCGACACCCTGCCCAGGATCGCCCTGCAGCAACCGCTCTGGCCGGACGAGGCGCTGGTGCGCCAGGTCAGAGCCGACCTCGCGAGCCGCCCCGGCCTGGTCACCGCCGAGGAGACCCGGCAACTGCGCGCGTTGTTGGCCGTGGTCGCCGCTGGCGAGGCGCACGTGGTCCAGGCTGGCGACTGCGCCGAGGACTTCGCCGAGTGCGAAGCCGGTTACGTCGCCCGCAAAGCGGGCCTGCTCGACCTGCTGGCCGGGACGCTCAAGATGGCGACCCGGTTGCCGGTCGTCCGAATAGGACGGATCGCGGGCCAGTTCGCCAAGCCCCGCTCCAGCCCGGTCGAGGTGGTCGGTGACCTCGAACTGCCCGTCTACCGCGGGCACATGGTCAACACCCCCGAACCGGACCCGCACGGGCGCGTCCCGGACCCCACCCGCCTGCTGCTCGGCTACCGCGCCGCCCGCGAGGCCACCCGGCTGCTGGGCTGGGGCGGTGCCGACCGGCACCTCGCCGAGCCGCCGGTCTGGACCAGCCACGAGGCGCTGCTGCTCGACTACGAAACCCCCATGCTGCGCCACGACCGCGCGGGCGAGGTCTACCTGGCCTCCACACACCTGCCGTGGATCGGCGAGCGCACCCGCCAGGTCGACGGCGCCCACGTCGACCTCCTCGCGCGGGTGGGCAACCCGGTGGCCTGCAAGGTCGGACCCACCATGGCCACCGACGAACTGCGCACCCTCGTCGAGCGGCTCGACCCGCACCGCGAACCGGGCAGGCTCATCCTGATCTCCCGCATGGGCGCCGACCTCGTCGCCGATCGCCTGCCCGCCCTGGTCGCCGCCGTGCGCGCGGCCGGGCACCCGGTGATCTGGCTGTGCGACCCGATGCACGGCAACACCGCGCGCACCCCCGACGGCCTCAAGACCCGCTACGTGGAGACCGTGGTCGCCGAGATCACCCGGTTCCAGGCCGCGGTGCGCGCGGGCGGTGGGGTCGCCGGTGGTCTCCACCTGGAGACCACACCGGACGACGTCACCGAGTGCGCGGCCGAC
Organism: Actinokineospora diospyrosa; assembly: GCF_024171925.1. Lineage (GTDB taxonomy): Bacteria > Actinomycetota > Actinomycetes > Mycobacteriales > Pseudonocardiaceae > Actinokineospora > Actinokineospora diospyrosa. Next base: position 246,342 of record NZ_JAMTCO010000004.1, on the reverse strand, counting down.
CCGGCGCACGCCGCGCAGGTCGCCGACAAGTACACCAGTTTCTGCGACCCCCGGCTCAACCCCGACCAGGCCATCACCGCCGTCGCGGCCTGGACCGGCTGACCGGCCGCCGTTCCCCGCCCCCGAGTAGCAGACGGAGGACCACGAATGACAGGCATCCCGCCCATCGAGCCCTACCCGCTGCCCACGGCGGACGACCTACCCGCCAACACCGCGGCGTGGACGGTGGACCCGGCGCGGGCGGTGCTGCTGGTGCACGACATGCAGCGCTACTTCGTCCGCCCCTTCGCCCAGGACATGCGCGACCGGGTCGTCGGCAACATCGCCGGGCTGCGCGAGGTCCTCACCGCGGGCGGCGCGCGGGTCGCCTACACGGCCCAACCCGGCCGGATGACCGACGAGGAACGCGGGCTGCTCAAGGACTTCTGGGGTCCTGGGATGCGCACCAGCCCCGCCGACCGCGCGGTCGTCGACGAGCTCGCGCCCCGCGACGACGATTGGGTGTTCACGAAGTGGCGCTACAGCGCCTTCTTCCGGTCCGACCTGTTGGCGCGGATGCGCGCGGAGAACCGCGACCAGCTCGTGCTGTGCGGTGTGTACGCGCACGTCGGTGTGCTGGCCACCGCGATCGAGGCCTACACCAACGACATCCGCACGTTCCTGGTGGCCGACGCCATCGGCGACTTCTCCGAGCGCTACCACCGACTGGCGGTCGACTACGCCGCTGCGCGCTGCGCTGTCGTCGCCACCACCGCGGACCTGCTCGCGCAGGCCGAGAACAGGGAGAGGGTGGCACTGTGACCGACCTGCTCGACCGGGTGCTGGCCAACCCCCAGGCCCCGTTCGCCCTCCTGCACCGCACCGAGGCGGATCGCGACCGGGTCGACGTCCTGGTCGGCGACATCGCCGAACTCCGGGAACTCGCCGACCTCCCGTTGCCGGACGGGCCCGTCGCGCGGCCGAGGCACGACGTGCTCGCCGTGGTGCCGTACCGCCAGATCCGCGAGCGCGGGTACGCCCACCGCGACGACAAGGAGCCGCTGCTGGCGCTAGAGGTCCGGGACCAGGCGACGCTTCCGCTCGACGATGTGCTGTCGCGGCTGCCGGATGTCCCGCTGCGGCTCGATCGAGGCAGGTTCGACACCGACGACGACACGTACGCCGAGATCGTTCGCCGTGTGGTGGCTGAGGAAATCGGCACCGGCGAGGGTGCGAACTTCGTCATCCGCCGCTCCTACGTCGCCGAGATCGTGGGCTACACCCCGGCTTCCGCGCTGTCGTTGTTCAGCCGGTTGCTGCGCGGGGAGACCGGCGCCTACTGGACTTTCGTCGTGCACACCGGTGATCGCGCGTTCGTCGGTGCGACCCCGGAGCGTCACATCAGCGTCACCGGCGGCACGGCGGTCATGAACCCCATCAGCGGCACGTACCGCTACCCGCCGAGCGGCCCTGCGCTCGACGGTGTGATGGAGTTCCTGGCCGACCGCAAGGAATCCGACGAGCTCTACATGGTGCTCGACGAGGAACTCAAGATGATGGGCCGGGTCTGCGACGACGGCGGCCGAGTCTTCGGGCCGTACCTGCGGGAAATGGCCCGCCTCGCGCACACCGAGTACTTCATCGAGGGCAGGACCACCCGGGACCCGCGCGACATCCTGCGCGAGACCCTGTTCGCGCCGACGGTCACCGGCAGCCCGCTGGAGAGCGCGTGCAAGGTGATCAGCAGGCACGAGCCGACGCCGCGCGGGTACTACAGCGGGGTCATCGCGCTCATCGGCCGCGACACCGGTGGCCGGGTGCTGGACTCGTCGATCCTCATCCGCACGGCGGACATCGACGCGCGGGGAACCGTCCACATCGGCGTCGGTGCGACCCTGGTCCGGCACTCCGACCCGATCGCGGAGGTCGCCGAGACCCGGGCGAAGGCGGCCGGGCTGTTGGCCGCACTCGGCTCGGAGGACCGGCGTGGCTTCGCTGAACACCCCGACGTGCGGGCCGCGCTCTCCGGTCGCAACGACGGCATCGCCGACTTCTGGCTCTCGGCCGACCGGGTCGACCGCGCCGCCGACCCGGAGCTGGCGGGCAGGCGGGTGTTGATCGTGGACGCCGAGGACACGTTCACCTCGATGCTCGCCCACCAGTTGCGGGCCCTGGGGCTGCGGGTCGAGGTCCGCCGGTTCGACGAGCCGTACGACCCGGACGGGTACGACTTCGTCCTGCTCGGCCCCGGCCCCGGTGATCCGCGGGAGGGCGCGCACCCCAAGATCGCGCACCTCAGGGCCGCGGTGGACACTCTGCTCGCTCGCGAGGTCCCGTTCCTCGCGGTGTGTTTGAGCCACCAAGTCCTCAGCGCGCGACTAGGGCTGGACCTGGTCCGCAGGGATGTCCCCAACCAGGGCACCCAGTTGCCGATCGACCTGTTCGGCACCGCGCGGCGCGTCGGCTTCTACAACACCTTCGCCGCCGTCAGCGCGCGGGATGTGCTGCACCACAACGTTCTCGGCGCGGTCGAGGTCAGCCGCGACCCGGTGACCGGCCAGGTGCACGCGTTGCGCGGCAGGCACTTCGCCTCCATCCAGTTCCACGCCGAGTCCGTCCTCACCCAGGACGGCCCGGCCATCCTCGGCGGACTGCTCGCCGGACTGGCCGCGACCGCGCCGATGCCCCGGGCGAGCGCCGAGGCTTTCCCCCGCCCGGCAGCAGTCCCCCGCCCGGCAGCAGTCCCCCACCCGGCGACAGTCCCCCGCCCGGCAACAGTGCTGCGCTGACCCCCGAGCAGGCTGCCCCCGCTGTCCGGCGGGGGCAGCCATCACCACCTGGAGTCCCGATGCCCCGTTCGCTGCTCATCGCCGCGGTGTGCTTGCTCGCCAGCGCCTGCGTGTCGGTCCGCGCCGCGACGGTCCCCACCGGCTCAGCGGAGCCGGGGGTGACCGTCGGGAGTGGACAGACGGTGCGGGTCGCGGTGTTCAACAACTACCCGCCCGCCGAGTTCACCGCGGACGGCAGGTTGACCGGGTGGATGATCGAGTTCCTCGAGCCGATCGCGCGGGAGACCGGCCTGCGCATGGACATCGTGCCGGTCAACAACTTCAGCACGATCATCCCCGGTCTGCAGAGCGGCCGCTTCGACATCGCCGCGGCCAACCTGACCGTCTCGGCGGAGCGCGTGAAGATCATCGACATGGTCACCGTCGACGCCGTCGGGACCGGGTTCTCGGCCGCCGCCGACAGCGGGGTGGCGATCCGCTCGGGCCGGGATGTGTGCGGCAAGGCCGTCGCCGCGCTGGCGGGCTCGGTGTACGAGCCGCAGCTGCGGGCGATCAACGACGAGTGCGCCGCCGCGGGACTCCCGGCCGCCCGCACCAGCCTCTACCCCGACAGCAGCGCGGCCGTGCTGGCGGCGGGCACCCGGCGGGCCGACGTGTTCATGGGGTCGTACTCGGAGGTCGTGCACTCCGCGCGCGAGTCCGGCCAGTTGACGGTGCAGCCGTACCAGTTCGCGCGGTTGCCGGAGGCGATCGGCTTCCCGAAGGGGTCGCCGCACACCGAGAAGGTGCGGGCCGCGGTGAACAAGCTGATCGCGGGCGGGCAGTACCGGGCGCTGTTGGCGAAATGGGGCATGGCGGAGATCGCGGTCACCGAGTCCCAGCTGAACCCGGAGGTCCCATGAGCACCGAGACACCACTGGCCCCGCCCCGTCCCAGTCGCCCGGCGGACACCCGCAAGCGCGTCAAGGCCCCGCTGCACCCGGGCTGGTGGATCGGGTCGGCCATCGTCGGCCTGACGTTGCTCAACATCGGCAACGTGGTGGTGCGGAGCCCGAACCTGGACTGGTCGGTGGTGGGGGAGTACTTCCTGTCCACCGACGTCCTCTTAGGACTTCTGCGCACCGTTGAGCTCACCGCGATCGCCATGGCGTTGGGCATCGCGGGCGGCATGCTGCTGGCGGTCATGCAGCTCTCGCCGGTGCCGGTGGTCTCTTGGGCGGCCAAGAGCTACGTTTGGTTCGTCCGCGGCACACCGCTGCTGGTGCACATCCTGTTCTGGTACAACCTGGCCGCCCTCGTCCCGGCCGTCGCGATCGAGATCCCGTTCGGCCCAACGCTGTTCGAGGCCAACACCAACGACCTCATCACCCCGCTCCTCGCCGCGGTGATCGCCCTCAGCCTCAACGAGGCCGCCTACATGGCCGAGGTCGTGCGCGGCGGCCTGCTCTCCGTCGACCCCGGGCAGCGGGAAGCCGCGAAGGCGTTGGGCATGACCCACCGGCAGACCTTGCGCAGGGTCGTCGTGCCGCAGGCGCTGCGGGTGGTCATCCCGCCGACCGGCAACCAGGTGATCAGCATGCTCAAGGCATCCGCGCTGGTCAGCGTGACCTCCACCCCCGAGCTGCTCTACTCCGTACAAGTCATCTACAACAACAACTTCAAGACGATCCCCCTGCTGGTGGTCGCCAGCGCCTGGTACCTGGTCGTCACCAGCCTGCTCTACGTCGTGCAGCACTACCTGGAGCGCCGCTACTCCCGAGGTGATCGCCGTGGCTGAGACCGTGTTGAGCCTGCGCGACATCCACAAGAGCTTCGGCGGGCAAGAGGTGCTGCGGGGCATCGACCTGGACGTCACCGAGGGCGAGGTCGTCTGCCTGCTGGGGCCGTCCGGGTCGGGCAAGAGCACGCTGCTGCGCACCATCAACCACCTCGAACCCCCCGACGGCGGCGCGGTCTTCCTGCGCGACGAGCTCATCGGCTACCGCGAGGCCAACGGCAAGCTCGTCGAACTGACCGACCGGGTGTTGGCGCGGCAGCGGGCCAAGTTCGGCATGGTGTTCCAGGGGTTCAACCTGTTCCCGCACCTGAGCGCGCTCGAGAACGTCGTCGAGGCACCGGTCCTGGTCAAGCGCGAGGACCCCGAGCAGGCCCGCGCCCGTGCCCGCGAGCTGCTCGCCTCCGTCGGACTCGCCGACCGCGCGGACGCCTACCCGCGCCACCTCTCCGGCGGGCAGCAGCAACGGGTCGCGATCGCGCGAGCACTGGCCATGTCCCCCGCGGTGCTCCTGTTCGACGAACCGACCTCCGCGCTGGACCCGGAACTGGTCGGTGAGGTGCTCGAGGTGATGCGGCGGCTCGCCGCGCGCGGGATGACGATGCTGGTGGTGACCCACGAGATCGGGTTCGCCAAGGACGTCGCCGACCGCGTGGTGTTCCTCGACGGCGGCGTGGTGGTCGAGCAGGGCACCGCCGCCGAGGTGCTCGCCAACCCCCGGCGGCGGCGGACCAGGGAGTTCCTCACCCATGTCCGCTGACCCGCGGCTACGGCACCGCCTCGGCCCGCTCGCCGAGCAGTTCGCGCACCAGCAGCAACCGCAGCGCGAGCTGGATCTCCAGCGCCCGCGCGGGTTTCTGCCAGTCGGCGCCCAGCAGGTCCTTCACCCGGTCCAGCCTGCGGGTGACCGTGTTGGTGTGCACGTGCAGCCGTTCGGCGGCATACGTGGGACTCGCGCCCGCCTCGAAGTACGCCTGCAGGGTGGGCACCAGGTCGGTGTAGCGCTCCCGGTCGTAGTCCAGCACCGGGCCGAGCACCTGCTCGATGAACCCGCCGACGTCCTGGTTGCTCGACACCAGCGAGCCGACGAACCCCAACTCCCGCACCGAGGCGGCACCCCCGCTGACCCCGAGCGCCACCACCGCGTCCAGGCAGCGGATCGCCTCCCGGTAGCCCGGGTGCACCGACTCCGCCCCCGAGAGCGGACCGGCCGCCCCGACCGAGATCGGCGTGCCCAGCGCCTCGGCGATCGCCGAGGACACCTCCCGCGCCAGCGCGCCCGCGTCCCCGCCGGGCAGCAGCAGGATCAGGTGCCCGTCGCGGAAGCTGCGCAGACCACCCATCCGCCGCGCGTACCCGGCCGCCCACGCGTTGGCCCGGCAGTGCAGGGCCGTGCTGGGTTTGGCCACCACCATCAGGTACGGCCCGGACAGGTCGAGCCCGATCCGGCGGGCCCGTTCGGCCAGCTGCTTGGGCAGGTGCTGCTCGTCGCTGAGGGCGTCGTCGAGCAGCCGGTCGCGCACCTCGCCGTCCAGCCCGGCGGCGATCTTGTCCTGCCGGATGAACAGCACGGCCATCCGCGCGAACAGCCGCAGGTTCGAGCGGCCGACCTGGTCCAGCTCGCCGGGCACCCGCAGCACCAGCGCGCCGAGGTAGTCCTTGCCCCGGCACAGCGGCGCCACCCAGCCGCCGTCCCCGATCGGCGCCGGTTCCCCGCTGACCATGTCCGGCGCGTGGGCCAGCGCCGCGGCGTCGTCTCCCGCGGGCTCACCCGCGGTGACCAGCACGTCGCCGCCGGAGTTGTAGACCGACACCCGACCGCCGAGCGCGGTGGCGGCGAACCCGGCCATCGCGGGCAGGTCGGCGTCCTCCAGCAGCATGTCCACCAGCCGGGCCTGCAGGTCGCAGTACTCGGTGAACCCCGCTGCGGTGGTCGTGACCTGCTCCAGCCGCGCCCGCAGCGCGGCGGTCCGCTCCCGGGCGGCCAGCCGCTCGCGGGTGGACTCCAGGTAGGCGCCCGCCAGGATGCCCAGCGACCCGATCAGCGAGCGCTCGTCGGCGGTGAAGTGGTGGACCTTGCGGCTGGCCACGTAGAGCATGCCGGTCGGTGGGTACCTGGTCCTCGGGTGCGCCCGCCCGCCCCGGTGCGCTGGCTCGTCGCCGAGCGGGACGGCGATCATCGCGTGCATGCCCTCGACCCTGGCGACCTCCTCGAACGCCGAGTTCAGGGTGATCCGCTCGTCGGTGAGCAGGTCGTGCGTGGCGAACGGGGCGGTGCCCGCCTGGCCCGCCGCGGCGATGCCGTCGTCGGCCGGTAGCCGCAGGCCGACGCCCAGGCCCGAGGTGTGCCCGTCGGCGGCGAGCACCTGGATGTGGCCGCCGTCCTCGTCGAGCAGGGCGAGGTAGGCCATGTCCATGCCCAGCAGGTGCCTGGCGCGCCGGGCGATGGCGTGCAGCAGACTCGCGGTCGACTCGTAGGGCACCGCCAACTCGCGCGCCGCGTCGACCAGGGCCGCCAGGCCCGCCTCCCGGCCGCGGCCGCGCTGGATCTGCGCGTGCACCCGCATCGCCCGCCACACCGCGGCCCGCATGTCGACCGCCGCGCTCGCCGCGACGGCCCGCCCGGTCGGCGCGCCGGGGCGGTCGTCGAGCAACCGCTCGAACACGTCAACCGGGGCGCCACTGGCCAGCAATTCCAATAACTCGTCTATGCCGCCGCTGACTGCCAGTTGCGGGGACGCAAAAGGGCCCATCATTAGGTCACCGCCCGCGTTGAGTCCATGGCGGTCACCCGTTTGAACTATACCGTTCGTCGGGTGCCCGCGGTGATTGCCCACTGTTCCTGTTCGTCATCCTCAGCGTATCGAAAATGTCCGGTCCCGGTTCGGTGGAGCGGGTGTGGGAGTGCGCACCCGGGAGTGGGCGGAGGTCGCCCCCCGCCCACTCACCGAACAATTACCGCCGCTTAGCGAAACAACGCCGACTCGAGCTGCGCGATCACGGGGTTTTCCGGCGCAGGCCCTGTGCGAGCAGGGTGAGCACCGCGAAGCCCAAGATCACCCAGACGCCCGGGTAGAGGTCACCCAGCTGGACGGCGGGCACGATCACCGCGGTCACCACGGCGAGGCCGAACGCGCCACCGACCTGCAGCGAGCTGTTGAGCAGCCCGGCGGCCAAGCCCTGCTCCTGGTCGGGGACGCCGTTGGTGCCCGAGACCATCAGCGCGGCCAGGCTCAGCGCGAAGCCGAAGCCCCAGATCACCGACACCGGCACCAGCACGGTCCACAGCGCGGGCTCCGGGCCGATGCGCAGCAGCAGCAGGTAGCACGGGATGAAGGAGAGCAGGCCGACCATCAGGACCTTGTTGACCCCGAAGCGCTCCATCAGGTCGCCGAGCTTGGGCCCGATGACCACCACCATCAACCCGGCGGGCAGCAGCACGAAGGACATGTGCCACGGCTCCCACCCGTTCATGTTCTGCAGGTACAGCGCCAGCACGAACTGGAAGGCCATCGCCCCGCCGTAGAGCAGGAAGGAGCTGACGTTGGCGGCCACGATGTTGCGGTCGCGGAAGATGCCCAGCCGGATCAGCGGGTCGGCGACCCGGCGCTCGATGAGCACGAACGCGACCAGCAGCACCGCCGAGAGGGCGAACCCGCCGATGGAGCGCCACGAGCCGAGACCGACCTCCGGCGCCGACACCACGGTGAACACCAGCAGCAGCATGCCCAGCAGCAACGTCAGCGCGCCGCCGATGTCGAGCCTGGCCCGCTCGGTGCGCGGCTCGTCCTTGGGCAGGTACTTCAGCGCGCCCAGCATCAGCAGCACCGCCACCACCGCGGGCAGCACGAACGTCGTGCGCCAGTTCACCGCCGCGAGCAGGCCGCCGATGAGCAGGCCGGAGGAGTAGCCGGAGGCCTCGAACACGTTGAAGATGCCGAACGCCTTGTTGCGCTCGGGTCCCTCGCGGAAGGTCGTCGCCAGCAGCGACATCGCCGCGGGCGCGGTGAAGCCCGCCGCCATGCCCTTGACGAACCGGGTGACGATGATCAGCAGCGCGTCGTCGGCGAAGGCGCCCAGCAGCGAGATCACCGCGAACACCGCCATGCCGACGACGAACACCCGCTTGCGGCCGAACAGGTCGGCGCAGCGGCCGCCCAGCAGCAGGAAGGCGCCGAAGGCCAGGATGTAGGCGCCGGGCACCCACTGCGCGGTCGCCGCGCTCACCCCGAACGCGGCCTGGATTTCCGGAATGGCCACCGCGATCATCGAGTTCTCGAGCCCGTCGAGCATGATGGCCCCGCTGAAAATGAACAGCAGGATCCACTGCCGCGCCTTCCAGCGCACGGGGCCGCCCTCTGCCGCAGGGGCCGCGACGGCGTCACCGTCCCGTTTCTGCTCGTCGGGAGTCAAGCTGGTCGACATCTCATACCACCCTTCAAAGACCCCAGTCAGGACACAGCGGCAGCCGCGCCCCGAATCAGTTGTTTGGTCCGGGATTGCGTTTCCCTTATCGCCGGAATGGTCTCCGGCGCGCCCGCGCACCGCCCGGACTGGCCCGGTCCGCACCGCGGTCGGCGACCGCGGTGGCCCGGTGCGCGCCCCGGGGGTTGCCCCGGGCGGGTAGCCTGAACCCTACGCGCACATTACCGGCGTCCGAGATAGTTGCACACGCGCTATGTTGCACGCAGCTGATGATGCCGTATGCAAGCAGTTGGTCGCAAGGAGGGATGGGTCCCGTGGAGATCGCCGACGAGCTCGCCGAGACCAGGGCCCAGGGTTGGCGGACCCTGGCCGCGCTGCACGCGCGGATCGAGGACACCCTGGAACGGGCGCTGCAGCGCGCCCACGACCTGTCGGTCAGCGAGTACAGCCTGCTCGACGTCCTGTCCCGCCAGGAGACCTTCACCGGCTGCTACCTGCGGATGACCCAGCTCTCCAGGGCGGTGGTGCTCAGCCAGTCCGCCACCACCCGGTTGGTGACCCGCCTCGAGCGGCGCGGCCTGCTCCAGCGCTACCTGTGCCCGGACGACCGGCGGGGCATCTACACGGAGGTGACCCCGGAGGGGCGCGCGGCGCTGGACCGAGCGCGGTCCACGCACGACGAGTCCCTCGCCGAGGCCCTGCGCGCAGCGGCAGAACTACCGGAACTCGCCCCGCTGGTGGACGCTCTTGCGACGCTGCGCGCGGTACCCGCTACCGACGCAAGCGTTCGCTAAGCAGGACGCCGGTGGTCTAGGCGCTAGCCCGCCGATACGGGGTGAGGCTTGTTCGCGGGCAGTTCTGTCGTGGTGCGCCACAAGCGGCGTGACGCCAGCGCGGCGAGTGCTGCGCCTGTCGCGTTGAGCAGCACGTCGTCCACCGAGGACACCCGGTCCAACTGGAACACGTACTGCGCTGTCTCGACCAAGACCGAGCAGCCCGCCCCGAGCGCGAACACTCGCGCGACCGACGCCAGGGCCGCGAACCGCACCGGGGCGAAGAACCCCAGCGCCGCGAAGACCAGCAGGTTGCCGCCGATGCCGAGCGGACCCATCGTGACCAGGTCGCGCAGCGGGACCAGGCTCACCCGACCGGGGACCACGCCCGCCCCCGACCCCGGCATCAAGGTCATCCACAGCCACGGCACCGTCCCGTAGACCATGCCGACCTCGGCCAGCGACACCCGCCACGCCGAGGCCACCCCCGCGGCCCGTCGATGGCGCGCCAAGGCCCAGGCCACCAGACCCGCCACCGGCACGCCGATCAAGGTCATCAGCACCACGCCGTTCTCGGTGCTGAGGCAGCCGTCCCACCGCACGGCCAGGCACGCCGGGGCGGCCATGAACAGCGGCCCCCGCACGACGAACACCGCGCCCGCCAGCGCGAGGACCGCCAGGACGATGAGCACGATCCGGCGCGTGCGGTGCGGTGTTGGCGCTCCTGGTGACGGCGCTGCTGGTGACGGGGCTGAGCTGTGGTCCACCACCGCATCCAAGACGGTGCGGCGTTGTGGCGGCGTACGCGATTGCCGATATGCCCGCGATATGTGGCCCGTGGTACTGGTCGCCAGGGAGCACCGGCCGTCGGGTAGCAGCGGTCGTCGCCGCCCGCATCCCGGCCGCGGCCGCATCCTGCCGACATGACAGATCCGCCGGTCCGTTCCCCGCCGGGGCCGCACCCCGTGGGTAGCGTCGATCGAGTAGCCGGTGCGCGATCCCCAGCGACCGGTGCGCGACGACGCCGACCGGTGGAGCCGGTCCGGTGGGTCGCCGTGTAGAGCCGATCTGATCCCGATGGAGCACCGGGCCGTCGGCGCCCGTGTGGCGCCTCGATGGCCGGGTGACGCGATGTGGAGAACCAGAATGCGCCTTACGCAGACGGTGGCGGCAGTGATGGACCGGTACGCGGACCGGCCCGCCGTGGGTGAACGGGCGAAGGAGATCAGCCGCGACCCGGCGACCGGCCGGACCTCGGTGCGCCTGTTGCCCCGGTACGAGACCAGCACGTTCGCCCAGTTGTGGGCGCGGACCCGCGCGGTGGCCACCGAGTTGTGGGCCAACCCGGTCCACCGGCTGGCCCCGGGGGAGCGGGTGGCCTTCCTCGGCTTCGCCGGGCACGACTACACGACGCTGGACCTGGCCTGCGTCCTGCGCGGGGCGGTCAGCGTCCCGTTGCAGACCAGCGCGCCGATCGGGCAGTCGCACGCGATCGTGGCCGAGACCGAGCCGACGGTGGTCGCCGCCAGCCTCGACCGGCTCGACGTCGCGGTGGAGCTGGTGCTGCGGGGGCCGTCCGTGCGGCGCGTGCTGGTGTTCGACTACCTCCCCGAGGTCGACGACCAGCGCGAGCGGGTCGATGCGGCGCGCGACCGGTTGCGCGACGGTGGCCGGGACGTGCCGCTCGAGTCCTTATCGGACACCGCGGCGCGCGGGGCCGACCTGCCCGAGGCGCCGCACTTCGTGGCCGAGGAGGGCACGGACCCGCTGACCATGCTGATCTACACCTCGGGCAGCACCGGCACCCCCAAGGGCGCCATGTACACCGAGAAGCTGGTCGCGGCGATGTTCGGCGGTGGCGGCTGGGCGGACCTGTTCTCCGACATCCAGGCGGTCACCTTCCACTACATGCCGATGAGCCACGTCGCCGGGCACTCTTCGGTGAAGAACACCTTGGCGCGCGGTGGGATCAGCTACTTCATGGCCAGCGGTGACCTGTCCACGTTCATGGCCGACATCGCGCTCGCCAGGCCCACCGAGCTGTCGCTGGTGCCCCGGGTGTGCGAGATGCTCTACCAGTACCACCGCAGCGAGGTCGACCGGCGCGTGGTCGGCGGCGGTGACCGCGCCCAAGTCGAGGCCCAGGTCACCAAGGACATGCGCGACGAGGCGCTCGGCGGTCGGATCGCCTGGGCCAGTTGTGGTTCCGCGCCGCTGTCGGAGGAACTGCGGGTCTTCATCGAGGGGCTGCTCGGCCTGGAGTTGCACATCCTCTACGGCGCCACCGAGATCGCCGGTGTCAGCGTGGACGGCAAAATGCTGCGGCCGCCGGTGATCGACTACAAGATCGTGGACGTCCCGGAGTTGGGGTACTACCGCACCGACACGCCGCACCCGCGCGGTGAGCTGCTGATCAAGACCGACTCGGTGATCCCCGGCTACTACAAGCAGCCCGAGGTGTCAGCCACCCTGTTCGACGCGGACGGCTACTACAAGACCGGGGACATCGTCGCCGAGGTCGAGCCGGACCGGCTGGCGATCCTGGACCGGCGCAACAGCGTGCTGAAGCTGTCGCAGGGCGAGTTCGTGGCGACCCCGAGCCTGGAGGCCACCTTCGGCACCAGCCCGCTGGTGCGCCAGATCTTCGTCTACGGCAACAGCGCCCGCTCGTACCTGCTCGCCGTCGTTGTGCCGACGCCGGACGCGCTTGAGCGCTACGGCGCCGCGTCGGTCGCGATCGAGGAGCGGCTCAGCGAGTCGTTCCAGGCCGTGGCCAAGGAAGCGGGACTGAACTCCTACGAGATCCCGCGCGAGTTCATCATCGAGACCGAGCCGTTCACCCAGGCCAACGGGCTGCTGTCCGACCACCGCAAGCTGTTGCGCCCGCAGCTGCTGGAGGCCTACCGGGAGCGCCTTGAGGCGCTGTACTCCGACATCACCGCGCGCGAGTCCGAGGAGCTGCTGGAGATCCGCCGCACCGGCGCCGAGCGGCCCGTGCTGGAGACGGTGCAGCGCGCCGCCCGGGCCCTGCTGTCCGGCTCGGAGGTCAACCCCGACGCGCACTTCCGCGACCTGGGCGGCGACTCGCTGTCCGCGGTGCCCTTCGCCACGCTGCTCAACGACATCTACGGTGTCACGATCCCGATCGACCTGCTGATCAGCCCGGCGACCGACCTGCGCGCCCTGGCCGAGCACATCGCCGCCAAGCGCGAGTCCGCTGTGGACCGACCGACCTTCGCCTCGGTGCACGGCCGAGCGACCGACGAGGTGCGCGCCGACGACCTGGCGTTGGACAAGTTCCTCGAAGCCGGGCTCATCGCCGCCGCCGGGTCGCTGCCCAAGGCCGACAGCGCGCCGAAGACCGTGCTGCTGACCGGTGCGAGCGGCTACCTCGGCCGATTCCTGACCCTGGAGTGGTTGCAGCGCTTGGCACCTGCGGGTGGCACGCTGGTGTGCATCGTGCGCGGCAAGGACTCGGCCGCGGCTCGCGAGCGGTTGCTGTCGGCCTTCGCCACCGGCGACGACGAGCTCGTGGCCACTGTTGACGGTCTGTCCGCGCACCTGGAAGTCCTCGCGGGCGACATGGCCGAACCGCGCCTCGGCCTGGACCAGCCGACCTGGGACCGGCTCGCGGGCGAGGTCGACCACATCGTGCACGCGGGCGCCCTGGTCAACCACGTGCTGCCGTACAACCACCTGTTCGAGGCGAACGTCGTCGGCACCGCCGAGCTCATCCAGCTGGGCATCACCGGCAAGCTCAAGCAGTTCACCTACGTCTCCAGCGTCGCGGTGTCCACTTCGGCCGCCCTCTCCACTTCAGACACGGCTCAGCCGTTGGACGAGGACACCGACGTGCGCGCCGCGATCCCGACCCAGCCGATCCACGAGGGCTACGCGGGCGGGTACGCGACCAGCAAGTGGGCGGGGGAGGTGTTGCTGCGCGAGGCGCACGAGGTGTGCGGGTTGCCGGTCACCGTGTTCCGGTCGAACATGATCCTCGCGCACAGCCGCTACGCCGGCCAGCTCAACGTGCCGGACGTCTTCACCCGGCTGCTGTTCAGCGTCCTGGCGACCGGTATCGCGCCGAAGTCCTTCTACGGCAACGAGGGTGACGGTGGATCGCACTACGACGGGCTGCCGGTCGACTTCACCGCCGCGTCCATCGCCGCCCTCGGCCCGGCCACGACCGACGGCTACCTGACCTACAGCCTGGTCAACCCGCACGACGACGGGATCTCGCTGGACACCATCGTCGACTGGCTCGCCGCCGAGGGGCACCGGGTCGAGCGGGTCGCCGACTACGCCGACTGGGCGCGCCGCTTCGAGTCCGCGCTGCGCGGCCTGCCCGAGCAGCGCCGCCAGTACTCCGCTCTGCCGCTGGTGCACCGCTTCGCCGACCCGGAGCCGGTCGTACGCGGTTCGGCGATCCCCTCCGAGCGCTTCCGCGCCGCCGTGCGCGCCGCCCGGGTCGACCCCGGTGGCGACATCCCCCGGCTCTCGCGGGACTACATCGCTAAGTACGCCGCTGACCTGCAGGGCCTGTTGTCCGCCTGAGTGGAGGAGACGCCGTGAACCAGCAGTCCGTGACCTTCGACGAGCGCTACCGGATCGGCCGCAAGCTCGTCGACGAACTCGGTCCCGCCCAGGACACCGAGCCCAGCACCTTCGAACTCCTCGGCCTCGAATGGGACCTGGTGCCCGGCACCTACGCGCCCAAGCCCGGCACCGGGACCGAGTACTACACGACCGCCATCCCGTACCCGCAGGGCGGCAGCTTCCTGGAGATCGGTTGCGGCGCGGGCGTCACGGCCGTCTGGGCGGCGCTGCACGGCTGCGCGCACGTCACCGCCACCGACGTCACCGTGACCGCGGTGGCCAGCGCGGAGCTCAACGTCGAGCGGCACGGCGTCGCCGACCGGGTGCACGTCCAGCGCAGCGACGTCTTCGCCGACCTCGACCCGGATGCCAAGTTCGACGCCATCTTCTGGAACTGCAGCGTGATCGAGGCGCCGAAGGACTTCGAGTTCACCCAGGACTTCGAGTGGGCGATCTTCGACCCCGGTTACGCCGCGCTCGGCCGCTACCTCGCCGAGGTCCACGACCGCCTGCTGCCCGGCGGCCGCGCCCTGGTGACCTTCAACAGCCTCGGTGACGCCTCCCGGGTCGCCGAGCTCGCCGACGAGAAGGGCGTCACGCTGTCGCTCGTGGACAGCTCGACCAGGGTGCTCGCAGGCGAAGAGGTCACCTACAAGGTCTTCGAGATCACCCGGCCCTGACCCCAGACAGGAGAATCCGTTGTCCACACGTCTGTTCACCTCCGAGTCGGTCACCGAGGGCCACCCGGACAAGATCTGCGACGCGATCAGCGACTCCGTCCTGGACGCCCTGCTGGCGGCGGACCCGCGGTCGCGGGTGGCGGTGGAGACGCTGGTGACCACGGGCCAGGTGCACGTGGCCGGTGAGGTCACCACCGGGGCCTATGTGGACATCCCGTCGATCGTGCGGGATGTGATCTTGCGGATCGGGTACGACTCGTCGGCGAAGGGGTTCGACGGGAACTCCTGTGGTGTGAATGTGGCGATTGGTGCGCAGTCGCCGGATATCGCGCAGGGTGTGGACACGGCGCACGAGACCCGTGTGGAGAACGCTTCGGACGAGATTGATCGTCAGGGTGCGGGTGACCAGGGTTTGATGTTCGGGTACGCGTGCACCGACACCCCTGAGTTGATGCCGTTGCCGATCGCGTTGGCGCACCGGCTTTCCAAGCGTCTCACCAAGGTTCGCCAAGACGGCTCAGTGCCGTACTTGCGGCCGGACGGCAAGACCCAGGTCACCATCGAGTACGAAGGTGATCGCCCTGTTCGGCTCGACACCGTGGTCGTGTCCTCGCAGCACGCCGAAGGCGTTGACCTGGAGCGGCTGCTCGGCGTCGATGTCCGCGACGGTGTGGTGGCCCCCGAGTTGGCGGACCTCGATCTCGACACCACCGGGGTGCGGTTGTTGGTGAACCCGACCGGCCGGTTCGTCATCGGTGGTCCGATGGGTGACGCGGGCCTGACCGGCCGCAAGATCATCGTCGACACCTACGGCGGCATGGCCCGCCACGGTGGTGGCGCGTTCTCGGGCAAGGACCCGTCCAAGGTCGACCGCTCGGCCGCGTACGCGATGCGGTGGGTCGCCAAGAACGCGGTCGCCGCGGGTCTGGCCGACCGCATCGAGGTCCAGATCGCCTACGCCATCGGCAAAGCGGCCCCGGTCGGCTTGTTCGTCGAGACCTTCGGCACCGAGCGCCTCGACCCGGTTCGCATCCAGTCGGCGATCAGGGAGGTGTTCGACCTGCGCCCGGCCGCGATCATCCGCGACCTGCACCTGCTGCGCCCGATCTATGCCCAGACCGCGGCGTACGGGCACTTCGGCCGCCCGGAGTTGGACCTGCCGTGGGAGCGCACCGACCGCGCCGACGACCTCAAGCGGGTCGCCACGAGCTGACCGGCCGGGTGGCGCTCGCCGTGCTCCTAGTGAGCGCCACCCGGTCGCTCGACCAACTCCGCGAACGCCCGCAGCACGTCCTGGACCAGCGCCGGGTCGTCGCACTCGGTGGTGTGGCCCATGTCGATGGAGCGCAACTGCACCGTGCTCCCACCGCCGTCGCCGCCCTCGCCGACCGAGTTCGGGTGGTAGACCTCCATCGCCCCGCACTCGTCGCACTCGCGCGCCACCAGGTACGGGTGCAGGTCCAGCAGGACGTCCTCGTCGATGAGCGCGTACGTCCGCCCGGGGAACAGCAGCCGGGTCACGGTCCGCTCCTCGACGGCCCACACCGGGTTGTCCCCGCGCAGCACCCGCAGTTGCACCCGGTAGGTCGGCGCGGCGTCCTCGGCGACCGGTCGCACGGACTCGACGTAGCCGAACCGCCAGCGCGCCAGGAAGCTCAGCGACCGCAACAGGGTGCGCAGGTCCACGTGGACCGCCGCCAGCCGGGCGCGGAACTCGGCGGGGACCCTCGGGTGCTTGCCGTGGATCCGGTTGCGCTCGTCGATCAGCGCCCGCATCGCCGCGGGCGCGGGCAGGTCCTCGCGCCCGAACGCCTGGCACAGACCGCCGTCGCCATCGACCGGTTCCGCTCGCGCGACCTGTTCCGCCCGCGCCGCAACGGCGAGCAGGGCGGCGTGCCGCGCGCCGATCGTGGCACCGCGCCGGTTGACCGCCTTCGCCCAGTCCGACAGCGGCCCGACGCCGGTGCCCCCCGCCGACCGCGCGAGGGCCGCCGCGAGCGCGGTCAGCACGACCGACAGCGCTTCCACCAGTTCGTGCACGACGATGTGGTACTCCTCGCGCGGTGATACGGCGCCGTCGAGGGCCCGCAGCGTCCGCGCGATCGGGTACGGGTAGGCGACTTTCGCCATCCCGACCTCCTGGCTGATGTCGGTCGAGACCCGCATCGCGGCCGCGACCCCCTGCACCACACCGAGTTCGGTGCCGAAGTCGGCCTCGACGTCGTAGACCCGCTCGGCCGACTCGCGCAGCGCGCGCAGTTGCAGGTCCATCGCCAGCACCCGCTTCTCGAACGCGTCCAGCACCTGGTCCACCAGCCACGGGTCGCCCTCGCAGGGCGGGACGAGGATGTTCCTCAGGTCCCGCGCGGAGATCCGGGGAACCACCCCGGACACGATCCCGTTCAGCCGCGAGCGCCCCAGCCCGGACCGCAGGAACCCGAGCAGGTAACGGGAACCGGCCGTGCCGCGGCTGCGCAGGACGACTGTGTGGTCGCTGGCCAGCGCGGGCCCGTACCTGGCTGGCACGATGCCCCACCGGCCGTGCGGTCCGCTGACGCTGCCGATGATGTCGCCGGGCAGGACCACCGCCGAGGTGCGGGTGTGCGGTGTCGAGCGGGCCAACTCGGCCCACTCCGCCACGGTCGCACCGATGTCGCGGGCCTGGACCACCCGGAACTCCGGATCGCGTTCCTGCACCGCCTTGGCCGCCCGGTTGCGACCGGGCATGACCTCGAACAGGCGGTCCAGGGGCACTTCTGTCCGCATGGCTGGCGGATCCTCCGGTCGGCGGCCACCGGTTCGGTGGTGGACCAGTGTGGCACGCGAGCGGTGCCGGTGGCCGCCGATGCGGGCAAGCGCCCGGGGCCCGTGCGTGAGCCCGGTACGCGTTCTCCGCACCGGACCCACCGGAGGGCGCCTAGTGCCGGTGGTCGCTCAGGATCGCCTCGCCCTTGGTGAGCCAGGAGACGCCGAAGGCCAGGATCGCGATGGACTCCAGCCACAGCGCGGGCCGCATGTCCGCCATCGCCGTGTCGAACAGGAACACGCTCGTCGCCAGCAGCACCAGGCAGGCCAGCATGATCACCCCGCAGACCAGGTAGACCCGGTTGCGGGCGATCTTGGCCGGGGTGGGCGTCGGGTCGTCGCTGCGGCGGAACAGGACCAGGCTGAAGTAGGCCAGCGACAGGAAGAACACCACCGAGCTGATCAGGTGCAGGGTGCTCAGCAGGCCGTCGCCGCCCATCGGGTGCGCGGGCGCGGTGGGGAAGACCGCCACCCCGACCGCGGCCACCGCGGCGACGTTGGACACCAGGTTGTCGATCGGTTCGTAGCCCCGGTAGGACAGCAGGAACACCCCGACCGCGCACATCGCGCCGACCAGCAGATCGCGCACGTCGCTGTGGTAGTAGCCGCTGATCGAGGCGCGCACGCCGTCACCGAGGACGAGGTTGCCCACGACCAGGACGACCGGCAGGCCGATCCCGATGGCGCCGATCGCGCGGCGCAGGAACAGGTAGGAGTGGACGAGGGTGTCGTGCGGGGAGTGGGTGGGTGTCGCGACCATGGCCGCCTCCGGGGGGTGTTTCGCGCTGGTGAACGAAATGTAACTCCCCGGTCCGCTTTCACCGTGCCAACGACCGCAGAACCGCCCTTTCGGCCCTGTTCGGGCGGGTGCCCAGCCGCTCCGGGTGCCCGGGCAGCGGCGGGTAGGCCCGCGGCGGTGGGCACAGGAAGTCCGGGTGCGGGTAGAGCACCGCCCCGAGGGTCGTGATGGCCCGCTCCAGCACCGCGCGCACGCCCCGCTTCGACGTCTGCATGCGCGGAAGTGTGGCGACCGCGCGGCTCTGCCGGAGCCGTTCCCGGATCGTGGACGGTTCAGCCGCGCGGGCAACGGGTACTTCCCTTGCGTACCCCGAGTCCCATGCCCGCGAGACACGCGGGCAGTACCGAACACGAGCCCGACACCGGGCGGATGAGAGGTCGATGATGGGAGTCTCGAAGAAGGGAACCCTGGGCAGGGCATTGGGTGTCACCGCGGCGGCGGGTTTGGCGTTCGTCCTGGCGGCACCGCAGGCCCAGGCGAGTCCGGCCCCGTGCAGCGCCGCGGCCCGGGCTTGCGTCGACTTGAGCGCGAACTCCGCGTGGCTGGTGAACGCGGGTTCGGTCACCTACGGCGCGGTCCCGATCACCAGTGGCAAGGCCGGTTACCGAACACCGGTCGGTAGCTTCAAGGTGACCTACAAGGACATCGACCACTGGAGCAAGGCGTTCAACGGGCCGATGCCGTTCTCGGTGTTCTTCACGACCAGCGGTGTGGCCTTCCACGAGGGCAGCCTTTCGCAGCTCTCGCACGGCTGTATCCACCTGTCGCCGGAAGCGGCACGGGTGTTCTACGACAACCTCGCACCCGGTGACATTGTCGAGGTCGTCAGGTAGGTCGAGCGCGAACACAGGGGCTCGGGGTGACCCGGGCCCCTGTTCGTCCGGCCTTGCCCCGCCGGACAGCCCGGGTTCACCGAGGTCTGCGACGGTGCGTCGATCGTCATCGGGGTACCGGGGAGAAGCGCGGACATGGGTCGTGGCTGGGTTGTGCTCGGACTCGTCCTGGTGGCGCTCCTCGGGAGCGCCACCGCGGCCGCCGCCGAGTCGACCCAGACCGTCGCGGTGGTCGTCGACGACGGTGACCTGCTGGTCTCGGTCGACCGCGCGCCGATGGCGCTGCCCGCCGCCGAGTTCGTGGGCGCCTGGTACGCGACCACCGGCACGTTGCCCGGGTTGACGGTCGTGGACACCCGCGCGGGCAACCCGGGGTGGAGCGCGGCCGGTCAGTTCGCCGACGACTCCGGGGGCACGCCGCTGTCGTGGAGCCCCGCCGTGGTGGGCCAGTCCCCGGTGCAGGTGCTCACCCCGGGCAGCGCCACCATCGGTATGCGGGGGAGCCGGGTCCTGGCGGTCGCCGACCCGTCCGCCGGTCGCGGCACCGCGCACCTGACCGCCGGGTTCCGGCTGCTGGTGGCGCGGCCAACCGGCTACACCGCCACCCTGACGCTCACCGTCATCTGAGCGGCCCACCTCGGTTGCGCCGTCCGTCGTTCACCCCCGTGGACACCACCATTCACGTCCCCGTGCGATGTTGCCGCGTCGGGTCAGAACTGGGGAGAACCGTGTTTCGATCACTGTGCGTCGCCGTCATCGCCGTGCTGCTGGGAGCGGTACCGGCGCTCGCCCAGCCGGTCCGGGTGGGCGGCGCCGGGTCGACAACCGCGGCCAACCTGGTCGAGCAGTGGCGGGCGGGCGGCGGGCACCCGGTGAGCTACTCCGCGACCGGTGTCACCGACGGGCTCACCCAGTTCGAGGCCCGCCAGGTGGACTTCGCCGTCTCGGAGCTCACCCACCCGCAGGCGGGCATCCCGACGACCCGGCCGCTCGCCTACGTCCCGGTGGCCGCCCAGGCGATCACCCTCGCCTACAACCTGACGGTCGGCGGCCGCGAACTCACCGGGCTCCGGCTGTCCTCGACCACGGCGACCAAGATCTTCACCGGCGCGCTCACCCGCTGGGACGACCCCGCGATCGCGGCGGAGAACCCCGGCCTGGCGCTGCCCGCGATCCCGGTCAAACCGGTGGTGCGCGCCGACTCCTCCTCGACCACGCGCCAGTTCACCGGGTGGATGAACGCCGTCGAACCCCAGCTGTGGCAAGCGTTCTGCCCCGGGTGCGGGCAGCGGCAGGACTACCCGACCGCGTCAGGGCTTGTCGCGATGGCCGGCTCCATCGGGGTCACCAACTACGTCCGCCAAGCCCAAGCCACCGGCTCGATCACCTACGTCGAGCGCTCCTACGCGCTCAACGCCGGGCTGCCGCAGGTGAGCCTGGGCAACCGGCGGGGCGAGTTCGTCGCCCCGGAGGCGGACGCCGTCCAGTTGGGACTGCTCGCCGCTCGGCAATCCGCTGATGGCACCGTGGACTACGGCCCGGTGTTCCGGGACCCGACGGCCGGGACCTACCCGCTGGGGCAGTACTTCTACCTCGTCGTCCCCACCGCCGTGGACAGTCGGTTCGACCAGGACCGCGGCGCCGCGCTGGCCGAGTTCGCCCGCTACGCGCTGTGCGAGGGGCAGGCGGTCGGGCTGCGGGTCGGGATGACCCCGTTGCCCGCCAACCAGGTGCGCGCCGGTGTCGCCGCCCTCGGCCGGATCCCCGGCGCGGCGGTGACCGGCTGCGTCCCGCCCGCTCCACCGACCGAGACCATCACGACCGAGGTCGCGGCGGGGGAGTTGCTGATGTCGGTCGAGGCGGGCGGTGTCACCCTGCCCTCGCCGGTCATGGCGGCCGACGGGTCCGTGCTGACCACCTCCGGCAGGCTGCGCACCATCACGATCACCGACACCCGCGCGGGCGACCCGGGCTGGTCGCTGTCGGGCCAGCTGACCGACTTCACCGGCCCGTCCGGTCGGATCGACCGCGCGAACGCCGCATGGACCCCGATCGTGCTCGACCGCGCGCCGAACCAGGTGATCACCGAGGGCTCCGTCGCCGACCTGGCCACCCCGCGCACCCTCGCCGTCGCCACCCGGGGCGCGGGCACCGCGCGCCTCACCGCCCGGCTCGACCTGTGGGCCCCCACCTCGACCCCCGCTGGCGACTACTCCGCCCTGCTCACCCTGACCGCGATCTGACCGTCCACCAACTCGACCACCTGGTCCACCCCGTCCAGGTGCGCGCGGTCGTGGGTCACCAGCACGGTGGCGACGCCGTGCTCGCGGGTCCGCGCGGTCAGCAGGTCGATGATCGCGGCGCCGCTCGCCCGGTCCAGCGCGCTCGTCGGCTCGTCCACGAGCAGCACGGCGGGCCGGTTCACCAGCGCCCGCGCGATGTTCACCCGCTGCCGCTGCCCGCCGGAGAGCTGGTGCGGCCTGCGGTGCGCCAGCTCGGCCAACCCGACCTCGGCCAACCCCGCCTCGGCCTGCAGGTCCGCCCCGCCCCGGCGGCCGTCGAGCCGGGCCACCACGCGCAGCTGTTCGGCGGCGGTGAGCGCGGGCAACAGGTTCGCCTGCTGGAACACGATGCCGACGTGGCGGCGCCGGAGCCTGGCCAGTACCGCGCGGTTGAGGCCGGTGGTGGACGTGCCGCCGATCGTGATGGTGCCGGTGTCGGGCGTGATGAGGGTCGCCGCGACCGCGAGCAGGCTCGACTTGCCCGACCCGGACGGGCCGACGACGGCGGTGACGGTTCCGGCGGGCACGTGCAGGCTGACGTCGTCCAGCGCGGTGAGCCGCCGGTCGCCGTCGGGGTAGGTGAGGGTCACGGAGTCCAGGACGAGGGTCATCGGGCACTTCCCAACGCGGTGAGCGGGTCGACGGTGGTGATGCGGTGGATGGCCAGGGCCGCCCCGACCAGGCCCAAGCCGACGAGCACGGCGGCCGGGAAGGCGAGGGTGGGCAGGTCCAGCACGAACGGCACGGTGCTCGGGAGCGCGGCGCCGACCACGGCCGCCAGCGCTGTGCCGGTGGTGGTGCCGAGCGCCAGCAAGACCGCCGCTTGGCCCAAGGCATCCCGTAGCAGATAAGGGGTCGACGCGCCGAGTGCTTTGAGGACGGCGATGTCGTTGCTCCGCTGGATCGTCCACACCGTGAAGAAGGCACCGACCACCAGGGCTGAGATCGCGAACAGGAAACCTCGCATCAGCCGCAACGAGCCGTTCTCCGCGGCGAACGAGCCGATCCGCTCGAGCGCGTCCGACACCGTCTCGGTCTTGGTCCCCAGCCGCTGGTCGGCTGCCGCGACATCACTGTCCGATGTGGACAAGATGAGCACCGAGAACCGACTCCCCGGTGGCAGTGGCACCCGGACGACCGGGGCGTGGCTGAAGTAGTCGTCCTCTGTGGATACTCGGGCGACCGCGGTCAGGTCGCCGACCGTGACCGTCGCCCCGTCCCGCACCCCCAGTTCCGCTGCGGCGCCCCGCGACAACACGACCTCGCTGCCCGGCGAGGCGAACACGGCCACCCCGGCGCTGCGCCCACCCGCCTCGACCTTGCCCATCGACACCGCGAGCGGCTCGACCCGGCGCACCCCGGCGACGGCCGCCCACTCCCGCGCCGTCGACTCGTCGAGCCCGCTGCCCCCGAACTGCGCGTCTTCCCCGGCGAACACCACGTGGTCCCCGCCCAACCCCAGCACCGCGGAGGTGTTGCGCCCAGCCAACCCGCCGGTCAACCCCGACAGCAACCCGACGAGCACGGTGATGAGCGCGACGACCCCCACCAACAACCCGAAACGGCCCCGCGCGAACCACAACTCACGCCACCCCACGAACACCGGCCAGCTCCTCACTTCGGCGACCCCGCCAACCCTGCCGTGACGACCCGGCCGTGCCATCGCCCCCGAGATCGCTTTCGCGCACCCGTTGGACGCACCGAGAGCTCAACCTTTCGATTGATGCGACCTCCCGGAGCCGTGGCTACCCTGGCGGCATCGTGACCTCAGAGGACTCCCCGGCACTGCCCCGCCTGCTCACCGCGGGCCCGGACCTGTTGGCCGCCGCCCTGGTGGTGCTGCCCGCCCTGAACGACCCCCGTCCCGCCGTCCTCGTGGTGGGCGCGGCCCTGCTGGTGTGCGTCGTCGCGGGGTTCCTCAAGAGGCGCCGGAGTCTGCTGGCGGCGGTGGGAGTCCTGTGGGTGACACTGCTGGCCTTCACCCCCGGGGCCGTCTGGTTCGCCTTCCCCTTCTACTTCCTGCTCCTGCGCGACCTCCCGCGCCGGACCGCGGTCGCGGCGGTCGCGGCGACCGGGCTCGTCGCCGTCGCCGGGTTCGGGTGGCACCAGCACGTGCTCACGGTCGGCACCGTTCTCGGCCCGCTGCTCGGTGCCGCCGTCGCCGTGGCCACGGTGGTCGTCCACCGCGAGAGCCAGCGCCGCGCCGAGCTGACCGAGGAACTGGCCGCCGCGGAACGTGCGGCCGGGGTGCTCGCGGAACGGGAACGGCTGGCCAGAGAGGTGCACGACACCCTCGCGCAAGGGCTGTCGAGCATCCACCTCCTGCTCAGCGCCGCCCTGCGCGGCGACACCGAACGCCACGTCCGCGCCGCCCGCGCGGCCGCCGCCGACGCGCTCGCCGAGGCGCGCAGGTTCGTCAAGGACCAGAACCCGCCCGCCCTCGACGGCGGCTCACTGCCCAGCGCCCTGCACCTGGCCTGCGCCAGCACCGCGGCCACCGCCGACCTCGCCGTCCACTGCCGGGTCACCGGCGACGAGGTCGCCCTGCCCACCACGCACCAGGTCGCGCTCCTGCGCATCGCCCAATCCGCCCTGGGCAACGTCGTCAGCCACGCGGGCGCCACCGAGGTCCGGCTCACCCTCAGCTACCAGGACACCGACGTCACCCTCGACATCGTCGACAACGGCCGGGGCATCACCGGAGCCGGTGCCGGGGGCACCGACCCCGATCCCGCGCCCGGCCAGGACCGGGGCTACGGCATCGCCGCCATGCGGGCCAGAGCCAGGGCGCTCGCCGGTGACCTCGTGGTCGAGTCCGACGGGCGGGGCACCGCGATCGCGGTCACCCTGCCGGTGCCCGTCGCGTGATCCGGGTCCTCATCGCCGACGATCACCCGATCGTGCGATCCGGGCTGCGCGCGGTGCTGCGCGGCGAACCGGACCTCACCATCGCCGCCGAGGCGGCCACCGCCCAGGACGCCATCGCCAAGGCCGGGCTCGCCGACGTCGTCCTGATGGACCTGCGCTTCGGTGACGGCCCGTCCGGCGCCCAGGCCACCGCCGCCATCACCGCCCTGCCCGACCCGCCCCACGTGCTGGTCCTGACCACGTACGACACCGACGCCGACATCCTGGCCGCGATCGAGGCGGGGGCGACCGGCTACCTGCTCAAGGACGCCGAACCCGAGGACCTCGTCGCCGCCATCCGGGCGGCCGCGGTGGGGCGCTCGGCGCTCGCCCCGGGTGTCGCGGCCCGGCTGGTGGACCGCACGCGTAACCCTGTCGGGGCGTTGTCGGCCCGGGAGACTGAAGTACTGGGTCTGGTTGCCGATGGACTGTCCAACCTGTCCATCAGCAGGCGACTGCACCTGAGCCAGGCGACGGTGAAGTCTCATCTGGTGCGCGTCTACGCCAAGCTCGGCGTGGACTCGCGCACCGCGGCCGTGGCCGCCGCCACCGCGCGGGGGCTGATCCGGCCGCACCGGTGAGACAAACCCGCGCAATGCCTCAGGGGCCGCCGCCGCTCGCCGATGAAGGCGTCGATACCGGACCTGGAAGCGTGGTGGAGCGTGGAAGACTTCGATGATGTGGTCCAGGAGTTCCTGGTCGAGTCCTACGAGAACCTCGACCAGTTGGACCAAGACCTCGTCGCGCTCGAGCGCGACCCAACGGCCCGCGACCGCCTCGCGAGTGTTTTCCGCACCATTCACACCATCAAGGGCACCAGCGGGTTCCTCGCGTTCTCGAAGCTGGAGCAGGTGACCCACGCGGGTGAGTCGCTGCTGGCCCGGCTGCGTGATGGCGCGCAGGTCCTCGACCGCAGGGGTGCCGACGTCCTGCTGCGCGTCGTCGACGTCGTTCGGGCGCTGCTGGCGCAGATCGAGCGCGACGGCCAAGAGGGCGACATGGAGCTCGGGGACGTGATCGCCGAGGTCGAGGCGTGCATCGCCGGTGCCCCGGCCCCCGCGCCCACCGCCAAGCCGACCCCGGAGCCGGTCACCGAGACCGCGCCCGAGGCCGACACCGCCGCCGCCGCGGCCGAGCCCGCCGCCCCGGCCGAGCCCGAGGTCGCACCGGCCCCGGTCGCCGAGACCGCGCCCGCCGCCGCGGCGCCGAGCACCCCCGAGGCGGGCGCCCCGGCCCCCGCCGAGGAGACCGCCAGCCGCCGCGGTGTCGCCGACACCTCGGTGCGCGTGGACGTCGACCTGCTCGACAAGCTGATGCGCCTGGTCGGCGAGCTCGTGCTGACCCGCAACCAGATGGTGCGGGCCACCGAGCACTCCGGCGACCACACCATGAGCCGGGCCGCCCAGCGGCTCAACCTGATCACCAGTGAGCTGCAGGAAGGGGTCATGAAGACCCGCATGCAGCCCATCAGCCACCTGTGGTCCAAGCTGCCCCGGGTCGTGCGCGACCTGAGCAACTCGATCGGTCGCCAGGTCCGCCTCGAGCTCGAGGGCGCCGAGACCGAGCTCGACCGCAGCCTGCTCGAGGCGGTCAAGGACCCGCTGACCCACCTGGTCCGCAACGCCGTCGACCACGGCCTGGAGTCCCCCGAGGACCGGGTCAAGGCGGGCAAGAACCCCGAGGGCACGCTGACCCTGCGCGCCTACCACGAGCACGGCCACGTCGTGGTCGAGGTCGCCGACGACGGCAAGGGCGTGGACCCCAAGCTCATCGGCGCGACCGCGGTCAAGCGCGGTCTGCTCACCGCCGAGCAGGTCGCGGCCATGGACGCCGACGAGGTGCTGCGCCTGGTGTTCCGGGCGGGCTTCTCCACCGCGGCCAAGGTCAGCAACGTCTCCGGCCGCGGCGTCGGCATGGACGTCGTGCGCACCAACCTCGAGGCCATCGGCGGCGCGGTCGACCTGCGCTCGGTGGTCGGCAAGGGCACCACCTGGCGCCTGACCATCCCGCTCACCCTGGCCATCGTGCAGGCGCTGATCGTGGAGTCGGCCAACGAGCGCTACGTGCTGCCGCAGATGTCGGTCCGCGAGCTCGTCTCGGTCGAGGGCCAGACCTCCGCGCGCATCGAGTACGTCTCCGGCGCCCCGGTCTGCCGCCTGCGCGGTCGACTGCTGCCGCTGGTGCGGCTCAACGAGGCGCTGGGCGGCCCGATCGAGCGCCCCGAGGAGAACGGCGAGGCGATCTACATCGCGGTCCTCAACGGCGAGGGGCACGAGTTCGGCCTGGTGGTCGACCGCGTGCTCACCACCGAGGAGGTCGTGGTCAAGCCGCTGGCCAGCCACCTCAAGGACGTCGGCTGCTTCGCCGGGGCCACCATCCTCGGCGACGGCCGGGTCTCGCTGATCCTCGACGTGCTGGCGCTGGCCCGCAACGCCCACCTCGGCAACGCCGAGCGGGCCGCCGCGGCCGCCGCCGCGATGGCCGAGGTCAAGACCGAAACCCGCGACCGCCTGCTGGTCACCCGGGTCAGCGACCGCCGCGTGGCGATCCCGCTGAGCATGGTCACCCGGCTCGAGGAGTTCCCGGTGCAGGCCGTGGAGCGCGTCGGCAGCCGCGAGGTCGTGCAGTACCGCGGCCAGATCCTGCCGGTGCTGCGGCTCTCCGGGCTGCTCGGCTCGTGGTCGGAGGACGTCTCCGACACCGTGCCCGCGGTCGTGTACTCCTCGGGTGGCCACTCGGTGGCCCTCGCGGTGGACGGGATCCTCGACATCGTCGACGACACCGCCCCGCACGGCCCGTCCGACGGTGACGGCCTCTCCGGCTCCACCGTGATCGACGACAAGGTCACCGAGCTGCTGGACATGCGTCGGGCCATCATGGCCGCCGACCCGGACTTCCAGCTGCCCGAGTTCGTGACCCGTGACTACGTGGAGGCGTCGTGAGTTCCGTCCGGTACGCCACCTTCGAGGTGGCAGGCCAGCTCTTCGGCCTGGAGGTCGGCGAGGTCCAGGAGGTGCTCGCGTTCTCCGAGTACACCCCGGTCCCGCTCGCGCCCGGTCACGTCGGTGGCCTGTTCAACCTGCGCGGCCAGGTCATCGCGGCGCTGGACCTGCGGGTCCGCCTCGGTGAGCCCGCCCAGGAGCGCACCGGCCCGGCGATGAACGTCATCGTCCGCACCGACGACGAGTCGGTCAGCCTGCTGGTGGACCGCATCGGCGACGTGGTCGAGCTCGAGCCGAGCGCGGCCGAGCCGATCCCGGACACGCTGTCGGGCCCGGCCCGCGAGCTGATCACCGCGGCGTTCCCGCTCGCCGACCGGCTCATGCTCGCCCTCGACGCCCGGGCCGCAGTGCGCGGCAGCGAGGCCTGACCCACCCGGAGGCCCCGGGGCCACCCGGCCCCGGGGCCTCCGACCAGGCGGCCCCGCCGCCCTCTTCCCCGACTCCCAGCACAGCCGCCCCGCGGGCGGCGCCATGGAAGGGCTCACCCAGATGGCTGACTCCACCCCGGCGGCCGACACCGGCGCGCGCCGCGGGCTCGGCGGGTTCCTCGCCGACCGCTCGCTCGCCACCAAGATCTTCGCCGCGATCGCGCTGCCCGCCGTCGTCGCCATCGGTGTCGGCGTGCAGGGCATCGTCGCCACCGACAGCGGCGCGCACACCTCGGCCAGGCTGGGCAAGAACGCCGCCGCGGTGGGCGCCATCAGCAACTTCAACGGTGCCGCCATCACCGCCATCCAGCACCTGCTGAGCTCGTTCATCAGCACCGACACCGCGCGGGTGCAGAAGGAGATCACCGACACCACCGCGGCCATCGGCGTGCTCAACGGGGCGCTGCAGAAGTTCCAGCAGGGCATCGAGGCCGACCCCGAGTACAGCGCGGTGCCGCTGGCCACCGTCAAGCGCGCCATCAGCAACCTGGACCGGGTCGCCACCGTCGTCAAGGAGGAGGTCTTCCCGGCGGCGCTGGCGGGCCAGTCCCAGGTCGCCCTCGCCCGCTACAACAACAAGGCCGGTCCCGCGCTCGACGACCTGAGCACCGACCTGGTCGAGATGCAGCAGACCGAACTGGCCGCGGTCGGCACCGAGGTGACCGACGCCGCGGCCGAGAGCGACACCGCCCGCTTCACCACCCTGATCCTGCTCGGCGCTGGCCTGCTGCTCGCGCTGCTGGTCGGCTGGCTGATCATCCGCGGCATCACCCGCTCGGTGCGCGGGGTGTCCAGCGTGCTGGAGTCGGTCGCGCACGGCGACCTCACCCGCAAGGTCGACGTCCGCTCGCACGACGAGGTCGGCGTCATGGCCGCCGCGCTCAACACCGCGACCGCGAGCATGCACGACACCGTCACCGCCATCACCAACGGCATCTCCTCCCTCGAGGGCGCCACCCAGGACATGGCCGCCATCGCGGGCAAGGTCAGCGACAGCACGGGGGAGACCTCGGCCCAGGCGGGCGTCGTGTCCGCCGCCGCCGAGCAGGTCGCGCTCAACGTGCAGACGGTCGCGACCGGTGCCGACGAGATGTCGGCCTCGATCAAGGAGATCGCGCAGTCGGCCAACGAGGCCGCCGGTGTCGCCGGTCAGGCCGTGTCCGTCGCGGCCGCCACCAACGGCACGGTCGCCAAGCTGGGCGAGTCCTCGATGGAGATCGGCAACGTCGTCAAGGTCATCACCAGCATCGCCGAGCAGACCAACCTGCTCGCGCTCAACGCCACCATCGAGGCCGCCCGCGCGGGCGACGCGGGCAAGGGCTTCGCCGTCGTCGCGAACGAGGTCAAGGAACTCGCCCAGGAGACCGCCAAGGCCACCGAGGACATCTCGCGCCGGGTGGAGATGATCCAGGCCGACACCGCCAACGCGGTGAACGCGATCGACGAGATCTCCGAGATCATCGGTCGGATCAACGACTTCCAGCTGACCATCGCCTCGGCGGTGGAGGAGCAGACCGCGACCACGACCGAGATGAACCGCAACGTCGGCGAGGCCGCGGCCGGTGTGTCCGAGATCGCCGCCAACATCGCCGGTGTCGCCGACGGCGCCACCAACGCGACCAACAGCATCAGCGAGTCCAACCAGGCGATGGCCGCGCTCAGCAGGCTCTCCGCCCAGCTGCAGGACCAGGTCAACCGGTTCACGACCTGATCGGCCGCGATCACCCGGTGCGTCACCGGCGATCCCGACCCCGCTCGACCAGGCGGCGCTGTCCCTCACCCCCGAGGGATAGCGCCGTCGCTGTGTGTAATGGTTTACCCGATTTAGTACTGTTTCCGTAATCGAGGGTGCATACTCTATCGGGTGTACAGCCTTGTCAGCGCCCCCGTGTTGGGCTTCGACCTCACCCGGATGGCGGGCGGCCCTGCGACGGCGGAGATCCTGCTGACGCTGCTGGGCCACTCGACCGCCGAGGTCGAGGCGCTCGCCGAGCGGGCCGCCCCCCAGTCCCCCGCCCTCAGCCTCGCCAGGTCGCACGCGCTCGCGGCCGCCGCCGAGCTGCCCAGCGTGCGCGACCTGTCGGGTCCCTCCGCGGTCACCCTGCTGCAGCACGCCCCGATCGGGACGCTCGCGGGCTTACTCCACTGCGTGCGCACCGACGTCTTAGTCCCCGATCGCGACACCTTCCCCGCCGGGACCGCTCCCGAACCCCCCGACGGCGCCGTCGCCCTGGTGACCGACGCGGTCTGCGCGACCTACCTGCGCCAGCACCTCACCGACACCGACCGCCGGGTGCTCGGCGCGGGCTGGCTCGCCGCCCGCCGCGGCGCGCCCGAGCCGACGATCCACCTGGGCCCCACCCACGACCTGGTGCACCGCTTGCTCGACCGCGTCCGCGTCGCGCACCCCGCCGAGGTCCGCGCGCTCGCCGTGTCCGCCGACCGGTTGCGCGCCGAGCAGCAGGACTGGTCGGCCGCCATGCACTCCTCGGCCTGGGCGGTGCACGTCTCCGGCCGGATCCGGGCCGCCGCGGCGGCGCAGCTGCTGCTGGTCCGCGCGGTCGACCTCGCCGGTGTCTCGCTCGACGACCGGGCCAGCGGGGTGTGGAACGTGCTCAGCGGCGCGGTGCAGGCGCTGATGGTCCGCGACCTGGTCGACTCGGCCTCCGCCCAGGAACTGCTGGTCCCCTGCCTGGCCGCGTTCGGCCCGGATTGGCTGGTCCAGGCCGGGTAGGCGGGGTGGTGGGCCACCCGAACGGGTCGACACGGTAGCGCCCGCCCGACAACCGAACAGCCCCGATTTACTGTGATTGTCGTGAGAAGTCGGCTCGTCTGACCACTCAGGACCGGCCACGTGCGGCCGATGCCACGGTTGTCGCGGAGGCCAGCTGCCTCCGCCGCCGACCCTGGAGGCCCACGTGATCTCAGTGCTGGTGGTGGACGATTCGGTGGTCATCCGCCGCCTCGTCACTGATGTGCTGTCCGCGGACCCGAAGGTGCGGGTCGTCGGGACCGCGCCGGACGGGCGGATCGCGCTGGCCAAGATCGCCCAGCTGAAGCCCGACGTGGTGACGCTGGACGTGGAGATGCCCGTGCTCAACGGGGTCGAGACGGTGCGCGAGCTGCGCAAGACCAACCCGACCCTGCCGGTCATCATGTTCTCCACGATGACCAGCGACGGCGCCGAGGCGACCGTGGCCGCGCTGGCCGCGGGCGCCACCGACTACGTCACCAAGCCCGCCAACGCGGGCAGCGTCAACAAGGCGGTCACCGAGGTCCGCGAGCAGCTGCTGCCGCGCATCCACGCGCTGTGCGGCAAGCCCGCGTACACCGCGCAGCCGCTGCGCCCGACCAGCCCGGTCAAGCGCCCACCCACGAGCACCGGGCCGCGCAAGCCCGTCCAGGCCGTCCTCATCGGATCGTCCACCGGCGGTCCCGAGGCGCTGCGCACCGTGCTCTCCAAGCTCCCCGGCACCCTGCCGGTTCCCGTGCTGGTCGCCCAGCACATGCCGCCCGTGTTCACCACCATGCTCGCCCGCCGCATCGACCAGGACGCCGCGCTGCGCGTCGTCGAGGCGCGCGACGGCGAGCCGCTGCTGCCCGGCACCGTCTACATCGCACCGGGCGGCAGGCACATGGAGGCGGCGAAGACCCCTGGCGGGGCGAAGGTCCGGCTGCACGACGGACCGATGGAAAACCACTGCAGACCTGCCGTCGACGTGCTGTTCCGCTCGTGTGCGCGCGTCTACGGCTCGGCGTCACTGGCCGTCATGCTCACCGGCATGGGCCAGGACGGCAAGCGCGGCACCGAGGAGCTCGTCGCCCTCGGTGCCGGAGTTCTGGCCCAGGACCAGGCCACCTCGGTGGTCTGGGGAATGCCTGGTGCGGTTGTCAGCGCGGGCTTGGCCGACGCGGTGCTGCCGCTCGGCCTCATCGCGGAGAACATCGTCGCCCGCTTGCCCGCATCGGCGGCGGCAACAGGAAAGGAGGTGGCGCGGTGGAAATGACCCCGGCGCTGTTCGGCTACGTGGCCGATCTCGTCTACCGAGAAGCCGGCATGGTCCTGCGCCCCGGTAAGGAATACCTGGTCGAGTCCAGGCTCAAGCCGGTGGCGAAGCTCACCGGGCACGACTCGGTCGGCTCGTTGGCCAACGCGCTGCGCACCGGCACCGCCGCCCTGCGCACGCAGGTCGTCGAGGCGCTCACGATCAACGAGACCTCCTGGTTCCGCGATCGCGAACCGTTCGCCGCGCTCACCGACACGATCCTGCCCGACGTGCTCGCCCAGTCCACCCGCCCCGTGCGGGTCTGGTCCGCGGCGTGCTCCTCCGGCCAGGAGCCCTACAGCATCGCCATCACCCTGGAAAAGGCTCTCCCTCCCGGTCGCGGTTACCAGATCATGGGCAGCGACCTGTCCGAGGAGATGCTGCGCCGCTCCCGCGCGGGTAGGTTCAACCAACTGGAGGTCAACCGCGGCTTGCCCGCGACCGACCTGGTGACCTACTTCCAGCGCGCTGGGGCGGAGTGGGAGGTAGTACCCCGGATCCGGCAGAACCTGTCGTTCCAGCGGGTGAACCTCTGCGCGACGTTGCCGCCCATGCCGAAGTTCGACGTGGTGTTCTTGCGCAACGTGCTCATCTACTTCGAGCCCGAGACCAAGCGCGCCGTGCTCGACCGGGTCCGACAGGTGCTCAACCCAGGCGGTTGGCTCCTGCTCGGCGCGGCCGAGTCCACAGTGGGCATTGACTCCGTGTTCGAGCGGGTACCCGTTGGACGGACCGCCATCTACCGGGCACCAGCCCGAGATCGCCAAATGGTGAAAGAGGTGACGCAGTGCTAGGGATTGTGATCGATGATTCCCGGGCCATGCGCAAGATTCTCCGCGGCCTGTTGGCCGACCTCGGGTACGAGGTTCTGGAGGCTGGCAACGGCCGGGAGGCACTGGATCTGCTCCAGAGCACTGGTCGGGTGCCGGACCTGGCGCTGGTCGACTGGAACATGCCCGTCATGACCGGACTCGAGTTCGTGATCGAGGTCCGCAAGATCACCGAGATGCGTCAGATGACGCTGATGATGGTGACCACCGAGAGCGAGCACGGGCAGATCGTCCGCGCGCTCGCCGCGGGAGCGCACGAGTACGTGATCAAGCCGTTCACCCGCGACGGCATCATCGACAAGCTGGCCCTCCTCGGGCTCGTCCCGGTGGGGGTATCCTCATGACCAACGATCTGTCTACCGCTGTCGAGGTCGACCTCGACATGATCGCCGAGCAGGTGTGGTCGGCCTTCCTCAACGGCGACAACGAGGAAGAGACCATCTTCGCCGCGCCGGACACCGGCGCGCACACCGACCTCGCGGCCTCGGTCGCCATGGTCGGCGCGTACGAGGGTCACCTGGTTGTGTCCTGCTCGCACAAGGCTTCCCGCGACGTCGCGTCCGTGCTGTTCGCGATGGAGCCCGACGAGGTCACCCCCGACGACGTCGGTGACGCGCTCGGCGAGCTCGCCAACGTGCTCGGCGGTAACGTCAAGTCCGTGCTGCCCTCCCCGTCCCAGCTCTCCCTCCCGAGGGTCTCGGCGACCGCGCACGAGCGCTGGCCGGGGACCGTCGAGGTCTGCCGGACCGTCGTCCGGTGGCGCGACGAGGCGTACGTGGTGTCGTTGCTCAGTGGTGGTCAGTCCGCATCCAACAACACTCAGGGGGCGTGAGCATGAAGATCCTGGTCGCTGACGACAGCAGGGTCATGCGGCAGATCGTGGTCCGGACCCTGCGCCAGGCGGGGTTCGAGGACCACGAGATCGTCGAGGCCCCGGACGGCGCCGAGGCGAAGAGCAAGGTGGACAGCGAGAAGCCCGATCTCGTGCTGTCGGACTGGAACATGCCGAACATGTCGGGTATCGAGCTGCTGCACGCGTTGCGCGCGGGCGGGAACACGGTACCCTTCGCCTTCGTCACCTCCGAGTGCTCGGACGAGATGATCGCCAAAGCCGAGGCTGGCGGTGCTCTGTTCCTGATCAGCAAGCCGTTCACCGCGGAGACCTTCCGCGAGCGGCTGTCCGACATCTTGGGGTAGCCAATGACCGAAGCTCTGCCGGAACCCAAGCAGGTACTCGACACGGTGAAGAGCCTGCTCGGCAGGGAGGTCACGGTCAACGTGACCGACCCCGCCGGTGACGCGCCCGTTGTTGCTGTGTACCAGCACAACGACCAGTCGCTGGCGGGCGTCATCGGGTTCACCCTGCCGCTGGCGGCCAACACGGCCGCGGCGATGGGGTTGGTCCCGCCGGGCGGCGCGGAGGCGTGCGTGGAGGACGGTGAGCTCTCGCCGCTGCTCACCGACATCCTCGGCGAGGTCAGCAACATCCTCACCGGGTTGTTCAACGTCCCCGGTCGGCCGCACGTGAAGTTCCACGCGCTGCACACCGCGGCGGCCGAGGTCCCCGCCGACGTCCGCTCGCACCTGGCCGCGCTGGGCAACCGGCTCGACCTGACGGTGGGCATCGCGGGGTACAAGGGTGGCGTGATGTCCATTGTGGTGCCGCTGAACTAGTCCTCTCTGGACTGATTCACGCGAACGTGGGCGTGTCGCCACCCGGTTGGGTGAATCCCAGGTTCAGGTAGTTGTTTCCGTTGCTGTTCGGGGAAGTTCGTGGTGGCAGGCCGCCGGATCGGGGCCTGCCACACCCGTCCCACTACCCGCTGGGTAGTCGGAACTGGTGTGCACCCCCGCTGTTCTCCCGGTCCGGACCCCGCGCGGGGCCCGGGACCACTAGCGGTTCGGCGTCGGCTCGGCGATGCTCTTCGGAGTAATGCTCAACAGAGCTCCGGCTCGGCCGATGAACCGTCCGACGTGGAGCCAGGAAGGCAGCACCAGGCCAGGACGGCCGCACACCGGACCCCCTCGGGATGGACGGATGAACTCCAGGCGCTTGAGCCAGTTCGCGGTACCCGCGGGCGTCATCATGATCATCGTGCTGATGGTCGTGCCGATGCCCACGTTCTTGTTGGACATGTTCATCGTGCTCAACATCGCCCTGGCGCTGCTCATCGTCCTGATCAGCATGCAGGTCCGCAAGCCGCTGGAGTTCTCGGT
Source organism: Actinokineospora diospyrosa (assembly GCF_024171925.1). Lineage (GTDB taxonomy): Bacteria > Actinomycetota > Actinomycetes > Mycobacteriales > Pseudonocardiaceae > Actinokineospora > Actinokineospora diospyrosa. Next base: position 211,177 of record NZ_JAMTCO010000004.1, on the reverse strand, counting down.
CTTCCCGTCGATCCTGTTGCTGGCCACCCTCTTCCGCCTGGCGCTCAACATCAGCGCCACCCGCCTGGTGCTGCTCGACGGCGACGCCGGTGCCGTCATCGGCGCCTTCGGCCACGCGGTCGTCGGCGGCTCGCTGGTCGTCGGCCTGGTCGTCTTCTTCATCCTCATCGTCATCCAGTTCGCCGTCATCACCAACGGCGCGGGCCGCGTCGCCGAGGTCGGCGCCCGGTTCACCCTCGACGCGATGCCCGGCAAGCAGATGGCCATCGACGCCGACCTCAACGCCGGGCTCATCGACGAGCCCGAGGCGCGCAGGCGCCGCCAGGAGGTCACCGCCGAGGCCGACTTCTACGGCGCGATGGACGGTGCGTCCAAGTTCGTCAAGGGCGACGCCATCGCCGCGGTCGTCATCACCCTGATCAACCTCATCGGTGGCTTCTCGGTCGGCCTGATCCAGAAGGGCATGGCGCCCACCGACGCCATCAACACCTACAGCCTGCTGACCGTCGGCGACGGCCTGGTCTCGCAGATCCCCGCCCTGCTGCTCTCGGTGGCCACCGGCCTCATCGTGACCCGCGCCGCGGGCGACCAGAACATGGGCTCGCTGGTCACCAGCCAGTTCGGCGCCAACAAGACCGCCATGAAGATCGGCGGCGTCTCGCTGCTCGCGCTCTCGCTGATGCCCGCGATGCCGATGCTGCCGTTCCTGCTCGTCGGCGGCGGCCTGATCATCGCCTCCACCCGCGGCCCCAAGCCCGGCGAGGAGGTCGTCGAGACCAGCGAGTCCACCGAGGTCGCCGAGTCCGCGCCGGACGCCACCGAGGCGCTCATCGCCGAGATGCGGGTCGACCCGCTGGAACTGGCGCTGGCCACCGACCTGGTCGACCTGGTCGACGCCGCGGGCGGCGACCTGCTGGAGCGGGTCCGCGCGCTGCGCCGCAAGATCGCCCTGGAGCTCGGCGTGGTCATGCCGCCGGTGCGCACCCGCGACGACCTCGACCTGCCGCTGTCCTCCTACGTCATCCGCATCAACGGCGCCGACGTGGCCCGCGGCTACGCCCCGCCGGGCACCGTGCTGGCCATCGGCGACGACCTCGAGGCGCTGCCCGGCCGCGCGGGGGTCGAGCCGGTGTTCGGCCTGGCGGGCAAGTGGGTCCCCGCCGAGCTGCGCCACCAGGCCGAGGCCCTGGGCGCCACCGTCGTCGACCGCGCCTCGGTGCTGGTCACCCACCTCGCCGAGGTCACCCGCACGCACGCGGGCAGGCTGCTGGGCCGGGAGAACGTGCGCGCGCTGACCGACGTCGTCCGCCGCACCCACCCGGTCGTGGTCGAGGAGCTGACCCCCTCGCTGATGAGCCTGGGCGAGATCCAGCGCGTGCTGCACCGCCTGCTCGACGAGGGCGTCCCGATCCGCGACCTGGTCGGCATCTACGAGGCGCTGTCCCCGGCGGCCAAGGCCGGGGCCGACATCGACCGCCTGGTCGAGGCCGCGCGCGCCGCGCTCGGGCCCGCCATCGCCGCCCGCCTCGCCGTCGACGGCGTGCTGTCGGTCATCACGCTGGACCCCAGGGTCGAGCAGACCCTGCTGGAGAGCGTGCGCGTCACCGAGATGGGCGACCGGCTCGCCGTCGACGCGGCCACCCTGGAGGCGCTCGTCGGGGACGTCGCCGGGTTGGCGGGCCGCGCCGAGAGCCAGGGCCAGGCCGCCGTGCTGGCCTGCGCGCCCCGGCTGCGCACGCCCCTCTACCGCCTGGTGCACGCCGCCGTGCCTCGGTTGGCCGTGCTGTCGTATTCCGAGCTGTCCGGTGGTACCCACCGGATCGAGACTGTCGGGGTGGTGAACAGTGGCTACACGCTTGCTGCTTGAGGGTCCTGACCTGGAAGCACTGCTGGACCGCGTCCGGACCGAACACGGTGCCGACGCGCGCATCGTGTCCGCCGACCGCTTGCGCAAGGGCGGCGTGGCAGGCTTCTTCTCCAAGCAGTGGTTCGAGATCGGCGTCGAGGTGCCCGAACCCGGCGACCCCAGCGTCCCGCGCGAGCAGGTGCTCTCGGTGGCCGACCTGATGGAGATGGCCGACAAGGCCGATCTCGCCGCCGTCGGCGACACCGGCGACACCGGCGACACCGGCGATGCCGCCGTGCCCGAGCCGCGCGCCGGGGTCGTCCCGGACGCGCCACCCGGACCGGCGGGCGACCCGTTCGCCCGCTTCTTCGCCGAGGCCGGTGGCCCGGCGCCCAACGGGGTCGACCCCGCCCCCGGGATCTCCGCCGCCCAGGCCCGTGCCGCGGGCCCCAAGCCGCGCGGGCAGAGCGCGGGGGAGTGGGCCGCCGCTGTGCGTCCGCGCACCGAGGACCAGCCGCCGTCGCGACCGACCGCACCGCGCCCCGGGTCGACCCGGCCGGTGTCGCGCCCGCTCGCCCCGCGCACCGCCCAGCAGCGCGAGGCCGACGCCCGCCTGCGCGCCGCGGTGCTCGGCGAGCAGATCGCCGACGAGTCCGCCGTGGCCGAGATGACCGACGAGCAGTTGCGCGAGGTGCTGCTCGGCGCCCAGTCCGCGCCGCCGCGCCCGAGCGAGACCCCCGCGGTCCGCCCCGCCGAGTTCCCGTCGGTGGCGCGCCCGGTCGCCGGTGGGCCCCGGGTGTTCGAGGCCCAGCCCGCCATCGAGGACGACGTCGAGGAGCCGCCCGCGCCGACGTCGGACTTCGGCGACATGCTGGTGCCGCCGCGGATGCCCTCGTCCACCGCCCGCCACGCGCTGCCCGACTCCGACACCGCCGACGACGCGGCCTACCTCGACGAGTCCGCGGCCGAGCCCATCACGGCCGAGCCGATCAGCGCCGAGCAGGCCGAGGACGCCGCGGCCGACCCGGCGTGGCCGACCGCCGACGAGCCGCGCCTGGTCGCCGACCGCAGCCCCCGGCCGCGGCGGCGCTGGGACACCCCGGTGCCGCGCGACCTGCTGGTCGCCCTGCCCGGCAAGGTGATCGTGGTCGCGGGCGCGCTGCAGGAGGCCACCGCGGCCGCCGAGTGGATCTGCCAGAAGATGCGGCTGGGCCCGGGCGCGGTGCAGGTCGCCGGTCCCGACCAGATCGGCCGCGGCCGGGTCCTGGGCCCCGAGCACGCCGCGGAGCTGGCCTACGACCTCAAGCGCAGCCCGGTGCCGTCGGTGATCGCCATCGCCTCCGCGGTGGAGGACCCCGAGGGCGGCCGCTGGGCCGGTTCGGTGGCCAAGGCGTTGGGCGCCAAGCACATCGTCGCCGCGGTCGACGCGACCCGCAAGACCGCCGACCTGCGCAGGCACCTCGCCGACCTGGGCGGCGTCGACGCCCTCGCCGTGCACGGCACCGCCGCCAGCACCGACCCGGACTCGGTCCGCGAACTGGGCCTGCCCATCCTCACCATCGATGGCGTGCCGCCCAGCACGGCCAGCCACCGGAGGTCCTGATGTTCCGCTACTCGACCCTGGCCGCGGCCCTGCTCATGGCCTCCCCGTCGCTGTGGGCGGGCTTCGTCGCGGGCACCCTCGACCAGACCGACGCCCTGATCCGCCTGCTCATCGCCGTCCCGGTAGCGGCCATCCTGCTCGCCATCCCGCGCGCCGCCTACGACCGCTACGCCCGCACCCTCCCGGCCCGCGAGATCCCCTCGACCCCGGCGGTGCTCCAAGCCACCACCACCCGAGCCGACCGCTCGGGCTGACCTCCACTATGGACACTTCGGGAACCCGGACCACCCACGGACCGGGTTCCCGTCGTTTCTGGCTGGATTCCCACGCGCTAAAGCAGATGCCGATCCAGTACCTTCTGAGCAGTGCGAACACCAGGGGGTTCGGCGTGATCAAACTGCTCGGGACGGCCTTCTGCGATGCCGCGACAGCGGTCTACGACCACTCGATCCTGATGGACGTGTCGTGGGAACCGGGCTTCGCGGGCATGCCCCTGTACCTCTGCGTCTCGGGGAGCGAGGGCGGTGAGCTCGAGTTGAAGGTGGATCCGCGCACAGGCGCCCTCCTGCGCTTCATCGTCATCATCAGTCCACCCGAGACGGTCGAGCTCGCCGTGCCACGGGCCGCGACCTCCTTGAGCCAGACCGTGACCGTTGACCGGTCGCTCTGGGAGCCGGTCCGAAACGACTACGACCCCTCGGTCGCGTACCTCGAGGAACCCTTGTCCCTCAACCGATCCGGCGACTGGGTGGAAGTCGCCTTCTCGAACAACCCCACCGCCCACCACGTCTGGGCGGACCAGGTCCGCGTGGGCATCACCCCCGACCACACCTTGGCCACGATCGGCGCGACCTGCGCCCCCGCCCCGGAGGTTGTGTTCCTGACCTGATCAGCCCGTTCGGCGACGGATGATTCCCGTGACCGAAGGTCAAGCCGTCAGGACCTCAGGCAGGTCCCGGGTGTGCAGGACGGTCAAGCGGGAGACCGCGCGGGTCAGGGCTATGTAGAGCAGGCGGAGGCCGTCTGGGCCGGTGTCGATGATGTCGGCTGGTTCCAGGACGTAGACGTGGTCGAACTCGAGGCCCTTGGCCAGGCCCGCGGGGATCAGGGTGACGTCGGTGCCGGTGTCGTCGAGGGAGTCCGCGACGGTGATGCCGTGGGTGGTCAGGGTTCTCCGGACCTGTGCCCGCTGGTCGTCGCGGACGATGACGCCGGTGCTCTCGGGGGTGGGGTCGGCGGTGATGGCGGCGATCAGGGCCGCCGGGACGTCGGGGACGTGGGTGGTGGTGAAGGAGCCGGGGGCGTGGCGGACGGACCTGGTCGGGGGGAGGTCGGGGGCGATGAGCGGCAGCAGGCGGTTGGCCACGGCCAGCACCTCGGCGGGGACCCGGTAGCTCCTGCTCAGCGTCAGCACCCGGCTCGCCAGGCCCAGGTGCTCGCGCACGGCGTCCCAACTGCCCGCCGCCCAGGGGGTGGTGCGCTGGGCCATGTCACCGAGCACGGTCGCCGAGTCGACGCAGCGGCGGCCGATGGCGCGCAGTTGCAGCGCCGAGAGGTCCTGGGCCTCGTCGACGACCACGTGCCCGTGGCGGTCCGGTTCGCGCAGGTGCGCGCTGATCTCGTCCAGCAGGTACAGGTCGGCGGCCGACCACTTGGTCGACGCGCGCGCCAGCAGGCCCCGTTCGGCCTCGTCGAGGATCCCTTCAGCCGCCGCGGCCAGGACGGCGGGGTCGGACAGCAGTTCGCGCAGCACCTGTTCGGGCTTCACCGGCGGCCAGATCGCCGCGACGACCGCGCGCACCCCCTTCGTCCGGGCGACCCGCCGCATTTCCGCATCCGACGGGGCGCGGCCGCGCAGTTCCAGCCGGCGGCGGATGTGGTCGACGAGCCGGTCGGTCAGGTGGGCGCGGGCGCGGTCCCACGCGACGCGCGACCCGATCAGGTCTGCGGCGAGGTCGGCGACCGTCTCGGGCGACACCCGGACGAACGGGCTGGTCTCCCGGATGAGCAGGTCCTCGGTCGGTGCGCCGATCTTCGCGGCCATCGCCCGGCTGACGACCGCCACCATCCTGGCGTCCCCCTTGATCCTGGCGACCTCCGGCGGCTCCGCGACCGGGGCCCGCTTGGGCGCGGTGAGCTGCTCCAACGCCACGTGCCGCACGTCCGTCTCGCCGAGCGCGGGCAGCACCCGGGCGATGTAGCGGACGAACACGTCGTTCGGGCCGACCACCAGCACGCCCCTGCGGTGCAGGGTCGAGTGCTCGAACAGCAGGTACGCGGCGCGGTGCAGGCCGACCGCGGTCTTGCCGGTGCCCGGACCACCCTGGATGAGCAGCGTGTCGGCCAGCCCGCCGCGCACGATCTCGTCCTGGTCGGGCTGGATGGTCGCCACGATGTCGCGCATCGGTCCGAAGCGGGGCCGTTCGATCTCCGCGCGCACCAGCGCGCTCAAGCCGCCGTCGGCACCGCGCACCGGCTCGTCGTCGAAGCTGGTCAGCGCGCCGTCCTCGGCGAACCCGAAGCGCCGCTTGCGCAGTACCCCCATCGGCTCCGCCCGGCTCGCCCGGTAGAACCGCGCCGCCAGCGGGGTGCGCCAGTCGGTGACCACGATCTCGCCGTCGCGCCGCGGGTCGCCGACATGGCGTCTCCCGACGTAGACGGTCTCGACGTCGCTGTCGTCGAGCTCCATCCGCCCGAAGAACAGCGGCAGCCCGTCGTCCTGCTCGATCTGCTGAGCGCGCCGCAGCAACCAGATCACCAACTCGTCGTCGCTGGTCTTCATGGCCCGCTCGGCCATCTCCAGCAACTCGGTCCGGCTGCGCCGCAGGCAGTCCACGGCGTAGGTGAGGTGGGCGCGCTCGGCTTCCAGCTCGGCCCGACCCGCGGGCGCGCGATCACCGCTCATCACAAGGTGTCCAGGGGTTGGTCCACAACGCCGACCAGGCGCCGGAAGACCCTACTACCCCGCGCGCGCACCCCGCCTCACCATTTCCGGCCCGTCGCAGGCGAAGTCCGCCACGCGCCATCCGCGCCCAGCAACGATGCGAGTCCCGCGCACCCGAACCGCAAGACAGCGCATACGCACTGTCTTGCGGTCCGGCACGTGCAATTGCGCCAGTGGGGCGCACTAATGCATGCCAACCATGCCCGGACTAGCCGCGCAGGACCCGTCAGCCGCGCAGCGCGTCGACGAGCTCGCCGATCCCCGCCACCCGATCGTCCAGTTCGGACCGGGGGAGCACGGCGACGACCAGTCCGTCGTGGGTGATCACCACGGCGTCCTGGGTCGGGGTGAGGCGGTCGCGCACGCTCGACACCGACTCGTGCACGCCCGCGATCGGCAGCGCCGGTCCCAGGTGGTCGAGGACGAGGTCCTCTGGCGCTGCGTCGCGCAGGTCAGCCAGCGAGGCCGAGCCGATTACCTGGGCCACGGTCACCGGTTCCGCCTGCTCGGCGGGCCGCACCACAACCGGTAACGCGTGTCCGCGCCCGAGCGCCGCCCTGGCCAGTTCGACCGTCGTCGAGTGCGCGATCGTCTCGCTGACGGGCGCCGCCGCGGGGGCCTGCCCGGTCTCCGGGCCGAACCCGCGCTGGCTCACCCAGTCGTCGTCGAAGTACTTGCTCAGGTAGGACCGGCCCGAGTCGGGGGCGACGGCCACGACCACGTCATCGGGGCCGAGCGTGTGCGCCAGCGCGACCGCGGCCGCCACGGCTAGCCCACCGGAGGCGCCGACCAGCAGGCCCTCCTCCCTGGCGAGGGCGCGGGTCATCGTGATGGACTCCCGGTCGGGCACCTGCCGCACGGTCGCGGCGACCGCCGGGTCGTAGGACTGCGGCCAGACGTCGGTGTCGGTCTCCGGGTGCACGAAGCGGCCGGTCGCCTCGACCAGGTGCGGGCGCCCGGAGCCGCCGCCGTACACCGAGCTCTCCGGGTCCGCGCCGACGACCTGGACCCGGTCGCCGGAGACCTCCCGCAGGTAGCGCCCGGCGCCGGTCAGGGTGCCGCCGGTGCCGATCCCGGCGACCAGGTGCGTCACCCGGCCCCCGGTCTGCGCCCAGATCTCCGGGCCGGTGGTCGTGTAGTGGGCGTTGATGTTGGCTGGGTTGTCGTACTGGCCCGCGTACCAGCCGCCGGGGGTCTGCGCGGCCAGCCGGGCGGCGAGCGCGCGCACCTGGTCGGGGTGGTTGGCGGGCAGCAGCGCCGGGGTGATCACGACCTTCGCGCCGTAGGCCCGCAGGAGCCCCAGCTTCTCCTGGCTGCTGCGGTCGGGCACCACGACGACCACCTGGTAGCCCAGTGCGGCGCCGATCATCGCCAGCGCGATGCCGGTGTTGCCCGAGCTCCCCTCGAAGATCACCCCGCCCGGCCGCAGGTCCCCGCTGGCCTCAGCGGCGCGCACCATCGACAGCGCCGCCCGGTCCTTCGAACTCCCCGCCGGGTTGGCCGCCTCCACCTTCACCAACACCGCGGCCGGGGCACCCCGGGTAACCCGCTTGAGCCGCACCAGCGGCGTCCGCCCGACCAGCCCGGTCACATCGTCGACCACCGCGATCAGGTCGGGGAATCCGTCCGGCATCCAGCGCACCCTTCCGTCGAGCCCCCCACCACGAGGCCTCGAGGCCGGGCCCCGCCAACATACCCGCCGCCCAGCACCCCCAACCCGCCTTCCGCCCGCTGAGATCGGCGACCCCACCCAGGCCGCGCCCCTCTAGCCGGTCGGCGTTCTGGCGGGCACCGGTACCTGGAGCCCACTCCAGCGCCGATCTGGACCAGGGGACCCATGCCTCCTGCGAGGGTCGGCTACTTAGTGCTGTCGGAGGCAGCGCCACAGGGCATGGGCGCGAAGGAACCCGGACTGCGGATTCAGGCCGCTCGCGGGCTGTGGAAGGTGTGTCAGGAAACAGTGGAGCTCGCCATGAGTGGACAAGTCTGGTGGTGGGGCACAGTCTTGTGTGGTCGGCAGGTTTGGTGAAGAAGCAACGCCAGGCGCGGACTTTGCGGCCCGGATTGGCAGGGGGCATGGTGGGAACTGCGGGGGAGAGTTCGCGTGAGTGGGTTGACGCGGTGTTGGTGCTGCTCGGTGGGTTGATGGCTGGGTTCGAGGCGCACTATGGGTATGCGCCGGATGAGAACGAGGTTGTTCGTCGGTCGGTGGCTTTGGACGAGGCGACTAGTGCGGGTTTGGTTGGGCTTGGGGCGCCTGGTGAGCTTGTCGGGTTCTATGCCGTGGTTGGTGAGGTGTCTCTGCCCGATGTGGGCAGTGGGTGGTTCATCGACTCGGCGGAGGATGTGGTCGCGTTCGCCCGTGACGGGGTGCGGCCAGCCGGGGTGAGCGGGGCGCTTGACGGGGGGATCGTGGTGTTCGGGACTGATGGTGGTGGGGGTCTGCTTGCGATCGCTGGCGTTGATGGGCGGGTTTATCGTTTGCGTGAGGGTGCGTTCGTGAAGACGATGTATGAGGTCGAGACTGCGGGTCTTGAGGTGTTGGCCGCCGATTTCCCGGGTTTCCTGCGGTATCTACTGGACCAGGTCCACGCGGCGGCTGCGCCATTGCCGCCCACGGCTTAACCGGTGAATGGTGATCTGATGGTGGGCAGGGTGTTGGGCGATGCTGAACGGTTTGCGGCCTGGTGAGCTTGAGGGCTTGTTGGTGACAGGGCTGACCGAGTACCGCTTCGAGGACGGGACGTTGGCGGCGTTGCGGTTGGCGTTGGTGGGCGGGCGGTCGGTGGTGCTCAAGGAGTACGCGGACTGGGAGTTGCTCATCAACCCGCGTCCTGACCAGGCCATGCCCGAGTACCTCTGGCCGCCGGAGTCCATTGTGGTGGCGGAGTTGATGTCCGACTTGCCGCCGGGAGGGGTGCCGGTCGGGGTGCTGGGGGAGCGGTACAACGAGGTCGGTGACCTGGTCGGGCTGGAGCTCGGCTTCCACGATCGCCGGGTTGTTGTCGGAATCTGGGCGGGGGACCTCACGGTGGAGCTGCGGTGACAGGGTGATGTACGTCAACAGGATCTCCCTCGACGACCAGGACGCGCACGGCGAACGCGAGTTTGGTCCTGAAGGGATAGACGAGGCACTGGTTGTCGAGTTGGTCAAGGCGCTCGACGGGGTGCGGCACACGCTGCTGAGCCTGAGTCCAGGGAGCGAGGCGCACCTGGCCATCGGCGGTGGCGCGAATGGTGCCTACATCGTCTACATGACGGTGGACAACGAGGACTTCTACAACCTGATGGCAGCGAACCCGTCGCCCGGCCGATTCGTGGAGATCACCGCTGGCCAGTTCGGCGAGTACCCCACCGCGACCGCCGTCACGCTGGCCGAAGCGGTGGAAGCCGCCGTCTGCTACGCGACCTCGGGGACCAAGAGCGAGCGGCTCATCTGGGAACACCAGGCATAGACCGGTTTGTCGAACCGCAGGGAGGTGCCATGAGCTGGCGTCCGCTGAATGAGGTGCCGTCGAGTCGGTTGCGGGAGATGAGTGTGGTCGGCTTGACGGAGTACCGACACGACGATGGGTCGCTTGCCGCTGTGTTGGTCGAGGCTGTGGGCGGGGCCTCGGTGGTGCTGACGGTGTGGACCGACTGGGTGTTGGTGGTTGATCTCGAGGAGGACGGGGTGCCGCCGAGCTACTTGCGGCCGCTGGATTTCGAGACGCGGGAGTTGATGCCCGGGCTCCCGGCTGAGGGGGTGGTGGTCGAGTCCGTGGCGGAGTTCCGCAACGAGGTCGGCGACTTGAGCAGGCTCGTGCTCATGGTGAACGGGCACCGGCTGGTCGCGGGCATGTGGGCAGGCGACCTGACCCTGAGCCTGCAACGTTGTCCAGCCAGCGGTCCGGTGAGCAGTGGGCAGACCCACCCCTGCCCGTGTTGCGGGTACCTGACATTCGCGCAGCCGCCCGGTTCGCACGAGATCTGCGAGGTGTGCCTGTGGGAAGAGGATCCGGTCCAGTTGCGCGCGCCGCTTTCCCTGCGAGGGGCCAACAAGGTGTCGTTGGTCGAAGCACAGCGCGACTTCCGGGACCGGGCGACGACCTTCGCCCGCGATCCGGGGTGGCGCCCAGTCGACCTAGGGGTCGACAGCTTCGAGGCTCAGGGCGAGTGGCCCGCCGATCTGACCACTTTGTACTGGTGGCGGGACACCTTCTGGCGCGGGGTGGGGGTGTGAACGGGCGTCCGCTGAATGAGGTTCCCGCGGTCGAGTTGGTGAACTCGATGGTGACCCGGGTGATCGAGTGCCGGTACGGGGATGGGTCGCTTGCCGCGCTGCAGTTGGTGTTCGCGGGCGGTCGGTCGGTGGTGCTCACGGTGTGGATCGACTGGGTCTTGGTTGTCGATTCCCGTGGCGACGATGCCCTGCCGGATTATCTCTGGCCACCGGAGACCATTGGGGTGCGTGACCTCATCTCGGGTCTTCCGCCCGAGGGTGCGCCGATCGAGTCAGTGCACGAGAGCCGCAGCGAATACGACGACCTCGTCGAGCTTGAGTTCATCTTGCACGGACACCGGATCAAGGCGGGGATGTGGGCAGGCGACCTCACGCTGGACGTTCAAGATCGAGAGGTCTGATGCCATGAGCTCTTTTCCCTGCCCGTGCTGCGGGTATCTAACGATGGCTGAGCCGCCTGAGTCGTATGAGATTTGTGGTGTGTGCTTCTGGGAGGATGACAGTTCGCAGTTGCGGTGGCCGTTTTCGGTGGAGGGGGCCAACTATGTGTCGTTGGTGGAGGGGCAGCGGAACTTTGTGGAGTTGGGTGCGTGTGAGGCCAGGCTCGTACCCCATGTGCGGCCCGTGGCGCCCACCGATGTCCGTGACCCGGGGTGGCGGCCGATAGAGCCGGCTGTCGACAGCTTTGAGGGCGAGGACGAGTGGGCGCCCTGGCCTGAGGATCGCACCGTCTTGTATTGGTGGCGGGATACGTTCTGGCGCAAGGGCTAGGCGGCCGCGCCTGCGGGCATGCTGTGGATGCCTGCTGCGGAGCCGCGGCTGCGGAGGCGGTGGAGGAAGGCCAGAACGTGGGCCACGGGGCCGAAGAGGTCCATGGGGATCTCTTGGCCGACCTCGCAAGCGCTGTAGAGGGCGCGGGCCAGGGGGATGTCGCGCACGATCGGGACGCGGTGTTCGGTCGCCAGTTCGCGGATCTTGGCGGCGATCTCGCCCGCGCCCTTGGCGACCACGCGCGGGGCGCCCTTGTCGGGGTCGTAGCGCAGGGCCACGGCGACGTGGGTCGGGTTGGCCATGATGACGTCGGCGGTGGGGATGTCGGACATCATCCGGTTGCGGCTCATGGCGAGTTGGCGGGCGCGGATCTGGCCCTTGATCTCGGGGTTGCCGTCGGTGTTCTTGTGCTCGTCCTTGACCTGTTGCTTGGTCATCCGCAGTTCCTTGCCGACCCGGCGCTTGGCCACGATGTAGTCGGCGATGCCCATCGCCAGGCCCGCGACGGCGGCGAGGCGGATCAGCGACAGGACCGTGTCGCCCAGGGTGGACACCAGCGACTGCAGCGGCAGCGAGCCCGACCCCATGATGGTGGGGATCAGGTCCTTGACCGCGGTGTAGAGCACCAGCGCCAGGATGGCGCACTTGAGCAGCGTCTTGACCAGTTCCCACGCCGACTGCGGGCCGAACATCCGCTTGATGCCCTTGAGCGGGTTGAGCCTGGTGAACTTGGGCTTGAGCAGCTTCATCGCGGGCCGCAGTCCACCCTGGACGCCCGCGCCAGCCAGCACCGCGAGCAGGGTCGCCCCGAGCAGCGGCGCGATGGCCAGCGCCCCGCCCTTGAAGGCGTCGCCGAGCAGGGTGAACACGTCGGCCTGGTCGGGGTTGGCGATGAACTTGGCCGCCCGGCGCAACAGGCTCGCGCTGCTGTCGAACAGGTCGGTGAAGACCCCGGGGATGACCCAGGTGGCGACGAGCACCGCGGCCCACGCGCCCAGGTCCTGGGTGCGCGCGGTCTGCCCCTCAGACCTGGCCTCCTTGAGCTTCTTCGGTGTCGGCTTCTCGGTGGCGTCCTTGTTCCCGCTCATCGCCCGATCGCTTTCAGTACGGCGTTGGTGGCTTCCTCGGCGATGGCGTGCACCGCCTGCGGCAGCAACGTGATGGCCAGCCCGACCATCACCAGCGTGAGACCCACCTTGGCAGGGAAACCCACCGAAAACGGGTTCAGCGCGGGTGCGACTCGGTTGAGCAGCCCCAGGCCGATGTCGGCGCAGAACAGCACCACGATCATCGGCCCGGCGATGAGCACCGCGGCCAGGAACAACCGCCCTAGCCCGGTCGTGAGCAAATCCGATAGCCGTTCGAGGGAGAAGCCGCCACTGAGCGGTATCGCCTCATACGAGAGGGTGAATCCCCGCAGCACCAACTGGTGGGCGTCGGTGGCGAACATCAGCGCGGTGGCGGTCAGGCCGTAGAACCGGCCGAGCACACCGGCGTTGCCGGAGAACGAGAGCGGGTCGTAGGCGAAGGCCAACGAGAACCCGCCGAACACGTCGAGCAGGTCCCCGGCGGCCTGCACGCCCGCGAAGATCACCGCGGTGAGGAACCCCAGCCCGGCACCCACCACGACCTGCTCCACCGCCGACACCGCCAGCGTCCAGGTCTCCGTGCTCGGCGCCCCCGGCGCGAGCTTGGGCACCAGCGGCAGCACCATCGCCACCGCGAGCATCGCCTTGATGGTCCCCGGGATCGCCCGGCCGTTGAACGGCGGGCAGGTGATCAGCCACGCCACGCACCGGATCACGGCGAGCAGCATCGCCGTGAGCGTCCCGGGTGCCAGCGCGGCTTCCACCTCAGCCGACCAGCGCGGGGATCCGCTCGTAGAGGCCGCCGGTGAAGCTCACGATCTCGTGCACCATCCACGACCCGGTCAGCAGCAGCGCCGCGGCGACCCCGATGGCCTTGGGCACGAACGACAGCGTCACCTCCTGGATCTGGGTGACCGACTGGAACAGCGAGATCCCGAAACCGATCACGAGCGCGGTCAGCAGGATCGGGGCGGCCAGCTTGCCGGTGACCAGCATGGCCTGCACGCCCAGCTCGATGATGGTGGTGTCGTTCACAGGTGGTCCCTTACGAGTAGGTGCCGACGAGGGCGGTGATCAGCAGGCCCCAGCCGTTGGCGAGCACGAACAGCAGGAGTTTGAACGGCAGCGCGACGGTCACCGGGGGCAACATCATCATGCCCAGTGACATCAGCGACGCCGAGACGACCATGTCGATGACCAGGAACGGGATGAACAGCACGAACCCGATGAGCATGGCCGCGCGCAGCTCGGAGAGCACGAAGGCCGGGATGAGGGTGCTGGTGGGCACGTCGGCGGCGTTGGCGGGCTTGTCGTTCCCGGCCACCTTGGTGAACAGCGCGATCTCCTCGGGTCGGGTCTGCTTGAGCATGAACTCGCGCAACGGCTTCATCCCGTCGTTGAACGCGACCGACTGCGTCTTCTCGCCCTTGAGGTAGGGCTGCACTCCCTGGGCGTTCACCTCGCTGACCACCGGGCCCATGATGAACAGGCTCAGGAACAGCGCCAGTCCCGCCAACACCTGGTTCGGCGGGACGTTGGTCAATCCAAGGGCATTGCGTGTGATGCCGAGCACAACGAAGATTTTGGTGAAGCTGGTGCACAGCAGCAGCAGCGACGGCGCGACCGACAGCGCGGTCAGCAGCAGCAGGATGACGATGGATTCCGAGGGCTTGTCCGGCGTGCCGACGGTGACGGTGACCCCGCTGGGCTCGCTCGGCGCACTGGGCGCGCTCGGTTCGGCGGGCTGCACCGCGGCGGCCCGCGCGCCAGTCACCTGTACCCCAGCGGCCGGTACGGCGGCGGCCGGTACGGCGGCGGGCCCGGTCTGCGCCGAGGCCGACCCGGTCGCCCCCAGCAGTCCGATCAGGACCACCAGCATCGCCAGGACGCTGGAGCGCTTGACCCGGTCCACCCGGGTCGCACCGGCCGCCGCCGCGCTCACTTGCGCACCGACCGCTCGCGCAGCGCGTCCAGTGCCTGCTTCCAGGTGGCGGGGGAGAGCGCGGACCCGGTGAGCGCGCCCGGCTGGTCCAACTCCGGCTTGAGCGGCGGGCGCGGCTCGGGCACCGCGAAGGTCTCCGCGTCCGCCACGTGCAGCAGGTTCACCTGGTGGTCGGTGACCCCGAGCACCAGCGCGGTCTTGTCCACCTGGATGACCGCGACGCTGGCGCCGCGGCTGAGCTGGGTGCGGGCCAGCACGTCGAGCGTGCCGCCGCGGCGCCGCCGGTTGCGCATCGGGCGCCGCGCCAGCCGGGCGGCCAGCCACAGCGCGCCGAGCACCAGCAGCAGGGCGATGAACACCCGCAGCAGCTCGGCCATCAGATGGCGTCCACCGCGGCGCCCGCGAGGATCTCGGTGATCCGGATCCCGAAGTTCTCGTCGATGACCACGATCTCCCCGCGCGCGATGAGCCTGCCGTTGACCAGCACGTCGGCGGGGGCGCCCGCGGCCCGGTCCAGCTCGATGACCGACCCGGAGCCCAGCGAGAGCAGCTCGCGCACGGTCATCCTGGTGCGGCCGAGCTCGACGGTGACCTCCATCTCCACGCCGCTGAGCAGGTCCATCGCCGAGGCGGCCGAGCGCGTGGGTTGCGCCGCCTGCCGCGGCGCGGGCGCGCTGGCCTGCGGGGTGGACAGCACCACGACCGCCTGCATCGCCGCGCCCGCGGTCAGCGGGACACCGACCAGCACGCCGCTCTCGGCCATCGAGGCGAGCGCGGCCTCCGGGGTGGTCTGCCTGCCCGGTCCGGCGACCGAGCCGAGCACCTTGGCCGCGGCCTCCAGCGCGGGCGCCACCGCGGCGCCCAGGTCCAGCTCGCCGAGCGGGCTCGACTTGAGCGCCTCGACCAGTTCCTGGTTGACCAGCACCGCCAGCGTGCCGTGGGTCTGCCCGGTGAGGTCCGCGCACACGGCCGCGCCGGGCAGCGCGAGGGTCGTGGCGTCGGCGACCGGCGCGCCGACGGTGAGCGCCTCGCTGGCGGGCAGCACGGTCAGCGCGGCCTCGGCCGCGGCCCGGACGGCGGCGGAGGAGTCGGTGTGCGTGCTGGTCATAGCTGGATGTCCTCCGTGTTCGCGGCCACGACCTGGCAGGCCAGGCGGGCTCCCTGCTTGGTGGCGACGGCGTGGCCGAAGACGCGGCCCGCCGTGGTGATGTCGAGCGGGCGGTCCACCGGGTGGCCGAGCGAGAGCAGGTCACCCGGGCGCAGGTCGAACAGGTCGTTGGAGCGCAGCTTGGCCGGGGCGAAGCGCACCGCGATCTCCACCGGCACCTCGCGCAGGCCCTGGGTGAGCAGGTCGCGGGCGGCCTGCTGGGCGGCGCGCTCACCGGCGGTGGTCTCGGCGCTCTCGCTGTGGCGCTGCAGCGAGGGCAGCACGGACTGCAGCGGGACGGTCAGCGTCAGCGTGCTCTCCGCCTCGCCGACGTGCAGGTCGAACCCGGCGGTGACCATCACGTCGGCCGGGCCGCCGACCTGCACCAGCTGCGGGTTGTACTCCAGGGCGCCCAGGATCGGGTCCACCCGGACGAACTCGGCGAGCCCGATCTTGAGCTCGGTGAGCACGTCGGTGAGCAGGTCGCGGATGAGCGGGGTCTCCAGGTCGGTCAGCGGCCGCACGTGCTGCTTGCCGCCCGGCCCGCCGAGCAGGTGGTCGATCAGGGTCAGCGCGGTGACCTGCGGCAGCTCCAGGACGGCGACACCGGGCAGCGGGTCGAACCGCAGCGGCGCCACGACGACCGGCTCGACCTCGCGGGCGAGGAACTCGTCGGTGGAGATCTGGTCCACCGCGGCCACGCCGACCCGGCAGACCACGCGCAGCTGCGAGGTCAGCAGGATGGCGAGCCGGTGCGAGAAGGTCTCGTACGCCAGCTGCAGGGTGCGCAGGTGCTCGCGGGGCAGCTTCGCCGGGCGCAGGAAGTCGTAGCTGGCCAGCGGACGCCCGTCGGTGACGAGTCCGCCGGTCTTCGCGCCGCCAGCCCGACGGCCCGGTGATGACGAAGGGGTCTGCACGGTGCCTCTATCGGCCGGGTGGCGCGCCACCTGAGCGAGTAACCCCGTCATGTCCTCCGAACGAGTGATTGTCCACTCGGGATCGATGTTCATCCGATCGGTTGCGGTTGCCGGTCCGATCGGGACCGGGGCTGGGTCGGTCCCGATCGGACGGCGCGTCCCCGCGAAGGGGCGTTCTGCTGGGGCGAACCCCTACTGCATGACGAACTCGGTGAGGTAGATGTCCATCACTTCCTCGTCGTAAGCCTTGCCGATCTTCTCCTTGAGCTGCTTCTTCTGCTCCTCGCGCGCCTCGTTGCTGGAGAGCTCGGCCACGGTCTTGTTGCTGAACTGGGCGACCGCCAGGTCCAGCGCCTTGCTGCCGTCGAGCTTCTCGGTCACCTCGGCGGTGGCCTGCAGCGCCATCTTGAGCTTCAGGTAGTGCCCGTCGGTCAGGTTCATCGTGACCGCGTCGAGCACCAGCACCTCGCCCGGCTCCGGGGGAGCGGGCTCGCTGGAGCGGAACAGGAAGAAGTACGCCCCACCACCCCCGCCCAGCAGCACCACGAGCACCAGGATCAGCAGCAGCTTCTTGTTGCCCTTCTTCTCCGGCGCGTCGGTCTCGTCGGTCTTCTTCTCGGTCTTGCCCATGGGTTCCTCCCTCCGGATCAGTGTTCGGTCGCCGCGGTCGGCAGCAGTGCCTTGACCTCGGCGCTCTGGTCGGACAGCACGACCACCTCGACCCGGCGGTTGCGGGTCACCGAGAGCGGGTCGCTCGGCGCGTACAGCGGTTTGGTGTCGGCGTAGCCCGCCGCGGTCATCCGCGACGAGGGCAGGCCGTGCCCGAGCAGGTAGCGGACCACGCTCGAGGCGCGGGCCGTGGACAGCTCCCACGAGCTCGGGTAGTTCTTCGTCGGCACCGGCAGCTGGTTGGTGTGCCCGCCGACCTCCAGGTGGTTGGGCAGGGCGGTCAGCGACGGCGCGATCGCGTCGAGGACCTCCTTGCCCTGCGGCAGCAGTTCAGCGCTGTCGCCGCCGAACACCACCGAGCTGGTGATGATCGTGACGACCAGGCCGCGCTGGTCGATGGTGAACTGCACCGCGTCGGCGAGCCCCGCCTTCGCCAGCAGCTCGGTCATCTGCTTCTGCGCCTCGCGCAGCTTGGCGACCTCCTGGCGGGCCTTCTCCAGGTCGGCCGCGGCCTTGGCCCGGTCGGACTGCTGGACCGCCTTCTCCGCCTCCTGCTTGCTCAGCGTGGTGACGTCGGCGCCCTCGCCGCCGGCGGCGGACTGCAGGTCGATCTTGTCCGGGCTGACCCCCGAGGTGTCCGGGCTGCCCGAGGCACCACCGACCACCAGCGACTGGCTGCCGCCGAAGGCGCCTGCCAGGCTCTCCTTGAGCTGGTCGAACTTCTTCGCGTCCACTGTGGACATCGCGAACATGACGATGAACAGCACCATCAGCAGTGTGATCATGTCGGCGTAGGTGAGCAGCCAGCGCTCGTGGTTCTCGTGCTCCTCTTCGTGGCCGCCGCGGTGCTTGCGCTTGCCCGACATCAGGCTGCCTTGTCCTGCTCGGCGCTGGCGGGCACGAGGCTGCGCAGCTTGCGGGCGACCAGGCGCGGGTTGGACCCGGCCTGGATGGCCAGCACGCCCTCCAGGGCCAGCATCATCTGCTCGCACTCGAGCTCGCTGATGCGCTTGAGCCGGTTGGCCATCGGCAGCCAGAACACGTTGGCCGTCATCACGCCGAACAGCGTCGCCACGAAGGCGCCCGCGATCAGGTGGCCCAGCTGGCTGGGGTCGGCCAGGTTCTCCAGCACGTGCACCAGGCCGAGCACGGTGCCGATGATGCCGATGGTCGGCGCGAAGCCGCCCATGTCGGTGAAGATCTTGGCGCCGACCTTGTCGTGCTTGCGCTTGGTGTCGATCTCCGCCTCGAGGATCTCGCGCACCTCGTCGGAGTCGGTGCCGTCGATGGCCAGCTCGAGCCCCTTGCGCAGGAACGGGTCCTCGACCTTCTTCGCCTCGTCCTCCAGGGCAAGCAGGCCCTCGCGGCGGGCGCGGTCGGCGAGCTTGACCACGACGTCGATGACGGCGCCGCCCTCGATCTTGGGCGAGAGCATGGCGCGCTTCATCAGGCCGATGACGCCGACGGCGTCCTTCATCATGCCGCTGGCCATGGCGACGCCGAAGGTGCCGAGGAAGACCAGGATGATCGGCGGCAGGAGGATGATCGACATGGGGTCGCCACCCTCCATGATCATGGAGACGACGATGGCCACCAGGGCGAGTCCCATGCCCGCCAGACTTGCCGGATCCATCAGATGCCCCTTTCCGGCAGGTGCAGCAGGGTGGCCTCGCCGGTGTCGACGAGGGTGGGAACCGGCCGGTGACCGCGGTCGGCGGCGTCTTGAGCCTGGCCGAGGATCTCCGCGCGGTGCTCGCGCACCAGCGCCGCCAGCTCGTCGAGCGACTGGGCCACCACGTACTTGGCCCCGTTGACCAGGGTGATGACCGTGTCCGGGGTGGACTCGGCCCGCTCGAGCAGGTCCGGGTTGAGCGCGAAGGGTTGGCCGTTGAGCCGATTCAGCAGTATCACAGCGTCCGTCCTTGGGGTGCCGGTGTTGGGCCCCTCCGTGGACCCCGTTGGTTCAACCATCGGCAGGCGGCTCACCCGGTTGAGGTGAACCGCCCGCCACCGGTCGCCTAGCGCTTGAGGTTCATCAGGTCCTGCAGCAGTTCGTCGGAGGTGCTGATGATCTTCGAGTTGGCCTGGAAACCGCGCTGGGCGATGATCAGGTTGGTCAGCTCCTGGGCGAGGTCCACGTTGGACATCTCCAGCGCGCCGGAGACCAGCACGCCCATGCCGTTGCTGCCCGGCGCGTTCACCTGGGCGGCACCGGAGTTCGCGGTGGCGCGGTAGAGCGAGCCGCCGATCTTCTCCAGACCGGTGACGTTGGAGAACTTCGCGATCGCGATGCGACCGATGTTCTGCTGCTGGCCGTTGGAGGCCAGGATGCCGACCAGGGTGCCGTCCGGGGACAGCGAGTAGCTGGCGTAGGTGGTGGAGTCGATGGTCAGCGCGCCGATCGGCTGGGTCTGGTCGATGACACCCGCGGTGCCCATCCAGCCCTGCACCAGGCCGCCGTCGGCGGAGGTGAGGCGGCCCTGGGCGTCGGAGGCCATCGAGCCAGCCCGGGTGTAGGCCTGCTGGCCCGCGTTGTCGATGACGAAGAAGCCGTCACCCTGGATGAGCATGTCGCCGGTGCGGTTGGTCAGCTGGCTGTTGCCCTGGGTGAAGTTCACGCTGGTGCCCGCGGTCTTGACACCGAGACCGACCTGCGCGGGGTTCTGCGCGGCGGTGTTGGCGCCCGCCGCCGCGGCGGTGCGGATGCTCTGGCTGAGCGCGTCCTCGAAAACCACCGCCGAGCTCTTGAACCCGCTGGTGTTCACGTTGGCGATGTTGTTGCCGGTGACGTCCATCATGGTCTGGTGGCTGCGCAGGCCGCTGATGCCCGCGAAGAGGGAACGCAACATGTGGTTTCCAGCCTTCTGTTCGTGTTCGACTGAGGTGCTAGCGGTGTGTGGGGTACTCGGGGGTCAGACGGTGCGCTGACCGGTGACCAGCGACAGCGGGACGTCGGCGTTGCCGATGCGCACCGTGGGGCTGGCGCCGAAGGTGGCGGCGCTGACGGTCCCGGTGAGGGTCTCGCCGTCCACCTTGGTCTTGTAGCTGACGGCCTTGCCGACCAGGGCGCTGGCCTGCGCGCTCACCGTGGAGGTGAGCAGGCTCGACTGCGAGTCGGCCAGCGCGGTGAGCTTCTCCACCTGGGTCAGCGTCGCGGTCTGGGTCATGAACGCGGTCGCGTCGGTCGGGCTGCTCGGGTCCTGGTAGCGCAACTGCGCCACGAGGAGCTTGAGGAACGCCTGCGAGTCCAGCCCGGTGAGCGGGTTGCCCGTGGTCTTGGCGGCGCCGGTCGCGGTGGTACCGGTCGTCTGGGTGGACGTGCCCGAGATGGGGGTGGTCATGCGTCTCCTCGCTCCTAGGCGTGCAGGTCGAGCACACCCGCGGAACGCGCGGGCGCGGCTGGGCCGGTGGTCTGGTGGGTGGGCGCGGCCTGGACCTCGCCGCGGCTGCTCGCCGCCGCGGTCCACTGGTCCCACTGGGCGCGCTGCGCCCACTGCTCACCCGAACCGGCGCCGGTGCCCGCGAAGGCGCCGTCACCGACCAGGCAGGAGGTGAACCCGGCGCGCTCCAGTTCGCGGCGCAGCTCGGGCAGCGCGGCGCGCAGCGCCTCGCGACCGGCCTCGGTCGCGCTGCCCAGGTCGAGGTGGATGTCCCCGCCCTGGATGCGCGCGGTGAGGCTGACCGGGCCGAGGTCGACCGGGTGCAGGTGCACGGTGAGCGTGTGCTCGCCGTTGTGGCCGTGCAGCGGACTGAGCTCGCTGGCCAGCTGGTGCGCGTTCTGCACGTGCACCGGCGCGGTCGGGGTCTGCGCCGCGGGGGCGTCGACGGTCTGCGCGCGGATCGCGGTGAAGTCCACACCGGACAGCGGCGCGGCGGTCGGGGTGACCGGCTGCTCCGCGGTGCCCGGCGCGGCCTGCGCGGCCGTCGCGGTTATTGTGGTGTCCACAAGCGACAGTTGCTGGGCCTCGCCAGCGGCCGGGTCGACACCCGGGACCGCCTGCTGGTCGGCACCGGGCTTGTCGTCGCGGTCGGACTTGTCCTCGCTGGCTGCCTTCTCGCCCTTCACCGTCGCGGTGCCCGACCCCTGGGGGGCGCTCACCTGGGTGTCGGCCGAGGTGGCCTTGCCCGCGGCGTTCTGGGTGGGGGAGCTCTGGGTGGGCAGCGCGACCTCGACCGCGCTGCCGGGCTGGGCCTCGGCCCGCACGGTCGCGGTGTCGGTGTTCGGCGCGGTGGCCGACAGGGTGGTCACGTTGTCCACGTCGGAGTTGTCGGCCGCCGCGCGCCCCGCCTGCAGGGGGGCACCCGTCTCGCTGCCGCTCAGCACCTGATCCGCACCCGTGGCCGCCGCGACCGGGGCCTGCGTGGCGCTGAGCGCCTCGCTGCCCGCCTGGGCGGTGGCCCCCGGCGCCGTGGCCCCAGGCGTCGCGCCGAGGGCGGCAGCGGGCGACTCGGGGACGGTTCCGGTGGGCACCTCGGTCGCAGCGGTCGCAGCGGTCGCAGCGGTCGCAGCGGTCGCAGTGGACAGAGTGGGCACAGTGGACCCGGTGACCGCCGGAGGGACCACGATCTCGGTGGTCCCGGTCGACACCGCCGCCGCGGCGGGCTGGGTCGCCGCGGCGGCGGGAGTCTGCTGGCCCGGCGCGGTAGCCGCGGCCTGGGGCGCGATCGGGACGATCGGGTCGGCCGTGGTGCGGGTGGCCGGTGCTTGCGCGGTGGAGTTGGTGCCCGTCTGCTGGCTCGCGGCGAGGGGTAGACCGAGAGTCGGCACCACGAGGCCGGACATGAGGTCGGCGGCCAGCTCGGCGGCGTCGTTCTGGGTGGTGGCGTCCTGGGCGGCGGGGTCCTCAGTGGACCCGCCGATCCCGGTGACGAGCGCGCTCAGCAGGGACACCTGCTCGGTCGCGTTCGGGTCGGCCTGCGCCACCACGGCGGGGGTGACCGCGGGCGCGGTCGCGATCGCCTGGAGGAGGTCGGCGAAGGCGGGGGCGTTCGAAGTGGTCGTCTTGTCGCCGGTCCCCTCGGCGGTGCTGCCGGTGGCAGCGGTGGTGGGCCTGGTCAGCGCCGGGCTCATACCGGGGATGGTCATGCCGCGACTCCCGCGTTGAGGTTCGCCATGATCTTCTTGACGTAGTTCTGGGTCTCGTTGTACGGCGGGATGCCGTCGTACTTGCGCACCGCGCCCGGGCCCGCGTTGTAGGCGGCCAGCGCCAGCGGGACCGACCCGAAGGTCTCCATGTGGCTCTTGAGCAGCCGGGCCGCGCCGTCGACGGCCTGCGTCGGGTTCATCGCGTCGACGCCGAGGCCCTTGGCGGTGGCGGGCATGATCTGCATCAGGCCCTGCGCGCCCGCGCCGCTGACCGCGTTCGGGTTGTAGTTGGACTCCTGCTTGGCGACCGCGGACAGCAGCCCGCTCGGCAGGCCGTACTTCTGCGTCGCCTGGGCGAACAGCGACGAGTACACCGAGGAACCGCCGCTGGAGACGCCGTACTTGCCGGTGAGCGCGGTGAGCGAGTCCGCGCCGGACAGCCCCGACAGGGCGGTGGTGCCGCCGGTCGAGGTCTCCGGCAGCACCCGGCGGATCGCGGTCGGCGTCTCGTAGACCTTGCCGACCTTGACGTCCTGGCCCGCCTCGGGCGCGTGGATCATCTTGCCGTCGCCGATGTAGATGCCGATGTGGTGCACCGGCGAGCCGAAGGCCACCAGGTCACCGGGCTTGGCCTGCTCCAGGGACGCGACCGGGGTGCCGACCTTGGCCTGGTCGCGGCTGACCCGGGGCAGGTCGACCCCCAGGTCGCCGTAGACCTGCTGCACCAGCCCGGAGCAGTCCAGGCCGGTCGCGGGGTTGGTGCCGCCCCACACGTAGGGGACGCCGATGTACTTCTGCGCCGCGGTGACGGCGTCGGCCCCGGTGGCCGTGCCGGTGCTCGCGTCGCCGAGGGCGTCGGTCAACGCGGAGGCGAAGTCGGTGCCGGCGGTGGTGTCCACCTGGGTGGTCTTGCTCGGCAGGAGGGCGTCGATCTCCGCCATCCTCGACATGATCGCCTGGATACCGCTCATCGCTTGTCGTCTCCCAGCCCGTCTCGTGCGTCACCGCGTCGCGTCCCGGCCACCTCGTCGGCCACCCGCTGCTCGGCCGCGAGATCGGCCAGCCGTTCCTGCTCACTCACCCGTTCGACGAGCTTCTCCACACCGCGGCGGCGCATGGCCGCCTCGCGCAGCGCGCCGGTCTCGGTCTCGGTCTCCGAGCGGGCGGCGCGCTCGTGCGCGCGGGCCTCGCTCAGCGCCACGGCCAGGGCCCGGCCCGCGGCGATCGCGGCCACGTAGCTGGCCGAGTCGCCGTCGCGCGGGCCCGACCAGGCGCGCAGTGACTCGGCGCGCGACTCGGCGCGCTCACCGGCCTCGGCCAGGCGCGCGTTGGCCCGGGTCACCGCGCTCTTGGCGATGTCCTCCTGGGCCCGGCGCGCGCGCAGCACGGCGGCCAACTTGGTGCGGATCGTCATCACTGCCCCCCACCATCGGCAGTCCCGTGCAGCAGCTGAGCCAAGTGCTGCCACGCCGCCTCGGCGGGGACCTGGTCGTCGATGCTCTGCCGCAGGAACGCGGTGATCTCCCCGCGCAGCGCCAGCGCGCGGTCGGCGTCGGGGTTGGTGCCCGGCACGTAGGCGCCGATCTCCACCAGCTCGCGCACGTCGCGCTGGGCGGCCAGCAGCCTGCGCAGCGTCGCCGAGTCGGCCCGCTGCGCCGGGGTGGTGATGGCCCCGGTGACCCGCGACACCGACTCCAGCACCTCGATGCTGGGGAAGTGCCCCGCGGTGGCCAGCTTGCGGTCGAGCACCACGTGACCGTCCAGGATGGACCTGGCCGCGTCGGCGATCGGCTCGTTGTGGTCGTCGCCCTCCACCAGCACGGTGTAGAGCCCGGTGATGCCGCCGACCGGGGCGGGCCCGGCGCGCTCGAGCAGGGTGGGCAGCAGCGCGAACACCGACGGCGGGAAGCCCCGGGTCGCGGGCGGCTCGCCCGCGGACAGGCCGACCTCGCGCTGCGCCATGGCGATGCGGGTGAGGCTGTCCATCATCAGCAGCACGTTCTTGCCGGTGTCGCGGTAGAACTCGGCGATGCGGGTCGCCACGAACCCGGCGCGCAGGCGCACCAGCGGCGGCTGGTCGGAGGTCGCCACGATGACCACCGAGCGGGCCAGGCCCTCGGGGCCCAGGTCGTTCTCCAGGAACTCGCGCACCTCGCGGCCGCGCTCGCCGATCAGCGCGATCACGGTGATCTCCGCCTGGGTGCCGCGGGTGATCATCGACAGCAGGCTGGACTTGCCGACACCGGAGCCCGCGAAGATGCCGATCCGCTGCCCGTGTCCACAGGGGACCATGGTGTCCAGCGCGCGCACGCCCAGCTGCAGCGGCTCGCTGATCAGCGAGCGCTCCATCGCCGAGGGCGGCGCCATGTCCACCGACACCCGGCTCAGCCCGACCAGCGGCGGACCGCCGTCCATCGGCCTGCCCAGGCCGTCGAGCACCCGCCCGCGCAGCTCCTCGCCGACGGCGATGCGCAGCGGACCGCCGGTGTTGACGACCGGGCTGCCGATGCCGACGCCGCCGAGCGGGCCCAGCGGCAGGCACACCACCCGCTCGTGGTCGAGCGCGACGACCTCGGCGAGCAGCGGCTGCTCGGCGGGGCCGATCTGGACCAGGTCGCCGATGCGGGCGACGATGCCCGACACGGTGACCGCCAGGCCGACGACGCCGACGACGACACCGGTGCGGGTGGGCTTGGCCGCGGGCAGCAGCGAGGCGAACCGCGCGCCGAACACGGGGTGGTCGATGGTCAGGGTCACGGGGCCAGCTCCGCTCGGATCCGGGCCAGTGCCGCGCCCAGGGTTGCGTCAACGGTGGTGACGGAGGTCAGCGCGATCGCGTCGCCCCTGGCCACGGCCGGGTCGGCCACCAGGGTGACCTGCCTGCCGGGGGTGGGGTCGCCGTCCGCGGTCAGCTCGGTGAGGTCGAGCGGGTTGACCCGCACGGTCACCGCGGCGGTCGCGGGCAGCGCGCCCACCGCTCGGGCCAGCCCGGCCCGCGCGCTGTCGGTCACCGCGACCGACAGCTGGGTACCCAGCATCGCCTCGGCCAACTCGACCGCGGCGGCCAGGACGTCCTCGGCCAGGTCCTCGGCGCGGCGCACCGTGGTGGCCAGCACCTGCCTGGCCGCGGTGTCCACGGCCGACACGGCGAAGTCGGTGCGCTGGGCGCGCTCGGCCAGCAGCCGCTCCAGCTCGCCCTGGGCGCGGCCGCGGGCGGCCGAGGTGGCCTCCCGGGCCTCGCGCATGCCCTGCGCCCAGCCGGTGGCGTAGCCCTCGGCGTGCGCACCGGCGCGGCCGCTCTGGTTGCCGGAGGTGACGCCGATCTGGAACGGCACGGCGGCGTCCCCGCCGCGCACCACGGTCCCGATCCGCTCAGGCGACGAACTCATCGTCATCCCCCCGCCGCAGCACGATCTGACCGGACTCCTCGAGCGTGCGGATCTCGCCGATGATCTTGGCCTGGGCCTCTTCGACGACCCGCAGGCGGATCGAGCCGAGCACCTCGATCTCCTCGACCAGGCTCTCCGCGGCGCGCTCGGACAGGTTGCGCAGCACCTTGTCGCGCACGTCCTCGCGCACACCCTTGAGCGCGGTGGCCAGGTCGGCCGGGGACACGTTGCGCAGCACCAGCTGCAGCGACTTGTCCTCGATGCCGACCAGGTCCTCGAACATGAACATCTGGCTGCGGATCTCGTCGGCCAGCTCGGGCGAGCGCTTGGCCAGGCCGTCGAGGATGGAGCGCTCGGTGGCCCGGTCGGAGCGGTTGATGATGTCCACCAGCGGACCGACGCCGCCGATGGTCGACACGTCCGAGGGCTGCAGCAGCGAGGAGAGCTTGCGCTCGAGCTGGTTCTCCAGCTTGCGCACGATCTCCGGGGAGGTGCGGCCCATGGTCGCCACCCGCAGCGCGACCTCGCTCTGCCGCTCCGGGGCCAGCCCGGAGAGCACCGCGGAGGCCAGGTTGGCTGGCATGTGCGCCAGCACCAGCGCCACCGTCTGCGGGTGCTCGTCCTGCACGAAGGAGAGCACCTGGCGCGGCTCGGCGCGCTGCAGGAACCGGAACGGGACGTCGACCATGGTGGCCCCGATGCGCCCGACGATCTCGTCGGCGCGGTCGTGGCCCAGGGTCTCGATCAGCAGCTCGCGGGCGTAGTCCATGCCGCCGTGCGCCACGTGCTTGCGCGCCTTGGCCATCGCGTGGAACTCGTCGAGCACGGTCTTGGTGTAGGTGGCGTCGACCGCGCCGAGCCGGGCGACCTCGGCGGAGAGCATCTCCACCTCGGCTTCGCGCAGCTTCGACAGGACCTTGGCCGAGCCGTCCTTGCCCATCTGCAGCAGCAGCACCGCTGCCTTGCGCAGGCCCTCGGGGGTGTTGGCGATGTCGGACATGGTGGTCAGGCCCCCTTCGTCGCGAGCCAGCCGCGCAGCAGCCTGGCCACCTCGTCGGGCTGCTCGTCGACGAGCGCCTCGATCTCCTTGAGCTTGCGTTCCTGCGCGCCGTCGACGTCGCCGCCGGTGCCGCCGCCGATCGCGGTGAGCTCACCGGCCGAGGACTCCAGGCGGGCCTTCTCCTCGGCGGCCTCCAGGGCCACGGCCCTGGTGCGCTCCAGCTCGGCCTTGATCTCGTCGAGCCGCTGCAGCTCGGCGGCCTGCAGCACCCGGTTGCGCTTGCGGCGGCGGCGGGAGGCGAACCAGGTCACCAGCAGCAGCACCAGCACCGCGAGCGCCACGGCGCCCTGCTTGATCAGGCCCAGCTGCTCGGCCTTGGCGGCGTCGGCGCCCTGCGCGGCCAGTTCCTGCTGCGCGGCGTCGGCGGCGGCGGTGTTGAACTTCATCGAGCTGACCGCGAGGGTGTCGCCGCGGGTGGCGTCCAGGCTGACCGCGGAGGCGGCCAGTTCCCGGATCTGCGCCAGGTCGGCGTTGGCCAGCGTGGTCTCGTCCAGCAGCACCGCGACACCGAGCTTGCGGACCTGCCCGGGGGCGTTCTGCCTGGTCTCGATGACCGAGTTGACCGCGTTGTCGCGCACGGCCTTCTGCTGCGAGTAGGTGCCGTTGCCGTCGGTGGTGCCGGTACCGGTGCTGGTGGTGTCGCCCTCGGTGCCGTTGGTCTGGCCGAGGACCCCGCCGTTGGCGCCCGCGGCGCCCGCGCCGGTGCCGGTGTAGGTCTCGTCGGTGGTGCTTTCCTTCAGCGCCGGTGCGTCGGACTTGGTGTAGGTCTGGCTCTTGGTCTCCGAGGTGTCGAAGTCCAGGTCGGCGGTGACCTTGACGACCGCGTGGTTGGGGCCGACGACCTGGGTCAGCAGCGACTGCAGCGAGCTGGAGAGGCGCTGCTCGTAGGCGGCGGTCTCCTGCTGGCGGGTGCTGGTGGACCCGGTGTCACCGGCGCCGGGGGCGGCGAGCACGGTGCCGTCGGACCCGGCCACGGTCACGTTGTCGGGGTCCATGCCCTCCACGGCGGAGGCGACCAGGTGCACGATGGTCTGCACCTGCTCGGAGCCCAGCTTCTTGCTGCCCGAGGTGGCGACCATGACCGAGGCGGTCGGCTTGCTCGCGTCGTCGGAGAAGACGTCCTTGGTGGGGATGGCCAGGTGCACCGAGGCGGCGGTGACCCCGTCGATCGACTTGATGGTCTTGGTGAGCTCACCCTCCAGCGCGCGCTGGTAGGTGACCTGCTGCATGAACTCCGAGGTGGTGACGCCCTGCTGGTCCAGCAGCGAGTAGCCGGTGTCCTCGGAGGCGGGCAGGCCCGCGGAGGCCATCTTCAGCCGCAGCGAGTACAGCTGGTCGGCGGGCACCATGATCGTGGTGCCGCTGTCGGCGAGCTCGTAGGGGATCGAGCTCGCGTCGAGCTCGTCGACGATGGCCGAGGCGTCCTTGGCGGCGAGGTTGGAGAACAGCGGCGAGTAGTTCGAGGTCGCCGCGAAGAACGTGAAGTAGGCCCAGATCCCGATAGCCGCGACGAGAACACCCGCCACCACGACGATCTTCTGGCCCAGCGAGAAGGCCTTGAAACCGTCGACAACCCTGCGCAGCAACACCATGATCCGGTCCTGGTTCACGCCTGCAGCCTCATGATCTCCTGGAAGGCCTCAACGGCCTTGTTGCGGACCTGGACCGTCAGCTGCGTGGTCAGGTTGGCCTCGGTGGCCGCGGCGAGGTAGTTGTGCACGTCGATGTCGGAGCCGGTGGCTGCCTTGACGGCGAGGTCGGCCGCGCGGTCCTGGACCTGCTGGCCGTTCTGCAGCGCCTGGCCGATCATGGCGCCGAAGCTGACGCCGGAGGCGGAGTTCGCGCCGGAGGTCTCGCCGACCGAGATCGGGGCGACGACGGCGGGCGGTGCGATCGCGGACGTGATCGCGCTGATCGGGCTGCTCACGCGTTCTTCCCCAACTGTAGGGCGGCCTGGTAGGCCGAGGTGGCCCGCTCGACGGCGGCGATGTTGGCCTGGTAACCGCGCTGGGCCATGATCAGGTAGCCCATCTGCTCACTCAGGTCGATGTCCGGGTAGCGGACGTAGCCGCCCGCGTCGGCCAGCGGGTGGGTGGGCTCGTAGACCATCCGGCCGGTCTTGTCCCCGGAGAGCACCTGCGAGACCACGGTGCCGTTGTGCGTCGGGAGTTCCTTGGCCACCACGAAGCGCTCCTGGAAGGCGGAGCCGCTGGTCGAGGCGACGTTGTTGATGTTGGCCATGTTGTCGGCGACCGCGTCGAGCCACTTGCGGTGGACCGAGACGCCGCTCGCGGCCGTGTCGATGATGTTGAACATGCTCAGCGCACACCCTTCAGCACGGTGGAGACCAGCCCGTAGCGGTCGTCCATGGCGCGCAGCATCAGCTGGTAGCGCAGCCCGGTCTCGGTGGAGCCCAGCGTCTCCTCGTCGAGGTTGACGTTGTTGCCGTCCTGGCGGGCGGCCAACCGGGAGGTCGACACCGAGGCCCGGACGCCGGTGGCACCGTCGCCACTGGAGATCGCCTGGGCGAGCGCGGTCTCGAACTCGACCTTCTTGGCCTTGAAGTGGGGCGTCTCGATGTTGGCGATGTTGTTCGCCTGGACCCGCTGGCGCATCGCCAGACCGTCCAATGAGGCCCGCACGGCCTGTGTGGTCAGATCGTCGAACACGACCGGTGCTCCTTCATGCCGGTTGGTCGCCGATCCGTGGCGGGTACATCTGAGCGTTCCGTGCTCAGGCGCTTCTTCGGCTCCGTGAGATGAACTATGAGCCGCGGGAGTGGTCACTGGGCTGTGCCTCGGTTGCCACTCGGGTGCGCTTGCCGGGGGCGCGAACGCCCTGCTCAACGCCATGGTCGACCGATCTTGGCCGAACGTGACCGCGATCACGCGGAGATCGGGTGCCCGCGCGGGGTGGGACGCCGCGGCGGGTCCGCTGGGGACCAGGGGCGGTGCCCGGCCGGACCCGGCGGAGTGTCTACCGGCGGAGTGTCTACACAGGACCGCGCCCGCGCCCCTGGGAGGGGGTGGGCGCGGGCGCGGTCGTCTCACGCGGTTGACGGTGTCAACGGCGGGCTGGGGCGGGCGCTCTGGTGGCGCCCGGGTCGTGCCGGTACTGCTGGTATCGCTGGTGGCGCTGGTACTGCCGGTGGTGCCGGTGGTGCTGGTACTGCTGGTATCGCGGTCTGACCGTCCACAGTGCACTGGCGTGGTGGTGCGGGTTACATCGCCACGTCCACGTAGCTGGGGCGGGCCGGGTCGCGGCGGTCCTCGACCATCTTGCCCACCACCAGCGAGTGCATCGCGGCACCCGACATCGCCGCGGCCAGCTTGGTGGCCACCTCCAACTGCCTGCGCAGCACCGCGTCGGCGCGCGGGCGCATGTCCAGCGGCAGCGGGCCCAACCCGGCAGGCGGGGTCCACGGGTCGAACTTCGGCAGCTCGCGGAGCATGTGCTCCTCGGTCAGCAGTGCCTCGGCTGAGGCCACGTCGGACTCCAGCCGGTCGAGCGCCGTGGCCCAGGCCAGGTTCCAGGCGCCAGCCGTGTCGCTCACATCGGACCGTTCGCCGCCGGGAGGGCCTCGACAGCCTCCCGCCAGGCGTCGCGCAGCGGCTCGACCACCGCGAGCGCGGCGCGCACCGTGGCGGCGTCCTGCTTGAGGTTGGCGCGCATCAGCTCGGCGAGCAGGTACGCGTACAGCCCGGCCAGTTCCTTGCCGCCGTCCCAGGCCTCTTGGCGCAGCGAACCCTGCAGTTCCAACAGGATGTCCTGGGCGTGCAGCAGCAGGCCGGACGCGGTCTCGCGGTCGGCGGCGTCCAACGCCTCGGCGCCGCGCGAGAGGTCCAGGCACAGCCGGTCGTAGAGCATCACGAGCAGGCGGCCGGGGGTGGCGGTGGTGACCGAGTCGGCGAGGTAGCGCTGACGCAGTGCGGGGCTCGACATCAGGGTTCTCCTCGGCTACGAGCTCAGGCCAGCGAGCTGGCTGGAGAGCCAGCTCGACTGGTCCTTCAGCTTGCCCAGCGCGGTTTCCAGGTTCGTGTACTGCCGTTGCAGGGCGACCTTCTTGGCCGCCAGCCTGCCGTCCCAGTCGGTGATCTGGTCGTTGAGCTTGCGCACGTAGGCGTCACCGTTCTGGATGACCAGGGTGAGCTTGCCGGTGGTGCTGTTGGTGACCCCGTCGGCCACCTCGGTGTAGCGGCCGGTCAGCGTCGTGCCGATCTGGGCCTTCACCGCGGCCGGGTCCTTGCCCGCCGCCGCCAGGAACGCGGTGCGGTCGAACTTCAGCGCGCCCGTGCGGTCGAGTGACACACCGGAGGTGCTGAAGGTCCCGTTCGGGACGCCGCTGCTGACCGAGGTGAGCAGCTGCTCGCGCAGGCTGCGCACCATCGGGTTGCCCGCCAGCACCCCGGCGGTCTTGGTGGTGGCGTTGTAGGCGGTGTAGCCGTCGATCAGCGACAGCGCCGAGTTCACCGCGGTGACCAGCGACTGGGTGGCGTCGGCCGCCTTGCCCTGGTCGGCGGTCGTCGACACGGTGACACCCGACTCGACCTTGGCCGCGGTCACCGTCACACCGGGGATCAGGCCGGTGAAGGTGTTGTCCGCGCTGGAGAGCTTGTAGCCGCCCGCGTTCGGGTTCCCGACGGTGATGATGCCGTCCGCGCCCTGCGTCATGACCGCGGTCGCGTTGGTGAGCCCGGAGACGCTGAACGACTTCGCCGCGCCGGTGCCGGTCGCGGAGAACTGCAGCACCTGCCCGGTGGTCGTGGTCAGCACGGTCGCGCGCACACCGGCGTTGGCGCCGTTGATGGCGTCGGCGACACCCTGCGGGGTGTTGGTGGTGACCGGGACGTTCACGGTCTTGTCGGCGAAGACCAGGTCGAGCGAGGCACCCGCGGCGGGCGTGCCGTTGCCGGGCACGGCGGAGGTCAGCACGTGCGTGGTCGCCAGCGAGGTGACGTCGAAGGTCGCGGTGCCGGGCAGGGCCGTGGTCGAGGCGGCGACCGAGACCGCCGAGGACGACGCGGTGGCCTTGACGGCGGTCCACGTGGTCGAGGCCGCCAGGTCTTTGGCCGCGTTCTGCACGGCCAGCATCCTGGCGTTGATGGCCTGGTAGGCGGTGGTGAGCTTCTGCTGGTCGCTCACCTTGCCCTTGAGGCGGGTCTGCGGCGCCGCCTCGAGGCTCATCAACTGGGAGATGATCGAGGTGGTGTCCAGGCCGGTGACGAGTCCGTCGACACTTGTCATGTGAGGGGCCTTCTTCTTCGTCCGGGGTCAACCACTACATCGGCCCGACGGGGCCGGGCATGAGAAAAGCCCGGGCACTGATCTGGCTGATCAGTGCCCGGGCCGTGTTCACTCAGCCACGCAGGAGCTGCAGAACGCTCTGCGGAGCCTGGTTCGCCTGGGCGAGCATCGCGGTGCCCGCCTGGGACAGGATCTGCGACCGGGTGAACTTGACCATCTCCTGCGCCATGTCGGTGTCGGTGATCGCCGACTTGGACGCGGAGAGGTTCTCCACCTGGACGTTGATGTTGTTGATGGTGTGCTCGAACCGGTTCTGGTACGCACCCAGCTGGCTGCGGGCGGTCGACAGGTTCTTGATCGCCGCGTCCACCGCGTCGATCGCGTTGCGCGAGTTGGTGGTGTTGCTCAGCGACACGGCGGTGCCGACACCCAGGCCAGCGCTGTCGAAGCCGGTGGCGGTGGAGCCGGTGGTGCCCGCGACCGCGGTGCCCGCGGTCAGACCAGCAGCCGACGAGGAGACGGTGATGGTCTCGGACTGGGCGACCTTGGACGAGATCTTCAGGTCCGCGCCCGCCTTGGTGGCGACGAACGAGGCGCTGAAGGAGGCGTTGCCGTTGAGCTGGTTGACAACGTCGTCCAGGCTGGACGGGCTGTTCAGGGTGACCGTGGCACCGTTACCACCGATGGAGGCGGTGATGGTCTCGGTGTCGAGGGCCGCGCTGAAGGTACCCGAGAGGGTGTTGCTGGCCTTGGTACCGGCGGCACCGAACACCGACGCGTTGAGCGAGACGTCGATGCGGTCGTCGGTGGTGTTGTTGGCGCCGACCTGGAAGGAACCGGTGTAAGCGGTACCGCCAGCGGTGCCAACGGCCAGCAGCTTCTGGCCGCCGAAGGAGGTGGTCTTCGCGATCCGGTCCAGCTCGGACTGCAGCTGGCCGAACTCGGTCTGAGCCGCCGCCTGGGCGTTGGTGTCCTGCGACCCGCCGTTGGCGGACTGGACAGCCAGATCACGCATGCGCTGCAGGATCTCGGCCGACTCGTTCAGGGCGCCATCGGCGGTCTGAACGACGTTGACGCCGTCCTGGGCGTTGCGGGTCGCGACCTTGAGGCCGCCGATCTGGGCCTGGAGGCCCTGGGCGATCGACATGCCCGCGGCGTCGTCCGCGGCGCGGTTGATCCGCAGGCCAGACGAGAGCTTCTCCAGCGAGCCCTGCATCTGCTTGTCGTTGACCGACAGGTTGCGGTACGCGTTCATGGCAGCGATGTTGGAGTTGATGCGCAGACTCATGATGTTTCCTCCTTGAAGAGAGTCCCTATCCCCGCCCTTCCGTGGGCAGGCACCGAGTTATTCGGCGCTCCCGGCCCGGACCTGAGTTCCGGCGGGAAGATTTTTGGTTTGTTCTTGCTGGATCTTGCTTTCCGCTGTCCACCTGCGGTTCCACCGCGGCGGAGCCGGGTGGGTGGCGTGGTGGTCGGCGGGAGAACGGGGGTGGAGCGGGCCCCGGCGAGGCCGGGCGAGACAGGTCGTGCAGCCGCGGGGCCGGGAGTGGGGTGGCGAGAGGGGTGGACCGGCCTCGACTACGCGGACATGTCCACGGGGACGCCCTGCGCGGTGGTCTTGGCCAGGCGGGTGCGCAGGGTGCCCTGCGCCGCGACGGCGGCGTAGTAAGAGGCGCGGCGGCGGGCGGCGCAACCGTCCGGCTTGTCGCCGGAGGACACGCGCTCGGGGTCGAGCTGGGAGTTGATGCCCTCGCGCAGCAGCGCGGTGGCCTCGGCGCGCAGCTGCGAGACCCGCGACTCGGTGACCCCGAGCCGCTCGGCGATCTCGGCCATCGGCCGGTTGTTGAAGTAGTACTCCTCGACGACCACGCGCAGCCGCTCCGGCAGCACCTCGACCGCGTCGCGCAGGTAGCCGACGCGCTCGCGCTCGACGATGAGGTCCTCGGGGGTGGCGCGGTCGTCGGGGATGACCATCTCGCTGGCCTCGGGGCCCTCGGAGACGACCGACTGCAGGCTCACCACGAAGGAGCGCTGCACGTCGTCGCGAATGGACACCACGGTGCGCACGTCGGTC
Source organism: Actinokineospora diospyrosa (assembly GCF_024171925.1). Lineage (GTDB taxonomy): Bacteria > Actinomycetota > Actinomycetes > Mycobacteriales > Pseudonocardiaceae > Actinokineospora > Actinokineospora diospyrosa. The sequence goes on along the minus strand of NZ_JAMTCO010000004.1, from coordinate 177,175 downwards.
TCCAGCGCCGCGGCGAGCTCGGCGTCGGTGGGCACCCGGCCGTGCTGGGCGACGAAGGCGTCGCGGGCGCTCTCGAGCTTGCGGACCTTGCCGCGCACCGAGCGGCTCGCCCAGTCCTGCCCGCGCAGCTCGTCGAGCAGCGCGCCGCGGACGCGGACGGCGGCGTAAGCGGGGAAGGGGACGCCGCGGCCCGCGTCGTAAGCGTGCGCGGCGGCGACGAGCGCCTCGGAACCGGCGGAGAACAGCTCGTCGCGGCGGACGTGCGCGGGAACCCGGGCCAGCATCTCCCGGACCACGTGGCCGACCAGCGGCAGGTTCGCCGAGATCAGGCTGTCGGTGTCGGTGGTACGGGTGGTGGTGGGGTTCTCCGACATTGCTTCCTCCGCCGCTCATCCATCTGGGACGTCCTGGGCGGTTGGTGTGTCCGCCCTGATGACGTCAAAGGTGGGGGTCGGAGGGTGCGTCCCAAGTGCCTCACGGGTGCGTCTCGGGTGCGACGCTCGGAAACGCTTTGCTGCGGTTTCCTCAAGCGTGCCCCCGCCGCGTCGATAGGGCTTGTTGAGAACCATCAGACCGCCTACCGGAGGCAGTGCAGATGAACCCCGTAGAGACTTCAGCTATCCTCTGGCGGCAGCGCGAGCTGCTGTCCCTTCTGCTGTTCAAGCTCGAGGTGGAAAGCCTGTTGTTGGCCGCTGGCCGCACCAGGTGGCTGGGGTCGGCGACCTACGAGGTCGAGCTCATGCTCGAGCGCATCCAGAGCACCGAACTCCTGCGCGCCGCCGCGGTCGACGAGCTCGCCGAGACCCTCGGCCTGCCGCCCGGCCCGAGCCTGGCCGCGCTCACCGACGCCCTCGACGAGCCGTGGAAGGCGGTGTTCAGCGAGCACCGCACCGCGCTGGCCACCCTCTCCGCCGAGATCGAGGCGGCCGTGGAGGCCAACCGCGACCTGCTGACCTCCGGTCGCCGCACCGTCGCCGAGGCGCTGCGCGTGGTGCGCGGCGGCGGCGACGGCAACCTGTACCGCGCCGACGGCAGTACCGCACCCGCGGCCGTGGGTGCCCGACTGGTGGATGAGGCCCTGTAGATGAGTTCCTTCAACGGGATCAACACCGCCCTCACGGCCCTGCGCACCCAGCGCCAGGGCCTGGAGCTGGCGGGGCAGAACATCGCGAACGCGGGCACCGAGGGCTACACCCGGCAGCGCCTGGAGACCACCTCCATCGGCGGCTCCCCGGTGCCCGCCTTCTGGTCCACCCCCAACAAGTTCTCCACCGGCCAGGGCGTGCAGGTCACCTCGGTGAACCGGCTGCAGGACGCCTACATGGACGCCCGGGTCCGCTCCGAGCACGAGCGCAAGGCCGCCACCGACACCAACTACGACGTCCTCGTCGACGTCGAGCGGGTCTACAACGAGCCGAGCGACAACGGCCTGCAGTCCCAGCTCACCGACCTGTGGTCCGGCTTCGCCGACGTGGCCGACAACCCCGGCGACCTCGGGTCGCGCACCCAGCTGCTCACCCGCGCCCAGTCCGTGGCGAGCACGCTCAACGCCGCGTCCGCCGAGCTGGCGGGCCAGTACACCGACCGCCGCGTGCAGCTGGTCAACACCGCCAACGACATCAACGCCGCCGCCAAGCAGCTGGCCGGTCTCAACGAGGCCGTCGTGCGCGCCAAGGCCGCGGGCGTCAGCGCCAACGAGCTCTCCGACCAGCGCGACAACGCCGCCCTCAAGCTCGTCGAGCTCACCGGCGGCCAGCTCACCCGCGGTGCCGATGACTCGGTCACCATCACCCTCGGTGGGTCCAACCTGGTGAGCGGCAGCACTTCGCGTGATCTCAAGGTGACCAACGGCGCCGACATCGCCAGCGCGGGCGCCGACCCGGTGACCCTCAAGTGGGTGGACACCGACACCGTCGCCACCGGCGCGGGCGGCAAGGCTGGCGCGCTGCTCAACGGCCTCAACACCGTGCTGCCCGACCAGTTGGCCCGCTTCGACAAGGTCGCCAACGCGCTCACCACCACCATCAACACCGCCAACGCCGCCGGGTTCACCAAGGCGGGCGTCGCGGGCGGCGCGCTGATGTCGGGCACCACCGCGGCCACCATCAAGGTCGCCACCACCAACCCGGCCGACATCGCCGCCTCGGCGAGCAACACCCAGGCCCTCGGCGGCGGCAACGCCGACGCGATGGCCAGGCTCGGCTCGAAGTCCGGTGGCGCCGACGAGGTCTACCGCACCAACGTCGCCGACATCGGCATGCGCGTGCGCGCGGCCGAGCAGGCGGCGGCCACCCAGGGCACCATCACCAACCAGGTCGACTCCGCGCGCTCGGCCACCTCCGGGGTCAACCTGGACGAGGAGCTCACCTCGATGATCACCTACCAGCGCTCCTACGAGGCCGCGGCCAAGGTCATGTCCACCGTGGACTCGATGCTCGACACGCTGATCAACCGGATGGGGGTCTAGTCATGGCGGGTTTCCGGGTGACCGAGCAGTCCACCTCGGCCAAGGTGCTGGCGGGTCTGCGCACCAGCCAGAACAACGTCGACCGGCTGCGCGAGCAGATGACCACCGGCAAGCAGGTGTCCAAGCCCTCGGACTCCCCGACCGGGGTCGTCTCGGCGATGCAGGTCCGCTCCGACATCGCGACCCGCGACCGCTACGACCGCAGCGCCACCGACGGCGTCGCCCGGCTCAGCACCGCGGAGAACGCGCTGAGCACCGGCAGCGACCTGCTCAACCGCGCCCGCGACCTGGTGCTGCAGGGCATGTCCGAGCCCGCGCTGAGCAACCCCTCGGCGCGCGCCGGGATCGCCGTTGAGGTCCGTTCGCTGCGGGAGAACATGCTCTCCGTCGCCAACACCACCTACCTGGACCGCCCGGTCTTCGGCGGCACCACCGACAAGACCAGCGCGTTCCTCGACACCGGCGTGTACCAGGGCGACACCGGCAGCGTGCAGCGCCGCGTCGGCGACAGCACCCAGGTGCGCGTTGACGTGTCCGCCGACGTCTTCGGCACCGCGGCGGGCAACGTGTTCGACGTGCTCGCCTCGATCGCCACCGGCCTGGAGACCAACCCGGCCACCCTCACCGGCGACCTCGATCGGTTGGACTTGGCCAAGTCGCGGGTCACGAACGAATTGGCCGCCGTCGGCAGCCGCTACAGTCAGCTCACCGCGGCCCAGGACACCGCGAGCACCCAGGTCCTGGCGCTGACCTCGCGGTTGTCCGAGATCGAGGATATCGACATGGCCAAGGCGGTGATCGACCTGCAGACCCAGACCGCGGGTTACGAGGCCGCCCTCGCGGCGACCGCCCGGGTGGTGCAGCCCTCGCTGCTGGACTTCCTGCGATGACCGCTGGACCGTCCACGCTAACTGCTGGACTATCCACGCTGACCGCGCCACCGGCCAGAGGAGGCACTGCGCCCGCCGTGAGCACGCCCCACGCCAAGGACCTGCCGACCATCGAGTTCCGCACGCCGATGCCCGGGTTCCCCGAGCACCGCGAGTTCGTGCTGGTCGCGGTGGACCCCGACGGGCCGCTGTTCACCCTGCGCTCGGTCGACGACCCGGACCTGCGGTTCCTGGTCGTGCCCCCGGCGCCGTTCTACCCCGACTACGCCCCGCGGGTCGGCGAGCAGGTGCTCGAGCAGTTGGGCACCACCGACCCCGAGGACCTGCTGGTGCTGCTGGTGGTCACCGCGGCGGGGACGGTCGCCGAGGCCACGGCCAACCTGCTCGCCCCGGTGATCGTGGACCAGAGCACCCGACGGGCGGTCCAGGTGATCCTGGAGGAAGATCTCCCCATCCGTGCCCGACTGCTGCCCGCCTGATACCGAGGGCGGGGGAGGAGTGATCACGTGCTGGTGCTGACCCGTCGAACCGGTGAGAGCGTGCGGATCGGAGACGAGGTCACCGTCACCATCCTCGACATCAGGGGCGACGTGGTCCGAGTGGGCATCCAAGCCCCCCGCTCAGTCACCGTCCACCGCGACGAGGTCTACCGCGAACTCCGCAAGGCCAACGAGGCCGCCGCCCGCACAGCCGACCAGGGCGCGGCCCTGCTCACCGACGCACTGCGCAAACGAGGCCAGGCACCGACTTCTGGCCCTGTCCCCGCCCCGCCTGTGCCTCCCGCACCCCCCGCCGGGCCGCCAACACCGAGGGCACCGATTCCGCGTCCTCCCGCCCAGCCGCCGCAGGTCTGAACCTCGTTCATCCACAACGCCACCAACCATCCACAGCCGATGGTTGGTGGCGTTGCGCGTGGGCGCGCCTCGGTATGCTGGATTCGGGGGCTGCTCAGGGCGGTTTGATCTTGTGCGCCGGCTGCGGTCGACCACGAGGCACAGCGACCAGGCCACGCTGGCCGGCACCGCGTGATCGCTGGAGGCTCCGGCTGCCGCGATTGGCTGCCCCTGGCGGCTTGGGCCTCGCAGTGATGTCGTTTGTCCACAACGCCTCCGACTGTCCACAGGCTGCTGCTTGCTGCTCCCGTTCTGTCGGGTTGTCTCGGTAGGCTGTGTATTGGGGGCTCTTGGCGCAGATGATCTTGCCTGGGGTCGCTGGTAGCTGTTTGTCCACAACGGTTCCGCTTGTCCACAGGCCCTGTTTGCTGCTGCCGTTGTGTCGGTGTGCGTCGGTAGGCTGTGTATTTGGGGGCTTTCGATCAGGTTGATCTTGGCATAGGCCGGGGTTGGGAGTGCGGGGCAAGGGATTCGGGCCTCCGCCTTCGGCTCCGGTGGTCGGCCTCGTCGCCTGGCGGCGAGCTCGGCGTCCGATCCGCGACAATGCGGAAAGCTCGATGGGGCGAACTTGTTTTGCGCGGGGCCCCTACAGAACCCGTGCTGGGCTCAAAAGCTGGGGGCCAAAGGGACGGCCCAGCAGCCGCCAACGAGGCTACGGGTCCTGTCCCCCCACGCAAAACAAGTCCGCCCCATCGAGCCGGCCTGGCACCAGCGAGTCCGGCTGTCCAGGCGCTGGGAAGGTGGGTTGGGGCGGACCTGAGGGGCGCGGGATGGCACCGACGGGTCCGAGTGTCCACGCGCTGGGAAGGTGGGCTGGGGCAGGCCTGACGGAAGGCCAGTTGGCACCGTGCGTCCGAGTGTCCAGGGGCTGGGTTTGTGAGTTGGGGCGGACCTGGCGGGGGGCGGTGTTGGCACCGATGGGTCCGAGTGCCCACGGGTTGAGTAGGTGGGTTTGGGCGGATCTGACGGAGGCCGGGCTGGCACGGCGGCTTCTCAGTGTCCGGGGGCTGGGTTGGCGGGGCCTGACTTGACGATTGTTCAGGTGGGCGGAGTGGGGAGGGCGGGGGTCGATTTGGGAGTGGGGTGTTGTGGTGACTCGGGTTCAGGGGTCAGCTAGTCGGTCGGAGTAGAGGGTTGGGCTGGCGGCTCGGGTTACGTTGGGGGAGAAGGCGTTCTGGCGTGTCCGGGTGTTCAGGGGGCTGAGCGAGAGCTGCGAAGGGGCAAGCGTCAGGGGCGGGCTTCCCAGCGTGGGCGGTTGAAGGGGGTGTTGTGCACGATGATGTCGGCGTGGGTGGTGGGGTGGGCTGTGGCGTAGTAGCGCTGTTGGGCGGGGATGTAGCGGTGGCGCCAGGAGCGTTCGATCTCGGTGGTGCCGGTGAAGGCGGCGTCTCGGGCTCGGGCTCGCTCTACCGTCTGGTCAAGTGGGACGGATACGAAGATGCGCAAGTCCCACCGGTCGATTAGTTCTGGGCGCAAGAGGAAGACGACGTCGAAGAGGCGGGTGGGAACGAGGGGGCGTGGGCGTCGAAGTAGCAGCTCTCGGCGGAGTACCGGCCGTTGCGGTAGCGGTGGGCTCGGGGGAAGAGGAAGTCGTCGATGGTGGCGCGGATGGTGTCGCGGGACTGGGCGCGTAGGGCGGTGGCGAGTTCGTCGGCGAGGGTGGTCTTGCCTGCGGCGGGTGGGCCGTCGATGGCGACGCGCAGGGGGTGCGGGGGTGTGGCGGAGCCGATCGCCTCGGTTAGCTGGGTGATGAGTTCGGCGCGGGTGCCTTGGCGCATTGTCGCCTCTCTCGCGGTGGGGGCTGGCCAGGCTAGCGGGGTGACCTGACGCGAAGGCGGGGCAATTCGCCCACTGCCGGACGAACCGGTGGTGGGGGGTGGGAACAGGGGCGCGAGGGGGCGGGTGATGCGGCATGCTGCTCCCGTGCACGAAGCCACCCCGCAAGAGGACACCGTTGAGCCCGAGTACCTCGTCCCGGCCGAAGTGGACTCACCGACGCAGGGCGGCGCGCCCAGGAGGCCGCTCGCCAGGTGGCTGTTGCGGCACCGGGTGCATCCGGTCGGGCGGGGTGGGGAGGAGGAGCACGGCGAGCCGCAGGCGTGGTGGAAGGTCATGTGCCTCACCGGCGTCGACTACTTCTCAACGTTGTCCTACCTGCCCGCGATCGCCGTGGTCGCCGCGGGCGCGATCTCGCCCATCGCAACGTTGCTGATCGTGGCGTTGACGTTGTTCGGCATGTTGCCGATGTACCGGCGTGTTGCGCACGAGAGCCCCAACGGGCAGGGGTCGGTGGCGATGCTGGAGAAATTGCTGCCGTTCTGGCGCGGCAAGGTGTTCGTGCTGGTGTTGCTCGGCTTCGTTGCGACCTCCTGGATCATCACCATCACGTTGTCGGCGGCTGACGCAACAGTGCACATGGTGGAGAACCCGTTCTTCCCGTCGGCGCTGCACGGGCACGAGGTGCTGGTCACCGTGCTGCTGTTGCTCGTGCTCGGCGGGGTCTTCCTGCTCGGCTTCAGCGAGGCGGTCTCGGTCGCCATCCCGCTGGTCGCGGTGTTCCTCGCGCTCAACGCCGTCATCGTGGTCGTGGGGCTCGGCGAGGTGTTCACCCACGGCGCCCGGCTGGCCGACTGGTGGAGCGCGCTGACCGCCGGTGGCGACATCGCGGGCACCGCCGTGCTCGCGTTCCCGCTGCTGGTGCTGGGGCTGTCCGGGTTCGAGACCGGGGTGAGCATGATGCCCCTCATCGCCGCGACCGGGGCCGACTCGAAGCAGCGGCTGGCGAATCGGATCCGCAACACCCGCAAGCTGCTCACCACCGCCGCGCTGATCATGTCCGGCTACCTGGTGGCGACCAGCCTCATCACCACCGTGCTCATCCCCCGCGAGCAGTTCGAGCCGGGCGGCCAAGCCGCGGGCCGCGCGCTGGCCTACCTCGCCCACACCCGCCTCGGCGACGCGTTCGGGACCGTCTACGACATCAGCAGCATCCTGATCCTGTGGTTCGCGGGCGCCTCCGCGATGGCCGGACTGATCAACATCGTGCCGCGCTACCTCCCCTCCTACGGCATGGCGCCGGAGTGGGGCCGCGCGATCCGCCCGGTCGTGCTCGTCTACACCGCGATCTGCGTGGGCATCACCATCGCCTTCAAGGCCGACGTCAACGCCCAGGCGGGTGCCTACGCGACCGGCATCCTGGCGATGATGGTGTCCGGCGCCTTCGCGGTGACCGTGTCCGCGTTCCGGCGCAAGCAGACCCGCCAGGCCGCCGGGTTCACCGCCCTGACCGCGGTGCTGCTGTACGCGCTGGTGGCCAACGTGGTCGAGAAGCCGGACGGCATCGCCATCTCCGCGGTGTTCGTCGCCGGGGTCATCGCGGTCTCGCTGATCTCCCGGGTCACCCGCACCACCGAGCTGCGCGCCGACCGCATCGAGTTCGACGACGCCGCGCGCCGGTTCATCACCGACTCGATCAACCACGACGGCAGGCTCAACATCATCGCCAACAAGCGGCAGGCGGGCGACGCCGAGGAGTACGCGGCGAAGGAGGTCGAGCAGCGCGGCCTCAACCCGGTCCCGGGCAGCGCGGACGTCCTGTTCCTGGAGATCGACGTGATCGACCCGTCGGACTTCAGCGACGTGCTGCGGGTGCGCGGGGTCGAGGTGACCGGCCACCGGGTGCTGCGCGCCGACAGCCCGGCCGCGCCCAACGCGATCGCCGCGCTGCTGCTGGCCCTGCGCGATGCGACCGGGGTCCGGCCGCAGTGCTATTTCGAGTGGTCCGAGGGCAACCCGCTGACGCACCTGTTCCGCTACCTGCTGCTGGGCCAGGGCGACACCGCGCCGGTCACCCGGGAGATCCTGCGCACGGCGGAACCGGATCCGCAGCGCCGACCGGGCATCCACGTCGGCTGAGGCGGTGTGGTTTTCCTCATCTCGCGCCGCCGCGCGCCGAGTGTCCGGGAAACGAACACCGTGTCGGTGAGGAGATGGTCGTGGCACTGTTCGCCCCCGCGAGCGCCCTGCTGGGCAGGCTCAAGTACGCCCACAAGATCCTCCTGCTCACCGTCGTGCTGCTGCTGCCGCTGGGCTTCGTCGCCTGGGGCTACATCGGCATCCAGAGCTCCCAGATCGACTTCAGCGCCAAGGAGCGCGACGGCGTCGCCTACCTGCGCCCGGTCCTGGACCTGACCTCGGCGACCGTCGAGGCCCGCCGCGCCGCCGCCGCGGGCACCCCGGTGTCGGCGATCACCGACGAGATCGCCGCCGTCGACGCGGTCGACGCCACCTACGGCGCCGACCTGGGCGTCACCGACGCGTGGCGCACCGCCCGCGCCGCGCTGTCGGCGGCCTCGGGGACCGGCCAGAGCGCTTACGACGCCTACACCAAGGCGTCCACGGCGCTGCTGACCCTGATCGTGGCCATCTCCGACACGTCGAACCTGACCCTGGACCCGGACCTCGACTCGTACTACCTGATGGACGCGCTGGTGTTCCGGCTGCCCGCCCTGCTCGACCTCACCGGCCAGGTCGTCGACGACGCCGCGCTGGCGGTGGCCGACGGGTCCGCCGAGGGCCTGCAGTCCACCCGGCTGCGGCTGTCGAAGGCCTCCGGCGCGCTGGAGAGCACCCAGGCCGCGGTCGACACCGGGATGAAGACCTCCTTCGAGAAGACCGCCCGCGCCGAGCTGGCCGCCGCGAAGTCCGATGTGGACGCCGAGCAGGCCGCGCTGCGGGCGATCCTCGCGCAGGTCAACACCGCGGTGGAGACCGGCGACCTGACCTCGATCACCGCGGCGACCGGCGACACCGCGCGCACCGAGGTCGCCCAGCTGATGGCCAAGCTCGGCCCGGAGCTCGACGAACTGCTGCAGACCCGGATCGCGGCGTTCGAGCAGAAGGCGCTCACCGTCGAGATCGCCACCCTGGTCGCGGTCCTGCTGGTCGGCTACCTGCTGGTCGGCTTCTACCTCTCGGCCACCGTCCCGCTGCGCCGCACCGTGAACACCCTGCGCGCCCTCGCCGACGGCGACCTCACCCAGCGCGTGTCGGTCGACACCCGCGACGAGGTCGGCCAGATGGGCCACGCCCTCAACGAGGCCCTCGGCCGGGTCAAGTCCGCCATCGAGGAACTGCAGGGCGACGCCGAGGGGGTCGCCAGCGCCTCGACCGAGCTGTCCGCGGTCTCCGGCGAACTGCGCCGCACCGCCGAGTCGAGCGCGGCAAGGGCGGGCGAGGTCGGCTCCATCGCCAACCAGGTCTCCGCCCACGTCACCTCGGTGTCCACCGGCGCGGAGGGCATGACCTCCGCCATCGACGAGATCTCCTCCGGCGCCAGCAAGGCCGCCGCCGTCGCGGTCGAGGCCGTGGACGCGGCCCTGGCCACCCAGGCCACCATCGGCAGGCTCGAGGACAGCTCCAAGCAGATCGGCGAGGTCGTCAAGGTCATCACCTCGATCGCCGACCAGACCAACCTGCTGGCCCTCAACGCCACCATCGAGGCCGCCCGAGCGGGCGAATCCGGCAAGGGCTTCGCCGTCGTGGCCGGGGAGGTCAAGGACCTGGCGCACGAGACGAGCAAGGCCACCGGCGACATCTCCGCCAAGGTCGAGGCCATCCAAGCCGACGCCAAGGCCGCGGTCGAGGCCATCGAGGGCATCGCAGGCGTCATCGCCCGCATCAACGACTTCCAAACCACCATCGCCGCGGCGGTGGAGGAGCAGTCCGCCACCACCGGCGACATGAGCCGAGCCATCGGCCAGGTCGCGTCCGGTGCCCGCGAGATCGCCGAGGGCATCAGCGAGGTGGTCGTCGAGAACGAGCAGACCACGACGGGCGCGGTCTCCACGGCTGCTGCGGCTGATGAGCTTGCCGGGACCGCGGAGCGCATGCGGGGCATCGTCAGTCGGTTCACGATCTAGAGGCGCTCTGGTGGCCCCGCTTCCTTTGTGGAGCGGGGCCATCGGCGTTTCCTGGGTGTGACAAGGGGTTTCGGGCGTTCGGCTCCGGGGTCGACCTCGTCGCATGGCCCTGCTCGTTTGCCTGTAGGCAGCGAGGCTTCCGACTCGTCCCATGCAAGATCATCTGCCACAAGAGCCCCGATATACAGCCTAACGAGGAAACCTGACAGAACCGGAGCGGCGGCCACCGCCTGTGGACAACAGAGCACGTTGTTGACAACCACCCGCCAGCCCACCCAACCCAGCCCGTGGACACTCGGACCCGTCGGTGCCAACTGGCCTTCCGTCAGGTCCGCCCCGACCCACCTGCTCAGCGCGTGGACAGTCGGAGTCGCTGGTGCCAGGCCGGCTCGATGGGGCGGACTTGTTTTGCGTGGGGGGACAACACCCGTAGCGTCGTCAGCGGCAGGGCCTGCTTTTGGGCCCCTGCTTTGCGGTTCTGCGTCGGGTGTTGTAGGGGCCCCGCGCAAAACAAGTTCGCCCCATCGAGCTTTCCGCATTGTCGCGGATCTGCACCGATGGCGAAGCCGAGGCGTTCACCGGAGCCGAAGGCGGAGGCCCGAATCCCTTGCCCCGCACTCCCAACCCCGGCCTATGCCAAGATCAACCTGATCGAAAGCCCCCAAATACACAGCCTACCGACGCACACCGACACAACGGCAGCAGCAAACAGGGCCTGTGGACAAGCGGAACCGTTGTGGACAAACAGCTACCAGCGACCCCAGGCAAGATCATCTGCGCCAAGAGCCCCCAATACACAGCCTACCGAGACAACCCGACAGAACGGGAGCAGCAAGCAGCAGCCTGTGGACAACTCAAAGCGTTGTGGACAAACACCCTCGACAACCACCGCAGGCAGGCGCCGCAAGCGATTGCCGCCTATAGGCAACCAACCGTCAGGGCCCGTAGCAGTGCCATCCTCAACGTCCTAAGCGACTGCCAGTGCCTGTGTGACGACAGACGTATGTCCGTGCAGCACGATCGCTGTAGCGTTGTCCGTTGCCGCTGAAGCTGCGACAAGGGCGGCGGCAGCGTCCTCTCCGCCCGCCAGTGCGGCGATCCTGTCGGCGCTAAGTCCCTTGTGGACGCCATCCGTGGTCAGTAGCAGAGTCGCCGCCTGGTACGTGTCCACTGTCCCGATCGCTTCCCGCTCTACCGTCCGCACACTGGCCGTCACCACGTTCGCCAGGTGCGCTGCCACAGTCACGCCTCGCGTCAAGAAGTACTGCGCCACAGTGTGATCAGTCGTCAACTGGGTCAGGCGACCGTCCCATGTGTACGCTCGGGTGTCGCCTACCCAGGCCACTCGGTAGCCGGTGGGTGTTACGTGGGCGACCACCAGGACGCAGTCGCCGGTGGGGAGGGATCTGAGGGCGCGTTGGGCGGCCAGGACGCCTTCCAGGGGGCTCCAGCCGACCTTGGTGGCGGCGGCGGTGGCGGTGCGGGCGGCCAGGGCCGCTTCGGGGGTGTCGCCGATGCCGTCGGCCAGGGCCAGGACGACGGTGTCGCCCAGGGTGCTGGAGGCGGCCGCGTCCGCGTTGAAACGCCGGTTGCCTTGGGTTCCCGCCAGGTGCCAGTCCATGAGCGCCTCCTCAGTCCACGCCTCAACAGTGCGCGCGCGAGCTGTGAGTTGGCTGTGGACGGGCTGACGGGAGCTTATGAAGTCAGGCCCGCGACCGGCAGTTCTATCCGGATCACGGTCCCGTTGCCGCTGTGCGCGGGGGTCAGCACCATCGCGCCGCCGTGGCGTTCGGCGATCGCGCGGGCCAGCACCAGGCCCAGGCCGGAGCCGATCAACCGGTCGCCGTCGCCGCCGCCGAAGGGCATGGTGGTGAAGAGGCGGCCGGAGTCGCCGGGCAGGGGGTTCTCGTCGATCACCTCGAGGACCCAGTCGTCGGCTTCGACGGCGCAGCGCACGTGGACCGAGGCCGACGGCGGTGAGCTGCCGATCGCGGCGGCGACGACGTGGTGGGCCATGCGGGCCAGCAGGTCCCGGTCACCGGTGAGCACGGTGACCGCCGCGCCGCGGCCGTTGACCACGCTCACCCCGCGCTCGCCAGCGGGCCCGGTGAGCGTGGCGATCTGTTCGGCCACAAGCGGTTCCATCCGGATCGGGGTCAGCTCCAGGTGCCGCGAGTGCGACTCCAGGCCCGCCAGGAACAGCAGCGTCTCCACCAGCGTCGCCATCCGGTGCACGTTGCGGTCGACCGCCAGCGCCAGCGTGCGGTCGCCCTTGCCGTCGGTCAGCAGCGGGGTCAGCGAGGTCAGCGTCGTCAGCGGGGTGCGCAGCTCGTGCGACACCGTCGCGATGAACTCCGTCTTGAGCGAGGCCAACCGCGACAGCTCGGCGTTGCGGCGCTGCAGGGACCGCTGCGACTCGACCTGCTCGGTGATGTCGCGCAGCACCCACAGGTGCCCCAACCGCTCCTGGTCGATCTTGACCGGCACGAAGTCGACCTCCAGCACCCGGTCCGGCCCCAGGTTCACCGCCGCCCCGCGCACCGGCACCGCGTCGGCCATCCACCGCTTGGCCAGCTCGTCGATCGCCACGTAGTGCCCGGCGGGCAGCCCGCGCAGCCCGCGGACCACCTCGGCGTGCAGCCCGGTCAGCTCCACCGAGGGCTTGCGCAGGTCCAGCATCGTCGCCGCGGCCGTGTTCGCCGTCAGCACCACCCGGTCGTCGTCCTGCAGCAGCACGCCCACCTCGAGCGAGTCGACCAGGTGCCGCAGCCGGGCCGCGGCCACCCTGGTCTCGCGCTGGGCCTCCTGCAGCGCGGTGATGTCGTGCGCGAAGGCGACCAGCCCGCCGATCACCGGGTCGTCGATGCGGTCCAGGAAGTCGATGTCGAGCACCCGCCAGCCCAGCGGGGTGCGCACCCGCGCCGTGTGCCGCAGCTGCCCGCCGCGGTCCTGGGTGTGCAGGTTCTCGATCAGGTCCGCCAGCTGCGGCTGGTCGTCCGGGTGCACCAGCGAGGTGATCGCCGACAGCGTGGTCTCGCCGTAGCGGACCGGGGTGCCGTCGGGCCAGTGCACCATGTTGCTCCACCGCAGCACCCCGTCCGGGGTGAACAGCGCCACGATGCTGGGCATCTGCGCGATCACCGCGTCCCGGAAGTCGATCACCCCGCCGTCGGCGCGGGCCGCGTCCAGCGCGGCGGCCACGGTGTCCACCAGCGGCGCCAGCCTCGGGTCCGGCTCGCCCGCGCAGCGCACCGACACCACCCCGCCCGAGGTCAGCGCGACGGTGACCGCGGCACCGGGCACCGCGGCGCCCACGCCCGCCTCGACCACCCCGGGCAGCGCGCGCAGCAGGCCGAGCGCGGCGTACACCGCACGGCCCGAGCGGTCGGCCCAGGTGACAGCGCGCACCGCGGCCGCGCAGTCCCACGGGGAGCCCGCGGTGGTGTCCGCCATGTGACCTCCTTGACGTGATCAGTGTGGCCAACAGCGGGCGCCAGGTCGCGGTGATGACAACCGTTCCGCACCGGATTCGCTACCACGGACCACTCGATCCGGTGAAAATCGTCCATCGTGGACCGGATCGGCTCGCCCGGACCGGCCGCGCTCGTAGTGTGGCCCGGGGGACGCCCCGTACCGCCACTGGAGTGAACCTATGTCGTCTGACCAGGCAGGCCAGCGAGCCAGACCCGCCCTCGCGGGCCTGCTCGACGAGGCCACCCGCCTGCTCGGCGCCGTCGACCCGGGCCAGGTCACCGACCTGCTGCACGAGGCCGTCTCCGGCGGCCTGGACCCCGACGACACCACGGTGCTGCGCTCGGTCATCGGCCTGGTGAGCGCGCTCAACGACCGCGAGGACGACACCGGCGTTCCGCTGCCGCGCTCGGGCCTGCCGCCCACCGCCGACCGCGCCCTGGTCGTCACGGTCAACCCGGACGGCACGATGACCGCTGCCCCCGACGCCGTCACCGACGTCCTGGGCTACCCGACCGGCACGGTCCTGCCCCGCCAGCTCGGCGCCCTGGTGCACCCGCACGACATCGGCGGCCTGCAGCGGGCCTTCGCCGCGCTCGCCGCGGCGCCGGGCACCCAGGTCGAGGTGGACGCCAGGGTCCGCCACGCCGACGGCCGCTGGCTGGTGCTGGCCATCAGCATGATCAACCTGCTGGAGACCACCGGCATCAACGCCGTGGTCGCCCACGGGCACAACGTCACCGAGAAGCGCGCGGCCGACCGGGCGCTGGCCGTGGAGCGGGCCAGGCTGCGCGAGCTGGTGCTGCACCTGGCGGGCGGGGTGGTCGTCGACGACGGCTACCGGGTGCTGATGGACAACACCGCGTTCGACCGGATCTTCCGCCCCGGCCGCGAGGTCACCGGCGCCACCGTGGCCGAGCTGCTCGACCTGATCGCCAGCGAGTGCACCGACCCCGGCGTCGCCTGGGAGATGCTCGACCGGATGGTGCGCTCCGGGCGGGTGCACCGCGCGGTGCGGCTGCTGCTGGCCGGTGGCCGGGTCGTCACCTGCGACCTGGTGCCGCTGCGGGCCAGCTCGTCGATGGGCACCCTCTGGTACTTCCGCGACATCACCCGCGAGTCGGTGGCCCGCTCCGAGCTGGAGGAGACCAACCGGGCGCTGGAGGAGGCGGCCAACCTCAAGAGCCGCTTCGTCGCCACCGTCTCCCACGAGCTGCGCACGCCGCTGACCGCGGTGCTGGCCTTCGCCGAGATGATGGAGGACACCCCCGAGCCGCTGTCCACCCAGCAGGCCGCGCACCTGGCGGTCATCAGCCGCAACGCCAACCGGCTGCTGCGCCTGGTCGACGACCTGCTGCTGCTCTCGCGGCTGGAGACCCACCAGCTGTCCATGTCCTTCACCGACATCGACGTGGCCGACCTGGTCACCAAGGCCACCGAGAACCACGTGGCGATCGGCACCCGGGCGGGCATCTCGGTCACCTCGGCGGTGGGCACCGGCCCGCACATCCACGGCGATCCGGCCCGGCTCACCCAGGTGCTCGACAACGTGCTCACCAACGCGCTGAAGTTCACCAGGGCGGGCGGCGCGGTGCGGGTCGAGGCCCGCGCGGACGCCGCGAGCTGGACCATCGCGGTGTCCGACACCGGCATCGGCGTGCCAGCCGCGGACCTGCCCGGCCTGTTCGAGGCCTTCACCAGGGCCTCCAACGCGGGCGCCGCGGGCATCCCGGGCAGCGGGCTGGGGCTGTCCATCTGCAAGCAGATCGTCGCGGTGCACCAGGGCGCGATGAGCATCGAGAGCACCGAGGGCGTCGGCACGACCGTCCGGGTCACGCTGCCCGCCGAGGTCGGCGTGGACGACGGGCTCGGCGGGCTCGGCGGCAGCCGGGGGAGCGAGGAGCCGGGCGGCACGGGGATCGGCGTCAGCGGGCGGATCGGGACCGGGGGGATGGGGCGGCGATGAGCAACGTGCTGGTGGTGGAGGACGAGCCGGACATCGCGCTGGCGCTGCGGGTGATCCTGGAGCGGGCCGGGCACGAGGTGACCGTCGCCCCCGACGGGCGCCAGGGCCTGCGCGCGCTGCACGAGTCGCACCCGACCCTGGTGCTGCTCGACATCGGGTTGCCGGTGATCGACGGCTGGATGGTGCTCGAGCGCATCCGCGACGTCAGCGACGTGCCGGTGCTGCTGCTCACCGCGCACGGCATGGAGGCCGACAAGGTCCGCGGCCTGCGCGGCGGCGCCGACGACTACCTGACCAAGCCGTTCTCCACCAGCGAGCTGCTGGCCCGCATCGAGGCCATCCTGCGCCGCACCGAGCAGGCGGGCGGCACCAGCCAGGCCGAGGTCTACGACGACGGCGTGGTGCGCATGGACCACCGCTCCCGGCGGGTGTTCGTCAACGGCGTCGAGGCCGAGGTCAACGCCACCGAGTACCGGCTGCTGGCGACCTTCGTGCAGCACCGGGGCGCGGTGCTCTCGCCGCGCCAGCTGCTCAACCTGGTCTGGAACGACCCGACCGGCATCGGCGCCGACCGGGTCAAGTTCGCCGTGCTGCGGCTGCGCCGCAAACTCAACTGGTCGGCCGACGACTCCCCGATCAAGGCGGCGCGCGGCATGGGCTACCGCTACGACGTCCCCAAGTCCTGACCCCCTCCTCGATTCCGGCAAAACCCCGCACTCCCGTCGGCGGGCGCAATACCGACAATCGGAACAACGGACACAATCGCCGCGTTGCCGCGGGCGGTAAATGTCCGTTTCGGGCGGACTGTGAAAAAGGGCCGCACCGAGTTGAATACCGACGGTGAATAACGCGAATTGACACGCCGATCGCCGGCGCCCGCCGGTCTGTTTATTTCCCATGTTCGGAGTGTGGGGCAGAACACACCCATTGTCCGAACGCGGTGCTACGCTCCCCGCTTTCGGCGGCCCGTGCGGGCCAGGCGAGCGGGAGGCGGCATGGCTGGCCACGCGAGCGGGCAGTCCGCGCACTGGCCGGAGTTCGGCCGCCGGATGCGCGAGTGGCGCAGGCGGGCCGGGCTGACCCAGGCCCAACTCGGCCTGCGGGTCGGCTACCACCACAGCCTCATCTCCAAGCTGGAGAGCGGCGTCCGGGTACCGCCCGCTGGCCTGGTCGAGTGCCTCGACACGATCCTCGGCGCAGAGGGCGAGCTGGTCGCGCTGTGCCGCGAACCCGCCCGCGAACCCGAACCCCCGCAGCGCACGCTGCTGTCGCTGCTGCCCGGCGCGGGGGAGGAGTCGGTGCCGGTCACGGTGCGGTTCTGGCCCGCGACCCTGCCCGTCGACGGCGTCGGCTGCCCGCTGCACGGACCCGCCGGGTGCCCGGTCCCCGACCTCGACACCGCCCGTGACCTGCTGGCCCTGCTCGGTCCCGGCCGCCGCCCGCCGCGCGGGCTCGACCCCGACCTGACGCACGTGCTGACCGCGCTGCTCGCCGAGTACAGCCGGGTCAGCCTGCAGAGCGAGTCGGCCTCCGCCTTACCCGCGGTCGAGTGGCTGCTGCACGCGTTGACCCGCTTAGGTGACGCCGCCGACGAGCCGCACGCCGCCCACCTGCGGTTAGCCGCGCACTACGCGGCGATCGCGGGCAGGCTGCGGATGCACCGGGGGCAGACCACGCTGAGCATGGCCTGGTTCGGCCACGGCCTGGCCCGCGCCGACCTGGTCGGCGACGTCGGCGCCCGGGTCCGGCTGCTGGCCGAGGTCAGCACCCTGGCCAGGCTCGACGGCGACGTCGACACCGCGCTCGCCTGCGGCCGGGCGATGGCGGTGGCCGACACCGACCGCCCGTGGACCACCGTCCTGGCCCAGTTGTCCCTGGCCAGGGGGCACGCGGTCGCCGGGGACGACGCGGAGGCGCTGCGCGCGATGGCCGCCGCCGAGACCGCGCTGGGGCGCTTGGGCGAGCGCGACCACCTGGAGGTCCCGTGGCTGGTGGGGGACATGGGCAAGCTCAGGGTCGACGCCGCCGCCGGTGCCGCGTTGCGCGACCTGGCCGTGCTCACCGGGGACCGGGCGCTGGCCAGGCAGGCCGTGGTCGTGACCGGCCAGTCCGCGGCCCTGGTGCCCGAGCGGATGCGACCGGCCGCGCTGCTGCTGGCCGTGCGGCTGGCCGACGCGCACGCCTGCGCCGGGGAACCGGACGCCGCGGTCGCGCTCGCCGAACCGGTGCTGCTGGAGGCCGAGGCGGCGGGCCGCAGCACCATCACCGCCGAGGTCGCCGGACTGCGCGCCCGGCTGGGGCGGCGCTGGGGCGCGGTCGCCGCGGTGCGCGGGTTCGCCGAGCGCGTCGGCGGCCCGGGTGGGCATACGGTCCGGCCATAACAGAAATGCCGGTTCTGGAATCGGACAAATAGAACTCCGGCATTTACCAGGGCCGATGGTGAAATCTCCGAGTGGGACCCGCTTGACGAATTTGCCGGTGTTTGACAATCGGGCGTTCCCACGTTGGATTCCATTGACTGTTTCATGGCCATATCTGAATGCTTCGCTGCGCTCGGTGACGTCCGCGTTCCCCACCCGGCGGTGCTCTGCCCACGAGGCGGGAGCAGGCCGCATCGAGCGACACCCTGCCCACAAGGAGTATTCGATGAAGCGCAGAACGATGACAGCCGGGGTCGCCCTCGCTGTCTTCGCCGGGGCGGCGGTCGCCTTGACCGTCAGCCCGGTGTTCGCCAGCCAGGAGCAGCAGGCCCAAGCCCAGGACCGCCAGGCGCTCGCCGTCTCCGCCGCCGACCGCGCGGCCGTCAGCGGCCTCGACGCGCTGGCCAAGGGTCCGGACGAGTCGTACTCGCGTGACCTGGTCACCCCGTACGTCAACGACCTCTACTCGGTCAGCTACCAGCGCAGCTACCGCGGCCTGCCGGTCGTCGGCGGCGACGCCACCGTCCTGGCCGACGGCCAGGGCCGCGTGCAGGCCGCCATGGCCGCGACCAAGGCGAAGGTGGCCGTCCCCTCCACCACCGCCCGGGTCACCAAGGCCGCCGCCGAGCAGACCTCCCGCGGTCTGCAGGGCAAGACCACCAAGGTCGAGACGAGCCGCCTGGTCGTCAAGGTCACCAACGACGTTCCCGCCCTGGCGTGGGAGCACCTGCTCATCGGCACCGCCAAGGACGGCGGCCCCAGCCACCTCAACGTCTGGGTCGACGCCAACACCGGCGCCGTGCTGGACAAGGTCGAGGACGCCGCGCACGGCACCGTCAACGGTGAGTGGAACGGCAACGTCAACATCGACACCACCAACTCCGGTGGCACCTACCGCCTCGTCGACCCGAACCGCCCGGGTCTGCAGTGCGCGGACTACAGCGGTGGCGCCGTCTTCTCGAAGTCCTCGGACTCCTGGGGCACCGGCTCGGAGACGAGCAAGGAGACCGGCTGTGGCGAGCTGATGTACGCCGCCCAGCAGGAGTGGAACATGCTCCGCGACTGGCTCGGCCGCACCAGCCACAACGGCTCCGGCCGCAGCTGGCCCGCCAAGGTCGGCCTGAACGAGCAGAACGCGTACTGGGACGGCTCCCAGATCACCATCGGCCGCAACTCGGCCAACAAGTGGATCGCCTCGATGGACGTCGTCGGCCACGAGTACGGCCACGGCCTGGACCAGAACACCCCCGGTGGCACGTCCTCCGAGGCGGGCCTGGGCGAGGGCACCGGTGACATCTTCGGCGCCCTGACCGAGGCGTACGCCAACAACGCCAAGGACGTCCCGGACTACCTGGTCGGCGAGACGATCAACCTCGTCGGCAACGGCCCGATCCGCAACATGTACAACCCGTCCCTGGTGGGCAACAACCCCAACTGCTACAGCGCCTCGATCCCCAACACCGAGGTCCACGCCGCAGCGGGCCCGCTCAACCACTGGTTCTACCTGCTCGCCGAGGGCAACAACCCCGGCGGCGGCAAGCCGACCAGCCCGATCTGCTCCGGTGGCCCGTCCTCGATCACCGGCATCGGCATCAAGGACGCCGGTCGCGTCTTCTACGGCGGCATGCTGCTCAAGACCAGCGGCATGACCTACAAGAAGTACCGCGTCGCGACCCTGACCGCGGCGAAGAGCCTCGACTCGACCTGCAACCTGTTCAACAAGACCAAGGCCGCGTGGGACGGCGTCACCCTGCCCGCGCAGTCCGGTGAGCCCACCTGCACCGGTACCCCGGGCAACGAGTTCTCCCTGTCGCTGAACCCGTCCTCGGGCTCCATCGTCAAGGGCAACTCGGGCACCTTCTCCGTCGCGACCCAGACCACCTCGGGTTCGGCGCAGAACGTGAACCTGTCCGCCTCGGGCCAGCCCTCGGGCGTGACCGTGTCGTTCTCGCCGACCTCGGTGCAGACCGGCGCCTCCTCCACCGCGACCGTCGCTGTCGGTTCCTCGGTGGCCAACGGCACCTACACGATCACCGTGACCGCGGCTGGCGCCACCAGCCACACCGCGACCTACTCGCTGACCGTCACCGGTGGCGGCAACCCGGACCCGACCGCGCCGAACATCGACGTGGCCGCCGTCCAGGCGCACCTCACCCAGCTCAACTCCATCGCGACGAACGCGGGCGGCAACCGCCGCGCGGGTAGCTCCGGCTACACCCAGTCCGTCGCGTACGTGAAGGGCAAGCTGCAGCAGGCGGGCTTCACCGTCGCCGAGCAGAGCTGCACCAGCTGCACCTACGTGTCGAACAACCTGATCGCCGACTGGCCCGGTGGCGACACCGCCCAGACGATCATGTTCGGCGCGCACCTGGACAGCGTCTCCGCTGGCCCCGGCATCAACGACAACGGCTCGGGCTCGGCCACGCTGCTGGAGAACGCCCTGCAGCTCGCCGCCAAGAACCCGACCATGCTCAAGCACGTCCGGTTCGCCTGGTGGACCGACGAGGAGCAGGGCCTCAACGGCTCGAAGTTCTACGTCAACCAGCTGAGCTCGACCGCCCGGTCGCAGATCAAGGCGTACTACAACTTCGACATGGTGGCCTCCAAGAACGGCGGCTACTTCATCAACAACATCAACACCACCGCCGCCGCGCCGCTCAAGGCCTACTGGGACTCGCTGAGCCTGTCCCCGCAGGAGAACGTCGAGGGTGCGGGCCGTTCGGACGACTACTCGTTCCAGAACGCGGGCATCCCGTCCTCGGGCTACGCCACCGGTGCTTCGGCTCGCAAGACCTCGGCCGAGGCGCAGAAGTGGGGCGGCACCGCGAACGCCGCCTACGACTCCTGCTACCACAGCTCCTGCGACACCACCTCGAACATCAACGCCACGGCTCTCGACCGCAGCGCTGACGGTGTCGCGTACACGATCTGGAAGCAGGCCGTGGGCACCACCACGCCGACCAACGACTTCTCGGTGTCGTTGAACCCGACCTCGGGCACCGTCGCCCCGGGCAACTCGGCCACCACCACGGTGTCGACCCAGACCACCTCCGGCTCGGCGCAGAACGTCACCCTGTCGGCCACCGGTGCCCCCTCGGGCGTCACCGTCGCCTTCAGCCCGAGCTCGGTGCAGACCGGCTCGTCGTCCACCGCGACCATCAACGTCGGCTCCTCGGCGGCGGCGGGCACCTACCAGATCACCATCTCGGGTGTTGGCTCGGCGACCCGCTCGGCGACCTACAACCTGACCGTCAGCGGCACCAACCCGGGCAACTGCACCGGTTCGAACGTCATCGCCAACGGTGGCTTCGAGTCCGGCACCAGCCCGTGGACCACCACCTCCGGTGTCGTCGACAGCTCGGCGCAGGAGGCCCCGCACGGTGGCTCGTACAAGGCGTGGCTGAACGGCTGGGGCTCGACCCGGACCGACAGCGCGGCGCAGACCGTCACCATCCCGGCGGGCTGCACCAACTCCACGCTGACCTACTGGCTGCGCATCACCACCGCGGAGACCGAGAACGTCCAGTACGACAAGCTGACCGTCACCGTCGGTGGCACCACGGTCGCCAGCTACTCGAACGTGGACGCGGGCGGCTCCTACGTGCAGCGGACCATCAACGTGGGTCAGTTCGCAGGCCAGTCGGTCACCGTGAAGTTCAACGGTGTCGAGGACGCGAGCCTGCAGACCAGCTTCCTCATCGACGATGTGGCGCTGCAGACCAGCTGAACCCGTGTGACAACTGAATAGCAGAACCGGCGGGGTGGGACTCAGGTCCCACCCCGCCGGTCTTTGTTGTGCCCCAAGATGTTTGAGCTTGTCCTCAGTGTTCATCCACAGCATTCGTCCATAGTGGACGCATGCGGACTAGCTGATCCACTCCTTGGCCAGCAGCTCGAACGAGCGCACCCGGTCGGCGTGCTGGTGGGTGAGCGTGGTGACCATCAGCTCGTCCGCGCCGGTGACCCGCTGCAGGGTGCGCAACTGCTCGGCGACCTCGCCCGCGGTGCCGACGAACTGGGTCTGCACGCGGTCCTCGACCAGGCCGCGCAGGTCCTCGGTCCACTCGAACGCGGCGGCCTCGGCGGGGGTGGGGAACGGGATGGCGCCGTCGCCCGCGCGGATGCTGAGCACCCACTGGGCGTAGGGCGCGGCCAGTTCCCGCGCGGTGGCGGTGTCCTCGGCGACCACGACGTCGGCGGAGACCATCACGTGCGGCTCCGGGAAGGACACCGACGGCACGAACGCCGAGCGGTAGGCCTCCACCGCCTCCAGCACCGACGACGGGCTCACGTGGTAGTTCGCGGTGAACGGCAGGCCCAACTCGGCCGCCGCCTGCGCGCTCGGGCCCGCGCTGGAGCCCAGCACCCAGACCTGGGTGTCGGTGCCCTCCGCCGCCGGGGCGTGGAAGACCGTGCCGTCCTCGGCGGTGTAGCCCGCGGTGAGGAAGGCGAGGATCTGGCGGACCTGCTCGCCGTAGTCGACGTCGTCCTCGCGCGCCCCCAGCAGCCGCTGACCGGCCTCCAGCCTGCGCCGCACCTCCGGGTCGCCCAGGTTCGCCTTGGCCTTGCCGGGGATCAGCAGGCCGTCCACCAGGCGCGCGGGCTCGGCCGGGGCGCTGGCGGCGGAGAACTTGGTCGCCCAGTCGCGGGCCCGGACCAGGCCGGAGCGGCCGAGGCCGAGGTCGACCCGACCGGGGTGGGCCAGCGCGATCGTGCCGAACTGCTCGGCGACCGAGACCGCGGTGTAGTAGCCGAGCAGCACCGCGCCGGAGCCGACCCGGATCCGGCTGGTCGCGCCCGCGATCAGCGCGCTGAGCACGGCGGGGGCCGCCGAGGCGACCCCGGTCGCGAAGTGGTGCTCGGCGACCCAGAACCGCTGGTAGCCGAACTGCTCGGCCTGCCGGGCGAGGTCGATCGTGTCGCGCACCGCCTCGGCGGGGGTGCGGCCGGACGCGACCGCAGCCAAGTCCAAAATGGACAGCGGGATCGACATGGGTGTCCCCTTCCTCGTCTCGGCTGGGTTGCCCTCGACGCTACCGCCCGGTCGGGGGACGTCCGGGATGTGGAACACCGGGAATACGCACCGCCGGTGACCGGTTGCGGGAAGGTCGACCCGATCGGCGCAGTATCGGTACCCGGGCCGCGGACGATCTTCTCGACGGTGGGATCTGTCCCGGGGGGAGACGCTCTTGTCCGCAGTCGAGGTGCCCGACGCCGGTGTCGTGCCGGGTCGGTGGTTGGTGACCGGGGCGTGCGGGCAACTCGGTGCCCACGTGATGGAACTGCTGGCGCGCAGGGGTGCCGCTGTGCTCGGCATCGGCAGGCGTCCCTGCCGCGGCGCGCACGGAACCGTGTTGCCCCTTGACCTTCGCCGCGGCGCCGACCTGGATGCCGTGCTGCGCCGGTACCGGCCGACCCACGTGGTCCACTTGGCGGCGGTGTCGGCGCCCGGACAGGTGGCCCTCGACCCGCGAACGGGGTGGGCGCTCAACACCGCTGTCGCGGCGCGATTAGCCGGGTATGCGCGCGAAGAGGGCGCGTGGATGCTCTACCCGTCCAGCGATTTCATCTGGGACGGCACAGCTCGGCGGCGCTACCGCGAAGAGGACACCCCCGTGGGGCGCACCGCCTACTCGTGGACCAAGCTCGCCGGGGAACGGGCCGTGCTGGCCGAGGGCGCGGGTGTGGTCGCCCGGTTCTCCTTGCTGCAAGGCGATCCCGCGTGCCCGAGGCAGACCACCTGGACCCGGGTCGCCGCCGCGCTGCGGGCGGGCGACGAACTGCCGGTGTGCACCGACGAGTACCGGACCCCGCTCGCCCTCACCGCCGCGGCCCGGGTGGTGGTCGGGCTGGGGGAGCGGCGGGCGCGCGGCCTGCTGCACGTCGCCGGGCCGGAGGTGCTGACCCCGCGCGACCTGGTGGCCCGCGTCGCCGAGGGCATCGGGGTGGTGCCGCGGCTGCGCTCGATCTCCCGCCGCGACCTGCCCGGCGGCGCCGAGCGCCCGGCGAACATGGCGATGTCCGGCGCCCGGCTGGCCGCCCGGTGGCCGGAGTTGGCGCCCGGTCCGCTGCGCGTGCGACCCGCCTTCGGCGTGGTGATCCCGGTGTACCGGGGTGCCGACGTGCTGCACCGGGCGATCGGGTCGCTCGCCGAGCAGGACCTCACCGGCTTCACCGGTGACCTGCACGTGGCCCTCGCCCTCAACGACGGCGAACCCCGCACGTTGCGCGCGGCCCTGCGGTTGGCCCCGGTGCTGCGCGCCGCGGGTGCCCGCTGCTCGGTCCTGCTGTCCCCGCCCGGCCGCGTCCCGGCCATCAACGCCGCCGAGGCCGTGCTGCCCGCCGGTCCGCGGCTCTACCTCGACCAGGACGCCGTGCTCTCACCCGGCAGCCTGGTGGGCCTGAGCCACGCCCTCGCCCCCGGCACCGGCATCCACTTCGCCGTCCCCACCGTCCACATCGCCGCCACCGACAGCCTCGTCTCCCGCGCTTACTACCGCACCTGGCGCTCCCTGCCCTACGTCCGCCAATCACCCGCGACGATGGGCGCCTACGCGGTGTCGGCCCTCGGCCGCACCCGCTGGGACCGGTTCGCGGCCGTCCGCTCGGACGACAAGTGGGTTCGGTGGCACTTCGCCCCGCGCGAACGCGCCGTGGTCACCACGGCGAGCTACGAGGTGATCGTCCCCCGCGGCCCCAAGGAACTCGTGCGGGCCCGACGGCGCTACCAACGCGGCAACGACGAACTGACCCGACTGCCGATGGCGCACGGAGATGGCGCCAACCGCAACCGGGGCGTCGTGGGCGCGTTGCTGCGCCAACCGGCGTCAGCGGCGGTGTTCTTGAGCGTGCACGCGGCAGCCGTGGTGCTGGACCGGTTGTCGGCCCGGTGAGGGGCAGCCCAGGCGGCTCGGTGGTGCTGGTGAGCAGTCGGCTTGGCTCTGACGGGCTGGGCGGGCGGCCGGTGGTGGATGGCCGTGGTGTCGGTCGCGGCCGGGGCGAGGTGGTGCGGCAGCCGGGGTCGGTGGCGGGTTTGCGGGGTACAGGTGGGGGATCGGTGGGCGGTCCGGTGAGAGGCGCATCCGGCGGCCTGCTTGGGGGCGCGGTGTTCTGGGGGTTGGTGTGGTGATCGATGTGGTCGTCCCCGCGCGGGACGAGGGGGCACTGGTCGGGGCCTGCGTGCGGTCGGCGCTGGTGGGCAGCGCCGACCTGGATGTGCGGGTCGTTGTGGTGGCGAACGGGTGTTCCGATGACACCGCGGAGCGGGCGCGGGAGGCGGGCGCGGTTGTCGTCGAGACCGCGGGGGAGGGGAAGGCGGCGGCGCTGAACGTTGGGTTGGGGCACTGCCGAGAGGGCGCGGTCGTGTTCCTCGACGCCGACACGGTGTTGACGCCGGGGACGTTGGGGGCGATGGCGGCGGCGTTGGACGTGCCCCGGCCCCGGTTGGTCGGACCGCGGCCGTTGTTGGTCGAGCCGGACGGGTGGCTGGCGCGCGGTTTCGCCGCCGTGTGGACGCGGTTGCCGGGTGTGGCCGATGACGTCGTCGGGGCCGGGTGCTACGCGGTCAACGCGGCCGGGCGGGACCTGGTGCCCGCGTTCCCCGACGTGGTCGCCGACGACGCCTGGGCGCGGACGCGGTTCGCGGAGCGCGTGGTCGCCGGGACCTTCCTGTTCGTGCTGCCCCGCGGCCGCGAGTTGGTCGACGTCGTGCGCCGGTGGCGCGACGGCAACGCGGCCCTGCCCGAGTCCCCGTCCGCGAGCACGGCCCGGAACCTGACCTTCATCGCCCGCAGGCCCCGCTTGTGGCCCCGGCTCCCCGCCTTCCTCGCCGTGCTCGTCCTGGGCAGGCGGCGGCGCGGCTGGGCGCGGGCGGACGGGGTGCGGCAACCGGGCCGGATGGCGTCGTCGTACACGTTCCTGACCTCGGCGACCCCCGCCGACGACGCCTACGACCAGCTCTACGCCGTGGCGTCGAGGTTCCCGCGCGCCGGGGTCTACGGCGCCGGGCCCGGCGAGCTGGTCCGGTACGGCAAACCGGTGGGCGTCGCGCTGGTGGAGACCGCGTTGTGGGAGCGGATCGGGCGCCCGACCGACCTCGGCGTGCTGCACACCCGCTCCCGCGCGGTCGGCGCGACGCCGATGACCACCCCGCTCGCGCGGTTCACCGCCCCCCGCCCGGGTTTGGCCAGCGCGGCGACCTGACCACCCACCTCGTGACCGGCGCCGCGGGTTTCATCGGGTCGCACTTCACCCGGTTCTGGACCCGCCTGCACCCCGGTGACACCGCCATCGCCCTGGACGCGCTGACCTACGCGGGCACCGAGACCAACCTCGCCGAGGTCGCCGACTGGGTCACCTTCGTGCACGGCGGCATCGGCGACCAAGGGCTCGTCGAGCGGACCCCGGCCGAGCACGGCGTGGGGCCTGGACCGCGCGCTGAGGCCGCGCCCAGCCCGTCGAGCGCCGCCTGCCGGGCGTTCCCTGCCGGACAACCGGTGTGCCCCCCACGGCTAGACCCCCTCCGCGATCGGTCGGATACTCGCGAGCATGACGGCGACGACACCCCAGGTCCGGCATCCCCTCGACCCGCTGACCGGCGCGGAGATCGCCCGGGTCCGCGCGGTCCTGGTCGACGCGGGTCGGGTGCGCGAGACCACCCGGTTCCCCAGCGTGCTGCTGCTGGAGCCGCCCAAGGCCGAGGTCAGGGCGCACGTCGAGGGGGCCGCGGTCAGCCGCCGGGCGCAGGCCGTCGTGCTCGACATCGCCACCGGGGTCGCCAGCGAGGCCGTGGTGGACCTGGTGGCCGGGGAGCTCACCGACTGGCGCGACCTGGAGCCGGGCACCGGGCAGCCCGCCGTGCTGTTCGAGGAGTACGACCGCAGCGCCGACCTGGTGCGCGCCGACGAGCGCTGGCAGGCCGCGCTGCGCCGCCGCGGCGTCGAGGACTTCTCGCTGGCCTTCGTCGCCCCGCTCTCGCCCGGCTTCTTCGACTACCCCGAGGAGAAGGACCGCCGGGTCCTGCGCGCGCTGACCTTCCTGCGCGACTTCGAGGAGGACAGCCCCTGGGCGCACCCGGTCGAGGGCCTGCTCGCCAAGGTGGACCTGATCACCGGTGAGGTCATCTCGGTCGACGACGTCGGCGACGTGCCGGTACCCGCCGAGCACGGCAACTTCGACGCCGAGCACGTCGGGCCCGCCCGCACCACGCTCAAGCCGATCGAGATCACCCAGCCCGAGGGCGTCAGCTTCGCCGTCGACGGCAACGAGGTCAGCTGGCAGGGGTGGAAGTTCCGGGTCGGGTTCAACGCCCGCGAGGGCCTCACCCTGCACCGCATCGAGTTCGACGGCGACTCGGTCGCGCACCGGGTGTCCATGGCCGAGATGGTCGTCCCCTACGGCGACCCCGCCCCGTGGCGCTACTGGATCTCCTACTTCGACGCGGGCGAGTACCTGCTGGGCAAGAACGCCAACCCGCTCAAGCTGGGGTGCGACTGCCTGGGCGTCATCCACTACTTCGACGCCGTCGTCGCCGACGACCACGCCAACGCGGTGACCATCCCGCAGGCCATCTGCATGCACGAGGAGGACTACGGGATCCTCTGGAAGCACACCAACATCCTCACCGGGGCCACCGAGGTCCGCCGCTCGCGCAGGCTCGTGGTGTCCTTCTTCGCCACCATCGGCAACTACGACTACGGCTTCTTCTGGTACTTCTACCTCGACGGCACCATCCAGCTGGAGGCCAAGGCCACCGGCATCGTGTTCTGCGGTTCCGCCGAACCGGGCAGCACCTCCCCGTACGCCGCCGAGATCGCCCCCGGCCTGATGGCCCCGGTGCACCAGCACCTGTTCTGCGCCCGGTTGGACATGGAGGTCGCGGGGGAGCGCAACACCGTCGACGAGGTCGACGTGGTCGGCATCCCCGTGGGCCCCGACAACCCCTACGGCAACGCGTTCACCACGACCACCACGACGCTGACCAGCGAAGCGGGCGCGCAGCGGCTCTCCGACTCGACCAAGGCGCGCACCTGGGTCATCCGCAACGACGACAACACCAACCGGCTCGGCAAGCCGCGCGCCTACCAGCTCATGCCGCACACCGGCCCCACGCTGCTGGCCCAGCCCGAGTCGACGGTCGCCGCCCGCGCGGCCTTCGCCACCAAGCACCTGTGGGTGACCCAGCACGACGACGCCCAGCGCTTCCCGGCAGGCGACTACCCGAACCAGCACCCCGGTGGCGCGGGTCTACCGGCGTGGACGCAAGCCGACCGCGACCTGGAGAACCAGGACCTCGTGCTCTGGCACGTGTTCGGCCCGACGCACGTCCCGCGGCCGGAGGACTGGCCGGTCATGCCGGTCGACTACAGCGGGTTCACCCTGCGCCCGCACGGCTTCCGCGACCGCAACCCGGCCCTGGACCTGCCCGACGGCGCCAAGTCCTGTTCGCACTGTCCTCCCGGCCAGTGCGGCTGCGCTCACTGAGACATTTTCTCCCGCCACCCACCCCCTCATCCCCGCCCGGCATCGTTCCCGGCTGGCGGGGTGGGGTGCCCGGCATCGTTCCCGGCTTGGCGGGGTGGGGTTCCCGGGCTTGGCGGGGGTGGGGTAGCACCACCGGGTACGACGAGATCCGTTCCGCAGTCTGATCTTTGCAAGTTGCATCTACGGTTGTTGATCGACCTCGCGCAGGCCATCACGTTGGCTGAATAGCGACGAGAACGCGCCCCGCCCTGGACATCCGGGGGCGGGTTCCGCGCGTGCGGACGCACGTGCACCGACCGGTGTCGAGTGGTCCCACCGCATTTCGGTATTTCTACGGACACCGTGACCCGCCCCACAGGCGCACGCTGTTCGACACACCGCCACCGCGCGTTCCCCCGGCTGTTCCCAAGGATGGTGTTTCCGGCGTGAGTATTCTGTCCATTCAGGACGTCTGGGTCGAGCGATCCGGCCTGCCGATCGTGCGCGGCGCGACGGTCTCGGTCGCCAAGGGCCAGGTCACCGTCCTGCTGGGCGCCAACGGGGCGGGCAAGACGACGCTGCTGGAGGGCATCTCCGGCGCCATCCCGATCGCCAGGGGCGCCATCTCGCTGGGGTCCGCGCGCATCGAGAAGCTGCGCGCCTGGCGCCGGGCGCGCGCCGGGCTCGCGCACGTCGAGCAGAACCGCACCGTCTTCCGCGACCTGTCCACCGCGGACAACCTCTGGGCCGCCTGCCGCACCGGCGGCAACATCGACGAGGTGCTGGAGCTGTTCCCGGAGCTGCGCAAGCAGATCTCCGCCCCGGCGGGCCTGCTCTCCGGCGGTGAGCAGCAGATGCTGGTCGTCGGCCGGGCGCTGCTGGGCAAGCCCAAGGTGCTGCTGGTGGACGAGATGTCGCTGGGCCTGGCGCCGATCGTGGTCGAGCGGCTGGCCAGGGCGCTGCGCCAGCTCGCCGACTCCGGGGTCGGGGTGCTGCTGGTCGAGCAGTTCGCCAGCCTCGCGCTCGGCATCGCCGACCGCGCCTACGTGATGGCCAAGGGCGAGATGGTCTACGCCGGTGACGGGTCGGCGCTGCTGGCCGACGAGTCGCTGCTGCGCGCCCTCTACCTCGGCGACACCCGCGTCTGAGCCGGGGCCGCCGCCCCACCAGGACTTGAGATCCACACGAAGACCGGCGACTGGAGTCACAAGAAGTGGACACTGTGCGTAAGACCCGGCCGAAGGGCGGGTTCCTGGCCGCGGCGGGCCCGCTGGGCAAGCCCCTGCCGCTGGCGCTGGTCGTCGCCGCGGTCGTCGTGGTCGTGCTCTCCGCGGTGTCGGACAGCTCGACGCTGTTCAACCTCACCAGCGCGGCCGTGTCGGTCGTGTTCATGCAGAGCTACGGCCTCATCACCGGCCGCGCGGGCGTGATCTCGCTCTGCCAGCTCTCCTTCGCCGCCATCGGCGCCTGGACCGTGGGCTGGGCCAACGTCAACGACGTCCCCGGCGGTCTCTACGTGTGGCTGCTGCTGGGCGGCCTGGTCGCGGTCGTGGCCGGCCTGCTCATCGGCCTGCCCGCGCTGCGCCTGCGCGGGGTGAACCTGGCGGTGGCCACCTTCGCCTTCGCCATCGCGCTCGACGTCGTCTTCGGCGGCCTGAACTTCCCCGGTCAGGACGACTACGACTTCGTCACCCGCCCGGAGCTGTTCGACACCGACCAGGCGTACTTCGTGTTCACCGCCCTCGTCGCCGCGGCCATCTTCGTCGGCCTGTACTTCCTCGACCGCAGCCGCCTCGGCGGCGCGCTGGTGGAGATCCGCCACTCCGAGCGGGCCGCCGCCGCGCACGGCATCAGCGTCACCAAGGGCAAGCTCGCCGCCTTCGCGCTCAGCGCCTTCGTCGCGGGCATCGGCGGCGGCCTCATGGCCGGTCAGCTCGGGGTGGTCACCGCGGGCAACTTCTCCTCCTTCGCCTCGGTCGCGATGTTCGCCATCGCCCTGTTCGTCGGCACCAACAACGCCGAGGGCGCCATCGCCGGTGGCCTCATGGGCGCGTTCGTGCCGGTGCTGATGGACAACATCGGCATCCCGCAGGACCTCGCGTCGCTGCTGTTCGGCCTCGGCGCGATCCAGGTGCTGCGGATGGGCCAGAGCCAGACCGACCTGATCCGCACCCAGCGCCGCCGCAAGCAGGCCGCCAAGAACCCGCTGCCGCCGATCGAGGCGCCCCCGGTGTCGGTGTTCCCCAAGCGGCGACCGGTGCGCCCGCGCGGCTCCGGCGCGCCCGCGCTGGAGGTCCGGGACCTGCGGGTCGCGTTCGGCAACCTGGTCGCGGTCGACGACGTCAACCTGGTGCTGCCCCGAGGCCACATCGTCGGCCTGGTCGGCCCGAACGGGGCGGGCAAGTCCACCCTGATCAACACCGTCACCGGGTTCACCACCAACTACACCGGGCAGGTCCTGCTCAACGGCAAGCCCATCGACGGCCTCGCCGCCCACCACCGGGCCAGGGCCGGGGTGCGCCGCTCCTTCCAGCAGCTGCGCGTGCCCACCTCGATCTCGGTCGGCATGTTCCTGCAGGTCGCGGCTGGCAAGACGCTCACAACCCGGGAGATCTCCGAGCAGTTGCGGCTGTTCGGTTGCCCGCCCGCGGACACCCCGATGGAGGCCGTCGACGTGGCCACCCGGCGCCTGCTGGAGGTCGCGGGCCTCGCCGTGGGCCGCCCACCGGTGCTGCTGCTCGACGAGCCCGCCGCCGGGCACTCCAGCGACGAGACCCGGCTGCTGGTCGAGCGCCTCTCGGAGATCCCCGAGCGCTTCAACACCTCGCTGCTGCTCGTCGAGCACGACATCGAACTGGTCAGGGCCACCTGCGACCAGGTCGTGGTGCTCGACTTCGGCCGGGTCATCGCCGCGGGCCCGCCCGAGCGGGTGCTGTCGGACCCCACGGTGATCGCCGCCTACCTCGGCGACTCCACGCACTGAGCAGACCAGACCAGACCGCCGACGACTCGACGCGCTGAGGACCCCGCGCTCCGAGGACTCCACGCTCCGACGACTCAACCCGCTGACGACTCCACCCGTAGACGACGAGTTCCACCCCAGGCACCGCTCCAGCAACACCGGCAACACCCGCAGTACCGCAGGTCCCCGCGAAAAATCCAACCCCTGTGCCAGGAGTCCACAATGAACAAGGCCATCGTCAAGATCGGTGGCGTCGTCGGCGCCGCGGTCATAGCCAGCTCCTTAGTGGCGGGCTGCAGCTCCAGCGGTGACACCATCAAGATCGGTGCCATCGCGGGTCTCACCGGCAACTTCATCACCGAGGAGGTCGTCAAGACCGCGCAGCGCGTCTTCGACGACGTCAACGACAAGGGTGGCATCAACGGCAAGAAGATCGAGTACCTGATCAAGGACGACGCGGGCAACCCGCAGCGCACCGCTCAGGTCGCCCGCGAGCTCGCCGACGACGGCGTGGTCGCGATGGCCGGGTCCGGCAGCTTCACCGACTGCGACGTCAACGACGCCTACTACCGGCAGCAGAAGATCAGCTCGGTGATGGCCGTCGCCGCCAGCCCGAAGTGCTTCCAGAGCCCCACCATCGCCCCGGTCAACGTCGGCCCGTTCACCTTGATCACCGCCGAGCTGCTGTTCGCCTCCGAGACGCTGGGCAACCAGAAGATCTGCAACTTCACCGTGGTGCTGCCCGGTTCCGAGCAGGCCGTCAACGACTCGATCGCGCAGTGGGAGAAGATCAGCCGCAAGAAGCTGGTGGTCAACGACACCACCGTGCAGCAGAGCGGTGACCTGACCCCGTACCTGCTCAAGGCGAAGCAGTCCGGCTGCGACGCGGTGCTGTTCAACCCGGGCGAGCAGCTGGTCGTGCCGTTCCTCAAGGCGGCGCAGACCCAGGGGATGTCCGATGTGGACTTCCTTCTGCTCGCCCCGGCCTACACCGAGAGCGTCGCCAAGGCCGTCGGCGACCTGGGCCTGAAGGTCTACGCGGGCAGCGAGTTCGAGCCGTTCACCGCCGACACCGAGGCCAACAAGGGCTGGCGCGACGCGGTGACCCGCGCGGGCGCCCAGCCCACCGCGTTCTCCCAGGGCGGTTACCTCGCCGCGCTGTTCACCGTCGAGGTGCTCAAGTCCATCAAGGGCGAGGTCACCCGCGACTCGGTGAACGAGGCCCTGCGCAAGATGCAGCCGATCAACAACGCCATGGTCGGCACGCCGTTCATCTTCGGCCCCGGCGACCGGCACGCGCCCAACCAGGCCTCCAAGATGGTCGAGCTCAAGGACAGCAAGTGGGTCCCGCTCGGCGACTTCATCACCGTCCCGACCTCCTCCTGATCACCTGTTGACCCGCTCACCGAGATCCCACTCCTGACCCGGAGGCTGTCGTGCTCCAACTGTCCGCGGCCATCGCCGGACTGGTCACCGGCGGGGCGTACGCCCTGATGGGGCTGTCCACGCTGCTGACCTACCGCCTGGTGTCGGTGGTGAACTTCGCCCAGGCCGCCGTCGGCGCGTTCGGCGCCTTCGCCATGGTCATCCTGCACGAGGGCGGCCTGCCGCTGGTCCTGGCGGTGCCCGCGGGCATGGCGGTCGGCGCGCTGCTGCACTGCGGGCTCGGGGCGATCATGGTCCGCTGGTTCTCCGAGTCCAGCGAGGGCGTCAAGGCCGCGGTGACGATCGCGATCTACACCGGGCTCGTCGCGGTGGGGCTGCGCCTGTTCGGGGCGCAGCACCCGCACCGCTTCCCCAGCCCGTTCGACTCGCCCGCCTTCACCCTGGGCGGCGTGGTCGTCACCTGGACCGCGATCGTCACCATGGTCCTGGCGGTGCTGTTCGCCGCGGCGCCCGCGGTGCTGCTGCGCAAGACCAGGATCGGGCTGCTGCTGCGGGCCCAGTCCGAGCGGCCGACCACCGCCGAGCTGATCGGCATCCGGGTGCCCCGGCTGTCGATGATCGTCTGGGGCATCGCGGGCGCCGCGAGCGCGCTGGCCATCATGATCATCGCCCCGCAGCTGGCCAGCGACTTCGGTTCGCAGGCCGCGCTCATCACCCCGGCGCTGGCCGCGGTCCTGATCGGCGCGTTCCGCAGCTTCCCGCTCACCCTGCTCGGCGGGCTCGCGCTCGGCGTGCTGCAGGGCGTGGCCAGCACCTGGCAGGCCGTGCAGCAGTTCCGCGGCGTGCTGCCCTTCGTGGTCATCCTGGTCGTCCTGGTCTGGACCCGCCGCGGCGACCGCTGGGACGAGCCCGCGTAACGCCGCGACATCACATCCCTTGTCCAGCCATCATCTTTAGCGTCTACTGTTGTAGAATAAAAGTCCCCGCCGGAGGAGTCAGCATGAGGCCACGAGTGACCATGGCCGCGGTGCTGCGTGAGTTCAACGCGCCGCTGGAGATCGAGGAGGTCGCGCTGCCAGCCGACCTCCCACCGGGCTCCGCGCTGGTGAAGGTGATCCGCACGACCCTGTGCGGCACCGACGCGCACCTGTGGCAAGGTGTGCTCCCCTTCGTGGGACTGCCCCTGGTACTGGGGCACGAGATGGTGGGCGAGGTGGTCGCGCTCGGTCCGCACGCCGAGCACGACGCACTGGGTCGGCCGGTGGCGGTCGGCACGCGGTTGGTGTGGTCGGAGTCGGTGTGTGGCCAGTGCCACGGGTGCACCGTGCTGCGCGAGCCCGTGCTGTGCGCCGACCGGGGTTATGGTTTCCGGCAGCGCGCGGACAAGTGGCCGTTCGTCATCGGTGGGCTCAGCCAGTACACCTACGTGCCGCCCGGCGCGCACCGCCTGGTGGTGCCGGACGACATGCCCGACACCTGGGCGGCGTCGGCGGGCTGCGCGGTGAAGACCGTGTTGCGCGCCTTCACCAACGCCGGGGGTGTCCGGCCCGAGTCCACTGTGGTCATCCAAGGCGCCGGACCGCTCGGCCTCGTCGGCACCGCGCTCGCGCGGGCGGCCGGTGCGGGTCGGGTCATCACCATCGGCGGACCGGACAACCGGTTGGCCATCGCGCGGGCTTACGGCGCGGACGTGACGATCTCGGTCGAGGAGATGTCGGACCCCGACGAGCGGGTGGCCAGGGTCGAGGAACTGACCGAGGCCCGCGGCGCGGAGCTGGTGTTCGACTTCGCCGGGTCCCCGTCGGCCAACCGCGAGGGCGTGCTCATGTGCGGCCTGCGCGGCAAGCACGTCGTGGTCGGGCTCACCGGGCCGCAGGCCATGCCGGTGCCGATGGACGTGGTGATGAGCCGCGAGATCCAGGTCATCGGCTCGCTCAACGGCGATGTGTCCGACCTGGACCGATCGCTGCGCTTCCTCGGCGCCTTCAAGGACCGCTTCGACTGGGACGCCATGTTCGGCGCGCCAGTCGGCCTGGCCGGTGCGGACCAGGCCATCAAGGACATGGCGGCGATGACGGCGGTCAAGGCCGTCGTCGACCCCGCTCTCGATCTAGAGGAGATCTCCGGATGACCAACAGCCCCGTCGACCCCAGCCCCCTGGCCAAGGTCGCCTCCGGCTTCATGGCGGCCAAGCAGTTCTTCGCCGCCAGCGAACTGGGTGTCTTCGCCGCGCTCGCCGACGGCCCGGCCACCTCGGCCGCGGTCGCCGAGTCCGCCGGTGTGCCGGAGCGCTCGGCCCGCATCCTGCTCGACGCCATGGTCGGCCTCGAGTTGCTCACCTACGCCGACGGCCAGTACACCAACACCGCGGCCACCTCGGCCTACCTCGCGGGCGGCGAGGGCCTGGACCTGCGGCCGTGGCTGGCCTTCTGGGACGCGCTGAGCTACCCGCACTGGTTGGGCTACACCGACTCGATGCGCACCGCGCAGCCGCAGCCCTTCGACATGGGCGGCGAGCGCATGGAGACCTTCATGGGCGGGGTGCAGACCTACAACTCGCTGCACGCCCAGCAGTTGGCCGAGGTCTACGACTTCACCAAGCACGAGAACCTGCTCGACCTGGCGGGCCTGTCGACCGCGTTCCTCGACGAGGCGCACAAGCGCAACCCCAAGCTGCGCGGCGCGTTCGTCAGCACCGACATGATGCTGCAGATGGCCAAGGGCGGCGCCCCGGCCGGGTTCGACGAGTTCGTCGAGTTCGTCGAGGCCGACCCGCTGACCACCGAGGTGCCCGGGCACTACGACTCGGTGCTGCTCGAGCACGTGCTGCACCGCTTCACCCCCGAGGAGAACAAGACCATCCTCACCCGGGCGCGCGCGGCCGTGGACGCGGGCGCCACGCTGCTGGTGCTCGACTTCCTGCTCGACGCCGCCGACGGCCGCCGCCTGGACCCGGTCCTCGCGGGCGAGTACCTGGTCATCGACGGCACCGTCGTCTACCCCGAGGACGAGGTCAAGGGCTGGCTCGAGGCCACCGGCTGGCGCTGGGTGGAGACCCGCCCGGTCCCCGGCTCGCCGCGGGTGATCATCGCGGAAGCGGTGTGAGCGACCGCTTCGCGGGCAAGGTAGCGCTTGTCACCGGTGG
This sequence comes from Actinokineospora diospyrosa, assembly GCF_024171925.1. Taxonomy (GTDB): domain Bacteria; phylum Actinomycetota; class Actinomycetes; order Mycobacteriales; family Pseudonocardiaceae; genus Actinokineospora; species Actinokineospora diospyrosa. Next base: position 141,193 of record NZ_JAMTCO010000004.1, on the reverse strand, counting down.
GGCGGGTGGCATCGGCGGCGCCGTTGCCACCGCCCTGGCCGGGCAGGGCGCCAAGGTCGCGGTCGCGGACCTGGACCTCGACGCCGCCACGGCGCTCGCCGAGTCGATCGGCGGCCTGCCGGTCGCACTCGACGTCGGCGACGCCGACAGCGTCGCCGCGGCGGTCGCGTCCACGACCGACGAGCTCGGCCCCATCGACGTCCTGGTGCACACCGCCGGGATCGTCGGTGGCGGTGGGCCGCTCAACGGCCTGCCGGTGGAGGTGTTCGACGCGGTCACCCGGGTCAACTTCCGCGGCACGTTCCTGATCACCCAGGCGGTGGCCAACGCGATGATCGCCGCGGGCACCCGGGGCGCCATGGTGCACATCAGCTCGGCTGGCGCGTTCTCCCCGACCCCGGGCCTCGGGCACTACGAGGCCACCAAGGCGGGTATGAACGCGCTCATCCGCTCGGCGGCCCTCGAGCTCGCCGAGCACGGCATCCGGGTCAACGCCGTGGCCCCCGGCCCGGTCGACACCCCGATGACCAACTTCTCCGCCGCGCCACCGGAGGCCCTGGCGTTCTGGACCGAGCGGATCCCGCTCGGCCGGATCGCCACCCCGGCCGACCTGGTGCCCCAGGTGCTGCTGTTCGCCTCCGAGGACACCCGGCACATCACCGGGACCGTCCTCGCCGTCGACGGCGGCCAACTGCTGAAGGGATGACCCGCGGTGACTCGTCGCCTGGTCGACCACACTGACGCCCCCCTCGTCGGCTACACCGACCGGATCTCCGCCCGGCCGGGTGAGCGGATCGGCGTGCACGCCAGCTCCACCGAGCCGGACGTGCGGGTGCGGCTGGTGCTGGTCGACCACGACGGCACCGCCCCGGTCCGGGTCCCGGTCCCCGCCGGGCTCCCGGACCGGGTCACCGTGGCGCACGAGCACCTCGACCAGGGTTCCTACGGCCTGGTGCCCGAGCCGCCGACCTTCGCCGACGCCGTGACCTTCGCGGTGTGGGTGTGGCCGACGCTGCTCGGGCACGGCCGGGTCGGCGTGCTCACCCAGGACGGCGTCGCCGAACTGGGGATCGACGCGACGGGGCGCCCGGAGTTCACCGCGCACACCGACGACGGCCCGGTCACCGTGACCGCGTCGGCGCCGCTGAGCGTGCGCCGCTGGTACCTGCTCACCGGCTCCTACGCCGAGCGCGGTGCCCGGCTGCAGGTCCGCCCGGCGGCCCCGCTGGCCAGGGAGAAGGCGGCCACCGTGGTCGTCGCCCCGCCCCGCGGCGCGCTCAGCGCCGCCGCCACCCCGCTGGTGTTCGCCGCCCGGGTCGTCGACGGCGTCGTCACCGACAACTACGACGGCAAGATCAGCGCGCCCTGCCTGTTCGGCCGCGCGCTCGACGCCGCCCAGGTCGCCGAGCTCGCCGCCGACACCACCGGCGCCTGGCACCGCGGCGCGGCCGCCCAGTGGGACCTCGCCCAGGACATCGGCGGCGACCGGCTGCTCGACCTGGTCGACGGGCGGCACGGCACCCTGCACAACGGACCGCAACGCGCGGTCACCGCGCACGACTGGACCGGCGAGGTGCTGGACTGGCGCTTCGCCGACACCGGCTACGGCGCCGTGCACTTCCACAGCAGCGACCTGCAGGACGCGGGCTGGCCCGAGGTCCTGTCCATCGACCTGCCCGAGGACCTGCCGGGCGGCTGCTACGCCGTCGAGCTCACCTCCTCGGCGGGCGTGGACCGCCTCCCGTTCTTCGTGCGACCGCGCGCGGACGCCCCCCGCGCGCCCATCGCGTTCCTCGTGCCGACGCTGAGCTACCTCGCGTACGCCTTGGAGCACGTCCACATGCCGTTCCTGCCCGAGGACCCGGCCGAGGTCGCGGCCCCGTTCGCCCGGCGCAACCGGCTGCACAGCCTCTACGACCGCCACAGCGACGGCAGCGGCGCCGCCACCGCGTCCCTGCTGCGCCCGCTGCTCGGCGTGCGCGACGACCACGTGTTCCGCCACGCCGGCGGCCCGCACCAGTACAGCGAGGACCTGCACCTGGTCGGCTGGCTGGGCCGCCAGGGCTTCCACTTCGACGTGCTCACCGACCACGACCTCGACGCCGAGGGGGCCGAGGCGCTGGCCGGGTACAGCACCGTGATCACCGGCAGCCACCCCGAGTACTGGACCGGCGCCATGCTCGACGCCGCCACCGGGCACCTGCACGGCGGCGGCGCGCTGGCCTACCTCGGCGGCAACGGCGCCTACTGGGTCACCGCCATCCACCCCGAGAAGCGCCACGTCGCCGAACTGCGCCGCGGCTACTCCGGGGTCCGGATGTGGGAGAGCGAGCCGGGTGAGCTGCACCTGGCCGCCACCGGTGAGCCGGGCGGGTTGTGGGCCGAGCGCGGTCGCTCCCCGCACCGGTTGTTCGGCATCGGCACCTCCGCGGCGGGCCTCACCCAGGGCGGCTCCTACGAGATCCTCGCCAAGCCCGGGGACGCCACCCTCGACGCCCTGCTGCGCGGCATCGACCGCGACACCCCGCTCGGCCAGTTCGGCGCCCTGCTCGGCGGCGCGGCCTCGTTCGAGACCGACGGCTACGACGAACTGCTCGGCAGCCCACCCGACACCAAGCTCATCGGCCGCGCCCTGCTCGGCGACGCGTACATGTCCGCCGACACCGGCCCCACCACCCCGCACCCGCTGTCGGACCCGGTCGACCGCCGCCGCTCGGACCTGACCCTGCTCGACACCCCCGGCGGCGGCCAGGTGTTCTCCGTCGGGTCCATCGGCTGGTGCGCGGCCCTGTCGCACCGCGGTGACGCCAACGACGTCTCCCGGCTCACCGCCGCGGTCTTGCGCTCGTTCGGCACCGATCGGTACGGATCTCAGGACGGGCAGGCGGGTTCTAGCAACGGAAGGGAGCTCTAGATGCCACTGCACCCCGAAGCCAAAGCGATCATCGAGGCCACGACGGCCGCGGGCGGGCTCATCCAGGAGGACGTGCCAGCGGCCGAGGTGCGGGCCGCGTTCGCCGAGAGCTGGCGGATGCCCGACAACCTGGAGCCGGTCGGCCGGGTCTACGAGCGCGCCATCCCCGGACCGGGCGGCGACCTGCGGGTGCGGGTCTACGTGCCCACCGGTGAGGGGCCGTTCCCCGGGCTGCTGTGGTTCCACGGCGGCGGCTGGGTGATCGGGTCCTTCGTGGAGAACGAGGCCACCTGCCGCACGCTGTGCCGCGAGGCCGAGACGGTGGTGGTGTCGGTGGAGTACCGGCTCGCCCCGGAGCACCGGTTCCCGGCCGCGGCCGAGGACGCCGACGCCGCGCTGAGCTGGGTCGCCGAGCACGGCGCCGAACTCGACATCGACACCACCCGGATCGCCGTCGCCGGGGAGAGCTCCGGCGCCAACCTCGCCGCGGTCGCCTGCCTGATGGCCAAGGACCGCGGCGACCGGCTGCCGCTGCTGCAGGTCCTCGCCGCGCCGGTGATCGCCCCGCCCGCCGACCGGCCCTCCTACGTGGACTACGCGACCGGGCACTTCCTGACCCGCTCGTCGATGGAGTGGTTCTGGGAGCAGTACCCGCGCGACGAGGCCGACCTGGACAACCCGTACCTGAGCCCGCTCGCCGCCGGTGACCTCTCCGGGCTGCCGCCCGCGCTGGTGATGACCGCCGAGTACGACCCGCTGCGCGACGAGGGCGAGGAGTACGCCCACCGGCTGATGGACGCGGGCGTGCCCACCGAACTGGTCCGCTACCACGGGCAGATCCACGGCTTCTTCGCCCTGCTCGCCGACCAGCTCAGCATTTCCCCACTGGCCCACCAGCGCGCCATCGACGCGCTGCGCCGGGCCTTCACCCGGGGCCTGTCGCTCGACCGCGTCCCCCGGCTGCGGGTCCCCGACGGTAGTGAGAGGCAGGCATGACCACCGTTCCCCGCCGCCGGATCGGCACCACCGGTCCCGAGGTGTCCGTGCTGTCCATGGGCTCCTGGCACATCTACGACCGGATGCCCTTCCAGGAGGCCGTGGCGATGCTCCGCCGGGCCGCCGACGCGGGCATCACCCTGTTCGACGCCGCCTACTACGGCGGGTTCACCATCGACGGCAACACCATCCCCGAGTCCTACACCGACATCATCTTCGGCCGGGCGATGGCGGTCGCGGGTATCCCCCGCGAGGACTGGAAGTTCTCCGCGAAACTGTGGCTGCAGGGCTTCCCGGAGGTGTCGTTCGAGTCGCAGCTGGACCACCTGCTGCCCCGGGTCGGCATCGAGCACGCCGACTTCGCCATCCTCGGCGACCTGTTCGGCACCGAACCGGACATGGCGGTGCTCACCGGCGCGCTCGGCGAGCTCATCGCCAAGGGCAAACTCGGCGGCTGGGGCGTCAACAACTGGTCGGTCGAGCACATCCGCGCCGCGCACCGGGCCGCCACCGCGCAGGGCGTGCCGGGGCCGCAGATGGCGCAGCTCAAGTACAGCGTCGTCCGCCGCTCCATCCCGGACGGGGCGCCGTTCCGCGCGCTGGCCGAGGAGATCGGCATCACCATCCAGGCGTCCGACGTGTTCGAGGGCGGCATCCTCGCCGGGAAGCTGACCCCCGATCGCATGATCGGTCGTGACCCGGGTGGAATCCGCGACCAGGTGGCCGCCGCGGCCGTCCGATTGCAGGAGATTGCACAGCGTTACGACGCCACGGCCGCCCAGGCGGGCATCGCGTTCTGCCTCGCCGACCCGCTGACCACCACCGTGCTGTTCGGAACCTCCAGGCTGGCCCAGCTCGAAGCCAACCTCGGCGCCGTCGAGCTCGCCGCGCGGCACGGCGCGGAGATCCGCGAGGCCGTCGCCGACCTGTGGTTGGACAAGGATGTGGTCGACCCCTTTGGTCACTGAAAGTAACTGAATGGTTGTCGCACCGGGAACTCCGGGTTGACCCGCGGCGCACGGTGCGCGATCGCCGCGGGTCACCCGGTCTCCCGGGTATTGCCCCGTTCGGCTCAATGCCCGTAAATTTCTGTAACCGGCATGGGCGCGAGGAGGCGATCCGATGGACTCGACGATGGTGGCGTCGGCGCTGCGGATCGGGGCCGCCCTCGGCAGCGCGGCGGACGTGGAGTGGGACGAGGTGTTCGACGCCGTCACCGGCGCCGTGCCCGACGTGTGCGCCGCCCAGGTCGTGGGCTGGGACCCGGTCGCCAGCCGGTTCGTCATCCTCGCCGAGCGCGGCTACTCGCGGTCCATCTCCCACGACCTCGCCCACGAGCTCCCGCGCACCCGCTGGGGTGGGCAGCTGTTCGACTCCGAGGTCCCGCTGCTCATGGACGACGCCCCGCACAACTTCCGCGACTCGCCGCACTACCAGGAGAACCTGCGGCCCGCGGGCCTGGAGGACGGCCTCTCGGCCGCGCTGCGCCTCGGTCAGCAGCGCGTCGTGGGGATGCTGCACATCAACGCCTCGGTCCAGGGGGCCTTCGGCGAGCGCACCCGCTCGTTCGTCAGCGAGCTCGAGCGGACCATGGCGCGCCGGGTCGACCCGCTGCGCTCGCCGCGCTTCGAGGCCTGGTTCGGCCCCGAGTGGACCGCCAACCGCCTCGTGCCCGGCGGCACCCCGCTCCCGCTGGCCGACCGCGCCGCCTCGCCGCTGGCCGACGACCCCAAGATCCAGGCCATCGGCGCCGCCTTCGCCGACCTGGGCGTCGGCACCGTCGCCTTCCTCTGGCCCGGCCCCGACGGCTGGTACCGCGTCCGCCTCCTGCGCGTCCCCGACGGCCTGCGCCCCGGCGTCATCCTGGCCTCCGCCCCGTACGCCAACCCCATCGGCCTCACCGCCCGCGAAGTGGACGTCGCCACCGGCATCGTCGCGGGCCTGAGCAACCAGGCCATCGCCGAAAGCCTCGTGGTCAGCCGCCGCACGGTGGAGACCTACGTGGAACGCCTCCTGGGCAAACTCGACTGCCAATCCCGAGGCGAGGCCGCAGGCGTGGCCGCCCGCGCAGGCATCATCCGCCCCACCGCCACCCCCGGCGGCGTAGGCGACCTCAACCGCCTCACCCGCGGCGCCGAACCCCACTGGCTTTGACCGCTCGATGAATACCCCGGCGTTATAGCGCCGGGTTATCAGTCATTCCCGGGGATGTCCGCGCGAATTCGACGAGCCGAGACCGCGACCGTGCGGAAATGTCCAGTTTCTGTCGCGGATTCTTCGAGTCCCGCACTCCGGTTGAACTCACTTCGACGCACTTTCCGGCATCGCATCGGCTGCTCTTCCGCCAGTCGACGGGTTTGGGAAGAGACACTAAAACCGCCTCGTGATGGCCCCCTGGGCGGGGGCGAACTCCATGATTGTTCCGCTTTCCCGGCGTCGTGGAATCCGCTGCCCGGGTGGGCTGAAAACGGGACACGGGGGTCGACGTGCACTCCGCGAGGGTCTGTCACTCTGGGTAGTTGAGAGTCTGGTGTTAACTCGACCGGCGAGTGATGTCGGGCGGGTGGCTCGCGGCGTCGGTCCAGGGCGGGGTGTACCTTGGCAGGTGGGAGAGGGTGAAGGCATCAGAGTGATGGCGTCACTGTGATGCCCTCGGTTCAACGAGTGAACACTTAAGGGGTACATCGTGGGTCGGATGCCGGACCCGTCGGTCAAGCGCAAGTACGGCGGCAGAAGACTGCGCCGCAAGCGTGAAGAGCTCGGCAGCACCCAGCACCAGGTCGTCGCCGCGCTCGACTGGTCGCTGTCGAAGTTGCAGCGCGTCGAGGCGGGTTCGCACGGCGTGTCCACCACGGACCTGCGCTCGCTGCTGGACCACTACGGCGTCATCGGCGCCGACCGGGAACCGTATCTGGACGACTTCCGCGCGGGCCGCGAGCGCTCCTGGTACGTGCCATTTCGCCCCGTGCTTTCCCCGCAGGTGATCAGGTTGTTCGGCTACGAGTCGATCGCCACGGCGGTCCGGCAGGTCAACCCGCTGCACATCCCCGGGCAGTTGCAGACGCTCGCCTACGCCCATGAGCAGCTCGCGCCGTACTTCGCCGGTGATGAGCTCGCTGCCGCCATCCGCGCCCGGGAGTTGCGTCAGCAGTTGTTGTGGGGGGCGGATCGCCCCGACCTGTCGGTCGTGCTGGACGAGGGCGTGATTCGCAGGCTCATCGGTGGTCCGGATGTGATGCGCGAACAACTCCAGCACCTGCTGCGGGTCGCGGATGAACCTCGGGCCAGCGTTCGGGTCGTGCCGTTCGGCGCGGGCTGGCACTACGGCCTCGAGGGCGCGTTCACCCTGCTCGACGTGGCCGCCGTCCAATCGCGCCCCGAGACAGTGCTCTACCAGGAGCAGGGTGAGCGCGACTACTTCACCGAGGACGACCCCGGGCTGCTCGCGGATTACGAACGCAAGTGGACTGCCCTCTGCGCGGTCGCCCTGAGCGAGGGTCGGTCAGCCGACTTGATCGCCGCCCAAGTACGACTGCTGGAGGAGTCCCGGTGATCGCCCAGGGCTGATGTCGCCAACGGCGTGTGCCGAAGCGGCATCCGATCCCAGTCCCCCCAGGCATCTCAGCCCCGATGGAGCATGTCCATGTCAGACCAGACGGATGAGTCACCCCCGGCGGCCCCGGGGTCCGCCACGGGCGGCGCTCAGCCCGAAGTCGCCCGGCCGCCGAAGGCCGCTGAGGCGCCACCCAGCCTGCGGCTGACCGCGGGCAGCGGGCGCCTGCACCAAGTGCTGAACTTCCTCACCCTGCTGGTGCGGGAGCCGGGCGCCAAGTCGTGGGTCATGATCTTCGTGATCGTCCTGGCCGTCGCGGGCGTCGGGGTGCTCGCGTACTCACTGCTGAGCAGGATGCCCACCAACGCGTGGTACGTCGGGGGAGCGGTAACGGCCGCGTTCCTGGGCGGGGGAGCCGTTCGCCGGTTGAAGTCCGGGAGGAAGTGACGTCCGCTCGGTCCCGCGGGTCTCGCTCCGCCCGCGGCCGGGCGCACCGGCGAGGTAGCCCACCACCGCCGCGCCGATCGCCGCCAACAGGAAGGGCGCGACCCGCCACGCCGACTGCGGGGGGAACACCTCGGAGATCGTCGAGACCAGTGCTGTTCCCAGTGCGCCCACCGCGACGCTGTAACCGAGGTAGCGGGCTGCGTTCGTCATGCCGTGAGTCGTCATCGGACCGGTCCTGATGTGGTCGGCTCGCTCGTGGCGGATTTTCGCACGATTTCCTCCCGGTCGTGGTGAAAACCTCGCACCGGTCTACCCCCAAGTCGTCGACAACAAGTCGATCTTGCCATGGCCGTGGTTCCGCCACATCATCGGGTGTCGCACCGTCGAAGGCAAGCGTAACGCGTACGCTGCGGAACTCACTCGTTCAGCGCAAAGATTCCGCCGAAATGCTCCGCGCATATGCACGGTATCTGGCGATTCACCGAACAAAGGGTCCGTGCTCAGCGGAATACCGACGAATCTGGGGAAGTCGACCCCAGGGTTGCGGTCCGGCCCGACAATCGATGGTTGGTCTGATCTCACCCTCACACCCGCGTGGGTTCGCCCGGGGTGAGCCAGCGGAAGCGGTTCTGGATGTCCGCGGGTGCGGTGAACAGGGTGCTCTCCACGCCCGCCCGGCCCTCGTGGAAGTGGGCCCAGCCCTCGTAGTGCACCGGGATCGCGACCCGGGGCTTCAGCGCGCCGCACAGGGCGACTGCTTCTGTGCCGGTCATCGTGTAGCGCAGGGGGCCGGTCAGCGGGAACCGCACGCTGCCCAGGTGCAGGACGGCTATGTCGACCTCCAGGCGGTCGATGACCTCCTGGGTCCCCGCGAAGGGCACCGTGTCGCCCGAGATCCAGAGGATGCCGGTGGTGGTGTGCAGGGCGAAGCCGGTCACCTCGCCGACGATCGGGCGGCTCAGGGGTGGGCCGTGGCGGCAGGGGGTGGCGGTGACGCGCAGTGGGGGTTTGTCGGGGGATTCGAGGGTGGTCTCCGACCAGGGGGCCAGGCCGGTGCCGGTGCGCAGCCTGCGGGCGCCCGCGACCGTGGTGACCAGCCTCGGGACCGTGGGCAGCAGGGCCCGCCCCGCCGCGTCCAGGTTGTCGCCGTGGTGGTCGTGGGTCAGCAGGACGGCGTCGAGCGGGCCCAGGTCGGCGGGGGAGAGGGCGGGGCCCGCGAGCTTCACCGACGAGATGCCCCAGCCGAAGGCGTAGCGCTCACCGGGCGGGTCGAACGTCGGGTCGGTCAGCAGCCGCCAGCCGTCCACCTCGATCAGGGTCGTCGGACCGCCGATGTGGGTCACTGTGGTCACGCTGTCACCGCCAGGTCGCTGGGAGGCCCATGATCACACCGGCCCGGCCGGGCGGACAGCCCCCGAACGGCCCACCGGCCGCCGCCTCCGCTAGCCTCGCCCGCGGTGATCGTCACCAACTGGGGGTGGCGGCCGCGGGTTCGGCGTGCTCGCCCGCCCGCGCGGGTCCATTCTGGACCCCGGATGGTCGACCAGGGGAGTCCTCGGATGCGCAATCGGTTGGTAGTCCTGCTCATGGTGCTGGGTGTGTTCACCGCTCCCGCGACGGCCTCTGCGGCCGCGGGGTCGCTGCCGCTGCCCTACACCGGCGACGCGAACCAGGTGATCACCGTCGTCGCGGCGAACCCGACCGCGACCACCGCGACCCTCATCGCCTGGAAGCGGACCGCCACCGGCTGGGTCGCCCAACTCGGACCGCTCAAGGCCTACGTCGGCTCGGGCGGCATCGGCCAGGCCAGCGAGGGCAGCACCAAGACGCCCGCGGGGGTCTGGGCGCTCACCGAGGCGTTCGGCCACCACCCGGCCGCGGGCAGGCTGCCCTACCGGCAGGTGGACACCTCGGACTGGTGGGTGTCCGATGTGAACTCCGCGCACTACAACACCCCGTACCGCTGCGCCCCCGGCGCCTGCCCGTTCAACGAGGCCGCGGGGGAGAACCTGGGCAAGGTCGGCCGCGCCTACGACCGGGCGGTCGTCATGAACTACAACCGGTCGCCGGTCGTCAAGGGCGCGGGCTCGGCGTTCTTCCTGCACGTCAGCACCAACCAGCCCACGGCGGGCTGCGTGAGCCTGGGTCGCCCGCAGATGGACGCCGTCCTCAACTGGCTCGACCCGGCCGCCCGCCCGGTCATCAACATCGGCCTCGGCTGAGTCAGACCCGCGCCCGCTGCGGCCACAACGCCACCACCACCGCCGCGACGCTGATCGCAATGTGGACGGTGGACAGGATGACTTCTCGCGAGTCGATCGCGGGCTGTACCAAGAGCACGGTCGTCGCGGCCGCACCCACCCGCGCCACGACGGGTGCGTCAAGAAGCGGTTGTGCTGTTAGAGCGACGGTCGCGGCGACAACGTAAACCGGCCAGTCATTGGTTTCCTGGCTCAACGAGATGCAGGCGTTGAGGATCAACAGGACGTGGAAGGCGCTGGCGCGGACCACGGGCTCGCCCGCTCGGGCGCGGTCGACCTGATCAGCCACCACCGTCGTCACCAGGATCGCGGTCCCCGGCAGAAGACCCACCCAGCCGAAGCCCTGGGAGAGCGCCACCAGCGTGACCACCGCGCCGAGTCCGGCGCCCAGTTCCAAGCGCCACCCGGGCCTGACCAGCCCGCTGTGGATCACGAGCGCGACCAGTGCGCCGAGCAGGCCGTAGAGGATGACCTGCCCGGAGATCGGCGCGAGGACGCCGAGGGTGCCGAGCTTGGCGATGTGCGCGCCTGCCGCCGCGACGAGGGCGAAACCGGTGCCGAGGACCAGTTCCCGCGCGCGGGTCCGCCGGACGACGAGCACACCCACCAAGGTCGCCGCCAGCAACCAGATCGCCAGGGTCCCGACGACCACATAGGTGAACGACGACGGGAAGCGGTCGTAGGCGGTCGACTTCATGAGCTGGTCGGGGTCGCCGGTGACCATCGCCAACGCGAGTACGGCCGCGGCGGCCAGCACACCACCGACAACCCGCCACACGACTCGGGCGCGTTCCCCGGGGATCGGTGTGGGTTCGGCGAAGACCTCGGGCCCCACGGCAAACCAGGGCGGGCTCTCCCAGGGCTCCAGGACGGGGTCGTGTACCGGCTCCTCAGCGCGTTCGGGCGGTGCGGCGGGGATCTCGGCTGCGGGAGCGGGCAGGAGCGGTTCGGGTGGTGTCGGCTCGGGTGGTGGTGTTGGCCCGGGCCGGGCCGTGGCCAACGCTTCGGTGGCGGCGGTGACCACCGTGCGGCTGTCGTCGTCGGCCAGTGATTCCAGGGCCAGTCGGGCGGCCAGCGCCAGGCCCTCGTGCCCGCCGGTCAGCAGCCGGGCCAGGTCGTCCACCGCACCCGCCCGCACCGACCGGTTGGGGTGGACCACCGCTTCCCGCAGCTCCAGCGGCAGCTCCGAGGGCACCGTCACCGGGCGGCCGCGGCGGGCGATGAACAGGTCGCCCTGCAGGTCGAAGACCCACTTGCCCGGGGTCTGGTTCGGGGTGGCCGCGCGGACCCGGTCGTAGACGTACTCGTAGAGCTCGTCCAGGCCCACCATGCCGTCCTGGTCGCGGTCGGCGTCCCCGGTGCGCAACCCCTCCACCAGTGCGCTGGTGAACACCGACGGCCCGCCCGCGGCGGTGTCGGTCAGCTCCTGGCCCTCGAAGGCGTACTCCATCGCGCTCGACGCCGTGAGCACCGCCCGGCCGCGGCCCTGGAACTGCTCGTCGAGCGCCACCGAGGTGCCCGCGCGGGCGACCATGCCCCGGCCGAACGCGCCCGCGTAGCAGCAGTCCAGCAGCAGCACGACCCGGCGCGCGCGGGTCCGGTTCATCAGCCGCTGCACGAAGTCGCCCGCCACCGCCGTCGCGCCGAGCCGGTTGAGCTTGGTGCCGGTGGTGGCGAAGTAGAGGTCCCCGCTCGCGTCCTTCACGCCGTGGCCGGAGAAGTACAGCAGCAGGAGGTCGTCGGGGGCGCGGTCGGCGAAGAAGTCCTCGATGGCCTCGTTGGTGTCCGCCGCACTCACGTTGTGCAGGGTCCGCACCGCGAACCCGCCGATCTCGGGGTCGTCCAACACCGCCGCCAACTGGTCGGCGTCCTGCCTGGGCGCGCGCAACTCCCGCAACCCGGCGTCCTGGTAGGCGTCGTTGGCCACGATCAGCGCGTGTCGCATGCGGCTCCCCTCCCCTTGACTACATCGGGTGCCCGAGCCCTCGCGTATCGGTAACCGATGTCGGAATCCAGCCGGCGACCACCCGCGGGTACGAGCGCGAAGACGGCACCAGTGGCCCGTCGGCGTCGGCTGTTCGGCAGCGCGGTCGCTGTTCCTCGGCGTGGTTCAACGCCTGGTCGCGATGTTCGCTGACGCCTGGCGGTGGTCGGGCGGGCTACGGGGTGAGCTCGGGCCGGTCGCCCTCGGGGTTGAGGAAGGACTCGATCAGGCGCTGGTCTTCGCGGGCGCGGGCACCGGTGATCTCCAGGGTGCGGCCGTCCTCGGCGGTGATGGTGAGCTTGCGGTCGGTGGCCCGGGTGATCCAGTCGCGCACCGCGCGGGCGAGTTCGACCAGCACGGGGGAGGAGCTGACCGCGACCACCAGCGTGGTCACCACACCGGGGTCGACGCCCTTGCTGTGCGCGGGGGGCGCCTCGTCCGCACCGAAGTCCACCGCGTCGACGTCCAGCTCCAGCAGTTCCGCGCGCAGCTGCCGGGTCAGGCCATCGGCCTCGGCCTCGTCAGCGCCGTGCACGTGCACCGAGATCGACTTCATGACGCCACACCGTAGCGGGGCCCACCGACCCCGCCACGGCCCGGGCGACCGAGGCTTCACCCGTTCCAGCGACAGAAGTTATCCACATGTGGATCTTCAGCTGGGGTTTTCCAAGATCCACTGTCGGTGGGGCCTAGTAGACTGGCCCTGGGGCCGCCCCCCGGAGAGGGTGGGGGCTGGGCGTCGCGCGGGGCGGGTGGAACCCGGCGTGGGTGGACTCGCCGTCTGGCGTGGTCGGAACTCCGTGTGGTCGGACCAAGTGCGGGTGGCACTGGGTGCGGTCGGGACCCGTGGGCTCGACGGGACTTCGACCGCGCTGGTTGGGCTGGCGCGAAAGGGCTCGGACCCGCTGGGACCGGAATGGGCAAGCCGGTGCGAACGGGCTCCGTGCGCCCGGACCCGGCGTGCTGGGCCCGGGCGGCGGGGGGATCAGGTGACGAACTCGGTGAGCACCATGACCTTGGGCTCGGTGAGGTCCAGCATCGCCGACTGCACGCCCTCGCGGCCGACGCCGGAGTCCTTGATGCCGCCGTAGGGCATCTGGTCGGCTCGGTAGGTCGGTACGTCGCCGATCACCACGCCGCCGACCTGCAGCTTCGCCGTGGCGTGCGCGGCGACCCGCAGGTCGTGGGTGAAGACCCCGGCCTGCAGCCCGTAGCGCGACCGGTTGGCCGCGGTGACGGCGGCGTCCACCGAGGCGACCCGCTCGACCACGATGACCGGGCCGAACACCTCCTCGGTGACCACCGCGCAGCCCTCGGGCACGTCGGCGAGCACCACCGGGTCGATCGCGTTGCCGTCGGTCCTGCCCCCGGTGAGCAGCGTGGCGCCCCTGGTCACCGCGTCGGCGACCCAGTCGCTGACCCGGCGCGCGGCGTCGGCGTTGATCAGCGGGCCGACGTGGGTCACCGGGTGCGCCGGGTCGCCGGTCGGCAGGGCGCGCACGTGCTTGACCAGCGCGGGCACGAACTCGTCGTAGACGTCGGTGTGCGCGTACACCCGCTGCACCGACACGCACGACTGGCCAGCCTGGTGCGTGCCGAACGCGGCGACCCTGGCCGCGGCGCCCTCGATGTCGGACCAGTCCGGGGCGATGATGACCGGGGCGTTGCCGCCGAGTTCGAGCAGCACGTGCTTGCGCGGGTTGGCGTCGTTGATCCGCCAGCCCACCGCGTCCGAGCCGGTGAACGAGATGACCGGCAGCCTCGGGTCACCGACCAGGTCGGCGATCTGCGGGTTGGTCATCGGCAGCACCGACCAGGCGCCGGGGGGCAGGTCCGTCTCGGCGAGCAGCTCACCGAGCAGCAGCGCCGACAGCGGCGTGGCCGGGGCGGGCTTGATGATCACCGGGCAGCCCGCGGCGATGGCCGGGGCGAGCTTGTGCGCGACCAGGTTCACCGGGAAGTTGAACGGCGTGATGCCCAGCACCGGCCCGCGCGGCACCTGGCGGACCAGGGCGACCCGGTCCTCGGAGCCGGGCTCGGTGTCCAGCCGCTGCACGGTGCCGGAGAACCGGCGGGCCTCCTCGGCGCCCCAGCGGAAGGTGGCGACCGCGCGGGTCACCTCGGTGCGCGCCCAGGTGATCGGCTTGCCCGACTCGCCGGTGATCAGCGCGGCGACCTCGTCGAGCCGCTCGGCCAACCGGCGCGAGACGTGCTCGAGCGCGTCGGCCCGCACGTGCGCGGGGAGCGCGGCGACCTCGTCGCGGGCGGCGGCGGCCGCGGCCACCGCCTCCTCGATGTCCTCGGCGGTGGCGTTGCTGGTGACCCCGGTGACCGCGGCGTCATAAGGGCTGCGCACGGTCACCGGGGAGTTCGAGGTGCGGGGCTTGCCCGCGACCCAGTAGGGCGTGCTCACTGCGCTGCCTGGCCGTAGTGCATCCAGACGCCCTTGATCTCGGTGTAGGCCTCGATCGCGTAGGGACCCATCTCGCGGCCCCACCCGCTCGACTTGAACCCGCCCCAGGGGGCGGCCGCGTCGGGGATGCACGGCATGTTCACGAAGACGGCGCCCGCGCGGATGCTGTCGGCGAGCCGGTGAGCGGTGCGCACGTCGTCGGTCCAGACAGAGGCGGCGAGGCCGTAAGGCGAGTCGTTGACGCGGTGGATGAGTTCGTCCTCGCCGTCATAGGCGAGCACGGTGAGGACCGGGCCGAAGATCTCCTCGCGCACGATCGCCATGTCGTCGGAGACGCCCGCGAACACGGTGGGGCGGTAGAAGTTGCCGTTCGCGAGGTCGCCTTCGCCGCGCGAGCCACCGGCCACCAGCTGCGCGCCTGCGGTGACGCCACCGCGCACGTAGGAGTCAACCTTGGCGAGGTGCTCGGCAGTGACAAGAGGGCCAAGCTGGGTGTCGGCGGCGCTACCGGGGCCGAGCTTCAGACCGTCGACAGCCTTACCGAGCTTCGTGGCGAACTCGTCCACACGGGCCGAGTCGACATAGAGGCGCGCGAAGGCCGCGCAAACCTGGCCACTGTTGAGCAGACCGCCCGCGACGGCACCAGCAACGGCCGCGTCGATGTTGGCGTCCTTGGCGATGACCGTGGGGGTCTTACCGCCGAGTTCGAGGGTGACCCGCTTAAGGTCGTTAGCGGAAGCGGCGACGATGTCCTTGCCGACGGCGGTCGAGCCGGTGAAGGAGACCTTGTCGACACCGGGGTGCCGCACGAGGGCCTTACCGGCCTCGGGACCACCGGTGATCAGGTTCACCACGCCCGCGGGGACGCCCGCCTCGGCGCACAACCGCGTCAGGTACGCCGCGGTGAGCGAGGTCTGCTCGGCGGGCTTGAGCACCACGGTGTTGCCGCACGCCAGCGCGGGTGCGAGCTTCCAAGTCATGATCATCAACGGGAAGTTCCACGGCGCGATCAACGCGCACACCCCGACCGGCTCGCGCTTGTCGAACTGCAGCGTGTCCGGGAACGAGACGGTGCGCACCGCGCCGTCGATCTTCGTCGCGAACCCGGCGAAGTACCGGAAGTGCTCGACGGCACCGGTCACGCTGACGGCCTTCGCCACGCCCAGCGGCTGCCCCTGGTCCAACGTCTCGAGGGCGGCGATCTCGTCGCCGTGCGCCTCGAGCAGGTCCGCGATCTTCCACAGGATCCGCGCCCGCTCGGTCGCGGGCACCCGTCCCCACACCGGCAGCGCCGCCCGAGCCGCCGCCACCGCCGCGTCCACCTCGGCCTGCCCGGCGTCCACCAGGGTCGCGATCCGCTCCCCACTGGCGGGGTCCAGGCTCACGAACTCCCCGACCCCCTCCGGGCGCACCCACTCCCCATCAATGTAAAGCCCCTCGGTGCGCATCGGCTCCCCTTCCTTGCCGCCATGGACGAACGCGACCCCCAGTCTCGAACGCCAGAGCACCATCCCGGTTGCCTATCAGCGCATGGCCATTGACCACCTGCGCCCGACGACCCACCAACCACGACGAGGCGGCCCCACCGGGGACCGCCTCGTCAAGGTGAAGATCGTGTCAGGGGAGTTCCGGCTCCACGAGCTTGGCCGCCGCGAGCGCGGGCGCACAGAGCTTCGTGGGGTCACTGCCCGCCGCGACTACATCGATGCGCGAGGTTTCGGTGATCTGGATGCTGACCACACAGCCCAGGGTGTCCTCGTCGACGCCCTGGGCAGCCTTGTGCTTCCCAACCTGGATCTCGGCGGTCTGGCTACGGAGGTCCTTGAGCCCGAGTTCCGGAATGTAGGCGACGTCCAGCGTGTAGCTGTCCGCCGAGGCATCTTTGCGCACCCGCCAGCTGCAGGCTGTTGCCCCGGTGATCTTCCTGGGCTTGGGTTCCCCTGTGACGCCGATCTCCTTGGCTGCCGACTCGGTCAGCAAGTCGCAGGGCTTGATCGAGTCGGGTTCGGCCGATGTGGGCTTGGTCGGACGTGGTGCCTCTGACGACTGCGTGGTAGGCAGTCCGGGTTCGGGCGTTCCCACCGTCCGCTCAGTGCACCCCGTGAGCAGTAGCAGGCCGGCAGCGGACACGAGCATGAGCGATCGCCTCACAGACCAGGGACCCTTCAGTTCATTTCGCGCGCGGCTTGCTGATCAACCTGCTGATAGTTTGCCATCGCTTGGCGGATGGCCTCCTCGCCTTGGACCAGGGAGGCGCGCAGTTGCAGCAACTGCGTGATGAAGCCCTGGTCGTCGCTGGCGACCTGTTGGAGGAAGGGCTTCATGATCTCTGCGTTGTTCGAACTCCCCAGCTTCGCGACTCTGGTGAGCAGGCGCAATTGCACCTGCTGCTCGTCTATCCACTCGACAAGATTGCCGATCGCCCTCAGCAGAGCCGCGCCGCCGTGCTCGTTGACAGCGAACCCACCCCTGGCGGCCGCCGACGCGAACTCGCCCATCTGGGCTCCGATGGCGCTGGTCAGGCCACCCTCGTTGTCGTACATCGTGCTCCCCTGTGTGCTCCCCGGCGGCCACACTAGCAACGATGCCCGATGGGCAACTGCGCAATGGCGTGATATGGGCACACGGAGTGAACGTCATCGAGGGTTCGATGCGACGCGGACTCCGCCCCATCGAGGACGATGACCACATCCGTGGACGAGGTCAGGGCAGCTTGGGGTCAATGATCTTCGCTACGTCCAGCGCGGGAGCGCACATCCGGCCCTGGTTGCCGCCCGTGACATACACGTCCACCCTGGACTCCGCGGTCAAGCCGAGCGCCACGACACAGCCCGCCGCACTGATTCCAGGTGCTTGAACCGCCTCGTGACTGCCCACGTTCACGGGTGTGGGGGTCTCACTGCTGACAAGGTCTTTCAGACCTCGGTCTAGGTAGTGGGTGATGTCGATGGAGTAGCTGTCCGCCGCTACAGGTTTCTCGACTCGCCAGCGGCAGGAGTTTGTGTCTTTGGTCGTCTTTGTGCGCGGTTCTTCGACGACACCAAGGCCACGCGCATCCGCGGTCGACAACAACTCGCATGGCTTGATGGAATCCGCCACGGGGGTTGTGGGCGCGTTGGTTCGAGAGGTTTTCTCCGTTGTGGCGGGCGGGCCGCTGTCGCCGGGCGTGGTTGGCGTGCCAGCGGTCTCGTTGTCGCAGCTCGTCAGGAGCAGGACCAGGCTGATCCCCGAGGTGATCCAGAACGAACGCCGCACAGGTCCGCTGCCCTTCAACTGAGTGATCCCGCCGCTTCGTGATCTTCCCGTTGATAGTTTGCCATGGCCTGCACGATCGCTTGATCCGCTTCGGTCAGGGACTTGCGCAACTGCGTCAGCTGCGTGATGAAGCCGCTGCTGTCGGTAGCCACCTGCTGCAAGAAGGGGGCCATGACCATGGCGTTGCTTGAGCTACCGAGTTTCGCGCGCTGGGTGAGCAGTTGCAGGTCCAGCTCCTGGTCGTCAATCCACCGGATCATGGAGCGGATGGCCTTCAGTAGCGCGTCGCCGCCGTGCTCGTTGACGGCGAAGCCGCCGCGCGCGGCCAGTGCGGCGAACTCCCCCATGACAGATCCGATGGCGCCCGCGGGGCCGCCGTCGCTGCTGTACATCCCGATGCTCCCCTAGTTCGTGACTAGGGGACCCTATCAACGTTGACCTTGGGGCAATCGTCGTATGGAAAGTTCGACACCTCAGTCAATGGCTACTTTGGGTAGCGTGAAAGTTGCCCAAGGTGGCGAGTGGCTGAGGTGTGGGTATCGTCAGTCGGCGCGGTGGGTGGCGCTGCGTTGGCGGTATTCGGAGGGGCTTAGGCCGTATTCGGTCTTGAAGGCGCGGCTCAGGTACGAGGCGTCTACCAGGCCCCAGCGGGCGCCGATGGCGCCGATGGCGAGTTGCTGCTTCGACGGGTCCGCCAGGTCTTGGCCGCAGCGTTCCAGGCGGCGTTGGCGGATCCAGCCCGAGACCGTCACGCCCGCGTCGCTGAAGAGCTTGTGGAGGTAGCGGGTGGAGATGTGGTGGGCGGCGGCGATCTCGGTGGGGGACAGGGCCGGGTCGTTGAGGTGGGTCTCCACATAGGACTTGATTTTCACCAGCAGCGCGCCGCGGGTGGACTCGGCTGGGACGTTGGAGTAGTCGACGCGGTCGGCCAGGGCGGTGCCGAGGAGGTCGACGACGTTGCGGGCCAGCCGGACGCTGCCGTAGACCTGCGGGTCGTCCAGGTTCCTGGCCAGCTGGACCAGGATCGACGACACGATGCCGGAGACGCCGGAGCCGCCGGAGAAGCGGGTGGCGGTGAGCTGCTCCACGTGGCCCGAGGGCAGGCACAGCATGTCGCGGGGGAACATCAGGACCAAAGTGGACGACACGTCGTCGAAGGCCAGGGTGTAGGGCCGGGTCGTGTCGTAGATGGCGAAGTCGCCGGGGTCGAGGGCGGCTTGGCGGCCGTCCTGCGACAGTCGCGCGGTGCCGTGCAGTTGGAGACCGAGCTTGTACATCTCGGGGTTGGCGCGGGCGATGGCGCGTTGCGTGCGGCGGACGGTGTGCGCGTCGGCGGTGGCCTCGTACACGGCGACGCTGCCCAGGTTCTGCCCGCGCAGGCGACCGCGGAAGGCCGCGCGCTCACCCGGGGCGGCCTCCAGCGGCACGAACGTCTGCGACACCGCGGACTCCCACAGGTCGAACTGCTGCGCCGCAGGCGCGCCCGCCGTCGTCACCGAATACGTCAACGCTGACCTCCTTGCCAGAGTGACACTGCGTGACTGGGAACACTCTGCCCCGCGCCCCGGTCCCGTCAAGGGTCGGCCCCGCACCGAGTCCGACCCGCAACACGTGATGCGCTCCGGGACAACCGCTGTGCGCGCCCTACCAATCAACCTACGCCGGAAGTGGGTACACCTGTTCCCATCGGCGGCACGCGCCGCCACCGGAGCCGAAATCATATGCGATCGGCTACATGATTTCGACGACGAAGTCCGATGGAGGAGGTCACCATGGGTGAGCTGGTCCTGGCAGCCAAGATCACGCACGTCCCGTCGATCTGGTTGTCCATCCAGCCCGGCAAGAACCACGGGATCCGCAAGCCCGCCGAGGAGGGCCTCGCCGAGGTGGGCAGACGGGCCCGTGAGCGCGGTGCCGACACCTTCCTGGTGGCCGATTCGCACTGGATGAACAGCATGTCCTTCCACGTCAACGGCAAGGCACGGCACGCGGGCAGCTACGCCTCGCACGAGCTGCCGCACTTCATCGCCGACCTCGAGTACGACTACGACGGTGCGGCCGACCTGGCCGAGCTCATCGGCGAGGAGATCAACGCCGGTGGACAAAAAGCGATGGTCCACGACGTCAAGGACCTCGGCCTGGAGTACGCGACCCTGGTGCCGATGCACTTCATGAACCGCCCGGAGAACACCGGCGGCGCCGAGCCGCTCAAGGTGCTGCCGATCGGCTGCAACATCTACTCCACCATCGACGAGAACCGCCGCGTCGGCGAGGCCATGCTGCGCGCCATCAAGCGCTCCGACCGCAAGGTCGCCTTCCTGGCCAGCGGCAGCCTCTCGCACCAGTTCCCCACCAACGAGATCTCCTCGCAGTACCTCAACAAGATCTCCAACCCGTTCAACGAGCAGGCCGACCGGGTCGTGCTCGACCAGTGGCGTGAGGGGCGCATCGCGGAGTTCCTGGAGACGCTGCCGACCTACAACGAGCGCTGCACCGGCGAGGCCGCGATGGCCGACACCGCGATGATGTTCGGCCTGCTCGGCTGGAAGGACTACAGCGGTAGAGGTGAGCAGCTCTGCGACTACTTCCCGAGCAGCGGCACCGGCCAGGTCATCGTCGACTTCCCGGTCCCGGCGTGAGCGGGCACCCGCTGGGTCTCCAGCCGTCGAAGATCATCGCGGTGCACCTGAACTACCGCAGCCGCGCCGCCGAGCGGGGTCGCTTCCCCGAGGAGCCGTCCTACTTCGTCAAGCCGCCGTCGTCGCTCTCGCACACCGGCGCCGACCTGGTCCGGCCCAAGGGCACCGTCCTGTCCGCCTTCGAGGGTGAGATCGCCGTCGTCATCGGCAAGCGCGCCAAAAACGTGAGCCGTTCGCAGGCCTTGGACTACGTCAAGGGCGTCGCCGCCGCGAACGACTTCGGTGTCCACGACCTGCGCTACGCCGACCGGGGCTCCAACCTGCGCAGCAAGGGCGCCGACGGCTACACCCCCGTCGGACCGGTCCTGCTGGACCCCCGCACCGCCGACCTGACCCTGCGCACCTGGGTCAACGGCGTGCTGGTGCAGGAGGCCAAGGTCGACGACCTGCTGTTCGACTTCGCCTACCTGATCGCCGACCTGTCGCGCACCATCACCCTGGAGCCCGACGACATCATCCTCTGCGGCACCCCCACCGGTGCCACCGTCGTCGAGCCGGGTGACGTCGTCGAGGTCGCCATCGGTGACACCGAGCGCTTGGTCAACACCGTTGTGGAGGCCGAGGCCGAGCTCCCCAAGCCGGGTGCGCGGCCGCAGGTGACCCCAACGGATCGCGCGATCGCTTACGGTAAGGACGTTCCCGCGATCAAGCCCGAGACCGAGGCAGCGCTCAACCAGGTGTCCACCGCGACCCTGTCCAGCCAGCTGCGCAAGCGCGGTCTGAACCACACGTTCCTCACCGGACTCGCGCCTGCTCGCCCCGACCTGCGCATGGTCGGCACAGCGCACACGCTGCGCTACCTCCCGTTGCGGGAGGACATGTTCGACGAGCGCGGCGGCGGCATGAACGCCCAGAAGCGCGCGGTCGAGGCGATCGGCGACGGCCAGATCCTGGTCATCGACTGCCGCGACGAGCACGGCGCGGGCACCATCGGCGACATCCTCGCCCTGCGCGCGGCCCGCCGCGGCGCGGTCGGCATCGTCACCGACGGCTGCCTGCGCGACAGCCCGTCGTTCCGCGAACTGGAGATCCCCACCTACTCCGCGGGCGCCCACGCGGCTGTCCTGGGCCGCAAGCACGTGCCCTGGGAGATCGGTGTCGACGTGGCCTGCGCCGGTGTGCTGGTGCGCCCCGGCGACGTGCTGGTCGGCGACGGCGAGGGCGTCATCCTGATCCCGCCCGCCATCGTCGACGAGGTCGCCGCGGACGCGCTGGAGATGGAGCGGCAGGAGAAGTTCATCCTGGCCCGCGTCGACGAGGGCGAGTCGGTCGACGGGCTCTACCCGCTCGGTCCGAAGTGGCGCGAGGCCTACCAGCGCTGGGACGGCGAGTGATCACCCCGGCCACCCCGACCAAGCCTGCTCTGGACGGCCGCTCCAAGACCCAGTACGCCTACGAGACGCTCAAGCAGCGCATCGTCGACGGCTGGTACGGCCCCGGCACCCGGCTGGTGTTCGACCGCATCGCCCGCGACCTCGGCGTCAGCGCCGTCCCGGTGCGCGAGGCGGTGCGGCGGCTGGAGGCCGAGGGCTGGGTCGTCTTCGAGCGCAACGTCGGCGCCCAGGTCGCCGGGGTGGACCCGGACCAGTACCGGCACGCCATGCACACGCTGGCGCTGCTGGAGGGGCACGCGATGGCCACGGCGCGGTTCACCCCCGCGGCGCTGACCCGCGCGGCGACGCTCAACGACCGGATGCGCGACACCCTCACCGAGTTCGACCCGCTGGGCTTCACCCGGCTCAACCGCGAGTTCCACCTGCTGCTGTGCGGCGGCTGCGCGAACCCGCACCTGCGGGACCTGATCACCCGGGAGTGGAACCTGCTCGACGTCCTGCGCCGCTCCACCTTCGCGCTGGTGCCGGGCCGGGCCCGCGAGTCGGTCGAGGAGCACGACGAGCTCTTACGCCTGCTGCGCACCGGCGCACCGGCGGTCGAGGTCGAGGCGTTCGCCCGCCAGCACAAGCTCAACACCGTCAACGCCGTCTCCACGGCGTCTGGCAAGTAGCGGTTCCGAGGTCAGGAACGATGGACCACCAGCACGTTTGCGAATGTCTACACTTGGAGACGCAATGAAGTTCCGCGCCACACCGTCGCTGATCAAGGGCTCGATCGCCCCGGTCGTCACCCCGTTCACCGCCGATGGCGCGGTGGACACCGAGGGCCTGCGCAGGCTCGTGCGCTGGCAGCTCGACTCCGGCTCGCACGGCATCTCCATCGGCGGCTCCACCGGTGAGCCCAGCGCGCAGAGCGCGGCCGAGCGCATCGCCGCGATGAAGGCGGTCGCCGAGGAGATCGACGACCGCGTTCCGTTCCTGCCCGGCACAGGTTCCACCAAGCTCGAGGAGACCCTGGAGATCACCGAGGCCGCGCACAAGCTCGGCGCCGACCTCGCGCTGGTCATCACCCCGTACTACAGCCGCCCCACCCAGGAGGGCCTGATCGCCTGGTACGGCACCGTGGCCCGGGAGTTCCCCGACCAGCCCATCGTGATCTACAACGTGCCCTCGCGCACCGCCGTGGACATCGCGCCGGAGACCGTGGCCACCCTGCGCCGCGCCCACGACAACATCGTGGGCATCAAGGAGACCACGAAGGACTTCGAGCACTTCTCGCACGTGCTGCACAAGTGCGGGCGCGACTTCCTGATGTGGTCGGGCATCGAGCTGCTGTGCCTGCCGCTGCTGGCCATCGGCGGCATCGGCTTCGTCAGCGCGCTGGCCAACATCGCCCCCGCCGCGGTCGCCAGGATGTACGAGCTCTACGTCGCCGGTGACCACGACGGCGCCATCGACCTGCACTACCAGCTCGCGCCGCTGGTGGAGCTGCTGTTCGTCGAGACCAACCCGGCACCGGCCAAGCACATCCTCAAGGACCTCGGCCTCATCGAGAGCGGCTTCGTCCGCGCCCCGCTGATCGAGCCGACCGCCAAGGGCCTGGAGCGCATCACCGCGCTGCGCGCCCAGGCCGAGCACCTGCTCGTCCGCCCCTCGCTCTGAACCGCCCTGCCGACCCCAGAACCGAGCTGACCCACCAAAGGAGCACCCATGGCCGAGCAGGCTGTTCCCCGCCCCGCCGACCTGCCCAGCGACCTGCGGCACTTCATCGACGGCAAGCCCGCGTCCAGTGTGGACGGTGCGACGTTCCCGGTCGCCGACCCGGTGACCAACGAGGTCTACGGCCGGGTGGCCGCCGGTGACGCCGCCGACATCGACCTGGCCGTCGCCGCCGCCAAGCGCGCGTTCACCGAGGGCCCGTGGCCGCGGCTGTCCGCCCGCGAGCGCGCCAAGGTCCTGAACAAGATCGCCGACGGCATCGAGGTCCGCGCCGAGCGCCTCGCCGAGCTGGAGTGCTTCGACACCGGCCTGCCGATCACCCAGGCCCGCGGCCAGGCGCACCGCGCCGCCGAGAACTTCCGCTACTTCGCCGACGTCATCGTGGCCCTGCACGAAGAGGCCTACATCGTCGGCGACAAGCAGGTCAACTACGCGATCCGCCAGCCTGCGGGCGTCGCGGGTCTGATCACGCCGTGGAACACCCCGTTCATGCTGGAGACCTGGAAGCTGGCCCCCAGCCTCGCCTCCGGCTGCACCGTGGTGCTCAAGCCCGCCGAGTGGTCGCCGCTGTCGGCGAGTCTCCTGCCGGAGATCATGGCCGAGGCAGGCGTGCCCGACGGCGTGTTCAACCTGGTGCACGGCATCGGCGAGCAGGCAGGCGCCGCGCTGGTGGCCCACCCCGACGTCCCGCGCATCTCCTTCACCGGCGAGAGCGGCACCGGGCAGATCATCATGCGCACCTCGGCGGAGAACCTCAAGGAGGTGTCGATGGAGCTCGGCGGCAAGTCGCCGTGCGTGGTCTTCGCCGACGCCGACTTCGAGCGGGCCGTCGACGCCGCGGTGTTCGGCGTGTTCTCCCTCAACGGCGAGCGCTGCACCGCCAGCTCCCGGGTCCTGGTCCAGCGCGAGATCTACGACCGCTTCGTCGAGGCGCTGGCCGCCCGCGCCGCCGCGGTCAAGGTCGGCTCGCCAGCCGACCCGGCCACCGAGGTCGGCGCGCTCATCCACCCCGAGCACTACGCCCGGGTGCTGGAGTACGTCGAGATCGGCAAGCGCGAGGCCCGCCTGGTCGCCGGTGGCGAGCGCCCCGCGCACCTGACCGAGGGCAACTTCCTGCAGCCGACGGTGTTCGCCGACGTGCGCCCGGACGCCCGGATCTTCCAGGAGGAGATCTTCGGCCCGGTCGTCGGCGTCACCCCGTTCGACACCGAGGAAGAGGCCGTCGAGCTGGCCAACGCCACCAAGTACGGCCTCGCGGGCTACGTGTGGACCAAGGACCTGCAGCGCGGGCACCGGGTCGCGCGCGCGGTGCAGTCGGGCATGGTCTGGATCAACTCGCACAACGTGCGCGACCTGCGCACCCCGTTCGGCGGCATCAAGGCCAGCGGCGTCGGCCAGGAGGGCGGTGTGCACAGCATCGACTTCTACAGCGACGTGCGCGCCATCCACGTGGCCGTGGGCGACCTGCACACTCCCCAGTTCGGGAAGTAGGGCGAGTTCGGCAAGCAGGGCGAGTTCGGCAAGTAAGGCGAGTTCGGCAGGCACGTCCTAGTCCCGCGGTGCGGCCCCGTGGCCGGGTCCCACGACCCGGTCACGAGGTTGGCGCCGGGCGAACATTCGTTGTCCGGCGGCGCACTAGTGACCTTGGACGTGCCGGAAACCGGCGGGTGGGCAATTAGCGTGCCCGCCATGGGCAGCTTGGACGGGAAGGTGGCACTGGTCACCGGCGCGGGCTCGGGTGTCGGCGCCGCGATCGCGCGCCGACTCGACGCCGAGGGCGCCACGGTGGCCGTGCTCGACGGCGACTCCACCGGGGCCGAGTTGGCCTCGCGGGGACTGCGCCGGGGCATGGTGGTGCGCGCCGACGTCGCGGACCCGATCCAGGTGGACGGCGCCGTGCGCGCGGTCGTCGACCACTTCGGCAGGCTCGACGTGCTGGTGAACAACACCGGCTCGGGGGAGTGCGGCCCGACCGCCGCGGGCTCCACAATGGACATAACGGACGAGCAGTGGCACGCGGCGCTCGCCGCCCGGTTGGACGGGACCTTCTACGGCACCCGGGCGGCGTTGCGGGCGATGAAGGGCCAGGGCAGCGGTGTCATCGTGACCGTGGCGGCCGAGTGCCGCCACCTCGCCCACCACAGCGCGGTCGACGGCGCCATGCGCGGGTTCACCGCGGCGGTCGCGCGCGACGTGGCCCCGTTGGGCATCCTGGTCGGCGGGGTCGCCCCGGACTGCGCCGACTACCTGGTGCCCGACGACATCGCCGCCGCCGTCCTCGGCCTGCTCGGTCCGGACGGCGAACGGCTCAGTGGACAGACGATCACGACGAGAGGGACGAGCGGATGAGGTTCGCGGACACGGTGGTCCTGATCACCGGCGCAGGCACGGGTATCGGGGCCGCCACGGCGCGGCGGGTGGTCGCCGAGGGCGGCAAGGTCGTGCTCACCGGGCGCCGGGAGGCCCCGCTGCGCGAAGTCGCCGACCCGTTGGGCGAGGACGCGCTGGTGGTGCCCGCCGACGCCGCGGACTCCGCGTCGATGAAGGCGGTCGTGGCCGCCACCCTGGAGCGCTTCGGTCGGCTCGACGTCGTGGTGGCCAACGCGGGCGGGCACGGCCTCGGCTCGGCGCTCGACACCGACGACGCCAGTTGGCAGCAGGCCATCGAGGTCAACCTCACCACCGCGTTCATCACCATCCGCGAGTCGCTGCCCGCGCTGACCGCCCGCGGCGGCTCGGTCGTGCTGGTGTCCTCGCTGGCCGGGCTGTTCGCAGGCCCAGCGGTCGCCGGGTACGTCACCACCAAGCACGCGCTGATCGGCCTGACCCGCTCGATCGCCCGCGACTACGGCAAGCACGGTGTGCGCGCCAACGCGGTGTGCCCCGGCTGGGTGCGCACCCCGATGGCCGACCTGCAGATGGACGAACTGGCCGCCATCAAGGGAACCGACCGCGACGGCGCTTACGGCATCGCCACCGAGAACGTCCCGCTGGGCCGCCCGGCCACCTCCGAGGAGGTTGCCGCGGTGATCACCTTCCTGGCCTCCAAGGACGCCGCCATCGTCAGCGGCGCCGTGGTCACCGCGGACGCCGGGTCCAGCGCGGTCGACCTGCCGACCATCGCCTTCGACTGAGCACCGGCCGGGCGGGGTCGCGTGCCCCGCCCGGCGTTCGGTCGCGCTCCTGCGCCTGGTGGTCACATCGGCGTGGTCACATCAGCGTGGTCACCTCGGCGGGGTCGCGCACTGGTCCCACGGGGTTTTGGCGTTGCCGGAACCGGTCATGTACACCGTCGCCACACCCCACTGCTTGTGGACCCCGTAGCCCCGGTCCCACACGAAGAGCTTCCACAGCTTGCCGTTGACACCCTTGCCGGTGAACTCCCACTGCCCGTTCGTGGCCAGCTTGAAGGTGCTGGGGGTGGCCAGCAGCCGCTTGACGCACGCTTGCAGGGCCCGCCACGCGTATTCCGTTCGCACGCCCGCGTGTCCGTTGATGATGTGCCTGATCCCGAACATCGTGCCTCGCTCGTGCGCGCCGCACCTGAGGTACACGTCGTCCCCGGTCGCGTTGTCGACGAGGACCGTCAGCCGGGGTCGAGGGCGGCGGCGTCCTCATTGCACACCTCGAACGGTGCCGCGGCGACGGCTGGCGCCGACAACGCCGCGGTTGACACCAGTGCCAGCACCAGCGCGACCACCAGGGTCAGCGGACGGCGGGAGTTGCGGGTCATCTGTTTCCTCCAGGTTCGTCGAGTGCCTGATCGACCGGGTCAGCAGATCAGCGGGCGGTCCGGTCCGGACCGGATTCGGCCGCGTTCACCCCACGGGGCGGCGCGCGTCACGCCTTCGGGCCGTGCGTAGCCGAGCCGCTACCCTGTGGGCATGGCGACATGGCGCGAGCTGGTCCAGTACGTGCGCGAGGAGTACGAGGTCATCTCCAGCTCCGACGACGAGATCCGCATCCTGTTCAACTTCGAGGAGTTCGACGAGGACGACGAGCGCACCCAGGTCGTGATCGTGGCCAGGGAGGTGCTCGACGCCAAGCACGAGTGGGTGCAGATCGCCTCCCCGGTCGGCACCGCGGACAAGGTCGACCTCAGGGCGCTGCTGACCGAGATCGGCCAGTCCTCCATCGCCTGCGGCGCGGCCATCATGGGCGACCACGTGGTGCTGCGGCACTCGCTGCCGCTGAAGGACCTCGACATCCACGAGTTCACCGACCCGCTGGAACTGCTCGCGGGCACCGCGGACCAGATCGAGGAGATGTTCTTCGGCGGCGACAACTACTAGTGGTGCGACCCAGAACGTCGACCGTGTCTCGACCCGCCCATACACGGCCAACGCCCTGAGTCGAGCCGCTAGTCGCCCGCCCGGTACCGGGTGGCGTGCCGCCCGGCCGCGGGCCTGCCAGGCTGGTGGCATGGACGACACCGAGATCCTGGCCAGGGTCGGCGCGCTGGTCGACGAGGAGCACCGCCTGCGCGAGTCGGCCCAGCGCGGCGACCTGGCACCCGAGCGGGAACGGGCGCGGCTCGCCGAGCTCGAGGTGGCCCTGGACCAGTGCTGGGACCTGCTGCGCCAGCGCCGGGCCCGCCGCGACGCCGGTGCTGACCCGGACCGGGCGGGTGTGCGCCCGCCCGACGAGGTCGAGGGATATCAGCAGTAGCCACCCGCGCGGTTGGCCCCACCGTTCCCACCAACCCCACCGGTCGTGACCGGTGGGGTTTTTCACGCCATTGGCGGCGGTTGAACGCACCGTATGGCGGAATGTCCGGTCTGCACAGTCCGGTCAGGGGTATACCGGATAGTGCGCACAGGTTGTAATCATGGAGTTCGGCCGCGCCCGGGTGCTGTTGAATTGCGGGCTACCGGCGCGTTGTTATGGATCGGTGTTATCGCGCATTCGCATCTCGCGGGCTCGCGTACCGCGCCCGGTCCATCTCATTGCGGCGTTCGGACCAGCTCAGACGGCGGTATTCACAGCGCGTTCCGGGCAATCGTGTGAATCTATAGGCTCGCGTTATGAGCGGGTTCGCTCCATGTTCAAGACGTTTGTCGGGTTCCATTCCCAGGGTGCGAAATGTGGGAACACTGGTCCTTTCGGGTAACCCTTTGTGAATTCCTGCACCCCGAAGGGTCTACATGTGGTTACTTAGCAACAGCTATGTTTCTCGTGTCGCCCGATCTGCGACATCTGTGAATTGATGTGAATACCGGCTGGTGGTCGGGCGAATTCCGCCTGCCCGCCGCGAGGTGAAAGGAATTCGATTATGGCCGCACCGGAGTCCGTCGCCGGGGCGCTCGTCGACGACACCGGGGTCCTGGTGGGGGCGGGCTGCACGCACGACGCGCGGTGGCGCCGGGGGGAACGCCTGCAGCACCTGCTCGACCGCAGCGAGCGGGCCGCCGTGGACACCGGCGAGCTCGTCCTGACCTACGCCGAACTCGACGACCGGGCCAACCGGCTCGCCAGGTACCTGCTCAGCCGGGGCGTGGGTTCCGGTGACCGGGTCGGGCTGCTGTTCGACCAGGCGTGGCGCTCCTACGTCGCCATGCTGGCCGTGCTCAAGGTGCACGCCGCCTACGTCCCGCTCGACCCGGGGTTCCCCGCCGACCGCGTCGGCTACATCGTCGCCGACGCCGACGTCGCGCTCGTGCTCACCCAGCAGCACCTGCTGCCCGTGCTCGGCCAGAGCGAGACCGCCGTGCTCAGCGTCGACACCGCCGCCGACGCGATCGACGTCCTCGACCCGGCCCCGCTGCGCGACGACGAACTCAGCGGCCCGACCGACGACCTCTGCTACATCATCTACACCTCCGGCTCCACCGGTAGGCCCAAGGGCGTCGCGGTGGAGCACGCCAGCATCTGCAACTTCGTCCGGGTCGCGGGCGAGGTCTACGGGATCCGCCCCGACGACCGGGTCTACCAGGGCATGACCATCGCCTTCGACTTCTCCGTCGAGGAGATCTGGGTCCCCTGGGTGGTCGGCGCGACCCTGGTGCCGCGCCCCACCGGTGCCGCCCTGGTCGGCCACGAGCTCGCCGAGTTCCTCGCCGAGCGCGCGATCACCGCGCTGTGCTGCGTGCCGACCCTGCTGGCCACCCTGGAGCAGGACTTACCCGGCCTGCGGTTCCTGCTGGTGTCCGGCGAGGCGTGCCCGCAGGACCTCATCGCCCGCTGGCACCGCGCGGACCGCCGCTTCCTCAACGTCTACGGCCCCACCGAGGCCACCGTCACCGCCACCTGGACCACCGTCGCCCCGGACCGCCCGGTCACCATCGGCGTCCCGCTGCCCACCTACTCGGTGGTCATCCTCGACCCCGACCGGCGCACAGCCCTGCCGCGCGGCGCCACCGGCGAGATCGGCATCGCGGGCATCGGCCTGGCCCGCGGCTACCTCAACCGCGACGACCTCACCGGCCGGGCGTTCATCGACGACTTCCTCGGCATCGACAACAACCCCTCCGGCCGCATCTACCGCACCGGCGACCTCGGCCGCTTCGACGACGAGGGCCACATCCAGTACCTGGGCCGCATCGACACCCAGGTCAAGGTGCGCGGCTACCGCATCGAGCTGACCGAGATCGAGTCCGTGCTGCTCACCGCGCCCGGCGTCATCGCGGCCGTCGTGGACACCCACCGGCCGGACCCCGCCACCACCGAGCTCGTCGGCTACTACACCGCCCGCGACGACTGCGACCAAGACGACCTGCGCGCCCACTTACGCGAGCACCTGCCCGGGTACATGGTCCCGGCCTACCTCGAACGCCTCGACGCGATCCCGATGACGCCCAGCAACAAGGCCGACCGCAAGAACCTCCCCGCGCCCAGCGGTTCCCGCCGCACCGGCACCCGGGACTACCTCGCCCCCGAGACCCCCGTCGAGGCCGCGCTGGCCGAGGAACTGGCCGCGGTGTTAGGCGTACCGCGGGTCTCCTCGGACGAGCACTTCTTCACCGACCTGGCGGTGGACTCCCTGCTGATGTCCCGCTTCTGCGCCCGGGTCCGGCAACGCGAAGACCTGCCGACGCTGACGATGCAGCAGGTTTACCAACACCCCACGGTTCGCGACCTCGCCGCCGTTCTCCCTACCGCGCCCAGCACGGACAAGACTCGCCACGAAGTCGTAGAGAGCACAGTCGATCCGATCCGCGGTTGGCGCTACCTGCTTTGCGGGGCAGCACAAGCGTTGTTCCTGCTGTCCTACATCTACTTCGCGGCGCTGGTGCTCGACGTCGGCATCGCCTGGGTCCTCGCGGGTATCGACTCGCTCGGCATGTACCTGCGCGCGGTGACCTTCAGCGCGACCGCGTTCGGCATCGCTTGCACCGCACCGGTCCTGCTCAAATGGGTGCTGGTCGGCCGCTGGAAACCCCGCTCGTTCCGGATCTGGGGGTTGACCTACTTCCGCTTCTGGGTGGTGCGCGCACTGCTGCGGTTCAACCCGATCCGCCTGTTCGCCGGCTCACCGCTGGTCGTGCTGTACCTGCGGGCGATGGGTGCGAAGGTCGGCAAGGGCGCGATCGTGCTGACCCAGAACATCCCCGTGTGCACGGACCTGCTGACCATCGGCGACGGCGCGGTCATCCGCAAAGACACCTGGCTCAACGGCTACCGGGCCCGAGCGGGCGTGATCACCACCGGCAGGGTCACCGTCGGCGCGGGCGCCTACCTCGGCGAGGCGGGCGTCCTCGACATCGACACCACCCTCGGCGACGACGCCCAACTCGGCCACGCGTCCTGCCTGCACCCGGGCGCGGCCGTCCCGGCGGGGGAGAGCTGGCACGGGTCACCCGCCCGCCCCGCGCCCTCGTCCTTCCGCGCGGACATCACCGCCGACGTCACCACGTGGCGCCGCTTCGGTTACAGCTTCCTGCAGCTGTTCACGATGGTCGTGTGGTCGCTCCCCATCGTGATGCTCGTCGGCGACCTGCTCTCCGACGCCTTTGTCGGCCTTGTCCCGACGAATCCCGGCGATATCGCCTTCTACGCGATCCAACTGGCGGCGGCGTCAACGCTCTATGTCGGTGGTGTCATCATGGGACTCATCGTGGTGATCACCGTTCCCCGGCTGTTGAGCCTGCCGCTCAAGCCCGACAAGGTTTACCCGCTCTACGGGTTCAAGTACTCCTTGCAGCGCACCATCACGCGGCTGACCAACTCGCGCAGGAACCTCTACCTGTTCGGCGACAGCTCTTACATCGTCCACTACCTGCGCTGGATCGGGTACGACCTCGGCCGCGTCGAGCAAACCGGCTCCAACTTCGGCGTCGAACTCAAGCAGGACTCGCCACTGCTCAGCGCGGTCGGCTCCGGCACGATGGTCTCCGACGGCCTCTCCCTGGTCAACGCCGACTACTCCGGCACAGCGTTCCGGGTCCGGCGCACCGCGATCGGACCGCGCAACTTCCTCGGCAACTCCATTGTCTACCCGCCCGGGGGCCGCACCGGCGACAACGTCCTGCTCGCCACCAAGGTCATGGTCCCCACCGACGGGCCGGTCCGCGCCGACACCGGCCTGCTCGGCTCACCCGCGTTCGAGATCCCGCGCACGGTCCGGCGCGACACCTCGTTCGACCACCTCAAGACCGGCGACACCTTCCGCGCGCGCCTCGCCGCCAAGAACCGGCACAACCTCGCCACCATCGCCCTGTTCGCCCTGGTCCGCTGCGTCGACCTGTGGGCGGTGGTCGTGCTCAACATGATCGCCTCGACCCTGTACCCGCGCCTGGGCACCGCGGCCACCGCGCTCGGCCTGCTCGCGACCTACCTGTTCGTGGTCGCCTTCGGCATCTTCGTGGAGCGCGCCGTGCTGGGCTTCGGGCGCCTCAAGCCCCGGTTCTGCTCCATCTACGACCCGGCGTTCTGGCGCCACGAGCGGTTCTGGAAGCTCAGCGCGGGCCGCTACCTGGCCCTGTTCAACGGAACCCCGTTCAAGGTGCTCATCTGGCGGCTGCTCGGCGTGCGGATGGGCCCCCGGGTCTTCGACGACGGGTGCGCCTTCCCCGAGAAGACCCTGGTGACCGTCGGCGCCGACACCGTGCTCAACCCCGGCAGCGTCGTCCAGGGGCACTCGCTGGAGGACGCCACTTTCAAGTCCGACCACATCACCCTCGGCGCGGGCAGCACGCTCGGCGTCGCCGCCTTCGCCCACTACGGCGTGCGGATGGCCGAGCACACCGTCCTCGACGCCGACGCCTTCCTGATGAAGGGCAGCGAGACCGACACCGCCTCGCGGTGGCGCGGCAACCCCGCGACCGAACTCGCCGGACCCACCGGTCCGGCCCCCAGCACCGTCCCGACTGTTTCCCGCCACCCTGCAGAGAACAACCCGGGAGTGAGCCGATGACCGATCTGATCGCCCAGATGACCCAGCCGCGCGTCGAGGGCGCCCTACCCGGGCCCGTTTCGGCGGCCTACCTGGCCCGCCAAGCGCGCACCGAGTCCAACGCGCGCAGCTACCCCAGGGGGCTGCCGATCGCCATCGAGCGCGGCGAGGGCAGCTTCGTGCGCGACGTCGACGGCAACGTGTTCATCGACTTCCTCGCCGGGGCCGGGGTGCTCTCCCTCGGGCACAACCACCCCGAACTGGTGCGGGCCATGGTCGAGCAACTCGGCTCGCTCACCCACGCGCTCGACTTCCCCACGCCTGCCAAGGACGCCTTCGTCGAGGCCCAGCTCTCCATGCTGCCCCCGGCGATGCGCGAGCGCACCCGCATCCACTTCTGCGGGCCGACCGGCGCCAACGCCGTCGACGCCGCGATCAAGCTGTGCAAGACGGCCACCGGCCGCGGCGACATCGTGTCCTTCCAGGGCGGCTTCCACGGCGCCAGCCACGCCGCGATGGCCGTCACCGGCCTGGTGTCGCAGAAGCAGCCGGTCGCCAACGGCATGCCCGGGGTGCACTTCTTCCCGTACTCCTCCTGCGGCAGCTGCCCGCTCGGGTTGCGCCCGGACTCCTGCGAGACCAACTGCGCCACCTACTTCGAGCGCTCCCTGCGCGACCCCAACGGCGGCCTGCCCAAGCCTGCCGCGGTGATCATGGAGCTGGTGCAGGGCGAGGGCGGGGTCATCCCGGCCCGCCCGGAGTTCGTCCGCCGGGTCCGCGCGGTCACCGCCGAGCTCGACATCCCGCTCATCGTCGACGAGGTGCAGACCGGCTGCGGCCGCACCGGCACCTGGTTCGCCTTCGAGCGCTACGGCATCACCCCCGACGTCGTCGTCGCCTCCAAGGCGCTCAGCGGGGTCGGTTCCCCGGTCGCGGTGATCCTCTACGACGAGCGGCTCGACGTCTGGAGCCCCGGCGCGCACACCGGTACCTTCCGCGGCAACCAGCTCGCCTTCGCCGCGGGCACCGAGGCGGTGCGGATCGTGCGCCGCGACAACGTGCTCGGCAACGTCGTCGCCCGCGGTGAGCAGGTCGCCGACCGGCTCGCCGTGCTCGCCGCCCACCCGCTGGTGCGCGAGGTCCGCGGCCTCGGCCTGATGTGGGGCGTGGAGCTGACCGACGCCCCCGACGGCACCCCGGCGTCGGAGCTGGCCGCCACCGTGCGCTCCGACGTGCTGCGCCACGGCCTCATCCTCGAACTCGGCGGCCGCGACGACCGGGTGGTGCGGCTGCTGCCGCCGCTCAACGTCACCCCCGAGGTCCTCGACACCGCCTGCGACATCCTGCTCGCGGCCATCGCCCGGTTGG
Organism: Actinokineospora diospyrosa; assembly: GCF_024171925.1. Taxonomy (GTDB): domain Bacteria; phylum Actinomycetota; class Actinomycetes; order Mycobacteriales; family Pseudonocardiaceae; genus Actinokineospora; species Actinokineospora diospyrosa. Next base: position 106,919 of record NZ_JAMTCO010000004.1, on the reverse strand, counting down.
AGCGCGGTTGAGATGGCACTCGTGGTGCAGAAGTACGGCGGGTCCTCCCTCGGCACCCCCGAGCTGATCCTGCGCGTCGCCCAGCGGGTGATCGCCACCCGCGCCGCCGGGCACGACGTGGTCGTGGTGGCCTCGGCGATGGGCGACAGCACCGACGACCTGCTCGACCTGGCGGCCCGGGTGTCGCGCGCGCCGGGGCCCGCCCGCGAGCTGGACATGCTGCTGACCTCCGGTGAGCGGATCTCCAACGCGCTGCTGGCCATCGCGCTCACCGACCTGGGCCAGCCCGCGTGCTCGCTGTCGGGCCCGCAGGCGGGGGTGTTCACCACCCCCGAGCACGGCAACGCCCGCATCGTCGACGTGCTGCCCACCCGGGTCCGCCAGGAACTCGACCGCGGCCAGGTCGTGCTGGTCGCCGGGTTCCAGGGCCTGTGCAAGGACACCGACGACGTCACCACCCTGGGCCGGGGCGGCTCCGACACCACCGCGGTCGCCCTCGCGGGCGCCCTGCGCGCCGACGTCTGCGAGATCTACACCGACGTCGACGGCGTGTGCACCGCGGACCCGCGGGTGGTGCCCGCCGCCCGGGTGCTCGACCGCGTCCCGTACGCGGAGATGCTGGAACTGGCCGCGCACGGCGCGAAGGTCCTGATGCCGCGCTCGGTCGAGTACGCCCGCAGGCACGGGGTCGCCGTGCACGTGCGGTCCTCGTTCACCGACCGGCCGGGCACCCTCGTCGCCGACCGGCCCCACCCCGCCGACCAGGAGGTCGAGATGGAGAAGACGGCGGTCACCGCGATCGCCCACGACCGCGGCGTCGCCCTCGTCACGGTCACCGGCGTCCCCGACGACCCGACCAGGACGGCCAAGGTCTTCCGCGTCCTCGCCGACGCCGGGGTCGAGGTCAGCACCCCCGTCCACAAGGGCACCCGCGGCCACGTCGACCTGTCCTTCACCGTGGCGCACACCAGCGCCCCGACCGCCCTCACCGCCCTGCACACCGCCGTCACCGACATCGGCTTCACCGCCGTCACCTGCGACCACCAAGTAGGCACCATCTCAGTCGTCGGTGCCGCCCTCTGCTCAGAGGTAACCGCGACGATCTGCGAAACCTTCGCCGCCCTGCGCGTCCGCGTCGGCCTCTTGACCACCTCGGCCTTGCGCATCACCGCCCTGTGCGCCCAGGACGAACTGGACCGCGCGGTCCGCGCACTCCACGAGGTATTCGCCCTCTCCACCGACAACATCGGCGACCAAGCCGCCGTCTACGCGGGCACCGGCCGAGGCTGGTGATTCCAGACGGGCGTGTAACACCACACCCGCGAGTCGCGAACTGGTGGGTGCGGCCCCGGCCAAGTCTTCTGACAGCCCCCCGATCAGCTGGACGGGGCCGCGCTCCCACTTTCTCCCAGCACCCCCTCGCCTTCGGCCCCCCGGTGCTTGCTCCCCCTGATCCCCAGCAGCGTGGCCCCTCGGGGCTGCTGACTCCCCTTCTAGTCGGCGCCCCTCAGATCCCCGAACCGCCGCACCCCACGCTCCCCAGAAGCCCGCCGGTGCCACCTCCGCTACCCCAACGGCCTGAGCACCCCCACGCCTCAAAGTCGCCGGTGCCTTCCCGGCTCCTCCACCTTGCCTCACCGACACCCGGAAACTGCGGTGTCATCCCAGCCTGACCACCGGACACCCGAAGCCTCTCTTGCCACCCCAGCCCCCCGGCAGGACCGACCCCAACCCACGACCTCAGCCCTCGGGACACCCGGCCGGTGCCATCCCCAGCTTCCGGCAGGTCTGCCTCAACCCGCCTGGCCAGCCCTTGGACACTCGGACCCTGCGGTGCCAGCCCGGCTGCCGTCAGGTCCGCCCCAACCCACAGTGCCAGCCCCTGGACACTCGGAACGGCCGGTGCCATCTCAGCCCGCTCTCGTCAGCCCACCTTCCCAGCGCCTGGACAGTCGGACTCGCTGGTGCCAAGTGCTCGATGGGGTGGACCTGTTTTGTATGGGGGGACGGCACCCGTAGCGTCGTTCAGCGGCAGGGCCTGCTTTTGGGCCCCTGCTTTGCGGTTCTGCCACGGGTGTCGTAGGGGCCCCGCGCAAAACAGGTCCACCGCATCGAGCAAAGCTCGAAAATCGCGGATCGGGCCCGATGTTGCCGCCAGGCAACGAGGCGTCCGATCCCGGGTCGCGATGCCGCAGGCGAGCCGACCCGAAGGTCTGAACCCCTTCCCCCGCACTCCCAACCACGGCCTACGTCAAGATCAACCTGATCGAAAGCCCCCAAATACACAGCTTACCGCTCAGCACCGACACAACGGGAGCAGCGAACAGCACCCTGTGGACAACCAAACCCGTTGTGGACAAACAACTCCCACCGGCGCGCCCCAACAAGATCATCCACCACAAGAGCCCCCAATACACAGCCTACCGACGCACACCGACAACCCAGCGGCAGCGACCAACGCCTGTGGACCACTCAACGCATTGTGGACAACCGCCCCCAGCCCCCCACGACAGCACCCCATCACCAACGCCCACTAGCCCCACGAACCGCCTCCGCGGCAGAACCCCCAGTACCATCACCCCGGTGCACCCCTTCGGCTCCCGCCTCCTAGGCCCCGCCGACCAGCGCGCCCCCTCCCTCCGCCGCCGCGTGCAGATCCTCCTCACCACCACGCTCCTCGCCGCCAACACGCTGGGTGCCACCATCGCCCTGACCCTCTCCACCTGGGTGATCCCCGGCCCGGCCGCCACCCCCGCCACCCGCGTCATGATCACCACCGCCGTCCCCGCCTATGTCCTCCTTGCCCTCGTCCTCGGCAGCCTCTGGGGCACCAATCACGCCCTCCGAGCCCTCCGCTGGGCGCTGGAAGACCGGATCCCCACCGACCAGGACCGGCAAGTCACCCTCCGGGTACCTCGCCACCTGACCCGCGTGCAGGCCACCCTCTGGGCCCTGGCGACAGTCCTGTTCACGACCACCATCGCGATCATCCAGCCCGCTCTCGTCTTCACGTTCGCCTTCACCACGGCCTTCGCGGGCACCGTCGTCTGCGCAAACGCTTACCTGCTCAGTGAGTTCGCTCTGCGTCCGGTCGCCGCCCGGGTACTCGGCGACGAACCGCGGGGCGGGACCGGCGTTCGTGTGCGCATGCTTCTGTTCTGGTGCCTGGGAACCGGCGTCCCCGTAGCGGGGCTGCTCCTGGTGGCCGTCTTCGCCCTCGTGCGGGATGCCGTTCCTACAACAAGACTGGCGATCACGGTGATCGTCCTAACGGGAGTCGTACTCGTCATTGGGTTGCTCGTCACCGAGTTCACCGCTCGCGCGATCGTCGGTCCGATCTGGTCGGTTCGGGATGGGATGGCGCGGGTGCGGGAAGGTGAGCTGGACACCAGGATCCCGGTCTACGACGGGACGGAACTCGGGTTGTTGCAAGCGGGGTTCAACCGCATGGCGACGGGGCTAGCTGAGCGGGAGCGGATCCGGGACCTCTTCGGCAGGCACGTGGGTCCGCAGGTGGCCGAGGCCGCGCTCGCCGCCGAGGTTGAGCACCGGGTGCTCGAGGTCGCGGTGGTGTTCGTGGACCTGGTCGGGTCGACCACGTTGGCGGCGACGCGGCCGCCGACGGAGGTGGTGGAGTTGTTGAACCGGTTCTTCGCGATCGTGGTCGACGAGGTGGACCGGCGGGGTGGGCTGATCAACAAGTTCGTCGGGGACGCCGCGTTGGCGGTGTTCGGGGCACCGGTGCCGGTGACCGACCACGCGGGGGCGGCGTTGGCGGCGGCGCGGGGGATCGCGCGGCGGTTGCCGGTCGAGCTGCCTGCATGCCAGGCCGGGATCGGGGTCGCCGCGGGGCCGGTCGTGGCGGGCAACATCGGGGACGCGCGGCGGTTCGAATACACCGTCATCGGCGATCCGGTGAATGAGGCGGCCCGGCTCACCGAATTGGCGAAATCGACCCCCGGCAGGCTCCTCGCCTCTTCCCGGGCCGTGGAGCGCGCGGCACCGGGGGAATCGGCGCGGTGGCGGACAACCGACCGGATAACCCTGCGCGGGCGGACCGAAGACACCATTCTCGCCGTGCCCGCGGACGACCCCGACTAGCCGCGCGCGCCCCTGATTGGCGCCACACAACCGACGAGCGGCGCGCGACCCGACTGACGGCGCACGACCCCCATCAACGCCGCACGGCGGCAACCGCCCCTGACCAACGCCGTGCCCGCCCGATCAGCGGCTAACCAGCGCCACCAGCCGGTCGACGACCCCGACCAACGGCGCACGGTGGCGATCGGCGGTGACCGACCCCGACCGACGCCGTGCCCGCCTGGTCAGCGGCTGACGAGCGCCACCAGCCGGTCGACCACCCCGACCATCGACGCACGGCTGCGACCGCCCCTGACCGACGTCGTGCCCGCCTGATCGCCGGCTGGCGAGCGCCGCCAGTCGGCCGACGACCCCGGCCAACTGCGCACGGTGGCGATCGGCGATGACCGACCCCGACCGACGTCGTGCCCGCCTGGTCGGCGGCTGGCGAGCGCCGCCAGTCGGCCGACGACCCCGGCCAACGGCCCACGGTGGCGATCGGCGATGACCGACCCTGACCAACGGCGGTGGCTGACCCCGGCCGACGCCGTGCCCGCCTGATCAGTGGCTGACGAGCGCCGCCAGTTGGCCGACGACCCCGGTCAACGGCGCGCGGTGGCGATAGGCGGTGACCGACCCCGACCAACGCCGTGCCTGCCCGGTCAGTGGCTGACGAGCGCCACTAGTTGGCCGACGACCCCGGTCAACGGCGCGCGGTGGCGATAGGCGGTGACCGACCCCGACCAACGCCGTGCCTGCCCGGTCAGTGGCTGACGAGCGCCACCAGTCGGTCGACGACCCCGGCCAACGCCGTGCCCGCCTGATCAGTGGCTGACGAGCGCCACCAGTCGGTCGACGACCCCGGCCAACGGCGCGCGGTGGCGATCGGCGGTGACCACCCTGACTAACGCCGTGCCCGCCCGATCAGCGGCTGACGAGCGCCACCAACCGGTCGACTACCTCGGCCAGCGGGGCCCGGGTGTCGATCTCCACCGTGGCCGACGACCGCAGCAGCGGCTCCACCGCCGCGGTGTCGGCCACGATCCTGGCCCGCTCCTCGGCCGACTTCCCGAAGTCGTTGCCCGAGCGGGCCGCGACCCGCTCCAGCATCACCTCCAGCGGCGCGCTGAGCAGCACGACCTCGGCGAAGCGGGGGTAGAACCGCACCTGGTTGCGCACCGTCCCGGCGAGGAACAGCGGCTCGCCGGAGCGCTCGTGCGCGGCGATCAGCGCCTCGATCAGGTCTACCCGCCACTGCGGCTCGGTGCCGGTCAGCCACGGGAGGTCCTCGATCCACTCCCCGTGGTCGGTGTCGACCGCCCGGTACCCGCGCAGCCGCAACTCACCCAGCGCGGTCGACTTCCCCACGCCGGACATGCCCGTCACCAGGATCACCGCCATGGGACCACTCAACCAGGTAACCGCACCAGCGAGGCGGGCGTCGTGCGCGAGTCGCCGGGCGCGGTGTCCGGGGCGTGCAGCGCGAACCCCTGCCCGACCGGCTCCAGCCAGCCCTCCGCCGCCGCGACCTGCTCGACCCGGGCGCCGTTGACCACCAGCACCTGCGAGACCCCCTCGCCCAACTGCGCCCCCAGCCACAGCAGGTCGCCGTCCACCCGGATCCGCGCCGCCTCCGCCCGGTCCACCGACACCAGGTTGCCCAGCAGCCCCGGGTAGGTCCCCAGCCCGCGCGGTGCCCGCTCGTCGTACATGTGCAGCGACAACCCCCGGTTGGGCACCAGCGAGTCCTGCACCACCCCGTACACCCGGTTCGCCGTGGCCACCCACCGCGCCGCCCCCGCCCGCGGCCGCTCGACGAACAGCGACCGGTCCGGCCCGGTGAAGGTCTCCAGCCCGCTGTTGGTGCTCAAGAACCACCCGTCGCGCTCAAGCGCCTGGTGCACCCACAGCCCGGTCGTGTCCTGCTGCTCGGCCACCACCGTCAACTGCCCCTCGGCGTCGACCGTGCCCACGACCTGGCTGGGGACGATCGTCGACGAGCGCAGCCCGGTGCGCCGCCTGGTGATCTTGCCGAGCACCACCGCCGCGGACCGGCCGTCGCCGAGCGCGGCGGGCGGCACCGAGGTGGGCATCGCCGGGTCCAGCAGCCTGCGCCGGGCGCCGTCCTCGTTGATGAACCAGGTCGCGGTCGAGCCCAGCGGCCGCGGCGTGGCGTTGACCGGGGTGAACGAGGCGGCCGGGCGGATCACCACGACCTGCAGGTCACCGGTCTCGCCCCAGGGCAGGCCCACCGTGTTGTCCACCGGCCCGGTCGAGGGCCCGCGCAGGAACACCCAGCCGTGCCCGCCCTGGGCGAGCAGCACCGGGTCGTGCGCGGTGAGCAGGTCGGTGGTCGAGCGGATGATCAGCTCGGGGCTCAGCGCGTGCACCCGCAGCACCTGCTCGCGGCGCTCGGCGACCAGCACCAGGTCCTCGGCGATCGCCCACCCGGTGACCCGGCTCATCGCCAGCTCGCGCTCCACCCGACCACCCCGGTCGAGCTTGCGGACCTGGTGCCCGCCCGCGCCCGCGCTCCAGGTGTAGATCGCGCCGTTGGCCGCCTGGGCGTCGACCACGTCGGTGGCCAGCACCGGCATGGCGCCCGCGCCGAGCTTGCGCGGCGCGGCGAGCGGGCGCGCGGTGAGCGTGCGCTGGGCCCAGCGGGCGGCGCCGAGCGCGACCACCGTCTTGGGGTCCGGCGAGGTGCGCACCAGGCCGTCGTACTGGGCCCGCAGCGCCTCGCGCACCAGCGGGATCCGGCTCCCGCCGCCGGTCAGGAAGATGCCGCGCAGGTCGCGCGGGTCGCGGCCGCTGCCCTCGATGCTCTGCGCGAGCAGCCGGGTGGTCCGCCGCACGTCCTCGCCGACGAGGGCGTCGAACTCGGCGCGGGTGATCCGCACGTCGGTGTCGGCGCCCGGGACGTACTGCACCGCGTCCTCGTGGTCCGACAGCGCCTCCTTGGCCAGCCGCGCCTCGGTGAGCAGGGCGGCGGCCGCGGCCTGCCAGCGGCGGTCCGGGTTGGAGCTCACCTGCTCCCACCACTCGGGGGCCAGCCGGGTCAGCTGCGCGCCGAAGTGGTGGAACACCCGCTCGTCGAAGGTCTCCCCGCCGATCTCCGGGTCGCCGCCGGGGGAGCCGACCACGCTGAACCCGGAGCCGTCCGCGGCCAGCACCGCGGTGTCGAACGTGCCGCCGCCCAGGTCGTAGACCGCGACGCTGTCGCGCCCGCCGATCCCGTCCGCGGCGTGCGTGTGGCTGTAGTGCACGGCCGCGGCGACCGGCTCCTCGATCAGCTCCACCGGCCGACCGGGCAGCACCGCCTCGGCGACCTCCAGCAGCACCTGCCGCTGCGCCGGGCTCCACGCGACCGGGTGGGTGAGCACCAGCGACGCGGGCGCGGCGCCGTCGAAGCGGCTCCTGGCCTCGCCGACGAACAGCTCCAGCAGCGCCGTCAGGGCCCGTTGCGCGGTCACCGGCTCCCCGCCGAGCAGCATCGGGCGGCGGCCGACGTAGCGCTTGGGGTTGCGCTCGGAGCGGTCCGGGCCGCGGCCGATCATGCGCTGGGCCAGCGTGCCCGCGACCAGCCTGCCGGACTCGTCGAGCACGACGGTGGCGGGGATGCGGCGCTCGCCCGCGACCTCGAGCGACTCCACCCGCTGGGCGGTCGCGATCGCCGCCGCGGCGAAGCTCGTGCCGAGGTCAACGCCAAGACTCCACCGCGTCACGGCGCCCCCGTCCCACTTGATAGCCCATTCGTGTACGCATACAGGATCGCTGGTCGCCGGGCGGTGTTTCGGCCGGGGTGCCCCCTGGTCCGTAGACTCCCGCCATGGCGACGTACTTCGACGTGCACCCGGACAACCCGCAGCGGCGCTCCCTGGCCCAGGTGGTTGCCCTGCTGCGCGACGGCGGCCTGATCGCCTACCCCACCGACTCCTGCTACGCGCTGGGCTGCGCGCTGGGCAACCGCGAGGGCATCGACCGGGTCCGGCAGATCCGCAAGCTCGACGACCGGCACCACTTCACCCTCATGTGCCAGGACTTCGCCCAACTCGGGCAGTTCGTGCACCTGGACAACGCGGTGTTCCGGGCGGTCAAGGCCGCCACCCCGGGCAGCTACACGTTCATCCTGCCCGCCTCCAAGGAGGTCCCCAAGCGGCTGCTGCACCCCAAGAAGCGCACCGTCGGGGTACGCATCCCCGACCACACCGTGGCCCAGGCGCTGCTCGCCGAGCTGGGTGAGCCGCTGCTGTCGTCCACGCTGCTGCTGCCCGGGCAGGCCGAGCCGATGGTCTCCGGGTGGGAGATCAAGGAGGAACTCGACCACGTGCTCGACGCGGTGCTCGACTCGGGCGAGTGCGGGACCGTGCCGACCACGGTCGTGGACTTTTCCGAGGGCGAACCGGAAATCATCCGGTACGGGGCCGGGGACGCCACAAGATTTGAGTAGGGGTTTTCGGTTGCACGGTGTGTCTATGCCCACCTTCGTTGTATAACGAGGGTATTACGCTACTGTCTGCTCCCGTGTCGGACCATGACCCTTCACCCGATCAGCCGTTGCGCGCGGTGCCGAAGTTCCCCCCGCGCCCCGCGGAGCCGGTGTCCGCTCCCGCCATGATCGTGAGCACCCTGCCGGAGGAACTGCCCTGGTCGCCGAGGACCAGCACGCAGCCGCCTCCCCCCGCGATCACCTCAGCGGTGACGCGAGAGGCCACCACGGTGACCATCCCCGTGGCCGCGCCCTCTCCCCAGCCCGGCACCGTCGGGCCAGGCCCCTCGTGGCTCATAAACCCGCCGTCCACAAGTCGGCGTCGCAAGTGGGTCTTACCCGCCGCCGGTGTGCTTGTCGCCGCCCTCTTAGCCGGGTTCGTCCTGTGGCTGACCGCGGGGAACGACGACCCGCCACCGGTAACGCCGCCGCAAGCGGGTGGGCAGTACCTCTTCCAGCGGATGGGGGAGACCGTTGAGCCTGTCCGGGACAGCGACTGCTCCGAGCACGCGTACGGGAAGGTCAAGCAGTTCCTAGTCGCGAACCCCTGTAGGCAGTTGACCCGGGCGCTGTTCATCACCGCCATCGACAACGGCCGCACGGTCTACACATCGGTGTCGATAGTGCGGATGCCGGATCGTTCGACCGCCGAGAAGCTCGAACTCCTGGTACGACAAGACGACACCGGCAGCGTCAACGACCTACTGCGCGAGAAGAGGGCCGTAGTGCCCGGGTTGGACCGCTTGAGCCGGGGTGGTTTCTCGGCGATGACCAGCGACCGCGACGTGGTCATCACCGAGGCCGACACCGCCGACCGCGACCCGGACCTCGCTGTTCACCGGGCCGAGATGAAGCGCGTGAGCGTCGACGCGCTGCGGCTGGCCAAGGAGCTCGGGTAGCCCCTCACAACCGCGCCACAACCGGCTTGCGCTAACTACAGCCGGGGGCGCACAGAGAGAGGGGTAAGTCCATGAGGGCTCTGTTGCTCACGGCGGTCGCGGTCGCCGTGGCACTGCCGGTGATCCCGGCACAGACCTGGTCGACGACGGCGTGCGGTCCGGCTGCGGTCTCCGTCGGCGACTACCGGCAGTACGAGGGGACGGGGTCCGGTACGACCCCGTTCTCCTTCACGGTCACCGTGACGACCGCACCCGGCTGCACCGCGACCGGTTCGGTCGCCTACGCCACCGAGCACATCAGCACCGGCCCGGCCGACATCACCGCCACCTCCGGCACCCTCACCTGGACCGACTCGACCGACGCCAAGCTCGTCGTGGTCGGCGTCGTGCGCGACGGCACCCCGGAACCGGAAGAGGCGTTCTCGCTGCGCCTGCACACCCCGCAGAACCTGGTGATCACCCGCGACCGCGGCCGCGGCCAGATCATCGACGACGACCTCCCCCCGGTCGAAACGGGCCTCGACGGCGGCAAGATCTGCTGGCGCTACGAGTCCTCCGCCGTGGAGGTCGGCGTCCACACCAACACCCCGGCCCGAGCCCCGATCACGGTGCACTACCGAACCGTGCACACCGGCTCGAACCCCCCGGGCTACTACCCGGTCAAGGACGGCATCATCACCATCCCCACCGGCAGCACCCGGGGCACGGCCACCATCCGCCTCAAGACCGAACCCAACCTGCCCGACGAGCAGTTCTACGTAGAGATCTTCTCCCCGTCGGCGGGCACCCTAGGCCTCTCCCGAGTCCCGATCACGGTGAAGTCCAAGCGATAACCACACCGAAGCTGGGCCCGGTCACCCCTGGGCGGGGGCGACCGGGCCCTTTCGCGTTCACATGCCCGGTTCACCAATCACCGAACACGCCGTCCCTGGACACTCGGACCCGTCGGTGCCAACCCGCCTGCCGTCAGGTCGGCCCCATCCCACCTACCCAGCCCCTGGACACTCGGAAGTTCCGGTGCCATCCCCGCCCGCCCTCGCCGACGCTGCCAACCCAGCACCTGGACAGTCGGACTCGTCGGTGCCAACCCGCCCCCCGTCAGGTCCGCCCCAGCCCACTTTCCCAGCGCCTGGACAGTCGGAGTCGCTGGTGCCAAGTGCTCGATGGGGTGGACCTGTTTTGTGTGGGGGGACGGCACCCGTAGCGTTTCCGCGCGGCAGGGCCAGTCTTTTCGGCCCCTGCTTTGCGGTTCTGCGTCGGGTGTCGTAGGGGCCCCGCACAAAACAGGTCCACCGCATCGAGCTTGTTCGCATTGTCGCGGATCGGGCCCGATGTTGCCGCCAGGCGACGAGGCCGTCCGATCCCGGGTCGCCGAGCTCGCCGCCAGGCGACGAGGCCGACCCCGAAGCCACCGAATCCCCAACCCCGGCCTACGCCAAGATCAACCTGACCGAAAGCCCCCAAATACACAGCCTATCGAGACGCACCGACACAACGGGAGCAGCAACCAGCGCCCTGTGGACAGCAGAAGGCGTTGTGGACAACCTTCCGCCACAGAAGGCCCCGAAAGATCGTCCGCAAGAACAGCACAAGACAAGACGAGTGGCCCGGCCACCCCGCGCAGGTGACCGGGCCACTCGTTTCCCCACCCCGCGGCTTTAGCCGGTGGTCAGGCGGAACTCGACTCCGCCCAGGTCTTCGTTCTTCTCATCGGTCTGGTTGACCCGCAGCACCGCTCGGGTCTGCTCCGTCGCGGTGAACTCCAGCTTGGTCTCGAAGCGCTCCTTCGGGTCGATCACCAGGCCCACGAAGCGGGCCTGCTTCCCGTCGACGATCTCGAAGCGGGTCTCATCCACCTGGCGCACGCCCTCGAGCTTGCCGCCGTTGGCCTTGAAGCGGGCGGCGAGTTCGCGGCCGAGGTCGATGGTGACCTTGCCGGTGAAGGGGCCCTCCGGGGCGGTGAAGACCAGGTTGGTCAGGGCCCGCGGGTTCGGGTTGGCCAAGGTGAACGGGCGGGTGGTCGGCTGGCCGGGGGTGACCTTGACCGAGTCGACGTTGCGCCAGGCGATGTTGTTGTTGTTCCTGGTGTTGGTCAGGGTGTTCGGGCCCTCGGCGAAGGTCATCGGGTCGGTGGCCGACTCCCAGCGGGCCAGCAGGCAGAAGTGGCCGGGGCCGGGCACGCCAGCCCACGGCACGACCACGCTCGTCGCACCAGCGGGCACCGAGACGTTGAACGCGGTGTTGATGTGCGTCCAGTGCGTCGGCCACACCGCCGCGCCGCCCTGGGCGGTGTAGTAGAGCTTGAGGTTGCCGGTGCCGGTGCCGGACCCGTTGGGGCCGGGGTTGTTGAGCCGGACGTGGATGTAGCTGGTGGACCCGACGACCGGGTTGGCGCCCGCGCAGGGGGCCGCGGTCGGGCAGACGGTGATGTCCGGGCTGGTCCAGATCGGGTTCAGGCCGTGCGGCTCGACACCGGTGTCGGCGCCGTGGTCGCGGATGAACACGTCGGTGCGCCTGCAGTTGCGCAGGGACTGCTGGATGGTGGTGGCGGTGTTGGAGCCGTTGGCCGCGGCCAGCGTGTACACCCCGCCGGTGGTGGTGGCGTAGTCCTGCATGATCGACACGATCGGTGCCGACACCCCGCCGGTCGGCACGTAAACGCTGTTGATCTTGATGCGGTTCTGCGCCTCGAGCGCCCGCTGGTGGGCGTTGGTCACGTCGACCGGGGCGTGCACGTCGTCGAAGCCGCCGGGGGGCGCGTCGGTGACCAGCACGATCATCTTGGTCGCGTTCGAGCGCCAGGTGCCGTTGAAGTCGCCGACCTGCGGGCGACCCAAGGCGGGCAGGTTGTTGATCGCGGTGTTCAGCGCCTCGTCGGAGGCCTCCGGGGTGTTGCCGCCGCCCCCGGCCGCCAGCGCGTTGACCGCGGCGGTCACCGCCACCTGGTTGCCCGCGGCCAGGTCGTTGAGCACCCGGACGTTGTCCTTGAAGCTGACCAGGCCGAGCTTGTAGTCCCCACCCGAGAGCGTCGCCACGTCCGAGATGATCGAGTTGATGCCGGTCTTGATGTTGGCGATGGCCGCGCCCATGCTGCCGGTGTCGTCGATGACGAAGGTGATGTCCATCGGGCCGCAGGGGCTCGCCGCGGGCGGCGGGACCGCCTTGGCCACGGCGGGTTCAGCGGCGGCCGGTAACGCTGGCAGCACGGCGGCGACCATCGCCGCGGTGGCGGCGATGAGCGTCCGGCGGCGACCGGATGAGCTGGTCGGCATGGGTGTCTCCTAGCGGGACTCACAGGGTGTACAGGGCTGGCGGAAGCTTGGTCGCCACCGGTTGTGGCATGGTTGTCGCGGAACGCAACCGACGTCGCGGTTTCGCGGCACCCCGGCTCAACCACTTGGGTGTTTGCGCAGCGCAGCGGTGTCGTTACGCTCCCTTTACCGAGCGGCGCGGAAGGAGCTGGGGGTGACCCGACCCGGCGAGCTGCGCGTGCTGGGTCCGGTCGAGGCCGTCGGCCCGGCCGGGCGCGCGCTGGTGCACGGCACCCGCCAGCGCGCCGTGCTGGGCGTGCTGGCCCTGCACGCCGGGTCCGTGCTGCCCGCCTCCCGGCTGATCGACGTGCTCTGGGGGGACAACCCGCCGCGCACCGCGGTGAAGACCCTGCACAGCCACGTCGCCCGGGTCCGCCAGGCGCTCACCGCCTGCGGCTTCCCGACCGTGCTGCGCACCAGGGAGCCCGGCTACCTGCTCGAGGTCGAACCCGAGGTGGTCGACGCGCTGCGCTTCCAGCGGCTGGTGCGCTCGGCCCGCGAGCAGCTGGGCCGCGACAACGCCGAGGCCGCCGCGCCGCTGTTGCGCGAGGCGCTGGCGCTGTGGCGCGGCGACGCGTTCGCCGACGCCGCGCTGGAGAGCTGGGGCTGCGGCGAGGTCGACACGCTGCACGAGCTGCGGCTGGCGGCCATGGAGGACCTGTGGGACGCCGAGCTGCGGCTGGGCGGGCACGCCGAGGCCGCCAGGGAGCTGCCCCGGCTGGTCGCCGCGCACCCGACCCGCGAGCGGCTCGCCGGGCTGTGCATGCTGGCCCTGCACCGGCGCGGCCAGCACACCGACGCGCTCGGCGTCTTCCGCGCTCTGCGCGCCCGCCTCGCCGAGGAGTTCGGCGTCGACCCCGGTCCCGAGCTGGTCGAGCTGCACACCGCCATCCTGCGCCGCGACCCCGACCTGGACCCCCGCCCGGCCCCGCGCGGCCCGGCCCAGCTGCCCGCCCGGGTCGGGCACTTCACCGGCCGCGCGGGCGAACTGTCCACACTGGACTCGCTGCTGGCCGGGTCCGGCGACGAGCGACCCGTCGTCGTGATCTCCGCCGCCGCGGGCATGGGTAAGACCTCGCTCGCGGTGCAGTGGGCACATAGCGTCGCCGACCGTTTCCCCGACGGGCAGCTCTTTCTCGACTTGGGCGGCCACGACGCCGGACGCGCTCTAACCGCCGCCGACGCCCTGGCACATCTCTTGCGAGCGTTGGACGTACCGGACGAGCGCATGCCCGCTGAGCTGACCGAGCGGTCCGCGCTCTATAGGTCGCTGCTGCACGGTCGGCGCTGTCTTGTGCTGGTGGACAACGCTGGTGAAGCGGAACAAGTCCTACCGCTGGTGCCCGGCGGCGGCCGGTCGCTGCTCATGGTGACGAGCAGGCAGACGTTGGCGGCGCTGGGAACAAGGCACGCGGTCGTGCCTGTCGCGATCGACAGCCTTGAGCACAGCGAATCGCTGGAGCTGCTGACCAAGGTCATCGGCACCGAGCGGGTCAACCGGGAACCGGGCGCGGCAGCCAGGTTGAGCCGTCTATGCGGGGGGATGCCTCTTGCTCTGCGGCTTGCAGCTGCCCGCCTTGTCGCGGCACCAGGGCGATCGGTGGCTGAGTCCGCGGCGGAGTTAGTCGGCGCGGGCAGGCTCGACACACTCGCGGTAGAGGGTGACACGCGAACCGTGCGGGCTGTGTTCGCGAGTGCCTACGACCCGTTGGAGCCCGGGTGGGCTCGCATGTTCCGCCTGCTTGGAGTGGCGCCGGGCAACACCGTCAGCACTGCCCTGGGCGCGACTCTATGCGGGGTGCCGGTTGAGCGGGCGCGGGAATCCCTGGCGGCGCTGACCGCGGCGCACCTGATCACCGAGGTCGACCACGACCGGTTCCGCTTCCATGACCTGGTAAGGGAATTCGCCGCCGGTAGGGCTAAGCGCGACGAGCGGGCGTTGGCGTTGTCGCGGCTCGTTGACTGGTACCTGGTCGTCGCCGATGAGGCCAACCGCGTGATCGACCCCAACCGCGACCTGGTGACCCCAACGCTGCGCCATCCGCGTTCCCGCGTCCCGTTCGAAGACCGCCACGGCGCGTTGGCGTTCCTCGACGCCGAGCGGCCCAACCTGCGCGCGGTGGCGCAATGCGCCCGCGAACTGGGCAGGCTCGACTCGGCGTGGCAGTTCACCTACCTGCTCACCAGCTTCTTCGACGCCACCGGCCACTGGCACGACCGGGTCGAGCTCTGCCGCCAGGGCGCCGCGGCGGCGACGGCCCTCGGCGACGCGGTGGCCGAGGCCGAGATGCTGCGCGCGCTCGGCGTCGCCTACTTCATGACCCGCCGCCTGCGCGAGGCCCTGGAGACCAACCAGCGGGCCCTGCGCACCGTCCGCGCCGCGGGCGACCTCGTCGGCGAGGGGCACGTGCACAACAACATCGCCAACGCCTACGCCGAACTGCGCCGCTTCGACGAGGCCATCGCCGCGCACCGGCTCGCCGTCGCCCGCTGCGCCGAGGCGGGCAGCGACCTCGGCCGCGCCCTGTCCCAGCGCAACCTCGGGCACACCTTCGTCCGCATGGGCCGCGCCGAGGAGAGCCTCGTCCCGCTCACCGACGCCCTCGCCACCTTCCGCGGCCTGGGCAACGCCCGCCTCGAGGCGGCGACCCTCGACACCCTCGGCGAGGCCTGGCTGCAACGCGGCGACCACCGGGCGGCGCTGGCGCACCTCGGTGAGGCCGTGGCCGTCAGCCGCGCCATCGGCGACCGCTGGCTGGAGTGGGAATCCCTGCTCGACACCGGCCGCGCCCACTTGGACGCCGGTGACATCCCGCAGGCCCGCACCCACTTCCGCGAGGCCCTCGACCTCAGCCGCGAGGTCGGCGACCGCCACGGCGAGGCCTCCGCCCTCAACCAGCTTGGCCGCGTCTACCTGGCCGCCGGTGACCTCGCCGCCGCCCGCGACCACCTGGAGCGCAGCCTCTCCATCCGCACCGCCGTCCCCGACGACTACGAACTCGCCCACCTCCACCGAGACCTGGGCGAACTGGAGTCCCGCACCGGCGACACCGGCACCGCCGCCCGTCACTGGTCCCGCGCCCGGTCGCTCTACCACCAGGCCAACGCCACCATCGAGGCCGACGAACTCGCCGCCCGCATCCCCTAGGCGCCACCGCGTACGCCGCGCGACGCAGTCGACGAACTGGCCGCGCACATCCCTTAGACCTCCGGCAAGTCCCAGCGGTCGAGGAACTCGGGCAGTGTCATGCCGAGCAGGTATGCGTCCCAGTGCTTACCGCCGAAGAACTCATGGGAGCGCAGCCGGCCCTCTTCGGTGAAGCCCAGTGAGCGGTGCAGGGCAAGGGAGGCCTCGTTGAACTCGTAGACCTTCACCTCGCACTTGTGGAACCTCTGCTCCCCGAACATATAGCGCAAGAGCAGGCCCACCGCGTCGGCAGCGTAACCGCGGCGTTGGTGCTGGTGGCCGATACCGATGCCGTAGCTGAACCTGCCCGCGCGGCGGTCGACCCCGGAGGTGGACAGGCCGCCCACCAGGTGTCCGGTCTCGCGCGACTCGATCGCCAGGTCCAGGTTCTCGCCGACCTGGGTGGAGCGGCTCGTGGTGGACTCGCGGAACCAGCGGGCCGAGCGCGGCGGGTACACCCGGTCCACCGCGCGCATGTCGCCGCTGTGCTCGGCGAAGCCCTGGAACACCTGCCAGTCCTCGGGCTCCACCCCGCGCAGCCGCACCCGGGTCCCGGCCCACAGCGAACTCATGCCCGGCAGTCAACCAAGGCCGCACCCACCCGGGCCAGCGGGTATCGGCTACTCCGCGCGCTCGCGGATCGGCACCGCGAACCACAGCACCATGATCAGCACCCCGCACACCCCGGCGACCGCGAACGCCGCCCACCCGCCGATCACCATCTCGGCCAGCAGCAGAACCGACGCGGTCACCGCGAGCGACAGGCACACCAGGCCCGCGAGCGTGGTCCGGGTCGCGAGCCGCATGATCTCCTCGCGCTTGCCCTGCCGGAACAGGATCCGGTGCCAGGCGGCAGGCGCGGTGAGCAGCCCGACGGACGCGACCGCGAACAGCACCGCCACCAGGTGCGTCGCCCGCTCGAAGGCGTTCGCGTCGCGGGTGTAGACCTCGGTGAACGCGATCGACAGCAGGAACCCGAACAGGATCTGCACGCCAGCCTGGGCCACCCGCAGCTCCTGCAGCAGCTCGTTGAGGTTGCGGGTCAGCCGCTGCTGCGGTGACTCCGCGCCATCGGTGCCCGCGGTGTCGGTCGTGGACGGCTCGGTCGTCGGCATCGGGTGGCTCCTGGATCGTCGGTGGGGACCTCGATCCGAACATTCCTCACACCGGCGCCGGGCAAACCGGACATCGCCGCCCGCGACCGTAGGATCGGGTGGGGATCGGGTCGACCAGGAGGAACATGTGGCAGTCGAGGTGGTGGACGTCGCCGAGCGCGGCCGGTTCGAGGCGCGGGTGGACGGGCGGGTCGCCGGGTTCGCCGAGTACCTGCGCGGCGCGGACCTGGTCGTCTACCCGCACACCGAGGTCGACAGCGCCTTCGAGGGCCGCGGCGTCGGTGGCGCGCTGGCCAGGGCCGCGCTCGACGACGCCAGGAGCCGGGGCGTCGCGGTGCTGGCGACCTGCCCGTTCATCGCCGCCTGGATGCGGCGCCACCCCGAGTACCTCGACCTCGCCTACCAGAACCGCTCGAGCGCCAGCGATTAGCCGCTAGCGGCGGTGGTCGCCGAGCACGCGCAGCAGGTAGTCCGGCAGCGGGACCGTCCGGTCGTCCAGTTCGACCTCGACCGGTGCCGGGTAGGGCTCCCACGCCGAGATCAGCACCCGCACCACCGACCCGTCCTGGCGCAGCGCGGCGCTGTCACCGCGCGCGACCGGCGCGTACACCGGGCGCACCGCGGTCTGCGCCATGCTGATGACCACGCCCCGGCCCAGGCTCCAGCCGCGCACCCCACCGGGCTCGGCCACCACCCGGTGCCGCACCCGGGCGCCCTCGGTGGTCTCCCGGTGCTCACCCCGGGGCAGCTTCTCCGCGTGCTCGAGCGGCAGCGGCGCGGGGAGCAGCCCACCGGCGAACGCCGCGGCCGGGAAGTCGCGCACTGCCTGCTCGACCAGGGCCAGCACCTCGGGGCTCGCCACCTTGCGCCGTTCGGCGTCGCGGGCCAGCCACCGGGGCCAGGCCATGGGGTCGAGCAACGTGCTCAGGTCGATCACGGCGTGATCGTACGTCCGACCACCGGTGGCTCTCATGCGTGGATCCCCTGCGGCACGCGCCGGAGCCTAAGCGTGTCGGGTAAACGCCGGCCGCGCGCCGGGTGGCGATACCGTGTTGTCCCATGGACCACGCCGCGGTACTGGTCGACCACACCGCCCGGCTCGCCGCGCTCGCCGCCGCCGCCGATCCCGCCACGCCCGTGCCCACCTGCCCGGAGTGGTCGCTCGGCCAACTCGCCCGGCACGTCGGCCGCGGTCACCGGTGGGCGGCCGAGATCGTGCGCGGCGGTGAGTTCGTGCACCCGAGCGCGGTGGCGGACGGCACGCCGTCCGGTGACCAGGCGCTGTGGCTCACCGGGGCTTCCGGGCTGCTGCTCGACGCGGTCGCGCGGACCGGATCGGACAGTCCGGTCTGGACTTTCACCGGTCCGCGGCCCGCCACCTGGTGGGTCCGCCGCCGGGCCTGCGAGGCGGTCGTGCACCACGCCGACGCGGCCCTCGCCCTCGACGCGCCCTTCGCCGCCGCCCCCGAGGCGGCGGCCGACACGATCTCCGAGTGGCTGGGGTTGCTGGCCGACGGTTTCGCCAAGGACCCGATCCTGACCGAGGGGACCAGCCTGCACCTGCACGCGACGGACGGCGCGGGGGAGTGGCTGGTGCGCCCGGGACCGGTGTGGGAGCACACCCACGAGAAGGCGACGGTGGCACTGCGCGGACCGGTGACCGATCTCATGCTCGTGCTCTTGCGCAGGCGTCCCCTTGCGACAGTGGAAGTCCTCGGCGACGGTAGCGTCGCCGAGGACTGGTTGGAGCGCACAGCTTTCTAGTGGCTCGACTCAGAACGTTGGCCGTGTATCGGCGGGTCCACGGCGTGGCTGGCAAGGCGCCGGAACGTCCTCGTACTGGGTGTACTTGGGCGTTTCGGCAACGCCGCCAGGCGCGTCGTGGGCGGGTCGAGACATGGTCGACGTTCTGGGTCGCGCCACTAGCGCCTTACTCGGCGTCTTCGGGACGCGCCCGGCGGGGGAGTAAGAAGCCGAGCACGGCCACCGCGACGATCAGCCCCACCGTCACCCACAGCACGGCCCGCACCGACCCCGCTTGGTCGCCGCTCTCGAAGTGCTGGAAGAACACCGTCCCCAGAACCGCGACCCCGGCAGCGCCACCGAGTTGCTGCACCGCGTTGAGCACACCGGAGGCCGAACCGACCATCGGCAGCGTCACCCCGGCCAGCACGATGTCGAAGAACGGCGCGATCAGCAGCCCCATCCCGATCCCGCACACCAGCAGCCCCGGCGCCAGGTCCCACCCGGTCGCGATCCCGCTCGAGCCGAACTCGGCGATCACCAGCACGATCCCCGCGGCCATGATCAGCGCCCCCACCTGCAGCACCGGGCGGCCGTACTTGCGCCCGAGCACCGCGCCGGACAGCGCGGCGCCGATCGCCGCGCCCAGCGCCCACGGCGCCACCGCGATCCCCGCGTCCAGCGCGGACATGTGCAGCCCCAGCTGCAGGTACAGGCCCAGGGTGAGGATCAGCCCGGACATCGCGGCGAAGAACGCCACCCCGACGACCAGGCCGCCGGTGAACGCGCGCGAGGTGAACAGCGCGGGCTCGACCAGCGGCGCCCGGCCCGCGCGGTGGCGGCGGACCTGGTGCACCCCGAACACCGCCAGCACCGGCACCGACGCGGCGAGCATGGCGAACACCCAGCCCGGCCAGCCCTGCTCGCGGCCCTGCACCAGCGGGTAGATCAGCAGCACCAGCCCGGTGCTGACCAGCGCCATGCCCACCGGGTCCACCTTCGGCGCGTGCTCGGCGCGCGACTCCGGTAGCACCTTCCAGGCCAGCGCCATGGCGGCGAGGCCGATCGGCAGGTTGATCAGGAACACCGTGCGCCAGCCCGCGTCACCGGGGTTCCAGGCGACCAGCGCGCCTGCCAGGATCGGGCCGCCGACGCTGGCCAACCCCATCGCCGGGCCGAACGCGCCGAACGCCGCGCCGAGCTCCTTGGGCGGGAAGATCGAGCGGATCACGCCGAAGCCCTGCGGGATCAGCGCCGCGCCGAAGAGGCCCTGCAGGATCCGGCTGGTGACCAGCATCGCGGGCGAGAGCGCCAGCCCGCACAGCACCGAGGTGAGCACGAACCCGCCCAGCCCGATCAGGAACATCCGGCGCCGCCCGTACCGGTCGCCCAGGCGGCCACCGGTGATCAGGCCGACCGCGAAGGCCAGCGTGTACCCGGCGGCCACCCACTGGATCATCGTGCTGCCGCCGCCCAGGTGGTCCTGGATGGACGGTGCGGCGATGCCGACCACGGTCGCGTCCAGCAGGTCCATGATCTCCGCAGCCAGCACCGCGACCAGCACCCACCAGCGCCACTTGTACGGCGCTTGCGCGGGCGCCCCCGCCTCGATCGTGGTCATCGACCCCACCCCTCCAGAACGCGAACGCTGTTCGTTGACGAACGCTGTTCTACTAGCGAACGGTGTTCGTGTCAACTAGGCTCCCGGTCATGACCGCCGCCGACCTGCCCCCCGAGCCGCCCTGGTGGACCCCGCCGAAGAACAGCGGCCCCCGGCGCTCGCTCACCCGGGCGGCGATCCTCGCCGCGGCCCGCCCGATCCTGCGCGCCGAGGGCGTCGACGGCCTGAGCATGCGGCGGCTGGCCACCGAACTGGGCACCGGGCCCGCGTCGCTCTACGCCCACGTGGCGAACAAGGACGAGCTGCTCGACCTGCTCTTCGACCAGGTCGTGGGCGAGATCGCACTGCCGGAGCCCGACCCGGCGCGCTGGCGCGAGCAGTTCACCGCGCTGTGGACCGAGGCGCACGAGACGCTCATGGACAACGGCGACATCGCCAGGGTGAGCCTCGGCAAGGTCCCGCTCGGCCCCAACGCCATGCGCGCGGCCGAGACCATGGTCGTCATCCTCACCGGCGCGGGCATCCCGGCGCAGCCGGTGGCGTGGGCGCTGGACGCGGTTCCGCTCTACGTCGCCGCCAGCGCCGTGGAGAACGCGATCGGGGTGGCGCAGGCCCGCGCGGGCAACCCGCCCGAGGAGCACTACGCCAGGGTCGGCGCGTACTTCGCCACGCTGTCACCGGCGCACTACCCGCTGATGAGCACCATGGCGCGCGAGCTCGCCGAGGGCGGGCGGACCGAGCGGTTCGCCTTCGGGCTCGACCTGCTCGTGCGCGGCCTGGAGTCGCACATCACACCGCGGCGCTGACCCGGCCGGGGCCCGGTCGGTCCACAAGCGCCGGTCGCCCGGCCACTGTGGACGATCGGGCCCGGCTCAGCCGGTCGCGTCGCGCGCGTCGACCAGCGCCTGCACCCCGTCGAGGATGCGCGCCAGGCCGAACTCGAACACGTGCTTGGGGTCCTCGGCCGCGCGGCCGACCGCGGTGACCACCGCGGCGGCGAGCGGGTAGCGGCTCTGGTCGAGCACCGAGGTGAGCACCGGGTTGTGCGCTGCCCACCACTGCTGCTCGGTGACGCCGCTCTCACCCTCGCCGCTGGCCTCCACCGCGCGCCGCGCCGAGGTCTCCGCGTGCCCGATCACCAGGGTGAGCACCGTGTCCATCTCGGTCTCGGTGAGCCCGATCCCGGCGACCGTGCCCAACTCGTGGTCGTACTTGGCGATCACGTTGGGGCCCAGCGGTGGGCGGCTCACACCGACCCGCAGCATCCACGGGTGCCGGTGGTAGAGGTCCCAGTTCTGCCTGGCGACCTGCTCGAGCCGCTCGCGCCAACACCGCCGGTTGTCCGCGGGCAGCTCGGGAGCCGGGCGGTGCGTGTTGGCGTAGACGGTGTCGAGCATCAGGTCTATCAGCTCGGCCTTGCCCGGAACGTAGGTGTAGAGCGACATCGTGCCCACGTTGAGCTTGTCGGCCACCCGGCGCATCGACAGCGCGCCGAGCCCGTCGGCGTCGGCGACCTCGATGGCCGCGGCCACGATCCGGTCGACGCTCAGGTCACGCCTGCCGTTGCGGACCGGCGCCTGGGTCTGCTTGCGCCACAGCAGCGCGAGGCTGCGCGCGGGATCGCCGCCGCCCCCGGTGTGGTCCTTCGTCGCGTCCTTTGCCATGGTGGCCCGATCCTAACTGGTCCGCCTCGGTGCGGTCGGCGACGCACAGGCCCGGGCCAATCCGGCCACCCGCGGATCACCGACCGTGATCGGTCCCAACGTTCTCGTGTGGACGATCGGCCGCCGCCTGCCCGGAGCGCGCCGCCCACCCGGGTCGCGCTGCCCACGCGACCCGCCCGGCACCCGACTCGACTCGACCATCGTCCCCTCCTGTAGTGCATAGGGATACCAGCGGCGGGCTGGCGGGCGCTCGGGAACCGGTCCCGACGCGCCCGGCGCACGTCGCCGATCGCCGAACGGGCGGTGCCGCGGCTGCCCCCGCCGCCCCGCCGGACCCCACCGTACCGGAGTTCGTACGGTATACGCCCCCATGCGCGCGGGGCCCGGACCGATTGCCGGTCCGGGCCCCGCGCGCGGGTGGTTCGTCAGCGTGGTGACGGGGGTGAGCGGCGTTACCGCGGCACGCTCGTCACCACCACGCTCGTCACCGACGAGTGCGCAACTGGTGAGCTCATCACTGCGGCGCGCTGATCGCGCGCAGCGACTCGATGCTGTTGAGCTCGGACTCGCGCACCGAGACGCCGCGGGCGTGGGTGACCCGCCACAGCGTGGTGAGGCTCTGCATCGGGTGCAGGAACCAGCCCCAGGCGCCGATGACCGGCAGCGACCGCGCGACCCGGCCCCTGGCGCGCCGCTCGCTGCGCGAGTGCCAGCCGATGTGCAGTTCGAACAGCAGGATGCCGACCGCGGCTGGCGCGGCGAACATGATCGACGCCTCGATGCCGTAGCCCTTGCCCGCGGCGTGCTCCCAGTTCAGGTAGACGCTGCCCGCCAGCAGCGCCAGCAGCGCGAACCGGGGGCCCGCGCCGGAGTACGGCGACAGCGCGTAGCGGTGCGCCAACCCGGCGACGATCAGCGCGGAGGCGTCGAACACCAGCGACACCACCGCGGCCAGCGGGGTGGGGATGCTGAAGCCGCGGGCGTACTCGAACAGCGACCACCAGGAGATGCCCATCGCGGCGACCAGCACCACGATCCAGGCCATGTTCGCCGACCAGGACAGCACGGTGGGCACCTTGGGCGTCAGCGGCGCCGCGGGCTCCATCAGCGGGTTGTCCATCCGCTCGGCGCGCGCGGTGACGTAGCCGTCGACCGGGGCCTGCTCGGCGACCACCACGGCGTTGCCCGCGACGAGCGCGGTGGACTCCCGCGGCCGCTCGCCCCCGGCGTCGTCGTCGGTGTCCGGCGCGCTGTCGACCCGCGCGCCGTCGACCGCGGCCGGGTCGGCCTTCGCGCTGTCGTCCGCGCTGTCGACGTCAGCGCTGACGATCTTCACGGCGTCGATCTTCGCGGTGTCCGCGGCCGCGGTGTTGGTCGGTGCGGCGGCAACCGGTGCTGTGTTGGTCGGTGCGGCGGCGGACTCCGCGTCGGTGCGCGGCGCGGGGGTGTCGGGGGTGCTGTCCGCGGGGAGGGCGATGGTCGCGGTGTCCGCGGCGGAGTCTCTGTCGGTGTCCACGGTGTCCGAGTCGGGTGAGGGGATGGGGGAGTCGCCTTGCGGCTGGGGCTGGTCCGCGCCGACCGGGGTGAGGCCGACCACGGTGGGGGAGTCGTCGGCGGCGGTGGCCGCGTCCGCGCTCGAGCGCAGGGCGTCGAGTTCGGCGAGCAGTTCCGGGCTCATCGCCACCAGGTCGCCGGTGTCGCCCATGCGGTTCTCGCCGCGCCAGGTGTTGATGATGCCGGTCGCGTAGGCCCGGGTGACGCCGTTGACCCCGTAGGCGGCCAGCCACTGCTGCACCGCGTGCGTGGTCGGCGGGTCGACCCGCTCGCACGCGTAGCGGATCTTGTCGGCCAGGCTGACCGTGGCCGCGATGGCCTCGGCGTGCTCGGGGTCTATGTCGATCTTCGGACTCACCTGCGCGCTCCTGTCGATGGATGGCTGCGGATGACGCGGACCCGGTGTCGAGTCGATGGGTGAGAGCACTCTGTCGGACGCGCTCGGCGGGCGTCCACCCGGGGGTGCCCAGCCGCGACCGAGGATCAACGATCTTGACCGACTCGTGCCCTCGCCGTTATCAAGGTCGATTCCGCAGGCCGCTCGCGGTCCACAGTGGACCCGTGGCGGCCGGGCCGGGGCCACCGCGATCACCAGCGGCGACAACGCCGGGCGCGGTCGGTCCGCGATCGTGGAGATCGTGATATCGCCCACGACCGCTCCTGACCGCCGGTCGCGGTTGCCCTGGATTCCACCCCCTGGGAGTGCCTACGGTGGGGTCAACCGATCCCTGGAGGGTGTGCCGTGCCGGAGTCGACGCCGTTCTCGACGTTGTCGCACTTGGAGTGCCCCAAGTGCGGCGCGCAGCTGGACGCGGCGGTGGTGCAGGGGACGTGTTCGTGCGGTTCGCCCCTGCTCGCCCGGTACGACCTGGCCGCCGCGCGCGGGATGGCGGTGGCCGGGCGCGAAGCGACGCTCTGGCGCTACCACGAGGTCCTCCCGGTGGCGTCACCTTCGGCGGTTATCAGCCTGGGGGAGGGGATGACGCCGTTGTTGCCGCTGCCCGTGCACGGTAAGCGCCTCGGTGTCCCGGATCTGTGGATGAAGGACGAGGGCCTGATCCCCACGGGCTCGTTCAAGGCGCGCGGCGCGGCGGTGGGCGTGTCACGTGCGGCGGAGTTGGGTGTGCGCGGGATCGCCATGCCCACCAACGGCAACGCCGGTGCCGCTTGGGCGCTCTACGCGGCCAGGGCGGGCATCCGCTCGCTGATCGCGATGCCGGTGGACGCGCCGGTGATCACCCGCGCGGAGTGCGTCGCCGCGGGCGCGGAGCTCTACCTGGTCGACGGTCTGATCTCCCACGCGGGGGCGTTGATCCGCGAGGCGTTAAAGCAGCGGCCGGATTACCAGGACGTTTCGACTCTGAAGGAGCCCTACCGCATCGAGGGCAAGAAGACGATGGGGTACGAGATCGTGGAACAGTTGGGGATGCGCGCCCCCGACGTCATCCTCTACCCGACCGGCGGCGGTGTCGGGCTGATCGGCATCCACAAGGCGTTGGACGAGATGCGCGAGATGGGCTGGCTCAACCCCGAGACCCGGTTGGTCGCGGTGCAGGCCGAGGGATGCAGGCCCATTGTGGACGCCTGGCAGGCAGGCGCGACCGAGAGCGTTGCCCCTGCCGCGCCGACCACGGTCGCCTTCGGCATCAACGTTCCCAAGCCTCTAGGCGACTTCCTGATCCTGCGCGCTCTAGCGGAGACCTCCGGCACTGCCGTAGCTGTCACTGACGAGGAACTCCTCGCGGCGCAACAAGAGCTTGCGCGTGATGAAGGCACGTTCGTTTGTCCGGAGGGTGCGGCGTGCTTTGCTGCTCTTGTGCGTCTTCGTGAGTCGGGCTGGCTGAACGGTGGGGAGCGAGTGGTCGTGCTCAACACCGGTACGGGTGTTAAGTACCCGGACACGGTGCGGGTTTCCGTGCCCACTGTTCCCGCTGATGGCGCGCTGCCTGGTCCTCGCTAGGCGGTCTCGCTCGCTGGTTACTGGCAGGCCGGTCCTCGCTCGTGGCCTGGCCCTGAGTGTTGGCCGTGTGTCCGTGCTGGGGTTGGGAGTGCGGTCGGCTCGATGGCGCCGAGCATCGTGGTTCGCGGTGGTTGCTAGTGCGGTCGGCTCGATGGGGCGAACTTGTTTTGCGCGGGGCCCCTACAACACCCGTGACAGGTCCGCAAAGCAGGGGCCGAAAAGCGTGGCCCTGCCGCGAGGAAACGCTACGGGTGTTGTCCCCCCACGCAAAACAAGTCCGCCCCATCGAGCAGGGGGAGGTTGGCGGGCTGGTGGTGGGGGAGTGAGGGTGCTTGGGGTGGTGGTGGGGGTGATGGGTGCGCCGTTAGCTCTTTCCGAGCAGGTGTGTGCCGAGGGTGTCGTCCCCGCGTTCCCGTAGGGCCAGGAACACCTCCACCAAGGCGGGCTCGAACTGGCTACCGCTACCGGCGACCAACTCCGCGCATGCGAGGTCCACCGTTAGCGCCGCCTGGTAGGGCCGATCGGTCAGCATTGCCACCCAGGCGGTGCACACTGCCACCACGCGAGCCTCTGGCCGGATCTCGTCCCCGCGTAGACCATCGGGATACCCCGTGCCGTCCCAGTGTTCTGCGTGTTGGCGGACGACTGCTGCTACGGCGGCGTGTCCGGGGACTACGGAGACCATGCGGTAGCCGTGTTCCGGGTGGGCGCGCACCAATTCCCGTTCGGGCGCGGTCAGCGGGCCTGGCTTCACCAGCACCGCCCGCGGGATCGCGATCTTGCCGATGTCGTGCAGCCGCCCCGCCAGTTCGGTGATCCTGGTCGACTCGCCGTCCAGGCCGCAGGCCGCGGCCAGCACTCGGGCCACCCTGGCCACCGCCCGGCTGCGCTGCTCACCCGCGAGCAGCGCGTCGACCTCGTCGGCCACCAGGTGCAGGTAGTCCAGCCCGTCCACCGGGACCTCGGAGTACACCGGCGAGGCGCCGAACACGACCTGGTCGCGGCCCGCGTCCTTGGCGGCGTAGAGGGCCCGGTCGGCGATGGACACCAGGTCGTCCGGGGTGGTGCCGTGCGTCGGGTGGACCGAGGTGCCGACCGACACCGTCACCATGACCCGCCTGCCGGTCGGCAGCGTGATCGCCTCGCCAGCCACCGTCCTGCGCAGCCGCTCGGCGATGATCGGCAGGGTGTCGGCGGTGGCGCCGGGCAGGATGAGCGCGAACTCCTCGCCGCCGTAGCGGGCCAGCACCTCACCGGCGCGCACGGTGGCCCGCAGCCGCGCCGAGATCTCCACCAGCACCTGGTCGCCCGCCGGGTGCCCGTCGCGGTCGTTGATGGTCTTGAAGTGGTCGACGTCGGCGATCAGCACCGCGACCGAGCCGCCTGAGCGGCGGGCCTTGGCGATCTCCAGCGGCAGCTGCGCCTCGAAGAACCGGCGGGTGTGCAGGCCGGTCAGCGCGTCGGTGATGGCCAGCCTGCGCTGGTCGGACACCAGGGCGGCGAGCCGGGCGATGGTCAGCGCGAACAGCAGCGCGCAGGTGCCCGCCACCACCGGTACGTCGCGCACCGACCCGCCCGCCCACTGCGCGAACAGCACGGCGGGGGCGATCAGCGCCGCGGCGGACAGGCCCGCGATCCGCACCGGGCTCAGCGGCGCGTCCGGCACCGGCGACGGCTCGGCGATGGCCCGCATCGTGGGGTGCAACGCGCTCGCGCCCAGCGCCAGGTTGCCCGCCAGCCAGATCGCGTCCAGGAAGTTGCCCGCCTGGAAGGTGCCGTTGAGCTGCTGCACCACGTAGATCGTGTCCGCGGTCATGATCGCTGCGAGCCAGCCGATGAACAGGAAGAACGCGGGTGGGCGCGACCCGGGGCCCAGCACCAGCCCGAGCGCGACGGTCAGCAGCGCCAGGTCCATCACCGGGTAGCCCAGCGAGACGACCTCCACCAGCAGCGGCGCGCCGAGGCGGGTCTGCGGGCCGAGCACGTAGAGCCAGGACAGCATCGCCGCGACCACCGCCAGCGTCCCGGCGTCGAGCAGCCCGGCCAGGCCGCGCCCGGGGGTGCGGCGGCGGATCAGCAGCACGATGCCCGCCACCGCCAGCGGGTAGTGCGCCAGGTAGAACGGGTCGGCGAGGGAGGGGTACGCGGTCACGTCGAAGACGTAGTGCGAGATGTAGAAGATCGCGTCGGCGAGCGCGTAGACCAGCTGGCTCGCGGCGATCAGCAGCCAGGGCAGCGCGGGCCGGGGGCGGTGCCTGGCCAGCCCGGTGAACACCGCCACCGCGGCCGAGGTGCTGATCAGGCAGTAGAGCACCACCCGCAGCGGGAAGCCGCCCGCGGTCACCGGGGCCAGGTAGTAGAGGACCACCAGCACCGCGCCGACGGCCAGGTACAGCACCCACGGCCAGCGGGCCGGGCCGCCCACCCCGGCCGTCACCGGTGCGCCCCCCGCGGCGGGTGCGGTGCTGCGGTGCGCCGAGAACGGGCGGACGCGGCGGAATCGACCACTCGGACAGAGTGGCATAGCGGGATTCGGCCCCGCGACACGACTCGACCGGTGATCGTCACGTTAGGCCGAACGTGTCGCGGGGGCGGCACCAGGTGACCCGGCGACCGCCCCCGCGACACGGTGGGTCAGCAGCTCAGGTTCGAGCCGGGCGTGGTGCCCAACAACTGGGTGAACCGCTGGTAGGCGTTGATCCGGCTCTGCACCTGCGCCGGGTTGCCGCCGTTGCACTCCAGCGCGCCGTTGATGCTGCGGATCGTCTCGCCGAAACCGCGGCCGTTGACCATCGCGTCGTGCGGGGTCATCGTGCCGGGGCCCTTCTGGGTGTTCCAGTACCAGAGCGCGGTCTTCCACGCCACGGCCGGGTCGCGCTCAACCAGGAACGGGTTGCCGAGCAGGTCGATGCCCAGCGCGTCACCGGCGGCCTTGTAGTTGAAGTTCCAGCTCAGCTGGATCGGGCCGCGGCCGTAGTACGCCGCCTGACCGGCCGGGCAGCCGTAGGGCTGGGTGGCGTCGCAGTAGTGCGGGTAGTTGGCCTCGTTGATCTCCTTGATGTAGACCAACCCGCCGGTCTCGTGGTTGACGTTGGCCAGGAACGCCGCCGCCTCTTGGCGCTTGGTGGTGTCCGTGCCGGTGTTGGCGAAGCCGGGGTAGGCCGCCAGCGCGTCGGTGAGGCCCTTGTAGGTGTAGAAGGTGTTCCGGCTGGGGAACATCTGGTTGAACTGCGCCTCGGTGACGACGAACCCGGTGTTCGGGGTGCTGGTCGTCGTCGTGGGCCGGGTGGTGGTGGTCGGCGTGGTGCTGGTCGGGTTCGTCGTGGTCGGCGTGCCGCCGCAGTTGTACGGGTCCCAGTACCAGGTGCTCACCACCGGGCTGTAGCCCGGGTTGTCGTGCTCGGCGATGTAGTACTTGCCGTCGGTGAAGCGGACGACGTCGCCGGTCTTGTACTGCTTGCCCTGGACCCAGTCCGGGTGCAGGCAGCCGTCGGGCCCGGTGGTCGGCGTGGTCGGCCGGGTCGTGGTGGTGATCGTGGTGGTGGTCGGCCGGGTGGTCGTCGTCGGCGTGGTGCCGCCGCAGGTGCCCTGGTCGGCCCACACCTGGGCCTGGCCGGGGGTCTCGTTCTGGGTCCACCACTTGGCCGACCAGTTGTGCCCGTTGTACGAGGCGGCCTTGCCGCCGGTGTAGACGGTCGCGCTGCTCCACGCGGGCGCGCAGTCGGCGGCTGAGGCGGTGACGGTCGGCAGCAGGAACGCCAACCCACCCACCGTCGCCACCGCGATCGCCGCCGCGATGATGCGGTTTCTCGACACGTGATCACTCCTTTGGGGCCCACCGGGGACGGGGTGGGCGTGCAGGGGTCCGACCCACCGGCCGCAGGGAGCAGGGGGTCGAAAATCACCTAAGCCGATGGGCCAACCGGCGTCAAGGTCTAGACCATTGCTGTGCGGCGGCCGCAAGGCGGGCCGCGCCGCGCGGCTGACCGGGGCCCGGAGATGATCTAGGGTGGGCCCGGGTCCGCAGGCGCGCAGGGAGGTCGGCGATGGGTGAGTCGGGCAAGGAACTGTTGGAACGGGTGCAGCGGGAGCTGTTGCCCGGTGAGCACGACAACCGGTTCGTCCCGGCCGTCGCGGCCGGGTCGGCGCC
This sequence comes from Actinokineospora diospyrosa, assembly GCF_024171925.1. Classification (GTDB taxonomy): domain Bacteria; phylum Actinomycetota; class Actinomycetes; order Mycobacteriales; family Pseudonocardiaceae; genus Actinokineospora; species Actinokineospora diospyrosa. Next base: position 77,146 of record NZ_JAMTCO010000004.1, on the reverse strand, counting down.
GCTGGCCGCGCTCGCCGCGCTGGCCGCCGAGCAGCACCGGATCATCGCCAGCGACTGGCGCACCTTCCTGACGCTGGCCGCCCAGGCCGTCGACCCGGCCGCGCGCGAGGTGTTCAGCTCGCTGGCCTCCGGCGAGGGGTTGGCGCTGGCCAAGCTCGGTGACTTCGCCGCGGCGTGCGGGCTCGACGAGGACGCGATCCGCGACTACGAACCCCGACCGGGGTGCCAGGCCTACCCGGCCTACCTGGCGTGGCTCGCCCTCAACGGCAACCCGCGGGACGCGCTGCTGGCGATCCTGGCCAACTTCGCCGCCTGGGGCGGCTATTGCGCGACGATCTCCGCCGGGCTGCGCGAGCACTACGGCTTCGACGAGACCGGCACCGGGTTCTTCGACTTCTTCGCCACCCCGGTCCCGGAGTTGGAGGCGCTCTACCCGATCGCGCTGCAGCAGGCGCTCGACGACGGCTGGACCCCCGGCCGCGCCATCGGCTACGGCAGGCTCCTGCAGGGCTACGAGCTGATGTTCTGGAACACCCTCGCCGACATCGAGGCCTGAACCGGCTGGCGCGCAAGCGTTCCACCGCGGCCCCCCGGGTTCACCCCGGGGGGCCGCGGCGTTCTCCCCGAGTCGTTCCCCGGTCCGGTTCGGTGCCCCCGGGTCGGCCACCGGGGCGTCTACATCGGAGTGCCCGGAGTGGACAGCGCCCGGGTCGCTCCGCGCCCGGTCCTTTGGGCTGCTAACTTCCACAGCAACCCAAGCTGACCAGTTTGTGCGATGAGGTGCCCCGAATGGCTCAGAAAACCATTGTCCAGCTCTACGACGACCTCGACGGCTCCAGCGGCGAGGACATCCGTTCCGTCGAGTTCAGCCTGGACGGCGTCAACTACGAGATCGACCTGAACGAGTCCAACGCCGAGCGGCTGCGCGGCGAACTGGCCGATTACGTCGCCGCCGCGCGCCGGACCGGTGGCCGGGTCAAGCGACCCATCGCGCCGGGCAAGCCCGCCGGTGAGGGCCGCAGCAAGGAGCAGACCAAGGCCATTCGCGACTGGGCTCGGCGCAACGGCCACGACATCTCCGAGCGCGGCCGCATCCCCTCGGCTGTCGTCGACGCTTTCGAGGTCGCGCACGCCGAGCCGGAGCCCGAGCCCGCGCCGACGAAGGCGAAGAGCCGCGCGAAGGTGAGGAAGGCCACCTTCTCCGGCTGATGCTTTTCCCTACCCGGCTGGTCCGCCCAGCCGGGTAGGGACGGTATTCCCGCCCGAGTTCCGGGTGGCACTTCCCTGCGGCAGTTCTCCAGCGGCAGCAGTTCTGCCGTCACAGCGAGGTGGGCGAATTCTCCCGATCGCTTCACGAACGGGGTATTCGCGGTTCCGACTTTACGACGCGGTGATCGTTCATCCCGGCAAGGTCATCTCAGCCGGGCGGCTCTACCCAGTAGGTACTCCCGTTCGGGTGTGCTCGTTGTTTGTCGTGCCGCGGTCAGGTAGTGCTCTCGCGCGGAGGCAGGCTCGCCCGCCAGTTCCAGCAGATGCGCGCGCACCGCGGCGAGCCGGTGGTTGGTCGCCAGCCGCTCGGCTAGCCCCTCGGTCAACTCCAGTCCCGCTCCGGGCCCGTGCACCATCGCCGTGGCCACCGCCCGGTTGAGCGTCACCACCGGGTTGTCGGTGACCTGCTCCAGCAGGTGGTAGAGCGCGAGGATCTGCGGCCAGTCGGTGTCGCGCGCGTCCCCGGCCTCGGCGTGCACGGCGGCGATGGCCGCCTGCAGCGCGTACTGGCCGAACACCCGGCCCCGGGTGAGTGCGACCTCGGCCAGCGCCGTCCCGCGGGCGATCAGCGCCCGGTCCCACCGCCCGCGGTCCTGCTCGGCCAGCGGCACCAGCGCCCCAGCCGCCGTCGCCCGCGCCGCGCGGCGGGAGTCGGTGAGCAGCATCAGCGCCAGCAGCCCGGTCACCTCGGCGTCCGCCGGGCGCGACCGGTGCACGTGCTCGGTGAGCCGGATCGCCTCGGCGGCCAGGTCCGCGCGGCCGGTGTGGCCCTCGGTGAACACCAGGTAGAGCACCTGCAGCACCGCCTCGAGCGAACCGGGTTCGGCGAAGCGGCCGCCGTGGTCGCGGATGCGGTGCTTGGCACGGGTGATCCGCTTGGCCATGGTCGGTTCGGGGACCAGGAACGCGCGCGCGATCTCGGCGGTGGTGAGTCCGGCGACCGCGCGCAGTGTCAACGGCACTTGGGCGTCGCGCGGTAGCGCCGGGTGGCAGCACAGGAACAGCAGCGTCAGGGTGTCGTCGGTGTCCGGCACGGGGACCTCTTCGCGGTCGGCCCAGGCGGCCACGGTCTCTTCCCGGCGCTTGCGGGCCTGCTCGGCGCGCAGGCTGTCGACCAGCCTGCGCGCCGCGACCCGGATCAGCCACGCTTTCGGGTCAGCCGGTGTTCCCTCTACCGGCCACTGGGCGTGCGCGGCGATAAGAGCCTCTTGGACGGCGTCCTCGGCGGCGTCGAAATGCCCGTACCGGCGCACGACAGCGCCAAGTACGTGCGGTACGAGTGACCGCGCGAGGGCTGTGTCCACGGCAGGCGCTACAGCTCGCCGGTTGGGGTCATCAGCGGTCGGATCTCCACGGTGTCGCCGGTGCCCGAGACGATCTTGGCGGCGATCTCGGCCGCCCGCTCCGGGGTGGCGCAGTCGACGATGCCGTAGCTGACCAGCACCTCCTTGGCCTCCGCGAACGGCCCCTCGGTGGCGACCGGGGCCCCGGCCGAGGGCCGCACGGTGCGGCTGTGCGCCGGGTCGGCGAGGCCCTCCGCGCCGACGAACTCGCCGGAGGCGACCAGTTCCTGGCCGAGTTCGGCGAAGAACTCGCAGGCCGCGGCGACCTCGGCGGGCATCTGCCCGGTCGCCGTCCACTCCCGCGTGGTGGCCTCCCACGCGTCCCGGTTGGTGTAGGCCAGCAGCATGTACTTCATGGTCGTGCTCCTCGTCCGGTGAACCAGCGGCCGCGCCCGTCGCGTGGCCTGGCGACCGGGACGTCGGAGCCGGGGCCGCCGGATGGACAGGCCGGTCGAGGGTAGCGGGAAATCGCCATCAGCTGTCCAAGCGTCCGATCGGGTGGCCCCGGTTGTGCTGCGATAACGGTGTCGCCGTGCCCGAGCGATTACGCGGAGGTAGGGCAAGGGGCGTACTGGGGGAGGGGGCGGGGCGTACGTGGCCTGGCGGTCGGTCGTCGCCGCGCACTTCCGGCGTACCGAGGGGAAGCTGACCCTCATCGTGGCCGCGGTGCTGGCCGCCGCGGGGGTGGCTGGCCTGGTCGGGGTGCTGAGCATCGGGCAGCGCGCCGACCTGCTCACCGATCTCGCCGAGCGCAGGGGAGCGGTGAACGCCGCGGCCGGTGAGATCTACCGGGCATTGGCGGACGCGGACGCCACGTCGTTCTCGGTGGTCCTGGTCAGTGGTGAGCAGGTGGCGGTGCAGCAGCAGGCGTTCCGCGACGACATCGTCGCCGCGGCGGCCGCGTTGGATTACGCCACTAAGGCAGTGCCTGAGGTGGCGTCGACATCCCGAATCAACGAACTCACCAGTGCGGCTCGGCGGGCCTACCTGGCCAACGGCGCTCTCACCACGGCCGAACGCTTAGCCGTCCTATCGTCCTTGCTGCCCGTCTACACAGGTTTGGTCGAGGCCGGGTGGGTCTATTCCAGCCGCGTTGATCCTGTCGGCACCTCTTATCTGAACGAGGCATCCTTGCTGGCACGGGAAACGATGCTGGAGTTGGCCAAGGACCTCCGGGACGCCACCCCACCCGCAGGCGTTGACTCGTTTCCGTGGTTCGCCGTGACGGTAGGGCTAGCGATGGTTCTGCTGCTTGTGATGATCCAGCGCTACCTGGCCCGCCGAACCCGTAGGCGGTTCAACGTGGGCATGGTCGCCGCGACCGTTCTTACGCTCGTCGCGTTCGGTTGGCTCGCGGCCTCCTCGGTTGTCGCCGCCGCTAACGCGGCTACTAGTGCGGAACTGTCCAGGACCCATTTGGTCCCGTTGACCGAGATCCGCGCCGAGGCCCGCAACCTCGACGGGGCACAGGCCCGGGCGTTGATCTTCCCCCTGGTCGGTGACCTCGACGAGTTGACCACCCAGGTGAACCGCATCGACGGGAAGCTCACTGCGGTGCGCGCCACCCCGCTGGACACCGAGGCCCAGTACGCGCTCGACGGGGCGGCGGTGGTGGTCGAGCAGTGGCGTGCCGCGATCGCCAGGGACTTCTCCGCGACCCGCCCCGGCTACGGGGAGATCGCCAAGGCCATCACCGGGAGCGAGGAGCTCAAGGTCGACCTCGACCACGTGATCAGCACGGCCTCGCGGCAGGTCGACCAGTCCATCGTGGACGCCAGGTCCGCCCTGGCCGGGACCGATGTGGGGGTGGCCGTGCTGATGGCCGTCGCGGCCGCGGCCGCTGTCGGGGGCCTCTGGCCCCGGATCGCGGAGTACCGATGACCACCCGCCGCGGGTGGACCCGCCTGATCGCCGTTGCCGCTACCGTCGCGGTCGCGGCCTGCACTCCGGCCCCCCGTGCTGAAGTGCCCCGGCCGAGCGCGCCACAGCCCCAGCCGCCCGCGGTTGAAGCCGCGCAGGCGCAGCCGCGCACGGTTGCTTGCAAGGGATCCACAGCGAGCCTACGACCCGATGGCACCGAGTTGACCAAGCTGCCGCGCGGCGGGGTCATCGACCAGATCCGGCAGCGCGGCCTGCGGGTGGGTGTCAGCCAGACCGCGGGCAGGCTCAGCTCGCGCAACCTGCGCACCGGCGCGGTGGAGGGGTTGGAGGCCGACCTGGCGATCGAGATCGCCAGGGCCATCTACCCCGACCGCGACCCGGCCAAGGTGCCCGACCTGATCCAGTACGTCGCCATGCCGACCCGCGACCGGTTCCTGGCGCTGAACACCGCCGAGAACGGCAAGTACCCGCCCGCGACCAACGTGGCCAAGGTCGACCTGATCATCGCCGACGCCAGCGTGACCTGCGAGCGGGTCGACACCTTCGGCGTGCGGTTCTCCGCGCCCTACCTGCAGACCCGCCAGGGGCTGCTCACCTACCGCGGCACGCTGGGCGACTGGGACCCGCGCACCGGGATCACCGGCCGCACCGTGTGCGCGGGCGCGGGCACGATCAACCTGGACCGGATCACCAAGCTCGGCGGCATCGCCGTGCCGGTCGTGGACACCACCGACTGCCTGGTGCAGTTGCAGCGCCACCAGGTCGACGCGGTGTCCACCGACGACGTGATCCTGGAGGGCTTCCGCGACCAGGACCCCAACACCGAGATCTTCCCCGGCGTCGTCGACACCGTCGACGTGGCGGCCGTGGCGATCGCCAACCGCGACGAGGACCTGGTCCGCCTGGTCAACGCCGTCCTGGAGCGGATGCGCGGTCAGGGGATGACCCGGCTCTACGACAAGTGGTTCAGCGGCCGCGCGATGGTCATGCCGCCCGCTGACTACGAGGGCAGGTGAGACGGTGATCGACCAAGTACCTGATCCGACCCGGTCGCGGGCTGTCTTGATCGGTGTGGGCGACTACAAGTCGTTGCCCCCCATGCCGACCGCGACGGCTACGCTGGGCAGCCTGCACTCGGTTCTTACCTCACCTGATGGGCTTGCCTTGTCGCACTGCGTCGTCTTGGCGGACCCGACCTCGGCAGCCGAGATAGTTCGGGTTCTCGACCAAGCTGCCGCCGAGGCTGAAGACCTCTTGCTGGTGCACTGCGCTGGGCGAGTCTTGACGGAAGAGGGCGGCGCACCTCACCTCGCGACTGTTGGCACAGACGGGCGCTACCTCGCCACGACAGCTCTGCCGCTCGCGGAGATACGGCGAATCGTGCGGCGCAGTCAGGCATCCCGCCGTGTCCTTCTCCTCGACTGTGTTCCGGGACATGTCGTCGGTGACAGCCTCGACGAGAACGGCGTGTTTGTCCTATCAGCACCCGAGCACACTCAAGACCTCTTGGCCGCCTTACGCGATGGCATCGCGGGGGAGGGGCCGTTGCTCACCTTGGCGGCGCTCGCCGCCGCCGTCTCCTCAGGTCGCGTGCACGACGGTGGTCTCGGTGCTGTGGTCATCGCCGCCAACCCGGTCGACCGGGTGCGCGTGCTGCGCGACCGGATCGCCGAGACCGGGCAGCTGCTGGCGATGCTGGCCACCGAGTACGCCGACACCGCCGACGTGGTCGCCGACGCCCGCCGCAAGATCGTCTCGGCCGATCGGCTGGTGGTCGCCGACGTCGTCGGGGAGTCCGCCGGCGCGGTCGGCGACCTCGAGGCCGCGGCGGCCGCCGGGCACTGGTCGCGCGTCGCCGAGGAGATCGACCTGGTCGAGGCGCGCATCCACACCGGCTCCAAGGTGCTCAGCGTCGTGCACGCCCAGGCCAAGGGGCTGGTGGCGCGCCGCGACGAGCTGCGCGGTCGGCTGGCGGTGTACTTGGCGATGGCGGTGCGGCTCGGGCTGGCCGAGGGCGCGGAGTTGGCCGCCGCGCACCGCGCGGCCCACCGGCTGCTGTGGACCGCGCCGTGCGACCTCGAAGAGGCCACCGTCGCGGTGACGACTTATCAGAACGCGGTGATTCGGAGGCGCGGATGACGGTGCGGACCCCGTGTGTTCGGCCGGGTTGCGGCGGCTCGTACCTGGAAGACGGCTCGTGTGACGAGTGCGGCTTCATCGCCCCGACGGGTGCCCAGGTCAAGGAGCCGCCGCCGAAGCCGGACGTGCCACCGCCACCGCCGCGAGGTGGCGGCGAGACCGGGCGCGGGTTCACCGGTAGGGGGATGACCACCGGCAACCGCAAACCGACGCGGCCCGGCGGCACCATCTCCGAGCAGGTGACGCTGCCGCCCTTCACGATGGCTGACCCCGCCAATGCCATCCTTTCCGACCCCAAGGTCCCCTACAGCAGACGAATCTGCCCCGCGTGCGAGCAACTCGTCGGGCAACCACGCGGAGATCACCCCGGGTTGGATGAGGGCTTCTGCCCGCGCGACCGCACCCCGTTCTCTTACGTGCCGAACCTGGCTAAAGGCAGCCGGGTCGAACGCTACGAAGTCCTCGGTTGCCTTGCCTACGGCGGCCTCGGGTGGATCTATCTCGCCCGAGACCTGCACCTGGCCGATGGCACTGCCGAGCGCTGGGTAGTCCTCAAGGGACTCATCAACTCTCATGATCCGGCCGCTGTTGAGGCTGCCGCCTCGGAGAAGCAGTACTTGGTCACGGTCGACCACCCGAACGTCGTCAAGATCAACGACTTCGTCGAGCACACCGATCCGCGCACCGGCGTGGTCGCGGGCTACATCGTCATGGAGTACCTGCCCGGCCGCACGCTCTACGAGATGCTGCAGCGCAGCCGCGACGAACGGGGCGAGCGGGCACCCCTACCCGTGCCTGTTGTGCTGCGCTATGCCGACGACATCCTCGCCGCTTTCGGCTACCTACACCGCCGGGGCCTGGTCTATTGCGACCTCAAGCCGCACAACGCCATGCAGGTCGATCAGCGTGTGAAGCTCATCGACCTCGGCGCGGTCATGCGTGATGACAGTGACCGGGACCCTTACGGCACTGAGGGGTTCATGGCTCCTGAGGTGCAGAGCGGCGCGCACCGGCCGACCAAGCACTCTGACCTCTACACGCTCGGACGCACGATGGCCGTCTTGAGCTTCCCATTCGCCGCGTTCAGCACCACTCACGTCCACGACCTCCCGGCGGGCCTGCCTTTCAACGGTCCGTATGAGTCGTTCGGCCACCTCTTGCGCCGGGCAGCCCACCCTGACCCTGCCTTCCGGTTCGCCACAGCCGAAGACATGCGCGAGCAGGTGCTCGGTGTGCTCGCCGAGGTCCTCGCCCATGAGCAGGATGAGCCGCGCGGCACCGTCTCGACCTTGTTCACCCGCGAGCGCAGGGTGTTCGGCACGGGAACCGGTGTCGTCGCGGCCGAAGACGTCCCGCCCGTGTCGTGGGCGGAAGTGCCGGGCGCGTTGCCCAGCCCGCTGGTCGACCCCGCCGACTCCGCCGCGGGCTTCCTCGCGACCCTGGGCAGCGTCGCCCCGGATCGACTCATCGAGACTCTGCTCAGCGCCGGAGAACGCACCCCGGAACTGCTGCTGCGCCTAGCCGACGCGCACATCGTCGCCGGTGACGTCGCCTCGGCGCGAACCGTGCTCGATGAGTTCACCACCGCACGTCCGGGCGACTGGCGCACTGAGTGGTACCTGGGTGTCGCCGCCTTCGCCGATGAAGACGACGCGGCGGCGGTGACCCATTTCGAGGCCGTGTACGCAGCGCTCCCCGGCGAGCTCGCACCCAAGTTGGCGTTGGCAGCAGCGCTTGAGTGGCACAAAGACATTGAACGCGCGCTCGACCTCTATGGGCGGGTGTGGAACACCGACCGCTCCTACGTCAGTGCCGCGTTCGGTCTTGCCCGCACGCTCAGCACGAGCGGCGAGCTCAACAGCGCCGTCGAGGTTCTCGACGATGTGCCTGAAAGTTCCACCCACCACACTGCTGCCCGGATTGCTGCCATCCGCACCCAGGTAGGCGATCCGGCAGAGCTACCTAAGGCGATCTCCCGACTCGACGCGCTCACCCTCGACGCTGAACGCCTTGCCCGACTCGACATCGAGGTCCACGGCGCGGCGCTGCTCGCCCTCGCGGGCTCCGCGCCGCTGCCGACCGATGAGAACGTCGACGAGGAGACCCGGCTGCGCGCCCGGCTGGAACGCTCCTACCGGGCGCTGGCGAAGCTCACCACCGACCGGGACGTGCGGTCCAGACTCGTCGACCGCGCCAACGAGGTCCGACCGAAGACGATGGTCTGACCCATGCCCACCGATGTGACGGCGTCTTGCGGCCACTGCGGTGCCACCCTGCAGCCCGGGTGGCGGTTCTGCGAGGACTGCGGCCGCGACCAGTACGCCTTGCCCGCCGTCGCGCCGCGGATCGAGTTCTCCACCGAACGACCGGCCTTGGACCTCGACAAGGTCGCTGCCATCACAGATCGAGGCAGGCGCCGGGAGCGCAACGAGGACGCGGTAGCCATAGGGATGCTCGGCGACGTCGCCGCGGCCGTCGTGTGTGATGGAGTCGCCTCGGCACCGGGGTCGGAATTCGCCGCGATCCGGGCAGCAGAGGCAGGGCTAGCGGAGTTGCTGGCTGCCGTAGCGCGTGGAGACGAACCTATAGCGGCGACAACAGCAGCAGCATGTTCGGCCGCTGACGCTGCAGCGCTTCTCGGCGACCCCTCTGACAAGAACCCGCCCTGCTGCACCTACGTCTCCGCCCTCGTTACCGCTGATGACGTCACCGTCGGTTGGGTCGGTGACAGCCCCGCCTACTGGGCAGGCCCAACAGGCATGCGCAGGCTCACCATCGACGACTCGGCTGCGGGCAGGCTCATCGCCCAAGGGGTCGGCATCGAGGACCCGCGCATGACCGAACCCGGCGTCCACGCCCTGGAGCGCTGGCTGGGCGCCGACGCGGGCCCGATCAGCGCCCAGGTGCGCCGCTTCACCCCACCGGAGCCCGGCCTCGTCCTGGTCTGCAGCGACGGCCTCTCCCGCTACCTCGACGCCGGGCTGGTCGCCCCCGCCGACCACCTCGGCTCACCCGCCTCGGTCACCCGCACGCTGCTCGGCCGCGCGCTGGCCGCGGGTGGCCACGACAACGTCACCGTCGCCGCGATCACCGCGACCGGAGGAGGACCGGCATGACCCTCGACTTCGAGGTCCACGTCGACCAGAACGAGTACCTGCCGCTGGGCGCGCGCACCATGGACGCGGTCGTCTCGGTCACCCTCACCGGCGACACCCTGGGCGACCCCGGCGTCGACCGGGGCCTGGCCCGGGTCATCATGATCGACACCTCCGGCTCCATGTCCGGCAACAAGATCGCCCAGGCCAAGCTGGCGGTCAACGCGGTCGTCGCCGCCCTGCCCGACGGGGTGGCGTTCGCCATCGTCGCGGGCACCGAGATCGCCACCATGGTCTACCCGACCACCCAGACCCTCGCCGAAGCCACGCCTTCTAGTCGTAAGAAGGCTCGCGAGGCCGTGGGCAGACTCGTGGCCGGTGGCGGTACCGCGATCGGCACCTGGTTGCGGCTGGCCGAGCAGTTGTTCGCCTCCACCAGAGCACCCATCCGGCACGCGGTACTGCTAACCGACGGCCGCAACGAGCATGAGACCACCGAGCAGTTCTACGAGACAGTGACGTCCTGCGAAGGCAAGTTCACCTGCGACGCCCGCGGTGTCGGCGAAGGTGGTTGGCAGGCCCGCACTCTCGAGCGCATCGCCGACACCTTGCACGGCTCCGTGCGTGGTCTCCCGGACGCGGCCGCACTGGCGGCGGAGTTCAAGGAGATCACCGAGAAGCTGATGGGCACTGCTGCGGTCGATGTGACCTTGCGGCTATGGACCCCAGCCCACGCCCGGTTGCGGTTCCTCAAGCAGGTCTTCCCTCGCATCGTTGACCTAACTGACCGCGGCAGCGTCATCAGCCCACGCGTGCGTGATTACCCCACCGGGCACTGGGCAGCCGAAACGCGCGACTTCCACTTGTCCATAGAGGTCGACACGGGCGAGGTGGGGGAGGGCTTGGTCGCGGCCAGGGTCTGCATGGCCGTCGGCGACCAGCAGTCCACCGAGCACCGCGTCCGCGCGTTCTGGACCGACGACCCGGTGCTGTCCACCCGCATCAGCCCCCAGGTCGCCCACTTCACCGGCCAGCAGCGGATGGCCGACCTCGTGCGCGAGGGCGTCGACGCGCACCAGGCCGGTGACCTCCCGCGCGCCACCGACCGGCTGGGCCGCGCCATCGACCTGGCCAAGGAGCACGGCAACACCGAGACCGCCGCCCACCTCGCCCGCCTGGTCGAGGACGACGGCGCGGGCACGCACCGGGTCCGCGACCGGATGGCCGACGTGCTCAAGGAGATGGCCCAGATCGAGTCCAAGCGCACCACCCGCGTGCGTTCCGAGCAGGAGTGAGCCATGCCCCGGTGCCCCAAAGGCCATGAGTCGACCGACCCCGCCGAGTGCGACGTGTGCGGCCGCCCTATAGGCGCCGCCACCCCCGCCCCGCCTGCCGCCCCACCGCCCACCCCGGACCCGGCCACCACCTGGGACTGCCCGAACGGCCACCCAGCCCAGACCGGCCGTTTCTGCGAGGTCTGCGGCTACGACTCGCACCTCCCGGCCGAGCAACAGCGCAGGCAACCGCCACCGCCGGTCGAGACCCAGTGGTCCATCTCCGTCGCCGCCGACCGCGCGTACTACGACGAGACCAAGGCCCACACCAACGACCTGCGCATCGAGTTCCCCCGCTTCGTCCCGCCCCGCCGCTTCGACCTGGTGGGCGCGTCCCTGGTCATCGGCCGGGCCGACCCCACCCGCGGCATCCGCCCCGACATCGACCTCACCGGCCCCCCGGAAGACCGCGCCATCGGCCGCTCCCACGCCATGCTCGTCCACAACCCCCCGGGCTGGACCATCGTCGACCTCCACTCCACCAACCACACGTTCGTCAACGACATCCACACCCCCATCCCCCCAGACCACCCCACCCCGTTAACCCCCGGCGACCACATCTACCTAGGCGCCTGGACCGTCCTGACCGTCCACGCGGAGTAGCCCCTCTTGCGCCGCAACCCGCCTATCACGTTCCAGGGCGCGCTTAAGGTCCTCGGCCACCACGACCGCCCCTGGCTGGACCGCCTCGACTCACTCCTCGGCGGCGTCATCCTGGCTTCGGTCGGCATCGCGCCTATAGAAGGCTTGTGGGCACTGGTCGACCAGAAGAACGAGGCGGTCCGCCTCGTCCGCACCGGCTTAGACGCGGTGTCGGACAAGCTCCTACACACGAACGGCGTCGAACGCCAAGACCTCCTTGTCGCCGCGCACACCATCCTGGTCATGACCTCCTACTTCGAGGTCGTGGACGAACACCGCAAGACCCCGGACCGCGACAAGGTGGCACTAGCGACGGGGAGCGTGCTCAATGAGAAGAACTGGCTGAACCTGCTCTACACCAACCCACTGCCAGCCCCGAGCGCTACTAAGACTTTCGCCACGCTGCTCGCGGACATCAGTGGCTGGGCCTCGCTGATGGTCGCCTCGGCTCCCGTCGACACGTCGGGCCGCGCATCCCCCAATGCCATTGGCGCCCAGGTCGCGAACAGGTATCAGGCCCACTTCCTGCAGATGGCGCGACGGGTCCCCGAGTTCGGTGTTTGGGCTGAGCTGACCGAACGCGCTGCTGTCGGCTCGATCTTGATCAGCTTGTCCGCAATGTTGGCCCACGGCCCCTCGGCGCCACCTCGCGACCTGCGCAAAGTCCTTGCTGATGCCAACTCGGCCGAGTTGGACCTGCCGCTCGTCCGTGCGGGCGCCGCGACCGTGTTCCCCACGGTGCGTGAGATCGTCCAGACGCCCAGGGGCCGCATCGCGGAGCACAGCACGGACTGCGCCCTCTCCGACGAGGGGTGGTGGGACACGCAGGGGGTTCGGGTAGACCTGGGTCGCGTGTTCGCGGTCCACTTCAGCAGCACCAGCACCGCGATTGAACGGCCGATGCTGCTGCTAGGCCACCCCGGCTCAGGCAAGTCGCTGCTGACAAAGGTCTTGGCGGCAAGTCTCCCCGCCACGAACTACACGGTCGTCCGTGTCCCGTTGCGGCACGTCGACGCCAACGCCCAAGTGGACACCCAGATCCAGACCGCGCTCGACCTGCTCACCCACCGCCGGGTCAGTTGGCCGGACCTCGCCGACCAGACGAGCGGGAGCCTCCGGGTGGTGCTGCTCGACGGCCTCGACGAGTTGCTCCAGGCGACCACTCACGACCGCACCGGTTACCTCCACGACGTGGAGACGTTCCAACGGCGTGAAGCCGCTCTTGGTCACCCGGTCGCTGTGGTCGTCACCTCCCGCACCCTGGTCGTTGACCGGGTGGCCGTTCCCCACGGCGTCCCTGTCGTCAAACTGGAGGACTTCGATGAGAAGCAGGTCGAGGCGTGGACTGCGGTCTGGAACCGGGTAAACGAACGTTCCGGCGTGCGCCTGCTGCCACCTCGGTTGGCGGAGAACGTGGCCACGCTCTCCAGGCAGCCGCTGCTGCTGATGATGCTGGCGGTCTACTACGCGGACTGGGCGGCACCCGAACCGACCGCGCAGATGTCGCTGACCGACCTCTACGAGCGGATGTTCGCCCTATTCGCCCGCCGCGAGGCCGAGAAACGAACCACCCAGAACCTGGACGCTGCTGTCCAGTCGACTTTGCGACGATTGTCGGTCGCGGCCCTCGGCATGCTCAACCGCGGCGCGCAGTGGATCGCCGAAACGGAACTCGCCGCGGACCTGACTGCGCTCGGCGAACCGGTGACCAGCGGCAAGCGCCTGCTCGCCGAGTTCTACTTCGTGCACTCCCCGCAGGCCCGCACCGACGTCGAACACCGCGCCTACGAGTTCCTGCACGCCACATTCGGTGAGTACCTGGTCGCCGACCGAGTGGTGGAAGTCCTTCGAGATGTCGCAGGCGCACGTGCCGGGCATCGCCCCGATGACGATCTGCTGTTCGCGCTCCTGTCCCACCAACCGCTGTCCAACCAGCGCCCGGTCCTGGATTTCGCCGCTGCCAAGCTCGCCAAGCTCGCCCTTGGCGAACGGGAGAACGTCGCCAAGGCACTGGAAGAGTTGCTGGCCTGCTACCACGAGCACAGGGTGAGTGGCCACCTCGACAACTACCGGCCGACGCCCTACCACGCCATCCGCCGCGCTGCCTCGTACAGCGCGAACCTGGTCTTGTTGCGTACCGCGGTGCCGGGCGGCGATCTGCACCTGCCGACGATATGGCCACATGGGCCGAAGGAGCAATGGCAGTCGTTGGTGCGTCTGTGGACCGCTGGATTGGACGCGACTGGGATAAGCACTGTCTGCGCTGGCCTCGAACTGCACCTGATTCGGGTCTACCGGAATCGAACACCTGGAGGGCTTCCGCCTGATCTGGCTGCTGCCCGGTTGATGGGCGACCCTTCTCTGGAGTTGCGGTTGCGGACCGGGAATGCGGTTTTCACCACGATGACCTACTACTCCAACCATGAGGATTGGGCTCACTACGCCTTCTCCTCGCTGGTAGCGGCGGCCGTCGGCGTTCATTTCCGAGGGTTCCCCGCAGCCCCACCTTCGGGTTCCGTCGATCCGGCCCAATTGGTACCGATTGTGGAGCTGGCCAAACACGTTCTGCGTACCCGATGCGCCGATTGGGATATCCCGGTGGTGGTGAGCTGTGTGCTGTGGATAGCGGATCTCGATCCGAAAGGTGAGCTCGACTGGTTGGTCGAGGTCAACAACGCCCACGGTCCAGGGCTTCGTGCAGCGATTCTCGCGCAGGAGGACTCGTCGACCGCCCGCCGAGTGGCCGAAGGCCTGACCGGCCTCCCGCGGGGGAAGCCCTACCGATCGGGTCTTTCCACGCCGTTCGTGCCCTAGCCGCCCCTGCCTAGCCCGTGCGGGCGCGGCGTGGTGTGCTGTGCGGGTGACTGGTCCGAGACAGGGGCGTTTTCCCGTGCGGTTCGGGACCGCGGAGGTGGTGCGGGACCTGGATCGGGTGAACGGGTGGTTGCTCAGTGTCGATGGCGTGGCCCAGTCCTACGTCGACGTTGACGATCCGACGCACTTGGAGTTCGACTACGTGCGGCGGATCGCGGATGTGCTGGACTGCTGGGGGCAGGAGGGGGCGGCGGTCGACGCGTTGCACCTGGGTGGTGGGGCGTGCACGGTGCCGAGGTACCTCTCCGCCACCCGGCCCGGATCCCGCCAGGAGGTCGTCGACGCCGACGGGGGCATGGTCGCGTTGGTGCGCGACCAGTTCGGCATCGACGCGATCCCCGGGTTGACCGTCCACGTGGGAGACGGCCGAGCGGGCGCCACCGCCCGTGAAGACCTCTCCACCGACGTCGTCGTGGTCGACGCGTTCGAGCGCGGCATGGTGTCCGCAGGCCTGTTCAGCGTCGAGGCCACCAGGGAACTCTCCCGCGTCCTGCGCGCCAACGGCGTCTA
The DNA here is from genome assembly GCF_024171925.1 of Actinokineospora diospyrosa. Taxonomy (GTDB): domain Bacteria; phylum Actinomycetota; class Actinomycetes; order Mycobacteriales; family Pseudonocardiaceae; genus Actinokineospora; species Actinokineospora diospyrosa. The sequence continues at coordinate 62,059 of NZ_JAMTCO010000004.1, read as the reverse complement.
CCTCGCCAACCTCTCCGACGGCCCCGGCTTCCCCTTCGCCAGCCGCGTCGTCGCCACCCTGTCCGCGGTCTTCGGCAACGTCCTCCTCCTCGCCGAACCCGCAGTCCTGCGCGGCCGCCGCTTCGGCAACATCGTCCTAGCCGCCTCCGCCGTAGAACTCCCCACAGACCAAATCGCCGCCCGAGCCGCCAACACCGCCTTCCCCGCCCGCTGCGTCACCGCCGCCGAACTCCGCGCCCTAGTCGGCCCCGCCCGCCCCCTGACCGACAACGAGCCCATCACCCCACCCGTGCCCCCCAAAGACCCCTTCGCCACCTAGCTCGCATCCCCCACCCCCCGCGCAGCAGTGCCGACCGCCAGCCCCCCAAAGATTTCGGCGCCAAGCCAGTTTCCCTACTCCGACCACCGGACACTCGAACCCCGCTGGTGCCATCCCGCCCTCCGTCAGGACTGGCCCCAACCCACAAACCTAGCCCCCCTGGACACTCGCAAGTCCCACTGCCAGCCCGGCTCCCGTCAGGTGCGCCCCAGCCCACCTACCCAGCACCTGGACACTCGGACCCGTCGGTGCCAACCTTGCCCCCCGTCAGGTGCGCCCCAACCCACCCACGCAGCACCTGGACACTCGGACTCAGCGGTGCCAGCTCGCCCCCCGTCAGGTCCGCCTCAGCCCACCTGCTCAGCCCGTGGACCCTCGGATCCAGCGGCGCCACCTCAGCTCCCGCCAGGTCCGCCCCAGCCCACCTACCCAGCGCCTGGACAGTCGGAGTCGCTGGTGCCAGGCCGGCTCGATGGGGCGGACTTGTTTTGCGTGGGGGGACGACACCCGTAGCGTTGTTCACGCGGCAGGGCCTGCTTTTGGGCCCCTGCTTTGCGGTTCTGCCACGGGTGTTGTAGGGGCCCCACGCAAAACAAGTTCGCCCCATCGAGCTTCGCAGTTAAGTCGCGGATCGGGCCCGATGTTGCCGCCAGGCAACGAGGCGTCCGATCCCGGGTCGCCGAGCTCGCCGCCAGGCGACGAGGCCGACCACCGCAGCCGAAGGCGGAGGCCCGAATCCCTTGCCCCGCACTCCCAACCACGGCCCACGCCAAGATCAACCTGATCGAAAGCCCCCAAATACACAGCTTACCGACGCACACCGACAACCCGGGAGCAGCAACCAACGCCCTGTGGACAACAGCATCAGGCCGCAGCCGAGCCAAGGACGCTAGCTCACGGAGTTGGATCGTAGGCACTGCCCGCGTGTTGTTGAAGAGAGGAACGAAGTTCCAACACGTCTCGGGATTGGCGGGGTTTGGGGTGGTGGTGGGAGATGGGGTAGAGGCGGAAACCCCCGTGGCGGCGGGAGTGGCGTTTGCCCAGGGCGGCGTCGGCGGTGGCTGGGTCCTTTAGCCAGAGGATCAGCCAGGGTTTGCGGCGGTCGGTGAGTACTTGGACTCGGGAGATCTCGGCCCAGGGGATGAGGCGTTCGCCGTCGGTGGAGGAGATCCAGAGGCCTATGTCGGCGATGACCACGGTGCGGGGGCGGGCCTTGAGGGTTCGGAACAGGGCCCGGATTGTTGAGAGGCCCAGTAGGACCGCGAGTGCGCCCATAGCGGCGGCTAAGGCTTCCACGCCGTAGTGGGCGCTCTTGGCGGCAGCGGCCAGAGCCAGGATCGTGCAGGCACCTGTGGTCAAGGTCCAGAGCAGGGGCGCGGTTCGGGTGGTGCGCAATCGCAGGGAGTCCGTGGGGGAGGCTGCGCGGCGGGTAGACGCAGGGGCTTTGTCGGGGGAAGGCGACCGGCCGACCGCAGACCGGGGAACGGGCGGCAGGACGGCAGGAGCCCCCGCGGCAGCAGACTGGGGAGCGGAAGGCGGGATGACCGAAGGGCGCCCAACAGGAGGCTGAGCAGCAGGCGGGTGCGCAGCGGGAGACTGGGCGACAGTAGAGCGCGCGGCAGCAGGCTGAGCGGTAGGCGGTGAAGCGCTGCGGGGTCGGGCTGCGGGCGGGGCCGGGTGCTCCACCAGGGTTGGCGTGCGCGGGGTCACCGGCTTGAGGAACTCGGTTTGGTGCTGTTCCACCAGCGTCCGCACCACCGCCGGTAACCAGTGGCCGGTCGGTGCCTCTCCCACCTCCGCCAACAGGTCCGCCGGAGTCGGTCGCGCCTCAGCACGTGGGTTCAGGCACCGGGACACCACCGGCCGCAGCTCACTAGGCACCCCGACCAAGTCCGGCACCGTGTGCACCGCCCTATAGAGCAGTGCCGCAACCTCACCATCCCCAAAGGCCCCAGACCCCGTAGCGGCATAGACCATGACCGCGCCAAGAGCGAACACATCGCTAGGCGGCCCTACCTCGCCACCGGAGATCTGTTCTGGCGATAGGTAGCCAGGAGTCCCGAACAGCACCCCGGTCGCGGTCAACGCGGTAGTGCGCACCGCCTTCGCGATACCGAAGTCGATGACCCTCGGCCCGTCCTCCGCCAGCAGCACGTTCGACGGCTTGAGGTCGCGGTGCACCAGACCGGCAGCGTGGATGGCCGCGAGTGCCTCGGCGAGCCCGGCCAGCAGTGCGCGCAGCGCGGGCTCGGGCAGCGGACCACCGGAGCGCACGGCCTCGGTCAGCGTCGGACCCGGCACGTACTCGGTGGCCAGCCAGGGCCGGTCGGCGTCCGGGTCGGCGCCGACCACGGCGGCGGTCCAGAAGCCGCCGACCGCGCGGGCCATCTCGATCTCCAGGCGGAACCGGTGCCGGAAGTCCGGGTCCTCGGCCAACCCGCCCCTGGCGACCTTGACCGCGACGTAGCGCCCGCCCGGGGAGCGCCCCAGGTAGACCGTGCCCATCGCGCCCCGGCCGAGCCTGCCGAGCAGCGCGTAGTCACCGACCCGTCGCGGATCGTGGACCTGCAGTTCGCGCACCGCACCCCTCCCCGGGTTCCCTCCTGGGCAGGCTACCGATTTGTTATGTCCCGGCGAGCCTCTACAAGCGTGTCTAGCAGGAGGATCCGGACATTTCCCCTGGTTGGCGGCGTGGTGTCGCGCTTGTCGCACTGGACAGGCCAAGTAAGGCTTACCTAGGTTCGACCAGGTAAGGCTTACCGAACCGGCCGGGAGGTGACCGTGGAGTACGTGTTCGCCAGCGCGCTGGTCGGGCTGCGCGAGGGCCTGGAGGCCACCCTGGTGGTGAGCATCCTGCTGGCCTACCTGGTCAAGTCCGACCGGCGCCCGGCGATCCGCTGGGTGTGGCTCGGCGTCGGCGTCGCGGTGGTGCTCTCGGTCGCGGTCGGCGCGCTGATCACCTTCACCAGCAGCACGCTGGACTTCCAGGCGCAGGAGACCTTCGGCGGCGTGATGTCGCTGGTCGCCGTCGCGTTCGTCACCGGGATGGTGTTCTGGATGCGCGGCGCGGCCCGCAAGATCAGCGGGGAACTGCGCGGGCGGCTCTCCGACGCGCTGGCCATCGGTCCACTCGCGATCGTCGGCCTCGCCTTCCTCTCGGTCGGCCGGGAGGGGCTGGAGACGGCCGTCTTCTTCTACGCCACCACCCAGTCCGCGGGCACCAACAGCGGGCCGCTGGTCGGCTTCCTGATCGGGATCGCCCTCGCGGTCCTGCTCGGCTGGGCGCTCTACCGGGGCGCGCTGCGGATCAACCTGAGCCGCTTCTTCACCTACACCGGCGTGCTGCTGGTCTTCGTGGCCGCCGGGGTGCTCGGCTACGGGCTGCACGACCTGCAGGAGGCCGGGGTGCTGCCCGGCCTGAACACCCTCGCGTTCGACCTGTCCGGACCGGTGCCCGAGGACTCCTGGTACGGCGCGCTGCTCAAGGGGATCTTCAACTACTCGGCGCGCACCAGCGTGGTGCAGGCCGTCGCCTGGGTCGCCTACGTGGCGATCACCCTCACCGTCTTCCTCTGGCCCGCGCGCAAAGCCGCTGGCCCCGTCCCCGCGCAAGGAGCCACCCCGTGAGACTCAAGGACCTGGGCGTCTGCCTGACCGGCCTGGCCGTCCTGCTCCCCCTGACCGCCTGCGGCTCCGGCGGCGACACCGGCGGTGGCACCGGCGCCCAGGCGGGCGGCCCGATCGCGGTCGAGGCCAAGGACGACGCGTGCGGGCTGACCCGCGCGGAGGCCGACGCGGGCACGATCACCTTCGAGGTCAGCAACAAGGGCACCCGGGTCACCGAGTTCTACCTCTACGGCGAGGGCGACCGGATCATGGGTGAGGTCGAGAACATCACCCCCGGGCTGACCAGGCGGTTGATCGTCGAGGTCCCCGACGGCGGCAAGTACCAGACCTCGTGCAGGCCGGGGATGACCGGTGACGGCATCCGCGCCGGGTTCACCGTGAAGGGCTCGGCGACCAGGCAGGTCGACACCAACACCAAGCTGGCCGAAGCGACCAGGAGCTACAAGACCTACGTCACCTCCCAGGTCGAGCCGCTGGTGGCCAAGACAGGCGAGTTCGTGGCCGCGGTGAAGGCGGGCAAGGTCGACGAGGCCAAGGCGCTGTTCCCGGTCGCGCGGACCTACTGGGAGCGCATCGAGCCGGTGGCGGAGAGCTTCGGCGACCTGGACCCGCGCATCGACGCGCGCGAGGCCGACCTGGAGCCGGGGCAGGAGTTCACCGGGTTCCACCGGCTGGAGAAGGACCTGTGGGTCAGCGGCCTGCAGGCCGACAGCGGCGCCATCGCCGAGCGGCTGGCCACCGACGTCAACGAGATCGCGACCAAGGCCAAGGCGGTGGAGCTGACCCCGCTGCAGCTGGCCAACGGCGCGAAGGAGCTGCTCGACGAGGTCGCCACCGGCAAGATCACCGGCGAGGAGGACATCTTCTCGCACACCGACCTGTGGGACTTCCGGGCGAACGTGGAGGGCTCGGCGGCCGCGGTGAACGCGCTGCGCGAGGTCGTCAACGAGCGCGACCCGGAGCTGGCCAAGACGCTGGAGCAGCGGTTCAAGGTGGTCACCGACCTGCTGGACAAGCAGCACACCGGCGAGGGCTACAAGCTCTACACCGACCTGACCGAGGCCGAGGTCAAGGCGTTCGCCGAGGCGGTGGACGCCCTCGGTGAGCCGATCAGCAAGGTCGCCGAGGTCGTGGCGCAGAAGTGAGTGTGTCCCGGCGCGGGTTGTTCGGCCTGGCGGGCGCGGGTGTCGCGGTCGCCGGGCTGGGCGCTGCCGCAGGCGTGCTCGCGACCGGGGAGCCGGGCGGGCAGCCCGCGGGGCCGGTGTCGGTGGTGCCGTTCCGCGGTCAGCACCAGGCCGGGATCGTGACCCCGGCGCAGGACCGGATGCACTTCGTGGCCTTCGACGTGACCACCAAGGACCGGGCCGAGCTGGTGGCGCTGCTGCGGGCGTGGACCGCGGCCGCGGAGCGGATGACCGCCGGTCAGGAGGCGACCGAGGGCGGCGCGGTCGGCGGGCACCCGGAGGCGCCACCGGCCGACACCGGCGAGGCGCTCGACCTGGCCGCCTCGGCGCTGACGCTGACCATCGGGTTCGGCCCGACGCTGTTCGACGACCGCTTCGGGCTGGCCGCGCGCAGGCCGGAGGCGCTCATCGACCTGCCCCGGTTCCCCCGCGACGACCTGGACCCCCGGCGCGGCGGCGGGGACATCTGCGTGCAGGCGTGCGCCAACGACCCGCAGGTGGCGGTGCACGCCATCCGCAACCTGGCCCGGATCGGGTTCGGCAAGGTCGCGGTGCGCTGGTCGCAGCTGGGGTTCGGCCGGACGTCGTCGACCTCGACCAGCCAGGCCACCCCGCGCAACCTGTTCGGGTTCAAGGACGGCACGAACAACCTCAAAGCGGAGGACCCGGCGGCGCTGGCCGAGCACGTGTGGGTGACCGACGGTCCGGAGTGGATGCTCGGCGGGACCTACCTGGTGGCGCGGCGGATCCGGATGCACATCGAGATCTGGGACCGCACCTCGCTGGCCGAGCAGGAGGACATCGTCGGCCGGGCCAAGGGCAGCGGCGCGCCGCTGGGCCAGCGCGACGAGTTCGACCCGGTCGACCCGAACGTGCGCGGCGCGGGCGGGGTGGCGCTGGTCGCCGAGGACTCGCACGTCCGGCTGGCCGCGGAGAACCTCGGCGGGGCCAAGATCCTGCGCCGCGGCTACAACTTCACCGACGGGTCGGACGGGTTCGGGCACTTGGACGCGGGTCTGTTCTTCGTGTGCTTCAACCGGGACTCGCGCACGCAGTTCGTCCCGATGCAGCGGGCACTGTCCTCACGCGACCGGATGATGGAGTACCTGGAGCACACCGGATCCGGTCACTTCGCGTGCCCGCCCGGCGTGGCGGAGGGCTCCTTCTGGGGGGAGCGGCTGTTCGGCTGAGTCGCCCGGCCGCGGTGCCCGTCGTAGCCTGGGACCGAAGTGGACGGTCTCAGGAGGGAGCACACGGTGACCCGGATCGGCATCATCCTCGGCAGCACCCGGCCCAACCGCAACGGTGAGCAGGTGGCCAGGTGGGTGCACGACATCGCGGCCCGCCGCACCGACGCCGAGTACGAACTCGTCGACCTGCGCGACTACCCGCTGCCGCACCTGGACGAACCAACCCCGCCGTCGATGGGGCAGTACGAGAACGAGCACACCAAGGAGTGGGCGGCCAAGATCGCCTCGTTCGACGGGTTCGTGGTGGTGACGCCCGAGTACAACCACAGCACGTCGGGGGTGCTGAAGAACGCGATCGACTATCTGTACGCGGAGTGGAACAACAAGGCGATCGGGTTCGTGTCTTATGGGTCGGTGGGTGGGGCCCGGGCGGTGGAGCACCTGCGGTTGATCGCGGGTGAGTTGCAGATGGCGGATGTGCGGCAGCAGGTGGCGTTGTCGTTGATCACGGAGTTCGAGAACTTCAGTGTGTTCAAGCCGGGGGAGTACAACTTGCCCGCGGTGACGACGTTGCTGGATCAGGTGGTGTCGTGGAGTGAGGCGCTGGCGCCGTTGCGGGGGCGGGTGCACGCGTCGGTTTAGTGGTCGGCGGCGACCTCGGCGACCCGGGCCCGTCGGCCTCGTTGCCTGGCGGCAACCTCGGGGTCCGGATCACCGCCTCGTCGCCTGGCGGCGAGCTCGGCGTGCCGGATCGGACGCCTCGTTGCCTGGCGGCAACATCGGGCCCGATCCGCGGCAATGCGTGCTGCTCGATGGGGCGAACTTGTTTTGCGTGGGGCCCCTACAACACCCGACGCAGAACCGCAAAGCAGGGGCCCAAAAGCAGGCCCTGCCGCGTGGAAACGCTACGGGTGTTGTCCCCCCACGCAAAACAAGTCCGCCCCATCGAGCCGGCCTGGCACCAGCGACTCCGAGGAGCGCGGGGTGATCAGGTGGGCTGAGGCGGACCTGACGGAAGGGCAGTTGGCACCGCAGGTTCGAGTGTCCAGGCGCTGGGTAGGTGGGCTGAGGCGGACCTGGTGGGGGTTGGGTTGGCACCGGAACCTCAAGGGCGAAACAGGTGTTCCAACCCGGTGATTGCCAGCATTCGAGCTACGTTCGGGTCGATTGCACTTACCGACAAGCGCCCGCCGACGCTTAGTGCCCGTCGGTAGGCTGCTAGCAATGCGGACAGTCCGCTGGAATCGCAGAAGACCAGTCGCCCCAAGTCCAAGGTCAGTACGGCTCCCTGCCCCAGGTCCAGCGCCGCCACCATTGCTGTTAGTTCGGGGGCTGTGGCGTAGTCCAGGTCCCCGCTCAGCGCTAGGCCGCCGTCGACCAGGCGCGTGATGTCGAGGGTGTGGGGATCCGTCTCCACCAGTGGGGCTCCTCCGATCGGTTGCGTTCGGGAGGTACCCGTTCCGGGTGATCCCCACACCCGCTCTTTACGTGGGTGGCAGCACGTACGAGGCGGAGCCGTCTGGGTGGGTTGAGCCTGAGGTGAACCAGACCTCGTGGCCGGTGGTGTTCACGTCGAGGTACTGGTCGGCGCCGGGGTCTTTGGTGTCGCCTTGGTGGATGATATGGCTCAGGCCGCCCGTGTCCGTTGTCAGCGGGATCGACCACAGTGCGCCGAAGGCGTCTTGGCCGGTCGGGGGACTGGAGGCGGACCAGTCGGGGCTGGGGTGTTGTGAGCCGGTCCAGTGGTAGAGCGTCCAGCCGGGGTAGTCGCCTGTTGGGCGGTGGTAGTGGATGACCGCGCGGTTCTCCGCTGCCGCCAAGGAGGTGAAGTCGCGGGGGTTGTCTTCGCGCAGCCACACGGCGGATGTGCGGGGTTGCACGCGGCGGAGGACGGTGTTGTTGGCGACGATCTCGATGGTGTCCGACGCGGGCGCGGTCGCGACGGCGCCGAAGGCGTCGCGGCCGGTCAGGGGGATGTCCGGGTGGCCCGCGACCCGCACCGCGACGCCGCTGTAGTCGCCGGAGGGGCGGTTGTAGTGCACGGTCACCGACCCCGTCGCCGCCAGGTCGGACAGGTACTGCGTATCCGAGCCCTGGCGCAGCCAGATCTGGTTGGTGGGGGTGATCAGGCGATCGCCGCCGTCCTTGAGGTCTCCTTGGTGCACGATCACGCCGACTTGCCGGGCTCCCGGCAGCAGTCGGAACCACGCGAACCGGCCGTAGTGGGTCTCACCGGCGAACGGCAGCGGACGGTCCCACGCCGTCGGTGACTCGACGTCGCCCCAGACGTGCAGGCCCCAGCCTGCGTAGTCGCCCGCGGGCCGGTTGTAGTGCACGACCAGCCAAGCGGGGCCCACCGGGTCCGGCGGCGCCGCCACCAAGCTCACCGCGGCACCATCGGCGCCCAGCGGTCCTGACCCGTCCCGCGCGACCACCCGGAACTCCACCTCCGCCCCCTCCCGTGCCCCTGGCAGCGCGGCCACGTCGGCGAACACCCGGTACGGCGCCGCGTCGTCGGTTCCCAGCACCGTCCACCCCCGTGTTCCCTTGACCCGCGCCGCGAACGTGGCCTGCGCGAACGGCGCCGAGATCCCCTCTGCCCGCAACTCGACGCGCTCGTCGAGCACCGTGCCCGCCGCCGGGGCAACCAGCGTCGGTGCGACCGGGCCGTCCCGCAGCCGGTCGCTCGCCCGCAATGCCAACACCGACAGCGCTGGCACGGTCACCCGCACCTTCCCGGCCTCGGCCCGGAGGTGCTCCCCGCGCGCGGGGAATTCGACCCGGTACGACGCGGACGACACCGGAATGTCCACTGTGGTCGGTGTCGACCCGGCATTGGCGACGACCACGTGCTCGCGCCGCTCCCGTGCCGACACCCTGCTGAACGCCAACACATCGCCCTGGGCGAACCGCCGCGTCTGCGCGCCGTCCGCCCACACCTCGTCGCCATCCACAAAGGACGCGAGCGAAGCGAGCTGGCGGTAGAGCGGGTGCGACCGGTTGAAATTGTCCTGCCCACCGGTGCGACCCGCGCCCACGAACGTCTCGGCCACGAACTCCGGTGTGCGGCTGGCGAACATGTCCTGCCGCGCCAACTTGTCGCCGCCACGACCGGCGAACCCCTGCTCATCCCCGTAGTACACCACCGGGTTCCCGCGCCACAGGTACATCAAGGTGTTGCCCAACCGCAGGCGCGCCAGCAGTTCCTCGTCGCTGATCCCCGGCCGCCGGTCCCGCAGTAGCCACGCCATCCGCCCCATGTCGTGGTTGCCGAGGAAGGTGGGCAACGACGCGGCGTTTGAATCGGCGTCGGTGTAACGGTCGTCGGCGAGCAGGACGTCCGCGAGGTGGGTGGCGCCGCGACCGGCCAGGAAGTCCGCCGCGCCCGCCTGGAACGGGAAGTCGAGGGTGGCCTGCATGGTGCCGGTGGTCGTGTAGGTCGAGGTGAGCGCCGCGTCATCGCTGTACACCTCGCCGAACACGAAGAAGTCCGGCTTGCCGTGCGCCTTCGCGTAGGCCTTCACCTTCGGCGCCAGTGCCTGCCAGAACTCCATGTTCACGTGCTTGACCGTGTCGACCCGGTACCCGTCGATGCCGAGCACGTCGATCCAGTTCGTGAAGATGTCCGTCATCCCCCGCACGACCCTGGGGTGCTCCGTCATCAGGTCGTCCAGGCCGGAGAAGTCACCGTACTCAGTGGACTCACCGGCGAAGGTGGAGTCGCCCCGGTTGTGGTAGAACGCGGGATCGTTCAGCCAAGCGGGCGTCTTCGCCGTCGGGTCCGTCACCACGGGCGTGTACGGGAATGAGGTGATCCGCGGGAAGTCGGGCTTACCCGCGTGGGCCTTGATGTCGACAACTGCGCCTTGCGCGTCGCGGTAGGGGTAGGCGCTCGTGCCGCGGTACTGGTTGCCGCCCTCGGCGTAGGAGATCACGTCCGCGGTGTGGTTGGCGACGATGTCGAAGAACACCTTCATCCCCAGCCGGTGCGCGTCCGCGATGACCGCGCGCATGTCCGCCGTCGACCCGAAGTGCGGGTCCAGCCGGGTGAAGTCCGTCGTCCAGTACCCGTGGTAGGCGGCGGAGACGTCCGCGCCGCTGCCCTGCACCCACTTGTTGGCGAACATCGGGGTCATCCAGATCGCGGTGATCCCCATCCCGCGCAGGTAGTCCAGCTTCGACCGCAACCCCGCCAGATCGCCCCCGTGGTAGAAGCCCTTGTCGGTCGGGTCGTACCCCGTCTTGAGCCGATCGGTCTCCGCCGACCCGCCCCGGTCGTTGCGCGGATCACCGTTGGCGAACCGGTCGGGCATGACGAAGTAGAACCGCTCCCCGGTCAGGTCCGGTCGCGGTGCTGTCCGCGCCAGCTCGCGATCCCGCGGGCGCACCCCCGGCGCGATGTCCACGACCTCCCCGACCGCCAGTCGCCCCGCCCCCTGACCGGCGACGGTGACCGGGACCCCGCTGGGGACCGGGGCGGCCACCGCCGCGGGCACGACCACCGTCGCCCACAGCAGCGCCGCCAGAGCGATCGCCCCACCCCGACCCATGTGGACCTCCCCGCGCGAACGACCAGGTCACTGCACCAAACCACGGTGCGGGCCCGCCTCGATAGCGCCGACCGGAGGGGCTCGTGCCTCCCTTCGATACCTCCCGGACCTCCCGGTGCCCTGCTGGACCCGCGAGCGGATCCGGGCTCACCCCTCGCGCAGCCCCAGCCTGCGCAACTCCAGCCCGGCCAGCGCGCGCAGCGCCTCCGGGTCACCGGAGCGCCAGCCCCGCGCGACCGGTCCCGCCACCGCCAAGCGGGTGAACGGCTGCGTGGTCAACGCCCGCGCCGCGAGCACGTCCTGACCCGCCTCGCCCAGCGCGCGCAGCCGCACCGCCCCGCTCGCCTGCCTGGCGTAGCGCAGCCGCGGGGTCAGCCACGCGACCAGCAGCACCGCGATCGGCACCAGGACCAGCAGCACGGTCGACCAGAACGCCAGGGTCTCCACCGCCTGGACCTGCCGCCACCCCGCATCGGTGATCCGCGCCCCCGCGCCTGCCCCGCCGCGCAGCGCCTCGGCCACCGAGTCGCCCACCAGCGGGATCCCGTCGGCCTTGTCCGCCGCCGTGTTGAACGTCCCCTGCAGCGCCGTCCCGGCGTCCATCAGCCGGTCGCCGGGCAGCCGCAGCGCCAGGAGGGTCTCGCGCGCCGTCAGCGCGAACCACACCGCCAGCGCGACCACGACCACCGCCGCGACGTCGGCGAGCACCTGGCGGAGCAGGCGCTGGGGGCGCTCGGCGTAGATCTTCATCGGTCTCCTCGAGCCGGGGGTCAGCCGGTGAGGGCGTGCGCACCGGCCAGGCCACCCCAGAATGCCCCGAGTCCGGCGATCACCGACACCACCACGTTGCCCAGCGCGCGTCCCCGTTCGCCCCCCTCGGCGAGGGCCAGGGTCTCGTAGGAGAACGTCGAGTACGTCGTCAGCGCGCCGCAGAACCCCGTCCCCAGGGCGGCCTGCCAGTGGCCCACGCCGATCACCACCCCGAGCACCAGGCTGCCCACGACGTTCACCACCAGCGTTCCCCAGGGAAAGCCGGACGGTCGCGTGATGGCCCGGTCGACCAAATAGCGCAATGGGGCTCCGACGGCCGCACCAAGGGCGACTTGAAATACCTCGTTCATCGCTGGGCAACCACCCGTCGCGTGATCGCCGTACCCGCCGAGACAGCTATAAGGGCTGCCAGGAGGGTGCCGATGAGGTAGCCGAATGCCGCCACGGGACTGTCTGCGAGCATCCGCTGGAAATCCGCACAATAGGTGGAGAATGTGGTGAAACCGCCCAGAACGCCCGTGCCGAGGAATGGTCGGATGAGCGGGTGCGCGGTGCGGACCTCGATGACCACCACCATCAGGGCGCCCATCGCCAGGCACCCCGCGGCGTTGACCGCCAGGATCGTCCACGGCGTCGGCCAGGCGACCGCCGCGCCGTAGCGGGCGAGCGCGCCCAGCACGCCACCTGCGGATACCGCCGCCACCACCGCTGACCGCCTCATCGCACTCCAGTGTTATGGATCGGCGAACTGTTGTGCGCGCCGTGTCCGGTGTAGAGGATGCCGCCATGGAAGTGATGGCTGCCGCCGACCTCCCCGGCATCGTCGACGACCTCGCCGACCTGCTCGTCGACGCCGTCGCCGGGGGAGCGTCGGTGGGGTTCCTGCACCCGCTGGAGCGCGAGGCGGCCCGCAAGTGGTGGCTCGGCCTGGAATCCGGCCTGGCCGAGGGCCGGGTCCTGCTCTGGGTCGCCCGTGCCGACGACCGCGTCATCGGCACCGTGCAGCTGCGGCTGTCCGGCTACGAGAACGGTCCCCACCGCGCCGAGTTGGCCAAGCTGCTCGTGCACAGCGAGGCCCGCGGCCGCGGGATCGGGCGGTCGTTGCTGGCGTGCGCCGAGCGCGGCGCGGCCGAGCGCGGTCTGACCCTGCTGCTGCTCGACACCGAGTCCGACAGCCCCGCCGAGCACCTCTACCGCTCGGCTGGCTGGCTGGAGATGGGGGTTGTCCCCGGTCACGCGCTGAATCCCGCGGGAGAACTCCGGCCGACGACGTTCTACCGAAGGCACTTATCGCCGCCGCCACCGGACCCGGGTTCCGCCGAACTCTGAAACGCGTCACTTTGGCCCTCAAGAGAGCTCGCGTCAAGGGGTTGTTCTGGGTGTTCGGTCCGCTACAAAACAGCATGATCACGTTCAACGTTGGTGCTGGCCAAGGGCTATATCGGCGGAGTATGGTCTAGACCACATCACCCATCTGTCCGATTGCCCGGCGCGGGACGCCGCCTCGACTATGAGCGAGCCCCGCGAACCGGTCGCGTGACGGTCGAAGGAGTTTGCGCATATGTCCGCTGCGCTTCCGCAGAACCCCAGTCGTCGGTCGGTGCTCAAGGGCATCGGCATGGCCGCGCTCGCGGCCGGCCCGCTCTCCGCGTGCGCGTTCGGTTCCTCCGACCAGCCCAGCACCGGTGGCTCGACCGGCGAGAAGTCCAACACCAACCCGTTCGGCGTGGTGGCCAACGCCCCGCTGGAGATCGTGATCTTCAAGGGCGGCCTCGGTGACGCCTACGCCACCGACGTGCACGAGCCGCTCTACAAGAAGGCCTTCCCCCAGGCCGAGATCAAGCACGTCCCCACCCAGCAGATCGCCCAGACGCTGCAGCCGCGCTTCGCGGGCGGCAACGTGCCCGACATGATCTCCAACGCGGGCTCGGACATGATGGACAACGGCGCGCTGCAGAGCGAGGGCCAGTTGCTCGACCTGTCCCCGCTGTTCGCCGCCCCGGCCATCGGCGGCACCGGCACCGTGCGCGACACCCTGCTGCCCGGCGTCGTCGAGGCGGGCCTCATCGGTGACAAGCCGTACCTGCTGAAGTACATCTACACCGTGTACGGCCTCTGGTACGACTCGGCGCTGTTCAAGGCGAAGGGCTGGGAACCGGCGAAGGACTTCGCCGAGTTCGACGCCCTGCTCGGCAAGATCAAGGCCGCGGGCCTGCAGCCCTACGCCTACGCGGGCAAGAACGCCTCGTACTACCAGTACTGGATGATCGCCATCTCCGCCGCGCAGATCGGCGGCAACCAGGTCCTCATCGACATGGACAACCTCAAGGAGGGTGTCTGGACCTCCGACCCGGTCCGCAAAGCGGCCGAGGCGTGGGCCTCGATCGGCAAGAAGTACCTCGACCCGGCCAACGAGGGCCTGACCCACACCGAGGTGCAGACCGCGCAGAACCAGGGCAAGATCGGCTTCTACCCGTCGGGCTCCTGGCTGGAGAACGAGCAGAAGGAGCAGACCCCGGCGGCGTTCCAGTACGCGCTGGCGCCCACCCCGAGCGTCACCTCCTCGGACAAGCTGCCCTTCGGCGCCGTGCGCGCCGCAGCGGGCGAGTCCTACATCGTGCCGTCCAAGGCCAAGAACTCCGCCGGTGGCCTGGAGTACCTGCGCATCATGCTTTCCAAGGACGGCGCGCGCGGCTTCACCGAGAAGACCGGCAACATCACCGTCGTCAAGGGTGCCGCTGATGGCCTCAAGCTCTCGCCCGGCGCCCAGAGCTCCAACGACGCGTTGAACAAGGCAGGCGACAACATCATCACCTACAACCTGTTCGAGGACTGGTACAAGGAGTTCGAGACCGAGCTGCGCTCCAAGACCAACGCGCTGATGTTCGGCCGCATCACCGCCGACCAGTTCTGCAAGGACGTCCAGGCCAAGGCCGACGCGGTCAAGGCAGACTCCTCCATCACCAAGCAGAACCGCACTTCATGAAGATGCCCCGCGGCAGCGCCAGGTTCGTCATCGGCTTCCTGGCGCTGCCGGTCATCATCTACGTCGTCTTCGTCATCGCGCCCTACCTGCAAGCGTTCTACCTCGCGTTCACCGACTGGCGCGGGGTCTCGGCCAGCCCGCGCTTCTCCGGCTTCGACAACTTCACCAAGCTGCTGAGCGACCCGACCTTCTGGACCGCGGTCGGTCACCACGTGGTGCTGCTGCTCGTGCTGCCGCTGGCGACGCTGGCGATCGCGCTGTTCTTCGCGTTCCTGCTCAACATGGGCGCGGGGACCAAGGGCGTGCGCGGGTCGAAGTTCTACCAAGCGGTGTTCTTCTTCCCGCAGGTCCTCGCGGTCGCGGTGATCGGCGTGCTGTTCCAGGCGGTGTACCGGCCCGACCAGGGCGGTGTGCTCAACGGCCTGCTCGACCTGGTCGGCGTCGAGCCGATCGGGTGGCTCACCAAGCCGAACCTGGCGCTGTGGTCGCTGATCGCGGTCCTGGTGTGGCAGGCGGTCGGCTTCTACGTGGTGCTCTTCGCCGCGGGCATGGCCAACATCCCCAAGGAGGTCATCGAGGCCGCCGAGATCGACGGCTGCGGCCGGGCCAGGATGTTCTTCCAGATCACCCTGCCGCTGCTGTGGGACACCGTGCAGGTGGCGTGGGTGTACCTGGGGATCGCCGCGTTCGACGGGTTCGCGCTCGTGGCGACCCTGTCGGTCGACCGGGGCGGACCGGACCAGTCGACCACGGTGCTGCCGCTGGAGATCTGGCGCACCGCGTTCACCTACTCCAAGTTCGGCTACGCCTCGGCCATGGGTGTCGCGCTGTTCGTGCTGAGCCTCACCTTCGCCGTGCTCACCCTGCGGGTGACCCGGCGGGAACGGATCGAGTTCTGATGAGCAACCTCACCGTCGACCGGCCGGTCGAACGCGGGGGCGCGGGCGAGGTGCGGCGCCCGGGCAAGCGGGGCAACGGTGTCCTGGGTGGACTCTCGCACATCGCGCTGGCCATCTGGGCGGCGACGGTCATCCTGCCGATCCTGTGGACGTTCCTGGCCTCCTTCAAGACGAACACCGAGATCTTCAGCGAGCCGCTCGGCCTGCCCAGCTCCATGCACTGGGGTTCGTGGGGGCGCGCCTGGGAGAAGGCCAACATCGGGCAGTACCTGCTCAACAGCGTCGTGGTCGTGGCGCTGTCCACCGCGGGGACGATGCTGCTCGGCTCGATGGCGGCCTACGTGCTGGCCCGGTTCTCCTTCCGCGGCAACCGGTTCCTCTACGTCATGTTCGTCTCGGGCATGGTGTTCCCGGTGTTCCTGGCGCTGGTGCCGCTGTTCTTCGTGGTGCGCAACCTGGGCCTGCTCGACACCCACACCGGGCTGATCCTGGTCTACATCGCCTACTCGCTGCCGTTCACCGTGTTCTTCCTGACCGCGTTCTTCCGCACCCTGCCCTCGCAGATCGCGGAAGCGGCGCTGATCGACGGCGCCTCGCACACCAGGACGTTCTTCCAGATCATGGTGCCGATGGCCAAGCCGGGCCTGATCAGCATCACCATCTTCAACGTGATCGGCCAGTGGAACCAGTACCTGCTGCCGATCGTGCTGCTCTCGGGCAACGTCGAGGACAAGTGGGTGCTCACCCAGGGCATCGCCAACATCTCCACCAACGCCGGCTACCAGGCCGACTGGCCGAGCCTGTTCGCCGCGCTGACCATGACCATCATCCCGGCGCTGGCGGTCTACCTGATCTTCCAGCGGCAGATCCAAGCAGGCCTCACCTCGGGAGCCCTCAAGTGAAACTCGCTGTCGTCGGCGGCGGCTCGACCTACACCCCGGAACTGGTGGACGGCATCGCCCGGCTGCACACCGAGTTACCGGTCACCGAGCTGTCGCTGGTCGACCCGGACACCCACCGGTTGGCGCTGGTGGCCGGGGTGTCCGCGCGGATCCTGGCCCGCGCCGGGCACCCGGCGCGGGTCACCACCAGCACCGAGCTCGAACCGGGCGTGGCCGGCGCCGACGCGGTGCTGCTGCAGTTGCGCGTCGGCGGCCAGGCGATGCGCCACCAGGACGAGACCGTGCCGCTGGAGTGCGGCTGCGTCGGTCAGGAGACCGTCGGCGCGGGCGGGCTCGCGATGGCGCTGCGCACCGTGCCGGTGGTGCTCGACGCGGCCGAGCGGATCGCCTCGGTCGCGCCGCGGGCGTGGATCGTGGACTTCACCAACCCGGTGGGCATCGTGACTCGGGCCCTGCTCGACGCGGGGCACCGGGCCATCGGCCTGTGCAACGTGGCGATCGGGTTCCAGCGCCGCTTCGCCGCCCTGCTGGACGTCGACCCGGCGCGGGTGGCGCTCGACCACGTCGGGCTCAACCACCTCACCTGGGTCCGCTCGGTGTACCTGCGCGGCGAGGACGTGCTGCCCCGGCTGCTCGACCAGCACGGCGAGGTGATCGCCAAGCAGGTCGGCCTGCCCGAGCACGTGCTGCGCAAGCTGGGGATCGTGCCGTCGTACTACCTGCGCTACTTCTACGAGCACGACGCCGTGGTGGCCGAGCAGCGGGTGACCCCGTCGCGGGCCAGCGCGGTCGCCGAGGTCGAGGACAAGCTGCTCGCCCTCTACGCCGACCCCACCGTCGACACCAAGCCGGACCTGCTCGGCAGCCGCGGCGGCGCGTTCTACTCCGAGGCCGCGGTCGCCCTGCTCGCGTCGCTGTTCGGCGAGGGCGGTGACGTGCACGTGGTCAACGTGCGCAACAACGGGACCCTGCCGTTCCTGCCGGACAACGCGGTGATCGAGGTGCCCGCGACGGTGACCAGCGCGGGCGCGCAGACCTGGCCGATCGCGCCGGTGTCGCCGCTGCTGGCCGGGCTGATCGGGCACGTGTCGGCGTACGAGTCGCTGGCCGTGCGGGCGGCGGTGACCGGGGGAGTGGACCTGGTGGCCGAGGCCCTGCTGGCGCACCCGCTGATCGGCCAGGCGTCGGTCGCGGAGAAGCTGGCCGAGCGCCTCGTCGAGGTCAACCGGCCACACCTGCCCTGGGCGCCATGAAGACGGTTCTCGCGGTCGACGGCGGCAACAGCAAGACCGACATCGCACTGGTGCGAGCGGACGGCACGGTCCTGGCCCGGGGTCGGGGCCCGGGCTTCGAACCGCACTCGGTCGGCATCGCTGCCGCCGTCGACGTCGTCGTCCGCACCGCCGCGGCGCTGCTCGGCCCCTCGTTGCCCCACGCCGACCACGTGGCCGCCTACCTCGCGGGCGCTGACCTCCCCGAAGAGGAAACCGCCCTCCGCGACGAGTTCCTCCGCCGAGGTATCGCCACCTCCGTCGAGGTCGGCAACGACACCTTCGCCTTGCTGCGAGCCGGAACCACCACCCCCTGGGGCATAGCCGTCGTCTGCGGCGCGGGCGTCAACGCGGCAGGCATAGCCCCCGACGGCCGAGTCGCCCGCTTCCCCGCCCTAGGCCGCCTCACCGGCGACTGGGGCGGCGGCGGCCACCTGGGCGAAGAAGTCCTCTGGCACGCCGTCCGCTCCGAAGACGGCCGCGGCGCCCCCACCGAACTCGTCTCCCTCGTCCGCGAGCACTTCTCGGCGCCGTCGGCCACTGAGGTAGCCCTGGCCATCCACCGCGGCACCCTCCCCCGCCACCGCCTCGGCGAACTCACCCCCGCCCTGCTCTCCTCGACCGACCCCACCGCCCGCACCATCACCGCCCGCCTGGCCGAAGAGATCATCCTGCTCGGCCACTCCATCCTGACCCGCCTGGAGTTGCTGGATACGGCTGTGGAAGTGGTTCTAGGTGGGGGAGTCCTCACTAGCGGCGCCCGCACTCTCATGTCGGCGATCGAGTCGGGCTATGCCGCTCGCGCCCCCCACGCCCGCCTGATCGTGGCCACCCAGCCGCCGATCCTCGGCTCCATCCACATGGGCCTTTCTCAGATCGACGCCGATCAAGCGGCCCACGACAGAGCAGCGGCCCAGATCACCGCTTAGCGTCCCAGTGGATCCGCGATCTCATCCAGCAGTGCCGGAGGGGTGAGCTCCGGTCGCTGGCGTGGAGTTCCGCAGAGCAGCCACAGCGCCTGGTACACCGCCAGCTTGTCCGGGTCCCCTTGGCTCTGCAGGATGGTCACCGCTGTGTCCCGCCAGCGGCCGTTGGCCACCAAGGCCTCGGCGATCACCCAGCCCGGCCCGTGGCGGCCAGTGACCTCCTCCGACCCCTGCCTCACGCGCTCCAACGCGTCCACGGCGGCAGCCAACCCCTTCCGGCGCAACGGTTCAGCGTGCCCGCGTCCCGGAGTCACCTGGCCGGTGTTCCGGAGCACCAACTGGTCGACTACCGCCAGCAGCAAGTCCGTTTCCACTGCGAAGACCTTCGAGACACGCAGGGCATCCCGGATGACCCGCATTCGCACGTAGCTGTCGACCGCCGCGTGCGTGTTCGCCGGGAACAACCCACCCGAGCGGCTCTGGTCGCACAGCAGCCCCAGGAACAGCGGGTTTCCCACCATGGCCTGGATCTCGGCAGGAGCGTTCCGGACATTGTCGATCAGGCCGTGCTCCTCGTCCTGCTTCAACCCGGCCCTGCGGACCAGGTTCACCTGTCGGTCCCGCGACAGGGCCAGGACGCGGAATCTGGGCCAGTCGTGCACACGAGGTGCCCCCGGGAACTCGCGGCTCGCCACGATCCCACGGCACCGGTTCGCGCCGTGGAGGAAGTCGTGGATCACCTGGGTGTACTTCTCGATCTCGGCGGCGGGCTCGGTCGCGCTGCGGATCGCCGGGATCCCGTCCAGCGAGTCGAACAAGAACAGCCAGGTACCCGCAGCGAGCCCCCGGTCGAACTCTTCTTCGAGGTACCGGTCGACCTCGCGGTCCCGGCCCCTGTTCACGGCGCCGAGCACGAAGGCGCGGAGGTCCTCGGTGTTCACCTCTCCCAGGGCTGTGAACTCCTCGAGGTTGACGTAGAGCGGGAGTGGCTCGGTCTCGGATGGTCGGCGGTACACCCGCGAGGCGAGTTTCGCGGCCAAGTGCCGCAGCACGACGGTCTTGCCCGAACCGGGTTCGCCTTCAAGCGCAACGACCTTGTCCACCGAGGTTTCGAGCGTGGTGGACAGGGCGGACACCCTGCGGATCTCGGTTCCACGCGAATGGCGCCGGATCCCCTGCGGCCTGCGCACCTCGACGTCTGCTTCGAGTTCGGCGAACCGGTCGTCGCGCCAGTCCGCCCTGGCGTCGGTCCGCCGCATCTGGGATTCGAGGTAGCCTGCGAACCGGCCACGCGTGTCGACTCGCCGCTGGCCCTGTCGACGGCGGGCGAGCCACCTCCGGGCGCCGGGAAGTTCTCGCCACAGGATGTTGGTGCCCGCGACCACGGCACCCAGCACGATGAGGATCACCACGGGCAGCGTCACCCAGTGGGGGAGGCCCAGCATCGAGAAGAGTTTGTCGACGTCGGTGCTCACGTCCGTGGCTTGCCGCACAGGCGGATGATCGTTGCTGGTCGCGCCGCGTTACTAGATGACGCGGTCCCCGGTTTCCGGGTGGAAGACGTGGAGTTCGTCGGGGTTGCGGATGGCTACTCGGATGGTGTCGCCGAGGGTGGGTGGGGTTCGGCCGTCCACCCGCAGCACTACGCGGGTGAGGTCGGGGTCTTGGGGGAGGGAGCCGTGGACCAGGGCGTCGGCGCCGAGTTCTTCGACCAGTTCGACCAGTACGTCGAAGCCGGGGGCACCTGTGGGGACCGGGGTGAGTGATTCCGGCCTGATGCCCAGCGTCACCTCCGCGACCCCCGCCGAGGTGATGGCTGACAGGGATTCCCGGGGGAGGGGGACCGCGAGGCCGCCGATCGTGGCGCCACCGGCGGTGAT
This sequence comes from Actinokineospora diospyrosa, assembly GCF_024171925.1. GTDB lineage: Bacteria > Actinomycetota > Actinomycetes > Mycobacteriales > Pseudonocardiaceae > Actinokineospora > Actinokineospora diospyrosa. The sequence goes on along the minus strand of NZ_JAMTCO010000004.1, from coordinate 41,554 downwards.
GACCGATGCGCGCAGGTTCATCGAGGGGGAGCCGATGAAGCCCGCGACGAAGGCGTTGTCCGGGCGGTCGTAGAGCGCGCGTGGGGTGTCGCACTGCTGCAGGACACCGTCCTTGAGGACGGCGACGCGGTGGCCCATGGTCATGGCCTCGACCTGGTCGTGGGTGACGTAGATCGTCGTGGTCTCCAGCCTGCGCTGCAGGGCGGCGATGTTCGCGCGGGTCTCCACGCGCAGTTTCGCGTCGAGGTTCGACAGCGGTTCGTCCATCAGGAACACCGCCGGGTCGCGCACGATCGCGCGGCCCATCGCGACCCGTTGTCGTTGTCCGCCGGAGAGGGCCTTGGGTTTGCGGCCGAGGTAGGGCTCCAGGTCCAGCAGCCGCGCCGCCTCGAGGACCTTCGCCGCGATGTCGGTTTTCGTCAACCCCTGAAGTTTGAGCGCGAACCCCATATTCTGCGCGACCGTCATATGCGGGTAGAGCGCGTAGGACTGGAACACCATCGCGATATCGCGGCCCTTCGGCGCGACCGAGGTGACATCGCGCGAACCGATCCACACCTTGCCCTCGTCGACCTCCTCCAGCCCGGCCAGCATCCGCAGCGCGGTGGACTTCCCGGAGCCGGAAGGCCCTACCAGCACCAGGAACTCACCGTCGTCGATGGACAGGTCGAGCCCGTCGACCGCGCGCACCGGCGGTGTTCCTGGGAACACCCTCGACGCCGTCTCGTACCGAACCTCGGCCATCGATCACCCTCACGTCCAGGCTCAAACTCCACGCAGGCCCACCAGAATGCCCCATCCGCGCCGGGCGCACCAGGCGAGTGTCCCGCATTGCCGGAAAGCGTCATCCGAATGCCGCACCGCGTGGTAACGAAACGGTAACGACGTGCACTTTTGCATTTCCCAGCACACCCGGTGCGAGAACAGTGCGATCCACACCGGGGCGGTTCGGTCACCGCGTGCTCGGCGGTTTCCGCCTCCCCCGCAACGCTTTGTAGGAGGGTCTTGTGATCCTGTCCCGCCGATTCGTCCTGGTCACCGCGACGGCGGCAGCGCTGGCACTTGGCGCGAGCGCCTGCGGCTCGGACTCCGGCAGCCCCGCCCCGCCGCAACCGGCCGCGCTCGAGGGTGTCGGACCGATCTCCCTGGTCACCGGCAAGGACACCTCGGGCAACCTGCAGAACCAGGTCGACGAGTGGAACTCCGCGCACCCGGACCAGAAGGTCACGGTGATCGAGCTCCCCGAGGACGCCGACGCGCAGCGCCAGCAGATGGTGCAGAACGCCCAAACCCGCTCCGACGCCTACGGCGTGCTCAACCTCGATGTGGTGTGGACGGCCGAGTTCGCCGCCAACCAGTGGGTCGTCCCGTTGCCCGAGGCCGACTTCCCGCTGGACAAGCTGCTGCCCGCCACCGTCGAGACCGGCAAGTACTTCAAGCGCCTCTACGCCGTGCCGATCACCTCCGACGGTGGACTCCTCTACTACCGCAAGGACTTGCTCGACGCCGCGGGCCTGAAGGCGCCCACCACGTGGTCGCAACTCGCCGAGGCGTGCGCGAAAGTCCTGCCCACCGCGGCCGGGGTCTCCTGCTACGCCGGGCAGTTCGAGAAGTACGAGGGCCTCACCGTCAACTTCAGCGAGGCCGTCAACTCCGCTGGCGGCTCCGTCGTGGGCGAGGACGGCAAGCCCACGCTGGACACCGACGCCGCGCGCAAAGGCTTGCAGTTCCTGGTCGACGGCGTGAAGTCCGGCCTGATCCCGCAGAAGGCCCGCACCTTCAAGGAGGAGGAGGGCAGGCGCGCCTTCCAGGCGGGGGAGTTGCTGTTCCACCGCCAGTGGCCCTACCAGTACGCCAAGGCCAGCGCGACCGACGGTTCCTCCGCCGTCGCGGGCAAGTTCGCCGTCGCGCCGCTGCCCGGACTCGACGGTCCCGGCGCCTCTTCGCTGGGCGGGCACAACTACGCGGTGAGCGCCTTCACCAAGAACAAGAAGACCGCCGTGGACTTCATCAAGTACTCGGCCAGCGAGGAGCAGCAGCGCAAGAACCTGGAGAAGACCTCGCAGGCGCCGACCTGGTCCGCGCTCTACGACGAGGCCGACCTGGTCACCAAGTTCCCGTACCTGACGCAGCTCAAGAAAAGCATCGAGGGCGCGACCAAGCGACCCGGTGTGGTCAAGTACCAGGAGGTGTCGCGGGCGATCCAGGAAGCCGCCTACGGCGCCATGAGCGGTGACACGCCCGTCGACGACGCGCTGAAGTCGTTGCAGGGCAAGCTAGAGGCACTCACCAAGTGAGCCAGGCAGGCGGTGGGGCACCCCCAGGCCCCGCCGCCTGCCCTCCTGGAGGTCGGTTGTGGTCACCCTTGTTCCCGCTGGACCGGACCCCGCCGGACCGGACTCCACCGCATCGGGCCCCACTGGGCCGGGCGGCGGCTCCGCGCGGGGCCGCCGCCCGGGCACCGGACGGCTCGCCGCGCTGCTGGTGTCGCCGACCCTGCTCGTGCTCGGCCTGGTCGTGCTGTACCCGATCATCTCGGCCGTCCGATTGGCCTTCTACCAACGCAACGACGGCATCGACCCGGAGACCGGCCTGCTCGTGCAGGGCGACCGGTTCGTCGGCATCGACAACTTCACCGACATGTTCACGGGTGAGAACGCCGACCGGTTCCTCAACGCGCTGACCAACACCACGACGTTCACCGTCGTCGCGGTCTCGATCGAGGTCGTCGTCGGTGTCCTGATGGCACTGGTGATGCACCGGGCCTTCCGCGGCCGCGCGCTGGTGCGCGCGGCGATCCTGGTCCCGTGGGCGGTGCCGACCGCGATCGCGGGTCTGTTGTGGCGCTGGGTGTTCCAGGCCGACGGCGTCGCGAACGACCTGCTGCCCGGCGCGCCGGTCCTGTGGACCACCGACGGCGTCCAGGCGTGGTTCGCCGTCGTCATCGCCGACACCTGGAAGACGGCCCCGTTCATCGGGTTGCTCGTGCTCGCCGGGTTGCAGGTGATCTCCGCCGAGATCTACGAGGCCGCCCGCCTCGACGGCGCAGGCCCGTGGCGGACGTTCTTCTCCATCACGCTCCCGCTGGTCAAGCCGACCCTGCTGGTGGCGGTGCTGTTCCGGACCCTGGACACGCTGCGCATGTTCGATCTGCCCTACACCCTGATCGGACCGGGTAAAGAGGCGACCGACACGGTCACTGTGCTGGCGTTCGAAGAGGCGGTGAAGTTCGGCAAGTACGGGCCGGCCTCGGCGTACGCGGTCGTGCTGTTCGTCTACGTGGCCCTGGTGGCGTTCGCGTTCGTCCGACTGCTGGGCGCCGATGTGTTCGGCACCAAGGGAAGGCGGTCGCGATGAGATGGCGCTACCTGGGTATCGCGGCGATCGTGGTGTACTGCCTGGCGCCGTTCTACTGGATGCTGGTGTCGAGCCTGCGCCGCACCAGCGACATCTTCGACTCCGGTCCGCTGCCCGACCCGGTGTCGCTTGAGTCCTACCGCGCGGCTTTCGCCACGGGCAACGGGTTTCTCCGCGCGCTGCTCAACAGCTTCGTCGTGGCCGGGGTGACCACCGCGGTGGTGCTGCTCGTGGCCACGTTCGCGGGCTACGCCTTGGCGCGCTTGGAGTTCCGCGGCAAGTACGTGGTGTTGGCGCTGATCATCGCGACCAGCATGTTCCCCGGGATCTCGCTGTTGGTCCCGCTGCTGGAGCTGTTCTCCGGCATCGGCTGGATCAACACCTACCAGGCCATGATCGTGCCCTCGGTCGGTTGCGTGCTGCCGCTGGCGGTGTGGAACCTGACCGCGTTCTTCCGGCAAATGCCGCTGGAGCTGGAGGAGGCCGCGCAGATCGACGGCTGCACCCCGGCAGGCGCGTTCCGCCGGGTCATCCTGCCGCTGGCCGCGCCAGGCGTGTTCACCACGGCGATCATCACGTTCATCGCGGCGTGGAACGAGTTCATCATCGCCCTGTCGGTGGTCAACAAGAACGAGCTCAAGACCGCGCCGGTGATCACCAGCCAGTTCACCGGCACCACCAGCTTCGACTCGCCGTTCGGCACCCAGATGGCGGCGGGGGTGATCGTGACGATCCCGCTGGTGGTGCTGGTCCTGCTGTTCCAGCGGCGGATCGTCGCGGGGCTGACGGCCGGGGGCGTCAAGTAGGCTGCGCGCTGTGAGCGACCCGCAGGCCATCGGTACCCGGTTGCGGCACGTGTTGGAGCTGATGGAGGCCGACATCGCCCGCGTGTACACCGACGCGGGGCTGGGGTGGTACCGGCCGCGGTTCAGCGCGTACATCCGGTTGCTGGCCGCTGGTGGGGCGCACTCGATCCGCGCGCTGGCGGAGGGGGTGGGGGTGACGCATTCCGCTGCTAGCCAGACTGTCGCGCAGATGAGGCGTGATGGGTTGGTGACGCTGGAGGCGGGGGCGGACGCTCGGCAGCGGATCGTGCGGTTGACGGAGCGGGCGGTGGGGTTGTTGCCGTTCTTGGATGCTGAGTGGGCGGCTACGGCGGCTGCGGCGACTGAGTTGGATGCGGAGTTGCCGTGTTCGTTGGGTGTGTTGTTGGGGGCGGTGGAGGAGGCGTTGGGGCGGCGGTCGTTGCGGGAGCGGATTGGGGATGTGGGTCTCGCTGATCTCGCTGGGGGCGTGGGGGAGTAGCCGCCTCGTTGCCTGGCGGCAACATCGGGCCCGGTCGCGCGGCAGTGCGGTCGGCTCGATGGGGTGGACCTGTTTTGTGTGGGGCCCCTACAACACCCGTGGCAGGTCCGCAAAGCAGGGGCCGAAAAGACTGGCCCTGCCGCGAGAAACGCTACGGGTGTTGTCCCCCCACACAAAACAGGTCCACCCCATCGAGCACTGGGCACCAGCGACACCGACGAGCGCGGGCTGGGCTGGCAGGGCCGACGAGGGCGGGCTGGCCTGGCACCGGATCTTCCAAGTGTCCAGGGCGGGCACCGTGGGGTGGGGCGGACCTGAGGGAGGCCGGGATGGCGGCTTCCGAGTGTCCAGGGATCGGCTAGGTGGGTGGCGGTTGGTTGTCCACAACGCGTTCTGTTGTCCACAGGCCGCAATCGCTGCCCCGGTCCTGTCGGGCTTCCTCGTTAGGCTGTATATCGGGGGCTCTTGCGGCAGATGATCTTGCGCGGGGTGGTTTGGGGTCGGTCCTGGCGGAGGCTGGGATGGCACCGTCGCGTTCGAGGGTTCAGGTGCTGGGTTGGCAGGGCTGGCTCGGGCGGGGCTGGGATGGGCACCACAGCTTCCGAGGGTTCAGGGGCTGGCCAGGCGGGCTGGGGGCACCTCGGCTTCTGGGGGTGCACTGGGCGCGGGGGCGTCACCCGGTTGAGCGGGCGAGCGGGTCGGTGGGGAGTTGCGATTGCTAAGCTATCGGTGGAATTGAGCTGCCTGCCCTGGAAGCGAGACGGACCTGATCATGCTCGAGCGTGCGGTCATTGATGCCCTGTTCCCGGCGGATCTGCCGGAGCCGCAGCACTGGGAGCAGCGGTACCCGGCTCGGCGGTTGCCCGAGGGCGCGAAGGTGACCCGGTTCGGGCCGTCGCCCACGGGGTTTGTGCACGTGGGGGGTGTGTACGTCTCGACGATTGACAAGGACGTGTCGGGGCATTCGGGGGGCGTGTACTTCGTCCGGGTCGAGGACACCGACCAGTCGCGGGAGGTTGAGGGGGCGTTGGGGCAGTTCGCCAGGGCCTTCGACTACTTCGACCTGCACCCGGACGAGTCGGACGCGGCGGGGGAGTACGGGCCCTACCACCAGTCGGCGCGGGAGCGGATCTACCTCACGTACGCGCGGGAGCTGCTGCGCGAGGGCAAGGCCTATCTGTGCTTCGCCACCAAGGAGGAGCTGGCCGACATCTCGGCGCGGCAGCAGGCGACGAAGTTGCCGACCGGGTACTACGGGACCTGGGCGATCTGGCGCGACGCCGGTGCGGACGCGGTGGCGGCGAAGTTGGCCGAGGGCGCGCCGTATGTGGTGCGGTTCCGGGTGCCGGAGGACACCGCGCCCCGGGTGCGGTTCACCGACGAGATCCGCGGTGCGCTGGAGGCGGAGGCGAACCGCAACGACACCGTCATCCTCAAGTCGTCGGACACCTCGCCGCGGTTGCCGACCTACCACTTCGCGCACGCGGTCGACGACCACCTGATGCGGGTCAACCTGGTGGTCCGCGGCGAGGAGTGGATCTCCTCGGTGCCGCTGCACCAGCAGCTGTTCGCCGCGCTGGGCTTCGAGCCGATCCCGTACGCGCACATCGCGCCGCTGATGAAGCAGATCCCCGGCGGCAAGCGGAAGCTGTCCAAGCGCAAGGACCCCGAGGCGGGCGTCGACTTCTACATCGAGGCGGGGTTCCCGGCCCGGGCGATCCTGTACTACCTGCGCGGACTGGCCAACGGCCGCCTCGCCGAGGTGCCGCTGGACGAGGCGCTGGCGACCCCGATCCGGCTCGACCAGTGCGGCGTCGCCGGGCCGCTGGTCGACCTGGTGAAGCTGGAGGACATCAGCGCCGACCACATCGCGACGCTGACCAGCGAGCAGGTCTTCGAGGCCGTGCGGGTGTGGGCCGAGCAGTTCGACGCGGAGTTGCTCGCGGCGCTCGACGCGCAGCGCGACGAGGCGTTGCGGGCGATCGCGGTCGAGCGCGAGGGCGTGGAGAACCCGCGCAAGGACCTGCGCAAGTGGTCGGACTTCCGCGCCGCGTACGGCTTCTTCCTGCCCAGCCTGTTCACCCCGCTGACCGGCCCGACCGACGAGCGCGTCACCCCGCTCGGGGTCGCCGCCGACGTCGTGACCGCCTACGCCCGCGACCTGGCCGACGGCTACCAGCACGTCGACGACGCGCAGGAGTGGTTCAACCAGGTCCGTGAACTGGCCGCCAAGCACGGTTTCGCGGGCAGCCCCAAGGACTACAAGAAGAACCCCGACGCCTACCCCGGCTCCATCCGCGAGGCGTCGCAGTTGGTGCGGGTCGCGCTGAGCGGGTCGACCCGCAGCCCCGACCTGCACGCCATCAGCCAGGCGTTGGGCGCCGAGGAGACCCTGCGCCGGTTGCGCGCTCTGGCCGGCTAGCGGCGCGACCCAGAACGTCGACCATGTCTCGACCCGTCCACGACGCGCCTGGCGGCGTTGCCGAAACGCCCAAGTACATCCAGTACGAGGACGTTGCGGCGCCTTGCCGGCCACGCCGTGGACCCGCCGATACACGGCCAACGCCCTGAGTCGAGCCACTAGTTCGACGCGCGGGCCGCGCTTGGTGACCTGAGTCCGATATGGACGCTCTGGACGCCGGGTGCGGCCCGTTCGCTTGTCCCGACCCGTCCGGTGCGGCCCGTCCAAGCCGCGCCCACCGGACGGTATGAGCCGGATCGCGCGCGTCCGGGCCCCGGTAGCGGGCTCATCGCGGACACGAGTCCGTGCTACCCCGCGCGCCCACACCGGGCAGGTCCGCAGGCCGCACCGCACCGAGCCGAGGGCCACCCCGACGCGGCTGGAATGGACCAGTCCAGTTCCGGCCAGTCGGTGCCGGACGCCCGCGGGCGCCACCGCCCGCCCACCGTCCAGGTCCGGGCTGGGCCGCCGAAAACCGACGCCCACTCCTGGAGCGGGACGGGGAGCCGCCGCACTGGCCCGTCAGTGCCTCGCAGAACCACGGGTGGGTCGGTCTCGTCCGCGGCCTGCCGCCGGGTCCCGCCGGGGTTGGCGCTCCGCTGGCCGCGCGGGGCGGTCCCGGCGCGCTACCTGGTGTTGTGATGGGCGTCGTGAGTACTGTTGTGGACTTCCTTAGCGCCGCGCCGATCAATGATCGGATCCGACGTTCCACACCGGATTGTTCAGGTCGGCTAATATATCGTCCATGTAATGGCCACATGTTATGACCGTGCACCACGGCAATGCGCTTGCAACTTGCACTTTTGGATTTTATTTTTTGCCAGGTGATCCCCCGTTCGGCCGTGTTATGGCGGTAGGGTGGCGGTACCTCCACCGGCGGTCCGGAAAAAGATCGGCTAATTCACCCGATCGTGATCACCTCGTGGCGTTCGGGTGGCATTCTGGCAGCGTGACCGCCACTGGGCGGTACCTCGAGGGGGTGGGGGATATGCGCGAGAATGTCTACGACGTGACCGCTGACTGCATTGCGGGATCGGACTACCCGCGACCGGTGAGCGACCCCGTCATCGTCGACCGGGCGGACGCCGCCGAGGCGCTATTGCGATTCTTCCTCGCCAACGCCGACGCCAATGACCACGACGCCAACGACCACCTCGTCGAACAGCTCTGCCGTCGGCTGCGCGAGTCCCCGCCTGTCCCCGCGCCGCTGGTCCCGCTCGTCGAGTGCGACTGAGACGGCCACCGCCGTCGCATTTCGGAATATCAGTGTATTGGCGAACAGTGGCGCCGGATCCGGCGTCCTGGTGGCGGCTGTCCTGCTGGGACTACGGAAGCGCCACGACCCCCGTGCGGGAGGAACCCGCTGGTTCGCTCGGCGGCTTTCGATGATCACCACTCGCCCGCGATAGTCAGTGCCGCGATGATCGGTGCGCGAGTGGGCACACCCGAACGTGGGTCACCCGACCACGAAGGCCACGGCCGCCCCTGTCGAGGCGACCGTTCGCACGTGGTTCCACGCCGTCCACCGCCGCAGGTAGCCGGGCCAGTACTCGGCTGCCTCGGCGGTGCCCGGCGTGAGCCCGTCCAGCTCGGTGTTCCACGGCACGTTGCGGACCCCGGTCACCACGAACGCCCCGACCAGGTAGAGCGCGGCCCCCAGCACCCTCGGCCACGGACCGGCGAGGGCCGCGAGCACGCCGAGCACCCCGGTGCCCAGGAACAGGACCAGGAACAGCGGGTTGATGATCACGCGGTTGACCGAGCGCATGGTCGCCACGCCGACCTCGGCGGGCAGCGGCGCCAGGGCGGGCATCACGACCACGGAGAAGGTGAAGAACAGCCCGGCGACCAGACCGGCGCCGACGGCGGCCGCCGCGGCGGCGATGTCCAGGGCGTCCACGGTGGACAGGCTAGCGGTTCGTCCACGCTCGGAGGAAATCAGCCCCGGGTGCGCCGGGCCGGTCCACTCGCCGATCGCGGACCGGTCCACCCGGGCGCCGCGGGTGATCGGCCGGGCACGGTCGGTCCACAAAGAACTCAACGCCGCACCCGGGACGGCACGGGTGCGGCGCGGTGCTGGGGGGCGCAGGGGTCGCTCGACGGTCTCTACACCGAATACCGGAGCGGGTTTTACAGGGTCTGGTCGCGCCCCTGCATGACGCGACCAGACCCGGCGCTCGGGTCACAGCGAGGGCACGGACCCGTGAACGCGTTCCCGTCGGTCAGGCGCCCTCCCGGGGGAACGGGTACACCATAGAGCGTGCACCCCCGTTGAGGGCAGGGAGTACGTGAAAAGCCGTGTGAAAAAAATCAGGGGAGTCGCGGGGCCGGGCGCGTGAGGGTGCGCCCGGCCCCGCCATGTCCCCCGCGGGAGCGCAGGCATCGCCCCGGCGGGGGTGGGGGTGCCGCCGCCCCTGTGTCGACTGGGCGCCCCCGCGGTTCAACCGTCTAGCTCGAGTACGGCCGTGCCGTCTTGCTCGCCGCGTACAGCAGCATGCCCTTGACCTTCGGCCAGTACAGGCTCGTCTGGCAGGAGTAGGCGGGCGTGAAGCCGGAGCAGGTGCCGCTGGGGTTGCCGATCTCCCAGACGAAGCTCGACACGCCGAGGTCGTCGTAGACCCAGTCGTCGGTCGCGCCACCGGCGTTGTAGAGGATCTCGCCGGGCTGCCCGTAGCGCCAGCCACCGGCCAGCGACGCCATCTGCCGGGCGATGGCGCGCAGGCTCGCGTCGTTGCCCGACTTCACCGAGGAGTTGAAGCCCCACGGGAACAGCACCATGTTCGAGTAGCTGTGCATGCTGATGACCATGCCGGTGGTGTCGGCAGGCGCGGCCGCGGTGGTGCCTGTCGCGCGCCGGTCGCGGTAGAGCGACCGCCACAGCGACTGCAGGGCCTTGGTCTCGACCTCGGAGTTGGCGCTCGCGCCGCGGTAGGTCTCCGAGCACGGCTGGGTGCTGCTGCCGACCCCGTAGCCGGAGCTGGTGTTGCGGTTGAGGTCGATGCCGACCTGGCTCGACCCGCCGGTGGTCCCGCAGCCCGCGCCGTTGGTGTTGTTGGCGTTCTTGCGCTGCAGGTACGGGTACGACCCGCCGCGCTGGACGATGTCGACGCCGTCGGGGTTGGCGATCGGCACGACCCACACCTCGGTGGTGTTGAGCAGGTTCGTCACCTGGGTGTCGGTGCCGTAGCCGTCGGTGAGGTGATCGATCCAGCGGTAGGCGACGTCACCGGTGGTGATCTCGCGGGCGTGCAGTTGGCCCATGACGAACAACCGGGGCTTGGGAGCGGCCGTGGAGAGCGCGCAGTCGCCGGTGTTCTTCTTGGTGATGCAGATGGCCTTGAGGTCGTAGCCGCCGGAGCCGCGGCTCTTGCGCCACGAGTCGCCGTAGTCCACGACGGTCGCCAGCGCGGCGTGCTCGCGCGCCACCTGGTCGAGGTGGGCGTACTGCGCGTTCACCGTGCGGTAGCCGCCGTAGTAGGTCTCCTCGGCGACCTTGGCGTCCAGGCTCGCCGCCTGCCCGCTGCGGGCGGGCGGGGTCCAGGTCAGCGGGGGCAGGACCTGCTCGACCTGGACCTGGTGGCCGCTGGCGCGCAGCTTGCCACCGACCTCGGCGGGACCCATGACGAACAGGTCACCGCCCTGGCGTTCCTCGAGCACGTCGAAACCCTCGCGCAGCAGCGATTCCGACTTCGCGACGCCACCGGGGACGCGGTAGACGTAGCTCGTGCCGGGCTGCTGCGCTGTGGGGGACGGGGCGGCGTTCGCCCCGGGGAAGACGCCGGCCAACATGGCCGTGGCAGCGCCAACGGCCACGGTCATCGCCAGCGCGGAACGGCGGGTGATGGACACCCTGCGCACCTCCTCGCGTCGCGGGACCGGCCCGGCGTAGGCAGGGTGGGCCGGACCCGCAGGGGTTTCGCGCGCCGCGGTGCACAGCGCGCGATCGGATCTCACCGAGCGTGCCCCATGCCCCCGCCGCCGCGCCCATCCCAACAATGCATAGCGGTTCCCTATGCCTGTACTGGGAAAATGGGATCACCTCGACCCGGGCTGAACCGGTCAACCGTCCACCTCGGACCATCAGATCGGCGCGGTGGCCGGCGATTCACGCGATCATCCGATGACCGGTGTGTGAAGCCCGTGAGAACTGGGAAGGAAATAATTGGTCTAGACCGGTTGAGTTAGCTGGTTTAGACCAATTACGATCACATGCACATCCCTGCATCCCTGCGCTCCAATGTCCCCAGGAGGTGAAGCGTGGTCAGAAAGAGCCTTCCCCTGCTCCTGTTGCTGGCTCTGCTCTCCGGTATCACCATCGCGGTCTCGGCCGCACCGAGCAACCAGGCCGCGGCGGCCGACAACAACGACTGCCGCCCGGACGGGTTGGCCACCACCGCGAACCTCGCGGTGCCCTACTGTCTGGCCTACGACACCGACGGTCGCGAGAAGATGGGCGCCGACCACCCGCGCCGCGTGATCGGTTACTTCACCAGTTGGCGCACCGGCAAGAACGGCCAGCCCGCCTACCTGGCCAGCAACATCCCGTGGACCAAGATCACCCACATCAACTACGCCTTCGCCCACATCGACGGCGCGGGCAAGGTCTCCGTGGGCCCCGACGGCCCGGACAACGCCGCGACCGGCATGACCTGGCCCGGCGTCGCCGGTGCCGAGATGGACCCGTCGCTGCCGTACAAGGGTCACTTCAACCTGCTGACCAAGTACAAGAAGCAGTACCCGAACGTCAAGACGCTGATCTCCATCGGCGGCTGGGCCGAGACCGGCGGCTACCTCGGCGCCGACGGCAAGCGCGTCGCCGACGGCGGCTTCTACACCATGACCGACTCCGCCGCGAAGATCAACACGTTCGCGGACTCGGCCGTGGAGTTCATCCGCAAGTACGGGTTCAACGGCGTCGACATCGACTACGAGTACGCGACCTCGATGCCGAACTCGGGCAACCCGGACGACTTCTCCTTCTCCAACGCGCGCCGGGCCAAGCTGCTGGCCGGGTACGTGACGCTGATGAAGACCCTGCGCGAGAAGCTCGACGCGGCCGCCGTGGCCGACAACAAGTACTACTCGCTCTCGGTCGCCGCGCCCTCCTCCGGCTACATGCTGCGCGGCATGGAGAACTACCAGGTCACCCAGTACCTGGACTACCTGAACATGATGACCTACGACCTGCACGGGGCGTGGAACAACTTCGTCGGCCCGAACGCCGCGCTCTACGACGACGGCAAGGACGCGGAGCTGCAGTTCTGGCAGTACTACACGACCTCGCAGTACGCCGGTCTGGGTTATCTCAACAGCGACTGGTCGTACCACTACTTCCGCGGCGCCATGGGGGCCGGTCGGATCAACCTCGGCGTCCCGTACTACACCCGCGGTTGGCAGAACGTCACCGGTGGCACCAACGGGTTGTGGGGTTCGGCGCCACTGCCGGACCAGACGAAGTGCCCACCGGGCACCGGTGGCACGGTCGGCTCGAAGGTCTCCTGCGGCAACGGCGCCATCGGCATCGACAACCTGTGGCACGACGAGGACACCAAGGGCAGTGAGGTCCCGGCGGGCTCCAACCCGTTGTGGCACACCAAGAACCTGCAAGAGGGCAAGGTCGGCAGCTACGCCGCCTCCTACGGCCTGGACCCGGTGAACAAGCCGGAGGACCGCATCACCGGCAGCTACGCCCGCAACTACGACTCGACCCTGGTCGCGCCGTGGCTGTGGAACGCGCAGAAGAAGGTGTTCCTGTCCACTGAGGACGAGCAGTCGCTCGGCACCAAGGCGCAGTACGTGGTCGACCGCGGCCTCGGCGGCGTCATGATCTGGGAGTTGGCCGGCGACTACGCCTACGACCAGGCCAAGGGCGAGTGGTTCATGGGCAACACGCTGACCACCCTGCTCTACGACAAGTTCAAGGCGGCCTCGCCCTACGGCAACACCAAGGCGAAGACCACCATGCCCACCGACGTGCTGGACGTGAAGTTCCAGCTCGGCGGCTTCCCGGTCGGCGACGCGAACTACCCGATCACGCCCAAGGCCAAGGTCACCAACTCCTCGACCACGACCCTGCCCGGCGGCACCGAGATCCAGTTCGACTACGGGACCTCGGCCCCGCCGACCATCGGGCAGCAGTCCGGCTGGAGCCTGTCGGTGGTCTCCACCGGCCACACCGGCCCGAACGTGGGCGGCATCAAGGGCGACCTGCACCGCTTCTCGCTGAAGCTGCCGTCCTGGCAGAGCCTGGCGCCGGGCGCCAGCGCCGAGGTGCAGCTGTCCTACTACCTGCCGGTGGCCAGCCCGTCGAACATCACCATCACCTTCGGCGGCAAGTCCTACACCGCGGCGCAGGAGTACCTGCGCGGCACGGGCGGCACCACGCCGCCGAGCTCGACGACGCCCCCGTCGAGCAGCACCAGCTCGACCCCGCCGTCGAGCTCCACCCCGCCGTCCAGCTCGACGCCCCCGTCGAGCTCGACCCCGCCCTCGTCGAGCACCACCAAGCCGCCGACGTGCACCGCGGCCGCGTGGGACGCGGCGAAGGTCTACGCCGCGGGTGGCACGACGGTCTCCTACAACGGTCGCCAGTACAAGAACAAGTGGTGGACCCAGGGCGACCGGCCCGACCTGAGCGGGCAGTGGGGGGTGTGGCAGGACCTCGGCGCCTGCTGATGTCCTGGTGAGAGCAACGCGGGACGGCCGCCGGTGTTCCCGGCCCGGCGGTCGCCCCGCGGTCCACTCGGACCGGCCCTGGGCACCCTGCCCCGGGGCCGGTCCTTCTTCACGTGCGGGGGATGGCCGCGTTGGGGTTGGTGCCCGCGAACGCGAGGCCGATGACGAAGCCCGCCACCTCCTCCAGTTGCCTGGCCCGGCTCAGCGGGCCGAGCACGGCCGGGGTGGCCCCGAGGTCGCGCACCAGGGTCGCCGTGGTGTCCAGGGCCGCCCGGTGGTCGCCGCAGAGGGGCACGACGGTGCCCGCGGCCGCGGCCCAGTGGGCGGCGGGGAACAGGTGGAACGCCTTGACCACGTGCGCACCGCTGCGCTCAGCGATCTCCTCGGCCGCGGAGGTCTGCGGCAGGAGCACGCCGACGCCGTGTTCGACAGCGTTGCTGGGGTCGATCAGTGTCTTGCCGGTGAGTAGCCCCTGAGTCGCATCGAGGACGTCTGGCACGCCTTCCCACCTGATCGCCAGCAACACGACGTCTGCGCTAGCCGCTTCGCGCAATGTTGCCGCTGTCGCGCCCCATGTGTCCGCGAGGGCCTTGGCGCGCTCGGGGGAGCGGCCCGCGATGGTGATGGTGTGCCCGTGTGCCGCCCAGGACGCACCGAGGGCGGTCGCGACCGCGCCGGTGCCGAGGATTCCGATTCGCATGCCGCGACGGTAGGGAGTTCGACGCGCACCGAACGGTGCGCTTCGGGTCGCGCAGAATGGTGGCATGTGCGAGGACTGGGTCGCTGATTGCCGGTTGCGGGCGGGCACGGATCTGCTCGCGCACCGGTGGGACCCGGTGCTGCTCGCCGCCCTGCGCCCGGCACCGCTGCGCCGGGTGGACCTGCGCCGCGCGGTCGGCGGGCTCAGCGACAAGGCGCTCACCGAGTCGCTGCGCCGCCTGCTCGAGCGCGGCCTGCTCGAGCGCCGCCGGTTCGCCGAGGCGCCGCCGCGGGTGGAGTACGCGCTCTCGGCACTGGGCGTGAGCCTGGTCGACGGCCCGTTGCGCGCATTGGGGGACTGGGTGCTCGAGCACGGTGACGCGCTGCGTGGATGAGACTTTCTCTTGTACGGCGAACAATCGTCCCGTTACATCTGGGAAATCCCCACTTGTCACCTTTGGGTCACACGATCGGCCCACGTCACCTGCGGTTATGTGAACTAGCTCGGCGTAATAAGGTCGCTTTATGTGTCCGACCTATATCTGACCGTGATGCGGGTTCCTACACTCGGTGAGCCGGTGTTCGCGAGAACACTTTCCCTGCATCGCAAACGCTAGGAGAGCCTTATGTCCCTGCGTGGATACACGCGCGTCCTCATCGCGGGTGCCACCCTGGTCCTCGGTCTGGCCGGTCTCACGGCCACCGCCTCGGCCGCCCCGACCGCCTCCTCCGTCGCGGCACCCGCCGCCGCGGCCGCCCGCACGGTCTACTACAGCGCGAGCTCCTACAGCGCCCAGGCCGACCAGGCCGCCCAGATCTGGAACTCCCGGGTCCCCAACCTGCGCCTGGTCCGCGGCGGTAGCGCCACCATCCGCATCGCCGCCACGACCGGTGGCGGCTCGCGGGCGTACCCCTGCGGCTTCGGCTGCGCCACCATCTACATCGACACCCGCGACGTCGCCGCGGGCAACGACGCCCTGCGCATCGTCGCCCACGAGATGGGCCACGGCCTCGGCCTGCCCGACACCTACAACGGCATCTGCTCCTACCTGATGTCCGGCGGCTCCGCGGGCACCTCCTGCCGCAACCCCTACCCCAACGCCCAGGAAGCCGCCCGGGTCAACCAGCTCGCCGGTGGCGGCCGCCTCGCCGCCTTCGCCCCCGTCGTCAAGTCCGGCCCCTACACCGGCTGACCAGCCCCACCCCCGCGGTCTGTCCCCCGGCGGGTCCCACGCCGCGTCGACCGCACCACCCGAGGCCCCGGCAGGTAGTCCCACCCGCCGGGGCTTCGGCCTTTTCACGTGCTCACCGGACCGCGCCGCAAGGCCACGGTGGCGCAAACGGTGGCGACGAGCCAGATCGCGGGGCCTGACGCGCCGCCGACCGGGTCGACATGGCCCGGGAGGGCGAGGACGAGTAGGAAGGCGATGTCGACAACACCGAGGACAACTGTGTTGAGGTAGTAGCCGATCCGGCTGTTGACCCGGTTCATGGCCAGCGCGACGAAAATGGCCTGGCCGCCGAACACCGCCGCGCAGAGGAAGAACATCAGGCTCTCCGCCGCCTGTTCGGCCTCGGGAACGCCATCCCCGAGGCCGTCGACCACCATCGACACCCCGAGCCCCAAGTGCAGCAGCCCCCACACCACGTATAGCGCCGCCGCCACCGCTGCCCATCGACGAGCACCCATGTCCCCAGCCCCCCTGACTGTCGTTGTCTGGACGGTAGGGCACGTCCGGCATGATGACGGGCTGTTCGGCGGGAACGTCCGGTCGCACCGGATCGATCAGGTTCCGGTGCGGCTCCCAGCCGCACCAACGCAACCCTGGCAGGGACACCCGCTAACGGTCGCCGCCGAGAACCGATACTCCGTTAACGGGGGCGGAAGGGGTTGAGGGCGCTGGTCGACAGCGACTGGAAGACGACTCGGCACGGGGGGATCCCGTGGGAACACCTGACCGGGACCGACCGGTTCGCCGCCTGTGTCGTCGCCGCCCGCGACGGTGATCGGCGCGCGCTCGACGCGCTCGTCGCCGACCTGTCCCCGGTCGTGTGGCACATAGCGCGCGGCGTGGGCTTAGACGTTCCCGATGCCGAAGACGTCGTGCAAACGGTGTGGTTGGCCCTCTTGCGCCACGTCGACTCGATCGCCGAGCCACGCGCGGTTGTCGGATGGTTGATCACCACGACCCGGCGGGAAGCCAAGCGGTCCCGCAGGGACGCTGCGCAGGTGGCCCGACTTCGGGGGGACACCCCCGAACCGCTCTGGGTCGGCAACGACCCGCTGTGGCAAGCGTTCCACCGCCTCGATGCCCGGTGCCAGGAGCTGTTGCGATTGACAGTCCTCGCGCGCAGACAGGACTACGAGGTCTTGGCCGCGATTCTCCGGATGCCTGCGGGGAGTATCGGACCGACCAGGAGCCGATGTCTGGCCGCCTTGCGCGCCCTGTACGACCCGGACCCGTCCGCGCCGATCCCGCTGTCCGCCCGCGAGGCCCGCGTCGGCCTCCGGTCCGGCGATGAGTTGCGGCAGGGGCAACCGCTCGAGGTGGACTTCGCCTTTGTCGTCCCGAGCGGCGCCCATGTCGGGCTGCGTGCGCCAAGCGCGCGACCCGTTCCGTTGCGGGTGTTGCTGCACGCCGAGGGAGCGGCTGTCCGGCCGATGACCCGTGTCGTGGAGCTGGGGTTGGACCGCACGAGCGAGCCCGTCGTGTTCGAGGTCGTCCCCGGCGAGAGCGGCGCCCTGCGGTTGGTCTTCCGGGTCTACCTGGTCGGCGGCGGGCAGCTGCTGCAGGAGGTCCGCGCGGAGCTGGAGGTGAGCGAGCCGTGACGTCCTCGTTGGTGACCTCGGTGACGATCGACCACAGCGACCGGCTGCGGTCGGTTCCCGACGACCGGTACAACCGCGAGCGCGGCATCCACCTCCGGTTCATCCAGGTCGGCAACCGATTCCTGGTGCAAGCCTGGGGAAGCGCGTTCCCCGAGGACGGTGGCGGCGGGTACCAGGGGACGCTGTCGCTGTCGGTGGACGTCGTGCGCGACGGGATCGAGGACCTGCGGGCGGTGTGGCAGCGGGAGCTCATCGACCACGTCGACCCGGGCGTCCGGCCGACGCGGCGGCCGTTCGTGGACGAGTGGGACCTGTCGGCGCCCGCCGAGCACGAGCGCGCTGACCGGGCCGCCCTGGCGCTCGCCAGGGCCGGGTACACCCTGTTCTGCCTGCTGTTCGCCAACGGCGACGCCGGGCTCAAGGAGATCGCCGACCACCTGACCCGGGCGCTGCGGGGCGGGGAGCACGTGATCACCGTGGAGTCCGACGACGTGTTCGTGCCCTGGTGCATGCTCTACGTCCCGCTGTCGGACCAGGACTCGGTCTGGGCGAGCGGCTACCGGTGGCGGCCAGAGGGGTTCTGGGGCTACCAGCACCTGGTGGAGCACAACTTCTCCCGCTGGCCCGGGTTCGACAGCCGCATCGCGCTGCCGGGCGCCCTCGCCCGCGTGGGGCTCAACGTGGACCACCGGGTCGACGAGGAGTACCCGCCGACGCCTTACGTGGCACCGGTCGTCGACTTCTTCACCGAGAACGCGGTCACCACCGTGCGCACGAGCAAGGTCGCGCTCGCCGAGGCGATGCGCGACCCGGCGTTCGCCGACCACATCGTGTACTTCGGCTGCCACGGCCGGGTCGGCGGTACCGACGAGCGCGCCTACCTCGTGCTCGCCGACGACGAGAAGATCTACGGCACCGAGGTGCTGGCGTGGTTGTCGGGGATGGCGCTGCCGAGCAGCCCGGTGGTGTTCGTCGGTGCCTGCCAGGGCGGTCAGCTCGCCTCGGTGTTCTACCCGGCGTTCGGGCACCACTTGCTGCACCACGGTGCCC
This sequence comes from Actinokineospora diospyrosa, assembly GCF_024171925.1. GTDB lineage: Bacteria > Actinomycetota > Actinomycetes > Mycobacteriales > Pseudonocardiaceae > Actinokineospora > Actinokineospora diospyrosa. Next base: position 23,177 of record NZ_JAMTCO010000004.1, on the reverse strand, counting down.
GCTGCCTGGTGGGGCCGCAGATCGACCTGCCGAGGGCGTTCGCGCGGGTCTACGCGCTGCGCCTGTTCGCCGCGTTCCTCGTCCCGCACACGCGGCTGGGCGACGCCGTGCGGGGGCTCACCCGGGAGTTCCTCGACCGGTACCGCAACCCGCTCGGCCTGATCTTCTCCCTCTACCGGGGCATCGACGTCCACCTCGCGCCGGGGGAGGGGGTATGAGCCGGGTCGTTCTCGACCTCGACGCCGAGGGGAACCCGGTGGACCCGACGACCGGCCAGGCGGTGCGCGGCGCGGCCGTCGCGGGTTTCCTCGACCGGCACCTGGCGGTACCCGAGACGGCGACCGACATCGTGGTGCTGGTGCACGGCTGGCGCAACACCCCGGCGACCGCCCTGGCCAGGGCGGAGCGGTTCATCGCCGTCATCGACGGGGCCTACGGCCCCCGGTACCCCGCCCTGCCTTGGGCCTGCCACTACGTTATCGTCCGGTGGCCGTCGCAGAGCAGCCCGTTCCTGCGCGGGTACCGCCGCGTCCGCGACCGCGCCCACCTGATGTCGACCACCGGCCACGCCGCCGACGTGCTCGCCCAACTCCTCGGCTACCTCAACACCAACCGGACCCGCCCGAACGGCACCCTGCGCACCGCGGGCGGTCAGTACCTGCACCTGATCGGCCACTCGTTCGGCTGCCGCTTCCTCGCCGAGGCCATCCAGTGGGCCGCGGAGTCGCGGCCGGGCACCCTCGGCTGGAACCGCGCCGATCCCCGGTACCCGTACGCGGCGGACACCCTGGTCCTGTTCCAGATGGCCGCCCCGCACGACTCGCTCACCCAACGCTTCCCCCGCCTGGTAGCGGATTCCCCCATCGCGGGCCCGGTCGTCCTGACCCACGCCACCACCGACCGCGCGGTCGGCCTCTGGCACCGCCTCGCCGAATCCACCCCCGGCGTCGGCTTCCGAGGCGCCACCCTCCCACCCGACCAGATCACCCCCACCCGCCTACACCGCCTCGACGAGCCCTACACCGCCGCCGACTTCCCCACCCCCGTGGTGAACGTCGACGCCACCTGGCGCTTCCGCAAAGGCCACCGACTGCTCCCCGCAGGCGCCCACGCCGACATCATCCACCCGGAGTCGGCGCACCTGATCCTCTCCCTCGCCCACCTGGCCCGATGAATGCTCGGCGGAGCAGTGGGTCCGGCTCGGTCGCGGGTCCCGGCGGGCACCTGGGCGGTCTTCCGCACCAGCGGTACCTACCCGGACGCCCCGCAGACCACCTGGGCCGCCACCGCCACGGACTGGTTCCCCGCCAACCCGTGGCGCCTGCGCCCCGGCCCGTCGATCGTCACCATCCTCGACCGCGCGCCCGACTTCAGCACCGCCACCTGCGAGCTGTGGCTGCCCATCGAACCCACCTGGCGAGCAGGCGCACACTGGCGCGGTGACCCGACCACCGTGGGAGTACGACGGCCGCCACTACGCCGTCACCGCGTTCAGCGACGTCTCCACCCGCGACGGCTACGGCTGGGAGCTGGAGGAGGCGGGTCGGGGGCAGGTCGCCGAGGTGTTCCTCGACGACACCACCGGCGCCTTCACGATCAGGGTGTTCACCGACGAGCCCCTCCCGTTCGACCTGGTCCACCGGTTCGTCACCGAGGCTGGCACCGACATCCGGCGCTGACGGGCCGGTGCCTCAGGCAACGGCCTTGTCGAGCTCTTCCAGCAGCCGGACTTTGGGGCGGGCGCCGACCAGGGTCATCACCGGGCGGCCGTCCTGGAAGAGCATCAGGGTCGGCAGCGAGAGCACCTGGTAGTCGCGGGCGACCCCCGGGTTCTCGTCGGTGTTCACCTTGACCACCGTGATCGGCCGCTCCTTGGCGATCTCGTCGAGCACCGGGGCGATCATGTGGCACGGCGGGCACCACTGGGCCCAGAAGTCGACCAGGACCAGGCCGTCAGCGGCCAGGACGGTGTCGGCGAAGGTGGTGTCGGTGGCGGTGATCATGGGGTCTCCTCGACGGTGCAGGTGGGGTGGGGGTCGCGGGCCAGGGCGGCGGCGAGTTTGCGGGTGAGGTCGGTGCGCAGGTCGGTGAGTTGGGCCAGGCAGGCCTCGACCTCGGCGAGTTTGCGGCGGTAGGCCTCGACCGAGTCCGCGCACGCGTCGCCCGCCGCGTTGCCCGCGCGCAGGCAGGCGACGAACGGGCGGGTGTCGGCGAGGCTGAACCCGGCGGCCTGCAGGGCGCGGATCTCGGCGACCACACGCAGGTCGGCCTCGTCGTACTCGCGGTAGCCGTTGGCGGCGCGCTGGGCGGCGAGCAGGCCCTGGGCCTCGTAGAAGCGCAGCGCGCGCGTCGTCGTCCCGGCACGTTTGGCCAGCTCACCGATCCGCATGGGACCGACGGTAAACGTTGCCGCCCGCGTCAACGCAAGCGTTTCGCCTCAGCCGCGATCTCGTCGGCGTTGGCCTTGAAGTGCTCGCGCTTGGCCACGGCCTCGCGCACGTAGTCGCCGACCCGCACCGTGTCGATCTCGGTGTCGAGGGCGAAGTCCCAGGTCATCAGCGTGGAACTGCCCTTGCGCAGCACGTGCAGCGGGTCCTCGAGCAGCACGCCCCACAGGAACCGCAGGCACGCGCCGCGCTTGGTGACGTTGATCCCCGCGACCCAGTGCCGCCACCCACCGTCCACGGTGTACATCAGCAGCCCGTACTTGACCGCCACGTCGAACTCGTGGGCGGCGCTGACGGCCCCGTGCAGCGCGAGCACCACCGCGGCCTCCTCGGCGGTGTGGCGGTGCGCGTACTCCTCGGCGACGGTCATGCGCACACGGTAGCTGACCTGCGGCGTTGACACCTCATGCGAACATATGTTCGTGTCGAACGAGGGTCCTATCCTGCACGCCGACCTGGACGCGTTCTACGCCTCGGTCGAGCAGCGCGACGACCCGGCGCTGCGCGGGCGGCCGGTGGTCGTCGGCACGGGGGTGGTCCTCGCGGCGAGTTACGAGGCCAAGGCGCGGGGCGTGCGGACCGCGATGAACGGCCGCCAAGCGCGGCAGCTGTGTCCGGAGGCGATTGTGGTCTCGCCCCGGATGTCGGCGTACTCGGCGGCGTCGAAGGCGGTCTTCGAGGTCTTCCGCGATACGACCCCTCTCGTCGAGGGCATCTCTATAGACGAGGCGTTCCTGGACGTGGGCGGGCTGCTTCGGATCGCGGGACCACCGCGGGTGATCGCCGCGAACTTGCGCGCCGCGGTGGCGAGCCGGGTAGGTCTACCGATCACCGTTGGCGTCGCCCGAACGAAGTTCCTCGCGAAGGTCGCTAGCGGCGTGGCCAAGCCAGACGGGCTGTTGGTGGTACCGCACGACGCGGAGCTCGCCTTCCTGCATCCGCTCCCCGTGGAGCGCCTCTGGGGCGTGGGGAAGGTGACCTCCGGCAAACTCCGCGCCCACGGCATCACCACCGTCGGCCAGGTCGCCGCCTTCGACGTCCGCGAACTGGTCAGCATGCTCGGCGCGGGCGCGGGACGGCACCTGCACGCCCTCGCCCACAACCGCGACCCCCGCCGAGTGCGCGTCGGCCAACGGCGGCGGTCCATGGGCGCCCAACGAGCCCTGGGCTCCCGCCGCCGCACCTACGTCGAGCTGGACGAGTTCCTCTCCGGCCTGTCCGACCGCCTGGCGCGCCGACTCCGCTCCGCAGGCCGCGCCTGCCGCACGGTGACGCTCCGGCTCCGGTTCGCGGACTTCTCACGCGCGACCCGCTCGCACACGGTCCGAAAGCCGACAACGGGCACGGAGGTGATCCTCTCGGCCGCCCGGGGCCTGTTGGCGGCCGCGTGGCCGATGATCGCGGACCGGGGAATCACGCTGATCGGCCTATCCCTCTCCAACTTCGACGACGACGCGGTGCAACTGGAGCTGCCGTTCTCCGGGCCCGACCTCGCCGCGCTGGACACGACCCTCGATTCCCTCCGCACCCGCTTCGGCTCCACAGCCGTGACCCGGGCGGCTCTGCTCAAGCACCCCGACCCCGTGGAGATGCCACTCCTGCCGGACTAGCTGGATCGACGAGGAGCCGGCTTTCCCCGCACTTGACAAGTCTCGAGTACGGCGGGTCGCGCGCTGTGGAGCTGCTCGAGAAGGTCGCGGAGCAGCTGCGCACCGAGTACGCGTCCGTGTCCTTCACCCTCACCTCGGCGCCCGCTATCACCGGGAACCGCCTGTCGGTCGGTGATCGCGGCGCGGGCTTGGTCGACTGGGTGATGCGCGGCGCGGAGACCGCGGGCAAGCGCGGCTGAGCGTTCCGGCGCTACTGCGGAACCGGCGTCGGTTCCGCAGTAGCGCCGACGAGCTACTTCGGCTCGTAAGCCAGGTTCGGGCGCAGCCAGCGCTCCACTTCGGACAGGTCTCGGCCGGTTCGGGTGGCGTAGTCGGTGATTTGGTCCTTGCCCACGCGGCCCACCGTGAAGTAGCGGGAGGCGGGGTGGGCGAAGATCAGGCCGCTGACGGCGGCGGCGGGGGTCATGGCGAAGGATTCCGTCAGGCCGATCTCCAGGGCCTCGGCGCCGAGGAGGTCGAACAGGGGGCCCTTGAGGGTGTGGTCGGGACTTGCCGGGTAGCCCAGGGCGGGGCGGATGCCGCGGTAGCGCTCGGCGTGCAGGTCTTCGAGCAGGGGGTCGGCGTCGGGTTCGAACCACTCGCGGCGGGCGCGCAGGTGGACCCACTCGGCGAAGGACTCGGCGAGGCGGTCGGCGAGGGCCTTGACCATGATCGCCTTGTAGTCGTCGTTGTCGGCCTCGTACTCCTCGGCCATCTCCTGCGCGCCGTGCACCGCGACGGCGAAGCCGCCCAGGAAGTCGCCGGTGGGGGCGACGTAGTCGGACAGGCAGCGGTTCGCCCGGTTCTCCGGCTTCTGCGTCTGCTGGCGCAGCATCGGGAACCGCACGCCGTCCACGAGCAGGTCGTCGCCGTCGGAAGAAGCGGGCCAGAAGCCGTAGGCGCCGCGGAAGCGGAAGCGGTGGCCGATCTCGTCGAGCATCGCCTGCGCGTCGTCGAACAGCTCGCGGGCGACCGGCTGGTCCAGGATCGCCGGGTACTTGCCCTTCAGCTCCCAGGCCAGGAACAGGAACTGCCAGTCGACCATCGCGCGCAGCTCGGCCAGGTCCGGGGTGACCTCGCGGGCCCCGGTGAACGCGGGCGTCGGCAGGTCCGCGAAGTCCACCAGCTCCCGGTTCGACCGCGCCTCGGCGATGCTCAGCAGCGGCTTGGCGTGCCGGTTCTCGTGCTGCTCGCGCAACGTCGCCTGCTCGGCCCGGTTGCGGGTGTCCAGCAGGTCCGAGCGGGTGGTGTCCATCAGGTCCGACACGACGCCGACCACGCGGGACGCGTCGAGCACGTGCACCGTCGTCCCGTCGTAGGCGGGCGCGATGCGCACGGCGGTGTGCTGGCGCGAGGTCGTCGCGCCGCCGATCAGCACCGGCAGCTTCAACCCGCGCCGCTGCATCTCGTTGGCCACGGTGACCATCTCGTCCAGCGACGGCGTGATCAGCCCGGACAGCCCGACCACGTCGGCGCCCTCGGCGACCGCGGTGTCCAGGATGACCGACGCGGGCACCATCACCCCGAGGTCGATCACCTCGTAGTTGTTGCAGCCCAGCACGACCCCGACGATGTTCTTGCCGATGTCGTGCACGTCGCCCTTGACCGTGGCCAGCACGACCTTGCCCTGGCCGCGGCTGGTGTCGATGCGGCCCTCCAGCCGCGCCTTCTCCTTCTCCGCCTCCATGTACGGCTCCAGGTAGGCCACCGAGCGCTTCATCACCCGCGCGCTCTTGACCACCTGCGGCAGGAACATCTTCCCCGACCCGAACAGGTCGCCGACGATCTTCATGCCGTCCATCAGCGGGCCCTCGATCACCTCCAGCGGTCGCGCCATCTGCGCGCGCGCCTCCTCGGTGTCGGCCTCGATGAAGTCCACGATCCCGTGCACCAGCGCGTAGGACAGCCGCTGGCCGACCGTCGCCTCCCGCCAGGACAGGTCGACCGTGCGCTTGGTCTTGGACCCCTTGACCGTCTCGGCGAACTCCACCAGCCGGTCGGTGGCGTCCTCGCGCCGGTCGAACAGCACGTCCTCGACCAGCTCCAGCAGGTCCTTGGGGATGTCCTCGTAGACGACCAGCTGACCGGCGTTGACGATGCCCATGTCCAGGCCCGCGCGCACCGCGTGCAGCAGGAACGCCGAGTGCATCGCCTCGCGCACGGTGTCGTTGCCGCGGAAGGAGAACGACAGGTTCGAGATGCCGCCGGAGATCCGCACGCCCGGACAGCGCTGCTTGATCCGCGGCAGCGCGTCGATGAACGCCTTGGCGTACCCGTTGTGCTCGGCGATGCCGGTCGCCACGGCGAGCACGTTCGGGTCGAACACGATGTCCTCGGCCGGGAACCCCGCCCGGGTGGTCAGCAGGTCGTAGGCCCGCGCGCAGATGTCGACCTTGCGCTCGGTGGTGTCGGCCTGGCCCTTCTCGTCGAAGGCCATCACCACCACGCCCGCGCCGTACTCGCGGATCTTGCGCGCCTGGGCCAGGAACTGCTCCTCGCCCTCCTTGAGGCTGATCGAGTTGACCACGCCCTTGCCCTGCACGCACTTGAGCCCGGCCTCCAGCACGCTCCACCGCGAGCTGTCGATCATCACCGGGATCCTGGCCACCTCGGGCTCGGTGGCGATCAGGTTCAGGAACGTGGTCATCGCCTGCTCGCTGTCGAGCAGGTCGGCGTCCATGTTCACGTCGAGCAGGTTCGCCCCGCCGCGCACCTGCTCCAGCGCCACGTCCACCGCGGCCTGGTGGTTGTCGCCCTCGATCAGCCTGCGGAACTTGGCCGACCCGGTGACGTTGGTGCGCTCGCCGATCATCACGAACCCGGTGTCGGCGCCGATCGCGAACGGCTCCAGGCCGCTGAACCGGGTCGCCTCGGGCACCCGGGGCAGCACCCGCGGCGCCATGCCCTTGACCGCCGCGGCGATCGCGGCGATGTGCTCGGGGGTGGTGCCGCAGCAGCCGCCGACCAGGTTCACCATGCCGGACCCGACGAACTCCGCCAGCAGCTCGCTGGTCTCGCGCGGGGTCTCGTCGTAGCCGCCGAACGCGTTGGGCAGGCCAGCGTTGGGGTGGCTGGCCGTGTAGGTGCCCGCCAGCCGCGACAGCTCCGCCACGTGCGGGCGCATCTGCTCGGCGCCCAGCGAGCAGTTCACGCCGACGACCAGCGGGTTCGCGTGCTCGACGGAGCGCCAGAACGCCTCGACGGTCTGCCCGGACAGGGTGCGCCCGCTCAGGTCGACGATGGTCACCGAGATCCACAGCGGCAGCTCGGGGGCGACCTCGTGCGCGGCGGCGATGGCGGCCTTGCAGTTGAGCGTGTCGAAGATGGTCTCGATCAGCAGCAGGTCGACCCCGCCCTCGGCGAGCGCGCGGATCTGCTCGGCGTAGGAGGCCTTGACCTGGTCGAACGTGACCGTGCGGTACGCCGGGTCGTCGACCTTGGGCGAGAGCGACAGGGTCACGTTCAGCGGCCCGACCGAGCCCGCCACGAAGCGGTCGCCCAGCTCGTCGGCCGCCTGGCGGGCCAGTTGCGCGCCGCGCAGGTTCATCTCCGCCGCGTACTCCTGCAGCCCGTAGTCGGCCTGGGCGATGGTCGTGGCGGTGAAGGTGTTGGTGGTGGTGATGTCCGCGCCCGCGGCCAGGTACTGCCGGTGCACGTCGAGGATCAGGTCGGGGCGGGTGAGGTTGAGCAGGTCCGGGTCGCCCACGACGTCGCGCGGGTGCCCGCCGAAGCGGTCACCGTGGTAGTCGGCGTCGGTCAGCGCGGCGCCCTGCAGCATGGTCCCCCACGCGCCGTCGAGCACCGCGACGCGCTGGCCGAGCAGTTCCCGCAGCCGGTCGATCCGACCCTGATCGCTCACGTGCACACCTCCGGTATCCGGAGGCGCCCTTGCAGCGTGGGCCGCCCGCGGGGGGTGGACCTGAGCCGAGCGTGGCGGGCGGGGACACCCCGGACCCGTTGCAGCGCCTCTCGGCTTCGGGCACCCACACTACCCGAACCGCGCGGCCCCGATGCCATGTCCCACCCCGCTGGATCACTCGTTCGGGCGGACCCGGACACGCACGGTGGGGCGGACGTGTGCGGGTATCGCCGCCGTCACAGCGTCGTGCACGACATCGGCCAGATCGGCCTCAGGCAGCGTCACCTCGACGGTGACAGCCCTGCCTTCCTCGGTGACCTCGGCAGTGCCGCCGTAGAGGGCGACCAAGGCGTGCAGCCCGGCGACGGTACCTCTGCGGCGGTGCGCGGTCATGGCGTGGGCCACCTGCCCGCGCAGCAGGCCGGTCGGCAGGTTCGCGTCGGCTCCCACCACGTGGGCGATCCAGCGCAGGACGTCCGGCGCCGCGGTCACCGGGTCGAGGAGCGGGCCCGGGTCCTCGGCGGTGGCGCGCAGCGCGGCGAACAGGGCGGCCACCGCGTCCACCACGTCACTCGGGATGGCGTCACTCGGGATGACGCCGTTCGGGATCGGGTCGGCCGGGATGACGCCGTTCGGGATGGGGTCGTTCGGGATGGGATCGGCAGGGATGGGGTCGGTCACGTGGCGAGCACCCGGACCTGGTGGTCGGCGGAGAACAGCAGCGCGTCCCGGTCGACGGTGATCTTCGTGGCGGAGTCGCCCCGGGCGCGGTTGTGCGTGTCCACCAGGTAGAGCCGCACGTCGTCCACCCCGGAGACACCCTCGACCTGGTGCAGGACTGCATAGATGTCGCCCACGTGCACCGGTCGCCCTAGTGGCCAACCTGTCCCGGTAGGGCCGCCGATGATCGGGTGCAGGTACGTATAGAGCGCCCGCAGAGCGGCGTCATGCGTTCTTGCGGTGCTCATCCCCGGCGCCCTCTGGACCTGCGCGACCACGGTTACTCCTCCGTAGCGCGGTACGTCCACCACGACCGTGGTGCCGATGACCCGGCGCTCGTCCAAGTAGTCCGCAACGGTGAGCAGCGTTTTCTGGCCTAGCCCTAGGTCGTTGAAGTCGACGCGTCCCATCTCGTCGCTGGGCGCGTTAGGCACGAGAAGCACGTTGATCGCGCCATCCTCGCCGAGGACGCAGTGCGCCCGCGCCAGTTCCGGGGCAGCCTCCCGTGCGAGGTACTCGTAGTCCTGAGCGGTTACCGCCCTATCCCGGGCCCGCAGCGCGAACGGCGCCCGCCGCCATACCTCGTCAACGGTCTCCGCGTCGCGCCCACCGGTCGCGGGGAGCGGATTGGTCACGGTCACGTCGGGGAAGCCGTCGAGCGCGCGCAGCGCCCCAGCCGCCACGTTGCCGTGCTTGCCCCCACCTGCCCAGTACTCCCGCACCCGCACCAGCGCGTCCGCCCGGGGGAGCGCGCCGCGCTGGACGACCGCGCCGTCCTCGGTGACCGCCGGACCGAACCGCAGCGTGTCGCCGTCGAACACCACGTGCCGGTCCTCGGCGCCGCTGCCGGTGAAGTCCCGCACGACCGTCCAGGTGTCCCAGCCGTCGATCCCGCCGACCTCGACAACCGGCGCCGGGCCGACCACCGGGCGGTGGTGCACGCCGAGCCCCTGACCGGGCACCCCGCTGGTGGTCCCCAGCGGCTCGTCGAGCACCAGCGAGCCGTGGGCGGCGGTCACGACCCCGCCGACCGTGCGCGCGAGCACCCGGAACCGGATGGGGCTCGCGTCCGGTTCGGCGGCGCCGCGGAACCGGATCCACGCAGCGCTGATCCCGCTGATCGTGAGTTCGACGTGGGTGTCGGGCACCCGCACGAGCATCGTCCCGCTGTCGGACAGGCCGCCGGTGGTGTCGAGGCGCACCGCGCACGGCTGCCACTCCTCGCCGTCCCACGCCTCCACCGCCCAGGTCGGCCGGGCGTCCTCAAGGCGGGACTTCGACGCCATGGTGAAGACGAACTCCACCAGGCAGTGCGGCAGCGGGGTCGCGAAGCCCACGTAGTAGCCGCTGGTGGCGGCGGGGGAGACCGCGTGCACCTGGTCGAGGTCGATGACCTGGGCGAACCCGCCGTCGACCTGGGTCAGCGCGCCGACCGGCTCGGCGGGCACCACCCGCAGGTCGTGCTCGGTCGAGAACGCCACACCATCCACAGTGGACACCCGGGCGCCGCGGGGGACGGTGACCGGCCCGGCCGAGCGGACCTCCAGCACCGCCCTGGCCATCCGCGCGCGGGCGGGGCGCAGGCCGAGCACGTCGAGCAGCGGGCCGCGCAGCAGTTCCGGTAATCGGTTGAGCTGGAAGACCACCTCGTCGGCGATGTGCGCGACACCCGAGAGCAGCGCCTTGACCCGCCCGTCGTGGGCCGCGCCGGGGTCGCGCCGCTCGGCCAGCCGCGAGGCCTCGGCCAACAGGTCCTGGAAACGCCGGTCGTCGACGCGCCCCTCGGTCATGATGGTCACTATGGCACTGGCCCCTTCCACACAGCGCATCTATAGGGCGCTGCTGGTGACCAATTGGGCGTTCCCCGATGACCCTGGCCTCGCCCCGTTGCTCGGTCCCGAGCACGACGCGGAGGTGCTGCGAGCCGCCCTCACCGCACCCGGCGTCGGCCTGCACCGGCTCGCCGACGTGCGGGTCGTGGCCGACGCCAGCCAACGCGACATCCTGATCGCGCTGGACGAGTTCTTCGGCGAGGCCACCCGCGACGACCAGTTGCTGCTCTACTACAGCGGCCACGGCAAGCTCGACCTGCACGGGAACCTGCACCTCGCCGCCCGCGACACCCGGTCCGACCGGATCATGTCCACCGGCATCCCCGCCCGCGCCGTGGTCGACATGATGACCGCCTCCCGCGCGAAGGCGAAGGTAGTGCTGCTCGACTGCTGCCACTCCGGTGGCTTCAAAGCCGCTCCCGACCTACCCCGCCACCTCGGCGGCAAGGGGGTCTTCGTCATCGCCAGCGGGCTGTCGGTGCAGCTGACCAAGGATGCCGAGAAGGCAGGGGAGCCCAGCCCGTTCACAGGTTTCGCTGCCGACTGCTTAGCCACCGGTCAACCTGACCGCGACGGTGACGGCTATGTGTCTGTCGACGACCTCTATAGCCATGTCGCCGACCGCATGGCAGACGCCGGGCTGTCCACCCCGCAACGCACCTTCGACGACACCGTCGACACTGTCGCCATCGCCCGCACACCGTTGCCCATCCCGCGAGTTAAAGCCCCGGTAGACCTGCCGGTCGATTCTTCCGTTGTCCTCGCTGACTTCCTCCGGGCTGAGGCCGAAACGAAGCCCTGGATCCAGGCTCCCCTCTACCGGGCCGTCGCCGCTGGCGGCCAAGGGGACTGGAGCACGTTGGCCGCGCTTCGGTTGGCCCGCCTCACCGACGACGTGAACGAGCGCGACAGGGCCTACCGCCAAGTGGTTGCCGCCAACCATCCCGAGTGGTCGCCGGAAGCCGCCTACGCGATCGCCGAGAACACGATCCACTCAGCGACTGCCGCGTTCAACCCCGAAGTGATCGTCGATGCCTATAAGGCGGTCGTCGAGTACAACCATCCGGCAGTGTCGCCGCGCGCAGCGTTGAAGGTCGCCGAACTCCAGATCCCCATGGTGACCGACCCCCACGAGGCCATCCGCAAGGTTGGCGGCTATCTCGACTTGGCCGCCACCGACCCGGAGTTGGCTGAGATGGCCATGCTCACGTACTGCCTCCTCTATGAAGCGGCAGACGAACCCGAGGTCGCCAAGGCGTACCTACGCCGGGCCGAATCCCTTAGAGCCAGTCCTTCCGCTTGAACATGAGGTAGAGGCCCACGCCCAACACCACTATGACGCCCGACGACATCCAGAACCCCCAAGGCTCCCCGGTGCCCGGGTACGGCACGTTCTGGCCATAGAAGCCGGTGATCGCGGTCGGCACGGCGATGATCGCGGCCCACCCGGTGACCTTCTTCATCACCAGGTTGAGCCGGTTGCCCTGGATGGTCAGCTGGGTCTCGCGCAACGCCGTCACGTGGTCGCGCAACGACTCGGTCCACTCGGTGGCGTGCGCGACGTGGTCGCGGATGTCGCTGAAGTAGGGCTCAAGCTCAGCGTCGACCAGGTCGTGCACCCGGGTCAGGCCGGTCATGATGTCGCGCATCGGTAGGACTACCCGGCGAAGGTGGGACAAACTCCTGCGCAGGCGAACGGCCTCCCGCTGCAACCGCCGCACATCGGGATTGTCCTCGAAGATGACGCCCTCCAGGTCCTCGATCCGCTCGTCGAGGGTTGTGGTCGCCTGGAGGTGCCCGTCCACGATGTCGTCGAGCAGGGCGTGCAGCAGCACGCCGACCCGGTCGCCGGTCAGCACGGAGTTCGCGCACCGCCGCGCCACCCGGGTCATGTCGAACCCGTCGTGCACGGTGACCAGCGCGCGAGCGGTCACGAAGACCGACACCTCGTGCGTGCTCAGGGTGCCGTCGTCGGCCATCGACACCCCGTAGACCGCCAGGAACTGGTGCGTGCGGTACAGGTCCACCTTGGGCCGCTGGTGCCGCTGCGCCGCGTCCTCCAAGGCCAGTTCGTGCAGGCCCAACTCGCCGCCGACCTGGCGCAGGGCGGCGTCGTCGTGGTGGTCGATGTCGACCCAGACCACAGTGCCCTCGTCGGCGACCCGGTCGCTAAGACCGTCGAGTGGGAAGTCCTCTTCGACCAGCTCACCGCCGCGATAGGCGCGGGTTGTGCTCACCCGGTCCGCCGCAGCAGCGCCGTGTAGAGGGTCAAACCGGGTCCGAACGCCATGGCCACCACCAGATCTCCCGGCCGCGCCCGGATCTCGCGCAGCACCAGCACCACCGTCGCCGACGAGCAGTTCCCGTGCTCGGCCAGCACCGCCCGAGATGGTGCCAGGGCGGCCTCGTCCAGGCCCAACTCGTCGCGCACCGTGTCCAGGATCTTGGGCCCACCCGGGTGCACGGCCCACCCCGCCACGTCGTCGACCTCGGCGCCGTTGCGGGCCAGCATCTTCTCCACGACCGGCCGCGCCGCGCGGGCCAGCACGTCGGGGACCCGCGCGGACAGGCCCATCCGGAAGCCGTGGTCGGTGACCCGCCAGGTCATCAGGTCGCGGCTGTCGGTGTCGGTGTGCGCGGCGATGTCGAGCAGCTCCCACCCCGGCGCGTCCGGCTCGACGACCACGGCAGCCGCGGCGTCGCTGAACAGCGCGTGCGCCACCACCTGCGCCGGGTCCCCGTCCGGCGGCTGCACGTGCAGCGAGGTCAACTCGACGCACACCAGGGCCGCGGGCAGCCCGCGCGCGGTGGCGAAATCGGACACCGCGCCCAGGCCGGGGATCGCCGCGTAGCAGCCCATGTGGCCGATCAGCAGCCGCTGGGTGTCGGCCGCGAGCCCGAGCCCGTCGGCCAGCGCGACGTCCACCCCCGGCGTGCCGTAGCCGGTGCACGACACGACCGCGAGCATGCCGAGGTCGGCGGGGGAGCGGCCCGCGGCGGCGAGCGCGTCGACCAGCGCCGCGGTGGCCAGCGGCGGCGCCTGCTCGGCGAAGCGCGCCATCCGCCGCGCGGTCGACCACCCGGAGATGTCCTCGGTGGCCGGGTCGACGACGGTGTGCCGGGTACGCACACCCGCACTCGCGAAGATGCGTCGCGCGAGGCCGCCCCCGCCGGTGTGCGCGCGGAAGTAGCCCTCCCATAGGGCCTCTTGCGTTACCTGCGGCGGGGTTGCCACGCCTATCCCGGTCACCATTGCCATCAGCCCTCCTTCGTTCCGATCCCTTGGAACAGAACGGCTGTGGTGGGCACCGACACCATCCGCACCGCTTCGCGGGCACCCACCGCCCATCCGAACAGGTCCAGCACCGCGGGACGAATACCCCGCAGCCGCAACCGAACACCGTGCCGGGCACATTCCTCGACCAGCACCGCCCGGTTCACCAAGAGGTGCGGCTCGTGCACACCTCGCGGTACCCCGGGCAGCCGTTCCGCCACGGTGATCGCGAGGAACTTGCTTAGCGCCGTGTCGGCGAGGGTGTCGAGAACCAGCAGCCCACCAGGACGCAACAGCCCACAGGCTTGCTCAACGGCCCTCGGTAGGTCTGACAGGTGTTCGAGGACCTCACCTGCGACAACGACGTCCGCGCATCCAGGCTTGAGCGGAACACGAAGTACGTCACCGCGAATTGCCTTCACACCGTGCGCGGCTGCTTGGCGAGGACCTTCCTGCGATAGGTCTACGCCGACGTGTAGGTAGCCCTTGGCGCTGATGTGCGGGGCGAGCAAGCCGCCGCCGCATCCGAGGTCGACCAAGACGGCCCCGGGACGCCGGGCGGGCGGGATGAGGTGGGCGCGTGCTTCAGCCAGCCAGTGCAACGCCGCGAATGCCCCACGGGGACGCCACCACTGCGCGGCGAGGTCGTCGTACAGCGCTGTCACCGTCTGAGGCTGGCACACAGGTGCCCCCTCTGCTTGACGTACCGTGGGCCGAGTGACACCGGTCGTGCGTGCCTCCCACCCGGAGCCTGCCGTCGCGGTGACCCTCGCCGCAACGGGTTTGGCCGCCGGGTTGGGCCAAACCGCCTGGGGATCCGTCGCTGTCGCCGCTGCCGTGCTGGCCGGGCAGCTGTCGGTGGGCTGGCTCAACGACCTGGTTGACGTCGCCAGAGATGCCCGGGTCGGTCGGACCGACAAGCCTGTCGCGCTCGGGCAGATCTCTGTCTCGTTGATACGGACTCTGGTCCTGATCAGTGCTCTGGCGGCGGTAGGGCTGTCGTTCCTGTCCGGGCCTCTTGCCGGGCTCGCGCATGTCGTGGCTCTTGTGTCCGCCTGGGCGTATGACCTCCGACTGAAGGCGACGGTCTTCTCGTTCGCCCCGTACGCCGTGTCGTTTGGGCTATTGACCGCTTTCGTCACTCTTGGACTGCCATCGCCGTATTGGCCCCCGTGGTGGCTTGTGGCCACTGCGTCTCTCTTGGGCTGCGCCGCGCATTTCGCGAACGCCCTTCCTGATCTCGTGGACGATCGTGAGACCGGCGTGGTGGGCCTACCGCACAGAGTTGGACCTACCGGCTCCCGCGTGGCCGCCGCACTGTTGGTGCTAGGTGCGTCAGCCGCCTTGGTCGCCGGGCTGCCGACCGCACTCGGCTTCATCGCGCTGGGCCTCGCGGTGATCGTGACCGCCATCGGTCTCGTCCTCGGCAGCCGACCCCGCTCGCGCGCCACCTTCCACGCGATGCTCGTCGTCGCCGTCCTCGACGCGGCCGTGCTGGTCGCCCGGTAGAACCCACGGTCGGGTGACATGCCCGAATTCACCCGATCGGCGCGGCGGTCGCCGATCGCGGGGGTCGGCGGCAGCGCAGCGTGCGCACCGGCCGCTCCCGCCCCGCCCACCCGGCCCCGATGGTGCTGACCAGCGGTTATGCCAGTCCGGTGTGGACCCAGGTTCAGCTATGTGCTTGCGCCATCACCCAGCGGCGCGGACTGGTCGCGGCGCGGGCGCGCTGCTAGCTCTTGGGCAGCCCGAGTACCTCGTATTCCGACCAGAAAGGGCGCCCCCGCTGATGAGGTTCCCCGCGTCACGTGCCGTCGTGATCGCCGCAGCCCTGGCCCTGCTGCCCATCCCCGCGAGCGCGGATCCGGTGGTCGACCTCGACCACCTCGCGAGCCAGCTGTCCACCGCGAGCCCCGGGCAGGTCGACGGCGTGCTCGACCGGTTGTCCCCGGTCCTGTCCGACCTGCGCGAGGTCACCGAGAGCCAGGACGCGCTGCACGTGCTGGCCAACACCCAGGCGTTCGTCCGCACCGCGGGCGACCTCCCGGTCGCCTTCGTCGTCGCGATCCTGCCCGGGCTGCTGCGCCTGCTCGCCGCCCTGCTCGACCAGCAGCGGCCGCCGCAACTGCCGCTGATCCCGCTGCCGTTCCCGCTCCCCCAGATCCCGCTGCCACTGCCGTAGAACGCCGTTGCCCTAAGACAGCTCGTTGCCCTAGATAGCCCGTTGCCCTAAGACAGCAGCGCCGCCCCCGCGCCCTGACCCCGCGCGGCAGGTGGCCACCCCGGGCCCGCGACCCCGATGCTCCCGGTCGCACCGCGGGCCCGCCGCCCCGCTTCCGGCCCCCCGGCCCGGAAGCGGGGCCTTTTCTGCCCAATCCCAGCGGCCGTCCGGGCGGATCTGCCCCGAACCACCCACGCCGCCCCGGCCGCGTCTCTACCGTCCGGGGGATGTTCTTAGCCTTGGCCGCGATCGTCCTCATCGTCCTAGTCGTCGCCATGCCGAAAGAAGGCCTCGCCGGAGTACGCCGAGTTATCGCCGCGGTGTTCGTCGTGTTAGGCGCGGCCGGACTCGCCTTCGGCGCGACCGACGACTACCTGCAGGTGGCCCTGCTCTACTTCGCTGCCGGAATCCTCTTCTTCGCGGAGGTCGTTCTCGGCGGACTCAACCCTCTTATCCCAGTGCTGTGGTTCGGCGGAGGGATCGCGGGCGTGTTCTTCCGCCAAGAGATCGCCCACTGGGCGAGCACCACCCGGCCCTGGATCCTCATCGCAGGCTTGGCCGCCGCAGTGGTCTTAGGAGTCCTCTCAGTAGTCCGCCCCCACCGGATCGCCTAGACGTTAGTTCAGCTGCCACTGTATGGTTTCGCCTGTGCTGAAGTGCGAGACCCGGGAAACCGCCCTGGCCCGACTGGGCCGTGCCCTCGCGGACCCCACCCGCTGCCGAATCCTGACCGCCCTCCTCGACGGCGTGCAGTACCCAGCACTCCTCGCCACCCACCTGGGCCTGACCAGGTCAAACGTCTCCAACCACCTCTCCTGCCTCCGCGGCTGCGGCCTGGTCATCGCCACCTACGAGGGCCGCCAAGTCCGCTACGCCCTCGCTGACGCCCACCTGGCCCGAGCCTTGAGCGAACTGGTGCAGGTCGTCCTAGCCGTCAACGCCACCGAAGCCTGCGCACACGACAAACCCGAGGAGGCGTGATGAGTGGGGCCCAAGTCGAGGGGTGCTCGTGCTGTGCGGTTCCATCCACTACCCCCGAGCCCGCCCGACAGGCCGTACTGGCGCGCCGGGTGCGGTTGCTGGTTGCGGCGACGATCGCGTACAACGTGGTTGAGGGTGTGGTGGCGATCGCTGCGGGAACTGTTGCGTCGTCGGCAGCTTTGGTCGGGTTCGGGTTGGACTCGGTGATTGAGGTCGCGTCGGCCAGTGCGGTGGCGTGGCAGTTCGCGGGCAAGGACCCGGCGGCGCGGGAACGTGTGGCGCTGAAGGTGATCGCGGTGTCGTTCTTCGCGCTCGCCGCCTATGTCACCGTCGACTCAGTGCGTGCGCTGCTCGGTGGGCAGGACGCCGATCATTCCACCGTTGGCATCGTGCTCGCGGCCACCTCACTGCTGGTGATGCCGTTCCTGTCGCGCGCGCAACGGCGTGCCGGGCGGGAGTTGGGGTCGGCCAGCGCGGTCGCCGACTCCAAGCAGACCCTGTTGTGCACCTACCTGTCCGCGGTCCTGCTGGCGGGGCTGGTGCTCAACTCGCTGTTCGGCTGGTCCTGGGCCGACCCGGTCGTCGCGCTCGTCATCGCCGCCATCGCCGTCAAGGAGGGGCGCGGGGCGTGGCGCGGCGAGCACTGCTGCTGACCCGGTCACACCCGCCGGGGCCACACCGCGCGGCGCAGGGCGGTGGTGAACTCCTTGGTGGCGGGCTCGATCTGGCGCAGGTGCTCGCGCAGTTGCTCCGGCCGGGCCGACGGGTCCGGGGTCGGGCGCGGGGTGGTGGTCAGCCACTTCAGGTCGCCCGCCGCGGTGATCACCTGCCGCCACCAGGCGTTGATCTCGCCGTCGACCTGGGCCTGGGCCTGGGCGGCCGAGCTGACCCGCTGGTCGGCGGCGTTGATCTCGGCGACCAGGTCGACCGCGCGGCGGCGCTCGTGCTCGGAGTGCGCGCGGGCGGCGTGGTGGGCGGTCTCCAGCAGTTCCTTGTAGCGGGCCACCGGGTCCTCGGTCACCGCTCCTCCAGCGCGCTCGTCGGGTCGAACGGGATCAGCACGTCCGGGCGGCTGTGCGTGGTCCGGTCGAAGAACACCGCCCGGTGCGGCCGCGGCGACCAGTCCACCAGTTGCCCCGCGGCGAGCTGGTTGAGCTCCGAGCCCTGCACGTCCAGGGCCACCCACGCGCCGACGTCGTCGTTGCCGCCGAAGCCGAGGGTGTCCTTGAGCCGGGCCACACCGCGCCACCAGCCGAAGGTGTGCACGTTGCCAGCCGGGCCGTGCTTGAGCAGCGACCGGAACTTGTCGAGTCCACTCTGGACAGCGCCAACCTCCTTGCGCTCCAACAACTGCGTCGCCCCGTCGACGGCGTAGAAGAACACGAACCGCTTACCGGGGCACGTCTCCTCGGCCATGTCGGCGATACTCGCGTCGAACCGCGTCCGCACCGTGTGGCCCCGCCGGTGCAGCGCGTCGGCGACCGCCAACACGTTGTCGCGCAACGACTCCACGTGGCACCAGAACTCGAACTCGCACTCGCCGGGCGCGTACGCGCGCCCCAGCGACAACGCCGAGCTCGCCAGCACCGCCAGCGCGTCCTCGGTCGCGGTCCCCAGCACCGCCAGGTTGCGCCCCGGCGCCGCCTCCAACCGCAGCACCGCCGCCCGGTCGGCCACATCGATGATCTGCCCCAGCACCGGACCGCGCGGCGTCGCGAACTCGGCGGTGGTCAGCAACGACGGCTGGTGCGCGCCGTCGAACAACCGCGGCGCGCTCGACTCGACCTCGCGCCACAGCCGCCGCTGCAGCTCGTCGAAGGTGCCCCGGCTCGACGCGTCCGGCACGTGCGCGACCTCGTTGCCGTGCGAGATACCGGAATCGTGGTTGACCACCACGTGCCAGCGCGGCAACGTGTTGGCCGCCAGGTTGTCCTGCGCCAGCACCCGCTTCGCCTTGGGCATCGCGATCCGCAGCGTGCACTGGTCGTACACCGCCGGTTTGCCCCAGAACGCCTCGATCCCGGCGATGTCCTGGCTGGCCAGCACCAGGTGGATCCCCTGCGACCGCCCGCGCCGCGCCACGTCCTCCAGCAGCGCCGCCGCCTGCTGGGTGATCTGGTCGCGCCCGGAGAACAGCGCCTGGAACTCGTCGATCACCGCGACCACCCTGGGCCAGCTCACCTCCGGCTCCGCGTCGCGCAACTCGGCGAGCTTGGTGACCTCCTGGCGCTTGGCCGCCTCCGCGCGCCTGGCCAACTCCTGCGACAGGTACCGCAGCAGCGCCAACCCGAACTCGCGGTCGGTGTTGACGTTCACCCCGACCAGCCGCGCCTGCGGCAGCCAACTCGGGTCCTTGGTGCCTGGCGTCAGCCCGGCGAAGGACACGCCCTCCTTGAAGTCCAACAGGTACAGCTCCAGCTCGCGCGGCGAGTACCGCGCGGCGAGCCCCCCGAGCATCGCGTACAGCAGGTTCGTCTTGCCCGACCCGCTCGGCCCGGCCACCAGCGCGTGCGGGGTCGCGTCGCCCAGCACCAGTTCGATCGGGTCACCCTCGTCGAACCCGATGACGGTGCGCAGTTCCTCGCGCGAGCTCTCCTGCCCGAGCACCCGCGGCAGCAGATCGATGAACGAGCGCGGCCGCCCGCGGCGCACCACCATGTCGTCGCGGATCGCCGCCGCCGCCCGGCTGGCCACCGAGGCCGACACCGGCGGGTCGGCGCGCACCACCACACCGGGCCCGGTGATGCTGGAGCTCGCCTGCTCGGCGTCGGTGAAGGTCACCGTCTCCAGTGGACTGCTCGCCGACACCGGCATGTCCACCAGCACCAGGTGCACCCCGGCGTCCGGGCCGGTGCGGGCGATCCGGTTCAACTCCCGGTACTGCTCCTCATCCAACCGCTCCCCGTTGCCGAAGAGCACCGCCACCCGCCACGGCTCCACCCGGCGCCCGGCGGCCGCGCAGGCGTCCTTCAGCGTGGTCCGCCCCGCGCGCAACGCGTTCGCGTGCACCTTGCGGATGTGCCCGGCCAGCAGCGCCAGCAGGTCGTCGAGCCGGGTCGGGTCGTGCACCACCAGCAACCCGGCGGCGGTCAACGGGTGCAGGTTGGGCAGCGGACCGGTGAGGTGCCCGATGTCCCACAGGTGCAGCCGCACCAGGCCCGGGGTGAACGTGCTCAGCAGCCGCAGCAGCAGGGTCTCCACGATGGAGTCCACCGCCGTCCGGTTGCCGCGCGCGGAGTTCAGCCGCAGGTGCGCGTGCTCGAGCAGCGGCACCGCGAGCGGGAAGCCGTGCTCGGGCGACTCGTGCTCCACGTGCGCGGTCCCGATCCGCCACAGCCGCGGCGAGCGCACCCCGGGGTCGGTCCCCAGCGTGCCCAGCCACTCCTGCCACGGCTGACCCGCCGGGCCCGGGGTGTGCGCCGCCACCAGTTCGCGCACCGCGCCGAGCCCGTCGCGGCGCCACTCGGCGTAGCTGTCGTCGCGCTCGCGGGTGATCCGCTCCCACACCGGGGCCAACGCGGGGTCGGTCAACTGCTCGGCGATCTCCCGGTCCCGGGTCGCCTTGGCCAACCCGATCCGCTGCACCGCGCGCTCGAACTCCAACTGCCGCTTGTGCAGCAGGGCCTGCTCGTGCCCGCCCACCGCGGCACCCAGGGCCAGGCCGAGCACCGAACGCAGCCGCGCCAGCGCGTTCTCGGCGCGCTGTCTGCGCTCCCGCCTACCCAGCATCGTGGGACCCCATCAGCTCGTTGCGGCCGGTACTCGTGCGTGTGTGCTGCGGATGTGCTCAGGGCGGACGGGTGGTGTCCTCGGCGTTCCCGCGCGGACCGGCGTGGTCCGCCGATCAAGTGAAGCCGATCGCGGCGGCCTGGTCAGCGTCCGCCCAGGTATCCCTCGGCGGCGGAGATGCCCGCGTACAACGCCTCGCGCGCGTCGCCGAGCGCCCGCTCCGCCTCGGCGAGCAGCCCCTGCGAGCGGGCGAGCTCGGCGGGGGCCTGCCCGGAACTGGCGGTCGCCAACGCGCCGCGCGCCTCGTCCAGTTCCAAGCTCGCCTGCGCGATCGCCGCGATCCCCGACCGCGCCTTCTCCGTGGCCACCGCGATCCAGGAACGGATCTCCTCTACGCCCGCCATACCTGAACAGGCTAGTGCTGATGATCTCCGTCGGCCGAACCGGGTTCGGCTCGCTACTCCGATCGTGTCGGCTGTGATCGTGGGAATCGTTATACCGATCTGTGATCTGTTCGCCCTGCTCACACCCGGTTTACCGTCAGTTCACCCGCCGCGGGGGCCCGCGCTCCCGGCGGGGCCGCCCCCGCACGGAGGAGCCCCCATGCGTGCCCGAGTCCGCGTTCGCCCTGTTGAGCGCCGCTGCACCGGTCCTCGTCGCGTGCCGCCGCGACCGCCCGGGGACGGGACCGACCGGCGGGTTCGCGCCACCTCGACCCCCGGTCGTCACCGGCGGACCGGGTGAGCGCCGACCACACCGGTACCGGCGAGTACTCCCGGTGGCGGGTGCGGGCCCACGGTGGTTCCGGCCCGTTCACCCTGGCGGTGGACACGCCGTAGCCACCGGGCAGGGCTGTGAAGGGGTGCGCGGCGCGTCGTGCACCCCTTCACAGCACGCGCGGGGGAGAGGTACCGTCGCTGAACCGCCGGACCAGCCGCGGTGGGGATGCGGAGGGACCGTGGAGCTCGAGATCCGCCACCTGCGCGCGCTGGCGGCCATCGACGACACCGGCAGCCTCACCCAGGCCGCCCGCCGCCTCGGCATGTCCCAACCGGCGCTGTCCGGTCTGCTGCAACGCATAGAGCGCAACATCGGCGGCCGCCTGTTCTTCCGCGCCGAGTACGGCTGTCTCCCAACGCCACTGGGCGCGGAGGTGCTTAACGAGGCCCGGGTCGTTCTCGCTGGCATGTCTGCCATCGCCGACAGAGTGGGGGAGTGGTCTAGGCGCGGGTTGCCATCGGACCCTCTACGCGTAGGCGGCTACTGCGGCTTCTTACACATAGAGGTCAGCCGTTGGCTTCATGATCAGCCTTGGTGCTCCGGCGTCAGTGTCCAAGAGGACATCGATGAGCGGATCAGCGTGGACAAGGTCGCCATCGGCGCCCTCGACTTGGCGCTGGTGTACCGGGCACCCCTGTCCGGCCTCCCTCTACCCCAGGGCGTCCGCAGCGTGGTCGTGCACCCGGAAGAGCCGGTCTTCATCGCCATGGCCCACGACCACCCCCTGACCACCCTCCCCACCATCACCCTCGCCGACGTCGCCGAACACCCCTGGGTCGACGAACCCCCGGGCACCACCCGCTGGGGCACCTACGTCAACCAGGTCTGCCGAGACCACGGCGTGGTGCTGGACCAACCGCACAGCACCCAGTGCCTGGCCACGATGCTGGAACTGGTCACCGCCCGCTTCGCCATCGGCCCAGCCCTCGCCACCAGCCGAGACCACCCCGGCGCCATAGCGATCCGCGCGATCGACGACCACCCCCTGGCCCAAGAACTCCGCCTCTACTACCGCCCAGCCTCCACGGTCGAAGCCCACATCGAAGAAATCCACGCCCAAGTCGTCGCCGCCTTCCAACGCCGCCAAGGCTGCAACGCCGCCTACGACCACTGGTGGCGAGACCGAGGCCGAGCCCTAGCCCTCACCGGCTGAGCTCCCTTCTCCGCTCTTTCGACCACACGAGCTCGCAGTCCCCGAGCCCACCCCACACGGGCGACCCTGGCACCTCGCTCCCCACTCACGACCCCGGCGCACTCGAACCCCACCGGCGCCACTCCGCCCCTCCGTCAGGTTCGGCCCCGGTTCGCAACCCTGCCCTTGGACACTCGGAACAGCTGGTGCCACCCCCAACCCCTGGGTACTCGGACCTAGCGGTGCCATCCCGCTCCCCGTCAGGTCCGCCTCAGTCCACCTGATCAGCCCGTGGACACCCGGAACGGCCGGTGCCATCCCAGCCCGCCCTCGCCGACCCTGCCAGCCCAGCACCTGGACACTCGGACCCTGCGGTGCCAACCTGCGCCCCGTCAGGTCCGCCCCAGCCCACCTTCCCAACACCTGGACAGTCGGATCCGCCGGTGCCAACTGGCCTTCCGTCAGGTCCGCCCCAGCCCACCTTCCCAGCGCCTGGACAGTCGGACTCGCTGGTGCCAAATGCTCGATGGGGTGGACCTGTTTTGTGTGGGGG
>NZ_JAMTCO010000003.1 GCF_024171925.1 Actinokineospora diospyrosa | reverse complement strand
TATCAACACCGTTCGAGGGTCGCCACCACGACATTCACTGCCTCAGGAAATCAGGCATCCTGCAGGGCCGGGACACCACCTCCTGGCTCGCCGACAAAGGCTACATCGGCAGCGACATGATCACCCCGTTCCGCAAACCCCGCAAACGCGAACAACCCCGATGGCAGAAAGAATACAACTTCCAACACAACAAGATCCGCGTCGCCGTCGAACGAGCCATCGCCCACCTCAAAACCTGGCGGATACTCCACACCGACTACCGGCGCCCGTTCAACACCTTCACCGCCACCATCACAGCAGTCATCGGACTCTACTTCTACGCACGCTCTGAATAACCCTCACAGCCTACCGACGAGACCCGACAACACGACCCCACCGAAGCTCCCCTGCGGACAACCACAGCCATTGTGGACAACCACCCACCCACAGCAGAACCCGCAACAGCCACAAGCCCCGCAGCCCCGCAGCCCCGCAGCCCCGCAGCCCCGCAGCCCCGCAGCCCCGCAGCGACAACGCCTACCCCACCCCACCCGCCAACACAGCCGCCCCAACCATTCCCGCCTCTTCCCCCATCTCCGCCCCCACCACCCGCGCCACCGGCCGGTGTCCCGCCCCCGTCATCACCGCTTCATACCGCCGCACCGCGTCCCCCAAGAACAACTCCGCCGACCCAGAAACCCCTCCCCCGATCACCACCACCTCCGGGTCATAGACGTCCGCCACCAACGCCAGCCCCTCCCCCAGCCACCGCGCCATCTCCCCCACGGCAGCCAAAGCCACCGCATCCCCCGCAGCAGCCAACCGGGCCACCTCTCGCCCGCTCAGCTCCCCCGCCCCCATCTCCAACGCAGTAGCCGCTAGAGCAGTCCCCGAGCAGTACCGCTCCCAACATCCCCTCTTCCCGCAAGGGCATTCCCGCCCCTCAGGCACCAACCGCAAGTGCCCCAACTCCGGCGCTACGCCGAACGCTCCCCTATAGACAGCGCCATCAATCACCAACGCAGCGCCGATTCCTGTCCCCAGAGCGACCAGCAGCCCGACTCGAGCACCTCGCAGCGCACCAAAGCGCGACTCCGCCACCCCAGCGGCATTCGCGTCGTGCTCAAGCACAACCGGCAGCCCGATAAGTCCCGCCAACCGATCCGCAACCGCAGATGCGCGCCAAGGCAAGTGCGGCGCGAACATCACCGTTCGCCGGTCTGAAGCCACGAAACCTGCGACGGCCAGGCCGACGGCTGAGACGTCAACAACGGAACGGAGTTCGGCGACGACTCGGCAGATCTCTGTGTCCAGGGAGGGGACTCGGGTGGAGCCTCGGGCGACCGCGAGCACCGCGCCGGAGGACGGGTCGACGGCGGCGGCTCGGATGGAAGTGCCGCCGACGTCTATGCCGATGGTGGTCATGATTTGCGGATGGGGATGTGTTGGACGCGGCCCGATGGGGGTGGGTCGGGCTGGAAGCCGGGCATGTGGGGGTCGCCGGGGGTCCAGCGGTCGGCTAGGACGGCTCGGAGGAGGGCTACCAGGTCGGCCAGGCGGTCGATGCCGGTGGCGGCCAGTTCGTTGGGTTCACCGCGTAGGACGGCCACGAGGGCGCACAGCGGGCAGGACTGGCACGGGGTCGCCGACGGTGGGGTGGCGGCGATGCGGTCCAGCCAGGGGGCTATGTGGTCGGCGGTGGCGGTGAGCAGCAGCGCCAGTTCGTTGGCCAGCCGGGTGCCGGGGTCGGTCACGGGGTGTCCTCCTGGCCGGGGGCGAACCGGACGACCAGGCCGGTGCGGTCGGCTTCGGCGTCGGTGACGGTGTGCTTGCGCAGCAGCACGGGCAGGGCGACCACCCGGCGGACGCCGTCGATGGTGATGGCGAGGTCGTCGCCGACGCGGGCCAGGCCGAGGGCGGCGGCGTCGGGGAGCGGGAGGGTGACCCGCAGCAGGTGGTCCGGGCCGTCGGCGACGATGGACAGCAGTGGGGCGCCCGCGGGTCGGCAGGCGAGGGGGTCGGTGTCGCCGTAGAGCTCGGTCGCGATGGTGCGCAGCGCGGCCAGGCCGACGGGCTCGTGGGCGACGTGCTCCACCCGGTGCAGCGGCAGCCCGCCGGTGTCCAATTCGGACAGCACAGCGTCCTGTTCGGACCGCCGGGCACGCATCCAGGCCGCGGCGGGTCCGCGCCAGCGGCTGGCCCGCGGCACGAGCCGGTTGGCGATCATGGCGTCGACGTGGACGTCGCGCAGGGCCAGGGCGGCCAGGGTGCGGCGGGTCTCGGCGGCGACGAGCCGCTCGGGGGTGAGCACGAGCCGCACGGCGGTCGTGGTCGGGTCGGTCAGCAGCGACCGCAACAGCGCCAAGTGCTCGGCGAGCTCACCGGCCACAGCCGCCGCGGCCCGCAGATCCGCCACCAGACGGGCGCGGGTGCGGTCCAGGTAGCTCGCGACGGCCTCGGGCAGGGCGAGCAGCCGCAGCGTCTCGGCGGTCGGGCCGCAGTCGACGACGAGCACGTCCCAGGTCCCGGTGCGGGCGAGCCGGGCGACCTCGGTGAGGGCGAGCAGTTCGTCCACACCGGGCAGCACGGTCAGCTCCTCGGCGTCCAGCGCCGCCAAGCCCAGCCCGGCGGCGAAGCGGCCGAGGTGCCCGCGCAGCGCGGGCCAGGACCGGTCGACCAGCGCCCGGGCGTCGATGTGCGCCGCGTGCAGCGCGGTGTCCACCGGGGACGGCTCGGCGCCCAGCGGCACGGCGAGGGCGTCGGCGAGCGAGTGCGCCGGGTCGGTGGAGACCACCAGGGTCCGCTGCCCGCGCGCGGCGAGCAGGGCGGCGGTCGCCGCGGCGAGGGTGGTCTTGCCGACCCCGCCCTTCCCGGTGAACAGCAGTACCCGCACTCAGCCCCGCTCGACGCGGCGCTTGAGCTCCTTGAGCGCGGTGTCCATGATCATCTTCTCCGCCTTGCGCCGGAACAGGCCGATCATCGGCACCGCCAGCTGCACCGACAGGGTGTAGGTGACCGTGGTGCGGTCCCCGTCCGGCGCGAGCGCGTAGCGGCCGGTCTGCGAGCGCTGCATCTGCCCCTTCACCAGCGACCACGCCACGGTGAGCCCATCGGCTGACCACTGGTAGGCCAGCGTGTAGGAGTCCTTGAACGGCCCCGACTCCAGGGTGAAGGCGACCTGCTCGGCGCGGCCGTCCGCATCCGCGGCGAGCACCTCGGCCTTGGTGAACGCCTGCGCCCACTCGGGGTACGCCGGGAAGTCCGCGATCACCGCCATGATCCGCTCCGGCGGCGCGTCGACGACGATGGACTGGGTGGACTCGTCGGCCATGCCCGGGAGGCTACCCGGTGCCCACCCCCGCGCGGGCACGGCGCACCGGACTCACCAGCGCAGCACGTTCACCAGCGCAGCGCACATCTACTAGCGCAGCACGGATCACCAGCGCAGCACGTAAGGCGTGCCCGTGCGCTGGAAGTGCCCGACGTTGGCGCACTCGGTGCGCCCGACCCGCACCCGCGCCGCCAGCGGCTGGTGCACGTGCCCGAACACCGCCCACCTGGGCCGGTGCTCGGTGATCGCCCGCAGCAGCGCGCCCGACCCGATCTCGGCGCGCCGGGCCAGCACGTCGTAGGTCAGCTCCGGCACGTCGGGCGGCACGTGGCTGCACAGCACGTCCACCGGCCCCAGCGCGGCGACCCCGGCGTCGAAGTCCTCGGCGGTGCGCAGGTACGGCCGGAACACCGAGCCGCGGCGCGGGACCGACCCGGGCGGCAGCAGCGCCCCGCCGACGAACCCGAACCGCAGGCCGCCGATCAGCGCGCTCTCCCCGTCGAGCACGCGCACGCCGTCGCCGACGAACTCCGGCCACAGCCCGGGCTGGTCGACGTTGCCCGGCGTGGCGTAGGTGGGCGCGGTCATCGCCGCGAACAGCTCCTTGTACTGGGCGCGCACCGCCTCCTCGACCACCGCGGCGGCGTCCTCGAGGCCGGTCCACAGCTCGCGCGCGTACGCGGCGGCGGCACCGTGCTTGCGCTCGCGGCGCAGCCGGGCGAACACCGCGACCCGCTCCGGCCCGAACACCCGGCCCATGATCCCGCCGGAGTGGTCGTGGTAGTCGACGAAGTCGACCAGGTCGCCGAGCACGACGAGCGCGTCGGCCCCGTCCCCGGCCCTGGCCAGCGCCTCGGCGTTGCCATGCACATCGGACACCACATGGACCCGCACAGCGATCAGGTTACGCGGGCCCGGGCGCCACCCCGGGTGGCCTCCCGGCCTCCAGGACGGACTTGAGCCCCAGCGCCACCCGCTTGGCGGCGAGCTGGCGGCGGGTGCGCTCGGCGGCGAGCTGGCGCGGCGGCATCGGCCCGGGGGTGTCCGCGCGCAGGAAGTAGTGCACCAGGGTGCCGTCGAGCACGGCCTCCAGCCAGACCTCCATGGTGCCGACCAGCGCGCCGCGCACCGTCCAGCGCACGCCCTCGGCGCCGCGGTCGGCGTAGACCGCCAGCAGCAGGTCCGGCCAGAACCGGCGCCAGGCGGCCGGGTCGGCGAACACGGCGGCCACGACCGGCGGCGGCACCGCGAGGAACGTCTCGTCCACCACATCGACTTGCGGCATCCGCGCAGCATGCCACGGTGGACCCGGGACCCGGGTCGGCACCTGAGCGGCGGGTGTGGTCGGCTGGGTCGGGAGGTCGCCATGCGGGAGTACAGCGTGCCCGGCAGCGCGCCGGTGGGCGACGGGGAGAACCTGGCCGACGTGGTGTGGTCGAACGCGGCGCGCTTCCCCGACGGGGTCGCCTTCCGCAGGCAGCTCGACCGCGGCTGGGCGGAGGTGACCGCCGCGCAGTTCGCCGCGCACGTGCTCGCGCTGGCGAAGGGCCTGGTGGCGGCGGGTTTGGCGCCGGGTGACCGGGTCGCGCTGGTGTCGCGGACCCGCTACGAGTGGACGGTGCTGGACTTCGCGATCTGGGCGGCCGGGTGCGTGAGCGTGCCGGTGTACGAGACGTCCTCGGCCGAGCAGGTGGCGTGGATCCTGGCCGACTCGGGGGCCAGGGCGGTCGTGGTGGAGACCGGCGCGCACCGGGCGACCGTGGAGCGGGTCGTGGACCGGCTGGCCGAGGTCGGCTGGATCTGGCAGCTGGACGGGTCGGCGGTGGACGAGCTGACCGCGCTGGGGTCCGGTGTGGACGAACGGGTGGTGCGCGCGCGGGCACCGCGGGCCGACGACCTGGCGACCCTGGTCTACACGTCCGGCACGACCGGGCGCCCCAAGGGCGTGATGCTGACCCACCGCAACCTGCTCGCCCAGGCCCGCGCCGACCTCGCGGCGTTCCCCACGCTGCTGCGGCCGGGCAACTCGATGCTGGTGTTCCTCCCGCTGGCGCACGTGTTCGCCCGCACGATCGCGCTGGCCTGCGTCTACGCGCGCACCACGCTGGGGCACCTGCCGGACGTGAAGACGCTGACCGACGACCTGGCGTCGTTCCGGCCGACGTTCGTGGTCGCGGTGCCGCGGGTGTTCGAGAAGCTGCACGCGACGGCCCGGCAGCGGGCGGCGGGCAAGGGCCTCGGCGGGGTGTTCGACGCGGCGGAGCGGGTGGCGGTGCAGTACAGCCGCGCCCCGGGGTCGCTGGCGCTGCTGGCCAAGCACCTGGTGGCCGACCGGCTGGTCAACGCCCGCGTCCGGGCCGCGCTCGGCGGCCGGTGCCGGGCGGCGATCTCCGGCGGTGCCCCGCTGGGCGAGCACCTGGCGCACTTCTTCCGCGGCGTCGGCGTGCCGGTGTACGAGGGCTACGGCCTGACCGAGACGGCCGCGGCGATCTGCGTCAACACCGAGGCGGCCACCCGGGTCGGCACGGTCGGGCGGCCGGTGGCGGGGGCCGCGGTGCGGGTGCTCGACGACGGCGAGATCGCGCTGCGCGGGGACATGGTGTCGCCCGGGTACTGGAACAACCGGGAGGCGACCGCGGAGGTGCTGGTCGACGGCTGGTTCCACACCGGTGACCTGGGCACCATCGACGCCGACGGGTTCCTGCGGATCACCGGGCGCAACAAGGAGATCATCGTGACCGCGGGCGGCAAGAACGTCTCGCCAGCGGCGCTGGAGGACGCGGTGCGCCGCCACCCGCTGGTGAGCCAGTGCATGCTCGTCGGCGACCGGCAGCCCTACATCGCCGCGCTGATCACCCTCGACCCCGACGAGCTCCTCACCCGCGGCTGGGCCCGCCTCTCCCCCGAGTCGGCAACCCTGCACGCCGAGATCCAAACGGCCGTGGACGCCGCCAACACCCTGGTCTCCCGCGCCGAGGGCATCCGCCGCTTCACCATCCTCGCCACCGACTTCACCGAAGCCGCCGCCGAACTCACCCCCAGCCTCAAACTCCGCCGCGACGCCATCCTCAAAACCCGCGCCGCGGACGTGGCCGCCCTCTACGCGCGATAGAGCGGGTTGGCCCAACTGTGCAGTGATCATGATCGGGTGTGCACGGCCGGTTCCGGCTCCGCCCTCTCCCCGCGAGGGTTGGGGGTGAGCGAGGAGGCGGGGATGGACGAGCACGAGCTGGTCGGGCTGATCAGTGGTGAGCTGGACGGCGGGTTCGCGGTGGACGCGGCGGCGTTGGGGCGGTACGGGCGGGGGGCGGACGCGCGGGCTGAGGGGGTGCGGCGGATCGGGCGGGGGCTCGCGGTGGTGGACGGGACCGGGTTCGGGTGGATCGGGCGGGAGTCCGGGTTCGCCGACGCGCTGCGGGAGTGTGCGGGGCGGGTGCGGGAGCGGGTCGAGGACGGCGCCGACGCGGTGGAGCGGTTGGGGATCGCGGTGGCCAGGACCGGGGCGGCGCACCGGCGCGACGACCACCGGGCGGCGGCTGAGCTGGGGCGGCTGGCGTGATCGACACCCAGCAGGTCGCCCGGCACTTCGCGGCGACGATGATCGAGCACCGCAACCGGCTCGCGGGCAAGGCCGAGGACGCCGAAGCCGCCGGGCAAGCGTTTGCGCGAGTGCACGACGAGCTCGCCGAGCAGCGCAAGGACCACCGCCTGGCAGGTGAGGCCGTGCTGGCGGACTGGGTCGGCCGCAACGCGTCGGCCTTCGAGCGGCGGTCGGACCGCACCCGGGCCACCCTGCGCGAGACCGGCGAGTCCGCGGCGAAAGCGGCCACGATCACCACGCACGCCGCCCAGGCGCTGACCTCCGGCCACAGCGCGGTCGTCCGGCTGCTGGACGAGTACACCGACCGCGCGGTCCGCATCCTCGACGCGGCTGTTGCGGTAGGACAGCGAGCGGCGGTACTACGCGCGGCGGGTCAGGTCGCGGACCTAGTGCGCCACTACACGAGCGAGTCGGCCAAACACGTCGCCGAGACCAAGGCAGCGCTATCTGACGCCGCACACCGGTTACGACAGCTAGCGCCTCCACACAAGGAACCTGCTAAGCCGGAACCAAAGAAGCACGGCAACATCACCCAGATCGCCGCAAGCCAACTCGGATACCACGAGGGCCCTGGCAACACGAACAAGTACGGCCCGGCAGCGGCATGGTGCTCCTCTTTCGCTACCTGGGTCTGGCGACGCGCTGGGGTGAACATCCCACTGCTGCCATTCACCGGTGACGTCTTCAACTGGGGTAAGGGCAACGGGCTGGCGTATCGGGACCTCAGCCGGGCCAAGCCAGGTGACGTGCTGCTGTTCGGCACCGGACCACAAAGCACATCCACCAGCACCCACATCGGCATCGTCGAGAAGGTCAACGGCAACACGGTGACTCTTATCGAAGGCAACGCCGGTGACGCTGTCGCACGCCGAACACACACCCTGTCCCACAACACCTTCTACGGGGGCGTCCACCCGTCATGACCGGCCAAGCCCACTCCAACGGCGTAGAAGCCACCGTCCACCCCGGCGGCATCTTGTCGAGACTGTCGCTCACCGAGTCCGCCCTCCGCCGCCCCGACCTGGCCGAGCTGATCCTCCGCGTAGTCGACCAGGCAACAGCCGAAGCCAACCGCCGCATCCAACACCTCCTCAACGACGTGGATCCCGCCCTGCTCAACCTCTCTTCGCCTAAGACCGCCGAAGACACCACACCCGACACCTGGCGGATCCAGTGACCATCGCCCAACGCCTCAACGCCATCACCGCGTCCGCGACCGGCCAACACGGCATAGAGGTGACGGTGAACCTGGAGGGCAAGCTGATCGGCCTGACCCTAGGCACCGCCCAACGCCGGATGACCGCACCAGACCTGGCAACCGAAATCCAGTCCCTAGCCAAGACCGCAGCCGCGGCGGCCCTGACCGAAGGCATGGCCGTCCTGGCCCCCTTCGCCGACCTGTTCCCCACCCAGGACTTACCTACGGAGATCTAGCACGGCAGCCGCTGCTGAAGCTCGGCGCGACCACCAGCCAGTGCATGTGGGAGGCAGGGCTGGACGCGGAAAGGCCATGCAGGACCTGGTCGGCAGTGGTGTCGACACGTCGTCGTTCTGGCGCAAGCCGCCTAGTGGGCGCTGAAGCGGTAGACGGTCTCGCCGTCTAGGAGTTGGCCTAGGCGGGCGGCTCGGGTGGGCCAGGTCCAGGCCTTCTCCATCCACTTCCGTCCTGCGGCGCCCATGCGGGCGGCTTCGTCCGGGTTGGACAACAGGTGGGCGATGCGGGTGGCGATGTCCGACACTGCGCGGCCGTCCACCACATGGCCGCTTTCGCCGTCTAGCACCGTTTCTGGCGCACCGCCCGAGTTGCCCACGATCACCGGTAGGCCTGTCGCGGCTGCTTCTAGGAAGACGATGCCTAGGGCCTCGACGTCCAGGCCCTTGCCGTGGGTGCGGCAAGGCATGGCGAACACGTCACCGGCGGCGTAGTGCGCGGGGAGTTCCTCCCAAGACACCGAGCCAGCGAAGACCACATGCTCAGACAATCCCGCTTGCGCAGCAAGGCTTTCCAACCGGGGACGGTAAGGCCCACCGCCAACCAGCAGCAGCGCAGCGTCAGGCACCTGTGCGCGAATAGCCGTAAGAGCCCGAATCAGCACGTCCTGGCCCTTACGCGGCATCAACCGCGACACACACACCACAACTGGTCGGTCACCCAAGCCATACCGAGCGCGGATCTCTGCACGGGCAGCGGCATCTGGCCGGTAGAGCTCAGTGTCCACACCAGACGGAAGCAGCTCTAGAGCGGCCTGCGGTCCGAAGGCGGCAGCGAACCGGGACCGTGTATAGCGACTCACGTATGTCACGACGTCGGTAGTCTCGCCGATGCGCCGGATGGCCTGCCGGGCACCGGGCAGCATCGACCACCCCACCTCGTGGCCATGCGTGCTCGCGACTACGCGGCGAGCTCCAGCCTTGCGCAAGACGGGCGCGAGTAGCGCCAGCGGAGCGGCGGCGCCGAACCAGGCCGCGTCGCAGCCCTCGGCGCGGAGGATGTCGCGGGCGCGGCGGGCCACGGCGGGGGTGGGCACCATGAGCTTGCCGGGGTGGCGCACCACCGGGAACGGCTGGGCGGCGTCGAAGGCCTCGGCGCCGGGCCACGCGGGCGCGTAGACGACCAACTCCTGCCCGGGCAGCCACTTGGCGAACGAGTGCAGGTAGGTCTGGATGCCCCCCGGGCGCGGGGGGAAGTCATTGGTGACCAGGAGGGTCTTGCGCACCCGTCCAACCTAGACCCGGTCAGCGCAGGGTCGCGCGCAGGTAGGACTGCCACTGCTTGAGCAGGCCCGCCCGGTCCACCCCGATGACGCCGCGCAGCAGGTCGTCGGTGTCGCTGGCCGAGATCGGGCCCGCCCCGGCCAGCTCGCGGTACAGCTCGACCAGCTTGGGCTCGCCGAAGCGGTCGGCGAGGAACCGGGCGATGGACCAGGCCTGCTGGTAGGCGAGGTCCAGGGTGCGGTCGCGGGCCCGGAAGTCGCGGTCCTCGGGCAGCGCGGCGGGCGGCCCGGACTCGCGGACCCGCCGGGCCAGGTCCGGGGCGCCCTGGGCCAGGGTGATGCCGCTGTCGCGGTAGCCGACGTAGTCGGCGAAGCCCTCCAGCAGCCACATCGGGGACCCGTCGACGGTGGCGGCGCGCGCGGCGACGTGGGTGATCTCGTGCCGGAGCACGACCCGCAGCGAGGTGACCGACAGCGCCCGCGACCCGGTCGGGCTCAGCACCACCCGCTGCCCGGTCGCGGTGTGCCGGGCGGTGTCGACCCGGTCGGCGATGGCCACCGCGACCACCGATTCGACCGGGAAGTCCGGGCCGACCAGGGCGCGCATCTCCGCCGGGCTGTCCGGCAGGATCAGCGCGACCCGCTGCGGCCACTGGTCGCCCCACACCTCGGTGACCGCGGCGACCGAGGAGTCCAGCTCGCGCACCAGCCGGTCGACCATGGGCTGGCTGCCGCGGTGCGCGACCACCACGCCGGTGGCGGTGGGGGTCACCACGCAGGGCCCGAAGTCCCAGGGCCCGCGCCAACTGCGCCTGCCCAGGTCGGTCAGCGCCGAGTCCGACCGCAGGTACCAGGTGTCGCCGCGCCTGGCGAACAGGTAGCCCATGGTCCGGGTGGTGGGGATCAGGTCGATGCCGCGCAGTGCGTACTTGAGCTCGACGGCGGGGGCCCACAGCTCGGCGGTCGGGTCGGCCGCGGGGGTGGGCAGGGTCGTCAGGTCGAGGGTGTCGTCGGGGCGCAGCAGGTAGGACCAGGTGTCGAACGGGATGTCGGCGAGGTTGGCGAACAGGGCCAGCTGCTCGTCGAGGAACACCTGCTCGGCCTGGGGGTCCAGGGTCGCGACGAAGCCCGCCTCGTCCCGGTTGACCAGGGCCTCGGCGCGCCTGCGGAGCAGATCGGTGACCGCGGCCGAGCGCTCGGCGGCGGCGGTCCGCTCGGACTCGGTGGGCGGCGGGATCGCCCCCATCGGCTGCGCCTGACCCACCTGACCAGGCGGTTCCGCCGGTCGCGGCTGGGGCAGGCCCGCCACGACGACGCCGGCCAGGGCGAGCACGGCGACCGCCGCGCTCAACCACGCCCTCACCCTCGCCCTGGTGGCCACCGGCAAATCCTAGGGCCGCCCCGCCGCCCGGGCGACCAGATACGGCCCACCACACACCCGGGCCCGCGAGAAAACGAACGGACCCGGGGCCCGCGGGGCCCCGGGTCCGCCCGGTGGTGCGTGGAGCTAGCCGACGATGCGCTTGGCACCGAAGTAGTCGCGGCCACCACCGTCGACGGTGTCGGTCTTCACCGGGACACCCGAGGTGGAGGCGTGCACGATGCGGCCATCGCCGATGTACATCGCGACGTGGTGGATCGAGCCCGCGCTGCCGCCGTAGAACAGCAGGTCACCGGGCTGCAGCTCGCTGCGCGAGACCGACTTGCCGTACCCGTACTGGGCGCGGCTGGAGTGCGGGAGGCTGACCCCGGCCGCGGCGTAGGCGTAGAGGACCAGGCCGGAGCAGTCGTAGCTGCCCGGGCCCTCGGCACCCCACACGTAGGGCTTGCCGCGCTGGGCGAGGGCGACCTCCATGGCCTTACCCGCCGCACCGGGGGGCGCCAGGTAGACACCGTCGTCCTTGGGCCCCTGGAGGTCGGTCTTCTCCTTGGTGGTGAGCCTGCTCTTGGCCTCGTCCACGACCTTGATCTGCGCCTGCAGGTCGTTGTAGGTCTTGGTGACGTCGGCGGTGAGCTTCTCCGCGGCGGCCTTGGCCTCGGCGGCGCGGCGCTGGCCGTCCTCGGCGAGCTTGCGCGCGTCGGCGGCGGTGTTCACCGCGCCGGTGTACTTCTCCAGCGCTTCCTGGTTGTCCTCGGCGAGCACGTTGAGCGCCGAGGCGCGCTCGAGGAAGTCGTCCGGGGAGGAACCGGTGAGCAGCGCGGAGATCTTGTTGAACCGGGCGCCCTGGAAGGAGGCGCTGGCCAGCAGGTCGACCTGGCCGCGGAACTGCTCCTCGAGCGCCAGCGCCTGCTTCTCGTTGGCCGCGGCGAGGGCGACGTCGTTGGTGGCCTTGTCGAACTCGACGCGCTTGGCCTCGAGGTCGGTCTTGGCCTTGAGCAGGTCCTCGTTGACCTTCTCGGCCTGCTTGCTCAGCTCCTGGTACTGCTTGACCGCCTCGGACGCGGTGGTCGGCGGTGCGGGCGGCTGGGCATAGGCGGGGGACGGCGAGAAAGCGACCACGGCGATGACGGCCGCGACCGTCATGGCGCCGCGCTTGGCACGTTTGAGTCGATGCGACGACACGTCGCGCGTACTCCTTCGTCTGTCGCACCGCCGACGGGGCGACCTGGCGGCCCGGCGCGCACGCGCACCGGGGGCCGCGCGATCGGGCGTGCGACATGGCCACAGCGACGTGGCCTGCACAGCGCGGCCCGGAAGAGCAAGGCCACGAACGCGCCCGATCGAGGAAGCCCCACCGTGGGGGAATCCGGTTCAGCCCGGGGAGAGGGCCGATTCGGCGGCGATCTCGCGTCGTCACCTCGGGGTGGTGACTGCGGGCCGCGAGATCTCGGACAGGTTACGAAAAGTGAGCCCACGCGTCCACCGGCCGGGGCCGAATTGGCTTGCCAGTCGTCGGAAAACCCCAACGGAGCAGTGCTGACTGCCGTCTGTGATGACGGCAACAGCCCAGTTCACCCGCAGGTGGAGTCAAGCCGAAACCGTTCGGCGCGGGAAGCGACCACTCACCGCGTGCCGGATTCACCCCGGGCGTGTCGGTGGATCACGCGGACTTCTCGATCGGGATGAGCCGCAGCCTGGGCACCATTCCGGCACCGGCCAGCACGTCGATGGCGGCCCGCTCGCGCTCGTCCAACTCGACGGTCGGCGGGGCACCGAGCAGGACCGTGACCACGCAGTCGGTGCACGCGTCGCCTCGAACCTCGCAGGTGTCGCAGTCGATGATCACGGTCCGTCCCCTTCCCGTTCCCCCGTGGTTGGCGATCAAGGACGAGATTAGGAGAGGGCACCGACAATTTCGCTCACCTGTTCGAGAAGTTACCCCGAACGAGTCGATCAATGGCTCGGCCCGCAATGGCTCAGCCCGCGGCGTACTCCCAGTGCCACGGTTCCTCCCGGCCGCCACCCGGACGCGCCCAAAGCGGGTTCGACCAGCCGAACGAAGGGGCGTTGGCGATCATCCACGCGTATTCGGCCGAACCGGCGGCCTGGACCCCGCCGCAGAGGTCGAGTGCGAGTCCCCAACCGTGGTTGCTCGTTCCTGGCACGGCCGCCAATGCCGGTTTAACCGCGTACAACTGGACCTGCGCGGTGTAGGTCCGATACGAGTCAGTAACGCACAGTGATTGCCCGAACACGGTAGTGAACGCCGCAGACATCGCCTGGTAGCCCTGAGCCGCGTCACACCGCAGGACGTGGCTGGCGACGCCTATAGGACACAGCGCCGTGAGTGGGATCAGACCGTTCGGAAACCCACCCCAAGCCCCCGCCGCCTCGCCAGGGGCCCGTGCAGGCAGCTGTACACCTCCGCACCGCCAGGCGAGACCACCGTCGGTCGCCTTGGGGGCGGCCTCGGGCTGCCGGAACGCCAGGGACGGCCTACCGAACCCGAGGACGGTGTCAACGCCCGGTAGGTCTGCCACGACCACACCAGCCAGCCTGGCGTCGGCGACGAGCATGGACTTCTCGTCCAAGACGATCCCGACGCTCTGCGCCCCTAGCCGCGCGGGGCCGAGGAACACGACGTCTCCGGGGTGCGGGTCGGTCACCGGCGTAAGAACCCCGAACTGCTCCCCCAAGCCTCCAGGCAGCGTTATGCCACCCGACGCATAGGCGGCACGGACGAGCCCATCACATGAGTACGCAGTCGGTCCCTGACCACCAACCCCCGGTACATAGGGCTTGCCCAAGGCCCCGACCGCCAAGGTCACCGCTGTCACTGTCTCCGCAGGCAGCACCAACAGTCGATCAGCGCCCGCCACCACCTGCGCCACCCCGGGCTGCCGGACGCCGCCAGCCCCTACGAGTGGCAAGAGGCCCGTAGGCAGTCGATCCGGGTCACGCAGCGCCGCAGCTTTCGGCAGGACCACCCCGGCCGCGGCAAGCTTGTCCGTGTAGGTCTTCCAGTTGGCCGCCGTCGTCGTGTTGCGCTCTTGCTGAGCCTTCTGCAGCGCGACCACAGCAGCGTCGGTATCCGCCAACTGTCCGCGCAGCTCAGATGACACCGCCGCGGCGCGGTTGGACGCGTCCGCGCTGCGACGGTCCAACTCCCCCTTACGGTCAGATGCCTCTCGCTGCGCACCCAGCGCGTCGCTCTCCGCACGCGCCGCTTCCCGCTGCCGCTCGACAGCCGCGCCCAGGCGAGCATCGAGGTCGGCCCGCAGTCGACCGATCAGCGAACTCCCAGCCAAGAAGTCATCCGGTCCACCTGCGGTGAGCAGCACGTGCACGCCGCCCGGTACGCCAAGAGACGCGTAGAGAGCGGACGTATAGGAGTCAACATCGGCCTGCTGCGCGGCAACGACCCTGTCGGCCTCTTCGCGGTGCGCGGTGGCCTCGGTCGCCTGCGTAGTGGCCCGCCCCAACTCCTGCTCGGCGGTGCGCGCCAGCTCACCCAACCCGGCCAGCTCACGTTGGATATCCGTGGCCGTCCGCTGCAGCGCGGCCACCTTGGGGTCGGCGAAGGCCTCGCCGGGGCGGGTATCCGGTGCCGGGGTGCCCGGCGGTACGCCTGCCTCGATCTGCGGGGGAACCGGCTGCGCGGACACAGGCCCGCTCAGCAGTGCCGTGACCAGCACCGCCGCCGCGCCCATCGCGATCGCCGACCGCATGGCCGCTTACACGCGCCCCAGCCTGGCCAGCAGCACCGCGGAGGGCACCGGGTGCGCCCCGCGCCTGCGCACCGCGTCGGCGACGGCGCGGTCGGAGGTGACCACGACCACCGGCCTGCCCTCGGGCTCCGCGGTGACCAGGGCCTTGATCACGTCGTCCGCCAGCACCCCGGGGTCGCTGAACAGCACCCGCACCCCGCGCGGCGCAGCGACCGGGACGGCGACAACGCCTGCCCCGTCGAAGACGAGGGTGACCTCGGCGGAGGTGCGCGCGGCGAGCGACGCGAGCTGGCGGACCAACCGGTCTCGCTGGTCAGCCAGCGACAGCTCCGGATAACCGGTCTTGGTGACGTTGTACCCGTCGACGACCAAGTGCACCGCGGGTAGCGCCAACAGTCGATCGAGCGCTGCCGGGTCCTCTACGCGCCCCACGACGCCTTGCGCGGCTGTCGCGCCACGCACCAGGTCTGCGGGGCGGGGTCCGCCACCGCCCAGGGCGAGCTCGCGGCGCAGCCCGGTGACAGCGCCGTCGAGGGTGTCGACCAACAGGGCGAGCCGGACCTCGTCGGCCTGGCGGGCCTCCCTGGCGGACTGGCGGGCGATCTCGGCGTCGGCCTCGGCGCGGGCCGCCCTGGCCCGCTCCTCCTTGGCCCGGTCGCGGTCCCGGTCGCGCTGCTCGGTGAGCGCGGCGACCTCGGCCCGGGCCTCCTTGCGGACCTGCTCGGCCGCCCCCTCGGCGGCCGCGGCGGCGTCCTTGGCCTCGCGCAGCTTGGCGCCCTGCTCGCGCAGCCGCTTGCGCAGCCGTTCGAGCTCGACCTCGCCCTCGGCGCGGACCCGGTCGGCGACCCCGGTCGAGGAGGCCAGCTCGGCGCGGATCCGCTCCAGCTCGGCCTCGGCCTTGCGCAGCTTGGCCACCGCGGTGTCGCGCTCGGCGCGCAGCGAGGAGTCCGACGCCCGCCGCGACACCAGCTCCAGGTAGTGCACGGCGGTCTCCTCGCCGAGCAGCACCGCGGCCGCGGCGACCGCCACCGGGTCGTCCCCGCCCAGGTCAAGGGCGGCGGGCTTGTGCTCGCGGCACCACTGGAGCACCGCGGTGCGGAAGCCGGGCGCGTCGCGCAGGCTGGCGATCAGCGCGGCACCGCCGAGCCGGGCCCGCTTGGCCGGGGCGAAGCGCGCCACCGCGCGCAGCTGCTGCGGCACGTCGACCTTGGGCAGCGTCCCGACCGCCTCGGCGGCCAGCTCGGCGAGCCTGCCGCGGACCGGCTCAGGCAGCCCGGACCACTCCACGACCGGGCCCTGATCGTCCGATGTGGACGCTTCGGACCCGTCGGGTGGGTCGGGCAGCGAGGACAGTGCCATCCCCTAAGGCTAGTCGTGCCGCCGCGACGCGCAGCGGGGAACCGCGTCTGTGGGACGGCGCGGGGCGCGGGACTGTCGGTGGGGTGATCTAGCTTCGGTCGTGATGAGCACGCCGATGAGCACCCGGGCGCAACTCACCTTCGACGAGTTGGGCACCCCGCTGCGCGACACCACCTTCGTCGTCTTCGACCTGGAGACGACCGGGGGCAGCGCTGAGCAGGACGCGATCACCGAGTTCGGCGCGGTCAAGGTCCGCGGCGGCGAGGTCATCGGCGAGTTCGCCACCCTGGTCGACCCCGGTCGGGGGATCCCGCCGGAGATCGTGGCGCTCACCGGCATCACCGACGCCATGGTCTACACCGCGCCCCGGGTCGACGAGGTGCTGCCCGCGTTCCTGGAGTTCGCGGCGGGCTCGGTGCTGGTCGCGCACAACGCCGGGTTCGACGTGGGGTTCGTCAAAGCCGCCTGCCAGCGGTTGGGCTACCACTGGCCGAAACCCGCCGTGGTGTGCACAGTGCGGCTGGGCAGGCGGGTGCTCACCCGCGAAGAGGCACCGAGCTGCAGGCTGTCCGCGCTTGCGCAGCTGTTCCGCGCCTCGACGACGCCCAACCACCGGGCGTTGGCCGACGCGCGCGCCACCGTGGACGTGCTGCACGGTTTGCTAGAGCGGGTCGGGTCGCTCGGAGTGCAGTCGCTGGAAGAGTTGCTCGACTACATCCCCGAGGTCACCGCCGCGCAGCGGCGCAAGCGCACCTTGGCCGAGAACGTGCCGAACGACCCCGGGGTCTACCTGTTCCGCGGTCCCTCTGACGAGGTCCTCTACGTCGGTACGGCTACCGACCTGCGGCGGCGCGTAAGGCAGTACTTCACCGCAAGCGAGACCCGGCGGCGCTTACGCGAGATGGTCGCGCTCGCCGAGCGGGTGGACACGATCAGCTGCGCGCACCCGCTGGAAGCCGAGGTCCGCGAACTGCGGCTGCTGTCGGCGCACAAGCCGCAATACAACCGCCGCTCGAAGAATCCCCGGCACGGGTGGTGGCTGGTCTTGACCGAAGAGGCGTTCCCCCGGCTATCGCTGGTCCGCAAGCCCCGCGAAGGCGCGTTGGGTCCGTTCCGCGCTCGGGGACACGCCGAAGAAGCGATGGCCGCGCTGCAAGAGGCCACCGGGGTACGGCCGTGCACGCTGCGCATCCCGGTCGGCGGTGGCGAGGCGAGCCCGTGCGCGCTGGCCGAGTTGGGCCGGTGCGCCGCGCCGTGCGTCGGTGGGCAGACCCCGGACGAGTACGCGCCCGCGGTCACCTCGGTCGTGTCGCTGGTGGCCGGGCGGGAGCTGGGTCCGCTGAACCGGCTGCACCTGCGGCTGACCGAGCTGTCCTCGGCGCAGCGCTACGAGCAGGCGGGCGGGGAGCGGGACCGGATG
Organism: Actinokineospora diospyrosa; assembly: GCF_024171925.1. Taxonomy (GTDB): domain Bacteria; phylum Actinomycetota; class Actinomycetes; order Mycobacteriales; family Pseudonocardiaceae; genus Actinokineospora; species Actinokineospora diospyrosa. Next base: position 548,817 of record NZ_JAMTCO010000003.1, on the reverse strand, counting down.
CGCTCGCTGATCCGCGCGCTCGACCGGGGTCAGCGGCTGGCGGCGCTGGCCAAGGTCGCCGAACTCGTCGCCGCCCGCCCCGACGGCAGCGGCGGCTGGGAGTTCGCCGTCGTCCGGCACGGGCGGCTGGCGTCCGCGGGGGTGGCGCGCCGGGGGGTGTCACCGATGCCGGTGGTGGAGAGCCTGATCGCGTCGGCGGAGACCGTCATCCCCGGCGACGGGCCGCTGCTGGGCGCGCCAGCCGAGGAGGTCGGCGTGGTGCTGCGCTGGCTCGACAAACCGGGCACCCGGATGGTCCGCTGCTCCGAGCCCTGGGCCGAACCGGCGCACGCGGCGGCGAAGTGGCGCGGCTGGCTCGACCGCGCCGACCGGGCGCGGGCCTCGACCCTGCCCCGCGACTGACCACTTGGGAGGGTCACCAGCTGTCGTTCTTGTACACCGCCCGCGACTGCGAATAGTCCTCTTCGTCCGCGACCACCCGACGCGGCTTCCCCGGCGCAGGTTCCACCTCGGCGGCAGCGGTCTCGTCGACAGCAGTCTCAGCAACGACGATGTGCTGCACCACGTCAGCGTCCCCGCCCAAGGGGACGAACGCCTGCGCCACCCCGTCGGCCGCGTTCTGCCGCGCCGAACGGACCAACGCCATCACCCGGTCGGCCAGCGCCTTGCCGGACGCGGCGCGCAGGGCGGCGTCGGTCAGCTCAAGCCCGGTCAGGGCACCGTTGGGGGCGACGGTCACCGAGATGTCACCTTCGTCGGAGCTGAGCGTGGTCGCGGAGGACTCCACGGCCTGTTTGAACTCGGTCGCCTTCTGCTGTAAGTCGGCGACTTTGGCCTCGAAGTCCGCCAGCCACTCATCAGGTGTCTGCACCCCGGTGTCCTCTCCCTAGGCTCCGGCACGAGCCTAGCGATCCCTCTAGGCTTACCGGGACGACCACACGGGAGGTACGGGAATGATCACCGCGATCGTCCTGATCAGCGCGGCGACCGACGCCATCGCCGAGACCGCACAGGCGATCGCCGATGTGGAGGGCGTGGCCGAGGTCTACTCGTGCGCCGGTGACATCGACCTGGTGGCCATCCTCCGGGTGCCCGACCACGAGGACCTGGCCCGCCTCATCCCCGGCCGGATCAGCAAGATCCCCGGCGTGCTCGACACCGCGACGCACATCGCCTATCGCTCGTTCTCGCGCAAGGACACCGAGGCCGCCTTCGACCTCGGCGACGACTAAAGCGACTAGAGCGGCTAGAACCGGCCCGCGAACAACAGCCGCGCGATCTCGGTGTCGGTCTGCCGACCCTCGTCGTAGCCGCCCTTGCCGCGCAGGTTGTTCATGATGGCCAGCGTGTAGCGCTCGCCTGGTCCGACGAAGCCGACGGTGTTCATCACCCAGCCGCCGTCCTCGTCGGACCAGCCGTCCTTGTTGCCGGGGTGGGCTGCCGCGCCCGCGCCCCAGACGCCCCACTGCTGGTTCGGCGCGACCTGGCGCATGTGGTCGAGGATGAACGCCCGATCCTCTGCCGGTGCGATCCCGAGCACGTGGTTGATCAGCCGGTCCAGGTCGTCGGCTGTGCACTTCTGGAAGCCCCAGTACGGGAAGACCTTGCTGTAGCCGCGTTCAGCGCGCAGCGAGGTCATGCCGTAAGCGGGGAAAGCCTCGTTGAACGCCGTATGGTCCTTGCCGCCGTACTTAGTCCACAACGTCGTCGCTGCGTCGTCGTCGGAGTTGTGCAGCATGGCCGCCATCTGCGCGCGGTCACCCGCGGACAGCGTGATGGCGTGGGTGCGGGAGCGGCGCAGCAGGTCGACCACCATGGCGAGCTTGATCGTCGACGCCGTCCAGGTCAGGTCGCCCGCGTGCGCGTTGCGCCACACGGCGCCGGTCTGCCGGTCGCGCAGCACGATGCCGACCGTGCCCGGCCTGCCCCCGGCATAGCTCTCGGCTGCGGCGATGCGGCGCTGGAAGTCGCAGTCGAACCCGGACTGGGGCAACGGGCAGTCCTCGGGCTGGGCCGCACTCGGCGACGGCGCGGTGAGCACCGGCGGGACCGAGGAGAGCGTGGCGGCGGTCGAGTCGGTCGGGACCTGGGCGACGACGGGGTGCGGGGTGGACTCCGGCGCGGCCGTCCCACCGGACCCGCAGGCCGCCAACACCAGCACGGCGGCAGCGGCAACACCCTGTAACACCCGCTGGATCACGCCCGGCAGGCTATCGCGAATCCGCGACGTCCGGCAGGGCGATGAGCAGGTCACCACACGCAGGTGGGGCGTTACCCGATCGGGTAACGCCCCACCTGGGAGACGAACTGGAGGTCGAACTCAGTGCGTCGGGTCCGACTTGCCGGACTCCAACTGGGCCTGCTCGGCGTGTTCGGCCGCGCGCGCCCTGGCCAGGGCCGCGGTCTCCTCCGGCGGGTCCGGGGTCAGCCAAGACCCCTGCACCGGGGCACCGGCGGAGCCGAGCTTGTTCATCTTCTTCGGCACCGACGCGCCCTGGTACTCCAGCGGGAGCGGGTGGCCGTGATCGTCCACCGGGCCCAGCGGCTGGTGGATCTCGATGAACTCACCGTGCGGGAGGCGCTTGATGATGCCGGTCTCGACACCGTGCTCGAGCACCTCGCGGTCGGAGCGCTGCAGGCCGAGGCAGATCCGGTAGGTGAGGAAGTACGCGATCGGGGGCAGCACGAGCAGCCCGATCCGGCCCATCCAGGTGGTGGCGTTGAGCGAGATGAAGAACTTCTCCGCCAGCACGTCGTTGGCCGCCGACAGCAGCGACACCATGAAGTAGGTGATCGCCATCACGCCGAGGCTGGTGCGGACCGGCACGTCGCGGGGCCGCTGCAGCAGGTTGTGGTGCGCGTAGTCCTTGGTGAACTTGCGCTCGATCCACGGGTAGACCGTCGCGATGCCACCGAGCAGCGGCAGGCCCAGCATGAACGGGAAGAACGCCGCCGGGATCGTGTAGTTCCCGAGGTAGATCTCCCACGCGGGCCACAACCGGATGAGGCCGTCGGTCCAGCCCATGTACCAGTCGGGCACCGTGCCCGCCGAGATGTGCGCGGCGTTGAACGGTCCGAAGTTCCAGATCGGGTTGATCTGGAAGAGACCACCCAGCGCGGCGGTGACGCCGACGACGACGGCCATGAACGCGCCGCCCTTGACCGCGAACACCGGCATGATGCGCACGCCGACGACGTTGGTCTCCTTGCGCCGCACGCCCGGGAACTGGGTGTGCTTCTGGTACCAGACCAGCGCGAGGTGGATGCCGATGAGCGCGAGCAGGATGCCCGGCAACAAGAGGATGTGCACCGTGTAGAGCCGGGGCACGATGTCCTCACCGGGGAACTCGCTGCCGAACAGCAGCCAGTGCACCCAGGTGCCCAGCACCGGGATCGACAGCAGCAGGCCGGACATGATTCGCAGGCCAGCGCCGGAGAGCAGGTCGTCGGGCAGCGAGTAGCCCGCGAAGCCCTCGGTGGCGCCGAGCAGGAACAGGTTCACGCCGATGACCCAGTTGACCTCACGCGGGCGGCGGAACGCGCCGGTGAAGAACACCCGGAACATGTGGGTGACGATCGAGGCCATGAACAGCAGCGCCGCCCAGTGGTGCATCTGCCTGGCGAACAGGCCACCGCGCACGTCGAAGCTGATGATCAGGGTCGACTCGTAGGCCCGCGACATCTCCAGGCCGCGCAGGTTGGCGAACGAACCCTGGTAGACGACCTCCTGCATGGAGGGGTCGAAGAACAGCGCCAGGTACGTGCCGGTCAGCAGCAGGACGATGAAGCTGTAGAGGGCGATCTCGCCGAGCAGGAACGACCAGTGCGTCGGGAAGACCTTGTTGAGCTGTTTGCGCAGGCCACCGGCCGGGTGGAACCGGTCGTCGGCCCACTTCGCCGCCCCACCGGCCGCGCGGAGGGCGGCGTTGGTGGGCTTGGTGGGAGATGTGATGGCACTCATGACTTCCGCTCCCAGAAGGCGGGCCCTACCGGCTCGATGAAATCGCTCCTGGCATAAAGGTAACCCGTCTCCTCGTCGACCGCGATGGGGAGCTGGGCCAGCTTGCGCGTCGCCGGACCGAAGATGGGCTTGGCGTACTCCAGCGCGTTGAACTGCGACTGGTGGCACGGGCAGAGGATCCGGTTGGTCCGCTGCTCGTAGAGCGAGGTGGGGCAGCCGAGGTGGCTGCAGATCTTCGTGTACGCGTAGTAGTCGCCGTAGTTGAAGTCCTCCTGGCCCTGGTGCTTGATCACCTTGGCCGCGTCCTCCGGGCGCAGGCGGATGATCATCACCGGGTTGTCGGAGCGCTTGAGCGCCTTCGACAGCGCCTCGTGGTCCTTGCGCTCGGACTCGCGGAACGGGAAGACCGTCTCCATGCCACCGGCGTCCAGGTCGGACGGCTTGACCAGCACGACCTCCTCCGGGTCACCGGTCGCCCGGCGCAGGAAGACGCGCTCGCCGTTGTCGGACTTCCAGCCGGTGTGCCACAGCGAGTTCGGCGAGTCGGTCTGCGCCCACGGGTCGCGCACCAGGCCGCCGAGGGCGAACACGCCGACCCCGAGGCCCATCGCGCCCGCGCCGAGACCGGCGGTCCGCTTGATCAGCGACCGGCGGGCGATGCCGCTGCGGGTGCCCGCGTCGGCGAGGTGGGCCAGGATGGTGGCCTTGTCCAGCTCGGTCGAGCTGCCCTCGTGGCGCTGCTGCACGGCGATCTCGTGCGGGATGAACTTCTTCGTGTAGAGCAGCGTGCCGATGCCCACCGAGATGACCGACAGGCCGAGCGAGGCGCCCAGCAGCGGGGTGTACAGCGAGTACATGAAGTACCCGTCGGTGTACGGCGCGGTGTAGGCCGACGGCCAGAAGAGGAAGACCCCGGCGAAGGCGAGCCCGCCGACCGCGGCGAGCAGGAACCACAGCGCGACCAGGCGCTCGGCGCGCTTCTCGGCGCGGGTGCCCTTGACCGGCCACGGGTCCGGGTACTCGACGATCTCGACGTCGTCGAGCTTGCCGCCGAGGCGCACGAGCTCCTCGCGGGACATGCCCGCGAGCTCCTCCTCGCTCGGCAGCTGCTGGGGGTTGGTGGAACTCATGCTTTAGCCCCAATCCAGAGGGTCACGCCGACCAGCGCGGCGATCCCCACGATGAATGCGATCAGACCCTCCGACTGCGGTCCGAGCCCGCCGATCGGGTTGCCACCGGGGTTGTTGTTGCCATCGGTCACCGACTTGACGTAGGCGACGATGTCCTTCTTCTCCTCCGGGGTGAGCTGCCGGTCGGAGAACTTCGGCATGTTCTGCGGGCCGGTGAGCATGGCCGCGTAGATCTCGGTTTCGGAGACGCCGTCCAGCTTGGGCGCGAACTTGCCCGAGGACAGCGCGCCGCCGCGGCCGGTGAAGTTGTGGCAGGACGCGCAGTTGAGCCGGAACAGCTCGCCGCCGCGCGCCGGGTTGTCGCCGCGCAGCGCCTCGCCCTGCTCCTCCGGCAGCTTGGCGCCGCCGCCCTTGGAGTCGACGAACGCGCTGATGGCGTCGATCTGGTGCGGGTCGAGCTTCGGGGGCTTGCGCTCGATCTGGGCTTCCTGGCGCACCGCGGGCATCCGCCCGGTCGCGGTCTGGAAGTAGGTGGCCGCCTCACCGACGCCGATCAGGCTGGGGCCGCGGTCGGCGACGCCCTCGAGGTTGGCGCCGTGGCAGCTGATGCAGGTGGTGTTGTAGATCCGCTCGCCCTCGCGCACCAGCGCCGGGTCGCCCTGGGCCTGCGCGACCGGTGGCTGCGGGGCGAACGCGGAGTACAGGACGCCGACCGACATCAGCGCGAAACCGAGGGCCAGCAGACCGGCCACGCGCCTGCGGAGCTTGCCGCGGCGCGGCAGTTTCTTGTTCATAGAACGGCAACCCTTGCTGTCGGTTCGGGCCCGGTGGAGCTGGTGGTGGCGGGCTGGGCGGCTGCTGGCTCGGGTGCGGCGGTCATGGGACCAGGTAGATGACCGCGAACAGGCCGATCCAGACCACGTCGACGAAGTGCCAGTAGTACGAGACCACGATCGCCGAGGTGGCCTGCGCCGGGGTGAACTTGCTCAGCTTGGTGCGGATGAGCAGGTACACGAAGGCGATGAGGCCGCCGATGACGTGCAGGCCGTGGAACCCGGTGGTGAGGTAGAAGACCGTCCCGAACGCCCCGGACGGGATGGTCACGCCCTCGTTGATCAGGTTGTAGTACTCGTAGGCCTGACCGCCGACGAAGATCGCGCCCATGATCAGGGTGGCGATGTACCAGCGGCGCAGGCCGAACACGTCGCCGCGCTCGGCGGCGAAGACGCCGAGCTGGCAGGTGAACGAGGAGGCCACCAGGATGATCGTGAACGGCAGCGCGTAGGGCACGTCCAGGTGCACGAGTTCGCCGTCGGCCAGTGGCGGTGGCCAGTGGCCGGTGCTGTTCTGCGCCTTGACGGTGAAGAACATGGCGAACAGCCCGGCGAAGAACATCAGCTCGCTGGACAACCAGACGATGGTGCCGACGCTGACCATGTTCGGCCGGTTCAGCGAGTGCACACGCTGGCCAATGGAGGGCGCTGCTGCAGTCACGGGTCGCATTATGTCTTGCGAGTAGTGGGCTCGCCCGGTCGGGTCGCGAGTAGACCGCCTCGGCGCGTCGGGGCGGGTGGAAGGGCGGGGACGTGGGCTTTCTCGACAAGCTTCGTACGGCGTTCACCAGGCAACGGACACCCCGGGTGAACCCGGACGACCCGGACTTGGTGGTCGTGGCGGCCAGCTTCGACGACGCCGAGGCGGCGTCGGCGGCGCTCACCCGGTCCAGCGACTTGCGACCCACCGATCAGGCGGTGCTGCGCCACCACCTGTCACTGCCCGCCGACCGGGTCGGCGAGGCGGCCGCGTTGATCGCTCAAGACGGCTACGTCCTGCGGGAAGTGCTGCCGTTCGACGGTGGTCCGGTGCTCGCCTACGCCCTGCGCGCGCAGGTCGTGACGGCCCTGGAGTGCGCGCGCGAACGGTCCAGGATGGCCAGTCTCGCGACCCGCCTGGGCGGGCACGCCCTGGGGTGGGACGTCTTGCAGACCCGCTGACGTGAGACCGATAACATCAACGCGCCTGCTCCAGCTTTTCGTCAACACCCTCGCCCACCCGGAGGACGCATGAGCACCGCAGCACTGAAGATCCTGGTCTTCAGCCACCGGCCCGAGGTCCGCGAGACGATCATCACAGCCGTGGGCCGCAGGCCCGCCGCCGACATCGGCCGGGTCGCCTACGTCGAGGTGGGCACGGTCTCCGAGGTCCTGATGGAGATGGACGCGGGCGGCATCGACCTGGCCATCCTCGACGGCGAGGCGCAGCCGACCGGCGGCATGGGCCTGTGCAGGCAGCTCAAGAACGAGATCACCGACTGCCCGCCGATCATCATCGCGGTGCGCCGCAAGGACGACCGCTGGTTGGCGACCTGGTCGCAGGCCGACGCGGTCCTCGTGCACCCGCTCGACCCGCTGACCGCCGCCGAGACCGTCGCCGACGTGCTGCGCACCAAGCGCCTGCCACTGGTCCGAGGCTGACCGCGTGGGTGAGCGCAGCTGGAAGTCGTTGCTCAACCACCTGGTCGACGGCGGGGACCTGACCGCGCCGGACACGTCGTGGGCGATGAACGAGATCATGTCCGGCGCCGCCACCCCGGCCCAGATCGCCGCGTTCGCGGTGGCCCTGCGCGCCAAGGGCGAAACGGCCGCGGAGATCGGCGGCCTCGCCGAGGGCATGATGGCCAACGCCCGCTTAGTGCACCTCGACATCGACGCCGTGGACGTCGTGGGCACCGGCGGCGACCAGGCCCACACGGTGAACATCTCCACCATGACCGCCCTGGTCACCGCCGCCACCGGCGCCCCGGTCGTCAAGCACGGCAACCGGGCGGCCTCCTCCAAGTGCGGCACCGCCGACGTCCTCGAAGAGCTCGGCGTAGTGATCGAACTCTCCCCCGAAGCCGTGGCCACCTGCGTCCGCGACGTCGGCATCGCCTTCTGCTTCGCCGCGGCGTTCCACCCGGCCCTGCGCCACGCGGGCCCGGTCCGCAGCCAGATCGGCATCCCCACGGCGTTCAACGTGCTGGGTCCGCTGACGAACCCGGCCCAGCCGCGCGCGGGCCTGGTGGGCTGCGCGAACCTGCGCCTGGCCCCGGTGATGGCCGAGGTATTCGCCTCCCGCGACGCTTCGGTGCTGGTTGTGCGCGGTGACGACAATCTGGACGAAATCACCACGACTACGACGACGAGCGTGTGGGTCGTGTCGGGTGGGACCGTCCAACAGCAGACATTCGACCCTTCCCGCTTGGGGATCCCGGTGTCGGTCCCCACAGACCTGCGCGGTGGGGACGCTGAGTTCAACGCACAGGTGGTGCGAGACCTACTGGGCGGCAAGCGCGGCCCGGTCCGAGACGCTGTGGTGCTGAACGCGGCCGGGGCAATCGCGGCGTTCAAGGGGCTGTCGGGAGATCTATACGCGGACTTCGAGGCAGGCCTCGGAGCCGCCGCTGAAGCCATCGACAACGGCTCTGCTGAGCGGCTGCTGGACCGGTGGATCGCGCGGTCACAGGAACTCGCTTAGCGACTGCCGCTAGGTGCTGGCTGTCCACAACGTCTGCTGTTGTCCACAGGGTGCTGCTGAGGCGCCGGTTTTGTCGGGGTGCGTCGGTAAGCTGTGTATTTGGGGGCTTTTGATCAGGTTGATCTTGACGTAGGCCGTGGCTGGGAGTGCGGAGCAAGAACTTCGGGCCTCCGCCTTCGGCTCCGGGGGACGCCTCGTTGCCTGGCGGCAAGCTCGGCGTCCGATCCGCGACAATGCGGAAAGCTCGATGGGGCGAACTTGTTTTGCGCGGGGCCCCTACAACACCCGACGCAGAACCGCAAAGCAGGGGCCCAAAAGCAGGCCCTGCCGCTGACGACGCTACGGGTGTTGTCCCCCCACGCAAAACAAGTCCGCCCCATCGAGCCGGCCTGGCACCAGCGACTCCGACTGTCCACGCGCTGAGCAGGAGGGCTGAGGCGGACCTGACGAGGGGCATGGCACCGCAGGGTCCGAGTGTCCAGGCGCTGAGTGGGTGGGCTGGGGCGGACCTCCACCACCTTGCCCACCCCTCCTTGAACGGCGCGGCCAGTGTCGATTCGAAGGACCAAACGACGAAAGGGCCCTGCACCAGATCCTGGTGCAGGGCCCTTCACCGAGAGAGTGTGATCAGTCCGTCGCGTTGGGGCGGGTGTGGTACTCGAAGACCAGACCACCGACGGCGATCAGGATGAGGACCACGGCGATGACCAGGAGCCAGATCTGCCAGAACGCCATCGCGAAGGCGGCGAGGGCGGCGGAGGCGGCCAGGGCGACGGGCCAGTAGCTGCCGGGGCTGAAGAAGCCGAGCTCACCGGCGCCGTCGCTGACCTCGGCGTCCGGGTTGTCCTCGGGGCGCTGGTCGAGCCTGCGGGCGACGAAGTGGAAGTAGGTGCCCACGATGAGCGAGAGGCCGCCGGTGAGGATCAGGGCCACCGTGCCGACCGGTTCCTTCGACCACACGCCGTAGACGATGGCGGATAGGAAGAAGAAGGCGGTGGTGATGTCGAAGAGGCGGGCTTCGACCTTCATGCTGTCCTCACATTCACCTGTTCGTGGCGCTCAGTCCGCAGTGGACCGACTACATCAGTTCGTGGCCGTGCGGGCGGTGCGGTCGGTGTTGAACGGCTTGGTCGTCACCGCGACCGGGGAGCACAGCTCGCCGCAGTTCATCTCGGTGAGCGCCTCGGCGGCGGTGAACGGCTTGCCGGTCTTGGGGTTGGTCTTGGTCCGCAGCCCCAGGTACTGGTCGAACTGCTCCGGGGTGATCGCGCGGACCTCGAAGTTCATCACCGCGTGGTAGGTACCGCACAGCTCGGCGCAGCGACCGACGAACGAGCCGGTCTTGTCGATCCGGTTCTGGAACGTGGCGTCCTGGTTGTTCTTCTCCGGGTGCGGGAACACGTCGCGCTTGAAGAGGAACTCCGGGACGAAGAACGCGTGGATGACGTCGCGCGACTTCAGGTTGTACTGGATGGTGCGCTGGGTCGGCAGGACCAGCAGCGGGATCTCCGCGGAGCTGCCGATGGTGCGCACCGTCGTGTCACCGGGCGCGGCGGGCTCTTCCAGGGCGCCCTTGGTGTTGACGTAGCTCTTGTAGTCGAACTCCCAGTTCCACTGGAAGGCGAGCACGTCGACCGTCACGTCCGGCTTGTCGGTCTCGGCCTGCACGTAGTTCTGGGTGGTGGCGGTGAAGTAGAACAGCACGACCACGATCACGACCGGGATGCCGGTGTAGATCCACTCCAGGAAGTGGTTGTACTGGAACTGCTTGGGCAGCGTCTCCCCGCGCTTGCGGTGGGCGACCACCGGCCACAGGATGAGCGCCCAGGTGATCACGCCGATGATCAGCGCCGCGACGACCGACCAGGTCCAGAACTCGCGCATCCGCTCGGCCTGCGGGGTGACGCCCTCCGGCCAACCGAACCGCAGCACCTCGTCGGTGGAACAGCCGGTGGCGCCCAGGACGACGAGCGCGACAAGACCGGCGACCTTGCTCAGCCGGGCGACCGGCGAACGGTTCCCGGCGGCCTTGGGTGTGCCCACTGCGCGACTCCTCCTCGAGCGGTAACTCCACGCACTTGACGCTGCCCCCGCGACCGCCGATCCCGGCGCTGGACAGCGGAGATCGACGCTCCTGGGGAGCACTGCGGAGCCTAGCCCAGCGACGTGGGCCACACCCCCCGAGGGGTGATCGGATGTCGGTCACACCGGGCGGTGACGCTGCGCGCACGGGGTCGGCCAGGTCGGGGCCGGGCAACCCCGCCCGGCATACTTGCGTCTTCCCCGCCAGAGACAACCCCGGCTCGACACGGAAGAGGTGCGCGAGAAGCGTGTGCGGTCTGCTTGGCCTGGTCTGCCCTTCGGAGATGGACGCCGCCGCCGCGCGGTCGGCGGTGGGGGCGGCGATGCGCTGCCAGCGCCACCGCGGCCCCGATGAGAGCGGGACGTGGACCGGCGGTGAGGTCGTGTTCGGCTTCAACCGGCTGTCCATGATCGACATTGAGCACTCCCACCAACCGCTGCCGTGGGGGCCGCCGGAGACACCGCAGCGGTACACGCTGCTGTTCAACGGCGAGATCTACAACTACCTGGAGCTGCGGGCCGAACTGGCCGAGCGGCACGGCGCGCGGTTCGTCACCGACGGTGACGGCGAGACGATCGTCGCCGCCTACCACTACTGGGGCGAGGCCGCGGTCACCCGGCTGCGCGGCATGTTCGCGTTCCTGATCTGGGACTCGCAGAAGCAGACCCTGTTCGGCGCGCGCGACCCGTTCGGCATCAAGCCGCTGTTCTACGCCTCTGGCCCGGGCGGGGTGGCCTTCTCGAGCGAGAAGAAGTCCATCCTGGAGCTCGCGCCGCTGATCGGCGCGCGGCTGGAGCTGGACCGCCGGTCGCTGCAGCACTACTTGACGCTGCAGTACGTGCCGGAGCCGGACACCCTGCACTCGACGGTTCACCGGATCGAGTCGGGCACCTGCTTCACGCTGGTACCGGGCGAGGAACCGGTGACCAAGCGCTACTGGCAGCCGCGGTTCTCGCCGACCCCGGTGCGCGGCCCCGCCGACGCCGAGGCGCTCTACCAGCGGATCGCCGACGTGATGAGCGACTCGGTCCGGATGCACATGCGCGCCGACGTCACCGTGGGTTCGTTCCTCTCCGGTGGCATCGACTCGACCGCGATCGCCGCGCTGGCCCGCGAGCACAACCCGGACCTGGTGACCTTCACCACCGGCTTCGAGCGCCAGGGCTACTCCGAGGTCGACGTGGCGGCGGAGTCCGCGGCCGCGATCGGGGTCAAGCACGTGGTCCGGACGGTGTCGGCGCACGAGATGATGGACGCGCTGCCGCTGATCGTCTGGTACCTCGACGACCCGGTGGCCGACCCGGCGCTGGTGCCGCTGTGGTTCATCGCCCGCGAGGCCCGCAAGCACGTGAAGGTCGTGCTCTCGGGTGAGGGCGCCGACGAGCTGTTCGGCGGGTACACGATCTACCGGGAGCCGCTGTCGCTGGCGCCGTTCGAGCGGGTGCCGGGTTCGCTGCGCAAGTTCATGGGCCGCGTCTCGGCGAAGATCCCCGAGGGCACCCGCGGCAAGGACCTGCTGCGCCGCGGGTCGCTGTCGCTGGAGGACCGCTACTACGGCAACGCCCGCATCTTCCGCGACGACCAGCTGCGCGGCGTCCTGCGCACGTTCGACCCGGGGGTCAGCCACCGCGACATCACCTCCCCGCACTACCGCGAGTCGGTGTCGTGGGACCCGGTGACCCGGATGCAGCACGTGGACCTGTTCACCTGGCTGCGCGGCGACATCCTGGTCAAGGCGGACAAGATGACCATGGCGAACTCGCTGGAGCTGCGGGTGCCGTTCCTGGACCCCGAGGTGTTCCGGGTGGCCGCCGAGGTGCCGCTGGAGCAGAAGATCACCAAGGAGACCACCAAGTTCGCCCTGCGCCAGGCCCTGCGCAAGGTCGTCCCCGCGCACGTGCTGAACCGCCGCAAACTCGGCTTCCCGGTGCCGATCCGCCTGTGGCTCAAGGACGAGATGTACGACTGGGCCCGCGACATCGTGATGGCGTCGCAGACCGACGCCTTGATCGACAAGAACGCGGTGATGCGCCTGCTGGAGGAACACCGCGCGGGCACGCTCGACCACAGTCGGCGGATCTGGGCCTTGCTGGTCTTCATGCTCTGGCACGGCATCTTCATCGAACGCCGAATCACGCCGGTGATCCCGGAACCGCACTACCCGGTGAAGATCTGAGTTTCAGGGCCGCCGGCCAGCAGGCTGGCGGCCCTGATTCGTCGCCCGCAGGCTCGACCAGCGCCGGAGAACAATCCCGCCGCCGAGCTCAGCGACGGCGCACTTCCAACGACGAGGGTCCACACCGTGTGGGTGCGGGACCCTCGTCGTTTCTCTCAGCTCAACGGGTGCGCCGCACTCGAGGACCTCCCGCGCGGCGAAGGACGCTGCTAAGAACAGAGGCATGATCACTACTCATGCCCAAGCGCCTGAGGCCGATCCGTTCGCACCACTCAGCGGTCAGTTCGCCCTCCACGGTTCGACCTCGGTCGAACGGGCGAATGACTTCCCAACGCCTGCGGGCATCCGCCCCTTCGGGCTTCGTCGCGCCACGCCCGTACGACCGGGCACGGTGATCCCGGAGTGGACTTACGACAGCGACGCGCAGAAGGCCGTTGCCACCTCCGGTGTACCGCTGATCGAGCTGCCCAGCATGGGTGACCCGACTGCCAAGACCACGTCGAGCGTTGACGGCGAGGACCCGCCCAGCTCCGAGGACTGGGTCAACGATTGATGACCGTTCTCATCCTCGCGCCCGAACTGGACCTCACGGCTGACCGCATGGTCGACGCGCTGCAGGACCGGGCCGTGCCTGTGGTCCGCCTGGACACCGCCTGGTTTCCGCAGCACGTGAGCATCGACGCCGAACTGCGGCACGGGCGGTGGGTGGGGAGCTTGTCCACTGCTGGGCGAACTGTGCGACTGGAGGCACTGCGGTCGATCTGGTACCGCAGCCCCACTGCGTTCACCTTCGCTGAGGGCATGTCGCCGACCGAGCGGCAGTGGGCCATGACCGAGGCCAAGCTCGGCTTCGGCGGGGTGCTCTCATCGCTGCCCGTGCGGTGGGTGAACCACCCGGCCCGCAATGCCGACGCCTCCTACAAGCCGGTGCAGCTTGTGACGGCTGCGCGCTGCGGCCTGCAGGTCACTGACACCCTGATCACCAACACCCAGACCGCGGTACTGCGTTTCGCCGCGGCGGGGCAAACCGTGATCAAGGCGCTCGGAGCCCCTTCGATTCGCGAAGAGGGTGGGCGCAAGACGGCCTTCACCCGACTCCTCGATGCCTCCGACATGAGCGATCTTCGTGGCGTCGAGGTCACATCGCACCAGTTCCAGCGATGGGTACCCAAGGCGTACGAGGCGCGCGTGATCGTCGTCGGGGACAGCGTGTTCGCAGCCGCGATCCACGCGACTACCGCGGACGCGTACGTCGACTGGCGCAACGACTACAAGGCCCTGACTTACGACCGGGTCGATCCACCGTTCGATGTGCTGACCGGCGTCCGGGACTATTGCCGAGAACTCGGGTTGGTATACGGCGCGTTCGACTTCGTCGTTCGGCCAGACGGGCAGTGGATCTTCCTGGAGTGCAACGCGGGCGGGCAGTACGGCTGGCTTGAAGATGCGGCCGAATTGCCGATCACGTCGGCTCTGGCTGATCTCTTGGCGAAAGGGACCGGCGCATGACCTGGCAGGATCTGGCGCGCGAACTCGCCGCGGAGATCGTGGCCGAGGGTGTCCTTCGGACTCCCTCGCTGCGGCAAGCAGTGGAGAAGACCCCTCGACACCTGTTCGTACCGCGCTTCTACACCCAGGAACCGGACCGGTCGTGGGTTCAGACGGCTGCGGGAGGCGAAGAGTGGCTCGCCGCTGTGTACCGGAACCAGCCGTTGGTGACGGATCTCGCTACCACCGCTGATGGCGACCGGGTCACGGTGTCGTCGTCGACCAAGCCGGGTCTGATGGTTCGGATGTTGGAAGCCCTCGACCTCGCCGACCACCACCGCGTGCTGGAGATCGGCACCGGGACCGGGTACAACGCCGCCCTCCTGTGCCACCGCCTCGGGGATGGGCGGGTCTTCTCGGTCGACATCGGTGCGGCGCTGGTCGAGGCCGCTGGTGAGCGCTTGGCTTCGCTGGGGCTGTCCCCCGTTCTCGTGGTCGGTCACGGCGGGCTGGGACTGCCCGAGCACGCGCCGTTCGACAGGATCATCGCCACGTGTTCGGTCCCTGCGGTTCCGCGGGCGTGGGCCGGCCAGGTCCGGGTGGGTGGGCTCGTGCTCGTCGACCTGAAACCCAGTGTGCACGCGGGGAACCTGGCGCTGTTGAGGCGCACCGCCGATGGGCTCACGGGGCGCTTCCTGCCGCGCTGGGCCGGATTCATGGCGATGCGCGATGCCGACCGAGCACCGGACGCCGCGCCCGCACTCGGCGACCAATCGGCAGGAACTCGGTCGGACACCACGTTGCCCGCGACGCCGTGGACCCACCTGGTGCCCTGGTTCCTCGCCCAAGTCGGGATGCCAGGTGAAGTGTCGGTTGGGTACACGGGCCTAGCCGGTGGCCGTCCCGAATGGTCCACGCTCAGCGCCGCTGACGGCTCGTGGGCCTGGGCCCGTATCACCGGAGCCCGTGAAATTCGCCAGGGTGGACCCGTGCGGCTGTGGGATCGCGTAGAAGCCGCCCACGACGAATGGGAGACGCTCGGGTGTCCGGACTGGGACCGCCTCGGCCTCAGCGTCACCCCGGACGGCCTGCACCGGGTGTGGCTGGATGAGCCCGATAGCGGCCATGAGTGGGTATTGCCTGCTCGGTGAGCCACCTGTGCGGGGGCGCTGGCACAGTCGGCAGATCTGGGCACTGCTGATGCTCGTGCTCTGAAACAGCATCTTCATCAAGCACCGGATGACGCCGGTGATCCCGGACTCGCACTACCCGGTGAAGCTTTGAAGCTGGCGCCCTGTTGCACAAGCGCCTTGCGGACGAGCACTACCGCGAGATTATTGAGACTTACAAGGGTGACCGGATGCTCTGCCCCAAGCATCCGGGTCTGACTTTCAAGGACAGCCAGAAGTTCGACCTCGGCGTCATCAAGACGACCTAACTCGGCAAGCACGCTCGCAAGGGCGACACGGCTCGTTAGCGTGTGGGGATGATCGGACCCGAGAACACTGATACGCGCATCAACGACTGTCGCCAACTCAATTTCAGCCTCACCGAGCCGACCTGATCTAGCCAACATGCTCCGCAACCCCAGCCCAAGCTGCGCCGCCGAATCGCTCGCGGTTGTCTGTACGAGACCGGCCTCGCCGGACCGCGCATCACGGCGTGGCGACTAGCCTGCCGTGGCTGTTCCGCGGGTGGACCACCGGGATTTCAGTGCGGCGCCTGGTTCCCACTCCACGCAAGTCGGCCGTTGCCCCGTGTCGAGGTACTCGACGACGGCGGCCAGCACCAGGTCGACCGGTACTTCCGCGTGCGGTCGGATGCCCGCCGGGTGCAGTCCCGCGCTGTGGTACTCGACCCAGTCGGTGTTGGTACCCGAGGTGGGCACGAGCACGTCCAGGCCGTCGTGCCACTGGAGGAAGCCGATGGCGTTGTGCACGCCGAAGGCCAGCGTCGGCCCCTCCTCCTCGGCGTCGGGGTCTGGCCGGGTCTCGCCCAGCTCCCACATCCACCCGACGTCCGCCCTTCTCCAGGTCGAGGGGCCCGCCGCGTTGAGCGCCAAAACCTCGCCGACCAGGTCGACATCGTCGGACAGTTCGTCCCGGGCGATGAAACCCCAGTGGGTGATGGGTGTGCGGGAGTCGGTCACCACTTCGCCTTCCCGTGGTACGTGCGTTGGATCGCCATAGGAGTAACCCACCCCGCGTACGTAGGTGGTCGTATGCAGGCGCGGATCGAGTGGCTGGGGTAGCCGTCGATCGTGCCTGTCCGACCGAGGCCGCCCGTCCGGTGGGGCGGGCGGCCTGGTGGGTCAGGGGGTTCGGAAGGAGGCCAGGGCCTCGGTCCACGCGCCGGGTGGGAGTTCGAGGAGGCCGCCAGCGGGGCACTTCGAGTCCCGAACGGCGACCAAGCCGGGACGGAAACCCACCTCAACGCAGCTGCCACCGTTCGTGCCACTGCGGCTGGACTTGCGGAACGGGACCGTGGACCAGTTGGGCATGGGGATCAACTCCTCGAGGTTGTAGCCATCAAGCCTGCCCACGCGGCGGCGGGCAGCACGATCAAGCCACCACCAGGGCACTTGGAATCCCGAACGGCGACCAGGCCGGGACGGAAGCCCACCTCGACGCACTGACCGCCATTCACATCGCTGCGGCTGGACTTGCGGAACGGGACCGTGGCCCAGTCAGTCATGGCTGTCATCTCCCTGTGGTTGCCACCGAGGCGTACTCCTCCGCCACGGTCGCCACCAAGTGTCGCGATTCCACCGGGCCGAGGGCTACCCCCTGCAACCTTGCAAACAGCTCCCTGTAGCGGCGAACCGTCTCCGGGGGCTTGTCGAGGTAGGCAGCGTCGGAGTACATCTCCAGGTAGACGATGTCATTGGCCATCTCATGCCCGAACCGGAAAAGCGTAAACGTCGTACTCAAGTAGTCATACGACCGGCTGGCGAACGGGATGATTTGGAGCGTCACGTTCGGCAACATCGCCACGTCAACCAGATGCCGCAGTTGTTCAGCCATCACCTCGGGACCACCAATTTGGCGACGCAGTGCCGACTCACTAAGCACGAAGGCGAAGCGAGCGGCGTCCTCTCTTGTCAGCAAGGTTCGCCGATCGGCACGTATCCGCAGAGCATCATCCACTTCTTGGTCAGCCGCATCGGTGCCTTGAGCCTCGAACATCGCTCGGATGTAGTCATCCGTCTGCAGGATGCCGGTGATGATCTCCGACCGGACTTCCATGATCTCGGTGGCGTCGGCCTCCAGGTCGCGGAAGGCGCGGAACCAGCGGGGTCCCAGGTAGAGCGTTGTCTCGCCGGTAGGCCTACCGCGCTTGGGTTTGGACAGGCGGGACAGTTCGCGGCACCAGAGGCGGTCTTTCTCCGTCGCCCGGTAGAGCTCCAGGATCACGTCCAGGTCGCTCTTGTCGATGCCGATCTTGCCCGACTCGACCCGACTGATCTTGTTCCCGGCCTTGCCCAGGTGCTCGGCGGCCTCGTCCTGGGTCAGGCCCGCTTGTTCGCGCAGCCGCAGCAGCTCCGCTCCCAGCAGCCGCCGCTGCATGCTGATCGACCGCGATGGGCTCGTCATGGCCCCGGATCCTCCCACATCGATCACGTTGAGTGACCCGCACCCGGGATCACCCTTTTAGGTGACTATACAAACTGGAGTTACAGAATAAGCTCAGCGGCACTTGGTAGCCGGTCCCGCTGGCGAATCTTGAAGGTTGGGGCGCAGCCTGGCTATCGCAAGCCGCATTTCATCCCGCAACGGAGGCTAGTTTATGACCACGATCGCCACCCCCGGCAACCGCCCCCTGCCGCCTGCCTGCGACGAGGCCGAGTTCGCCGCCCTGCTGACCGGCGCGGTCGCTGTCGAGGCGCCCCGGCTCTTCGCCGTCGTCGAGGAGTTCGGTGAGCGGGCCGACGCCCGCATCGCCGCGTGGGGCATGGCGTTCCCCGAGCACGCCGAGCTCGTCGGGATCCACCGGCCGCTGCGGATGAGCCTCAACGGCCCGGAGTCGGCGCTGCCGCTGTTCACCCGCGACCACACCCGCGCCCACCTGGTCTGGGTCGACCCGACCGCCGAGCAGGACTGAGTCAGCCGCCGGTCCGGTAGTCGGTCGGCGTGCAGCCGGTCAGCGTGCGGAAGTCGCGGTTGAGGTGCGGCTGGTCCACGTACCCGCACACGTGGGCCACCGCGGCCAGGGACGGCGGTTCGGGGCGCGCCAGCAGCAGGGCCGCGCGGTTGAGCCGGGCGATGCGGGCGACCGTGCGCGGTGCCAGCCCGATCTGCTCGCGGAACCGGGCGTGGAAGTGCTGGCGCGTCCACCCGCTCGCCTCGGCCAGCGCGCCGACCGACACCGGGGATGACATCAGCCGGTGCCAGGCGCCCTCGACCTGACCGCTCAGCGCCGGACCGCGCGCGACGCGGCCCAGCAGGTAGGCGTCGAGCAGGCGGAACCGCTCGGGCCAGCCGTCGGCCTCGGCGAGCCGCTCGCGCAGGAGGTCGACGCGGAGCAGGTCGGCCAGCGGGACGGTCTCGTTGGCCAGTTCCTTGAGCGGCAGGCCGAATAGCGCGTACGCGCCGGGTGGGGTGAGGGTGATGCTGACACCGCGGGCCACGCCTGCCTGTTCCAGGTCGAGGGGGCGGTCGCGTAGACCGAGGACCGGGCATGACGGGAGGTCCGTGCCGTCCGGCAGGCGTCGCTGCGGGGCCTCTAGGTCTAAGACAACGGTGAGCACGGTTAGCGGGGTGACCCGCCATGGGGTTGGTTCTGTGTTCGGGAAGGTGTGCGCGGCGTACGTGCGCACTAGGCCTGCTAAGCGCGGGTCTGGCCGGCTAAAGACGTGTTCGCTTGGCGAGCGCTCGATGTCTTTGCGCGCCACTACGAGTGACCAGTCGGCCATGCGTATCCCCCTGGGGCAACCTTACCTGCTTCCAAGACGGGGGTCCCCGACTTGCGTAGCTTCGGGCGCATGACGACCAAAGGTGTTGGGCAGTTCAAGAGTGCTGCGGCACAAGAAAAGTACCTACAGGCGTACGAGATCGCTATGGCGCAGTGGCCGGATCCATTGGCGGCGCTGGATGTCGGCACAGCGCACGGCACCACCCGGTTGTACCGGTTCGGATCCGGTCCTCCGGTGGTGCTGCTTCCCGGTCTGCTGGCCACCGCCGCGGGTTACTGGAA
Source organism: Actinokineospora diospyrosa (assembly GCF_024171925.1). Taxonomy (GTDB): domain Bacteria; phylum Actinomycetota; class Actinomycetes; order Mycobacteriales; family Pseudonocardiaceae; genus Actinokineospora; species Actinokineospora diospyrosa. The sequence goes on along the minus strand of NZ_JAMTCO010000003.1, from coordinate 529,270 downwards.
GTTGGGGCCTGTACTGGGTGAACACCGGACTGTGTATGCGATCGACACGCTTGGCGAGGGTGGGCGGAGCGTGCAGTCCGTGCGCTTCAAGGACTTCGAGGACCGGGCGCGGTGCCTCGACGACGTCCTCGGTCAGCTGGAGCTGGAGGGCGCGCACCTCGTCGGCGCGTCGACCGGGGGCTGGCACGCGGTCAACCAGGCCATTCACCGGCCCGACCGGCTGGCGTCCATCAGCCTGCTCGACCCGACGACGGTGACTGCGTCGTTCTCCGCGGGGGTGGCGGCCTTCGGGCTGGTGACCTCGGTGCTGAACCGGGAGTGGATATGGCGGCGGTTCTTGCGTTGGTGCCTAGGCGAAGACATCTACGACAGCCCGGAAGCGCAGCTGTTGCTTAGCGCGATCCGGCACTTCCGGCCGGGCGGGCCCTTCCAGAAGGTGCCCGCGGCCGAGTCACTAAGGGGTGTGCGGGTGCCGGTGTTGGCGTTGTTCGGCGGCGACAGCGTCGTCCATGACTCCGCTGCCGCCGCCCGTCGACTCCAGGAGTTGGTCCCAGGTGCCGCCGTGGAGACGATCACCGGCGCCGGGCACGACGTCCTGCGCCGCCCCGGCGACTTCGACCGCGTTGTTCAGCGCGTTCTGGACTTCACGGCGTGACGGTCAGCCGGGGGTCGCGCTCCACGACGCCCTCGAGGACCTTGTCGATCGAGGCCAGCAGGTCCGCGTCCAGCTTCTTGCCCGCGGCCGCCGCGTTCTCGGTGACCTGCTCCGGCCGCGACGCCCCGATGATCGCCGAGGCGACGTTCGGGTTCTGCAGGACCCACGCGATCGCCAGCTGAGCCAGCGACAGCCCGGCCTCCTCGGCGAGCGGGCGCAGGTCCTGGACCGCGGTGAGCACCTCGTCGCGCAGGAAGTGGGAGATCATCTTGGCGCCCTGGTCGTCGGTGGCGCGGGAGCCGCTCGGCGGCTGGGAGCCGGGCAGGTACTTGCCGGTGAGCACGCCCTGCGCGATCGGCGACCAGACGATCTGCGAGAGGCCCTCGCGCTCCGAGGCCGGGACGACCTGGTCCTCGATCACCCGCCACAGCATCGAGTACTGCGGCTGGTTGGAGATCAGCGGCACGTTCAGCTCGCGGGCGAGCGCGGCGCCGCGGGTGATCTGGTCGGCGGTCCACTCGGAGACACCGATGTAGAGGACCTTGCCCTGCCGCACGAGGTCGGCGAACGCGAGGAACGTCTCCTCTAGCGGCACGGTCCGGTCGAACCGGTGCGCTTGATAGAGGTCGACGTAGTCGGTCTTAAGCCGGCGGAGGGAGCCGTGGGCGGACTCGATGATGTGCTTGCGCCCGAGTCCGCGGTCGTTAGGTCCGGGACCGGTGACGCCATAGACCTTCGTGAAGATCTCAACACTCTCGCGTCGGTGACCTTCGAGGGCGCGGCCGAGGACCTCCTCCGCCTTGGTCCCCGCGTAGACGTCAGCGGTGTCGAACGTAGTGATCCCGGCGTCGAGGGCGGCCCGCACACAGGCGTGCGCGGTCTCCTCCTCGACCTGGGAGGCGTGGGTGAGCCAGTTGCCGAACGAGATCTCACTGATGCTGAGGCCACTACGGCCCAGGCGACGAAACTCCATACCGCCGAATCTAGACCGCGGTACCGGGGGTGACTCGCGGCTTGGGAACGCGCAGCTTGCGCAGCTGGGTCGCCCGGACGAACGCGTACCAGCCGATGCCCGCGCCGCCGACGTTCTCCTTGGGGAACTTCTCGCGCACCCGCTTGACCACGCGGCGGCCGTTGAGCACGGCCTCGATGATCATCGCGACCAGCATGACCAGGCAGACCAGGGTCGCGTACTGCTGCACCACCAGCGAGGTGGACAGCAGCGAGACGAACACCAGCACCGCCAGCGGCATGAACAGGCCCAGCAGGTTGCGCTTGCTGTCGACCAGGTCGCGCACGTACGCCTTCACCGGGCCGCGGTCGCGCGGCATGAGGTAGCGGTCGTCACCGTCGGCCATGCGGCGGCGCTGCTCGGAGCGCTGCTCCCGGCGCTGGGCGTTGAGCGCTTTGCGCTCCTCCTTGGACCCGCGGGCCCGGCGGATCGCCTCGCGGGTGGTCTTCGGCGGCGGGGCCACCGGACCGCGCTTGCGGCCCTCGGCCTCGCGGCGCTTGGGGGTCGGCCTGCCCTTGCCGGGCGTGTGCCCCTTGGGCCCACCGTCACCGACGGTGACAGCGTCGTCCTCCACCAAGTCGGCGTCGGGGCTGTCAGCGGAGTTGCGGCGCAGGAACCTCACGTCGACAAGGGTAGGACAAGCCCCGCGGTCGCTACGCTGCGCCCGTGCGAGTCGTTATCGCCCCCGACAGCTTCGGCGGGACGCTCACCTCAGCGGAGGCGGCCACCGCGATCGCCGAGGGGTGGCGCCGGGGTGCCCCCGACCACCGCGTGTCGACCTTCCCGCTGGCCGACGGCGGGCCCGGGTTCGCCGAGGTCCTGCTGGGTGCGCTGGGCGCCGAGCGGGTGCTGACCACCGTCACCGGCCCCCTCGGCGACCCCGTCGACGCCCAGTGGCTCATCCACGACGGCGTCGCCTACCTGGAGTCCGCCGAGGCCATCGGCCTGCACCTGGTCCCCGCCGACCGCCGCGCCGAGGCCTGCGAGACCGCCACCACCAGGGGCGTCGGCGAGCTCGTGCTGGCCGCCCGCGACGCCGGGGTGTCGCGCGTGGTGATCGGCCTGGGCGGCTCCGCAACCACCGACGGCGGCCGGGGCGCGCTTGAGGTCCTGGACGGGCCCTTGCCCGAACTGTTCGCCGCCGTGGACGTCGAGAACCCCCTCCTGGGCCCGCACGGCGCGGCGGCGACTTTCGGCCCCCAGAAGGGCGCTGACCCGGCCGCGGTGGCCCGTCTGGAGGCTCGGATGGCCGCTTGGGCGGAGGAGGTCGCTGTTCGCTTTGGCCGGGATCTCCGGGATGAACCGGGCGCTGGGGCAGCCGGGGGGCTCGGCTTCGCCTTACTGGCTCTGGGCGCCGCTGTCGTGTCTGGCGCGGAGGTAGTCCGCGCCGCCACGGGCTTGGATGACGCCTTGGACCGCGCGGCACTGGTTGTAACCGGCGAAGGCAGCTTCGACTGGCAATCGCTGCGCGGGAAGCTCGTGACCTCGGTAGCCCGCGCAGCTGCCGATCGCGGGATCCCGTGCGTGGTCTTGGCTGGGCAGGTGTCTGTTGGCCGCCGCCAAGCGGGGGCGGTGGGGGTGGCAGAGGCCCACTCGGTGGCCGACTTCGCTGGCTCTTTGGACGCCTCCTTGGCCGACCCAGCAGGCACCCTCGCCGCCCTGGCCGACCACACCGCCCGCCAGTGGCGCTGACCCCTTCCTGATCACCCGCCTTTGTCCGACTACGCCTCCCACCCGACCCCCTTTCCGCATTCCCCCAGGTCCAGGCCGCCCACCCGCTCTCGTCTTCACCCGTTCCAGCGACAAAAGTTATCCACATGTGGATCTTCGGCTTGGGTTTCCCAAGATCCACTGTGGGTGGGGCCTAGTAGACTGGCCCTGGGGCCGCCCCCCGGTGAGGGTGGGGGCTGCGCCCCCGACCCGCGCGTGCGGGGAGCGTTGTGGGGTCTTACCGGGCCTGCTCGATTCCGGGCTGAACGGCTCTCGCACTGGTCGCCCAGGCGTCTTACCTGCGACTCTGCTTCGCTCCACCAGCCGCCCGGCCCCGCCCTCGAGGCGCTCCGACCTGGGGCGCCATGTCGGGAGGGTGACCTGGATTCACCCGTCCCAGGGACAGAAGTTATCCACATGTGGATCTCTGCCACCCGCTTCCAAGATCCTTTGTCGGTGGGGCCCGGTAGACTGGCACCGGGGTCGCCCCCCGGAGAGGGTGGGGGCCGGGCGCCACTCGGTCGCGGGCGCGCGCGGGGAGGGGCAGCTGGGTCGAAGGCGTGGCGGGTCGGTGCGGGGAGGCGCGGCCCGGGTGGGCGCGAGCGGCGGCTGGGTGCGTGGAGCAGAGCGGCGCGGGAGAAGTTCTGGATGGGGGCTCGTGGGTGGTGAGCGGGGGGACATTCGAGCGGGAGAAGGCGCTGACCTGGGCGGACGCGGTTGTCCTCAGTGGTACTGAGCGCATCGCTGCCGGGATGGCACTGACGTGTGTCACCATGGGATGAGGTAGTCCGGAACAAAGTCCGGGCCAACGCTGTTGTGCCGGGTACGTGCCCGCGTAGGACCATTCCCAGGGAGAACGATGACCACCGCTCAGGAGACTGGCACCGAGGCGGCGACCCACGGTGTCGAACTGTCCGACGCCGCCGCCGTGAAGGCCAAGGCCCTGCTCGAGCAGGAGGGCCGCGACGACATGCACCTGCGCATCGCCGTGCAGCCCGGTGGCTGCGCGGGCCTGCGCTACCAGCTGTTCTTCGACGAGCGCACCCTCGACGGGGACCTCTTCCGCGACTTCGGCGGCTTGAAGGTCGCCGTCGACCGGATGAGCGCCCCCTACGTGCAGGGCGCGACGATCGACTTCGTCGACACGATCGAGAAGCAGGGTTTCACCATCGACAACCCGAACGCGGGCGGTAGCTGCGCCTGCGGCGACTCGTTCCACTAGTCACCGCCAAAAGGCCGCGACCCGGGCTGGGTCGCGGCCTTTTGCGTGTCCGGAAGCCGCTAGACGTACTCGTCGAGGTCGGCGACCTGGGCGTGGCAGGCCTCATCGACCCGCCAGGGCTTGGGCAGGCGGGGCAACGGCAGCTCAGGGCGTCGCTGGGTGAGCGCGGGGGGCAGCCCGGCGCAGTCGGCGATCAACTCGTCCATGGTGTCCGGCAGTTGCTGCGGTGCGCTCATTCGTCGCAATGTAGGCGCGGATGGCGGCGGTTCCCAGGCGTACCAAGCGGTAGTGTTCAACGGTGACCTGACGCCACCCGGGTGGGTGGTTGATCCGCCATGACCGCGCCGAGCCGAGTTCGACGTCGATCGGGCGTCGCTGGGCCGAGGAACACAGGAGGGGCTCCGTGCCCGTTGCCGTCACCGGAAGCATCGCCACCGACCACCTGATGCACTTCCCCGGTCGCTTCGCCGAGCAGCTCGTCACCGAGCAGCTGCACCGCATCTCGCTGAGCTTCCTCGTCGACGACCTGGTCGTGCGCCGCGGCGGCAACGGTGCCAACATCGCCTTCGCGCTCGGGGTCCTGGGGACCGCCCCCGTGCTGGTCGGCGCCGTGGGTGACGACTTCGCCGACTACCGGTCCTGGCTGGAGCGGCACGGGGTGAACACCTCCGGCGTGCACGTGTCCGAGGTCGCCAACACCGCCCGCTTCGTCTGCACCACCGACGACGAGCTGTGCCAGATCGCCTCGTTCTACGCGGGCGCGATGTCGGAGGCCCGCCAGATCGAGCTGGCCCCCATCGCCGAGCGGGTCGGCGGCCTCGACCTGGTGCTGATCAGCCCGAACGACCCCGAGGGCATGCTGCGCCACGCCCAGGAGAGCCGCGACCGCGGCTACAAGTTCGCCGTCGACCCGTCGCAGCAGCTGGCCAGGATGGACGGCGAGCAGATCCGCCAGTTCATCACCGGCGCGGACTACTTGTTCAGCAACGACTACGAGTGGGAGTTGCTGCGCCGCAAGACGGGGTGGTCGGAGGCGGAGGTCATGGACCGCGTCGGCCTGCGGATCACCACCCTGGGCGAGAAGGGCGTGGAGATCGTCACCAAGGACGGCACCTCCCTGCACGTCGGCGCCGTCCCGGAGAAGGCCAAGGTCGACCCGACGGGGGTGGGGGACGGCTTCCGGGCGGGCTTCCTGGCGGGCCTGACGCAGGGACTGGGGCTGGAGCGGTGCGCCCAACTGGGGTCGATGGTGGCGGTCCTGGTGCTGGAGGCGGACGGACCGCAGGAGTGGACTTTCGCGAAGGCCGAGGCCGTGGCACGCATCGGCGACGCTTTCGGGCCGGAGGCAGGCGCGGAGATCGCCGCCATCCTGCCCGGCTGAGTGCTTCTCTCGGAGGGCCGCCACCTGCGCACTTGGGGTGGCGGCCCTCTTGTTTCTGGGCGGCCACCCTCCCCCACGCTCGCCGGCAAGACCGACCACAACGTCACCCGGTTCAGCGACAGAAGTTATCCACATGTGGATCTTCGGGTGCCTGCTTCCAAGATCCACTGTCGGTGGGGCCTAGTAGACTGGCCCTGGGGCCGCCCCCCGGTGAGGGTGGGGGCTGCGCCCCCGACCCGCGCGCGTGGGGAGCGGGGGTGGGTGGTTCTCAGGCTGCCGTGGAGGACCAGCCCGCAGGTGCGGGGAAGACACGGTTCAGCTACGGGTCCCGGGCTACCGCGCGGGAACAGCCCCGCATGCGCGGGGAAGACGCGTCGACCGGCGCGTTCGCGGGCGGGTGATAGGGAACAGCCCCGCGTGCGCGGGGAAGACACTTGGTGACCAGGGACTTTACCCGTCCAAGCCCCCAAGTTCATTCACTTCCCGCGATCCCCCACCCCACCTCCAGCACAGCAAGCCAGCCCCACCCCAAGACTCCGCCACCCGTGTACCCGCCCCCCACTCACCACCCCCCACCCGCATCCATCCGAGTGATCGCCCAACGAAACCACCCCCCGTCACCCCCACCCACCCCTACCTTCGCCTCACGCATCCCGTGGGGAGGGCCATGGACGGCTACAACGTCAACGTCGAGGGTTTGCGGCGGGCCGCGAAAGCTGCGGACTCGGCAGGCGACCAAGCGGCGCAGGTCAAGCTGGGGGAGGCAGTGACCCCAGTGTCCGAAGCCATGCCCGGGTCCGCCTCAGCGGGCCAGGCCAAGGCCCTCGCCGCAGCGTGGAACAACCGGATGCGGGACTGGTCGGCCGACATCGTCTTGCTTAGCGGGAACATCACCACGTCCGCCAATGATTACGAGAAGGACGAAGCCGCTGCGGCGCAGGACTTTGATGTGCTGGGGAATGTGTTGAGGTTCGGGATATGACCACCTACGCCGATGTCCGGTCGTGGAATGCCGAAGCGCTTGAGGATGCCGCGCAGGCGGTGCGGGGGCGTAAGGAGCGGGTCCTGGGCCTGCAAGACGAACTCGACATGGCGTTCGGGCCGTTGTTCTGGCACGGGAAGAACGCCACCGCCGCGCGCACGTCCCTCAGCGGTCTACGCGACCGCGCCGAGCACGTTGTCGCCGAGGCGGCCCATGTGCAGAAGGCGTTGCAGGACGCCGCTGACGCCGTGATCGAGCTCCGGCGGTCGGTCGACGAACTGGAGGACGTGGCCAGGACCCACCGGTTCGGGATCGGGCCGGACGGGTCGGTGCGCGACGGTGATCCGAGTTCCAAGGACGCGAACCGGCCGCGGATCGCCCAGGGCCTCGTCGACCGGGTGCGCCGGGTGATGACCGGGGCCGCAGAGGTCGACGCCCAGCTCGCGAAGGCCCTGGCCGCCGCGGCCGACGGCAAGGTCAGCGACCACGGCGCCACCAACCTCGCCGACGCGGACATCACCACGACCGCCGACGGCAAGTACCACACCGGTCCGCCGGAGAAGCCGACCTTCACCTTCGACGAGGACTTCGTCTACGGCTCCAAGGACGCCGAGCTCGGCGACTACGCCCAGAAGGCCAAGTGGCTGGCGCAACTGCGCGGCGCCCAGGCGCTCGGCTACCTGCCCGACGCGACCGGCATGTACGACCACTACTGGGACAACACCGGCACGCCGAAGGAGTGGAACTACGAGAAGGCGTACCGGGAGGACACCGGCATCCGCCAGGGTGTCGACTCCGAGGTCACCCGGGCGGCGCGCGCGGCCGAGGAGATCATCCGGTCCGGCCGCACCGACTTCTCGATGACCGGCGCGCCCAGCAGCGCAGGCCCGTACCCGGCGACGGAGAACTGGCAGAAGGCCGTCGGCGGTTACCAGATCTGGAGCCACGGCAACGTGAAGGTCGACGGCAACAAGGTCACCATGGTCGTCACGGTGGAGGGCCAGGACCGGTACAACTTCAACCGGGGCCAGTCCGACATCGCCACCGGCGCCCCCGACAACGCGAACGGCCGGTTCACCGAAATAGGCTGGGCCAAGCCGTTCGACAGCCACGGCAGCATGACCAAGACCATCACCTGGGACCTCGGCAACCCGCCGACCAAGCTGACCACCGACCTGTCCGGCCGGTGACGCCGGAAGGACCACTCGCGGTGCCCCGTACCACCCACCTCGCGGCGGCGGCGCTGCTGCTGTTCACCACCGCCTGCGGCACCGCCGCGCCGGAGAAGGGACCCACCATGCCCACCAAGTCGGGCACCGGCCAGGTGCGCACCGACCTCGAGCCGCTCACCACGCGCTTCCCGGCGCTCGCCGAGGCGGAGTCGGCCCGGTGGATGTCCGGCACCCTCGGCGACGACCGGGTCCCCGGCCCTTCGACGTACTGGATCGACGCGATCGTGACCCTGCCGCCGTCACTGGTCGCGAAGCTCTCGCCGAACGCGCACGATGACAAGGCCGAGCCCGCGGTCGTGGAGGGCCTCCAAGACCAGCTACCCGACGGCCCTTACCTAACCGGCCCCACCCTCGACGACGCATTCGCCGCCCAGGGCTGGTCTGCCACGGCATACCTGGCGAAGGACGCCAACACCGTCGTCTTGGTGGCGAAGGGTCAGTAGCGCTAAGCGGTCAGCTTCCCGACTTCCGCGGGTGCGGTGCGGGCGAGGAGTTCGTCCAGCGGCAGCCCGACGGCCCCGGCGATGGCGGCGACGGTGAAGAAGGCCGGGGTGGGGACGCGGCCGCGCTCGATCTTGCGCAGGGTCTCCACCGAGATCCCGGCGGCGGCGGCGATGTCGACCATGCTGCGGTCGCCGCGCGCGGAGCGCAGGAGGGCGCCGAGCAGTTCGCCGCGCTGGCGTTCGTCGTCGCTGAGCGGGGGGCGCACCATGGGGCCATCCTAGCGCGGGATAGATATACCGGTATAGTTATCCGCATGATCGAGCTGAAGACAGCCGCCGAGGTGGCGGCGATGCGCGAGGCGGGCCGGATCGTCGGCGAGGCGCTGGACCGGGTGCGGGCGGCCGCGGGCGTTGGGGTGACCCTGCTGGAGTTGGACGCGGTGGCGCGGGAGGTGTTGGCCGAGCACAAGGCGGGGTCGTCGTTCCTGGGGTACCAGCCGGGCTTCGCCGACAGCCCGTTCCCGGCGGTCCTGTGCACGTCGGTCAACGACGCCATCGTGCACGGCATCCCCACCGCCACCCCCCTGCGCGACGGCGACCTGCTCAGCATCGACTTCGGCGCCCACCTCAACGGCTGGCACGGCGACGCGGCCCGCTCCTTCGTGGTCGGCACCCCCGACCCGGCGGACCTGAAGCTGATCGAGACCGCGGAGCGGGCCTTGGCCGCCGCCATCGCCGCCGCCACCCCCGGCAACCGCCTCGGCGACATCGGCCACGCCATCGCGACCGTCGTCCGCGGCGCGGGCTACGGCATCCCCCCGGACTTCGGCGGCCACGGCATCGGCCGCGCCATGCACGAGTCGCCCTCGGTCCCCAACGAGGCCCGAGCCGGTCGCGGCATGCGACTACGCCCCGGCCTGGTGATCGCGATCGAACCCATGCTCCACGCGGGCGCCGACCCCTTCACCACCGACCCGGACGGCTGGACCCTGCGCACAGTGGACGGCAGCCGAGCCGCCCACGTCGAGAACACGGTGGCCATCACGGAGGACGGGCCGGTGGTGCTGACGACCCCGTAGACCTGTGGACAACTCACCCACGACCACCCGAAACGGTGCCGCGCCACAGCACACACCCGATGGCAGAAGTACGCCTTGACCAGCGAATCTTTATCGAACCCGCGCTGATCAGCCCCCGATATACAGCCTACCGGCGGACGCCGACAGAACGCCCGGAGCAGACCGCACCCTGTGGGCAACAGGCCGCAACCGCCCACGGGCCACTCCCCGCGAACAGCCCAGCCAGCACCCAGTCCGCCACAGGCCAGCAGACACCTGGACCAGCCACGGGCCACCGTCCAGCGGGCAACCGGGTCGGCCACCGCAGCCACCGGCGCGACTACCGGGTGACCGCCAGCCGGGTGTTACCGGCCGTTGCTGGCTGGCTGGGGGCACCGACGTGGTGGGTTGGTGCTTCAGGTCACGGCCGCGCGCTTGAGCACCATTGATCAGCCGATCCGGCGGGCTGTGGTTCGGCGGGGTCACGCCGCCGGATCGAAGGGGTGATGGGGGGCGTTCTCGGCTGTGCTCGGAGCAACGCGCGTGCGTAGCCTGCTCAGATGGCCGTCTTCATCTTCTCGCCGCAGTTGGGGGCAGTGCTCCGGGTGGTCGACACCGACAGCGCGGCTGACATGGCAAAGGCCGTGGGCAGGCTCGCCGCGTCGGGGTTGCCGCGTCTTATCAACATCGGTATGGAGAGCGCTATCGTCGTCAACTTCTCCCGCTGCGCCGCTGTCCGGTTCACCATTGAACCTCCCCGCACTGAACTGCCTGTCGTGAGCGTGCACTCCAGCAGTCTGTAGTCGCGAGCAGCCGTCCTATAGGCGTCCGGTCAGCTGCAGCAGCCACCGCCGCAACAGCCACCCCCAGCCTGGGGCGCACCTGCCCCGGCGCGGCCGGACAGGCCTGCCATGGTGAGGAGCTTGACGGTGTCGTTGTGGCCGTCGGGGCAGGGGGCGGGGTCGTTCGCGGCGATCATGGGGCGGTTGACGTCGTAGGTGGAGCCGCACTCGCGGCAGCGGAACTCGTAGGTGGGCACGGGGCCATTATCCTCACCGGCTGTAGTCGCGGAAGCCCTTCCCGGTTTTGCGGCCCAGGCGGCCCGCGGTGACCAGGTGTTCCAGCAGCGGGGCGGGCGCGTAGCCGGCTTCGTGGAACTCGTTGTAGAGGGTCCGCTCGATGGCCAGCGACACATCCAGGCCGACCACGTCGAGCAGTTCGAACGGGCCCATCGGCAGGCCGCAGCCGACCTTCATCGCCGTGTCGATGTCGTCGGCCTCGGCGTAGTGGGCCTCGAGCATCTTCACCGCGTCGTTGAGGTACGGGAACAGCAGGGCGTTGACGATGAACCCGGCGCGGTCGCCGCAGTGGACGGGGTGCTTGCCGATCTCCAGGCACACCGCGCGGGCGGTCGCGACGACGTCGGGTGCGGTGGCGATGGTGGCGACGACCTCGACCAGTTTCATGACCGGGGCGGGGTTGAAGAAGTGCAGCCCGATCACGTCACCGGGTCGCGCGGTCACTGCGGCGCACTCGATGACCGGCAGCGAGGACGTCGTGGTGGCCAGGACCGCGCCCGGCTTGACGACCTCGTCGAGCGCGGCGAACACGGCCCGCTTGACCGACAGCTCCTCGGCGACGGCCTCGATCACCAGATCACAGTCGGCCAGTTCGGCGAACTCGACCACGGGCGCGACCCGACCCAACACGGCATCGCGGTCCTCTTCGGATAGTCGCCCCTTGGTCACCTGACGCTCCAACGACTTGCGGACCTTGCCGACCGCCGCCTCAGCCTTCTCCGCCGACCTGGCGCGCAAGACGACGTCAAACCCCTTGCGGGCGAACACTTCCACGATCCCGGTGGCCATCGTCCCGGTGCCCACAACACCAACACGACGAACGCGACGCACCGACGCGACCTCCTCAGGCGAGGTCACCGGCACGTCAGGCACAACAGTGGGCGAATCCGGGGCCTCGTAAGTATAAAAGCCGCGCCCGCTCTTGCGACCGAGCAACCCCGCGGTGATCATCTGCTTGAGGATCGGCGTCGGCGCGTGCAAACGGTTGCGCGACTGCGCGTACATCGTCTCGAGGATCTCGAAAGCGGTGTCGAGGCCGATGAGGTCGAGCAGCGCCAACGGACCCATCGGGTAGCCGCAGCCGAAGCGCATGGCGGCGTCGAGGTCCTCGCGGGTGGCGTAGCGGGACTCGTACATCGCGACGGCGTGGTTGAGGTAGCCGAACAGCAGGGCGTTGGCGATGAACCCGGCCCGGTCGCCGATGACCACCGGCTCCTTGCCCAGCCGCCGCGCGAAGTCGACCACGTCGGTGACCACGTCCGGCTCGGTGACCACGGTGCGCACGACCTCGGTCAGCCGCTGGACCGGCGCCGGGTTGAAGAAGTGCAGCCCGACGACCTTGCCCGGGCGTCCGGCGTGGACGCTGATCTGGGTGATCGACAACGACGAGGTGTTCGACGCCAGCACGACCTCGGGGCGCACGATCCGGTCCAGCTCGGCGAACAGGCCCGCCTTGAGGTCGAGCGACTCGGGGATCGCCTCGATGACCAGGTCGGCGTCGGCGAGGTCGGTGAGCGCGGTGCTGTAGGTGATCAGGTCGAGCAGCCGCGCCCGGGCGTCCTCGGCGAGCTTGCCCTTGGCGACGGCGCGCCCGGTGGAGTACTCGACGTGGCCGCGGCCGCGCTCGATGCCAGCCGGGTCGACCTCGACGGCCACCACGCGGACCCCGCTGCGGGCGAGCACCTCGGCGATCCCGGCGCCCATGGTGCCCAGTCCGACCACGCCGACGACAGTGAATTCACGCGTCACAGCTACCTCCCGCGTTGCTACCTGCCGGTAACATCTTGCGCTGATGATGCCACGGGAAGGCTGTCGCACGACGTGAACTGCGCCACTGCACCGGTTCCGCGACGGGGGCGGAACCCGCCGACCAGCCCGTTGCCCATCATCGGTCACCCGGTTGGGCCAGGGGCCCGACCATCCACTTGGGACAGCTACCGCTTGGGCAACCTCGGGATGAGCGCCTTGGTCACTGCCTGCACCTTCGCGCAGAGGTCCTCACCCGCGGTGGCGTCGCCGTAGCGGCTCAGGTCGAGGGCGACCACCTCGGCGCGCTCCTTGTCGCCGGGGAAAGCCGCGTGCGCCCACTCCACGCGACAGCGCTTGCCATCGGCCTCGCCGCGCTGCTGGGCGGTGACGCCGTCGCCGAGGTTGACCGGGCTGCTCTTGGCCGCGTCGGCGATGTCGTCGGGGCGGGGGCCGATGCGGAAGGTGAGCATGAGCGACCTGCCGCCGCCGCTCCAGGAGCACACGTGCGCCCCGCTCGGCCGCTTGCGCGAGTCCGGGCCGACCGCGGCGGTGATGACCGCGTCCGAGACCAGCGTGCACGGCTCCAGCTCGACCAGCGTGTTGTCGGCGAGGTCCAGCCGCGGCGGGTCTTCGCGGATCTTGGCCAGCACCGACCGCAGCAGCGCCTCCCCCGGCGTGCACAGGTCGCCCTTGTCCCGGCGGCCCGCCTGCACGGTGATGCCGCGGTTGGGGTTCGTCTCGGTGACGGCGGTGAGGAAGCACGCCGTCTTGTCGTCCAATTCGGACTTGACGAACGGCAGCCCGTCGATCTCGGCGCCCGCCTCGGGCTGGCCGATGGTGGGCTCCCCGATGGACAGGTTGAGGTTGAGCTCCTTGCCGTCCTTGTCCTTCATGTAGTTCGAGCACTGCGAGTAGTCGCGCAGCCTGCTCTCCGCCGGTTGCCCGAGCGGCTTGAGCGCGGCGTCGTCCATGAGGCCGCACGGGTTGAGCCCGAGCAGCTTCTCCGGGTCGAACGCGTCGGTCGGCTTGGGCGTGGGCGCGCTGGTGCCGAGGCCGGAGGTGGCGGGCACCGTGCTGCGCGCGGTGCTCGACTTGGACAGATCCGCGCCACAGCCCGCGGCGAGCACCAGAACCGTGCCCGCCGCGACCAGTCGAAGTAATCCCCGCACGGGCCAACGGTAACCACCCGGTCCGCCGCGCGTGCGGGGAACCGCTCAGCCGGGCTCCTGTTCGGACTCCCGCTCGGGTTCGGTGGTGGGCACGGAAAGCGGTCGCACGCGCACCCAGAGTGCGAACAGCAAGGCCACGACCACCATCCCGATGCCCATCCACAGGTTCACGTTGACCCCGCCCGCCTTCTCCAGGTCGGCGTCGGTGGTGAACGCGATGCCCATCACGGTCAGCACGAACCCGTACACGGCGAACAGCAGCGCCAGCACCGTGCGCAGGTCGAACAGGCCCGCTGCCCTCTTCTCGCCCATGTCCCGCTCCTCACCAGAAGATGATGTTGAGGGCCAGCGTCAGCACCAGCACGCCGATGGCCAGCACCCCGGGCCTGCGGTACCAGCCCGCGTTCTCCCCGGTGTCGTCGTGGCGCAACCGGTCGCGCGGGGTCAGCGACCACACCAGCCCGACCAGCTCGGCGTCCGGCTTGGGCCGGGTCGCCAGCGACACCGCCACGCTGACCACGATGTCGACCACGAACGCGGCGCTGGCGGCCACGAAGCTGGCGCCCTGACCGGCCAGGTGCAGCACCTCGGCCCGGTTGAGCACGTCGACGGTGACCGCGGAGGCGGTGCCCGCGATCAGGCCGAGCCCACCGGCGAGCGGGGTCATCCGCTTCCAGAACATGCCGAGGATGAAGGTCGCGAACAGCGGCGCGTTGAAGAAGCCGAACAGGGTCTGCAGGTAGTCCATGATGTTGGTGAAGCTGCTGGCGATGAACGCGGTGCCGATCGCGATCACGCAGCCGACCACAGTCACGACCCGGCCGACCTTGAGGTAGTACTCGTCCGGCTTGTCCTTGCGGACGTAGGCCTGCCAGAGGTCGTAGGTGAAGACGGTGTTGAAGGAGCTGACGTTGGCCGCCATGCCCGCCATGAACGCGGCCAGCAGACCGGTGATCGCGATGCCGAGCATGCCGTTGGGCAGCAGGTCGCGGATCAGCAGCAGGATGGCGTTGTTGTAGGTGACGCCGGTGTCCTGGCCCTTCTTGAACTCGGCGAGTTCGGGCACCAGCACCGCGGCGATCATCCCGGGGATGACGATGATCAGCGCGATGAAGGTCTTCGGGTACGCGCCGATGAGCGGCGTCCGCCGGGCCGCGGACATGCTCTTGGCCGACATCGCCCGCTGGACCTCGGCGAAGTTCGTTGTCCAGTAACCGAAGGAGAGCACGAACCCCAGCCCGAACACGATCCCGAGCACGCTGAGCGTCGCGTCCCCGATCCCGGTCAGGTTCGTCCCCGGCCACGACGACAACTGCTCGCCCGCGGTCGCCGGGTCAGCCGCGGTGATCTTGTCGACCAACCCCTGCCAGCCGCCCACCTTGTGCAACCCGATGAACGTCAACGGCAGCATCATCGCGACGATGACGAAGAACTGCATGACCTCGTTGTAGACCGCGGCCGACAGACCGCCGAGCGAGGTGTACGCGAGCACGATCGCGGCCGCCACGACGACGCTGAGCCACAACGGCCAGCCGAGCAACAGGTTGACGACGGTGGCCAGCGCGAACAGGTTGACGCCCGCGATGAGCACCTGCGCGGTGGCGAAGCTGAGCCCGTTGACCAGGTGCGCGAACTTCCCGAACCGGCGCAACAGGAATTCGGGGACGCTGCGCACCTTCGAGCCGTAGTAGAACGGCATCATCACCAGACCGAGGAACACCATCGCCGGAATGGCACCGATCCAGTAGTAATGCATCGTCGGCAGGCCGTATTGGGCCCCGTTCGCCGTCATCCCGAAGATCTCGACCGCGCCGAGGTTCGCCGAGATGAACGCCAACCCGGTCACCCACGCGGGCAACGACCGGCCGGAGAGGAAGAAGTCCAAACTGCTCGAAACCGACCGCCGCGCCATCGCCCCGATCCCGAGGACGACGACGAAGTAAACGCCCAGCAGGACGTAGTCGATAGGAGCCGCGTCCAGCCGCAAGTCGGCATCCGCGAGAAGGTGCACGCCAACCACCACCCGTCACCTCGGTGTGATCACCCGGACAGCATGGACCCGCCCGGCCACGCCCGCATGACGAAGGTTCAACCAGTCCCTTTTGCCCGTTTCCGCTCGCGGTGATTTCCGCCCGCGTTACACCGCTCGGCGCGACCACGCGAACGGGCGACAGCGGGCCCGCCCGGGTAACACCGCTCCTGACCAGCCCGAATGCACAGGCACGACGAACCAGGAGATGAGCGCCGATGTCCGAGACCACTGGCCCCGTGCTGACCGTCGCCCCGCCCGTCGAGGCGAAGAAGCCGACGAAATCCCGGATCGCGACGGTGTGGGGCGTCAGCGTGATACTCGCCCTCATCGTCGGGATCGCGATTGGCACGAGCTCCCGTTCCACGCCGAAGTCGACGGACGGTTCCGCACTGATAGGCGTGGCGGGCGACGCCGCTGTTGTGGATGAGGTCGCGCCCCTCCCCCTTCCGACCCCGGCGGATTTCACCATCGCGATCATTGTTCTGGAGAAGGACTGCTTCGGGTCAGCGGGCTGCAGCATCGTGTATCGGATCAATCCCACCTATACCGGCGCGACTCCTTTGCCCACCGACAGAACTCTCACCGTCATCTACGAAGTCACCGGCGGCGAAGACGCCAAGATCGGCCACTTCACCATCACCGGCGGAACGGCGGCTTTCGACGAGAAGGAAGCCCTCGCGACCAAGTCGGCGAAGGCCGAACTGGTCGCGAAGGTGACCAGCGTGCAATGACCGCCCTATTCCCGCCAGGGACCGACCGGGTGCTCGTCGCGCGGTAGCCACAGGTGGGGCTGCAAGTGCGCAATACCTTGCGCGAACTCCTGCTCGTCGGGAAATCGGCCCTCGCGGTCTGGCCAAGTGACCTGTAGGAACGGCACCTCCGGGGTGGCGCGGTAGAAGCCCGAGGCCGTGCCGAAGAAGTCCTCGTGCCAGCTCGGGTCGACGGGCTTCAGCGTGACCAGGTAGTCGCCTTTGAGGGTTTCGGGCAGTTGGTCGCCCGGGGCGAGGGCCAGTCCGGCGGCCACCCGCTCACCGATGACGTTCAGGTGCGCGATCGAGGTTTCCACCGACAGCCCGAACACGGCGATCTCGGGTGAGCGGTAGCTGTGCCAGAGCCCGACGGTGAAGGCCCAGCCCGCGCTGATGTCGTCCGCCGGGATGGCCAGGACTCCCCAGCCCGGGTCGTCGAGGTGGCCGACGAGGTTCGTGTCGATGTCGTCGAGTTGGTCGCGGTCGCCGTAGTCGTGGCAGACCAGGCAGCGGCAGTCGGGGCGCATGGGGCGGGATGGTAACCGTCCACTGTGGTGGCGTTCCGGGCCGCTAGACCCGGGTCAGGCGGCGGATCGGGGTGGTGGCGACGAGGGCGATGGCGCAGCCGGTGCCCGCGATGGCGGCGACGAACAGCAGCGGGTGGATGCCGAACAGGGCGCTGGCCGGGCCCGCGAGGACCTGGCCGAGCGGGACGGCGAGGATGGAACCGGCGACCTCGTAGGCGGCGACCCGGTTGAGGCGGTCCTGCGGGATCTGGGTCTGCACGGTGGTCGCCCACTGCACGCCCCAGAACGCCCAGCCCAGGCCGCTGACCGCGTAGAGCGCGTACAGCAGCGGCACGGCGGGCACCAGTGCGGCACCGAGCGGCATCAGCGGGAACAAGAACATCGCGATCGCACCGCCGAACAACGGACGGGCCGGGCGGAGCTTGATTGCGATCAGACCGCCGACGATGCTCCCGGCACCAAAGGCGGCCTCCGCGTAGCCGAACGCGGCCGTGCCGTGCACCTCGATGATCGACGCCGCGCCCAGCGGGTGGATCGGGCCCCAGACCAGGACGCCGAGCACCCACCAGATCAGGATGACCGTCCACAGCCAGGACCTGGACCGGAACTCGTGCCAGCCCGCGCGCAGGTTCTGCCAGGTGGTGGCCGTGTCGGTGACCTCGAACCTGGGGAGCTTGAGCAGCAGCAGGCAGATCCCGCTGATCGCGAAGGTCGCCGCGTCGACCAGGAACGCCCAGGCGACCGTGGTGGTGGCGACCAAGACCCCGGCGAGGGCCGGACCGAGCATCGTTGCCAGGCCCTGGCTGATGCGCAGCACACCGTTGGCCTGCTGCGCATCAGTTGCGACCTGCGGCACCATGCTGGTCAACCCCGGCTGGAACATGGCCGTCGCGATCCCGCCGAGCAACGATGCGCCGACGATGAACCACAGCGGCGGGTGGCCGAGCCACAGGTACGCCGCGAGCCCCACCTGCACCGCGCAGCGGACCGCGTCGGCACCGATCATCAGCGGCAGCGGGTGGAACCGGTCGGCGAAGACCCCGCCGAACACGACGAACAGGGCGAAGGCCCCCATCCACGCGCCGAGCGCCAGCCCGACGCCGACGACCCCGTAGCCCAGGCCGAGGACGGCGACCGACATGGCGACCGGGATCATCATGTCGCCGAGCATCGAGACGATCCGCGCGGTGAAGTACAGCGCGAAGTTCGACGTCCACAGCCGCCGGGTTTCGGTGATGGTCACGGGTAAGGTCTATACCAATCGGACCCGGCGGGCACCACCCAGGTGGCCAACCGCCGGTCGTCGCGCACAATGCCCCGGTGACCACTCAGGACGCCGTCTCACCCCAGGGCCTCGCCGTGCGCGCCCGGCACCGCCGCAACCCCTACACGTACATGCTCGACGACACCCGGTTCGCCGAGGTGCTGCTGGCCGCGGGTCTGCGCCGCGCCGAGAGCATCGCGCTCGGGCACGGCACCGATGGTCCGCGGGGCCGCTACCCCAGGCCGTGCATGGCCTTCGTGATCCTCGACCCCACCGCCCACGCCTGGGAACCCGACCACGAAGCCGTCCTGGCCGCCCTCACCATCGGCGACGGCGCCCTCCCCTTCCTCCCCAACGCCGCCGCGAAAGCCTCCGGCCACCGCCGCACCCACCGCAACCACGGCGAAGCCGCCCTGGTCGACCACCACCTGCTGGGCACCGGCAACTTCCGCTACGGCCACTCCGCCAACGTCCGCGGCCTCATCATCGGCGCAAGCTCCCAAACCGCCGACCAAGACCTGTACGAAGCCGCCGCCCTAGCAACCGACCTCGTTGAGGCACTACTAACCCACCACCGCACCTGGGAACACCAGGTAGGCGCAGGCCGCTGGATCGGCGACCCGGACCCCCGCTTCCAAGCCATGGTCGACTTCTTCACGGACTGACCCGCGGGGTCAGTTCAAGATCGAACCGGGCTGAGCAGCCCCCAATACACAGCCTTCCAGACAGCACCGACGAAACCGGTGGACGAGCGGCTGTGGACAACGCCGGGGGTTGTGGACAATGAGCCAGAGGCGAAGTCGGCCAGCGTCAGAGCAGGGGGCCTGTCCGACGCGTGGTCCGTGCGCGAAGAGACGTCGCGGGAACACCTGGCGGTGGCCGGCCCGCTGGTGCGGATTGGCCCCGCGATCAGAACAGGCGGAACTCGTCCGACTCGATGCCGCGCAGGGTGTCGTAGTCGAGGGTCACGCAGCGGATGCCGCGGTCCTCGGCGAGCACCCGCGCCTGCGGCTTGATCAGCTGCGCCGCGAACACGCCGCGCACCGGGGCCAGCAAGGGGTCGCGGTTGAGCAGTTCCAGGTACCTGGTCAGCTGCTCCACCCCGTCGATCTCGCCGCGGCGCTTGATCTCGACGGCCACGGAGGCGCCGCCCGCGTCGCGGCACATGATGTCGACCGGGCCGATGGCGGTGGGGAACTCGCGGCGGACCAGGGTGTAGCCCTCGCCGAGGGTGGTGATGTGCTCGGCGAGGAGGACCTGCAGGTGCGCCTCGACGCCGTCCTTGACGAGGCCGGGTTCGGCACCGAGTTCGTGCGCCGAGTCGTGCATGACCTCGTCGAGGGTGATCACGAGCTTTTCGCCCGCCTTGTTCTGCACCGTCCACACGCCGGGCTCCTCGGTGAGCCAGCACGGCGGGGTCATCCAGTTCAACGGCTTGTAGGCGCGGTCGTCGGAGTGCACCGACAGCGAGCCGTCCGCCTTGACCAGCAACAGCCGGTTGGCCATCGGCAGGTGGGCGGTGAGCCGTCCGGCATAGTCGACCTGGCAGCGAGCGATCACTAGACGCACCCGGGCAGGTTAGCCCGTCCGGCGGGCACGGCAGGATCGACCCTGTGGAACGCCTCGACTCGACACAGGTCTATGCCAACGCCTGGATGACCGTCCGCGAAGACCGCATCCGCCGCCACGACGGCAGCCCCGGCATCTACGGGGTGATCGACAAACCGGACTACGCCCTGGTCATCCCGCTCGACGGCGAGCGGCTCATGCTGGTCGAGCAGTTCCGCTACCCGCTGGGCGCCCGCCGCTGGGAGTTCCCGCAGGGCACCGCGCCCGACCGCGCCGTCCTGCCGCCCGACCAGCTGGCCGCCCGCGAGCTGCGCGAGGAGACCGGCCTGCGCGCGGGCACCATGACCCGCATCGGCACCCTCGACGTCGCCGCAGGGATGTCCAGCCAGCGCGGCCACGTCTACCTCGCCACCGACCTCACCGAGGGCCCGCCGTCGCGCGAGCTCGAGGAGCAGGACATGCGCGCCGCCTGGTTCCCCCGCGCGACCTTCGAGGCGATGATCCGCTCCAACGACATCACCGACGCCCAGTCCGTCGCCGCCTACACGCAGCTGCTCCTGCACGAGCACCACCGCTAGGCCGTTCGGGGGGATCACCCCTGTCCCCGGACGCGATCGGGCGGCGAGCGGTAAGAACCCCAGGCGGGGACGACCTGGGAGGCACTGGATGGCGGCAGCGGACGTCGCGGAGCTGTTCGCGAAGTTGGGGCAGCTGTGGGAGGAGAGCGGCAGGCCCGCCCAGAAGGACTTGGCGGTCCGGTGCGATCTGTCGGAGGGTCAGGTCCGCGCGATCCTCGGTGGGACGGTGAAGAACGCGCCGTCGTGGGACGTGGTGCGGGCGGTGGTCCAAGCGTGCGCCGGACTCGCCACGACGCCGTCCTCGGTCACCACCGAACTCCCCTTCTGGCGGGACTTGCACGGTCGGGCCGAGGCAACGCCACCGCAGGCGACCTCCACCGACTGGACCGACCTGGTCCGCCTGCACCCGGCGTGGACGAAGGTCGCGGACGCGGGACCGGCGTTGGCGGGCGCGATGTCCACGGCAGAGCAACTGTTCGCGGCGCACAACCACGCCGAGCACGCGTTGGCGGGCGATCCGTGGCGCGACGAGGCGTTCCCGAAGCGGATGACCGACCGGGTCGCCGCGTTGATCGCCACGATCAGGGAGCACGAGCCGCTGGAGTTCTCGCCCCTGGAGGCGGCGCTGCTGTCGTTGGCGCCGCTCGTGCACCAGACCCGCACGGCCAGGGCGGCGGCCTCGCTCACCCACGTCGACCCCACGGACCTCTCGACGACGGGCGACAAGGCGCGCGAGTCGTACGAACGGCACCTGGACGGTCAGCAGGAACGCCGGTTGGTGGCCAGGGCCGCGCAACGCGACCTGGGTGACCGCCAGGCGGCCGCGGAGGAGATCGGCTGGTGGCTGTTCCACCGCTGGGTCGAGACCCACCCCCTCCCCCCGACCACGATCACCCTCGACGACCCGCAAACCCGCAAGGTCCTCATCGACGTCCTCGACCGCATGACCCGCCTGCTCCGCCTCTCCCCCGGCGACCTCGGCAACCCCGCCCGGCTGGACCTGCGGCCCAAAACCAGCCACCTCGGCGGCGTCGTCGTCCGTGAGCGCTTGCTGGGCCTGCTCGTGGCGGTCGCCCACTGCCTTGCCGTGGAGCCGATCACGTTGTCGCCGGTGGTAGTGGAGCACTTGGGCGTGCCCAACCCGGTCGACCTGGGCGCGCTGCGGACCACGCTCGACTACCTGAGCTGGGAACCGGTGCACATCGGCGTCGGCATGGTCGCGGAGTGCCACCACGAGGCGGTCATGGAGGCGTTGCGCGACCACGTGTCCCGCGCGGACGCGGTGTTCGCCGCGATCCACGCGGTCGCCCAGGACGACGCCCACCTGCAGCCCCTGCTCCACCTCCCCGCCCGAGCCTCCGCCGACCGCGTCGAACCCGCCTCGACCGACGGCGTGCCCGCGTTCACGGTCCCGGTCACCCGCTTCCGCCTCGACGAAACCCGCGTCCGCGAACTCCTCATGGGCCAACAGCTTTATGGCGACCAATCGCTGGCCATCCGGGAGCTGTACCAGAACGCACTGGACGCCTGCCGCTACCGCCAAGCCCGGCAGGAGTACTTGGACCGGCCGTGGACGGGCAACATCACTTTCGAGCAGGGCGTGGACGAGCAGGGCAGGAATTACTTGCGCTGCACCGACAACGGCATTGGGATGGGCGACCAGGAACTGCGGGAAGTCTTCTCGCAGGCGGGAATCCGGTTCGCTGATCGGCCGGAGTTCTTGGAGGAACAGGCGGAGTGGGCTGAGCGCGACATCCACCTCTACCCCAACAGCCGCTTCGGCATCGGCGTCTTGAGCTACTTCATGCTGGCGGACGAGATCGAGGTGACCACCTGCCGCATGGACCGGCACGGGGGTCGGCCCGGGCCGCAATGGCACGTGCGGATCGTGGGGCCGGGGCACCTGTTCCGCATCACCGTGGCTGAGGAGCACGGCGCGCAACCCGGTACCAGTGTCACCTTGTACTTGCGTGATGGGGCCGAGGCTCCGTCCTGTGTGGACGTGTTGGACCGACTCCTGGGGATCGCTGAGTTCACCACAACCGCCGAACACGACGGAGTCGCCCTCCTGTGGGAACCATACACCTTTCGGAGTCGGACAGGGTATTTCGAGCCGTTCCGAAACGAGATCCAAGCCGGGGGTGAGCTCATTTACGGCACGCAGCGCCCCGAGGGTCAGGTAGTGTGGTGCAATTCTGGCGGCGGCCTGCTTGTCGATGGCCTGCATGCCCGCCCGCAGAAACAGAGCGGCATGATGAGTTCGCACGCATTCAGCGCAAGCGTCCAAGGCGCGTTGGTGAACCTCACCCGATCGTGGACACCCAAGCTCACAGTCGACCGCACCACGGTGCTTGACGATGTTTCCCAGCGCGTCGAACAACTCCTGACGGAGTCGACAACAAGCTTGCTATCTACGACTACCGACTTTTTGTCCCACACTTGGCTGAACTCCGTAGCAATGATGCAGCCTCGCGTAGCGGACATCATCACCACATCCGCCATTGAGATGGGTATGCACATCCAGTCCGCGCAAGGCCCACGAAACATCGCCGCAACCGGCTTCTTCCCCGCAGATCAACACTTGCTTACACCGAGATCCGAAGACTCCGACAATCTGCTGGGATTCAGAAGGAGGCATTTCTCTTCCTGGATTCTACTGTGGCGCCTACTTGCCCACTACACCGAACTACTCCCAGAACGCTGGGCGAAGCCCGTTCGCCCAGCACTACCAACAGACTGCGCATTGCTCGAAAGCTTGTCTTCAGAAGACGGATACGCAATCGAATCCGTTCGACTGCCGGTGGGTAGAATCGCACAATCCGCTGGCAAAACCGGAATGAGCGTTCGATTAACCGCGTCTCGACTGACGATACTCGGCTATCAGGTCGACAGCATCGATGCTTTGCCGGACGAGGAGGAAGTCAATACGATGGACTACCTCTTTCTAAGTACGAGCGGGCGAGGCGTCCCGCCGTGGCTGGACGCCTCGGAAGTCGTCCCGAGCGGCCACATCGCACTCTGTTCCCGCCGTACAAGAGTTTCACCGCAGGTAGTGGTGAAACGACTCTCGGCGTACTCTTTTGCAATCCAGCGCCAATCCTCCATCCAATTCTACCTGGAAACGGACCTGCTGATCCTCAGCAGGAACCTCAACCGGTCGACCCCCTGGTTGGACGACGATAAAGTTGCGCCCTCCCACGTGGCGAAAGCTGCCGAATTACTCAAGCTTCCCGCACAGCAGGTACAAGACAGACTCAGCGCTCTCGGGTATCAGATCGACACTGCCGACCACGAGGCCCACACATCAGTGGAATGCAAGGTCAACCCTCCCGACGCCACTGCTGAACAGTTCCAACAAGTCGCAGGCACGATTCCCGATCAATCATGGAGTTCAACAGATCTCGCGTGGGCATGCATTCAAGTCGCGTTCACCATAAGCACTTCGCTCGCCGACGTGATCCACTGGGCCCACGAGAAATGCCTCTCAACCCCAGCGTTGCCCTTGCCGCTGCATGTGCCGAGCAAACTCGATGCACACATCTTCCAGTTCAAGCGAAGCTGCGAGATCATCCTCACCCAGGGGCGAGCTCCCAGGTATCTCCTCGCCAACCGAGATCGCATTGGATTCGCGGTCGAAGACCGCTTGGACGAGCTGGGAATCCGGCGCGAGGCAGTCCGAGCGGATCAGGAAAACGCCGAACTGCTGAAGGAGTTCGACAGCGGCCGCGAGTACGACCCGGACCAGCGGATTCCGATCAGGCAGGTGCTCGGGCACGCCCTGGCCAGGCGGATACCGGTCGCCGAGGTCGCGCGCCGGTTGGCGGAGCTCGACTACGAGGTGGAGCCCGTGGACGAGGCGATCTCGCGGTTGATGGAGCGGGTGCCGCGGCTGGATGGCTAGGGTCGGGGTATGTCCGACTACCAGCACATCCTGGTCACCCGCGATGGCGAGCTCGTGCGGATCACCATGAACCGGCCCGAGCGCAGGAACGCGTTGTCCGCCGAGCACCTGGCGGAGCTGCTGGCGGCGTTCTGCGTGGCCGGGACGTCCGATGCCAAGGGGATTGTGTTGGCTGGGGCGGGGCCGGTGTTCTCCGCAGGGCATGACTTCGCGGACGTCGCTGCGCGGGACCTTCTAGGGGTAAGAGGGCTGCTCAGGCTCTGCACCGAGCTCATGCGGACCATCCAGACCGTGCCGCAGGTGGTTGTCGCAAGAGTGCACGGGTTGGCCACGGCGGCGGGGTGTCAGTTGGTGGCTACCTGCGACCTGGCCATCGCGGCGGAGTCGGCGGGGTTTGCGCTGCCGGGAGGTAAGGGCGGGTGGTTCTGCCATACGCCTGCGGTGCCCGTGGCTCGGACGGTAGGGCGGAAGCGGCTGATGGAGCTAACGCTGACCGGCGACGTCATCAGCGCCAGGACAGCGGAAGAGTGGGGGCTCGTCAATCGGGCTGTGCCGGATGACGAGCTGGACAACGCGGTGGATGACTTGATGCGCCGCGCTACCCGGGGTAGCGCGGCGTCCAAGGCGTTGGGCAAACAGACGATCTATGCACAGTTGGATCGGCCTGAGCAAGACGCCTATGCGCTAGCCATCGAGGTGATGGCTAGCGCGTCCCAGCTCAAGGGAGCTAAGGAGGGGATGGCGGCCTTCTTGGAGAAGCGCCCGCCATCCTGGCCAGACTAAGAAGAACGTGCGCGGCGGGCACCCTCGCCCCGCCGCGCACGTCCTAACCGGTCCGCCCCCCTCTTACGGCAGGGTGTCCAGGAACGGCGCCACCGTGTTGGCGAACGCGTACCCGTTGGAGGCGTCCCAGTTGATCGACCAGGTCATCGCACCCCGGATGGTCGGGTAGGTCGTCGACGGCTTGAACGTCCCGCAGTTGGTGCCGCGGGCGAGGCAGTTCAGCGCGTTGTTGACGTTGGTCGGCGACTGGTAGCCACCACCGGCACCCGACGGCGACGCGGGCAGGCCGAGGCCGACCTGGTCGGCGCGCAGGCCGCCCTGCAGCTGGATGCAGGCGAGCGCGGTCAGGAAGTTGACCGTGCCCTGCGAGTAGACCTGCTGGTCGCAGCCGAGCATCGTGCCGGAGTTGTAGTACTGCATGTTCCAGATGGTCAGGATGTCCTTGACCGCCAGCGCCAGCTGGAAGTACTGCTGACCGGTCGACTGGCCGTCGATGGTCTGCGGGGCGAAGGTGATGATCTTGCCGCCGCCGTTGTAGATGGTGCGCAGCGCCGGGCCCATGTACGTCGCGCTGACGCCGTTCTCCAGGTCGATGTCGACGCCGTCGAAGCCGTAGGTGCGGATCAGCTCGATCACGCTGTTGGCGAACGCGGTGGCCGAGGTGGTGTCACCGGCCCAGATGGTGCCCTTCTCGCCACCGACGGAGATGATGACCTTCTGGCCGCGGCCCTGGACGGTCTTGATGTCGGCCTTGAACTGCTCGATCGTGTAGCCGCCGAGCTTCTGCGACAGGACCGGGTCGAGGTTGAACTCGACCCTGCCGCGCACAGCGGGTACCGCGTCGGCGAAGGACACCGCGATGATGTCGTAGGTGGTCGGCACCTGCGCGATGGTCAGGGGCTTGGCACCGTTGTCGAAGTTGTGCCAGTAGCCGGTCAGCACGTGCTTAGGCAGCGGCACGTTCGGGTTCGGCGTCGTGGTGGTCGTGGTCGTAGTAGGCGGCGTCGTGGTCGTAGTGGTGGTCGACGTCGTCGTAGTGGTCGTGCTGGTCGTGGTGGTGGTCGACGACGTGGGACGCGTCGTCGTGGTGGTCGTGGTGGAGGTCGGCGGGGTGCCCGGACCGTCGAGGCTCACGTCGTCGGCGAGGTAGGCGGGCTGGCCGTACCACCCGTGCACGTAGACGGTCACCGAGCGGGTGTTCGCGCCGGTGCTGAAGCTGGTCGACAGCTGCACCCAGGAACCGCCGGTGGGGTTCCAGGTGCTGACGTCCGTGGTGCCGGTCCCCGAGGCGCCGAGGTAGACGTAGGAGCCCTTGACCCAGGCGGTCAGGGTGTAGCGCGAGCTCGGGTTGACCGTGACGGTCTGCGAGCAACGGGCGTTGTCCGAGCCGGCTGGCGCGGCGGTGAGCGCGTAGCTGCCGGTGCGCTTGTCGGTGGAGGTGACGGAGCCGCCGCCGGAACAGGTCCACCCGGAGAGGCTGCCCGCCTCGAACCCGGGGTTGGCGACGAGGTTGGCCGCGGACGCGTTGCCCGCGAAGGCCAGGACCAGGCCTACGGTGACCGACAGAGCGGACAGCAGGGCGACGATCGCACGCCGAGCGTGGGACGTCATGGCTGCCTCCCAAGGGGCATGTGCAGGTGCAGGGTGATCGAGACCACCTCAAAATGGACTAGACCATTGCACGCTGTCAACCCCCGGGTCGACGAACGGTAGCCCCTGCGCGACCCTCTCCCGCCCCCCGGCCAATCAGCCCAACAACAGCGCGTGACCAGCGTATGCCGCACGGCGGACACCGTCGTCCACGCTCCCGATCGTCCACATGGGACTCTTGTGGTGAGTCGACCACTGTGGACGTGATCTCGGCTGTGATCGCTTGTTCCCAGGGCATTGATCAACCCCGGTCCGAACGGGACTATGCCCGCCTTCCTTTCACCCGGTTCAGCGACAGAAGTTATCCACATGTGGATCTTCGGGGTGCCGCTTTCAAGATCCACTGCCAGTGGGGCCTAGTAGACTGGCCCTGGGGCCGCCCCCCGGAGAGGGTGGGGGCTGCGCCCCGGACCCGCGCGCGGGGGCAGTGGGGTGAGGCGGGGTCTTAGGCCACCGGGGGTGGTGGGTGGGGGCTGTACCGCCGGGGCGGAGGGCGGGTCTTGAACCACCGTGGCGGTCAGCGGAGGCTGCGCCCCGGGACCCGCGCGCGGGGGCAGCGGGGTGAGGCAGGGTCTTAGGCCGCGAAGGTGGTGGGCGAAGGCTGTACCGCCGAGAGCGGGGGCGGGTCTTGAGCCACTGGGGCGGTCAGCGGAGATTGTGCTGCCGGGGGCTGCGCCGCCGGGGGTGGTGGGGCGGGGGTTGCGGCCTCGGACCTGCGCGCGGGGGACTTGGGATACGGGCAGCGCTTCGAGTGGGGCGCGAGGGGTGGGAGCCCGGTGGCTGTCGTTGGGGTTCGGGTGAGGGCTATGCGGGCAGCGGGCACGGGGGTGGGGTATCGCTCGGGTTCGGGTGAGGGCGGAGCGCTGTGGAGCTACTTGGGGTCCGAGGGGTGGAGTGTCGCTGTAGCTCTAAGGCGGGGCGAGGGGGTGTGAGCTCCTCGGCTGTTGGCGGGGAGAGTGCGCGGCCGGGGACCCGTGTGTGGGTGCAGTGTCGCTGGGGCCTTGGGGCAATGGGGGTCTTCGACTGTCTGCGAGTAGTGGAGGTTGCGCGCCTAGGCCCGCGCGAGGGGGCGCGGTTGAGCCGCGTGAGTGGGCGTGTGGGAGCTCATCGACTATCGGCGGGGTTCCCGAGTGAAGGTGGCGTGCCTCGGACCCGCGCGTGAGAGGGCGCGGCCGTAGTCGGCAAGGAGCGTGGGCACTCTTCGGCCATCGGCGGGGTTCCGGGTGAAGGTTGCGCGCTCGGACCGCGCGCATGAGAGGCGGGTTGCTGGGGGGTTCAAGGCGGGGGGCGTGGTGGACGGATGTGGGACATAAGGCGGGGCGAAGCGGGCTGTGGGGAAGCGGGGGCGTAGGTGGGCTGGCATCGGGGCTTGGGGGGCGCTGTGGTTGGGGGTGAGCGCGGTATGAGGGGCGTGGGGGACGCACGGCATCGGGGGGTGGGGGCGGCGGGGGCTAGTGAGCAGCTGGCGTGGGGGCAGGGGCGTGGGGTGATGAGACTGGTGGGGGCCAGGTGATGGCAAAGGAAGGCTGTCATCACTTCGGACGACGGGGGAGCTCGACTGTTGGGGGAGTTGGGTGGGGGTGGGGTGTGTTGTGATGTCCGGGTGGTCAAGGAGTGGAGTGGGCGACTGGCGCAGATTGCGTTCGTCTATCTGCTTGGGGTGGTTTTGTATGCGGTGGACGCGCCTGGGTTGGCAGATGCGGGGGTTTTGAAGGCCCCTATGTGGGTGCGGTACGCGGCGCTTGGGGGGTTGTGTTTGTTGCAGCTTGCTAAGCACCGGGCACCCGCGGTGGGGCTTGCGGCCGGGTTGCCCTTCTTGGGCTTGGACATCGCGATGGGGTTGACGCTGCCGGTTGCGTTGGCGTTTGGGGATTTGATCTATCTGGCCGTGCTGTACGGGTCTCGGCGGGCCAGTAATGCGGTGATCGTGGTCTTGTGGTGCTACGTCGGGGTCGCTGTGGTGGCCGCGCTGTTGGTGGCTGACTCGTTGCGGGTGGCGCTGCTGATCATCCTGACCGCCTGTCCGTTGCCCGCCATGCCCGCGTGGTGGGCGCTCAACGTGCGCCAGCAGCGGGAGATCGCTGACGTTGAGCGGGCGCGGGCGGATCAGTTGGCGCGGATCGCCGAGCTTGATCGGGAAGCGGCGATCCATGCTGAGCGGGCGAGCATGGCTCGTGACCTGCACGACGTCATCGCCGGGCACCTTTCGGCGATCGCGATCCAGTCCGAGGCGCTGCTCACCATGCGCGACGGCGACCCGGAGCGGACCAGGATGGTGCTGCGGTCGGTGCGGGAGAACAGCGTGTCGTCGCTGACGGAGATGCGGGCGATGATCGGTCTGTTGCGGTCGCAGGACGGGCAAGAGGCGTTCACCTCGCCTGCGCGGCTCCGCGAGTTCGACAGGCTTGTTCGGTCGGCGGACGCGGCAGGGCTAACTGTCGATGTGTCGGTCGAGGACATAGAGGATCTTCCGGCAGCGGTAGACCTGTCTGCGTACAGGATCGTGCAGGAGTCGTTGACCAATGCCGTGAAGCATGCGCCGGGGGCGACTGTGCTGCTGCGTATCGGCCGGTCAGCCGGGAACCTGGTGGTGGAAGTGATCAGCGATAAGCCCGCCGCGGCCGCCAACCCCTCTGGGACCGGCCTGCTGGGAATGTCTGAACGAGCCGAAGCGGTCCGCGGCAGCCTTACCGCGGGCCCGGTGGAAGGTGGGTGGCGCGTGCGTGCCGAGCTCCCGGTGGAGGAAGCGTGACGATCAGGGTCTTGCTGGCCGATGACCACTCCGCGATCCGCACGGGGCTGGCGATGATCCTCGACGGCGCGCCGGACATAGAGGTGGTGGCTGAGGCTGGTGATGGTGCCTCCGCTGTGCGCAAGGCGACTGCCTTGCGGCCGGATGTGGTGCTTATGGATGTCCGCATGCCGGAGGTCGACGGCATAGAGGCCACGCGGCGTCTGGTCTCTGCGGGTGTATGCGCCGTGTTGGTCCTAACGACCTTTGACATGGACTCTTACGTCTATGGCGCTCTACGTGCAGGTGCGTCGGGCTTCTTGTTGAAGTCGGTAGACGCGCCTCGGCTCCTTGACGCAATCCGCGTGGTGGCTGCCGGGGATGGCGTGATCGAACCCAGCGTCACCCGCCGTCTGATCCACGCGTTCGCGGCGGCTCAACCACGCGAGACAGTCCCACCGCCGGGCTTGGACCAGCTGACTGATCGGGAGTCGGAGGTCTTGGTCTGCGTCGGTGAGGGGCTGTCCAACCAGCAGATCGCCCGACGGCTCGGTATTGGGGAGACCACGGTGAAGACGCACGTGTCCCGGGTTCTCACCAAGCTCGACCTTCGCTCTCGAGTCCAAGCGGCGGTGCTCGCGCAAGAGGCCGGGCTCGTCAACTAACGCGGTATGTCGACGGCGATCTCGCCGCCGTGCGGTAGGTCCATCCCGTCTCCGCTCCAGAAGCGACCAGGGTCGTAGGCATGTGGACGTTCGCCGGTGGGGAGTAGACCCATGGCTTCCATGGTGACCGCGACGACCTCGGCGCAATAGGCGCTCTCAAGCTCAGCCGGGCGGGGTTTCTGCCACCGCATGCGCGGGACGCGCCCCTTGGCCCAACGGCCCGCAAGTCGGGCTGTAGAGGGGAACGGGGTGCCGTCCAGCCGGGCGATGGTGCGCAGGATGGCGTCCTCCTGCTCGCGGCTGACCGGCCCCGGTAGCTGCCTCAGCCAGGCCTGCTGTCCGTACTTAGTGGCCCACACGACCACGGCGTCCTTGAGGTCGTGCAGTTGCACGCCGCGCTGGTGGGTGCCGGTCCAGCGGTCCGGGAGCGAGCGGCCAAGCTCCGCGTGCCACATCAGCGGGGGCAGGTCGTCGAGGACTACAGCGAGGCCGACGTGGTTCACCGGGGAGTTGGTCAAGGTCTGGATCGCCCGGTCAGCGGGCTTGCGACCGCGGAACAGCCACAGGTCACCAGTGCGGGTCGACGCCACTGCCTCGTCGAGCGTGAGAGAGCCCATACCCCAAACCCTAGTGGCGCGACCCAGAACGTCGACCATGTCTCGACCCGCCTACGACGCGCCTGGCCGCGTTGCCGAAACGACCAAGTACACCCAGTACGAGGACGTTCCGGCGCCTTGCCAGCCACGCCGTGGACCCGCCGATACACGGCCGACGCCCTGAGTCGAGCCACTAGGTAACCTCGGCGCATGCGACACGTTTGGAAGTTCCTAGGCCTCGCTGGGCTGGTGGGGGTAGCCGCCACCGGTGCGGTCATCGCCCGGTCGGAACGCCAGCGCCGCGCCTACACCCCGGACGAGATCCGTGACCGTCTTCGCGAACGGATGGCAGAGGCGGACACGCCGAAGGGGCAGGAAGCCTAAGAAGCGAAGGTGCGCCGGTAGGTCGACGGCGTGGTGCCGAACTCGGCGCGCATGCGGCGACGGAGGTTGGCTGGTGTGCCGAGCCCACTACGAGTCGCGACGCGCTCGACAGAGAGGGGCGTCGTCTCCAGCAGCAATTGAGCCAACCTGAGGCGTTGAAGCAAGAGCCAACGGCCAGGGGTGTCGCCCACCGCAGCGACGAACGCGCGGTGGAAGGCACGCGGGCTCATCTGGGTCCGGGCAGCGAGTTCGGGAACGCCGATGGGATCGCTCAGCGCTGATAGAGCCCAATCGATGGTGGTGGCGATGTCGCCGCGATCCGGACGGGCAGGGACGGGAGCATCCACGTACTGCGCTTGACCGCCTTGCCGGACAGCGGGCATGACCAGCCTGCGCGCGAGGGTGTTGGCCACGCGGATGCCTAGGTCACGGCGCACGAGGTGTAGGCACAGGTCGAGGCCGCCTACGACGCCCGCGGAGGTCAGAAGGCCGTCGTGCTCGGTGTAGAGGACGTCCCGCTCGACGGTGGTGGTCGGGTAGGCGCTGGCGAGCTCGTCCAGCAGCGCCCAGTGGGTCGTGGCGCGGCGGCCGTCGAGCAGACCGGCCGCGGCCAGGGTGAAGGCGCCGGAGCAGAGGGCCGCGACGGTCACGCCCTCGGCGTGGACCGCGCGCAGGGCCACGCGGACCGTGGCGGGCACGTCGGCGCGCGGGTCGGCCCGACCCAGGACGACGACCAGATCGCAGCCCGTGAGCCCCGTGAGGCCGTGCGACGGGGTCACCGAGCCCGCCGGGTGCAGCTCGACCGGGCGCTTGGCCGGGCCGCAGAGCCGGACCTCGAACGGCCCGACCTCGTGCGGGGTGCGGTCGACCGACCAGACCTCGTTGACGACCGCGAAGTCGAACACGCGGGTGCCCGGCAGCAGGAGGACGCCGATCGTGCGCATGGCAGGAAAGTATCGCATCGCGCCTTTCCTGCACCTCCCGCCCGCGGCCGGGACCCGGCACGGTTGACCCCATGACCGCACTCATCCTGATCGACGTCCAGCGCGGCTTCGACGATCCGCGCCTGGGCAACCGCAACAACCCCGCCGCCGAGAGCAACATCAAGGTCCTGATCGACGCTTGGGCGGCGGCAGGACAACCGCTCGTGCTGGTGCGGCACGACTCTCTTATCGCGGACTCACCGTTGGAGCAGGGCACCGACGGAGCCCGCTTTAAGCCGGAACTGGACGGCGCGGAGCCGGACCTGATGTTCACCAAGCACGTCAATTCGGCCTTCCACGGCGCGGTCGACCTCAACAGCTGGCTCACCGGTAAGGGCATCAACCGGATCGTGCTGGCGGGGATCCAGACCAACATGTGCGTCGAGACCACCGCGCGCGTTGGCGGCAACCTCGGCTACGAGGTGCACGTGGCGTTGGACGCGACCTACACCTTTGACCTCACCGGCCCCGACGGCGACGTTCAGACCGCCGACGAGCTCAGCCGAGCGACCGCCACCAACCTCCACGGGGGCGGGTTCGCGACGGTCAGCAGCACGCAGGCAGTGCTGTCTCTGCTGTCTTAGCTCGGTTAGACCGGTAGGTCGTGGGCTTCCCGCACAACACGGACGATCTCGGCCATGATCTGGGTCATCTCGTAGTCCTTCGGCGTGAAGACCCGCGCGACCCCGCTCGCTAGCAGGGTTGTGGCGTCCTCGGGCGGGATGATCCCGCCCACCACAACTGGGATGTCGCCAGCGCCCGCGGCTCGTAGGCCCTCGACGACCGCGGGCACGGCATCTAGATGCGATCCGGACAGGATCGACAGCCCCACCACGTGCACGCCCTCTTGCACTGCCGCGGACACGATCTGGTCCGCGGTCAACCTGATGCCTTGGTAGACGACCTCAAAGCCGGTATCACGGGCGCGCACGGCGATCTGCTCAGCACCGTTGGAGTGCCCGTCAAGGCCGGGCTTGCCGACCAGCATGCGCAGCCGCTCCCCCAGCTCCTCACCGGTGGCCTTGACCCACTCGCGAACCTTGGCCAACTCAGCGCCCGCCTCCCCCACTGCGGAGGCTCCCGAGACGCCGGTAGGTGCGCGGTACTCGCCGAACACCTCGCGCAGGGCGGCTGCCCACTCTCCGGTAGTGACACCTGCCCTAGCGCAGGAGAGGGTGGCGGCCATCAGGTTCGCGTCTGTCTTTGCTGCCGCGCGAAGGACTTCCAGGGAGTCCTGAACGGCCGTGTCGTCCCGGGAAGCACGCCAGGCTGCGATAGCGGCGACGGCTTCACGCTCGGCGATAGGGTCAACGGTCTCGATGGCCTTGGCGCCTTCAGCCTGCAGCGGGCTCGGTTCGGTGGTGTCGAACCGGTTTACGCCAACGATTACCTCTTCGCCTACCTCGATCCGGCGGCGCCTCTCGGCTAGAGACCCGACCATCTGGGTCTTCATGTAACCGCTCTCGACAGCGGCAACTGCGCCACCCATGGCCTGAACGCGGTCAATCTCGGCGCGCGCACCGGTGAGGATCTCGTCGACCTTCGCTTGGATGACCGGTGAGCCGTCGAAGATGTCCTCGTACTCCAGTAGGTCCGTCTCGAAGGCAAGTACTTGTTGCATGCGCAGCGCCCACTGCTGGTCCCACGGACGCGGTAGGCCCAACGCCTCGTTCCACGCGGGTAGTTGGATCGCGCGCGCCCTTGCCTTACGCGACAAGGACACCGCGAGCATCTCCAGCACGATCCGCTGGACGTTGTTCTCCGGCTGCGCCTCGGTGAGACCGAGCGAGTTGACCTGAACGCCATAGCGGAACCGACGTTGCTTAGCGTCCGCGATGCCATAGCGGTCGCGGCAGATCTCAT
Organism: Actinokineospora diospyrosa; assembly: GCF_024171925.1. Classification (GTDB taxonomy): domain Bacteria; phylum Actinomycetota; class Actinomycetes; order Mycobacteriales; family Pseudonocardiaceae; genus Actinokineospora; species Actinokineospora diospyrosa. The sequence continues at coordinate 495,303 of NZ_JAMTCO010000003.1, read as the reverse complement.
CCCAGAGATCGGTGAAGGCACGCATCTTGCACATCTCTTCGATGAACCGCACCCCGGCGTTGACGAAGAACGAGATCCGCGCGACAACGTCGCCGAACTCCTCTTGCGGTACCTGGCCAGAGTCGCGAACCGCGTCAAGAACCGCGATCGCCGTGCACATCGAGTATGCGACCTCTTGCACCGGGGTCGCCCCAACCTCCTGCAGGTGGTAGCTGCAGATGTTGATGGGGTTCCACTTAGGCACCTTGGCGACGGTGAAGGCCACCATGTCGGTGATCAGGCGCAGGCTAGGGCCGGGCGGGAAGACGTAGGTGCCCCGGGAGAGGTACTCCTTGATGATGTCGTTCTGCGTGGTCCCGGCCATCCGCACGACGACTTCATGCCAGTCGGTGCCTTCGGCCTCGGCCTGCTCTTGGGCGACGGTGACATAGAGGGCGAGCAGCCACATGGCTGTCGCATTAATCGTCATCGATGTGTTCGCCGCGCCCAGCGGGATCCCCCCGAAGAGGGTCCGCATGTCACCAAGGTGGTTCACCGGGACGCCGACCTTGCCGACCTCACCGCGCGCCAGCTCGTGATCGGGGTCGTAGCCGGTCTGCGTAGGCAGGTCGAAGGCCACTGAGAGGCCGGTCTGCCCCTTGGCCAGGTTGCGCCGGTAGAGCTCGTTGGACTTAGCGGCGGAGGAGTGGCCCGCGTAGGTCCGCATGACCCACGGCCGGTCGCGCTCGCGATCAGAGGGATACGGCACCGGTTAGCCTCCGTTCACTTTGAACCGAGCGTACTGGCCGGTAACCATCATCGCGCGTGGACTTGCTCACACGCGCGATGATGGGGGCATGGATCTGCCCGCCCCGTTCCTCCTGCTGGTCGCCCTCCTCGTCATAGGGCTACTCGGCCTGGTCCTGCGCTGGGCGTTCCACTCCCCCGACCCCCACCGCGACTACGGCCTGCTCCGCCAGGTCGCCAAGGCACCCACCCCTACCGCGGCCAAGGCAGTCGAAGACCAACTCCGTCGCGCAGGCGTCAAATCGACCACCGTCCCTACCGAGGACGGGGACGCCTACCGCATCCTCGTTTTCCCTGCCGACGAGCGCGCGGCGATCGACCTACTGCTCAACTCTTGAGCGCCTAACGCTCCCCGCCCGGCTGCCACAGCACGTCCCCGCCCGGGTTCGCGACCCGCGACAGCACAAAAAGCAGGTCCGACAGCCGGTTCAAGTACTTGGCGGCCAAGGCGTTCGTCGTCGACGCCTCTACCTCCACCAGCCCCCAAGCCCCCCGCTCCGCCCGCCGCGTCACCGTTCGCGCCACGTGCAGCAGGGCCGCGCCCGGCGTCCCCCCGGGCAGGATGAACGAGGTCAGCTTCCCCACCCGCTCGTTGAACGAGTCGATCTGCCCCTCCAGCCGGGTCACGTAGTCCTCGGTGATGCGCAGCGGCGGGTAGGGCGGGTCGGGCACGATCGGGGTGCACAGGTCCGCGCCGACGTCGAACAGGTCGTTCTGCACTGAGCGCAGCGCGGCGGTGATGTCCTCCGGCAGGGCGCCGAGGGCGATGGCGACGCCGATGGCCGAGTTGGCCTCGTCGACGTCGGCGTAGGCGGTGAGGCGGGGGGAGGTCTTGGGGACTCGGGTGCCGTCGCCGAGGGCGGTGGTGCCGTTGTCGCCGACCTTGGTGTACACGCGGTTGATGCGGACCGACATGGGGTCGAGCCTAGACCGCCCCGGCCGTCCGGGATGCGGACAGCACAAGGCATCATTGCCCCCGTGACAGAGCACTTCCAGGTTCGCGGCGGGGCCCGGCTCGTCGGCGAGGTCGAGGTCGTCGGCGCCAAGAACAGCGTGCTCAAGCTGATGGCGGCCGCCCTGCTCGCCGAGGGCACCACCACCCTCACCAACTGCCCGGAGATCCTCGACGTCCCGCTGATGGGCGACGTGCTGCGCAGTCTCGGCTGCACCGTCGACATCGACGGCGACCTGGTGCGGATCACCACCCCCGCCCAGCTCAACCACCGCGCCGACTCCGCGTCGATGGGCAAGCTGCGCGCGTCGGTGTGCGTGCTCGGCCCGCTGGTCGGTCGTCTGCGGCACGCCGTGGTGGCGTTGCCCGGGGGTGACGCGATCGGGTCGCGGCCGCTGGACATGCACCAGAACGGGCTGCGCCAGCTCGGAGCGAGCAGCGAGATCGAGCACGGCTGCGTGGTCGCCAAGGCCGAGGCGTTGCGCGGGGCGCAGATCTGGCTGGACTTCCCCAGCGTCGGCGCCACGGAGAACATCCTGATGGCCGCGGTGCTCGCCGAGGGCACCACGGTGATCGACAACGCCGCGCGCGAGCCGGAGATCGTCGACCTGTGCCTGATGCTGCAGGAGATGGGCGCGAAGGTCGAGGGCGCGGGCACCTCGACGCTCACCGTGCACGGCGTCACCGAGCTCGCCCCGACCGAGCACCGCGTCGTCGGCGACCGCATCGTCGGCGCCACCTGGGCCTTCGCCGCCGCGATGACCGGTGGCGACATCACCGTCAAGGGCGTCAACCCGCACCACCTGGACCTGGTGCTGGAGAAGTTGCGCACCGCGGGCGCCGAGATCACCACGTTCGACGACGGCTTCCGCGTCGTGCAGGACGGCCGCGCGACCTCGGTGGACTTCATGACGCTGCCCTACCCGGGGTTCGCGACCGACCTGCAGCCGTTCGCCATCGCGCTCAGCGCCGTGGCCGACGGCACCTCCATGATCACCGAGAACCTGTTCGAGGCCCGGTTCCGGTTCGTCGAGGAGATGATCCGGTTGGGCGCCGACGCGCGCACGGACGGTCACCACGCGGTGGTGCGCGGGGTGCCGCGGCTCTCCAGCGCGCCGGTGTGGGCGTCCGACATCCGGGCGGGGGTCGGCCTCGTGCTCGCCGGGTTGTGCGCGGACGGGGTGACCGAGGTGTGGGACGTGTTCCACATCGACCGGGGTTATCCGAAGTTCGTGGAGAACATGCAGCGCCTGGGTGCGGACGTGCGGCGGGTGCTCGGCGAGCCGACACGGGCCTGATTCACCCGTTTGGCCCAGGTAGATCCCCCAGTCCCACTGGGTGACGCGGTCCGAACAGCGGTCCCCCGGTATGGGGTGGCCGAGTACAACAAGGACCACCTGTGCGACCAACGGAAGAGGTCCTGATGCGTGTTCGGCGCAGAGTAGGTGTGTGCACGGTGGCGGTCGCCACCGTGACGGGTGCGCTGCTGGTGCCCACGGCCGCGGTGGCCGACCCAGCCCGAGAGCTGCCCAAGGCACCCGTCGCCAAGGGGTACGGCGGCGCCGTCGTCTCCGACACCGTCCAGTCCACCCAGGCGGGCCTGGATGTGCTGCGCCGCGGTGGCACGGCGGCGGACGCGGCGGTCGCGGTCGCTGCGGTGCTGGGCGTGACCGACCCCAACATGGCAGGGCTGGGTGGTGGCGGTTACCTCGTCTACTACGACGCCAAGACCCGCAAGGTGTCCACCATCGACGGTCGCGAGACGACGCCCGCCGCCGGTGACGCCAACCTGTTCATCAACCCGGCCACCGGGCAGCCTTACGCCTTCGCCGACGCGGTGACGAGTGGTCTGTCGGTAGGCACGCCGGGCAACCTGGCGCTGTGGCAGCGGGCGTTGGACCGGTGGGGCAAGTACGACCTCGACGACGCCCTCCAGCCCGCGATCCGCGTCGCTGAGCGCGGCTTCCCTGTGACGCCGCAGCTGCGTAAGGAGATCGAGCAGAACCAGCCGCGGTTCAAGCAGTTCAGCTCTACGGCCGCGTTGTACCTGCCGGGTGGCGCGCCGCCTGCCGTCGGCTCCACGCTGCGCAACCCGGATCTGGCCAAGACCTATCGCGAGATCGCTCGCCACGGCACGCGTGCCTTCTACGGCGGCTCTATCGGTCGGGATGTCGCTAACACCGCCCAGAACCCGCCATTGGCGTCAGACGCGACGATCACGCCCCCTAAGGGCAAGCTCGCCGTTGAGGACCTTCGTGCCTATCGCACGTTGGACCAGGCTCCGACGCACATCAAGTACCGCGATGTGGACGTTTACGGCATGGCGCCGTCGTCCTCCGGTGGCACTACCGTCGGCGAGACGCTCAACATCCTCGAGCGCTTCAACCTGAACAAGGCCCCGCGCGACCAGGCACTGCACTTCTACTTCGAGGCCACCAAGCTCGCTTACGCCGACCGCGGTCGGTACGTCGGTGACCCCAAGTTCGTCAACGTGCCCACCGCACAGCTGCTGTCGGACTCTTACGCTGCCGTCCGCGCTTGCCGCATCGACCCGATTCGGGCCACCCCGGCGCCGGTGGCCCCGGGTAACCCGCTCAACCCCGGTGACTGCACCCCGCCGCCGCCCTCGGCCACGCCCACGAGCGAGAACGAGGTCCACACGAACCACTTCGTCGTCGCGGACGCCCGCGGCAACGTCGTGACCTACACCAACACCCTGGAGCAGGTCGGCGGCAGCGGCATCGTCGTCCCGGGCCGCGGGTTCCTGCTCAACAACGAGCTGACCGACTTCAACTTCGCGCCCACCCAGGGCACCGCGCCCGACCCGAACCTGCCCGCCGCGGGCAAGCGCCCGCGCTCCAGCATGTCCCCGACGATCGTCCTCAAGGGCGGCAAGCCCTGGCTGGCCCTGGGCTCCCCGGGCGGCTCGACGATCATCACGACCGTCCTGCAGATCATCATCAACCGGGTCGACTTCGGCCTGTCCCTCCCGGACGCCGTCGCCGCCCCGCGCGCCACCCAGCGCAACGCCCCGACGGTGACGGCCGAACCGGCCTTCATCGCCGCCAACCCGCTGTTGGCCCGCTACGGCCACACCTTCACCGAACAGGCCGAGATCGGCGCCGCGGCGACCCTGGAGTTCATCGACCACGGCCAGATCCTCGCCGTCGGTGAGCCCACCCGGCGCAGCGGCACCTCTGCGGGCGTAGTGCACCCGACCCGCTAGTCCACTGCACGCAAACGGGCCGCCCCCACGTTGGGGGCGGCCCGCTCTCGTTAGATGCGCTGCGCCAACTCGGGTTGGCGGTGGGCGGCCGCGCGGAGCAGCTTGAGGTGCTCGGTCAGCCGGTTGGAGCGGATACCGGCGGCCATGTCGACGACCTGGTGCCCCAGGCGGAGACCGGTGTTGGTGTCGCCGCCCCGGAGATGACAGGTGGCGAGCTCGGTGAGACCGAACGCCAGGCGTTTGGCGCGAGCGGGATCGGTGCGCTGCGTGGAGGCGGACAGGGTCTCAATCGCTTCGGCGGCATAGCGGCGGTCGTGGATGGTGAGGGTGGTGAGAACACGTCCGCGCTCGCTGGCCAGCAGTGCGCCGCCGAAGGTCGCGTCAGGAACGGTGAGTGGCTCGCGGACATCAGCGAGCGCACCACCTGCGCGGTCGAGTGATTCAGTGGCGTGGACGGCCGCGCCCGCATGGGCGTGCGCGCGAGCTTGGTTGCACAACAACTGGGCCGCGAGTTCCCCTGAACCAGACTTCTCGGCGACGACCATGCCCAGTCCGATCACATCCCGTGCCTCGCCGAAGGCACCCTGGTGGGTGTAGACACGCCCGACCTTCCCCAGCGCCAGGGCGGTTCGAACCGGATCATCGGCCTCCTTGGCCGTGGTCACGGCCTGCCCCAGGTAGCGCAAGGCGGCTCCGGGCAAGCCGACATCGTGGGAGGCCCAACCGGCCAGGGCGAACAGGTCCGACAACACCGCGTGCAGTTCCCGGTCGACCTCGTCGGTGTGCTCGGCCCGCAGCAGCCCCCGCGCCCACCCGAGCTGTGCGATCACCGCCTCGCGCACGGCACCGCCGCCCAGCGCCTTCTCCTGCGCCCACAACACCCGGGTCAGATCCCGCAACTGCTCAACCTCGGTCGCCCCGACCCGGCTGGGCGCGGGCGTGGCGACCGCGGGATTGGCCAGCAGCGCCAGGTCCGCCGTCGTCACCGCCGCCCCCATCGCGACCTTGGCCAACAGCCCCATGAACTCCCGTCGATCCGGCACGTCCACCACCCCGTCCATTCCCCCGCCCACCGCCCTGTCCTTCGCCTCGCTCGTGGGCTCCGCCGGTGCGCCGTAGGCCAAGCCCATGTGCCCACGCGGAATCCCCATCCCGTCGGCGATCCGGTCGAGCACGTCGTAGGACATCACCTGCCTACCGCGCGCGATCACAGATATCTCGGGTTGGGCTTGGCCGGTCAGGTGGGCGATCCGCCGTTGGGAGACGCCGTGCCGCTTGAGCAGCCGGTACACCGCCGTGATGTCGCGGCGGGCCAGTGCGGTGCGCATGGCGGGCAGCTCCCAGATCGCCGGGTCAGGCCGCTCGTGCTGGTCGCGCCACATGTCCGCTCCCTGGGCGGGTCGGCCCTGGTAGCCGACCAGGCACCCACGGTAACAACACCGGTGGGGCCGGGTCACGGGAAGAAGCGCGAGGTATATGCCCGGCATATCAAGCCGGTGACGCCACGACAACCGGGCCACGTTGCGAGCACGGGAACCGGGTCGTGGTCTCGCCCGGGGTCCGCCGAGCACGGCACGCTCGGTCCGGACCGAGCGGACGAACGCAAGCGGAGGCACCCCGGCATGACGACCACGCTCGACACGCGCACCGACCTGTGGGGCGAGCTGACCAGGCTGGTCGGATCGGTGCGCGAGCACCTCGACCGGCACACGACCCTGCAGGTGGGCAGCGTCGACGTGTCCGCGACCGGGACCGGTGCGGGGCACGTGGAGGTCTACGTCTCGGGCGAACGCGCCCAGGCGTGCGCGCGGCTGCTGCGGTGGCGCGACAGCCTCAGCCGGTCATCGCTGTGCCTGGAGGTCGGGACACCGAGGGCGCTGGTGTTCGGGCGGTTGCACGACGGCACCACCGCGGTGGTCGCGGCGCCATTGGCAGAAGAAGACGTGCTCGGCGTGCGCCAAGAGAGGACCGGCGAGTGGGTGTTGCACTGGCTGCGGATGCAGGCGGTCAGCTAGCCCACGGCAGGCGGCTGCCGGGTGGGGCACTCTCCATCCAGGAGAGGAACCCGGTCAGCGCGTCCGGTCCCATCGCCACCTCGACCGCGGGGAGCCCCCCAGGCGGGTCGAAGCGCAACACGCGCGATCCCGACGGCAGATTTGGGGTCTCGCCGTGGTCCGGCTCGCGCCGGGCGGCGATCTCGAGGCCTTCGCGGCGCAGGACCTGGTCCGGGCCCGCTCGGAGGCTGATCGCGCGGAACCAGGCGAACTCGTCGCCGTTGTAGCGGCCGACGCCCCAGGCCCAACCCTTGCCGGATTCGTCGATCCTGGTGCGCAGGGCCACGTGGATGCCGCCTGCCCGCAAGAGGCGGACGCGACGGCCTACGAGCAGGAGCAGCACGAGCAGGACGGCGGCCAAGAGCGCCACGACAAGCACGCTCATGTCCACGGCCGCCCCCTGCCCGCTAGGCCGACATCAGGCGGGCTGCCCGGCGGCGCGCAGGCTCGCCGCGGCGCGGTCGCGCTGTTCGGGGTCTTGGGTCGCGAGGTCGGCGCGGGCCTTGTCCACGTCGATCTCGTGGGAGAGCTCGGCGGACTCGGCGAGGATGCTGACCGCGTCGGCGGTGACCGAGAGGAAGCCGCCGTAGACCGCGGCGGTGATGGTCTCGCCGTCGGTGGTGACGATCTTCACGACGCCGCCGTGCACGAGCTGGCCGAGGACCGGCTCGTGACCGGGCAGGATCCCGATCTCGCCCTCGGTGGTCTGCGCGACGACGAACGTGCCGGTGCCCGACCACAGGCGTCGTTCCACGGCGACCAGTTGGACCGACATCTCAGCCACGCGTATCTCCTCACAGCTCGCGGTTGTCCGCCAGTCTAGTCGGCCTCCTGACAACCGCCCCAGCCAGCCCGGTGTCAGAGCAGGCGCAAGACCAGACGAGAACGAGACGAACACAGGGGGTGAGCACGATCAGACCGGACAGCGAGTTCGCCGACTTCGTCGCGCACCGGTCCACCGCGCTGCTGCGCACCGCGTACCTGCTCTGCGCCGGTGACCGGGCCGCGGCCGAGGACCTGCTCCAGGACGTCCTGGAGCGCGTCTACGCCCGGCACCGCAGGGTCCGCGGCGACCTGGAGCCGTACGTGCGCGCCGCGCTGGCCAACGCGGCGGCGAACCGGTGGCGGACGCGGTCGCGGCGGGTGCGCGAGGCGCCGTTGGAGCAGGTGGGCGAACCGGGGGTGGGCGGTCACGAAGGTGCCGTCCTCGACCGCGACCGGGTGGCCAGGGCGCTGGGCGAACTGCCGGTGCGGGTGCGGGCGGTACTGGTGCTGCGCTTCTTCGACGACCTGTCGGAGGCCGACACCGCGGCGGCACTGGGGGTGTCGCCGGGGACGGTCAAGAGCCAGACCGCCCGGGGGGTCGCGCGACTGCGCGACCTGCTCGCCGAACACGACATGACGAGGGGCTGAGACATGGACACGACCGACCTGGCCCGCGCGCTGCGCGCGGCCACCGACGGCCTCGGCACCCGACCCGGGTTCACCGCCGACGTCCTGCGCGGCGGCAAGCGGCGCCGCGTGCGCAAGCGGGTGCTGCTGGCCGGGGCCACGGCCGTGGTCATCGCGGCGGCGGGCACCGCCGTGGTCGAGCTGAACGGACACGACGACGCCGCCCCGCAGATCACCACAGCGACCAACCAGATGCTGACCGCGCCGACCCGCGGTGACCTGGCGACCGACCACGCCTACCTGGACGCCGCCGTGGCGGCCTTCGACAAGGGCATGCCCAACGAGCCGGACAAGGCCCGGGTCGGCCGTCCACGCGTCTACTGGGCGGGCACGACCGACGCGGGCAAGGTCGCGGTGGTGGTGCAGGTGGTGGAGCCCGACGACGGCGTCGAGTACCACCCGGACGGTCGCGTGGTGGACATGCGCGCCGTGCAGCGCAGCGTGGTCGGCCTGCTGGTCGGGACCAAACCCGTGCTGGTGAACTCCTTCCCCCAGCCCTACAGCACGCCGCCGCGGGGGTTCGCGTTCATCTATGGCCCACACAACCGCGACATCATCGCGATGGGCGCCGACAATCTGAGCGTCTCGCCCGGGTGGACGTACATCACCGCCACGGGCAAGCCCGGGCGCCTGTGGACGCCGATGGTCGAACGCAAGGGGGTGTGGTTGGGCCAGGCCGCCGACCGGACACCGCCGGAGGAGATCCGCGTCGTCACCGGCGACCCGGCGAAGGCGGGCTACGACCAGACCCTGACGACGCTGCCCAGCACCCGGTGGTCGCTGGGCACCGATCGGCAGGCCAAACCGGTTCCCGAGAATGTCCTGCGCACCAAGCCCACCGACATCTACCGGGTCGGCGGCAGCACAGCCCGCCCACTAGGCGACAACATCCACGAAACGCTCACGGCGGAAGGACTGCTCGACCCGCTGGCGGGCGTCTCACCGACCGGGGCCCAGTTCGTCGTCGACCGGCCCACCGGTGGCAGCGTCGTGGCGGTGGAAGTGGTGACCACCTTCATCATGAGCCACCTGTTCCTGGCCGAACGCGACGCGGCGGGCACCATCACCCGCTGGACGTCCTGCGACCCGGTTCACCGCGATGGCGGCGGGCTGGTCGGCACCTGCGTCCTGCCCGGCGAGTCGGGCTACTTCGCTGTGGCGCCGGGGATGAAGCTGAGCTACCAGACCCAGACCGGCGACACCCTGAGCGGGTGGATCGACGCGGGCACCGACGCGGCGGTCTTCCCACCGAACGCCACAGCCGTGCAGCTGCTCACCCCCGAGGGCCGCTCCGAGGTGCACAGCCTGCTGCGGCAGTGAACCAACGCGAACGGGCCGGTGTCCACTGAGGACACCGGCCCGTTCGCGCGTTCTGCTCTAGCTCACTTCTTGGTGAGCGCCTGGTACTTGCGCTCCAGGTCGTCGAGACCACCGATGGAGAGGAAGGCCTGCTCCGGCACGTGGTCGTACTCGCCCTTGGCGACGCGGTCGAAGGCCTCGATGGTGTCGGAGACCTTGACGAACGAGCCCTCCTCGCCGGTGAACTTCTGCGCGACGAAGAAGTTCTGCGAGAGGAAGCGCTCGATGCGGCGGGCGCGGTTGACCGTCACCTTGTCCTCTTCGGACAGTTCGTCCATGCCGAGGATGGCGATGATGTCCTGCAGCTCCTTGTACTTCTGCAGGATCCGCTTGACCTCCTGGGCCACCCGGTAGTGCTCGTCACCGACCACGGCCGGGTCGAGGATCCGCGACGAGGAGGTCAGCGGGTCGACGGCCGGGTAGATGCCCTTCTGCGAGATCGGCCGGGAGAGCTCCGTCGTCGCGTCCAGGTGGGCGAAGGTGGTCGCCGGGGCCGGGTCGGTGTAGTCGTCGGCGGGCACGTAGATCGCCTGCATCGAGGTGATCGAGCGACCGCGCGTCGAGGTGATGCGCTCCTGCAGCTCGCCCATCTCGTCAGCCAGGGTGGGCTGGTAGCCGACGGCGGAGGGCATGCGGCCCAGCAGCGTCGAGACCTCGGAGCCCGCCTGGGTGAAGCGGAAGATGTTGTCGATGAACAGCAGCACGTCCTGGTTCTGCACATCGCGGAAGTACTCCGCCATGGTCAGCGCGGACAGCGCGACCCGCATGCGGGTGCCCGGCGGCTCGTCCATCTGACCGAACACCAGCGCGGTGTCGGGCAGCACGCCCATCTCCTCCATCTCGAGGAAGAGGTCGGTGCCCTCGCGGGTGCGCTCGCCGACCCCGGCGAACACCGAGGTGCCACCGAAGTTGCGGGCGATCCGGGTGATCATCTCCTGGATGAGCACCGTCTTGCCCACGCCAGCGCCGCCGAACAGGCCGATCTTGCCGCCCTCGACGTACGGGGTGAGCAGGTCGATGACCTTCACGCCGGTCTCGAGGACCTTGGTCTTGCCCTCGAGCTGGTCGAAGGCCGGGGGGCGGCGGTGGATGCGCCAGCGCTCGGCGTCCGCGGCGTGGCCCGGCTTGTCCAGGCACTCGCCGAGGGCGTTGAACACGTGGCCCTTGACCGCGTCGCCGACCGGCACCGAGATGGCCTCGCCGGTGTCGCGCACCGGGGCGCCGCGCACCAGGCCGTCCTGGGGCGCCATGGAGATGCAGCGCACCAGGTTGTCACCCAGGTGCTGGGCGACCTCGAGGGTGATGGTCTTGCGCAGCGACTCGAGGTCGACCTCGACCTTGAGCGCGTTGTAGAGCTCGGGCACCGCGCCGCGCGGGAACTCCACGTCGACGACGGGGCCGATCACCCGGACGACGCGACCGACCGCGTTCTTGGTGCCTGGTTCCTGAATGGCAGTCATTAGTCATCACTTCCTGCGGCAGCGAGCGCCTCGACGCCACCGACGATCTCGCTGATCTCCTGGGTGATCTGCGCCTGGCGGACCTGGTTGGCGACACGGGTGAAGCTCTTGACGAGCTCGTCGGCGTTGTCCGTCGCGGACTTCATCGCCGTGCGGCGGGCAGCGGACTCGGACGCGGCCGACTCCAGCAGCGCCGCGAAGATGCGGGTGTTGATGTACTTCGGGAGCAGGTTGCCCAACAGCGTCTCGGCGCTCGGTTCGAACGCGTAGGACGAGGTCAGGCCGACCGGGGTCTCGACGTACTCGATCTCCAGCGGGGCGATCCGCACGGCGACCGGCTTCTGCGAGAGCATCGAGTTGAACTCGGTGTAGACGATGTGCAACTCGTCCACGCCGAGCACACCGTCGACGCCGGGCTTGTCCTCGACGTCGTCGGCGCCGTGCAGGAAGGCCTGGATGAGCGCCTCGCTGGCGGCGACCGCGTCGGCGTAGGTGGGCCGCTCGGAGAAGCCGGTCCAGCTCGCCTTCACGTCCCGCTGGCGGAACTTGTAGAAGTTCAGCCCCTTGCGGCCGATGACGTAGACCACCGGCTGCTTGCCCTGCCCACGCAGCAGCGTGACCAGTTCCTCGGCCCGGCGCAGCGCGTTGGCGTTGTAGCCACCGCACAGCCCGCGGTCGGAGGTCACCACGAGCACCGCCGCGCGCCGGTACTTCTCGCGCGGGGTGAGCAGTGGCGAGTCGAGCGTGGTCGCGCCGGTCGCCAGCGCGGTGAGCACCGAGGTGATCTCATCGGCGTACGGCTTGGCCGCGGCCACCCTGGCCTGCGCCTTGCTGATCCGCGACGTGGCGATCAGCTCCTGCGCCTTGAAGATCTTCTTGAACGACTGGGCCGACTTGATCCGCTGCCGGATCTCGCGAAGCTGTGCCATGGCGGGCCGCCTACTCCGCCGGGGCGGACTTGTTGACCTTGACGGTCTCCTGGCCCACCTCGTTGGCGTCGAGCGCGTCGGCCGCGGTGTCGGTCCCCGCCGCGGTGCCCGCGGTGAACGAGTCCTTGAACGCGGTGACGGCGGCGACCAGGCGCTCCTCGTTCTCCGGGGAGAACTTGCCGGAGATGCGGATCTCCTCCAGCACACCGGCGTGCCGGTGGCGCAGGTGCTCGTGCAGCTCGGACTCGAAGCGGCGCACGTCGGCCACGGCGAGCGAGTCGAGGAAGCCCTTGGTGCCGACGTAGATCGAGACGATCTGCTCCTCGACCGGCAGCGGCGCGTACTGGCCCTGCTTGAGCAGCTCCATCATCCGGGTGCCGCGCTCCAGCTGGGCCTTGGAGGTGGCGTCCAGGTCGGAGGCGAAGGCGGCGAACGCCTCCAGCTCGCGGAACTGGGCCAGCTCCAGGCGCAGCGTGCCGGAGATCGACTTCATCGCCTTGGTCTGCGCGGCGCCACCGACGCGCGACACCGAGGTGCCGACGTTGACCGCCGGGCGCTGACCCGCGTTGAACAGGTCGGACTCCAGGAAGCACTGGCCGTCGGTGATGGAGATGACGTTGGTGGGGATGTAGGCGGAGATGTCGTTCGCCTTGGTCTCGATGATCGGCAGACCGGTCATCGAGCCGCCACCGAGCTCGTCGGAGAGCTTCGCGCAGCGCTCCAGCAGGCGGGAGTGCAAGTAGAAGACGTCGCCGGGGTAGGCCTCGCGGCCCGGCGGGCGGCGCAGCAGCAGCGAGATCGCGCGGTAGGCCTCGGCCTGCTTGGTCAGGTCGTCGAAGATGATCAGGACGTGCTTGCCCTGGTACATCCAGTCCTGACCGATGGCAGAGCCGGTGTAGGGCGCCAGCCACTTGAAGCCCGCGGAGTCCGAGGCGGGGGCGGCGACGATGGTGGTGTACTCCAGCGCGCCAGCGTCCTCCAGCGCGGACTTGACGCCCGCGATGGTGGAGCCCTTCTGGCCGACCGCGACGTAGATGCAGCGGACCTGCTGCTTCGGGTCGCCGGTCGCCCAGGCCTTCTTCTGGTTGATGATCGTGTCGACGCAGACCGCGGTCTTGCCGGTCTTGCGGTCACCGATGATCAGCTGGCGCTGGCCGCGGCCGATCGGGGTCATCGAGTCGATGGCCTTGATGCCGGTCTGCAGCGGCTCCTCGACCGGCTGGCGCTGCACCACGGTGGCCGCCTGCAGCTCGAGCACGCGCTCGCCGGTCGCGGCGATCTCGCCGAGGCCGTCGATCGGGTTGCCCAGCGGGTCGATGACCCGGCCGAGGAAGGCGTCGCCGACGGGGACCGAGAGGACCTTGCCGGTCCGCTTGACCTCCTGGCCCTCCTCGATCTTGTCGTAGTCACCGAGGATGGCGACACCGAGCTCGCGCGCGTCGAGGTTCAGCGCCACGCCGACGATGCCGCCCGGGAAGGCCAGCAGCTCGTTGGCCATGGCCGAGGGCAGGCCCTCCACGTGGGCGATGCCGTCGCCGGTGTCGGAAACCGTTCCGACCTCTTCCCGGTTGACGTCCGGGGAGTAGCTGGAGACGTAGTTCTCGATCGCACTGCGGATCTCGTCCGACGAGATCGTCAGCTCCGCCATGTCGTTCCTGCTCTCACTTCGTTGCTTCGGGGGAAGTTAGGGGTCAGGAGAACCGACGCCGCAGCGCGTCGAGCTGTCCTGAGGTGCTGCCGTCGATGACCTCGTCGCCGACCTTGATGACCAGGCCACCGCCGATGCCGGGGTCGATCTCCAGGTGCAGCGCGATGGGCCGCGAGTAGATCCGCTGCAGGGTCGCCGCGAGCCGGTCCTGCTGCTCGGCGGAGAGCGCGCCCGCGGACACCACGTGGGCCACCGACCGCTCCCTGCGCCGCGCCGCCTCGGCGGCGAGCGCCTCCAGGCCGGGCACCAGCGACCGGCCGCGCGGCTGCGCGACCAGGTTCTCCACCAGGGTCTCGGTGGTGGCGTCCACCTTGGCCCCGATGAGTTCGCGGACGAGGGCGAGCTTGCCCTCGACGCTGCCGTTGCGGTCGCCGAGCACCTGCTCGAGCTCGCTCTGGTCGTCGAGGATGCGGCCGAGCCGGAACAGCTCGTCCTCGACCGCGTCGAGCCTGCCCGCGCGCTCCGCCCCGACCAGCAGGGCGGTGGTGGCGAGCGACTCCAGGCCGTCGACCAGTTCACGCGGGCTCGACCAGCGGGCCGCGGCCGCGGTGGTGAGCACCTTGAGCGTGTCCGCGGCCACCTTGCCGGTGAGCAGGTCGGTGACCAGGCGGGACCTGGCCCCCGCCGCGGTCGAGGAGTCGGCCAGCGTGCGGCGCAGGCCGATCTCCCGGTCGAGCAGGCCGACGACGGCGAAGAGCTCCCCGCCCAGCGTCGTCGACCCGGCCGGGGCGGCCTCGAGCACGTCGAGCAGCGTGAGCTCGACGGCGGCGAGCGCCTCCCGGCTGGCCGCGTGCAGCGCGCTGGTCACAGTTGAGGTCATCGAGGACGTCCCCTAGCGCTTCGCCGGTGCGGAGACCGTGTCGAGGTCGGCCAGGAACCGGTCGACCGTGCCGCGACGGCGGGCTTCGTCCTCAAGGGACTCACCCACGATGCGGCCTGCCAGCTCGACGGCCTGGCGCCCCAGCTCGGCGCGCAGCTCGGCGACGATCTGGGCCCGCTGGGCCTGCAGCTGGGCCTGGCCCTGCGCGACGATGCGCGCGGACTCGGCCTGGGCCTGGGCGCGCAGCTCTTCCTTGATCTGCTCGGCCTCGGCCCTGGCGTCGTCGCGGATGCGCGCCGACTCCGCCCGCGCCTCGGCCAACTGCGCCTTGTACTGCTGCAGCGCGGCTTCGGCTTCCTTCTGCGCGGCCTCGGCCTTCTCGATCCCGCCCTGGATCTTCTCGGTCCGCTCGGTGTAGAGGGCCTCGAACTTGGGCGCGACGAACTTCGAGATCACGAACAGCAGGAGCAGGAACGCCACCAGACCGAGGATGACCTCGGCGATGTGCGGCATGACCGGGCTGGGCGCGTCCTCGGCGAGGAAAAGCACTGCGGCTGACTTCACCACGTCGACTCCCTAACTGACGAAGGGCTGTGGATCAGCCGCCGGAAGCGATGAAGTAGACGACCAGACCGATCAGCGCGAGCACCTCGACGAGCACGAAGGTCGTCCAGGCGATGCCCATGAGCTTGCCCTGGGCCTCCGGCTGGCGGGCGGTGCCGTTGATGACCGCGGCCCAGATCAGACCGACGCCGATGCCGGGGCCGATCGCGCCGAGGCCGTAGCCGATGGCGGCAAGACCCGGGTTGATGCCCGCGGTCGTCGCGACTTCCTGAGCGAGGAGAACACTGCTCACTTGTGTATCCCTTTCCAACTCGGTCCGCGGGTACCCGCGGATCGGGGGCTTGATGGTGTTCCTTAGTGGTCTTCGGCGAGCGCCATGCCGATGTAGTTGGCCGACAGCAACGCGAAGATGTACGCCTGCAGCACCTGGATGAACGCCTCCAGGAAGGTCATCGCGATGGCGAAGGCCCAGGAGACGAGCGAGACCGGCTTGAGCGGTCCGGCGGCGTGCAGGAGCAGGTACTCACCACCAAGGGTGAACACCAGCAGAATGAGGTGGCCCGCGAACATCGCGGCGAACACCCGGATCGCCAGCGTGACGGGGTTCAGGACGAACTTCTGCAGGAACTCGATGGGAGTCAGCAGGAAGTAGATCGCCGTCGGCGCGCCGGGCGGGACGGTCGCGTGCTTGAGGTAGCCGACGAAGCCGTGCCGCTTGAACCCGACGTAGTGGTAAACCGGGTAGACCACCAGCACCGCGATCGCGAGGGGGAAACCGAAGCGCGCCATCGTCGGGAACTGGATGATGGGGATGATCCCGTAGAGGTTGTTCACCAACACGAAGGTGAACAGCGTGAGAATAAGCGGGACGAAGGGCTTGAAGTCCTTCGAGCCGATCTGCTCCCGGGCGATGTTGTTGCGGCCGAAGTCGTAGACCGACTCGGCGGCGAACTGCCAGCGAGTGGGAACGATCTTGAGGTTCCGCGACGTGATCAGGAAGAACGCCGAGATGATGACGATGGACAGGACCATCAGCACCATCGGCTTGGTGACATCGCCGAAGATCGGCGGGAGGAAAAAGTCCTTGACTCCGGGGGGTGCGAACTTGTCACCCTCGGCCAGCACCAGCCTGCCCACCTGTGGGCTCCTTCCGGTTCTCCCGGCCGGCGTTCACTCCGCCGGGGGAATCGTCACGATCAGGACGTAACGTACCTGACGAACTTGGTATGTCTTCAGGCGGCCACCCGAGATCCCGGGTCGCCATGGTGAGCACGCGTGCACATCCGGCCGCCCACCGCTGACGCGAACGATAGCAGGCAGTGCACGCACTCCGGACAGGCGTACTGCTAGTTGCCTGTTCCCAGGTAAAGGGCTACTTCTCGCCCGCCGGGATGATGGTCGGCAGCTTGGTCCGGCGGAACGCCACGGCCTCGGCGGCCGCAGCGACGAGCACCACAGCGACCATCGTGATGCCGAGTGACTTGGCGTGCAACGCGTCCACCCCGCGCAGCGCCGTCATGACCAGCAGCAGGACGAGCAACTTGCCGACGAAACCACCCAGCGACGCGGCCATGCCTATGTGCGGGCCCAGGTGCGCGGTCTTGCGCATGAGCAACAGCGTCAGCAGCGAGGAAGCCGCAGCGAGCAGGCCGCCGACCAGTGCGCCGAACAGGCCCGCGCTGCCGTTGATCAGACCGAACACCACCGCGCCGATCGCGATCGTGGCCAGCGACGGCCACAGCGCGTAGCGGAACATGGCGTTGGCCAGGGTCAGCAGGGACTTGGCGTGCGGATCGATCTCCGGCGCCGTGGTCGCGCTCTGCGCAGCGGTCGTGCTCTGCGCTGTGGTTGCGCTCTGCGCTGTGGTTGTGCTCTGCGCCGCGTCTGCGGGCTGGGCCGCGGTCGCGCTCTGGTCTTCGGTGTCGTGGGTGTGCTCGCTCATCGTGACCTCAGTCTAGGGATGGCGGAAATGATCACCGCGATGAGGACGCCGACGCCGACCACCCAGACCACGGCGGAGACGTCGTAGATGGTCACCGCCACCGCGCCGAAGGCCAGCAGGCAGGCCCACAAGTAGATCAACAGCACCGCGCGGCGCTGGGAGTGGCCGATCTCGAGCAACCGGTGGTGCAGGTGCATCTTGTCCGCGGAGAACGGGCTGACCCCGCGCCTGGTGCGCCGGATCACCGCGAGCAGCAGGTCGAGCACCGGGATGAACAGCACGGCGGCGACGATCAGCAGCGGCGAGAACAGCGCGATGGCGTCGGAAAGGCCCCAGATGGGCGGATTGGCCCTGCCCGAGGCGGTGGTGCTGGCCGCGGCGAGCATCAGGCCGATGAGCATCGAGCCGGAGTCGCCCATGAACAGCCGGGCCGGTTGGAAGTTGTGCGGCAGGAAGCCCAGGCACGCGCCTGCCAGGGTCGCGGCGATCAGCGCGGGCGAGTAGGTGCCGACGTCGCCGCCGGAGAGGTCGAGCAGGTGCAGGGCGAACACGGCGGTGGCGGCGGCGGCGATCATGCCGACGCCTGCGGCGAGGCCGTCGAGGCCGTCGATGAAGTTGATCGCGTTGATCAGGGTGACCGCGAGCAGGATGGCCAGCAGCCCGCCCTGGTTCTGGTCGAGGATCAGCACCGAGCCGAACCCGTCGGCGTCACCGCCCCACGGCACCCACAGCACCACCCACTGGATCCCGTACAGCACGAGGATGCCCGCGCAGGTGATCTGGCCCGCGAGCTTGGTGAGCGAGTCCAGCTCGAAGCGGTCGTCGAGCATCCCGATGAGCACGATGATGCCGCCGCCGATGAGCACCGCGGTCGGGTCGAACGAGTAGTCGAAAGCGCGGCGCAGCACCGGGAGCTGGTGCGCGAGCAGCATCCCGCCGCACACGCCGAGGTACATGCCCAGGCCGCCCAGGCGCGGGATCGGCACCACGTGCACGTCGCGCTGGCGCGGGTAGGCCACGGCGCCGAAGCGGATCGCGAACAGCCGGACCAGGCCGGTGAGCAGGAACGTCAGCACCGCGGTGACCAGGCCGACCAGCAGGTACTCGCGGACCGGCAGGCCCGCTGGAGCGAAATCGCCCGTGGGGATCACGCGGGGGTGCCCCGGTCGCTGGGGCGGGTGGGCGTGGGCACGGCGGGTCGACTCTCCTGCTGGTCGGGCTCTGCTGTTCGGGTGCTAGCTGTTCTGGCGGTGCTTGCTCGGGCGGTGCGCTCGGGCAGAGCGGGTCTTGCCCGCGGCCTGGCGGACCTACCTGGCGGTGCGGACCTCGGTGCCCAGCGCCTCGCGCACGGCGGCGACGCCGACCGCGCCTTCGCGCAGCACCAGTGGTTCGTCGCCGGTGAGGTCGACGATCGTGGACGGAACCGGGTCGCCGGACGGGCCGCCGTCGAGGTAGATGCCGACGAGGTCGCCGAACTGCTCGACGGCCTCCTGCGCGGTCGAGGCGGGCGGCTCGCCGGAGCGGTTGGCGCTGGAGACGGCCATCGGGCCGACCTCGCGCAGCAGCTCGATCGCCACCGGGTGCAGCGGCATCCGCAGCATGACCGTCCCGCCGGTGCGGCCGAGGTCCCAGTTCAGCGACGGGGCGTGCGGCAGCACGATGGACAGGTCACCCGGCCAGAACGCCTCGACCAGGGTGCGCGCGGTGTGCGGGACCGACAGCACCAGGCCGTCGATGGTGGTCCAGGACCCGACGAGCACCCCGACCGGCATGTCCGGGCCGCGGTTCTTGGCCGCCAGCAGCCCGGCCACCGCGGTCGAGGAGAAGGCGTCGCACCCGATGCCGTACACGGTGTCGGTCGGGATCACCACGAGCCTGCCGGAGCGGACCGCGCTCGCGGCGGCCCCGAGGCCGTCCTCGCGCTGACCACGTTCACCACAGTCGAAGACCGTCACCCGCGCGAGCCTAGCGGTGTCCGGCTCCGCCGTGTCAGGCAGATCCGCCGGTGATCACCGCGCGGGCTCACGCGCCCGGGCGGGTGATCCGGTCGGCCATGCTCGCCGCGCGCGCCTGCCACGCCTGCCGTCGGAAGTGGACGACGATCAGGTAGAGCAGGGCGCTCCCGGCGACGATGCCCGCGATGACGACCAGGACGCTGCCGATCACCCCGCCCACGGCCACGAGCGTGATCCCGAGCGACACGGCCAGCACGGCGAGGCTGACCGCGATGCCCTCCGGGCGCCACTGCCACTTCCGTCCGGAGTGGACCTCGGCGAGCAGCCGTTCGGCGCCGCGGCGCAGTTCGTGGTCCTCGACGTCGAGTTCGAGGATGCGCAGCGCGGCGTGCTCGCACTGGCGCAACTGGGTCTCGCTGGTGATGACGAGGACCTCGTCGTCGGTGGTGGCCCTGATCTGGTCCCCGACCGAGGCCCAGGTGCTGGCGAGGTAGTAGCGCAGCACCGGGTGCGTGCTGTCGCCGAAGCGGCGCTCCAGTTCGCGCGCGGCCCCCTCGGCGTCGCGCCCGGCGACCATGGCCTGCGAGAGGCCGAGCGCGGCGAGCACGTTGTCCGGGTCGAGCGCCACCGCGGCCTGGTAGTGCTGGGCCGCGGTGCGCCAGCGGCCCCTGGCGAGGAGCACGTCGCCGATGCCCACCTGGTCCACCGGGTGGGTGCGCAGCGCGGCGGCCTCCTCGAAGCCCGCGACGGCCTCGTCGAGCCGTCCGGCGAGCAGCGCGGTGCGCGCCGCGGCGGCGAACTGCCGGGCGGCGAGCGAATCGGTAGCGCTGTCGTCGCTGTCGGTCACCAGCCGCCACTTGGCGGTGACGTCCTGCCATGTGCGAAGCATTGGATCACCCAGGTGCGCACGCTACCCTCAGTACGCCATACCGGGGATCCGGCATACCGGACGTGCCAGGGAGCGATCACGACCAGTCATCGGCAGCGGGGACGCCGAGCTCACCGGGGATACCAGCTGAGCTCGCGCTGGCTGGCGTCCTCACTCGTGGTCGCCTACGCCGCGGTGAGCGCCGCGGTGGGCACGGTGCTGCTGGTGACCCCGAAGGAACCGCAGGTCCAGGCCTATCCGGTGTACATCTACACCGAGGCGCCGACCCCACCAGCGGCCTCGACCACCACGGGTCCGCCCTCGCCGGTCGCGATGCCGATCCCCGATGGCTACCAGCGGGTGGCTGGCCCCGGTGGCCTGATCACGACGATCCCCACCGGCTGGACCATCACCCGGTCGTCCGGGCCAGGCGCGATGCAGGCGACCGACCCGACCGACCCGACCCGCTACGTCCGCTACGGCGGCTCGGCGGCCCCGGCGCAGGACCTGGTCGACGCGCACGTGGACTACGAGCTGCGCTTCGCCGAGGCGCACCGGGGGTTCCAGCGGCTGAGCCTGGGCACCACGACCTACCACAAGGTCCCCGCGCTGGACTGGGAGTTCGAGCACGACTCGGCCGCGGGCAGGCGCCACGCGCACTCGATGTACTGGCGGGTCGGCGGCACGGAGTACTTCCTCTACGCGAGTTCGCAGGCCGCGCGCTGGTCGGAGACCGCGCCGATCTACCGCACCATGGTCGACAACACCACCCCGTGAGCCGCCGGGTCGAGGGTTGACCGATTTCACCCGTTGGTGGACTATGACGCACCACGAGTGACCGTACTTCATACGAATTCGGCTCCGGGGGTCCGATGACCGAGGACCGCGACGACACCACCCGCTACCTCTGCGCGGCGGCGCACCTGGACGCCGGGTTCGCCGACAACGCGATCCGCGAGTACCTGCTGGAACCGACCCGCCCCGGCGCGCCGTCGCCGGGGGTGGACGCGGCCCCGGTGCTCGGCGAGGCGATCGCGGCCAGGCGCAGGCGCAAACTGGTCGACTGGTCGGTGCTGGTGCTGGCGGTGATCGCGCTGTTCACCCTCCCCGGCACCCTGCTGCTGGTCTGGCTGCTGCTCGCGCTCCTGGTCACGGGCGCCATCACGGCCTGGCAGCGGCGCAAGGGCCCGGTACGGCCGAGCACCCCGCCCTCGGGTGCGGTGCTCGGCGCGGTCGTCGGCACGCTCGCGGCGGTCGTCGTGGGGCTCGCCCTGTTCACCTACCTCGACAGCGACCCGTTCGCGTCCGCGTACTCGCGCCGCCGCTCCCGCTCCGAGATCTACACCCTGGCCGAGGACGACGACGGGTCGATCGCGGTGGTGTTCGCGGTCGTGGTGCCGCTGCTGGCGGTGCTGCTGCTCAACCGGCTTGCCGTGTGGCGGCTGCTGACCGTCCAGTTCCACCGGGGCAACCGCGCGGGCGCGGCGTTGCGCGCCGGGCTGTCGAACCGCCCGATCCTGGAGAGCGCGCCGTCGCGGTTCACCGAGCGGCTGCACGCGGAATACCTGTCTGGCACGGCGAACGAGGACCCCGCGGCGGTGCCGGTGGTGGTGCACCGCGGCTACCACCCGTTCGTCGGCGCGGGATCCACGTTCGAGCCGTGGTCGATCGCCACCGCGCTGGTGCGCGACGAGCAGCGCGAGCAGACGGCGCTGCTGTCGACTTCCGCGCTGTACGAGGCGATCACCACCGAGGTCGCCAAGCTGCACACGGCGACGGCGCTGGCCCCCGGGGCGCGGCTGCGCGCACTGTCCACAACGGAGCACGTGATCGTCTCCGCGCGCGAACTGGTCGACCACGTTGGCACCGCGGAGGGCGCGGAGTTCCTCGCCGCGCCGGGGCAGCGGCCCACCAGGTGGGTGGGGCGCACCCGCGCCGAGGTGCTGCGCGACCTGCCGGTGGAGTGGGCGCGCTACTACCGGTGCTTCCAGGTCGAGACCTGGGACCGGGACCTGGTGCTGTCGGTGTACCTGCACGTGGCGATGGACGGGTCGACGCTGTACGTGGAGTGGACGCCCTGCGTGCTGCGCCCGATCGACCAGCGGTTCCAGCAGATCGACAAGGCCAGGCACTCCCCGCTGCGCCCGTACCTGGCGGGCCTCGGCGACCTGATCCGGCTACCGGCGACCCTGCCCGCGCGGGCCGCGAGCGCCCTGACCTTCCTGCGCCGCTCCCACGACGACCTCGACCCGGACCGCTACGGCTCCCGCGACAGCCTGCGCGAACTGGCGCAGGACCCCGGGCTGCACAACTACTTCCAGCTCGCCGACACCGAGCGGTACCTCAAACTCCTGGAGAGCCGCCTCGTCGTCGCCGTGACGACCCTGCTGCGCGAGGCGGGCTACTCCCCCGCGTCGTTCGAGGCCCAGGCGAGCACGGTGGTCAACAACAACATCCGCATCGGCGGGTCGGTGCAGGGCGCGGTAGTGGCGGGGAGCGGGAACAAGGTGAGCAGTCCGTTGGAGCCCAAGCCGAAGGAGTGATCCGTGGCGGAGAACAGCATCCACGTCGGTGGGGACGCTACGGGGAACTTCGTGGCGGGGGACGGCAATGTTGTTGGGGCGTCAGCTGTTTCGGTGGACGCGGTTTCGGTGGACGCTGAGTTGCTTGACGATGCGCCGGACGATGCGCCGGTTGTGCGTTCGGAGTTGAGTGCGCTGGATCGGGCGTTGTCGGATCCGTTCAGCTGACGCGTGCGGGGCTGCGCTGGGCGGACCTCGGCTTCGCCGTCGGCGGGCGTGGGGCGGGGGGACGTGGTTTCGGGTGGGGGTGCTCGATGCGGTGGACTTGTTTTGCGCGGGGCCCCTACAACACCCGTGCTGGGCTCAAAAGCTGGGGGCCAAAGGGACGGCCCAGCAGCCGCCGAACGAGGCTACGGGTGTTGTCCCCCCACGCAAAACAAATCCACCGCATCGAGCAGTGTGGCGGGGGCGGGGTTGGTGGCGGGTGGGTTGAGTTGGCACCGGAGGTTCGGGAAGGGCAACAGCAAAGGGAAAACTGCGGAACCAACCATGCTCGAGGAGTCGAGGAGTGTCAGCCAGTGCGGGAAGCGGTGGCGAATCTGGGGCGCTCGGCGAGGTCTAGGTGAGACTCCACAGAGGACAGGACGCGGCGGGCGCGGAGGAGGTCGGGCACGGATTCGCCGTGGGTGTCGTCGTGTTCTATGGCGAGGTGGCCACCGGGGCGGAGGAGGCGGGCGGCCAGGGAGACGACGGAGCGGATGACGGTGAGGCCGTCGGGGCCGGAGAAGACGGCGTGGTGGGGGTCGTGGTCGGCGACCTCGGGGGGGACGTCGGTGCCTTCGGGGACGTAGGGGGGGTTGCACAGCACCAGGTCCACCTGTCCGTCCAGTTCGGACAGCAGGTCGGGGGCGGTCACATCGCCGTGGTGCAGGCGGATCGCGGTGTCCCCGGCGGTGACGCGGGTGTCGGCGTTGCGGCGGGCCCAGGCCAGGGCGGACAGGTCCAGTTCCACGGCGTGCACGACGGCGTCCGGGCGGGCTTGGGCGACGGCCAGGGCGAGTACTCCCGAACCCGTGCACAGGTCCACCACGACCGGGGCGTGCACGCCCTCCAACGCCGCCAGTGCCCAGGCGAACAACAGTTCCGTCTCCGGGCGGGGGACGAACACGCCCGGTCCCACCGAGACCTCGATCGCCCCCATCGCGACCGTGCCGGTCAAGTGCTGCAACGGTTCCCGGGCCGCTCGGCGGCGGACCAGGCCAGCGAGCTCGTCGACCTCCTCGGACGAGACCAGCGGGATCAGCACCAGCCTGCCGCGGTCGACGCCGAGGACGTGGGCGGCCAGGAGTTCGGCGTCGTTGCGCGGGGAGTCCACGCCCGCGGCGGTGAGGATGCGTTCGGCGTCGCGGACGGCCAGGCGCAGGGGGTGGCGCACGTCAGCCCGCCGAGCTCGCCAGGCGCTCGGTGCGGTCGGCCTCGGCGAGGGCGTCCAGCACGCCGTCGAGGTCGCCGTCGAGCACGGCCTCGAGGTTGTGCGCCTTGTAGCCGACCCGGTGGTCGGAGATGCGGTTCTCCGGGAAGTTGTAGGTGCGCACCCGCTCGGACCGGTCGACCGTGCGGATCTGGCTGCGGCGCGCGTCGGAGGCCTGCTTGGCGGCCTCCTCCTCGGCGGCGGCGAGCAGGCGGGCGCGCAGGACCT
The DNA here is from genome assembly GCF_024171925.1 of Actinokineospora diospyrosa. Taxonomy (GTDB): domain Bacteria; phylum Actinomycetota; class Actinomycetes; order Mycobacteriales; family Pseudonocardiaceae; genus Actinokineospora; species Actinokineospora diospyrosa. The sequence continues at coordinate 471,007 of NZ_JAMTCO010000003.1, read as the reverse complement.
GCATGGCGCGGGCCTTGTTCTGCAGCTGCGAGCGCTCGTTCTGGCAGGACACCACGATGCCGGTCGGCAGGTGCGTGATGCGCACGGCCGAGTCGGTCGTGTTGACGCTCTGCCCGCCCTTGCCCGACGAGCGGTACACGTCGACCCGCAGGTCCTTGTCCGGGATCTCGGCGAAGTCCTCGGAGTCCTCGACCTCGGGCACGACGAGCACGCCCGCGGCGGAGGTGTGGATGCGGCCCTGCGACTCGGTCACCGGCACCCGCTGCACCCGGTGCACGCCGCCCTCGAACTTCAGCCGGGCCCACACGCCGTCGGGGTCGGTGCCCTTGCTCTTGATGGCGACCGTGACGTCCTTGTAGCCGCCCAGGTCGGACTCGGTGCCGTCGAGGACCTCGGCCTTCCAGCCGTGCCGCTCGGCGTAGCGCAGGTACATCCGCAGCAGGTCGCCAGCGAACAGCGCCGACTCCTCGCCGCCCTCGCCGGACTTGACCTCCAGCAGCACGTCGGCGCTGTCGTGCGGGTCGCGCGGCAGCAGCAGCTCGGTGAGCTTGGTCTCCAGCACCGGGATCCGCGCCGCCAGCTCGTCGGCCTCCTCGGCGAACGCCGGGTCCTCGTCGGCCAGCTCCCTGGCCGCCCCCAGGTCGCTGCGCGCGGTGTCGAGCTCGCGGGCGGCCTTGACCACCGCGGACAGCTCGGCGTAGCGGCGGCCCAGCTTGCGGGCCCGGTCCTGGTCGGCGTGCACCGCCGGGTCGGCGAGCGAGGTCTCCAGCTCGGCGTACTCGGTGCGCAACTGGCTCAGCGATCCGGCGTCCACGCCGGGCTCCCCTCGTGCGGTTATGCGAACGGCGCCCGCCCGAGTCCCGGGCGGGCGCCGTGAGCGTGGCTACTTGGCGGTCTTGGTCCGCTTGCCGTAGCGGGCCTCGAACCGCGCGACCCGGCCGCCGGTGTCGAGGATCTTCTGCTTGCCGGTGTAGAACGGGTGGCAGGCGGAGCAGACCTCGACGAAGATGCTGCCGGTCGTCTTGGTGCTGCGGGTGGTGAAGGTGTTCCCGCAGCCGCACGTCACGTCGGTGCTGACGTACTCGGGGTGGATGCCGTTCTTCACGGTGGTCGCCTCTCGGTGGAAATGGCCGCCGGGTCCCCGTTGCCGAGCAGGGGTGAACCGGAGCCGGACTCGACCTGACAGTTTGCCAGACGCGCTGGCGATCGGTGTAACGCGGGCCCGGATCGGGCTATTCCACCGCTCGTCGCGCCCAGGCGCCCTCCCGCCGCGGCCGCCCGCCCGCTCGCCGATGCCCACCTGGGGGAATCGCCAGGTCGGACGGAGAATCGACGGGTGTTGCGAGGCCTGGGCAGACCGCTGTCGCCGGTGGCGTGGCTGGCGGTACCCGTGTTGTTCACCCTCGCCGTGCTCGGGCTGACCGCGCTCGGCGGGCTGCTGCTGGGCGCCTCCTGGTCGGTCACCCTCTCCAGCGGCCTGCTCGGCGCCGCCGCGGGCCTGACCGTCGTGCTGGCCCCCTCGGTGACCTGGTGGTCGGCCGCGCAGCGGATAGCCCTGGCCCTGCCCTACCCGGCAGCGGTGTTCTGCGCCGGACTCGCCCTGCACGGGGTAGCCGTACCCACCGGCCTGGCCGTCGGCATCGGCGTCCCCGCCGCGGTAGCCCTGATAGCCGCCGCGACGACCGAGTCCCCCCGCGCCCCCGGCACCCGCGGCCTCGGCGGCCACTGAGACCGAACTTGAGTCCGCTCGGCGATCACCCGAACGAGGAGCCAGATCTGATCGCCCCGCCCCGCGCCGAATCCGACTCGCGCTGATCGACGCAACCGCTGAGCCCGCAGAACCTTTGGCAGCCGGGCACCGTCATCCCCGAAACCGCCGGTGCGCCGACCAGCCACGCAACCTCGCCGAACAGGCGGCAGGCCCCGACCCCGACGCCAAGCACGCGCCTCGTGCGCACACGAACCCGGCGATCACCGAGGCTGAGGCCGACCACAGCCATCTCCAGCAGCCGCCACGCTCCTGACCTGCCCACCCGCGCACTGTGTTGCCGTGACGACCACCAAGCGGCGGCACCGGAGTGCGCCACCGTTGCCCGGATCGCCGCCGCAACGACCGAGTCCCCGCGCGCACCCGCCGCCTCGGCGGCCACCGAGCCCGAGCCCGGTCGCCCCGCGCCGAGCCGAACCGACTGGCCCAGCCCCGCGCTGATCGCCGCAACGGCTTCAGCCCTCGGTGCCTGGGCACGTGAAGGCTCGGCAGCGGCGGTCCGCGCCGACCACGGCCATCTCCAGCAGCCGCCGTGCTCCTGATCTGTCCTCGCACGCACCGTGTTGCCGTGGCGACCGCCAAGCGGCGGCACCGGAGTGCTCGCCAGAGTCAGTCTGATCGCGGCCGCAGCGGCCAAGGCCCCGCGCGCGCCCCGAGCACCCGCAGCCTCGGCGGCCACCGAGCCGGGTCGCCCGGCGCTTCGCCGGACCCGACTGGCCCAGCCCCGCACTCGCCGCGCTGATCGCCGCAATGGCTCAGCCCTCGGTGGTTGGGCAGGTGGGCCTCGGCGGCCACTGAGACCGAGCTCGGTCCCGCTGGGCGATCACCCGGACGAGGAGCCGGACCTGATCATCACGACCGGTCTCCCACTCAGCGCTGATACCGACTGGCCCGACCCCGCAACGGCCGAGTCCCCGCGCGCTCTAGGCGCACGGGGACTCGGCGGTCACTGAACCGGGGGGGTGCGACTAGTCGTCGTTTCCGCCGGGGGTGGACTTCGCTACCTGCATCAGGAACTCGATGTTGGTGCGCGACTTGCGCAGCCGGTCGAGCAGGAGCTCGATGGCGGCCTGGCTGTCGAGGGCGTGCAGCACCCGGCGCAGCTTGACCGTCACCGCGAGCTCGTCCGGCGAGAGCAGCAGGTCTTCCTTGCGGGTACCGGACGGGTCGACGTCGACCGCGGGGAAGATGCGCTTGTCGGCGATCTTGCGGTCGAGCTTGAGCTCGGCGTTGCCGGTGCCCTTGAACTCCTCGAAGATCACGGTGTCACCGGCGGAACCGGTCTCCACCAGCGCGGTGGCGAAGATGGTCAGCGAACCGCCACCCTCGATGTTGCGCGCGGCGCCGAGGAAGCGCTTGGGCGGGAACAGCGCCGTCGAGTCGACACCGCCGGAGAGGATCCGGCCGGACGCCGGGGCGGCGAGGTTGTACGCGCGGCCCAGGCGGGTGATCGAGTCGAGCAGCACCACCACGTCGTGGCCCATCTCCACCAGGCGCTTGGCGCGCTCGATGGACAGCTCCGCGACGGTGGTGTGGTCGCCCGGCGGCCGGTCGAAGGTGGAGGCGATGACCTCACCCTTGACCGAGCGCTGCATGTCGGTGACCTCTTCCGGGCGCTCGTCGACGAGCACCACCATGAGGTAGACCTCGGGGTTGTTGGTGGTGATCGCGTTCGCGATCGCCTGCAGCACCGAGGTCTTGCCCGCCTTGGGCGGGGACACGATGAGCGCGCGCTGCCCCTTGCCCACCGGCATCACCAGGTCGATGACGCGGGTGGTGAGGATGTGCGACTCGGTCTCCAGGCGCAGCCGCTCGTTGGGGTAGAGCGGGGTCAGCTTGGTGAACTCGGGCCGGTTGCGCGCCTGCTCCGGCTCCAGGCCGTTGATCGACTCCACCCGCACCAGCGGGTTGAACTTCTGCCGCTGCTGCTCGCCCTCGCGCGGCTGGCGGACCAGACCGGTGATGGCGTCGCCGCGGCGCAGCCCGTACTTGCGCACCAGCGACAGCGAGACGTAGACGTCGTTGGAGCCCGCGAGGTAGCCGGAGGTGCGCACGAACGCGTAGTTCTCCAGCACGTCGAGCACACCGGCGACCGGGAGCAGGACGTCGTCGTCGCGGACCTCGGTGTCGTTCTGGCCGCCACCGCCGGTCGTGCCCTCGGGGCGACCACCGCGGCGGCGGCGGTCGCGGAAGCGGCGGCCGCGGCGACCGCCGCGCTCGTCGTCGTCATCGTCGTCGACGGGCCGGTTGTCCTGCCGGTCGGACTGGCGACCCTCGGACTGGCGGTCCTGCTGCCGGTCCTGGCGGTCTTGGCGCTCCTGCCGGTCCGGACGGTCTTGCCTGTCCTGCCGGTCGGGGCGCTCGGACCGCTCGGACCGCTCGGAGCGGTCGGGCCGGTCCTGCCGGTCGCCCCGGTCCGGCCGGTCACCGCGGTCGGGCCGGTTGCGGTCGCGGCGGTCTCCCCGCTCGCCCCGCTCCCCGCGCTCGCCCCGGTCGCGGCGGTCCTGCCTGGTGTCCTCCCGGGACTCGGTCCGCCGCGGCTGCTCGGCCTGCGCCGGAGCGGTCACCTGCTGCTCGGCGGGCGCCGGGGTGCTGGCGGGGGCGGTGCTGGGCGCCGGGGCCGCGGTCGCGGTCCCCGCGGCCTGCTCCGGGCTGCCCGCCGCGCGGCTGGAGCCCCGGCGGCGGCGGTTGTCCCGGCCGCCGTCGGTCTGCCGCGGTGCCTCCGGCGCCGCGGTCTCGGTCGCGGCGGCAGGCGCCTCCGCGACCTCGGTGCGCTCGGCCTTGGCCGCCCGCTCGCGCTTGGGCTTGGCCTCGACGGGGGCGTCGGTGCCGTTGAGCGGCAGTTGCTGGGCGGCTCCGCCCGAGCCGCCACCCTGCCGCTCCTTGATGGCAGCGATGAGGTCGCCCTTGCGCATCCCCGTGGTACCGGTGATCCCCAGTTGACCCGCGAGCTCACGCAGTTCGGCGAGGACCATGCCGGACAGCCCCGCCCTGCGACGGGGTGTGCCCCCGTTGGCCTGCGCCTTGGCGGCCGGGTCGCTGCTCAGTAGATCGGTATTGCTCACACAAGTCCTTCCTGACCGGTCCCCGCCTCCTACGTGGACCAGCGGACCGCCGTGTCGTCGGAACGCGAGACGGCGTATCTCCCCTGCGCCGAACTCCCGCGCCACCAAGAGGAGGTCACGGGGCCGGGCCAACCGTGCGAACGCGGCCGCCAAAACAGGGAGCTGCTGGCCACCGCGGCCATCGGGTATCTGCGAGCCCGACTCGGACCTTGAAACTCAGGACAGAGCCGATACCCCGGCAGATGATGCGACCCGGGGAAAGAGCTCCCCGGGAACTGCACCGGCGCCCGTGCGCGCGGTGACTGAACGCCCCCGAGGGTAGACGGCAGTCACTCAAGGTGCAACAACCGGCTCACAGCGCGTCGGCCCGGATGTCGACCGGGGGACGGTGATCTGGGTCACCCCGCCGTCCCCCATTGACGCAGTGGCACCGTCACCGCCGGTGTCGCGGCTCAGCCGAGCGGGGTCACCACGACGCCCGATCGGTCTACCGCAACGGGGATGACCGTGAAGCCGGTGAGGTCGACCGCCCGCGGCAGGGCACTGCCCGTGGTCAGCGCCAGGACCGTCGGCCCGGCACCGGACACGGCGGCGGCGACGCCGCGGGCGCGCAGTTCGCGGACCACCCGCAGGGTGTCCGGCCACGCCTTCTCCCGGTAGTCCTGGTGCAGCGTGTCCGCGGTCGCGGGCAGCAGCAGGTCGGGCCGCTCGGCGATGGCCTGCACGGCGAGCGCGGCGCGCCCCACGGCGAACGCGGCGTCGGCGTGCGGCACGACCTCGGGCAGCAACCCCCTGGTCACGTGGGTCGCCGACCGCTCGGCGGGCACGATCGCGACCGGGCTGAGGTCCTCGTGCGGCTCGACCCGCGCGGCGCGGAAGCGCCCGGTGCGCTCGTCGCCCCAGGCGAGCACGAGGCCGCCGAGCAGGCTCGCCGCGACGTTGTCGGCGTGCCCCTCGAACTCCGCGGCCAGGTGCAGCGCGTCCTCGCGCGCGGTCCCGGTCAGCTCGACGCCCGCGAGGCCGTACCCGGCGGCGATGCCCGCGACGATCGCCGCGGCGGAGGACCCGAGACCGCGCGCGTGCGGGATCGCGTTGGCACAGGTCAGTTCCAGGCCGCCGGGGTCGTACCCGAGGTGCTCGACCGCCGCCCGCAGCGCGCGCACGACCAGGTGCGACTCGTCGAGCGCCACGTCGTCGGCGCCCTCCCCGCTGACCAGCACGGTCAGCGAGCTGGTGTGCGGGCGGACCTCGATCACGTCGTGCAGGGCGAGGGCGAGGCCGAGCGCGTCGAACCCCGCGCCCAGGTTCGCCGAGGAGGCGGGGACCCGGACGCGGACCCCCGCGCTCACCGCAGTTCCAGCGCGGAGGCGACCGCCGCGGCGTCCACCGGCACCGGCTCGACCTCGACCAGCCCGTCCAGCGCGGTGTCGGGGTCCTTGAGGCCGTGCCCGGTGACCGTGCAGACCACCACGGACCCCTCCGGCAGCCGACCGTCGGCCGCGGTGGCGAGCAGACCGGCGATGCTGGCGGCCGAACCCGGTTCCACGAAAACGCCCTCGCGCAGCGGCAGCAACCGGTACGCCTCGAGGATCTGCTTGTCGCTCACCGCATCGATGAGCCCGTTGGACTCGTCGCGGGCCGACACCGCGCCCGCCCAGGACGCTGGGCTGCCGACCCGGATCGCGGTGGCGATGGTCTCCGGGTTGGGCACCGGCTCGCCGCGCACGATCGGTGCCGCGCCCTCGGCCTGGAAGCCGAACATCCGCGGCGCGTGCCCGGTGATGCCGTCGTCGACGTAGTCGCGGTACCCCCGCCAGTACGCGGTGATGTTGCCCGCGTTGCCCACCGGCAGGCAGTGGATGTCCGGGGCCCGGCCGAGGGCGTCGCAGATCTCCCAGGCCGCGGTCTTCTGGCCGACCAAGCGGACCGGGTTCACCGAATTGACCAGCCCGACCGGGTACTCCGCCGAGGTCTTGCGGGCCAACTCGAGGCAGTCGTCGAAGTTCCCGTCGATCTGCAGGACCCGGGCGCCGTAGGCGACGGCCTGGGCGAGCTTGCCCTGCGCGATCTTGCCGCGCGGCACCAGGACCGCGGAGGTGAGCCCGGCGCGGGCGGCGTAGGCCGACGCCGAGGCGGAGGTGTTGCCGGTGGAGGCGCAGATGACCGCCTCAAGCCCCTGGGCGAGCGCGTAAGTGATGGCCACGGTCATGCCGCGGTCCTTGAAGGACCCGGTCGGGTTGTGGCCCTCGACCTTGAGGTAGACGGCGCTGCCGGTGCGCTCCGACAGGTACGGCGCGGGCAGCAACGGGGTGTTGCCCTCGCCGAGGGAGATGACCTTGGCGCCGTCGGGCACCGCGATCCGGTCCCGGTACGCCTCGATGATGCCCGGCCACCCTGGCCGCGCACCGGTGGGGTTGCTCATGACTCCTCGCCTTCGACCCGCATCACGCTGACCACCTCGTGCACGAACGGCAACCCGGCCACCTTGTCCACAGTGGACCGCAGGGCGGCGTCCGGCGCCGAGTGGGTGACGATCACCAGGCTCGCGTCGTTCGCCCGGCCCTCTTGGCGGACCGCGGCGATGCTCACCTCGTGCTGGGCGAACTCGGCGGCGACCGCCGCCAGCACACCCGCGCGGTCGGCCACGTCCAGGCTGATGTGGTACCTGGTCGAGGCCTGCGCGATCGGGCGCACCGGCAGGTCGGCGTAGGCCGACTCGCGCGGTCCGCGCCCGCCGACGACCCGGTTGCGGGCGACCGCGACCAGATCGCCGAGCACGGCGCTGGCGGTGGGTGCACCGCCGGCGCCGGGCCCGTAGAACATGAGCTGACCGGCGGCCTCCGCCTCGACGAACACCGCGTTGAACGCGCCGTTGACGCCCGCCAGCGGGTGGCTGCGCGGGATCATCGCCGGGTGCACCCGCACCGCGACGGACTCCTGGCCGTCGGCGTCGCGCACCCGCTCGCAGATCGCCAGCAGCTTGATCGTGCGGCCGAGCGCGCGGGCGGCGGCGAAGTCGGCCGAGGTGACCGCGGAGATGCCCTCGCGGTGCACGTCGCCAGCGGTGACCCGGGTGTGGAACGCCAGCGAGGCCAGGATCGCGGCCTTGGACGCGGCGTCGAAGCCGTCCACGTCGGCGGTCGGGTCGGCCTCGGCGTAGCCGAGCCGCGACGCCTCGTCGAGGGTCTCGGAGTACCCGGCGCCGGTCTCGTCCATCGCGGACAGGATGAAGTTGGTGGTGCCGTTGACGATGCCCATCACCCGGGTGATGCGGTCACCGGCCAGCGACTCGCGCAGCGGCCGCAGCAGCGGGATGGCCCCGGCGACCGACGCCTCGAAGTACAGGTCGGCACCGGAGCGGCCCGCGGCGTCGAACAGCTCGCCAGCGTGCTCGGCCAGCAGCGCCTTGTTCGCGGTGACCACGGATTTGCCCGCGTTGAGCGCGGCGAGCAGCCAGCCCCTGGTCGGCTCGATGCCGCCGATGACCTCGACCACCACGTCCACGTCCGGCCGGGTGACCAGGGCAGCGGCGTCGGTGGTGAGCAGCTCGGCTGGCACGTCGCGGTGCTTGTTGGGCCTGCGCACCGCGATGCCGACGAGCTCGATCCCCCCGCCGACGCGGGCGGTGAGGTCGTCGGCCTGCTCGGTGAGCAGCCGCACGATCTGCGTCCCCACGGTGCCGCAGCCCAGCAGGGCCACCCGGATCGGTTGTGCTGTCTCGCTCGTCGCCGAGGTCAAGAGGTCTCCAGTCTCAGCAGGTCGTCCACGGTCTCGCGGCGCAGCAGCAGCCGCGCCCCGCCTTCGCGCACGGCGACCACGGCGGGCCGGGGCAGCCGGTTGTAGTTGCTCGCCATCGAATAGCAGTAAGCGCCGGTCGCCGCCACCGCCAGCAGGTCGCCGGGTGCCAGGTTGTCGGGCAGCCAGCAGTCTCGCACCACAACGTCACCGGACTCACAGTGTTTGCCCACCACTCGGGACAGCACCGCGTGCGCGCCGCGCTCGCCCTCGTCGCTGGAGCGCGAAACCAGTCGGGTGTCGTAGAGGGCGTCGTAGAGGGCCGTGCGGATGTTGTCGCTCATCCCGCCGTCCACGCTGACGTAGCGGCGGCCGGTTCCGTGGCCGAGCGAGACGTCCTTGGTGGTGCCGACCTCGTAGAGGGTGATCATGCCGGGGCCGACGATGGCCCTGCCCGGCTCGACGGCGATCTTCGGCAGCGGCAGGCCCGCCTGCTCGCACTCCTTGGTGACGATGGTGCGCAGCTGCTCGGCCAGCCAGGCGGGCGGCGGCGGGTCGTCCTGGGCGGTGTAGGCGATGCCCAGGCCGCCACCCAGGTCGACGGTCGCGACCCCGGCGAGCTCCTCGGCGCCGTGCTCGGCGTGCAGCTCGGCGAGCAGGCCGATCACCCGGTGCGCGGCGACCTCGAAGCCGTCGGCGTCGAAGATCTGCGACCCGATGTGGCTGTGCAGGCCGATCAGGCGCAGCCCGCCCGCCTTGAGCACCCGCCGCGCCGCCTCGGCGGCGTCGCCGCCCGCGAGCGAGAAGCCGAACTTCTGGTCCTCGTGCGCGGTCGCGATGAACTCGTGGGTGTGCGCCTCGACGCCGACGGTCACCCGGATGAGGACGTCGGCGACGGTGTCGCGCTCGCGGGCGAGCTGGTCGAGCCGGGCGATCTCGAAGAACGAGTCGACCACGATGGTGCCGACCCCGGCGTCGAGCGCCTGCGCCAGCTCCGCGGTCGACTTGTTGTTGCCGTGCAAGGTGATCCGCGCGGGCGGGAAGTCCGCGCGCAGCGCCACGGCGAGCTCGCCGCCGCTGCAGACGTCGATGCTCAGGCCCTCGTCGGCGACCCAGCGGGCGATCTCGACCGACAGGAACGCCTTGGACGCGTAGTGCACCAGCGCCGGGTCGCCGAAGGCCTGCGCGTGCTCGCGGCAGCGCGCGCGGAAGTCGGCCTCGTCCACGACGAACAGCGGGGTGCCGTAGGTCTCGGCCAGCTCGCGCACGTCGACGCCAGCGACGCGCACAGCGCCGTCCGCGCCGCGGGTGGTGTTGCGCGGCCAGACGGACTCGACGAGCTCGTCGAGCGCGGCCGCGGTCGTCGGCCGCTCGCTCGCGGTGTTGCTCGGCGGCAGGACCTCCGCGTGCCGCGGACCTGCCGGGTGTGCCCTCATGATTCCTACAATCGTTGCGGTGCGGTGATCCCGAGCTGCCCCAGCCCGGTGGCCAGTACCCGCCGGGCCGCGGCGCACAACGCCAGCAGGGCGTCGTGCTCGCGGCGCGGTTGCGCGTCGCCCTGGGGCAGCACGCGGTGCTGTTCGGTGAACTCCCACGCCTGGTCGGCGAGCCTGCGCAGGTAGCGGACGGTTCGCGCGGGCGGACCGGTGACGGCGTCGGGGAACTCCGCGACGGTGCGCACCAGGTCGACCTCGTCGGGGTGGTCGAGCAGGTGGACGTCCACTGTGGTCGGCACGACGCCGAGATCCTCGCCGTTGCGCAGCAGTGCGCTGAGCATCGCGTGCACGTAGACCACGACGTGGAACGGGTTCTCCTCGGTCCGCCCGCGCAGCACCCCGACGTCCACGGTGACATCGCTCAGGGCGGCGAACCTGGCCGCGTCGGCACCCGCGGCGGCGACCAGGTCGGCGAAGGGCAGGTCGCCGGTGGTGGTGCGCACGGTGGCCGGGAGGGTGAGCCGCGGCGCCGGGGGCGCGGGGGCCTCGATGGCGCGGCGGACGGCGTCGGCGCGGGTCTCGGCGGTCAACTCGACGTTGACGTACCCGGCGCCCGCGACCTCGGCGGCGGCCACGGCGGGGTGCCCGAGCAGTTCGTCGGCCAGCCAGTGCGCCAGCAACCGCGGCGGGACACCGGCCGGACCGGCGGCGCGCAGCGCGACGGCGGTGGCGTAATCACCCCGGCCGCGGTCGCGCGGACGGGTGACGGCGACCTCGCTCGGCACGGCCCCGGTGTCGAGCCCGCGATCGCCCAGCACCCGCACCACGGCGGAACGAACCAGGTCAGCGAGCACGGCTGGGGTCACCGCTCAAGTCTAGGTATCGGGGTACTGGCGGCCGCCTGGGGTCCATAGACTCACCAGCATGATCCGGTACGCGCGCCACCTCGCCCTCGCCGCCGCCTGCGTCGCGCTCGCGGGCTGCGCGAGCGAGCAGCAGGGCAGCCCGGTGGTCGCCGAGTCGAGCGGGGCCTCGAGCGCCGATCCGGGGTTCAGCCCCACCGAGGACAACCAGGACCCGACGAAGAAGATCGACGGCGTGCTGGCGATCGAGTACGAGGGCGCCAAGCACGTCAAGCCGACCGAGCGGGTCGCCTACGACCACAAGCCCCCGCTGGGCGGCGCGCACGACGCGGTGTGGGCGCCGTGCAACGGCGTGGTCTACAAGAAGGCGGTGCGCACCGAGAACCTCGTGCACTCGCTGGAGCACGGCGCGGTCTGGCTGACCTACGACCCGGACAAGCTCGACGAGGACGGTGTCGCCGCACTGGTGAAGAAGGTCAACGGCAAGCCGTACACCGTCCTGTCGCCCTACCCCGGACAGCCCAAGGCGGTGTCCGTGCAGTCCTGGGGGCGCCAACTGCAGGTGGATTCGGCCGACGACAAGCGGGTCGACCAGTTCATCCAGGCGACCAGGGCCAACCAGTACCTGACCCCCGAACCGGGGGCGTCCTGCGACCAGATCGATCCCGATCGCTTCGACCAGGACAACCCGCCCCCGTTCGACCCGTCGGACCCCGGACCTGGTGCGATCCCGCCGACCGGTCGGTGACCCACCGGTGGCCCTCGGTTGACACCGACCAGACACCTGTTCCCTAGACTTGGCCTCCGCACCCACCAGGTGCGGGTTTCCCGGTCGGGAACCGACGCGCTCGAGGTCCGAGGGACGGCATGGCCAGCGGAACGAAGAAGAAGGGCCCACAGGGCGGCAAGGGTGGCGGCAAGAACGCGGTCAAGGCCGCGCGGTCGACCGTGGTCACCAAGAAGGGCCCGCCCTGGGCTCTGATCGCGGGCATCACCGCGATCGTGCTGCTGGCGGGCGGCGTGTTCACCTACGCGTTCCTGCAGGTCTCGGACGCGCAGAAGTTCATCGCCTCCGAGGACAACAAGGACCCGTCGGAGTCCATCCAGGGCGTGGTCAAGGTCCAGTACGCCTCCGGCCAGCACGTCCAGTCCACCCAGCGGGTGGCCTACGACCAGAGCCCGCCCTTCGGCGGCCCGCACGACGGCGTCTGGGCCGACTGCACCGGCATCGTGTACCCGAGCGCGGTCCGCACCGAGAACATGGTGCACGCGCTGGAGCACGGCTCGGTGTGGATCGCCTACAACCCGGACAAGGTCCAGGGCGCGGCGCTGGACAAGCTGAAGTCCAAGGTCGAGGGCACCGCGTACATGCTGATGTCGCCCTACCCCGGTCTCGACCGGCCGATCTCGCTGCAGTCGTGGGGCCACCAGCTCAAGCTCGACAGCGCCGACGACGAGCGGATCGACCAGTTCATCAAGTCGCTGCGCACGAACAACTACCAGAACCCCGAGCCGGGCGGCCGCTGCGACAGCAACCAGACCGGTTTCGACCCGGCCACCCCGCCGCCGTTCGTGGCCGAGAAGCCCGGCGCGGACGCGGTCGGCATGGACGGCAAGGCCCCGGGCGCCAGCACCGCCCCGTCGGCCCCCGCGGCCTCGACCCCCGCCGCCCCGACCACGTCGGCCGCCCAGCCCTCCCAGTGACCGACCAGGACACCCCGTCGACCGCCCCCAGCTCATCCGGGGGGCGGTCGACGCTCGTTTACGTGGCGGCCGCGGTCGTCGTGCTGCTGGTCGGCGCGGCGGCGGGCATGCTCATCACGCTCGCCGCGGTGGGCGGCGGTGACGACAACCCCGGCCCCGACTCGATCGACGTCGGGTTCTCCCAGGACATGCGGGTGCACCACCTGCAGGCCATCACCCTGGCCGGGATGGCCCGCGACCGCAGCGAGGACACCGAGGTCCGGCAACTGGCCTTCGACATCGAGTCCACCCAGCTCGACCAGAGCGGCCAGCTCAGCGGCTGGCTGACGGTGTGGGGCCAACCGACGCTGTCGCCGCCGGACCAGCCGCACATGCGCTGGATGGCGGGCGCCCACACCCACTCGGACACCACCGGCGTCGACCTGATGCCCGGCATGGCCACGAGCGAGGAGCTGATGAAGCTGCGCGCCCTCAAGGGCACGGAGTTCACCGTCTACTTCCTGCAGCTCATGCTCCGCCACCACGAGGGCGGCCTGGAAATGGCCTCCTACGCCGCCGACCACGCCCGGCTGGGGTACGTGCGGAACCTGGCGCAGAAGATCGCCTCTGGTCAGCAGGCCGAGGTCACCCTGCTCACCTCCATGATCAAGGCCCGGGGCGCCCAACCGCTGCCCAACTAGCCGCCGGCTCTCCCCTCCTCCGCCCGTCCCGGTCACCCGGGGCGGGCGGCTGTCATCTAGGCCCCGGAAATGGGCAGTGCGCAACAACTTCCTAGTTTCACTTTCATAGCCAGAGCGGCCCGAGGTCGAATTTCGAATCGGTTCCACATTCAACCAGGGGCGCCGCCCGAACGAAATCGCGAATTGCCCACTTCTGTTGTTGGCAATGAAAGCGCGGTGTCCGGCTGCCCGGGTGCGGCGAGAGCCGCTCCCGGGTGACATCGGCCGCACGGTCGGGTGGCCGCGCGGTGATCCGATTGACGCGTGATCAGTACCGGTGGGACGGTCCGGGGCCTATCGCGTCGGGATTCGCTTGAGGTGGGCTGTGGCAAAACGAGGAGTTCCGCACCTGCTGGTGGCGGTGGCCGTCGCCGTGGGGGTTGCGGTGGTGGAGGCGCGGCCCGCGGCCGCGGCGCACGTGACCGAGTACACCTTCGCCACCTGGAACATGCAGGGCGCCACCTACAAGGGGCGCAACGTCTGGGTCACGTCGCCGCAGCAGCGCGGTGTGGCCAGTCTCGTGCCCGCGCACGACGTCGTCGCCCTGCAGGAGGCCGGTTCGCTCAAGGAGATCGACGATTCCACGAGCAGGTGGAAATGCACGGCGTCGGTCAAGTCGCTGCGCCACGCCCGGCAGTGCGCCTGGCCCGTCAAGCTGGGGGCGAACACTTACAACCGCCAGTTGTATTTCGTGGAATCGGATGATCGAAAAGTGGGCACCGGGGAGCAGAACAGCAAGAACAACCTGGCGTTCGTCGTGGACACGGCCACGGTCCCGGTGAAGTCCTGGGACTACATCCCGCCCATCCGGGGCGAGGACTACTACGACGGCGACCGCGGCCTGCTGCAACTGGTGCTGACCGACAACAACGTCATCTACACCGCGCACGCCAACGCCAACGCCCCCAGCGGGATCAACATCGGCGCGCTGCTGCGGAAAGCGGAAGAAGCCACCTACGCGGTGCCCGGCGCCCGCGGGTGGCTGGTGTTGGGCGACTTCAACGCCGAACCCAAGTACATCCGCCCCGCGCTCGACCCGGACATCCGCCTCGCGGCCCCGACCAGGGCGACGACGCGCAAGGGCGACCTCACGCTGGACTACCTGATGTGGTCGGACCCCGACGGGGCGAAGGGGTTCGACGCGCGCGTCTTCGAGCGGGTCGCGCCCGAGCCGGGCCAGCAGTTCGGCTCGGACCACCGGCCGGTGTCGTTCACCGAGTCCTGACACCTGGAGGAGACCCGGCGATGAACCGCCACGTCCTGCTCGTCACCGCCGCCGCCCTGATCGCGGGCGCGACACCGGCCGCGGCGGCGCCGACGGTCTACCGGTACGGCCCCTTCTCGGTGGAGTGGGGCAACTCCTGCCTGCGGGCGACCGCGGGGACCCCGGTCCTGCACACGGGGACCAAGGGCGGGAAAGTCCCGTGCGGCAACAGTTTCAGCTACTGGTTCTTCGTGGAGACCGGGGACGGCCGCGCGGTGTTCATCCAGAACCACAACACCGGCGCCTGCCTGCGGCCGCACGACCCCGACGACTCGGCGTCCGAACTCGACGCCGACGACGCCGAGGCGGTGCGCTGCGACCGCTTCGACGAGGACCAGCGCTGGTACACCGGCACCCGCGACGGCGGGGCGACCACCACGCTGCGCAACGAGGACGGCCGCTACATCACCATCTCCAGCAGCGGCGGCGCGGTCGCGCTGGACGAGGAGCTGGCCGCGCCCAAGCAGCAGTCGTGGACCTTCCGCGGCGTGACCTCGACCGCCACGGTGCCCGACCTGCCCTGAGCGGCCGAGCTACCAGGAGAGCTGCCTGCACTTCGACGCCGCGTCGCGGTGCTCGACCTGCAGGGTGGCGTGCTCCAGGCCGTACTCGTCGTGCAGCAGCTCGCGCGCGGCGGCCAGGACCCGGCCCTGGTCGGCGTCCTCGGCCATGGTCAGGTGCGCCGAGGCGACCTCCATGCCCGAGGTCAGCGTCCACACGTGCAGGTCGTGCACCTCGGCGACGCCGGTGACCGCGCCGAGCCGGGTGGCCATCTCGTCCACGTCGACGCGCTCCGGGGCGTGCTGGAACAGGATCCGCAGCGCGCGCCTGGCCAGCGACCAGGTGCGCGGCAGGACCCAGAGGCCGATCGCGACGCCGATGATCGGGTCGGCCCAGCGCCAGCCGGTCGTGAGGGTGATCAGGGCGCTGACCAGCACACCGACCGAGCCGATGAGGTCGGCGACGACCTCCAGGTACGCGCCGCGCACGTTCAGGCTCTCCTCGGCGCCACCGCGCAGCAGGAAGAACGAGACGACGTTGGCGGCCAGGCCCGCGAGGGCGGCGACCAGGACCGGGAACCCGGGCACCGCGGGCGGGTTCCCGAAGCGCTCGACGGCCTCGAAGACCACGTACCCGGCGACGCCGAACAGCAGGAGCGCGTTGGCGAGGGCGGCCAGGACCTCGGCCCGGTAGAGGCCGAAGGTGCGGCCCGGTTTGGCGACCGCGCGGCGCGCCACGACGATGGCGGCGAGGGCGAGGCCCACCCCGACCACGTCGGTGAGCATGTGCGCGGCGTCGGAGATCAGCGCCAGCGAGCCGGTGACGACGCCGACGGCGAACTCCACGACCATGATCGCCGCGGCGATGCCGAAGGCGGCCCAGAGCCTGCCGACCAGCCGCCCGGAGGCGCTGGTCGCCACCGCGTGCCCATGGCCGTGGCCATGCCCGTGTCCGTGTCCCACCACGTACCCCTTCCCCGCCTGCCGGACCAACATATAGTCGCATGCGCATACATACAACGGACTGTGACCCGATCGGCGCGGATAGCCACTCGAACGAGGGATCATGCTGACGGACTCCCCGAGGTGCTGTCAGCGCTCTGGTAAACGGGAAGGTGTGGTTACCCCATCGCAGCCGGGGGGCGCGCGCCCGGTCACCGCCCTCGCCCTGGTCCTGTTGTCGCTGGCCACGGCCGCGGCACAAGCCTCAGGGCCCGCCCAACCGCCCGCGCACGCGGACCCCGTCGCGATGACGCCGGTGCGGGAGCCGCGACCGGCCGCGGCCGATCAAGCCGGGGCCGCGGTGCCCCAGCTGGTCGCCGGGTTCCCGGCCGTCGGGCCGGTCACCCAGCTGCCCGCGCCGACCCCGGTCGAGCAGGCGGCACCGCAGGCCCCGGTGACCTCGACCGGGGTGCCCAGCAACATGCTCGACGCCTACCGCAAGGCGGAGCGGATGGCGCCGAAGGACTGCGGGCTGCGGTGGTACCACCTGGCGGCGATCGGGCGGGTCGAGTCCGGCCACGCGGGCGGCGGGCGCGCCGACGACAACGGCGACACCGCGCCGCGCATCCTGGGCCCGGTGCTCTCCGGCGGCCCCGGGGTCGCGGCCATCGCCGACACCGACGGGGGTGAGCTGGACGGGGACACCACCTGGGACCGCGCGGTCGGCCCGATGCAGTTCATCCCGTCGACCTGGCGCAAGTACGCCGCGGACGGCAACGGCGACGGGGTGCGCAGCCCGCACAACATCTACGACTCGGCGGTGGCCGCGGGCCGCTACCTGTGCTCGGGCGGGATGGACCTCACCAACGTCGACGACCTGGGCGCGGCGATCTTCCGCTACAACCACTCCGGCGACTACGTGGTCGCGGTGACGACCTGGCTGACGGCGTACTCGGGGGGCGTCACGCCGATCCCGCCCGCGCCGCCGGTCGAGGAGGCGCCGGTGGTCGCGGTGCCGGAGCAGCCGCCGTCACCGTCGCCGGAACCGGCCCCCACGACGACGCTGCCGCCCTCGGAGACGCCCGCGCCGACGGAGTCCTCGGTGCCGAGCGAGCCGCCGTCCACGGAGCCGTCAGAGCCCCCGGTCGAGGCCACCGAGAACACCGAGGACACCGCGACGGGGACGCCGACGGTCACGCCCACGGAGACGTCCCGACCGACGCCGCGACCGGCGCGGCCGCACCGGCCCCGGCCCGGGCAGCAGGACTGCGCCCCGACAGACGCCAACGGCCCCGCGGATGGCGGGGCCGTGAGCGGTGGCGCTGCGGCGGGCAGTGGTGGCGCGGAGGAAAACACCTCCGGCGCAGCTGCGGCAACTGCGCCGGAGGGTGACTGCGGGCGCAACTAGATCAGCCGGTCGCCGCTCTCGGGGTGGAACAGGTGGATCTCGGTCGGGTCGCGCAGCACGACGCGCACGGTCTGGCCGAGGCTCGGCGGGATCCGGCCGTCGACCCGCAGCACCAGGCGCGGGCCTTCGGGGTCGGCGGCGACCGAACCGTGCACCAGCGCGTCCGCGCCCAGCTCCTCGACCAGTTCGACCACCAGGTCGAAGGCGTTGGGCGCGCCCGCGGGGACCAGGCCGAGCGACTCGGGGCGGATGCCGACGGTCACCGTGCTCAGGCTGTCCTGGGCGATGGCGGCCACGGTGTCGCGGGTCAGCGGGATGTCGAGCTCACCGACGCGCAGGGTGCCGTTGCCGACGGTGGTCGTGCGCAGGTTCATCGAGGGGGAGCCGATGAACCCGGCGACGAAGGAGTTCGCGGGGCGGTCGTAGAGCGCGCGCGGGGTGTCGCACTGCTGCAGCAGACCGTCCTTGAGCACGGCGACGCGGTGGCCCATGGTCATGGCCTCGACCTGGTCGTGCGTCACGTAGATCGTGGTGGTGCCCAGGCGGCGCTGCAGGGCGGCGATGTTGGCCCGGGTCTCCACGCGCAGCTTCGCGTCGAGGTTGGACAGCGGCTCGTCCATGAGGAACACGGCGGGGTCGCGCACGATGGCCCGGCCCATGGCCACCCGCTGGCGCTGGCCGCCGGAGAGCGCCTTGGGCTTGCGGGCGAGGTACTTCTCCAGGTCGAGCAGCTTGGCCGCCTCGGTGACCTTCTCCGAGATGACCTGCTTGGACAGCCCCTGCAGCTTGAGCGCGAAGCCCATGTTCTGCGCGACGGTCATGTGCGGGTAGAGCGCGTAGGACTGGAACACCATGGCGATGTCGCGCCCCTTGGGCGGCACCGAGGTGACGTCGCGGTCGCCGATGCGGATGGCGCCCTCGTCCACGTCCTCCAGCCCGGCGAGCATCCGCAGCGCCGTCGACTTCCCGGAGCCGGAAGGCCCCACCAGGACCAGGAACTCCCCGTCCTCGATCGACAGGTCCAGCCCGTCCACCGCCCGCACCGGCGGGGACCCGGGGTACACCCTCGACGCAGCTTCGTACCGGACCTCGGCCACAACACCCTCCTAGCCGTCGCGCCCGAATGCGTTCAGACGCCCCCGAAAGGCCAAAATTGCCTCAGCGATCGAGCAGAGGCTAGTGCCAGATCCCCAAAAGGTCCAGACCACTTCGCCGCCGATTCCCGACCGTGACCAACCCCGTCACACACCCCCTGCGCGCGTCCTCCACCCCGCGTGCGGTACTCTTCCCCCCGTTGAAAAGCCGCCCCCGTAGCTCAGGGGATAGAGCACCGCCCTCCGGAGGCGGGAGCGCAGGTTCGAATCCTGCCGGGGGCACTCACTTCAGGCGGCCTGTGTTCGCGGAAAGCGCGAACCGGGTCGTTCGTCATTCTCTCTGGGGTGCGACCCCAGACCCGCCCGGCGGGCTGCGCCCCCGGACCCCCATTCAGTGGCCATGTGGAACCGGGTCGTTCGTTGTTTTTTCTGGGGTGCGACCCCAGGCCCGCCCGGCGGGCTGCGCCCCGGACCCCCATTCGGTGGGCGTGTGGAACCGGGTCGTTCGTCATTCTCTCTGGGGTGCGACCCCAGAGACGCCCGGCGGGCTGCGCCTCCGGACCCCATTCGGTGGCCGTGTGGATGCTGTACGAGCCTGCCCGGGGGCACACAAACATGGGCAACATCGACGGCCGGAACGCTCTGGCGGACACGCTCTAGTGGGTCAGAGCGGCCAGCCGTTCGGACAGGGCGTTGTCGTGGTAGAACTCGGCCACCCGGAGGGCGTTGCGCAGGAACCACGGGGTTGTCGGGGTCTCGAACACCTCGATCCAGGTGACCAGTTCCCGCAAGCCCGCCCGCGGATCACCGGCGTCGACGCCTTCGAGGGCATCGCGCAGCGCCCCACCCTCCAGCCCCTGGCACTCCGCGATCAGACTCAGCACGACCCGCGCGGCGGTGGTGGCGCTCAGCGGTGGGTCAGCCCGCTCCGGTGGTGGGCCGTCCCACTGGACCTGGTCGCGCAGGCAGGCCACGTGGTACCAGCTGCGCTCGTCGCCGAGGTAGTCCGCGACGGCTTCCAACCGCCGGAAGTACGAGGGCGCCAGCGGCACGTACTCGTCGATGAGCCAGGAAACCAGCCAGTCGAACGCGATTTCACACTCACCGGCGGCCGCGTCCTCCCGAACGGACTCGGCCTGGTGCCGGGGAAACCCCGGCGTCTCGTCCACCAGCCGCGCGAGCACGTCGTCGATGGTGTGCCGGTTCACGACCAGGTCCGGTTCCGTCATGTCCCCCATCTCACCAGCATTCGCGGCATGCGCACCTTGGCGGTCGACTCCTCGCCACCGAAGTCGTGGGCGTGCTCTCCCGAGCAGGCGCCGGAGTCGATGGTCAGGGCTCGCCGGTCACCTTCCGGCGGTGCTCCGGTCACGGGCCTACGGGATTGCGGTTCAACTGCTGCTTTGTGGGGTGGGCGGTGATGATCCGGTCCGTAGCGGTTCGTAAACCACCTTGATCTCCACCCCGTAGTAGGTGCCGATGAGGTGGCCCCGGTTCGGACGGTTGTGCCTGTCGTAGTCGTTCCTGGGCTTCTCCACCCAGCGCGCGGCCGGGTTGGTGGCCACCTCCGCGATCGCGTCGAGGATCTGGTCGTCGGACCACGACTGGGGGAAGACGTCCTTGCGCGGGTTGCCCGGATAGGCGTGGCCACCGCTGTAGCCACCGTCCGCCACCTGCTCCCCGACCAGGATGTGGTGCTGCCGCTCCGGCGTGATCATCAGCCTGCCGAGGCCGGTGACCGGTGGCACCGGGGTGCTCTACCTGCAGCACATCGTCGCCCTGCACGCCCCCATCCGCGACGGCGAGCTTCGGAGTTCCTTGAGCCTCACCTTGCGATGACCACTGCTGACGCAACCTTCCCAAAAAGTACCTGACACCGGTCGTACAGGGCTGTTATGGTGCGTACATGGACAACGCGCAGAAGGCGGTCTACGTCAGCGAGGGCGGTAGGCAGGCGATCTTGGAGCGGTACCGGCGGGTGCTCGACGGGTGGCCGGTGGCCGCGGCGGAGGTTCGGGTGCCGACGCGGGAGGGGGAGACGTTTGTGGTGGTCAGCGGGGAGGTGGGGGCGCCGCCGGTGGTGTTGTTGCACGGGGCGGGGACCAATGCGGCCATGTGGGCCGGGGATGTGGCGGCGTGGGCGGAGCACTTCCGGGTCTACGCGGTGGACGTGATCGGGGAGCCGGGGTTGTCGGCGGCGTCGCGGCCGGAGTTGGGGTCGGGGGCGTATGCGGGGTGGCTCGATGACGTGTTTGACCACTTTGGACTCAAACAGGCCGCGGTCGTTGGGGCGTCGCTCGGTGGGTGGCTGGCGTTGGACTACGCCACGCGGCGGGTGGGGCGGGTGGAGCGGCTTGTGTTGCTGTGCCCGGGTGGGGTTGGCAGGCAGAAGACGGGGGTCTTGTTCAAAGCGTTGCTGTACAAGCCATTCGGCAAGTGGGGCATGCGCCGGTCCATCAAGGCCGTCGCGGGGGTCGACGCCGCGGAAACGCCGGAGGTGTCGGACTACCTCGTGTTGACGTTCACCCACTTCCGGCCCCGTCGGGAGCAACTGCCCATCTTCTCCGACGAAGCCCTCCAGCGGCTCACCATGCCAGTGCTGGCGATCGTCGGCGAACAGGACGCGATGCTGGATTCCCGCGGCACCGCCAAACGCCTCGAACACGCTGTGCCGCAAGCACAGGTGAACTTGCTACCCGGTGTCGCCCACTCCATCATCGGGCAGACGCAACAGATCCTCGATTTCTTGCGCGCTTGACGAGATCCGCGGCGGAGGAGGTCCAGTCGGGGAAGTCGAAGGTGAAACCCGCGTCCAGGAGCCGAGTTGGGACTACGCGTCGACTCTTGAGCAGCAGTTCGGTGTCGGAGCGCAGGACGAACGCACCGATCTCGGCCATCCACCCGGTGGCGGGCAAGCCGAATGGCCTGCGCCAACTCCGGCGGAGGACCCGGATGAAGTCGCGATGCGGGAGCGGGCCGGGCGAGGCCAGGTTGACCGGCCCGTCGAGGTCGTCGCGCTCGATGAGGAAGTCGATCGCGCGCAGGAAATCCCGGTCGTGGATCCACGACACGTACTGGCGACCGCCCGCCACGGGACCGCCGAGACCCAAGCGGGCCATCCAGGAGAGCATGTCGAAGACACTGCCGCGGTCGGGGCTCATGACCATGGCGGCGCGCAGGGCCACCTTGCGCGTGGACGGCGTCGAAGCCTGCTGCTGGGCCAACTCCCACTGCTTGGCGATCTCGGCGCTGAAGGCCCAGTACGCGGGGACATCCGGTTCGTCGCCGCCGATGACACCGGTCAACTCGTCATTGGGAGCGTCGTGGCGGTGGGCGTAAATGGTGGCGGTACTCATCTGCAACCACACCCGCGGCGGCACAGCAGCCGCGGCGATCGCCTCACCCACCACCCGCGTGGAGTCCACACGGGACTCCATCATCTCCCGCAAGTTCTCCTCGGTATAGCGGCAATCAACACTGCGCCCAGCCAAGTTGACCACCACATCACACCCGTCAACCTCAGCAGCCCAAGCCCCAAGCGAACGCCCGTCCCACCCCACCACCCGAACCCCGCCCCCAACCCCAGCGGCCCGCCTGCTCAACACCACCACCTCATGCCCAGCAGCAGCAAGCGAGCGACTGAGAAACCCACCCACGTTCCCGGTCCCCCCGGGCAGCACGATCTTCATGACTCACGCTACCTCCGAACACCGGTGGCCAACCGCCTCTAACCAGGCGATTGACCACCGGGTGCGGGGCAAATCACGCTGCCACGGTCCGATACTGCCGGTACGGGCGCTAGGACCAGGCCTCGGCGGCCTTGGTCGCGTAGTCGGTAAAGCGGCGGGCGGGGCGGCCTAGTAGGTCTTCTACATGGGTCGTGGGGGGTGCGCTCTGGCCGGTCTGGAGGTAGGCGAAGAGTCCGTTGAGGATGGATACGACCTCGGTCGGGACTCCGGCGGCGTGGAGTTCGTTGGCGTACTCGGTGGGGGTTAGTTCTTCGTACTTGATGGGCCTACCCGCGGCCTGGGCGATGATGTCCACGGCCTCGGCGAAGGTCAGCGCCTCGGGGCCGGACAGGTCGTAGGTCTTGCCGTGGTGGCCGCCGTTGGTCAGGACTGTGGCGGCTACGTCGGCGATGTCTTGGGCGTCGATGAAGGGTTCGGGGACGGCGCCTGCGGGCAGGGCCAAGCGGCCTGCCAGGAGCGGGCCGTGGAAGAGGTCTTCGTTGAAGTTCTGGTTGAAGTTGTTGGGCCGCAGGACTGTCCACTCGACACCGAGGTCGCGGACGGCGCGCTCCGCCTCAGCCATACCCGGGAAGATCGCCCCGGCGGGGGTGTCGAGGCCGCGGCCGGAGAGGACCACGAAGCGGCGGACACCCGACTCGGCGGCTTGGTCGACGAACGCCTTGATCGGCGTCGGGTCGTCCGGTGCGACGAGGTAGAGCGCGGAGGCGCCGGACAGGGCGCCAGCCCAGGTGTCCGGAATGGACCAGTCGAACCGGGTGGGGCTTTGCCGGGAGGCGGCCCGCACGGGCTCGCCCGCCTCGTGCAGGGCGCGGTGGAGGCGGCGGCCGGTCTTGCCGGTCGCGCCGAGGACCAGGATCGTCATACCGCTCAGTGAACCCAGCGGGCCGCCGGTCGACCATGGCCCGGCGTACGCACCACATGTGTCATCGTCCGGCCGCTATCGTGGGGAGCATGGATCCGTTCGACGAGCTGCTGCGGGGCGTCCGCGCGAGTGGTGCCGACCTGCGGCGGGTGGAGTTGTCCGGAACCCGGCGGCTCGGCGCGGAGGGGTCGCTGGTCCTGTGCGCACCGCTGCGCGGCAGCGTCACCGCGGCCGGGAGGGCGGTGCCCGTCGGCGAGACCTTGGTGGCGCGCGAGCCGGTGACCGTCGTCGGGGACGCGGTCCTGTTCGTCGGCACGTACCAGGTGCGCGGCAAGGTGGGCCGTCGCCTGCTCGGGGTCCTGCCGTCCGTGCTGGTGGTCCCCGACGGCGCCGGGTGCGAGTCGATCCGCGGCTTCGTCGACGCGCAGACCAGCGGTGGCGCCCAGGTCGCCCAGGACCGCCTGCTCGACTGGCTGGTCGTGTGCACGTTGCGCGGCTGGTTCGACACGGAGGCCGCGGGCACGGGGTGGCTGCACGCCATGGGCGACGACACCGTCGGCCCGGTCCTGCGGGCGATGCACCGCGAGCCGGAGCGGTCGTGGACGCTCGCGACCCTCGCCGACCAGGCGGGCGTCTCCCGCACGACCCTGGCGACCCGGTTCGCGAAGCTCGTCGGCGAACCCCCGCTCACCTACCTCACCGACTGGCGGATGACCCTCGCCGCCGACCTGCTCACCGAGTCGGCCGCCACCGTCGCCGCCGTCGCCCGCCAGGTCGGGTACGCCGACGCGTTCGGCTTCAGCGCGGCTTTCAAGCGCTTCCACGGCACCAGCCCCAGCGAGTACCGGGCGACCTGCGACCCGACCGCCGAGTGCGTCGACCAGGTCTGCTCCTAGCAGTTCCGGATCAAGCCTGGCGGCGAAGCAGGTCGCCGAGGCCGTGGGCCAGGAGGTCGTAGGCCTGGTTGGTCGCGGCAACGGCGTCGGGGTAGATCGCGTCGGGGGACTCACCGGCCATCACCCGGCGGGTGTTCTCGGCGATGAGGACCTCGTGCGTGCCGTGGACCTGGGTGGCGACCAGGCGCGCGGTCAACTCCGGGCTGCCCTCCTCGATCAGCGCCTCGGCCAGCAGGCGCCTGCTCTCCTCCCGGTACTGGGCGGCGCGATCGGCCAGCGCCGGGTTGTCCCGGACCACCCGGTTGAGCCGCAGTACGTCCGGGTGGTCGCTGAGGCCGGTCACCGGTCGGCGTTCGGCGAGCGCGGTGAGCAGGTAAGCGCGCAGCGCGCTGTGCGGGGTCTCCCCCGGTTCGCGCGCGCGGACAGCGGCCGCGGCCTCGTAGACGTGCGGTCTCGTGGCCAGTTCCAGGACCAAGTCGGCCTTGAGCGCGAAGTAGTTGAACAGGGTCTTCTTGGACACGTCGGCCGCCTCGGCGATGGCCGCGCACGACGCGTCGTCGAAGCCGTGGGCCTCCATCAAGGTGAGGGCAGCGGCCGACAACTTGCGCCGCGTGGCTTCCTTCTTGCGTTCGCGCAGGCCGGGCTGGTCGTCCACGAAGCCAGCGTACATCAGGACTACTTGTCGTCCGGATGTAAATTTACACCCGGTGCACTTTCTTGCTACGGTCGCTCCCGTGCTCCTCCTACTCCGGCACCGGCTGCGTCCGCACGCCAAGACCGTGGTGCTCATCCTCGTGCTGCAATTGGTGCAGGCACTGGGTTTACTCGCCCTGCCCGCGCTCAACGCCGATGTGATCGACAACGGCGTCCTCGCCCGCGACACCGGCCACATCTTTAGCCGCAGCGGCCTCATGCTCGCGGTGACGGTGCTGCAGGCGAGCGCCGCGACCGGCGCGATCTACCTCGGCGCGCGCGTCGGTCTGGGACTGGGCGCGGACCTGCGCGCGGCGACCTTCGGCGCCGTGCTGCGGTTCTCCGCGCGCGACCTGGCCCGGTTCGGCACGCCGACGTTGATCACCCGCACCACCCAGGACGTCCGGCAGCTGCAGGTCATGGTGTTCAGCACGCTGTCTGCCCTGCTCAGCGCCCCGTTCCTGGCGCTGGGCGGTGTCGTGCTCGCGCTGGGGCAGGACGTGGCGCTCTCGGGGGTGCTGCTGGTGGCCATCCCGGTGGCGATGGTGGTGATCGGGCTGCTGCAGCGGCGGATGACGGCGCCGTCGCGGGAGCTGCAGACCCGCACGGACGCGGTGAACCGGGTGCTGCGCGAGCAGGTCACCGGGATCCGGGTGATCCGGGCGTTCGTGCGCGACCGGCACGAGCGGGTCAGGTTCGCCGGTGCCAACACCGATCTGATGACCGTGGCGACGCGGTTAGGTCGGCTGCAGGCGTACTTCGCCGGGTCCGCGCTGCTGGTGGTCAACCTGTCGGGGATCGCGGTGGTCGCGCTCGGCGGGCCGCGGATCGCGGACGGGGACATGCGGCTGGGTTCGCTGGTGGCGTTCTTGAGCTACCTGACACAAATCCTGATCTCGGTGATGGTCGCGATGTCCGTGGTCGAGATGCTTCCCCGAGCGAAGGTGAGCGCGGGCCGCATCAACGAGGTCTTAACAACTGAGCCGGGGGTGCCAGATCCCGCTGAGGGACGGCGGCCGCCTGCAGGACCGGTGACGCTAACGGTCGAGAAGGCGAGCTTCTCCTACCCGGGAGCAGAGAACCCTGTGCTGCAGGAGGTAGATCTCATCGCGCGGCCTGGGGAGACGACAGCGATCGTGGGATCTACCGGGGCAGGTAAGACGACGCTGGTGAACCTGATGGCGCGGCTCTTAGACGTGGGCAGCGGCTCTGTGACCATTGGCGGTCTTGATGTGCGTGAGATGGACCGGGACACGCTTTCAAGCACTGTTGGGCTTGTGCCGCAACGGGCGTACCTGTTCTCCGGCACTATCGCTTCGAACCTGCGGTACGGATCTCCTGAAGCTACCGACGAGCAGCTGTGGCGCGCGTTAGAGATCGCCCAAGCGCGTGAGTTCGTGGAAGCCATGCCTGCTGGGTTAGAGACGCCGGTCGGGCAGGGAGGTAGCACTGTCTCCGGC
This sequence comes from Actinokineospora diospyrosa, assembly GCF_024171925.1. Classification (GTDB taxonomy): domain Bacteria; phylum Actinomycetota; class Actinomycetes; order Mycobacteriales; family Pseudonocardiaceae; genus Actinokineospora; species Actinokineospora diospyrosa. The sequence goes on along the minus strand of NZ_JAMTCO010000003.1, from coordinate 444,849 downwards.
GGACAGCGTCAACGGCTGGCGATAGCGCGCGCACTGCTTGCCCAGCACCAGGTCTACCTGTTCGATGACGCGTTCTCCGCTCTAGACAACACGACCGATGAGGCCCTACGCGCCGCATTGGCCCGTGAGGTCGGCGCGGCGACCGTAGTGGTCGTCGCCCAACGCGTGTCCACTATCCGCTCGGCGGACCGGATCGTCGTGCTGGACGCGGGGCGGGTCGAGGCCAGCGGCACACACGAGGAGCTGCTGCGAACGAGCTCGATCTATAGGGAGATAGTCCGATCGCAGCCGGGATCCCACGAGACCCAGGGGTTGGGAAGCAAGTGACCACGTCAGAGGCACAGAAGGACCGGCCGTCGCACTTTCGCGGGACCGTGATCCGGTTGTTGCAGGCCATGGGGCCGGATCGGGGTCGGGTCGCTGCGGTGGTGCTGAGCGGGGCGCTCGGCCTCGGAATGTTGATCGCGATTCCCGCGCTGCTGGGTACCGCGACCGACATCGTCGTGCGCGGTATCGGCAGCGGTGACGTGGACTTCGCCGCGGTCGCGCGGGTGCTGACCGTGGCCGGGACGCTGTCGGCGGCGGCGTGGGTGTGCATGGTCGTGCAGGGCAGGCTCATCGCCACGGTCGCGCAGCGGCTGGCTTACCGGCTGCGCGAGCGGGCCGCCACCAAGCTGAGCCGGTTGCCGCTGCGCTACTTCGACACCCGGCCGCGCGGGGAGCTGCTGTCGCGGGCCACCAACGACATCGACAACGTCGGGCAGACCGTGCAGCACATCTCGTTCCGGGTGCTGGCGTCGTTCATCAACTTCATCGGCGCGCTGGTGATGATGCTGGTGATCTCGCCGCTGTTGACCGCGGTCCTGCTGGTGACGATGCCGGTGTCGGTGCTGCTGACCAGGGTGATCGGCAAGCGGGCCCAGCCGGGGTTCGACCGGGAGTGGGCCGCCACCGGCAGGCTCAACGGGCACGTCGAGGAGGTGTACTCCGGCCACGAGGTCATCACCGCCTTCGGCCGCCGCGACGACGTGGCGCGCGCGTTCGCCGAGCACAACGCGGAGGTACGGGCGGCAGGCGTCAAAGCCGAGTTCACCGCCGGTCTCATCGCGCCCGCGATGGCGTTCCTGGGCAACATCAACTACCTGCTGGTCGCGGTGCTCGGCGCGCTCCGGGTGACCTCGGGGGCGCTGTCCCTCGGTGACATCCAGGCCTACCTCCAGTACGTCACGCAGGTCAACCAGCCGGTGACGACGCTGGGCTTCCTCGCGGGCCGCATCCAGTCGGCGGTCGCGTCGGCGGAACGGGTTTTCGACCTGCTGGACGCCGAGGAACAGGACCCGGACACCACCCGCCCCGCGCACCGGGAGCGACCACGCGGCGCCATCGAGTTCCGGGACGTGTCGTTCGGCTACGCCAAGGACCAGCCGCTGATCGAACACCTGTCGCTGTCCATCCAACCGGGGCAGATGGTGGCGATCGTCGGACCCACCGGCGCGGGCAAGTCCACGCTGGTGAACCTGCTGCTGCGGTTCTACGAGCCCGACACCGGGACGATCACCCTGGACGGTGTTGATATCGCCACAACAACGCGTGAAGACCTGCGCGGCGACATCGCCCTGGTACCGCAGGACACCTGGCTGTTCCACGGGACCATCGCCGACAACATCGGCTACGGCAGAGCGGGCGCGATGCACGCGGACATCGTCGCCGCCGCGACCGCCGTCCACGTCGACCACCTGATCCGCACCCTGCCGCAGGGCTACGACACCACCCTCGACGACGACGGCGGCGGCCTGTCAGCGGGCGAACGGCAGCTGATCACGCTGGCCCGCGCGGCGCTGGTCCGCGCGCCCGTGCTGGTGCTCGACGAGGCGACGAGCTCGGTGGACACCCGCACGGAGATGCTGGTCCACCAGGCCATGACCGCCCTCCGGCGCGGCAGGACCAGCTTCGTGATCGCCCATCGGCTCGCCACCATCCGCGACGCCGACCTGATCTTGGTGCTGGAGGCGGGCCGGATCGTCGAACAGGGCACCCACCAGCGGCTCTTGGCGGCGCGGGGAGCCTACGCGCGGTTGTACGCGGCACAGTTCAGCGAATCGGCCGCGGCATGAAGACCCAGCCTCAGAAGATCTGCCCGACCCGAGCCCACTCCCGTTCCCCCACAACGAACTCCGCCCCACTTCCACCAACCGGCCGCAACACGCTCCGCAACTCCGGGATGAAGAACGTGATCAACGAAACCCGATCCCCCCGTAGAGCCCGGTTGTGCACTCGGTGCACACAAGCCCGGTAGTACCCGCTGCTCCATAGCTCCAACAGTTCCCCGGTAAACACAACGCAGCACCCATCCGGTGGTGCTACCGACACCCACTCCCCTCCGGCCAGCACCTCCAACCCCGGGCAGTCCTGCACGCTGACCGTCACCATCCCGCTGTCCGTGTGCGCCGCCAACCGGGCGTCATCCCCATACGCCCCAGGGTTCCCGTAGTAGATCACCCGCGCGAACGAGCACAGCGCCTCTCCGAAAGCCGAGTCGGATTGCCCCAGAACCCCCGATAGACCCAACGTGCCCGCCAGTGCGACAACGACGGCAGCGCCAATCTGTTCCTGGTAGGCCGAATACGCCTCAATAGCGCTACGGAACCCAGGTAGTGCTAACTCCGACGGCCACTGGTTCCCGCCATACATCTGGTAGTACGGCGGTGGATGTGCGACCGACGGCGGCAGTGACTCCATACCGAACTCGAAAGACTCTTTGAGGTCGGCGGCGCCGTTGGTGCTTTCCTCACCCATGCCCACGTAACCCCGGTAGTTCGGGGAGCGCGTGATGGAGATGGCTTGCTTGTCGGCCATCGGCAGCGCGAAGAACCGCCGCGAGATGTCGAACAGGTCCTTGGCGAACTCCGGGCTGCCGTCTACATAGAACAGGCCGACATCCCTTGTCGCCGTGTGGATCGCGTCCACCGCGCGGGGGTCACCAGCGGTCAGGGCGGTGAGGGACACCGTGGGGATCATCGCTGCCTCCCGGCCGGAACGGGGACTTCGCAGCCTATAGGCGGTCGCGGCCCGGGTGCGCGGAATCAACCCGGACGGACCACCAGGCAGACCTCGTCCTCGGTACGGAACTCACCCACCTCGGTGAACCCGTGGTCGGCGAAGAAGCGGCGCAGCACCCCGGTCTCCCGGCGCTCGATGTCCTGCCGCTTGGCCATCGCGGTGCGCGACCCGCTGAAGACGAGCAGGTCGGCGGGGGTGCGGGCGAGCACCTCGAGTGCGTTGGGGGCCCGGCGGGCCACCACCGGGAGGACTTTCAGGACCAGCGCGACGTCCACCCGCGGTGGCAGGCCCTGGGCGGTGAGCGCGGGCCAGTCCTCGGTCAGGTCCCACCGCACGGGGTGGATGCGGGCGTCGGTGCGCGCGTAGGCGCTCACGGCCCGGATCGCCTCGGGGTCGGTGTCGACGGCCCACAGCTGGCTCACGGGCGGGTCGTCCAGCGGGAAGACCAAAGGGAGGACACCGCAGCCGACGTCCAGGATGGTGTCAGGGGTGCCAATGTGGTCAAAGAGTTGACTGAAGAAGCTGTCGAGGTTGCCCAGGCGTTCAGCCGTGGAGATGTGCCCGGCGACGACGGCCTGCACAGCGTCGGCGAGAGAGACATCTGGCGGTAGGTCTACCAGGCGATCCACGGCCTCGGTAGCCGAAGACTCAGCGGGCCGGTACCGGCGGAGGTGGTGGTAGATCTCCTTCTTAGCGGCGGTAGCGGCATCGCGATAGACCCGGAGCCGCTTGACCTTGTCCACTGAGTCGGCGTCCGCGATAGCGGTGACCAGGGCGCGGTTGCGGCCGAAAGACTCGACCACCATGTCCACGGCCTGGTCGTGCTCGATGCGGTAGCGCCGGACGATGTCACCCGCGAGGTCGGCGGCGACGGAGCGCATCAGGTCGATGGCTCAGCCCTCCAGTTCGCGCCAGGACCGCTCAAGCGCGCTGTCGGGGAACCAGGAGCCGTGCACCTCGAGGATCTCGGCGAGGTACGCGTTCAGGGTGTCGGTGTCCAGCCGGGCGTTGATCTCCTCCATGGTGGCGCAGATCGTCCACAGGTTGTGCAGGAAGAGGTCTTCCCCCTCCGGGAACACCGTCGGGTCCTCCGCGCAGGCCGGGCAGGCACACCGGTACTCCCCTGCCTTCAGCGGCCCGGGATCCCGGATCGCGCCGTACGGCGTCATGTACCAGCCGTCGCGGGCGAAGTGGCCATAAGAGGCAGAGTCGAAGATGTTGACGCCGCAGGCCACTAGGAACGGCAGTTCGCACGGGTCGCCCGCGCCATAGAGGTGCATCGGCACCTCCGGACCGATGACCTCGCGGGCGTCCTTAGCGACGGCACCGACGAACCCCAGGTCGTGGTTGCGGTTGAAGAACGGCACCAAGCTGCCTAGCGCCAGGTAGCGGACCCCCATGTCACGCAGGGTGCGCACGCTCCGCAGGCGTAGGTCCATGTACCGGCCACCCTGGGTGACCCCGGCGAGGATGCCGCGCTCGACGATCCCCAGCGCTTGTTTGATGCGCTTCTCGGTGGCGGTCAGCTTCGCCTCGGCGATAGAGCGGGAGTCGCCAGGCGGGGTTACCAGGTCCAAGGGGGCGAGGATGTCACTACCGATGCGGTCTTGGAACCGGACGATGTCGCGGTTGTCCAAGTAGAGCTTGCGGGTGAAGCCCTGGAAAGCACCGGAATCGGTGGTGACCAGGCCGTCGAAACCGAGGTAATCGTGCAGGCCCTGCTCGAGCACCTGTTCCCGCAGGTCACGCTGTTTGTAGAGGAAATAGGAGTTGACGATGCAGCCGTCGACCCGGGGACCGTCCTCCCAGCTCTCCAACAGGCCGTGCTGGCGGTGCGGCTGGTACACCGGGAGGAACAGGGGAAGCCGGTGTTTGCTCTCCCGATTGGTCACGAATACCCGCGAAGCCCGCATCGACCCAGTCTAACCAGCGTGAACACCGGTCACCGACGCAGGCGCGGCAGCACCGGGTGAGCCGTGCCACTGACCCGACCGGAGTAGGCTCTTACGGGGACAACGGGCGTGGATGAGAGGGTCGGGAAAGCGTGACAGCGACGAAGCGCAAGGCGGTTGTGCTGCTCAGCGGGGGTCTGGACTCGGCGACGGTCCTGGCCATCGCCGCGGCGGACGGCTTCGAGACCTACGCGCTGAGCTTCCGCTACGGCCAGCGCCACTCGGTCGAACTCGCCGCCGCCGGTCGGGTCGCGACCGCCCTCGGCGCGGCCAAGCACGTCGTGGCCGACATCGACCTGCGCGTCTTCGGCGGCTCCGCGCTCACCGACGACTCGATCGAGGTCCCGCACCACGACAGCGTCGACGGCCTCACGCAGGACATCCCGATCACCTACGTGCCCGCGCGCAACACCATCTTCCTCTCCTTCGCCCTCGCCTGGGCCGAGACACTGGGCTCGCAGGACATCTTCATCGGCGTCAACGCCCTCGATTACAGCGGTTATCCCGACTGCCGCCCGGAATACATCGAGGCGTACCAGAAAATGGCCAACCTGGCCACGAAGGCCGGTGTCGAGGGCACCCAGGACCTCACCATCCACATGCCGCTGGTGGCGCTGACCAAGGCGCAGACGATCGAGCGGGGCATCGCCCTCGGCGTCGACTACAGCCTCACCCACAGCTGCTACGACCCGCTCGGCGACCGGGCCTGCGGCACCTGCGACTCCTGCCTGCTGCGCGGCCGCGGCTTCGCCGAACTCGGGCTCACCGACCCGGCCCTCGCCTGATGTACCTGATCAAGGAAATCTTCTACACCCTGCAAGGCGAGGGCTCGCACGCCGGACGCCCGTCGGTGTTCTGCCGCTTCAGCCGATGCAACCTGTGGACCGGTCGGGAGAAGGACCGGCATCGCGCGGTCTGCACCTTCTGCGACACCGACTTCGTCGGCACCGATGGCCCTGGTGGCGGCAAGTTCCCCACCGCCGAGGCCCTGGCCGCCGCCATCTCGGCCGCCTGGGCGGGCGCCGCCCACCCGCGCAGCAAGCCCTACGTCGTCTGCACCGGCGGCGAGCCCCTGCTGCAGTTGGACAAGGCCGCCGTCGACGCCCTGCACGCGGCCGGGTTCGAGGTCGCCGTCGAGACCAACGGCACCCGCCCGGCACCCCCCGGCCTGGACTGGATCTGCGTCTCGCCCAAGTCGACCGCCGAGGTCGTGTTGACCACCGGCGACGACCTGAAGCTGGTCTACCCCCAGCCCGACGCGCTGCCGGACCGGTTCGAACACCTCGACTTCACCCACTTCCTGCTCCAGCCCATGGACGGCCCGGACGTCGAGGCCAACACCCGCGCCACGGTCGAGTACTGCTTGAAGCACCCGCAGTGGCACCTGAGCCTGCAGACCCACAAGTACTTGGGAATCGCCTGATGGAGATCTTCCGCGAGTTCACCTTCGAGGCCGCCCACCGGCTGCCGAACGTCCCGGAGGGCCACAAGTGCGCCCGACTGCACGGGCACTCCTACCGGGTGGTGGTGACCGTGTCCGGCCCAGTTGACCCCACCGCGGGCTGGGTAATGGACTTCGGTGACCTCAAGGCTGTGGTAAAGCCCGTGATCGAGGAGCTCGACCACTACTACCTCAACGAGATCCCCGGGTTGGAGAACCCGACGAGCGAGGTGCTCGCTGAGTGGTTGTGGGCCCGCCTCGCCGGTGACCTCCCGCTGTCGGAGATCACCGTGCGCGAGACGTGCACGTCCGGTTGCACCTATCGCGGACCGCAGAGCTAAACCTCGGCGAACTTCAGCTGCACCCGCTTCCGGGTCTCCGCGTAGAGGCGGTCGATCTGGTCGATGTCGTGGCAGTCGTAGAAGGCGTCGTAGCAGTAGAGCCAGTGGACGCGGTTGGCTTTTGAGCCGTCTCGCGGAGGGATGTGTTGGCCCTCCTGAAGGTACTTCTGTTCGAAGCTGAACTCTGGCTGCGCATGCACCCACGGCAGGCCCTCTAGCTCCCGGAACGTCCCCGAGTCGTGCGCGTTGACGAACACGCCCAGGGTGAAGCCTTCTCGGCCTTCGAACTTCTCCGGCAGGGCTTCCCCTACCAGCAACTGGAAGCGCATCTGACGCGTATCGATGCCGAACCAGTTGTCCAACGTCTGCGGGACGGCACCGCCGCCCAGGCGGGGGTTGAGCTCGATCATGTGGACACGGTTGCCGTCCCACTTGAACTCGATGTGCACGAAGGTGTCGTCCACGCCAAGGGCCGTGACGGCCTCTTGCATCGCTGTGTGGATGACGGCGTGCTCGGACTCGCTGAGGAACGGCGTCGGGCACAGATTGGCGGTCTCGAAGCGATACGCGCCATCGCTGTCCCATAGGTACTTCTCTTGGGTCAGCAGGCTGGTGAGCTTGCCGTGCTGCACGAACGCCTCTAGGGACAGCTCGCGACCAGTCACGAACGCTTCTAGGAGGAGTTGCGTGCGTGGATCCCACATCCTGCCGTCGTCGGTGCGGTAGGTGTGGATGTCGTTGTCCTCGGCCAGTTCCGCGAAGACCGTGCTAATGAGGTCGTAGCCCTGCTCGGCGCTATCGATGATCTCGACGTAAGAGCCACCCGTTCCCCAGATGGGCTTGACGATGAACGGGTAGCCCAACTGCTGCCCCAGCTCAGCCACCCGCTCGCGAGTGACCTCGTCTCGACCGAGCACCAAGGCCCGCGTAGGCATGATGTCCGACAACACCTCGCGCAGCAGTGGCTTGATGCGACAATTGAGCTGCCCGCGCTTACCGGGGAAGGAGATACCCAACCGGTCCGACACGCCCAACTGCATGTGCCAGACCTTGTCGTTCAGGGTGACCCAGTTGGCCAGGCGACCCCTATAGGCCTCAAGCACTTCGGTGACGACATCGGTCGAGTACACATCCGCGCAGGCCAACACGACGTCCGCGTGGTCCACATACCGCTCAACAGACTCCGGCGCGGCAAGTACCAGTGAGCGCAACCCCATCTTGCGCAGCAGGTCGCAGCGGATCTCGACTTCCCCGAACCGCTCCAGCCCGGGAAGTGCGACGTCTACGTGGAACTCGCCGCTGTTCTCCTGCATCTTGGCGCCCAACCCCTGCCTCGTCCGATCGACGGCCCATGTCAGACGGGCGCGACGGGGGGCGAACACAACCACAGTGGACAGCACCGAGTGCCGCGACGGCCCCCGACCGCGCTTCCGTGTTCCGACACCGATGCTAATCGGACTCGGCGGGAATTGCGAACAGTTCCAACGAGTTCCTAGTGGAACCTGGCGAACTCCAACCCATTCAGCGATCCCAGCACCCCAGGCGCCAACCGTGCGTGATAGACGACGTCCATGATCTCCGCCAGCGTCGCCCGCACCTCGCTGACCGGCAACGACACCGGACCGTAGCGGCGACCGAACGGCTTGAACAGCAAGCGCACCGGCTCCGCGACCCCTGGCTGGCGGTAGTCCACGACGAGCTCCTCGAACCCGACAGCCAGGAACGGGCCCGGATCGGTATGGCATCCCACCTCGACGTACCAGCCGCGGGCTGTGGGCCGATCGCGTAGCAGGGCGCACTCGATCCTGGCGACGAGCGCACGAAAGCGCCCGCGCAGCCGTCCCTCCAGCGCCACGTACCCGCACAGCCCGGCCGCTTCGAAGCCGAACAGCGACACCATGCCCGCTACCTCGGCATCCTCGTTGTCCCGCAGTGTCCACAGGTGGTATCCGTCGACCTCCGTCAGCGCGCGGTCGAACTCGGACTCCGGCACTGCCAACGGACTATTGCCGAACGCCCGGCGATAGCAGGCGCGGAGCTCGCCCAGTTCGGGATCGTCTGCGCCGGTGAGCCTGTGCACGTGTAGCGACCTCTTAGGCTCAACTCCCACGTACTCCGCGAGTGACAGGGTGTGCATCTCGGACGTCTGACGCAGGTGTTCGGCCATTCGCTGGTAGTCTGAGCTGCGATCCGGCTCATTGATCCGCATGGCCCAATGCAGGTACTCATGGACGATGAGCCGAACGGTGTCTGGCGTCAGCTGGCTTGGCACGAACGACTTCACGATGAGCAGCAGGTTCGTTACCGCCCCCTGGTCCGCTGAGAGCGCTGGTTGCGTATAGGGGAAGTCCAGCCCTCGGTAGCCCCAGCGACCCCAGATCAGTGCTCTTACGGCCGGGTCCAGGTTGTCGGGTACATCGGTTGGTGCGCGTGGGTCATTGATCTCCGCGACCACATGCGCTAGCTGCCTGTGCCCTCCTGCTCGGGCGTCGTTGTCAAGCAGACGTTCGGTCTCCGCCAACAGCGCTCGGCCGGTACCACCGCGCCGAGCTTGTGGTGTCACCAAGAGGAACTCGATGACACCCGTGTTCGGTTCGGCTAGGTAGTCAGACACCGAGCAACCGACGGTGACGGTGCCACTGATCGCTAGGACTATGTGATAGCTGTTGGGGCCGTACCACCCAACTTCCTTGCGGCGCAGGTAGTCGAGCATGTTGTCCAACGACTCGCGCTCATCCGGGTCGGGGAACTCCAGCTCGTAGTGGCGGTAGAAGTCCGCTAGTAGCGCGATGTCAGCCGGGGCGGCGGTGAGGTCACGGAACTCGAGCGTCACGCGGCAACCTTGGCCAGGTAGGAAGTGAGGACCTGCGACAGCTGACAAGCGGCATAGGTCTCACGATGCTTCGCGGGCAAAGACTGACGCACTCGGCCAGCCCACCCCTTCTTCGTCAAGTGGCCGACCCAGGCATCTCCGAACAGGGTCTCCTTGACCGACTGGCCCAGCGGCGCCGGGAACTCTATAGGCTTACCGCATCCGCATTCGTCGATAGCGCAAGCGAAGCTGAGTACCACATCAGGCCTGGCAGCCAGGATCGTCTCCACCGAGGTGCGGATCTTCGTGGCGAGCTGCTCTTTCAACATGCGGTAGGTGAGCTCATCCGCCACGTTCCCGTGCTCGAAGAACGTCAGCATGTTCCGCCAGGGCTCAAGCTGCGACTCGGGCTTGCCATCCGGACCGCAGATCACCAGGATCGCCCAGATGTAGGCGGAGTAGTACCGCCGGGGTGCGTTGCCCGCCCTACCGCCGGCGCGCAGGATCGGCTTGGTCACCTGTAAGACGAGGTTGCCTTGACCTGGACTGGTTTCGGGCTGCTGAGCCGCGCACAGGTCCTCCGGATCGATCGTGGTGGCGTTCTTGAGCACGCCGACAACGACCGAACGCACGGCGAGTGTGGTGAAGCCACCTTGCGGTGACTGGGATAGGGGCATCTCGCTGGCCTCTCCAGACCGGGTGACAAGCGCGATGGAGTTGTTCTCATCGCCATAGCCGAACTGCAGGACCTTTTGCCCGATCCACCGGTCACAGGTGCCGAACGGCGCGCTCGGACCCCATGCCGACCAGCAGGTGAACAGGTTCGCTTGAAACGACCGCAGGTTCTCTAGGCTGTTGTCGGTGCCGGTCATGATCTGGCTGTACCCGTCAATCGACTTCTTCCAGTCCTCGTCGAACCGCGACAGCAGCCCCGCGAGTAGGTGCAAGGGCGCCACGAAGCCCTCTTCGACCCGGATCGTCGACTGGAACACCTCGGGAGTGGCGTCGACCATCGAGTTGCCCGCCACGCGCACCCGGAAGTAGCGCACGATGTCCGACTCGGCCTTGGCGAGGTCGAAACAGGTCGGCACGGTGATCAGGGCGCCGTTCTCGTCCTTCATCAGGTGCGACAGTTGCACCTTCAGCGCCGAGAGCCAGTCCCGGAGGTCGATGCGGTACTGGCGCACGGCAGCACGGTACTCATACCGGTGCCGAAACTCGTACTTGTCCGGCTTAACCGGCCGAGGGTTCAGCAACTCGGACTCGGCACGCATGCAGGCCGCCCTATAGAGCTCCTTGCGCGTGAGTCCGAATCCAAGAGACCTGCCCACCGCGAAGACAGCCCGGAAGATTCTGGTCAGCTTGAACCGCCGGTACACGGTTCGGTTCAGCAGCCGAACCGCGGGTCGCACGTACATGAAGACAAACAGGAGACCGGCGATCACGGGAAGACCGATCTGGAAGAAGCTGTTCAGGAACTCGACCATGGCTGCCCCCTCGGATGGCCCCCTGACTTTAGCGATCTTGCCAACCGGACTTCGCTGCAGATCCGCGCCAACCACGTGACACTTCCACGACAGGCCAAGGGTTTCGGCCAGGTGGCCGCGGCGCCCGGGCCCACGCTCTCGCGAGATCCCCGCCACCGCAAGGAGAACGGTCCGCGCGGACGCCGTCCAGCTTCACCTGATGGTGTGGGATCCGCTGGTCAAACCAGATGACTTCCCCGGACAAGCCGATCTTGGGCCGCGGAACTGTCGGACCCCGCCCGGATCCTCGGTGGTGCGCATCGACGACCGAGGGGGAGCACGACGTGATGGCGATGAAGACCAAACCCGGGGCACCGCTGGCGGAACTGTCCGCCCCGGTGTGGTTCGGGCACGCGGACCAGGTGATCCGCGCCAACCTCTGGCAACTCCTGCGGGCGCTGCCCAGGGCGATGGGGCTGGTGGCGCGCACGGCTTGGCGGGCCGACCGCGCCGCGGTGGCGCTCGGGTTCGCCGCGCAGGTGGTGTCCGGGCTGGTGACGGCCGTCGGCCTGCTGGCCGTCACCGGGGTGCTGACCTCGCTGTTCGTCGCCGGTCCGACGCCGGAGCGCCTGGTGGCCGCCGCGCCGTCGCTGGCCGTGCTCGCGGCCGCGTACGCGGTGCGCGGGGTGGCCGACACGGTGGTGTCGGGCGCCACGCTGCGGCTGCGCCCCAAGGTGCGGCACCGCGTCGAGCGCGACCTGGCCGAGTCGATGTCGCGGATCGACCTGATCACCTTCGACGAACCCGACTTCCACGACGCTCTGGAGCGGTCCCGGCACGCGGGGATGGACGCCGTCGACTCGGCCACCCACCAGGCCATCGTCGTGGTCGGCGGGCTGATCGCACTGGCCGCCACCGCGGCGACCGCCGCGCTGCTGCACCCGCTGCTGCTGCCCGTCCTGCTGCTGTCGGTGGCCCCGGAGACCTGGGCGACCTTGCGGACCGCCCGGCTGGAGTACGAGTTCGTGGCGACCACGATCGAGACCAGGCGCAGGCGGTCACTGACCACGGACCTGCTCGCGCACAAGGAGTCCGCCGCCGAGGTGCGCGTGTTCGGGGCGCAGCCGTTCCTGCTCGCCGAGCACGACCGCCACTCGCGCGTGATGGAGGACGCCCAGATCGCGCTGGGGGCCAGGCAGACCAGGGTGGCCCTGCTCGGCCGCGGCCTGTCCGGTGTCGGGATCGGCCTCGCCTACGCCACCCTCGGTTGGCTGCTCTACACCGGGGCGACGCCATTGGCCGTCGCCGGGGCCGCGCTGCTCGCCATCCGGACGGTGCGCGCGTCGTTGACCCAGGTGGTGCTCGCCGCGAACCGGATGTTCGAGAAGTCGCTCTACATCAGCGACCTGCTCGCGTTCTTCGCCCACGCCGAGAGCCGGACCCGGCAGCCAACCGGTCGAACCGCGCCCGCGGACCCCGAGGTGATCGCCGTGCGCGGGGTGTCGTTCGGCTATCCGGGCGCCGCGAAACCCGCGCTCGCCGACATCGACCTGACCATCCGCCGGGGGCAGGTCATCGCCCTCGTGGGCGAGAACGGTTCCGGCAAGTCAACCCTCGCCAAACTGCTCGCGGGCCTCTACCAACCCTCTGAAGGCAGTATCGCCTGGGACGGGGTAGACCTGACGACCGTCGACGCCCCGTCGGTCGCCAACAACGTGGCCGTCGTGATGCAGGAGCCCACCCGCTGGCCCCTCACCGCGCGCCACACCGTCACACTGGGCCAACCCGACCGCTGGGATCCGGACGACCACTACCTCTCCCAGGTGGCCCGCGACTCCGGTGCCGACACCGTGGTCACCACCCTCACCCACGGCTGGGACTCGCTCCTCACCACCAGGTTCCGCGACGGCCACGACCTCTCCGGCGGCCAATGGCAACGCCTCAGCGTCGCTCGCGCCCTCTACCGCGACGCCCCCATCCTCATCTGCGACGAACCCACCGCCGCCCTGGACGCCCGCGCCGAAGCCGCCGTCTACGAGTCCCTGCGCACCCTGCAATCCGGCCGCACCGTCATCCTCATCACCCACCGCTTAGCCTCGGCCCGCCACGCCGACCTCATCGTGGTCATGCACCAGGGCCGCATCCTCCAGACCGGCACCCACACCCACCTCTTAGCCACCAACCCCCACTACGCCGACCTCTACACCCTCCAAGCCAACTCCTACCGCGACGACCCCAGCCCATCCATCTAGGCGCCTGCTGTCGACGCGGTCGAGCACCCGGAGGCTCTCACCAAGCCGCTACTTGACCGCGATCGAGCGGCAGCCAACGAAGGAGGACGATCTTCGATCGGCACACGTCATGGATGGCATGTTGTTGCCGTGCCGGTCATGGAGGTCGGTGCGATGTGCGGCTGTCGGGGGCAGGCGGGGTCGGGGGCAGACGGGGTCAGGTTCGGGCGAGGGTCAGGTCGGCGATCTGGACCTGTTGGATCTGGGAGGTGCCCTCGATGATCTCCTGGATCTTCGCGTCCCGCAGGTACCTCTGCACCGGGTAGTCCGCTGAAACCCCGTTGGCGCCGTGGATCTGCACCGCGCTAGCGGCCACCTCGAACCCGGCCCGTGAAGCGAAGTACTTCGCGATCAGTGTCTGCCGAATGGCGTCGCGATGAGAGGAGGCGCGCATCTGGCCCGCCTGGCGGCACAGCAAGCGGGCGGCTTCTACCGAGGTCACCATCTCGGTCAATGCCTGCTGGACCAACTGGTGCTCAGCGAGCGGCACGTCGAACTGCACCCGGTTGCGCGCGTACTCCAGACTCGCGTCCAAACACCCCTGCGCCAACCCCACCGATCCGTAGGCGGTGCTGTAGCGGCCATAGTCGAGAGAGGAGGTGGCTACTAGGTCGAAGGTGAGGCGGCCGTGGCTGAGCAGGTTGGACTCCGGTACTACGACTGAGTCGAGGTGGACTTCGCCGAGTTCAGAGGCTCGCAAGCCCAAGAGGCCGTTGATGGGCGACACCGACAGGCCTGGGGAATCTCGTTCGACGATGAAGGCGGCGGGGTCGTCGTCCAGGCGGGCGAAGACGAGGAAGACGCCGGCGCGTTGGGCGAAGCTGATCCACTTCTTGCGGCCGGTGATCTCGTAGCCGTCCAGGACCCTGCGGGCGGTGGTGGTGCCGTTGCGGGCGTCGCTGCCCACCTCGGGTTCGGTGAGGGCGAAGGAGCCGATGACCGAGCCGGTGCCGATGGCGGGGGCCCAGCGGTCCGCGAGGGTCTTGCTCCCCCACCGCAGGATGGCGTGGGCGACCATGCCCTGGACCGCGACGAGGTTCCGGACCGAGCCGCAGCCCCGGCCGAGTTCCTCGCTGAGCAAGCCGTAGGTCACCGCGTCCATCCCGGTCCCGCCCGCTTCCACGGGCAGGGTGGGGACGAGCCGGTGCGCCGCCGCCAACTCCGCGATGATCGAGTCGTCCAGGCGCTCCTGGTGGTCCCAGGTGTTGGCGTGGGGGAGGAGGTGCTCGTCGGTGAAGCGGGCGAAGGCGAGGAGGTTGTCGCGCTGGTCAGTGGTGAGGCCGTGCAGCACCTGGATCCCCAATCCGGTCGGTGACGGCGGTAGGCCAACCTGCCGGGTCGGCGCCGTGTTGGCAGAGGAAGGCGTAGGCGAGGCGCTCTAGACCAAAGCCGACGCAGCCGCTGGCGGTGGGACTACCGGCGGAATCGGTGATGCCGAAGGATTCGCCGAAGAAGCGGCCGTGGAGGTTGAAGGATCCCACCGCGATGTCGCGATCTTCGGCTACCGGGACGCGTAGCTCGAACTTCAGCTCCATCACGCGCTGCGTCAGGATCTTGCCAGCGGTGTCCGCGTTGCCGAAGAAGTGGTCGTTGGCCACCTCGCAGAAGCCTGCCAGCTCCAGTTCCTCCAGCAGCGCGTACGCCTGCGCCATGACCGCGTTGCGGCACTCGGTCGCGAAGTCCTCGCCGCCGAGGAACACGATCTCGCGGATGGTGAAGTCCCACAACCGTTCCATGCTGGTGTGGTAGCGCGACTCGTGGCGGAAAGACTTGCCGCGCGCGGTGACGACCATCTCCTGCGGGAGCTGACGCCCGGTGTACTGGTGGTAGGTGTGGTAGCACATCGTGGGCGGCAGGCAGTACTCCTTGTCGCCGCACTGCTCGAAGAGGGTGTCCGGTAGGTGTCCTTCGGCGCGGTAGCGCTCGACGAAGTCGCCGTACACGTCGATGTCGTTGTGCAGGCGGGTGACGAACATGGCGAACTGGGGGAACGACCCGAAGTAGCCGAAGCGGTCCAGCACGCTGGTCGGCAGCAGCGTCGGGTACCGGAACTCCCGCGACCGGGGCAACCCCAGCGCGATCGACCGCAGCCTGGCATCCAGGTAGTCCACAAGGGACAGCAGCGGCTCACCGAAGCCGACCTGCCCCTCCCCCGCCACGAACGCGGTGTCGCTGGCGAGCAGCTCGGGGAACGGGTCGACGAAGGTCGCGGTGACCGGGGAACGCCACACCTGCCTCGGGGGCAGCGGGCGCTGGGTCAACACCTCGGCGGCCACGACCTTCCCGATTTTCACCGCTATGGCCGATTCCTCGACATCGTCGGAAATCACCAGGTCGACCGCGTTGACAACCCCGCCTTGAGCCACCAGGTCGAACTCGGCAATAGCGCTGGACACGAAGAACAGCCGTTTCGCCAGTTCCGGCGCCAAGTCCACCGGAACCGACTCCGCCAGCGCCACCCGCAGCGCGCGCATCACACCGAGGCGAGTTTGCGGGCGACCAACTCGTCGACCCGGTCGACACTGCGGAAATGGTCGAAGCGCAGGTCGTCGCCGGTGATCTGGACGCCGAACTCCTGCTCGACGAACACCACCAACTGCATCACGAACATCGACCGCACCAGGCCGCGCTCGAAGATGTCGTCGTCATCGGCGAGTTCGGTCTCGGGGATGTTGTCCAGGACGAACTCCCGGATCCTCGCCTTGCTGTCCGCGCCCATCTACCTCGCCCTTCCCGACCCGCTCGCGCCGGATCCGTAGTCGAAGAACCCCCGCCCGGTCTTGCGACCGTGCAGCCCGGCGTCGACCATGCTGGTCAGCAGCGGGCAGGGCCGGTACTTGCCGTCCTTGAACTCGTCGTAGAGCACCTCGATCGACAGCAGCACGGTGTCGAGGCCGATCAGGTCCGCGGTCTCCAGCGGCCCCATGGTGTGCCCGAAGCACTCGACGAACAGCCGGTCGATGTCCGCCGCGGTGCCCACGCCCTCGTGCAGCAGGAACACCGCCTCGTTGACCGTCAGCATCATCACCCGGTTGGTGACGAACCCGGGCGAGTCGTTGACCACCACGCTCTTCTTGCCCAGGGCGGCGATGAACTCCCGGACCCGCCCCAGCGCCGCCTCCGACGTGCGGCGACCCCGGATCACCTCGACCGTGGGCTTGAGCGGCACCGGGTTCATGAAGTGGGTGCCGACCACGTCCTCCGGCCGGCCGGTCAACGCCCCCAACCGGGTGATCGGGATGGCCGAGGTGTTGACCCCGACCGGGGTGCCCGGTGCCAGCAGCTCGCCGAGCCGCCGGTAGATCGGCGCCTTGACCTCGAAGCGCTCGGTGGCGTTCTCGACCACCAGGTCCGCGCCAGCGAGCGCGGCCAGGTCGGTGCTGAACACCGTCCCGTCGACGACCTCCTCGGCGGTGATCGCCGACCCCGGCGCCAACAGCGCGTAGAGCCGGACGTCATCGGCTATCGTGCGTTGTACGCTTTCCAGGATTGCGGTCTCGCGGTCGATGAGAATGACCCGGAATCCAGCCTGGCGCAGGGCAATGGTGACGCCCCGGCCCATTACCCCCGCGCCGACCACGCCAACCGTGTGAACGCTGGCCACTGCCGATTCAACCCCCTCGCCGCACCATCCGCCACCAGGGCGGAAATCCGTTGAGTTCGAACTGGCCGCCACGCACAAGGCCTCGGCACAGACCCGCCGCCGGATACCCGTACCGGGTATTACCGGATTAGTCGGTCGGGTCCACTGTGCACGATCCTCCCCGCGCCGAACAAACAGCCCCAACCGGGGCCTCGACTCGACACTACCCCAACGGGGCGCTTGTGCGGCAGGGGTGCGACAGCGATCCGGTCGATCCACTCGCGAGGGACTGGAACTGACGGCGTGGCTGGGTATAGTCAAAAGCCGGGGCCGTTGTTCGCCCCCATTGGCGCGGCACCCCTTTTGGACCCGTTCGCCGATGTCGCAAGCACCGGAGCAGTTCGCACGACGTTGTACGCACGCTGTTGTCGGACCGGTCGTCGAGGCGTCCACGCGAGGTGTCGGGCGCATGTCGTTGGGGGCACACAGATGAACGAGCGCGCCGCTGTGCCAGTGATCACAGTGCACGGTCTCGTCGAGCTGGTGCTCACCCAGCGTCCGGCTGAATCGGTCGCGGTGGTGGACGGCAACCGCCAAGTGAGTTACGCCGACCTCGACCGGATGGCGCAACGGGTCGCGTCCTGGTTACTGGGCGCGGGTGTCGGCGCGGGCTCGTTGGTGGCGCTGCACTTGCGCCGCGGCCCGGAGTTGTTCGCCGCGATGCTGGGCGTGCTCAAGGCGGGCGCGTGCTACGTGCCGATGGACACCGCGGACCCCGCGCCCCGGCTGCGCGCGATCGCCGAGGACGCCGACATCGCGGTGCTGATCACCGATGCCGGGCGGGAGACCCCGTTCCCGGCGCGGACCCTCGTGCTCGACGGAGTTCCCGGCGACGTGCTCGGTGATGTTGTCGGTGGTGCGCACGGTGGTGTGGTCGATGGTGCCCCACCGGACAGTCCCACCCGCGCACCGGTGGCCGTCGACCTGGACGCCCCGGCGTACACGATCTTCACCTCGGGGTCGACCGGGCGTCCCAAGGGCGTCCCGATGACGCACCGGTCGCTGGTCAACCTGCTGTGGTGGCACGAGCGGAGCAGGCCGGGCAGCAACCAGGCGCGCACCGCGCAGGTGTGCGCGGCGAGCTTCGACTTCTCGTTCCACGAGGTGTTCTCGACGCTGTGCTTCGGCGGCACGCTGGTCGTGGCCGACGAGCGGACCCGCAGGGACCCGCACGCGCTCGCGGATTTCCTTGAACGGCAAGGCATCGAGCGGCTGTTCGCGCCGGTGTCCACGCTGACGCGGCTGGCCGAGGCCGCCGCGGACCGCACCGGCGCACTGCCCCTCCGGGACGTGGTGACCACCGGTGAGCGGCTGCGGCTCACCCCGGCGCTGCGGGCGTTCTTCCAGCGCACCGACGGCGGCAGGCTGCACAACCACTACGGGGCCACGGAGTTCCAGGACGCCACCGCGCACACCCTCGACGGCGACCCCGCCGAGTGGCCGACGGCGGTACCGATCGGCAAGCCGATCTCCGGGGTCGAGGTGCACGTCCTGGACGAGGACCACCACGCGGTTGCCGAGGGAGAGCTGTACATCGGCGGGATCGGTGTCGCCCACGGGTACCTCAACCGCCCAGACCTGACCACACAGCGTTTCCTGGACAACCCTTTCGGGCCAGGGCGTATCTACCGCACGGGTGACCTGGGCCGAATAGCCCCGGACGGAACGGTGGAGCACCTGGGTCGCGCGGACGACCAGGTCAAGGTCAACGGCGTGCGGGTCGAGCCGGGCGAGGTGGAGGCCGTCCTCGAGTCGCACCCGGAGGTCCGGGAAGCCGTGGTGCTGGCCCAAGAGGTGGCCGGGCAGGAACGGCTGGTCGCACACGTGGTGATCACGGTGACCACAGAGAGCACGATGACCGCAGAGAGCACGGCGACCACGTCGGAGGATCTCTGGACCCTGCCGCGCCGCCTGCACCGGTACCTGTCGGCCCAGCTCCCCCGGTACCTGGTGCCGGAGGTGTACGAGCTGCTGGAGGCGATGCCGCGCACCGCGAGCGGCAAGACCGACCGCCGGGCGCTGCTGCCGCCGGACGTGGTGGAGCGGTTGTCCGACGAGCCCGCTGCCGCGCCGCGTACCGCCACCGAGCGCCTGCTCAGCGGGGTGTGGCGGGATGTGCTGGGGCTCGACGAGGTCGGCACCACGGACAACTTCTTCGACATCGGCGGCACGTCTTTGCACCTGGTCGCGCTGAGGGAGGCGCTGGCCGAACGGACCGGCGGCGCGTTCGCCTTGGTCGACCTGTTCAGCCATCCCACGATCCGGACGTTGGCGGCCCACTTGGACCAAGAGGCCCCAGTGCTCACGCCACGCCGCCGGGCAGCGGCGCAAGGGGACATCGCGATCATCGGTATGGCGGGCAGGTTCCCCGGCGCGGACGACATAGAGGCGTTCTGGAGGGATCTAGTCGCAGGAGTGGAGTCGGTAACCACCCTGGACGAACTCGACCAGGCAGACCCAGCTCTGCTCGGCAACCCCAACTATGTACGGGCAGCGGCTGTGCTGCCAGATATCGACCGGTTCGACGCGGCGTTCTTCGACATGAACGCCAAAGAGGCCGCCGTGACCGACCCACAGCACCGACTCTTCTTGGAGTGCGCGTGGGAGGCCTTCGAGGACGCCGGGTACCGGCCGGGGTCGGAACACGGCGCGATAGGGGTGTTCGCCGGTTCCAGCGTGAGCACGTACCTGGTGAACAACCTCACCCGAGGTGCGAGCGGTCCGTTCATAGAGGCGGACATGGCCCAGTTCCAAGCGAAGCTGGGCAACGACCGCAACTACCTACCCACTCGAGTCTCTTATAAACTCGACCTGCGCGGGCCGAGTGTGGCGGTACAGACCGCGTGCTCGACCTCGCTGGTGGCGGTGCACCTGGCGTGCCAGAGCTTGCGCTCAGGCGAGAGCGACATGGCATTGGCAGGTGGAGTGTCCGTGATCGTGCCGCAGCGAGGCGGGTACCTCTATGAAGAGGGCATGGTCCGTTCTCGCGACGGGCACTGCCGTGCCTTCGATGCTGAGGCAGACGGGACGCTGTTCGGCAACGGCGGTGGCGTCGTGCTGCTTAAGCCGCTGGCGAAAGCTCTAGCCGATGGCGACCGGGTGATCGCGGTGGTCAAGGGGTCCGCGGTCAACAACGACGGGTCGGTGAAGGTGGGATTCACCGCGCCGAGCGTGCAGCGGCAAGCCGAGGTTGTGGCTGACGCTTTGGCCGACGCTGGGGTGTCCGCGGGGTCGGTCGGGTATGTGGAGGCGCACGGCACCGGGACCGCGATCGGGGATCCCATCGAGGTGGCCGCGCTGAACTCGGCGTTCCAACTCGATGGCCCACTGCCCGAGAGCAGTTGTGTCCTGGGGTCGGTCAAGACCAACATCGGGCACCTGGACGAGGCCGCGGGCATCGCCGGGTTGGTCAAGGCGGCGCTGGCGGTCGAGCGCGGCACGGTCCCGCCGACGGTGCACTTCAGCAAGCCCAACCCCGAGATCGACTTCGGCGCGGGCCCGTTCTTCGTCTCCGCCGAGCCGACGCCGTGGCCGGAGTGGGCGACGAAGCGCCGTGCCGGGGTGAGTTCGTTCGGCATGGGCGGCACGAACTGCCACGTCGTGTTGGAGCAGGCTCCCCCGCAGCCGGAGGTGCCCGCGAAACCGGGGCCGCACGTGCTGACTGTGAGCGCCAAGACGGCGCAAGCACTACGAGAGCTCGTTGCCCGGTACGCCGAGCACCTCACCGCGCACCCCGACCTCCCGGTGTCCGACATGTGCGCGACCGCTGCGACCGGGCGACAGGTGTTTGGCCATCGCTTCGCGGCCGTGGTGTCGACGACTGCGGATGCTCGGGACGCGTTGGAGTCCTATAGGGAGGACACACGGCGGTCGAAGGTCGCGTTCCTGTTCAGCGGCCAGGGTTCGCAGTACGCGGGGATGGGGCGAGCGCTCTACGACGAGCACGCGGTGTTCCGGGATGCCGTCGATGAGTGCGCCGTGTTGCTCTCGGGGTTGTTCGACCTACACGCGGTGCTGGCTGACGAGAAGGCGATCAACGACACGGCGCATGCGCAGCCTGCGCTGTTCGCGGTCGAATATGCCTTGGCGAAGCTGTGGCTGTCGTGGGGTGTGCGGCCTGAGGCGTTGCTCGGGCACAGCGTGGGTGAGTTCGTCGCCGCGCACCTGGCCGGGGTGTTCTCGTTGACCGGCGCGATCACGCTGGTGGCGCACCGGGGTCGGCTCATGCAGAGGCTCGACGAGCCGGGCCGGATGGTGTCGGTAGCCGCTGCCGAGGCGGCTGTGGCCGAGTTGGTCGACCAGTACACCGAGGTGTCGATCGCTGCGGTGAACTCTCCAGGGTCGACCGTGATCTCGGGTCGCGCTGAGCAGGTCAGGCAAGTCCAAGCAGAGCTTGAGCGCAGGGGCGTGCGGTGCAAGGAGCTCGTTGTCTCGCACGCGTTCCACTCGCCTCTTATGCGGCCGATGCTCGACGACTTCACCAGGATCGCCGGTGGAATCACCTACCACGAGCCGACCATCCCAGTCGTCTCTAACGCTACCGGCGCTGTCGCGGGACCAGAGATCGCGACGGCTCAGTACTGGGTCGACCATGTGCTCAACACGGTCCGGTTCGGCGATGGCGTCCACACCCTTGTCGAGTCCGGTGTGGATGTGTTCGTCGAGGTGTCGCCTAAGCCGACGCTGCTGTCCCACGTAGATGCTGATGCCTTGTTGGTGCCGTCATTGCGGCCAGGACACGAGTCGGAGCAGTTGCTGCGTGGCGCAAGGGATCTCTTCGCCGCAGGCGTGGACATCGACTTGGCCGAGCTCTACTCGCAAGAGGGTTATCTCAAGGTCGCCTTGCCTACCTACCCGTGGCAGCGGGAACGGCATTGGGTCGACGCACCGAGCACCCAAGCACCTACCGCCCAGACAGCTAAGACCCGGACACCGAAGGCAGGCGGCCCGCTCATCGGGCAGCGACTGGACATCGCCGATAGCGATGGTGTCCGCTTCCAGGCCACGCTGGGCCCTCAAACGCTGTCCTGGCTGGGTGACCACCGGGTGTTCCAGTCGATCGTCATGCCTGGTGTGGCGTTCCTGGAGACCGCCCTGGCCGCCCATCACGAGGTGTTCGGCGGTCCTGGTGCTGTGGTGCGCGACTTCTTCGTCCACCGGGCCATGAGCTTCGCGGACGCAGGTGCTCTTCGCGAGGTGCAGATCGCGTTGTTGCCCGAGGGCTTAAGGATCCACTCCCGAGTCCCTGGTGATCGCCAGTGGACGTTGCACGCCTCCGGGGCCACAGGCCCGGCAGGGTCGCCGCTGGAGGTGGAGCCGCTGGCCGGGCTGCAGGAGCGGTTCACCAGCGAGGTACCGGTCGAGGAGATCTACCAAGGCGAACGAGAACGGGAGATCGACCTCGGTGAGCTGTTCTGGGCAACCGAGCGGCTGTGGCGGGATGGCATCACCTGCCTGTCCGAGATAGCGCTACCGCGGGCTCTGCACGGCGAGACCGAGCATCGAATCCATCCGGTGCTGCTAGAGGCATGCTTCCTCGCGCTTACGGTCACCTACCCGGAGAAGTACGGCAGGCGCACCTACGTGCCGGTGGGTGTGGAGAAGCTGACACTCCACGCGAAGGTCGGCACTCGGGCCTGGTGTCACGCCCGGCTGCGGCCTAACGACTGCGAGGCCCCAGAGACCTTGCACGGCGATGTGGACCTGTTCGACGCGGACGGGAACCTAGTGCTTACCATGGAAGGCATTCTCCTCAAGCTCGCCAGTCGACGCGCAATGCTAGGGACCGAGACGTGGCGCGAGTGGCTCTACGCAATCCAGTGGACGGAAGCCCCTGCAGCGGCCGCATCTACCGAACGCCCGGTGGTAGTCACAGAAGGCGCGTTCGCCCACCTCGGTGACTCCGCAGGCAGCGCTATCGAGGGTCGGACCGTCCTCTACTGCCTGCCTGCCGAGTCTTCCAGCACCGATCCAGCCGAGCTCGCCACTCCCCTACTTAGCGTTGTCCGCGATCTGGCAGACAGTGGCTCGAAGCTCGTCATAGTCACCCGAGGCGCTCAAGCCGCCGGAACCCGGGTGGTGACCAACCCGGCCCAGGCAGCACTATGGGGTCTGGGCAGGGTTATCGCCTTGGAGCACCCCGACCTCCACCTCACGCTCATCGATCTGGACGAGTCCACTCCGGCAACAGCCTTGCTCAACGACCTGTCCGGGCCGGAGACCCAGGTCGCCTACCAAGACGGCACCCGCTACGTCGCGCGCCTGACCCGTGAAACCGCGCCTGACGCGGGCCCCACCCTCGGTGCGGACGGGACCTACCTCATCACCGGCGGCCTCGGTGGCCTCGGCCTGGAGACCGCCCGGCTGCTGCGCCGCCAAGGCGCCCGCCGTCTCGCGCTGATCGGCCGCTCAGCGCCCGGCCCCGAGGCCGAGAAGGTCATCGCCGAGCTGCGGGGCGCGGGGGCCGAGGTCAGCACCGCGGTCGTCGACGTGTCCGACGAGGCGGCGCTCAGGGCGTTCCTCGACGGGATCATCGACCTCAAGGGCGTGTTCCACCTGGCCGGGGTCCTCGACGACGGCGTGCTCGCCCAGCAGACCCCCGAGCGGTTCCGGACCGTTCTCGGCCCCAAGGCGGACGCGGCCTGGCACCTGCACCGACTGACCGGGGACCTGGACTTCTTCGTGCTGTTCTCCTCGATCAGCTCGGCACTGGGATCCCCCGGCCAGGGCAACTACGCCACCGCAAACGCTTTCCTCGACGGTCTCGCCGAGTACCGACGGGGTCTAGGGCTACCTGCCTTGGCCGTGCAGTGGGGCTCGTGGGCAGAGACCGGCATGAGTGCACGGGCGGGCCTGAACGACAAGCTGACCTCACTAGGCGAAGGCGTCATCCCCACCGAAGATGGCCTGGCAGCACTGGCGGCGTTGCTCGGCACTAACGGCGTGCGGGCAGTCCTACCAATCGAATGGCCGAGGTTCCTCAAGCACCAACTCAACGCCTCTCCGGTACTGGCCCGATTCGAGACCAAACGGGACGACGACTCGTTCCGCGACCGGCTTGAGGTGACCCCACCTGAGCAGCGTCGAGACTTGCTTGCGGCCGAGGTTCGCGACCAGGTCGTGCACAGCATCGGCACCGACCGTGGTCTAGGCCCGGACGTGGGGTTCTTCTCGCTAGGGCTGGACTCGCTTAGTTCGATCGAACTGCGCAACCGCCTCCAGACGGTGCTAGGTCAGCCGCTGGGGCAGACGGTCGTCTTCGACTACCCGACCCTGTCGAGCCTGACCGACCACCTTGTCGCTGAGTTGGGGCTGACCGACACCGACGACGTGGCTCGGCTCTTGGCGGCCAAGCTCGGGCTGGGAGACTTATGAGCAGCCCCAACTACGACGTACTGCTGCGCAAGGCCTTGGCGCGGATCGAGCACTTGGAGTCTGAACTCCAAGCGGCGAAGGTGGTTGCCCCGGAGCCGGTCGCGGTGGTCGGGATCGGCTGCCGCTTTCCCGGTGCGGAGGGTCCTGCGGAGTTCTGGCGGCTGCTGTTCGAGGGCCGTGACGCGATCACCGAGGTGCCGTCGGACCGCTGGGAAATCGACGCCTACTACGACCCGGATCCGGACAAGCCCGGCCGGATGAACACCCGGTATGGCGGATTCGTACCCAACCCGGCCGGGTTCGACACCGCCGCCTTCGGGGTCTCCGCGCGTGAGGCGGCCAGCATCGACCCGCAGCAACGGATGCTGCTAGAGGTCACCTGGCGCGCGTTCGAGCACGCCGGGATGCCGGTGAAGGACCTACCGGAGCGCACCGGCGTCTATGTCGGTATCAGCAATGTCGACTACCGCGAGGCGATGGTCCTTCACGGCGACGACAGGATCGACGGCTACTTCAGCTCCGGTAGCACTACCAGCACCGCGAGCGGTCGCCTCTCGTACTTCCTCGGCCTAACGGGCCCGTCGCTGTCCGTAGACACAGCGTGCTCGTCATCGGCGGTCGCGCTTCACCTCGCGGTTCGCGACCTGCGGACCGGCACATGTGACGTCGCTGTGGCGGGTGGGGTCAACCAGATCCTCACCCCGCACGAGACCATCAGCCTCTCCAAGGCCCGGATGATGGCCCCTGATGGTCGCTGCAAGCCGTTCTCAGCCGCAGCGAACGGGTATGTCCGGGCCGAGGGCTGCGGCATAGTCGTGCTTAAGCGCTTGTCGGATGCCGAACGCGACGGGGACAACATCCTCGCGGTAGTGCTAGGCAGCGCGACCAACCAGGACGGCAGGCGAAGCGGTCTTACCGTGCCGCACGGCCCGTCTCAGCAGGCCGTCATCCGAGATGCTCTACGCGATGCGGGCGTCTCCCCTGCCGAGGTTGGCTTCATAGAGACCCACGGCACCGGTACCGCCCTGGGCGACCCGATCGAGGCAGCTGCTTTGGGCGCTGTCTTCGGTGAGCGGGAGCAGCCGCTCGTGTTGGGCGCGGTCAAGTCCAACTTCGGCCACCTCGAGTCCGCAGCCGGTATCGCGGGGGTCATCAAGGCAGTGCTGTCTGTTCAGCACGGCACTATCCCGCCGAACCTGCACTTCGAAAAGCCCAGCCAGTTCGTGGACTGGTCGCTACCGCTCCGAGTACCAACAGCGGCGGAAGCGTGGCAGCGAGGCCGCCGGGTCGCGGGGATCAGCTCGTTCGGGTTCAGCGGCTCCAACTGCCACATCGTGCTGGCAGGCCCAGAGGCGCCTCTAGCGAAGGCCACAGCCCGTCACCGGTCGGCCACCGTCGTGACCGTGTCCGCTGCCTCGGCGCCCGCGTTGCGAGCCGCACAGCGCCAACTGGCGGAGATAGCCACAAGCGAGGCTGCCTACACCGCGAACACCGCTCGCAGCCACTTCGAGCACCGGGCGGCCGTGGTCGTGTCGTCGGAGGGCGAGCTGACGACCAGGACTGGCCACGCGAGCCAAACCCCGCCCAGGGTCGCGTTCCTGTTCACCGGCCAAGGCGCGCAGCACCCGCGGATGGGCGGCTGGCTGATGCGCGGGAGCAAGGTCTTCGACGAGACCATCCGCGAGTGCGACGAGGTCGTCCAGCCGCTGCTGGGCCGCAGTCTTCGTGACCTGCTCGACGGCGAGGTCAGCGAAGCGGAACTCGCCCGCACCGAGTACGCCCAGCCCGCGCTGTTCGCCTACGAGTTCGCCCTGGCACGGCTGTGGATCTCGTGGGGCGTGCGCCCGGCCGCGGTGCTCGGGCACAGCGTAGGCGAACTGGTCGCCGCGTGCGTGGCCGGGATGTTGTCGCTCGAAGACGCGCTGCGGTTGGTCGTGGCGCGGGGGAGGTTGATGCAGGCATTGCCCGAGGGCGGCCGGATGGTCTCGCTGCGCGGCGACCAGAAGGCGATCGAGGCGGCCATCTCCGGATACCCGCTGGTGAGCGTGGCGGCGGTGAACGGGCCGGAGGAGATCGTCATCTCCGGGGACGGGACGCAGGTGGCGGCCGCGGTCGAGGAGTTGGCCGCATTCGGAGTGACCAACCGTGACCTGCGCGTCTCCCACGCGTTCCACTCTCCGCTGATGCAGCCGATCACCGGGGAGTTCACCGAGGTGTTGCGCGACACCACCTTCTCGCCGCCGTCGATCCCGGTTGTGTCCAATGTGACCGGTCGGCCGATCACGGCGACCGACCCGGCGTACTGGGTGCGGCACGCCCTGAACCCCGTGCTGTTCGCCGACGGTGTGCGCGAGCTGGCCGAGAACCACGTGTTCATCGAGATCGGCCCACAGCCGGTGCTGTCCGGCCTCGGCCGCGGTCTCCTCCCCGACCACACGTGGCTGCCGAGCGCCCGTCGATCCCGCGAGTGGGAGGAGCTGGCCACAAGCCTGGCCGAACTGTACGTCCGCGGTTACCCCATCGACTGGGCCGCGTACCACGAGACCCCACAGCGTCGAGTCGACCTACCCGGCTACCCGTTCCAGCGCGAGCGGCACTGGTTCGCCCCAGAGTCCACTTCAGACGAACAGTGGCTGCACCGCGTCGGCTGGGAACCAACTGATCCACAGCCCTCTGTGGATACTGTGGATAGTGTCCGCTTCGAGCCGGAACCCGCCACCGGCGATCCGGCCGCGCACACCCACCGCTTGGTGACCGACCTCTTGACGCTGGTCCAGGACATCACCTCGCGCCCCAAACCGCCCCGGCTGCACGTCGTCACCCGACACGCCCACGCGCTGAGTCCACAAGAGAACACCGACCCATCGCACACCGCCGTCTGGGGCCTGCTCCACACCATCGCAGCGGAACACCCCGAGCTGCAGCTCACCGCCGTCGACACCGACGATGCCGACGCCCCCACCAGTGCGCCCTACACCGTCATCCGCAACGGGATCCACCACCGGCCCAGGCTCATTCCGGCAACCTCTGCCGACACCGTCGACCTCAAGCGGGACGGCACCTACCTGATCACCGGCGGTCTCGGGGCGCTGGGCCTGCGCACGGCCGAAGAACTGGCCAAGGGTGGCGCGGGCACGATCGTGCTCACGAGCCGTCGCGAGCCGGCGGCCGACCAGCGAGCCAAGATCGCGGAGATCCGAGCGACCGTGCGGGTGCACCCCGCCGACATCAGCGATCCGACCGCGGTGGACGCCCTGATCGACGCGCACGGGCCGTTCAACGGGATCGTGCACGCGGCTGGGGTTCTCGACGACGCGATCCTGCTGCGGCAGAGCGCTGAACGGTTCCACGCCGTGCTCGCCCCCAAGGTCGATGGCGCGTGGCACCTGCATCAGAAGGCCACCGGGCTGGACTTCTTCATCGCCTTCTCGTCCATCTCAACGTTCCTCCCAACCTTCGCCTCCGGCGCCTACGCTGCAGCGAACGCCTTCCTCGACGGGCTCATGGCACAGCGCAGGGCAGCCGGGCTACCGGGTGCCGCCATCCAATGGGGCCCATGGTCTGGCATCGGCATGGCGGCCGATGAAGCGCACGAGCGGTCCGGACTGCGGATGATCGAACCAGACCGGGGTGCCCGGCTGGTGCTGAGCCGCGACTCGGTCGCAGTGATCAACGGCGACTGGACCGCTCTCAGCGCGACGACCGGCACCGTACCCGGCTTCTTCGGTGTCGAACCAGAACTCGGTGTCGAAACAGAACTCGGGTTCGAACCAGAACAGCGGCAGGCAGCCTCATCTTTGCGCGCGGAGATCGCCGCGGCCAAGGACGAGATGGCCTTCTTGGGTGAACAGGTTGAGCTAATCCTCCGTGATGTCTTGGGCGAGCGTTCGGAGCTGAGCAGGCAACGGGGTTTCTTCAGCATGGGCATGGATTCGCTGATGGCTGTGGAGTTCCACTCCCGCCTGGCGAGTGCTCTCGAGCTGCCCATCCCACCCACTGTCGTCTTCAAGCACTCGAACCTCGACGACCTCATCCCCTACCTCGCCGAAGAACTCGACATAGGTCCACAAGAGACCGACGACGAGGAGGACATCGCGGCGGCCGATCTGGTCGCGCGGATCAGCCGGAGCTTCAGCACGCACGTGGACGAGGACTAGGAGGAATCCAGACGTGTCCGGAACCGACGAGTTGGTCACCGCACTGCGCCGGTCGGTGCGGGTGATCGACCAGCTCGAGGGCAGGCTGGCCCGCGCGCGCGAGCCGATCGCGGTGATCGGCATGGCGTGCCGGTTCCCCGGCGCGGACTCGGTAGCGGCCTTCTGGGACCTGCTGCGCGACGGGGTCGACGCGATCACCGAGGTCCCGCCGGACCGCTGGGACGCCGACGCCTACTACGACCCGGATCCGGACACCCCCGGCTCGATCTACGCCCGCCACGGCGGGTTCATCCGCGGCGTCGACCGCTTCGACCCGCTGTTCTTCGGCATCTCCCCCAAGGAGGCCGCGCGGCTGGACCCGCAGCACCGCCTGCTGCTGGAGGTGAGCCAGCACGCGCTGGAAGACGCCGCGATCCCACCGAGGTCCCTGCGGCGCACCCGAACCGGCGTGTTCGTGGGCATCGCGGAGAACGACTACGCGCGGTTGGTCGAGAGCGCGGGCGAGTTGGAGCACTACGACGCGACCGGCACCGGGTTCTGCTTCGCGTCCGGTCGGATCTCGCACGTGTTCGGCTTCCAGGGCCCGAACATCGCCGTCGACACCGGGTGTTCGAGTTCGCTGGTCGCGATCCACCAAGCGGTGAGTGCCTTGCGGCTGGGCGAGTGCGACCACGCGTTGGCGGGCGGCGTGCACCTGCGGTTGGCACCGACGACGTCGTTGTCGCTGGCCAGAACCCGTGCGTTGTCACCGGACGGCCGCTGCAAGGCGTTCGACGCGTCCGCCGACGGGTTCGGCCGGAGCGAGGGCTGCGGGATGATCGTCCTCAAGCGACTCTCCGACGCCCAGCGCGACAACGACACCGTGCTGGCGGTGATCCGCGGGTCTGCGGTGAACCACGACGGCCCGGCGAGCGGGTTCACCGTGCCGAACGAGAGCGCACAGGTGGCGCTGATCCGCGCCGCGTTGCGCGACGCCGAGGTCGAGCCGAGCGCGGTCGGCTACGTCGAGGCGCACGGCACCGGGACCGCCCTGGGTGACCCGATCGAGATCAGCGCGCTGGGCACGGTGTTCGGCGGGAACGCGCACCCGGTGGTGCTGGGCGCGGTCAAGAGCAACATCGGGCACGCCGAGGGCGCGGCGGGCATCGCGGGCGTGATCAAGACCGTGTTGGCGTTGCGGCACGGCACGATCCCGCCGAACCTGCACTTCACCACCCCGACCCCGCACGTGGACTGGGCACGGCTGCCATTTGAGGTACCGACCAAGTCGACACCGTGGGACGCGCGCCACGTCGCCGGGGTCAGCTCGTTCGGCATGAGCGGCACGAACTCGCACATCGTCCTCGCAGCCGCTCCAGAGCAGACCACAGAGGACAGTCCAGACCGTCCACGAGTGCTGACCTTGTCCGGTCGAACCGGGCAGGCACTCGCCGACGCGATCGCCGAGATGGCGGCCTTCCTCGACACGGCCCACTCGACAGCGGATGTCTGCTTCACCGCCAACACCGGCCGCGACCACCACGAGCACCGACTGGCCGTCGTCGGCGCCACCAGCGCGGAGTTGGCCGAACGGCTGCGCGCGGGCGCGCCCACCGGACACGTGCCGACCCATCGGACACCGCCGAAGGTCGCGTTCCTGTTCTCCGGCCAGGGGGCGCAGTACGCGGGCATGGGGCGGGACCTGTTCGAGACCGAACCCGCGTTCCGCCAAGCGGTCCTGGACTGCGCGGAGGCTCTCGGTGAGCCGCCGCTGTTCGAGGGCCGTGACCTGGACCAGACCGCGACCACGCAGCCCGCGCTGTTCGTCGTCGAGTACGCCCTGGCCCGGATGTGGCAGTCGTGGGGCGTCCGACCGGATGTCGTGCTCGGGCACAGTGTCGGCGGGATCGTCGCGGCTTGTGTAGCGGGTGTGTTCAGCCTGGCCGACGGGATGGCGTTCGTCACCGAGCGGGCGCGGCTGATGCAGGCCCAGCCGAGTGGCGTGATGGTCGCGATTCGCGCGCCCGAGGACGAGGTCGCGGCGGTGGTGGCCCGGTTCGACCTGGTAGCGGTCGCTGCGGTGAACGCGCCGGGCGAGGTCGTGATTTCGGGAGAACGGGGCCAAGTCGCGGCCGTGCTCAGCGATCTGGGTGTCGAGGGAAAGCACCTTCCGGTGTCGCACGCTTTCCACTCGCCGCTGATGGCACCGATCGCCGATGGCCTGCGTGCGGCAGCGCGGCGCATCACCTTCACCGACCCGAAGATCACCGTGGTCTCGGACCTGACCGGCGCGGTCGTCGAGGACCTCTCAGATCCCGACTACTGGGTGCGGCACGCACTGGAGCCGGTGCGGTTCGCCGACGCCGTTCGCGCGGCGGGCGCGCAGGTGTTCGTCGAGATCGGTCCGAAGCCGGTGCTGCTGGCGTCTGCGCAGGTCACCGTGCCGGACGCGGTGCCGCTGCCCAGCATGCGGCCCGGCCGTGGCAGGGCGGAACCGTTGACCACCGCCGCAGCACTGCACCTGCTTGGCGTCGCGATCGACTGGTCCGCTGTGGATAGTGGCCGGAAGGTCGCCATCCCGGCCTACCCGTTCCAGCGGGACCGGCACTGGATCGACGTGGCACCGACCAAAGATCGGGTCCGGCCGTTGCTGGACGTGCGACTCCGGTTGCCTACGCACCGGTCGACGGTCTTCCAGACCGAGCTGGACGCGACCGGCTTCTTCGCCGAACACCGGGTGGGCGGCCGGGTCGTGTCTCCCGCCGCGGCGCACCTGGCGATGGTGGCGAGCGCGGTGGACGTCCTGGCGGCTGGTGAGGTCTTCCTGGAGAACGTGGTCTTCCCGGAACCATTGGTACTGCCGCGAACGGTCCAGATCGAGGTGACCGGAAGCGACTTCCAGCTGATCAGCGTGCCCGAGGATGACGACACGGCCCCCATCCACGCGGTGGGCACCATCGGGTCCGGCACGCCGGACGAGCCCGAGCCGCTGGAGGAGCTGCGCGCGAGGATAGCCACGCGGGTCGACGCAGACGCGCTGTACCAACGACTGGCGGACAACGGAATCGAGCTGGGGCCGAGGTTCCGCTGGTTGACCGAGGTGCACACCGGACACAACGAGGTTCTGGCGGCGGTGGCCAGGCCGCCCGGCACGCGGAAGGTCGCTCCCGCGCACCCCGGCCTGCTCGACGCCCTGTTCCAGGCGACGGAGGCCCTGAACACCGAGCAGGGCGCGCGGGTGCCGTTCGCGGTCCGGCGGCTGTGGCTCGGTTCGGACGTCGACACCCGGGCGCGGTGGGTGCACGCCACCCGGTTCGGGGACTGGTGGGACATCGACCTGCTCGACGCCGAAGGCGCGCCGGTGGGCCAGGTCGTGGGGTTTGAGGACCGGCCCACGCTGATCCACACCTGGACCGACTGGCTGCGGGAGATCCACTGGGAGCCCATGCCCGGTGAGCACGCCTCGCCCGGCCGGGTTCTGGTGGTTGACGACGTGCACCACCCGGTCGAGGATGCGGACTCGGTCGTCTACATCGCGGAATCCAGTCCTGACAAGGTGAATGCCGCACACCACCTGACCACCGAGCTGCTCACCCTGGTACAGAACCTAATCCGGCTGCCGCGACCGCCGCGCTTGTACGTCATCACCCGCAACGCCCAAGCGGTGGCGCCCGGCGACCTCCCCGATCCCGCGCACACCGCGCTGTGGGGCCTGACCCACGCCATCGTCGCCGAGCACCCCGAGCTGCGCACGACCACCATCGACGTCGACTCATACGACCCGAGCCACCTCAACACCACACACCCGCACAACGCCGTCCGCGATGGCGTCAACCACGTCCCCCTCCTGCGCAAGACCACAGTGGACACCTCAGGCAAGCCGATCCGGCTGGCGCTGGACTCCTACGGCTCACCGGAGGACCTGCGGACCGCGACGCTGACCCGCCGTGAGCCCGGTCGCGGGGAGATCGAGATCGAGGTCGCGGCGGCGGGGGTGAACTTCCGGGATGTGTTGGTGTCCCTGGGCATGATGGGCTACGCCGCCCGGGCGGCCGACGTGCCGTTGGGGTTCGAGTGCGCAGGAACCGTGGTCGCGGTCGGCCACGGAGTGACCGAGTTCTCCCCCGGCGACCGGGTGATCGCCATGGTCGAGGGCGGCTTCGCCGACTACGTCACGGTGTCCGCCGGGTACGCGGCCGCGCTCCCCGCGGGCCTCACGGTGACCCAAGGCGCCACGATCCCGCTCGCGTTCCTCACCGCCCAGTACGCGCTGGTCAAGTTGGCCGAGTTGCGACCAGGTGAGCGGGTGCTGATCCACGCCGCGGCGGGCGGTGTCGGGCAGGCGGCGGTGCAGATCGCGCTCGCCATCGGTGCCGAGGTGGTCGCGACAGCCAGCAAGTCCAAACAGGACTACGTGCGGGCGATGGGGGTCCAGGAGGTGCACGACTCGCGCACGACCGCGTTCGCCGAGTCCACCGCCCCGGTTGACGTCGTGCTCAACAGCCTGACCGGCGAGTTCATCGACGCGAGCCTGTCCGTGCTCGCCGAGGGCGGCCGGTTCGTCGAGATGGGCAAGTTGGACCTGCGGCCGGACCTGGACGTGGAGTACCTGCCGTTCGACCTGGGCGACGAAGGCGAGCAGGACCCGGAGCTGATCCCGCGGCTGTTCGCCGAAGTCGCGGCCGGGTTCGCCGACGGCACCCTGCGGCCGCTGCCCGCGACGCCGTTCCCCCGGACCGAGGCGGTGGCGGCGTACACGTTCATGCAGCGGGCCCGGCACATCGGCAAGGTCGTGCTCACCTTCGACCGCCCGGTCCGGCTCCGCGCGGACGGGACTTACCTGGTCACTGGCGGTCTGGGCGCGCTCGGTCTGCGGACGGCGCACGAGTTGGCCGAGCGCGGCGCCGGGACGATCGTGCTGACCAGCCGGAGCGAACCGACGCCGGAGCAGGCAGGCGCGATCGCGGAGATCAGCGCCCGGGTCCACGTGCGGCCCGGCGACCTCAGCGACCGGGCGACCGTCGAGCGGATCCTCGCCGAGCACGGGCCGCTGCGGGGTGTTGTCCACGCCGCCGGTGTCCTGGACGACGGGATCCTCGCCCACCAGAGCGCCGAGCGGTTCCACGCCGTGCTGGCCCCGAAGGTCGATGCGGCCTGGCACCTGCACGAGCTCGCCGGGGAGCTGGACTTCTTCGTCGCGTACTCCTCGGTCGCCGCCCTGCTCGACGACGGCGGCCAAGGCAACTACGCAGCCGCAAACGCTTTCCTCGACGGTCTCGCCGCCCGCAGGCGGGCCGAGGGCAAGGCCGGG
Organism: Actinokineospora diospyrosa; assembly: GCF_024171925.1. Lineage (GTDB taxonomy): Bacteria > Actinomycetota > Actinomycetes > Mycobacteriales > Pseudonocardiaceae > Actinokineospora > Actinokineospora diospyrosa. Next base: position 411,022 of record NZ_JAMTCO010000003.1, on the reverse strand, counting down.
CTGTCGATCAACTGGGATTCGTGGTCGGAGATCGGCATGGCCGCCCGGTTGGGCGCGGGCGGCATCCCACCCGCCGAGGGAGTCGACGCCGCTGCCAGCCTCCTCGGTGCTCCCACCGCGCAGCTGGCGGTGATGCCACGGACGGCAACACCCGCCGCGGTGGAGTCGCCTGTCCACTCGCGCCCCGAAGACCTCGCGGGCCTGGTGGAGCACCTGACCCGGGAGCTGGTGCGACTGTTGGGGCTGCCGCCGGGCTACCGGATCGATCCTGGGTCGGCATTCACCGAGCTGGGCATGGACTCGCTGATGGTCGTGGAGCTGCGCAACCGCCTACAGCGCGACCTGGACGTGCCGCTGGGCGCGACCGTGGCGTTCGACTACCCCACCGTGGGCGGCCTGTGCGACCACCTCGCCGGCCTCCTCGGCCTGGGCGCCGACCCCCGCGCCGAACTGGACGCCCTGCTGGACGAGTTCATTGATCTCGGGGAGGCCGACCGATGAGCCATCTACCTACCGCTAATTCCGGGGAGGCGGACCAGCAGCGGCTGCAGAGGGCGTTGTCGGCGATTCGGACGTTGCAAGGGCGGGTCCGGGAGTTGGAGGCGGCTGACTCGCCTATCGCCGTGGTTGGCCTTGGTTGCCGCTTCCCCGGTGCGCCGAGCCCGGATGCGTATTGGGAGCTGCTGCGCGCTGGCGGCGAGGCTATCTCCACCGTGCCTGCCGACCGATGGGACAACGGAACCGAGCGGGGCGGGTTCCTCGACGACATCGCTGGGTTCGATCCGGCGTTCTTCGGCATCTCCCCGCGCGAGGCTCGGCATATAGACCCGCAGCAGCGCCTGTTGTTGGAGGTCGCGTGGGAGGCGCTAGAGGACTCCGGGCGTGATCCGCGGTCGTTGGCCGGTAGCCGTACCGGGGTGTTCGTCGGCATCTCGGAGGCCGAGTACCTGCCGGTGATGCGTGCGAAGGCCGGTGGGCCGGTCCAGATGCACGATCTGACCGGCAACGCCTTGAGCGTCGCGAGTGGTCGGCTGTCCTACCTGCTCGGGTTGCGCGGGCCGAACCTTGCGCTGGACACGGCGTGCTCGTCGGCTCTGGTGGCGGTGCACTTGGCGGTCGCGAGCCTGCGGCGCGGCGAGTCTGACGTGGCGTTGGCGGGCGGGGTGAGCCTGATGGTGTCGCCGGACGCGTTCGTGGCCTTCGCCGATGGCAACGCGCTCGCTGCTGATGGGCGTTGTAAGACGTTCGACGCTGCCGCTGACGGGTACGGGCGCGGTGAAGGTGCCGGGGTCGTCGTGCTCAAACGGCTCGATGACGCTATCGCGGCTGGCGACCCCATTCGCGCGGTGATCCGAGGTACCGCAGTCAACCAAGACGGCCGCACCAATGGTCTTACCGCCCCCAACGGTCCTGCTCAGCAGGAAGTCATCCGCGCTGCGCTCGCCGACGCCCGGGTAGAGCCATCGGCTGTCGGCTATGTCGAGACGCATGGCACTGGGACGCAGCTAGGTGATCCGGTTGAGGTCGGCGCGTTGAGCGCGGTGTTCGCAGGTAGGTCAAACCCGGTGCTGTTGGGCGCGGCGAAGACCAACATCGGCCACCTAGAGGCCGCTGCCGGTGCCGCCGGGCTGATCAAGGCCGTCCTCACTCTGAGCCGAGGCGAGATCCCGCCGAACCGGAACTTCCACCAACCGAACCCACACATCGCGTGGGACGCGGTAGCCGTACCGACGCAATTGACGCCGTGGCCTATAGGTACCTCTGCCGCAGGGGTCAGCTCGTTCGGTTTCAGCGGCACCAACGCGCACGTGGTCCTTACCGCCGCACCCGCACCAGCCGCGGTGGATGGGCCCGACCGGCCTCGGCACGTCCTACCGTTGTCAGCGCGGTCGCCTGAGGCCTTACGAGATCTAGCCGCTCGCCACGCGAACGCGCTGGAAGATGTTGGCGAGGTTGCCGACTACTTCCACACAGTCGCGACCGGGCGCACCAAGTTCGTCCACCGGCTGGCGATCACCGCGTCCACCGGCACGGAAGCCGTGAAGGCGTTGGCTCGGTTCGCTGAAGGTAGGCCTACCGCCTGCGGGCAAGCTGACGAGCCTCCACGCGTGGCATTCCTGTTCACCGGTCAGGGGTCGCAGTACGCCGGTATGGGCAAGGACCTCTTCGACACCCACCCGGTCTTCAGGGAGGCGTTGACCCGCTGCGACAAGATCCTGCGCACGCACGACGTCCCGCTGCTCGACATCCTCTATTCCGACACCACCGGCCTCATCGACCGCACCTCTTACGCGCAACCGGCGATCTTCGCGTTGGAGTACGCGCTGACCCGGTTGTGGGAGTCGTGGGGTGTGCGCCCGCACGTGGTTATGGGCCACAGCACCGGCGAGTTCGCCGCCGCCTGCGTCGCCGGGTTCCTCGACCTGGAAGACGCCCTTGCCCTCCTCACCCGTCGAGCCCGACTGATCGAGGAAGCCACGTCCGGTGGCGCTACCGCTGCCGTACTGGCGCCACGCGAAGAGGTCGAGCCGCTACTCACTGACCTGGTCGGAGTGGCTGGGGTCAACGGTCCGCGGGAGACCCTGATCGCGGGGGCCGCGGACGCGGTCGCAGCCACATTGGCCGCGGCGAAGGAAGCTGGGCTGGACGGTCGGCCGCTGAAGATCCCGCACGCGCCGCACTCGCCTCTGGTCGACGCTGTGCTGCCGGAGCTCGTGCTAGCTGCCGAACAGGTCACCTATCGCGCGCCAACCGTGCGGATGATCTCCAACGTCACTGGCGGCGTAGTCGACGCGATCGACGCTGAGCACTGGCGTAGGCACACTCGCGAAGCGGTCTTGTTCGCCGATGGCATGGCGACGCTGGCGGGCGAAGGCTGCCAGGTCGTACTGGAGGTCGGGCCGCAGCCGGTGCTGCAACTGCTGGGCAGGCAGAGCTGGCGGGGGCAGCCGGTGCGGTGGCTGTCCTCGCTGTGGGAGGGCCGCGACGACTGGAAGCAGGTCTTGCAGAGCGTCGCCGAGCTCTACGCGGCCGGGGTCGACCTCGACTGGGCCGCCTTCGACAAGCCCTTCCCCCTCAGGCGGATCCCCGTGCCGACTTACCCGTTCCAGCGGGAACGGCACTGGTTCAGCGGACAGCCCCAGGAGGAGCACCCCGTGCGCACGCCACCCGCGCAGAGCGACTCGATCCTCGACGACCTGCGGGACCGGCTCGGCGCGGGCCTGGAGCTGGCGGAGCTGCCGCCGCGCACGACGTTCGTCGACCTGGGGGCCGATTCGCTGCTGATCGCCAAGCTGATCCAGGACATCATCGACCGGTACGGCGTCACGTTGACCGTCGGGCAACTGTTCGACGACCTGGACACGGTCGAGGCCGTCGCCGCCCACCTGGCCGAGGTCGCGCCGCCTGCCGCGCGACCTGCCCTGTCGACCCCCGCGATACCCGTCGCACCGCAGGCGCCGGGCGGCGCGCTGGTGCCCGGCGGCGATGACGTCAAGGCGCTCATGGCGGCCCAGCTGGAGATCATGTCCCGCCAGCTCGACATCCTCGGCGGCGGCGCGCGAGCACCCCGCCCGGCGGCGGCGGCACCGAAACAGGCGCCCGCGCCGGTGCGGGAGCTGACCGAGCGCCAGCGCCACCACCTCGACGACCTGCTGGCCACGCACAAGAAGCGCACGGCTGGATCGCTGGCCAGAGCGGCCGAGCACCGGGGCGTGCGGGCCGACACCCGGATGCGGTCGGTGCGACCCGAGACCAGGTCGGTGTCGTACCCGATCATCGCCGACCGCGGCCACGGCGCCCGGTTCAGCGACATCGATGGCAACTCCTACGTCGACATCGCGATGGGCGTCGGGGTGCTGCTGTTCGGCCACGACCCGGAGTTCGTCACCGCTGCGGTCACCGAACGGGTCGGCATGGGCTTGCAACTGGGCCCGATCACCGACCTCGCCGACGAGGTGGCCGAGCTGGTGCGCGAGCTGACCGGCATGGAGCGGATGTTCTTCGCTGTGACCGGTAGCGACGCCGTGCGTGGAGCGTTGCGGATCGCGCAGGCTAAGACCGGTAAGAGTCGATTCGCGATGTTCTCCGGCTCTTACCACGGCCAGGACGACAGGGTTCTTGCGCTGCCGGACGTCCTCGGCGACCCCGAGCAGTCCGTCCCCATGGCACCCGGCATCGCACCAAGCGCAGCGGCCGACGCACTCGTGCTCACCTACGGTTCCGCGGCGGCATTGCAGACCATCGAGGCGCACGCGGACGACCTGGCGGGTGTCCTCGTCGAACCGGTGCAGAGCCGCAACCCGACGTTGCAGCCGGAGGCGTTCCTGCGCGACCTGCGCGCGTTGACCACCCGGCTGGGGATCCCGCTGATCTTCGACGAGGTGATCACCGGCTTCCGGGTGCACCCCGGCGGCGCCCAGGCGCACTTCGGGGTGCGGGCCGACATCGCCACCTACGGCAAGGTCGTCGGCGGCGGCCTGCCGGTGAGCGTCGTCGCGGGCAAGGCCGAGTTCCTCGACCAGGTCGACGGCGGCGACTGGGTCGACGGCCCCGGGCCGGACCCGAACAGCCAGAAGACCTACATCGGCAGCACGTTCGAGATGCACCCGTACGCCATGGCCAGCACCCGGGCCGTGCTGCGGCACCTGCGCGACCAGGGCCCCGAGCTGCAGCGGCGGCTCAACGACCGGACCGAGCGGCTGGCCGCCGCGCTGAACGCGCTGTTCCAGGCGGAGGCCGTGCCGATCCGGGTGCTGCGGTTCGCGTCGGTGTTCCGGTTCGCCTGGAAGGGCAACGCCAGCTACGCCCACCAGCCGCTGGAGATCGAGGTCTTCCACTTCCACCTGCTCACCCGGGGCGTCTACCTGTGGGAGGGCAGGACCTGCTTCCTGTCGACCGCGCACACCGACGACGACATCGAGGCGATCATCACCGCGGCTCGCGAGGCCGTGGCCGCGATGCGCGAAGGCGGGTTCCTGCCGAACGCCGTCGCACCGGTCGGGGACGAGCAGCGGGCCGTGCTGGCGTTGCCGTCGTGGACCGTCGCCGAGAGCATCCTGCTCAGCGGCGAACCGGACCTGGAGTCGCTGCGGGCGGCCGTTCGCGTCGTGACCTCCCGGCACGAGGCGCTGCGGACGGTGTTCCGCGGCGCTGAGGCGGTGGTGCTGCCGTCGGTCGATGTGCCGGTGGAGGTCGCCGACCTCGGTTGGTGGGACCGGATCGAGCCGTTCGACCTCGCTACCGGGCCGCTGGTGCGGGTCGCGGTGCTGGCGGGGCGGCACCTGGCGGTGGTGGCCCACCACTCGGTCTGCGACGGGTGGTCGATGGCAGTGATCTTGGAAGAGCTGGCGGCCGCGTACTCGGGTAACCAGGCGGAACTGCCCGAACCGCTGCAGTACCGGGATTTCGTCGAGCACCCGCGCGATCTGTCCACTCAGGAGCGATACTGGACCGAGCGGTTCGCCGACGGGTTCCCGGACACCGCGTTCCCCACAGACACGCCATCGACGTCCCGGCGGGGTGAGCGGATCACCTTCGAACTCGACGGTGTCGAGGCTGTCAAAGAGGCGGGGAAGACGGCAAAGGCAACGCTGTTCATGGCGTTGCTTGCCGGGTACGGGCTGCTCACCCACCAGGTCACCGGCCAAGACGACATCGTCATCGGCGTGCCACAAGCGGGCCGCGGATTCCCCGGAAGCGGCTCGATCGTCGGCTACTGCGCCCACTTCCTGCCGATCCGCAGCACCCTGTCGCCCGGTCTCACCGTGGGCGGATACCTGCGACAGATCCGGGAGACAGTGCTGGCCGCGTTCGAGAACCAAGACGTGCCGTTCACCAGCTGGAAACCCGGCGGCGACTACCCGGCGCCGCTGCGGACGGTGTTCAACCTGGACAGGTCCATACCGGTCCCCGAGTTCGCCGGGCTAGCCGGGCAGTTCGAGCCGGTCCCCGCCCGGTTCGCGCTGGTCGACTTCCGGATCGACGGCATCGAGACCGACCGCGGGATCCGGTTCGACTGCGACTACCGGGCCGACTCGTTCGACGCGGCCACCGCGCGCCGGTGGTGCGAGCACTACCTGGCGTTGCTGGCGGCGCTGGCGGACCCGGACCTCCCGCTGGACCGGCTGCCCACCCCAGGAGACCCCCGATGAGCCACACCGTGGACAACCACACCGCGTTCACCGAGGTCCCGGTGATCGACATCGGCGCGCTGGTCAGCGCGGACCCCGATCCGACCGCCCGGCGGCGGGTGGTCGACGAGATCGGCGCGGCCTGCCGGGACATCGGCTTCTTCTACGTCACCAACCACGGCGTGGCCCCGGCCGACAGCGCCGAGATGTTCGCCGCCGCGAAGGCGTTCTTCGAGCTGCCGCTGGCGGCGAAGATGAAGATCCGGCTCGGCGGGACGACCGACCAGTTCCGCGGCTTCGTCCCGCTCGGCGGCGAGGTCACCGCGGGCAAGACCGACTGGCACGAATGCCTTGACCTGCAACCGAAGTGGGGCCGGGACGCCACCAGCGCCGCCGCCGTGCGGGCGCTGCGCGACCAGCACCCGCTCGACGACCCGGAGCAGTGGCCGTCGGACCTGCCGTGGTTCCGGGCGGTGATGATGCGCTCGTGGGACCAGATGTGGGCGCTGAGCGCGCGCATCGCCGCCGGGATGGCACTGAGCCTCGGCCTCGACGAGCACTTCTTCGCCCAGTTCGAGGGCGCCGAGCTCAGCGACCTGCGGATGGTGCACTACCCGCCGTTCAGCCGGGAAGCCCACCCGCACGCGCCGGACGGCGTCACCATCGACCAGACCGAACTGGGGTTCGGCGCGCACGTGGACTACGGCTTCCTCGCCGTGTTGCAACAGGACGGTGTCGGCGGCCTCGAGGTGCGCAACGCCGGGGGCGAGTGGATCGCCGCCCCGCACATCCCCGGGACGTTCCTGGTCAACATCGGGCTGATGATGCAGCGCTGGACCAACGACCGCTACCAGGCGACCTGGCACCGGGTGCAGATCCCGGGCACCAGCGACCGCTACTCCATCCCGTTCTTCTTCGAACCGCGCTTCGACGCGGTGGTCGCCCCGCTGCCGCAGTGCGTCGACACCGACAACCCGCCGCGCTACGAGCCGTGCGAGTTCGGTCCGTACGTGGTCGACCTCTTCGCCAAAGCGTATGACTGAGTCCATTCCTCCCACCACCCACCCCCTCTTCCCCGCCCGGCATCGTTCCCGGCTTGACACCGCCAGGACAGCGCAATCACCTGGCATGCACTAACCCGCTATCCCTTTCCGCACACTGAAAGCAGGCGCCGCATGCAGCAAGTGTCCGAAGTGGTCAATTCGTGGAACGAGTGGGACCCGCTGGAGGAGATCGTCGTCGGGTCGGCCGACGGGGCGCACTTCGAGCCGACCGAGCCGGGGAACCGGCCGCAGGTCCGCAACCAGCCCGGCACCCCGTTCCCGACCGGCCCCAAGTCGGCCGGGGCGGTCGAGCTGGCCAACGAGGAGCTGGCCGGGCTGGTGTCGGTGCTGGAATCCGAGGGCGTGCGGGTGCGCAGGCCCGCCCCGCACGACTTCGCCCGGCCGGTGCGCACGCCCGACTTCGCCGCGGCCAACCAGTACTGCGCGGTGTGCCCGCGGGACGTGATGATCACCATCGGCAACGAGATCATCGAGGCGCCGATGTCGCGGCGGGCCCGCTACTTCGAGTACCAGCCCTACCGGGAACTGGTGTACGAGTACTGGAACGCCGACCCGCGGGTGGTGTGGACGACCGCGCCGAAGCCGTCGATGGCCGACAAGATGTACCGCGAGGAGTTCTGGGACGTCCCGCTGGCCGAGCGGCACGCCAGGATGCACTCCTTCGAGTTCTGCGTCACCCAGGACGAGGTCGTCTTCGACGCCGCGGACATGAGCCGGTTCGGCCGCGACATCGTGGTGCAGGAGTCGATGACCACCAACCGGGCGGGCATCACCTGGCTCAAGCGGCACCTGGAGCCCAAGGGGTTCCGGGTGCGCCCGGTGCACTTCCCGCTGGACTTCTTCCCCTCCCACATCGACTGCACGTTCGTGCCGCTGCGCCCCGGCCTGGTGCTGACCAACCCGGACCGCCCGCTGCGCGATGGTGAGGAAAAGCTGTTCCTGGCCAACGACTGGGAGCTGGTGGACGCGCCCGAGCCGACCACGGGCAACGACGAGATGCCCGAGTTCTGCCAGTCGTCGAAGTGGCTGTCGATGAACGTGCTCAGCATCGGCCCGGGCAAGGTGATCTGCGAGCAGCAGGAGAAGCCGCTGCAGGAACTGCTGTACAAGCTGGACTTCGAGGTGTTCCCGGTCCCGTTCCGCAACGTGTTCGAGTACGGCGGGTCGCTGCACTGCGCCACCTGGGACGTGCGGCGCACCGGGGCCGGGGAGGACTACTTCCCGCACGCCGACTACCAGCCGCTGGTCTGACCGGAAGGGGTCGCCATGTACATCCTCGGGGTCAACTCCGTCTACCACGAGTCGTCGGCCTGCCTGGTCCGCGACGGGGTCGTGCTCGCGGCGGCGGAGGAGGAGCGCTTCAACCGGGTCAAGCACGGCAAGGAGGCGCGCGCGGACAACCCGGACGAGCTGCCGCGCAACGCCATCGACTTCTGCCTGGCCACCGCGGGCATCACCCTCGCCGAGGTGGACCACGTCACGGTCGCGGCCGACCCGGACATCATCGCCGAGGTCCTGCGGCTGGGGCTGCCGTCGCCGTGGAACAACCGGGAGAAGCAGGAGGAGTTCCTGGGCAAGCTGCCCGACATCCCGCTGCGGTTCAGCGAACTCGGCTTCACCGGGTCGTTCCACTGGGTGGCCCACCACACCGCGCACGCCGCGTCGGCCTACTTCGCCTCGCCCTTCGACGACGCCGCGGTCCTGGTGGTCGACGCCCTCGGTGACGACGCGTTCTCCACCCGCTTCTACCGCGCGAGCGGCACCACCCTCGACCACGTCCACAGCGTGCGCTACCCGGCGTCCATCGGCTACCTGTGGGAACTGGTGTCCGTCTACTTGGGATTCGGCGTGTACGACGCGGCCAAGGTCATGGGCCTGGCCGCATACGGCGACCCGACCCGCTTCGCCGCGGCCTTCGACCGCCTGGCCTGGACCACCCCCGACGGCGGCTTCGACATGGCGCACGACCTGCTGCGCTTCGCCGACATCCTCTACTACCCGCCGTCGGCCGACACGTCCGGTCTGGTCGAGCTCGTCGGTGTCGAACCCCGGCCCCGCGGCGCCGCCCTGGACCAGGTCCACCAGGACATCGCGGCCGCCCTGCAGGAGAAGACGAACGAGTTGGTGCTGCACATGACCAACCACCTGCACGCGCTCACCGGCTCGTCGCGCCTGTGCCTGGCGGGCGGTGTCGCGCTGAACTGCGTGGCGAACCAGATCGCGTTCGAGCGGTCACCGTTCGCCGAGCTGTACGTGCAGCCCGCGGCCCACGACGGCGGGTTGTCGGTGGGGGCGGCGCTGCACGTGTGGAACCACGTGCTCGGGCAGCCGCGGTCCCCGGAGCTGCCGCACGCCTACTGGGGGCCGTCGTTCTCCGACGCGGAGATCGCCGAGGAGCTCGCCCAGCACCCGGGGCTCGTCGTGTCCCAACCGGCCGACTTCGAAGCCGAGGTGGCGCGGTTGCTGGCCGCGGGCCAGGTGATCGGGCTGTTCCAGGGTGCGATGGAGTTGGGGCCGCGCGCGCTGGGCAACCGCAGCATCATCGGCGACCCGCGGGAGCGGGCGATGCGGGAGACGTTGAACCACAAGGTGAAGCACCGGGAGTACTTCCGGCCGCTGGCGCCCAGTGTGCTCGCGGAGGCGGTGGACGAGTGGTTCGAGGTCGGCAAACCCAGCAGCGCGGGCGACTACATGTTGATGGCCTACCCAGCCCGACCGGAGAAGTACGCCCAGATGGGCGCGGTCCTGCACGTGGACAACACCTGCCGGATCCAGGCCGTGCACGAGTCGACGAACCCGCGGTTCCACCGGATCATCGCCGAGTTCGCGGCGCTGACCGGGGTGCCCATGGTGCTGAACACCTCGTTCAACGACCAGGAACCGATCATCTGCACACCGGGCGACGCGCTGAACACGTTCCTGAAGACCGAGATCGACTTCCTGGCGATCGGGCCGTTCCTGGTGCGCAAGCACTAGTGGCGGCGGAACCCGCCCTCGGAGTTGATCACCTGGCCGGTGACCCACTCGGCGTCAGGCCCCACCAGCCAGGTGATGAGCTTGGCCGGGTCCTCCGGTCGCCCCCACCGCCCGGCCGGGAACCGGGGCAGCAGACCCGCCCGCTGCTCCTGGCTCGGCCAGCCGGTGTCGACCGGACCGGGGTTGACCGCGTTCACGGTGATCCCCCGGTCCGCGAGGTGGTCGGCGAGGGTGGGCGTGATCCCGGACAGGGCCGCCTTGCTGGTGGCGTAGGCGATCTCGTTCGGCATCGGGCCCAGGCCCTGCCCCGAGGTCATCAGCACGACCCGGCCCCCGGCCCGGCCGTCGTGCTGGGCGGCGAAGGCCTGCACGAGCAGCAGGGTGGACCGGGTGTTGACCGCCCAGTGCGTGTCGAGGGTGGCCGCGTCCAGACTGCCCAGCGGGCCGTCGTCGCCGTTGTGGGCGTGGTTGCAAACAAGGATGTCGACGTGGGCGGGCGCGGCGGCCAAGAGCTGTTCCGGGGCGCCGGGCGCGGTGAGGTCGAGGCCGAGGTGGGCGGCGGACAGCTCGGCCGCGAGCGCCGCCGGGCCGTCCGGGTCGGGGCTCCACGACCGGTCCGCCGCGGCGTGGTGGTGCAGGAACAGGTCCGCGCCCACCCCGGCGAGGCCGCGGGCGATCGCGTGACCGATGCCTGCCCGCCTGCTGACACCGGTGACCAGGGCGAGTTTTCCGTTCAGCACGCCGCCTGTGTACCAGCCCGGCCGCGCACCCGGCCCGACCGCGCCCGCAGCTGCCGGTCAGGGGGTGCGGGCCGCCCGCCCCCTCGGGTCGACCATCACCGGCACCACGTCGGCGTAGGGCTGGTCGTCGAGCTCGACGCGGGCCGGTGGCACGCCGACCAGGGTCAGCGCCCAGAAGTGGTCGACGTCGACGTCCTCGTTGCAGGCGTTGCAGGAGACGCGGACCACGCCCTCCTGCTCGCTCGCCTGCGCGCGGTAGCCGACCCGCGCCAAGGAGTGCGTGCCGACCTTGCAGGTGGCGGGCAGGATGGCCACCCGCTCACCGATGTTGCTCACGCGGTAACGGACTGCCATGTCTGGGGGGCGGTTGTCGTACATGGCCGACACCCTAACCCGGTTCTCGAACAAATGTTCGTCCACGGTGGACCACATCACCCGCACGGGTGGCTTGTCTGTCCACAAGGGACGGACACAGTGGATCACGGCGGGCAGTCGGATCGTACAGCGTCCGAACGGCGGTGGGGGAGTAACCGACCCTCGCCCGGGCGAGTCGGTCGCTGGTAGTGTCGGGACGGTCACCGCAAACCGAAGAGGATGGTGTTCGTGCGATCGCAGGTCCGGTCACCGATCATCTCCGGGAGCGGCCTGGTGAAGCGCTTCGCCGGGTTCGAGGCGGTCCGCGGCATCGACTTCCAGGTGCGCCCCGGCGAGGCTTTCGGCTTCCTTGGGCCGAATGGCGCAGGTAAGTCGTCCACCATGCGCATGGTGTCCTGCATGTCCCCGCGCAGCGGTGGCGACCTGCGGGTGCTCGGCATGGACCCGGACACGCACGGGCCCGCGATCCGCGCCCGCATCGGCGTGGTCCCCCAGCAGGACAACCTCGACAGCGAACTGACCGTCCGGCAGAACTTGCACGTCTACGGCCGCTACTTCGGCCTGACCCGCAAGCAGGTGCGGGCGAAGGCGGTCGAGCTCATCGACTTCGCCCGGCTCACCGACCGCGCCGACGACGACGTCGAGCCGCTCTCCGGCGGTATGAAGCGGCGGCTGACCATCGCCCGCGCGCTGGTCAACGACCCGGAGGTGCTGCTGCTCGACGAGCCGACCACCGGGTTGGACCCGCAGGCGCGGCACCTGTTGTGGGAGAAGCTGTTCGCGCTCAAGCAGAGCGGCGTCACGCTGATCATCACGACGCACTACATGGACGAGGCCGAGCAGCTCTGCGACCGGCTGGTGGTCATGGACGGCGGCAAGATCGCCGCCGAGGGGTCGCCCGCCGAGCTGATCGCGCGCCACGCGACCCGCGAGGTGCTGGAGTTGCGGTTCGCCCCCGGCGAGCAGCACGCCGCCGTCGACGCCGTGCGCGACCTGGCCGAGCGGGTCGAGGTCCTGCCCGATCGCCTGCTGCTCTACACGACCGACGGCGACGCGGCGACGACCCGGGCCCACGACCGGGGCGTGCGCCCGACCTCGACGCTGGTGCGGCGGTCCACCCTGGAGGACGTCTTCCTCCGGCTCACCGGCCGAACGCTGGTGGACTAGTGGCGCGCCCCAGGACGTCGACCCCGTCTCGACCCGCCCGCGCCCCGGGTCGGGCCACCAAGTGACCGCGACGGTCGAACGGCGGGCCGCGGCGGCCACCGGCGTGGTCGTCGGGTCGTGGCGGGCGGTGTCGCTGCGCCTGGAGGGCCAGTGGACCTGGTACCGGCGGCACTGGACGGCGAGCCTGCTCTCCTCGGGACTGCAACCGGTCCTGTTCCTCGCGGCCATGGGTCTCGGGTTCGGCTCGCAGGTGCGACCGGGCCCGCTGACCGGCGGCGCGCCGTACCTGGCCTACGTGGCGCCGACGGTCCTGGTCAGCGGTCTGATCACGATCGCGGTCGCCGAGGCCGGGTTGCCGATCCTGTCCGGTTTCAAGTGGAAGCGGGACTACTGGGCGGTCGCGTCGTCGCCGATCAGCCCGGGGCAGCTGTTCGCCGCGGAACTGGTGTGGATCACCGCGCGGCTCACCCTCGGCGCGGTGCTGTACCTGGCGGTCACCGCGCTGCTCGGCGGGTGGACGAACCCCGGGGCGCTGCTGGTGGCGCCGATCGCGGTCCTTGCTGGCGCGGCGTGCGCGACCCCGGTGATGGCGTTCGCGGCCACCACCAAGGGCGACGGGCACGTGTTCGCCGCGGTGAACCGGTTCGTGGTCATGCCGATGACGCTGTTCGCGGGCACGTTCTTCCCGGTCGACCGGCTCCCGGTACCGGTGCGGCCGCTGGCCTGGATCTCCCCGCTGTGGCACGGCAACGAGCTCGCCCGCGGTGTCGCGCTCGGCGGGGTGCGGCTGTGGCCAGCCCTGGGGCACCTCGCGGTCCTGCTCGGCGTGCTCGGCCTCGGTCTCGCCGTCGGGCGCCGCTGCTTCCGCCGCAGGCTGGTGGTCTGAATGTCTGTTGTGGACAACGAATACCCGGGCGCGGGCCGCCGGGTCGCGGTGCTGCAACGGGTGTTGCCGTCGGGCAGCTACGCCGGGCTGGCGCGGCGGTTGGTCGAGCGCTCGGCGCTGCTGTACGCGCGGGCGTGGATGGTGTTGCTGTCGGGCATCTTCGAGCCGCTGTTCTACGTGCTGGCGTTCCAGATCGGCTTCGGGTCGCTGGTGCCGGTGGTGACCGGGCCGGGCGGGGTGCAGCTGAGCTACGTCGCCTACGTCGCCCCGGCGTTGTTGGTCGCGTCGGCGATGAACGGCGCGGTGTCGGAGACGATGAGCATGTTCTACAAGCTCCGCTTCGACGGCCTCTACGACTCGGTGCTGGCCACCCCGCTCGGCACCTACGACGTCGCGCTGGGCGAGCTGTCCTGGACGGTGCTGCGCAGCGGCCTGTACGCGGTGGCGTTCTTCGCGGTGATGGCGGTGATGGGTCTGGTCACCACGCCGTGGGCGTTGCTGCTGGTGCCGGTCGCGTTGTTGGTGGCGATGGCGTTCGCCGCGGTGGGCATGGTGTGCGCGACACTGCTGCGGTCGTCGGCGCAATTCGAGTACATCCACTTGATCGTGGTGCCGATGTTCCTGTTCTCCGGCACCTTCTTCACCGTCGATCGCTACCCGCTGCCGTTGCGCCTCATCGCCGAACTGTCCCCGCTGTACCACGGGGTGGAGTTGGCCAGGGGGTTCTCGGTCGGGGTGCTGGGCCCGGCGATGCTCGGGCACGTGGCGTACCTGGTGGCGCTGACCGCGGCGGGCCTCTACGGCACGTCGCGGCGCATCGGCAAGCTCCTGCTCAACTAGTGACTCGGCTCAGGGCGCGGGCGGGTCGAGACGTGGTCGACGTTCTGGGTCGCGCCACTAGGGACGGGCGGCCTCGATGACGGCGATGGTGCGCAGCACGACCTGGCGCGGCTCGCCGCTCTCGACGGCCTCGACCAGCCCGCGCAGCACCGCGACCAGGCCGGTCACCCCGGCGACCCCGCGCAGCGCCGCTATCAGCCACCACAGGCCGCTGACCAGGCCGCCGTCGCGCGCGACAGCGGCGAAACGGCGGGCGAGCGCCGCCCCGCCCTGGCGGGCGACCGCGGTGGCGAGCCTGCTGATGATCAGCGCCTCGTACCCGGTGACCACGGCGCCCGCCCTCTCCGGTGCGATTCCACCCGGCCAGTACAGCCGGGCGGGGACCCGGGCGAACGACCCGTCTTCGGCTGTCAGCCGTTCAGCGGACACTGGCGGGGGCGAAACGGCGGCGGCGCACCCGTCGATCACACGTGCGTGGCAGCCCCCGTGACCGAGGACGCCCGGGCGGCGCTGAACCGGGTCACCGCGCTGGCGGGCGCGGCGATGCGGGGCGCGGTGGCGGTCCTCGGCGGGGTGGCCGCGGTCGCCGGGATGGCGCCGCCGCTGGCGCTGCCGGTGGTCCTGACCGCGGTCGGGGTGAGCGTGCTGTGGTCGGCGGTGTTCGCCCTGATCACCGTCCGGCGCGGTGTGCTCACCTCGGTGATGCTGGTCGACATCGCCCTGACCAGCGCGTTGTGCCTGCTGCAGCCGTGGCTGGTCGCGCCGGGGCTGCGGTTGGGCGGGGCGAGTTGGGTGGACGGGCTGACCTCGATGACCATCGTGGTCGCCAGCATCGCCTGGCGGCCGCGGCTGGCCGTCCCGGCTGGCCTGGTGGTCGCGCTGACCCACTCGCTGGGCGCCTGGCAGGACGGCGGCGCGCTGGGCACGCTGGGCATCCACCTGATCCAGATCGCCGCGACGGCCGCCCTGATGACGGTGCTGCGGCGGGCGGCCCGGGTCGCCGACGACGCGCTCGAGGAGTTGCGCGCGACCGAGCGGGCGGCCGCGGTGGTGCGCGCGCGGCGGGCCGACGAACGGGCGCACAACCGGGAACTGCACGACACGGTGCTCGCGACGCTGACGACGATCGGCACCGACGGCATCACCACGACGTCCGCGGCGTTGCGGGCGCGGGCGGCGGCGGACCTGGCGATCGTCGAGGGTGCGATCGACGCGGGCGAGCCGGACATCGATGTCGACCTGCGCCACCAGTTGCGCGCCGTGGCCGACCAGGCGCAACTCGATGTCGAGGTGGACCTGGTCCCCTGCAAGGTCCCGGTGCACGTCGCCGCCGCCTTCACCGAGGCGGCCGCCCAGGCACTGGCCAACGTCGCCCGGCACACCCGGGTGGAGCGTGCCCGGGTGTCGCTGGCGACCGACTACACCTCGGTCCTGGTCACCATCACCGACACCGGCCCCGGCTTCGACCCCACCACCGTCCCCCGCCACCGCTACGGCGTCCGAGAGGGCATCATCGGCCGAATGCGCTCCGCCAACGGCGACGCCGAGATCACCTCCGACCACTCCGGCACCACGGTCACCCTCCGCTGGCCCGCCCCACCGGAGGCAACACCGTGACGGTTGAGCCATTCGCCGAGCACAACGGCGACAACCACCGCGAACACCGCATTCGAAGAGACCCGGCCGCGCACACCGAAGGCAACACTGTGACCGCCGAACCGAACGCCGTGGTCACCGACCACCACTCCCGCGGCACAACCGCCGCGGCCGTGGTGAACGCCGTGCTCGACGAGACCCGGCCGCGCACACCGGAGAGGACGTCGTGACCGCTGAGCCGAGCGTGGTGGTCGCGGAGCGCTACGCGCGGGGCGCGACGGTGGCGGCGGTGGTGATCGCCGGGTTCTGGCACCTGGGGTACGACTCCGTTGTCACCGTGGTGAACTGGGGTGTCTACACCAGACAGTGGGCGGCGGCGGCCGGGTGGGTGTTGTACCTGCTGGTCGGGGTGGCTGGCGCGGTCTTGTTGCTGTGCGGGGGTTCCCGGCGGTGGGTGTGGCCGCTGGGGGTCGCGGCGCTGGCGGTGGACGTGCTGCTCGTGCTCGCCGCGCCCGCGCAGGTGATCCTCCCGGCGAACTGGGCGTGGGGGGCGGTCGGCTGGGTGGCGGTGATCGTGTTCTGGCGGCACCGCGCGGCGCACCTGGTGGCGTTCCTGGCCTTGGACACGGCGTTGCTGGTGGCCAGCATGGTCGCGGTCGGGGTGGGGTCGAGCCAGCACATCTCGCGGGCGATCATGGTGCTGCTCGGGGCGTTCACCCTGCAACTGGGCTACAGCGTCAGCGCGCACGGCCTGCGGACCGCGGCCGGGTGGGCCGCGCGCGACTCGGCGGCCAGGACCGAGGCCACCGCGCGCCAAGCGGCGGCCGAGGCCGTCGCCGAGGACCGGGCGCAGCGCTACCGGGAGCTGCACCGGGCCACCGCGACGTTGCTGGCTGAACTCGCCGCGGGTGCCGACCCGGCCGATCCGGCGATCCGCCGCCGAGCCGCAGCGGGCGCGGCGCGGCTGCGCAGGCTGATGGCCGAGACCGACGACGTGCCGGACCCGCTGCTGCACGAGTTGCGCGCCGGTGCCGACGTCGCCGAGCGGCGCGGGGTGCAGGTGTCGCTGTCGGTGGTCGGCACGGTGCCGCGGCTGCCGGTCGACCTGCGCCGGGCGTTGACCGAGGCGCCGATCGTGGGGTTGAGCGCGGCGCGGTCGGTGGCGCGGGTGACCGTGGTGGCCAGCCAGGACGAGGTGGCGGTCGCGGTCGTCGCGGACGCGCCGCCGGTGCGGTTGACCCAGCCGCGCGGGGTGGAACTGACCCACGACCGCGACGGCGACCAGTTGTGGCTGGAGACGAGGTGGACCGATGCCTGATCCACAACGCACCCCCGCACGCACCCCCTTGCGTAGGCTGGGATCCGGCTCGGACCGGTTCGACCTTGAGCGGGAGGTGGGCCGATGACCGGGCGACCGGTGACCGTGGGCATCATCGAGGACCACCCGGTGGTCGTGGACGGGGTGACCACGTGGATCAACGCCGACCCGCTCCAGCGGGCGGTGGTCGTCGGCAGCGGCGCGGACGTCGACGAGGTGCTCGCCGGGCCAGCGGGCGCGGCCGACGTGCTGCTGCTGGACCTGCACCTGGGCGAGACCGTGGTCGTCGACCGGGTGGCGGAGCTGTGCACGGCGGGCAGGCGCGTGGTCGTCTACTCCGCGATGGACGACCCGGACACGATCCTGGCCGTCCTCGAGGCGGGCGCGTCGGCGTTCCTGTCCAAGCACGAGGCGGGCGGCCACTGCGTCGACACGATCGTCGCCGTCGCCACGGACCGGCCGTACGTGACCCCGTCGGTGGCGGGGGCGCTGCTGTCGGAGGCCCCGCACCTGTCCGCGCAGGAGCGCACCGCGTTGCTGCTGTGGTTCCAGTCCATGTCGAAGGCGTCCGTGGCCCGCCGCATGGGGCTGAGCGAAGCGACGGTCCGGCAGTACATCGACCGCGCGCGGGTCAAGTACGCCAAGCTCGGCAGGCCCGCGCCGACCAAGACCGCCCTGCTCGCCCGGGCCATCGAGGACGGCCTCATCCGGGCCGACGAGATCCGCGAGTACCGCTCCCACGCCGCCGAGTAGCGTGGCCCGGTGTGGCCCGACGCAACCGTGTGACCCCCACCGGCGACCTCATCGAGACCCCGCACCGCGGCACGCTGTTCGGCAACCGCGGCGTGCTGCACAGTCCTGAGGGGACGATCGTCCGCCGCGCCCAGGTCCGCCGCTGGATCACCTGCGAACTGACCTTCCGCGACCGCCGCCGCCCGATCATGGCGCCGGGCAAGTACACCGAGCTCTTCTTCCTCGACGAGGCCGTGGCCCTCGCGGCGGGCCACCGCCCCTGCGCCGAGTGCCGCCGCCCCGACTACCTGCGCTACCAACGGCTCTGGTCCTCCACAAAGGATGTAGAGCTCCCCCGCGCCGACGACATGGACGCGACCCTGCACACCGAACGCGCCCTGATCAACGGCCACCGCATAACTCACGCCACAACCACCCCACCCACCGGCAGCTTCATCACCCTCGACGACTCGCTCTGGCTGGTGGCACACGGTTCCCTGCACCGCTGGACCCCAGCCGGCTACACCGAGACCCGCCCGCTACAGAACACCCCCGTGGCCGTTCTGACCCCACCCAGCACCACCGCCATCCTCGCCGCCGGCTACACCCCGCGCTTGGCGTTGGACTGACGCACCGGTCCGAACAGCAGGGTGCCGGGCGCGGTCGGGTCGTCACCGGCCCAGAACTCGGTCCACAGGGCGGTGAACTCGTCGCGCGAGAGGGTTCCGTCGCCGTTGGTGTCGAGGGAGCGGAAGACGTCGCCGAGGGGCGTGGGGCGGCCGTTCCAAGCGTCGACGAGGCGTTGGTGTTCGGCGGGGGTGATGCGGCCGTCGTGGTCCTCGTCGACGGCGTCGAACATGGCGTTGGCGGTCTCGGTGACGGCGTCCAGGGCGCTGGGCAGCTGGTCGACGACGCCGAGGACGTCGTGCACGGTGACCCGGTCGGTGCCCGCGGCGGCGCGCAGGGTGTGCCACCAGCCGAGCATGATCGTGGCGAGCCGGTGGTGGTCGGGTGAGCCGACCGGGGCACCGCGGACTTCCCGCCAGCGGTCGGTGAGCGCGTCGAAGTCGGCCTCGGTCAGCGCCCCGTCGTGGTCGTGGTCCATCGCGGTGAACACCCCGGTGATCTTGTCGCGTTGGAACCCGCTGGCCATGCCGCCTCCCGCTGCTCGGTGGAGGTCCAGCGTCACCCACGGTCCCCGCCGGGGCAGCCCCCAGTTCGGTGGTGCCCAGGGGCAAACGGGCGGTTACCCGCTGCCACCGAGTCGCCCCAACGCCGCATCTGCGTGGCTAGACTGCGATTCGACCCGAATCCGCGGTTCCCCGTCTCTGGAGGTCTGGATGCGCGCCCTTCTCCTCGCGGTGCTGCTGGTCTTAACCGGCTGTTCGTCGAGCCAGGAGCCCACCCGGACGGTGACCGTGTTCGCCGCCGCCTCGCTGACCGAGGTGTTCACCGCCATCGGCAAGGACTTCGAGGCGGCCAACCCCGGCGTGCGGATCACCTTCAACTTCGCGGGCAGCTCCGCGCTCGCCCAGCAGATCAACCAGGGCGCCCCCGCCGATGTGTTCGCCTCAGCGGCCCCGGCCAACATGAAGCAGGTGACCGACGCGCTCGCCCCGGTCACCTTCACCCGCAACCAACTGGAGATCGCCGTCCCGAAGGGCAACCCCGGCAAGATCACCGGCCTCGCCGACTTCGGCGACGCCAACCGCAAGATCGCCCTGTGCGCCGAGCAGGTGCCGTGCGGGGCGGCGGCCAAGAAGGCGCTGGCGGCCGCCGGGGTCACCGGCGCGCCGGACACCTTGGAGCAGGACGTCAAGGCCGCGCTGACCAAGGTGCGGCTGGGCGAGGTCGACGCGGCGCTGGTGTACCGGACGGACGTCAAGGCCGCGGGTGCCGAGGTGGAGGGCATCGACTTCCCCGAGGCCGCGTCCGCCGTCAACGACTACCCGATCGCGGTGCTGGGCAAGGCCCCGAACGCCGCGGACGCGAAGAGGTTCGTCGACTTCGTCCTCTCTGACCGCGGTAAGACCGCGCTCACGAACGCCGGGTTCACGGCCCCGTGAACGGACGGCGGGTGAGCCGGGGGAGGCTCCCCGCCGTTCTTGTCCTGCCTGCCCTCGTCGGGCTGGCGTTCTTGGTGCTGCCGCTGGTGGGCTTGCTGCTGCGGACCCCCTGGGCGGAGTTGCCTACCCGGCTGTTCAGCACCGGGGTAGGTGAAGCGCTTCAGTTGTCGTTGCTCTGTGCGAGCTTGGCGACAGTCGTGTGCGTGGTGTTGGGCGTTCCGCTGGCCTGGGTACTAGCTCGCGGGGAACTACCGGGCCGCCGCTTGATCCGGGCACTGGTGACGGTGCCGTTGGTCCTACCGCCGGTAGTTGGCGGTGTCGCGCTCCTGTTGGTGCTAGGCAGGCGTGGGCCGGTTGGCGAACTGTTGGACAGCTGGTTCGGCGTGTCCTTGCCGTTCACCACTGCCGGGGTGGTGGTGGCCGAGGCGTTCGTGGCGATGCCGTTCCTGGTGATCTCGGTGGAGGGGGCGCTGCGGGCAGCTGACCCGCGGATAGAGGAAGCTGCGGCGACCCTAGGCGCGTCGCGTTGGCTCACTTTCCGCCGGGTGACGCTGCCTTCGGTGATGCCAGGGGTCGTCGCAGGCACAGTCTTGTGCTGGGCTCGTGCTCTAGGCGAGTTCGGCGCAACGATCACGTTCGCGGGGAACTTCCCGGGCGAGACCACAACGATGCCGCTGGCGGTCTATCTAGCGTTGGAATCCGATCCGCAAGCGGCGATCGTGTTGAGCGTAGTGCTGCTGGCGGTGTCGGTTGCGGTCTTGGCCAGCCTGCGTGATCGGTGGGTAGGCGGATGAGCCTCGACGCGCTCCTACAGATGGACCGAGCCTGCCTGGATCTGCCGCTGACAGTTGAGCCTGGCGAAGTGGTGGTCGTACTAGGCCCCAACGGTGCAGGCAAGACAACCGCCTTGCGCGCGCTGGCAGGCCTACTGCCATTGCAAGGGGGGCATATCCGGCTAGGCAACCATGTCTGGGATGCCCCGCCGAAGGAGTTCGTGCCACCGCAGCAACGCCCGGTCGGCATGGTGTTCCAGGACTACCTCTTGTTCCAGCACATGTCGGTCTTGGAGAACGTGGCTTTTGGACTGCGCGCACGCGGGATACCCCGCCATACGGCACGATCGCGTGCTTTGACGTGGCTGGAGACCGTGGGACTCGCCGATCGTGCCCGAGAGCGGCCGTCAGCCCTGTCCGGTGGACAAGCCCAGCGCGTCGCGCTCGCCCGGGCCTTGGCGACCGAGCCGGAACTGCTCCTGCTCGACGAACCCCTCGCCGCGCTGGACGCCGCCACCCGGCTCCGGGTCCGCGCCGAACTGGCCCGTCACCTGCGCGACTTCCCCGGCTGCACCGTCCTGGTCACCCACGACCCGGTGGACGCCATGGCCCTGGGTGACCGGCTGGTGGTCATCGAAGACGGCCAGGTGACCCAGACCGGGGCCCCGCGCGATGTCGCTCAGCACCCCGGCACCGACTACATCGCCCATCTGGTCGGTCTCAACCTTGTGCGCGGTAAGGCCAACGGCACCATCGTCACCCTCGACAACGGCGACACGTGGATGACCACGACTGCCGCGTCCGGTGCCATCAACGTCGCGTTCGCCCCCACAGCGATCCGCCTCAGCCATACACGCACACAAGGGCCCAACGCCTGGCAGGTCACCGTCACCGGCGTGGAGCAACACGCGCACACGACCCGCGTGCACCTGGACCGGTCCTTGTCGGCAGACCTATCACCAACCGCTCTAGCCGACCTAGACCTCGACGGGCCGTTGTGGGCGAGTGTGGATCCAGCGGACCTACGCGTCTACAAGTCTCGGTAGTGCTACCGAGAACGTCGTGCCCGCGGCCGGGGTCGACTGCACGGCGATAGAGCCGCCATGGGCGAAGACCAGGGCATCCACGATCGCCAGCCCCAGCCCAGTGCCGCCGCTTTCCTGGGTCCGTGACGGATCAGCCCGGTAGAACCGCTCAAACACGCGTTCCGCCT
Source organism: Actinokineospora diospyrosa (assembly GCF_024171925.1). Lineage (GTDB taxonomy): Bacteria > Actinomycetota > Actinomycetes > Mycobacteriales > Pseudonocardiaceae > Actinokineospora > Actinokineospora diospyrosa. Next base: position 389,145 of record NZ_JAMTCO010000003.1, on the reverse strand, counting down.
GCTCCGGGGTCATCCCCGGCCCTTCGTCGACGACCTCGAACACCGCGGTGAGCCTCGTCAACCGGACACGGACCTCCACAGCGCCTGCCGTGTGTCGGAGGGCGTTGCCGACGAGGTTGGCTGCCACCTGCCGCAATCGCTGGGTATCCCCCAGCACCATCGCCTCTTCGTCGCCGATGTCCAACTTCAGTGCGATAGACCTATCGGGTGCAACAACACGAGCCTCGTGCACAGCGTCAACGGCAAGGACAGCCAGATCGACGGGTGCGAGCTCCAACGGGCGTTGGCGGTCCAGGCTCGCCAGTAGCAACAGGTCGGCCACCAAGGCGCTCATCCGTTCGGCTTGTCCCTCGATGCGGGACATCACCTCACCGACATCGGAGACAGCACCTTGTCGATAGAGCTCCGCGTAGCCGCGGATAGACGTAAGAGGCGTGCGCAGCTCATGGCTGGCGTCGGCGACGAACCGGCGCATGCGTCCTTCGGAGATCCGAGCGGCCTCTTCCGACCGGGCACGCGCGTGAAAGGCCTGCTCGATCTGACCCAGCATCCCGTTCAGCGACACAGCCAGCCTGCCGACCTCGCTGCCCGGTCGCCGCACTGGCACCCGGCGCGATAGGTCACCCGCGGCGATACCCTCCGCGGTGCTCTCGACCTCCTCCAACGGGCGCAGACCACCCCGGACCAGGGCATACCCCGTGGCCGCGAGCAGCACCAACGCGCCGAGGCTGATCAGCAGGAACGTCCGCCGGAGGTCGTCGACGGCCGTGTCGACATCGGCTTGGCTGGTGGCCACGACCACCTCGTCCTCGCCGAGCGGGCGGATCAGCACCCGCCACCGCGGCGACGCGTCGCCCATCGAGTCGACGGTCAGGTAGCTGCCGGGCTCGACCGAGCCGAACGCGGGCAACGCCGGGCGGACATCGCTGTCGCGACGCGGACCGACGTCGACGACCTGCCCGTCCGGGTGGCGCAAGACCACCAACTCCAACTGCGCCCAGACCGGGCCGCGGTTGGAGCGGGTCGGGTCGACACCGATCAGCAGTTGGCGCTGGGCCTGCCCGCTGAGCCGGTCCAACCGAGCGTCGACCTGCCCGAGCAGGTAGTTCTGCATGACCTGCGCGCCGATCGCCCACGTACCGAGCAGACCCGCCGCGGCGAGCACAACGACGACCAGCACCAAGTACACGCGCAGGGGTAGCCGCCCGAAAGCCTCACCAACCCGCGCGAGGCCTCTCACGGTGCCCGCAGCACATAGCCGAACCCGCGCACGGTGTGGATAAGACGCGGATCGCCGTCGTCGACCTTGCGACGCAGGTAGGAGATGTAGGACTCGACGACGCCAGCCTCACCGTTGAAGTCGTAGTTCCACACCTGGTCGAGGATCTGTGCCTTAGACACCACGCGACCCACGTTGCGCAGCAGGTAGTGCAAGAGCTTGAACTCGGTCGGCGACAGCTCGACCGACTTGCCCGCCTTACGCACCACGTGGCTGTCCACGTCCAACTCGAGGTCACCCACGGCCAACCGCTCCGACTCCGCGTCGGACGGCCGGGTGCGGCGCAGGATCGCGGTGACCCGGGCGATGACCTCCTCCAGGCTGAACGGCTTGGTCACGTAGTCGTCGCCGCCGATGGTCAAGCCGGTGACCTTGTCCTGGTTGGCGTCGCGGGCGGTCAGGAACAGCACCGGCACCCCGTGCCCACCGGCGCGCAGCCTGCGCAGCACGTCGAAGCCGTCCCGGTCGGGCAGCATCACGTCGAGCACCAGCAGGTCCGGGCGCAGCCGCTCGGCCTGGCGCAGCGCGTCGGTGCCGGTCGCGGCGGTGGCCACGGTGAACCCCGCGAACCGCAGGCTGGTCGCCAGCAGGTCGCGGATGCCGTCGTCGTCCTCGACGACCAGCAGCGACGCCGGGCTCACCCCGCCGCCTGCCTGCGGGTCAGCGCCCGCGCGGTCACCGACCCGTCGGCGGCCTGCTGGCCCTGCACCACGACCGGGTCGCCCGCGGCGAGGTCGGCGAGCTTGCCCTGGGTGACCAGGTCGACCGTTGTGGAGTCCGATGTGGACACCTTGACGACCTTACCGTCCTGCGTCTTCACGTACACGGTGGAACCCTCGACGTGGTCGACGGTGCCCACCGTGCCACCCCGGCCCTGCCCCGGTGCGCCGCTCTGCCCGTTCTGACCGCCCTGTCCGTTCTGGCCGCCGTAACCGCCACCGGGGAAGCCCCCGCCCGGTCCGCCGTAGCCGCCCCGGCCCTGGCCGGTCGCGGGTGAGGCGGTGGCGGGTGAGGCGAGTGCCTTGTGCACGAGGGCACCGCCGCCGAAGGCGAGCGCCACGAGCACGGCGACCGCGAGCCCGATGGTGACCTTGCTGACGCCCTTGCCCGCCGCGCGCAACTCCTTGTCGATGTCACCGCCGACCGGCTGGGCCAACAGCGGGTCCTGCTCTGGTGTGGTCAAGGCCAAACCCCTATTCGTGTCGCAGTGCTTCGATGGGACGGAGGCGAGCGGCGCGGCTCGCCGGGTAGCTGCCGAAGAAGAGGCCGATCAGCGCTGACACGGCGAAGGCGAGCAAGACCGACGAAGGCACGATCACCGGCGTGATGCCCGCAATCGTGAACCGGGCGCCGATGAAGCCGACCGCCACGCCGAGCGCGCCACCGAAGAGGCTGAGCATGGTTGCCTCCAGCAGGAACTGCCCCAAGATGGCGCCGCGCCGCGCACCGACCGCCTTGCGGATGCCGATCTCGCGGATTCGCTCGGTGACGGTGACCAGCATGATGTTCGTGACGCCGATGCCGCCGACGAGCAGCGAGATCGCCGCGACCGACGCCAGCAGCACGGTGAACGTGTCGGTGGTGGCGGTGCGCGCGGTCAGCAACTGCTCTTGGCTGAGGATGCGGTAGTCGGCCTGCTGCCCGAACCCGACCTTGTGCCGCCCGTCGAGGATCGTGGTCACCTGGGCTTGAGCGTCGCTGATGGTGTCAGCGCTCGTGGCCTGCACGACGATCTGGGACAAGCTGCCATAGCCGGTAAGAGCGTTCTGCACGGTGCTTAGTGGCGCCACGGCAGTGTCATCAGCGTCTTGTAGCCCGCTAGAGCCCTTGGTTGCCAACACGCCCACCACGGTGAACGGGATGTTGTTGACGAGGATGGATTCCCCGACAGGGCTACCGGTGGGGAACAGCTGAGTGGCGACTGTGGCACCGATGACCACGACCTTGCGTCCCTGGGCAAGGTCATCAGCACTGAACAGCGCGCCTTGGGCGACAGAGCTGTTAGTGGTACCGAAGTAGGCCGGGTCGGTGCCGAGGAACTGGGAGATGCTGTAGCTGACCGAACCGTGGGCGGCCGTCGCCGAGGTGGAGGTGACCGGGGACGCCGACTTCACCGCGGGCGCCTCGACCGGGTCGGCGAGGGCCTTGGCGTCGGCGGTGGTCAGCGGCTTGGTCGAGGAGCCCGCCTGCGCGCGCTGCGGGGAGACGGTCAGCACGTTGGTGCCCAGCCCGGCGATGCTCTGCTGCACCGACTGGGAGGCGCCGTTGCCGACCGCGATGAGCAGGATGACCGAGGCGACGCCGATCATGATGCCCAGCGTGGTCAGCGCCGACCGGAGCTTGTTCGCCGTGACTCCGCGCACGGCGAACGCCAGGACCTCGGTGAACCTCACGCGCGCACCCCCTGGGCGATGCGACCGTCGACCACCCGGACCACCCGGTCCGCGTGCGCGGCCACGTCGTCCTCGTGGGTGATCAGCACGACGGTGCGGCCCCCGGCGTTGAGCTGGTCGAGGATGCCCATGACGTCCTGGCTGCTGCGGGTGTCGAGGTTGCCGGTCGGCTCGTCGGCGAGCACGATCGCGGGCGCGGTGACCAGGGCGCGGGCGATCGCGACCCGCTGCTGCTGGCCGCCGGAGAGCTCGTTGGGCCGGTGGTGGGCGCGGTCGGCCAACCCGACCAGCCGCAGCGCCGCCAGCGCCCTGGCCCGCCGCGCCGCCCGCCGGACCCCGGCGTAGACCAGCGGCAGTTCGACGTTGGCCAGCGCGGAGGTGCGCGGGATCAGGTTGAACGACTGGAAGACGAACCCGATCTTGCGGTTGCGCATGAGCCCGAGCTGGGCCTCCCCGAACTCGGCGGTGTCGATGCCGTCGATCAGGTAGTTGCCCGAGGTCGGCACGTCGAGGCAGCCGAGGATGTTGAGCAAGGTGGACTTACCGGAGCCGGACGCCCCCATGATGGCTAGGTACTCGCCACGGGCGACGGTGAGATCGAGGCCTCTTAGCGCGTGTACGGCGGTGTCGCCGGTGCCATAAGTCTTGCGCAGGTCGCGGACCTCGATGACGGGCGCGGTCACCGGCCCGGCCCGGTTCCACCGGTACCGCCGGGCCTCGCGCCGCCACCCGTACCACCTGTGCCGCCGAAGCCACCGCCCGCGCCACCAAGGCCACCCGCGTTGCGGTTGTTGTTGTTCTGCGTGCTGGTGGCCACCTGCGGCAGGAGTACCTGCTCGTTCTCGGTCAGGCCGGAGAGGACCTGGACGTAGGTGTCGCCCTTGACGCCCAACTCCACTGTCCGGCGTGTCTCTTGGCCGTTCTCTACGACAGTGACCGAGCTGGCGTTGCCCACCGTCTGCACCGCGGCCGAGGGGACCGCCAGCGCGTTCGCGGCGTTCGCGACGGTGATGGTCACACTCGCGGATTGCCCGGGCTTGAGGTTCGCGGGCGGGCTGGTCAGGGAGAGCGTGGTGCCGTACTGGACGACGTTGCTGGCGGTCGTCGGGAGAAGGTCGACCGCGGTTACCGCTGCCTGAATGGGTTCGTTGGGCAGCGCGTTGACGGTAACGGTCGCAGTCTGGCCTACCTTGAGCTTGCTAACGTCGCTCTCCGCCACGTCCGCGTGGAGCGTGAGGTTCTTCAAGTCGGTGATGACGAAGTCGCCCGAGGCCGTTGTCGAGGTTGAGCTCGAACTAGAGCCACCCGCCCCCGCCTTAGCCCCGACGGACACGCCGACCGAGGTGATCGTGCCGTCGCCCGGCGCCGCCAACGTCATCGCGGCAAGGGATGCCTTGGCCTGATCCCTGGCCAGCACCGCCTGGGTGACCTGGTTGTCGAGCTGGTCGGTGTCCTTGCCCGCGTCGGCCGCGGTGTCCCGGTTGGTCACCGCCTGGCTGAGGTTGTTCTGCGCGATCGTCAGCTGCAGCTTGGCCTGGGAGGTGTCCAGGGTGCCGAGGGTCTGCCCCTTCGACACGACGTCGCCGACCTTGACGTTCACCGTGGCGACGGTCCCCGCCGTGCCGAAGGAAGCCGTCCCGGTGTAGCCGCTCTGCACGGCCCCGGAAGCGGTCACCGTCTCGGTGACGTCCCGCGCGGTGACCGCCGCCGTCCGGGTCGTCGCCGCGGCCGCCGGTTCGGTGCCACTGTCGAAGAACAAGAAGTACCCGCCGAGCCCTACCCCGACCAGGACCACAGCCAAGAGCCCGTTGACGAGCCACCCGCGTCTCATGAGCAGTTATCTTCGGCACGGACGCTGTGGCCAACCTACGAGAAAGCCGGCAGTTCTCTGTGAGTCGCTAAGGCGCCTCGCTGAGGCGGCGGGCCATGCCATCGATGATGCGGATGCTGTCCGCCGGGGTGAATGAGACATCCCGGATGAACTTGGTGGCCTCTTGGTAGATGTCGACGTCCTCGGCGCGGTGGAGCCAGAGGGTGGATGTCTTGGTCGCGACGAAGGTCACCGGGCCTACGCGCTTGGAGTCGATGATGGTGAACGGGCCATCCAGGCCGGGGTGCCATCCGAGCCCAGTTGGGGTTACCCGCAGCTCTATGTGTGGACGTCGAGCCATGGCGACGAGGTGGTCCAGTTGCTGCACGGCAGCGTCAACTCCGCCGATGTTCTGGTGTAGCGCGGAGATGCCGATCAACGCGGTGAACCGGGTAGGCCTAACTCCGGTGATGACCTCTTGGCGGCGCAGCGTGTTCTCCACCTCCTCGACAGAGCGGGTGGACCTGAGGACCGCCGGGATCTGCAACAGCTCCGGCAAGACCAATGGCGAAACTTGCACAATGCCGTTGGCATCGTGCTCGTGCTCCACATAGGCGGCTTCCTGCTGGCGCCGCTCGACATCACTGGTCGCGAACCACTGTGGATCGTCCAGCCGGTACGCGAGGGTCATCAGTTCGTCGTGGCGCGCGCCGTCGACGCCGTAGGTGGCGAACATGCGGGAAACCAGCTCTGGCTTGGGAATCCGGTGCCCGCTCTCGTAGCGCGAGAGCGTCGGCGCGTCCCGGTTGAGCGACAGCGCCACCTCGCGCAGGGACAGCTCGCACTGCTCCCTGGTCCGACGCAGCACGTTCCCCAACGCGACGGCCTTGGGCGTCCTGGCCATGCTTACCCCTTTTTGTTGACAGGCCGGAGACAACCAACGGTGACCGACCGGGCGAATGAATCGCCGGATGCTCGTATCGCAAACGCGTCGCCGAACCCGGCTGGGCGGCACGAGACTCTGAGCGAATCGGTTTCTGATTGTAGATCACAGGACACGGAGTTGGTGATGACCGGTACCCAGGACCCCATCACGCAAGACGAGGCACTGCGGCGCTTCCCGGAACTGAGCGCGCTGGTGGCACTGCGCGAACGGCAGTGGCGATTCCACCTGCTGACCGAGAACGACGAGCTGGTCGGCGTCGCCGCGACGCACACCGAGGAGCGGTTCACCGACGCGGTGTTCGTCTTCGACCGGCACCACGTGCTGGCCAACCGGCTCGTCGCCGAGGGGGTGGTGTGGATGAAGGACGGGACGGACCTGGTCGAGGTGGTCAGCGACCTGCTCGACCTGCCGGTGCCGGGTGAACCGGGGGCGCCGACCCTGGTCATCCGGTCGAGCTCGCTGTGGATCCCATGAGCGGGGGCGACGTCTGGCAGTTGGTCCTAGGACTCATCGTGCCGGTGCTGCTCGTCTACGCGGCGCTGGTGTGGTGGAGCTGTTCCCGCGATCGGTGGAAGTAGCACTTTGTAAGCTGCCAATTCCCAGGCCATCCGCCGGTCTCCGGTCCGGTTTCGCCGATGTGGGCGGACAGGAAAACGCCCCGGGTTTCCGTCCCGGGGCGTTTCTCCACGAATAGGTCCTAGGCCTCCGCACAACCTCAGCCAGGTAGCCCTACCGTTTGCTCTTATCGCTACCTGATCCAGTGAGGGCTATACGGAGAGGGCAGCTCAGGCGAACACGCCATTCAGCCAGTTCTGCCACGCCTCGGTGGTCTTGTCGGCGTCGACATCCTCGGGGGCCACGAACAGGTGGTGCGCCAACGAAACCGGCGCGCCCCACGGCTCACGGCAGTAGAAGCGGTAGAGAGCGTCGCCGGAGCGGAGGCCGATGAACTGGCCCTCCAGGTAGTCGATCTCAACGTCGACCGGGTCCAGGCCGGGCACATCCACCTGGATCCGGTCGCCGACCGCGGTAACGCCAAGAGCCCGGCGCAGCACGTCCACAGAGCCCTGTGCAGTTGACGCTGCCGGGCCGTCCGCAGCGACGTAGGTGGCGGCCTGCCCGGGGAAGAACTTGACGTATTGCCCGAGGGAGTGGAGGTAGAAGTCGGTGTGCTTACCCGCGCCGTCGTACTGGGTGTCCCAGTCGTCGGCGAAGATGCCGCTGTGGACGTACCGCAGGACGGTAGTGCCACCGTCGCGCGCCTCGATGATGTGCTCCAAGGCGTTGAACCAGCCGTCCGGCCCTTCGGTCCGGACGGAGACCTCGTGCGGCGGGTCCCAGGCCGTGACGCGGCTACCGGACGCGTCGACGGATCCGTCCGAGTCGGGCAACGGCATCGGGAACAGCCAGGAGCCGTTGTTCTCGGTGATGGCGTTGAAGACCTGCTCGGGGGTGGCCTCGACAACGACCTCGCGGCGGATCTCGAACTGCTTCGACATAACTGGTTCCTTCGGGTCCTGGGTTCTTAGAGTGCTGAGGTGCTGGTGTTCAGCGGTCTTGCTGGGGCTTGAGACTGGGGTGCAGCGCCACGATGAACCGGTGCTTGCGGCCCTCTGGCGCGTTCTCCGCGTGGTACTTGCGCACGAGGCCAGCAACCGCGTCCTGCAACTCGCCCGCGAAGGCGGCGCGGTCGGCCGCCGTCGCGAAGGTGATCTCGGAGTCGCTCGCGTAGGTCGCCAACCGCTGCTTAGCGGCCATCGCGCCTGCGATGAGCTGCCCCAGTTCCCGCACCAAGCGGGCGGCCAAGGCGAGCAGCCACCGCGCGGAGAGCTGATCCGGCGACTTCGACGGGTCGGGGGCCACAGCGGACAGCGCGGCGGGCGAAATCACGTAAGAAGCCGCGGTAGCGCGAAGAACGCGCTCGGTGCAGTTCCCCTTGCGCCGCTCCTCCACCAGTTCGACCAGCCCGTGCTTCTCGAGCGCGCGGAGGTGGTAGTTGACCTTCTGCCGGGGCAGCCCGACCACCGCGGCCAGCGAACTGGCCGAGCCGGGCTCGGCGAGCGCGGCCAGCAGGGCTGACCGCACCGGGTCCAGCGTGACCTCGGCGGCCGCCGGGTCCTCGATCACCGCCACATCGAACATGGGCCCAGCCTCTCACCGACAACTTTTGTTGTCAAGGACGACCGGAGTTGTCGGCGACCGGAGCCCGTACCCTGCCCCTGACCTGCCCATCTCTCGCCACGATCGGGAGCCAATGCCCAGCTACGCACTGCTCGTGCGGCCCGCGTTGAACCGCGTCTACGCCGACTCGTCGGTCGACCTGATGGCCGCCGAACTGGCGGTGTTCGGCGAGCGGGTGCTGGGTGGCCGGATCGGCGGGATCGAGCCGGTGCGCATCGGCGGGGTGCCCTACCTCGGCTTCGACGCCGAGGACCTCGAGGAGCGCGACGTGCGCTACCTGGCGAACCTGTCGTCGGCGTACGCCCTGTTCGAGCGGCGGGATGACCTCCTCGCCCCAGTAGAGCTAACCGCGCTCGACAAGTTCGACGACGACCTGATCACCATCCAGAAGTACTCGGGCAAGACAAACGAGCACTTCACCAAGCTGATGCTGAACCTCGCGGTAGCGTCATCGGACTTCGCAGGCGAGATGCTGGACCGGAGGCTTCGCGTACTCGACCCGATGTGCGGTCGGGGGACGACGCTCAACCAAGCGCTGATGTACGGGTACAACACCGCCGGGATCGATCTGGACATGAAGGACTTCGACGCGTACTCGACGTTCTTGCAGACCTGGCTCAAGCGCAAGCGGCTCAAGCACAGCGCCGAGGTCACCCGCGTACGCCGCGAAGGCAAGGTCATCGCACGCCGGTTGACCGCAACGGTCGGGATCGACAAGGACAGCTACAAGGCAGGCGACGCCCTCAGCCTCGACTACGTCAACGCGGACACCACCGAGGCGACGAAGTTCCACCGAGCGGCCACTTTCGACGTGATCGTGGCCGACGCCCCTTACGGCGTCCAACACGGTAGCCGTGCCGGTGGCGGCCTCCACCGCGGTCCTTTGGAGCTGGTCCGGGCAGCACTACCGGGCTGGGTTTCCTTGCTGCGCACAGGCGGAACGGTGGCGCTGTCGTGGAACACCAATGTGGTTCCGCGCGAGGCACTGGTTGACGCTCTGGCATCCGCCGGTCTGAAGCCACTCGACGAGGGGGCCTACCTCGGCTTCTCCCACCGGGTCGACCAGGCCATCGTCCGCGATGTGGTGATCGCGTACAAGGGAATCCTCTAGGCGCGCGAGGAACTCAGGAGCGCAGCGAACTCAGAAGGCCAGCGAACTCAGAAGGGCGTCGACGTCCTCGTCAGACGTCACGATGCTCGGTCCGACCCGCACGTGCCTCTCGTTGTAGGGCGTGACCGAGGCCGACACGCCTTTCGCGGCGAGAGCGGCCACTACGGCCTGCGGTTGCAGGCCCTCGACGTCGAAGCAGATGATCCCCGCGGACAACTCGGGCGCGGCAGGGGTAACGACCCGGATCGAGGGGAGCTTCCGGATCTCGTCCTGGACCCGCTGCACTTGTTCGCGCGTCCGCGCTTGGACCCGGTCACGCCCGATGGCCAGGTGGAAGCGGAACGCCTCCGCCAACGCCCAGCGGTACTCGAACGTGTGATAACCCCCAGGGGTGAACACCTCGGCCGTGGTCGGCCCGGCCGGGGTGTCGTTGAGCCACTGGTCGAAGGCGGGACCGCTGAAGGACGGCAGCACCGGGGCGGTCGCCGCCCAGGCGCCCTCGCGACCCCAGACGATCCCGGTTCCCCGAGGTCCGAACAGCCATTTGTGCGTTCCGGAGATCAAGAAGTCGCAGCCGAGGTCGGCCGGGGTGGCTGCCTCCACACCCAGCGCGTGCACCGCGTCGACGCACAGGAGGGCGTGTTGCTCGGGTGGCAACACCGCGTTGTGCTCGGCGATCGCGTCAGCGATGGCCCGCACCGGCAGCTTCACCCCGGTCACGGAGTGCACCCACGTGATGGCAACGATTCTGGTCGTGGGCGTCAGGCCTGCCTTGAGCCTGCTGACGATCTCTTCGGCGGATGCTGCCGCAGCCGTGTCATAGAGGCGCACTCGACGTACTTCCGCGCCGCGAAGCCGGAGTGCGTGGTGGGTAGAGAAGAAGTCGTGTTCAGTCGTAAGGACCGATTGCCCCGGCAAGAGGCGAATCCCCGCGTAGAGCAGGCCGAGTCCCATGGTTGTGCTGTCGGTGAGCGCCACATCCTCGGCGCGACCACCCAGGTACTCAGCAGCGGCGGCACGAACCGCCTCCTCCGCTGTCCCGGCTTCCTTGTTCAGGTACGCGTGAGTGTCGTGGTCTAGCCCAGCGCGGTGCCGGTTGATGGCATCGGTCACCGGCCGCGGTGACGCTGCCAGGACATAAGCGGAGAACTGGCGAACCTCGCGGGTCAACGGGAACTGCTCGCGCACCGACGCCCAGTCAGCCGGGTCGAACGGGCGCGGCAGCGCGGCGGTCCCGGCGTCGGCGGTGCAGGCGACCGCACCCGCGGCGACGGCGATGCCGGACCCCGCGGCGAGGAACCGGCGGCGGCTCAGGTCCATGGGCGCTCCTCGGGCTGGGCGCCCAGTGTGCCAGGCCGGGGCCCCGACGGGCAGGTACGCTCGCGACCGGACCGATGTGCAACGCCGGAGGGCCCCTCGGTGTTTATCTAGGTATGGATGACCTACCCGAGACCGACGCCGAGACCGACGTGGCCCTGCTCGCCGCCATCGTCGACGACCTCGACGCGGGATTCGCCGGGCTGGTCCGCGCCTACCAGCGGGTGGTCTACTCGGTCGCGCTGCGCGTCGGCGGCGGGGTCGACGGCGCGGACGCCGAGGACCTGGCCGCCGAGTGCTTCCTGCGGGCCTACCGCGCGCTGCTCGGCTACGACCGGTCCCGGATCCTGGCGCTGCGGCCCAGGTCGTGGTTGCTGACGATCCTGCTCAACACCTGGCGCAACGCGCTGCGCGGCGCGGCGCGCAGACCGGCGGTGAGCATGGCCGAACTGCCCGACCGGGCGGTGGTCGGCCCGACCGTCGAAGAGGTGGTCGCCAACACCGAGACCCGCGACGAGCTCGGTGTGCTGGTCGGCGCGCTGCCGGACAACCAGCGGGTGGCCGTGGTGCTGCGGCACGTGGTCGACCTACCGGTGGCCGAGATCGCCGCCGTCATGCGGATCCCGGAGGGGACCGTCAAGTCACACATCTCCCGGGGCCTGGCCCGGCTGCGGGAGCAGTACGCGAAGGAGGTGGTCCGATGACCGGCGAGGACATCCACGACCCGCTCGCGCTACGCCTGGGCGGGCTGGCGGTGGCACCGCCACGGGATCTGACCGGCGCGCTGTTCGGCGACTGGACCAGGGTCGACGGCCCGGTCGGCGAACTGTTGGTGGCCTTCACCGACATCGGCGTCAGCTACATCCGCACCGCGGACTCGGTCGGCGACGACGACGAGCGCTTCCGCGAGCGGTTCCGCACCCTGTTCCAGCGCCCGCTGCGGCGCACCACCGACGCCCCGGCCGGGCTGCGGCAGGCGGTGCGCGGCAAGGGGGCCAACCGGGTCCCCGTCGACCTGCGGGTGCTCACCGACTTCGAGCGGGACGTGCTCACCGCGACCAGGGACATCCCGACCGGGCAGACCCGCCCGTACGCCTGGGTGGCCCGGGCGATCGGCCGCCCGAAGGCGGTGCGCGCGGTCGGCACGGCACTGGGCAACAACCCGGTCCCGCTGCTGATCCCGTGCCACCGGGTCACCCGCTCCGACGGCACCCTCGGCCAGTACGTCTTCGGCGCGGACACCAAGGAGCGCCTGCTGCGGTCCGAGGACACCGATGTGGACCAGCTGATGGACCTGGCCCGCTCGCACATCGCCTACCAAGCCACCGACGGCGTGGTCTGCTACCCCACCTGCACCCGGGTCAGGTCAGCGGCGAACCCCCGCGGTTTCCGCACCCTGGCCGCGGCGGAGGCGGCGGGCAACCGGCCGTGCGAGCTCTGCGCACCCGCGGGCTGACGGTGTGCGCGCGATCGACCGCTGGTGATGTGGTGGCCGCAGCTGTGGCCACCACATCACCGGCACCCAACAGTCCAAGATGGAGGAAAACGCCCTTCTTATGTGCGACGAAGCGAACTCCCGCGACCCAGGCGGGGTGATCCGGTGACCGAGCGGGAACTGGCCACCGTGCTGGAGTTGGCGCGGCGGCGCGGCGGCGGCTTGGTGAACGTCGGCCACGGGCGCGATCCGGAGTCCACCGCCGCGGCCGGGGCGTTCGTCGCGGCTTGGGAGGGACAGGTCGGGCAGGTCGGGCTGGTGGTGTCGTGGCCATCGGTGGCGGCGTCGTGGTTGCGGCAGGCGTGCCGGTTCGCGGGCGGGTGCCCGGATCTTTGGGTGATCGCCGACAACGCGGCGGAGTGGGTGGGGATGGGGCGCCGGTTGGGGAGTTCGGCGCAGTGGCGGGCCAACAGGACGATCGCGTTCGCCGGGCTGGCCCTGCCGACCCTGCCCGACCTCGTGGGTGATGTCGAAGGGCTGTGCGGCGCGGGCGAGGACGGCTCGCAGTGGTCCTTCTTCGACGGCGAACTGCGCTGGTCGACCAGTCGACCGTCCACGGGGGAGTGACGTGGAGCTGATCCCCCGGCCTCGCAGGGAGCTGGCGCCCGGCGCGGTCCACCTGCCCGACTGGCTGGACTGCACCGAGCAGCGGCGGCTGCTGGCCGCCTGCCGCGAGTGGTCGCCGGGCATGCGGCACCAGCGGCTGCCCAACGGCGGCGTCATGTCGGTGCGGATGGTCTGCCTCGGCTGGCACTGGGCGCCCTACCGCTACACCAAGGTCCTGGACGACGGGTCGGCCGTGCTGCCGTTCCCGAACTGGCTCGGCGACCTCGGCAGGCGGGCGGTCACGGCGGCCGGGTTCGCCCCGGATTACCGGCCGGACATCGCGCTGGTGAATTTCTACGATGCCGACGCCAAGATGGGCTTGCACCAAGACAAGGACGAGCGGGCGCTGGACCCGGTCGTCTCGTTCAGCCTCGGCGACACCGCGGTGTTCCGGTTCGGCAACACCGAGAACCGGGGACGGCCGTGGACCGATGTGGAGCTCCGCTCCGGCGACCTGGTCGTCTTCGGCGGCGAGTCCCGGTTGGCCTACCACGGGATCACGAAGGTCCTACCCGGAACCGCCGATCCCGACCTCGGCCTGACCGGCAGGCTGAACATCACCCTGCGGGCCTCCGGGATGGACTAGTCCGTCGGTGGCGGGCTAACCCACACGGCCGCTCCGCGTGACGCACTCCGTACCGACCGGGGGATCATGCTCCACAATCGAGCATTCGTCAGTTTCCGAACAAACCCCTGGTAGATGTCGTTCCCCCGATCGGCGGGCGAGATCGTTTCATAAATCCACTCCATCGGGTGACACTCCACAGTGGCAACTTCCTCGCCCCGGCCCCGCTCGAACCGTACAAACAACGGTGTCGGGGTTGTCCGCTCCGACTGGGAATCGACAGAGGAGGTAGAACCATGATCGGCTCTCTGCTCCAACCGATTATCCAGCTCGTCACTGGCCTCATCGGGACCATCACCAGTCTCATCGGAGGTCTACTCGGCTAGCGGACACCGTCCCGGACCCCGCGGGGTCACGCAGTGGGCGGGGTCCGGGACACCCTCGCTCAAACCCGAACGGCGCGCGGTCCGGCGACCGCGTGGCAGGCACCGATCCCCTCGGCCCGGGTCACCACCCGACCGCCGCGCACCAGCACCGCCACCTCGGTCGCGTCGCTCACCGCCGTGATCCCCACCAGCGCGGCGATCCGCTCGTCGCACACCACGCGCACCGCGGGACCGTCGCGGAACGACCGCCGCAACCCCACCGAGGCCTCCGCGATCACCAGGCGCGCCAACGGGTACAGCTCGGCGGGCTGACCGGTCACCACGACCAGCGTCGCCCGCTCCCCCAGTCGCAGCGCCTCTTCCACCGCCATCAGCCGGTGCGTCCCCAGCACGGCGACCACCCCGTCCTCGATCGCGAAGGGCTCGCCGCTGACGAGGTCGACCGCTTCGACCGCCGTCCAGGGTTTGTCGACGGGGAGCGCTGGGGCTGCCGCGTACGGGTAGGACCACCAGTCGTTGAGCGAAAGACCTGCCAGGTGCTCGCAAGCGCTGATCACGTCGAACGGCTCGGCGAACCCCGGTGCGACAGGCGCAAGAGCGCGAGCCCCGTACAACGTGGTCAGGATGACCCCGGCCTGGCGGACCCGCCGCGCCGGAGGTGCTCCTGCCGGGCTGGCCGGAGGCTCTAGCCGCTCCATCGCCAACCCGAGGAGCAGCGCGTTGAGCTGTTGCAACTGGGTGTACGGCAGCGTCGCGTCGCCGACGATGTCCGCCAGCGGGTACCCGGTCTCGTCCAATCGCGACACCCAGGTGTGCGCGAACGCCCCGACCGCGCCCACCAGCGTCGCCTCGGGTCGCGACAGCGACCGCTCGGGCACCCGCTCGGCCCGCTCGGCGAGCACCTCCAGGTAGAGCGCCCGCTTACCGGGGAAGTTCGAGTAGACCGCGCCCCTGGTCAGCCCGGCGCGCGCCGCGATCCCGTCCACCTTGGCGTCTTGGTACCCGCGCTCGAGGAACTCCGCCCGCGCGGCGACCAGGATCCGCCCCCGGTTGCGTTCCCGGGTCTGCGCCCTGCTCAGCCGATCCATCTGCGCGCCTCCCATCAGGCACATCATCCCGGGCGCCGCCGCGGGGCGGGCCACCCGTGACACCAAATTCAGATGATGTCATCATCTGATCAGAACATCCATCAAGTCATCTGGAGGCCGAGCGTGCGTCCCATCCCCGAGATCCCGGTCACCGATCGCGCGGTGCTCGCCGACCCGTTCACCGCGTACGCCCAGGCCAGGGAGCTTTCCCCGGTGGCGCGGCTGACCGGGGCGGGCATGCCGCCGATGTTCGCCATCACCCGGCACGAGGAGGGCAAGGCAGCGCTATCTGACCCGCGCTTCGCCTTGAGCGAGTCGAGCTTCTTAAGGCCACCGGGCATCCCCGAGCACTGTCAGCGCTACCTGCACACGATGGCCGAGATGGACGGGCCCGAGCACACCCGAGTCCGCGGCGCCGCCGCCCCCGCGTTCACCGCCCGCCGGACCGCCGCGATGCGCCCCGCCGTCGAGGCCATCGTCGAGCGGCTGCTCGACACCCTCGGCACGGAGGCGGACCTACTGCACGAGTTCGCGGGCCCGCTGCCGATGGAGATCATCTGCGAGCTGCTCGGCATCCCCGAGGTGGACCGCCCGCGCTGGCGCGAGTACGGAGCGGCGGTCGCGGCAGGCTTCGGGCCCGGCTTCATCGCCGCCATCCCCGCGATCATGGCCAGCGCCGAGGCCGCCGTGGCCGCGAGCCGGACCGAGCCGAACGCGGGCATCCTGTCGCGGCTGCTGGACGGCCCGCTGACCGAGACCGAGCTGGTCACCCTCGTCTGGCACCTGGTCCTGGCAGGCCAGACCCCGACCAATCTCATCGCCAACGGCGTCGCCGCCCTGTTCAGCCACCCCGAGCAACTGGCCTCCCTGCGCGCCGACCCGGACCTCGCCCCGCGCGCGGTCGAAGAACTCATGCGCTGGTGCGGTCCGCAGCTGCTCACCACCCCGAGGTTCGCCGCCGAGGACATCGACCTCGGCGGCGCCGTGATCCCGGCGGGCGCGGCCATGACCGTCGCGATCGCGTCGGCCAACCGCGACCCCCGGGCCTACCCCGACCCGGACCGCCTCGACATCACCCGCCCACTCGGCGCCCCCGGCCACCTCGGGTTCTCCCACGGCCCACACTTCTGCCTCGGCGCCCCACTGGCCCGGCTGCAGACCGAGATCGCACTAACCGCCCTCCTCCGCCGCTTCCCCACCCTCTCCCCCGCCCGCCCCGAGACCGTCCGCGCCCCCGACCCCGGCACCTGGCGCCTCGCCGAGCTCCCGGTCCTCCTCACCAGCTGACCCACCGCGCGCCCACGAGCGGCCAAACCACAACATCGACCACGTCCCGCCCCCTGGCCGCACTGCCGACACCCCCACCTCCACTCCACCCTCTGCTCGATGGGGCGGCTGCACACACCCCCCACCAACCCCACCTCCTGCTCCTGCTCGATGGGGCGGACTTGTTTTGCGCGGGGGAGCGACACCCGTAGCGTTTCCTCGCGGCAGGGCCAGTCTTTTCGGCCCCTGCTGTGCGGACCTGCCACGGGTGTCGCAGGGGCCCCACGCAACAAGCCCGCCCCGTCGAGCCACCGCACCTCCAACCCCACACACCGACACACCGACACACGGCCACCCCCTCCGGCGAACAGCTATAAAGGGGAGGTGCGCAGGGGGTTGACGATCGCGGCGGTCGCCGCACTGGGGTTGTTGGGCGCGGCCGACACCGCCGCCGGTGAGCGGATCAGGCAGGCCGAGTTCGGTGCCGCGGCGATGGCCCGAGCCGAGGCGTGGTTCACCGCGGGCCCGACCTACGACCAGGACGGCTGTTTCAACCAGGTCACCGGCTACGCGGAGACCGACTGGTCGGGGGTGCTCGGCGGGTGCCACCGACCCGCCTACCGCACCGACTGCTCCGGGTTCGTGTCCATGGCCTGGGGCTTGTCGGTCAGCTACGCCACCCCGCGCCCCGGCGGCGGTCGCGACCTCGGCGACATCACCCGGGTGATCGAGCGGTCCGCGCTGCGCACCGGCGACGCCCTGGTCCGTTCCGGCGAGCACGTGCGGCTGTTCGAGCGCTGGGTGGACCGGGGGCGGACCCGGTACCTCGCCTACGACTTCGGCTCCACACCGGTCAAACACCGGGTCTACCTCTGGGGTGGGCCGGGTGAGCTCGACTACACGCCCGTGCGCTACCTCGGGGTGAGCTGAGCGGGTATCAGCCAAACCGACCGCCCCGGACTTCGGATGAATCCCGGTGGACCTAACACCGACAGATCGGGCTAACTTCGCACCGCTTTGACCGCACGCCGGTACTATTAGCGTGACGGTTTCACGTCTGCGCCCGCGCCCGGCGGCCGGGAAACCCCGCCGCGTCCGCGTCGACTCACCCACACCCGGTGGGGGCGTCGTGGACGAATCGATTCGCCCACCCGGATCGCCCCTGTGGATCTTGGTTGTGGATAACCCACCCCACCCGGGGACGGGAAAAACCGGCGGGCCGGTCGAGCCGGTGGGGCCGGAAAGCGGGCGCCACAGCACCCGGCAGGCCTAATGCCCGCCCGCGCGGCGGCCCCGGCGGAACGTGAATAGTCCGGGAACGCTGGACGACCACCGCCCGCGCTTAGCCCATCGTGACAAGAAACCACCCGGCGGCGGGGTAATTGCCCGGCCGGGGAAGCGGACTCGGGTCGGCGGTGCCCGCGCCCGGGGAGAGGTCGTACCGTAGGTGGAACGACCGCAGGCTAAGGGAGGGGTTCGGATGCCCGAACCGGTGTTGGTGTCAATCGCGGCGGCCCTGGCGGCCAAGTCGGTCGGCGCGCTCTACGAGCTGGTGCGCGACCGATTCAGCAAGCGCGCGGAAGCGGCGGCGGTGTTGACCGCCTCGGCCGGGGCCGCCCCGGAGTCCGTCGAGGTGGCGGCGCTGGCCGCGGAATTGGAACGGGAGCAGGTGGCCGATCCGGAGTTCGCCGAACAGCTGCGGGAAGGCTGGGCGCGCGAGGCCGGGGCGCACGCTGACCGCGGCGGGGTGGTGAACCAGATCACCGGAACCGTGAGCGGGAAGGTGCTGCAGGCCCGCGATATCCAGGGCGGGGTCAGCTTCTAGCCCCGAACAACAGCGGGACCGCGGCGGGTCGCCCCGCCGCGGTCCGTCCCGGTGGCTGGATCAGCCGGAGAAAGCCGCCTTCTTGGCCTTGCCGTTGCCCTTGGCCTTCACCGTGTGGGCCTCTTCGAACGCCTCGACGACCGCGCTCGGGATGCGACCGCGCTCGGAGATCTCGTGGCCGTTCTGCCTGGC
The DNA here is from genome assembly GCF_024171925.1 of Actinokineospora diospyrosa. Lineage (GTDB taxonomy): Bacteria > Actinomycetota > Actinomycetes > Mycobacteriales > Pseudonocardiaceae > Actinokineospora > Actinokineospora diospyrosa. The sequence goes on along the minus strand of NZ_JAMTCO010000003.1, from coordinate 370,685 downwards.
CCAGTCCCGGATCGCCTTGGTCTGCTCCTTGGAGCGGGTGTCACCAGCTGGCTTGGCCGACGGCGCGGTGTGCCGCTTGACCCGGCCACCGGTGCGGCGGGCCGCGGCGACGAACTCGGCGAGCTGCTCGCGCAGGCGGGTCGCGTTCGCCTCATTCAGGTCGATCTCGTAGTTCGCCCCGTCCAGGCTGAATTCGACCGGGCGGATGTCCTCGCCAGCCGAGCCGTCGAGGTCGTCGTAAAGCTGGACGATGGTCTTCTGAGCCATAGGGCACCTCACTGCACACGGGGTGTCACGGGAATTGGAAAACAGCTCCCCACTTGGCGTGAACAGTACCCGCTGCGCAACACTCTTTCAAATAGGCGTCCTTCGGCTAATGCCCCGCGCGCGCGGCCACCGCGGCCGCGGATCGGCGAAAGCCGGGTCCACGTGGGACATATCCGCCGGTCGACCCCGGATTTCACCGCCGCGGGGGTACCGCGCCGGGAGGTTCATTCCGCCGGATGGGCCGACCGGGCGAGCGCCGTGCCGGACGGCATACGAAAGCCCGGACGGGCAATCCGGGCGGCGACGGACGGTAGGCATTCCCCGAGTCGGCCCGCTCGCCCGCCGCGGGTGAATACCCCGATCGCCGCGCGGGCGGCGGCCGGGCGGGCGGCGGCGAATGCGGGCCGAACGGGTGCCCGCGACGGGGGTGACCACGCAATTCGGCCACCGGCCGACCACCCAGGGTGTTCGCTAACCGCTCGAGGGACTCGCGCCGAAAAGCGACACCGGGCGCCGCGGCGGTCATGTTCGACATATGCCGATCGAACCCGCGGGGCGAATGGGCGGGCGCGGCACAATGCCGAGTGGGTTGCGAAGTAAGACTGACCTGATGGCCCAGGACACCTGACCCGGATAGCGAAAACCCGGCCCAGGCGGACCTGGACCGGGTCTTCGGGTGATTCTCAGGCCTCCAGCGCGGTGCCCAGCGCCTGCCAGTCGAGCACCGGCGCGGCCCAGTCGCGGATCTCGGCGAGCAGACCGAGCCGGGCGGCGCGGACCTGCGGCTCCGGGGCCATCACGAGCACGGCGTCGAAGAAGGTGTTGATCGGCTCGGTGAGCGCGTTGGCCGACGCGGTGAACCCGGCCAGGCCGACACCGCCCCCCGCGCGGGCCTTCTCGAACACTTGGTGCAGTTCCACCTCCGCGGGCTCGACGAGCGCGGCGGGGTCGTAGCCGGGGCCGGTGTCGGCGGGCACGATCCGGCGCACGCGCTGCAGCGCGGCGACGAGTCCGGCGAACCCGGGGTCGGCGAGCAGGCCACCGAGCTCGCTGAGCGTCCCGTCGGCGACGGCCGGGGCGTCGGCCAGCGGCAGCACGGCGGCCACCTGCTCGTGCGGGGTGCCGCCGTCGAGCAGCACCTGCTCGTAGCGGCGCTTGACGAACTCGGCGACCTCGGCGAGCACCGCGTCGTCGACCTCGATGCCCTGCGCGCGCACCCGCTCGGCCGCGGTGGACAGTCCGAACGGGACCGTCAAGGCGCGCAACCGGGGGAAGGCGCGCAGGATCGCCACGACACCGGCACCGGCGCGGCGCAGGCCGAACGGGTCGGAACTGCCGGTCGGCTTGGCGCCCACGGCGAACAGCCCGGCCAGCAGGTCGAACCGGTCGGCCAGGGCGAGCACCGCGCCGGGCACCGTGGTCGGCACCGCACCACCGCCGGTGCGCGGCAACTCCATGTCGTAGAGCGCCTGCGCGACCGCCTCCGGCTCGCCCGCGCGCTTGGCGTATTCGCGGGCCATCGTGCCCGCGAGGCTGGTCAGCTCGATCACCATCTGCGAACCGAGGTCGAACTTGGCCAGCGCGGCCGCCCGGCCCAGGGTCGCGGTGTCCTCTTCGGACAAACCGGCGGTTTCGCCGAGCCGCGCGGCGATCCGCGCGATGCGGTCGGCGCGCTGCGCGACCGAGCCGAGCTTCTGCTCGAAGGCGAGCTTGGCGATGCCCTCCTTCATCACCTCCGGCGGGGTGCGCAGGTCAGCGCGCCAGAAGAAGCTCGCGTCCTCGTAGCGGGCGCGCAGCACGGCCTCGTTGCCCGCGCGCACGGTGTCGTGGTCGCAGGCGCCGTTGGCCACGGCGACGAAGTGCGGCAGCAGGTTCTCGTCGGCGTCGCGCACCGGCAGGTAACGCTGGTGCTTGCGCATGACGGTGGTGAGGATGTCCGCGGGCAGTTCCAGGTAGCGGGCGTCGAAGGAGCCGAGCAGCGCGTTGGGCTCCTCGACGAGGTTGGTGATCTCGTCCACCAGCGCCGACGCGCCGTCGACCACGCCACCCACGGTCGCGGCCAACTCGGTGGCCGAGGCCACCACGCGGGCCCGCCGGTCGACCTGGTCGGCGACGATGCCGTGCCCGGCGAGCAGCTCCAGGTACCCCTCGGCCGAGGCGACCTCGACCACCGGCTCGGCGGCCGTGCGGTGCACCCGGGTGGTGCGGCCCGCGGCGAGCGCGGACACCGCGACCGGCACCGGTTGCTCGCCCAGCAACGCGAGCAGCCAGCGGATCGGTCGGGTGAACGAGAGCTTCGGGTCGTTCCACCGCATGTTCTTGTCCGCGCGCAGTTCCGCGACCACCTCGGCGAGCACGCCGCTGAGCACCTCGACCGCGCCGCGGCCGAGGTCGGTGCGGGTGATGCCGACGTACTCGACCCCGTCCACCTCGACCCGGCGCAGCTCGGCCGGGTCGATCCCCTGACCGCGGGCGAACCCGGCGGCGGCCTTGGTCGGGTTGCCCTCGGCGTCGAAGGCGGCGGAGGCCCGCGGCCCGCGCACGGTGCGCTCGGCGTCCGGCTCGACCGGCTCGACGGCGTCGACCAGGGCGATCACCCGGCGCGGGGTGGCGTACGCGCGGATCTCGCCGTGGCCAAGGCGGGTCGCGGCGAGCTTGTCGGTCAGCGCGCGCTCGACGGCGGCGACGGTGCGGGTGACCTCGTGCGGCGGCAGTTCCTCGGTGCCGATCTCGAACAGCAGCGTCCTGGCGCCCTCGACCGCGGCGAACTCGGTGGGCACCGGGGCCGCTTCGAGGACCGGGGCGGTGCCCAGCGGGTGCCCCAGTTCCGCGCGCCGCTCGGACCACAGCCCGGCGACCTCGCGGGCGAGACCGCGCATCCTGGCGAACGCCTTGGCCCGCTCGGTCGTGCTGACCGCGCCGCGGGCGTCGAGCACGTTGAAGGTGTGCGAGCACTTGAGGACGTGGATGTGCGCGGGCACCGGCAGCCGGGCGTCGAGCAGCCTGCGGGCCTCGGCCGCGTAGTCCTCGAACAGCCTGCGCTGGGTCTCGACGTCGGCGTCGTCGAGGTAGAAGCGGCTCATCTCGTACTCGGCCTGGCCGAACGCCTCGCCGTAGGAGATGCCGGGGGCGTAGGCGATGTCCTTGAAGTGGTCGACGCCCTGCAGCGCCATCATGATCCGCTCGACGCCGTAGGTGATCTCCACCGACACCGGGTCCAGGGTCTGCCCGCCCGCCTGCTGGAAGTAGGTGAACTGGGTGATCTCCAACCCGTCGAGCCACACCTCCCAGCCAAGGCCCCAGGCGCCGAGCGCGGGCGAGGCCCAGTTGTCCTCGACGAAGCGGACGTCGTGCGCGCCGACGTCGATGCCCAGCGCCTGGAGGCTGCCGAGGTAGAGCTCCTGCGGGTTGCCCGGGTCCGGCTTGAGGATCACCTGGAACTGGGTGTGCGTCTGCAGCCGGTTGGGGTTCTCGCCGTAGCGGGCGTCGTCGGGGCGCACGCTCGGTTCGACGTAGGCGACCCGCCACGGCTCCGGGCCGAGCACGCGCAGCACCGTGGCCGGGTTCAGGGTGCCCGCGCCGACCTCGGTGTTGAACGGCTGCACCACCATGGCGCCGCGCTCGGTCCAATACCTGGTCAACGCCAGCAACGCGTCCTGCATGGTCAGCACGGCGAAACCTCACTATGGGCTGGTGGGGGGTGCCCGCGAAGTCTAGAGGGGCCTTCCCGGCCCCTCCTCGCGCACGCGGGGCGAGGGTGGGGGTCACCCACAGGGTCGAGTACCGCGAACCGCGCGGTTCACCGGTCATCACCGTATCGAGCTAGTGGTATCCGACATTTTGGGCCCACTTCGATCACGGACAGTCAACTTTGTCGCCCGACACAGGGAGATATGCGCCGATCATGAGAAATTGGCCGGGGTCACCCAAGTGATCGTTTAGACTGGCCCGGTCTCCCAGTAAATCCCCGTTCCGGTTCCCCGTTCGACGTGACCGAACTCCCCTTGGAGAAACACTTCCGATGACCCCCGTCGACACCTCAACACGGGCACCGCTGACCGACGCGCCGCCCCTGCCGACCGGGCGGCCGATGGGCCACTCGCGCTGCGAGCTGTCCCGCGTCATCTGGCCGGGCGACGAGAACATGTTCGGCTCCGGCAAGGGCACGCTGATCCTGGAACTCGCCGACGAGGTCGGCTGGGCGGCCGCGGTGCGCCACAGCGACGGGCACGCGGTGACCGCGTCGGTGACCGACATGACCTTCTTCGCCCCGTTCTGGGCAGGCGACATCGTCGCCGCCGTCGCCCAGGTCGAGGGCACCGGCCGCACCTCGATGGACATCGGTGTGCAGGTCAACGCCCGGCGCTGGCACGGCAGCGGCGAGCAGGAGCGCATCGCCGAGGCGCACCTGGTGTTCGTCGCCGTCGACGCCGACGGCGCGCCCCGGCCGGTGCGCCCGGTGCACCCGGAGACCGACGCCGAGTACGCCCGCCACCGCGCCGCGGCCATCCGCCGCGAGTACCGCAGAGCGCTCAAAGCAGCCCTGGCCGAGGTCGCCCTGCCGACACCGCGGTGAGCGGCGCGCTCGCCCTGCTGCCCGCGCGGCCCAGCCACGCGAGCGAGCAGGTGGACATCGCGGTGGCGTTCATCCGGGAAACGGTGAACGAGGGCGACTACACCGTTCTCGACGAGTTCGCGCACGCCGATATCCGAGATCTGTCCGACGTCCGGGTATTCGACGACGGAATTGCCGGGTTGCGCTTTTCGGTGTTGACCGCGCGCCGCCGGATGCCCGATATCCACGCCCGCATTCTCAGCGCCAGGCACACCGGGACCGACACCGTCGAGACCCGGTTGGAGTTCTCCGGCACCTACCTCGGGCCGAACCTGGCGCCGAGCCAGCGCGACGGCCGCTCGGCGCGCTGGTGCCAGCACCACCTGTGGTCCTTCCGCGGCCCGCTGGCCCGCGCCCACCTGGGCTGGGTCGACCGGCGCGGACTGCGCGCCGCCCTCGGCGACCCGTGCTGAGGCCAGGTCCCCGCTAGCGATCCACCCCCGGGCCGCGCCGCGCGCCTGCCCGGTGGTCCCCCGGTCGGCGCCCACCGACCGGGGGACCGAACGGGTCGGGACGGTTGCCCCAACCGCGACGCGGCGCCCACCGCGTCCAGTCCCGGCTTCCCCACTCCATGCTCGACTCCTCGTACGCGAACCGGCCAGGGCCACCCGGCCCGGTGCGATCGGGTCCTTCGTTCAGCCGACCAAGCGGTCGTGCGCGCCGGTGCGCGTGTCGGGACGCGCCCAGGCCAGGCGCGGCGGGTGCGGCCACGCGACGGTCCGCTCCGGGGCCTGCTCGGCGGCGACGACCCTGGCGTGCTCGTCCAGCCTGGCGTCGTGCTCGGCGCCGACCCGCTCCTCGAGCAGGATGCGGTCGACCAGGGACGAGGCCCGGCGCAGGCGCCAGGTGAGGACGGCGAGTACCGCGAGGCCACCGATGATCCACAGCAGTGTCATGGCGATGTCGATTCTTCTGTGTGCCAAGCCCCGAGGCGGTCCGCTGCGCGAGGTCCGGGCGCTGGTTGGGCCGCCTGGGGGCTCTGTTGCCCGTTCCATCGCATCGACCCATAACATCAGTTACACGTCGTGACTTATGACAACCGACTCGCAACCAAGTATCACTCGTACGGCGTACACGTTGAACCGTAAAGTAACGCCGGTCGCCCCTCGTCCGACACCCCCTCATGGGCCGCGACCGAGTGATCTTGTACCGAACGCCACCACCGAGATCACCGACCGTAGCGACCTGCGGATGTCGCTGAGTGTGACCGTGACGGTCACTAGGGGTCCACCTAGGGGTTGACGGTGCCCCCGGCCGACAGCACGATCGGACCGTCGTGCGACCAGGCCTGTCAGGGACGGATCCCGCTATGACCGCACTGTTCGACCTGAACGACCCGGCACTGGCCGCCGACCGCTTCGCCTACTACCGGCGGCTGCGCGAGAGCGACCCGGTGCACCGCTCGCCGTTCGGCTACTGGGTGCTCTCCCGCTACGACGACGTCGACGCCCTGCTGCGCGCGCCGTCGGCGTCGAGCAACTTCCCGGCCGACCCGGGCTGGGCGATGATCCGCGGCGGGCCGACCTGCCCGGTGGTCAAGAGCACCAGCAAGTGGATGCTCATGCAGGACGGCCAGGCCCACCGGCGGATGCGCAGGCTCATCGCGCGCGTGTTCACCCCGCGCAGCATCGACCGGATGCGGCCGCGCATCCAGCACGTGGTGGACCAGCTCTTGGACGGGATGGGCGACGGCGAGGTCGACCTGATCACCGGGCTCGCGCTGCCGATGCCGATCCTGGTGGTCGGCGAGCTGCTGGGCATCCCGCCAGAGGACCGCGCCAAGTGCCGGGACTGGACCGACAAGGTCGGCTACGTCATCGACCCCGGGGTCACCCCCGAGCGGCGGATCGCGATGAACAAGGCCGAGCCGGAGTTCCGCGCCTACCTGCTGGAGCTGATGGACTCCCGGCGCGCGGCCGACCCCGAGCACGACCTGCTCTCGGTGCTGATGCAGCCCGACGCCGACGGCGAGCGGCTCACCGACGAGGAGATCGTGGCCAACATCCTGCTCATCTTCAACGCGGGCCACGAGACCACCGTCAACCTCATCGCCAACGGCATGCTCGCCCTGCTCCAGCAGCCCGAGGCGCTGCGGCGGCTGCGCGCGGACCCCGGCCTGATGCCCACCGCGGTGGAGGAGCTGTCCCGGTTCGACCCGCCGGTGCAGCTGGCCGCGCGGATCATGACCCAGGACACCCCGATCGCCGACAAGGTCATCCCCGCCGGGGAGACCGTGCTCGTGCTGTTCGACGCCGCGGGCCGCGACCCCGAGCGCTACCCGGACCCGGATCGGCTCGACCTGGGCCGCACCGAGCCCAAGTCGCTGGCGTTCAGCTCCGGCAACCACTACTGCCTCGGCGCGGTGCTGGGCAAGCTGGAGGCGAGCACCGCGTTCACCGAACTGCTGGCCCGCTACCCGCGCATCGAGCTCGCCGACGAGCAGCTGCACTGGCACTCGCACTTCAACCTGCGCGGCCTGACGAAGCTCCCGGTCGTCCTGCACAAGTAGTTCCCCGGGGTTCGGTTGAACCGCCGCGTCTTGGCGCCCGTGTTGGAGGCGTACCAAGACCGGCGGGAGGCCGGAACCCACCAATCGGGGAGAACACCAATGAACCGCAAGAACGTGCTGTCCGTCGCCGTCCTGATCACCGCGGGCGCGGTCGCGCTGTCGGCCTGCGGCAGCGGGTCCGCCGCACCGAGCTCCACGTCCACTGTGGACTCAACGGCGAGCGCGAGCGCGGACGGCTACGGCTCGGACCCCGCGCCCACCCAGGACGGGGTGTCGTTCTTCGCGGGGACGGCCAAGGCCAACAACGCCACCGAGGGCACCGGCGACTGGGCCAAGGGCAGCGACGGCACGCTGAACTCCGCGCAGGCCGACACCGCGCGCAAGTGGGTCCAGCTCAAGGCGGGCAAGGCGGGCGCGCTGGACCCGGTGGTGGTCAACGGCGCCGGGCTCACGCTGTACCGGTTCGACAAGGACACCGCGAAGCCGTCGAAGTCCACTTGCAACGGTGATTGCGCCAAGACGTGGCCGCCGGTGACCGTCGCCAAGGGCAGCAAGGTGTTCGTCGCGGGCGTGCCCAAGTCCGCGGTCGGCTTCGTCAAGCGCGACGACGGCAGCACCCAGGTCACCATCGGCGGCTGGCCGGTGTACCGCTTCGCCAAGGACACCAAGCCCGGCGACACCGCGGGCCAGGGCGTCGGCGGCACGTGGTTCGGCGTGACCCCCGACGGCAAGAAGGCGGGCACGCCCGCGCCGACCACCACCCCCGCGCCCGGCGGCCCGAAGGCCACCAGCGTGGTGCTGTTCGACGAGCCGCGGTTCAGCGAGGACGGCGCGGCCGAGGGCACCGCGGGTCCGGGCTGCAAGAACCTGGCCCGCCCGCGCACCGCCTCGTCGCTCTCGGCGCTGGGCTCGCTGAAGCTGTGGTCGGAGAAGGACTGCAAGGGCAAGTCCCTGGTCGTCGAGGGTGACGTGCCGGACCTGGCCGCGCTCGGGTTCGACAACCAGGCCACCTCGGTCTTCTTCGGCTGAGTAACCTCGGCGCATGGCGCCGCAGCAGGAAACCCGCCTCCACATCCCCAGGCACAGCGGCGCCCTCCCGGCGCCGCTGTTGTCCCTGTTGGCCGACTCCGGGACCGTCCTGGTCCACAGCCCCGCCGAGGCCGACCTGGTCCTGACGGTGGATCAGGTCACGGCCGAGCTGAAGCGGGCGGCGATGGCGCCGCTACGGGAACAGCGGGTGATCGAGGTCGGTTCACCGGTCACCTCCGTGGCCTTCGTGGAGACCGAACCGCCGATGGTGGTGGCCGGGTGCGAGGACGGCGTGGCGCGGGTCTGGTCACTGGACGGGACGCCCCGGCGTGAATTGCGCGGGCACGTCGGCCCGGTGTGGGGCGTGGCGGCGAGCCGGTACGCCCCCGGGCAGGTGTTCACCTGCGGCCAGGACGGCACGGTACGGGGCTGGTCGCTCTACGGGGAACAGCCCGGGATCGTCCTGCACCAGCACGAGGGGATCGCCAACACCATCGCGGCCGGGCGCGGTCCGTCGGTGATCAGCGGCGGCGATGACAACCGCGTGCTGCGCTGGACCAACGGCTCTGTGGTCCCCCTCGGCGCGCACGACGACTTCGTCATCGGCGTGACCCTGCTCGACGAGGCGACCCCGGTATCGATCTCCCACGACCGGACGCTCCGCCTGTGGGACTACCCCACCGGACCCGCTCCGGCGCCAGATCCGACGGGATCCCCTTACACCTGCGTGGTGGGCCACGGGTCCAGGCTGTACGCGGGCACCGAGGACGGCCTGGTCACCGAGGTGCAGGCGGGTACGGCTCTCGCCATGGCCGCGCGGCCGGCGTCCTTGGCCGCGGCGACGCCGGACGGTCCCCCGGTGGTGGCCATCGGTGGCGTCGACGGGCTCATCCGGGTGTGGGAACCGGAGTCCGGGGCGCTGACCAACCTGCCCGGCCACGCCGGACCGGTGAGCGGCGTGGCGTTCGGGACCCTGGACGACCGACCGGTCCTGCTGAGCGGCGGCGCGGACGGGACCATCCGGCTCTGGGCGCGCCCGATGGCCGATCAGATCGAGTGGACCGCGGACGCGCCCGCCGCCCAAGACCTGCTGCGACGGCAACCGCTGGCCCGGCTGATCGCCGACCAGCTGCGCGGGGTGGACTCCTCGTTCCTAGTGCACCTTGACGGGCCGTGGGGGTCCGGCAAGAGCACCGTGCTGGGGTTCGTGCGGGAGGAACTGGAGCGGGACTTCACCGTGGTGCCGTTCGACGCGTGGCGGGAGGCCGGGGTCGGTCCCGCGTGGTGGGCGCTGCTGACCGCCCTGCGCACCGCCATCCGCGGGCAACGCGGCTTCAGGGGACGGCTGGCCCTGCGGATCAGCGAGTCGTTCGCCCGGCTCAAGCGCGTCGGCGCCCCGGTGGCGCTGGCCTTCGCGGTCTTGTTGGCGCTCGGCGCGGGGATCTGGTGGTTGTTCGCCTCCGACCTGAAGACCTTCGGCGAAATCGTCAAGAGCGTCACCGGCGCGGTCGCGGGCGTGGGCACGGTGGTGGCGGGCGCGCTGGTGGCCAGCCGGTTCCTGCTGTGGGACTCCGCGCGCGGGGCCAAGCTGTTCGAGCAGTCCAACACCAACCCGATGCTGGAGGTCAACCGGCACTTCGGCTGGCTGGCGGCGAAGACCAAGCGCCCGGTGGTGTTCCTGGTCGACGACCTGGACCGCTGCAAGGAGTCCTATGTGGTCGACCTGCTCGACTCGGTGCAAACCCTGGTCCGCGACATCGGCCCGCACTTCGTCGTCGCCGCGGACGGGGCGTGGATCCGGGCGAGCTACGAGCAGGCGTACCAAACCTTCACCACCGCCGTCGCCGAACCCGGCAGGCCGTTGGGATACCTGTTCCTGGACAAGTTCTTCCAACTCCGCGTCCCCATCCCGTCGATCGATCCCGCCCTGCAGGAGGGCTACCTGAGCCAACTCCTCGGCACCGGCACAACGCGGCCCGCGATCACCGCGGAGGAGACCCGGGTCCGCGACGAACTGGCCCAGAGTTCGACCGAGGCACAGGTGGTGGCCACCATGAGCACCACAAGCCAGGAAGTCCGCGACCGCGTCGCCACCGAGGCACTACGCCGCATCACCACCCCAGAAGCAATCGCGGCAACCGAACACGTACTGCAGCGCTACGCCAAGCGGCTACCCAAAAACCCCCGCGCCATGAAGCGGTTCATCAACACCTACAGCATGGTGCGAGCCGTCCGAACCCTAGAGGGCAACCCGGTCCCGGTCGCCGACCTAGCACTGTGGACAATCCTCGAAATCCGCTGGCCCAGCCTCGCCGACCACCTACGCACCCACCCAGACACCGTCGAACAGATCGGCACCGACGACCTCGACACCATCCCCGAACCTCTGCGGCCCCTTTTCACCGATCCGGCCTTGGTCGACCTGACGAGGACACTGAACCCCGACGCCATCCGCGCCTGCTGCGGGACCTAGCAGCCCCTGGACACCCGGACCCGCTGGCGCCAACCCGCCCCCCGTCAGGTCCGCCCCAACCCACCTACCCAGCCCCTGGACACTCGGAAGATCCGGTGCCATCCCAGCCCGCCCTCGGCTGCCCTGCCAACCCAGCGCCTGGACAGTCGGACTCGCTGGTGCCAAGTGCTCGATGGGGTGGACCTGTTTTGTGCGGGGGGACGGCACCCGTAGCGTTTCCGCGCGGCAGGGCCAGTCTTTTCGGCCCCTGCTTTGCGGTCCTGCCACGGGTGTCGTAGGGGCCCCGCACAAAACAGGTCCACCCCATCGAGCAAAGCTCGAAAATCGCGGATCGGGCGCCGAGGTCGCCGCCAGGCGACGAGGCCGTTCACCGGAGCCGAAGGCGGAGGCCCGAATCCCTTGCCCCGCACCCCCAACCACGGCCTACGCCAAGATCAACCTGATCAAAAGCCCCCAAATACACAGCCTACCGCGCAGCACCGACACAACGGGAGCAGCGAACAGCGCCCTGTGGACAACCACAGCCATTGTGGACAACCCACGCCACCACAGCACGCATCCACAAGATCATCCGCCACAAGCGCCCCCGATATACAGCCTACCGAGCGACACCACCAAACCGGCAGCCCCAAGCAGCACCCTGTGGACAACCACAACCGTTGTGGATAACCGCAGCAACCACGGACGTTGAAGTCAACCGCGAAGGCTGAGCACACCCGCGAACGTTGCGCCCGTCACCCCACTAACGGTTGTTGCACAAGCTCAACGACGCCCCCTCCGGCGTCGTGCACGGCAGATACCCAGAGTCCCTCAGCCGCGACCGAGCACTGTCGTGCGTCCGGATGTACTCCGTGAACGCCCCCAGCAACCCATCCGGCGCGGGAGCCCCCTTCGTGTACAGGTGCTCAACCGTCCAAAAAGGATAGTTCGACGCCAGCCCCACGGCGGTGTCGAAGGTCTTGCCGTCGATGCTGATCGACTTCAGGTCGCCCTTCTTGCGCGCCTCGGCGACCGAGGGCGCGTCCGCGTAGCCCATCGTCCCGGGGACCTCGCTGATCTTGGCGACCAAGTCGGCGTTGGAGTCGCGTTCGCAGCGGATGACCCGGGCGCTGGGGTCGCGGTCGGCGGTCAGGCACTCGTTGGACGACAGCCCGCCCTCGCCGCCGCGCAGGACTTGGCTCTCGAACAGCTGCCGGGTGCCGGAGGACTGGCCGCGGCCGACGATGCGGATGGGCAGGGACGCGGTGCCCGGGCGCAGCTGGTTCCAGTCGGTGATCTCGCCGCGGTAGATCTTGACCAGCTCGGCGGTGGTGAGCGAGTCGACGGGGACCTCGGCGTTGACCACCACGTGGTAGATGACCACGGCCAGCTGCAGCGAGTTCAGCCCCGCCGCGTGCTGCTGTCCGTCGGAGAGGGCGGCGGAGGTGGTCGGGTCGGCGCCGGTCAGCCAGCGCACGCCGTCGATGCTGCCGGTGGCCTGGGTGCTGATGTGGGCGTCGGAGCACACGGCCATGTAGTCCTCGGCCATCGCGGCCATCGTGGGGGTGAAGACGCTGGAGCCCTTGATGGTGAGCTCACCCTCCGCGCAGTGCACCGACGGGTCGACCGGGGGCGAGGCGAACACCAGGCTCAGCACCAGGAAGGCGGTCAGCGCCAGGGCCAGCGCGCCGGTGAGCCTGGGCAGGGTGAACCGGCGCTCGCGCTTCTCGTCCTTGATGATGCCGTTGTCGTCGAGCTTGCCGGTGACGGTGATCTCCTTGCTGGTCTCACCGCCCGGGTGGTCCTCGGGTTCCTCCAGCACCACGACCAGTTTGATCTTCTGCTTGCGCTTGAGCGCCAGGGTCTCCAGCCGCACGCCGTGCCAGCGCGGCTCGGCCTCGGGCTCCTTGGGCGCGGGCGCCTGGCCGCCGATCCAGCGGACCATGCGCTGGGTCATCTTGTCGCGGACCGTGCGCAGGTTGTCCCGCTCCCCGGCGGTGATGGTGGGACCGACCGGCTCGGCGCCGTCGGTGCGGAAGAACCGCAGCCCGGCGCGCAGCTTCTCGCGGACCTCGGCGGACCCCGCCTCGGAGAACCGCGCGTTCCACACCACCCGCTCGCCGAAGGTGAAGGTCAGCGGCTTGTCGAAGTCGTCGGGGGCGATGTCGTAGCCGCCGGTGTTGCGGATGCGGATGACCACGATGCTGAGCCGGTCCAGCAGCCGGGTCAGGGTGGCGAGCTGGCCGGGGGTGCCCGCGGCGGACTCGTCGAGCAGCTTCTCCGGGCCGAGGCCGATCTTGGAGTTGTAGTGCACCCGGTAGCTGACCCGTTTGCGCCGGATCAGGAACCGGTCGACGAACGGCGTGGCGATGAGCAGCACGATGCCCAGCACCAGGTTGCCCGCGCCGAGGAAGTCCAGCACCGCGCGCAGCGCCTCCCGCAGGTCGGTCACGGCGACAGCCCCTCCCCGGTCGACCCCTGAGTCGACACCGCGCGCAAAGCCTAGGGAGGGAGATCACCCGCGGGCACCGCGACAGCCATCCGTTCACCCGCGGTTCAGCCGCCGGTCGCCCGGGCGCGGGTGTCGGGGGGAGCTGCGATGCTGGGTGCCATGACCTCCGAGCCCAAAGCCGACCTGCACCGCTACCTGCGCGTCGCCCGCGAGGCGCTGCTGTGGAAGCTGGACGGGTTGTCCGAATACGACATCCGGCGCCCGCTGACCCCCACCGGCACGAACCTGCTCGGCCTGGTCAAACACGTCTCGGGCTGCGAGATCGGCTACTTCGGCGACAGCTTCGGCCGGCCGTACCCGGTCCACCTGCCGTGGCTGGACCTGGTCGACACCGAACCCAACGTCGACATGTGGGCCAGCGCGGACGAGTCGCGCAAGGACATCGTGGAGCTCTACCGCAACGTGTGGGTCCACTCGGACGAGACGATCGACCGGCTCCCGCTGGACGCGCTCGGCCGGGTGCCGCACTGGCCCGCCGAGCGGGCGGAGACGACCCTGCACCGGCTGCTGGTGCACATGGTCGCCGAGACGCACCGGCACGCGGGGCACGCCGACATCGTCCGCGAGCTCATCGACGGCGGGGTTGGTCTACGCGCGGGGGTGGACAACATGCCCGAGGGCGACGCCGCCTGGTGGGTCGACTACCGGGCCACCCTGGAGCAGGTGGCCCGGGACGCGGGCCAGGCCGAGGCCTGACCCGCGCGGGGGGCTACTTCCCGCTGGGGCGGCGGGAGCGCAACAGCAGGCCGACCACGAGCGCGACCAGCACCACCAGGCCCGCGACGAACCAGACCCAGGTAGGCATACCGGTCTCCGCGGCGGCAGGTTGTGCTGCCGGGGGCTGGGTGGACTCGGTAGCGACGACCTCGGGGGTCGTGGCGGGGGCCTCGGTGGTTGTCGTGGTCGGCGCGGGGGCGTCGACGGCCAGGGTGAAGTCGATGGCGCCGCTGACGGTGTGGCCGTCGTCGGAGTTCACCCGGTACTCGATCACGTACGGCCCGGCCGGGCCGACCGGCTGCACCGGGACGGTGACCACGGTGCCCGCGACCGCGGGGGTGCCCACGATCCAGCGGACCCCGCCGGGGCTGCTGACCGCGACCGCGTCGACCTTGGCGGTGACCGCCTCGGTGAAGGTCAGCGTCAGGGTGGTGGGCAGTTGGGCCAGGCTCGCGCCCTTGGCCGGATCGCTCGACTTGAGCTCGGCGTGCGCCGAGGCGGGCAGCGCGGTGCCCAGGACAGCTGCGCCCGCCAGGAGCAGGGTGGCGGCGAGGCGGCGGAACGACATCGGGGACCTTCCTTCTTCGGGACATGCGGGACCCCGGGCGCCGCGCGCGTCGGGGGCTGCCCGACGGGGACGGCGCGAGCGGGTGCCGTGATCCCTCGGCGCGGAGCGTACCCAGGTGGGTGCCGCGCGGCGGATCCACGGTGCCCGGGAATGGCCCGCGGTGGTGAATGCCGGATGCCCGGGAAAGGGGTCAGCCGATGCTGACCGGGATTTCCTCGACGCCGTAGACAATGGACGTCTTGCGGAATCGCAGTGACGACTCCGGATTGGTCAGCCGCAGCCGGGGGAATCGGCGGACCAGGGCCGGGTAGGCGGCGCGCAGCTCCATCCTGGCCAGTTCCGCGCCGATGCAGCGGTGCGCGCCGTGGCCGAAGGCCAGGTGCTGGGTGGGCTTCCTGGTGGGGTCGAACCCGGGTCTGCCGCCGACCAGGGCGTCGTCGCGGTTGCCCGCGTTCAACGAGCAGACGACCACGTCACCGGCGCTGATCCGGGCGCCCGCGATCTCCAGGTCGCGGCGGGCGAAGCGCGGGAAGGCGACCTGGACCACGGTCAGGTAGCGCAGCAGCTCCTCGACGAACGGGCCGATGGCGGCGTCGTCCTCGCGCACCCGGTCGCTGGTGGCCTGGTCGCGCAGCAGGATGAGGGCACCCAGGGCGAGCATGCTGGCGGTGGTCTCGAAGCCGCCGGTCAGGATGCCGTCGGCCAGGCCTGCGAGCTCCTTGTCGTCGACGTCGTCGCCGTGCTCGCGGATGATCATGCCGAGCAGCCCGTCGCCCGGGTCGACGCGCTGGGCCTTGACCACGCCCTCCAGGTAGACCAGCGATTCGGAGATGGCGCCGATGGAGGCGCCCGCGCCGCCGAAGAGGTCGAACCGGGCCACCGCGAGGCGCTGGAACTCGTCGCGGTCGGCGTAGGGGACGCCGAGCAGCTCGCAGATGGTCAGCGACGGGATGGGCAGCGCGAAGGCCTCGACCAGGTCGACCGGGTCGGTGGCGGCTGCCATCCGGTCCAGGCAGTCGGCCACGATGGCGTCGATGCGCGGGCCGAGGCGCGAGAGCCTGCGCATGGTGAACTCGGGGGTGAGCAGCTTGCGCAACCGGGTGTGGTCGGGCGGGTCGGCGAACCCGAGGCCGCCGGGGTTCTGGTCCTGGATCCCGATGAGTTCGCCCAGGTGGGTGTAGTCGTTGCTGAACGAGGTGGTGTCGGCGAGCACCTGCTTGTTCTCCGCGTAGCCGGTGACCAGCCAGACGTTCACCCCGAACGGGACCGGCAGCCTGGTGATCGGCGCCTGCTCGCGGATCCCGTCCAGCTCAGCGGTCGGTTCGAGGCCGTCGCGGCGCAGCGGCACCAGCGCCCCATCGGGCAGCAGCGACAGCGCTCTGGTGCCCACTTTGCGCAGCACCAGGCGGGCCAGCGCGGTACGCGCCAGCCGTGCCGCGACGGTCGTGCCGACCGTCCGAATGAGACCCATTGCGACCTCCCCCGGGACGCTTGCCCGGGCCGACCCTACCGGGGGACCGGTCGGGGTCTCAGCGACCTCTCAGCGGCCGGACGGGTGGACATGACCCAACTCACACCGGGGCACCTGGGCGTACTTCAGTCCGTTTTGGCCGGTCGGCCCGGGTGCGCGGGGGAAGAAGTGCCGGTGGGTATTCCGCCGGGCATTGTCCGCCCGCCGCGGGCGCGATTCCGAAATTCCGGGAAACCGCATTTCCCCAGGGTACTGACGCCAGGTCCGGGCGGTCACAGCCGGGCGCGGGCGACCTCTTCCCCGTGCTCGGTGAGCGAGAACCACCACGACGTGGTGTCGGGTTCCCAGTTGACGGCCGCCATGGCGCTGATGAACCGGTCCAGGACGTCCGCCGGATCACCCGTCCAGGCGACGAAACCGGGTTCACCGAGTTCACCGACCGCCATCAGGTCCTCGCGCAGCAGCGCGCCGACGACCTCGACGGCCAGGGCCCGGGTCGCGGCGAGGTCGTCGCCGCTGACCTGCCACAAGCAGTAGCTCAACGAACGCGCCGGTACCCAGTCGTCGACGCCCTGCTCGAGCAGGTCGAGGACGATGGCGTCATGAGGCGAGTCCATGCCGAGAGACACTATTCGACCACAGTGGACATTGCCCACCGAGGGCGGCTCACACCGCGCGCAAGACCTCCCGCAGCGCGCTGATGACCTTGTCCTGCAAGTCCTCCGACAGCGACGAGTACATCGGCAGCGAGAAGATCTCGTCGGCCACGCGCTCGGTCACCGGCAGCGACCCCGGCCCGTAGCCGAGGTGGGCGAACCCGCTCATCGTGTGCACCGGCCACCGGTAGCTCACGTTCAGCGAGATGTCGTAGGCCTGCAAAGCCTCCAGGATCGCGTCTCGCCGGGGATGGCGGACGACATAGACGTAGTACACGTGCTCGTTACCCGGTTCAACCGCAGGCAGGACTAACTCCGTGTCCGCCAAAGCCTCCGCATATCGCTCCGCAACCTTGCGGCGGGCATCGAGGTACCCGTCCAGGCGGCGGAGCTTGCGACGCAGGATCTCCGCGTGGACCTCATCCAATCGCGAGTTGTGACCGGGTGTCTCCACGACGTAGTACTGCTTGTCCATGCCGTAGTACCGCAGCCTGCGCAGGCTGGCATCCACCTCGGCGTCGTCGGTGATGACAGCACCACCATCGCCGTAGGCGCCTAGAACCTTGGTCGGGTAGAAGGAGAACGCGGCAGCCCTACCTGTGGTCCCCGCGATCCGGCCCCCCTGCCTCGCGCCGTGAGACTGGGCACAGTCCTCCAGGATTGGGATGCCGTGCTTGCTCGACAAGGCGGTAAGAGGGGCGAGATCGACGCATTGACCATAGAGGTGGACGGGCAGCAGGCAGGTGGTGCGCGGGGTGATCGCGGCCTCGACCTGGCTGACGTCCATCAGGTAGTTGCGCTCGTGCACGTCGACGAACACCGGCGTGGCGCCGACCTGGTCGATGGCGATGACCGTGGGCGCCGCGGTGTTGGACACCGTCACCACCTCGTCGCCGGGGCGGACCCCGAGCGCGCGCAGGGCCAGGACCAGGGCGTTCGTCCCGTTGTCCACCCCGACCCCGTGGCCGACGCCGTGGTAGGCGGCGAACTCCTCCTCGAAACCGCGCACGCTGGGACCGAAGACGAGCTGCCCGGACCGGAACACCGTGTCCACCGCGTCGAGGATGTCCTCGCGCTCGTTCTCGTACTCGGGCAGGTAGTCCCAGACGCGGGTGGTCATGGCGTTCCCTCCGGGGTGACCAGGCTGTGCAGGCAGGCGAGCACGCTGCGCGCCTGGACGTTGAGGTAGTGGCTGTGCCGCAGGAGGGTCGCCAGCTGGTGCGGGGCGAGCCAGCGGTAGTCGGGGTGGTCGGGGGCGACCTCGGCGTCGGTCTCCACCACGACGTAGCGGGTCCTGGCGTGCATGAACCGGCCGCCCTCCTCCGAGTGCACGGCGTCGAACCGGACGCGCTCGGGCGGGGCGGCGAGCACCTCGTCGAGGAACGGCGGCCGGGCCTCGGCTGGCAGCTCGGCGTAGGTGTCGGGGGTGCACTGCACGGTCGGGGCGAGCTCGACGACGTCGAAGTAGCCGGGTTCGACCTTGGCGTTCATCAGCACGTGCGGCACGCCGCCGACCCGGCGGACCAGGAAGGCGACCAGGCCGAGGCCGCGCGGCCGCAGCATCGGCTGGTGCCAGCGGCCGACCTCGCGGCCCGCCGCGGTGACGCCGACCCCGACGACGTCGAAGAACAGGCCGGTGTCGTGGCTGATGCGCCCGCCCGCCCAGCGCCAGTCGGTGACCTCGTTGAGCGGGATCTCGCGCACGCGCACGTCGTGGCGGGTGCGCGAGTCGGTGATCCAGCTGAGCAGCTCGCCCATGGTGTGCGCGGCGGGCGCGGCCGGGTCCAGCGCGCCGACCAGGTCCGCGGCGAAGTCCCGCGCCCCGGGGTAGCGGTAGGCCACCCCGGCACCGGAGAACGGGAAGCAGCAGAGCACGGTGCGGGTGTCCATGTTGATGAGGTCGTCGAGCCGCAGCAGCGCGTGCACCTGGGCCAGGGTCAGCCAGCAGAACCCGTCGAGCACCTCGACCGGCTCGTCGACCCGCACGACCATGTTGCGGTTGCGCTTGCGGTGGAACCAGGCGCCCTGCTCGGACTGGCGGGCGTCGGCGAGGACGGTGTGCCGGGACGTGTCGCGGAAGTAGTCCAGGTACGGCACGGCCTTACCGCCGTGGACGCTGGTGTAGTTGCTGCGCGTGGCCTGCACAGTTGGCGACAACTGCACGCCGTTGACGTTGCCTGGCTCGACCTTGGCCTGCATCAGTAGGTGCGGCACGCCGTCGAACTCGCGCACGAGGATGCCGAGGATGCCGATCTCGGGCTGGCTGATGATCGGCTGGCTCCAGCGCGGGATCGGCGCGCCTACGACCTCGACGTCCAGGCCGCGCACGGTGAAGAACTTCCCGCTGTGGTGGCCGATGTCGCCGGTCTCGGGGTGCACGGACCAGCCGTCGAGGCGGTCGAGCGGGACGGGTTCGACGCGGGTGTGGAACCGGTCGCGGCAGTCGGCGAGCCAGGAGTCGAACTCGCCGGTGGTGCCTGCCAGCGCGGAGCGGGCGACCCCGGCGGCGAAGTCCACCTGCCTGGCCTCGGACAGTTCGGTCACGGTCGTGTCCCAACCCCTGCGGTGTGAATGTAAGCGAGCCTAGGAACGCCGCTAGCGCAGCAGCAACCCCTTGGTACCCCTAGTGTTTCGCCGCGACGAAGGCACCGCGACCGTTCTGCACGCCCGGTAGGTAGTCGGCGGTAAGACCCGCCCTCGTGAAGGCGTCCTCGTACTGCTGTCTTGTGTAGAGCGATGCCAGGTAGGTCTCAGCGAAGTGGGTAATACCCTCAGGCCGCGCGACTGTGTAATGCACTTCCATGCGCGACTTATCGCCAACGCGGGTCGCGTGCGACACCCGTGCCACGGTAAGGCCTTCCACCTCTACCACGTCACCGGCGATGTACCCATCGGTGAAGGTCTCCGCGAACCACCAGGGGTCGACGACGAGTACGCCGCCGGGGTTGAGATGCCGGGCGAAACACGCTAGTGCCGCATCCAACTCGGCCTCGGCCATCGTGTGCCCGATAGAGCCGAACATGCAGGTGACAGCGTCGAATCCCCGACCGAGGTCGAACGACCGCATATCGCCTAGGTGCACGACCTCGCCATCGAACTTCTTACGCGCTACCTGGACCATCGGCTCGGAGATCTCCACGCCAGCGACCTCGTCGAACAGCTCGGCGAAGGCGACTAGATGCGCCCCGGTAGCGCAAGCGATGTCCACAAGGGAGCGTGCCTGTGGTGCCCGAGCCCG
The DNA here is from genome assembly GCF_024171925.1 of Actinokineospora diospyrosa. GTDB lineage: Bacteria > Actinomycetota > Actinomycetes > Mycobacteriales > Pseudonocardiaceae > Actinokineospora > Actinokineospora diospyrosa. Next base: position 350,651 of record NZ_JAMTCO010000003.1, on the reverse strand, counting down.
GATCAGATCTGCGACGAAGGCGGCCTCAGCGTGGTAGTCCTTGCCACGACCTCGGTGGATCAGGTCGTAGATCTCGGCGAACTCACGCCCGTACATCCGCCACCCGCCGCTCTAGTTCAGCAACCACGTCGTTGGGCGATGGCGCGGAGAGCACGTCATCTCGTAGTCGTTGGGCACCTTCGCGGAACGCTGGTTCTTCGAGCAGCCGGACTAGGGAGTCACGAACGTGCTCTAGGGTCACCTCGTGCGGGAGGATAGACAGGCCAGCGCCGGATTCGACGACCTTGCCTGCTCGCACAACTGTGTCCCAGAAGCCAGGCAGGATAAGTTGCGGCACTCCATACACGGCGGCAGTGGACTGGATACCGGCGCCACCGATGTGCACGACCGCGGAGCAGGTAGGTAGGAGTCCGGCCATTGGCACAAAGTCGAACACCCTCGCGTTCGCGGGGGCAGCGTCAACAGTCTCACCGGGCATTGGCAGCAGAGTCGCGATGATCTCGACGTCTAGGTCCGCAAAGGCGTGGAGCGCGCCTAACGAGAACATGTCGAAGCCGAAGTAGCCGCGCACCGATACCCCTGCCGTGACTGCGACCCTCGGCTTGGTCGGCGGCTCGGCAAGCCAAGAGGGCAGTGACGCAGGACCGTTGTAGGGGATGTAGCGGACCGGTAGGACGTCAAGCCCGTTGTCTATGCGGTGGCTGGGCGGGCCGGGATCAATCGTCCAGTGGCCGGTGACGACTCGCTCGCTGAACTCACCACCGTGACGCTTAAGGAGCTCGGTGAGCCAATCCGCGAGGGGGTCGCCGCGGTGGTCGACACCGTCCAGGAAGCGCAAGCGGCTACGGGTGACGACATCGGCGCCCCAGAGCATGCGGGCGTGGGCAGCGCCGACGGCCTCCGCCGCAATGGCGCCCGCCCAGGTGAACTGCTCCCAGATGACCAGGTCGGGCCGCCAGAACCGGGCGTAGCCGACCAGGTCGGCGACGAACTCCTCGTTGTTGACAGTGCGGAAGTAGTCGCGCGTCGTCTCGTCGAAGAAGGTGAACAGGGCGTCGTGGTCGACGTCGTTGGTGACGGCGTCGACGACCCTGGCCGCCCAGGAGTCGTCGCCCTTCTCCTGCATGACCTGCTTCCACTTGTGGTCGCCGCCGAGCGGGACGGCCACCAGGCCGGACTCGACGACCGCCGCGGCCATCTCCGGCTGCGTGGCGACTCGAACCTCGTGGCCCGCGGTGCGCAGCGCGGAGGCGAGCGGCACCATGCTGAAGTAGTGGGTCTTCTCGGAGTGCGCCACGAACAAGATTCGCACGGCTTGCCCCTATCGTCCGATTTGCCCAGGACGGTATGGAGTGTCCGGTAAGGCGAACAACCCCTAGCGGCCCCTCTTCGCCGCGTAGGTCTCCACCGCGTCCGCACCGGCAGGGCCGCCTCCCGAGGCATCGATATCGGCCCGCATCCGACCGACGCGCTCGCGGGTCATCTTGTCCCTGTTGACGTCCAGCACGGCCGCGCGGATTCGGGACGGTGGGGGCAACTCGTCGCGGATAACCCTGCCGAGACCCAGTTCCGCGACCCGCCTCGCGTTGACCCAGTCTTCCGGGGAGGAAGGTACGACCACCAAGGGGACGTCACGCGAGAGTGCGCCCATCACGCTGCCCAGGCCCGCGTGGGACAGGAACACGGAGGTGTGGGCGAGCACGTCGAGGTTCGGCAGCCAGCCGTGGACCTCCACATTGGACGGGATAGTGCCCAACTCGGCGCGGTCGACGCCCTCGTGCAGCGCCATCACGACGTGCCACGGTTGGTCGCGGAACGCGTCGACACAGGCCTTGAAGAAGCCCGCGCGCCGGTTCACACAGGTTCCGAGGGAGACGAACAACAGGGGCTTGTCGTTGTCCGGAGGTGCCCACTGGGTGGGGTCGGCAGCGAGGCCAGGACCGACGAAGACGAACCGCTCGTCGAAGGTATCCCCCGCGAACTGAAAGGACCGGGGGAAGTAGACGAGGTTGAGGTCCTCGGTGCGCCCGATGAAGTCCTGTAGGTCCGTGTCGGCCTGTCCGCGGTCGGCTAAGAGGCCCGTCAGCCGCCGGAAGAACGACTGCAGCTCAGGGTGGGTGAGCTCGGCCCGGCCCATCTTCTCAACCATCTTCTCCAGCAGGGAGAAGTGTTGATTGGAAGCGAACACGGGCAGGCACTGCGCGATCGGAACGTCCCACTGGCGGCCCAAGATGCGGGCGGCGTGGTAGACGGTGAGGTCATAGCAGATGACGTCCGGCGCACCCTCGTAGTGCTCATCGACCGCCTTGAGGATTGCCTCGCTCTCGGTCAGGTAGATCCCAGTGAGCGCGGCAGTCTCATCGGCGGTGTTGTACGCAGACAGGTCGATGCCCGGTAGGCGCGATTCGTAGGGCAGGACTGTCGCACCGGTTGCCTCTACCTTCGCGACTGGGCCTGCCGCAGTCACATAGGTGACGTCGTGACCACGGCGGACCAGTTCCTCCACCACCCCGAGCGACGGGATGACGTGGCCGTAGCCGGAGTTGTTCAAGTGCAGAACGCGCATCTCAGCCTCCGGCAACAGCAGCGACAGTGCGGCGAATCCCCTCTTCGAGGCTCACCTGGGTCGTCCAGCCCGTGACCGAGTGGAAGGCGGACGCGTCCACCTCCACGCTCTTGAGGTCGGTCGGCTCCATATGCCCGGGCGGGGGTACCGACACGACCGGAACCGGGGGCTGACCGGTCACGGCGGCCACCTCAGCGGCGACCAACTCGAACACCTTCCGCAGCGGCACACCGACACCGCTACCGAGCACGTAGTGCCGTCCAGCCAGCGCATCAGCGTGGTCGAGAGCAGCGATAAACGCGGCGGTGACGTCATCTGCGAACACCAGGTCACGGCGGACGGTTCCGTCATGCCACATGGTCAGAGGCTCGTTCGCGAACGCCTTACGCGCCATGAACGCGACAACGCCACGGTCGCCTTGTTCGCCGTAGATGGTCGGCAGCCTCAAGGACACTCCCCGAATGACGCCATCGGAGGTGGCGTCCTTCAGCAGGTTCTCCGCTGCGAGCTTCTGCCGGGTGTAGGCGCTAAGAGGCTTGTCTTCCTCTGTCCCGTCAATGCGCACCCTGTCAGCTAGACCGACCTGGGTCTCGGTACCGGAGAACAGCACCACTGGCGGCGTCGGACGCGATCGCAAGGCCTCGACCACATCATTGAGGAGGCCGACATTGACGCGCTCGGCAGTGGTGTCCCCGTCCGCCACACGCCAGCCGCCGTCGGTGTAGGCAACAAGGTGGACGACCGCGTCGGCGTCGGCAACATGGTCGGCGACACCATCACGTAAGTCCGCTGCCCGCACCTCCACCTCGGCTACCGAGTCGCCGGGCACCGGGGTTGGTCGGCGGGCGACCAACCGCAGTTGGATCTGCCGCGCGGCCAACGCGCGGACGATGCCAGTGCCAATGAACCCGGACGCACCGAGGACGACAACCCTCACCGGTAGAGCTCCCGCTCGATCTCCTGGCACAACGCGTACTCAGGAAGGATGCCTGCCTCGCGTGCCTCTGTCATCGTCGGCGCCACCTGATCACGATCGGAGATGATCGGATCAGTGATGTCATCAGGGATCGGCAGGCCCAACGCAGGGTCGAGCACCGCTAGCGCCAACTCGTGCTCGGGGACGTAACTGCTAGACACCATGTACGACATCACGGTGTCGTCTTCGAGCGCGATGAACGCGTGCCCGCAGCCAACCGGGAAGTACATGGCCCGGAAGTCGTCCTGGTCGAGCAGCACGGAGTCCCACTGACCGTAGGTGGGGGAACCGACGCGAATGTCGACGATGATGTCGATGGCCTTACCACGGGCGCAGTAGACGTACTTCGCCGAACCGGGGCGGGTGAGCGTGAAGTGCACTCCGCGCACTACGCCCCGCTGGGAGCGGCTGTGGTTGGTTTGCGCGATAGGGAACAGCTTGTGCCCGGTGGCCTGCACGAAGGTGGGCTCCTGGAAGGGCGACAGGAACAACCCACGGTCGTCGGGGAACACCTTGGGGGTGAACTCCAGGGCGCCGTCGACCTTGAGCTTGCGGAACTGCACGGTGCTCCTCCTTTCAAGAGTGGGGTCAGCGGAAGCGTTTGCCCTCGTCGGACCGGTAGGCCCTATAGGCGAGGAAGGCCAAGACAACGGTCCACACACCCAGCATCACCATCGACAGGGCGTTCGGGGTGTAGTCGCCGATGGCCGCCCACACCAACTCGGCCGATCCCCGGGTGGGGATGAACGGCGAGACGTTGGAGGTGAAGCCGCCGGTGCTGTTCGGGTCGGTGAACAGACCACCCAGGTAGGCCAAGATGATCGGCGCGATGCTGGTGATGACGCTGACCAGGTACGGGTTGACCGCGTAGCCGATGGCGAGCATCAGCAGTGAGAACGGGATGACCGCCAGCACCAGCGCGCCAAGACCGAGCAGGACGTCTAAGAAGGACGCGGTGGCCTCGGTACCGATAACGGCGATCGCGATGAGCGGAATGCTGCCCGCGACCACGAACACGGAGCTCATCGCGATCATGCTGACCATCTTCGGCACCGGGCCGCCGGGCAGCGTCCGCACGTAGCCACCCCACGGCTTCATGCGCGCGTCGGCGATACCGAGCCCGTACTGGGCGGAACAGATGATGAGCACGGTGAACAGGCACATGGAGCCGGTGCTCAGCGTCGCGGCGACGGGGTCGTCGCCGAGGGCGGGCACCACGAACAGCAGCATGCCGACGGTGGGCAGGAACAGCAGGGCGACGAAGACCATCGGGATGCGGATGGCACCCAGGATCTCGAACTTGGTGTAGGCGGCGATCGTGTTCACGTCGGTCTCCTAGGCCGTGGGGGCCGCGGTCGGGGCCTTGGCGGTGTAAGCGAGGAACGCGTCCTCCAGCGAGCCCGAGCTGACCTCGAGGTCGGCGAACGGGGCACCGGAGGCGACGAGGTCGCGCACCAGCTGGTCGGAGTCGGCGGTGATGAGGCTGACGAGGTCACCGGTCTGCTCGACGCCGACGACGCCGGGCAGGCTCGGGACCTCGATGGCCCGGATGGTGACCTTGCGCAGACCGCTGACCCGGCGCAGCGCCTCGACGCTGTCGTCGGCGACGGCGCGGCCGTTGTCGATGATGATGACCCGCTGGGCCAGCTCCTCGATCTCCTCCAGGTAGTGGCTGGTGATGACCGCAGTGCCGCCCGCGGCGTTGTAGGCCTTCACCCCGTCCCACAGCGCCCGCCGCACCTCGACGTCGAGGCCGGTGGTGGGCTCGTCGAGGAACACCAGGTCGGGGCGGCCGACGAAGGCGAGCGCGATGGCCAGCCTGCGCTTCTCGCCGCCGGAGAGGCCGCCGGTCTGGCGCCGCTCGACCTCCTCGAGGTGGAACTGGGCCAGCAGCTCCTTGCGCGAGATCGGGTTCGGGTAGTGCGCGGCGACGAACTCGATCACCTCACCGGCGAGCAGGGTCTCCGGCATGCCGGTCTCCTGCGGGGTCATGCCCATCCGGCGGCGGGCCCGCACGTCGCGCGGGTCGTGCCCGAACAGCTCCACCGTGCCGGAGGTGGGCTTGCGCAGGCCGACGAACATGTTGATCAGAGTGGACTTGCCCGCCCCGTTGGGGCCGAGCAGACCGAGCAGCTGCCCGGCCGGGATCTCCACGCTGAGGTTGTCCACGGCGACCACGTCGCCGTAGCGCCGGGTGACGCCGCTCGCGCGGGCCAGGACTTCGGTCATCGCTGGTGCTTCCTTTCATGGGGCTGCTCGCCGACATGCGCGGCGATCCAGTGGTGGACCGCGTCGGCGGTCGACCCGGCGTGCTCGGACATCATGGTGAAGTGGTTGCCGGTGACGTCCACCATGGACACTGCGGCCACTGTGGATACGTCAGCCACAGTGGACACTGCGGATACAGCTGATGGCGTGGATACAGCGGGCGCTGTGGACACAGTGGGCCAGCTGCTGCGCCAGTCACCGGTAACCTCGCCGAGCGGTTCAGTGGCCCGCACCAGCAAGGTGGGGATGGAGAGGTCGGGATCCGGTACTTGCCAGAAGAGGCGGCCGTACCAGGCCATCGCGGTCAGCCTGGCATCGTCCATTGGCACGTACTGCTCACGTCGTTCGAAGACGCCCTCGGACAGTTCAGTGGACCACTCGTTCATCATCGGATGGTCAAGTGGGTAGATGTCGACAAGAACCAGTCCTGCAGGTGGCCTGCCTTGTTGAGCAAGCCTTGTCGCAAGGCTGTGCGCGAGGGTAGCGCCGCCGGAGTGCCCTAGGAGGAAGACCGGCTTGTCATGGGGAACTCCCTCGGCCAGCCAGTCCAGTGCGACCTCTTGGGTGGCCGGGAGTAGCTCGTCGCGGCCGTAACCGAGCACCGGTAGGGCCGACACGTCACGTTTGCCTCGTAGCGCAGCAGCGAGGCGCGCGAACTCGTGAGGCCCACCGCCTGCAGTCAAACCACTACAGCACAGGAGGAGTCCTGGGTTGTCGCCGGTCGCCAAGGTGATCCGGCGAACCGGAGTGTTGACTTCGACAAGGCTGTCGGCTGCCGGACGGAACTTGGCTGCGTCACCGAGGAACTTGAGGAAGTCGGAGACACGGCTGGTCCTAAGCGCTTCGCGGTAAAGACCTTCCAGAAGCCCGGCAGCGCTATCAGCTGGTGCGCCTTCGAGGTGGCGGGCTAGGTCAGCGGGTGTTGGGTGGTCGAACACGATACTCGCGGGGAGGTCAGTGCCGGTCTCGTCCTTGAGTAGTGCGCGGAGGTCCAACGCGGTCAGGGAGTCCAAGCCCAGTTCCAGGAACTCGCGGTCGACCTCGACGGCACCAGGGTCGGCATGACCAAGAACTCTCGCAGTCGCGGCCTGGACAAGTTCCAACATCGACTCAGGTGCTGTGAACGGCGCGGGTTGTGCGGCGACGGGAGCAGCGACAGCGTCAACCCAGTAGCGCTTGCGTTGGAAGGCGTAGGTGGGCAGTGCGACTCGGCGACCACCCCAACCACGCATGATCTGGGTCCAGTCGACCTTCTGACCATTGACGTGCAGCGTGGCGAGGGCGGACATCAGCCAAGCCGCCTCGTCCTTACCCGCTCGTTGCGCGGCGACGGCGGTCGCGGGCCGCGCGTTGCCCGGGTGCGTCAGGGTCTGATCGGCGAGGGCGATGAGCTGGCTGTCGGGGCCGATCTCCAGGAATCGAGTCGCCCCCCGCGCGCGGAGAGTCCTGATGGCGTCGGCGAAACGCACCGTGGAGCGGATCTGGCGGACCCAGTAGTCCGGCGTGGACATGTCACCGGTGTCGAGTTGCCCGGTTAGCGTCGACACGACCGGGATACGCGCGGGGCCGTAGGTGACACTCTTGGCCACCTCAGCGAACGGCTCCAGCATGGGTTCCATGCGATGGGAGTGGAATGCGCGCGCGGTCCGCAGGAGTTTGACCTGGCGGTCGTTCGAGCGTGCTAGAGCCTCCAACTCGGCGATGACGTCGGCATCCCCGGACAGCACTACCGAGTCGCGGGCGTTGATGGCGGCGATGTCGACACGGTGGCCGTCGATCGCGGTAAGGACCTCGGCCTCAGTCATGCGCACAGCCAGCATGGCGCCGCCGTCAGGCAAGGATTGCGTCAACTGCGCTCGAGCACTCACCAACGCGCACGCGTCAGCTAGGGAGAGAATGCCCGCGACGTGAGCAGCCGCCAACTCGCCGAACGAGTGGCCTGCCACTGCGTCGGGAGCGAAGCCCCAAGTCTCGAGAAGTCGGAACAAGGCGACCTCAACGGCGAAGAGGCCCGTCTGAGTGTATGTCGCCTCGTGGACATCTTCGGTGTCGATGATGTCGTGCAACGGTAGGTCTATGTGCGCACACACGGCGTCGAACGCGTCGGCGTATGCGGGGAACGCGGCATAGAGGCCCTTGCCCATCCCTGCGCGCTGCGCACCCTGTCCTGAGAAGAGGTAGGCCAAGCCACCCTTGCTCGTCACACCTCTGACCAGAGCCGTGTCCGAGCGTCCTTCGACCAATGCGGTTAGGCCGCGTCGGAGGCTGACTGCGTCGCCAGCGAGGACCACGGCCCGGTGCGGGAGCCCGGCCCGTTCAATGGCCAGCGCTCGAGCAACTCCAACAAGGTCCTCATCCGCGACGGCGAGCAACCGTCCTGCTTGGGCCCGTAGAGCAGCGTCCGAGCGCCCCGCCACCACGCACGGTACGACCGTCGGCGCAGCACCGGCCTCCAGCACCTCCGCCGCTTCTGAGACACCCTCGATGACTACGTGCGCGTTGGTCCCGCTCATACCGAAGGACGACACGCCCGCCCGCCGCGGACGGCCTACCTGCGGCCACGCGCGAGGTTCAGCCAGCAGCGCCACAGCCCCGGCATCCCATTCGACGTGACTGGAAGGCTGGTCGATGTGCAGGGTCTTAGGCAGCATGCCGCGGCGCATCGCCTCGACCATCTTGATGATCCCGGCGACACCAGCCGCGGCCTGCGTGTGACCGATGTTCGACTTGATCGAGCCCAGCCATAGCGGCTCGCCACGATCCTGGCCGTAGGTAGCAAGCAACGCCTGCGCCTCCACCGGATCACCCAGCGCTGTCCCTGTGCCGTGCGCCTCGACCGCATCCACCTCGGACGTGGTCAACCGGGCGCTGGCAAGAGCCGCACGGATCACTCGCTGCTGCGACGGGCCGTTAGGGGCAGTGAGGCCGTTGGAAGCACCGTCCGAGTTGACCGCTGAGCCTCTGACCAGCGCTAAGACCTGATGGCCGTTGCGTTGAGCGTCAGACAGCCGCTCTACGAGCAACAGACCAACGCCCTCACCCCAACCAGTGCCGTCCGCACCCTCGGCGAATGACCGGCACCGCCCAGACGCTGCGAGCCCGCCCTGCCTGGCGAACTCGGCGAATACCGTGGGAGTCGGCATCACCGCAACACCACCCGCCACGGCCAGCGTGCACTCGCCAGACCTGAGTGCCTGAGCGGCGAGGTGTAGCGCGACAAGGCTGCTGGAACAGGCAGTGTCAACGGTGACGGCAGGCCCTTCCAAGCCAAACGAGTAGGCGACTCTGCCCGACAGGACGCTATTCGAGGTCCCGGTCATCGCATGCCCCTCGGAGCCCGCAGGCAGTGCGCCTCCCACGCCATAGCCGGAAGCTGACGCACCGACGAACACACCGGTAGCACTGCCTCGCAGCGAGTCCGGCGCGATGCCCGCGCGCTCTAGGAGCTCCCACGTGGATTCGAGCAAAAGGCGCTGTTGGGGATCCATAGCGGCCGCTTCACGCGGCGAGATGCCGAACAGCTCCGCGTCGAAGTCAGTGGCGTCGAGGACGAACCCACCCTCTGCGGTGATCTCCCCGGCCGCCGAGAGATCCCATCCCCGGTCGTCGGGGAATGGGGTCATGGCATCGACGCCGCCGGACACGATCTCCCACAACGCCTCCGGCGAGGTAGCCCCGCCGGGGTAACGGCAGCTCATGGCGACGATCGCGATCGCGTCCTCAGTCACCGGAACTGTTGCCGCTACCTCGACGTCGTTACTGCCACCGATGCGGGCCACGAGCTCGTCGGCGACGGCGTCTGGGGTTGGATAGTCGAAGACCAACGTGGAAGGCAGTCGGATTCCGGTCGCGGTCGCGATCCGGTCGCGTACTTGCACGGCGGTGAGTGAGTCCACGCCAAGGTCGGTGAACGGCACGTCAGCGTCAACTGGCTCGGGGTAGCCGAGGACACCAGCCACCTCTCGGCACACCAGTTCACGGATGCCGTCGATGCTCGTGACTACAGGCGCATCGGCGGCGACGGATGCGAAGTCAGCCAGGAGCGGGCTGGGGCGCGCAGTCGTGAAAGAGGGTTCGAACCTGTCCCACTCGATGTCTGCGACAGTGGTCGACTCAGTCAGCGCTAGCGCCGTGACAGCCAACTCAGGACGCAGTGGGTTGATGCCGCGCTTGCGCAGATAGTCATGCGCCCGCTCGGCCATGCCCGCACCTGCCCAGGGCCCCCAGGCAATGGCAGCGCCTGCCTTGCCTTCGGCCCTGCGACGCTCAGCGAGAGCATCAAGGTAAGCGTTTGCGGCAGAGTAAGAGGCCTGACCGCCACTACCCCACACTCCAGCGATCGAGGAGAAGAGGACGAACAACTCGGCGTCAGGGAGGAGCTCGTCGAGGTGGCGCGCCCCGACGACCTTGGCGCTTAGCGCGTCGTCGAACTCCTCAGGAGTGGTGAACTCCAGCGGGACCGTTGAAGCCACGCCCGCCGCGTGGACGACCCCGGTGACCGGGTACTCGTCGAGCAGAGCGCCAAGCGCGACCTTGTCCGTCACATCGCAGCCGACGACAGTGGCCTTGGCTCCGTGAGAAGCGAGGTCGTCAACCAGATCTTGAGCCGCGGCGCCGGACCGATTGATCAACAGCAGGTCCGTCACACCGTGGTCGGCCAACCAGCGGGCAGTCGCTGCGCCAAGAGCGCCCGTGCCGCCGGTGATGAGTACCCGCCCGCGGTGGGCCCACGTCGGCCGCGAGGTGTCTGACGCGCGAGTGAGTCGGCGGGTGAAGACCCCTGCGGGGCGAATGGCGAGCTGATCTTCACCGGGGAGAGCGCCACCCAAGATGGCGCTAAGGCGGGTAAGTGCGCGGCCGTCGAGTTTGGTCGGTAGGTCTACCAGGCCGCCCCAGCGAGCTGGGTGCTCCAGTGCGGCGACCCTGCCGAGGCCCCATAGAAGGGCCTGCTCTGGGTCGGCGGGGGCGTCCGCGCGTCCCGTACTGACTGCTCCTCGAGTGAGTGCCCAGATGGGAGCGTCAACCTTGTTCAGCAAGGTGACTGTGTCGCGAGCGGGCAACAGCGAGACGACGCCATCCCACTCGCCATTGGGCAAGCCGTCGGATAGGCGCGCTAACGTCGCGCCGGGGATGGCATCGCGAAGGTCGTCTGGGCACTCACCGGCAGAGACGATGAGCCAGCGGCCAGTAGGCCCGACAGACACGGCAGGCAGCTCCGCCGGGCGCCAAGTGACGCGATAGAGCCAGGAATCAACAGTCGACTCGTCTTTGCGCGCCTTGCGCCATGCCGATAGAGCGGGCAGCAAGTCGGCGAGCGTGTCGACGTCAACTCTGAGGGTGTCCGCGATGCTCGCAGCGTCCTCTTGCTCTACCGCCGCCCAGAAGCTCTGCTCCCCTGGGTCCGCAGCGAAGACCGGCTTAGCCGTGTCAGGCCAGTAACGCGTGCGGTCGAAGGCGTAGGTGGGGAGGTCGATGACCTTTCCACCCCACTCGCGTGCTCTTGCGGCCCAGTCGATCCGAACGCCGTCGACGTGCGCGTGAGCAAGGGTGAGCAGGTCGTCGCCGATGGCCTCGGAATCAATCGGGGTGCGGACAACTCCCTGCAACAGGTGAGGCGAACTCTGACCAGCGGCAAGAGCGGCCAGTCCAGCCGCGTAGTCGCCGATGACAACCGCGCGGTGCTCGAGAACAGCGCGGGAGCCAGCCAACGTGGTGGCCACATCGACGGGGTTGGCCTCGACGTTCGTTAGGCGCTTAGCCAACTCTCGCAGGGCGAGCTCACTGCGAGCCGACAGCAACCAGGGCAGCTCGCGGGCATCGTTAGGCGCACTGTGTTCGTCTGTGGGGTATTCCTCGATGATGGTGTGCGCGTTAGTGCCGCTAAGGCCGAACGATGACACTGCCGCGCGGCGGAGGTCCTCCGACGGCCAAGGCTGGTTCTCGGTCAGCAGCGCGATTGAGCCCACCGACCAGTTCACGTGAGTAGTCGGCCGATCAGCGTGCAGGGTCTTCGGCAGTTCCTTGTGGCGCAGCGCCATGACCATCTTGATGACGCCAGCGACACCTGCTGCCGCCTGCGTGTGCCCGATGTTGGACTTGACCGAGCCAAGCCAGAGCGGGTCAAGGCGATCCCGGCCGTAGGTGGATAGCAGCGCCTCGGCCTCGATGGGGTCACCGAGCGAAGTTCCGGTGCCATGCGCCTCCACAACATGAACGTCTTCTGGGCGGAGCTTCGCGTCCTCTAGAGCCGCTCGGATAACCCTCTGCTGCGCTGGCCCGTTAGGTGCAGTCAGGCCGTTGGAGGCGCCGTCCTGGTTGACGGCACTTCCGCGAACAACCGCAAGGACCCGGTAGCCCTTCGCGACCGCATCGGACAGGCGAGTGAGCAAGAGGACCCCAACACCCTCACCCCAGCCCGTCCCGTCGGCACCTTCCGCAAATGCCTTGCACCGGCCGTCGAAGGCAAGCCCGCCTTGTGCGCTGAACTCGATGAACGTGCTCGGCTGCGGCATTACGGTGATCCCACCGGCCAGTGCCATAGAGCACTCGCCGTCCCGCAAGGCCCTTGCAGCGAGGTGTAGCGCGACCAGGCTGCTAGAGCAGGCAGTGTCAACAGTGATCGCTGGCCCGCGGAGCCCGAAGGCATATGAGATCCGGCCAGACAGCACGCTGGCCGTGTTGCCGGTACCTAGATGGCCCTCTACGGCCGCGTCAGATCCCAGGAGCAGGGTCGCGTAGTCCTGCCCGTTGGTGCCTGCGAAAACACCGATATCGCTGTCACGCACCGACAGAGGGTTGATGCCCGCGCGCTCGAATACCTCCCACGAGGCTTCAAGCAGCAACCGTTGCTGTGGGTCCATGGCGAGGGCTTCGCGGGGAGAGATACCGAACAGCCCGGCGTCAAAGCTGGCGATGTCGTCGAGGAAGCCACCAACACGCGCCGCCGAGCCCTTCAGCGCTTCGAGGTCCCAGCCCCGGTCGTCGGGGAACTCAGACATGGCGTCAACACCATCGCGCACCAACGCCCACAGGGCCTCCGGGCTATCAACACCACCGGGGAATCGGCAGCTCATCCCGACGATCGCGATCGGTTCCGTGACCCCGCGCTCGGTAGGCCTATCGGTGACTTCGACAGTGCTTGCGTTGCCGACCAGGCCAGTAAGGTGCTTGGCGAGCTCAGCCGGAGTGGGGTGGTCGAACACGAGTCCGGCAGGAAGCGGCATCCCGATCTCGGCTGCGAGCAGGTTGCGCAGCTCCAGGGCGGTTAAGGAGTCAAAGCCGAGATCACGGAATGGACGACCTGCCTCGATGGAGGTGGTGTCCACATGGCCGAGGACGGAGGCAGCCAGCTCGACGACCACCGAGTCCAAATCAGTGCGCGCTCGGCGAGGTTTGCTCGCAGACTGAGGAACGCTATGGCTCCTCTTAACGAGCTCGGACAGGAGCGGGCTCGGGCGGGCAGAGGTGAATCCGGGTGCTAGCACGTCCCAGTCGACATCCGCGATGACGTAAGAGCCCTGCTTAGTCAAGGCATCCCCGAACGCCTTCAAGGCGCGCGGGGCGGCCATCGGGTGCATTCCGGTCCGGGCAAGGCGATCAGTCAACCCAGCAGCCATCCCGTCGCCTGCCCAAGCACCCCATGCCAGCGACAAGGCAGGCTTGCCGTTTGCCTTACGCCGCTCGACGATCGCATCGACTTGAGCGTTCGCGGCCGCGTAGGCACCTTGGCCCGGATTGCCCAGAACGCCCGCGAGCGAGGTGAACGCGACGAACAAGGCGTCGTCGGGGATCAGCTCGTCGAGTAGCTCAGCGGACCCGGCTTTCGCGTCGATCACCACGGCCAGCCGCTCCGCTGTCAGCCCAGCGACCAAGCCGTCGTCAAGAACACCTGCGGCGTGGATGACAGTGGAGATCCGGTGTCGGGCGACGAGATCAGCGACGGCGGTCCGGTCGGTCAAGTCGAGGGCGACAACCTGGGCCCCGAGTTCGGCGGCCAGGTCCTCAGCTCCTGGGGCGGCGATCCCCCTCCTGCTCACCAACACCAACTCGGTCGTGCCACGGGCGCGCAGCCAGCGGGCGACCTGGGCGCCCAACGCGCCCGTCCCACCCGTGATCAACACCGTCCCGCGACCATCACCCTTTCGGGCATCCACACCCGCCGGGGCTCCGGTGTTCTTGTAGGTAGATGAATCACTCGGAGGAGAGACCATGCTGACCGGACGTTCCGCCCGCCGAAGCCGCCGACCGAACACCCGCCCCGACCGCACCGCGACCTGGTGCTCACCCGACCGCAGCGCGGCGACGATCCCGGAGTCGTCGAGCGAGGCGACATCCACCAACCCGGCCCACCCGGCGGGGTCTTCGAGAGCGACCACCCGACCGATTCCCCACACCGCGGCCTTCCGCGGATCAATCGCCGCATCATCTGTAGCCACAGCATCAACAGACACAGCGCCGATAGACACAGCGCCGACCGTGACCGCCCACACCGGCGCCGTGAACCGGAGGGTGTCCAGCACCGCAGCCGCGGAGTCCACCACGACAACGACCCCGTCGAGATCTCCCGCGTTCTCAGTGTCGGCGTTCCCGCCTCGTGCGGGTCCGGAGATGACCTGGGCGCCCGCGCGCTCCAGAGTCGACGCGATCTCGGCGGAGCCGAGCACCAACCACCGACCGGACAGGGCGGTCCCGGCCGCGGGTAGTTCCTGCCAGTCAACCCGGTAGAACCACGGCTCGGGGGCGGGGTCGGGCCAGTAGCGCTGGCGTTCGAACGGGTAGGTGGGGAGTGCGACACGGCGGGCAGCCCACGGGCGCAGGTATGCCCGCCAGTCGACCTCGACACCCCGGGTGTGGAGGCGGGCCAAGGCCGCGACGAGGGTGCTGGGTTCGTCCCGGTTCGGGCGGAGCGCGGGAACCGCCACGACATCGGGGCTGATCTGCTGGGTGAGCGCGCTCAAGACGCCATCGGGGCCGAGCTCGATGGCGGTGGTGACATCGAAGAGGGAGTCGATCGCGTCAGCGAAGCGAACCGGTTCGCGAACCTGGCGGACCCAGTACTCAGGACTGTCCACGGAACCAGGAGCGGTGGTGATGATCGGAATGTTCGGACGGTGATAGGTCAGCCGCTCGGCGACCTGAGCGAACTCGCCGAGCATCGGCTCCATGCGGTGGGAGTGGAACGCGTGCGACACCGTGAGCCGCTTGACCTTGCGCCCCTCCTCCCGCCAACGAACCGCGTGCTCCCCCACCGCGGCCGCATCACCCGACACCACCAACGAACTGGGCCCGTTGACCGCCGCGAGGTCCACCCCCGCCCCCAGCTCAAGATCCCCCTCGGCGGCCTCCACGGCGAGCATGGCCCCACCCGTCGGCAACGCCTGCATGAGCCTGCCGCGAGCGGTCACCAACGCGCAGGCATCGTCCAATGACAGCACACCCGCCACATGCGCGGCAGCCAACTCCCCGATCGAGTGGCCAACCAACACATCCGGCACGACCTCCCACGACTCAAGGAGCCTGAACAACCCGACCTGCAACGCGAACAACCCCGCCTGCGTGTACACCGTCTGATGAACATCCTCATCCCCAACGGCATCCCACAGCGGCCGATCCAGCCCAACCCGCGCACACACAGCATCAACAGCACCCGCGAACACCGGATAGGCGGCATACAACCCCGCCCCCATCCCCACCCGCTGCGCCCCCTGCCCCGTGAACAGGAACGCCAACTCCCCATGCACAACCACGTCCTGGACCCACTGCCCCCCAACCAAAACAGCCCGATGCCCCAACGCCGCCCGCGTAGTCACCAACGACCAGGCCACATCCGCTTCTCCACCAACCACCCCCCGCAAAGCCGCAACCTGCCGCTCCAACCCACCCCCCGACCCCCCCGAAACCACAAACGGCAACGGCACCCCCTGCCCGCCCTCGGGACCCACGCCCCCACTACCCGCCACCCCGGCCCCGCCGACCTGACCAGGCGAGCTGACCTGGCCACCTTGAACAGGTCGGCCAGAGTGACCGGGCTGGCTCAGCCCGCTGAACTGAACAGGCGAGCCAAACTGGGAAGCGTTGCCGGACTGGGCAGGCGAGCCGAACTGGCCAAAAGGAGCAGGCTGGCCGGGCTGAACGAGCGAGTCGATCTGCTGAACCTGGCCAGGGCCGTCGAGCAAGCCGGACTCGCTTTGCTGAGCAGACGAACCTAGCTGGCCAGCCTGGCCGGGCTGGGCGAACTGGCCGGGCTGAACAGGTGAGCCGGGCTGGGCGGGTAGGTCGGGGTGGGCGGGTGGGGCCTGTTCCAGGATGGTGTGCGCGTTGGTTCCGCTGATGCCGAAGGACGACACCGCCATGCGGCGGGGGCGGGTGACGGTGGGCCAGGGGCGGGTGTCGGTGAGGAGGGAGACCGCGCCGGTGGTCCAGTTGACGTGGGGGGTGGGGGTGTCGATGTGGAGGGAGGCGGGGAGGGTGCCGTGGTGCAGGGCGAGGACTGCCTTGATGACGCCCGCGACGCCTGCGGCGGCTTGGGTGTGGCCGATGTTGGACTTCACGGAGCCGAGCCACAGCGGCTCGGTGCGGTTCTGGCCGTAAACGGAAAGGAGGGCTTGGGCCTCGATTGGATCACCTAGCGCGGTGCCGGTTCCGTGGGCTTCGACCGCGTCGACGTCGGTGGGGGTGAGGGCGGCTGATTCCAGGGCGGCGCGGATCACGCGCTGCTGGGCAGGGCCGTTGGGCGCGGTCAGGCCGTTGGAGGCGCCATCGGAGTTGATGGCGGTCCCGCGGACGACCGCGAGGACGTCGTGGCCGTTGCGGCGGGCGTCGGACAGGCGCTCGACCAGCAGGACGCCGACGCCCTCGCCCCAGCCCGCGCCGTCGGCGGAGGCCGCGAACGACCGGCAGCGGCTGGTCGTGGACATGCCCCGCTGGCGGCTGAACTCGGTGAAGATCCCCGGCCCGGACAGCACCGTGACCCCACCCACCACCGCCAGGTCGCACTCACCCCGCCGCAGCGCGTGCACAGCGAGGTGCAGCGCGACCAGACTGCTCGAACACGCCGTGTCAACGGTGAGGGCGGGTCCCTCCAACCCGAACGCGTAGGCCACCCGGCCGGACACCACGCTGGGCGATCCGCCGGTGGCGAGGTACCCCTCACTGCCGGACGCGGTCAGGAAGCTCATGTAGTCCTGACCGCCGGTGCCCGCGTACACCGCGGTCTGCGAACCCTTGAGCGACAACGGGTCGATCCCCGCCCGCTCAAACAGCTCCCAGGTCGCCTCCAGCAACAACCGCTGCTGCGGATCCATGGCGAACGCCTCGCGCGGGGAGATCCCGAACAACCCCGCGTCAAACACGGTGGCGTCGATGAACCCGCCCTCACGGGCGTAAGTCGTACCGGGGTTGTCCGGATCCGGGTGGTACAACGCAGCGAGATCCCACCCCCGGTCATCCGGGAACGGCGTCATGGCATCCACACCGTTGACAACCAACTCCCAAAGATCCTCAGGCGACCGAACCCCGCCCGGGAACCGACAACTCATCCCCACAATGACAATCGGGTCCTCATCAACCCCCACCTGCCCGACCACCTCAGCGGCGGACGCCAAACCCACGCCAGCGGCCTCGGGGTGGACGCCAGCTTCTGCAGCGGGCGATGACAGCCTGACTGCTTGGACTACAGCCGCGTCAGAAGCGTTGGTCGGCGCACCGGCGATAGGAGCGGCGGCCTCGCCGACAGCTAAGCCAGCGGAGGATGCGCCAGCTTGGGCCGTTGCTGCGTCAGCAGTTCTGGTTGGCGCGACGGCGGGAGGAGCCGCAGGGGCAACGGCGGGGGTGAGGGCGGTGATCTCGGTGGTGAGGAAGCGGGCTAGGGCGGCGGGGGTGGGGTGGTCGAAGACGACGGTGGCGGGGATTTGGAGGCCGGTGGCCAGGGTGAGGCGGTTGCGCAGTTCGACGGCGCCTGCGGAGGCCAGGCCTAGGTCTCCGAAGGCTCGGCGGGGCTCTACCGCCGTCGGGGTGTCGTAGCCGAGGACCAGGGAGACCTGTTCGCGGACCAGGGCGAGCACGGTCCGGTTGCGGTCTGCCGGGGAGACCTCTGCCAGGCGGTGGGCAAGGGGGCGGACCGGCTCGGCTGGGGTGGTTTCGGTGAGGTCGTCGAGCAGGTGGCTGGGGCGGGTGGTGGTGAAGAACCAGCCGAAGGTGTGCCAGTCGATGTCGGCGATGGCGATGGCGGTGTCGTTGTTGTCGATCGCCGCCCGTAGGGCTCGCAGGGCCTGTGCGGGCGCCATGCGGGGGACGCCGTGGCGGGCCATGGCGTCGCCGATGGGGCCTTCGGCCATGCCCGCGCCGTCCCAGGAGCCCCAGGCGATCGAGGTCGCCGGGAGGCCTTGGGCGCGCCGGTACTGGGCGAAGGCGTCGAGGAAGGCGTTGCCGGGGCCGTAGTTGCCCTCCCCCGCGGCGCCGAAGACGCCCGCGAGCGACGAGAAGAGGACGAACGCGTCGAGGTCGGCGGTGAGCTCGTGCAGGTTGATCGCGGCGGCGACCTTGGCCCGCAGGGCGGTGTCGACGCGGTCGAGGGTCAGCGAGTCGAGGATGCTGGAGTCGACGACCCCGGCGGCGTGGAAGACCGCGGTGGGCGGGTGTTCGGCCAGCACGGCGGCCAAGGCGGCGCGGTCGGCGGGGTCGCAGGCGCGGATGGTGACCCGAGTCCCGAGGGCCACCAGCTCGGCCGCCAGTGCCGCGGCACCGGGGGCATCGGGGCCGCGGCGGCTCAGCAGCAGCAGGTGGTCGACTCCCGCGGTGGCGAGCATGCGGGCGACGTGGGTGCCGATGGCCCCGGTGCCGCCGGTGATGAGGACCGTGCCGGTCGGCGTCCACCGGCGCCCGACCGCGGGCGGCTGGGCGCGGCGCAGGCGAGCGGCCCGGACACCGTCGGGGCGGACCTGGAGCTGGTCTTCGTCGCGCTGCGCCACCGCGCTGGCCAGGTGGTCGAGCGCGCGGTCGTCGGGCTCGGCAGGCAGGTCGACGATGCCGCCCCACCAGGGGTACTCGTGCGCGGCGACCCGCCCGAGGCCGACGACCAGCGCCTGCACCGGGTGGGCGGCGGGGTCGGTCGTCGCGCACCAGAGCGGGATCTGGAGTTTGGTGGCGTGCAGGGCGTGGATCAGGGCGATCGTGTCCGCGAAGCCCTGCGGCACGGCAGAGTGCCCGGGCGTGGGTTCCTCCGCGAGCGCCAGCAGCGACAAGACCCCGGTGGGCCGCAGGGTCGCCAACTGGTCCAGGGCACCGATGTCGACGATCGTGGCCCCGAGCCGGGAGGCGACCGCGACCGCCAGAGGCTGCTCACCCCTGACGACGACGACCCACTGCCCGAGCGGGGCAGCGGGCAGGACAACGGGACTCCAGGCCACCTCGTAGCGCCAACTGTCGGTTGTAGACAGCGTTGTTGTGGAGAGCGTGGTGGTGGCGAGGGTGTTGAGCCAGAAGCGCCTGCGGTCGAACGCGTACGTCGGCAGGTCGACCCGGGTGCCGCCCCAGGGACGGCTCAGGGCGCGCCAGTCGACGGTGACGCCGTGGACGTGGGCTTCGGCGAGGGCGGCGAGCCAGCGACGGGTGTCGCCCTCGTCGCGGCGGAGGGTGGTGAGGACGGCGGCGGCGAGTCCGGCGTCGGCGAGTCCGGCGTCGGCGACGGTTTCCCCGAGACCGTAGGTGAGCACCGGGTGCGGGCTGACCTCGATGAACAGCGAGCGGCCCGCCTCGAGCAGGCCCCGCGCGGTCGCCTCGAACCGGACGGGTTCGCGCAGGTTCGTGAACCAGTACTCGGCATCCAGGGCGGCGGTGTCGATCCGATCAGCCGTGACCGCCGAGTGGAACGGGATGTCGCAGGCACGGGGGCGGATCGGGGCGAGGTCGGCGAGCAACCGATCGCGAAGGCGGTCGACGTGGGCGGAGTGAGAGGCGTAGTCGACCGGGACGCGTTTGGCGCGGATCCCGGCGGTGGCGCAGTGTTCGACGAGGTCGTCTAGGGCAGCGGCGTCGCCGGAGACGACCGTCGAGGTAGGGCCGTTGATCGCGGCGACGCTGACCCCGGACCAGCGCCCGATCAGCTCAAGCGCGGCGGATTCGCCAAGAGCAAGTGAGACCATGCCACCAGCACCGAGCAGCTCAGCGATGGCTCGACTGCGGAGCGCGACAACCCGCGCACCGTCCTCAAGGGACAGACCGCCCGCGACGACGGCGGCGGCGATCTCCCCCTGCGAGTGGCCGACGACGGCGGCGGGCACCACCCCGGCCGAGCGCCACAGCGCGGCGAGCGACACCATGACCGCCCACAGCACCGGCTGCACGACGTCGACCCGGTCGAGGTCGCCACGGCCGCGCAGCACGTCCGGCAGGGACCAGTCGACGTGCGGGGCGAGGGCGTCGGCGCAGTCGCGGATCCGGTCGGCGAACACCGGCTCGGTGTCCAGCAGCGACGCGACCATGCCCGGCCACTGGGCACCCTGCCCGGGGAACACGAACACCACGCCGCCCTGGCCGAGGTCACCGGTGCGGACCACGACGCCCGGCACCTCCCGCCCGGCGGCAAGCCCGTCGAGGCCGCGCCCGAAGTCCTCCGGCGAAGCACCCAGCACGACAGCGCGGTGGTCCAGGGACGCTCGTGACACCACCAGCGAGTGGGCGGTGTCGACCAGCGCGGCACCCCCGACATGCGCGCGCAGTCGAGCGGCTTGACCGCGAAGGGCCGCCGCGGTCTTGGCGGACAGCACCCACGGGAGGACGGCGGGAGCCGTGGGCTCCTGACACGGATCCGGCTGGGTGGGGTGTTCTTCGATGATCACGTGCGCGTTGGTGCCGCTCACGCCGAAGGAGGACACCGCGGCGCGGCGGGGTCGGTCGGGGTCGTGCGGCCATGGCTGGGCCTCGGTGAGCAACGAGACCGAGCCCGCCGTCCAGTCGACGTGGCTGGTGGGCTCGGCGACGTGCAGCGTGCGCGGGAGCACCCCGTGCCGCAGGGCCAGGACCATCTTGATCACGCCTGCGACGCCCGCGGCGGACTGGGCGTGGCCGATGTTCGACTTCAGCGACCCCAGCCAGAGCGGCTCGGCGCGGTCTTGGCCGTAGGTCGCCAGGACGGCTTGGGCCTCGATGGGGTCACCGAGGGAGGTCCCGGTGCCATGGGCCTCGACCACATCGACGTCCGACGGGTTGAGCCGGGCATTGGCGAGGGCGGCGCGAATGACGCGCTGCTGCGAAGGACCGTTGGGCACGGTAAGACCGCTGGAAGCGCCGTCGGAGTTGACCGCGCTACCTCGTAAGACCGCCAGCACGGGTAACCCGTCCCGCTCAGCGTCACTTAGCCGGGCAAGCAGGAGAACACCAACGCCCTCAGCCCAGCCCGCGCCATCAGCGGACTCGGAGAACGACTTGCACCGACCGTCGGAGGCGAGCCCGCCGGACATACCGAAGTCGACGAACGTGTTAGGCGTGACCATCACGGAAACGCCGCCTGCTAGAGCAAGGGAGCATTCGCCATTACGCAGGGCCTGCGCGGCCAAGTGCATCGCCACGAGGCTGCTGGAGCATGCGGTGTCGACGCTAAGAGCAGGACCTTCAAGGCCGAGTGCGTAGGCGACGCGGCCGGACACGACGCTGCCCGCGCTACCAGTGCCGAGGAACCCCTCGACGCCTTCCGGAATGTCTAACGGGCGTGCCGCGTACTCGTGGTACATGACACCGGTGAACACGCCGGTACGGCTGCCGCGCAGGGAGAGCGGATCTACCCCGGCGCGCTCAATCGCTTCCCAGGAAGCCTCTAGGACAAGCCGCTGCTGCGGGTCCATGCCCAGCGCTTCGTTCGGAGAGATGCCGAACAGCGACGGGTCGAAGTCCGCGACCCCGTCGAGGAAGCCCCCCTCGCGGGTGAACGCCACGGAGGACTGCTCGAACGGCGTAAGGTCCCAACCCCGGTCGGTGGGGAACCCTCCGATCGCGTCGACCCCGTCGTCAACCAGCCGCCATAGAGCTTCCGGACTGTCCACGCCCCCCGGGTACCGGCAGGCCATCCCCACGATGGCGATGGGTTCCCGTTCGACTTGCCGCAGCCGCTGCCGGGTCTGCGTCAGGTCGGTGGTGACCCGGCGCAGGTACTCCCGGAGTTTGGCCTCGGTGGACTCGGCGGAGGTCATCAGGCCCCCAACTCGTTGTCGATGAAGGCGAACATCTCCTCGTCGGACGCCTCGGCGAGCGAGGCCTCCTGCTGGGGCGCGTCAAACCGGGCGAGGACCGCCTGCAACCGGGCCACGGCCCGCGAGCGCACCTCACCGTCAACGGTGGTCAGGTCCGCTTCCAACTGGTCCAGGTGCGCGAGCACAGATGGCGTCTCTGCGACCCCCACGCGTTCCATCAGGTAGTCGGCGAGCTTGGCCGGGGTCGGGTAGTCGAAGACCAGAGTTGTCGGCAAGCGCAGGTCGGTAGCCCCGCCGAGGTGATTGCGCAGCTCGATGGCGGTCAGCGAGCTGAAGCCCATCTCGGTGAAGCCGCGCTCCGGGGACACCGCGTCGCCGGTGGGATGGCCGAGAATCGCGGCGGCGTGGTCACGGACCAGGGAGAGCAAGATGTCCCGTTGCTCGGCGGTACTCCTACCGGCAAGCCGAGAGGCGAGATCCTGTTCTCGGCGAGCGACCGTGGGCACCAATGCGCGCAATAGGGGCGGCACATGTCCGCGCGCTCGAAGCCCCGGTAGGTCTATCCGCGCCGCGACCACGTGGGCCCGATCGGCCCCTAGCGCGGCATCGAACAGGGCCAAGCCCTCAACATCGGACAGTGCGGGCCCGGAACGGTCCGCGCCCGCTGTCATCCCGGTTTCCCGCGCCCACATCCCCCACGCGATAGAGACCGCAGCCAGGCCACGTTCACGGCGCCGGGCGGCCAGATCGTCAAGGTAGGCGTTGGCAGCGGCGTAGTTGGCTTGACCTGGTGTGCCGAAGGTAGCGGCACCGGAGGAGAACAGAACAAACTCCGCGTCGGCGAGCAAGGCGTCCAAGTTGGCTGCCGCGTCGGCCTTGGGCCGCAGTACCGAAGACAGCCGTTCTGAGGTCAGAGCCTCCAGCACGCCATCGTCGAGTACCCCTGCCGCGTGGACGACAACGTCAACAGCGTGACCGTCGAGCGCTGCGGCCAATAAGTCCCGATCGGCCGCGTCGCAAGCAATGACCTCGACGGGAACCCCCAACTCGGCGACCAAGGCAGCCGCACCCGGCGCCTCTAGGCCCCGCCTGCTCAACAGCAGCAACCGAGAGACCCGGTGCTGCTCAGCGAGGTGCCGAGCAAGCAGAGCCCCTAGCCCGCCGGTCCCACCGGTGATCAGCACCGTGCCCTCAAGCACCCGCGGCGCACCGTTGGCCCGCACCAACCGGGGCACGAACGGCGCCCCCGACCTCAGCGAGACCTCTGGCTCGTCGGGCAGCGCAGCGAGCCCCTCCACCCCATCTACCAGGACAAACCGTCCCGGGTGCTCCGCGGCGGCCGACCGCACCAGCCCGCGTCCGGCCCCCGAACCGAGGACCACAGCACGCGCGTCAGCGAACCGCGCATCGCCCAGGAACGCCTGCGAAGTACCCAGCAAGGCGTGGACGTCCAGGCCAGCCACCACGACGACCTCCGGCACCGGCATGCCCGCGTCCACGGCCTCGACCAGCGCAGCGAAGTCCGGGTGCCAGTCGATCGCCTGGACCACGCCAGCCAGGTACTCGGCCGCTCCGTCCGGGTCCGGCCCCACCACAGCCCACGACCTGGCACCGACGCCGGGCGCGGAAGGCACCCAGTCGATGGCATAGAGCAGGTCAGACGGCCGCGCGGTCAGTTGGTCGGCGGTGAGCGGCCGGAGCACGAGGCCCTCCACGGTCGCCACAGGCGAGCCGGAGCCATCGGCGATGTCCAGCCGCACCTGGTCGCCACCGCTGAGGCGAACCCGCAGGCTGGCCGCCCCTGCCGCGTGCAGCGTGACACCCGTCCATGCGAACGGCAGCCGCACTCCGCTGTCTTCGCTGTCTTCGCGTAAGGCGCCGATCCCGTGCAAGGCAGCGTCAAGCAGCGCTGGGTGCAGTCCGAACCCGTCGGCGGCAGGCCCAACAATCTCCGCGAAGACCTCTCCGTCTCCACGCCACAACGCTTGCAGCCCCTGGAAGGCTGGCCCATAGCCGTAGCCCGCATCGGCTGCGGCCGCGTAGAAGTCGCCCAATGGCACGGGGGTGGCTGACGGTGGCCACGCGTCCAGACGGGTACCGCTAACAGTGGATTCAGCCAGCGTGCCCGCCGCGTGCCTGACCCAGCTCTCACCAGATCGCGAATAGATGGCCACCGACGCCCCAGAGACGACGACCTGCACCGCGACACCGTCATCGTCCAAGACCAGCGGCGCTTCGATGGTCAGCTCAGCGAGCGACGGTAGCCCTACCTGTGCGCCCGCGTGCAAAGCCAACTCGACGAACGCCGAGCCCGGTAGAAGTACCGTCCCAAGCACGGCGTGGTCGGCCAACCACGAGCGAGACGACAACCGCCCGGTAAGCACAACATCGTCCGTCCCGGCTACCGACACAGCGGCACCCAGCAACGGATGCCCCGCCAACCCGAGTCCGACAGCCGTGACGTCGCCAGGCAGCTGCACCGGGTCTGGCCAGAACCGCGTCCGCTGGAAGGGGTACGTCGGCAGCTCTACAAACCGGCCGCGCGGCAGGACAGACGACCAGTCGACGGGAACCCCCGCCACATACGCCTCAGCGAGCGCAGTCCACCACCGTTGGAGCCCACCCTCGTCGCGCCTAAGAGTCCCCAGGACAGCGCCAGAGCCGCTCTCCAACGTCTCTTGCAGCCCAGTCGCCAACACCGGGTGCGCGCTGACCTCGACCAGCAGCGTGTGCCCGTCCCGCAGCAGCGCACGGGTGGCTTCCTCGAAGCGGACGGTTTCGCGCAGGTTGTCGTACCAGTACCGCGCGTCCATCAAGTCGGCCATCCGGTCACCGGTCACGGCGGAGTAGAACGGCAACCGCGCGACCTGCGGCGACACGGGCGCGAGATCGTGCAGCAGCCGCTGCTCGATGCGCTCCACGTGCGCCGAGTGCGACGCGTAGTCGACCGGGATCCGGCGCGCTCGCAGCCCACGCTCCTCGCAGGTCACCAAAAGCTTGTCCAGAGCGCCCGCGTCACCCGAGACCACTGTGGACAGTGGTCCGTTCACTGCGGCCACCGACAGCGGCGACCCGGCGATCAAGTCGGCGACCTCGGCCACCGGCACCGCCAGCGACACCATCCCGCCGCCACGCAGCTCCTCGGCGATGGCCCGGCTGCGCAGCGCGACAACCCGCGCTCCGTCCGCCAGGGTCAACGCCCCCGCCACGACCGCGGCCGCGATCTCGCCCTGCGAGTGCCCGACCACCGCCGAAGGCTCGACCCCCGCCGAGCGCCACAACGCCGCGAGCGACACCATCACCGCCCACAACGCGGGCTGCACGACATCGACCCGGTCCAGCCCCTCCCCGGCGAGTGCGTCCCGCAGCGACCAGTCCACGTACGGCGCCAAAGCCGCCGCGCACTCGTCGATCGCCCGCCCGAACGCCGGGACGCCCAGCAGTTCCACGGCCATCCCGGCCCACTGCGAACCCTGCCCCGGGAACACGAACGCGACCCCGCCGCGACCGGCGACACCCGTGATCGCCCCCGGCGTCCCGTTCGCGACGGCGCCCAGCCCGGCAGGTGAGAGCACCACGGCCCGGTGGTCCAGGTTCGCCCGACCAGTGGCCAGCGTCCACGCGACGTCGCCCGCAGATTCTTCCACAGTGGATAGTGAGCGCGCCAGCGACCGCAGGGCCTCGGTCGAGGTGGCCGAGAGGACCCACGGCGCGGGGCCGTCGACGGCCTCGGCGACCGGCGCCCGGTACTCCTCCAGGACCGTGTGCGCGTTGGTGCCGCTGACACCGAAGGACGACACGGCCGCGCGTCGCGGCCGCCCGTTGCTCTCCCAGGCGACAGCGGAAGTCAGCAGTTCGACCGAGCCCGACGTCCAGTCCACGTGCGGTGACGGCGAGTCGACGTGCAAGGTCGGCGGCAGCACACCGTGCCGCATGGCCTGCACCATCTTGATCACACCACCCACCCCGGCCGCTGCCTGCGAGTGCCCGATGTTGGACTTCAGCGACCCGAGCCACAGCGGCCGATCCCGCTCCTGCCCGTAGGTCGCCAACAGCGCCTGCGCCTCGATCGGGTCACCCAAGACCGTTCCCGTGCCGTGCGCTTCAACCGCGTCCACATCGGACAGGGTGAGTCCCGCGTTGGCGACGGCCTGCCGGATCACCCGCTCCTGCGACGGCCCGTTCGGCGCGGTCAAGCCGTTCGACGCGCCGTCCTGGTTCACCGCGGACCCGCGCACCACCGCCAGGACCGGGTGCCCCTTGGCGACGGCGTCCGAGAGCCGTTCGACCAACAGCAGCCCGATCCCCTCGGACCAGCCGGTCCCGTCAGCCGCCGCGGCGAACGACTTGCAGCGCCCGTCGAACGCCAACCCGCGTTGACGACTGAAATCGACGAACACGGCAGGGGTCGACAACACCGTGACCCCACCGGCGAGCGCCATGTCGCACTCCCCCGACCGCAGCGCCTGCGCGGCCAGGTGCAGGGCGACGAGGCTGCTGGAGCAGGCGGTGTCCACGGTCATCGCCGGGCCTTCCAACCCGAACGTGTAGGAGACGCGCCCAGCCAGGACGCTGCCGGAGGTCCCGGTGCCGAGGTACCCCTCGACGCCCTCCGGCAGCACGGGCATGGTCGCGGCGTAGTCGTGGTACATGAGCCCGGCGAAGACCCCGGTCTTGGTGCCACGCACGGAAGTCGGGTCAATGCCGGCGCGCTCGAAGACTTCCCAGGACGACTCCAGCATCAACCGCTGCTGCGGGTCCATCGCCAGCGCCTCACGCGGGGAGATCCCGAACAGCGATGGGTCGAACGTGTCGGCGTCGTGCACGAACCCGCCTTCGACCACATAGGACTTACCGGCCGAGTCCGGGTCCGGGTCGTAAAGCCCGTCAGAGTCCCAACCGCGGTTGGTGGGAAACGGGGTGATCGCGTCCCCGCCCGCGGCGACCAAGCGCCACAGGGCTTCCGGGCTGTCGACACCACCGGGATAACGACAACTCATGGCGACGATCGCGATCGGTTCGTCCACTGCCCGCACGGCGACGGCGGTCGTGACCGGACCGGTGACACCAAGCAGCTTCGGCAGCACGAAGTCGACCAGCGCACGCGGTGAGGGGTGGTCGAACACCAAGGTCGCGGGCAGGCGCAGGCCGGTCGCGGCGCCGAGCTGGTTGCGCAACTCCACGGCTGTCAAGGAGTCGAACCCGAGATCCTTGAACGAACTGTGCTCCGCCACCAACTCCACCGAGCCGTGTCCGAGGACAGCGGCAACCTCGGCTCGCACGACACCCAGCAACACACGGCGCCGCTCGGCGTCGCCCAGCGCGGCGAGCCGAGCCCCGAGTCCTGCGGTCGGCGCGGCTTCGGCGCGGTGGGCGCGTCCCCGGACCAGGCCACGCAACAGTGGCGGAACAACCCCGTCTAGCTGGGCTGGCAGATCGAGACGGAGAGCAACGAGGTGAGGGGCCGCGCCCGCGAGCGCCGCGTCGAACAGCGCCAAACCCTCCGCGGTGGTCAGGGCGGAACCGGCACGGGTGACGCGGGCGCGCTCGGTGTCGTCGAGTCGTCCGGTGATGCCGCTCGCCTGCTCCCACAGGCCCCATCCGACCGACACCGCGTGCGGGCGACGGCGTGCCACCGCGTCGAGAACGGCGTTCGCGGCGGCGTAGTTCGCCTGGCCGGCCGCACCGAAAGTAGCTGCCGCGGAGGAGAAGAGGACGAATGGGACGCCGTCGTCCACAAGTGCGTCTAGGTGCAGGGCGGCATGCGCTTTGGCCAGTACGGGATCGAGCCGCTCATGGGTGAGGTGCTCGACCATGCCGTCGTCCGTGCTCCCGGCCGCGTGCACGACCAGCGCGATATCACGTCCACTAAGGACCTCGCGCAGCTTCTCGAAGTCGGCCACATCGCAGGCGACGGTCTCGATTCGCGCGTCCAAGTCCGCCAGGTCGGTGGTGGCCAGCGGGCCACGGCGGCTCAACAGCAGGATGTCTTGGACGCCGTGCTGGTTCACCAGATGCCGTGCGATGATCCCGCCGAGGGTACCGGTGCCACCGGTGATCACGACCGTTCCGGCTAACCGCACCGGCTCGCGTCCGGTGTGGACCCGCACCAGCCGTGGTACGTGAACGATGCCGTCGCGCACCGCGAACTGCGGTTCATCGGTGTCCAGACCGGGGAACGGCTCCTCGGCCTCAGCCAGGACGAAACGGCCGGGATGCTCGGTCTGCGCCGCCCGCACCAAACCCCACACCGCGGCGGACTCGACGCCCTGACCGGTCAGCAAGACCAGCCGCGACTCGGCGAACCGGTCCTCGGCCAGCCACGCCTGGACCAGCGTCAACGCCCTCCCGGCCGCGGCGGCGATGCCATCGCCGCCGACCCGGACCGCGACCACCGGTGGTACGTCGCCGAGCTCGTCGAGCTCTGACACCAGCGTCCACGGAATGATCTCGCCGCCGTCGAGGCGGACCCAGTCGACCCGGAACAGGGTGTCGCGCGGGGTGGGACCTGCCTCCGCGACGGCAGCAGGCCGCAGAGTCAGTGCGTCAACGGTGATGACCGGCGCACCCGTGCCATCGGCGGCCACCAGGGACACCGTGTCCGGCCCGGCCGGGGTCAACTGGACCCGCAGTGACGTCGCACCCACCGCGTGCAGGGCGACGCCGGACCAGCTGAACGGCAACCGAACCTCAGTGCCGTCGAGAAGCCCACCGACGGCGATCGCGTGCAACGCCGAGTCGAGCAGGGCGGGGTGCACGCCGAACCGCTCGCCGTCGCCCTCCAGCGCGACCTCGGCGAACACCTCCCGACCCCGCCGCCACGCCGCCCGCAGACCTTGGAACAGCGGGCCGTACTCAAGGCCCGCGGCCTGGATCACCTCGTAGAACCCCGTGACATCAACGGGTTCAGCCTCCGCGGGTGGCCACTTTTCGAGCCCAGCGCCTCCCGCGCGAGCAGGGGCGAGTGTGCCCACGGCGTGTTGGGTCCAGCCACCGCCCTCCGGACGGGAATGCACCGCGAGCGGCCGGGTGCCGTCCGATTCGGACGGACCCACCTCGATCTGGAGCTGGAGCGCGCCTCGATCGGGTACGACCAACGGGGCGCTGAGGGTCAACTCGTCGACGACCGGACAGCCGACCTGCTCGCCCGCCCGCAGTGCGAGGTCGACGAACGCGGTTCCCGGCAGCAAGGCGGCGCCGTGGACCCGGTGCTGGAGCAGCCAGTCCTGGGTGGATGCCGACAGGCGACCCGTGAGAACGAGGCCATCGCTGCCCGCGAGCGACACCGCCGCGCCGAGCAGCGGGTGGTCGGCGCCTGCGAGGCCCGCCGCAGTGACATCGCCCGCCGCGTTGAGAGCGGGCCAGTACCGCTGGCGCTGGAAGGCGTAGGTGGGCAGCGGGATCACGCGCGCGTCCCACGGCCCGAACACGCCGGACCAGTCGAGGTCGACGCCCGCGACGTGCAGGCGCGACACCGCGCGCACCAGCGTCTCAACCCCCGGCCGCCCGGATCGCTGCACCGGCACAGCACCCGCGCCGATCAGCGCGCTCAGCACCCCGTCGGGCCCCAACTCCACGAACCGGGTCACACCGCGCTCACGCAGCCGGGTCGCCGCCGCGTGGAACCGGACCGTCGCGCGCACCTGCCGGACCCAGTACCCCGGGGTCGCGACATCGGCGTCGAGCTCCACCGTCGAGACCAGCGGGATCACCGGCGGCTGGAACACCAACCCGGCTACGACCTGGGCGAACTCGTCCAGCATCGGGTCCATCAGGTGGCTGTGGAAGGCGTGCGAGACGGTCAGCCGCTTCACCCGGCGGTGTTGTTCAACAATCCTACGTTCGAACTGTTCAACAATCCTACGATCCCCCGATACGACAAGTGAACGATCGCCGTTGACCGCAGCGAGATCCACCCCCGGGGGCAGGTCGAGCTCGGCCTCGGTGGCCTCGACGGCGAGCATGGCACCACCGGGGGCGAGCGCGGCCATCAGCCGACCGCGCGCGGCGACCAGCGTGCAGGCGTCGTCCAGCGAGAGCACCCCACCGACGTGCGCGGCCGCGATCTCGCCGATCGAGTGGCCGACGAGCAGGTCCGGCGCGAAACCCCAAGACTGCAGCAGCCGGAACAGCGCCACCTCGACCGCGAACAGCCCGGCCTGGGCGTGGTCGGTCCGGTCGAGCGTGCCCGAGTCGCCGAAGACGATCTCGCGCAGTGGCAGCCCGATGCGCTCGGCCACCGCGTCAAACGCTTGCGCGAACACCGGGTACGTCTCGTGCAGCTCCCGCCCCATCCCCGCGACCTGCGCGCCCTGCCCGGTGAACAGCGCGGCGGTCAACCCCGGCTCGACCACCCCGCGCACCACGTCCGGGCTGCTCTCGCCGGTCGCGACCGCCGCGAACCCGGCCACCGCGGCGTCCCGGTCTCCGGCCAGGACCACCGCGCGGTGCTCGAACGACTGCCGGGTCGTGGCCAACGAGAACCCGAGGTCGACCAGCTCACCCTCCACATCGGACAGGTGGTCCGCCTGCGCGGCCAACGCGGCCGCCGTGCGCCCGGACACCGGGAGCGGCACGACCGGCGGCGAGTCGGCAGCGCGGGCGGTGAGCTCGGCGACGGGGGCTTCCTCCAGGATGACGTGCGCGTTCGTCCCGCTGATCCCGAACGACGACACCCCGATCCGGCGCACCCGCTCGCCCGCGGGCCACTCGCGAGCCTCGGTCAGCAGCTCCACCGCGCCAGCCGACCAGTCCACGTGCGGGGTCGGCTCGTCGACGTGCAGGGTCCGGGGCAGCAGCTCGTGCCGCAGGGCGAGCACCATCTTGATGATGCTCGCGACCCCGGCCGCCGCCTGGGTGTGCCCGATGTTGGACTTCAGCGACCCGAGCCACAGCGGCCGGTCCCGGTCCTGCCCGTAGGTCGCCAGCAGCGCCTGCGCCTCGATGGGGTCGCCGAGCGCGGTTCCGGTGCCGTGCGCCTCGATCGCGTCGACGTCCTCCGGTGAGAGCCGCGCGTTGGCCAGGGCCGCTCGGATCACCCGCTGCTGCGCGGGCCCGTTGGGCGCCGTGAGCCCGTTCGACGCGCCGTCCTGGTTCACCGCGGACCCGCGCACCACGGCCAGCACCGGGTGTCCATTGCGGACCGCGTCGGACAACTTCTCCACGAGGATCATCGCCGCGCCCTCGGCCATCCCCATGCCGTCAGCACGTGCCGAGAAAGCCTTGCAGCGGCCGTCGGACGACAGGCCGCGCTGCCGGTTGAACTCGTGGAACCCGGTGGGGTGCGGCATGACCGTGACCCCGCCGACCAGCGCGAGCGTGCAGTCCCCCGACCGCAACGCCTGACTGGCCAGGTGCAGTGCCGTCAACGAAGACGAGCACGCGGTGTCCACAGTGACCGCCGGACCCTCAAGCCCGAGGGTGTAGGCGATGCGGCCGGACACCACGGAGGTCGCACCGCCGGTCAGCAGGTACCCCTCCGACCCGGCCATGCCCGCCTGCATGCCCGCGCCGTAGCCCTGCCCGTTCGTGCCGATGAACACCCCGGTCTGGCTGCCCCGCAACGACTTCGGGTGGATGCCCGCCCGCTCGACGACCTCCCAGGTGCCTTCCAGGACCAGCCGCTGCTGCGGGTCCATCGCCAGCGCCTCACGCGGGTTGATCCCGAAGAACCCGGGGTCGAACAACCCGGCGTCGTGCAGGAACCCGCCCTGCGCCGACTCCGTCGAGGTGTGTCCATCCGGGTGCGTCAGCGTGTCGCCTACCCACCCGCGGTCCGTCGGGAACGAACTGACCCCGTCCGCCCCGTCGACCAACATCCGCCACAGCTGCGCGGGCGAGGACACCCCGCCCGGCAGGTGGCAGCTCATGGCCACGATCGCGACCGGCTCCTGCTCGGCCGACTCGGCCGCCCGCAGCCGACCCCGGGTGTCGTGCAACTCGGCGATGACCCGACCGAGGTAGTCCCGCAGTTTGCGCTCCGCGGGGGTGCCGTTCTCGCTCATGTCAGCCCCAAGTCCTTCTCGACCAGGTCGAACAGCTCGTCGTTGGTGGCCGATCCGAGTCGGTCCAGCAGGTCGCCGCCCGCACCGTTCCCGCCCGCGCTGTTCCCGCCAGTCCTGCCCGACCCGCGGTGGGCGGCCAGCAGGGACTCCAGGCGCATGACCACCCGGACCCGGGCGATGTCGTCGTCGGAGCGGGTGGCGAGGGCCAGTTCGATGCGGTCGAGCTCGGCCATGGACGGGAGGTCGTCCGCGGTGGCCTCCGGCAGGACCAGGCCGCGCAGGTGGATGGCGAGGACCGTCGGGTTGGGTTGGTCGAAGACCAGGGTGGCGGGCAGGGTCAGCCCGGTCTCGGCGGCGAGGCGGTTGCGCAGCTCGACGGCGGTGAGCGAGTCGAAGCCGACCTCGCGGAAGGCCCGGTCGGGTTCGATCGCGGCGGAACCGGTGTGGCCGAGCACCACGGCGGCGTGCGCGCGGACCAGGTCGAGCAGGGCGCGCGAGCGTTCCACTTCGGACAGACGAGCCAACCGCGAGCGGAAGTCGGCCGCCGCTTCCGCGGGCACGACCGCGGTCGCGACGGGCAGCGCGGCCTCCGGGAGTTCAGCGAGCAGCGGGCTGGGCCGCAGCGAGGTGAACGCGGGCACGAACCGCGCCCAGTCGACCTCGGCGGCGGCGACGAAGGTGTCGCCGTGGTCGAGCGCCTGCCGCAGGGCCACCATGGCCGGGCCGGGGGTGATCAGCGGCACGCCGCGGCGCAGCATGGGTTCGACGGCGGTCAGTGCGACCATCCCGCCGCCGTCCCACGGCCCCCACGCCACCGACAGCACTGGCACGCCCTCGCTGCGCCGGTGCTCGGCGAGCGCGTCGAGGTAGGCGTTCCCCGCGGCGTACCCGCCGTGCCTGCCCACCCCCCACACGCCCGCGATGGAGGAGAAGTAGACCACCGCGTCGAGCTGGGCGGGGTCGATGAGCTCGTCGAGGTGGCGGGCCCCGGCCACCTTCGCGGTGATCAGGTGCGCCAGGTCAGCGACGCTGGTGTACTCCAGCGGCGCCAGGGTCCCCATGCCCGCGGTGTGCATGACCGTCGTGATCGGACTGTCCAGCTCGGACAGCATGTGCGCCACGTCCGCGCGGTCGGCCAGGTCGCAGGAGACGACGTCGACCCGGGCACCGAGTTGCGCCAGTTCGGCGACCAGCTCCCGCGCACCCGGCGCGTCCGGGCCGCGACGGCTGGTCAGCACCAGGTGTTCAGCGCCGTTGGCGGCCAACCACCGCGACACGTGCCCGCCGATCGCCCCGGTTCCCCCGGTCACCAGCACGGTTCCGCCGGGCCGCCACGACCGCGTCGGCGCCGCGGAGCCCGTCGCCGCCCGCACCAGTCGTCGGGCGAACGTGCCCGCGGCCCGGACCGCGAGTTGGTCCTCGTCGTCCGTGCGGACCAGCGCACCGACGAGCCTGGCGGCAGCTCGGTCATCGAAGCCGACCGGTACGTCGACCAGCCCACCCCATTGCCGGGGGTGTTCCAAACCCGCGACCCGACCGAGCCCCCACACCTGCGCCTGCGCCGGGTTCGCGGGAACCTCCCCCGTCGTCCCGACTGCTCCTTGCGTGACACACCACAGTGGAGCTATGTCCGTCTCGACCACCGCGTGCAGAAGCGACAACGTCGCCGTGAGCCCGACCGGCAGCGCCGCGTGCACGGGGTGCGGGGTCTCGTCGAGCGCCAGCAGCGACAGCACCCCATCGACCTCGTAGCCGTGCAGCTGCCGGGTGAAGGACTCCTCGGTCGGGTCGACGACAAGGACCTCAGCGCCCACCATCGCCTTGACGATCGGCGAATCGGCCACGGCCGCGCTGACCACGACCAGCCACCTACCGGTCAGCAGCGGGTCGCGCACCTCATCGACCGTGTCGACCGCGGACCAGCGGATCCGGTACCGCCAAGCATCCACAGCGGACTCTTCGCCAACCTGCCGGTGCCAGTTGGACAACGCAGGCAACAGGGACTCCACAGCCGCTGCGGGTACCCGCAGCGCTTCCGACACCGCCGCGCTGTCCTGCCGGTCGACCGCCGCCCAGAACCGTGCCTCGCCCGGGTTGCTCACCGCGGCGGGCACTTCGGTCCGCGCCTTGGGCCAGTACCGCTGGCGCTGGAAGGCATACGTGGGCAGGTCGGTGAACCGCCCGTCGAGCCGCCAATCGACCGCGACACCACGAGTGTGGGCGTCGGCGAGCGCGGTCAGCCACCGCGCTCGCCCGCCATCATCACGACGGAGTGTTCCGATGGCGGTGGCGTCCTGGACCGCGGCCGTGAGCACCGGGTGCGGGCTCGACTCGACCAGCAGCGTGTGACCATCGCGCAGCAACGCGGAGGTGGCGGCCTCGAACCGGACCGTCTCACGCAGGTTCGTGAACCAGTACTCGGCATCCAGCACAGTGGTGTCCAGGATGTCGCCGGTCACGGCGGAGTAGAACGGGATCGCACATCGTCGTGGCCTGATCCCCGCGAGCGCAGCGATGATCCGCTCGCGCAGTCGATCGACCTGGGCGGAGTGCGACGCGTAGTCGACCGGCACGCGCCGGGCCCGGATGTTGTCACCGGTCAACTCGACCAGCAGCTCGTCAAGTGCACCCGGTTCACCGGACACGACCGTCGCTTCAGGACCATTCACCGCTGCGACTGAAATCCGCTCACCCCAGCCAGCGATCCGATCCAGAACAGCGGCCTCGGGTAGCGGGATCGACACCATCCCGCCCTGCCCGGCGAGTTCTGTGATGGCCTGGCTGCGCAACGCGACAACCGTGGCGGCATCGGCGAGACTCAACGCACCCGCGACCGCGGCGGCCGCGATCTCGCCCTGGCTGTGCCCGACCACGGCGGCCGGGGTGACACCGTGGGCCTGCCACAGTGCGGCGAGCGACACCATTACCGCCCACAGCAGCGGCTGCACCACCTCGACCCGGGCCAACGCGTCCTCGTCGGCGAGCGCCTCGGTCAGCACGAAGTCGACGTGCGGAGCCAGAGCGTGGGCGCACTCAGCGAACCGGTCGGCGAACACCGGTTCGTCCAACAGGTCCAGCGCCATCCCCGCCCACTGCGACCCCTGACCGGGGAAGACGAAGGCCACCTTGGCCGCTCTCGCCTTGCCGACGGTCACCGCAGGGTGCGGGGTTCCGTCAACGAGCACGGAAAGCGCCTCGCGCAAAGAGTCCGCGGAATCAGCGACAACCACGGCCCGTTGCTCGAAACTGCTGCGCCTACCCAGGGTGTGCGCGATGTCGGGCAAAGCGTCGGTCAGGTTCGCGCGCAGTGCCTCGGCTTGCGCACGCAGGGCCTGCTCCGAGCGAGCCGACACGACGAAGGGCAGGGGCCGTCCGGGCGGTGTGGTGGCCTGCTCGGGGGAATCACTCGGGACATGCCCTGCCTCCTCGATCACGAGGTGCGCGTTAGTACCGCTGGCGCCGAAGGAAGACACACCCACGCGGCGCGGTTTCCCGGTGGTGGGCCACGTGGTGGTGTCGGTGAGCAGGTCGACCGCGCCCGCGGTCCAATCGACCTGCGTGGTGGGGGCGTCGATGTGCAGTGTCTTGGGCAGGACCCCGTGCCGCAGCGCCATGACCATCTTGATCACGCCAGCCGCTCCGGACGCCGCCTGGGTGTGCCCGAGGTTGGACTTCACCGCGCCCAGCAGCAGCGGGCGCTCGCGGTCGCGCCCGTAGGTGGCCAGCAGTGCTTGAGCCTCGATCGGGTCGCCCAGGGTCGTGCCGGTCCCGTGCGCCTCGACAGCATCCACATCGGACAGTGATAGGCCCGCGTCGGCCACCGCTTCGCGGATGACCCGTTGCTGCGACGGCCCGTTCGGCGCGGTCAGCCCGTTGGAAGCACCGTCCGAGTTGACCGCACTGCCACGGACGACGGCCAGGATCTTGCGCCCGTTGCGCTGCGCGTCCGAGAGCCGCTCGACCAGCAAGAGCCCTGCGCCCTCACCCCACCCGGTCCCGTCCGCGGCATCGGCGAACGCCTTGCACCGCCCGTCTTGGGCGAGTCCGCTCAATCGGCTGAACTCCACGAACGGGCCGGGCGTTGACATCACCGACACCCCGCCCGCAAGTGCGAGGTCACACTCGCCCGATCGCAGTGATCGGGCGGCCAAGTGCAGCGCGACCAACGAGGACGAGCACGCGGTGTCGACCGTCAACGCCGGCCCCTCGAACCCGAGGGTGTACGCGATCCGCCCGGACAGGATACTCGCGGTCGCACCCGCGAGCAGGTGCCCCTCGACGTCGTCCTCGGCGCTGAGCAACAGGTAGCTGTAGTCCTGGCCGTTGCTGCCCGCGAACACGCCGGTTCGACTCCCGCGCAAGTCGTGCGGGTCGATGCCCGCGCGTTCCACTGCCTCCCAAGCGGTTTCGAGCAGGAGCCGCTGCTGCGGGTCCATCGCGATGGCCTCGCGCGGGGAGATCCCGAAGAAGGCGGGGTCGAAATCCGCTGCCTCGTGGAGGAACCCACCCGCCTGGACGTAGGACGTGCCACCGTCAGCGTCCTCGGCGAACAGTTCCTCAAGGTCCCAGCCGCGGTCAGTGGGGAACGCGGAGATGGCTTCTTCCCCGGCCAGTAGCAGCTGCCACAAGTCTTCCGGTGTTGCGATTCCGCCGGGGAACCGGCATGCCATACCGATGATCGCGATGGGCTCGTCGGCGGCGACCCGCGCG
Source organism: Actinokineospora diospyrosa (assembly GCF_024171925.1). Classification (GTDB taxonomy): domain Bacteria; phylum Actinomycetota; class Actinomycetes; order Mycobacteriales; family Pseudonocardiaceae; genus Actinokineospora; species Actinokineospora diospyrosa. The sequence goes on along the minus strand of NZ_JAMTCO010000003.1, from coordinate 313,943 downwards.
GTGGCCTCGACCTGGCGCGTGGTGCCGGTCAGCTCGGCGGCCAGGTACTCGGCCAGGGTCGCGGGCTTCGGGTAGTCGAACACCAGCCCCGCGGTGAGGGTGAGGCCGGTCGCGGCGGCGAGCCGGTCGCGGACCTCAACGGCGGTGAGCGAGTCGATGCCCAAGTCCTTGAACGGCAACTGCGCGCCGATGTCGTCCGATCCCCGATACCCCAGGACAGCGGCGACCTCGGCGCGGACCAGGTCGAGCAGGACGCCGGTGCGGTCGCCTTCAGGCAGGTCGGCGAGGCGGGTCAGCCACTGGGCGCGCAGATCGCCCGCGTCGGCGGGGGTGGTGTCGGCAGCCTCGGGCAGATCGGCGAGCAGCCGGTTTGGGCGGGTGCTGGTGAACGCGGGGGCGAAAGTGGTCCAGTCGATGTCGGCCACGGTGAGGTCGGTTCGGCTGTCGAGAGCGCGGCCGAGCGCGGTGAGCGCTTTCGCCGGGGACATGGGGCGCAGGCCTCGGCGCAGGAGCTGGTCGTGGCTTTGGGCAGCCATACCAGCGCCCTCCCACGGTCCCCAGGCGACCGAGATCGCGGGTAAACCCTTGCCGCGCCGGGACTCCGCGAGCGCGTCGAGGTAGGCGTTCGCTGCTGCGTAGGCGCCCTGGCCTCCCCCACCCCAGGTGGCGGCAACGGAGGAGAAGTACACGAACTCGGCGTTAGGGAGGAGCTCGTCAAGCAGGGCGGCGCCCTCGACCTTGGCGCGCAAGACATCCGCGAACTCGGCAAGTCCGGTTTCGGTCAACGGAACCAGATCGCTAACCCCAGCGGCGTGGACAACAGTTCCGATCTCGTGCTCGGCGAGGAACGCAGTCACCTGCTCGCGGTCGGCCACATCCAACGCGAACTCGGCGCTACCACGGCTGGCCAAGATGACCTTCTCGGCTCCGCGCTCGGTGAGCCACTGGGCGACATGCCCGCCCAACGCGCCTGTTCCACCGGTGACCAGGACGGTTCCGCGCGGTGTCCAGGGCGCCCCCAGCGGCGGTGTCGCCCGGGTGAGGCGCCTGCCGAACACGCCGGTCGAGCGGATCGCGACCTGGTCCTCACCACTGGCGACCACGGCCAGCAGCGCGGCGGCCGCCCGGGCGTCCGGGTTGGGCATGTCGACCACGCCACCCCAGCGATCGCCCAACTCCAGGGCGGCGACACGCCCCATCCCCCAATGCTGCGCCTGGCCGGGTGCGGTAAGCCGGTCCGCGCGGCCGATCGACACGGCACCCCTGGTCACCAGCCACAGTGGAGCGTCGATGGCCGCGTCGCCGAGTGCCTGCGCCAGGATCAGGTTCGCCACCTGCCCGGCGCTCATCGGCGGGTACTCGGCGTGCGGGGCGTCGTCGTCGGCTAGCAGTGAGAGAACGGTGGTGAAGGCCATGCCCGCGATGTCGCGCAACCGCGCGGCGACCGACCAGCGGTCCACCTCCGTGCGCGCCAACGGCAACTCGACCACGTCGACGCCGTGGCCGCGCAGCGCTCGAACCGTGCTGATCACCGACTTGTCGTCGGCCTTGGCGCTGGGAACGACCACGAGCCAGGTGCCCGGCGGCCGCGGCGTCAGACCGGTGAGCGGGGTCCAGGTGGCGCGGTAGGACCAGGTGTCGACCTCGGCGCGGTCCCGGACGCCGCGGCGCCAGTCGAGCAGGGCGGGCAGGACCGCGCGGACGGCGGCCTCGTCGGTGCGCAGTGTCGCGGCGAGCGCGGTCGGGTCCGCGCGGTCGACGGTGGCCCAGAAGTCGCTGTCCCGGGTGTCGACATCCGAGGTGTCGGTGCCCCGTGCGGCGGCGAGCCAGTAGCGATCACGGCGGAAGGCGTAGGTGGGCAGGGGCACGACCCGGCCGCCCCAGGGCTCGAACACAGACCGCCAGTCGACGGGCACACCCGCGACGTGGGCGCGGGAGAGACCGGTGAGCAGCGCGTCGACCTCGTCGCGGTCCCGCCGCGAGAGCGCCACCGCCCCGTCGACCATGGCGGCGAGCACGCCATCCGGGCCGACCTCGACGAACCGGGTGACCCCGGCGGCACGCAACCACTCGACCGCGGTGGCGAAGCGCACCGGTTCCCGCACCTGCTGGGCCCAGTACTCGGCGGTGGCCTCGACCAGCAGCTCACCGGACACCGTCGACACCACGGGCAGGGTGGCCCGGCCAAAGGTGACCCCGGCCAACGCCGCCCTGAACTCGGGCAGCATCGGGTCCATCAGCCGAGAGTGGAACGCGTGCGAGACGGCGAGGTCCTTGGCCCGGCGACCTTGATCAACAATCCTGTCCTTCAACTGTTGAACAATCCTACGATCCCCCGATACGACAATTGACCGATCGGAGTTCACCGCGGCGAGGTCGATGCCCTCGGGGAGTTCGATATCCGACTCGGCGGCCTCGATGGCGAGCATGGCGCCGCCCTCGGGGAGGGCTCCCATGAGCCGGGCACGGGCGGAAACCAGGGTGCAGGCGTCGTCGAGGGTGAAGATGCCCGCGACGTGGGCGGCGGCGATCTCGCCGATGGAGTGGCCGACGAGGTAGTCGGGCCGGACGCCCCAGGACTCCAACAGCCGGAACAGCGCGACCTCGAAGGCGAAGATCGCGGGCTGGGCGTGTTCGGTGCGGTCCAGGTCGCCGAGCTCGCCGAACCTGGCCAGCACGTCGGTGTGCGCGGCGGCGAACACGGGGAACGCGGCGGCGAGCTGCTCGCCCATGCCCGCGCGCTGGGCACCCTGCCCGGTGAACAGGAAGGCGGTGCGGCCGTCGTCCGCGGTGCCGGTGACCACGGTTCCCGCCGGTCGACCAGCGGCGATGGCGCGCAACCCGTCGACGAGGCCGTCCCGGTCGGCGGCCAGCACGACCGCGCGGTGCTCGAGCGCGGCGCGCGCGGTGGCGAGGGTGTGCCCCAGGTCGAGCAGTGACCCGTCGAGCGAGCCGAGGAGTCGGTGGGCCTGCTCCCGGAGCACCTCGGGGGTGTGCGCCGACACCAGGCACGGCACCAGTGCGGGCGCGGTCCCCGCCGCGACCGGCGCCGGGTCCACACCGGACAGGATCACGTGCGCGTTGGTGCCGCTCATCCCGAACGAGGACACCCCGATCCGGCGCGGCCGGTCGACCTGGGGCCAGGCCCGCTGCGAGCTCAGCAGCCGCAGGGCGCTCCAGTCGATGTGCGGGGATGGCTCCTCGGCGTGCAGGGTCATCGGCAGCACACCGTGCCGCAGCGCCAGCACCGACTTGATCACCCCGGCGACACCCGCGGCGGCCTGGGTGTGCCCGATGTTGGACTTGATGGACCCCAACCACAGCGGCTCGTCCCGGTCCCGCCCGTACGCGGCGGCCAGCGCCTGCGCCTCGATCGGGTCGCCCAGCACGGTCCCGGTCCCGTGCGCCTCGACCGCGTCCACATCGGACGGCGTGAGGCCCGCGGCGGCGAGCGCGGCCCGGATGACCCGCTGCTGCGAAGGGCCGTTCGGGGCGGTCAGCCCGTTGGACGCGCCATCGGCATTCACAGCCGTGCCACTGACAACAGCTAAGACTTCGTACCCGCGTCGCCGGGCCTCGGAGAGTCTCGTCAACACCAGGACACCCGCGCCCTCGCCCCACCCGGTGCCGTCAGCATTAGCCGAGAACGCCTTGCACCGCCCATCGCCGGCGAGACCACCCTGGGCGCCGAACTCGCTGTAGAGACCCAGACCGGCCATCACGGTCACACCTGCGGCCAGCGCCACCGAGCACTCATCAGCCTGGAGCGCTTTGACAGCCAAGTGCAACGCGACGAGGCTGCTTGAACAGGCAGTGTCCACAGTGACCGCTGGACCTTCAAGTCCGAGCGCGTAAGCGACTCGGCCCGACACGACGCTGGCGGCGCTGCCGGTGAGCAGGTGCCCTTCGGCGCCCTCGGGCAGTTCAAGCCCGATCCCGTAGTTCGAAGCACCAGCGCCCGCGAACACCCCGGTCCGAGTCCCGCGCAGCGAAAGCGGGTCGATCCCCGCGCGCTCCAACGCCTCCCAGGCGACCTCCAGCAACACGCGCTGCTGCGGGTCCATGGTCAGCGCCTCGCGCGGGCTGATGCCGAACAGCGCGGCGTCGAACCGGTCGGCGTCGTCGAGGAAGCCACCGCGCACGGCGAGCGGGTCGGCGTCGATCCCGCGGCCGTCGGGGAACCCGGTGACCGCGTCACGGCCGTCGCGGACCAGTTCCCACAGGTCGTCGGGGGTGCGCACGCCACCGGGGTAGCGGCAGCCCATGCCGACGACGGCGACCGGTTCCCGCAGCGCGGCCAGCCGCTCGCGGGTGTCCGCGAGGTCGGCGGTAACCCGCTTCAGGTACCGCAGGAGCTTCTCGTCGTCAGCCATGTCGGGGTCCTCCACCACATCCGTCCGGGTCGGGGCTGCTGGGGTTCAGGCCGTGGTCACGACACGCCGAGTTCCTTGTCGATGAAGTCGAAGACGTCGTCGGCGGAGGCAGATTCCAGCTGCCCCGCCACTCCGCCGCCGGTCACGGTCTCCAGCAGGGCCCGCAACCGGTCGGCCAGGGCACTGTCGGCGAGGACGCCGACCGGCAGCGCTTGGACGGTCGCGGTGAGCCGGTCCAGATCGGCGAGCGCGACGGCGTCCGGGTCCGCGCCGCCGAGCAGTTCGGTCCAGAGCCGGTCGGCGAGTTCGACCGGGGTGGGGTGGTCGAACACCAGCGTCGCGGGTAGCCGCAGGTCAGTCGCCCCAGCGAGTCGGTTGCGCAGTTCAACGCCGGTGAGCGAGTCGAAACCGAGTTCCTTGAACGCCCGCTGCGCCCCGACGGCGGTCGCGTCCGCGTGCCCGAGGACCGCGGCGGCGTTGTCCCGGACCAGGTCCACCAGCGTGCGGCGCTGTTCCGGTTCGGGCAGTCGGGCGAGTCGGTCGCCGAGGTCGAGCGGTGTCGCGGCGCCTGCCTTAGCCCTGGTCGCGGCCACGGGCCGGACGAGGCCGCGCAACAGCGGCGGAACGTCCACAATGGCCTTCAGGTCGAGCGGGATCGGCACGAGGTGCGCGTCGGGGAGGGTCAAGGCCGAGTCGAACAGGGCCATGCCCCGCTCAGCGGAGATCGTGCCGCCCGCCCGCGCGCGGTGCGCTTGTCCCAAGTGTCCGGTCATGCCGCTGGCCTGCTCCCACAATCCCCATGCCAGGGACTGGGCGGGGAGACCACGAGCGCGGCGGCGTTGAGCGAGGGCGTCGAGGACCGCGTTCGCGGCGGCGTAGTTGGCCTGACCCGCGGTGCCGAGGGTGGCCGATGCCGACGAGTAGAGGACGAAGAACGCCAGGTCGTGGTGAGCGGTCAGCTCGTCGAGCAGCAGGGCGGCGGTGACCTTGGGGCGCAGGACGGCGGCGAGGCGGTCCGGGGTGAGCGAGCCGAGGACCCCGTCGTCGAGGACGCCTGCCGCGTGGACGACACCGGTGAGGGTCAGGCCGTCCAGCAGGGCCTCGACGGCGGCGCGATCGGTGACGTCGCAGGCGACCGCGCGAGCTTGCTCCGGCATGTCAGCTGGCGCGTTGCCGCTCCGGCTGACCAACAACACGTCCCGAACACCGTGGGCATCGACCAGTTGTCGCGCAAGGATTCCGGCGAGCACGCCGCTGCCGCCGGTGACCAGGACCGTTCCGTCGGGATTGATCGGGGTGGGCAGGGTGAGCACGTTCTTGCCGATGTGCCGGGCGCCCGCGATGTGCCGGAACGCGGCTGGGGCGTGCCGCAGGTCCCACGCGGTGACCGGCAACAGGTCCAGCGCACCCCGGTCGAACAGGGCGAGCACTTCGGCGAGGATCTCGCCAAGCCGGTCCGGGCCCGCCTCGATCAGGTCGAATGCTTGGTAGTTGGCGACTCCGGCGCGGATGTCGGTCTTGCCCATCTCGATGAACCGGCCACCGGGGGCGAGCAGCCTCAGCGAGGCGTCGATGTACTCGCCCGCGAGGGAGTTCAGGACGAGGTCGAACCCGCGCCCGCCGGTGGCCTCGCGCAGCCTCGGCTCGAAGTCCAGGGAACGCGACGAGGCCAGGTGGTCGTCGGCCAAGCCGGTCGCGGTCCACTTGGTCGGACCGGCGGTGCCGAACGGCTCGGCGCCGAAGTGCCGGGCCAGTTGCACCGCGGCCATACCGACCCCGCCGGCGGCGGCGTGCACGAGCACAGTGTCGCCCTTGGCCATGCCGCCGAGGTCGACCAGACCGTAGTAGGCGGTGAGGAAGGGCGTCGGGACCGAGGCGGCCGCCGCGAAACTCCACTGTGGACGCATCCGGGCCAGCGCGCGGCGGTCGGTGGTGGCCACGGTCGCGAAGCAGGTGGTGAACACGCCGAACACCCGGTCGCCCGGCTCCAGGTCGAGCACGTCGGCGCCGACCGCGAGCACGACACCGGCACCCTCGGTCCCCATGCCCTGCTGGTCCGGCACCACACCGAGGGTGATCGCGACGTCGCGGAAGTTGACGCCCATGGCCCGCATCGAGACCCGAACCTCGTTCGGCCCGAGCTCGCGCTCCGGATCGGGCACGAACGCGAGGTTGTCGATGGTGCGGTCGCCGAGGACGTCGAGGCGGGTGCCGGGGCGCGGGTCGAGTGCCGGGGCGGTGACGCGGGCCAGGCGGGCGGCGAGGACCTGGCCGCGGCGGATCGCGAGTCGTGGTTCGCCGGCGGCGAGCGCGGCCGGGAGAGCGCCACGGGAATCGGGGTGGTCGTCGAGGTCGACGGTGGCGAAGCGGCCGGGGTTCTCGCTGGCGGCCGACCGGAACAGACCGTCGACAGCGGCGCCCGCGAGGTCGTCGACGTGGTCGCCGGGGCCGGTCGCGACAGCGTGCCGGGTGAGCGCGACCAGCCTCGAGTCGGCCGCACGCGGGTCGAGCGCCCAGTCCTGCGCGATGATCAGGGCTTCGAGCGCGGCCTCGTCCGGGGTCGTGGCCGTGGGCGACCACACGATGTGCGGCGGGAGCGGCTCGGCGAGTTCGTGCGTGTGCTCGGCGAACTCCGCAGGCGCGTTCGCCGCGACCGGGACCCAGTCGATGCGGTAGAGGGACTCGGTGTCGCGGACGGCGGTCAGTGGGCGCAGCGCGAGGGATTCGATGGTGATCACCGGCGCGCCGTGCGGGTCGGTCGCGGTCACTGCGATCGTGTCGGCGCCGATCGGGCTGATCCGCACACGTAGCGCGGTCGCGCCGGTGGCGTGGAGGGTGACGCCGGTCCAAGCGAAGGGCAACAGGGTGCCGCCGCCGAGGAGGCCGCCGAGGGACGCCGCGTGGAGGGCCGAGTCCAGGAGCGCGGGGTGGATGCCGAAGCTGCCCGCATCGCCGAGTTCGACCTCGGCGTAGACGTCGTCGCCGGACTTCCAGGCCGCGGTGAGTCCTCGGAAGGTGGGGCCGTAGGCATATCCAGCTTCAGCCAGGGAAGCGTAGAAGTCTTGGGTGTCGAGAGGCTCGCCGGTGGGCGGCCAGGGCAGCTGGACCGGCTCAGTGACAGAGTCGCTGAGGGTGCCGGTTGCGTGGGTGGTCCAGTCGCCACCTGCCTCCGGTCGCGAGTGGACTGTCAGGGTGTTGCCGTTGGCACGGACCTGGAGCTGGACGGCGCCGCGCTCGGGTAGGACGAGCGGCGTGCGGAGGGCCAGGTCATCGATGTGGCCGCCCGCGTGCAGGGCGAGATCGACGAACGCGGTACCGGGCAGCAGTACGGAACCGGCGACGGCGTGGTCGGCGAGCCAGGGCTGGGTGGCCAGCGACAGGCGTCCCGTCCACAGTGTCCCGTCATCGCCAGCGAGGGCGACCGCGGCGCCGAGGAGCGGGTGGCGCGCGTCAGCGAGACCGGCAGCGGCGACATCGGTGCTGGTCACGGGCTTGGGCCAGAACCGTTGGCGCTGGAACGGGTAGGTGGGCAGGTCGACGACCCGGCCGCCCCAGTGGCGCAGGACCTCGGCCCAGTCGACGTCGATCCCGGCGACGTGGGCCTCGGCGAGCGCGGTGAACCAGCGGCCCGGCTCGTCGCGGCGCAGGGTGGTCAGGACGGTGCCCGCGCTGTCCGTGGCGTCGAGGGTTTCCTGGATGCCGACGGTCAGCACGGGGTGGGCGCTGACCTCGAGGAAAACCGTGCGACCCGCGTCGATCAGGTTCGTAGTGGCCTGCTCGAACAGCACGGTGTCGCGGAGGTTGTCGTACCAGTAGTTCGCGTCGAGGGTGGCGGTGTCGACCTGGCCCGCGGTGACGGCGGAGTGGAAGGGGATGGTGCCGGTCACCGGGGTGATCGGGGCGAGGTCAGCCAGCAGCCGGTCGCGCACGCGTTCGACGTGCGCGGAGTGGGAGGCGTAGTCGACGGGGATGCGTTTGGCGCGGACGTCGCAGTCGGCGCAGACGGCGAGCAGTTCGTCGAGCGCGGCGAGGTCACCGGACACCACTGTGGACAGTGGACCGTTGACGGCGGCGATCGACAACGCAGGCCACGAGGCGATCAGGTTCTGGGCGTCGGCGTGCGAGGCGGCCAGGGAGACCATGCCGCCTTCGCCATCAATGAGTCCGTAGTACTCCGCCCACTCACGATGGGTGTCGCTGATCGGAGTCGTCTCGGGGCGCAAGAATTCGGCGATCGCCTTGGCGCGCAACGCGACCACGCGGGCGCCGTCTTCCAAGGTCAACCCACCCGCGACCACCGCGGCAGCGATCTCACCTTGGGAGTGACCAAGCACCGCAGCAGGCCGCACACCGACCGCGGTCCACAGGGACGCGAGCGAGACCATCACCGCCCACAGCACCGGTTGCACGACCTCAACCCGCTCCAGGTCGCCACCGCGCAGCACGTCGAGCAACGACCAGTCCACGTGTGGGGCGAGGGCGCGCTCGCACTCCTCGATCCGGCCGCGGAACACCGGCTCGTCGAGAAGGTCTACGGCCATGCCGACCCACTGAGAGCCCTGGCCGGGGAAAACGAAGACGAGCGCGGCAGAGGTTCCGGTGCCGATGGTCTCCCGGCCGGTTGCCAGGGCGGCGAGTCCTTCGTTGCCAAACACCACTGCCCGGTGTGAAAGTGATGCGCGAGCGGTGGCGAGCGTCCACGCCGTGTCCACCGGGTTGACTTCCACAGTGGACAGATTCTCGGCCTGTTCGCGTAGCGCCTGCGCGGTGTCAGCTGACAGCACCCACGGCACGACCGGGCGGTCGACCGGTGCGGCCTGCTCGGAGTCGGCCACGGATTCCAGGACGATGTGGGCGTTCGTCCCACTGACGCCGAACGAGGACACACCAGCACGGCGCGGGCGGTCAGCGGACCACGGCCGCGACTCGGTGAGCAGCCGGACAGCGCCCGCGTTCCAGTCGACGTGGCTGGTGGGGGCGTCGACGTGCAGGGTCCGCGGCAAGAGGCCGTGCCGCATGGCCTGGACGACCTTGATCACACCGGCGACACCGGAGGCGGCCTGGGTGTGGCCGATGTTGGACTTCACCGATCCCAGCCACAGTGGAGTCTCACGGTCCTGGCCGTAGGTGGCCAGCAACGCTTGCGCCTCGATCGGGTCGCCGAGCCTGGTCCCCGTTCCGTGCCCCTCGACGACGTCCACATCGGACGTCGTTAGTCCGGCGTCGGCGAGGGCAGCGCGGATGACCCGCTGCTGCGAAGGGCCGTTCGGGGCGGTCAGCCCGTTGGACGCGCCGTCGGAGTTGACGGCCGTGCCACGCACGACGGCGAGCACCCGGTGGCCGTTGCGGCGGGCATCGGAGAGGCGCTCGACGACCAGGACACCGACGCCTTCACCCCAGCCGGTTCCGTCAGCGGCGTCAGCGTACGACTTGCAGCGGCCATCGGGCGCGACGCCGTTCTGGCGGGAGAACTCGGTGAACACGCCGGGCGTCGACATGACTACGACACCGCCGGCGACAGCCATCGTGCACTCGCCACCGCGCAACGCTCGGACCGCCATGTGCAGTGCGACGAGGCTGGAAGAGCAGGCAGTGTCCACAGTGACCGCCGGGCCTTCCAGCCCGAACGTGTAGGCGACTCGACCGGAGATCACGCTGGCGGAGCTGCCGGTGGCGAGGTAGCCCTCGCTCCCCTCGGGGGCGTCAGCGAGCAACGACAGGTAGTCGTGGCTGTTGGTTCCCGCGAACACACCCGTACTGGAGCCGTTCAGCGACAGCGGGTTGATTCCCGCGTGCTCGAAGGCCTCCCAGGATGTCTCCAGCAGGAGACGCTGCTGCGGGTCCATCGCCATGGCCTCGCGCGGTGACACCCCGAAGAGTGCGGCGTCGAAGTCGGCGACGTCGTAGAGGAAACCGCCTTCGTGGGCGTGCGAGGACGCGGGGTTGTCGGGATCCGGGTCGTAGAGCCCGTCGAGCCACCAGCCGCGGTCGGTGGGGAAGGCGCCCATGCCGTCGCCGCCGGAGCGCACGAGCTCCCAGAGGTCTTCAGGCGACCTGACGCCTCCCGGGTAGCGGCAGGCCATCCCGATGATCGCGATCGGCTCGTTGGGGTCAGCGCCTGCGGCGATGTCCTCGGGTGCGCGCAAGTCCCCCGCGAGGTGATCGGCGAGTGCGCGCGCGGTCGGGTAGTCGAAGACGAGGGTCGCGGGCAGCGGCAGACCGGTGGCGCTGACAAGGCGATCGCGCAGCTCGACGGCGGTCAGCGAGTCGAACCCGAGGTCGTTGAACGGCCTGCCGGGCTCGATCGCCTCGGGGTCGCTGTGGCCGAGAACCGCGGCCGCGCTGGCACGGACCAGAGTCAGGAGGTCACCGAGGTCGACGGGTCGCTGCTCCGGGATTGGCACCGGTTCGGCGAAGTCGGCGAGCAGCGGGCTCGGGCGGGATGTGGTGAACGCGGCGGTGAACCGCGACCAGTCGACATCCGCCACGGTGACGGTCGTGTCCCCGTTGTCCAGCGCCTTGGCCAACGCGGCGGTCGCCAACGCGGGATCCATCGCGGCGAGGCCGCGCCGGAGCAGGTACTCCTCGGCGTCCTCGCTGACCAGCATCCCGTCCCCCGCCCACGGTCCCCATGCGACAGAGGTGACGGGCAGATCGCGGGCACGCCGGTGCTCGGCAAGCCCATCGAGGTAGGCGTTGGCGGCGGAGTAGGCGGCTTGGTTACCGCTACCCCAGGTGGCGGCGATCGAAGAGAACAGGACCAGATGGGCGTGCGGCAGGAGTTCGTGGAGGTTCTTAGCTCCGGTTACCTTGGCTCGCAGCACATCAGCGAACTCGCCTAACCCTGTCTCCGCCAGTGGAACGGACTCGACCACGCCCGCAGTGTGGAAGGCGGCGGTGATGTCATGCCCCGTGATGGCGTCTGCCAGGGCATCTCGGTCCGCGATGTCAGCGGCCACAATGGAGACTCGATCGCCATAGCGGGCCAACAGTTCTTGCGCGCGCGGTGCGTCAGGCCCGCTGCGACTGAGGAGCAGGAGGTGCTCGGCGCCGCGATCGAGGACGAGCTCTGCGGCACGAGCGGCAAGCGCTCCAGTGCCACCCGTGATCAGGACAGTCCCCTCTGCCAGCCAGCCACTTCGTCCCGCAGCTACCTCGGATACCGCCGAACTGCTCGTGGCGCGAGTGATGCGACGGCCGTAGCTGCCCGAGGGGCGGATGGCGACCTGGTCTTCGGCGCCGGTGAGAGCGGCGGCGAGACGTTGGGCCGCGCGCGAGTCGAGAGTTTCGGGGAGGTCGATCAGGCCACCCCAGCGGGCGGGGAACTCCAAGGCCGCGACCCGGCCCATGCCCCAGAGGGCTGCTTGATCAGGGTCCGCTGGGCGGTCGCTACGGCCGGTGGACTGGGCGCCGCGGGTGAGGCACCACAGGGGAGCTGTGCTGCCTGCGTCGCCGAGGGCTTGGAGGAGCAGCACGGGAAGGGCGACGGCGGTGGGGAGGTCCGGGTATTCGGGGTGGCGACCGGGAAGGGCCGCGGTGACTACGCCGTCGTAGGTGCCCAGGAGGTGTTGGGCGAGGTTCCAGCGGTCGGTCTCGGTGCCGGTGAGGGCGAGTTCGACGACCTCCGCACCGTGAGCGCGCAGCGCGTCGTGGATGTCCGGCGGGCAAGCGACCGCGAGCCAGGTGCCGAGCGGTGCCCGATCGGGGTCGGGGAGCGGGGTCCAGGTGGCCCGGTACCGCCATGAGTCCGCTGTGGAGCGATCGGTGCGGGTCCTGCGCCAGGTCGTGAGCGCGGGGAGGACGGCGTCGAGGGTGGCCTGGTCCAGGTCCAGGCTGGTGGCGAGGGCCTGGACGTCGCCCTGGTCGACGGCCGCCCAGAAGGCGTGCTCGTCCTCGGTAGCAGCGGGGGGCGCGGGGAAGGTGTCCAGCCAGAACCGCTGCCGCTGGAAGGGGTAGGTGGGCAGGTCGATGGGTGCGCCGCCGTCGATGACGCTCGCCCAGGCGACCTTGGCGCCGCGGACCCAGACCCCGGCGACGGCGTGGACCGCGGTGTCGGTCTCGGGCTTGCCCGCGCGCAGCAGCGGGAAGGCGGCGCCGTCGACGAGCGCGCTGAGGACGCCGTCCGGGCCGAGTTCGAGGAAGTCGGCGTCCTGTCCGGCAACCGCCTCGGCGAAGCGGACGGTGTCGCGGACCTGGCGGACCCAGTACTCGGGGCTGTCCACCCGGCCGGTCGCCGTCGGCACGATCCGGATCACCGGCTCGTGGTAGGTCAGACCGCGGGCGACCTCGGCGAACGCGTCGAGCATCTGGTCCATGTGGTGCGAGTGGAAGGCGTGCGAGACCCGCAGCAGGGTGGTCCTGCGGCCTTGTTCGACAATCCCACGTTTGAACTGTTCAACAGTCCTACGATCCCCGGATACGACAATCGAACGATCCGAGTTCACCGCAGCGAGGTCGACGCCCCCGGGCAGCTCGACCTCGTCTTCGGCGGCCTCGATGGCGAGCATGGCGCCGTCGTTCTGGATCGCCTGCATGAGGCGGGCGCGGGCGGCGACGAGGGTGCACGCGTCATCCAGGGAGAGGACGCCCGCGACGTGGGCAGCGGCGAGTTCGCCGATGGAGTGCCCGATGAGGACGTCCGGCGCCAGGCCCCAGGACTCCAGCAGCCGGAACATCGCGACCTGCAGCGCGAACAGGGCGGGCTGGGCGTTGCCGGTCTCACCGAGGTCGTCGCCGAAGGGAACCTTGGCGACGACGGCGTCGTAGGTCTCGGCGAACACGGGGAACGCTTCCCGCAGGTGCTCCCCCATGCCCGCGCGCTGAGAGCCCTGCCCGGTGAACAGGTACCCGAGCCTGCGCGGCTCGGCGACGCCCCGCGCGATGGTCTGGTGATCCAGGAGCACGGCCCGGTGCGCGAGGCTGGCCCGACCGACCGCCAGGGTGTGCGCGATGTCGGCGGGCGCTCCAGCGGGCGTGGCGTCGAGCTGCGCGTCGAGAGCCGGTTCGGTCTTGCCGGAGAACACCCACGGCACCACCGCGGCCGGGCGCGGCGGGCGGTCGAGCGCGGCCGGGGCCTGCTCGAGGATGACGTGCGCGTTGGTCCCGCTGACGCCGAACGCGGAGATCCCGGCGCGGCGGGGGCGGTCCAGGTCCGGCCACGGCCGCGCGTCGGTCAGCAGCGAGACCGAGCCCGCGGTCCAGTCGACGTGCGGGGTGGGCTCGTCGACGTGGAGGGTCTTGGGCAGGTGGCCGTGGCGCATGGCCATGACCATCTTCATGATCCCGGCCATGCCGGACGCGGCCTGCGTGTGCCCGATGTTGGACTTCAGCGACCCCAGCCACAACGGCGTCTCCCGCTCCTGGCCGTAGGTGGCCAGCAGCGCCTGCGCCTCGATCGGGTCACCGAGGCGGGTGCCCGTGCCGTGTCCCTCGACAACGTCCACATCGGTCGCCCGGAGTCGCGCGTCGGCCAGCGCGGCGCGGATGACCCGTTGCTGCGACGGCCCGTTCGGCGCCGTCAACCCGTTCGACGCGCCATCGGAGTTGACCGCCGAACCGCGCACCACGGCGAGCACGTCGCGGCCCTGCCGGACGGCCTCGTCGAGCGGCATGACCAGCAGCGCGCCGACGCCCTCGCCCCAGCCGGTCCCGTCAGCGGCCCCGGCGAACGATTTGCACCGCCCGTCGCCCGCGAGGCCGTTCTGGCGGCTGAACTCGGCGAAGATGTCCGAGCTGGTCATCACCGCCACACCCGCGACGAGGGCCATCCCGCATTCGCCCGCGGCCAGCGCGCGCATCGCCAGGTGCAACGCGACCAGGCTCGAGGAGCACGCCGTGTCGATGGTGACGGCGGGTCCTTCCAGGCCGAAGGTGTACGCGAGCCGCCCGGACATGACACTGCTGGAGGTGCCGGTCAGGTAGTGGCCTTCTGAGCCGCTCGAGGTGTTCATCCCGACGCCGTACCCGGAGGCCGAGGCACCGACGAACACGCCGGTGTCGGTGCCTCGCAGCGAATACGGGTCGATCTTGGACCGTTCCAGAACTTCCCACGCGGCTTCTAGGAGCACGCGTTGCTGCGGGTCCATCGACGCGGCTTCGCGTGGGGAGATCCCGAACAGGTCGGCGTCGAATGTGGTGGCGTCGTAGAGGAAGCCGCCTTCGGGCGCGTATGCCCCGTCAGCGCGCCCCAGGTCCCATCCGCGATCGGTCGGGAACACCGAAACGCCGTCGACCTCGTCGCGGACCAGCTGCCACAGCGCTTCCGGGCTGTTGACCCCGCCGGGGAAGCGGCAGCTCATCCCGACGATGGCGATGCTGCCTGAGGTGGTGCCGACGGAAGCCACAGGTAGGTCGGTAGATCCAGCGTCCTCGGGTAGGAGCTCCCCGAGGAGGTGGTCCGCTAGGGCTACCGGGTTCGGGTAGTCGAAGACGACGGTGGCAGGAAGCCGGACCCCTGCGACCGTAGTGAGGCGGTTGCGGACCTCTACGGCGGTGACCGAGTCCACGCCTAGGTCCTTGAAGGGGCGGTCGGAGTCAACAGGGTCCGTGTAGCCGAGGACAACGGCGGTCTCGCGGCGTACGGCGTCGAGGACGATCCGTCGCCGCTCAGCAGACGTGCGGTCAGCTAGCGCGCCCACCAGCGCGGAGACCTCAGGAACGTCGGACGCCACTACGACGTCCGGAGCGAACGCAGCGAGCAGTGGGCTAGGACGCGACGTCGTGAAGGTCGGGACGAACCGGGTCCAGTCGATGTCGGCGATCGTCACGGCGGTCTCACCGGCGTCGACTGCGGCGGCTAGGCCTGCCAAGCACCGCTGGGGCGACATGGGGTTGATCCCACGCCGCCGTAGGAATTCGCCCGCCCCGCCTCGAGTCGCCATACCGGCGTCTGCCCAGGCCCCCCAGGCGATAGAGGTCGCCTGAAGCCCGCGCGCACGCCGGGACTCAGCGAGGGCGTCGAGGTAGGCGTTGGCGGCGGCGTAAGAGGCCTGGTTGCCACTACCCCAGACACCGGCGATAGAGGAGAACAGGACGAAGATCTCGGCATCACCCAGCAGTTCATCCAGGTGTGCAGCGCCGAGGACCTTCGCCCGGAGTCCTTCAGCGAACTCGGCGACGTCAGTCTCGTCCAGGGGCACTGAGTGGTCCACGCCGGCGGCATGCACAACGCCGACCACCGGATGCGCCGCCAACACGGCTTCCACGGAGGCCCGGTCAGCTACGTCGCATGCAACGACGGTCGCGCCCAACTCTGCCGACAGCTCTGCCGCACCAGGCGCGTCTAGTCCGCGACGGCTGGCCAAGACAACCGAGGCACCTCTGCCGACCAACCACCGCGCAACAGCGGCGCCCAGGGCCCCCGTGCCACCGGTGACTAGAACGGGGCCCGACAGCGTCAACGGTGTTGCGGTCCGGGGTTCAGGTGCCCGCTCCAAGCGCCGCCCGAAGACGCCATCGGCGCGAACCACCACCTGGTCCTCGTCGCCGCCCAACATGGCTACGACAGCGGCAGGATCACCGCCCGGAGGCAGGTCGATCAGCCCACCCCACTGCGATGGCACCTCTAGAGCAGCGACTCGCCCAAGCCCCCACACCTGCACCTGTACCGGGTTATCCAGCCCCTGCGTGACGCACCACAACGGTGCGGTGACCCCGGCATCCCCGAGCGCCTGTACAAGCGTGAGTGTCCCGCCGACGCCCACTGTGACGGCCTCGTCGTCGATGTGGGGCCGGTCGTCGAAGGCCAGCAGGGACACAACCCCGTCCGGATAGCCGACCTCGCGCATGCGCTCGGCCAGCGACCACCGGTCAAGGTCGTCATCCGCAAGGACGATCTCAACAGGCTCGACGCCTCTTGCGGCTAGAGCGTCAAGGCACCACTGCCCGTCAACGCTCTCTGTCCGTACGACAGCCCAAGTGCCAACTGCGCCCGAACCGAGTGGAAGAGGCTGCCAGTCGACCCGGTACCGCCACGACTCGGCAGCGACAATGGGCGCAGCCAGCCAATAGTGCTGCCTCTGGAACTGGTACGTCGGTAGGTCTACCCAGGCCCCACCAGCCGCGAGAACCGACCAGTCGACCCGTACCCCGGCAACGTGTGCCTCAGCGACTGCGGTGAGCCACCTGCGCAGGTCGCCCTCGTCCCGCCTCAGGGTGGCCAGCGCGGTGCCCGTGCCCGCCTGCTCCAGCGTCTCTTGGAGCCCCACGGTGAGCACGGGGTGTGCGCTGACCTCGATGAACACGGTGTGCCCGGCAGCGAGCGCGGCCGAAGTGGCCTGGTCGAACCGCACGGTCTCGCGAAGGTTGCGATACCAATAGTCCGCGTCGAGCTCAGCAGTGTCGATCACGTTGCCGGTGACAGCCGAGTAGAACGGCACTTGAGCGGATCGCGGTGCGAGGTCAGGCAGGTCAAGACGATCGCGGAGCCGCTCTACATGTGCGGAGTGTGAGGCGTAGTCGACCGGCACCCGCCGCGCTCGCACCCCCGACTCCTCGGACAGCGCTAACAGCTCATCCAGCGCGGCGACGTCACCGGACACCACAGTGGACTGCGGGCCATTCACCGCGGCGACCGACAGGCCCGGCCACCGCTCAATCAGGGCTGCCGCCTCATCGTGCGGTAGCGCCAACGACACCATTCCGCCGGTACCGCCAAGAACCTCGGCGATCGCCCGGCTCCTAAGTGCCACTACGCGCGCGCCAGCTTCAAGGCTCAGCGCTCCCGCGACCACAGCCGCAGCGATCTCTCCCTGCGAGTGGCCGATCACCGCGGCAGGCGTCACCCCGACCGAGCCCCACAGCTCGGCCAGCGACACCATCACCGCCCACAGCACAGGCTGCACGACATCAACCCGGTCGAACTCGCCACGGCGAACGACATCAAGCAGCGACCAGTCGACGTACTGCGACAGGGCGTCAGCGCACTCGACCATGCGCGCGGCGAACACCGGGGAGGTCTCCAGCAGCCCGGTAGCCATACCGACCCACTGTGAGCCCTGCCCGGGGAACACGAACACCGGTGTCGCGTCCGACCGGGCCACCCCAGAGACGACGTTGACAGCCGACTCGCCACGCTCAACCGCCGCTAGCCCAGCCCGTAGTTCCTCGGTAGTGCTACCGACGACGACGGCTCGGTGCTCCAGTGCTGCCCGCCCGGTAACCAGCGACCAGGCCACGTCAACCGGTTGGGCCTCGACAGTCGACAGGGCAGCGGCTGCTGCACGCAGGGCATCCCCAGTGCGGGCGGCCACCGGCCATGCCAGAACAGCAGGCGGCGCTACCGGCTCGACGGGCTCGTGCGGGTCGGCTTCCTCGATGACGATGTGCGCGTTGGTCCCACTAACGCTGAACGAGGACACCCCAGCGCGACGCGGACGCTCAGCGTCACGCGGCCACGGGGTGGGCTCGGTCAAGAGCTCTACCGCGCCCGCCGCCCAATCGACGTGCGGAGTGGGCGTGTCCACGTGCAGGGTCTTAGGGAGCAGTTCGTGCTGGAGCGCTTGGACGACCTTGATGATCCCGGCAGCACCGGCAGCGGCCTGGGAGTGGCCGAGGTTGGACTTGATAGAGCCGAGAAGCAGCGGTAGTTCGCGATCCTGCCCGTAGGTGGCCAACAGGGCCTGGGCCTCGATGGGGTCACCGAGCGTGGTGCCGGTGCCGTGCGCCTCTACCGCGTCAACGTCGGCCGGGGTGAGGCGGGCGTTGGCGAGGGCAGCACGGATGACCCGTTCCTGAGAGGGCCCGTTGGGTGCGGTGAGACCGTTGGAGGCGCCGTCAGAGTTAACGGCGGTGCCGCGCACGACGGCGAGGACGCGGTGGCCGCGAGCCTTGGCATCGGCTAGGCGTTCGACAACGAGGACGCCAGCACCCTCAGCCCAACCGGTGCCGTCCGCAGCGGCGGCGAATGCCTTGCAACGCCCGTCAGCGGCAAGACCCTTCTGACGGCTGAACTCAGTGAAAATGCCGGGGGTGGTCATGACGGTAACGCCGCCGGTTAGCGCCATGTCGCATTCGCCGGCCCGTAGCGCTTGAACGGCTAGGTGGAGTGCGACGAGGCTGCTGGAACAGGCAGTGTCAACGGTGACCGCAGGCCCTTCCAGGCCCAGCGTGTAGGCGACGCGACCGGACACGACGCTAGGGGCGTTGCCGGTGAGCAGGTGCCCCTCCGCGCCTGGCGGCAACTCGCGAAGACCTGCACCGTAAGCAGAAGACGACGAACCGATGAACACGCCGGTACGGCTACCGCGCAACGACAGCGGGTCGAACCCGGCGCGCTCTACCGCCTCCCAGGCGGTTTCCAGCAGGATGCGCTGCTGCGGGTCCATCGCGACGGCCTCGCGCGGGGAGATCCCGAACAGGGTGGCGTCGAACTCGGCGGCGGTGTGGACGAACCCGCCCTCGCGCGCGTAGCTGGTCCCCGGGGCGTCGGGGTCGTCGTCGAACACGACGTCCCAGCCCCGGTCGACGGGGAACGGGGACACCCCGTCGCGACCCTGCGCGACCAGCTCCCACAGCTGCTCGGGCGAGGCAATCCCACCCGGGTAGCGGCAGGCCATGCCCACGATCGCGATCGGCTCGTGCGGCCGGTCCTCGGCCACCCGCAAGCGGCGGCGGGCCTGGCGCAGGTCGGCGGTGAGGCGCTTGAGGTATTCCAGATACTTCTTCTCGTCAGTCACCCGATGCCACCTTCTCCAGGGCCGACGGGAGCGCACACATAACCCGCAAGCCCGCCGCACTGACAAAGTCCGGAAATCCGGCAGGCATTCCGGGGCCAGAACACGAGACAGACCCTAGGAAGCACCGTCCAGGCCGGACAACCCCCTAGCACCCCTAGGTGACCAGGGCTCAGGGGCTTGACACCCCGACACCGACCGGGGAATGCGCGCCTACAATTACAGCACGCATTTCCCAGGCGAGGCGCGCGACTCGACGAGGCGAACTTGTTTTGCGCGAGGCTCTACGACAGCCGTGACAGGACCGCAAAGCGGGAGCCGAAATGCATGGCCCGGCTACGGGTGCCGCACCTCCGCGCAAAACAAGCCCACCCATCGAGCGTGTGGCCTTGGTGACCTGTTCGGCGACATTGTCCGAAACGGTCATCGACCGAGTTCCTGGTCGATGAGCGAGAGGAATTCCTCGTCGGAGGCGGTGTCCAGGTCGTCGACCGGCTCGGTGTCGGCACCACCGTCCCAACGGGCCAGGAATGAGCGCAACCGCACGGCCAGCTTGATCCGGGTGAGCCCGTCGGGGGTGGCGCCCGCGAACGACGACTCCAGTGCGTCCAACTCGGCGAGCAGGGCGTCGACCCCGGTGACCGGCCCGAGTTCGGCCCGCAGGTGCCTGGCCAACTCCGCCGACGTCGGGTAGTCGAACGCCAGCGACGCGGGCAACGCGAGGCCGGTGGCGGTGACGAGCCTGCCGCGCAACTCGACGGCGGTGAGCGAGTCGAAGCCCAGGTCGCGGAACGCCCGGTTCGGGTCGACACCGCCTTGGTAGCCGAGGACTTCGGCGACGGCAGCGGTGACCAGGGCCAGCAGCGCCGCGTCCTGTTCGGCCTCCGACTTGCCCGCGAGCCGATCGCGCAGGTCGCTTTCGGCCACCGGCTCCGTGGTGGCCTGCAGGTCGGTGGCCAGCAGGTCGGTGAACAGCGTGCCGGGGCGGGCGGTGTGGAAGGAGTCGGCGAAACGCGGCCAGTCGACGTCGGCGACGGTCACGCTCGGCACGCCCGCGTCCAGCGCCGCGCCGAGCGCGTCGAGCGCCACCGCGGGGTCGAGCCCGGTGAGGCCGCGTTTGCCCAGGTAGTCGGCCGAACCGGCGGCCATTCCCGCGCCAGCCCACGGCCCCCAGGCGATCGAGGTGACCGGTTCGCCCGCAGCGTGCCTGCGGGCGGCGATGGCGTCCAGCGCGGCGTTGGCTGCGGCGTAGGCGGCTTGGCCACCACTGCCCCACACGCCCGCGATGGAGGAGAACAGCACAAACGTATCCACTGTGGAGAGTTCGTCGAGGTGCTGGGCGCCGTGTGCCTTGGCGCGCAGCGTGTCGGCGATGGTGTCGGCGTCGAGGTCGGCGAGCGGGGTGACGCCGGGAATGCCCGCGGCGTGGACGATGGCGGTCACCGGGTGCTCCTCGAGGAGCCGGGCCACGGCGTCACGGTCGCCGAGGTCGCAGGCGACGACGTGGACCCGCGCGTCGAGGCTGGCGGCGAGGTCGGCCGCGCCGGGCGCGTCGAGGCCACGGCGGCTGACCAGGACCAGTTCGCTGGCGCCCCGGTCGACGAGCCACCGGGCCACCTCGGCGCCGAGGGCTCCCGTGCCGCCGGTGACGAGGACGGAGCCGGTGGGGTGCCACGTCTTGGTCGGGCTGGTCGGGGTCAAGGCCGTTCGGGTCAAGCGGCGGGCGAGGACGGCGGGTCCGCGCACGGCGATCTGGTCCTCGCCGATGCCTGCGAGGGCGGCGACGAGGCCTGGGCCGGTGCCGTCGACCAAGCCGCCCCAGCGGGTCGGGCGTTCGAGGGCGGCGACCCTGCCGAGCCCCCAGAGTTGCGCCTGCTCGGGGTCGGCGGGGGTGTTGTTCGTGGTGACGGCGTTGGTGGTGACGCACCAGATCGGGGCGCCGTCACGGCGGAGGAGGTCGACGGTCGCGGCGAGGCCACCGAGGGAGATGACGCCGGTGGTGTCCGCGGTCTCCTCCTGAACGACGGTGGCGCCCGCGGCCTTGAGGGTGCCCGCGATGTCCTGGGGGTCGTCACCGAGGACGGCCCAGGTGCCCGCGAGGGTGGTGGCCGGGGCGGGGACGGGGGTCCAGGTGACGGTGTAGGTGAGGTCGTCGAGGCGGGAGCGGACGGACTCGACCGGCCAGAACCGCTGCCGGTCGAAGGCGTAGGTGGGCAGCGGGACCCGGCGACCACCGGCGACCAGCGGCCGCCAGTCGACGGGGACGCCCGCCACGTGCAGTCGGCCCACCGCTTCGAGCAGGGACTCGCGCTCGTCGCGGCCCGAGCGCAGGGTGGGCACGGCGCCGTCGACCAGCGCGCTCAGCACGCCGTCGGGTCCCAGCTCCAGGAACCGGGTGACGCCGCGCTCCCGGGCCTCGGCCACGGCGGCGGCGAAGCGGACCGGCTCGCGGACCTGGCGCACCCAGTAGTCCGGCGTGCCCGGGTCGGCGGCGGGGTGAACTGTTGAGATGAAGGATCGTTCACTTGTCCCCATGTTCAATTGTTGAACAATCGCCTGGAAGTCGGGGAGCATCGGGTCCATCAGGTGCGAGTGGAACGCGTGCGACACGGTGAGCCGCTTGACCCGGCGGCCCTCGGCGGACCAGCGGGTGGCCAGCGCGGCCACGGCGGCCTCATCACCGGAGAGGACCAGGGAGCGGGGGCCGTTGACCGCGGCCAGGTCGACGAACGCGGGCAGGGTGATCTCGTCGAGGTCGGCCTCGACGGCGAGCATGGCACCGCCCTCGGGCAGGGCCTGCATCAGTCGACCGCGGGCGGCGACCAGCGCGCAGGCGTCTTCCAGCGACAGGACGCCGGTGACGTGCGCGGCGGCGACCTCGCCGATGGAATGTCCGATGAGGATGTCCGGGGTCACACCCCAGGACTCGACCAAGCGGTAGAGGGCGACCTGCAGGGCGAAGATCGCGGCCTGAGCGTTGACCGTCTTGTCGATCTCGTTGTCGCTGAACGGGAGCCGCTCACGGACCTCGTCGAAGGTGCGGGCGAAGACCGGGAACTCGCGGAGTTGTCGACCCATCCCGGCTCGCTGAGAACCCTGGCCGGTGAACAGGAACGCCACACCACCGCGTCCGGCCTCCGCGACCAGCCCACGCCCGTCCGCCACAGCTCGCACCCGATCGGCGAACTCAGCCGGGTTGGCTGCGAAGACCACGGCCCGGTGCGGGAGGAGCGCACGGCCCACGAGCGAGTTGGCGACGTCCAGGGTCGGCTCGATGTCTTGCAGGGCCTTGGCTTGACCGCGTAGGGCCACCTCGGATGCCGCAGAAAGCACGAACGGCGTCGGCTCGTCGAGCGGCGTTTGGCTCGATTCGGTGGTCGGGTAGGCCTCGATGATGACGTGCGCGTTGGTACCGCTGACACCGAAGGAGGAGATGCCCGCGCGACGCGGGCGGTCAGCGGGCCAGGGCTGGGGTTCGGTGAGCAGGGCGACGGATCCGGTGGTCCAGTCGACCTGGGCGCTGGGCTGGTCGACGTGCAAGGTGCGCGGCAAGGTTTCGTGCCGCATCGCCTGGACCACCTTGATGATCCCCGCGACCCCGGCGGCGGCTTGGGTGTGGCCGATGTTGGACTTGACCGAACCGATCCACAGCGGCGTCGCCCGATCCTGCCCGTAGGTGTTGAGCAGCGCCTGCGCCTCGATC
This sequence comes from Actinokineospora diospyrosa, assembly GCF_024171925.1. GTDB lineage: Bacteria > Actinomycetota > Actinomycetes > Mycobacteriales > Pseudonocardiaceae > Actinokineospora > Actinokineospora diospyrosa. Next base: position 291,195 of record NZ_JAMTCO010000003.1, on the reverse strand, counting down.
GGGTCCCCGAGCGCGGTTCCCGTCCCGTGCGCCTCCACAACGTCCACATCAGACGGGTTCAGTCCGGCATCGGCCAGTGCCGCCCGGATGACCCGCTGCTGCGACGGCCCGTTCGGCGCCGTCAACCCGTTCGACGCGCCGTCCGAGTTGACCGCGGAACCCTTGACCAGGGCCAATACCCGGTGGCCTGCCGTGAGCGCGTCCGCCAGCCGCATCACGACCAAGACGCCAACGCCCTCACCCCAGCCGGTCCCGTCGGCGCTGTCCGCGAACGCCTTGCAGCGCCCGTCCGGCGCCAGTCCGCGCTGCCTGCTGAACTCGATGAACGCGCCCGGGGTCGACATGACGGTGACACCGCCCGCGAGGGCCATGTCGCACTCGTCGTCCTTGAGCGCCTTCATCGCCAGGTGCAGCGCGACCAGGCTGCTGGAGCACGCGGTGTCCACGGTGAGCGCGGGCCCTTCGAGCCCGAACGCGTACGCGATCCGTCCGGAGAGGACACTCGCGGCGTTGCCCGTCCCGAGGTGTCCCTCCAGGTCTGGCCGGTGTGCGAGGAGCAACGCCGGGTAGTCCTGCCCGTTGGTCCCGGCGAACACCCCGGTTCTGCTGCCCTTCAGCCCGCGCGGATCAACCCCGGCGTCTTCGAACGCCGCCCACGAAGCCTCCAGCATGAGCCGCTGCTGCGGATCCATCGCCACGGCCTCCCGCGGCGAGATCCCGAACAGCCCCGCGTCGAACTCGGTCGCCGTGTCGAGGAAGGCCCCCACCCGGGCGTACGAGGTCCCAGCCCGCTCCGGGTCGTCGTGGAACAGCCGCGCCAGGTCCCACCCCCGGTTCCCCGGGAACGCCCCAACCCCGTCCACCCCATCCCGGACGACCCGCCACAACCCCTCAGGCCCATCCGCCCCGCCCGGGAACCGGCAGGCCATCCCCACAATCGCGATGGCCCCACCACCAGCCACCCCATCAGGCGACTTGCCACCACCGCCACCCTCCGCCACGCGCCCGCCCGCGCGCGTCGGCAGCCCCCACCCACCCTGGGGGGCCACCCCGCTCCAGTCTACCGGGGTGGGGGCCTCGGCAAGGGGGGCGGCGGAAGGCTGTGGATGGGCGGTGGGGTTGTGGATAAGTAGGGATCGCAGATAGGAGGCCACGGCCACCGGGGTGGGGTAATCGAAGACCACGCTGGCGGGTAGTGGCCGGCCGATGGCGGTCGACAGGGAGTTGCGGAGTTCGAGGGCGGTCAGCGAGTCGATGCCGAGGTCGCGGAAGGCGCGATCGGGGTCGACGGACGGGTGCCCGAGGACGGCCGCGGTGTGGGTGAGGACGAGGTCCTGGAGATCGCCGACGGGCTCGCGGGTCGGTTGGCGGGTGGGGAAGTCCTCCAGCAGCGGGCCGGTGGCGGTGAAGCGCGGCCAGTCGACATCGGCGATGGTGATGCAGGTGTCGCCCGCGGCGAGGGCGGTCGCCAGCGCGGTCAGGGCGCGGCGCGGGGCGAGGGGGCGCAGGCCACCGCGGCGCAGGCGGGTGGCGACGTCGGCCGCCATGCCCGCGCCCGCCCACGGGCCCCAGGCGACGGCCAGACCGGGGCGGCCACGGGCGACACGGGCCTCGATCAGGGCGTCGAGCTCGGCGTTGGCGGCGGCGTAGTTGCCTTGGCCCGCGCTGCCGATCACCCCGGCGAGTGAAGAGAAGACCACGAACGTGCTCGCTGAGTCCGCCAGTTCGTCCAGCCAGCGCGCGGACTTGGATCGCAGCACCGCGTCGAACCGGGCCTGGTCGAGCGCGTCGAGGACACCGTCGTCGACGATGCCCGCCGCGTGGAAGACGGCGCGCACCGGGTGATCGGCGAGCAGCCGGGCCACGGCGGCCCGGTCGGCGACATCGCACGCCACGACGTGGACCTTGGCGTCCAGGCCCGCCACCAGCTCGGCCACGCCGGGCGCCGCCTGCCCCCGACGGCTCGCCAGCACCAGCTCTGTCGCACCCTGGTCGACCAGCCACCGGGCGACCTCGGCACCCAGCGCACCCGTGCCACCGGTCACCAGCACCGGCCCGTCCGGCGTCCACCCACCGCGCGCACCGACAGCGGCCCGGCGCAACCGGCGGCCAAACACCCCGGAAGCGCGCACCGCGACCTCGCTCTCGGCGCCTCCCAGCACCGACGCGAAACGGCGCGCGGCGCGGCCAACCAGCTCAGACGGGATGTCGACGATGCCGCCCCACCGAGCAGGAACCTCAACGGCGGCGACGCGGCCGAGTCCCCAGATCCGCGCCTGCACCGGATCGACCGACTCGCCGTCGACCGCGACAGCGGACCTGGTCACACACCACAGCGGCGCGGCCAGGTCGGCTTGGATGATCCGCAGAACGTCCTCAACCGGCGCCAACGCCAGCACACCGGCGAACGCACCGCCCTCCGGCAGCGCGTCGACCCCGGCGGCGACGATCTCGACATCGGCCAGCGCGGACCGGATGTCCTGCGGCACAACACCGTCTGGCGTGACCACCAGCCACGTGCCGGACACCGTCGGCGCGGTATCGGGAATCGGGCGCCATGCGATCCGGTAACGCCATGAGTCCACAGTGGATTGCTCGCGGTGGTCGCGGCGGAGGGCCGTCAACTGGGGCAGTACGGCGGCGAGCTCGGCGGAGGCGGCCACTTCGCCGGACTCGACAGCGGCCCAGAACGTGTCGTCGGCAACAGGGGCGGCGGGCTCCAACCAGTAGCGTTCGCGCTGGAAGGCATAGGTCGGCAGGTCGATCGGCACCGCGCGCCCGAGGACGGCGGGCCAGTCGATGCGCGCGCCCCGGACGTGCAGGTGCGCAAGAGCATCCAATGTGGACTCAGTGTCATCGCGCCCACCGCGCAGAGTCGGGACGGCGGTCGCGGCCACCACCTGCTGCACAGCCGCCGAGAGCACCCCCTCCGGCCCGAGCTCCAGCCAGGTGCGCACCCCGTCGGCGTCGACCGACCGGACGGCATCGGCGAACCGGACCGTCTCGCGCACCTGCCGCACCCAGTACTCGGGCGTGGTCATGTCCCCGACCGAGGTCGACACCAGCGGGATCTCCGGTCGCCGGTACTCCAGCGTCTCCGCCACCCGCGCGAACTCACCCAGCATCGGGTTCATCAGCCGGCTGTGGAACGCGTGCGAGACGGTCAGCCGCTTCACCCGCCGGTTTTGTTCAACAATCATACGTTCAAACAGGTCAACAATCCCACGATCCCCCGATACGACAATCGAACGATCCGAGTTCACCGCAGCGAGATCGAGGCCCTCAGGCAGGTCAAGTTCGGACTCCGCAGCCTCGACAGCCAGCATCGCGCCACCGGCGGGCAGGGCCTGCATGAGTCGAGCACGGGCCGCGACCAGGGTGCAGGCGTCGTCAAGGGACAAGATCCCGGCGACGTGGGCGGCAGCCAGCTCGCCGATGGAGTGGCCGATCAGGACTTCAGGCCGAACACCCCAGGACTCCAGCAGGCGGAAGAGGCCGACCTGCAAGGCGAACAGAGCAGGCTGGGCGTTGCCAGTCTCGTCGATCGCGGAGTCATCGAAGGGGACGCGAGCGCGAACAGCATCGACGGCCTGGGCGAACACCGGGAAGAAGCGGAGTCCATCGCCCATCGCCTGCCGCTGTGACCCCTGGCCGGTGAACAGGTACGCCACCTGGCCGTCGCCAGCCACCCCACGGACAAGGCCAGCCGCTGGCCGATCGGCGATCAGGGCGTCCAATGCCGCGTGACCGGTCACCACAGCCCGGTGCGAGAGGTCCGCCCGACCCGCGGCCAACCCCCGCGCCACCGCCGCGACCGGGTGCTGCCCGGCGAAGTCGCGCAACCGCGCGGCCTGCGCCCGCAACGCGGCCGCGCTCCGCCCGGAGATCAGCCACGGCAGCGCACGCTCCTCGACCCCGACCACGGGATCGGTCGCCGGATCGGTCGCCGGATCGGACACTGGGTAGTGCTCCAGGATCGTGTGCGCGTTGGTCCCGCTCACCCCGAACGACGACACGGCCGCGCGCCGGGGTCGGTCCACCTCGGGCCACGGCCGCGACTCCGTCAGCAGCGAAACCGCGCCCGCGCCCCAGGCGACGTGCGGCGACGGCGCGTCCACGTGCAGCGTGCCGGGCAGCACGCCGTGCCGCAGCGCCAACACCATCTTGATCACACCGCCCACACCGGACGCGGCCTGCGTGTGCCCGAGGTTCGACTTCAACGACCCCAACCACAGCGGCGTTCCACGGCCCTGGCCGTAGGTCGCCAGCAACGCCTCGGCCTCGATCGGGTCGCCGAGCCGCGTCCCGGTGCCGTGCCCGTCGACCGCGTCCACATCAGACGGATCGAGGCCGCCGGAGGCCAGCGCCGCCCGGATGACCCGTTGCTGCGCCGGCCCGTTCGGCGCCGTCAAGCCATTCGAAGCGCCGTCGGAGTTCACCGCGGATCCGCGCACCACCGCCAGGACCCGATGTCCGTTGCGCAGCGCGTCCGACAGCCGCTCGACCACCAGCACGCCAACGCCCTCGGACCACCCGGTCCCGTCAGCCGCCGACGCGTACGCCTTGCACCGACCATCCGCAGCCAGCCCGCCCTGGGTCGCGAACTCGGCGAACACCGCAGGCGAGGGGATCACCGTGACACCACCGGCGAGCGCGAGGTCACACTCGCCATCACGCAACGCGCGGATAGCCCAGTGCAACGCCACCAACGAAGATGAGCACGCCGTGTCCACAGTGACCGCTGGACCTTCCAGGCCAAGCGTGTAGGCAATCCGGCCTGACATGACGCTGTTGGCAGTACCGGTAAGCAGATGCCCCTCGACCTCGGCGGGCAGCTCCGCGCCGACGCCATACCCCGAGTTCGAGGCTCCTACGAACACTCCGGTCGACGATCCGCGCAGCGACAGCGGGTCGAGGCCCGCTCGCTCGAACGCTTCCCAGGCGGTCTCCAGGACGAGCCGCTGCTGCGGGTCCATGGCCAACGCTTCACGAGGCGAGATGGAGAACAGGTCAGCGTCGAATTGTGTTGCTGTGTCGACGAATCCGCCGCGCCGGGCGTAAGCGACATCACCCGAGAGGTCCCATCCGCGGTCGCCCGGGAAGTCACCGATCGCGTCGACACCAGCGGTGACCAACTCCCACAGGTCCTCCGGCGAGTTCACCCCGCCCGGATAGCGACAAGCCATGCCAACGATCACCACTGGATCGTCGACCTCTCGCTGATGGGAGCTGGTCATGTCAGCGCTCGTCACGGCGGGCAGGGACGCGATCAGTCGATCAGCCAGTGCCCGGGCGGTTGGGTGATCGAAGACCGCGGTGGCCTGGATGGGCAGGGCTGTGGTCTCGGCGAGGCGGTTGCGCAGGTCGACCGCGGTCAAGGAGTCGAAGCCGAGCTCCTTGAAGGGCTTGTCCGGCTCGATGGCGGCCGGATCGCTGTGGCCGAGCGCCGCGGCGGCGTGCGCACGGACCAGGGTGAGCGCGGTGGCCGATCGCTCCTGAATGGACAGTTCAGCCAGGTTGGCGGCCCAGGTCGTCGCGGTTGGCGCGGCGTCGACCGGCAGGAACTCGGTCAACAGCGGGCTGGGGCGGACCGAGGTGAAGGCGGCCGTGAACCGGGTCCAGTCGACGTCGGCGATGACGATCGCGGTGTCACCGTGGTCAAGGGCATCGCCGAGGGCGGAAAGGGCGCGAGCGGGGGCGAGCGGACGAAGACCCCGCCTGCGCAGGTAGGCCGAGGTGTCCCCGGCGGCCATCCCGGCAGCCGCCCACGGCCCCCAGGCGATGGAGGTCGCGCGCAGGCCGAGGCTAGCGCGGTGTTCAGCGAGGGCGTCGAGGTACGCATTGCCTGCGGCGTAAGCGGATTGGCCGCTGCTACCCCAGACTCCCGCGATGGAGGAGAAGAGGATCAGGTGCGCGTCGGGGGCGAGCTCGTGCAGGTTGCGGGCGCCTGCGACCTTCGCGCGGGTCACCTCGGCGTAGGCGGTCTCGTCGGCGCTGATCAGCGGGGTGTGGGTGTCGACGCCCGCCGCGTGGACGATGGTCGACACCGGGTGCCTGCGCAGCAGGTCGGCCACCGCGTCCCGGTCGGCGACGTCGCAGGTCACCACGCGCACGGGGACACCGAGGTCGGGCACGGTGCCACCGCGCCTGCTCACCAGGACGAGTTCGGTCGCGCCACGGGTGACGACCCACCGCGCGACCTCGAGGCCGAGCGCACCGGTACCGCCGGTGATCATGACCGGGCCCGCCGCGGTCCATGACCGGCGCGTGCCCAGCGGCGCCCGGCGGAGACGCCGCGCGAAGGTGCCGCTCGGGCGGACGACCACCTGGTCTTCCTTGCCGCCGAGCACATCCGCGATCCGGGGGTCGGCCCCCTCGGGCAGGTCGATCGAGCCGCCCCAGACCCGGGGCAGTTCCAACGCCGCGACCCGACCAACGCCCGACACCTCGGCCGCTTCAAGCCCACCGCGCGTGATCGCCCAGACCGGCACGGTCGCCGAGGCCACCACGCTCATCAGCCCCGGCGCGTCGGCCTCGACCACAAGGCCGTCCGCGTCGGCCACGTCATCGACAACGGTCACACCCGCCGACCGCAGTGCGTCGGCCACGTCAGCCGCACCTCGCACGGCCCACTTGCCCGTCGCGGGAGCACGGTCGACCACCGGCTCCCAGTCGACCCGGTATCGCCAATCCTCAGTGGACTCGATGCGCCGGGCGGGCTCCAGCCAGTACCGGCTCCGCTGGAAGGCATACGTCGGCAGCGCGACCCGCTGGGCTCCCCAGTGCGCGAACAGCGCGGCCCAGTCGACGGCGACCCCACGCGTCCACGCCACCCCAACAGCGCGCAGCAACGACGGCACCTCGTCCGGACGCAGCGCGGGCGCCGTGACAGCGTCGTCCACGATGTGGTGCACCAGGGCGGACAGCACCCCACCTGGCCCGACCTCGACGAACGTCGTCGCCCGGGATTCCCGAACCGCATCGGCGAACCGCACGGTCTCCCGAACCTGCCGCACCCAGTACTCAGCCGTCGCCGGATCACCCGTTGACGTGTTCACCAGGGGGATCGTCGGATCGTTGAACGACAGCCCGGCCACCACCTGCCGGAACTCGTCCAACATCGGGTCCATCAAGCGGCTGTGGAACGCGTGCGAGACGGTCAACCGCTTCACCCTGCGGTCTTGTTCAACAATCCTACGTTCGAACAGTTCAACACTCCCAAGATCCCCCGATACGACAATCGAACGGTCGCCATTCACCGCAGCAAGGTCCACACCGTCAGGGAGATCGACCTCGGACTCAGCGGCCTCGATGGCCAGCATCGCGCCACCGGTGGGCAGGGCCTGCATGAGACGGGCACGGGCGGAGACCAAGGTGCAGGCGTCATCCAGGGACAGGATCCCGGCAACGTGAGCAGCGGCCACCTCGCCGATAGAGTGACCGATCAGGACGTCAGGGCTAACACCCCAGGACTCCAGCAGGCGGAACAGGGCAACCTCAACGGCGAAAAGTGCCAGCTGGGCGTTGCCGGTCTGGTCGATCTCCGCGTCCGAGTACGGCAACCGAGCCCGGATCTCGTCGAACGCCGTCGCGAACGCCGGGAAGACGCGCAGTCCCTCCCCCATGCCCGCTTGCTGCGCGCCCTGGCCGGTGAACAGGAACGCAACCCGCCCCCGGGCGATCACCCGGCCGGGCGCGTCCACGAGCGCGGCCCGCAGCGCGTCCGCCGAGTCCCCCACCACGACGAGCCGGTGATCAAGGTCCGCCCGCGCGGTGATCAGCGACAACCCGACGTCGACCGGCGCCAAGTCAGCGGTGTGCGCCGCGAGCCGGGCGGCCTGGTCGCGCAGCGCCGCGTCCGATGCCGCCGACAGCACCCACGGCACCGCCGCGGACACCGGCCGGGTCGCGGGCGCGGAGGGTGCTGGCTCGTGCTCGATGATCACGTGCGCGTTGGTGCCGCTCACCCCGAAGGACGACACCCCAGCTCGGCGCGGCCGGTCGACCGCGGGCCACGGCCGCGACTCGGTCAGCAGCGACACCGCGCCCGCCGACCAGTCCACGTGCGGGGTCGCCTGGTCGGCGTGCAGGGTCCGGGGCAGCACACCGCGGCGCAGGGCCTCGACGACCTTGATCACGCCCGCGACGCCCGCGGCCGATTGGGTGTGGCCGATGTTCGACTTGACCGACCCGAGCCACAGCGGCTCGACCCGGTCCTGCCCGTAGGTCGCCACCAGCGCCTGCGCCTCGATCGGGTCGCCGAGCACGGTTCCCGTCCCGTGCGCCTCCACCAGGTCCACATCGGACGGGGACAGACCACCGACCGCCAGCGCCGCTTCGATGACCCGCTGCTGCGACGGCCCGTTGGGCGCGGTCAACCCGTTCGACGCGCCATCGGAGTTCACGGCCGTGCCGCGGACGACGGCGAGGATCTCGTGGCCGTTGGCGATCGCGTCGGACCGCTTCTCGACGACCAGGACGCCGACGCCCTCGCCCCATCCCGTCCCATCGGCCTCAGCGGCGAAGGAGCGACAACGCCCGTCGACCGAAAGCCCCTTCTGCCTGCTGAACTCGGTGAAGATCCCCGGGGTCGCCATGACCGTCGCGCCACCGGCCAGTGCCAGCGTGCACTCACCGTTGCGCAGCGCTTGGGCGGCTAGGTGCAGCGCGACCAGACTGCTGGAGCACGCGGTGTCCACCGTCAGTGCGGGGCCTTCGAGTCCGAAAGTGTAGGCGAGCCTGCCCGAGGCGACGCTGGTCGCGATGCCGGTCAGCGAGTGCCCTTCGGACGGCCCGCTGTCGAGGCCGTACAGCGAGGTCGCGACGCCCATGAACACGCCGGATCGACTGCCCCGCAGTGACATCGGGGCGATCCCGGCGCGCTCGAACGCCTCCCACGCGGTCTCCAGGAGGAGCCGCTGCTGCGGGTCCATCGCGGTGGCCTCGCGCGGAGACACGCCGAACAGGCCGGCGTCGAACCCGGCCGCGTCGCTCAGGAATCCGCCGGATCGGGTGTAGGTGGTGCCCAGTCGCTCGGGGTCCGGGTCGTAGAGCGCGTCAAGGTCCCAGCCCCGGTCGCGCGGGAACTCGCCGATAGCGTCCACTCCGGATGCGACCAGCTCCCACAGTTCCTCCGGCGAAGAGACTCCGCCGGGGTAGCGGCACGCCATGCCGACGATCACGATGTCGTCCGCGCCGGCATCGGTCGCGCGATTGACCACCTTCTTGGCGACAGGCCGATCCTGCGCGATGAGCGCGGCGAGTGCCGTGGGAGTCGGGTGGTCGAACACCACGGTCGGCGGTAGTCGCAGGCCCGCGGCGGCGTTGATGCGATTGCGCAGTTCGACCGACGTGAGTGAGTCGAACCCGAGGTCTCGGAACGCCCTGCGCGGATCGACGGCGTCGAGGGTGCTGTACCCGAGGACAGCGGCAACCTGCTCGCGCACCAGGTCAAGCGCGTTGTCGGCGGTCAGGGTGGGTGCTTGAGCCCGGCGGCGTGGAGTCACGCCAAGACCACGCAGGAGCGGGTGCTGCGACCGGGTATCGAGCCGCATCGGAAGCAGGTGGGGCTGCGCGAAAGCGCGAGACCGGTCGAACAGCGTGAGACCATCCGCTGTGGACAGTGCTGTGCCGAGGCGAGCGCGGTCGGCGGATGAGAGGGACGCGGTGATGCCGCTGGACTGCTCCCACAGTCCCCACGCCAGCGAAACAGCCTGCTTGCCACGAGCACGGAGCTGGTGGGCGAGCGCGTCGAGCACAGCGTTCGCGGCGCAGTAGTTGGCTTGACCGGGGGTGCCGAAGGTCGCCGATGCCGAGGAGTAGAAGGTCAGCGAGTCGAGGTCGAGGGCAGCAAGCGCCTTGGCGGCATCCGCCTTCGTGGCCAAGACAGCGTTGAGCCGCTCCGGGGTGAGATCGGTGACCAGCGCATCATCGGTCACACCCGCTGCGTGGATGACGTCGGTCGGCCCGTGGGCCGCGATGACCTCCACCAGGGCAGCTGGATCGCTTGTGTCACAGGCGACCACAGCCACGTCGATGCCATCGAGGTCGGCAAGCAGGTCCGGGTTCGCGTATCCACTGCGGGAAACGAGGACGAGCTTTCGCACGCCTTGCGTGGCGAGGTGCCGGGCCAGGGCAGATCCGAGTACGCCAGTGCCGCCTGTGATCAGCACCGAGGCGAGCGGTCGGGGCAAGGTGAAGACGTTCTTGCCGACGTGCCGCCCTTGGCCGAGGTGGCGGAAGGCCGAGCGAGCGTCCCGGATGTCCCAAGCACGGGTTGGCAACAGGTGCAGGGCACCTTGTCCGAAGAGGACGAGCAGTTCTTGGAGCATGGCTTGGAGTCGGTCGAGACCGGCTTCGCTCAGGTCAAACGCCTGGTAGCGCGAGTCGGGGAAGTCACCCGCGTCCCGAACATCGGCCTTGCCCATCTCGATGAACCGGCCGCCAGGTCCGAGCAGCCGAGCGGAGGCGTCGATGTACTCCCCAGCGAGGGAGTTCAGCACGACGTCGAATCCCCACCGGCCCGCGACGCGGCGGAACTTGTCGGCGAACCCGAGATCACGCGAAGACGCCAGGTGTTCTTCTGGCAAGCCGGTCGCGGCCCACTTGCCGTGGCTGGCCGTCCCGTAGACATCCGCCCCGAGGTGTTGGGCGATCTGCGTCGCCGCCATGCCGACACCGCCCGCGGCAGCGTGTACGAGGATGTGTTCGCCCGCGCGCAGGTTCGCCAGGTCGACGAGGGCGTAGTAGGCGGTCAGGAACGCCATAGGGACGGCAGCGGCATCGGTGAAGGACCAAGAGTCTGGCATCGGCGCGATCAGACGACGGTCCACAACGGTCTGTGGACCGAAACCGCCCGAGAACAGGCCGAAGACCCGTTGCCCCACAGCCAGGTCGACGTCCGCCCCGACCTCGATGACGACGCCCGCACCTTCAGAGCCCATGATCGCGCGCTCCGGGTAGCTACCGAGGGCGATCAGCACATCGCGGAAGTTGATGCCCGCCGCGCGAACTTCGACACGAACCTCGCCTGGCGCGAGTGGACGGTCGGGGTTGGGCACCGCGGTCAGGTTCTCCAGCGTTCCACCGGTGTTGACATCCAGGCGCCACGGCTCGTCGGGCAACGTGATCCCGGGCTTGGCGCGGATGAGCCTCGGCGCGAGGACGACGCCGTCGCGCAGGGCCAGTTGCGGCTCATCGAGCGTGAGTGCGCCAGCCAGGTCGGCATCGTGATCGGCATCGTGATCGGAGTCGACGAGGACGAACCGGTCGGGGTGCTCGGACTGCGCGGCCCGGACGAGCCCCCAGGACGCGGCCGCCTCCAGGTCGGTGATGTCGTCACCGACGACGGCGGCCACGGCACCGGACCCGACGAGGACGAGCCGCGGGTCGGGGTTGTGCTTGATCCACGCTTGGACCAGTTCCAGGGTGTCGACCACGCTGGCGGGCATCGGAATGACGACGTCACGAACTCCAGTCCCCGCGGGCACCGGGACCGGGACCCAGTCCACTGTGAATAGTGCGTCATCAAGTGAGCGGTCGACGATCTGAGGCGCGGCGCGCAGGGTCAGGGACTCGACGATCGCGACCAACGCACCGGCACGATCCACGGCCAGGATCCGCACTGTGTCCGTGCCGGTGTGGGTGATGTGTACGCGCAGGTGGTCGGCGCCGGTCGCGTGCAGTGCGACCCCGGTCCAAGCGAACGGCACACGCGCGGCGGCGCCACCGCTGTCCACCGCGAGTGCGTGCAGAGCGGCGTCGAGAAGGGCTGGGTGCAGCCCAAATCCGCCGATATCCACGGCGGCGGTGACATCGGCGATCAGGCCATCGGCTGTGCGGTGCACCGCTTGCAGACCTCGGAAAGCGGGGCCGTAATCGAGCCCAGCCTCGGCTAGCGCGGGATACAGACCGTCGAGGGGGAGCGCATCGGTCGCATCGGGGAACGTGACGGCATCGGCGGTCGTACTGGGAGAGGGACTCAGGATGCCGGTGGCGTGACGGGTCCAGATGTCGGCCGTGCGGGAGTGGATGGTGAAGGCGCGGGAGCCTTCGGAGGCTGGTGAAGTGACGGCGATTTGGATGGCAGCCGGGAGGGTTAGGGGGACCTCGATGGTCAGTTCATCCAGGTGGGGGGTGCCGGTTGTGGCGCCCGCGTGCAGGGCGAGGTCGACCAGGGCGGTGCCGGGGAGGACGACGCGGCCGTGGATGACGTGGTCGGCCAACCAGCCGTCGGGGGTGAGCGCGCCGGTGAACAGGTGGCCGCCGTCGCCGAGTGGCGTGGCGCCGGTGAGGAGTGGGTGCGTGGCGGCGTCCAGGCCGGTGGCAGCGGGTTTGGGCTTGGCCCAGAACCGGGTGCGCTGGAAGGCGTAGGTGGGCAGGTCGACGCCGGGGCCGCGGGTTGGCCAGTGGACTGGCACGCCGTGGACGTGGAGGGCGGCGATGGCGCGGTCGAAGGTATCCACCTCCGGCTTGCCCGCCCGCAGGGTCGGGATCGCGATCGCGGCCACGGACTGCTGCGCCAGCGCGGTCAGCACGCCGTCCGGCCCCAACTCCAGGAAGACGCCGGCGTCCGCGAGCCCGGTGATCGCCTGGTGGAACCTGACCGGCTCGCGGACCTGCCGCACCCAGTACTCGGCCGTCGCCGGGTCACCCGTTGCCGTGGTCACCACGGGGATTGTCGGACTGTTGAACGACAGCCCCGCCACGACCGCGCGGAAGTCGTCCAGCATCGGGTCCATCAGCCGCGAGTGGAACGCGTGCGAGACCGTCAGTTCCTTGACCCGGCGACCTTGCTCACCAATCTGACGTTTGAACTGTTCAACAATCCTACGATCCCCCGATACGACAATCGAACGATCGCCATTCACCGCGGCGAGGTCCACACCTTCGGGAAGTTCGATCTCATGCTCGGCGGCCTCGATGGCGAGCATGGCCCCGCCGGTGGGCAGTGCCTGCATGAGGCGGGCACGGGCGGAAACCAGGGTGCAGGCGTCATCAAGGGAGAGGATCCCGGCGACATGGGCGGCCGCGACCTCGCCGATGGAGTGGCCGACCACGACGTCGGGGCGGATGCCGCGGTACTCGAGGAGCCGGTAGAGGGCGACTTCGAGGGCGAACAGGGCGACCTGGGCGTTGCCGGTCTGGTCGATGGCGCTGTCGTCGAACGGGACGCGCGCCACCACCTCGTCGAAGGTCGCGGCGAACGCGGGGAACACCCGCAGCTCCTGGCCCATGCCCGCGCGCTGCGCGCCTTGACCGGTGAACAGGTACACGAGCTTGCCGTCGACCACAGAACCCTGGACGACGTCCCCGCCGCCCTCCGCAAACGCGGTCAACGAGCGCACGTCACCCGCGGGCACCACAGCCCGGTGCGACAGCGCCGCCCGCCCCTGGACGAGTGTGTGCGCGACCGCGTCGTGGTCAACCTCGGGGTCCGCCGCCAGGAAGGCCAGCAGCCGCGCCGCCTGCTCGCGCAACCCGGCCGACGACCCGGCCGACAGCGGCCACGCCGAACCCGGGGCGCCCACGGCCGGGGCAGCCTCGATCTCCGGTGCCGACTCCAGGATCACGTGCGCGTTCGTCCCGCTCACGCCGAAGGAGGAGACGCCAGCACGGCGTGGTCCGGTCCGCCACGGCCGGGACTCGGTCAGCAGCGACACCGCGCCGCTCGACCAGTCCACGTGCGTGGTCGGGGCGTCGATGTGCAGCGACGGGGGCAAGATCCCGTGCCGCATCGCCTGGACGACCTTGATCACGCCCGCGACACCGGCGGCGGCCTGGGTGTGCCCGATGTTGGACTTCACCGACCCCAGCCACAGCGGCTCGGTGCGCCCCTGCCCATAGGTTGCCAGCAACGCCTGCGCCTCGATCGGGTCGCCCAGAACCGTGCCCGTCCCGTGTGCTTCCACAGCGTCTACATCAGACGGATTTAATCCCGCCGCTGCCAGCGCGGACAGGATCACCCTCTGCTGAGATGGACCATTCGGTGCAGTCAGGCCGTTTGAGGCTCCATCGGAGTTCACGGCCGATCCGCGCACTACAGCGAGAACCTGATGTCCGTTGCGCACCGCGTCAGAGAGGCGCTCGACCAGCAGCACGCCGACGCCCTCGCCCCACGAAGTTCCGTCCGCTGCCTGCGCGAACGGCTTGCACCGACCGTCCGCGGCAAGCCCCCGCTGGTGGCTGAACTCGACGAACGCACCAGGGGTCGCCATCACCGTCACCCCACTGGCAACGGCGAGCGAGCACTCCCCGTCCCGCAATGCCTTTGCGGCAAGGTGTAGTGCGACCAGCGACGACGAGCATGCGGTGTCCACAGTGACCGCTGGTCCTTCAAGCCCAAAGCTATAGGCGATCCGGCCGGACAGCACACTCGCGGTGATCCCGGTCGACAGGTAGCCAGCCAGTGCCTCCGACGCCAACGCCACCCCGGCGTAGTCCTGGCCGTTGGTGCCCGCGAACACGCCGACCGGCTCCCCGCGCAGGGAAGTCGGGTCGATCCCGGCTCGCTCGAACACCTCCCAGGTGGCCTCGAGCAACAACCGCTGCTGCGGGTCGAGGACCGTGGCCTCACGCGGGGAGATGCCGAACAGCTCAGCGTCGAAGTCCGCCGCTCCGCTGAGGAATGCACCCCGCAGGGAGTGGGAGCTGGACCGGAGTGCGTCGAGGTCCCAGCCGCGGTCGGTGGGGAACTCGTCGACGACCTCACGTCCGGCGGAGACCAGGTCCCACAGCGCTTCCGGCGAGTCGACGCCGCCGGGGAAGCGGCAGCTCATGGCGATGATCGCGATCGGCTCGTCCACCCGGGTGGCGACCTCCGCGCGTACCCGCTCGTCCTCGCCCCGCGCTTGGCGACGCAGGTGGTCGGCGAGCGCAGTCGCGGTCGGGTAGTCGTAGACGAGGGACGCGGGTAGTCGTTGGCCGGTGACCCGCGCGATGCGGTCCCGCAGCTCGACGGCGGTCAACGAGTCGAAGCCCAAGTCCTTGAAGGGCTTCTTGGCGTCGACCGCGCCCGCGTAGCCGAGTACCGCAGCCACCTCGGCGCGGACCAGGTCCAGCGCGCCGCGCTCATCCCATGTGGACTCAACGACTACCTGCGGCGTGGCCCAGGGGAGTAGGCGGCTCGGACGGCCTGAAGTGAAGACCGAGGCGAACCGGGGGCCATCGATGTCGACCACGGTGACGTTGGTGTCGCCCGCGTCGAGTGCGCGACCGAGGGCGGCGACAGCGCGAGCGGGTGCCATCGGGGTGAGGCCGCGGCGACGGAGGTAGTCCTCGGCGTCGGTGTCGGCGAGCATGCCCGATCCCGCCCACGGACCCCAGGACACGCAGGTAGCTGGCTTTCCCAGCGAGCGACGGTGAGCCGCGATCGCGTCAAGGTGAGCGTTGGCGGCGGCGTAGGCGGCTTGCCCACCGCTCCCCCAGATCCCGGCGATAGAGCCGAACAGGACCAGGTGCGCGTCTGGCAGAAGCTCGTGTAGATGGGTGGCGCCGTCCGCCTTGGCGCGGACGGTCTCCGCGAACTCGTCCACAGTGGTCTCGGCCAGCGGCGTGGACGCGACGACCCCAGCGGCGTGGAACGCGGCGGTGACGTGGTGTTCCGCCAGCAGTCGAGCAAGTGCGTCGCGATCAGCCACGTCACAGGCGATGACTTCGGCTCGGACTCCGAGGTCGGCCAACTCCTGAACCAGTTCGGCGGCCCCTGGAGCGGCGGGACCGCGCCTGCTGGTGAGGAGGATGTGCTCGGCGCCGCGGCCCGCGAGCCAACGGGCGATGTGCCCGCCGAGGGCGCCGGTCCCGCCGGTAACGAGGACGGTGCCGGTAGCGCGCCACGGGGTTCCGCTGGCCGTGGGGGCGGGGACGAGTCGGCGGGCATAGGTGCCGTGGGAGCGGAGGGCGAGCTGGTCCTCGTCGCCCGCGATGATGGCCGCGAGTTGAGCGGGATCTGGGTCCGCGTCGACGTCGATGAGGCCGCCCCAGCGATCCGGGTGCTCCAGGGCGGCGACCTGGCCGAGTCCCCACAGTCGCGCGGCGGCGGGGTCGGTCACGGGGTCGTCTGGTCCGGTGGACACGGCGCCCTTGGTGAGCACCCAGATCGGCGCGGTCGAGGGCTCTCGCAGCAGTTCGATGATGGCGGCGGGGTCGGCGCCAGGCGGTACGACGACGGCGGCAGGGGTGGTTTCTGGTTGTTCGGACAAGGTGACCGGGGACCAGTCGACGCGGTAGCGCCAGCTGTCCACAGCGGACTCCTCGGTCGCCGCCGGGGCGAGCCAGTAGTGGGAGCGCTGGAACGGGTACACCGGCAGCGCGATCCGCCGGGCGCGCGGCACCACAGCGGTCCAGTCGACGGGCACACCGACGACGTGCAACCGGGCCAACGCCGTCACCAGCGCGACCGGCTCGTCCTGCCCGGCCCGCAGCGCGGGCACGCCACCCACCAGCGCGGACAGCACCCCGTCCGGCCCCAGTTCGAAGTACCGCGTGCTCTCGTCCAGGTCTCGGACCGCATCCGCGAACCTGACAGTCTCCCGAACCTGCCGCACCCAGTACTCGGGCGTCGCCGGGTCACCCGTTGACGTGGTCAGCAAGGGGATTGTCGGATTGTTGAACGATAGCCCGGCCACCACCTGCCGGAACTCGTCCAGCATCGGGTCCATCAAGCGGCTGTGGAACGCGTGCGAGACGGTCAGCCGCTTCACCCGGCGGTTTTGTTCAACAATCCTACGTTCGAACAGTTCAACAATCCCACGTTCCCCCGATACGACAATCGAACGATCGGAGTTCACGGCAGCCAGGTCCACGCCGTCGGGAAGGTCGAGCTCGTGCTCGGCGGCCTCGATGGCGAGCATGGCCCCGCCAGTGGGCAGGGCCTGCATGAGACGGGCGCGGGCGGAGACCAGGGTGCACGCGTCGTCGAGGGAGAGGATCCCGGCAACGTGGGCAGCCGCGACCTCGCCGATGGAGTGGCCGACGAGGGCATCCGGGCGCAGGCCCCACGACTCGACGAGGCGGAAGAGGGCGACCTGCAGGGCGAAGAGGGCCAGCTGGGCGTTGCCGGTCTGGTCGATGGCGCCGTCGTCGAACGGGAGGCGGGCGTGGATGTCGTCGATGACCTCGGCGAAGACCGGGAAGACGCGGAGCGCCTGGCCCATACCCGCACGCTGGGAGCCCTGGCCGGTGAACAGGAACACGAGGTCGCCGTCGACCACCGAGCCGCGGACCAGACCTGGCGCCGACTCGCCCTTCGCCAGCGCTGACAACCCGGCGTCGTCAAGCGCGACCGCGCGCTCGTCCAACATCGCCCGGGTCGACACCAGCGACCACGCGACGTCCACCGTCGGCGCGTCCAGCACGCTCAACTGTTCAGCCTGGGCCTGCAGCGCATCCTCGGTCCGCGCGGACAACACCAACGGCACAACCACCGGCTCATCAGCCGTCGGCACCGCAACCGGTTCCGTCGCGTAGGACTCCAGGATGATGTGCGCGTTGGTGCCGCTGATCCCGAACGACGACACCGCCGCCCGGCGGGGCCGGTCAACCTCGGGCCACGGGCGGGCGTCGGTCAGGAGTGAGACGGCGCCGCGCTGCCAGGCCGCGTGCGGGGTGGGCGTATCCACGTGCAGGGTCTTGGGGAGTACGCCGTGTTGCAGCGCCAGCACCATCTTGATTACGCCAGCGGCTCCGGAGGCGGCCTGGGTGTGACCGAGGTTGGACTTCAGCGACCCCAGCCACAGCGGTTCTGTGCGCCCCTTGCCATAGGTTGCCAGCAACGCTTGCGCCTCGATCGGGTCGCCCAGCCGGGTCCCCGTACCGTGCCCGTCCACAGCGTCCACATCAGATGGCGACAATCCAGCGGCAGCCAGTGCGGCCTTGATCACCCGCTGCTGCGACGGCCCGTTCGGCGCGGTCAGCCCGTTGGACGCGCCATCGGAGTTGACGGCCGACCCGCGCACAACGGCCAGGACGTCATACCCCTTGGCCAGTGCGTCAGACAGTTTCGTCACGACGAGGACGGCCACGCCTTCGGACCACCCGGTGCCGTCGGCCGCTGCGGCGAACGACTTGCAGCGCCCGTCACCAGCCAAGCCGTTCTGCCGGGCGAACTCCGCGAATACCGCGGTCGACGGGATGACCGTCACTCCACCGACCAGCGCCATCGAACATTCGTCGGCGCGCAATGCCCGCATGGCCAGGTGCAAGGCGACCAGGCTGCTGGAACACGCCGTGTCGATGGTGACCGCGGGCCCTTCCAACCCGAGCGTGTAGGCGACGCGCCCAGAGATCACGCTGTTCGCAGTGCCCGTCAACGCGTGCCCGGCAACCTCAGCAGGTAGCGGAACCCCGGACCCATAGCCGGAGTTGGACGCCCCTGCGTACACGCCAGTCACACTGCCCCGCAACGAATCCGGCGCGATCCCCGCTCGCTCAAGCGCCTCCCAGCTCGCCTCCAAGAGGAGCCGCTGCTGCGGGTCCATAGCCAGCGCCTCACGGGGCGAGATGCCGAACAGCGCGGCGTCGAACCCGGTGGCGTCAACGAATCCGCCCGCCCTGGCGTACTCGACCGCACTGACCAGGTCCCAACCGCGGTCACCGGGGAAGCCGCTGATCGCGTCCCCGCCGCGCTCGAGCAGCTCCCACAGCTGTTCGGGCGAGGTGACCCCGCCCGGCAGCCTGCACGCCATGCCGACGATCGCGATCGGTTCGGCCGCGGCGGCGGTCAGTTCGCGGTTCTGCTTGCGCAGTCGCTCGGTCTCCTTGAGCGACGCCCGCAGCGCCTCGACGATCTGCTGCTCACGGCTCATGCTGGGCTCCACGGGTCACGTGCCGGGGTTGTCTAATGCGGACTGGATGAGTGCGTCGACGTCCATCAGGTCGATGTCCGGGGACTCGTCCGCCGTGGGGGTGGCGTCCACCGCGGACACGGGGGTGGCGCGCAGCAGATCGAGTACACCCGCGGCACGGAGGCGTTCGATTGGCAGTTCAGCGAGTGCACGGCGGATCTCGGCCTCATCGGGGTCGACAGCCAGTTCCTCGGCCAAGTGCGCGGCGAGCGCGATCGGGGTCGGGTAGTCGAAGACCAGGGCGGTCGGCAAGTCGAGGCCAGTGGCTTCGGCGAGACGAGCCCGCACACGGACCGCATTGAGCGAGTCGAAGCCCAAGTCGGCGAACGCGGCGCGAGCCGGGACAGCGGCGGTTCCGTTGTGCCCGAGGACTTCGGCGGCGGTGCGGCGCACCAGGTCGAGCAGGGCGCGTTCGCGTTCGGCGGGGGCGGCGGTGGCCAGGCGCGTGGCGAAGTCGGTGAGCCCGGCCTCGGTCGCGACGGGGCGGAAGGCCGCCAGCAGGGGGCTGGGGCGGGCGGCGGTGAACGTGGGCAGGAACCGGTCCCAGTCGACATCGGCGACCACGACGTGGGTCTCGTCGGCGGCGAGGGCGGCTCCAAGCGCGGCGACGGCTCGGGCGGGTGACATCGGGTTCAGGCCGCGTTCGCGCAGGTACGACTCGGCGTCCCCGGCGGCGAGGCCGCCGTCGGCCCACGGTCCCCAGGACACCGCGGTGGCCTTCTGGCCCCGGGCGCGGCGACGCGCGGCGAGGGCGTCGAGGGCCGAGTTCGCGGCGGCGTACGCGGCTTGGCCTCCGCTGCCCCACACGCCCGCGATGGAGGAGAACAGGATGAGGTGCGCATCGGGGAGGAGTTCGTCGAGGTGGTGGGCACCGTCGACCTTGGCGCGTTGGGTGGCGGCGAGCTCGTCGAGATCGGCGATCGGGGTGGTGCCCGCGACCCCCGCGGCGTGCACGACGACGGTCGGGCGGTGCTCGGTGACGATGGCGGCGAGCGCGTCGCGGTCCGCGGCGTCGCAGGCCACGACGTCCACCCGCGCGCCGAGTTCGGCGACCAGCGCCGCGACGCCGGGGGCATCGGGGCCGCGGCGACTGGTCAGGATCAGGTGCGTGGCGCCGCGGCGGACCAGCCAGCGGGCGACGTGGCCGCCGAGTGCGCCGGTGCCGCCGGTGATGAGGACCGGGCCGTCCGGGGTCCAACGGCCGCTGGTGGCTTCCGGTGCGCGGACCAGCCTGCGAGCGAGGACTCGTCCGTCACGGACCGTGAGCTGGTCCTCGCTCCCGGACAGAGGAAGTGTGGTGGGGTCGCCGTCGATGTCGACCAGTCCGCCCCAGCGCCGCTCAAGCGCGGCGACTCGGCCCAGGCCCCAGACACGGGCTTGGTCGGGATCGGTGTGCGCGCCTCGGGTGACGGCCCAGACAGGGGCGGCGGGGTTGGACTTGAGGACACGTAGGACGGTTTCGGCGGTGTCGGGGAGGACGAGGATGCCGTCGGCCGGGGTGGTGGGGAGGTCGTCGTCGCTGATCTCGGTGACCTCAGCGGTCTTGCGGAGGGCTTCCACGATGCCGGGTTCTCCGGTGCCGACCACCAGCCAGTGGCCGGTGGCGGGTTCGGGGGTGACCTCGGTCCAGTCGACCCGGTACCGCCAGCTGTCCACTGTGGTGGGTTCGCCGGTGAGCCAGAAGTGGGTGCGGTCGAACGGGTAGGTGGGCAGCGCCGCCCGGGGCCCGTCGCCCAGGACAGCGGTCCAATCGACCGCGACACCGCGCACGTGGGCGGCGGCGAGGGCCGTGATCGCCGTGGTGGGCTCGTCGTGGCCCGACCTCAGCACGGGGGTGCCCGCGCCCACCATCGCCGACAGCACCCCGTCCGGCCCCAGCTCCAGGAATGTCGCGTCGGCCAGCCCCTGGACGGCATCGGCGAACCGGACCGGCTCGCGGACCTGGCGCACCCAGTACTCGGCCGTCGCCGGGTCACCCGTTGACGTGGTCACCAGGTGAATCGTCGGATCGCTGAACGACAGGCCTGCGACCACGCGGCCGAACTCGTCCAGCATGGGGTCCACCAGGTGGCTGTGGAACGCGTGCGAGACGGTCAGCCGCTTCACCCTGCGGTTTTGTTCAACAATCCTACGTTCGAACTGTTCAACAATCCCACGTTCCCCCGATACGACAATCGAACGATCGGAGTTCACCGCAGCCAGGTCCACGCCGTCGGGGAGATCGATCTCGTGCTCGGCGGCCTCGATGGCCAGCATCGCGCCACCGGTGGGCAGGGCCTGCATGAGACGGGCACGGGCGGACACCAGGGTGCAGGCGTCGTCGAGGGAGAGGATCCCGGCAACGTGGGCGGCGGCCAGCTCGCCGATGGAGTGGCCAATCAAGACGTCGGGTCGGACGCCCCAAGACTCCAAGAGGCGGAACAGGGCGACCTGGAGCGTGAACAGGGCGGGCTGAGCATTGCCGGTCTCGTCGATCGCGGCGTCGTCGAAGGGGAGACGGGCGCGGATCGCGTCGTAGGTCTCGGCGAAGGCCGGGTAGACGCGGAGGGCTTGGCCCATGCCGGGACGTTGCGAGCCTTGGCCGGTGAACAGGTAGACCAGCCGCCCGGGGCCGGCGGCTCCAGTGGCCACCGGAGCCGACCGCGGGTCCAGGAGGACGGCGCGGTGCGGAAGGTCCGCGCGGGTGGCGACCAGAGCTCGCGCCACGTCGACCTGGGGTGCGTCGACCGAGCGGATCGCCGCCACTTGGGCTTCCAGCGCCGCTGGGCTACCCGCTGACACAACCAGTGGCGTGACCGGCGGGGTGGGATCAACCGGCCGCGGCGGTACGGCCTGGGCGGGTGCTTCCTCGATGATCGTGTGCACGTTCGTCCCGCTCACACCGAACGACGAAATGCCTGCCCGACGCGGTCGGTCGCCGCGGGCCCACTGTCGTGGCTCGGTCAGCAACTCCACCGCGCCCGAGGCCCAGTCGATGTGGTCGGAGGCGTTCTCGGCGTGCAGCGTCTGCGGCAACGTCTCGTGCCGCAACGCCTGGACCAGCTTGATGATCCCCGCGACGCCCGCCGCGGCCTGGGTGTGCCCGATGTTGGACTTCAGCGACCCCAACCACAACGGCCGGTCCCGCTCCTGCCCGTAGGTCGCCAACAGAGCCTGCGCTTCAATCGGGTCACCTAGAACCGTGCCCGTCCCGTGCGCCTCTACAGCGTCCACATCAGATGGTTTCAGACCGGCCGCCGCCAGAGCGGATCTGATGACCCGCTGCTGCGACGGTCCGTTCGGCGCCGTCAGGCCGTTGGAGGCACCGTCTGAGTTCACCGCGGAACCGCGCACCACGGCCAAGACCTCGTGGCCGCGAGCAAGTGCGTCCGAGAGCCGTTCGACCAGCAGCACACCAACGCCCTCAGACCAACCAGTCCCATCGGCGTCTGCGGAGAACGACTTGCACCGGCCATCAGCGGCAAGCCCACCCTGCCGGGAGAACTCGGTGAACATCCCCGGCGTCGCCATCACCGCGACACCCCCAACGAGGGCCATCGAGCACTCACCAGACCGCAACGCCTTGGCCGCCCAATGCAATGCCACCAGCGAAGACGAGCACGCGGTGTCCACTGTGATCGCGGGACCCTCAAGGCCGAAGAAGTAGGCCAGCCTGCCGGACGCGACGCTGGTCGCGACCCCGGTCATCTGGTGTCCTTCGACCTCGCTCGCGCGCACCGAGGCCCCGTACAAGGAGGCTGCCGCGCCCACGAACACACCCGCGTCCGTGCCGCGCAACGACATCGGGTCGATGCCCGCGCGTTCGAATGTCTCCCAGGACGCTTCCAGCAACAACCGCTGCTGGGGGTCCATCGCCAGCGCCTCGCGTGGTGAGATACCGAACAGCGTGGCGTCGAACCGTCCCGCGCCGGTGACGAACCCACCCCTGTTGGTGTCGCTAGTGCCGGTCACCGGGTGCAGCAGTTCGTCGAGGTCCCAGCCCCGGTCGGCCGGGAATGGCCCGATCGCGTCCCCGCCTTCGGAAACCAAGTGCCACAGATCTTCCGGGGACTCGATGCCGCCGGGGAAGCGGCAACTCATGGCGACGATCGCGATCGGCTCGTCAACCGGCGCCCGCACCTCGGCCTGCGTGACGACCGTGGCTGAGTCGACGTGTGCGGCGAGCGCAGCCGGGGTCGGGTGGTCGAAAATGAGCGTGGCGGGTAGGCGCTGTCCGGTCGCGGTCGTGATCCGATTGCGCAGTTCCACCGCAGTGAGCGAGTCG
Source organism: Actinokineospora diospyrosa (assembly GCF_024171925.1). Taxonomy (GTDB): domain Bacteria; phylum Actinomycetota; class Actinomycetes; order Mycobacteriales; family Pseudonocardiaceae; genus Actinokineospora; species Actinokineospora diospyrosa. Next base: position 268,089 of record NZ_JAMTCO010000003.1, on the reverse strand, counting down.
AAGCCCAGCTCGGCGAACGACTTGGCCGGGTCCACGGTGTCCACTGTGGCGTGCCCGAGTACGGCGGCCACTTCAGCTCGGACCAGCTCCAGTGACGTCTGCGATCGGGCTGCCACGGCCTTCTTGGGTGCAACGGGAGCTAGGCTGCGGAGCAGCGCTGGCGCGTCGGCACCAACCCGACCAGCCTCGAGGGCTGCGGCGACCAGGTGTGGCCTGCCTGCACGGATCGCCGCGTCGAACAGCGCTAAGCCATCCACATCAGACAATGGCGCGCCTAGCCTGGAAGCGCGGGCGAGGGCAACCTCTCCCAGGTGCGCGCTCAAGTCTCCCGCCCGCTCCCATAGCCCCCACGCGATGGCAATCGTCGGAAGCCCGCGAGCGGCTCGGTGGTGCGCCACAGCGTCGAGGACCGCGTTCGCGGCGGCGTAGTTCCCTTGACCTGGTGTGCCGAGGGTCGCGGCGACTGAGGAATACAGCACGAGCAGCCAGTCACCCGGCAGCTCGGCGAGGTGTAGTGCGGCATCGGCTTTGGCTGCCACTGAGCGGAGCCGGTCGTCGTCAAGCGACTCGACGAGGCCGTCGTCGGTGGTACCCGCCGCGTGGATGACCGCGGTGAGGTCGGGAACGCTCGCGACCAAGCTGGCGAGTGCGGCCCGGTCGGACACGTCGCAGGCGACGTGCCGAACTCGGTCACCGAGGTCCGGACCGGTTCCACGCCTACTGGCCAGCACCAAACGCTCGGCACCGTGCTCGTCGATCAGGTGGTGGGCGAGCAGCGTGCCGAGCGCACCGGAGCCACCGGTGATGAGAATCGTCCCTTGTGGATCGAGTGCCGGGGGCGCGGTGAGCACGTTCTTGCCGATGTGCCCACCTTGAGCGACGAATCGGAACGCGGAGCTGGCGTCGCGCAGATCCCACGCGCGGATCGGCGGAAGGGTGAGAGTGCCTGCACTGAACAGTGCCACAACCTCGGCCAGCATCTCGCCGAGCCGGTCCGGGCCTGCTTCCCACAGGTCGAATGCCTGGTAGCCGGGGATTCCAGCGCGCAGGTCGGCCTTGCCCATCTCGATGAATCGGCCGCCCTCGCCGAGCAGCCCGGCGGAGGCGTCGATGAACCTGCCCGCCAACGCGTTCAGCACGACGTCGACCGTGGGGAACTTGTCGGCGAACCCGAGATCGCGCGACGAGGCGAGGTGATCGTCGTCGAGCCCGGTGGCCTGCCACTTGGTCGGGCTGGCCGTACCGAACACCTCGGCGCCCAGGTACCGCGCGATCTGCACGGCCGCGCCACCGACGCCGCCGGCGGCGGCGTGGATCAACACGCGCTCACCGGTCGTCAGTCCGGCGAGGTCGACCAAGGCGTAGTAGGCGGTCAGGTAAGCCATCGGGACAGCGGCGGCCTCGGCGAACGACCAACCAGCCGGGACCGGTGCGAGCAGGCGGCGGTCGACCACGGCGCTGGACCCGAACCCGGCGCCCAGCAGGCCGAACACCCGGTCGCCGACCCGCAGACCGGTGACGTCAGCGCCGATCTCGGTGATCACGCCCGCGCCTTCGGACCCGAGGTCGGCGGCGTCCGGGTAGGTGCCGAGGGTGATCAGGACGTCGCGGAAGTTCACGCCTGCGGCGCGGATGTCGACGCGGACCTCGCCGGGCGCCAGGTCTGCGCGCGGGACCTCAACAGCGCGCAGGTCGGAGAGGGTCGTACCGCCGGGGACGAGTCGCCAGGGGGTGCTGGGTGTTGTGATCGCGTTGCGGCTGCGGGCAAGTCGTGGCAGGTAAGCCTGCCCAGCGCGGAGGGCGAGCTGGGGTTCGCCCGCGATGATCGCCGGGGTGCCGTCGGTGTCGACGAGCACGAACCGGTCCGGATGCTCGGATTGCGCGGTGCGGACCAGGCCCCAGATGGCGGCTTGGCCGGGGTCGGCGATCCGGTCACCGAGCGCGGCGGTGACGGCGCCTTCTGTGACGACCGTGAGGATTCCGTTGCCCCTGCTGGTGAGCCAGCTCTGGATCGCGGTGAGAGCCTCCGCCGCGGTGGTGGGCCGGGAGACGGTGTCCGCGCGCGTGGTGGGGCGGTCGGTCGGGGTCCAGTCGATCTCGAACAAGGCGCCCGCGCGCGCGGCGGTGACCGGGCGGAGGGTCAGGGAGGTGATGGTGATGACCGGTGTGCCGTCAGGGGTCTCGGCGTGGAGTTGGACGGTGTCGGGGCCGGTGGGGGTGATGCGGACGGCGAGGCGCGATGCCTTGGTGGCGTGCAGGGTGACGCCGCTGAAGACGAACGGGACTCGGGCCGCGCCGCCGGGTTCCGCCGCCGCGATCGCCTGGATGCCCGCGTCGAGGAGCGCCGGGTGCAGACCGAAGGTGGCCGGGTCGGAGATCTCGACCTCGGCGTGGATCTCGTTGCGCAGGAACCAGGTTGGCGGTGCTGGGTGCTCGGTGACGCGGACCGCGGTGAGGGCCTGGAAGGTGGGGCCGTAGTCGAGTCCGGCTTCGGCGAGTGACGGGTAGTGGTCGGTGAGGTCGAGCTCGTCAGCATCGACCGGGGCGATGGGGGCCGTCGCAGTGGTCGTGGCTATGAGGGTGGCGGTGGCGTGGTGGGTCCACTGGCCGTCTTCGGGTCGCGAGTGGACGGTGATGGTAGTGCCGTCGAGGGCGAGTTGGAGCTCGGTGGGGGCGTCGAGGGCAACCGGGGCGTGCAGGGTCAGCTCGTCGATCGCCTGGGTGGGAGCGTGGGTGGCGGCGTGCAGGACCAAGTCGAGGATGGCCGTACCGGGAACGATGACCTTGCCGTGCACCTTGTGGTCGGTGAGCCACGGGTGGGTGGCCGGGGAGATGACGCCGGACAGGAGGGTGTGCGTGCCGGTGGCGGAGGTGACGGTGGCAGCGAGAAGCGGGTGTCCAGTGGGGCGCAGGCCCGCGGGCTTGGCAGCGGTGACCTGCTGCCAGTAGCGATCGCCCTGGAAGGGGTAGGTGGGTAGTTCAGTGAGCCTGCCGCGCCACGGGGCGAGTACGGCGGACCAGGTCGGGTTGGCGCCGCTGGTGAACGCGTGCGCCACGGCCGCCATCGTGGTCTCGACGTCATCGCGGTCCCGCCGCAGCAACGGCACACCCGCGTCCACCAGCGCCGACAGGACCCCATCCGGTCCCAACTCCAGGAACGCGGCTCCCGCCAGCGACGCCACCGCCGGGGCGAATCGGACCGGCTCGCGGACCTGCCGCACCCAGTACTCGGCCGTCGCCGGGTCACCCGTTGACGTGCTCACCAGTGGGATTGTCGGATTGTTGAACGACAGGCCCTCGGCTACGCGCGCGAGCTCAGCGAGCATCGGGTCCATCAGCCGCGAGTGGAACGCGTGCGAGACGGTCAACCGCTTCACCCTGCGGTTTTGTTCAAGAATCCTACGTTCGAACAGGTCAACAATCCCACCATCACCCGATACGACAATCGAACGATCACCATTCACCGCAGCCAGGTCCACACCGTCGGGGAGATCGATCTCGGACTCGGCGGCCTCGATGGCCAGCATCGCGCCGCCAGCGGGGAGAGCCTGCATCAGCCGAGCGCGGGCGGAGACCAGGGTGCAGGCGTCGTCCAGGGACAGGATCCCGGCGACGTGGGCGGCGGCCACCTCGCCGATGGAGTGACCGATGAGCACGTCGGGGTGGATGTCCCAGGACTCCAAGAGGCGGAACAGGGCCACCTGCAGGGCGAACAGCGCAGGTTGGGCGTTCCCGGTCTCGTCGATCGCCGTGTCGTCGAAGGGGACGCGAGCCCGGATGTCATCGAAGACCTGGGCGAACACCGGGAAGGCACGCAGGCCCGCACCCATGGCGGCGCGCTGTGCGCCTTGACCGGTGAACAGGAATCCCAGGCGGGCCGGGCGTGGGTCCGGGGTGGTGAGAGTTCGCCCATCCAGGACCACAGCGCGGTGCGGTAGGGCCGCGCGGGCGGCAAGGGTGTGCGCGACGTCCGCGGGATCGGCGTCAACCCGCTGAAGGCGGTCCAGCTGGATCGCCAAGGCGCGAGGACTGTGCGCGGACACCGGCCACGGCGGGTTCGGCAAAGTCCCGGTTGGGCGTGCAGCGGGCGCGGCACTCACCGGGGTGTCACCGAGGATCAGATGGGCGTTGGTGCCGCTGATTCCGAACGCGGACACACCGGCGCGGCGCGGGCGGCCGTTGGCGGGCCAAGGGCGAGCCGTTGCCAGCAACTCAACCGCACCTGTCGACCAGTCGACATGGGTGGTCGGGGTGGCCGCGTGCAGCGAGGCGGGGAGGGTCTCGTGGCGAAGTGCCAGTACCGCCTTGATAACGCCCGCCACACCCGCCGCAGCTTGGGTGTGGCCGATGTTCGACTTCACAGACCCCAGCCACAGCGGCTCCGACCGATCCCTGCCGTAGGTCGCCAGCAGCGCTTCGGCCTCAATGGGGTCGCCGAGCGTGGTGCCGGTGCCGTGCGCCTCCACAGCGTCCACATCAGACGGAGTCAGACCCGCTGAAGCCAAGGCCGCCCGGATGACGCGTTGCTGGGAAGGGCCGTTCGGCGCGGTCAGGCCGTTCGACGCGCCGTCGGAGTTCACCGCGGAGCCTTCGATCACGGCGAGGACCGGGTGGCCGTTGCGCTGGGCGTCGGAGAGGCGTTCGACCAGGAGCACACCGATCCCCTCGCCCCACGCGGTGCCGTCCGCGTTGTCGGAGAACGGTTTGCACCGACCGTCGGCGGCCAACCCGCGCTGCCTGCTGAACTCGACGAACGCGCCCGGGGTCGCCATGACCGTCACACCGGCGGCGACCGCCAGACCGCACTCACCCTGCCGCAGCGCCTGGGCGGCCAAGTGCAGGGCGACCAGCGCGGACGAACACGCCGTGTCCACGGTGAGCGCGGGGCCTTCCAGCCCGAACGCGTACGCGACCCGGCCGGACATCACACTGGCCGCACCGCCGGTGGCCACATGCCCCTCGGGAACGTCGACAGCCAGCGTGAGCCGGGTGTAGTCCTGTCCGTTGGTGCCTGCGAACACACCGGTTCGACTGCCACGCAACGACTTCGGGTCGATTCCGGCGCGTTCGAACACCTCCCAGGTGGTCTCCAGCAGGAGCCGCTGTTGGGGGTCCATGGCGATCGCTTCGCGGGGCGATATCCCGAAGAGGTCGGCGTCGAACCGGGCCGGGTCGACCAAGAAGGCACCTCGGTCGACATAGGACGTTCCGGGGTGATCCGGATCGGCGTTCACCAGGTTGGCGAGGTCCCAGCCGCGGTCGGCGGGGAACGGGCCGCTGACCTCCCGCTCGTTGATCAGCACGTCCCACAGGTCGTCGGGCGTATCAATGCCCCCGGGGAACCGGCAGGCCATGGCGACGATGGCGATCGGGTCGTCAACCGGCGCGGCGGCGACCACGTCCGCCACTGTGGAGTCACCAGCGAGGCGCTTGGCGAGGGCGGCGGGGGTCGGGTAGTCGAAGATGAGGCCCGCGGGCAGGGCGGTGCCGATCGCTTCGGCGAGGCGGTCGCGCAGTTCGACCGAGGTCAGCGAGTCGAAGCCGAGGTCGGCGAAGGCGCGATCAGCCGGGATGGCGTCGGGCGACTCGTGGCCGAGCACCGCGGCGGCCTCGGTCCGGACCAGCAGGACCAGGTCCCCGCGGGGGCCGACCGGGCGAGTGGGAACGTCTACGACCGGAGTGAGTTCGGTCAGCAGTGGGCTGGGGCGACCAGCGGTGAAGGTCGCGGTGAAGCGCGGCCAGTCAACGTCGGCGATGGTGACGGCGGTGACGGGGTGGTCGAGCGCCTGGGCGAGCGCGGCCAGGGCGTGGTCGGGTCGCATCGGGCGCAGGCCGCGCCGACGGAGGTAGTCCTCGGCGCCCCCGTCGCTGAGCATGCCTTCGCCCGCCCACGGACCCCAGGCGATGGCGGTGACGGGCAGTCCTCGTGCGCGGCGGTGTTCGGCCAGGCCGTCGAGGGCGGCGTTCGCGGCGGAGTAGCCCGCTTGACCGCCCGCGCCCCAGGTCCCGGCGATCGACGAGAACAGCACGAGGTGCGCGTCCGGAGCGAGTTCGTGCAGGTTGACCGCGCCGGTGACCTTGGCGTGGGCGAGTTCGGCGAGCTGGTGCGCCGTGGTGTCGACCAGCGGCGCGGCGTCGACCACACCCGCGGTGTGGATGATCGCGTCGACCGGGTGCTCGGCGAGCAGCGCGGCCAGGGCGGCGCGGTCGGTGACATCGCAGGCGACGACCTCGGCCGGGAGCTGGTCGGCGCCGGGCGCGTCGGGGCCGCGGCGGCTGGCGAGGACGATCTTCGCGACGCCGCGCTCGGCGAGCCAGCGGGTGACGTGCCCGCCGAGCGCGCCGGTACCGCCGGTGACCAGCACGGACTCGGGCCGCCACGGCTGAGCGCCACCGAGCGGGGCCGGGCGGAGCCTGCGGGCGAAAGCGCCGTCGGGTCGGATCGCGACCTGGTCCTCGTCGCCAGCCAGGGCCGCGCGGAACAGGGCCGCGGTGGTGTCGTCGAGAACCGCGGGCAGGTCGATGAGCCCCCGCCAGTGCGCCAACTCCAGCGCGGCGACTCGGCCCAGACCCCAGGTCGCGGCGCCGTCGACGGTGGCGAGGGCGTCCCTGGTGATCGTCCAGACGGGGAGGGAATGCTCCACAGTGGACAGCACGTCGGCCGCGGTCTCGGCGAGGTTGAGGATTCCCGTCGCCGAGGCGATGTCGTCCGTGGTGGGGACAGCCGCGGCGATGTCGGCCGGAACGGGGCCGTCGGTCAAGACGTACCAGGTGGCGGCCCTGCTGGTCGTCCTCGCGGGGAGCTTGATCCACTCGGCTGCGTAGCGCCAGCTCTCGACGGCGGGGTGGCGTTCGGAGCCGAGCCAGAACCGCTTGCGCTGGAACGGGTACACGGGGAGGTCGATCCGCGCTCCGCCCCATGGCTCGATCATCGCGGGCCAGTCGACGGGGGTGCCGTGCGCGTACAGGGTCGCCACCGCGCGGACCAGGGTGTCCGGCCCGGGCTGTCCTGACCGCAGCGCGGCCGCGAACACCCCGTCCCCGGTCTCCCGGACAAGGGCGGTCAGGACTCCCTCTGGCCCCAACTCCAGGAACTTCGTCGCCCCCCGCTCCCGAGCACCCCCGACCGCATCGGCGAACCTGACCGTCTCGCGGACCTGCCGCACCCAGTACTCAGCCGTGGCCGGGTCACCCGTTGACGTGTTCACCAGGGGGATCGCCGGATCGTTGAACGATAGTCCGGCCACTACCTGCCGGAACTCGTCCAGCATCGGGTCCATCAGCCACGAGTGGAACGCGTGCGAGACGACCAGGCCCTTGACCCGGCGACCCTGTTCACCAATCTCACGCTTGAACTGTTCAACAATCCCACGATCCCCCGACACGACAATCGAACGATCGGAGTTGACCGCAGCCAGGTCGACACCGTCAGGGAGATCGATCTCGGACTCGGCGGCCTCGATGGCCAGCATCGCGCCACCGGTAGGGAGGGCCTGCATGAGGCGAGCGCGGGCGGAGACCAGAGTGCAGGCGTCGTCGAGGGAGAGGATCCCGGCGACGTGGGCGGCCGCGACCTCGCCGATGGAGTGGCCAATCAGCACGTCCGGGCGGATGCCCCAGGACTCGACGAGGCGGAAGAGGGCCACTTCGAGGGCGAACAGGGCGAGCTGGGCGTTGCCGGTCTGGTCGATGGCGTCGTCGTCGAACGGGAGACGGGCGCGGATGTCGTCGAACGCTTCAGCGAAGGCCGGGAATACCCGCAGGTCACACCCCATGCCCGCGCGCTGCGAGCCCTGGCCGGTGAACAGGAACGCCACACGGCCGGGCACGGCAATCCCGGTGACCAGGCCCGGAGCGGTCAGCCCCGAACTCAACGCCTCCAGCGCGGCGCGATCGAGGGCGACGGCACGGTGGTCGAGGGTCGCTCGGGTCGTGGCCAGCGAATACGCCAGGTCCACCGGCTCGGCATCGACCCGCAGCAGGTCAGCGGCCCGAGACCGCAGCGCCGTCTGCCCGCGCGCCGAGATCAGGAGCGGCACCACGGGCGCCTCGCTGCGGGGCTTGGTGGCGTTGACGTGCGCGGGTGCCTGCTCTAGGACTGTGTGGGCGTTGGTGCCGCTGATCCCGAACGACGACACAGCCGCGCGGCGCGGACGATCAAGAGCAGGCCACGGGCGGGTCTCATCAAGCAGCCGCACATCGCCCGCGTTCCAGTCCACATGCGACGATGGCGTGTCGACGTGCAGGGTCTGGGGAAGCACCCCGTGCCGCAGCGCTTGGACCGCCTTGATCAGTCCAGCGAGCCCGGACGCCGCCTGAGTGTGGCCGATGTTGGACTTCAGGGATCCCAGCCAGAGCGGCTCAACACGCCCCTGGCCATAGGTGGCCAGCAGCGCCTGAGCCTCGATCGGGTCGCCGAGACGGGTGCCGGTGCCGTGTCCCTCAACCATGTCCACATCGGACGTGGTGAGTCGGGCATCGGCCAGAGCGTCCCGAATGACGCGCTGCTGCGCGGGGCCATTGGGTGCGGTCAGGCCATTTGACGCGCCGTCGGAGTTCACAGCGCTACCGCTGACCACCGCCAGGACGTTGTGCCCGGCGGCGATCGCGTCAGACAGCCGCTCGACAACGACAACCGCGACGCCCTCCGACCACCCGGTTCCGTCGGCGGCGTCGGCGAAAGCCTTGCACCGCCCGTCGGCGGCGAGTCCGCCCTGCTTCGCAAACTCGACGAATCCGGCCGGGCTGGGCATGACCGTCACGCCGCCGACGATCGCGAACTCGCACTCCCCGTGCCGCAACGCCCGAGCAGCCAGGTGCAGCGCGACCAGGCCGCTGGAGCAGGCAGTGTCCACTGTGAGCGCGGGCCCTTGCAGACCGAGCAGGTATGCGACCCGGCCCGAGATCACGCTGGTCGCTGTTCCGGTGATCAGGTGCCCCGCACCCTCCGCCGAATCCTGCCCGAACCCGTATCCGGAGCCGGACGCCCCGACGAACACCCCACCTCGGCTGCCCCGCAAAGTTCCCGCGTCGATCCCCGCCCGTTCAACCGCTTCCCAACTCGCCTCCAGCAGCACCCGCTGCTGCGGGTCCATGGCGACGGCCTCACGCGGCGAGATCCCGAACAGTTCGGCGTCGAACCCGGTGGCGTCGTGGACGAAGCCGCCGACGAGCGGGTAGTCGGCACCACTGAGGTCCCACCCGCGGTCGACCGGGAAGCCGCCGATGCCGTCGCGGCCCTCGACCACCATGTCCCACAGCTCGTCCGGCGAAGCAACCCCGCCGGGGAGCCTGCACGCCATGCCCACGATCACGACCGGATCGTCTTCGACGGCCCTGCGGTCCACTACGGACACTTCGCCAGCGCGAGGGAGGAGGCGGGAGAGCAGTTGCTCCGCGAGATCGGTGGCCGTGGGGTGGTCGTAGATCAGGGTGGATGGCAGGGCCAGCCCGGCCGCGGTCGACAGGCGGTTTCGCAGGTCTACTGCTGTGAGCGAGTCGAAGCCCAGTTCGGCGAAGGTCATCAACGGGTCGACCGCTTCGCGGTAGCCGAGAACTGCGCCGACGGAGCTCGTGACCAAGTCGAGGACGGTTCGCTGGCGCTCCATGGTGGACATCGAGAGCAGCTGTGCGGCGAGCCCGCTCTCGTCAGCCACCTCCGACCCAGAGGCGAAGTCGCCGAGGAGTGGGCTAGGGCGGGCGGCGGTGAAGGTCGCCAGGAACCGGGACCAGTCAACGTCCGCGACCGTGTGAGTGGGACGTCCGCTGGCAATGGCCGCGTCCAGGGCGGCTAGCGCCTGAGCGGGCTGAAGGGGTCGCAGGCCGCGGCTACGGAGGTAGTCGGTGGCTGTGCCAGCGGCCATTCCCGCGTCTGCCCATGGCCCCCAGGCGATGGAGGTGGTGGGGAGTCCGAGCGTGGTCCGGTGCTCGGCGAGGGCATCGAGTTCGGCGTTCGCGGCGGCATAGGCGGCTTGACCGCCACTCCCCCAGACGCCTGCGATTGAGGAGAACAGGACGAGGTGCGCGGAAGGTGCCAACTCGTGCAGCAGCCAAGCGGCATCAGCCTTGGGGCGCAGGACATCTGCGAGCCGGCTTGCGGTCAGTTCAGCGAAGGGGGCGTCCTCGCCGATGCCCGCCGCGTGGACGACCGCCGTCACGGGGTGCTGGGCGAGCAGTGCCGCGAGTGCGTCGCGATCGGCCGCGTCGCAGGCCACGACCTCGGCGGGCAAGTCAGCGGCGCCGGGCGCGTCCGGCCCCTGGCGGCTGAGCACGAGCACGCGGCCGCCTCGAGCGGCGAGATGGCGGACGACGTGGGCACCGAGCGCGCCGGTGCCGCCGGTGACCAGGATTGTCCCTTCTGGACGCCACGGGACCGGGGGTGTGGGTTCGGTCTTGGCGAGCCGCCTGGCGAAGACGCCGTCGGGGCGGATAGAGACCTGGTCTTCGGTGCCGCCGAGGACTGCCGCGAGTCGCCGGAGCGCCTGGTTGTCCGGGGCGTCGGGCAGCTCGATGAGCCCGCCCCACGTCCGCGGCTGTTCGAGTGCGGCGACTCGTCCGAGTCCCCAGATCTGCGCGGCCGCACGCGTCGTACCTCTGGTGATCACCCAGCGCGGGACGGCGGTGTCGTGGACGAGGTCGAGGGGGTCGGTCGGCTCGATGAGCACGCCGGTCGCGGCGCTGGGGTCATCGGTGGTGGCCAGACCGGCCTCTTCGAGGGGCGCGCGGAGGTGGTCCGGGACGAGCCAGGTGCCGCCGGTCGGCCGCGGGTCGACGGGGGCCCAGGTGACGCGGTAGGAGTCGAGGGTGGGCGTGAGTGGGGTGTGGTCGAGCCAGAACCGCTCGCGCTGGAACGGGTACGCGGGCAGCGGGACCCGTCGCGCGCTTGGCGTGAGGGCGGCGGGGTCGAGGGTGGCGCCACGGGCGTGGGCGGCGGTGACGGCGGCGATCACCGAACTGACCTCGTCGCGGCCGGGGCGCAAGGTGGGGATGCCGTGGTCGACGAGCGCCGACAGGATGCCGTCCGGGCCGAGCTCCAGGTGGGTTCGCGCCGCCGCGGACCGGACGGCCGCCGCGAACCGCACCGTGTCGCGGACCTGGCGGACCCAGTACTGCGCCGTGGTCAGGTCACCCTCAGCCGTCGGCACCATCCGCACGGCGGGCTGCTGGAAGTCGAGCCCGCTCACGACGCGCTCGAACTCGTCGAGCATCGGGTCCATCAGGCGGCTGTGGAAGGCGTGCGAGACGGTCAGCTCTTTGACCCTGCGGCCCGGTTCACCAATCTCGCGGTTGAACTGTTCAACAATCCTACGATCCCCGGATACTACAATCGAGCGATCGCCATTGACCGCGGCGAGGTCGACGCCGTCGGGGAGATCAACCTCGGACTCGGCGGCCTCGATGGCCAGCATCGCGCCACCGGCGGGCAGGGCCTGCATGAGACGGGACCGCGCGGAGACCAGGGTGCAGGCGTCACCCAGGGACAAGATCCCGGCGACATGAGCGGCCGCGACCTCGCCGATGGAGTGACCGACCACGACGTCGGGGTGGACACCCCAAGACCCGAGCAGGCGGAAGAGGGCCACCTCGAGGGCGAACAGGGCCGGTTGGGCGTTGCCCGTCTCGTCGATCGCGTCGTCGTCGAAGGGGAGCTGGGCGCGGATCTCGTCGAAGGTCGACGCGAATACAGGGAAAGCCGCGTGCAGCTCGCGCCCCATCCCCGCGCGCTGAGCGCCTTGGCCGGTGAACAGGAACGCCACGTCACCGGCGGCGACCTGCGGTTCAGCCCTGGTGAGCCCGTCGAGCACGTCGGCAGGGGTGGCAGCGGAGAAGGCGATGCGGTGGGCGTGCCGGGCGCGGGAGGCGAGCTCGCGGGCCAACTCGACGGGGCGCAGGTCGCCGACGCGCTGCCGGAGTTGGCCGACCCGAGCGGCAAGCGCTTGCGGTGAGTGGGCGCTCACGACGACCGGCACCGGGTGCGCGGGGTCGACGCTCACCAGCTCGGCGACCGCGGGCGCCTCCTCGATGATCGTGTGCACGTTGGTGCCGCTCACCCCGAACGACGAGATCCCCGCACGGCGGGGCCGGTCACCGCGAGCCCACGGCCGGGGCTCGGTCAGCAACTCCACCGCGCCCGAAGCCCAGTCGATGTGACCAGAAGCGTTGTCCGCGTGCAGAGTGCGCGGCAGCACCTCATGCCGCAGCGCCTGGACGACCTTGATGATCCCAGCGACGCCTGCCGCGGCTTGCGCGTGGCCGAGGTTCGACTTCAGCGACCCCAACCACAGCGGCTCGCCGCGATCTTGGCCGTAGGTCGCCAACAACGCCTGCGCCTCGATCGGGTCGCCCAGAACCGTGCCCGTTCCGTGCGCTTCGACCGCGTCCACATCAGACGGAGACAGACCGGCGTCGGCCAGAGCGGACTGGATCACCCGCTGCTGCGACGGGCCGTTCGGCGCCGTCAGACCGTTCGAAGCCCCGTCGGAGTTGACCGCCGACCCGCGCACTACCGCGAGCACCCGGTGCCCCCGAGCAAGCGCGTCGGACAGGCGCTCGACCAGCAGCACACCAACGCCCTCGGACCACCCGGTCCCGTCGGCGTCAGCGGAGAACGACTTGCAGCGGCCGTCAACGGACAACCCGCGCTGCCGGGAGAACTCGGTGAAAATCCCCGGCCCCACCATGACCGTGACACCACCGGCGACGGCCATCGAGCACTCGCCGGACCGCAACGCGCGCGTGGCCAGGTGTAGAGCCACCAGCGACGACGAGCACGCTGTGTCCACAGTGACCGCTGGACCTTCAAGCCCGTAGAAGTAGGCCAAGCGACCCGAGGCGACGCTGGTCGCGCTGCCGGTCAGGAAGTGTCCTTCGACGCCCTCGGGCAGTGGGACGCCCACGCCATAACCGGAGTGGGCAACACCCACGAACACGCCAGTCTTGGTGCCGCGCGCCGCGGCCGGGTCGATCCCGGCGTCCTCGAATGCCTCCCAGGTCGCCTCCAACAGCAAGCGCTGCTGGGGGTCCATCGCGGTGGCTTCCCGCGGAGACACGCCGAACAGACGCGCGTCGAACCCGGCGACGTCGTCGAGGAAACCGCCAGCACGGGTGTAAGTCGTACCGACCACGTCCGGGTCCGGGTTGTAGAGCGCACCCAAGTCCCATCCACGATCGGTCGGGAACGGCCCTATTGCTTCACGACCCTCGAACACGAGCTCCCACAGGTCGTCGGGAGACGCCACGCCGCCGGGGAACCGGCATGCCATTCCAACGATCGCGATCGGCTCGTCTGTCGCCTGCGGATCGACAACGACCGTCTTTCGGGTGACTTGTTGGGCTGACAGCAGCGTGGCCAGGTGGTCAACCAGGGCCGAGGGCGTCGGGTAGTCGAAGATCGCGGTCGCCGGGAGGCGGAGTCCGGTCGCCGTGTTGAGCCGGTTGCGGAACTCGACAGCGGTGAGGGAGTCGAATCCCATCTCCTTGAACGGACGGCCCGCCTCAGCTGAGGTGTGGCCGAGCACAGCGGCGATCTCGGCCCGAACCGAGGCCAACAACGCACGTCCGATCTCAGCGGACCCCAGTGTGCGCAGGTGATCGAGTGAGCCTGTGCGGGCAGCGCGGCGGGGGGTGCGCACGAGTCCGCGCAGCAACGCGGGAACCGGGGTGAGTGTGCGGGCCGTCGCCGAGTCGTAGGCGATGGTGACCAGGTGTGCGCGGCCGTCGCGGTGGGCGGCGTCGAACAGGGCGAGGCCTGCGGCCTCGGTCAACGCGGGCCCGACACGGGTCGCGCGGGCGAGGTCCACGGTGTCGAGGGAACCGCTGATCGCGCTGGTCGTCGCCCACAATCCCCATGACAGCGAGGTCGCGACGAGCCCGCGGGACTGGCGGCGGACGGCGATCGCGTCGAGCACGGCGTTGGCGGCGGCGTAGTTGGCCTGACCGGGCGAACCAAAGACCGACGAAGCTGACGAATACAATGCGAACAGGGGGATGTCGCCGACCAGGTCGTCCAACAGCACAGCACCGGTGGCTTTCGGCGCGAGAACTGTGGCGATGCGTTCGGGGGTGAGGGCTTCAAGGACGCCGTCATCGGCGACACCGGCAGCGTGGATGACACCGGTCAGATCGGGGATGTCAGCGAGCAGCGCGGCGACGGCATCGAGATCGGCCATGTCGCAAGCCACGACCCGAGCGCCTGGGAAGTCCGTCGCGCCCGCGCCGCTGCGGTTGGCGAACACGAACTTGCGCACGCCGTACTCATCGGCCAAGTGGCGCGCGATGATCCGTCCGAGGACACCGGTGCCACCGGTGATCAGGACCGTCCCTTGCGGATCGACCGGCTGCGGGATGGTGAGCACGTTCTTGCCGATGTGCTTGCCCTGGCCCACGAACCGGAACGCCGACTGGGCTTCCCGAACGTCCCAGGCCCGCCACGGCGACAGGGTGAACACGCCGCGGGCGAACAGGTCGAGCACTTCGAGCAGCATTTCGCGCAGCCGATCCGGCCCCGCCTCGCTCAAGTCGAACGCGCGGTAACCGGGGATTCCGGTGCGCAGATCGGCCTTCCCCATCTCGATGAACCGACCACCGGGAGCCAGCAGCGCGGCGGAGGCGTCAATGAACTCACCCGCCAGAGCGTTGAGCACAACGTCCACGGCTGGGAACTTGCCCGCGAACCCGAGATCGCGCGACGACGCGAGATGCGCCTCGTCCAGCCCGGTGGCAGGCCACTTGGCCGGGCTCGCGGTGCCGTAGACCTCGGCGCCGAGGTGCCGGGCGACCTGCACCGCCGCCATGCCAACCCCACCGGCGGCGGCGTGCACGAGCACCCGCTCCCCCGCGCGAAGGCCCGCCAGGTCGACGAGTCCGAAGTAGGCGGTGAGGAACGCCATCGGCACGGTCGCCGCCTCGGCGAACGACCAGTCGTCGGGCAGCGGGGCGAGCATCCGGTGGTCGACGACGACAGAGGGGCCGAACCCGCCCGCGAGCAGACCGAATACACGGTCACCTGGTCGCAGGTCGACGTCCGGTCCCACCTCGGTGACCACGCCCGCGCCCTCGGAGCCCAGCAGCGCCAGCTCCGGGTACTGGCCCAGCGCGATGAGGACGTCGCGGAAGTTGACACCGGTCGCCCGGACCGCGACGCGGACCTCGCCAGGGCCTGGCGCGTCCACAGTGACCGGAACCAGGGCCAGCGCGTCCAGTGCGTCACCACCGGGTTCGAGGCGCCAGGTCGGCGAATCGGGTAGCGGCAGGGTGCCGCTCGCACGGGCCAGCCGGGGGGCGAACACCTCGCCGCCGCGAAGGGCGAGGTGGGGCTCGTCGAGTTCGAGCAGGGAGGCGACGAGGGCGTCTTCGGGTTCGCAATCGCTGTCCAGCAGGATGAACCGGCCTGGGTGCTCGGCTTGCGCCGAACGCACCAGTCCGCCCGCGGCCGCGCCCGCGACATCCACTATCTCGTCTCCCGGAAGGGCGGCTACCGCGCCCCGGGTGAACAGGACCAAGGTCGAGTCGGCGAACCGGTCGTCGGTCAACCAGGACCGCAGGGCGGCCAGGACGGTGACCACAGTGGACTCGATGTCGCCTGAGGGGACTCGCCACAGCACCGCGTCCGCGGGTGCCCATTGCGCGGGCTCACCGCGCAGCACGGATTTCGTGGCGTCCGGCAGTGCGATCCTGGCCCAGTCGAGGGCGAACAGGTCGTCATCGCGGCGAGCGGGGGCGCGCAGGGTGAGGGTGTTGACCGTGATGACGGGGAGGCCCGCGAGGTCGGTGGCGGTGAGCGAGTACGTGTTGGCGCCGGTGGTCGTGATGGCGACGCGGAGACCGGTCGCGCCGGTAGCGTGCCGGGTGACGCCGGACCAGGCGAAGGGCAGCCCCGCGCGGGCGGGGTCGATGCCGGTCGGGTGCAGGGCGGCGTCGAGGAGCGCCGGGTGTAGACCGAAACGGGTGGCGTCGCGGTGGGCGGACTCGGGGAGCTGGACTTCGCCGTAGAGCGTGTCATCGGTGCGCCATGCCGCGCGCAGACCTTGGAAGAGCGGACCGTAGGCGAATCCGTTGTCGGCGGCAGCGGCGTAGAAGGTGTCGAGGTCGACGGGGTCGGCGTTGGGCGGCCAGGGCAGCCGGGAGGTGGTGGCGGCCTGACCGAGCCTGCCTTGGGCGTGCCGCGTCCAGTCCATTCCGTCCACACTGGAATGGATCTCGATGGACCTGGTTCCGTCTTCGGCGGCCGGGGCGAGGCTGACCTGGACGCGGGTGGCACCGGTCAGCGGCAGCGGGGCGGCGATGGTCAGGTCGTCGAGGACGGGGAGGCCGACCTGCTCACCCGCGTGCAGCGCCAGCTCGACGAACGCCGTGCCGGGGACCAGCGCCTGGCCGCCGATCTGGTGCTCGGTGAGCCAGGCATGGGTGCTCGGGGAGAGCCGTCCGGTGAAGAGGTAGCTGCCGTCGGGCTGGGGAGCGGCGGCGGCGAGCATCGGGTGGTCGGCCGCGCCCAAGCCCGCCGCGGTGACGTCGGTGCGGGCGGACGCGCGGGGCCAGTAGCGGCGGCGCTCGAACGGGTAGGTGGGCAGGTCGGTCCGGTTGCCGCCGGGCAGGAGCGCGGTCCAGTCGACCCGGGAGCCGAGGGTGTGGACGCGGCCGAGCGCGCGGAGCAGGGACTCGTGGTCCTCGCGGGCGGACCGCAGGACGGGTGCGGCACCGGCGCCGACCAGGGCGCTGAGGACACCGTCGGGGCCCAGTTCCAGGAACCGGTTGGCGCCCCGGGCGCGGACCTCGGCGGCGGCCGCGGCGAAGCGGACCGTGTCCCGGACCTGTCGGACCCAGTACTCGGGGGTGGTCGGGTCGCCGGACGAGGTGGGCAGGAGCGGCACCCGGGGACGCTCGTACCGGACCGACCGCGCCACCGCCGCGAACTCATCGAGCATCGGGTCCATGAGCCGGCTGTGGAACGCGTGCGAGACAGCCAGCCGCTTCACCCGGCGGTCTTGTTCAACAACCCTACGTTCAAACAGTTCAACAATCCCGCGATCCCCCGAAACGACAATCGAACGATCGCCATTCACCGCGGCCAGGTCCACACCGTCGGGAAGGTCGAGCTCGTGCTCGGCGGCCTCAATCGCGAGCATCGCGCCGCCACTGGGCAGGGCCTGCATGAGACGGGCACGGGCAGAGACCAGGGTGCAGGCGTCGTCGAGGGAGAGGATGCCTGCGGCGTGGGCAGCGGCGAGTTCACCGATGGAGTGGCCGACGAGCAGGTCCGGGTGGATGTCGAGGGACTCCAGGAGGCGCAGGAGGGATACCTGGAGCGCGAAGAGGGCCGGTTGGGCGTTTCCGGTCTGGTCGAGGTCGGCGGGGTCGAACGGCAGGCGGGCGGTGACCTCGTCGTGTGTCGAGGCGAACACGGGGAACGAGCGCAGGCCCTCACCCATACCCGCCCGTTGAGAGCCCTGGCCGGTGAACAGGAAGGCAAGCTTGCCCGCGATCTCGACACCGAACTCCGCTTCAGCGGGATTGCCGCCGTCCGCGATCTCGGCGAGTGCGGCGTCTGCAGCCGAGGCGTCGCGGACGGTCACGACGGCCCGGTGCGGGAGTGCGGCGCGGGTGGTGGCGAGCGAGAACGCCGTGTCCAGCAGGCTCGCGTCGCCGATCCGCAGCGCCGCGGCCTGCGCGCGCAGAGCTTCTTCGGTCCGCCCAGACAACAGCAACGGCACTACGGCCGGGTCGGCAGCACTGACCGGCTCGTCGGCCTCCGGTGCCTGCTCCAGGATGGTGTGCGCGTTGGTCCCGCTGACGCCGAACGAGGACACCGCGGCCCGGCGCGGGCGGTCCACGGCAGGCCACGGCCGGTTCCCGGTGAGCAGCGACACCGCGCCCGCCGCCCAGTTGACGTGCGGGGACGGCGTGTCGGCGTGCAGGGTCGCGGGCAGGATGCCGTGGCGCAGGGCCATGACGGCCTTGATGATCCCGGCGACCCCGGCGGCGGCTTGGGTGTGCCCGATGTTCGACTTGACCGATCCCAGCCACAGCGGCCGCGCGCGATCACGACCGTAGGTCGCCAGCAACGCCTCGGCCTCAATGGGGTCACCGAGGCGGGTTCCGGTTCCGTGCGCTTCCACCATGTCCACATCGGACGGGGCGAGTTCCGCCGACTCCAGGGCGGCGCGGATGACCCGCTGCTGCGCCGGGCCGTTCGGCGCCGTCAAGCCGTTCGACGCACCGTCCTGGTTGACCGCGCTACCCCGCACGACGGCCAGTACCCGATGCGCCGCCGCGAGTGCGTCGGAGAGCCGCATGACCACCAGGACGCCGACACCCTCACCCCACCCGGTGCCGTCGGCGTCCGCGCCGAACGCCTTGCACCGACCGTCGGGCGCCAGTGCCTTCTGGCGGCTGAACTCCACGAACGCCGCTGGCGTGGCCATCACGGTGACGCCGCCGACCAGCGCCATGCGGCACTCGTCCGCCCGCAGCGCTTGGATGGCGAGGTGCAGCGCGACCAGCGATGACGAGCACGCGGTGTCCACAGTGACCGCAGGGCCCTCAAGTCCTAGCGTGTAAGCAATACGTCCGGAAAGGACACTCGCAGCGCTTCCCGTCGCCAGATAGCCCTCGGCGGCCTCGGGGTCGGCTGCGATGACGCTCGCGTAGTCCTGTCCATTTGTCCCGGCGAAGACACCGACCGAGTCGCCCCGCAGCGAAGTGGGGTCGATCCCGGCCCGTTCCAACGCCTCCCAACACGCCTGCAACAGCAGCCGCTGTTGCGGGTCCATCGCGGTCGCCTCACGCGGGGAAACCCCGAACAACCCGGCGTCGAACTCCGCCGCGCTGTCGAGGAAACCGCCGGTGTGGCCGTAGCTGGCATCCGCGGAGTCCGGGTCGGCCAGGGCATCGAGGTCCCAGCCGCGGTCGGTGGGGAACGGCCCGATCGCGTCCCGCCCCTCGGCGACCAGGCGCCACAGGTCGTCGGGCGACTCGACCCCGCCGGGGAAGCGGCAGCTCATCGCCACGATCGCCACCGGCTCGGTGGCCCGCTCCTTGACCTCGCGCAGCTGCCGGTGGGCCGCCCGCAGTTCGCCGGTGACGAACTTCAGGTTCTCGAGCAGCTTCTTCTCATCAGCCATTGGTCAGCGACTCCCAGCCACGGGCCTCATCCGGACTTGCCGAACTCTTTGTGGATCAGGTCGAACAGCTCGTCGGCCGAGGCGTCGGCCAGGTCGTCGGACCCGGTCAAGTCGTCGGACCCGTTCGGGGTGGCCGGTTCGAGCCGGGCGAGCAGGCCGCGCAACCGGGCGGTGATCGCGCTCGCCTCGGCGTCGGTCGGCGGCAACTCGGCCAGCGCGGCCTCGAACTTGTCGAGTTCGGCGACCGCGGGCGAACCGGGGTCGGCGGTGAGCTCGTCGAGCAGGTGCGCGGCCAGCGCCTCGGGGGTCGGGTGGTCGAACACGATGCCGGTGGGCAGCGCGAGCCCGGTGGCCGCGTCGAGCCGGTTGCGCAGGTCGACCGCGGTGAGCGAGTCGAACCCGAGGTCGCGGAACGGGCGGCGCGGGTCGATCAGCTCGCCTGCGCGGTGCCCGAGCGCGGCGGCGGCGCGGCTGCTGACCAGGTCGAGCAGGAGCGCGCCGCGCCGGCCGACCGGGGTTTCGGCCAGCGCGGCACGCAGATCGGGTTCGGTCGTGGCGGGCGCGGCCTCGACCAGACCGGCGAAGAGGGTGCCACCGCGGCCGGAGGTGAAGCGGGGCCAGTCGATGGCGGCGACGGCGACCGTGGTGAGGTCCGCGTCGAGCGCCTTGGCCAGCGCGGCGATGGCGGCGGCCGGATCGAGCGCGGTGACGCCGGTGCGGTGCTGTTGGTCGGCTGCCGCGTGTTCGGCGCCCATGCCTGCGCCTGCCCATGGGCCCCAGGCGATCGCGGTGGCGGATTTGCTTTGTGCGCGGCGGTGTTCGGCGAGGGCGTCGAGGTAGGCGTTGGCGGCGGCGTAGTTGGCCTGGCCGGGATTGCCTACGACACCGGCGAACGACGAGAACAGGACGAGGTGCGCGTCGGGCAGCAGTTCGTGGAGGTGACCAGCGGCGGCCTTGCCGCGCCAGACCGCGTCGAACCGGGCCGGGGTGAGGGTGTCGATCACGCCGTCGTCCGCCGTGCCCGCGGTGTGGAAGGCGGCGGTGATGTCGTGGTCGACGAGCAGCGCGGCGAGGGCTTCGCGGTCGGTGACGTCGCAGGCCGCGATGGTGACCTCGGCGCCGCGGGCGCGCAGGTCCTCGACCAGGGCACCAGCGCCAGGGGCCCCGGGCCCTCGGCGGCTGGTGAGGAGCAGACGCGGGGCACCTCGGTCGGCCAGCCAGCGGGCCACGTGACCGCCCAGGGCACCGGTGCCGCCGGTGACGAGGGTGGTGCCGGTGGGGGTCCAGGTCCGTGTCGGGGACGGCTGGGTTCGGGTGAGTCTACGGGCTAGGAAACCGTTGTCGCGTAGGGCGATCTGGTCCTCGGCGCCGGTGAGGGCGGCGTGGAGTTGGTGGGGATCGACAGTGGCGTCGAGGTCGATGAGGCCGCCCCATCGCCTGGGGAGCTCTTGGGCGGCGACTTGGCCCAGTCCCCAGATGGCGGCCTGGCGGGGGTCGCGGATGGGGTCGTCTTTGCCGGTGGAGACAGCGCCTCGAGTCGCGCACCAGAGGGGGGCGTCGACGTTCTGGAGAAGAGTGAGGACGGTTTCGGGCGTGGGAGCGGTGGCGAGGATCCCGCTGACGTCGATGGCGTGGAGGTCGCCAGGAGTGATGTTCGTGCGGGTGATCGTGTCGATGTCGGCGAACGCGGCGGTGATGTCGTCGGTGGGGTCAACCAGGAGCCAGGTGCCGGTGGGTCGGTTCTGGGGGGTGGTGATCGGCGACCACTCGACCTGGTACCACCAGTTGTCGGCAGGGTTGGCCTTGGGCCAGAAGCGCTGGTGCTGGAAGGGGTAGGCGGGCAGGGTGGTGGCGGTTCCCGCAGGGAGGATCTTCGTCCATTGTGGAGCTCCGCCGCGCACGTAGTCATGCCCCAGAGCTGCCAGCAGCGTGGCGACCTCGGGGTGACTGCGCCGCAGAGTCGGAGCCGCATCGGCGACAAGGGCCGACAGCACCCCGTCCGGTCCGAGCTCCAGGAATCGCGTATCGGCGGGCACCCGCGCCACAGCGTCAGCAAACCTGACTGTCTCGCGGACCTGCCGCACCCAGTACTCAGCCGTCGCCGGATCACCCGCTGAACTGTTCAACAAGGGGATTGTCGGATTGTTGAACGACAGCCCCGCCACTACCCGCCGGAACTCGTCCAGCATCGGGTCCATCAAGCGGCTGTGGAACGCGTGCGACACGGTCAACCGCTTCACCCGGCGGTTCTGTTCAACAATCCTACTTTCGAACAGCTCGACAATCCTACGATCCCCCGATACGACAATCGAACGATCGCCATTCACCGCAGCGAGGTCGAGGCCCTCCGGAAGATCGAGCTCGGACTCAGCCGCCTCGACAGCCAGCATCGCGCCACCGGCCGGGAGAGCCTGCATGAGACGGGCACGGGCAGAGACCAAGGTGCAGGCGTCATCCAGGGACAGGATCCCGGCGACGTGGGCGGCGGCCAGTTCGCCAATGGAGTGGCCGACCAGGTAGTCGGGGTGGACGTCCCAGGACTCCAGGAGGCGGAAGAGGGCTACCTGGAGGGCGAAGAGGGCGGGTTGGGCATTCCCGGTTTGGTCGATGGCCTTGTCGTCGAAGGGGAGGCGGAGGCGAACCGCATCGAAGGTGTCGGCGAACACCGGGAAGGCGTTGTAGAGGTCTTGACCCATCGCGGCGTATTGGGAGCCCTGGCCGGTGAACAGGAACGCGCGGTGCGCGGTGAGGGGCGCGGTGGTGATCGCGGCCAGGCGGTCGCGGAGGTGGGCGTCCACAACGATGGCGGCGCGGTGGGGGTGACGGGTGTCGGTCGCCGCGAGAGCACGGGCGATGGCGGTGGCGGGCAGGTCGAGGTCGGCGAGGGAAGCAGCGCGAGCGCGGAGCGCTTCCGGGGTGTGGGCAGAGAGAACCCACACGGTCGGGACTTCCGGCTCAGACGTCGCGAAGGCCGGGAGGGCGTCTGGGGTTTCCGAGTCGGATGGGGGTGGGTCAACGTGTTCGAGGATGGCGTGAGCGTTGGTGCCGCCGATGCCGAAGGCGGAAATGCCGGCGCGGCGCGGGCCGGTGGGCCAGGGCTGGTCGGCGGTGAGGACGCTCAGCGGACCGGACCAGTCGACGTGGGGGGTGGGGGTGTCGATGTGGAGGGTGCGGGGCAGGGTGCCGTGGCGCATGGCCTCGACCAGTTTGATCACGCCCGCCACCCCGGCGGCGGCCTGGGTGTGGCCGATGTTGGACTTGATGGAACCCAACCAGAGCGGCCTATCGCGGTCTTGGCCGTAGGTGGCGATGAGGGCCTGGGCCTCGATCGGGTCGCCCAGGGCGGTCCCGGTTCCGTGGGCCTCAACAGCGTCCACATCAGACGGATTCAATCGGGCGTCGGCCAGTGCTGCCCGGATGACGCGTTGCTGTGACGGGCCGTTGGGCGCGGTGAGGCCGTTCGACGCGCCGTCCTGGTTCACGGCTGTGCCTCGGACCACGGCGAGCACCGGCCGATTCGCGGCGACGGCGTCTTCGTACCGCATGAGCAACAGCACCCCGGCACCCTCGCCCCAGCCGGTCCCGTCGGCGGACGCGGCGAAGGCCTTGCACCGGCCGTCGGCGGCGAGCCCGTTCTGGTGCCCGAACTCCACGAACGCGGTCGGCGTGGACATGATCGTCACCCCGCTGGCGAGTGCCATGTCGCACTCCCCTCCCCGCAGGGCGCGCACCGCCAAGTGCAGAGCGACCAGACTGGACGAACAGGCCGTGTCGACTGTGAGCGCGGGACCTTCGAGCCCGAACGCGTACGCGACCCGCCCGGAAAGGACCGCCGCCGCGCTCCCGATGGCCAGGTGGCCCTCAAGTCCTTCACCGGCACCGGCGGCGAGCCGCGCGTAGTCCTGCCCGTTGGTCCCCGCGAACACCCCGACGCTGGAGCCCCTGAGCCCCAACGGGTTCAGCCCCGCTCTCTGGAAGACCTCCCAGGTGATCTCCAGCAACACCCGCTGCTGCGGGTCCATCGCCAGCGCCTCGCGCGGCGAGATCCCGAACAACCCCGCGTCGAACCCGGCCACGTCGTCGAGGAACCCGCCGACCCGCGCGAACTCCGGCGCCCCCGTGAGGTCCCACCCCCGGTCCCCCGGGAATCCCCCCACCGCGTCCGCGCCGCGGCTGACCAACCCCCACAGGTCCTCCGGCGACCGCACCCCGCCTGGGAACCGGCAGGCCATCCCCACGATCGCGATGGCCCCAACATCCACCCCATCGGGCGACTTGCCACCCCCGCCATCCGCTGGCTCGCGCCCGCCCGCGCGCGGCGGCAGCCCCCACCCACCCTGGGGGGCCACCCCGCTCCAGTCTACCGGGGTGGGGGGCTCGGCGAGGGGGGTGGCGGAAAGCTGTGGATGGGGGGCGGGGTTGTGGATAAGTAGGGTCCGCAGGTAGGCGGCCACGGCGGCGGGGGTGGGGTAGTCGAAGACCACACTGGCGGGTAGCGGCTTGTTGACGGCCGCGGCGAGGGCGTTGCGGAGTTCGAGGCCGGTGAGGGAGTCGAAGCCGAGGTCGCGGAAGGCGCGGTCGGCGGGGATGAGCGCGGGGCGGCCGAGGATGGCGGTGGCGTGGGTGCGGACGAGGGTGTCGAGGTCCGCGGGAGGTGCGTCCGGGGCGGTGGTGGTGTGGAGGGCGGACAGGAGGGGGCCGGGGCGGGCGGGGAAGCGGGACCACGTGATGTCGGCGACGACGGTGTGGGGGGTGTTGGTGTCCAGGGCCCGGGCCAGGGCGGTCAGGGCGGCCGCGGGGGGCATGGGGTTGAGGCCGGTGCGGCGGAGGCGGTCGGCGATGGGGCCCGCTGCCATCCCGGCGTCGGCCCAGGGGCCCCAGGCGACGGCGGTGCCGGGGCGGCCCTGGGCGCGGCGGCGGGCGACCAAGGCGTCCAGGGCGGCGTTGGCGGCGGCGTAGTTGGCCTGGCCAGGGTTGCCGATCACGCCTGCCAGGGAGGAGAAGACGACGAAGGCGTCCAGGTCTCCGGCGAGGGAGTCGAGGTGGTCGGCGGAGTCCACTTTGGCCTTGAGGAGCCCGGTGAAGCGCTCGGGGGTGAGCGACTCGATGACGCCGTCGTCAACGGTGCCCGCGGTGTGGAAGACGGCCGTGACGGGGTGGGCGGCGAGCAGGTCGGCGACGGCAGCGCGGTCGCTGGTGTCGCAGGGGATGACGACGGCCTCGGTGCCGAGGGCAGTCAGTTCCGCGACCAGTTCGGGAGCACCGGGGGCGGTGAGCCCCCTGCGGCTGGTGAGGATGAGACGGGTGGCGCCGCGAGTGGCCAGCCAACGGGCGACGTGAGCACCGATGGCGCCGGTACCGCCGGTGATCAGAACGGGACCGCGAGGGCGCCACTCCTGTTGCCAGGCAGTGGAAGTGGCGCGGCGCAGATGTCGAACGAGGGCACCGGACTGACCCAGGGAGACCTGGTTCTCATGTCCACTGAGGATCGCGCCAAGGCGGCCCGCGGTGCGCGGGGTGAGCGGGTCGGCGATGTCGATCAGGCCACCCCAGCGGTCCGGGTGTTCGAGGGCGGCCACCTGACCGAAGCCCCAGATGGCAGCCTGGCCCGGGTCGGTCTCAGCTCCGCTGGTGACGCACCAGACGCGGGCGGTGGTGTCGCGGACGAGGTGAAGCGCGTCGTCGAGGGTTCCGGTGGAGATGACATTGGTGGCGTCCGCGTGGATCGTCACGCCAAGTCCGCGGAGGGCCTCCGCGATGGCGAGCGGGTCAGGACCGACGACCGACCAGGTACCGGACAGCTGGGCGGGCTGGAGGTCGAGCGGCTCCCAGACGACCTGGTAGCGCCATTCATCCACTTTGGACGTGAGGCTGTGCGATCGGCGCCACGCCGCGAGGGCGGGCATCAGCTGGGTGAGGCTGTCCCGCTCGGCGCCGGACACCTGGAGCGTGGACGCGACGGCGGAGATGTCTTCCTGCTCGATCGCCGTCCAGAACCGGCTGTCGACGGGGTCGCCGTGGGACGGGGTTATCCAGAACGGCTCGCGCTCGAAGGCGTACGTGGGCAGCTCGACCCGATTGCCGCCCACCGGCTTGAGCACGGCCCGCCAGTCGACCGCGGTGCCGCCGACGTGCAACGTCGCCAACGCCCGGACAACCGCCGTCGGCTCGTCCACGCCCGACCGCAGCACCGACGTCCCGGCCTCGACCAACCCGGCCAGCACCGGTTCCGGCCCCAGCTCCAGGCACCGCACCCCGTCCGGCACGGCCCCGGCGAACCGAACCGTCTCGCGGACCTGCCGCACCCAGTACTCAGCCGTGACCGGGTCGCCTGTTGACGTGGTCAACAGGGGGATCGTCGGATCGTTGAACGACAACCCGGCCACCACTGCCCGGAACTCGTCCAACATCGGGTCCATCAGGCGGCTGTGGAACGCGTGCGACACGGTCAACCGCTTCACCCGGCGGTTCTGTTCAACAATCCTACTTTCGAACAGCTCGACAATCCTACGATCCCCCGATACGACAATCGAACGATCGCCATTCACCGCAGCGAGGTCGAGGCCCTCCGGAAGATCGAGCTCGGACTCAGCCGCCTCGACAGCCAGCATCGCGCCACCGGCCGGGAGAGCCTGCATGAGACGGGCACGGGCAGAGACCAAGGTGCAGGCGTCATCCAGGGACAGGATCCCGGCGACGTGAGCGGCGGCCACCTCGCCGATGGAGTGACCGACCAGGTAATCGGGATGGACACCCCAGGACTCCAGGAGGCGGAACAGGGCGACTTCCAGGGCGAACAGGGCGACCTGGGCGTTGCCGGTCTGGTCGATCGCGTCGTCGTCCCAGGGGGCGCGGGTTCGGATCTCGTCGAAGGCCGCGGCGAACGCGGGGAACCTCCGCAGCTCCTGTCCCATGCCCGCGCGCTGCGAGCCTTGCCCGGTGAACAGGAACGCGAGTTTGTGCGCCGCCGCCTCTCCGCGCACGACCGCGCCCGAAACCCGGTCAGCGGCGAGGTCGACCAGCCCGTCGTGGCCGAACACAACGGCGCGGTGCGGCAGGGGCGGACGGGCGGCCAGGGACGTGGCGAGGTCGGCCAGGTCGGCGTCGACCTCCAGCAGGCGGGTCGCCTGGGCGGCCAAGCCGGTCGCGGTGGCGGCGGAGACCAGCAGGGGAATCCGCAGGTCGTGATCACTCCGGTCGACCACCGCGGCGTCGGGCGAGGCGGGTGCCTGTTCGAGGATGGTGTGGGCGTTGGTGCCGCTGATGCCGAACGACGACACCCCGGCGCGGCGGGGGCGCGTGGCCGCTGGCCAGTCGCGGGCCGAGGTCAGCAGCGAGACGGCGCCGCTGGTCCACTCGACGTGCGGGGACGGGGTGTCGACGTGCAGGGTTGGCGGGAGAGTTCCGTGGCGCATGGCTTGGACCATCTTGATGATCCCGCCCACGCCCGCCGCAGCCTGGGTGTGGCCGACGTTGGACTTGAAAGAGCCCAGCCACAGAGGCTCTGCGCGCTCTTGGCCGTAGGTGGCCAGAATGGCGGACGCCTCGATGGGGTCGCCGAGCGCTGTGCCGGTCCCGTGCGCCTCGACAGCGTCCACATCGGACGCGGTGAGTCCAGCGTCGGCCAGAGCAGCACGGATCACCCTCTCTTGCGCCAGGCCGTTGGGTGCGGTGAGTCCGTTGGAAGCGCCATCGGAGTTCACAGCCGTGCCACGGACTACCGCCAGCACGGTGTGACCATTGCGCTGAGCATCGGAAAGTCGTTCAACCAGCAGGATCCCGGCGCCTTCGGCCCAGCTCGTGCCATCGGCGGCAGCGGCGAACGACTTGCACCGGCCGTCCGCCGCGAGACCGCGCTGGCGACTGAAGTCAACGAACACGGTCGGCGTCGACATGACCGTAACGCCGCCGACAAGTGCGAGGTCGCACTCCCCTGACCGCAACGCCTTCGCAGCCCAGTGCAGGGCTACCAACGACGACGAACAGGCCGTGTCGACCGTGACGGCAGGCCCCTCGAACCCGTAGTTGTAGGCGAGGCGGCCGGAGACCACGCTGCCCGCGCCGCCGGTGGCGAGATATCCCTCCACATCAGATGGAACGTTGCCCACGGCGTAGTCGTGGTACATCACGCCCGCGAAGACCCCGGTCTTGCTGCCACGCAACGAGGCCGGGTCGATTCCCGCTCGTTCGAAGGTCTCCCAGGACAACTCCAGCATGATCCGCTGCTGCGGGTCCATCGCCAGCGCTTCGCGGGCGGAGATGCCGAAGAACTCGGCGTCGAAGAGGTGCGCGTCGTGCAGGAAGCCGCCGTGGCGGGTGTAGGTGGTACCGGGGTTCTCCGGGTCGGGGTGGTAGAGCCCGGTGAGGTCCCACCCGCGGGCGGTGGGGAACTCGCTGATCCCGTCACGCCCCTCGGCGACCATCTGCCAGAGCGTCTCCGGGCTGTCCACGCCGCCCGGGTAGCGACAGGCCATCGCGACGATCGCGATCGGCTCGTCGACAGCAGCCACACCGGACGCCCTAGACACTCTCGGCACCGTGGACCGCTTGTTCTCGTCGGCCAGCTGGGTTCGCACGAACTCGGCGAGGTCCGCCGGTGTCGGGTGTGAGAACACCACCGTGGCGGCCAAGGTGAGCCCGGTGGCGGCGGCGACGCGGTTGCGCAACTCGACACCGGTGAGCGAGTCGAAGCCCAGGTCTTTGAATGTCCGGTTCGCATCAACGCGATCGGCCGACGCGTGGCCGAGCACTGCGGCGACGCTGCTCAAGACCAGCGTATCCAGGTCGCCAACCGCGGCGGGCGCGATCTCTGGGGCTCGCAGTGGAGCCGCTACCGCGACGAGGTGGGGCAAGTTGGGAGCGTGGTCGAGCAAGGCCATGCCTTGAGCGGCGGTGAGGGTGCCGCCGAGGTGAGCGAAGCGGGAGCGGTTGACCGTGGCTCCCATGCCTTCCGCCCAGTGCCCCCACGCAAGGGAGCGGGCGGGCAGACCGTTGGCGCGGCGATGGATGGCGAGGCCATCCAGGAAGGCATTGGCGGCTGCGTACGCTGCCTGGCCCGCCGTCCCGAGTGTGCCCGCGACAGAGGAGAACAGCACGAGTTCGGTGCTGTCGTCCGCCAGTTCGTGCAGGTTGACGGCGCCCTCTACTTTGGACTTCAAGGCCGCTGCGAGCCGGTCGGCGTCGAGGAGGTGAACCGGGGCGTCGTCGAGGTTTCCCGCGGCGTGGATGATCGACGTGACCGGGTGGGCGGCGAGGACGGTGGCCACCGCGTCGCGGTCGGTGACGTCGCATTCGACGATGGTCGCGCCGAGCTCGACCAGTTGACCGACACCTGGGCTCGCCGCACCGCGGCGGCTGGCAAGGATGACGCTGGTTCCCTGGTCGAGCAGATGACGGGCCACGAGCGCGCCAAGCCCGCCAGTGCCGCCCGTGATCAGAACGGTGTCGGCCCAGGAGGCTTGGCCGTCGGTGGGGAGTCGAACCGGTCGCGGAATCAGGGTCCGTCCTGTCCGGACCGCGATCTGCGATTCTCCCGCAGGCAAAGCGGTTGGGATGTCGCCGTCGAGGAGGACGAACCGGCCGGGGTGTTCGGTCTGCGCGGAACGCACCAATCCCCAGACGGCAGCTGCGGCCGGATCGACTCCCTCATCCTGAATGGACACTGCCGACCGGGTGGCGATGATGAGTTGTCCGGCGCCTTCGTCCAGCCAGTTCCGCACCAGCCCCAGAGCGATCCGGGTGGCTGCGTATGTCCGTTCAGCGAGTGCGCCTTCGGGGATCTCGACCTCGGCGACCTCTCCCACGGGCACGGTGGCGGCGACCGGTTCCCAGTCGAGGACGTAGGCGACGCCGTTTCCTCTTAGCTGGGAAGCAGAGACAGGCCGGAAGGTGAGGGAATCGACGGTCAGGGCAGGCGCGCCGGTTTGGTCTACAGCGTGCAGCGAGTACTCGTCGGGGCCGCGTCGGGTGAGGCGCACAAGCAGGGTGGCGGCGGCGCGGTGCCGGGTGACGCCGGACCAGGCGAAGGGCAGCAGTGCCGCGCCGTCCCTGCCGAGCGCGGGACCGAGCGCGTGCAGGGCCGAGTCCAGAACGGCGGCTTGCGGCCCGTCCAGCGCGACGCGGGCGTGGATGGTATCGCCATCACGCCAGACTTCTTGGAGTCCTTGGAATGTCGGGCCGTAGTCGAGGCCGAGAGCGGCTAGCTCGTCGTAGCCGGGTTGGGTTGACCCGCTCTCAGGCTGGACGACAGCCGAGGGGTCGCCCAAGGAGTCGGTGAGGACGCCCGCGGCGTGAGAGGTCCATTCCTCGCCGGTCTGGCTGTCGATGGTGACGGTCGTGCCGGTCACGGTGACCCGCAGTCGAACCGGTTCCGCGGTGGGGAACACGAGTGGTGCCAGCAGGGTCAGCTCGGCGAGCGCTGGTGTGCCGACCTCAGCGCCCGCGTGCAGGGCGAGGTCGAGGAAGGCGGTGCCGGGGAGGACGGCGGTGCCGCGCACCGCGTGGTCGGCGAGCCAGGGGTGGGTGGCGAGCGAGAGCCTTCCGGTCAGCACGATGCCGTCGTCGAGGGTGACAGCGGCGCCGAGCAGGGGGTGCTCAGCCGGTGACAGGCCCGCGGCGGCCAGACCAGAGCCGGTCGCAGTGGGCCAGAACCGGTCGTGCTGGAACGGGTAGGTCGGCAGATCGACCCGCGTGACCGGCCCGCTGTGGACCGCGTGCCAGTCGACGCTGACACCGCGGACCCAGAGCGCGCCCAGCGCGTCGGCAAGGGCGTCCGGCCCGGGTCGGCCCCTGCGCGCCAGCGGGACCCCGTTGTCGACCAGCGCCGACAGCACGGCGTCCGGACCGACCTCGACGAACACCGACCCGGCGAGCCCAGCCACGGCATCGGCGAACCTGACCGTCTCGCGGACCTGCCGCACCCAGTACTCGGCCGTCGCCGGGTCACCTGGTGAACTGTTCAACATGGGGATTGTCGGATTGTTGAACGACAGTCCCGCAACCACCCGCAGGAAGTCATCGAGCATCGGGTCCATCAGGCGACTGTGGAACGCGTGCGACACGGTCAGGTCTTTGACCCGGCGGCCCTGCTCAACAATCCCACGTTTGAACTGTTCAACAATCCTACGATCCCCGGATACTACAAGTGAACGATCCGAGTTCACGGCAGCGAGGTCGAGGCCCTCAGGCAGGTCGAGATCGGCCTCGGCGGCCTCAATGGCGAGCATCGCGCCACCGCTGGGGAGGGCCTGCATGAGACGACCCCGGGCGGCCACGAGGGTGCAGGCGTCGGCCAGCGAGAGAACCCCGGCGACATGGGCGGCGGCCACCTCGCCGATGGAGTGACCGACGACGGCGTCCGGTCGGACATCCCAGGACTCCAGGAGGCGGAACAACGCCACCTCGACGGCGAAGAGGCCCGCCTGGGCGTGCACGGTCTGGTCGATGGCGTCGTCGTCGAACGGCAGCCGGTCGCGGATCTCGTCGAACGCCGACCGGAAGGCCGGGTAGACCCGCAGGTCCAGACCCATCCCCGAGCGCTGCGCACCCTGGCCGGTGAACAGGAACGCCACCCGGCACGACTCAGCTCGCCCGACCAGCGCGGCGCTCCCCCCAGCGGCGAGGTCTGCCAGCTCGGCTCGCAGCGCTTCGTGGTCACGGGCGCGCACGGCGGCCCGGTGTTCGAGCGCGGCCCGGGTAGTGGCCGATGCCTTGGCCAAGGCCCCGACCGGGGCGTCGAGGCCCAGCAGTCGAGCCGCTTGCGCTCGCAGTGCCTCCGGCGACCGTGCTGACAACAGCACCGGGAACCCAGCTTCCGGCGCCTCCCCAGCGGGCTTGCCTGCGGGCGGTTCCTCGATGATCGTGTGCGCGTTCGTGCCGCTGATCCCGAACGACGACACCGCCGCGCGCCTGGGCCGTTCGCCCCGAACCCACGGCCGCGCCGAGGTCACCAGCTCGACAGCGCCGGTGGACCAGTCAACGTGTGGCGACGGATCGGCGGCGTGCAGGGTCGGCGGCACGGTGTCGTGCCGCAGCGCCTGGACCAGTTTGATCAGGCCAGCGAGGCCCGCAGCAGCCTGGGTGTGGCCGATGTTGGACTTCACCGAGCCGAGCGACACCGGTGCCGTGCGATCCTGGCCGTAGGTCGCCAGCAAGGCACCCGCCTCGATCGGATCGCCCAGGGTCGTCCCGGTTCCGTGGCCCTCCACGAGGTCCACATCGGACGGTCGAAGGCCTGCGGCGTCGAGGGCGTCGAGGATGACCCGTTGCTGCGCGGGTCCGTTCGGCGCGGTCAAGCCGTTGGACGCGCCGTCGGAGTTGATGGCGGAGCCGCGCACCACGGCCAGGACCTGGTTGCCGTCGCGCAGCGCGTCGGACAGCAGGCGCACGGCGACGACCGCGACGCCCTCGGACCAGCCGGTGCCGTCCGCGCCCGCGCCGAACGCCTTGCACCTGCCGTCGGCGGACAGGCCGCCTTGGCGGGTGAACTCGGCGAAGATGCCGGGCGTGGACATCACCGTCACGCCGCCCGCGAACGCCAGGTCGCACTCCCCCGACCGCAATGACCGGGCTGCCAGGTGAAGCGCGACGAGCCCGCCCGAACACGCGGTGTCGACGGTGATCGCCGGGCCCTCGAAGCCGAAGGTGTACGCGATCCGCCCGGAGGCGACGCTCGCGGTGTTGCCAGTGAGGAGGTATCCGGCGGTCTCGCCGGTCGCCTCGTGCATGCGGGGCCCGTAGTCCTGGGCCATCGCGCCGACGAACACGCCGGTTCGGCTGCCACGCAGGGATTGTGGGTCGACGCCGAGGCGTTCGACGGCCTCCCAGGTGACTTCCAGGAGGTGCCGTTGTTGCGGGTCCATCGCGAGGGCTTCGCGCGGCGACACCCCGAACAGCGCGGCGTCAAATCCCGCGGCGTCGGCGAGGAACCCGCCGCGCTCGGGCAAACCGTCGAGATCCCACCCCCGATCGGTCGGTGGCGGCCCCAGCGCTTCGCCCCCCTCGACCACCAGCCGCCACAACGCTTCCGGTGAGTCGATGCCGCCCGGGAACCGGCACGCCATCGCCACGAGTGCCACCGGTTCGTCGGACGCCGTCGCGGCTCGTCGGCGCACGGGTGCCGCCCCGCCGAGGAGCTGATCACGCAGGTAGTCCGCGACCGCCCGGGGCGTGGGGTGGTCGAACATCAGCGTGGTCGGCAGCTGGAGTCCCGCGGCCACCGCGATCCTGTCCCGCAGCTCAACGGCTGTCAGGGACTCAAATCCGAGGTCCTTGAAGGACAGTGTCGGGTCGATGGGTCCGGTGAAGCCGCCGACGACCGCGGTGTGCGCGAGGACCAAGTCCAGCGTGCCCCGCGGGTCGACCAGAGCCTGTGCGTGCGGCGAGTCGGGTCGCTCGACCTTCGCATTGCCCGGACGCCAGTGCCGCTCTCGCTGGAAGGCGTAGGTCGGTAGGTCCACGACGGAACTGGTCGGTGGCACGTACTCGAGTCCGTGCGCCACCAGGTCGGCCAGGTTGGCCAGCAGCCGCTCCCGACCGCCTTCGTCACGACGCGTCGAGCCGACGACAACAGAGTCCACTTCGGATAGCGTGTCGCGAACCGCGGCGGCCAGTACCGGGTGCGGTGTCGACTCGACGAAGAAGCGGAACCCGGCCTCGGCCAACGTGGCTGTGGCGGCGGCGAACTCGACGGTTCCGCGCAGGTTGCGGTACCAGTAGTCAGCGTCGAGAACGGGAAACCACTCGCCGGTCACCGTTGACAGGAACGGCACATCGCCGTCACGCGGCTCGATATCAGCGAGAACAGCGAGAATTTCGTCGCGAATGGACTCGACGTGCGCGGAGTGGGATGCGTAGTCGACCGGGATTCGTTTGGTGTCAACGGCAACAGAAGCCGCGAACCCGTCAAGCGCTTCCGGGTCACCCGCGATCACCGCGGCGGCCGGGCCGTTGACCGCGGCCACCGACAGCGAGGGCCAGTCCGCCAACCACGCCCGCACGTCCGCGACCGGGGCGGACACCGACAACATCCCGCCGCGCCCGGCCAGCGCCGTGATCGCGCGGGCCCGCAGCGCCACGACCTTGGCCGCGTCCGCCAGCGACAACGCGCCCGCGACGTGGGCGGCGGCGATCTCCCCCTGCGAGTGCCCGACCACCGCGGCGGGCTCGACCCCGTGCGACCGCCACACCGCCGCCAGCGCGACCATGACGGCGAACAGGGCCGGTTGCACGACGTCGACCCGGTCCAGGTCGCCCGCGCGCAGGACCTCGACCAGTGACCAGTCGACGTGCGGCGCGAGGGCGGCGGCGCAGTCGGTGATCTTCGCGGCGAAGACCGGGTCGGTGTCGAGCAGGTCGACGGCCATGCCCGCCCACTGGGACCCCTGGCCGGAGAACAGGAACGCCACCTTGCCGTCGATCCGGGCGCCCTCGGCGACCCCGGCGGCGGGCAACCCGAGGGCGACCGCGGCCAACCCGGCCTGGAGGTCGGCCGCCGTGGTGGCGACGACGGTGGCGCGGTGGTCGAAAGCGGTGCGGGTGGTGGCGAGCGAATGCGCGATGTCCCGCGCCGAACCGCCGACCGCTGCCAGCCGCCTCGCCTGCTCCCGGAGTGCCGCTTTGGTCCGCCCGGTGACCAATGCGATGGTCGGGCCAGAGTGCGCTGATTCCGCCGCATCTTTTTCCGATGCAGCTTCTTCCAGTGCGGACTTTTCCGGTGCGCCGAGAACGATGTGACAGTTCGTTCCACCCATGCCGAATGCGCTGACGCCGACAATTCCCGGCCCGGACAACGGGGTGAGTTCGGTCTGCACCCGCACATTCAGCTCGTCGAGCTGAATGTGCGGGTTCGGGGCCTCGAAATTGAGGGTGGGTGGAACCAGGCCGTGTTCGACGACCAACGCGACCTTGATCAGACCCGCGATCCCGGCCGCGCCTTCCAGGTGCCCGAGGTTCGTCTTGACCGAGCCGACCGGCAACGGGGTCGAGCGGGCCTGACCGAGCGCGGCGCCCAGGGCGGCCGCCTCGATCGGGTCACCCATCGGGGTGCCGGTGCCGTGGAGCTCGATGTAGCCGACGTCGTCGGGGTTGATGCCGGTGTGGGCGGCGCGGAGGACGTCCTCTTGGGCGTACCGGCTGGGTGCGGTGAGGCTGGCTCCCCCGCCGTCGTTGTTGACCGCGCTGCCCAGGATCACCGCGTGGACTCTGTCGCCGTCTGCTAGCGCTGCCTGCAGTGGCTTAAGAACGACCAGACCGCCGCCTTCGCCTCGGGCGAAGCCGTTGGCCCTGGCGTCGAAGGTGTAGCAGCGTCCGTCTGGTGAGAGGCCACCGAATCGGAGGGCACTTACAGTGCTCTCCTCCGCGAGGTTGAGGTTCACCCCACCTGCGATGGCTAGATCTGTCTCGCCGCGCCGAAGGCTCTCGCAGGCTAGGTGTACCGACACCAGAGACGACGACTGGCCTGCGTCCACGGCGAGGCTGGGTCCGCGCAGTCCGAGCAGGTAGGAGACGCGGTTGGCGATGATGCTGCGATGCGTGCCGGTCATCGTGTGACGGTCGGTCGCGTGGTCTTGGCGCAAGAGGGTCGTGTAGTCGTCCCAGATGGCTCCGACGAACACGCCGGTACGGCTACCGCGTAAAGCCTGCGGAATCAGCCTGGCATCCTCGACGGCTTCCCACGCCAACTCCAGGGCTAGCCGCTGCTGGGGGTCCATCCCGGCCGCCTCGCGCGGGGAGATCCCGAAGAACGCCGCGTCGAACTGGTCGACGTGGTCCAGGAAGCCGCCTCGCGGCACCTCGGGCAGGCGCCACCGGTCCGCGGGCACGGGGGTCGTCGCGTCAACGCCGTCGCGCAGCAACCGCCAATAGGCACCGGGGTCGGCGGCACCGGGGAAACGGCAGGAGAACCCGACCACCGCGATGGCCTCGGCGCGCACTTGCGACATGAATGCCTCAAACCCACTCGATACCGGGACCGAAACCCCCTGCGGAAATCCTCCATTTCCTCACCCGGACCCTAGTTAGCCGCCTCCGGCACGGCCAACCCCTAAGCCCCCACCCCGTGCCCCTAACCTCGGGCGCGCAAAACAACGGCCCCCGCCAACAACACGGGGGCCGTCACAGCACAACGAGTTTCAGATCACCAACCGCCGCGGGCGGCGGGGGTGCGGGGTCAGCCGACCGCGAGCGGTTGCTCTTGGGGGCGGCGTTCGGCGGCCTTGCGCTCGAGCTTGGCCTTGAGCTTGCGGGACTCGGTGAGGTAGACCCAGGAGGCCAGGGCGAACGCGGAGAGGCCGATCAGGAGCATGAGCGCGATCACTGGCCACTGGAGGCCCTCGGGTAGGTAGAGGGCGAGGAACCAGACTCGCTCGATTTCGCCGCTTAGTTTCATGCCGAGGGGTACTAGGCCTTGCGGGAATGTCGCTAGGCAGCCGATGAAGAAGCTGGTCCAGAGGAGACCTCGGCGGTGTCGGGGCATCGCTTTGATGACGGAGGTCTCCGCGCTTAGCGCTGCCTCGTGTTCCTTGCCCGCGCGCATCAGATAGAGCAACTCCGGGCCGCGCTCGGCGAGCCTCTTGGCCGCAAGACCGCCCAGAATCCAGTAGGCGACCAGTCCTGTCAGCACACCGGCGGGGCCGCCTGCCCACATCAACAGCGGCATGTCCAACAGGTCTCCGGCGAGCACGACACACAACGCCGGGGTAGCGGCCGTGAGCACGAGGAGGAGCGCCACGAAGGCCGGACCGGTGGTGTCGCCGTGGTCAAGGGGGGAGTTCTTGTTGCGGTGGGGGTCGGGGCCGGGCACGAGTTGGTCGACCGCTGTCAGCAACAGCAGGCCCGCGCCGCCACCGAGGATGGCGGTGGTGGAGGCGATCGCCCATGGCCAGAGGCTGCCGTGGATGGCGGTGCCGACGACAGTTAGGACGATCGACAGCGGACCGAACCAGGTCAGCCAGGCGAGCTGGCGACCGCGTACGTCAGCTAGCTCAGTGCCAGGCGTCATCAGCGTCAACCACAGTGCCGTGCCGTCTTGGCCATAGAGGTTGGAGCTGACCGTGGCTGCCATCAGTGCGGTAATGGCACCGACGAACGGCAGGAGCGCCGTCGAGTCGAACATCAGTGGCAGCAGGCCGCTCAGCAACGCGAACGCAGGCGCGACTACCAGGCTCTGCACGCGAAGCGGGTCACGCAACCAGGTGCGGACCTCTTTGACGTACACCGCTGCCGTCGGCCCACGATCGGTCCATTTGGCGGCACGGGCAGCCGAAGATCCACGTACCACCGGACGAGCCAGCCGCTGCGGCCCCAGTACGCGCCCCCACAAGAGGACGAGCAGGACCACCAGCCCAGCCAACGCCACCAGCGGCCCTACGACCCACAGCCAGTCCTTGCGAGCGGCAGCCTCAACGGCGATGACACCCCAGCTGGATGGCAGCGCGCGGATCACGAGCGACGTGGTGCGCGAGAACCCGGTCTCAAGCACGACGTCCAGTGCGATGAACACGACCCAGCCGGACTGGCTAAGCACCATCATCGTCGCGGTGATCACGGCGGTGACGGCAGCGCCTGCGCGGGAGCGGGCGAGTGCGCCGAAGAAGCGCGCAGCGAGCCGCGACAGCAGCACGACCAAGGTCAGCTGGAGCACCAAGGCCGGGATGGACACGACGACCGACAGGATGCCTAGTCGGGCGGCGTAGACGACGAGCGCGGTGAAGGCGACGAGGGTGACCGCGGTAGTGACACCGACGAACGCGGCGCCGAGCAGGCCAAGAGCCAGCCGGGTGCGTGGGACGGGCTCCAGGGCGAACTGCTCGGCTCGTAAGACCGGGTCGCCACCGAAGGCGGGGCCGAGCATCCAGCCGAAGGCCCAGATGGCGAAGGTGACCGCGAGCAGGTCGGCGACGGTGCCGGGAGCGGCGTCCGCGGTGGCCAGCGCGATCGTCCCGGCGGCGATGGCCAGGCCGACGAGCCCGCCGGTGAGCATCCAGGTCGCCTTCGGACCGGCGATGGTGTGCCGCAGGACGGCGAGCTTCATCCGGATCAGGACGCCAGCCACGACAGCCCCTCCCCGCCGCCGACCTTGACGCCGACCAGCTCGACGAAGGTGTCTTCCAGCGAGGCCGCGCCGCGGACCTGGTCGAGCGGGCCCTCGGCGACCACCCGGCCCTTGGCCATCACCGCGACCGTGTCGCACAGCTGCTCGACCAGGGCCATGACGTGGCTCGAGAGCAGCACGGAGCCGCCGCCCGCGACGAACCGGTTGAGGATGCGTTTGATCGTGGCCGCCGACACCGGGTCGACAGCCTCGAACGGCTCGTCGAGGACCAGCAGCCGGGGTCCGTGCAGCAGGGCGGTAGCGAGACCGATCTTCTTACGCATACCGGTGGAGTAGTCGACCACGAGCGTGCGCTCGGCGTCGCCCGAAAGCTCCATCACGTCGAGCAGTTCGGTAGCGCGGTCAGCGACTGTCTTGGCGTCCAAGCCTCTTAGCTGACCTAGGTAGGTGAGCAATTCCCGACCGGTAAGGCGCTCGGGCAAGGCAAGGCCATCGGGGAGAACGCCCATGAGCTTGCGGGCGGCCAACGGGTCGGCCCAGACATCCACGCCGAACACCTCGGACCGACCTTCGTCCGGGCGGAGCAAGCCGACGGCCATGGAGAGGGCCGTCGTCTTGCCCGCGCCGTTAGGACCGACGAGTCCGTAGAACGAACCGGGGGCGACGGTGAGGTCGGCGTGGTCGACCGCCGTGTACTCGCCGAACACCTTGTGCAGGCCGAGCAGACGCAACGCCGCCGTCCCGTCCTCGACCCTAGGCTGCACCGCGTTCACGCTCGTGGTTCCCCTTCACGCTCGTCAGCCGCCCTGGCGCTGTGCCGCAGGGGCGGGGGCCCGCCGGATTTGCCCGGTTCGGACCCGTGGCGGCGGTGATCGTACCGTCGCTCGCCGTCACCGGGGTGAACCCTGGATCACACTTCGTGGGCGCGCGGGAGCGGGAGGTAGACGTCGTTGACGATAACGACCAGTCCCAGCCCGCGACAGTCCCATGTCCGCACTACCCGCTAGAGGGGGATGTTCCCGTGCTTGCGGGTCGGTGCGGTGGCGCGTTTGGTGCGCAAGACGCGTAGTGCGGTGGAGATCTCCAGGCGAGTACGAGCGGGCTGGATGACCCGGTCCACATAGCCGCGCTCGGCGGCAGCGTAAGGGTTGCTGAACGCGCGGCGGTACTCGTCGACCAGCCCGGCGGCGACTGCTGCGCGTTCGGTGGGGTCGGTGGCTTGAAGAGTCCTGCGGTGCAGGATCTGGACGGCGCCTGTCGCGCCCATGACGGCGATCTCGGCGGTCGGCCAGGCCAGGTTGACGTCAGCGCCGAGGTGTTTGGACCCCATGACCGCGTATCCACCGCCGTAAGCCTTGCGGAGCACGACGGTGACCTTCGGGACGGTGGCCTCGGCGTAGGCATAGATGAGCTTGGCACCGTGGCGCACGATCCCACCGCGTTCCTGCGCCACGCCGGGCAGGTAGCCGGGGACGTCAGCCAAGGTGACGATGGGGATGCTGAAGGCGTCGCAGAAGCGGACGAACCTGGCAGCCTTCTCGGAGCTAGCGATGTCGATGGCGCCAGCGTTCACGAGTGGGTTGTTAGCGACAACGGCGACCGAGTGGCCGTCTACGCGAGCGAGCACACACACGATGTTGCGGGCGTAGTCAGGCTGCACCTCGAGGTAGTCGCCATCGTCGACGATGGCTCGAATGACCTCGGTGACGTCGTAACCCTGGTTCTCCGCGTCCGGGATCAGGCTGTCGAGCCGTTGGTCCTGTTCGGTCACGGCAGGCTCATGTGCGTGGTCGTATACCGGTAGCGGGTCAAGGTTGTTGCTGGGTAGGTAACCCAGCAACGCCTGCACCCATGCGATCGCGTCTTGCTCGTCTTGGCCGACGTAGTGGGCGTTGCCGGACACCGAGCTGTTGACGGCAGGACCACCGAGCTCATCAAGGGTGGTGCTCTCACCGGTGACCGCGGAGACGACCTCAGGTCCGGTGACGAACATGTAAGAGGTCTTGTCCACCATGACCGTGAAGTCGGTGATCGCGGGCGAGTACACAGCCCCGCCAGCGCACGGGCCCATCAACAGCGAGATCTGCGGGACAACGCCCGAGGCCCGCACGTTCCGCATGCCGAGTTCGGCGTAGTGAGCCAGGGAGACAACGCCTTCCTGGATCCGCGCGCCGCCGGAGTCGTTGATGCCAATGACCGGGCAGCCGATGCTCAAGGCAAGGTCCATCACCTTAAGTACCTTGTTGCCGAACGCCTCCCCCATGCTGCCGCCGAGGGTGGTGAAGTCTTGCGAGAACACACATACCTGACGACCGTCTACCGTGCCGTGCCCGGTGACAACACCGTCGCCGTAGGGACGGTTGTGCTCCATGCCGAAGTCGGTGCATCTATGGCGGGCGAACTCGTCCAGTTCCACGAACGAGCCGGGGTCTAAGAGCAGCTCGATGCGCTCGCGTGCGGTGAGCTTGCCTTTGGCGTGCTGGCGGTCGACCGCGCGCTTCTCCGCGATCTCGACGGCCTGGACGTGGCGAGCGGCAAGGTCGGAAATCCGATCCGCGGTGGTCGACATGGCTCGGTCCTCCTCACGGCTCAGGCGCCCAAGGTAGGGCCGCGACCGGCCGGGGCAGTACCCCTAACGCCCCCTGCACGACGCTAAGCTGCGGGTATGGGGGCATTTGGCAGGTTCTGGCTGGCTGACGCCATCTCAATGTTCGGGACGTATGTCACGACGGTGGCCGTCCAAGTGATCGCTGTGGTGACGCTCTCGGCGTCGGCGACCGAGGTCGGGCTCCTCAATGCCGCCCGGTGGATGCCCTATCTGCTGTTCGGGCTCATCGCGGGCGTGATCGTCGACCGGTGTAGGCGGCGCCCGATGATGATCGGCACCGACCTGGGCCGGGCAGCCCTTCTAGGGTTGATTCCCCTCTTAGCAGCCACGGACCTGTTGTCCCTGCCTGTCTTGATCGCGGTCGTGTTCGGCGTGGGTGTGCTGTCACTGCTAGGTGATGCCGCCTTCCAGTCATTCCTACCGCGCATTGTTGAACCTGACAGGCTTGCGTGGGCGAACGTGCGGCTGGAGCAGACCAACTCCGTTGCGCAGACCGGCGGGCCCTTGCTGGGCAGTGGGCTCTTGAAGCTGCTCGGGGCGCCGTTGGCCGTCCTAGTCGACGCTGTGTCGTATGTCGTGTCTGGCATCTTGGTGGCGACTCTCCGGGTGAAAGAGACCAAGCCAGAACCTGTCGAGAGGCATCTCCTGACTGAGATGCGTGAAGGTCTGCGGTGGGTCTACCGACACCGCATGCTCGCCCCGTTGTCGCTCAGCTCGCATGCCAGGTTCCTTTTCACGGCGATGGCGAGCACGGCCTTCGTGCCATACGCGGTGGACGCGATCGGTCCTGCCGGTCTCGGATTCGCCTATGCGGCTGCAGGTGTTGGCACCGTGGCAGGCGGTGGGATCTCAC
This sequence comes from Actinokineospora diospyrosa, assembly GCF_024171925.1. Taxonomy (GTDB): domain Bacteria; phylum Actinomycetota; class Actinomycetes; order Mycobacteriales; family Pseudonocardiaceae; genus Actinokineospora; species Actinokineospora diospyrosa. Next base: position 227,458 of record NZ_JAMTCO010000003.1, on the reverse strand, counting down.
TGCTTGTCCACAAGAGGATCGGACTAGCACGCACGGTCGTGCTTGGCAGGCTCCTCGCGGCATCCGGCTTTGTCTTGGCTCTAGCAGGCGACTGGGCTGTCTTCGCGGGGCAGTTCCTCTTGGGCCTTGGGCTCGGAGTCGAAGGCCCGCATGACCTCACCTATCGCCAGCAGATCACCCCAGACCGCCTGCAAGGGCGCTGCAACGCCACGATCCGCTCGTTCAACTGGGGGATGATCACCATCGGTGCTCCCGTCGGCGGCATCATCGGCGACCAGTTGTCACTACCGACGGCGTTGGTCGTCGGCTCCACAGGTATGGCTATCGCAGGAGCCGCGTTGTTGGCGACACCGTTCCGTGAGGCCTCGCTAGCCGTCTAGTTCGCTGTCGATGAGAGCGAAGATGGTGTCCTCCGTGGCTGCGTCGAGGTCCTCGTCGGCTTCGTCGTCGATCGGGGTCCACTTCGCGAGCAGCGCGGCTAGGCGGGCTCGGACCCGGTCGGCGTCTTGACCGGACAGCGACGGCAGCACAGCGTCGATGCTGTCCAGTTCAGACAGTGCTACCGCCGCCGGGCTCGGTGGGGCAGGCACCAGGTCGACCAAGAGCCGCTCAGCCATGGCGATAGGCGTGGGGTGATCGAACACCAGGGTCGCGGGTAAGCGGACGCCGGTGGTGGTAGCGAGGCGGTTGCGCAACTCGACAGCGGTCAGCGAGTCGAAGCCCAGGTCCGAGAACGCCCGCGCCGGGTCGACAGCCTCAGTGGAGGGGAAGCCCAAGACCGTCGCGGCATTGCTGCGGACCTCTTCAACCAGCACGCGAACCCGCTCGGCGGCAGGTAGCGCAAGAAGCCTGGCACCCAGGTCGACCGGAACGGCAGCTCCCGCAGCCCGGCGTGTTGGCCGAGCAAGGGCGCTTAGCACGGCGGGCGGGTCATCTAGCACGCGCGAATTGATGATCGCGGCGACGACGGCCGGGGTGGGCTCGGTGAGTGCCCGGTCGAGCAGGGGAAGCCCGGTGTCGGGGGTCAGTGGCGGGAAGCCGGTGCGGGTCAGCCGGTCGCGGTCGGCGTCGGACAGCTCGCCGAGCATGCCGCCGTCGAGGTCCCACGGACCCCAGGCGAGGGCCCGGGCAGGCAGGCCGCGGACGTGCCGGTGGTGCGCGAGACCGTCGAGGAAAGCGTTTGCGGCGGCGTAGGCGCCCTGGCCGGGGGTGCCGATGGTGGCGGCGACGGAGGAGAACAGGACGAACTCGACCGCGTCCGGCACGGCGTCCTGCAGGGCCAGCGCCGCCGCGGCCTTCGCGTGCAGCACGCGGGCCAGCCGGTCGCGGGTCAACCCGGCGAGCACACCGTCGTCGAGCACCCCGGCGGCGTGGAACACCGACCGGACGCCGAGCCCGGCCACGAGGTCCCGGTCGGCCGCGTCGCCCGCGACCACCCGCACCCTGGCGCCCAGGGCCTCGACGGCGGACACCACCTCGTCCGGCGCCTTCCCACCCCGGCTGAGCAGCACCAGGTCGCGGCGGCCCGCGGCGGCGAGGTGCCGGGCGACGAGACCGCCGAGCGCCCCGGTGCCGCCGGTGATCAGGACCGGGTCGGCGGGGTCGGGCGCGGCGGGGACGGTCAGCACGACCTTGCCGACGTGCCTGGCCTGGCTCATGTACCGGAACGCGGCGCGGGCCTGGCGGACGTCCCACACGCGCCGCGGCGGCAGGGTGAGCGCGCCGCCCGCGAACAGGGCCATGACCTGGCCGAGGATCTCCCCGATCCGATCCGGTCCCGCCTCGGCCAGGTCATAGGCCCGGTAGTCCACACCGGACACTTCAGCGCGGATGTCGGTCTTGCCCATCTCCAGGAATCGCCCACCCGGCCGCAACAGCCCGAGGGAGGCGTCGACGAACTCGCCCGCCAAAGCGTTGAGGACCACGTCGACCTGGGGGAACGTGGTGGCGAAGTCGAGATCGCGCGAGGACGAAAGACGGTCTTCGGGAAGGCCCGTGGCTGACCATTTCGCCGGGCTGGCGGTGCCGTAGACCTCGGCTTTGAGGTGCCTGGCGAGCTGCACAGCGGCCATTCCGACACCACCGGCTGCGGCGTGGACCAGAACGGATTCGCCTTCTCGCAGGTTCGCGAGGTCAACCAAGCCGTAGTAGGCGGTGGCGTAAACGATCGGCACGCACGCGCCCTCGACGAAGGTCCAGTCGTCCGGCAGGGGAACCAAGAGCCGCTGGTCGGTAACAGCTGAGGGGGCGAAGGCCGCGGAGAACAGGCCGAGGACGCGGTCGCCGACCTTGTGGCCGGTCACGGCTGATCCGACCTCGGTGACGACACCCGCCGCCTCACCGCCGATCGCGACCTCGCCGGGGTACATGCCGAGCGCGTTGAGGACGTCCCGGAAGTTCAGCCCGGCCGCGCGGACGGCGACGCGGACCTCACCGGGGGCCAGGTCGGGGTGGGCGACGGGGGCGAGGACCAGGTTCTCGAGCGTGCCGCGACCGGTGGTGTCCAGCCGCCAGGGGCCGTCGGGGGCGGGCAGGTCGGTGCCGGGGTCGGGGACGACGCGGGGTACCAGGGCGACCCCGGACCGGATGGCGAGCTGGGGTTCGTCCGGGCTGTGCAGCAGCGCCGCCCACGGGTCGCCGTCGATGTCGACCAGGCGGACCCGGCCGGGGTCCTCGCCCTGCGCGACCCGCAGGAGGCCCCAGACGGCGGCGCCGGGCAGGTCCGGGACGTCGTCACCGGGTTCGGCGGCGACAGCTCCCCTGGTCAGGACGGTCACCTTGGCCTCGCCCAGGACGGCGGTGAGGCGATCGAGCAGGTCTGGACCGCTGGAGCAGAGGACCACGTGGTCGGGATCGGTGTCGACGAGCGTGGCGCCCGCTTCGGCCAGACCGGCCGCCGCGCCGAAGGTGTCGTCGCCGAGGACGGACCAGGTGCCTACCGGTTCGGTGTCGGCGAGCAGCGGGGTACTGCGCCAGGCGAGGCGGTGCAGTGGGGGTGCGGTGATCGCAGTGGTGGCGGCTGCGCGGAGGGTGACCTTGTCGACGGTGATGACCGGCGTTCCGGCGGGGTCGACCGCGACGAGGGTGACGCCGTCGGGGCCGCTGGTGAGCCGGACGCGGAGCGTGGAGGCGCCGGTGGCGGACAAGCGGACACCGGACCAGGCGAACGGGACGCCTGCCGCTCCCGTCCCGTTCGCGCCGACCGCGAGTGCGTGCAGCGCGGAGTCGAGAAGTGCCGGGTGCAGACCGAATCCAGCGGTGTCCTGGAGCGTGACCTCGGCGAAGATGGCGTCGTCTGTGCGCCAGACCGCGCGCAGACCTTGGAACGCGGGGCCGTAGGAGAGACCCGCTGCGTCCAGGTCGGCGTAGATGTCCTTGATGTCCAGAGGGTCCCCGGGCGGCGGCCACGGGAGTTCCTCTGTGGACTCTCGGTTAGCCCCGTTCTCAGCGGAGGCATCGAGAGTGCCGGTGAGGGTGCCGGTGGCGTGGAGAGTCCAGGGGTGATTGGACCAGCCGGTGTCGTCGGCTGGTCTGCTGTGGATGGTGACAGCGCCGGTTTCGGTTACAGCGAACTGGAGTTGGGTGGCGGCGCGGGCGGGGAGGACGAGTGGTGCGTGCAGCACCAACTCCTCGAGGACGGGCAGGCCGCGCGCTTCTCCGGCGTGTAGGGCCAGTTCGACGAAAGCGGTTCCAGGGAGGAGGGTTTGGCCGTGGACGCGGTGGTCGGCCAGCCAGGGGTGGGTGCGGGTCGATACGCGTGCGGTGAACAGCAGGTCGTTGGCTCCCGCGGTGCCTACCCCAGCGCCGAGGAGGGGGTGGTCGGTCACGCCTAGGCCTGCGGCGGCGACATCTCCGGCCCAGGGGGTTGGAGTGGGCCAGTAGTGCTCGCGGGCGAAGGCATACGTGGGCAGGTCGACCCGTCGGCCGCCCCAGTCGCGGGTCAGGGCGGGCCAGTCGACGAAGGCGCCCCGGACGTGGACCTCGGCAACGGCGCGCAGGACTGTTTCGACCTCGTCGCGCCCGGACCGCAGCGCCGGGAAGGCGCCCCCACCGACAGCGGCGCTGAGCACCCCGTCCGGGCCCAACTCCAGGTAGCGGGTGACGTCCTCGGCGCGCGCCACCGCTGCCGCGAACCGCACCGGCTCCCGGACCTGCCGCGCCCAGTACTCAGGCGTCGCCGGATCACCTGGTGAGGTGTTCACCAGGGGGATTGTCGGATTCTTGAACGACAGCCCCAACACCACCTGCCGGAACTCGTCCAGCATCGGGTCCATCAGGTGGCTGTGGAACGCGTGCGAGACGACCAGGTCCTTGACCCGACGGCCTTGTTCGACACTCTGACGTTTGAACTGTTCGACAGTCCTACGGTCCCCGGATACGACAATCGAACGATCCGAGTTCACGGCGGCGAGGTCGACGCCCTCGGGGAGATCGAGTTCGTGCTCGGCGGCCTCGATCGCGAGCATGGCCCCACCCGTGGGCAAAGCCTGCATGAGTCGAGCGCGAGCGGAGACCAGGGTGCAGGCGTCGTCGAGGGAGAGGATCCCGGCGACGTGGGCGGCCGCGACCTCGCCGATGGAGTGGCCGATCAGGACGTCCGGGCGGACGCCCCAGGACTCGAGCAAGCGGAAGAGGGCTACCTGCAGGGCGAACAAGGCGGTCTGGGTGTACGAGGTCTGGTCTAACTCCAGGCCACCGCCGAAGACGACGTCCTTGACCGAAAGGGGGATCCGGTCGCACACCTCATCGAACGCCGTAGCGAACACGGGGAACGCCGCATACAGGGCCGCGCCCATGCCGGGCCGCTGCGAGCCCTGGCCGGTGAACAGGAAGCCGGTGCGCCCTTCATCCGCCTGCCCGATGACCGCGTCATCGAGGCTGACACCGCCGAACAGCACGGCGCGGTTCTCCAGCACGCCGCGGGTCGTCGCCAACGACCACGCGAGGTCCACCAAGTCGTGCCCGCTGTCGCGCAACGCCTCCACCTGCGCGACCAGCCCGTGCTCGGTCCGCGCGGACACCGGCAGCACGACCACCGCGGGCGGCGACCCGACCGGCACCACCTCCGGCCGAGCCGGGGCGGACTCCAGCACGACGTGCGCGTTGGTGCCGCTCATCCCGAACGACGACACGCCGACCCGCCGCGCCCGGTCGACCGCGGGCCACGGCCGGGCAGCGGTCAGCAACTCGACCGCGCCCGCCGACCAGTCCACATTGGGCGATGGCTCGTCGACGTGCAGGCTGGCGGGCAGGACACCCGCCCGTAGCGCGCCAACCATCTTGATCACGCCCGCGACGCCGGACGCGGCCTGGGTGTGGCCGATGTTGGACTTCACCGAACCCAGCCACAGCGGTTCGACGCGGTCCTGCCCATAGGTGGCCAGCAGGGCCTCGGCCTCGATCGGATCGCCGAGCCGGGTACCGGTCCCGTGCGCCTCGACTGCGTCCACTTCAGACGCCTCAAGGCCCGCGTCGGCGAGCGCCTGGTGGATGACCCGTTGTTGCGATGGCCCGTTGGGGGCGGTGAGACCGTTGGACGCGCCGTCGGAGTTGACCGCGGATCCGCGCACCACGGCCAACACGTTGTGTCCATTTCGGAGTGCGTCGGACAAGCGCTCAACCAGCAGCACCCCGACGCCCTCACCCCAGCCGGTGCCGTCCGCGGCGGCGGCGAACGACTTGCAGCGGCCGTCGGCGGCGAGCCCGAGTTGGCGGCTGAACTCCACGAAAGCCGACGGTGTGGACATGACGGTGACGCCGCCCGCCAGGGCCAGTTCGCAGTCTCCTTGCCGCAGCGCGCGGACAGCCAGGTGGAGGGCGACGAGGCTGCTGGAGCAGGCCGTGTCCACGGTCAACGTGGGGCCTTCAAGCCCGAATGTGTAAGCAACGCGGCCGGACAGCACCGCGGCCGCGTTGCCCGTCCCTTGGTGGCCTTCACTGACCTCGCGCGCACCCACGAGCAACGCCGGGTAGTCCTGCCCACTGGTTCCCGCGAACACACCGGTTCGACTTCCCCGCAACGACTCCGGGTCGATCCCCGCGCGCTCGAACGCCTCCCAGGATGCCTGGAGCAGCAGCCGCTGCTGCGGGTCCATGGCCAGCGCTTCGCGCGGTGAGATGCCGAAGAAGACGGGGTCGAACTCGGCGACGCCGTCGAGGAAGGCGCCTTCACGGACGTAGGAGGTGCCGTCGCCGCCGTCCGGGTCGTAGACGCGGGCGAGGTCCCAGCCGCGGTCGTCCGGGAAGTCGCCGATGCCGTCGCGGCCGTCGGACACCAAGCGCCACAGGTCTTCCGGGGACCGCACGCCACCGGGGTAGCGGCACGCCATGCCGATGATCGCGATCGGTTCGCCGTCGGCGGCCGCGATGGCCTGGTGGGCGGCCTTGGCCTTGGGGCGGGCCAGTGCGAGGAGGTGGTTGGCGAGCGCGGCGGGCGTGGGGTGGTCGAACACGATGGTGGTGGCGAGCTTGAGACCCGTCGCCGTGGTGAGGCGGTCGCGGAGTTCGACGGCGGTCAGCGAGTCGAAGCCGAGCTCGGTGAACGCCTGCCCCGATTTGACAGCGGCCGGATCGGTGTGCCCGAGGATGGCCGCGGCATTGGTGCGCACCAGGTCGAGCAGAGTGCGCCGGTGGTCCTCTTCGGACAGAGAGGAGTGATCCGGTGCGGCGGGGGCCTCAAGCGCGGGCGCGGGGAGGTCGATAAGGTCATCGAAGAGGTGTTGCGGCCGGGCGGTGGTGAAAGAGGGCACGAACCGGGCCCAGTCGACGTCGGCGACGGTCACACAGGTGTCGCGCTGATCGACCGCTCGGGCCATCGCGGCGATCGCCACTGCGGGATCGAGCGGGGTAAGACCGCGTTTGCGCAGGTAGTCAGCGGTGCTGTCAGCACCGGCCATGCCCGCCCCCGCCCAGGGGCCCCAGGCGATGGCCGTGGCCCCGGTGGCCTCGGCGAGGGCGTCGAGGGTCGCGTTGGCGACCGAGTACGCGGATTGTGAGCCGCTCCCCCAGGTCGCCGACACCGAGGAGAACAGCACCAGCCGGTCGAGGCCGGGGTGGGCGGCCAAGACCCGCGCGCCCGTAACCTTGGCGTTGAGCGTCGCGGCGAAGTGCGTGAGATCCGCCTCGGCGATGGGCGCGTAGTCGCCGCTGCCCGCCGCGTGGAAAGCCGAGGTGGGTGGGTGTTCGACGAGGAGTTGTTGTAGCGCAGCGGGGTCTGACACATCACACGCGGCTAGGGTGACCTTCACGCCTCGGGATTGCAATTCCTGAGCCAAGTCCACGGCATCCGGGGCACGACGGCTGGCCAGCACGAGGTGTTCGGCGCCACGATCAACCAGCCACCTGGCCACGTGCCTGCCGAGCGCGCCGGTGCCACCGGTGACGAGCACTGTCCCTTGTGGACGCCACTGCGCCGCGGCCTCGGCAGGTGCGGAAGCCAGGCGGCGGGCGAACAACCCCGTTGACCGGACCGCGAGTTGGTCCTCGCCACTGGCGATCGCGGCGGCCAGACGAGCAGCGGCCGCGTCGTCCAACTCCGCTGGCAGGTCGACCAAACCGCCCCACCGGCGCGGGTGCTCCAGAGCGGCGACCCGGCCGAGCGCCCACAGGGGCGCGGCGAGCGGGTTGGCCAACGGCTCGGCAACGGCGACGGCACCCTGCGTGGCGAGCCAGATCGGTGGACCGTCAGCGCGGAGCAGGTCGAGGGTGTCGGCGACGCCCTGGGTGACAACAGGGTGATCCGGGTGCGCGTCGGTGCCGGTGAGCAGCGAGAGCACGGCGTCGGCCTGGTCGGGGTGGTTGGTGATCGTGGCGCCGTGGGCGCGCAGTGCGGTGGTGCACCAAGTCGCGATGGCGGAGTCGGGATCGTCGGTGAGGACGTGCCAGGTGCCGGCGAGCTGGGCCTGCTCGGCGGCGACGGGCTTCCAGGTCACCCGGTAGCGCAGGTTTGTCGTGGAGACAGGCCAGAAGTGGGTTCGCTGGAAGGCGTAGGTGGGGAGGTCGACACGGCAGCCGGGCTCTGCCCAGGTGAGGGGGATTCCAGCCACGAACACCTGCGCCAGGCCACGCCACCACGCGTGGACGCCGTCCTGGTCGGCGCGCTGCAGCGGGATGGCGACCACGTCCGGCAGCTGATCGCGAACAGCCGCCGAGAGCACGCCGTCCGGCCCGAGCTCGACGAACCGGGTCACGCCCTTCGCCGCCAGCCCCTTGACCGCGTCGGCGAACCGCACCGTCTCGCGGACCTGCCGCACCCAGTACTCGGCCGTCGTCGGGTCGCCCGTCGACGTGGCCACCAGGGCGATTGCGGGATCGTTGAACGATAGTCCGGCCACGACCTGCCGGAACTCGTCGAGCATCGGGTCCATCAGGCGGCTGTGGAACGCGTGCGAGACGGTCAGCGGCTTGACCCGGCGGCCTTGGTCACCACTCTGGCGTTTGACCTGCTCAACAACCCTACGATCCCCCGATACGACAAGTGAACGATCCGAGTTCACCGCGGCCAGGTCCACGCCGTCCGGGAGGTCGATCTCGTGCTCGGCGGCCTCGATGGCGAGCATGGCCCCGCCCTCGGGCAGGGCACCCATGAGGCGGGCCCGGGCGGAGACGAGGGTGCAGGCGTCGTCGAGGGTCAGGATGCCGGAGATGTGGGCCGCGGCCACTTCGCCGATGGAGTGTCCGACCAGGTAGTCGGGTCGGATGCCCCAGGATTCGACCAACCGGTAGAGGGCCACCTCAAGGGCGAACAAGGCGGGCTGGGCGAGTTCGGTGCGGTCGAGGTCGACAGCGGGATCGACGGCGAGGCGCGCGCACAGGGAGTCGAAGACCTCGGCGAAGGCCGGGAACCGGCGCAGGTCAACACCCATGCCGCGGCACTGGGAGCCTTGGCCGGTGAACAGGAACGCGGTCTTGCCGGAGACGACCTCACCGACCACTGTGGACAGATCTGGCGACCCGCCCGCCAACGCGGTGAGCGCGGCGACCCGGTCAGAGCCGGGCAGGACGACCGCGCGGTGGTCCATGGCCGCACGCGTCGTGGCCAGGGAGAACGCGACATCGCCAGGAGCGGCTGCCACAGCGGTGAGCCGAGATGCTTGCGCGCGAAGGGCTTGCGGGTCGCGCGCGGAGATCAGCCACGGCAGGTCGTCGTTGTTGGGCGGGACGAGCGCCACTTCGGGTGCCTGCTCGACGATCGTGTGCGCATTGGTTCCGCTCACACCGAACGCCGACACGGCTGCCGACCTCGGATGCTCCACTTCGGACCATTCGCGCGGCTCGACCAGCAGTCGAACCGCCCCGGAGGTCCAATCGACGTGCGGCGACGGGGCGTCCAGGTGCAGGGTGGCGGGCATGAGCTTGTTGCGCATTGCCTGCACAACCTTGATGACGCCCGCGATGCCCGCGGCGGACTGGCTGTGCCCGATGTTGGACTTGATGGACCCCAGAAAAACTGGGACCCCCTCGCGCTGACCGTAGGTCGCCAGCACCGCGGACGCCTCGATCGGGTCGCCGAGAACCGTGCCGGTCCCGTGCGCCTCCACCAGGTCGACCTCGGCGGCGGCGAGCCGGGCGTCGGCGAGGGCATCGTGGATGACCCGCTGCTGCGCGCGGCCGTTGGGGGCGGTGAGCCCGTTGGACGCGCCGTCGGAGTTGACCGCCGAACCGCGGACCACCGCGAGGACCCGATTGCCCGCCCGGACGGCGTCAGCCAACCGCTGGACCAACAGGACGGCGACGCCCTCTGACCACCCCGTCCCGTCCGCACCGGCGGCGAACGACTTGCACCGACCATCGGCCGCCAACCCGCGTTGCCGACTGAACTCCACGAACGCCGACGGGTTCACCATCACCGTGGCCCCACCGGCAATAGCCAGGTCGCACTCGCCCGCCCGCAGTGCCCGCACGGCCAAGTGCAGCGCCACCAACCCGCTAGAACACGCGGTGTCGACGGTGACAGCAGGGCCCTCAAGCCCGAACAGGTAGGCGACTCGTCCACTGAGGACGCTGGTCGCCGATCCGGTCAGCCCGTAGCCCTCGTCCGGGACCGCGTACCCGTAGCCCGAGGTCGTCGCGCCGACGAACACGCCGGTTCGACTGCCCCGCACTGACGTGGGGTCGATCCCGGCGTGTTCGAACACCTCCCACGACGTCTCCAGCAACAACCGCTGCTGGGGGTCCATGGCCGCGGCCTCGCGCGGGGAGATCCCGAAGAATGCCGGGTCGAACCACCCGGCCGAATGGACGAACCCGCCTTCACGCGCGTAAGAGGTACCGTCCCGAGTGGACTCCGGATCGTAGAGCCGACCGAGGTCCCACCCCCGGTCGGTGGGGAACTCGGAGATCCCGTCACCGCCGCGCGCCAGCAACTCCCACAGGTCTTCCGGCGAGTCGACCCCGCCGGGCAGTCGGCACGACATGCCCACGATGGCGATCGGCTCGTGCGCGGCGTCGGTGAGGTCCCGGTTGCGCGCCTTGAGCCGTTCGTTCTCCTTCAGCGAGGTCCGCAACGCCTCGACGTACTGCTCAACGGAGGCGGCCATCGCTATTCCCCATCTCCCGCGGCGACCAGCCGCAGTAGGTCCTCGCCCGCCATGCTGTCCAGGTCGGTGGGGGCGTCGGCTTCGTCGGTCAGGCCCGCCAGGCGGAGCAGGGGCGTGAGCAGACCCGCTTCCGCCAAACGGGACAGCGGGATGGCGGCGATCGCCGCGCGCACTTCGGCGTCCTCACCACCGGAGAGCTCGGTCAGCAAGTGGGACGCCAACTCGGCCGGGGTCGGGTAGTCGAAGACCACGGTGGCCAGCAAGGAAAGGCCGGTGGCGGTGGTGAGCCGGTTGCGCATCTCAACGGCGGTGAGGGAGTCGAAACCGAGGTCCCGGAAGGGACGTCCGGGGTCGATCCCGCCCAGGTCGTTGTGGCCGAGGATGGTGGCGGCCTCGGCCAACACGAGGTGGGACACCAGGTCGGCGCGCTCGTGCGCCGGGGTCTCGGCGAGGCGCGCGCGGAACCAGCCGGTGTTCTCAGGTTCGGCGGGTGTGTCGGTGAGCTCGGACAGCAGCGGGCTGGGGCGAGCGGCGGTGAAGGTCGGCGCGAACCTGGTCCAGTCGACGCCCGCGATGGTGAGCACGCGGTCCTCGCCCGCGACAGCTTCCGCCATGGCGGTTAGAGCCTGGTCGGGCGCAAGGGGGAGCATGCCCTGCCGGGCGAGGTCCGCGCCTGCGGCCATGCCATCGCCCGCCCAAGGGCCCCAGGCGATCGATGTGGTGCGGGGGCGGGTGGCGGCGAGGCCGTCCAGGTAGGCGTTCGCGGCGGCATAGGCAGCTTGGTTGGCACCACCCCAGGTGGCGGCCGCGGAGGAGAAGAGGACGAGCTCGGCGTCGGGGCAGAGGTCGGCGAGGTGCCGGGCGCCGTCGACCTTTCCCGCGAACACGGTGGTCAGGGTGTCCGCGTCCAGGTCGGGGATGCGGCCGAGACCACCGACGCCTGCCGCGTGGATGACGACATCGGGCCGGTACTCGGCGACCAGGGCGGCCACGGCGTCCCGATTGGACACATCGCAGGCGACAACGGTGGCGGGCAGGTCGACCCGCGGGGCGCGCCTGCTGACGACCACGACCCGGTCGGCTCCGGACTCGGCGGCCCACCTGGCCACGTGCTGCCCCAGAGCGCCGGTGCCGCCGGTGACCAGAACCGTCCCGTGTGGACGCCATGTGGCTCGGGGTGCGGGCGCTCGGCGCAACCGGCGGCCCTCGACCCTCGATGTGATCCGCACTTGGTCCTCGGTGCTGGTGAGCGCGCCCGCGAGCAAGCCGGGGTCGAGATCGCCATCGACATCGGCACCGGTCAGTTGGACCAGGCCGCCCCAGGTGCCGGGGAACTCCAGGGCGGCGCTGCGGCCGAGGCCCCAGATCGCCGCGGTGTCCGGGGTGTCGCCGGTGGTGAGCGCCCACACCCTGGTCGGGCGGGTCGCAAACGTTTGCAGGGTACGCAGGGTCGCGGGGAGGTCCTGGGCGGTGATGACCCCGGCGAGCGGGAGTCCGGTGTCCTCGCGGACGACGGTGGCACCGTGCGTCTCCAGCGCGCGGACGACGGCATCGGGGGCACCGAGGACCAGCCAGGTGCCCACGAGCACCGGGGACGGGGACACCGCGACCGGGGTCCACTCCGCCCGGTAGCGCCACAGCGCGGTGTCGGTCTCGCGGATCGGCCAGTAGCGCTCGGCTTGGAAGGCGTAAGTGGGGAGGTCGACGGTTCGACCGCCCCAGCCGGTGAAGACGGCGGACCAGTCGACCGGGACGCCCTGGGTGTGGGCGGTGGCGACGGCGCGCAGGAGGGTGGTCACGTCGTCGCGGCCGGAGCGCTGGGTGGGGATGCCGTCGACCAGCGCGGACAACACACCGTCCGGGCCGAGCTCGATGAACCGGGTCGCGCCCTGCTCCCGCGCGGCGGCCACGGCGTCGGCGAAGCGGACCGTCGAGCGGACCTGGCCGACCCAGTATTCGGGGACGCTGACCTCGGCCACCCCGCCGGTCGGCAGCACCTCGATCTCCGGCCGCTGGTACCGCAAGCCCTTCGCGACCACGGCGAACTCGTCGAGCATCGGGTCCATCAGGTGGCTGTGGAACGCGTGCGAGACGGTCAGCCGCTTCACCCTGCGGTTTTGTTCAACAATCCTGCGTTCGAACAGGTCAACACTCCCACGATCCCCCGATACGACAATCGAGCGATCCGAGTTCACCGCAGCAAGGTCCACGCCGTCGGGGAGATCGATCTCGTGCTCGGCGGCCTCGATGGCGAGCATCGCCCCGCCTTCCGGGAGGGCGCCCATCAGACGAGCACGGGCGGAGACCAAGGCGCAGGCGTCAGCCAGCGAGAGGACTCCGGCGACGTGGGCGGCGGCGAGCTCGCCGATGGAGTGGCCGATGACGAAGTCCGGCCGGATGCCCCAGGACTCGAGCAACCGGAAAAGGGCGACTTCCAGCGCGAACAGCGCGGGCTGGGCCACGGCCGTGTGATCAAGTCCCCCCTCGAACACCTCGACGGCCAGTCCCAGCCCCGCGCACACCTCGTCGAAAGCCCGCGCGAACGCCGGGAACACCCGCAGTGCCAGCCCCATCCCGGGTCGCTGCGCCCCCTGCCCGGTGAACAGGAACGCGACCGGTCCGCTCCCCGGCGCGCCGACGACCAGGTCGCTGGACGCCGCTCCTTCCGCCAAGGCCCGCAGACCGGCCGTAGGCTCTGCCGCGACCACCACGGCCCGGTGCTCCAGCGCTGCCCGCGTCACCGCCAACGACCGGGCCAGGTCCACCGGCTCCGCCGCGACCTCCAGCACCCGGCGGGCCTGTGCCCGCAGGGCCGCGGCGGACCGGCCCGAGACGAGGAACGGCAACACCCCGGGCGCCGTCCCCTCGGCGGGGACCGGAAGCGGGTCCGCCTGTTCCAAGACCACGTGGGCGTTCGTGCCGCTGACCCCGAACGACGACACCGCCGCCCGCCGCGGTCGGTCGACCGCGGGCCAGGGGCGGGAGCTGGTCAGCAGCCGCACCGGTCCCCAGGTCACGTGCGGGGACGGCGCGTCGACGTGCAGCGTCGCGGGCAGGGTGCCGTCGCGGAGCGCGTGCACCATCTTGATCACGCCGGCCACCCCGGCGGCGGCCTGGGTGTGCCCGATGTTGGACTTGACCGAGCCCAACCACAGCGGCTCGACCCGCCCCGGCCCGTACGCGGCCAGCAACGCCTGGGCCTCGATCGGGTCACCCAGCACGGTCCCCGTGCCGTGCGCCTCCACGACGTCCACATCGGACGGAAGTAGCTGAGCGGCGGTGAGGGCCTGCTCGATCACGCGCTGCTGCGCCGGGCCGTTGGGCGCGGTCAGCCCGCTGGAAGCACCGTCGGAGTTGACCGCTGAACCGCGCACGACCGCCAGCACCGGGTGGCCGTTGCTGCGGGCATCGGACAGCCGCTCAAGCAGGAGAACACCGACGCCCTCGCCCCAGCCGGTCCCGTCGGCGGCCGCGGCGAAGGACTTGCAGCGGCCATCGGCGGCCGTACCCTCGTCGAACCCAAAGCCCGCGAACATCATCGGCCCGGCCATCACCGTGACCCCGCCCGCCAAGGCAAACGAACACTCCCCGGATCGCAATGCCTGAGCGGCCAGGTGGAGGGCCACCAACGACGACGAGCACGCTGTGTCCACAGTGACCGCGGGCCCCTGCAAGCCGAGGCTGTAAGCGACCCGACCGGACAGCACGCTGTTGGCGTTGCTGGTGCCGAGGTACCCGTCAAGCACCTCAGCGGGCACGGAGGTCGCGTAGTCGTTGTACATCACGCCCGCGTACACCCCGGTTCGGCTGCCGCGCAACGACAACGCGTCGATCCCGGCGCGTTCCACGGCTTCCCAGCAGGCGTGCAGCAGGAGCCGCTGCTGCGGGTCCATCGCCAGGGCCTCACGCGGGGAGATCCCGAAGAACCCGGCGTCGAAGCCACCCGCGTCGGCGAGGAAGCCGCCCTCCGCTGACCCGGGCAGCGCGGCGAGGTCCCAGCCGCGGTCCGTCGGCAGCGGCCCCAGTGCGTCAACGCCGCCCGAGACCAGCTCCCACAGGTCTTCCGGCGAGGAGACCCCGCCCGGGTAGCGGCAGGCCATGCCGACGATCGCGATCGGCTCGGCCGCCCGCTCCCGCAGCTCGCGCACCTGCTCGCGCGCCGCCCGCAGCTCCTCGGTCGCCCGCTTGAGGTAGGCGAGCAGCTTCTCCTCGTCGGCCTGCGCCATGACCGTCCTCTCAGGACTTCTCGAACTCGCTGTCGAGCAGGTCGAAGATCTCCTCGGCCGACGCGGCCGCCAGGTCGTCGGCTGCGGCGCGGGTGTCCCACCTGGCCGCCAGCGCTCGCAGCCGGGCCGCGACCCGCTCCCGGTCGGCGTCGGTGCTCACCCCGCCCAGGGTGAGTTCGATCCGGGTCAGGTCCGCGAGGACCTCGTCGGTGGCCGATGCCGGGGCGAGTTGATCACGCAAGAACCCCGCGACCGCACCTGCCGACGGGTGGTCGAACACCAGCGTCGCGGGCAGTCGCAGCGCGGTCGCCGCGGCGAGCCGGTTGCGCAGTTCGACTCCGGTGAGCGAGTCAAGCCCCAGGTCGAGGAAGCCCCGGTCCGGGGCCACCGCCGCCGCGTCCGGATAGCCGAGCACCGCGGCGACTTGACCGCGCACGAGGTCGAGCAGGATCCGTCCACGCTCGCCATCACCCGCCGCGTCGAGCCGGGCCCGCACATCGGCCACGGCCTTCGTCTCCACGCGCACCAGGGAGCGCAGCACCGGCGGCACGGATCCGCGGCCCCGCAACGCCGCGGGGCTGAACACCATCGGCACAACAGCCGCGGCGTCACCACCGGCCACTGCGGAGAACAGCGCCATGCCATCCTCTGTGGACAGCTGGCCCAGCCCGGACCGCATGACCCGGCGCACGTCGGCCTCGGTCAGCTCCCCCGTCAAACCGGTCCGTTGCGCCCACGGTCCCCAAGCCAGCGACACACCCGGCAGGCCGAGCGAACGCCGGTGCTGGGCAAGCGCGTCGAGGAACACGTTGGCGGCGGCGTAGTTGGCCTGTCCCGCGCCGCCGAACACACCGGCGGCTGAGGAGAACAACACGAACGCGGACAGGTCGGTGGTCAGTTCGTGCAGGTTGATCGCGCCGCGCACCTTCGGGGCCAGCACGGCCGCGACCCGCTCGGGGGTCATCGCGGTCAGCACGCCGTCGTCAAGGACAGCTGCTGTGTGCACGACCGCGTCCACCCGGTGTTCTGCCAGCAGTGCGGCGAGGGCTTCGCGATCGGCCACGTCGCAGGCCGCCAAGGTGACCCGAGCGCCGAGATCGGTCAGTTCGGCGAACAGCGCGCCTGCCCCTTCGGCTCGCGGACCGGATCGGCTGGTCAGCAGCAGATCGCGTACGCCGTGCTCGACGACGAGGTGCCGAGCCAGAGCCGCACCTAGCGTGCCCGTGGCCCCGGTGACCAGCACCGTCCCGGTGAGACCGGTGTCGCCGTCGGGGATCGGTTGGCGCACCAGGCGTGGCACGAAGACCCGGCCACCACGCACCGAGACCTGAGGCTCACCGGAGGACACAGCGGCCGCGAGCAGCTCGGGACTGTCCACATCGACCAGCAGGAACCGGTCTGGGTGTTCCGATTGGGCCGAACGCAGCAGTCCCCACACGGGAGACCCGACTAGGTCCTGCCCGTCGATCGCACCACGGGTGGCGATGACCAGCGGGACGGCGGCCACCCGCTCGTCGGAGATCCACGCCCGCACCAACTCCAGCGCCCGGACCGCGGCGTGCTCGGCCGCGTCGGCGATCGGCCCGCCACCACCGACGAACTGGGCCACCACCACATCCGCGGCCAGGTCCTCCAGCAGGTGGTCGAGGTCGGCGTGGGCGGTGACCGCGTTGCCCGCCTCGACCAGCGCCGCACCCAACTTCAGTTCGTCGGCGCCGAGCAGCGCCCAGCGGGAGGTGCCGGGGTCGGCAGGCGTGATCGGGGTGGACCAGTCGAGCCGGAAGAGGGAATCCGAGATCGCGCGCCTGGTGGCCGAGAGCTCAGCGCCGATCGGGCGGGCAACGAGGGAGCGCACGTGGGCCACCGGGTTGCCGTGCTCGTCGGTCGCCTGCAGTTCGATCCCGTCGGCGCTCTCGGCGAGTCGGACGAGCAGCGTCCGGGCCCCCGTTGGCCGCACCGTCACCCCGGTCCAGGAGAACGGCAGCTCCGCGGGCCGGTCACCGCCTTCACGCAGCAGACCGATGCCGTGCAACGCGGCGTCCAGGAGAGCGGGGTGCACGGCGAACCCGTTCGACGACAGGTCCTGCGGCAACGTGACCTGCGCGAACAGTTCATTCTCGGCACGCCACGCGGCGGTGAGCCCTTGGAAGGCCGGGCCATAGCCATAGCCGAGGTCGGCGATCGTCTCGTAGAAGCCGTTGAGATCAACTGGTTCGCGGGTGCTCGACCAGTCGAAATCGAGCTGACTGGCAGCGCCGAGCAGGCCGGTGGCGTGTTTGATCCACTCCACGCCGTCCACACTGGAGTGAATGGACACCTCGCGGCGCGCGTCCGCATCCAGCGCACCCACCGCGACCTGCAACGACACCGCGTCCTGGGTACCGAGCACCAGCGGCGCGCCCAGGGTCAACTCCAGCACGTCCGGCGTGTCGACCTGGCTGCCCGCGTGCACGGCGAGTTCGACGAAAGCCGTGCCGGGCAGGAGGATCGTCCCCAGCACCGTGTGCTCAGCCAACCACGGGTGAGTACGCGGCGAGATGCGTCCAGTGAGCAGCAACCCGTCCCCGCCTGCCAGTGGCACAGCAGCTCCGAGCAACGGGTGGTCTGCTGCGGTCAACCCGGCGGCAGCAACGTCGCCAGGGCCTGCTGAGAGCAGTTCCAGCCAGTACCGCTGCCGCTGGAAGGCGTACGTGGGCAGTTCGACCGACCGCACCGGCACGTCTTCGAACGCCACGGCCAGGTCCACTGATCCACCGTGGATGTGCAACTCGGTGGCCGAGAGCAGGAACCGCGGCAATCCGCCTTCGTCCCGGCGCAAGGTCCCGACGGCGACGGCGTCGTCCACTGTCTCACTGATCGCGGGGATCAGCACCGGGTGCGGACTGACCTCGACGAAGAACCGGTACCCGGACTCGGCCAGCTCACGGGTGGCGGACTCGAATTCGACGGTGTGGCGCAGGTTCCGGTACCAGTACTCGGCGTCCAGCGCGGTCGTGTCCAGCCAGTCGCCGGTCACCGTCGACCGGAACGGGATCCGCGATGGCCCCGGGCTGATCCCGGCGAGCACGCGCCGCAACTCATCGGCGATCAACTCCACCTGCGCCGAGTGCGAGGCGTAGTCGACGGGGATCTGCTTGGCCCGTATGCCATCGGCCACGCAGTCGGCCAAGAACTGGTCGACCTCCCCCGCGACCACGACCGTGCCCGGTCCGTTGATCGCGGCCACCGACACGCGTCCGTCGTAGCGAACGAGCCGGTCGCGAACCTCAGCCGCGGGCAGGGACACCGACACCATGCCGCCCTGGCCCGCCAGCGCCACGATCGCCTGGCTGCGCCTGGTCACTACCAGAGCGGCGTCAGCGAGGCTCAGCGCGCCCGCCACGTAGGCCGCCGCGATCTCCCCTTGGGAGTGACCGACGACCGCATCCGGCTCGACCCCGTGCGCCCGCCACAGCGCCGCCAGCGACACCATCACCGCGAACAGCACCGGCTGCACGACATCCACCCGGTCAAGGCCGTCGCCACTGGTCAAGACGTCGAGCAGGTTCCAGTCGACGTGTGGGGCAATGGCCTCCGCGCAGGCGTGCAGTTCGGCGGCGAACACCTCGCTCGTGGTGAGCAGCTCGGTCGCCATCCCGACCCACTGCGAACCCTGCCCGGGGAAGACGAATGCCACTTTGCCTTCGCGGGCCTCGCCGACGAGGGCGAGGTCCGACAGAGCGGACAAGGCTGTGTCCAGGTCGGCGGCCACGAATCCGGCTCGGTGGTCGAACCGGGCTCTGGTCGTGACAAGCGCATGAGCGATGTCGGCCGCAGACGGCCGTTCCGCGAAGAGATGCTCTCGCAACTTGACCGCTTGTTCGCGCAACGCGGCCGGAGTTCGCCCGGACAGCACCCACGGCAGCGGCGCGGCGGCGGCACTCGGCTCGGGCTCGTCCGCGACGTATTGCTCCAGCACCAGGTGCGCGTTGGTCCCGCTACCGCCGAAGGACGACACCGCGGCGCGGCGCACTCTGTCCACAGTGGGCCATGGGACCGTCTGGGCCGCCAGTTCGACGGCGCCAGCAGTCCAGTCGACGTGGGGCGTCGGCTCGTCGATGTGCAGGGTCTTGGGGACCACGCCGTGGCGCAACGCGAGCACCGTCTTGATGACCCCGGCGACACCGGAGGCGGACTGCGTGTGGCCGATGTTGGACTTCACCGAGCCGAGCAACAACGGCACTTCCCGACCTTGCCCGTAGGTCGCGATCACCGCCTGCGCTTCGATCGGGTCGCCCAGCGTGGTGCCGGTCCCGTGCGCCTCCACAACGTCCACATCAGACGTTGTCAACCCGGCGTCGGCCAGCGCCGCCCGGATCACGCGCTGCTGCGACGGCCCGTTCGGCGCGGTCAGGCCGTTGGAGGCGCCGTCCTGGTTGATCGCGCTGCCCTTGATCACAGCGAGGACCCGGTGACCATCGCGCACAGCCTCGGACAGCCGTTGCACGAGGAGCACACCGACGCCCTCACCCCAGCCGGTGCCATCAGCGGCAGACGCGAACGGCTTGCACCGGCCGTCGGCCGCCAACCCGCGCTGCCTGCTGAACTCGGTGAACGACGTCGGTGAGGGCAACACCGCCACGCCGCCCGCCACCGCCAGGTCACATTCACCCCGCCGCAACGCCTGCACAGCAAGGTGAATCGCCACCAGCGACGACGAGCACGCGGTGTCCACAGTGACCGCAGGACCCTCGAGCCCGAAGGTGTACGACACCCGCCCCGACGCCGCGGCGGTCCCGGTGCCGGACAGGAAGAACCCCTCGGCGTCACTCCCCGGCGCCAGCGCGCCGATGCCGTACCCGACAAAGGAAGTACCGACGAAGACCCCGGCCCGGCTGCCGCGTCGGGTGGCCGGGTCGATGCCCGCGCGTTCGAACGCCTCCCAGGTGGCTTCCAGCAACATGCGCTGCTGCGGGTCTGTCGCGGTCGCCTCACGCGGGCTGATGCCGAAGAACTCGGCGTCGAAGTGCCCGGCGTCGTGGACGAACCCGCCCTCCCGCACGTAAGACGTGCCGGGGTTGTCGGGATCGGGGTGGTAAAGCGCTTCGAGGTCCCAACCGCGGTCGTCGGGGAACGGGGTGATCGCGTCGGTGCCCGCCATGACCAACCGCCACAGGTCTTCCGGCGAGTCGACGCCGCCGGGGTAGCGGCAGCTCATGCCGATGATCGCGATCGGCTCGTCCGACGCCGTCGTCGTGACCCGCGTGTCCACGGCCAGACCGAGCACGTCCGCGAGCAGGTGGCTGGAGAGCGCACGGGGCGTCGGGTAGTCGAACACGAGGGTCGCGGGCAAGCGCTTGCCGGTCGCGGCCACCAGCCGGTTGCGCACGTCGACCGCGGTGAGCGAGTCGAACCCGAGGTCGCGGAACGCGCGGTCGGCCTCGACGGCGGTCGGGTCGGCGTAGCCGAGCGCGGCAGCGGCTTGGGCGCGGACCAGGTCGAGCAGGTAGCCCGCGCGGTCGACCTCCGGCAGGGCCAGCACCCGGTCCCGGAGGTCGTCGCTCTCGACGGCGACCTCCTCGACCCGGGCCTCGGCGATCTCGGAGATCAGCGGACGCGGGCGGGCGGCGGTGTAGCCGGGGGCGAACAGCGCCCAGTCGATGTCGGCGACGGTGAGGCAGGTGATGTCGGCGTCGAGTGCCCGCTGGAGTGCGGCGATGGCCACGTCCGGGTCCATCGGCCGCAGGCCGCGGCGGCCGAGCGCGGCGACGGCGGCGGCATCGGCCATGCCCCCGTCGGCCCAACCGCCCCAGGCGATCGAAGTCGCGGGACGGCCGTGGGCGCGGCGGTGCTGGGCGAGCGCGTCGAGGTAGGCGTTGCCCGCGGCGTAGGCGGCTTGACCGGCACCGCCCCAGGTCGCGGCGCCGGAGGAGAACAGGATGAACGCGTCGAGGTCGCCCGCCAGTTCGTCGAGGTGCGCGGCGCCCGCGACCTTGGCAGCGGTGACCTCGGCCAGTTCACCGGCGGTGATGTCGGCGATCGGGGTGGACTGGGCGACGCCTGCGGCGTGCACGACCGCGTTGACCGGGTGCTCGGCCAGCAACGCCGCCACGGCGGCCCGGTCGGCGACGTCGCAGGCGGCGACCACGACCCCCAGCTCGTCGACCAGGTCCCGCGCGCCGGGCGCGTCGAGGCCCCGACGGCTGGTCAGCACGACCTTGTCGGCCCCGTTGCCGACGAGCCAGCGCGCGACCCGGGCGCCAAGCGCCCCGGTGCCGCCGGTGACGAGAACAGTCCCTTGTGGACGCCACGGCGTACCGGTCGGGAGGTCGGCCCGGACCATGCGGCGGCCGAACACACCCCACGACCGGACCGCGACCTGGTCCTCGTCGCCACCGAGGACGGCGAGCGCCCTGGCGATGGCCCGGTCGTCGACCTCGGCGGGGAGGTCGATCAGACCGGCGACCTGGCCGGGTCGTTCCAGGGTCGCGACCAGGCCCAGGCCCCACATCTGGGCCTGGCGCGGGTGGCGCGGCGGGTCGGTTCGGCCGACCGACACCGCCCCGCTGGTCACCAACCACAGTGGACCGTCGGACTTGACCAGGTCCAACACTTGGTCCGGCGTGGCGTCCAAGCCCAGCAGGGACACCACGCCGGTGAACGTGGTCCCGGCCGGGAGCGCCGGGACGATCAGCGGTTCGGCACCGGCCGCGGCGATCTGGGCGGCGAACCGGTCGGCCAACCCGGTCTGGGCATCGGCGACGATCGCCCAGGTGCCGGTGAGCTCAACGGTCTTCGACACGGTCAGCGGGCGCCACGCGATCTCGTAGCTCCACCCGGCCACTGTGGACTCTTCGCGGGACTTCGCGCGCCACGCGGCCAACGCGGGCAGGGCGATCGGGTCGACACCGATGGTGTCGGCGTCGCCACGGTCCACGGCGGCCCAGAACTTGGCGTCCTCGGCGGTCGACTCGGCGCCCTCGACCGGTTCCAGCCAGTACCGGGACCGCTGGAACGGGTACGTGGGCAGGTCGACGTCGTGGCCGCTGTGCGCCCAGACCGGTTCGATGCCGCGCACGTGCGCCTCAGCGAGCGAGGTGGTGAACCGGTCCCCCTCGTCTCGGCGCAACGTCGCGAGCACGATCGGGTCGGCGACGCCCGCGTCGTCCGCTGTCTCACCGATGCCGCCCGCCAGCACGGGGTGCGGGCCGCACTCGATGAAGGTGCCGTGGCCGTCGTCGAGCAGCGCGCGGGTGGCCGCGGCGAACTGGACCGGGCGGCGCATGTTGGTGAACCAGTAGTGCGCGTCGAGTCCGGTGGTGTCGAGCCTGCCACCGGTGACGGTTGAGTAGAACGGCACGGCGGACGCGCGCGGGGACACCGGGGCGAGCACCGCGAGAGCCTCGGCGCGCACGGTGTCGACGATCGGGGAGTGCCCAGCGCCGTTGATGCGGACCTTGCGGACCCGCACCTGCTCGGCCTCCAGTTCGGCGACGAGCTCGTCCAGCGCGGCGTGCGGTCCGGCGACGGCGGCCGAGCGGGCGCCGTTGACCGCGGCGATTGTCAGCTCACCGCCGAAACGCGCCAACCGGGCCGTGACCTCGTCCGGCGGCAACGACACCGCGGCCATCGCGCCTTGCCCGACGAAGCGCAGCAACAGCTTGCTGCGCTCGGCGACGACCAGTGCAGCGTCCTCAAGGGACAGTGCGCCCGCCACGTGCGCGGCGGCGATCTCGCCCTGGGAGTGGCCGACGACCGCGTCCGGCTCGATGCCGCTGTTCTGCCACAGCCTGGCGAGCGACACCATCACCGCGAACAGCACGGGTTGCACGACGTCGAGCCGGTCCCAGGTCTGGGGGTCGCGCAGCGCGTCCTCGACGGAGAAGTCCACGTGTCGTTCCAACGCGACCGCGCACTCGCGCACGGAATCCCGGAACACCGCGGAGTCCCGCACCAGCGAATCGGTCATCCCGGACCACTGCGAGCCTTGCCCGGGAAAGACGAACACGGTCCGGCCGGTGCGGCTGGCGACGCCCCGGACGAGACCGGGTGCAGGCAGGTCGGCGGCGAGCGCGGCGAGCTGGGCGGCGTGGTCGGGCCCGAGGAGCACGGCGCGGTGCTCGAACCGGGACCGCTTGGCCAGGGAGTGGCCGATGTCGGCCGGGTCGCCTTCGATGCCCTCGAGTTGGGCCGCGCGGGTGCGCAGAGCGGCAGCGGTGCGAGCGGACACCAGCCATGGTCCAGGCGTGCGGTGGACCTCGCGCGGCGCGGGCTCGGGCGCTTGTTCGAGGATCGTGTGGGCGTTGGTACCGCTCATGCCGAAGGACGACACGGCGGCACGGCGGGGACGGCCGGTGTCGGGCCACTCGACGCGTTCGGTGAGCAGCTGGACACCCTGGTCCCACGGTACGTGCAGGGTCGGCTCGTCGATGTGCAGCGACCGGGGCAGCGTGCCGTGCCGCAGGGCCAGCACCATCTTGATGACACCGGCGACACCGGCGGCGGACTGGGTGTGGCCGATGTTGGTCTTCACCGAGCCCAGTAGCAGCGGGTGCGCGCGGTCTCCGCCGTAGGTGGCGATGACGGCTTGGGCCTCGATCGGGTCGCCCAGTTCGGTTCCGGTGCCATGCGCTTCCAGCGCGTCCACTTCGGATGGTTCGAGACCCGCTCCGGCGAGTGCCTGCTCGATCACCTTCCGCTGTGCCGGGCCGTTGGGGGCGGTGAGACCGTTAGATGCGCCGTCCGAGTTGACAGCGGATCCCTTGACCAGCGCCAACACGGGGTGGCCGTGCTTGACGGCTTCGGAGAGCCGCTCGACGAGGAGCATGCCGACGCCCTCGCCCCAGCCGGTACCGTCGGCGGACTTCGCGAAGACCTTGCACCGCCCGTCGGAGGCGAGTGCACCGCCCTGAGCAGCGTCGATGAACATGCCGGGGGTGGTCATGACAGTGACGCCACCGGCCAAGGCCATGTCGCACTCGCCGTTGCGCATCGCTTGGATAGCAAGGTGAAGGGCCACGAGGCTGCTGGAGCAGGCGGTGTCGACGGTGACGGCTGGGCCCTCCAGGCCCAGTGCGTAAGCGAGCCTGCCGGAGATCACGCTGGTCGCGGTGCCCGTGAGCACGTGCGGGCGGGATCCCTCGGGGATGTCGAAGTGACCGATGCCGTAGCCAGAGGTCGCGGTACCGATGAACACACCGGTCCGACTGCCCTTGAGCTGGGTCGGATCGATCCCCGCGCGCTCGGCAGCCTCCCAGGACGTCTCCAAAAGGAGACGCTGCTGCGGGTCCATCGCCAGGGCTTCGCGCGGGGAGATCGAGAAGAACGCGGCGTCGAAGTCGGGGGCGTCGTGCAAGAAGCCGCCGACGAAACCGTGATCGGTCCAACCGCGGTCGGCGGGCACGGCCCCGATGGCGTCGACCTCGTCGAGGACCAACTGCCAGAGCGCCTCGGGCGTGTTGGCGCCGCCGGGGAAGCGGCAGGCCATGCCGACGATCGCGATCGGGTCGTCGGTGCTGACCACGCGCCGCGACCGGACGCGCTCCTCAGCGGGCGTGCCGAGGAGTTCCCGCAGGTGGTCGGCCACGGCGGCGGGTGTGGGGTGGTCGAAGACCAGGCTCGCCTGCAGCGGCTTGCCGATCTTGAGCGCGAGGGTGTTGCGCAGTTCGACGGCGGTGAGCGAGTCGAACCCGAGGTCCTTGAACGGCCGAGTGGGGTCGATCGACGCGGCGGACGGGAACCCGAGGACGGCCGCGGTCTGCGCGCACACCAGGTCCACCAGGCGGGAGGTGTCGACCTTGGCGCTGGTCGCCGGGCGGATCAAGGAGGTCAGCAACGGCGGGATCGCCTTGCCCGCGAGGGTTTGGCGGTCCAGTGCGACGGGGACGACAACCGGACCGGGCAGGCTCAGCGCACTGTCCAGTAGCGACAGACCGTGGTGGGTGGTCAGCGGCGGGTAGCCGGAGCGGGCGATGCGGGCGATCTCGGCGTCACCGAGCGAACCGAGCATGCCGCCCTCAGTCGCCCACGCGCCCCAGGCGAGCGAGAGCCCGGGGAGTCCGGCGGAGTGGCGGGCGGTGGCGAGACCGTCGAGGAAGGCGTTGGCGGCGGCGTAGTTGGCCTGGCCCGGGCTGCCGAAGGTGCCGGAGATCGAGGAGAACAGGACGAAAGCGTCCGGGTCGGTCAGCTCGTGGAGGTGTCGCGCCGCAAGCGCTTTCGGCCCCAGGACAGCATGCAGGCGTTCTGGGGTCAACGATTCGAGCAGGCCGTCGTCGAGCACTCCGGCCAGGTGGAACACGGCTGTGAGTCGGGGCAGGTCCGCTACGAGTGCCTTCAGCGCGTCCCGATCGGTGATGTCGCACGCCACAACGCGTGCACCGTCGACCGAACCGCGCCCCGAGCGGTTGACGAGGACGATGTCGCGGGCACCGGAGTCGATGAGGTGCTGGGCGAGGGCCTGTCCGAGAGCGCCGGTGCCGCCGGTGATCAGGATGGTGCCGTCGGGGTCGATGGCGCGCGGCAGGGTGAGGACGACCTTGCCGGTGTGACCGCCTTGGCCGACGAACCGGAACGCCTCGGCCGCGCGGCGCACGTCCCAGGTCCGAATCGGTGGCGGGGTGAGCGCGCCCGCGGCGAACAGGGCCATGACCTGGTGGAGGATCTCGCCGATCCGGTCCGGTCCCGCCTCGCCCAGGTCGAACGCGCGGTAGCCGGGGACGCCGTCGCGGAGGTCGGTCTTGCCCATCTCGATGAACCGGCCGCCGGGGCGCAGCAGCCCGAGCGAGGCGTCGACGAACTCGCCCGCCAGGGCATTGAGGACCACGTCGACCTGCGGGAACTTGGTGGCGAAGTCGAGGTCCCGGGAAGACGAGAGGTGGCCGTCATCAAGACCTGTGGCCGGCCATTTCGCTGGGCTCGCGGTGCCGAAGATCTCGGCTTTGAGATGACGGGCGAGTTGTACCGCGGCCGTGCCGACACCACCGGCGGCGGCGTGGACCAGGACTGATTCGCCTTCTTGCAGGTTCGCGAGGTCGACCAGGCCGTAGAAGGCGGTGGTGTAGACGACCGGGATGGCTGCGGCGGTGACGAACGACCAACCGGCGGGGATTGGCGCCAGGAGCCGCTCGTCGGTGATCGCCTCGGGCCCGATGGCACCGGTGACCAGACCTAGGACACGGTCGCCGACCTTGTGACCGGTCACTGCTGGACCGGTCTCGGTGACCACACCCGCGACTTCACCACCGAGGTCGACCTGGCCCGGGTACATGCCCAAGGCGTTCAAGACGTCCCGGAAGTTCAGCCCGGCGGCGCTGACGGCTACCCGGACTTCGCGCGCACCCAGGTCGCGCGGCTCGACGGGGGCGAGGACGAGGTTGTCGACGGTCCCGCGTTCGGTGATGTCCAGCCGCCAGGGGCTTTCCGGAACGTCGAGCCCGGTGTCCACAGGCGACAACCGTGGTGCGAAGGTGGCGTCCCCGCGCACCGCGACCTGCGATTCCCCCGTGGCGAGGGCTCTGTCGACATCTTCGGCTGGAGCGCCGTCGATGAGGACGATCCGGCCGGGGTGCTCGGACTGGGCGGAGCGCACCAGGCCCCAGACGGCGGCCGCGGCCGGGTCGACGTCGTCACCGGGCGCGGCGCGGACGGCGTTGGTGGTGCGGACCACCAGGAGGTCCCGGCCCGCGAGCCCAGCCTGCAGAGCGGGCAGCAGAGCATCCACATCGGACGCTCCGAGCACGACGTGGTCCGCCGGTACGGGCTTGTCGGCGACGACCGGGATCCAGTTGACGCTGTAGAGGTCGGTGATCTCGGCCAGGCGCCGGGCGGGTCGGGTGGTCACGCGCTCGACGGCGACGGCCACCTGACCGGACGCGTCGACCGCGACGACGGAGATCCCGCCGCCGGGCGCGGGCGAGACACGGGCACGCAGCTCGTTCGCGCCGGTGGCGCCAAGGGTGATTCCGGACCAGGTGAACGGGACACCGGCCTCGCCGTTCCCGCCACGGGCGGCGACGGCTTGGAGGGCTCCGTCGAGCAGGGCCGGGTGCACGAGGTAGCCGCGTTCGTCGGTGGTCAGCTCGACGAAGGCGTCCTCGCCGCGCACCCACACCGCGCGGATCGCTTGGAACACCGGGCCGTACGCCAGTCCGGCGGCGGCGAGGCGGTCGTAGACGAGGTCGGGGTCGACGGCGTCAGCGCCCAGGGGCGGCCACTGCGTGAAGTCGTGCTGGTCGGTCTCGGGGGCAGGGGCGAGAACGCCGGTGGCGTGGCGGGTCCAGTCCTGGCCTTCAAGTCGCGAATGGACTGTCAGCGTGTGGTCGACCGTTGACAACAGGACCTCGACGGCGCCGGACTCGGGGAGCACCAACGGGTTCTCGAGAACCAGCTCGGCCAGCGCGGGAGCGCCGATCCGGGCGCCCGCGAAGAGAGCCATCTCCACAAAGGCGGTGCCGGGGAGGACGACCTGGCCGTGGACGACGTGGTCGGCGAGCCAGGGTCGGGCGGCGACGTCGAGGTGCGCGGTGAACAGGTGCCCCTCGGGGACCTCGACGGCACCGGTGAGCAGCGGGTGACCGGTGGCGCCGAACGCGGCTGAGACACCGGTCCGCGGCCAGTAGCGCTCGCGGGCGAAGGGGTAGGTCGGCAGGTCGACCACGCGGCCGCCCCCCAGCACGGCGCGCCAGTCGACCGGGACGCCGACGACGTGCAGGGCGGCTACCGCGCGCAGCAGGGTCTCCGGCTCGGCGCGGCCCGCGCGCAGCGCCGCGACCCCGGACACCAGGGCCGACAGCACGCCGTCCGGACCCAGCTCGAGGTGGTGGGTGGCCCCGGCGCGGTCGACCGCCGCGCTGAACCGGACCGTCTCCCTGACCTGCCGCACCCAGTACTCGGCCGTGGCCGGGTCACCTGTTGACGTGGTCGACAGGGGGATTGTCGGATTGTTGAACGCAAGCCCGGCCACCACTCGCCGGAACTCATCCAGCATCGGATCCATGAGCCGCGAGTGGAACGCGTGCGAGACAGTCAGCCGCTTGACGCGCCGGTCTTGTTCAACAATCCCACGTTGGAACTGTTCAACAATCCTACGATCCCCGGATACTACAAGTGAACGATCCCCGTTGACCGCGGCGAGGTCGAGACCCTCCGGGAGATCGACTTCAGCCTCGGTCGCTTCGACGGCGAGCATGGCCCCGCCCTCTGGCAGGGCACCCATGAGGCGAGCTCGGGCGGAGACCAGGGTGCAGGCATCGTCGAGGGACAGGATCCCGGCGACGTGAGCAGCGGCCACCTCGCCGATGGAGTGGCCCACGAGCGCGTCGGGGCGGATACCCCAGGACTCCAGGAGGCGGAACAGGGCGACTTCGAGGGCGAACAGGCCGACCTGGGCGTTCGCGGTCTGGTTCAGCGCTTCGGCGGAGTCGAGGTCGAAGCCGGGCAGGCGCTGGATGACCTCGTCGTGAGCGGTCGCGAAGACCGGGAACACGCGCAGGTCAGCGCCCATCCCCAGCCGCTGGGACCCCTGACCGGTGAACAGGAAAGCGAGCTTCCCGGGGATCACCTGACCCTGGATGACCGCGGCATCGGTCCCATCGGCCAACGCCCGGAGCCCGTCACCCCCGAAGGCGACCGCGCGGTGCTCGAGCGCCGCCCGCGTCGTCGCCAAGGACCACGCAAGATCAGCAGGCGCGGCCTCCACCGCCAGCACCCGCCCAGCCAGTTCGCGCACCGCGGCCGTCGACCGAGCAGACAGGACCAACGGCACCGCCGGGAGGTCGGTGGGCTGGACCGCTGGCTCCGCCTCGACCGGCGCCTCCTCGATGATCACGTGCGCGTTGGTGCCGCTCACGCCGAACGACGACACTCCGGCGCGGCGAACCCGTTCCCCGCGCGGCCACGGTCGAGCGGCGGTCAACAGCGACACCGCACCGGCCGACCAGTCGACCTGCCGGGACGGCTCGTCCACGAACAGCGTCGCGGGCAACACCCCCGCCGACAGCGCCTGGACCACCTTGATCACGCCCGCCACCCCGGCGGCGGCCTGGGTGTGCCCGATGTTGGACTTCACCGACCCCAACCACAGCGGCTCAGCGCGCCCCTGCCCATAGGTCGCCAGCAACGCCTGCGCCTCGATCGGGTCACCGAGGACGGTTCCCGTGCCGTGGCCCTCAACGGCGTCCACATCGGACGGACCAAGACCGGCGGAGGCCAACGCGGACAGGATCACCCGCTGCTGGGAGGGGCCGTTCGGCGCGGTCAGCCCGTTCGACGCGCCGTCGGAGTTCACCGCCGACCCACGCAGCACGGCCAGTACCCGGTGTCCGTTGCGGCGCGCGTCCGAGAGCCGTTCCAGCACCAGCACGCCGACGCCCTCGGCCCAGCCCGTGCCGTCGGCGGCGTCGGCGAACGACTTGCACCGGCCGTCGGCGGCGAGCCCGCGCTGGCGGCTGAACTCGGTGAACACCCCGGCCGTGGCCATGACCGTCACGCCACCGGCCAGCGCCAGCGTGCTCTCCCCCGTGCGCAACGACTGGGCGGCCAGGTGCATCGCCACCAGCGACGACGAACACGCCGTGTCGATCGTGACCGCGGGCCCCTCCAGCCCCAGCGCGTACGCGACCCGGCCCGAGGTCACCGCGGTGGCGCCGCCGGTGAGCAGGTAGCCCTCGGTGCCCTGCGGGTCCCCCACCAGCAGCGACAGGTAGCTCTGGTCGTTCGTGCCCGCGAACACCCCGGTCCGGCTGCCGCGCAACGACTCCGGGTCGATGCCCGCCCGCTCGAGCGCCTCCCACGCCGCGCGCAGCAACAACCGCTGCTGCGGGTCCATGGCCAGCGCCTCGCGCGGGGAGATGCCGAAGAACGCCGGGTCGAACTCGGCCGCGTCCGCGACGAACCCGCCCTCGCTGACGTAGCTGGTGCCGGGCGCGTCCGGGTCGTCGGCGAAGCGGACATCCCAGCCGCGGTCGTGCGGGAACGGGCCGATGCCGTCGCGCCCCTCGGACACCAAGCGCCACAGGTCTTCCGGCGAGGCGACGCCGCCGGGGTAGTGGCACGCCATGCCGACGACCGCGATCGGTTCGCGCGCGCCCTCCTCGACCTCGCGCAGCCGGGCCTTGGTCTGCCGCAGGTCCGCCGTCACCAGTTTCAGGTAATCGCGGAGGGTCTCTTTGTCTGCCATCTTCCAGGACCTCTCGGGCGGCGCACGACCGGCTGCGGGCACGCGGGAACCAGTCCCCACGTGTATTTCCACATCTCCGCGCGACAACCCTAAAGACGGCGGTCCGCACTGGACAACCCCTAGCTGGCCCCTACTCGACCGCTACCGGGAACTGCAGCATCCCCCTGATAATAAAGGAATCCCGGCGTCGGACCTGTCCGACCGGACGCAGCAGCGGCAGCCGCGCGGCGACCGCGACCAGCGCGATCTCGGCCTCGAGCCGGGCCAGTGCCGCGCCGAGGCAGAAATGGATTCCGGCGGAAAAGGACAACGTGTCCGGACCGGATTCCCGGCCGATGTCAAAACTGTCCGGCCGCGAATAGACCTCCGGGTCCCGGTTCGCCGCGCCCGCGCAGATCGCCAGTTCCGCGCCCTCGGGCACGACGTGGCCGTCGAGCTCGACGTCGGTGTGCGCGATCCGCCGGTACTGCTGCACGGGCGTGTCGTAGCGCAACGTCTCCTGCACGACGGCGGGCGCGAGCCCCGGGTCGGCCTTGAAGCGGGCCCACTGCTCGGGGTTGCCCAGCAGCGCGCGCACGGCGTTGCCGATGAGGTTGACCGTGGTCTCGGTGCCCGCCAACGGCAGGAACATGCACAGCGGCACCAGCTCGTCCATCGCCAGCCGACCGTCGTCGACCGCGGGCAGCAGGTCGCTGATCAGGTCCTCGCCCGGTTCGACCCGGCGCAGCGCGATGATGTCGGTGAACATCACCGTCATCTCCGCGATCGCGGCCCGCACGTCCCTGGCGACCTCCACCGAGGCGACCCCGTCGAGCAGGTAGGCCATCCGCCTGCTCAGCTGGAAGAACAGCCGCCGGTGCCGCTCGGGGATGCCGACGAGGTCGCCGATCACCCGCAGCGGCAACTGCTGGGCGAAGGCGCTCATGAAGTTGACCTCGGCGCGCCCGGCCAGGATCCGGTCGATCAGCTCGTCGCACACCCGCTCGGCGGTCGGCCGCCACTTCTCCAGCCTGCGCGGGTTGAGCGAGGGCACCGACAGCTTGCGCAGCCGGGTGTGCTCCGGCGGGTCGAGGCCGAGCATCGAGTTGTCGAAGGGCATGAACTCCGGCGCCTTGGTGCCGTCGGCGCGGCGCACGCCGAAGCGCTTGTCCCGCAACACCTTGTTGGCCAGCCGGTGGCTCGCGGTCACCCACACGCCGAGCCCGCTGCGGTGCAGCGGCCCCCGCGCGCGCACCTGCTCGTAGAGCGGGTACGGGTCCTCGGGCGCGCGCAGCAGCCGCGCGTACGGGTCGCCGCGATCGCTGACGGCGCGCAAGTGGTCCTGCCACAACGCCATCTGCGCCCGCGCCTGTCGATCCGCGAGGTCGGTCATGTTCCCTCCCGCGCCACGCTAGACCGGGCGTCCCCCCTAAGCTCAACCCCTAGGGCCCTTGCGCCGTTCCGGTCCATCCCTTCTCGGACACCGTGGACAGCGCGCCGCGGCGCTGCTAGGGGTTGCCCGGCGTCACCGGCTGCCGGCACCTTGGCCGTCAGGCGCCGGAAAGTTCCCAACGCCCGCGCGCGGAGAGGAAGCCGGAGGCCATGGGCGGGCTCGGTAGCTCGACGCTCGGTCGCGCGGAGGGTGCCCGTGGGTGACTCGTGGGTGTACCGGCTGCGCTCCGCGCCGCGACCGCGGTGCCGACTGGTGTGCTTCCCCCCGGAAGGCGCCTCGGCGACGTTCTTCCTGCAGCTGGCCCAATCCATCGCCCGGCCGGTCGAGGTGCTCGGGGTGCAGTACCCCGGCCGCCGCGACCGCCGCCACGAGCCGTCGATCACCTCGGTGCCCGGCCTCGCCGACGGAGTCAGCTCGGAGCTGAACTGCCGCGCCGACCTGCCGATCGCCTTCCTCGGCCACGGCCTGGGCGCGGCGGTCGCCTTCGAGACCGCGGTCCGCGCCGAACGGGCGGGCAGGCGCCCGATGGCCCTGTTCGCCTCCGGCGCCCCCAGCCCCTCCCGCCTGGGCACCGCGTCGTACGTCGACACCGGCGAGTTCACCGAACCCCTGCGGTTCCCAGCCCCCACCCCGCTGACCACCCTGCACGACGACCAACGCGCCACCGAGTCCTACCGCTGGCGCCCACAAGACCGGGTCTCCTGCCACATCCTCGCCATGATCGGCGACACCGACCCAGCCGCCCCCCACGCCGACGCCTGGAGCGAAGTCACCACCGGCTGGTTCGAACTCCAACTCTTCTCCGGCGACCACGGCTACCTGACCACCTTCGTGTCCACAGTGGCCAACACCGTCTCCGAGCGCATCACCGCTCTGTGCACAACTTCCCGCTCGGACCCCCATCCCTAGCCCCCACCCGCCCCACTTCCCTCGCCCTCACCTTCGTCCTCACTCCCTCCTCACCCTCACCCCCCGCCGCCCCCTACCAACCCCACCCCTGTTCCTGCTCGCTGGGGCGGACTTGTTTTGCGTGGGGGGACAACACCCGTAGCGTCGCCTCGCGGCAGGGCCAGTCTTTTCGGCCCCTGCTGTGCGGACCTGCCACGTGTGTTGTAGGGGCCCCACGCAAAACAAGTTCGCCCCATCGAGCCCACCGCACTCCCAACCCCCGCAGACACACGGGACACCCGCCCCACGGAGCCGACCGCACTAGCAACCACCGCAGACACACGGGACACCGAGCCCACCGCACCACAAGCCCCAGCACGGCCACACGGCTTCGCAGCCCACGCAGACGCCACAGGAACCCCACACACAACCAGGCCTCATCGAGCCACACGCACCCCAGCCACGGGTGCGCTCAGCGAGTCAACTCAACTGATCGTCCCGTGTGGACAGCCAACCCCGCTGGCAGATCAGACCGCTTACGCACACCCAACTTCCGATAAATCTTCGTCAGGTGCTGCTCCACCGTACTGATCGTGATGTACAACTTGTGCGCGATCTCCCGGTTCGTATGCCCCAGCGCCGCCAACGTCGCCACCCGGTGCTCAGCATCACTCAGCGCCGAAGCGCCTTGATCAGCCCGGTCCGGCCGACGCGCAGGAACACGATCAAGAAGACCACGAACCCCGCAAGCCGCAGCCTCATCCGCAGCCGTCTTGGCTATCCGACGCGCGCGAGCCGCATCACCACGAGTCGCGATCGCGGCGGACAGCTCAGCCAGCGCCACAGCGGCGGCATAGCGATCACCGGTGGCCCGGAACGACTCGGCGACCTCGTGCAGCAGGCGGACCGGGTGGTGCCCCGCCAAGGCCAGGACGCGCATCGACCTGGCTCGGGTGTGCCTCGCGGCCGAGGCGGGCAATTCGGCTTGCACGCGGGCCAAGTGCGCCGCCGCACGGCCGCGCCCCAACCGCAGGTGCGCCTCGGCGAGGTCGGTCCGCCACGGCGCCAGTGCGGGCAGGTCCATCCCCGCGGCGGCCAGGACCCGGCCGCACGCCTGGAAGTCCGCGATGGCCGCGAGCACCCGGTCCGAGGCGAGGTAGTGGTGTCCGCGTGCCCGCAGGTACCGCGCGCCGATCACCGTGTCGGCCATGCCATCGGGGACGACCTCGCGCAGGGCGGCGCTCTCGGTGTTGCCCATGGCCGTGTCCGCGGCGATCATCGTCGACAGCGGTAGACCGATCAGCACACCCCACGACCGGGCGGGCAACAGGGCCAGACTCCGTTGTGCCGTCGTCCAGGCCGTGCGCACCGCGCCTTGGCGCAGCTCGACCTCGGCTCGGATCGAGCCGAGCAACGCCAACCAGGTCGTCGCCCGGCGCCGCTCGGCCTCCCCGATCAGGTCGGCGCACCAGCGCTCGGCCAGGTCGACCCGGTCGGCCATCAGCAGCGCGGTCACCGCGGCGGCCAGGACCTCCAGGGTCCGGTCCGCCAGCGGGCACCCGTGCAGCACGCGCTCGGCGTCGGCGACGACATCGGTCACCGCTCCCCCGATGAGCCCCGGGACCAGTGCGGCGGCGGCGCGCTCCCACGTGTGCGCCACCCGCACCGACGGCGCGGTGCCGCGGATCCACTCGTTGGCCAGCGCCAACCCGACGTCGTCGTGGACCTTGCCGGGGTCGTTGTGCCACAGCGTGAACCGGAGCGCGGCCGCGGGGTCCACTTCGGACAACGGGGCGAAGTCACCCGGGTTGTACCGCCACACCGCACCCGCGAGGTCGGCCGCGGTCTGCTCGCGGACGCGCCCGGTGGTCATCGGCAACGCCTGGCGCAGGCAGCGGACCGCGAACTCGCCCCGGTCGGTCGCGATCGCGTCCAGCGCGGCCGCCCGCAGCACCGGGACCACCCAGTCGGGCAGCTCGGGGCCAGCGGCGACCACCAGTCGGGCCACCTCGATCGGTCGCGCGCGGCGCTGGTGCAGGACCCGGGCCGCGCGCAGGTGTAATCGCGCCGCCTCGGCGGGCGGCAGGCCGTCGAGCACCGCCGAGCGGACCGCGTCGTGGCGCAACCGCCAGCCGACCAGCACGCCAGCGGAGGTGAGCACCCCGGTGAGCCGCGCGGCGACCACCTCGGTCTGCTCGGTCAGCTCCGCGATCGCCGCGGGCGAGGACCACGACCCCAGCACCGCCAACGCCCTGGCGACGGCGAGCAGCCGGGGCTCACCGCGGTGCAGGCAGGCGACCACGGCCTGGCGGAAGGCGAACCCGGGTTCGGCGGCCGCCGGGTCGTGCTTGTTGTCGGCGATCATGGCGTGCAGCAGCAGCGGGTTCCCGCCGGTCGCCCGGTGGTACGCCGCGGCGGCGCCGTCGGTGCCGACCTGGGCGCGCAGGAACTCCGCGACCCCGTACTCGGTGAGCAGGCCGAGCCGCAGCCGGTGGTCGGCGCGCGTGGTCAACTCCCCGGACAGCGGCTCCCAGTCGGTCACCACGACCAGCACCGGCAGCCCCGCCGCGCGCTCGCGCACCTGCGCCAGCAGCCGCAGCGACGCCGCGTCCACGTGCTGGACGTCGTCTATGGCGAGCACCAACGACCGCTTGCGCGCTGCGGCCAACACCCGGTCGGTGAACTCACCGTCGCCAGGCAGGCCTGACTCCAACTGCCGTACCGCGCCGAGTGGGATTTCCCGCTCTTCGCGTGAGCCGGACGCGGATAGCAGCAGCGTCCCTGAGGCGACTAGACGATCGGCGAAGAGGTCGAGCAGGCTCGATTTGCCGCTGGCTGGCCCGCCGACGACCGCGACGACCCGCGCCCCACCCAGCGCGCACTCGGCGAGGTGCCCCACCAACGCCTCGACCGCGCTGTCGCGTTCGACAAGCCGCCGTTGGACCAACTGGCGTTCGACCAGTGTCATCCGGTCTTCCCTCCACACCCGGCGAGCGGCGTCCGACCTGGGAATCTACTCCCGCTGGCTGCTGTCGGAGAAGTGACTAAGCGGGCCGGATCATTGCCGGACAGATATTTTCCCGTTAACGCCACGCGGCCCGCCGACTTTCGTCATTATAGGGTCGGATAGGGGTGTCCAGGGGTGGACAGTGGGGCCCGCCACTGGATCTACCCGCAGGTCAGGACCGGCGGTTTGGTCGAAGTGGGGAACACGGGACGAGCCGGTGCGCTTAGGGGCCGGATAGGGGGTTGTCGACTTCGGGGTGCCCCTGGGATCGTCGGAAATCCCGGAGCCGGGTGGGGGGAAACAGCCATGACAGTTGTCGCCGGACATTCCCGTGGGGATAGCACGCACACGCCTGACCCGCGCGAACCGCGGGAACGGCTCGCGCGGCTGCTCGACGAGGGCAGCGCCATCGAGCTATCGGACACCGGCCCCGAGACGACCGCGGTGACAGCCGTGCGCGGCAGGATCAACGGCGCCGCGGTTGTCGCTTACTGCACCGACGCCACCAACCGCGGCGGCTCTCTTGGCGCTGCCGAAGCCGATCGCATCATCGTCGCCATCGACCTGGCCGTGCGGCTCCGGGTGCCGGTCATCGGCCTCTGGCACTCCGGCGGCGCCAAGCTCGCCGACGGCGTGGAGTCCATGGACGGGGTCGGGCGGATGTTCGCGGCGATGACCCGCGCGTCCGGTCGGGTGCCGCAGCTCTCGGTCGTGCTCGGCCCGGCGGCGGGAGCGGCTGCCTACGGGCCCGCGCTGACCGACCTGGTGATCATGTCCACCGGCGGCCGGGTGTTCGTGACCGGCCCGGAGGTGGTGCGCAGCGTGACCGGCGAGCAGGTCGACATGGAGGGCCTCGGCGGGGTCGACGCGCACGGCCGCCGCTCCGGGGTGGTGCACGTGACGGTCGACTCCGAGGACGCGGCCTACGCCAGGGCCCGCGCGATCACCACCCTGTTCACCCGCCCCGGCCTGCTCGACGTCCGTTCGGTCGGCGCGCCGAGCGATCTGCGCGACCTGCTGCCGGAGTCCGCCAAGCGCGCCTACGACGTGCGCCCCCTGGTCCGCGCCGTGCTCGACGACGGCGGGTTCGAGGAGCTGCAGGCCAAGTGGGCGCCCAACATCGTGGTCGGCCTCGGCAGGCTCGCGGGCCGCGCGATCGGCGTGATCGCGAACAACCCGCTGCGCAAGGGCGGCTGCCTGGACTCGCTCTCGGCGGAGAAGGCGTCGCGGTTCGTGCGGATGTGCGACAGCTTCGGCATCCCGCTGCTGGTCCTGGTCGACGTGCCGGGGTACCTGCCCGGTGTCGGGCAGGAGTGGGGCGGGGTGGTGCGCCGCGGCGCGAAGCTGCTGCACGCCTTCGCCGAGGCCGCCGTCCCCCGGGTCACCCTGATCACCCGCAAGGCTTACGGCGGCGCCTACATCGCGATGAACTCCCGTTCGCTCGGCGCGACGAAGGTGTTCGCCTGGCCGGGCGCCGAGGTCGCCGTGATGGGCGCTGAGGCGGCGGTCGGGATCCTGCACCGCAAGAAGCTCGCCGCGGTCGAGGAGCCGGAGCGCGAGGCGCTGCGGGCCACCCTGGTGCTTGAGCAGCAACGGACCGCGGGCGGTGTCGACCGGGCGCTGGCGCTAGGCGTGGTCGACGAGGTGATCGAGCCCACCCAGACCCGTGTCCGGCTCGCCCAAGCGTTCGCCGAGGCCCCCGCGGGGCGCGGCCACCATGGCAACATCCCCCTGTAGGACTCGCAGGGGAGAGGGGATCTAGGGATGAGCACGGACTTGTGGCTGCGCCGGTTCCACCCGGCACCGGAAGCGGCCACTCGGCTGTTGTGCCTACCGCACGCGGGTGGGTCTGCCAGCTACTTCTTCCCGGTGTCGCGCGCGCTGAGCCCGGCAATCGAGGTCGTGGCCGTGCAGTACCCGGGGCGCCAAGACCGGCGGCAGGAGCCTTGCCTAGAGACCGTCGGCGAGCTTGCCGACCGGATCGCCGACGTGCTGCCCTCTTACCTCGACAAGCCGCTGACCATCTTCGGGCACAGCATGGGAGCCTCGGTGGGCTTCGAACTGGCGCTGCGGCTGCAAGAGCGCGGCACGGTTGTCCACGGCTTGGTCGTCTCCGGTCGCCGAGCCCCATCCGCGCTGCGCGACGAGCGGGTGCACGAGCTCGACGACAACGGCCTGATCACCGAGATCAAGCGGCTCGACGGCACTGAGACCCAACTGCTCGACGACACCGAGATCCTGCGCATGGTCCTGCCGTCGATCCGCGCTGACTACAAGGCTGCGGAGACCTATAGGCGCACCGAGGGGCCTCGCCTGCGGACGCGGGTGCTGGCACTGACCGGCGACAGCGACCCCAAGGCAACTCTGGCCGAGGTGGACCAGTGGGCCGACCACACCGACGGCGGGTACGAGCGCGAGGTCTACTCGGGTGGGCACTTCTACCTCAACAACCACGTGCCCGCGGTGCTCGACCGGATCCGCGCGCACGTGCGTGACTCCTCCAGCCCCCGCCCGGCGTCGTCCCCGGCTTAGCGGCTCAGGCCCCCGGGTAGGTCGGTTGCCCGGGCGTGCGAGGCTCACCAGGTCCACAACGGAGCCTGGGAGCGGTACCGATGATCGACGGGTTGTCCCCCACCCTGACCTGGGTCGCGGTCGGGGCGGCGGTGTGGGCACTGGTGCTTGTGCTCATCAACCGACCGCTGTCCCTGGAGCGCGTCGACAGTAGGGCCTACCTGGGGCTGTTGGCGCTAATCGAGCTCGGCTTGCTGGCGCAGGCCGTCCTCGGGTTCATCAAGCTCGCCAACGCCGACCATGACGTGCCCGCGCTGTCCTACGGCGGCTACCTGCTGGGCTCGCTGTTGATCCTGCCGGTCGCGGTGTTCTGGTCGCTCGCGGAGCGGACCAGGTGGGGCACGGCGGTGCTGGTCATCGGCGCGTTGGTGATCCCGGTGATGATCGTGCGACTCGACCAGGTGTGGACCCGTGGCTGAGCCGAGGACCGACAACCCCACCCGCTCCGGCCCCGGGCGGCTGCTGATCGCCGTCTACGCGATCTTCGCGCTGGCCGCGTGCGCCCGCTCGGCCAGCCAGATCGCGACCCACTTCGACCGGGCGCCGCTGGCCTACCTGCTGTCCGCGTTCGCCGCCGCGGTCTACGTCGTGGCGACCGCGTGCCTGGCCGCGGGCACCCGCGCGTCGCGCCGGATCGCGGTCGTCTCCTGCGTCGTGGAACTCGTCGGCGTACTCGCGATCGGAACATCGAGCCTGGTCGCGCCGAGTGCATTTCCGGACGCGACCGTGTGGTCGGCATTCGGTATGGGATACGGTTTCATCCCGGTCGCGCTCCCGGTTCTCGGATTGCTCTGGATCCGCCATACCGCGCGGTAAACGCGATTTCGGCCCAATCGGACGCCCCGCGCATCGGACTAGGCCATTCGAGGACCACCCCTGTCACCCTTCGTAGTTGACGAAGTAGGGTCATCCGGTGTCCCGACTGTCGCCCGCCACCCTCGGCACCACCCCTGACGACTGATCCCGCAACCCCTGACACACCCCTAACCTGCGGCAATTTAAGGGGCTCTTGAGGTAGTTGTTGGCGATTAACACACCATTCCCGACTCACCCACCGTATTCGCCGTGACCGCCGGTCACAGGTTTGTCGACGCGGTAAGTTGTTGAATGCGAGCCAAACCAATCGGACCGCGGTACGGCTGGCGCCGCAACCGGATGCTCCAATCGGTCCACCGGAAAAGCGAAAACGCATCAACATCACGCATTGTTCACCAGAGCAATTGGCAAACCTTCCACAACGGCGGTCATTGCCGTTAGATTCACCTCGAAGCATGGGGCCACGGGGAAATCACTGATCACCGAGCGTGACTTCGGGCGGGGTGGGGCCGGACCGGAGCCGAGGGGCCAGTAGGGGAAGGGGCGGCACATGGCGCTGGTCGAACGAGGAGAGGAACTGGCCGCTCTCGGGCGGCTGTACGCCGAGAGCGGGCGCGGCCGGGGTCAGGTCGCGTTGATCAGCGGCGGCGTCGCCAGCGGCAAGACCGAACTGCTGCACGCCTTCGCCGACCGGGTCGCCGCCGACGGCGCGGCCCTGCTCACCGCGACGGGGGCGCGCGCCGAGCGGACGCTGCCCTTCGGGGTGCTGCGGCAGCTGTTCGCCGGACCCGCGTTACCCGGGGCCGTGGCGACCTGCCTCACCGACCTGCTCGGCGGGACCGGTGCCGCGGCCGAACGGGCCAACCCCGCCGACCTGAGCGATCCGACCGCGATCGGCCGGGCGGGCGCGCGGGTGCTCGACGAGGTGTGCGCGGCGCTGCTGGAGCTGGCCCGCGACCGGACCGTCGTGATCACCGTCGACGACGTCCAGTTCGCCGACGCCGAGTCGCTGCAGGCGCTGCTCTACCTGCGCCGCAGGATGCGGTTCGCCCGGGTGCTGGTGCTGCTGACCGAGTGGGCGCTGCCCCGGCCGACCCAGGCGGTGTTCCGCGCCGAGGTCACCCGCCAGCCCAACACCACCCACCTGCGGCTGGCCCCGCTCAGCCGCGCCGGGGTCGCCGAGCTGCTCGCGGGCAGGCTCGACCCGGCCACCGCGCAGGTGCTCGCCCCGGTGCACCACGCGGTCAGCGGCGGCAACCCGCTGCTGGTCACCGCGCTGGTCAACGACCACAACGCGGCGGCCCGCGCAGGCCAGCGCCCCGGCGACGGCGCGGTCGTGGTCGGCCAGGAGTTCGGCACCGCGGTGCTCGCCTGCCTGCACCGCTGGGAACCCGCGATGCTGCAGGTCGCGCGCGGGCTCGCGCTGCTCGGCGCCGCCGGTTCGCCGGTGCTGCTCGGCGCCCTGCTCGACATCACCTCCGACGCGGCCGCCCAGGTGCTCGACGTCCTGGAGCTGGCGGGCCTGCTCGACGGCGGCCGGTTCCGGCACCCCGTCGCCAAGGCCGCCGTGCTCGACAGCATCGCCCCCGCGGACCGCCACGCGCTGCACGCCAGGGCCGCCCGCCTGCTCTACCGCGACGGCGCCCCCGCCGACGAGGTCGCCCGGCACCTGACCGCGGCCGAGCACGCCGACGACCCCGCCGACGCGGCGTGGGCGGTCGAGGTGCTGCGGCACGCGGCGCAGGAGGACCTGGTCGCCGACCGGATGGACCTCGCCGTGCGCAGGCTGGAACTGGCCGCGCGCACCAGCCAGGACGCCGACGAGCGCGCCGACATCACCACCCAGCTGCTGCGGGTCGAGTGGCGCCGCAACCCGAGCGCGGCCGCCCGGCACCTGCCGTCGCTGCGCGCGGCGCGGGCCCAGGGCAAGCTGTCGGACCGCAACGCCGTGCACCTGGCCAAGTTCTTGCTCTGGTACGGCCACACCGACGAGCTCTCGGGCACGCTGTCCGACCTGGCCGCCGCCGCGGCCAACCGGGACGCGCCGATGGCCGGGCAGCTGAGCCTGGTGTTCCACTGGCTCGCCTTCCTCTATCCCCCGGTCGTCGCAGGTGTGCCCGCCCCGGAGAGCGGCCCGGCCCCCGCCCTGCTCGCCAACCCGTGGACCCGGGCGTCGGCGATGCTCGACCGGGTGCGCTTCGGCGGTCCCCGCGAGGAGATCGTGGTCGCCGCCGAACACATCCTGCAGAGCTGCAGGCTCGGCGAGCAGACCCTCGGCTCCCAGCTCTCCGCCCTGGCGGCCCTGGTCCACGCCGACCGCAACGACCGCGCCGCGCACTGGTGCGACGCCCTGCTGGCCGACGCGACCGCCCGCGGCGCGCTGACCTGGCAGGCCGTGATCGGCGCCATGCGCGCGGAAGTGGCGCTGCGACAAGGAGACCTACCCGCCGCGGCCGAGTTCGCCACCGCGGCCTTCGACAAGCTCTCCCCCCAGGGATGGGGCGTCGCGATCGGGGTACCGCTCTCCACCGGAGTAGCCGCCGCGACCGCGATGGGCAAGCACGAAGAGGCCGCCGCCCTGCTGCGGGTCCCGGTTCCCGAAGCGATGTACCAGACGCAGTTCGGCCTGCAGTACCTGTACGCCCGCGGTTCGCACTACCTGGCGACCGACCGTCCACATGCGGCACTCGCCGACTTCCAGCGCTGCGGCGAACTGATGTCCGGTTGGGACGTAGACCTTCCGGCCCTCGTCCCCTGGCGAGCAGGCGCGGCCCAAGCGCAGTTGGCACTGGGGAACCGGGAGACCGCTCGCGCTTTGATGGCGGACCAGTTGACCCGGCCCGGCTGCGAGGGTGCCCGCACGCGGGGCACGACGCTGCGAATCTTGGCCACGGCATCGACCGCTGATCGACGGGTAGCGTTGCTGACCGAGGCCGTGGAGTTGTTGCACACGGGCGGGGATCGGTTCGAGCTAGCCCGAGCGTTGCTCGACCTGAGCCATGCGCACAGCGCCGCCGGGGAGTGCGAAAAGGCCCGAACTGTTGCACGGCGGGCATTGCAGATGGCCAAGGGATGCCACGCGGAGCCGTTGAGCCGGGAGTTGTTGCCCGGGCGAGAGCCTGAGGTACCGGAGCAGACTGGCCGTCATCGGGAGCCCACGGGAATGGACGCGTTGAGCGAGGCCGAGCGGCGAGTGGCCGTGCTGGCGGCGTTAGGGCATACGAATCGGGAAATCGGCGGGAAGCTGTACATCACGGTTAGTACGGTGGAGCAGCATCTGACGCGGGTCTACCGGAAGCTGAACGTGAGTCGGCGGACGGACCTGCCTGCGGGGCTGCCTCGACAGTTGTTGGGGGCGGTGGAGGAGCGGTAGCGCTTGCTGCGCTTGCCGGGCTTGCTGCGCTTAGGGGCGCTTGCTGCTTGGCGCCGCTTGCTGTGCTTAAGGGTGCTTGCTGCTTAGGGGCGCTTGTCGTGCTTAGTGGGCTTGGCTGTGCCTGGTAGGTGCTTGGCCAGGTTGCCGGGCTTTGCGGGTGCTGGCTTAGGTGGGTACTTGCTGAGTGGGTGATGGCTGCGCTGGGGGGGTGTCCACAAGCTGGTTGTCTGTCCACAGGCGCCGGTTGCTGCTCTCGTTCTGTCGGGTCCCGTTGGTAGGCTGTATATCGGGGGCTCTCGTGGCGGATGATCTTGCGGGAGCTGGGTTGTGGGCGTGAGTTGTCCACAACGGCTTCTGTTGTCCACAGGCGTTGGTTGCTGCTGCGGCTTTGTCGGGCCTCCTCGGTAGGCTGTGTATTGGGGGGTCTTGTGGTGGATGATCTTGTGTGGGTGCTGGGTTGTCCACAATGGCTGCGGTTGTCCACAGGACTCCGGTCGCTGCTCCTGGTTTGTCGGTGCTGCGCGGTAAGCTGTGTATTTGGGGGCTTTCGATCAGGTTGATCTTGACGCATGCCCGGGCTGGGGATGCGGGGCAAGGGGTTCGGCGGCTTCGGGTCGGCTCGCCTTCGGCATCGCGACCCGGGATCGGACGCCTCGTTGCCTGGCGGCAACATCGGGCCCGATCCGCGATTTCCGAGCTTTGCTCGATGCGGTGGACCTGTTTTGCGCGGGGCCCCTACGACACCCGTGGCAGGACCGCAAAGCAGGGGCCGAAAAGACTGGCCCTGCCGCGAGGCGACGCTACGGGTGCCGTCCCCCCACACAAAACAGGTCCACCCCATCGAGCACTTGGCACCAGCGAGTCCGACTGTCCAGGCGCTGGGAAAGTGGGCTGGGGCGGACCTGACGGCAGCTGGGATGGCACCGACAGGTCCGACTGTCCAGGCGCTGGGTTGGCAGGGCTGACGAGGGCGGGCTGGGATGACACCGGCCGTTCCGAGTGTCCAGGGCTGAGCAGGTGGGTTGAGGCGGACCTGACGGCAGGCGGGACGGCACCGCAGGGTCCGAGTGTCCAGGCGCTGAGCAGGTGGGCTGGGGCAGACCTGACGGCAGGCGGGACGGCACCGCAGGGTCCGAGTGTCCAGGCGCTGAGCAGGTGGGCTGGGGCAGACCTGACGGCAGGCGGGACGGCACCGCAGGGTCCGAGTGTCCAGGCGCTGAGCAGGTGGGCTGGGGCGGACCTGACGGCAGGCGGGACGGCACCGCAGGGTCCGAGTGTCCAGGCGCTGAGCAGGTGGGTTGGGGCAGGCCTGACGGAGGCTGAGATGGCACCAGTGACGCCCGAGAGTCCAGGGGCCAAGTGGCAGGGCCGGGTTGGCGGGGCTGGGAGGGCGGAGAGGGGCTCGCGCGCGAGGGTGCGGAGGCGGCCTCAAGATCAACAATTCGCCGCAAGAAGGAGGGCTAAGAGGCGAAGACCAGGATTATGGCCAGGATGGCGAGGGGGGCTAGGGCCCACCAGGTTGAGGTGATTGCCACGACGGCCACGGTGCTTAGGGCGGCGACGCCTAGGAAGGCGACCAGCCCCCGGTTGTTGCGGCGGGGGGCTGGTCGTTCCCAGAGGGGGGCTTGGGGGATTACCACCTTTGTCTCGACCTGCGGTGGGTCGAACGACGGGTGGGGGGTGGGGAGGTCGTCGAACAGGGTGGTCAGGTCGGCGCGGGTTCGGGCCGCTGTTGCCTGGGTTACGCGCTGTTCGTACTCGGCCACGTCGATCCGGCCGTTGGCCAGGTGGTCGGCGAGGGCGGAGATGGCCTCTTCGCGCTCGGCGGTACCCACCCTGATGTTGGCCTCGCGACCCGTCCCCATGGGCCCCACTTTACGCCCGGGTCAGGCGTCCTTGCGCAGTACAGCTTCGATCTCGACCAGTACCCGCACGTCGTCGCTGATGACGAGGTTGCCGTTGGTGAGGGTCGACTGGTAGGTGAGGCCGAAGTCGGCGCGGCTGAGGGTGGTGGAGGCCGAGAACGCGGTCTTCTGCCCACCGTCGATGCCCACGCCGAAGCCGAGGGCCTCGACGTCGAGGGTGAGGGAGCGGGTGGTGCCGAGCAGGGTCAGCTCGGCGTCGAGCAGGTAGTTGTCGCCGTTGGGGCGCAGGCCGGTCGAGGTCAGGGTGGCGGTGGGGTGGACCTCGACGTTGAAGAAGTCGGCGCCGAGGAGGTGTTTGGTGAAGACGTCCAGGCCGGTGTCGAAGGAGGACGTGTCGATCTCGGCGGTGACGGTCGAGTTGTACGGGTCCTCGGCGGTGACGATGACGCCGGAGAAGCGCTCGAAGCTGCGCCGGTAGCGGGTCAGGCCCAGGTGGCGCACCACGAAGGACACGTCCGAGTGGATGGGGTCGATGTCCCAGGTCCCGGCGAGGTAGCCGGGGATCCGGATGGCGGTGGTCACGGGCGTGCTCCCTTGTCCTCAATCTGCTGACACGCACAAGGTGGCACCCGTGACAATCCGCGTCAAAGACTCCCGCGTACCGGGACGTCGGACCACCTAGGCTCGGGGTGTGCTCACTCCTGGGATGACATACGACGTGGCGGCGGTGCGGGCCAGGTTCCCCGCGCTCGCCGAGGGTGCCGCGCACTTCGACGGGCCGGGTGGCTCGCAGGTGCCGGTGGAGGTCGCCGAGGCGGTGACCGCGGTGATGCTCGCCGCGGTGGCCAACCGGGGGCGGGTGACGGCGGCGGAGCGGCGGGCCGACCTGGTCGTGACCGAGGCCAGACGGGCCATGGCCGACCTGCTCGGCGCCGATCCGCGCGGGGTGGTGTTCGGCCGCAGCATGACCCAGCTCACCTACGACCTGTCCCGGGCGCTGGCCAAGGGCTGGGGCCCC
Source organism: Actinokineospora diospyrosa (assembly GCF_024171925.1). Lineage (GTDB taxonomy): Bacteria > Actinomycetota > Actinomycetes > Mycobacteriales > Pseudonocardiaceae > Actinokineospora > Actinokineospora diospyrosa. The sequence goes on along the minus strand of NZ_JAMTCO010000003.1, from coordinate 182,570 downwards.
GGCGACGAGGTCGTGGTGACCCGGCTCGACCACGACGCGAACATCCGGCCCTGGGTGCAGGCCGCGGCCGCGGTGGGCGCGACGGTGCGCTGGGCCGACTTCGACCCGGCGACCGGGGTGCTGGCCACCTCGGCCATCACCGACCTGCTCACCCCGCAGACCAGGCTGGTCGCCGTGACCGCCGCGTCCAACCTGCTCGGCACCCAGCCCGACATCCCCGCCATCACGGCGGCGGCGCACGCGGTCGGCGCGCTCGCCTACGTCGACGGCGTGCACCACACCGCGCACGCGCTGGTCGACGTCAAGGCGTTCGGCGCGGACTTCTACGCCTGCTCCCAGTACAAGTTCCTCGGCCCGCACCTGGGCACGGTCGTCGCGGACCCGGAGCTGCTGGAGACCCTGCGGCCGGACAAGCTGCTGCCGTCCTCCGACGCGGTGCCCGAGCGGTTCGAGCTCGGGACCCTGCCGTACGAGTCCCTGGCGGGCAGCACCGCGGCGGTCGAGTTCCTGGCGAACTTGGTCCCCGGTGAGGGAACCCGCCGCGAACGCTTGACGAACTCGCTGACCGCGCTGCACGAGCACGAGACCGTCCTCTTGCGACGACTCGAAACCGGCCTGCGCGGACTCCCCGGCGTCACCGTCTACGGAGATCCCGAGCGCGCGAGGACGTCCACCGTCCTGTTCACAGTGGACGGAATTGAACCTAAAGACGTCTACGAGCGCCTAGGACTCGCCGGGGTCAACGCGCCCGCCAGCCACTTCTACGCCATCGAGTGCGCCAGGCACCTGGGACTCGGTGACGCGGGAGCGGTCCGCGCGGGGATCGCGCCGTACACCAACGAGTCCGATGTGGACCGATTGCTCACCGCCGTGGTCGACCTCACCGCGTAGCGGCGGGACAGGGCGAGGCCCTACCCGGCGCACCCCGGGTAGGGCCTCTGTTCCACCACCCCGCGGTCAGCCCGTGGCGAGCGTGAGCCCGTACACGGAGAGGATCTCGTTGACCGGCTGGAAGTACGTGGTGCCACCGGAGGAGCAGTTGCCCGACCCGCCGGAGGTCACGCCCTGGGCCTGGTCGCCGCTGACCCACGAGCCGCCCGAGTCACCCGGCTCGGCGCAGGCGTTGGTCTTGGTCAGCCCGGACACGGTGCCCTGCGGGTAGTTCACCGAGGCGTTGGTGGCCTGGATGGTGCCGCAGTGCCAGCCGGTGGTCGACCCGGAGCGGCACACGCTCTGGCCCACGCCCGCCTCGGACGAACCGCCGACGGTCACGTTCCCGTTGCCGTAGCCGTTCACCGTGGGCGAGGGCGTCCACGACGAGTTCGACGCGACCCAGGCGTAGTCGTTGCCGGGGAAGGACGAACCGCGGAACGTGCCGAGCGCGCTCTGGTCGGCGCCGGTCGCGCTGGAGCCGGTGGTGCCGCAGTGGCCCGCGGTGACGAACCCGCCCTCGACCGAGAACCCGACCGAGCAGCGGCTGGAACCGTTGATGTAGTAGGCGTTCCCGCCCACGATCGACCCGGCGAACAGCTGGGGCGCCTCGGTGGTCTCGGCGACTCGGACCGCCCCCGCGCTCTTGGCCCGGTCCACGAAGGACGTGACGTCGGCGCCGGTCGCGCCGCGGGTGACGGTGAGCACCACCGAGTTGGACGGCGCGTCGACGTACCACCCGGTGACCGCGGTGGGCGCGCCGCCAGCGGCCTGCCGGTCGATGGCGGTCTTGGTGGCGTCCAGGTCCGCCGCGGTGCGCGCCACGACGGCCGGGCGCGCCCCGGTGGCGCGGACCGCGTCCGCTTTGCCCGGGTCGGCCACGCCGACCACGAGCGCGCCCCCGTCGAGCCACGAGCCGCCGAACGCGGCACCCGCCGCGTCGCGGGCGGTGGGCAGTAACGCCCGCGCGTCGTTCTCCGCCGCGACCCGCTGGTGCACCTGCTCGGCGCTGAGGCCGAGGTCGCGCTGCAACGCCGGGACGAGGGCGGCCGGTGCCGCGGTGGCCGCCGGGGTGAGCGCCACGGCCGCGCCCGCGGCCAGTCCGATGGCGCCCAGCGCGACGAGGGCCCGTTTTCTGCTGCTGGTGGTGCTGCTGCGCATGGGGATGGTCCTCTTCCTTGCTCGCAGGGTTGCCGGGGTCAGGGTTGACAGGTCCCGGGTCGACCGCCCCGACCTCACCCGGATCAGTGACCGCCGATCGGGACGAGCCCGCCGGGGCGATGGAGCGACGCTAGTTCGCTCAACCGCAGGTCGTGCACCCTACGAAAGTCGGTTCAGTGAACTCTTCACCCATTGAGCGGCAAATCGGTTACCAACCGTGAGCGAAATCGACAAGCCCGAACGTCTCATCTGGTTACATCAAACGAGTGAAGGACGATGCGGGGGTTGTGACGATTTCGGGGGACCTCGGGGAGGCCGCGATGGACTGGCCACCGCCGGGCTGGGTGATCACCTTCGGCATGTTCGACCTGCAGCGCGGCCGGGCCAGGTTCATCGGCATCGGCATCGTCGACGGCCACCCCGAGCCGCACCCGCACCTCAACCAGTACCGGCTGCCGGTCCGCCCGCTCGGGCCCGAGCACAGGCCAGTCCCCGATTGGGTGGCGCTGTCGGACATCATTGACGCGGTGCCGCCGCCGGGGTGGTGACCGTGTCGGAGTTCGGAGGTGTGCCGTGCCGCTGCACCCCCAGGTGCGCGCCGTCGCCAAGGCCGGTGGCGTCCCGCCACCGCTGACCGCGGAAACCCTGCCCGCGGCGCGGGCCGCGCTCGTGGCGACCACGCTCGCCGAGGCGGGCCCCGGCACGCCGCTGGGCGAGGTGTCCGATGTGGACGCCTACGGGGTGCCGGTGCGGATCTACCGGCCCGCCCCCGGCGCGCCGGTCGTGTTCTACCTGCACGGCGGCGGCTGGGCCATGGGCGACCTGGACACCCACGACCCGCTGTGCCGCTACCTGGCCGCGCTCTCCGGCGCCGCCGTGGTCGCCGTCGACTACCGCCTGGCGCCCGAGCACCCCTTCCCGGCCGCGAGCGACGACGTCGACACCGCCATCGCGTGGATCCGCCGCGAGGGCGAGGCGCTCGGGCTCGACACGACCCGGATCGCGATCGCGGGCGACTCCGCGGGCGCGCACCTGGCGACCGTCGCCGCGCGCCGCTGGCGCGACCGGGGGCAGCCCTTCGCCGCGCAGGTGCTGATCTGCCCGATCACCGACCACACCGCCGAGCTGTCCGATGTGGACAGCCCGGGGCTGCTCGAGCAGGGCCTGGCCTTCTGCTGGGACGCCTACGCCCCCGCCGGGGTGGACCGCGACCAGCCCGACCTCGCGCCCACGGCCGCCGACCTCACCGGCATGCCGCCGACGCTGGTGGTCACCGCCGAGTACGACATCCTGCGCGGGTCCGGCGAGTCCTACGCGCTGGCGCTGGCCGAGGCGGGCGTCCCGGCCGTCAGCGTCTGCTACCAGGGCATGATCCACGGCTTCTTCCGCCGCCTGGCCCGGTTCGACGCCGCGCGCCAAGCGGTCGCCCAGGTCGCGGCGAACCTGCGGGCGGAGCTGTCATGAGCGCGCCCGCCGAACACCACCTGCCAACCACCCGCGGAGCAGGCACCCGGTTCGCGGCCGACCCCTGGGCGGAACCCGCATGAGCGCCACACTCGTCGCCAAAGGACTGGCCGCCGGGCACGGTGACCGGGTGCTGTTCGCCGAGCTGGAACTGGTCGTCGCCCCCGGTGACGTGATCGGGCTGGTCGGCGTCAACGGCGCGGGCAAGTCGACCCTGCTGCGCACGCTGGCCGGGCTGCTGCCCGCCGAGCAGGGCGAGGTCCGGCTCAACCCGCCGACCGCGACGGTCGGCTACCTGCCGCAGGAGCCGGAGCGGCGTCCGGGTGAGACGGTGGTGCAGTTCCTGGCCCGCCGCACCGGTGTCGCCGAGGCGCAGCGGGTCATGGACGCCGCCGCGGAGGAGTTGGCGACGGGCGGCGACGGCGACGAGTACACCGTCGCCCTGGAGCGCTGGCTCGCCCTCGGCGGTGCCGACTTCGACGAGCGCGCGGTGATCGCGGCCGCCGACATCGGTCTCGGGGTGCGGCTCGACCAGGAGATGGTGTCGCTCTCCGGTGGCCAGGCCGCGCGCGCCGGGCTCACCTCGCTGCTGCTGAGCCGCTACGACGTGTTCCTGCTCGACGAGCCGACCAACGACCTGGACCTCGACGGGTTGGCCAGGTTGGAGGAGTTCGTGTCCGGCCTGCGCACCGGCGCGGTCGTGGTCAGCCACGACCGCGAGTTCCTCACCAGGACCGTCACCAGCGTGCTGGAGCTCGACCTGCACCAGCAGCAGATCCACGAGTACGGCGGCGGGTACGACGCCTACCTGGAGGAGCGCGAGCTCGCCCGCAGGCACGCCCGCGAGGCGTTCGAGGACTTCGCCGACACCAAGGCGTCGCTGGAGGCCAGGGCCCGGTTGCAGCGCAACTGGATGGAGAAGGGCGTGCGCAACGCCCGGCGCAAGTCGACCGACAACGACAAGATCGGCCGCAAGCTGCGCGCGGAGTCGACCGAGAAGCAGGCGGCCAAGGCGCGGCAGACCGAGCGGATGATCGAGCGGCTGGAGGTGGTCGAGGAGCCGCGCAAGGAGTGGGAGCTGCGGATGGAGATCGCCGCCGCCCCGCGCGGTGGCGCGGTCGTCGCCGCGCTGACCGACGCCGTGCTCAGCCGGGGCGAGTTCGTCCTCGGCCCGGTCAGCCTGGAGATCGGCTGGGCCGACAAGGTCGCCATCACCGGCGCGAACGGGGCGGGCAAGTCGACCCTGCTGGCGGCCCTGCTCGGTCGCGCCGAGCTGACCTCGGGCACCGCGTACCTGGGTCCCGGCGTGGTCGTCGGCGAGGTCGACCAGGCGCGCGGCCTGTTCCTGGGCGAGGAGGAGCTGTTCGACGCCTTCGGCCGCCAGGTCCCGGACCTGCCGACCGCCGAGGTGCGCACCCTGCTGGCCAAGTTCGGCCTGCGCGCCGCGCACGTCATGCGGCCCGCGGTGACGCTCTCGCCCGGCGAGCGGACCCGCGCGGCCCTGGCCCTGCTCCAGGCCCGCGGGGTCAACCTGCTCGTGCTCGATGAGCCGACGAACCACCTCGACCTGCCCGCGATCGAGCAGTTGGAGTCGGCGATCGCCGAGTACCCGGGCACCCTGCTGCTGGTCACCCACGACCGCCGCATGCTCGACGCGGTGGCCACGACCCGGCGGCTGCGCGTCGAGGCGGGCAAGGTGACCGAGGACTGAGCGCGCTGGGCCGCCCGTGGCGGGCGGCCCAGCCTTGGCTCAGCGGGGCGGCTTGCCGGTCGCCGTGTGCACGCGGCGGACCGCGCCATCGATCTGGCGACTGTACTTGCCCTTGGTCTTCTGGTTCACGAAATGGCCCGCCTTGGCGGCCATCCGGTTGACCTTCTCGGGGTTCTTCTTGGCGTACTTGGTCGCCGCCGCGGCGGCCCCCGCCAACGCCGTGAGCTTCTTCAGCAGTGGCATCTCGGGCTCCTTCCCATCTCCAGGTGCCTTACCCGTCTCAACGGGTCAAGTACCCCGATTGGTTCCTGACCACGCGTGATGACCGACCCATTACTGTGCACGTATGGCCACGTATGCATCAGTCAGCGGCAAGCGGCAGGGCGCCGTCACCCCGGCGCGGGTCGTGGCCGCGGCGTTGGGCCTGACCGCGCGGCACGGCCTGGAGGACTGGACGCTGCGGCAGCTCGCGGGTGAGATCGGCGCCTACCCGGCGGTCATCTACCACCACGTCGGCGACCGCGAGGCCGTCGTCGCCGCCGTGCTCGAGCGGGTCGTGGCCGAGTTACCCCTGCCGCCGGACGAGCTGCCCTGGCGCGGGTGGTTCGAGCGACTGCTGACCGACGCCCGCCCGGTGCTGCGCCGCTACCCCGGTGTCGCGCGCAGACTGGCCGTGCGCGGCGAGCGGGTGCCCGCGCTGCACGGCGTGATCGACACCGGCCGCGCGGTGCTGGAGCGCGCGGGCTTCGGCGAGCGCGCCGCGGTGGTCTACACCCTGCTGGTCACCCACGCCTGGCAGTGCATCGCCACCGAGGACGACCGGGCCAAGCTCGACCAGGACCCCGGAGGGTCCGATTCGGACAGCGCGGCGGCCGCGGTCGACATCTACACCTACGGCCTCGCCTGCCTCCTCGACGGCGTCACGCCGGTCCCGGGCTGATCCCGACCACCCCGGTCGGGCCACTCCGGCCGCGCGAGTGGTCATCGGAGCCGAGATCCCCGATGCCACTGACGCCCCGGGCGCCTACCGCGTGCCGGGCGTTGGCCTGCAACAACGGCGCGCCACCGGTGTGCGCGGCGGCGCGGGCGGGCGCTCGGTCCTGTTGGGAAGTCGGCGGGCGAGCGGGCGGGCCGGGCGCGCACGGCGGCTGGCCGAAATCCGACGCCACTGCTTTCTGGACTGTCAAGTCGTTTTACCGCCAATGACGCTGTACGGCCGACCATCATCCTGTCCGGGTGCATGAGGATTTCGACCGCTGCGTACGTGCGGTGCGGTCCAGGGACGCGCGCTTCGACGGGTGGTTCTACACCGCCGTCAGGACCACCCGCATCTACTGCAGGCCAAGCTGTCCCGGGATGCCGCCCAAAGCCGAGAACATGACTTTCTTTCCCAGTGCCGCCGCGGCGCAGCAAGCGGGGTACCGGGCGTGCAAACGCTGCCGCCCGGACGCGAGCCCCGGATCGCCGCAGTGGAACGAGCGGGCCGATCTGGCCGCCCGGGCCATGCGGCTGATCGCCGACGGGGTGGTCGACCGCGCCGGGGTGCCCGGCCTGGCCGCCCGGCTCGGCTACAGCGTCCGCCAGGTCGAGCGCCAGCTGCTCGCCGAGTTCGGCGCCGGACCGCTCGCGCTGGCCAGGGCGCAGCGCGCGCAGACCGCCCGGTTGCTGATCGAGACGACGGCGCTGCCGATGAGCGAGGTCGCCGCGGCGGCCGGGTTCGGCAGCATCCGCACGTTCAACGACACCGTGCGCGAGGTGTTCGCGCTGCCGCCGACGGAGCTGCGGCTGCGCGCGGGCCGACAGGTCGCCAGCCCCGGGGTGATCTCACTGCGCCTGCCGTTCCGCCAGCCGCTGTGCCCGGACAACCTGTTCGGCTTCCTCGCCGCCACCGCCATCCCCGGTGTCGAGGAGCTGCGCGACGGGGCCTACCGGCGCACCCTGCGGTTGCCGCACGGCACCGGGATCGCCACGCTGCGCCCGACCGTCGACCACATCGCCTGCCAGCTCGCGCTGACCGACCTGCGCGACCTGGCGCGGGCGATCAGCCGCTGCCGCAGGCTGCTCGACCTCGACGCCGACCCGATCGCGGTGGACGACCTGCTCGCCGCCGACCCGGTGCTGACCCCCATGGTCCGCCGCGACCCCGGCCGCCGGGTGCCGCGCACCGTCGACGGGGCGGAACTGGCCGTGCGCGCCGTGCTCGGGCAGCAGGTGTCCATGGCCGCGGCCAAGGCGCACCTGGCGCGCCTGGTACAGGACCACGGCGACCCCGTGCACGACCCGGGCGGCGGGCTGACCCACCTGTTCCCGACGCCCGCGACGCTCGCCGAGCTCGACCCGGAGCGCTTCGCGCTGCCCCGCGCCCGCCGCGACACCATCGTGGCCCTGGTGACCGCGCTGGCCAACGGCGCGCTGGACCTCGGGGTCGGGGCGGACCGGGAGCGGGCGCGGGCGCGGCTGGGCACCCTGCCCGGCTTCGGGCCGTGGACGGTGGAGACCATCGCGATGCGCGCCCTCGGCGACCCGGACGCGTTCCTGCCCGGTGACCTGACCGTCCGCGCGGCCGCCCGGTCGCTCGGCTTACCGCACACCCCGACCGCGCTGACCGCGCACGCCTCGGCGTGGCGGCCGTGGCGCGCCTACGCCGTGCAGTACCTGTGGGCCCTGGGCGAGCAGCGCCTCTAGGAGTCCACTGTGGAGGTCGACTCGGCTCGGACCGCGCACCCCGCGCCGCGCACGGCACTCCACAGAGGACTTCGGCGTCCCTGGACGCGACATCGCCCCGGAAGACCTCGTGGGTTCCGGGGCGATGCGGGGTGCGTGCTACGCCACTACTTGCCGAGCAGGTTGATGTCGTGCTTGCCCTGGTGGTAGTCGCGGACCGCGTCGACGAGTTCCTCGACCGACAACGTGCCGCTGTGGTTGGTGTCGAGCTGCTGGAAGGACTGCTCGGCCTGGCGCTCGTCGACGCCAGCGGCGCGCATCCAGCGCTTGAACTCCGCCGAGCTGACCTCGCCGTCGCCGTCGGTGTCGGCGATGTCCACGATGGCCTCGATCGAGGGGCGCAGGTTGCGGTCGAAGCCCGCGTCACCCGCCTGCACGATCTCGCGCTCGGTGATCTGGATGAACTGCTGCAGCGTGACCTCGCCCTGCGGGCTCGAGCCTGCCTTGTCGGCCAGCGTCTCCCACATCGAGGTGTACGCCGAGAGCAGCGCCCGCCCCTTGGGGGAGTTCTCCTGCTCGCCGAAGCCCTGCAGGATCCGACGCGCCTCGCTCTCGTAGTCGGACCTGTCGATCGTCCCGTCCCCGTTGCTGTCCCAGAGTTCGAAACGACGCTTCAGCCTGCTGTCCTGGACGCTAGCGGTCACGACCATGCTCCTTCGTGTGCCTAGGCTGTCTGAACGCGGGGCCAAGCCACAGTGGACTTCCCGGGCCCCACGACAGCGACACTAGCAACGCTGGCAGGACTGGGCCCGGTTCAAGCGTCCCCAAATCGGGCGTATTCGGCATCCTCCGATCGGGACACCGGTAGTCATGGCCGCCATGCCATTACCGATCACGCCGGGTCCCGCCACCCGGTCACGTCGTCGCCAGTTCCCGGTCCATCGCCGCGGTGATGCCGTCCCACAACCGGATCCGCGCGCGCAGCACCCCCACCACGGTGCTGACGCACTCGGCCCACTTCGCCTCGTTCGGTCCACAGAGGTCGGCCACCATCTGCATCGGCATCGGGAGGTGCTGCTGCGCGTCGATCTCCAGGTGCCTGCGCATGTAGGCGCGCAACAGGGGCAGCGGCTCGTGCTCGCGCGGCACCCGGTGGAACATCCCCGGCAGCAGGTCGTCGCGGCCGAACGCGTACGCGGCGGCCCGGCAGTGCACCGGCGCTCCGCCCACCAGTTCCCAAGTGGACCGCAAGTAGTCCGCGGCCGGGCCGGGCACCGCGGCGTCGACGAGCGCGTCGGAGACCGGTGACCCGGCGCGCAGCAGGTCGAGGAAGGTGTCGATGGCGAGGGTGTCCGCGCCCGCCTCGGTCATCGCGTGCCGGTACAGCTCGTAGTGGCTGACGAACCCCTCGCCGAACTGGTCGCTCTCCTCGACCAGCACGATGTCGTTGACGAGCCTGCGGCACAGCGGCGCCCCGGTCGGCACCCACGGGACGCGCACGCAGGTCAGCTCGTTCTGCAGGCTCTTGAGCAGGGACATGTGGTCCCACACCGCGAACACGTGGTGCGACATGAACACCGCGACCTCGGCCGGGGTGCTGATCCGCCGGTAGAGCGGGTGCGCGGCGGCCTCGGCGAGCACGGGTTCGGCGCCCGCCACGACGCAGTCGACACCGGGGTGTGACCGCACCCAGTCGTAGCGGGTCATCTCCACCTTGCCCTTCGCCGGTCCAGCCTGTTCTAGCGGACGCTAAGGACACCGGCCGTCACGCGCCACTTATCAATGAGGTGAAAACCCGTACCCGAATCGGCGACTGCGGGTGGGTGGGGAAATGACCAGCATGGGCAGCACGCACCCGATCACCGAGGAAGGACCCCGCGATGCGGTTCGCCCGCTCGGCTCTGGCCACCCTGTCCTGCGCGGCGCTGGCCGCACTCGCGCTCGCGCCCACCGCCGCCGCGGCCGAGCCGCCGCCCCAGCCGAACCAGATCGTGGTGTTCCAGTTCGAGTTCAAGCCGGTCACCGTCTTCCGCGCGCCGAGCGGGTGCTACACGCTGCCGCTCGCCTCGCACGTGATGATCAACCAGACCGACCGGGTGGTGACCATCTACCACGACCCGCTGTGCGTCTTCCCGATCTTCCCGGTGCACGAGCTCGCCCCGGGCAACGGCACGCACGTCAGCCCGGTCGGCAGCTTCAGCGTCTGAGCGACCGGCCCCCGGAGGAAGGAACACCGATCCCGTGTCTGCGGATCTCGTGGTGGTCGGACTCGGCTACGTCGGACTGCCGCTGGCCAGGCGGGCCGCGGCGGCGGGACTCGCGGTGGTCGGTGTCGACACCGACGCCGAGGTGGTCGCCGGGTTGGCCGCGGGGCGCTCGCACGTGCAGGACATCGGCGCCGCGGCCATCGCCGGGATGCTCGCCGCCGGGTTCACCGCGACCGCGGACTTCGCCGCGGTGTCCACAGCGGACACCGTGGTGATCTGCGTGCCGACCGGGCTGGTCGACGGCGAACCGGACCTGCGCGCGGTGCTCGCGGCCGGGCGCGCGGTGGGGGCGCGGCTGCGGCCGGGGAGCCTGGTGGTGCTGGAGTCGACCAGCTACCCGGGCACCACCGAGGAGGTCCTGCTGCCGCTGCTGGAATCCGGCGGCCTGGTGGCCGGGGTGGACTTCAACCTGGGCTACTCGCCCGAGCGGATCGACCCGGGCAACGGCGAGTACGTGCTGGAGAACACGCCCAAGGTCGTGGCCGGGCTGACCCCGGTGTGCGCCAAGCGGTGCGCGGCGTTCTACGAGCTGCTGGTGGACTCGGTGGTGGTGGCGGCCGGGCTGCGCGAGGCGGAGACCTCGAAGCTGCTGGAGAACAGCTACCGCCTGGTGAACATCGCCCTGGTCAACGAACTCGCGGTGTTCTGCGACCGGCTCGGCATCGACGTGTGGGACGTGCTGCGCTGCTCGGCCACCAAACCCTTCGGCTTCCAGCCCTTCTCCCCCGGCCCCGGCGTCGGCGGGCACTGCATCCCGGTCGACCCGAGGTACCTGGCCAACCGGGCGCGCGCCGAGGGCCTGCCCTGCTCGGTGGTCACCACCGCGCACGAGGTCAACACCGGCATGCCCGGCTACGTCGTGCGCCGCGCCCGCGACATCCTCGCCCGCGACGGCGGCCGCGTCTTCGGCGCCCGCGTCCTGCTGCTCGGCGTCACCTACAAGGCCGACGTCGCCGACCTGCGCCAGTCCCCGGCCACCGGGGTCGTCCGCCAACTGCGCGCCCTCGGCGCCGAGGTCAGCTACCACGACCCGCACGCCCCCACCTTCACCGTCGACGGCGACCCGGTCCCCGCGTCGTCCGGTGTGGACCCCGGCACCGACCTGGTCGTCCTCCTCCAGGCCCACCGCGACTACGACCTCGCCCACATCGCCCGCACCGCGAAGGCCGTCCTCGACACCCGCGGCATCATGGACGGCGACAACGTGGAGCGCCTCTAGTGGAGCGCCTCTAGTGGAGCGCCTCTAGGGCTTGCGCAGGGTCGCGAGCAGGGTGCGGCCGAGGACGGCCGGGGTCAGCATGTCGACCGGGCGGATGCGCATGTTGATCACCTCGGCGAACCGCTGTGCGACCAGGGGGTCGGTCATGGCGGCGTGGTCGATCGCGCTGGAGATGGCGCGCTGGAACGGGTAGGTGAGCGGGCGGGCCGCGGTCACGTGCGGGAGGCGGAGGTCTTCGGTGGTGCTGGTCTGCCAGGCGGCGTCGACGATGACCTTGAGGCGGCGGAAGTAGCCGGTGGTCGGTTCGCCGGTGGCCAGCCAGGCGGACAGGGCTGAGGCGTGCAGGGCGGCGGAGGGGACGCCCTGGCCGTAGATCGGGTTGAAAGAGGCTACCGCGTCGCCGACCGGGACCAAGCCTTCGGGGAAGTCGGCGACCAGGTGGAAGTCGCGGCGCAGGCTGTGCGGGAAGCGGTGGGTGCGCACGGGGCCCGCGGGTTCGCAGGTGCGGGCGAGGGCGGCGAACGCGTCGGCGGGTTCGAGCAGGCAGCGGGCGGTGAACTCGTCCGGGTCGCGGGTGGGGCGGTCGTCGCCGTAGCCGGAGATGGTGCACATCCAGCGGTCCGGGCCCAGCGGCGCGATGCAACTGACCCCCGGTCGGGCCGAGACGGGCGAGCGCAGCGAGTGCACGGCGAGCAGGTCGTCGAGGCGCTGGTCGGGGGTGCGGTGGTAGAGCGCGGTGGCGTACCCGAGGTCCAGCTCGACCCGGGTGCGCGGTGGGCCGGGGAAACCCTCGTCGGCCAACCACGTGCCCAACCGGCTCCCGCGACCGGTGGCGTCCACCACCAGGTCCGCACCGTCCACAACGGACCCCGAGGCCAACCGGACGCCCTGGACCCGCGACCCGCCGAGCAGTCCCACCACCCGGTCGGGCAGCAGCCGGACGGTGGGGAGCACCGCCTCGCGGATGTGCCAGTCCAGCAACGGCCGGTAGAACGGCACCAGCACATCGCCCGCCACCACCGGCCGGGGCTGCCCGTCGACGAACATCCGCCCGTCCCGGCCGGGTGTGCACACCACCACCCCGGCGGCCACCAAGTCGTCGAGCAGGCCGGGGAACCAGTGCGCCAGCAGTTCCTGGCCGAGCCCCAGCAGCACGTGGAACTGCTCGGCGTGCGCGGTCCCCGGCCGGGAGAACGGGCCGGTGGGCAACAGGTCCGGCTCGACGAGCACGACCTCGTCGGCCCACTCGCGCAGCACCCGGGCCGCGAGCAACCCGGCGACGCTGCCGCCCGCGACGACCGCCCGCTTCACGAGGCGGACTGGACGAAGTGGACGGTCGACTCCGGCGACAGCGCGATCTGCTCGCCGGTCACCGGTACCTCCCGGCTGATCAGGATGTTGTAGTGGTTCGGGAAGTGGCACGCGTCGAACCCGAGCACGGTGCCGACCACCTGCCCGCCGATGCGCACCTCGTCACCGCGGTCGATCACCCCGCCGTCGCGGATCTCGGCGAACCCGAGGAACCCGACCCGGTCGATGCTGCCGTCCCCGACACCGTGGTCGGTGGTCACCAGCTCGTGCACCTCCCCCTGCCGCACGCACCGGCTGGCGAACTCCTCCAACCGCATCCCCCGGTCCTCGCGCCGGTGCACCAGCACCTTCACCAGCACCCCGGACACCGTCCGCTTGCTACCGTCCTCGATCACAGCGCATCCCCGATCACCTTGGCTCCCCGATCACACCGCTACCCCGATCACGCCGACTCCCCGATCAGCGCGGACCGCGACCACTGCTCAGCCCGGTACGCCGCGCCCACCAACGCGACTGCCGCGTCCCCGATCACACAGCCGTCCCCGATCACACAGCCACCCGATCACGTTGCCTCGCCGATCAATGCGGGCCGCGACCACTGCTCAGCCCGGTAGGCCGCGTCCACCAGCGCGAGTGCCGCCAGGCCGTCGCGGTCGACGCCGCCGGTGTGGATGGCCAGGGTGAAGGCGCGCAGGACCCCGGCGTACTCGTGCCACAGGGACTGCTTGAAGCCCGCGAAGCCCGCCAGCATGTCGGTCCGGTGGACGGTGCCGTCGGCCAGGCGGACCTCGATGTCCTTGGTCTCGCCCGGGTGGTCCCAGTCCAGTTCCACGGTCGCCGAGGCGCCGCCTTCCGCGGACAGCTCCACCAGGGCGCGGCGGTCGACGCCGAGGGAGTCCCTGACTATGTCCACATCGGACACCTTGAGCGCGCCGAGCAGCATCCGGACCAGGTCGAAGGCGTTGGGGCCGTTGTCGGCCACGCAACCGCCGCCGCAGCGGGTCGGGTCGAGGTACCAGCCGTCGGTGCCGACGTGGTCCTCGATGCGCTCCAGGTAGCGGACCCGGACCGATTCCACCGGCACCCCGCGCGGCAGGCCCTCCAGCAGGGCGCCGACCCGGGCGTTGTAGCGGCGGTGGAACGAGGTGAACAGCACCGCGCCGCGGGTGGCGGCCAACTCGGCCAGCGCCACGCCGTCGCGCAGCCGGGTCGCCAGGGGTTTCTCCACGCACACCGGCAGTCCCGCGTCCAGGAGGTCGGCGCAGACCGGCGCGTGCTGGTCGTTCGGCACGGTCACCACGACCCCGTCGAGGCCACCCGCGGCGATCATGTCCCGGTGGTCGCGCCAGCACGGGACCTCGTCGCGGTAGGGCGCCAGCGCCTCCGGGCGCACGTCGCACACCGCGGCCAGGCGCAGCGGGCCGCCTTCACCGAGCGCGGCCAGGTAGTACCGGGAGATCACCCCGAGGCCGATCACGCCGATGCGCATCAGCACACCCCCGGTGGCGCCACGCCCAGCCGCTCGCCCAGCGCGGACAACTCGGTGAACAGCTCGCGGCCCACCGGGACACCGTCGCGGCGGGACCGCTCCGCGTGCCGGGCCTCCGGGACACCGGGGTAGGACACCTCGCCGCCCGGCTCGATCGGCGGGCACGCCAGCAGCGCCCCGAACAGCGACCCGGCCTCGCGCTGGTAGATGCCCGGCTGCCGCAACGCCGCGGGCGCGATGGCCAGGACGAGGTAGCCGATGTCGTCGTCCGGCGCCCCGTCCACCGACAGCGCGGCGGGCGAGGGGCCCAGGCCCGCGCCGGGCACCAGCGCGGCCAGCACCTCGACCATCAACCCGAGCCCGAAACCCTTGTACTGCCCCGGTCCCGCCCCGCCGAGCCAGGTCAGGTGGGCCTCGCCGTCGTCGAACCTGGCCGGGTCGGTGACCGGCGCGCCCGCGTCGTCGGCGAGCCAGCCCTCGGGGACCGGGTCCCCCGCCCGCGCCGCGGCCCTGACCTTGCCGGTCGGGACGGTCGTGGTGCTCATGTCCAGCAGGAACGGCGGGTTCGCGCCCGCGGGCGCGGCCACGCTGAGCGGGTTCGTGCCCAGCATCGGCACCCGGCCGCCCGGCGGGCGCGCGATCCGCTGGTGCCCGCAGTTGGCCGCCACCACACCGACCATGCCGTGCGCCACGGCCCGCAGCGCGTGCGGTCCGGCACAGCCGAAGTGGGTGCCGCCGCGCACCGACACCAGGCCGATCCCGTACTCCGCCGCCCGCCGGGTGGCCAGGTCCATCGCCTCACCGGCCAGCCACAGGCCGAGCGCGCCCTGCCCGTCGAGCAGGACCGTGGCACCCCGGTCGGCCAGCACCCTGGGTTCGGCGTCGGCCCGCGCGCGGCCGGTGGTCAGCAGCGGCAGGTAGATCCGGGTCAGGTTGACCAGGCCGTGCGAGGTCGTACCGGTGATGTCCCCGTGGCACAGGGCGGTCGCGGCGGCCTTGGCGCGCTCCGGCGGGATGCCGTGCGCGGTGAAGACCGCCGCGGTGAACCGCAGCAGGTCGTCGTGGGCGACGCGCACGCCGTGCGCGGACGGGCTGGCGGTGGGGGGTGGGGCCAGTTCGGTCATTGCCGTGCCGTTCTGGTCGGTGGGGTGGGTGGCGGGGCGGGTGACTGGGTGAGTGGCGGGGCGGGTTGCTGAGCGGGTTGCCGGGCGGGTGGCGGGGTGCTTCTCGGGGCGTCGGCGAACGCGCGCAGCACGCGGGAGACCTGCTCGGCGAAGGCGGACAGGTCCGCGACGGCGACGAACTCGCCCTCGGCGTGCGCGTTGTTGGCGGCGAGGTCACCGGGGCCGAGCACGGCCGTGGCGGCGCCGGGGACCCCGGCCATCCAGATGGCGTCGCAGGTGAACGCGGGCTCGGTCGGCGGCCACTCGGGCACCGCGGCGGCGGCCATCACCGCGTCCAGCCACGGGTCGGCGCCGGCGAGCGCGGGCAGGCCGCGCTTGAGCCAGTCCACTGTGGTCACCCGGTGCGCGTCGGCCGCGGTGCGGGCCAGCTCGGGGACCCGGGCGAAGGTCTCGCCGAAGCGGGCGACCCCGTCGGCGACGGCCCGGTCCAGCGCGGTGGTCAGCGCCGCCCCGTCGTCGGCGTAGGCGAGGTTGACCAGCAGGTCGCCGCTGCCGTAGACGCGGTTGTGCCTGGTCCCGGTGTGCAGCCCGGCGATGCACGCCTGCTCGCCTGCCAACTGCCCGGCCAGGTGCTGGGCGAGGAAGCCCAGCAGCACGGTCGCGTTGTGCCCGTCGCCGGGGCGGTCGTCGATCGACCCGGTCCCGGTGACCCGGACCCGCGCGGTCGCCGACGCCGTGGCCCTCGGCAGGTACCGGCCGCCGGTCGGTTCGCAGAAGATGTTCAGGGCGCCGTAGTACCCGGCCCGGACCAGCGGGCGGGTGCCGAAGGTGCCCATCGCGCCGCCCTCCTCGCCGGACACGGCCTGGATGAGCACCGCGATCTCGGTACCCACCCTGGTATCCAGCCGCCGGGCCGCGCGCACCCCGGCCAGCAGCGCCACCGCGGGCCCTTTCGCGTCGACCGCGCCCCGGCCGTGGACCGCGGTCCCGTCGTAGCGGCCGCGCTCGTGCCCGGCGACGGTGTCCAGGTGCACGTTGAACATGACCGTCGGGGCGTCCCGCGGCCCGAGGCGCAGTACCAGGTTCGGTTGTCCGGCGAGGAAACTCGGTACCCGCGCGGCGGTCCGGACCACCTGCGGGACCCCCGGTAGGTCCATATCGGACTGATCCGCTGGCGCGTGGTGCTCGACGGAGAAGTCACCGGCGGCGTCCGCGTAGAGGTACTGCGCCTCCCGCAGCAACGCGGGCTCGACCCCCTCCAACGGGCCCGCCGTCGGCAGGTTGATCAGCCGCAGCAGCAGGGCCGCGTCGGCGTCGGTGAACGCGGTCACGTCACCGGCCCGCTGGGGCCAGCAGGGCCTCCAGCGCGCGCCCGGCCGCGATGAACCCGTCCGCCGAGCCGGTGCCGCGCTCCTGCTCGTGCGGGCGCAGCGCCAGGTGCGGCTCGATCGAGAGCGCGCCCTGGTAGCCGTGCTCGGTGAGCATCGCCAGGCATCCGGCCACATCGGCGTTGCCCGCGCCCGGGAGAGTCCACTCAGGACCGTTCGGGGTGGCGACGCCGTCCTTGATGTGCACGTGCGCGACGTGCTCGACCAGCGGCCGCAAGTAGTCCACGGCGGGGTAGCCGTAAGCGATCCCGTTGCCGGTGTCGAACAGCAGCCGCAGCGCCGGGCTGTCGGCCTCCTCCAGCATCCGCACCGCGCGCATGGCGTCCGACCCGGCCCACCCGGCGCAGTTCTCGTGCAGCAGCACCAGATCCGCCTGTTCGGCGCGCGCGGCCAGCTCCCGCATCCGGCGCAGCGCCCGGTGTTCCCACTCGTCGGGGTGCAGCCCGTCGTTCGGGTACGACATCACCCGCACGTACCGGGTGCCCAATCGCCCGCAGCGGTCGGCGAGCACCCGCAACTCCGCAAGGTCGAGCCCGAAGTCGCGGGTGATCGCGGTCGACCAGTCGCCGATGCGCGAGTCGACGCAGACCGTGCGCAGCCCCAACTCCGCGAGGGTGCCCGCGACCCGGTCGAACGCCTCGTCGGTCAGCTCCGCCAGCGCGACCCCGTCCACGGTGCGCAGCTCGATGGCCGACCACCCCAGCGCCGCGATCGCCGCCACCTGCTCGGCGAGCCCGGTCCCCGCCTCGTCGCCGATCCCGGCCAGCACGGTCACCGCTGCGCCCCCACCGGCGCGCGCAACCCGGCCCACCGCTTCGCCTCGGACAGGATGGTCACCACGGCGGCGCCGGTGGCTGGCTCGTCGGCGATCGGCTCGGCGCCGTCGAAGTGCCGGTACGCCATGGCCAGGAAGGCGGCGAGCGAGTCGTCGCGGAACACCGAGTCGACCTTGCCGCCGCGGGTCCGCACCGACAGCTGCGCGTACTCGTCCGCCGCGCTGATCGGGTAGTGCCCGACCAGCGTGCCGCCCTCGAGCTCAACGGTGACCCGCCGCTCGCGCACCGGGGAGGTCAGGTCGGCGCGGATGTCGGTGTGCACCCCGTCGGCGTGCCGCAGCCGCAGCCAGGCACTGCCCATCGCCGGGAACACCGCGTCGCCGAGCAGCATGTCCGCGCACCCCGCGCCGACGACCTCGGCCCGACCGGCGAGCGACAGCGCCACCGCGAGGGAGTGCGGCACCTCGACGTCGAAGGCGCTCGGGTGGTCGTCACCGGCGAGGGTGCGGGCGAAGCGGGGCTTGGACTGGGTGAACTCGATCGACTTGAGGTGCCCGAGGCGCCCCCCGGTCAGCACGCCCCGGATCCGGGCGGTGAGCTCGCTGCAGCGCCACTGCGCGACCGGCAGCAGGTCGAGGCCACCGTGGTCGCGCAGCCGCAGGATCTCGCGCAGCTCCACCTCGTCGGCGGCCAGCGGCTTCTCCACCAGGAACCGGCGGAACCCCAGGTCGGCCAGCTCGGTCAGCGGCCGCAACCGGGCGCTGGGACCGGTGCACAGGTGCACCACGGTCCGCGCCGGGTCGAGCAGCGTGGCCGCGTGCGCCAGCGAGTGCGCCACCGCGACGTCACCGAGGTCGGTCCCGTCGGCGCCGTCGGTTGGCGCGCGCCCCGGGTCGTAGACGGTGATCGGGGGACGGCCGAACGGCCTGCCGCCGCCGTGCCCGAGTTTGCGCAGCACCGGCAGGTGCAGGCCCGCGCCTGCCCGGCCGAGCCCGACCACGAGCGTGCCCAGCATGGGTGGCGTGCCTCCTCCTGGCTCCTGGAACGCGCCAACCCTGGTGTCCCCCACGCGGGTGTGTCAACGCGGACCCCCGACCGCCACACGACCGTGTGATCTTTTGTTTGTGTTGCCGCGCAAAGGATGTCGACCGCCTAGTTTGGACCCGATGCCGGGCCTGGGGCGGGTGTCGGGTCGCCAGTGGAGTCTGGCGCGGGTCGGCGGCGGACCAGCGGACGCGGGTACGCCGCGCAGGGACAAGTAGCGGGGACAGGCATGGAGCACGCCGCGGTAGTCGCGGACCGGGGGACGGCGGCCGCGCCCGCGGTCCCCTTCTTCACCCAGGCGGCGTCGTTCACCGCGCTGTGGCCGTCGATCAAGGACAACCTGGACGCGGTGGTCGACCGGGGCAAGTACTCGCACGGCCCGCTGGTCGAGCGCTTCGAGCGGGCGCTGGCCGAGCACCTGGGCGCCGGGCACGTGATCGGGGTCAACTCCGGCACCGACGCGCTGGTGCTGCTGCTGCGCGCGGCCGGGTTGCAGCCGGGCGACGAGGTGGTGGTGCCCGCGTTCAGCTTCGTCGCCTCGGCCTCGTCGGTGGTGCTCGCGGGTGGGACGCCGACCTTCGCCGACATCGACCCGGTGAGCTACGGCGTCGACCTGTCCAGCGCGGCGGTCACCGTGGCGACCCGGATGGTGATGCCGGTGCACCTGTTCTGCCAACTCGCCGACCTCGGCGCGGTGGCCGCGTTCGCCCAGCGGCACGCGCTCACCGTGGTCGAGGACAGCGCGGAGGCCATCGGGATGCGCTGGGACGGCAGGCACGCCGGTCTGCACGGCGCGGGCGGGGTGCTCTCGTTCTTCCCCACCAAGACCCTCGGCGCGCTCGGCGACGCGGGCGCGGTGATCACCGACGACGACCGGATCGCCGAGACCGCCGCCGCGTTGCGCCACCACGGCCGGTTCGGGCGCACCCTGGACAACTTCCCCGGCATCTCCACCGAGACCACGCTGCCCGGCCTCAACAGCAAGATGGACGACATCCAGGCGGCCGTCCTGCTGGCCAAGCTGGGCACCCTGGACGCCGACATCGCGCGGCGCGGCCGCCTCGCCGCGCTCTACACCGACGGCCTGCGCGGGTGCCCCGGCGTGCGCCGCCTGCCGACGGTCGTCGAGCGGGAGGTGGACACGAACCCGGTGTTCTACGTCTACCTGGTCGAGGTCGACCACCGCGACGCACTGGCGGCGTACCTGGCCGCGCACTCCGTCGGCACCGAGACGTACTACCCGGTGCCGCTGCACCTGCAGCCCTGCTTCGCCCACCTGGGCTACCGCCGCGGCCAGTTCCCGAACGCCGAGGCCGCCTGCGCGAACGCTTTGGCGCTACCGCTCTACCCCGACCTCACCGAGACCCAAGTGGACCGGGTGTGCTCGCTGGTCCGCGCCTTCTACGGCGGGGGTGGCGCGTGACGCTCCCGTTCTTCCCGCCGGACCTGTTCGACCACGAGCGGGATGTGGTCCTGGAGACGGTGTTCCGCATCGGGACCGCGCCGGGGCAGCGGTTCATCCTCGGCGACCGCACGGCGGCTTTCGAGCAGGCGCTGCGGTTGCAGATCGGCGCGGCGGACGTCGTCGCCTGCGGTAGCGGGACGACGGCGCTGACGTTGGTGCTGCGGGCGATGGGGGTCGGGCCGGGCGACGAGGTGGTGGTCCCCGCGTTCGGCTGCGCGCCGCTGGCGTCGTCGGTGATCTCGGTCGGGGCGACCCCGGTGTTCGCCGACGTGCACCCGTGGACGATGGTCGTGGAGCCCTACGAGGTCGAGGCCGCCATGTCCGGCCGGACCGCGGCGATCATGCCCGCGCACATGTTCTCCGTGATGGCCGACATGCCCACGATGCGCGAGTTGGCGATCCGGCACGGGGTGCGGCTGGTCGAGGACTCCGCGGTGGCGCAGGGCGGTGTGCTCGCCGGTCTGCCCGCTGGCCGCTGGGGCGACGCTGGCGTGTTCTCCTTCGTGCAGGTCAAGACGTTCGGCACGATCGGCGAGGGCGGGGCGGTGGTCACCGACGACCCCGAACTCGGGCGGATGGTGCGGATGCTGCGCAACCACGGCCAGGACGGGCACACCCGGTTCGTGCACCACGTGGTAGGCCACAACAGCCGGTTCGACGAGGTCATGGCCGACTTCCAACTGCACCGGATGCCCGGCCTCGGCGCGCGGTTGCGCCGCCGCGCCGAGATCGCCGACTACTACACCGAGCGGTTCGCCCCGCTGGTCGAGCGCGGCGTGCAGCCACCGCCGCCGGGGCGCGACGGCCGCTGCTTCTACGTGTACTCGCTGCTCGCCGACCGCCGCGACGACCTCAAGCGGCACCTGGCCACCCGCGGGGTCGGCAGCCACGTCTACTACCCGGCCCCGCTGCCCGCCCAGCCCGCGTTCGCCCCCTACGCCCGCCCCGGGCAGTACTGGCCGCACGCGGAACTGGCCAGCGCCCGCACCCTCGCCCTGCCCATCTACCCGCACCTGACCGACGCCCAGGTCGAACACATCGCCGACGCGGTCTGCGACTTCCCCGGGAGTCCCCGATGACCATGCCGCTCTCCCAAGGGCCGCTCGCCCCGGTCGACATCCGGCTGCGGCTGGGCGCCTACGCCAGACTGGCCAAGCTCGACGTCTGGGACTACTACCTGGCGCTGCCGCTGGCCTGGTCGCTGGCCGGGTTCCGCCCGTCGGCCCTGGTCCCGCTGCTGGTCTTCGGCCTCGGCACGGTCCTGGTCGTGGCCGGGTCGGTCGCCTTCGACGACGTCACCGGCTACCGCGACGGCAGCGACGCCGCCAACTACGGCCCGGACGCGCCCGCCCGCAAGTTGGCCAGGAAGCCGTTGCTCACCGGGGAACTGAGCGAGGCGGAGGCCATCCGGTTCGGTTGGCTGACCGCGGGTGCCGGAGCCGGGCTGTGGGTGCTCGCCTTCGCGGTGGCGCCGTTCGCTCCACTGTGGACTATTTTGGTCGCCGCGGTGTGCCTGGCCTCCTCGGTCCAGTACTCCTGGGGTCTCAAGATCAGCTACCGCGGCTGGCAGGAGGTGTTCCTGGTGGGCTTCGGCGCCGGGCTCGTCCTCGTCGGCACCGGCTTGAGCACCGGCGGGGTCACCGGGTTCGGCGCGGTCCAAGCTGTCCTCTTCGGACTCGGGCCGCTGCTGTTCGGCGTGTACTCCAACACCCGCGACGCCGAGGGCGACGCCGCCGTCGGGCGCCCCACGGTCGCCGCGGTCCTTGGTCCCCTGGGGAACAAGGCGTTCATCGCCGGTCTCACCGTCGCCGAGGTGTCCCTCGTGGTCACCGCGGCCGGTCTCGGCCCCGCGCCCTGGTGGTTCGGGCTGGCGATGCTGCCCGCCATGGGCGTGCGGGTCGCGCAACTGCGCCGCGGTGTCGGCCTCGGCGACCTGCTCGCCGCCCGGTCCTTCGGCCTGCGCGCCCACCGCAGCACCACCGCGACGCTGATCGCGGTCAACCTGATCCTCCTGGTTGGAGCCGGTTCGTGAGCCCAGATCTGGATGTCGCCGTCGTCGGAGCCGGGATCGCCGGCCTGGCCACCGCGTTCCGCCTGCGCGCGCAAGGCAGGTCCGTGCACGTCTTCGAGGCGGCCGAGGACATCGGCGGCCGCATGCGCACCGTGCACCGCGACGGGTTCATCGCCGACACCGGCGCCGAGATGATCGGCACCACCGGCTACCCGGCGACCTGGCGGCTGATCGACGACCTGCGGCTGTGCCACGACGACATCCCGCTGATCGGCGCGGACCTGGCCATGTGGCGCGACGACCGGGCGCACCGGCACGTCGGCGACCCGCGCGCGCTGCTCACCGGCGCCGGGCTCGGCGTCGCGGCCCGGCTCGACCTGATCGCCCTGCTCGGTGGCGCGGCGGCCCGGCGCAGGGCCTACGACGTGGACGCCCCCGAGGCGACCCCGCTGGGCACCCGCACCATCGCCGAGATCAGCCACGGCGACCTGCACGACTACCTGCTGCAACCGCTGGCGGGTGGCTACTTCGGTTGGGACACGGCCGAAGCGTGCGCGGGCCCGTTCGTCAGCCACCTGCTCGCCGTCGGCGCGACCAAGACCTTCCGCACCTACCGCGAGGGCATGGACACCCTGGCGCGGCGGCTGGCCGAGCAGGTCGAGGTCAGCACCGGGGTGCCGGTCCGCGAGGTCGCCACCACCGGCACCGGCGCCCGTCTGGTCGCCGACCGCACCCCGCTGACCGCGCGGACCGTCGTGCTCGCCGTGCCCGCCCCGGTCGCCGCCGACCTGCACCCGGGCGCCCCGGAGTACGTGCGGCTGTGCCGGTACCGCCCGATGATCAAGGTGGTCTGCCCGCTGTCGCGGCCGCTGGACGCGCTGCCCGGCTCGTTCGCGCTCGCCGTGCCCGAGGTGGAGAACGAGGTCCTCGCGGGTGTGGTGTTCGACGACCGCAAGCACCTCGGGCGGGTCCCCGCGGGCCGGGGCATGGTCAGCCTGGTGGTGAGCCCCGGCGCGGTGCGGGACCTGATCGGCGCGAGCGACGACGAGATCAGCCGGACCCTGGTCGCGCACGCCGAGCAGTACCTGCCCGGCCTCGCGCACGCGTTGCGCGACACCGCGGTCACCCGGTTCGAGCACGGCCTGCCGATGCCCACCGCCGCCGCGCTCGCCGCCCGCGCCGAGTTCGCCGACCGCGCGCCCGCGGCCGTCGAGTACGTGGGCGACTGGTACACCCTGCGCCCCAGCAGCGAGGCCGCGGTCCGGTCGGCCGAGCTGGTGGCCGAGCGGCTGTCGACCGCGGACTCCCCGGCGGTGGCCCGTGGCTGAGCAGGTTGTCTCCGGCCGCCCGGCGATCAGCTACGTCTTCGGCACCTCCTTCGCCCGCGAGCAGGAGCGGCTCTCGGTCGGCGAGCGGCTCTGGGACCCGGGCACGCGCAGTCGCTTGGCGGCGCTGGGGATCGGGCTGGGGACGCGGTGCCTGGAGGTCGGCGCCGGGCACGGTTCGATCGCGGGGTGGCTCGCCGAGCAGGGCGCTTGCGTCACGGCGGTGGACATCGACATCTCGCGCGCGTTGTGGCTGCGCCAGCACGGGATCGCCTTGCACGAGGCCGACATCCTGCGCGACGGGCTCCCCGGCGCGGGCTACGACGTGGTGCACGCGCGGCTGGTGGTGCAGCACCTGGCGGACCGCGAGTCCGCCGTGCGGCGGATGGTCGCCGCGCTGCGCCCCGGCGGGCACCTCGTGCTCGAGGACACCGATACGGCGACGACGTTGGCCACCGCGGACGGGGTGCTGCGGCCCAGGGTGCGCGACGCGGCGTACGCGGTGATGGCCGAGTCCGGCTACCACCCGCGCTGCGGCCTGCTCGACGTCGACCTCGCGCTGGCGGCCGGGCTGCTCGACGTGCGCGCCGAGGGGCGGGCCGAGGTGGTGACCGGCGGGACCCCGCAGGGGCGCTGGTTCGCGCTGTGGCTGGAGCACCTGCGCCCGGCGATGGTGGGCCGCGGCCTGGTCTCCGACGCCGAGGTGGCCGCCGCGCTGGCCGACCTCGCCGACCCCGGGGTGCGCTGGCTGTCCCAGGTGATGATCGCGGTGACCGGCCGGAAGGGCGGCGATGAGCAAGCCGCGTGACCTGGGCACCCTGTTCGACGAGCTGGTGACCCGCCGGACCCGCACCGTGGTCCGGCTCGCCCGGCCGCTGGACATCGCGCCCGACTTCGGCACCAGCTACGACGTCGCGGCGCTGGCCGCCCTGGTGCGCAACGCGGCCGGGTGGCTGCACACCGCCGGGGTGCGCCCCGGCGAGCGGGTGGCGATCGTCAAGCGCAACCACTGGGACTACGTGCTGCTGGCCTGCGCCGCGGTCCGGATCGGGGCCGTGCCAGCGCTGCTGTCGGACCAGCTGGCACCGCACGCGCTGGAGGTCCTGCTCGAGCGGCTCGACCCGGCCCTGCTGATCACCACCCGCGCGGTGCTGGACACGGCCCGCGCGCACGGCATCACGCTGATCTCGCGGGCGGCGCGCACGGTCACCCTGGAGGGCCGCTACCCGGACACCATCAACCTGGAGCGGCTCACCGGGCACGAGCCGCCCGCCCCGGTCACCCGCGACGACGACGAGCCGCTGCTGATCGTGCACACCTCGGGCACCACGGGCGTGCCGAAGCTGGTGGTGCACACCAACCGCACGCTGGTGCTGGGCCTGGCGGGCGGCGAGTGCACCCGGCTGCCGATCGTGTCGGCCCGCAAGCGGGACACGGTCTGCTCGGCGATCGCGTTCAGCCACGGGCGCGCGGTGCCGTGGACGGTCAGCGCCCTGTGGCTGGCCCCGCGCGAAATCCTGATCGTCGACACCGCCGACGAAGCCGAGCCCCTGCTGCGCGCCCACCCGCCGACGACCCTGGAGGCGCTGCCGTCCACGTTCGTCCGCTGGCGCCCCCTGCTCGAACGCCCCGACCACCCGCTGCGCGACGTCCGGGTGTTCGTCAGCACCTTCGACGCGGTCCACCCGCCGACGGTCCGCGCGTTCCTGCACGGCACCCGCAGGCGCCCGCTGTGGGTGCAGGTCTGGGGCCAGAGCGAGACCGGCCCGCTCACCTTCCGCTTCCTCACCCGCCGCTCCCTGTCCCGCCGCGACGCCCGCCACCCCACCACCCGCAACCTCGGCCGCCCGGCACCGGGACGGACGCGCCTGCGCGTGGTCGACCCGAACACGTTCTTGCCGGTGCCGCGGGGAACTCCCGGGCTGGTACTGGTTGATTCCGCGACCCAGTGCGTTGATTACGTGGGTGAGCACTCGCGGTGGTCGGCGAAGACCGATGGCGAGTGGTGGAACACCGGGGACGTCGGGATGCGCACCCGGTGGGGGGCGTACTTGATGCTGGACCGGGAGGTGGATGTCCTTCCCGGGGCCAGTTGTGTGGAGCTGGAGGACGTGCTCGAGGAACGGGTACCCAACGTGGTGGAGTGCGTGGTGCTGGGGACGCCGGGGAAGTTGCCGCAGCCGGTGGTGGTGACGCGGGACGGGGTCCTGGACCCGGTGTTGTGGCGTAGTGCGCTGCGTGATCTGCCTGCGTTGGCGGAGCCGGTGGTGTTGGCGTGGGAGCAGATTCCGCGGACGGGGACGGGGAAGGTCCGGCGGATGGAGTTGAGGGCGGTGTTGAGGGCGGGGCAGGATACGTTTGGCAGTGGTCGGTGGACTTGATGTAGGCGGGGGCTGGGGTCGGCTCGCCTGCGGCGTCGCGACCCAGAACGGTCGGCCTCGTCGCCTAGCGGCGACCTCGGCCACCGGATCGGACGCCTCGTTGCCTGGCGGCAACATCGGGCCCGATCCGCGATTTTCGAGCTTTGCTCGATGGGGTGGACCTGTTTTGCGCGGGGCCCCTACGACACCCGTGGCAGAACCGCAAAGCAGGGGCCCAAAAGCAGGCCCTGCCGCGCGGAAACGCTACGGGTGCCGTCCCCCCCACACAAAACAGGTCCACCCCATCGAGCAGTTGGCACCAGCGAGTCCGACTGTCCAGGCGCTGGGAAGGTGGGCTGACGAGAGCGGGCTGGGATGGCACCGGCCGTTCCGAGTGTCCAGGGGCTGGGTAGGTGGGCTGGGGCCGGTCCTGACGGCAGCTGGGCTGGCACCGCCGGGTCCGACTGTCCAGGGTTGACCAGGTGAAATAGGGCAGCTACGCGAGATCGCGCGTTATCGAAACACATATGCCCGCAGACTCGACTGCATACATATCAACTCGATACGCATCAAGTCGCCCGTCTGTCTTCTGCTCTGCTTCTCACTCCCCTTAGCGGGGGAGCTTGCGCCATAGCCGGCGAGGGAGAAGGCGCATGCAGAAGAAGACGGGGCGCAGGATTGCGGGGACCCAGACCTCTCCTCGTCCCTTGCGCAGCGCCCGGACTGTGGCGGCGGCGACTTGGGGTGGGGTTGAGGAGAACGGGGCGGGGGGCATGCCGTCGGTCATGCGGCCGATTACGAAGCCGGGGCGGACCAGGAGTAGGCGGGCGCCGGAGCCTGCTAGGGCGTCGGACAGGCCGCTGGCGAAGCCGTCCAGGCCTGCTTTGGCTGAGCCGTATACGTAGTTGGCTCGGCGGACTCGGACTCCCGCCACGGAGGAGAAGACGATGAGGGTGCCGGAGTTCTGGGCTCGGAGCAGGGTCGCCAGGTGTGTCAAGACGGATACGTGGGCGACGTAGTCGGTGTGGATTATGGAGAGGGCGTGGGCCGCGTCGGTCTCGGCGCGGGATTGGTCGCCGAGGATGCCGAAGGACACGATGACCGTGTCGATCGGACCGTGGGTGTCGACGATGCCCTGAACGAACGACTGGTGGGTGGTGAGGTCGTCCGCGTCGAACTCGAGGGGGTGGACGGCGGTGGCGCCCACGGCGGTCAGGGCGGCGCGTTGGTGATCAAGATCACCGGACCTCCTGGCGGCCAGGACCAGGGTTCGGCCGGGCGCGAGCAGGCGCGCCACCTCTAGTCCGATCTCGCTGCGCCCGCCGAGGACGACCACCACACCGCTCATCCCACCAGTGTGCCGCGCTCACGCTACGTCCATCCGAGGTATCCCTGCGTCACGTCCGGCCCAATCGGGCGCAAGATCGAGTGATCGAGCCCCGACATGACTACTCGCGGTCTGCCTTATCGCTGAATCCGGTCGGTTCTCTTGGGTTATAACCAGCCGATTCGGGGACTGTACTGTCACGAATTCGCGGTGCTAGCTTCAACGCCGTCGACAATGGCGAAGCGACGTTCGAGGCGGACACCGGGGCCCTCACCAGTGCGAACATGAAAGTGAGGTGCTTTCCGCCATCGCGGTTTTTCGGTGTCGCCCGCATTGTCCCACGCGACCTTCCCTTTCCAGGATGAGCGATTGGCGGTAGCACCGTGACCGAGACCCTGCGCCCTGTCGGCGGCGAAGCGCCCCCGCAGCAGAGCCTCACCACCGAGGCGGCGCGCAACCTCGCGACCACCACCAAGTCCGTCCCGCAGATGCAGGAGATCACCTCCCGCTGGCTGCTGCGGGTCCTGCCGTGGACCCACGTCGGGGGCGGCACCTACCGGGTCAACCAGCGCCGCAGCTACGTCGTCGGCGACGGGCGGATCGCGATCGACTACGTCGTCGGGGACGGGCGGATCACCGTCAACCGGGCCGACGCCCAGCCCCGGGTGGTCTCCGGGGACCTGCGCGAACTGTCCTTCCTGCGCGACTTCGACGACGAGGAGGCGCTGACCGCGCTGGCCGGGCTGTTCCGGCAGGAGGACTACGCCGCGGGCGACACGCTCGTCGAGTGGGGGCACGCGGCCGACCGGTTCCTGGTCATCGCGCACGGCCGGGTCGAGCAGCGCGCCGAGGGCCAGTACGGCGACGAGACCGTGGTCGGCGTGGTCACCGACGGCGAGTACTTCGACCAGTGGGGCCTGCTGCAGGAGAAGATCTGGGACTTCACCGCCAAGGCCGCCACCGCGGTCACCGTGCTCTCCCTGCGCCGCAACGAGTTCCAGGACCTCCTCGAGCGGGTGCCGACGCTGCGCGCGCACGTCGAGGCGTACCTGGCCAGCGGCGCGCACGAGCAGGACGGCGAGGTCCCGATCAACCTCGCCGCGGGCCACACCGGCGAGGTCGAGCTGCCGGAGACCTTTGTGGACTACGAGGTCTCGCCGCGCGAGTACGAGCTCTCGGTCGCGCAGACCGTGCTCAAGGTGCACACCCGGGTGGCCGACCTCTACAACCAGCCGATGGACCAGGTCGAGCAGCAGCTGCGGCTGACCATCGAGGCGCTGCGCGAGCGCCAGGAGCACGAGCTCATCAACAACCGCGAGTTCGGCCTGCTGCACAACGCCGACCCGCGCCAGCGGGTGCACGCGCGCACCGGCGCGCCCACCCCCGACGACCTCGACGAGCTGCTGGCGAAGGTGTGGAAGGACCCCTCGGTCATCCTCGCCCACCCCAAGGCGATCGCCGCGTTCGGCCGCGAGTGCAGCAAGCGCGGGATCTACCCGGCCTCGGTGGAGATCGGCGGGCACCACGTGCCGTCCTGGCGCGGGGTCCCGGTGCTGCCGTGCAGCAAGATCCCGATCAGCGACACCCGGACCACCTCGATCATCGTGCTGCGCACCGGTGAGGACAACCAGGGCGTCATCGGCCTGCACCAGACCGGGCTGCCCGACGAGTACGAGCCGGGCCTGTCGGTGCGGTTCATGGGGATCAACGACAAGGCGATCCTGTCCTACCTGGTCACCGCGTACTACTCGGCCGCGGTGCTGGTGCCCGACGCGCTGGCCGTGCTCGACGACGTCCAGATCGGTCTCTAACCCCCTCGTGGTGCCCCGCGTCCGCGCGGGGCACCACGTCCACCCACTCCTTCACCCACTCCTTCACCCACAAAGTTCCACCCACCACCGGGGGTCATCGGCGTGACCGAGCTACTCGACACCGCTTCCGAGCAGGACCAGCAGAGCCTGAGCACCAAGGCGGCGCGCAACCTCGCGACCACCACCAAGTCCGTCCCGCAGATGCAGGAGATCAGCCCGCGCTGGCTGCTGCGGATGCTGCCGTGGGTCGAGGCCCAGGGCGCGGTGTACCGGGTCAACCGCAGGCTCAGCTACACCCTGGGCGACGGCCGGGTCACCTTCACCAACACCGGCGCCGACGTCGACATCGTGCCGACCGAGCTGCGCGAGCTGGCCCTGCTGCGCGGCCTCGCCGACGTCGGCGCGCTCACCGAGCTGGCGAACCGGTTCACCCAGCGCGAGTTCAGCGCGGGCGACACGATCGTCGAGCGCGGGCGCCCGGCCGACGCGGTGCACCTGATCGCGCACGGCAAGGTCACCACCTACACCGAGGGCCACTTCGGCGACGAGGCCGTGCTCGCGGTCCTGGCCGACGGCGAGTTCTTCGGCGACCGCGGGCTCATCGACGCCGACGCCACCTGGGACTTCACCGCCAAGGCCAGCACCGCGTGCATCGTGATGTCGCTGTCGCGCTCGGAGTTCCTGTCACTGCAGGAGCGCTCGGCCGCGTTGCGCCAGCACGTGGACGAGTTCCGGGCGAGCCCGCCCAACCGGACGAACAAGCACGGCGAGGCCGAGATCGCCATGTCCTCCGGGCACTCCGGCGAGCACGAGCTGCCCGGCACCTTCGTCGACTACGAGGGCAGCCCGCGCGAGTACGAGCTGTCCGTCGCGCAGACCATGCTCAAGATCCACACCCGGGTGGCCGACCTCTACAACCAGCCGATGGACCAGGTCGAGCAGCAGCTGCGGCTGACCATCCACGCGCTGCGCGAGCGCCAGGAGCACGAGCTCATCAACAACCGGGACTTCGGCTTCCTGCACAACGCCGACCTGCGCCAGCGGCTGCACACCCGCGAGGGCGCGCCGACCCCGGACGACCTCGACGAGCTGCTGGCGCGGCGGCGCAGGTCGAACTTCTTCCTGGCCCACCCCAGGGCGATCGCCGCGTTCGGCCGCGAGTGCACCAAGCGCGGCCTGTACCCGCCGACGACCGAGGTGCACGGCAAGCAGGTGCAGTCCTGGCGCGGGGTGCCGCTGCTGCCGTGCGACAAGATCCCGGTGAGCGACACCGGGATCACCTCGATCATCGTGCTGCGCACCGGCGAGTCCGACCAGGGCGTGATCGGCCTGCACCAGACCGGGATCCCGGACGAGTACGAGCCGGGCCTGTCGGTGCGGTTCACCGGGATCAACGACAAGGCGATCATGTCGTACCTGGTCAGCACCTACTACAGCGCCGCGGTGCTGGTCCCGGACGCGCTCGGCGTGCTGGAGAACGTCCAAATCGGACTGTGAGATGAACCCGGTGGCCCGTGCTCCGCGCGCGGGCCACCGCTTGCTCCCCCGCGGGCACGACCGCCCGTCCCCTCCCGTTGAATCGAGGACCGGCCCGTGTCCACCAACCCCACCGTCCACGTCCCAGGCACCCGCCGCCCCGCCGGTCACCGGTCGGCCAGGGAGGTCCTGTCGCACAGCCGCGCCGTGCTGGCCCCGGCCCTGCGCGCCGCGGTGGACTCGCTGCCCGAGGCGATGCGGCACATCTCCGGCTACCACTTCGGCTGGTGGGACGAGCTCGGCAGGCCGACCGAGGCCGACGCGGGCAAGGCGATCCGCCCCGCCCTGGTCCTGACCGCCGCCGAGGCCGTTGGCGGGTCACCCACCGAGGCCCTGCCCGCGGCCGTCGCCGTCGAACTGGTGCACAACTTCACCCTCCTGCACGACGACGTGATGGACGGTGACCGCACCCGCCGCCACCGCCCGACCGCGTGGACGGTCTTCGGTCTGGGCCCCGCGATCCTCGCAGGCGACGCCCTGCTGACCCTCGCCTTCGACGTGCTGGCCGCGAGCGACCACCCGCGCGCACAGCCCGCCGCCCGCGTGCTGTCCGCCGGTGTCCTCGCGGTGCAGGAGGGGCAGGCCGCGGACCTGGCTTTCGAGCAGCGCGCGGACGTGACGCTGGCGGAGTGCCTGCGGATGGCCGAGGGCAAGACCGGGGCACTGCTGGCCTGCTCCACGACGCTCGGTGCGCTCTTGGGGGGCGCGGCGCCGAGTCAGGTGGACCAGTTCCGGTCGTTCGGGGAGCGGCTGGGGGTGGCGTTCCAGTTGGTGGACGACCTGCTGGGGATCTGGGGAAACCCGACGGCCACCGGGAAGCCGGTGTACTCGGACCTGGAGAACCGCAAGAAGTCGCTGCCGGTGGTGGCCGCGCTGACCACGGACACCCCGGCGGCGCGGGAGTTGCGGGAGCTGTACGCGGGGACCGAGGCGCTGACGGCCGCGGAGCTGGTGCGCGCCGCAGACCTGGTCGAGTCGGCGGGGGGCCGGGCTTGGGCCAGGACGCGCGCGGGTGAGCTGTTGGGGGACGCGGTGGACCACCTGGCGGCGGCGTTGCCGGGGGAACGCGCGGAGGCGGAGCTGCGGGCCATCGCGGACTTGATCATCTTGCGTGATCACTGAGGGAGTGTGGTCGACGCGGGTCTTGCCTGGGGGCTGACTTGACGTGCGGTTGGGGTGAGGTGTGCGGGGCCTGCTTGAAGTGCGGTTGAGCGGGGACTGTTTCAGGTGCCGGTTGGGTGGGCTCCACAAGTTAGGTGCGGCTGGGTGGGTGGGGCTTGAGAGGCCCGCTTGACGTGGTTTCGGGTGGGGGTGCTCGATGCGGTGGATTTGTTTTGCGCGGGGCCCCTACAACACCCGTGCTGGGCTCAAAGCTGGGGGCCAAGGGACGGCCCAGCAGCCGCCGAACGAGGCTACGGGTGTTGTCCCCCCGCGCAAAACAAATCCACCGCATCGAGCAGAGTTAGTGGGTTGGTGTTGTTGGAGGTCAGCTCAACGACAATGTCGCG
The DNA here is from genome assembly GCF_024171925.1 of Actinokineospora diospyrosa. Classification (GTDB taxonomy): domain Bacteria; phylum Actinomycetota; class Actinomycetes; order Mycobacteriales; family Pseudonocardiaceae; genus Actinokineospora; species Actinokineospora diospyrosa. The sequence goes on along the minus strand of NZ_JAMTCO010000003.1, from coordinate 150,679 downwards.
CTTCGCGCGGATGGGCGGCCGAGGCACCAACGGGCCAGCGGATGCCTTCAGCCGCCGGGGCGGGGGAGGGCGCCGGTTTTGATGACGCTGGTCAGGACTGACTCTATGCCGGTGTGCAGGATCGCGGCGCGGACCATGCGGTAGCCGTCGCCGTAGATGGGGTCGCGGTTGGCTTCCATGGAGGCTCGTAGGCGGGTGGCCATGGGGGTGCCTTGTTTCTTCAGCCAGGCGCCCGCGAACACCTCGCACACGCCTTCCTCCAGCGGCAGCGGGAGCGGGCCCGACTTGCGCTCGGCGAGCCAGGCGTGGCCGAGTTCGTGGGCCAGGGTCGCGCCGAAGTGGATGGGGGTCAGGCCCGCCGCGATCTCGATGGACACCGCGGCGTAGCCCGCGGGGCCCCACTGCTGGTGGGTGATGCCGAGGACGCCGTCACGGCCGGTGGTCTCCACTGACAGCGGTCCGTGGCCCGCGAGGGTGACCCGCACGCGGCGGGTCAGCTCGATGCCGAGTGCGGCCATGGCGGCGCGGACCTCGGGGATCTGGCCGCGGGCGTCCTCTTGGGTCTCGATCGCGCCGAGTGCGCAGCGCGGGCACCGCGCGGCGGCTCCCCACCTGCTCCACCCGGGCGCGCGCGGGTCGGGCGCCGGCCTGCCGCAGAGGGTGCACCGGGCCGCGACCGGGTGGGACGCGCAGGTCGCCTCCTCGTGCATGGACAACTCGTACGTGCCTAACGGCTCACCACCGCACACCGTGCAGGCAAGCGTCACCTGGCCACCTCGATCCACGTTCCGCCGGGTCCACGCCGCCACGCCGAGGTGGTCGACCCCGGCACGGGCGCGGAGACCCCGGCCAGGACCCGGTCAAAATAGCGGCCCCAGGTCTGGGCGGAGGGCCGCGCTGCCGCGTCGCGGCCCAGCGCGGCGGCGAGCAGGCCGCGCCCCTCGCGGTCCAGCACATCCGCCGCCCTGCTGAGGTCGCGCGAGACCGACCCGCCCGCGCCGGGGGCGAGGCAGCGCAGCACGACCAGGCCGAGCTTGTACAGGTCGGTCGCCTGGCTGGGCAGCCGCTCCGGTGCCTCCCAGTCGGGCATGTCGAGCTGGGCGACCACGGCCGCCGAGCCGCGCACCCGCACCGCGTCGCAGTCGACCAGCATCGCGGTCGGCCGCTGGTCGAGCCGGAACACCGCGTTGGTCGGGTTGATGTCGCCGATGACGATGTCCAGCTTGTGCAGCAGGTGCACCGCGGCGGCGAAGTCGCGGCACACCAGCGCCCGCTGCGCCGTGGTCGGCGCGGGCATGCCCAGCCTGCTGGCCCGCGCCGGGTCGATCAGCAGGAACTGCAGCTCCCGCAGCGAGCGCACGGCGTCCCCGCCGGGCAGCACCCGGTCCTGGAAGAAGGAGTCCGGGATGAGCCGCACGAGGACGCCGTGCACCCCCGCGTCGTCGGCGACGACCCGCAGCGGCCAGGCGGTGAGGCTGTCCAGCCGGGCGCGGGTGGCCGGGTCGAGCCGCAGCCTGCGGGCGACGAGCTGGTCCAGCCCGCCGGGCGGGCTGTGGCCGGGGCGGTACTTCTTGTAGACGACCGACGGCACGTCCGGGAACCCCACCGCGGGGGCGAGGTAGACCTGCGCCTGGCCCCCCTTGCCGATCATCGGGCCGAGCCGCCCGAGCGACGACGGTGAGACCGTGGTGCTCATCCTCGCGCGGGCCACACGGCGACGACCGTCCGGTCGTCGTCGTAGGTCTTGCGGGCGAACCCGACCTGGGCGGTGAACTCCAGCTCGTGCGGGGGTGTCCGCCACAGCTGCGCGAGCCGGGCCCCGACCTCGCCGGTGCCGTGGCCGAGCGGGTCCCCCACGCCGTCGGTCATCACGACCAGCGCCTCACCGGGGCGGACCCACCCCGCCGCCCGCACCGGTTCGGCGGGCAGTGGGAGCGCGTGCGTCGCGGAGCTGTGCAGGTCGGCGCCGTCGTTCTTCACCGGTTGGGTGGGCTGCCAACCGCCGTCGCCGAGCACCCAGACGGAGGTGTCGCCGACGGTGCCCATGACCACCCGGTGCCCGCTGTCGAACGGGATGAGGTCGAGCACCGCGAACGACACCGTCGTGGCCATGGTCGCGGCGATCTCGGGCAGCGTCCGGGAGTTGGCGTCGGCGACCCCGCGGTCGAACAGGTCGTCGCGGCAGTCGCGCTCGACGTCGGCGGCCAGGTCGCGGAAGAACGGGGCCCACTCGACCGCGGCTTGGTCCGCGCCGGTGAGCAGCGCGTTCAGCCGCCTGATCCCCCGGTTGACGGCGGTGTCGGCGGCGACGTGCGACAGCGCCCCGGCGGACAGCCCGTCGGCGACGGCGACGACGAGGTAGCGGCCGTCGCCGGTGACCCGCACGCCGTAGGCGTCCTGGCGGACCTTGGCGTACGCGCGGTGCGACAACCCGCGCACGCTCGCAGCCCGCACGTATGCCAGCGCGGCGCCGTTCGGGCTGTCCACTTGGAACCCGTCGAGCACGGTGTCCTTGCGGCCCCACAGGTCGGCGCTCGGCCGGGGCACCACCAGCGCCGCCGCGCGACCGGGCTCACCGATGACGTAGCGCGGGACGCACTGCTGCGTCATGTCCTCTGCAGACATCCCGGTCACACGAAGTCGTCATCGGCGCCGAAGGACTTGACCCCACCGGGGAGGTCCTCGTCCGGTGGAAGCAGGATGCCCGAGTTGCCCATCGCCATGCTCTGGCCGGACTTGAGGATGCTGGAGATCAGGATCTCGGCCATGGTGGTGATCGCCGCCGCCGGGTCCTGGTTGTGGTCGGCGAGGTACATGCGCATCGGCTTGGACCCGGTGGCCGGGTGGATCATCCGCTGCAGGGTCGTCGGGACCGCGCCCTCGACGCCGAACGGGATCACGTTGGGGTACATGGGGAAGCCCTGCCGCTTCTCCTTGTCGTAGTAGGTCAGGTCGGTGAAGGCGGACTCCCAGGCACCGGGGTCGGTGGGCTCGCCGTCGCTGAGGAAGAACACCGCGGGCCGGTGCACGGCGAACCCGTCGGCCTTGAGCTGCTTGATGTTGGACTCGATCTCGGTGCGCAACAGCCGCAGCGGCGCGCCGAACGCGGTCCCACCCCGGGTAGCCAGCGACGGCAACACGATGTGCTCGTCGAGCAGGTCGCACAACGGCAACCGGACCTGGGCGTCATCGGCGAAGTCGATCATCGCGAAGCGCACCTTGTCGGACAGGATGGGCGCCTTCGCGAGCGCGTCCACAATGGTCGGGATGATCCGCCCGACCGCGTCGAGCTTCTTGCCCTGCATCGAGTACGAGACGTCGACGACCAGGTAGAACGGGAGCAGTTTCCCGCGTTCGGACTCCATGTCGCTCCTTCTAGGGGTGGGACTTCGGGCTGGCGGCACCGTTCACGGGCCGCATGGGGGTGGTCGACTCGCCATTCGCACCCCGCCGCGCCCGAGCGGCCGCGGGCAACACCGCGGTCAGGTTCGGCACGGTGGCGGTCGGGTCGAACGCGGCAGGCTCGGGCTGGACGGCGGTGGGCGCCGGGGTCGGCGGGGCGTACATGTTCGGCATCGCCGCGGTCGGCTTCGGCGCGGTCGGCTTCGGTGCGGTCGGCTTCGGTGCAGTGGGCTTTGGTGCAGTGGGCTTTGGGGTGGTGCTGGGCAGCGGCGCCGGGCTCGACGCGGCGGTGAGCGGGCCGTTCGGGTCCGGCAGGTACGCGGTCGGCTTGGGTGCGGTGCCTGCTGCGGGCGACGGGGCCACCGCCGGGGTCGACGGGGTCTGCCAGGACGTGGCCGGGTTCGGCGCGGTGCCGGACGGAAGGGGCGCTGCCCCGGTCTGGGCCGGGGAAGCGGGCGGGGTGGCCTGGCCATTGGGGGTGGACAGGGCGACGGGCGGGGCCAGCGGCGACACCGCGTTCATCGCGGCGGTCGCAGTCGCCTGACCAGCCGGGTTCGGCGAGGCGGCGGGCGGAGTGGCTTGGCCGTTCGAGTTCGGCGAGACCGCGTTCATCGCGGACGCCTGGCCAGCCGAAGTCGGCGAAGCGGGCGGCGTGGCCTGGCCGTTCGAGTTCGGGCGGGCGGCGGGCGAGATGGCGTTCATCGCGACGGTTGTGGCTGCCTGGCCAGCTGGGTTCGGTGGGGTGGCGGGCTGACCGTTGGGGGTTGAGGTGGCGGTGGGTGGGAGCGGGGAGGCGGGCAAGGCGGCTTGGGGGCCAAAGGGTGGGAGGGCGGCGGTTGGGGAGGTGCCGGGGCGCAGTGCCGCGGGGGTGGGTGGGCCGGTTAGGGGGTTGGGGCGGGTGGGCAGGCCGGTCGAGGAGCTGGGGCGGGGGCCGGTGGGGCCGAAGCCGTTGAGGTGGGTGACGTTGCGCTGGTACCACTCCTGCAGCTGCTCGTCGGTGCGCAGCATCGCCAGTTCGGCCCAGACGGTGACCGAGCGCAGGGCGATGTCGGTCTGGCGGGCGACCAGTTCGTCGGTGGCGCGCTTGCCGACCTCGAGTTGGGCGTCGACGCGCTGCTGGGCCAGGTCGGTCTTGGCCTTGTCCTCCATGTCCCGCACCGCCCGCTCGCTCGCGACCTGCCGCTCGTCGACGTTGTCCGCGTCGTCGTCGGCGCGCTCGACCATGCGGTCGTAGAGGGACTTGGCGCCGACCGAGGTGATCAGCTTGACCAGCACCGGGAGGATCTCGATGCACAGGAACAGCAGGAAGAGGAACAGCTGCGCCTGCGCGGCGGCGGCGTTCTTGTCGCTGAGCCGGTCCAGCGCGGTCATCCTGGCCATCAGGCCGGTGTTGCCGTTCTCGGCGTCCGCGGTCTCGGTCTCGGCGATCCGCTTGCGCTCCTGGGCGACCTGCAGGTCCCGCTGGACGCCGGGGAGCTTCGCCTTCGCCGCCTCCACCGCGCTGGCCTGGCCGTCGCGGATGCGCTGCTCGGCCTCCTCGATGGTCCGGTTCAGCTCGGCGAGCGCCCGGTCCCGGTCGGCCTTGGCCTCGTCGGCCTCGCGCTGCTTCTGCCGCTGCGAGTCGCCGACGCCCGGCCTGCCGGTGCCGCAGGTGCCGTCCAGCTCGCACTCGGCCTCGGCCTGGGCCTTGCGGTAGGTGGCCTCGGCGGCGTCGTAGCGCTGCTGGGCCCTGATCACGTCCGCGTCCTGCGAGGCGGCGGGCAGTTCGCGGCCCTCGATGACCGCCCGCAGCCCGCTCTCCTGCTTGGTCAGCTCATCGATCGCCTTGAACGCGTCGTCGAGCTTGCGGTTGCCCTCCTCCAGCGCCTCGGCCCGCATGCTCATCAGCTCCGCGGTGATCTCCGGTTGGAAGATACGCAGGACCAGCGGGGTGGACACGACCGCGCCGATCACCAGGGCGAGGGCGATCCTGGGCAGGGCGAGCAGGAACCGCTGCCAGCCGCCGGAAACCGAGCCCATGCCGATGACCAGCATCCGGTCCAGGTTGAGCACGATGACCGACCAGCCAGCACCGGCCGCCACGCTCGCGGCGATCGACAGCCCCAGCGCCGAGTGCAGCGCGAAGAAGGCCGACACCCCGGCCAGTCCGGCCGTGGTGAGCAGGACGCCGCCCATCGCGGCGTGCCGGATCAGGTCGCCGGGGGCTTTGCGCAGGACGGGGGGACGGGCGCCCGCCAACCGGGCGAGCAGGAGCGCGACGCGCATCAGGCCTCTTCCGCTGGGGTGGATCGGTCGAAGGAGAAGACAGGGCCCGCGCCGATGACCTCGTCGAGGGCGATCGGTGGGGCCATCGCGACGTGCAGTCGCAGGGGATCGCCCGGCGGCGGGCTCGCCACCGTGACCTCGGGTGCGGGCACCCCGGCGAGCCGGGGCGGCTCGGGCAGGTCCACCACCGGGATGAGGTGGTCCAGCTGCGGGAACACCACCGGCGGCATCAGGATCGGCATGGTGACCTGCTTGGGCGGCTCGATCACCGGGACCGGGCCGACCTGCACCACGTCGGCGCCGAGGGTGCTGGTGGCGCGCACCTGCACGAAGCCGGAGGCGGGCAGGTCGATCGCGACCGTGCCGTGGCCGAGGCCGCCGTCGGCGGTGACCGTGCGCCCGCCTGCCGACACCTCGATCCGGGTGGTGTGGTCGGCGGCCCAGGCGATCTCGACCGGTTGACCGAGCAGCACGAACGGCCGGGTCACCTCGGCGCGGGTGATCCGCGGCGGGTCCTCGAACTGGCCGAGCACGGCGTTGAGGTAGCGGCGCCACCGCACCGCCGTCGGTCGCGCCGCGGGGACGTCGTCCACGGCTTGGCGCAGGAGGTCCAACCCGGTCTGGTCGAGCACGCTGGCCGCGGCGGAGGGATCGATCCGCCCGGAGGTCGACGCGCCCGGGGTGAGGCAGCGCAGCACGAACAGGCCCAGCTTGTAGCGGTCGGTCTCCGGGCTGAGCGCGTTCCCCTCCGGGGGGACCCAGTCGGGCGTGTTGAGCTGCTGGTGCGTGGTGATGGTCCCGCGCAGGCGGACGCCGTCGCAGTCGATGAAGTAGACGCCGGTCTTGGGGTGCACTTTGAACAGCTCGTTGGCGTGGTTGATGTCGCCGAACGCCACGTCGAGCTCGTCGTGCAGGAACGCGAGCGCGCCAGCGAAATCCCGGCACAGGGTGAGCCGCTCGTCGGCGGTCGGAGTGGGCAGTGCGAGGCGCTTCGCCCGGCTCGGGTCGACGAACAGGTACTGGACCTCGCACGGGTTGGTCGACCGGGTACCGGTCGGGCTCACCACGGTCGTCATGTACTCGTCGGGGATGCGCGGCAGCACGAGCCCGATGACATCGCCGTTCACGTCCTCGACCAGCCTGCACGGCCACGCCGCGATCTGGTCGAGCTCAGCGCGCCGCGGCGGCGCCAATTGCCCGCGCAGCCGGACGATCCGCCGCAACCGTTGCGCGTCCTCGTGCGGTTTGCGGTACTTCTTGTAGACCAGCGGCCCGCGCCGGTCCGGGAGCGTGTAGTGCGGCAACTCGTACACGGCCGCTTCGCCGCCCTTGCCCAACTCCCGCCCCGGAGTGCCGAGATCGGACTCGGCGACCGACACTGGCGTCATCCCCGACGGAGTCACCCGGTATCCCCTTTTTCGTGTACGGCAAACAACCGCGTCCGCCAGACACGACATCATTCACCTACGTCGACCACCGCCACGCGGCTCGCACTTCCCGGCCGCCGCGCGCACGACTGTCGAGGGTATCGAGGACAGCGGGCGATCGTTACGCCATCTGGCAGGAAAGCGCCCGGAAATCATCTGCCAAAAAGGTGACACACCTGAACATCGCTCACGAGTCGCGGATTTTCGCCATCCGATCCGTCAGTCCCTTCTGGACGCTTGACGCACCGTTGAGCGCGGTCAGCGAATTGGCGGGCGGCGGAAGAAGGCGTCTTCGGGGCTTGGCGGTGGTGGTTCGTGTCCGCCGAGGAGGGTGGTGAAGTAGCGGTGCCACTCGGCCGCTGTGGGGCGGACGGCGGGGTCGTTGGCCAAGGCTTGGCGCAGGAGGACCATTCCGGCCCCGTCGAGCGCGCGAGCCGCCAGAGCGGGATCGGTTTGAGTTGCCGCGCCGGGGACAAGGGTTCGCAGGACGAATAGAGCCAATTTGTACCGGTCTGTCGCCAGGCAGAGTTCGCCGCCCTCCGGGGGTACCCAGTCGGGGGTGTTGAGTTGTTTGTGCGGGGTTTCGATCCCGCGCGGGCGGACGGCATCGCAGTCGACGAGGTAGACGCCGGTTTCGGGGCGCAATCTGAACAGCTCGTTGACGTGGTTGATATCGCCGAACACCACGTCGAGGTCGTCGTGCAGGAGCGACAGGGCGCCGGCGAAATCGCGACACAGGAAAAGCCGCTCTTGCGGGTTCGGAGTTGGCCACCCGAGGCGCTTCGACCGGCTCGGATCAATGAGCAGGTACTGGAGCTCCCGCGGTGTGACCAACTGCCTGCCGGTCGGGCTCACGATCGTCGCGATGTACTCGTCCGGGATGCGTGGCAATACCACCCCGGTGACATCGCCCGCCCGGTCGTGGACCACCTGGCGCGGCCACGCCGCGATCTGGTCGAGGGCGGCGCGGCGGGCAGGGGTCAACTGCCCGCGCAGCTGAACGATCTGCTCCAGCCGTCGCGGATCTTCGTCTGGTCCGCGGTACTTCTTGTAGACCAGCGGCCCGTTCCAGCCCGCAATCGCATAGTGGACCAACTCGTGGAGAGTCGTGTGGCCGCCGCTGCCGAGCTGTGCTCCCAGCGCGCCGAGGTCGGCCTCGGCCACGGACTCCGGCGTAGCTCCCGAGCTGTTCACACCATCCCCTTGGCACGAGGAACACGACCGCGGGCAGCGTAACCACCAAGATCAGGGCGCTAGGAGCCAGGGGAAGCCGTGGCCAGGAGGTCTCGGAGTTGGGCCAGGAGGTCGCCCCGGCTGGTGGCGCCGAGACGGGATCTCATGCGGGCCATGTGGTGTTCGACCGTCTTCGAGGAGATGAAGAGGCGGTCGCCGACCTGTTTGTAGGTGAGGCCAGCCAGAACCAGTTCAGCGACCTGCAGTTCGCGGCCGCTGAGCGGTGAAGTCCCGGTGGGGGTGGCGGATTCCTCGCGGATCGACCCGGCCTGCAGGGTTCGGGCGCAGTCGAGCAGGGCGAGCATCCGCTTGCGGTCGGTGGTGCGGGTGGCGGCCTGGCCCGCGAGCCGGGCGGCGTCCCAGTGCAGGCCGGTGGCGTGCAGGGCCCGGGCGGCCGACTCGATCTTGAGGGTGGTGATGGTGCCGGACAGGACCTCCAGCCAGCAGCGGGCGGCTTCGGCGAGCGCGCTGGGGAAGGGGTCCGCGCAGGCGGCGAGGGCCTCGATGTGCGCAGCCGGGTTGGGGTTGCCGGACGCCAGTTCGGCGTGGAAGGCGTACCAGTGCGGGAGAGCCGTCCACGCGGGCGGGTTTCCCAGGGAGTCCAGGAGGGTCCAGGCGCGGCGGAGGAAGGGAGCGAATCGGTCCTGGTCGCCGAGGCGCGGTGCGGCCAAGGCGAACTCGCACAACGGGAGCAGGGTGAACAGGTCGACCTCGTGGCGGACAACGGCTTCGTGCGCCTGGTCCCACACCCGGCGGAGCGCGGCCAGGTCGCCCGCTCGACGGGCGGTGCCCACGGCCAGGCCGATGGCGAACAGGTGGTCGCGCGGGGTCCGCGGGGTGGGGATCTCGACCGGTTCACCGCGCAGGAGGGCGGGCCAGGCGGCGAGGAGCGCGTGCCTGGCGCGCAGGAGTTCGCCCCCGGTGCCCGCGGTCGCCGCTCGGGCCAGCAGGGGTTCGGCGATGCCGGTGGCGCCGGTGTGCAGGGCGAGGATCGCGCCGAGGGCAGCGGGGGAATCGGGGAGCAGGGCCGCGCGGCCGACCGGTTCCAGCACCTCGGCCGCCCTGACCACTGTGGACAGTGCAGCCGCGTCACCGGCGATGGAGTCCAGGACGCCGCGGGCGGCGAGGGTGGTGGCCGTGCTGAACAGCGTGGGAGGTTCGGTTGACCCACCCACACTGTCCACAGTGGTCAATGCGGCGCGGGCCTCGGGGAGGCGGCCGGTGGCGGCGAACCCGATCGCGGCCAGGGCACCCGCTCCGGCCCAGTGGTAGAGCTCCGCGCTGCGGGTGGGTTGACCGCGGTGGGCCAGGGCGGCCGCCGCGACGTGGGCGGCCCGGGGATCGCCCGCGACCAGGAGGGCGTCGGCGCGGCGCAGGGCGGTGTCGAGGTCCCCGGCGCGGGCCTCGGCCTCGGCGCGGCCGACCTCGTCGACGGGGTGGCCCGCGTTCTCCGCCGCCTGGTGCAGGCGGACGGCGAAGTCGGGTTCGGCCTCGGCGGCCGCGGCGGCGTAGACCGCACCAGCGGCGGGACCGGAGGCGTCCGCGGCGAGCAGCGCGGCGGCGAAGTCGCTGGTCGGTCCGGTGCGGGCCAGCCGGAGCCGGGCCAGGCCGCCGAGCACCGCGGTGCGCTGGTCGGCCGGGACGATGGCGCGCAGCACCGTCGCGGCGAGCGGGAGCAGCGTGCCGTCGGCGGCGAGCAACCCGGTGGCGCGGGCCTCGTCGACCAGGGCGGCGGTCGCGGTCGGGGCCTTGTCCAGCAGGTCGGCGAGCAACGTGGTGTCGGCGTTGACCTCGGCCGCGAGGAGGGCTTGCACCTGCTCGCCGGTCAGCCGGTCGAGGTCGAGCCGGAACTCCTCGACCGCCGCGGGCGGCACGACGTCGTGGTCCGGGCACAGGTGCGGCGCGAGCCGGTGGACCAACCCCGGGACGCCACCGGTCTGGGCGTGCACGAACGCGGCTTGCCGGGGATCAGCACCCAGCGCCGAAAGGCACGCGGCTGTGCGGTTGACGTCGAAGGCGCGCAGGACGATCTGGCCGCGCAGGCGACCGAGCAGGGCGGTGAGGCCGGGGGGTCGCGGGCGCGGGCGGGCGGCGATGACCAACCCGGCGGACTCGTCGGCGAGGTGCGCCTCGAGTTCGGCGAAGTCCCCGTCGCACAACAGGTGCGCGTCGTCGACCAGCAGCAGGCCGCCCGAGCCGCCGCGGCGGTTGGCGCCGTCGGCGGTGGCGAGCAGGTCGAGCAGGGCGCTCTTGCCGTAGCCTGCCGGAGCGATGACGGCGAGCCGGACCGGGGTGAGCCCGCCGCCGGTGATGGCGGCGCACAGCCTGCTGGTCGGCTCGTCGAGCACGAGTTCGTCGGGACTGGCGTGCCCGGGGATCACCGCGCGCCCCGGCGGGCCAGCGCGAAGCGGCGCGGCGGCGGCTCCAGCGCGACGACCTCGACCGGCGGTCTGGGCGGCGGTTCCTCGACCACATCGCCAGCCACGCCCTCCAGACCGTCCACATCGGACCGCAGGACCGGCATCAGGCTCGGCGCGCTCTCCGGGTCCGGCACCGCCGTCGGGGGCAGCGCGGGCCGCGCGATCGGCGCCAGCGCCAGTACCGCGCCGCGGGCCGCGGCGGCGGCCGGGTCGTCGAGCACGGGACCGGGGGCGAGGTGGGCGACCAGCGGGATCTTGGCGGTGCCGCCCGCGATGACGGCGGTCGGCGCCCCGCCCAGCAGCGCGCGGGTGGTGGCCAGGGCGGGCAACAGCACGGGGGCGGCCAATTCTGTGAACACCGCGCGGGTGATGGTGACATCGGTGCGCAGGTGCGGGACGGGGACGCGGACCTCGGCCGCCGAGGAGAGGCGCTCCTTGGCCGTCGCGCACGCGGTGCGGAAGGCGCTCAGCAGCGCGCAATCCGGCTGCGCGGGCAGCACGGCGGTGGTCTCGAGGTCGCTGGAGCCCGCGATCGAGGGCGGCGGTGGCGCGACGGCGGCCACGACGTGGCGGTACAGGGCGTCGTCGACCGCGGCGCCCGCTCGGGGGGTCACGTGGTGTGCAACGACGTCGAACGCGATTGGGTTACGCATTAGTAGCGCGTGGTCCGCGCGGTGCCCGCCGAGCAGCGTCACCACCAGCGGCGTCCCGGTCTCGACCGGGACCTCGGCGTGGTGCGCCTCCGCCGCGGCGACGACCGTCGGCAGCAGCACCACCCCGGGCAGACCGGCGTCGGCCAACGCGTCGTGCAGCAAGCCACGCCGGTATGTCCCCCACTCCGGTGGGTGGGTGACGGCAATGCGCTCGGGCGCGCCGCCCTCGGCCTCGGCAACCACGTCGACGACCCACCCGACGAGCGCGGCGACCAGGTTCTCCGCCGGGTACAGCTCGCCTGCGAGCAGCACCGGGACGTCATCGCCGACCCGGTCGAGCAGCGCCCTGGCGAACCGCTCCGGCTGCCGCGCGGCCGCCAGCTCGGCCGCCGCGCCGACCAGCAGATCCCCTTGCGCGCCAAGGAAGATCGCCGAGGACAGCCAGCGCGCGGAGCCCTCGAGCGCGACCACGTCCGGCTGGTCGAACCCGGCACCGACCCGCCTGCGCACGGCGGCGGCGCACCGGGTGCGGCCGACGTCGACGCCGAGCAGGTACGACGGGGGCATGCGAGCGGTCCTCTCGGTCACGGGGTGATCACGGGTGCCCCTGTTCGTACCAGGCGACCAACCCCCGTCAGCAACCCCGAGTGGTACGCACAACACTCCCTAACCCCCTAATAGGTGAATACCCGTCAGGCTTTCGGTGGGGGATTGAGACAGGGAGTGATCCCCGATGGCAGCCTGCGCCACTCGGCCTAGCGTTGTTGATCATCCGCTCCGGTCGATGCCCCCGGTCCCCGAGCGGCGCCGAACACCCCAGTCCCCCCGAGGAGAACCCGTTGTCCAGCTCCGGCTCCGGCCAGCCCACCCAGGCCACCGCGCCTGCTCAGCCCACCCAGGTCACCGCCCCCACCGGCACCGACCTGCCCGCCGAGGGCCAGACCCTGCACGAGTTCGCCCTCTCGCTGCTCACCGACGACGCCGCCCGCACCGCCTTCGCCGCCGACCCGCACGGCTCGCTCACCGCCGCGGGCCTGGGTGAGTTCTCGGTGCAGGACCTGCAGGACGCGCTGCCGTTCGTCGCCGACTACGCCCCCGCCGCCGACCTGCGCGCGGTGACCGAGGCGCTGACCTCGGCGACCGAGGTGACCGGCGGCCTCAACCCCGCCGCCACGGCCGGTCACCTGGAGACCGGGAGCGACTGGTTCACCAGCGCCAGCACCCTCGACGCGGTCGACGGCCTGCACGGCGCGACCGCGGGCGCCACCAACGACCTCGGCTACGCCGCCGACCTCACCGCGGGCGACGACTCCCTGCTCGCCGCCTACGCGCTGGAGTCCGAGCAGGTCACCAGCCAGGGCCACGTCGCGTTCGCCGAAGACCGCTTCGCCGCGGCGGCCGGCTCGGACCTGGGCACGGTCGCCGCGGCGGCCACCTCCTCCGGCGCGGCCGTCGCCGCTGGTGCGGCGGGCTTCCAGGCCGAGGCGGGCTTCGCGTCCACTGTGGACTTCTCGGACCCGACCGCGCTGCTCGACGGCGTCGCGCTGCCCGAGGTCGAGGTCTCCGCCGCAGGCGCGGGCGCGCTGAGCACCGCTGGCCTGACCGACCAGTTCCACCTGCCCGAGCTGGACCCGACCGGCGCGCTGGACTCCGACTCGCTGGACTCCGACTCGCTGCGCGGCGCGGACCTCGCCGCGGGCACCGTCGCCGACTACGTCAGCGCGGGCGGCGAGCTGCTCAACGGCGCCACCGCGAACCTGGGCGGTTTCCTCACCGGCGCCTCCCCGCTCGAGGACGTCGAGGAGATCAGCGAGCACCTGCGGGCCACGCTGCCGCAGCCGGTCCCCGCGCCGGAGCCCGCGCAGCACCTCCCGGTCGACACCGGCGCGCTGCCCGAGCTGCCTGAGCTGTCCGACCTGCCGCACCTGCCCGGCGGTCTGCCCGGCCTGCCCGGTCACCTCCCGGTCGACCTGCCCGGCGGCCTCCCGCACCTGCCCACCGACCTGCCGCACCTGCCCGAGCTCCCGGTCGACCTGCCGCACCTGCCGCACCTCCCGGTCGAGGTGCCGGACCTCCCGGTGGCCAACCCGCTGCCCGACGTGGCGAGCCAGGTGTCCCACTCCGTGGGCGGCCTGACCGACGGCGGCCTCGGCGACCACGGGCTGCTCGACGTGGGCGGCCTCACCGGTGACCTGGACCTCGGCCACTGAGCCGACCCGCGGTGGAGGCGGGGTCTGTCCGCGGGACGGGCCCCGCCTTCTTCACCTATCCGGGGGAACACGGCATCCTCAAAAGGGTGATGACCGCACCGCCCTGGTTGGGCCTGTTGGACGACACCATCCGGGCCTGCGCCGCCCACCAGCGCCACGACCTGGTCGACCGCCTGCTCGACCGGCGCGCTGGACTGCTGGAGCCGGGCCGCCGCGTGGTGGTCACCGGGTACCCGGGCAAGGGCAAGAGCCACCTGGTGAACGCGCTGGTCGGGGCCGAGGTGTGCCCGGTCGGCACCGACCTGACCACCGAGGTCGCCACGGTCGTGCGGCACGCGGAGAGACCGACGCCGCTGGTGGCCGCCGCCGACAGCACGACCCCCCGCGACGTCGGGCTGCCGCGCGCGCTGCTGGGCGCCGGGCTGGTCCTGGTCGACTCCCCCGGTTTCGGCGCGCCGGGCTGCCCGCGGACCGCGCGGGCGCTCGCGGCGCTGGCCGAGGCGGACGCGGTGCTCGTGGTCACCGACGCCACCGGTGAGCTGACCCCGCTGGAACTGGAACTGCTCACCCACGTCAGCAGGCTGTGCCCGACCGTGCTGGTCGCGCTCACCAAGATCGACCTGGTGCCCGGGTGGCGCCGGGTGGCCGACGCCGACCGGGGCAGGCTCGCCGAGGTCGGGGTCAGCGCGACGCTGGTCCCGGTGTCCTCGGTGCTGCGCTCGGCCGCGGTCGAGGCCGAGGACACCGAGCTGAACCGGGAATCCGGCTTCGCCGACCTGATCGGGGTGCTGCGCCGCGACGTGCTGACCGACCCGGCCCGGGTGGCGGCGAGGGCCGCGGCGGCGACCAGCGGGCTGGCCCTGGAGCAGCTGATCACGCCGCTGCGCGCGGAGTTCGACGCCGGGGTCGCGCCGACCGACACCCGGGCGCTCGCCGAGTGGCAGGCGGCGGGGCGGCGGGTGGAGCGGCTGCAGCGCGAGAGCGCGCGCTGGCAGACCCAACTGGCCGACGACGTCGCCGACCTGGTGTCGGACCTGGACTTCGACCTGCGCGAGCGGACCAGGCGGATCCTGCGCGAGGTCGACGACTACTTCGACGCCGCGGACCCGGGCAAGGTGTGGCCGGAGTTCACCGACTGGATGCACGACTCGCTCACCTCGGTCGCGGAGGTCAACTCCGGGTGGCTGGTGCAGCGGTTCGAGTGGATCGCCGCCCGGGTGGCCCGCAAGGCGCTGCCGGACGCCGACGTGGTCGGGTCCGCGCTGCTGGGCGAATTGGGCGCGCGGTGGCAAGAGGACATGCGGCGGCCCAACATCGAGCGGTTCTCCCCGGCGCAGAAGGTGTTCGTGGGCCTGCGCGGCTCCTACAGCGGTCTGCTGATGTCCGGGCTGGCCACGACGCTGGCCGGGCTGCCGCTGATCAACCCGATCTCCCTCGGCGCGGGCGCGGCGTTCGGTGCGCGCAGCGTCTTCGAAGAGCGCGGTGCCCGGCTCAAGCGCCGCCAAGCCGTGGCGAAGACCGCCGCGCAGCGCCACGTCGACGACTTCTTCCTGCGCTACGGCAAGGAGGCCAAAGACGCCACCCGCGTGGTGCACCGGACCTTGCGCGACCGCTGCATCGAGGTGGCCCACTCGTTGCGCGAGGCGGCTGCCGAGTCGGCGCGCACGATCAAGACCGAACTGGAGGCCGAGGCGGCCCGGCGCACGAGCAGGCTCACCGAGGTCCGCCGGGACCTGGAACGCCTGCTGGCGCTGCGGACCCGCATCGAAGCCGCCCGGTGAGCACGCTCGCCGACGCGGCGTGGGACCTGCTGGCGCGGGCCGCGCACGAGGCCCAGCCGATCGCCGGTGTCGCGGCCGAGTGGGCCGCGCGGTTCGACGGGCCGTTGCGGGTCGAGGTGGTCGGGGAACCGGGTTCGGGGCGCTCGACGCTGGTGGAGGCCTTGGCGGGCGCGCCGTTCGAGACCGTCGGCAGCGGCGGTGACGTGCGGCTGCGGTTGGTCCGGCGCCCGGACGAGGTGAGCGGCGGCGACGCCGTGTCGACCATCGTCGTGCTGTCGCGGGCGGACGAGCTGGGCGGCGGGCGGATCGGCGCGGTGGACGGGGCGCGGGCCGTCGCGGCCAGGCACGCCCGGGGCGACGTCGGCGAGCACTGCCAGGCGGTGGTGGCCGTGGCGGCGTTGCCCGCCGTCGGCGGCCTGCGGCTGACCAGGGCGGACGCCACCGCACTATCCACTTTGGCCAGCAAGCCGGAGGCGCTGCTGTCGGTGGACCGGCTCACCGCGCACGTGGGGCCGGAGCTGCCAGCGAAGCTGGGCGTGTTCGGGGTCCGGGCGGCGGTCGAGCTGGTGCGCCGGGGCGCCGCGGTGCCCGCCGGGCTGATCCAGCTCAGCGGGGTCCCCGACCTGCTGGCCGCGGTGGACGCGCACTTCCTGGCGCGCCCCGCGGTCCTGCGGGCGCGCGCGGCGCTCGGCGCGCTGCTGCCGGTGGTGCGCGGGCACCCGCTGGCCGCCGAGGTCGAGCGGGTCCTGACCAGCGCGCACGAACCCCGCGAACTGCGCCTGCTCGCGGAATTGGACTCCGGTCGGGTCACCTTCGGCGAGCGCGACGGGGAGGCGCGGCACCTGCTCGGCGGGCTCGGCACGGCGCCCGCCACCAGGCTGGCCCTCAGCGGTGAGCCCTACCAGGCCTACCTGCGCTGGCACGCGCTCACCGAGTCGCCCGACCACACGCACGCGCAGCGGTGCGCGGCCGCGGTGGTCGCCCGGACCTGCGAGGCCCTGGTGGCCGTCGGCTTCGTCGAATAGCGGCCACCCTGGCGCCGGGATACCGTCACGCAGGTCGTCCGGGTAGGCAAGGGAGTTGTCAGCGTGCAGTGGGGTCCTAGGCACGACCGTCTGCTCACGTTCACCTACCGCTGCGTCGGCGGTTGCGTCGCGGACCGGCTGCTGGCGGGCGAGGTGACCGTCGACCTCGTCGCCGCGCTGCTCGACCAACCCGACCTCGACGACGACCGCTCCCGGTCCCGGGTGGTCGCGCGGGTGGTGGCGGCGCTGACCCCGTACGCGGACCCCTGGACGATCCACGACGCGGTGCGCCACGCCGCCTGGCGCGACCTGGTGAGCCGCCCGGGGTTCGACCCGCACAGCCTGGTCGACGCGGTGCGCGGCTTCACCCGGCACCTGCCCGTCCCGGCATGATCGCCGTCGCCGGGGCGAGCGGGTACGTCGGCCGCAAGCTGATCACCGCGCTCGACCGACCGGTGCTGGCCCTGGGGCGGCGGGCCGACGCGCTGCCCGACGGCGAGCACGTGCGCAAGGTCGCCGTCGACGTCAACGACACGGCCGCGCTGACCGAGGCCTTGGGCGGCGTCGACACCGCGTACTACCTCGTGCACGGCATGGCGGCCGGAGCCGACTTCGCCGACCGCGACCGGGTGGCAGCCGCCTCGTTCGCGCGAGCGGCCAAAGCGGCGGGGGTCGGGCGGATCATCTACCTGGGTGGACTCGGCGAGGAGCCGCTGTCGCGGCACCTGGCAAGCAGGCAGGAGGTCGGTCGGGTCCTCGCCGAGGCGGGCGTCCCGGTGGTGGAGCTGCGCGCGGCGGTGATCATCGGCGCCGGGAGCATCTCGTTCGAGATGCTGCGGTACCTCACCGAGCGGCTGCCGGTGATGATCTGCCCGCGGTGGGTCGACACCCTGGTGCAACCCATCGGCGAGGCGGACCTGGTCGCACACCTGGTGCGCGCCGCCGACGCGGACGTCCCCGCCGGGGTGCACGAGATCGGCGGTCCGGATGTCTTGACCTACCACGACCTGATGCAGCTGTACGCGTCCGTGCGCGGGCTGCCCCGGCGGCGGATCGTACGGGTCCCGCTGCTCACCCCCGGCCTGTCCGCGCACTGGGTCAACCTGGTCACGCCGGTCGACCGGGCGGTCAGCCGGTCGCTGATCGACAGCCTCACCACCGATGTCGTGGTCACCCGGCCCAGTCCGGTGTTCGGGATCGAGCCGACGCCGGTCGCCGCGGCCATCAGGTCCACTTTGGACGACCAGCGGGACGCGATCGCGGCGGCGGCGTTCGACTTCACCAATGGCGTGCGCGACGGCGTGTTCACGCTGACCACCACCGTCGACCTGCCGCCGTCGGACACCCCGGCCGCCCGGCTCGACCTGCGCCGGTGCGGCGGTTCGCTGCGCTGGTACGGCTGGGCGTGGGCGTGGTGGCTGCGGATCGTGCTCGGCAGGCTGTTCGGCGAACGGCTGGGCCTGCACCGACCGCGGCGGGTCGAGCTCGGCTCCACTGTGGACTGGTGGACGGTCGAGGGGTTCGGCGACCGGCACATCGTCCTGCGCACGGAGAAGTGGTTCTGCGGCGAGGCGTGGCTCGGCTACCGGATCAGCGGGACGACGCTGCAGCAGGTCGGGGCGTTGCGCGCGAAGGGCCTGCTGGGCTGGGTCTACTGGCGCGCGGTGTACCCGATCCACCTGGTCGTGTTCCGGGTGATGGCGCGCAAGCAGGTCACCAGGGCGCACGCGCTCGCTCAGGCTCAGTGATCGTCGAGCCACCGCACGAGTTCGAACCGGCGCACTGCAGCAGGCACCGTCGCCGAGCAGGTCAGCGGGCTGTCGCTGCGGGCGAACACGGCTCGCACGGCCAACGCGGCGCCATCGAGCTCGACATCCCACAGTTCGTGGCCGCTGCGCTGGACCCGCACCGGCGGGAATGAATCGACACCGAACTCCCCCGACCGCGCCCGGGCCAGCTCCTGGGCAGCCTGGACCGGCGCGGTGAACGCCGACCGCCCGCGGAAGTGCGCCGGGTCGATGAGCCCGGACTCGTAGCGCTGGGCGACCTCGATCCCGCGTTCCGGTGGGACTTGGCCGTAGTAGAGCCCGTGCGGCAGCGCGAGCAGGTTCCCCGCGAACCGGTCGCCACCGACGTGCGTGCACTCCCAGGTCTCTTGTGGACGGTCAGCGGCCAGTGCGGCGGCGAGTGGCCTGCCGCGGATCGCGCAGCAGGGGTCGTGGCGGCCGTGCGCGCACACCAGGTACACCGGGTCGGTCGACGGGATTCCTCGCGGTTCCGGCAGACCGAGGTCCACCAACTCACTCGGGTCGTCGAACCGGTGCCACCACACGCGTTCGCGCCCGGGGGCCGAGTCGACGAACGCCCAGCGGCGGGGCCCCGGCTGGGCCCGACCAGGTCGGCGGATGAGCAGAACCCGGGCGTGGACAGCGGAAGCCTGCTCGGCGATGCTGGACACGACCTCGCCCGGCAGCGACGACTCGCGCCACGGGTCCGGCCCCCACGGCCCCGGTTGCTCGATCAGGACCCAGTGCCGAACCGGCGGCGCGCTGGCGCCCAGCGGGTCCCCCCGGCGCAGGCACCCCTCGGCGCAGCGCTCCACTTCAACGGTCACAGGGGACCAGGATCCCCTCACGCAGCAGCCTGCGCACGAGGACCCCCTGATCTGCCGCCGAGATGTCCGGCAGTTCACCGACCACCTTGGGGTCACCGGACAGCAGCGCGCGCAGCGCCGGACCGGTGGAGGCGGGCAGCGACAGCTCGTCCCCGGGCACCTCCAGGATCACCCGGTCGCCGTCGGTCCACAGCCGGTGGCGCAGCCCGGTCCGCTTGCGCACGACCGATCCCGTGGCGGCCGAACGCACCGCGGCGGCCTGGGCGAGCGGGGACAGCGGCTCGGGTCGGGTGCCGTGCCACACGCGGTCGCGGACCCGGCGGGCGACCTCGGCGGCGGGGGTCTCGCGCAGCACCCGGCCCAGCGCCTCGACCGTGGCGGCCAGGTGCGGCGCCACCTGGTCGGGGTCGGCGGCGTCGATGCCGAGCGGGAGCGTGGTCCGCAGGTCGGTGTCGCGGCCCGCCAACGCGAGGAGGGCCTCGACCAGGGTGTAGCGGGTGAGCACGTGCACGCCGACGGTCAGGTGCGCCGAGACCTCGCCGAGCGCGGTCGCGGAATGCAGGTAGCCGCGCGGCAGATAAAGAGCGTCACCGGGGTTGAGCGTTTCCTCGATCAACGGGGTGTCCCGCGCGCGCTCGGCCACGGCGGCCTCGTGCTGGTCCCATGTCTGGCTGCGCAGGGGGTCCTGGTGGACCGGCGGGTGGATCCGCCAGCACTTCTGGCCCGCCACTTGGAGGACGAACACGTCGTGCACGTCGTAGTGCGCGGAGAACCCCTGCGAGGAGGGTGGCGTGATGTAGGCGTTGATCTGGACCGGGTGGCCGAGGTCGACGCCGAGCTGCCCGGCGAACTCGACCAGCGGCGGCCACAACCGGTGCAGGCCCTGCAGCACCACGGTCGCGCCGTCGTCGAACAGCCGGGCGACCTTGTCGTCGGCGACCTGGTCGGTGATCTCCGCGCCGACCCCGCCGCCCCGGGTGAACTGGTCGGACGACATGACCGCGCCGTTCTTCGCGACCCGCAGGAACGGGGTGCGCAGACCTCGGCGCGACAGCAGCTCGTCGACGTCGTCGAGGGTCAGCAGGTCGTCGAAGCCCTTGGGCAGGCTGGGTGTCAGCAGCGGCCGCGCTCCCCAGTACCGCGCGGCGAACTCGTCCGGCTCGACACCCACGCAACGCCGGACGGCCGGGCGGTCCGTGCTGGACCGCCCGGCCGGGGGTACGACGGCTGTCATCGGGCGCTGCCGTCGGCACCGCCGTCCGCGCCCCCATCGCCCCCGCCGTCGGCGGCACCGTGGTCGGACCCGGCACCCGAGTCGGCACCGCCGTCCGCGCCCCCGTCAGCGCCTCCGTCGGCACCGCCATCGGCACCACCGTCGTGGCCGCCGGGCACGCCGGACGCGCCGTGGTCGGCGGTGCCCGCCGCACCGTCGGCACCGCCGTCCGCGCCGCCGTCGGACCCGGCCGTGTGGCCGCTGCGGATGTCGTCGTCTTCGAGAGACATGGCTCCTCCTCGTCCTGGGGATCGGCCCCGTGGGGCCGGACTCTCGTGAGGCTCAGCTCGTGGTGGGAGTCACCGCTCTGGTACCCCCGATCGGGTCAAACCATGCGGGTCGTCCACCCATCGAGCGTCACGTTTGCCCGCTGAGGGGCTGGGTACCTCCACTCAGGGCGTGACGCGCGGGAGGTGCGATGGGGACGCCGACGTTGCTCGACGGCCGATATCTGGTCGGCGAGCTCATCGGTTCGGGTGGGATGGCTGAGGTGCACCGGGCGGTCGACACCCGATTGGGGCGACCGGTCGCGGTGAAGCTGTTCCACCCCAGGGCCGATGGCGCGACCGTGGACCGGCTCGACACCGAGGCGCGGCTGCTGGCGGGGTTGTCGCACCCGGGGGTGGTCCGCGTGTTCGACGTCGCGGTCGACAACCAGCGCCCGTACCTGGTCATGCAGCTCATCGGGGGCGGGACGTTGCGGGACCGGTTGAACGACGGCCCGCTGCCCGCCGGTGAGGTGGCCGGGTTCGGCGTGCGGCTGGCCGACATCCTGGGGTACGTGCACTCGCGCGGCATCGTGCACCGCGACGTCAAACCGTCGAACGTGCTGGTCGACGAGGAGGGCGTCTACCTGGCCGACTTCGGGATCGCCCGCGCGCTCGGCGGCGCCAGGCTCACCTCGACCGGGCACTGCGTGGGAACGGCCGCCTACCTCTCCCCCGAGCAGGTGCGCGGTCAACTGGCCGGACCCGCGGGCGACATCTACTCGCTCGGGCTGGTGCTGCTGGAGTGCCTCACCGGGGCCACGGCGTACGAGGGTTCCGACATCGAGGCCGCGGTCGCCCGGCTCACCAAGGACCCGGACATCCCCGACTGGCTGCCCGCCGCGTGGACCGAGGTGATCACCGCGATGACCCGGCGGGACCCCGCCGACCGCCCGGACGCCGCCGAGTGCGCCCGGCTCCTGAGTGCGCTCACTACCGACACGCAGGCGGCGCCGACAGCCGCGCCGCGCGATGAAGTCGCCCACCTGACCACCGAAGCGCCGGTGGACTTCCCGACCGAGAAGCCTCGACCGTCGAGACTGGTGCACGCGGGCCTGATGGCCGGGGCGCTGCTGATCGGCGGGGTCGCCGCGCTGCTGTCGACCGGTGCCTCGAGCGCCGAACCGTCCCCCTCGCCGGTGGCCGTCACCCCGACCACCACCGCGGCCCCGACCACCACGCAGGGGATGGCGCCGCTGCCGGTCCGCGCGGCGACCGGGGTCATCGAGGTGCCCACGGTGCAGACCAAGGTCGTCACGATCACCCGCGAGCAGCAGCGGCCCCGCTTCCCGTGGCCGCCCTACCCGGGCGGCTGGGACTGGGGCTCCGGCGGCTGAGCGGGGCGGCGGTACTGCCGGGCGCGGTGATGCCGGGCACAGCACGCCATCCTGCAGGCACACCCCTGATCCCCATAGGCTGGGACGCGCGCGACAGCCACCCCGAGATGTGACCGCCTCGCGCCGTACCCGCGGCCGGGCATGACCGAGGAGAACGTGTGCGGCCCTGGCCCGGAACCCCCTACCCGCTCGGTGCGACATACGACGGCGCGGGCACGAACTTCGCGGTCTTCTCCGAGGCGGCGAGCCGGGTCGACCTGTGCCTGTTCGACCAGGACGGGACCGAGCACCGGGTGCGCATGCCCGAGGTCGACGGGTTCGTCTGGCACTGCTACCTGCCCGGTGTGCTGCCCGGGCAGCACTACGGCTACCGGGTCACCGGCCCGCACAACCCCGCCGAGGGGCAGCGCTGCAACCCCACCAAGCTGCTGCTCGACCCGTACGCCAAGGCCGTCGCTGGCGCGGTCGACTGGGACCAGTCGGTGTTCGGCTACACCTTCGGCGACCCGGACCAGCGCAACGACGACGACTCCGCGGCGCACACGGTCAAGGGCGTGGTGGTGAACCCGTTCTTCGACTGGGCCAACGACCGGCCGCCGAAGACCCCGTACAACGAGACCGTCATCTACGAGGCGCACGTGCGCGGGCTGACGATGCAGCACCCCGGTGTGCCGCCGGAGCTGCGCGGGACCTACGCCGGGCTGTCGCACCCCGCGGTCATCGAGCACCTGCAGCGGCTCGGCGTGACCGCGATCGAACTGATGCCGGTGCACCAGTTCCTGCACGACCACGGGTTGCAGGAGCGCGGGCTGCGCAACTACTGGGGCTACAACACGATCGCCTTCTTCGCCCCGCACGCCGAGTACGCCGCGCAGACCGCCCAGGGCGCGCAGGTCGCGGAGTTCAAGGCGATGGTGCGCACGCTGCACGAGGCCAACATCGAGGTGATCCTCGACGTGGTCTACAACCACACCGCCGAGGGCAACCACCTCGGGCCGACGCTGTCCATGCGCGGCATCGACAACGAGGCCTACTACCGGGTGGTCGAGGACGACCCGCGCTACTACATGGACTACACCGGCACCGGCAACTCCATGAACGTGCGCAACCCGCACACGCTGCAGCTGATCATGGACTCGCTGCGGTACTGGGTCAGCGAGATGCGCGTCGACGGGTTCCGCTTCGACCTGGCCGCCACCCTGGCCAGGGAGTTCTACGACGTGGACCGGCTGTCGGCGTTCTTCGACATCGTGCAGCAGGACCCGGTGATCAGCCAGGTCAAGCTGATCGCCGAGCCGTGGGACGTCGGGCCGGGCGGCTACCAGGTCGGCAACTTCCCGCCGCTGTGGACCGAGTGGAACGGCAAGTACCGCGACACGGTGCGCGACTTCTGGCGCGGCGAGCCCGCCACGCTCGGGGAGTTCGCCTCGCGCATCACCGGCTCCTCCGACCTCTACCAGGAGGACGGCCGCAAACCGTTCGCCTCCATCAACTTCGTCACCGCGCACGACGGGTTCACCCTCAACGACCTGGTGTCCTACAACGAGAAGCACAACGCGGCCAACGGCGAGGACAACCGCGACGGCGCCGATGACAACCGGTCGTGGAACTGCGGTGCCGAGGGCCCGACCGAGGACGCCGGGATCAACGAGCTGCGGGCGCGGCAGCGGCGCAACATGATCGCCACGACCATGCTGGCGCAGGGCGTGCCGATGCTGTTGCACGGCGACGAGATGGGCCGCACCCAGGACGGCAACAACAACGGCTACTGCCAGGACAGCGAACTGTCCTGGGTGGACTGGTCGCTGGCCGAGACCAACGCCGACCTGATCGACTTCACCGCCGGGGTGGTGGCGCTGCGCGCGCGGCACCCGGTGTTCCGGCGGCGGCGCTTCTTCGCGGGCCGCCCGATCCGGCGCGGCGACGAGCTGCGCGACATCGCCTGGTTCACCCCCGCCGGGCAGGAGATGTCGCACGAGGACTGGGAATCCGGCTTCGGCAGGTGCATCGTGACCTTCCTCAACGGCGAGGGCATCCCGGACCTGGACACCCGCGGCGAGCGGGTCACCGACGACTCGTTCCTGCTGTGCTTCAACGCCCACCACGAGGACATCGAGGCCGTCGTCCCCGACGGCGACTACGGTGCCGAGTGGGAGGTCGTGCTCGACACCGCGACCGGGGAGGTCTCCGCCGCGGTGCCCGCCAAGTACTCGGGCAAGACGAAGCTCGTCCTGCCCTCGAGGTCCCTCATCGTGTTGCGACGCACCGGGAGCCAGTGATGCGGTCGACCTACCGCGTTCAGCTGCGGCCGGGTTTCGGGTTCGCCGAGGCCGCCGCGATCGTCGACTACCTGGCCGAGCTCGGGGTGGGGGCGCTCTACACCTCGCCGATCCTCACGCCGACCCCCGGCTCCTCGCACGGGTACGACGTGGTGGACCCGAGCCGGGCCAACCCGGAACTGGGCGGGGAGACCGGTCGGCGGGCGCTGGTGGACCGGTTGCGCGCGGCGGGCTTGGACATGGTGGTCGACATCGTGCCGAACCACATGTCGGTCGAGGTGCCCTCGGCGAACGCGTGGTGGTGGGACGTGCTGGCGCACGGACCCGGATCGCGTTACGCCCGGTACTTCGACATCGAGTCGTTCCCGGTGCTGCTGCCGGTGCTCGGGTCCGATGAGGACATCGACAAGGTGACCGTCGACGGGGACGTGCTGCGGTACTACGACCACGCGTTCCCCCTCGCGCCGGGGACCTCGGACGCGCCGGACGCACTCGCCCAGCAGCACTACCGGCTGATCGACTGGCGGCGGGCGGGCGCGGAACTGAACTACCGGCGGTTCTTCGACGTGACAACGCTC
The DNA here is from genome assembly GCF_024171925.1 of Actinokineospora diospyrosa. Classification (GTDB taxonomy): domain Bacteria; phylum Actinomycetota; class Actinomycetes; order Mycobacteriales; family Pseudonocardiaceae; genus Actinokineospora; species Actinokineospora diospyrosa. Next base: position 125,916 of record NZ_JAMTCO010000003.1, on the reverse strand, counting down.
GCCGGTGTTCGCGTGGAGGACGAGGAGGTCTTCGACGCCACGCACGGCGAGGTGCTGCGGTGGGTCGGCGAGGGCGACGTCCAGGGGTTGCGGGTCGACCACCCGGACGGGCTCGCGGACCCGGGTGGGTACGCGCGGCGGCTCGCGGAGCGGGCGCGGTGCTGGATCGTGGTGGAGAAGATCCTGGAACCCGGCGAGGAGCTCCCCCGGTCCTGGCCGGTGGCGGGCACGACCGGGTACGACGCCCTGCGCGAGGTGTGCGGGGTGTTCGTCGACCAGGGCGCCGAGGAGGCGTTCACGGCGCTGGCGGACTCGCTGGGCGTGCCGACCGACTTCGACGCGGTGCGCGCCGAGTGCCGCCGGTTGATCACCACCACCTCGCTGGCCACCGAGGTGCGCAGGATCGCCTCCCATGTGTCCGATGTGGACCCCGCTGCCGCGCGGGAGGCCGTGGCGGAGCTGATGGTGGCGTTCCCGGTGTACCGGTCGTACCTGCCGGAGGGCGCGGAGTACCTGGCCGCCGCGATCGGGCGGGTCCGGCGCGAGCGGCCGGATCTCGGCCAGGCGCTGGACGCCGTCGACGCGCAGGTGCGCGCGGGTGGCGAGCTGGCGACGCGGTTGCAGCAGACCTCCGGCATGGTGGTGGCCAAGGGGACCGAGGACACCACCTTCTACCGCTACACCCGGTTCGCCGCGCTCAACGAGGTCGGCGGCGACCCGTCGCACTTCGGGGTGGGCGTCGCCGAGTTCCACGCGGCGCAGGCGGAACGCGAGGCCACGCACCCGCTCGCGATGACCGCGCTGTCCACGCACGACACCAAGCGCTCCGAGGACGTGCGGGCGCGGATGGCCGTGCTGGCGGAGCTGCCGGACGAGTTCGCCGACGCGGTGCGGCGGTGGACCGAGCGCCGGGGTCTGCCGGAGCCGTGCCTGAACCTGCTGGCGTGGCAGACGTTGCTGGGCGCGTGGCCGATCAACCCGGACCGGCTCGCGGCGTACCTGGACAAGGCAGCCAAGGAGGCCAAGGTCCGCACGTCGTGGACCGAGCACGACGAGGAGTTCGAGGAGACCGTGCGGGCGTGGCCGCGCGCGGTCCTCGGCGACCCGGGGCTGCTGGCCGAGGTCGAGGCGTTCGCCGCCCGGATCGCGCCGCACGGGTGGTCGAACTCGCTGGGGCAGAAGCTGTTGCAGCTGGCGGGTCCCGGCGTGCCGGACGTGTACCAGGGCACCGAGCTGTGGGACCTGTCCCTCGTGGACCCGGACAACCGCCGCCCGGTGGACTTCGCGGACCGGGCGGACCTGCTGAGCAAGCTCGCGTCCGGGTGGCCGCCGCCGATCGACGAGACGGGCGCGGTGAAGCTGCACGTGGTGCGGACGGTGCTGCGGCTGCGACGGGAGCGGCCCGCGCTGTTCACCGGGTACCGACCGGTGTACGCGGACGGGCAGGCCGCCCGGCACGTCGTGGCGTTCGAGCGGACCGGGTTGATCGCGGTGGCGACGCGGTTGCCCGTGGCACTGCGGGAATGGGGCGACACGGTGTTGCCGCTGCCCGACGGCGAGTGGGTCGACCAGCTGACCGACCGGCCGACCGACGGCGGGGTCGCGGCGATGCTGGCCGACTACCCGGTCGCACTGCTGGTGCGCGCGTGATGGCCGAGCCGTTCAGCGTGTGGGCCCCGTCCCGCTCCCGGGTGCGGTTGGCCGTCGGGGGCGCGCGGCACGAGATGGCCCGCGACGACCGCGGGTGGTGGCACACGGAGGTTCCCGGCGCGGGCCCGGGGACCGACTACGCGTTCCTGCTCGATGACGACGACAAGCCGCTGCCGGATCCGCGGTCGCTGTGGCAGCCGAACGGGGTGCACGAGCCGTCACGGCGCTACGAGCACCGGGCGTTCGAGTGGACCGACGCCGCGTGGACCGGGCGCGCGTTGGCGGGTCGGGTCGTGTACGAACTGCACATCGGGACGTTCACGGCGGCGGGCACGTTCGACGGGGCGCTCGAGAAGCTGGACCACCTGGTCGACCTGGGTGTGGACTTCGTGGAAGTGTTGCCGGTCAACGCTTTCGACGGTGTCGCGGGCTGGGGGTACGACGGCGTGCTGTGGGGCGCCGCGCACGAACCCTACGGCGGGCCGGACGGGTTCAAGCGGTTCGTGGACGCCTGCCACGGGCGCGGCATCGGGGTGATCCTGGACGTCGTCTACAACCACCTCGGGCCCTCGGGCGCGTACCTGGACCGGTTCGGCCCGTACTTCGCGGGGAAGAACCAGTGGGGTCCGACGCTCAACCTGGACGGGCCGGACTCCGACGAGGTCCGCCGGTACGTCATCGACAACGCGCTCGGCTGGCTGCGCGACTTCCACGTCGACGGCCTGCGGCTGGACGCGGTGCACGCCCTGGTGGACACCCGCGCCACGCACCTGTTGGAGGAGTTGGCCGTCGAGGTCGAGGCGCTCTCCGCGGGTCTCGGTCGGCCGCTGTCGCTGATCGCGGAGTCGGATCTCAACGACCCCAAGCACGTGACCCCGCGCGCGGCGGGCGGCTACGGCTTGGACGCGCAGTGGTGCGACGACCTGCACCACGCGCTGCACGTCGCCCTGACCGGGGACACCTCCGGGTACTACGGGGACTTCGAGGGCGCGCTGCCGAAAACGTTGCGGTCAGCGTTCTTCCACGCGGGCACGTGGTCGTCGTTCCGCCGCCGAACGCATGGCAGGCCGGTCAACGCGTTGACGACGCCGGGGCACAGGTTCTTGGCCTACCTGCAGAACCACGACCAGATCGGCAACCGCGCCACCGGCGACCGCCTGACCGCGACGGTGCCATGGCCCCGCGTCCTGTGCGGTGCGGCGATCGTGTTCTGCTCCCCTTACACACCAATGCTTTTCATGGGCGAGGAATGGGCCGCGTCGACACCGTGGCAGTTCTTCGCGTCCTTCCCGGACGCCGAGCTGGCCGAGGCGGTGCGCACGGGCAGGCGGCGGGAGTTCGCCGAGCACGGCTGGGGCGAGGCCGAGGTCCCCGACCCGATGTCACCGGAGACCGTGCGCCGCTCCACTGTGGACTGGACCGAGCTGGACGCGCCGGACCACCGGTCGGTGTTGCGGACCTACCGGGCGCTCATCGCCTTGCGGCGCGGACACCCCGAGCTGGCCGACCCCCGGCTGGACCGCTTCAAGGTCGACCACGCGGACGGTTGGCTGGTGCTGCACCGCTCGGGGCTCAGGGTCGCGGTGAACCTGGGCGGCTCCGAGGTGACACTGCCGCTGCGGGCGACATCGGTCCTGCTGGCCGCCGAAGGAGTTTCCGCCTCGGCGACGGGTTTGACCTTGCCCAGCAACACGTTCGCGATCGTCGGGGTGTCGTGAGGTCGCGAACCGGCTCGTGACATAGGTCTTGGCCGTGTCGTGCGGGACACGGCCAAGACCTCGCACCGGTGGATCACTCCACGGTGCGGCGGTACCGGACCTCCCGTCGGGGGCCGGGTAGCGCGAACTTGCGGATGAGGTAGGTGAGCGCGGCGCCGATGAGCAGCCACACGATGGCCGCGGTGCCGTAGTTGAACAGCACGGCCGCCTTCTCCGAGTCGGGGGTGAACAGGCCGTCGAAGCCCAGCGAGACCCCGCCGGAGAAGCCGTCCACGAAGGAGGCGAACCCGTTGCGGGGGTTGGCTTCCGCGAGGACCAGGATGATCTGCGCGACCAGCACGACGGCGAACAGGCTGACCACGAAGGTGATGGCCGAGCACACCATGCGCACCGTGCGCACCCGGCCTGCGTAGCTGTCCTCGACCCGCTCGCTGACCACTTCTTCACTGGCGGGACGCACGTACTGGTCGTCCGCCGGTAAGGCGTGGGTGCGCCTCGGGTCGGGCTCTTGCGGAACTGTCATGCACCCATGGTCGCACCACCGGGTGATGGCCGCTTGACAACTCAGCCGGGCACCGGGTAGCGCTGCACCAGCCGGTCCAGGGTCGCCCGGATCGCGTTGAGGTTCTTGCCGGGGAAGCGCACCAGCTCCAGCAGGAACCCGATCCGCGCGGTCGACCAGTCGAAGGTCTCGGTCACCTCGGTGCGGCCGTCGCCGAGGTCGCGCAGCTGCCAGCGCCAGCGGTGGCCGTAGAAGTGCCGCCAGGCGATGAGCGCGCCCTCCTCGTACTCCACCACGGTGTTGAGGATCTTGTAGGGCAGACCGATCCGCATGTCCATGCCGAACCGCGACCCCAGCTCCAGCCGCCGCGGTCCGGTGGAGCGCGCGGCCACCACCGTGCCGGACCCGTCGATCAGCGGGTGCTGCGCCGGGTCGACCAGCATCCCGAAGATCACCTGAGCAGGCGCGCCCACGACCCTGCTGTCACTCACCTGCCGCGTCGTCATGGCGTACATGTTACTCGCCGGTACACGCGTGTGGGTGGTGGGCGGTGGTGACGTGCCGCTTAGTGGGTGAGCAGCTGCGCCATGCTCTCCCGCACGGTCGGGTCCGGCTCCTGGGCCACCGCAGCGCGCAGGGCGGTCTGCACGTCCGGCTGCCAGGTCTCGGGCCCCCAGCCGGTCAGCGTCCGGACCGCCATCACCCGGTTGCGGACCACCGGGCAGCGCAGCGAGGTCAGCACGAACTCCACCCCGCGGCCGGGGAACTCGCGCAGCGCGGTGACCACGACGTCGAGCACGGCGTGGTCGTTCCACCTGGCGCCGATCCCGGCGATGTCGCCGGGCCCGGTGCCCAGGTCCGACAGCCGCAGAACGGCCGAGGCGGTGTCGAGGATCTGCGGCAGCCGCTCCTCGGTGGCCTGCGCGACCAGGCCCGCCCAGGCCGCGGGCGAGGCGTCGGCGCGGACCCGGCGCAGGGAGGCCGGGAAGCGGTCGATGCCCAGCACCGCGGCCGCGTACGCGGCGTCGTGGAAGGTGCGGTCGTCGGCGGACTCGAGATCGCGCACGGTGAGCGCGGGCCAGCGCGGCTCGGCCATCAGGTCTCGGCAGCGCCGCACCAGGGTTTCGTGGCGGCTCAGGTCCCAGCCCTTGGCGTACCGCCGCTCCCAACCCGGGCTGGCGAGGAACTCCTCTATGCGGGCGGTGGCCACGAAGTGTCGGAGGCTGTGCGCGCGGCGGGTTAGGTGGCCGGTCAGAAGGGACAGGGCGATGGGGGCATCGTCGTAGTCGTCGATGTCCTCGGCAGGCCCGCCTTCGATCAGGGCACAGATGATGTCGGCGGCGGCGTCGAGCAGTTCGTCGTCGACGTCCGTTGCAGACAACGCGGGGACAAGGCCGCCGATGGTGGCAGCGCGGTGGGCGAGGTAGCCGTCGAGGACCGTGTTGCGGAAACCGCCGCGCAGCAACCAATCCCGCAAGAGCGGGCCGGTAGCGTCACCGAGCCGTTCCACCACACCGATCCGACCCCACCCTTCGACCCCACTGACCAAGGCGAGCAAGGCAGGCTCGGGGTCGACTTGAGTGGCCTGCACAGTGGCGAAGGCGTAGAGGGTGAACTCTTCATGCCTGCCCAACCGCAGCACGACATCTACGTCGTCGGCGTCCGCACCCAGGCTCAAGAGCGCAATGCCGAACTTCACCGGTGCGCGGTGTTCAGCCTCGGTCGCCAACCGCCTGCCGAGCGCGCGCACGGCGTCCGGCAGGCCCAACGACCGCACTCCGGACAAGACGTCATCCAGTTCGGCGAGGACCTCGCGCTCGCACAACGCGGTGTAGAGCGCGCCGTAGTCCCCGTCGGTGATCGCAGCGGCGACCAAAGCGGGCAGCGCCGTGGTGACGTCCGCTGGGTGGTGGGTCAGCGCGGTGCCGTCCGACCACGGGACCAGACCGCCCCCTTGCCGGTGGTCGATCTGGGCGTCCGGCAGCACGTCCCCACCGGGGAGCAGGCCGCGACCGCTGGGATCGAGGTGACCGGCGATGTGATCGTGGATCGAGGGCACGCACCCATTGTCGCGCGCGCATCCGACACTCACCGCGACGCGTCGGACACGTGCCGATCAGACCAGCTTCTTCACGAGGAGCTCGAAGGCGAGGTCATCGCGGCGCGGTAGGCCAAACCGGTCATCCCCGTACGGGAAGGGGATGAGCTCGCCGGTCTGGGTGTAGCCGCGGCGGACGTACCAGGCGACGAGGTCGGCACGTGCGGTGAGGACCTTCATCCGCATCTCCGGCAGGCCCCACTCCTCGGCGACGACGCGTTCCGCCTCGGCCAAGGTGAGCCTGCCGACCCCGCCCGCCTGACGCCCGGGGTCCACGGCGAACATCCCGAAGTACCCGGCGCCGTTCTCCTGCGCGACGTGGCAGCAGGCGACCAGGGCACCGTCCTGCTCGGCGATCACCACGACGCTCTTGTCGGCGGTGATGACCTCGGCGACCCCGTCCGGGTCGGTGCGCTGGCCGTCGAGCAGATCGGCCTCCGTGGTCCAGCCCTGCCTGCTCGCGTCGCCGCGATAAGCGGATTCGACCAGGGGTACCAAGGCGTCGACGTCGTCGAGGGTGGCGCGGCGGAAGGAGAGCACGAACCGAGCCTAGGCGCTGTCCGGTGGGTCTGGTGCGTGGGATCGGTGAGCGCGGATAGCGCGTGCCGGACTCGCCGGACAGTGCCTAGCGCGTATTTCTGAGTGACTACGCTGCCCGCATGGGACTGTTCGGTCGCAGGAAGGCCAAGGCGGAGGCCGCCGCGCTCGCCGAGCACCTGGTCCTGGACCGGTGCTGGGACGACTTCGCGCTCGACATCGGGGTCGACGCGGTGACCGACGGGCACCGCAAGGCCGCGCTCGCCCTGCTGCGCGAGTGCCGCGACGACCACGAGGCGCGCACCCTGCGGGTCCGGGCGCTCGCCGACGCCGCGATCGGGCAGTCCACCGAGATCCGCGAACTGCTGACCACCGACGAACTCGACCAGGGCGAGGCGGCGGACGTGCTGCTGTGGCTGGGCAGCACGCTGATCGCCGAGGCGTGGGAGATCCGCGGCGGTCGCTGGGCGCGCACGGTCGGCGAGGAGCGGTTGAAGCTGTTCTTCTCCCGCCTGCGCGAGGCTCGCGATCCGCTGATGGCCTCCGCCCGGTTGGCTCCTGAGGACGCGACCCCGTGGGTGGAGTTGCAGCGGTACGCGCGCGGGATGCGGCTCGACCAACCGCAGCGGGACTTCGTCTGGCTAGAGGCGATGCAACGCTGCCCGACCTCTTACCCCGCGCACGTCGGGCGGCTCCAGACGCTCGCGTTGAAGTGGGGTGGCTCGCACGAGGAGATGCTGTCCTTCGCTCGCGACACGGTGGCCAAGGCGGCGCCCGGCAGTCCTCTGGTGGCGATGTTGCCTATCGCGCACGCCGAGTACCTGCTCAACGAGGGCGACAGGTTCATCGCCGAGGGCAGCGCGTGGGCGTACGTGAAGCTCAACGCCCGGTACTTCACCCCGCGGTTGAAGGCGGAGTTGGCGGAGGCGGACACCAAGGGGTCCGCCTCCGGCGTCTTCGCGAAAGAGGTCCACAACCTGTTCGGCTGGGCGATGTTGGAGTCCGGTGACCTCGACCGGGCGCGGTGGCACCTGGCCAAGGTGGGCAACCGGCCGTCATCGCTGCCGTGGTCCTACAGCGGCGAGCACGCCTACGCCCGGGCCCTGGTCCGGTTGGGCGTCACCATCTAGCCGTCGAGCTAGCAGTCGCTCCACCAGTAGTCCAGCTTGGGCGGGGCCGATACGTCTACCCGCTCGCCCGGCTTCGGTATGGCTACCGTGACGCCCTGTTTGTCGGCCTCGACCAAGAGGCGGTCCACGGGGTCCGTCCACGGGTGCGGAGCCAGGCTGAAGGTCGCCCAGTGCACCGGGATCAGCAACCCACCACGCACGTCGACGTGGGAGGCGACGCCCTCTTCCGGTGTCATGTGGATGTCGGGCCAGCCCGGCGCGTAGGCACCGATCTGCACGAGGGTGGCGTCGAACGGGCCGTACTGGGCGCCGATCTCCCGGTAACCCGCGAAGTAGCCGGAGTCGCCGGTGTAGAAGACGTTGTTCTCCTGGCCGCCGTTCTCTTGGCCGCCCTTCTGCTCAGCACTGATCACCCAAGAGGCCCATAGGGTGCCGTCGCGCTTGAACCCCCTGCCGGAGAAGTGCTGCGCGGGGGTCGCGGTCAGGGTTACCGCGCCGATCTCGACGGACTCGTGCCAGTCGAGTTCGATGATCCGGTTCGCGGGCACCCGCCAGCGCTCCAGGTGCGCGCCGATGCCGAGCGGGACCACGAACGGCGCCTCTTGAGTGCGCACGAGAGCACGGATGGCACCGAGGTCGAGGTGGTCGTAGTGGTCGTGCGAGATGACTACGGCGTCCAGGCGGGGTAGTGCCTCGATCGGCTGCGGCGGTTGGTGCAACCGACGCGGCCCGACCAACCGGGACGGGGAGACGCGCTCGCTCCACACGGGGTCCAGCAGCACCCGGGCGCCGTCTAGCTCAATCAAGCTAGTGGCGTGTCCGTGCCACGTGATGTGCAGCCCGGTGTCGATGGGCGCTAGAGGCCCGACGACCGGGATCGGACCGGCGGGCTTACGCCCGGCGTTCTCGCGAACCAGCGTGCGCAGCGTGTTGCGCATGGCACCCGGCTCCACCGGCTTGGGCGTGGCTTGGTTGCGGAAGGCGCCATCCCGGTACTGGGGCGATCGGGTAACCCTCTCGCCACGGGGTCGGCGTCCGAGCGCGATAGGCACATCCCAGGCGACCCAGGCAGCCGCGGCGGCCACTGCTAGCGCGGTCAGGACTCGTTTCATCCCTTGATAATCCTCGCGGCAGCCTGTGAGCGCTCTCAGACCCCTCGCGATCCCACCCGCACCGGGTGACCAGCGCTCCCGGTGCCTAGCGCTCCCGGGCGGCGAGGCGCAGCCGCATGGCGCGGCGGGCGACCAGGCCGGGGCGGGGCGTGCGGACCGACACCGAGGTCAAGAACCCCGGCTCGACCCGCAGGCCCGCGGGCGCCGGGTAGTCCTCCCCCGGGGCGTTCGGGTGCTCGGGGGGCAGCAGGTCGAGGATCGCGCGCAGCGCCCAGCGGGCGTGGCCCTGGTAGGACCAGACCACGGACTCGGCGGTGAACACGTCCCAGTCCCGCACCAGCCGCGATCTCGCCGCGGTGACGTCGTGCGCGTCCTTGATGACCACGTAGTCGACGTGGGTCTCCCACGCGTAGGTGGCCACGATCGCCTCCGGCTGGTCGGACCCACCGCACAGGAACACGGTGAAGCCGTCCGCGACGACCGCGCGCAGGAGGTCATCGATCTCGCGCAGGTTTGTGGGGTCGGACAAGTCTGCGGGATCCGACAAGTCTGCCGGGTCGGACGGATGTGACTGTTGGCAAGGCTGGCTCATCGTGATCACCCGATTGGCCGGTGCCACCGCCGAGCGGACTCGACTGTCGATGACACGTTGTGCTCGTACCGCCTGTCTACATCACCCGAATGAGTCATGGGTAACGAGTGATGTCACTGACACAAACAGGACACATATCGATGGGGTTCACACCTGCAGGTGATGGTCGCGAGGTATCAGCTGGGTAACCGCGACACAAACAGTGCCTACCCGCCGAAAGTTCCACCCAAAGGGGTGACTACTCTCACGCCGCACCACCGTCGGTGGCTCGACCGTCATTCGTTCGTGTCGGCGCCGCAGTCGCCCCCTGCTGAGGTTGGAGTCCCCTTGCGCACGTCCCTCTCCCGCGATTGGCTCCGCTCCGCGGGCCGCGTCGCCGTTGTCACGACCCTCGCCGCCGCGGCCCTGTCGCTGTTCGCAGGCAGCGCGAGCGCGCACACCCCGACCTACGGGGTCAACTGCGACCGCGAGACCGGCGTGCTCACGGTCTGGATCAAGGCCGACTCGTACCAGGACTCGAAGGACGTCACGAACAAGGCGGTCGTCAAGGACGGCGACAAGACGCTGCTCGACACCACGTTCAAGAGCGCGCTCGAGAAGAAGACCTGGGAGCTCGACGGCACCGTCGACCACAAGCTCACCTTCGACGTCGACATCGTGCCGGACCCCAACAAGCCCGACTGGGAGCTGCACGAGGTCGAGAACGTGAAGGCGTGCAAGACCGAGACGACCAAGCCGACCAACACCTCGACGACGACCACCACCACGCCGAGCACCACGGTGTCGACGACGCCGTCCTCGACCGCGCCGACCACCGCCAGCACGGTGATCTCGCCGACCACCACGGTCGCGCCGAACCCGAACGACCTGCCCGACACCGGCTCCAACGTCGGTGTGCCGCTGGCCATCGGCGGCCTGCTGGTGCTGGGTGGCGGCGGCGCGCTGGTCATCGCGCGCCGCAAGCGCAGCAGCAACTAGTCCGTTGAACGCCGAACGGCCGGGCCCATCGGGTCCGGCCGTTCGGCGTTTTAGACGGAAGTTTCTAGATGATGGGGGTCTGCACCGGGCTGGTGATGGCCTCGAAGACCAGCAGCGTGTTCACCGAGACCACCTCCGTCCGGTTGAGCAGCCGGGAGATGAGCAGCTGCTGGAGGTGCGTGGTGTCCGGCACGGCTACCTGGATCAGGTAGTCATCCGGGCCCGCCACGTGCAGCAGCGACACCGTCTCCGGCTGCTCTAGGACGAAGGCCTTGAACTCCTCCACTACGCGCTGCCGGTGCGGTCTTACCCGGACGGACAGCAGAGCGCTTATAGGCCTACCGAGCGCGGCGAGGCTGACCGTGGCGTGGAATCCGGTGAGCACACCGCGTCGCCGCAAGGACCGGACCCGCTCTAGTGCCGTCGACGGGGCTACGCCGACTATGGAGGCGAGTTCCTTGTTCTGCACCCGTGCGTCGCGTTGCAGTTCGCGCAGGATGGCGAGGTCGGTTGCGTCGATGTCGGCTGGCTGGCCCATGGTGTCCGTATCTCTCTGCCGCAGGTCGGTCCTTCCGAACCTATGTCAGCGGTGGGCATCCTTGAGCGCGTAGTCCAGATCGGCCTGGATGTCGTCCGGGTGCTCAAGCCCAACCGATATTCGCAGCACAGCGGCGTGCGGTTTGGCGGAGGGCGCCACCGGGCGGTGGGTGAGCGAGGCCGGGTGCTGGATCAGGGTGTCGACGCCGCCGAGGGACACCGCGTGGGTGATCAGCCGGACGCCCGCCACCGTGCGCGCCGCCTCGTCCGGGCCCGCCACGGCGAAGGCGATCATCGCGCCGGGGCCGGACATCTGGGTGCCGACGAGCGGGCCGGACGGGAAGTGGACCTCGCGCACGTACTCGTGGTCCGACAGCCACGCCGCGATCCTCTTGGCGTTGTCCTGCTGGGTCAGCACGCGGATCGGCAGGGTCTGCAGGCCTCGGTGGAGCAGGTAGGCGGCGAGGGGGTGCATGAGCCCGCCGGTGACCGCTCGGACCTGCCTGAGCTTGGTAGCCCAATCCGCGGAGGTGGCCACAACGCCGCCAATGACGTCGCCGTGCCCGCCTAGGTACTTCGTCGCCGAGTGGAGGACCAAGGCCGCACCGTGCTCAAGAGGACGCTGCAAGACGGGCGTGGCGAAGGTGTTGTCCACGATGACGGGCACCCCGTTCGCCTGCTCGGCGACAGAGGCCAGGTCGATCAGGTCCAGGGTGGGGTTGGCGGGAGTCTCGACCAAGACGAACCCGGTGTCCTTACGCAACGCCGCCGCGATGCCGTCCGGGGTGGCCCAAGTGACCGAGGTTCCCAGAAGGCCGGTGGCGAGCACGTGATCAGAACCGCCATAGAGGGGCCTGACGGCGACGATGTGGGGTTTTCCCGCGGCGACCGTGGCCGTGAGGCAGGCAGCGAGCGCCGCCATGCCAGAGCCGAATGCGACCGCTTGCTCGGCATCCTCCAACCGCGCTAGAGCCGACTCGAACCGGGCGACGGTCGGGTTCCACAGTCGCTGGTAGACGAGGCCACCCTCGGCAGGGGGTAACCCGCCGGTGGCGAGGGCCTCGTAAGCGGCCCCGCCGGAGTCGATGTCGGGGATTGGGTTGGTCGTGGAGAGATCGATCGGGGGCACGTGCACCCCGAGCCCCGCGAGGTCTTCGCGTCCCGCGTGCACTGCCACCGTGGCCAGACTGGTCATCCCGCACCCTCCTCAAAGGTCGGGCCCAGGATGAGCGGTCCGCGACGACGGCGGACCGGCCGTCGAAACGCGACCGCGAATTGGCGCACCGGCCCGCCGCCAGTTCGGCGGCGGGCCACCGTTCAGCCCCCGGAACCGAATCCGATTCGCCATGGCGGCGGTGGATCCGGCGCGGGTTCCCCGAATCCGCTTCGCTTTTCGCCGATCAGCAGGCGGCCGACTCCCGCTCCGCCGAGTCCCCTGCGGTCGGGTCACCAGCAGTCGGGTCGCCAGCAGTCGGGTCGCCTGCAGTCAAATCGCCAGTGGCCGGGTCCACGGTGGTCGGTTCAGCCGCGACCGGATCCACAGCGACCCGGTCCTCGGTGGCCGGTTCGGGGACCGCGGGCTCCTGGGCCGCGGTCTCGTGGCCTGCGGGCCCGTCGACAGCGGGCCCGTCGACGGCAGGCTCGCGGGCGGCGGGCTCGTGCGCGGCGAGGAGTTGCTCGATGATGCCCCGCGTCCGCTCCAGGGTGTCCTGGTGCCCGGTCCGCGCGAGCCGGAACGCCAGCCGGGTGAGCACGTCGGCGAGGGTGACGCACTGCAGCAGCGTGGTGCGCAGCGCCGGGGTGTCGGTGAACGCGAAGTGGCGGACCAGCAGGGTCGCGAACGCCTCCGCGAGCGGGTCCTTGGCGTCGTCCTGCGGTTCGAGCTCGCCCGCGGCCAGCCCGGCGCCGCTGATGGCGCGGAAGCCGTCCTCGGTGCGGCACATGTCCACATAGACCGCGTAGGCGCGGTCGAGCCCGGCGCGCCAGCCGCGCACCGGGGTCCGGTCGGCGAGGACCCGGTCCTGGAAGCGGCGGGTGTTGCGCTCGACGACCGCGCGCATGACGGCGGTCTTGTCCGGGAAGTACCGGTACACCGATCCAATCGAGACGGTGGCCGCCTTGGCGATGTCCGCGGTGGTGGTCGCGGCGTACCCCTTGGTGGCCACGACCCTGGCCGCGGCGTCGAGGATCCGCTCGATCTGGCGGCTGGCCCGATACTGGGTGGGCGTGCGCCGGACCCGGTAGGGCGTGTCTGGAACGGTCACGCGGGCCATTGTGCCCAGAAGGATTCGGACGTTCGGCCCAGGAGGAGGAATCCTTGTCGGAAACATGCGTGTTCTGCCGAATCATGACCGGGGAATTGCCCGCTGTCATGGTTCACCAGGACACTGACGTGGTCGCTTTCCTCGACCACCGCCCGCTCTTTCGCGGCCACGTCCTGCTGGTCCCGCGCACGCACGTGACCGTTCTCAGCGACCTGCCCGCCGATCAGCTCGTGCCGTTCTTCGGGATGGCGCAGCGGCTCGAGCGGGCGGTCGAGGACGGTCTCGGGGCGGACGGCTCGCTGGTGCTGATCAACAACATCGTCAGCCAGTCGGTGCCCCACCTGCACCTGCACGTCATCCCGCGCCACCGCAAGGACGGCCTGCGGTTCTGGCTCGGGCCGCGCCACCCCTACGACGCCGAGCACCCCGCCGAGGAGTACGCGGCCAGGATCCGCGCGCGGCTGGCCTAGCGCGTCCCCCTCGACGTGGGACACCCGCTCACCGGGGTGCGGGAATTCCGGGCGAACCCGACCCCGGGCGCGGCACCATCGGCTACCGTGCGTGAGGGCCACCGGTGGGACGAGCCGGAAAATGGGGACATCCGGGCCTTGCATTCTGCCCCGCCGCCGGACACATTGGTTCAGACCACTTAGTGGTTCAGACCAAAGAGGGGGCGCCATGGCGATGATCAGGCCGACCGAGCTGACCGCCGGGATGTGCGTCGGGCTGCTCGGCAGACGGGTCAGCGGCCCGCGCTGGACCGGCCGCACCCTGTCCTGGGTGGACACCGAGCGCGGCCGGGTCCAGTTGGGGCGCATGACATCGCTGGGCCCGCGGCACATCGCGACCCTGGTGCTAGACGGCCGCGTCGTCGGCGCCGTCCCGGCCGAGGGCGGCTGGGTGGTCGGCGGCGACCCGGTGTTCCTGCGCCGCGACGGCCGCGTCGCCCCGCTCGACCTGCCCGCCTCCGACGGCATCTGGTGCGACCCGGCCGGGCGGCTGTGGCTGGGCACCGAGCACGGCCTGCACCGGGTCGACCTGGGCGGGCGCGTGCGCACGGTGCTCGACGGCCCGACCGGCGGGCTCGCCTGGAGCCCGGACACCAGGACCATGTACCGGGTCAGCGACGGCGGCCTGATCGCCCACGAGTTCGACCTCGCCAACGGCACGACCGGCCGCGCCAGACCGCTGGTGTCGGCCGCCCGCGGCGTCGCGGTCGACGTCGACGGGTTCGCCTGGGTCGCGGGCGGCAACACCGTCCGCCGGGTCGACCACACCGGCGTCGCGTACACGATCGTCCGCTTGACCGACGCCGTCGCCGTCGACTGCTGCTTCGCGGGCCCCACCCTGTTGATCACCTCGGCCGACGGGACCGTGCACGCCTGCGCGCCGGGCACGACCGGCGCGCCCGCGGTGCGCTGGACGGGCCTGCCCAGGTGGGGCAAGACGGGCGCACCGGCGTTCCCCTGACCAGAGCAGGGTGATCACCGTCGGCACCCGGGCGTTCGTATGTTCGAGCGAATCCGCTTGATCGGTCTACCAACTCGGCAGCCGCAAGAGGTACCCACCTAGGTGTGGACACTGCAGCGCGTTGGCGCGCGCCCGCCGCCATCCTCGGCGTGGCCGCGCTCGCCCCCCTCGTGGCAGGCCTCGCGCTCGGCTGGGCGAACTGGGTGACCGTCCCGGTCATGCTGGTCGCGCTCGCCATCGCGGGACTGGTCGTCAAGCAGGTGCTGTTCTACCGCGAACAGCGCGAACTGCGCGCCGAGGCGGCCCGCGAGCGCGCCAAACCCAAGGCGGAACCGGCACCGCACGCCGAACACCACGTGCCAGCCATCCCGGTCGACAGCGCGGAGCCGTACTACCGGTTCATCCTCACCTGCACGGTGTGCTGGCAGCCCAGCGCGGGCCTGCCCCAGCACGGCAACCTGCGCGGCCTCGCGGTCCACTCGATCCTCGAACGCGCCCGCGCGGTCACCGTCACCGGCTCCCCGACCGAGGCCGAGGTCGTGCAGACCCGCCTCGCCGCCGAACTGGGCGCGATGGCCCAGGACCGCTCCGGCCAGATCATCACCTGGGCGGAGAACGTCGGCCTGGCGGTACCGGAGGAGGACGCCCGCCGCCTGGACCGGTTGACGCAGCTGCGCAAGGAGAAGCAGGTCCGCCACCACGAGCAGGAACTGGAGCAGCGCACCAGGGCCTACCTGGCCGACGAGATCCTGGTGGACCCCGGCACCGCCGTCGTCTGGTGGCTGGCCCGCCACCCCGAACAGGTCCGCGAAGCCGCCGACCTCATCCCCACCTTCGCCCGCATCAGCGCGGCCGTCACCAAAACCGAAATAGCCCCCCAATACGCCGAACGCCTGGACGACCGCCCAACCCTCAGCGCCGTCGGCTGGCCCCGGCTCAACACCCAGTCCGAAGAGGACAGAAAAGCCCTCCCCGTGTCTGACGCCCCGGAGCAACCCCTCTGGCCCCGGGGCAACCGAGACCACGGCGACTACGACGAACCCGAGGACACCACCTCAGCCCGCTGATCGCGCTGGTGCTGCCACCGCCTACATCGACAGCCTTGCCAGCCACTGAACACCCGGAACCCCGTTGGTGCCAGCCCAACCCACCGAGTCAGCCCTGCCAACCCGCCCTAGACACTCGGATCCTCCCGTACCCATCCCGGCTGCCGTCAGGCCCGCCCCAAACCACCTGATCACCCCTTGGACACCCGGACGCGACGGTGCCACCCCAGCCCCGTCAGGTCCGCCTCAGCCCACCTGACCAGCCGTGGACACCGGAAGGTCCGGTGCCATCCCAGCCCGCCCTCGTCGGCCCTGCCAACCCAGCCCCTGGACACTCGGACCCGTCGGTGCCAACTCGCCTGCCGTCAGGTCCGCCCCAGCCCACCTACTCAGCGCCTGGACAGTCGGACTCGCTGGTGCCAGGTGCTCGATGGGGTGGACCTGTTTTGTGTGGGGGGACGGCACCCGTAGCGTTTCCGCGCGGCAGGGCCAGTCTTTTCGGCCCCTGCTTTGCGGTTCTGCCACGGGTGTCGTAGGGGCCCCGCGCAAAACAGGTCCACCCCATCGAGCAAAGCTCGAAAATCGCGGATCAGATGCAATGCCGAAGGCGAGCCGTCTACCGGAGCCGAAGGCGGAGGCACCGAAGTTCTTGCTCCGCACTCCCAGCAACGGCTGACGTCAAGATCAACCTGATCGAAAGCCCCCAAATAAACAGCCTACCGCCGCACCCCGACAAAACAGTAGCGGCGAACAGAGCCTGTGGACAACAGCAGACGTTGTGGACAACTCAACCCCACAAAAGGGCCACCACAAGATCATCCGCCATAAGAGCCCCCGATATACAGCCTACCGATAGGCACAGACAAAACAGGAGCAGCAACCAGCGCCTGTGGACAGCAACAGACGTTGTGGACAACCCGGCGCCCCAGCACCCACCCATCAGCAAACCCGCAGCCGCGAGCCCGACCCGCAAGCCCCGACGATCCCCGCAGCGCCCCGCACGCCTGCCACCCCAAGATGCGTGACAGGCCCCGGCGTCGGCTCCACCCGACCTCCGGGGCCCGCCGTCCCCATCGCGCGAGGGCGCGGTGCGCGGTGTCCCGGCCGCGGCGACCGCAGAGGCGATGCGGACGGACGGTGATCCGCTGCCGACCCTGCACGGCGCGGTCCACCGTTCCGACGGCAATGGTCCCCGGTTATCGGGCATCCGGCAACGACGTCCATCACTTAGCGGTCATCAAAATTCTTAACTCACCGGGGGCGAGCGGTCGACTACACTCATTCGGCCCAGCATCCGGGCCACTCGGCGCGGTCGAATCGGACGATCCGGGCGCTCGGGCGGGGTTGGACGACCGAATCGGGACCAACGGGCAGTCGCGCATCCCACAAAGAAACCTTTGTTGCGTTAAGGCCCGATCGGGGGACGCCGCCCGGCCCCGGCCATCCGCGCTCACCCGTGGTGGCGGGCCCACCACTTCGGGTAGTGCGGGTTGCGGGCCACCAGGCTGCGGTAGCCCTCGACCACGGTGTCGCGCAGCACCGCGGGGTCGATCGGACCGAGGTCCTTCCAGGCGAGCTCGAGCCGGTTGCTGATGGGGTCGCCGACCAGCGGGCGCACGACCAGGCCGCGGCCCTCGTTGGAGGTCGGCTGGGCGAGGCTGACGCACTGGCCGGTGATGACGAACTCGCGGGCCGAGCTCGAGTCGCTGATCTCGTGGGTGATCCGGGGCTCGAACCCGGCCGCCCGGCAGGCCGCGCGCAGCGGGCCGACACCGCCGTGGTCCTCCTGCGGGTCGATCATCCAGTTCTCGCCTGCCAGGTCGGCCAGGTCGATCACGTCGCGCTCGGCGAGCGGGTGGCGCTCGGAGAGGGCGACGAACTCCGGCTCGACCTCGACCACGACCTCGCGCCGCACGCCCTCGGCCGCGCCGATCTCGAACCCGATGACGTCGCACAGGACGGCGGCGTCCAGGCGGCCCGCGCGGACCCGGCCCTGCAGGGCGGCCGCCGACGGGTCGGTGTGCACCTGGACGCCCAGCGGTGGCGCGTCCGGGCCGTGCAGCGCGGCGTAGGCGGCGCTCAGCAGCGGCACGACGGCGGAGAGCAGGGGGCTCGGCCGTCCGCCGATCTTCAGTTCGACCGGGCCGGTCGGGGTGGCCGCGGCCGCCTCGCCGCGCAGGTCGGCCATCTCGTTGACCACCGAGCGCGCCTTGGCCAGCACCGTGCGCCCGAAGGAGGTGGGCACCACCCCGGTTCTGGCCCGTTCGAACAGGGGCGCGCCCATGGCCCGCTCGATCCGCTGCAGTTGAGATGTCAACGAAGGTTGGGACAAGCCGAGCGCCGCGGCGGCCTTGGTGATACTGCCCTCATCGGCCACCGCGATGACGATCCGCAGGTGTCGGAACTCCAGTTCCATGGTCCACATGTTATGGCCACGGATTATGCGGCCGACACGGGGAACGGGGCCGCGTCCGGGTGCCCCAGCCGCGGGTCGCGGTGCGGTCGGCGCCGGGATCGCTCCCACCGAACGGCCGCACCCGGTCGGTTTCCCCGAGCTGGAGTCCCCCGCGGTGGCGTCCCACGAGGTGGGAGCGGCAGGCCCCGGCTGGGGGGATTGCCGGGGCCTGCCCGGCCGACCGTCGCGCTGCCCGTGCCTGGGGGGTTGGCGGAAGGGCGCGGTCAACGGCCGGGTCTGTGGGGTGCTCCCGACAGTGGACTACCCCTCGTCGAGCCGGGCGAAACGGGCGTCGACCGGGACGAGCACCAGCCGGGCGCGCTCCTGGGCGACCTCGCGCAGCTCAACCCGCACGCCCTCGACCACGGCGGCGTCCCCCGGGTTGAGCGTGACGTCGACCCCACCACCGGCCACCCGCACCCGGTCCGGGCCGACATCGGCCTTGAACCGGATGTCGAACACCTCCAGGGTCGGCGAACCGGTGATCGTCACCTCGCAGCGGATCTGCGAGCAGGACCCGTCGTCGCCCTCGGCCTGGCAGGCGGTGCCCGCCACGAGCGCCGAGGCCACCGCGAGCAGGGGCAGCGGCGATCTTCGCACCATGTGCTGGGAATCGCGGCCGACGAGCGCCGCGCTACACCCGCGGGCGCGGCATTCGGGGGATGCTGCCGATCACACGTGGTATTGGTCGTGCCTGGCGTAGAACTCGGCCCAGTCGTCGGCGGGCAGTTCCCGGCCGGATTCCAACCGCTCGGCGAGTTCGACGAAGAAGTCCTCCCGCGCCGTTCCGGGGGCGAACAGGATCAGCATCGACGCCGGTTCGTCGGACTCGTTGCCGAAGGCGTGCACACCGCCTTCCGGGACGTACAGGAAATCGCCCGCGGTCGCGGTGACCCACCGCTGCCCGTCGAATAGCCGAACGGCCCCGTCGAGGATGTAGAACGACTCGGAGAAGGTCCGGTGGAAATGCGGCCGCGGCCCGCTCGCGCCCGGCGCCATGTCCCAGCGGAACATCCCGTACTGGCCATTGGTGAGGCTGCCCGGCGCGATGAAGTGCGCCGAGGTGCGCGGCCGGTCGAGCACGGTGATCTCCTCGACCGGGCGCCAGCGCGCGCTGAGCTCACCGGTTGTCCCGAGGTACGACATGGGTCTCCTCTCGCCAGGGACCTCCACTGTGCCGGCACCGGCGCGCTCCGGTGAGGACCGCCGGGGATCTCAGTCGTCGCAGGCGAGGCGCCTGGCGCGGACCGGGCGGGGCACCCGGGTCAGCGCGCGGACCCGCCTGGTGCGGCCGTGTTCGGCCAGCAGCGCGAGCAGTTCGCCGTCGACGGTGGTCGCCAGTGTGCGTTGCGCCCAGTCGGAAGCGGCCAGCACCGCGCCGGGGGCGACGGGCCTGCCCGCGAACGCGTCGTGCAGCAGGCACCACTCGGCGAGCCGCGCGGCGACCGGCTCCGCGGCGGCCACGGCGGGGCGTACCCGGGCGGCCCAGCGGGCGAAACCGGGGCCGCGCTGGGCCCGGTCGTCGATGCGCGCGATCGCGGCCGCGGTGGCGGTGGGCGGGTCGGGGTCGCGCAGGACGGCGGCGAGGAACGCGGCCTCGTCGGAGGGGTCGGCCGCGCGGTACCAGGCGAACCGCAGGCCCGCGTCGGCGCTGAGCGCGCGCGGGTCGTGTTCGGTGCACTCCGCCAGATCCGCCACAGCCGCGATGTGGTCCAGCAGGTTCACCGTACGTCCTCCGCCGAGAAAGATCCGCCGCCGAGGATAGTCCGCTGGTGCCCCGTGCTGATCATCGGCGCTACCCTCACCCGATGCGGTTCGGTACCGGGGTTGACATCGCCGCGCCCGCGGCGCGGGTGTGGGAGATCTACCGCGACATCGAGCGGTGGCCGGAGTGGACGGCGTCGGTGACCTCGATCACCGCGCTGGACCCCGGTCCGCTGCGGATCGGGACCAGGGCGCGGATCCGCCAGCCTCGGCTGCCCGCCACGGTCTGGACCATCACCGAACTCGACGACGGCCGGGCGTGGACCTGGGTGGCGGGCGGTCCCGGTGCCCGCACGGTCGCCACGCACGTGGTCGAGCCGCGCGGGGACGGCGCGCGGGCGGAGTTGTCGCTGGAGATGACCGGCCCGCTGGGGCTGCTCGTCGCCAAGCTCACCGCCGGGCTCACCGACCGGTACCTGGCGCTGGAGGCCGAGGGCCTCAAGGCCCGCGCCGAGGGCGTGCGGGGATAATCGATTCGTCCCCTGGCCGCGCACGTGCGAGGCTGGGACCACCACTCGATTCGCCGTGGAGGTCAGCACCATGTCCGAACAGCCCCGCCAGACCGAGGACCCCCCTGGCGAGGACGCCCCTGGCTCGGACCCCGCCGCCGCGGACACCGCCGACAGCGGCGACGTGAAGGCCCGCTTCCGCGAGGCCCTCGCCCGCAAGCAGGCCCTGAGCAAGTCCGGCGAAGGCCACGCCACCGCGGGCTCCAAGGTCCACGACGCGCACGGCCGCGCGGGGAGCAAGCGCCAGTTCCGCCGCAAGAGCGGCTGATCCCCCGACAGTCGACCTGAGGCCCCGCGAACCCGAGATCGCGGGGCCTCAGCCGTGTCCGGGCCCGGTACGCCGCCCGGACGAGCTCCCCGTGGCCACCACGTCGCGCGGAGAACGCCGGGCAGCAGGGCCTCAGCCGTGGTCGGAGGTGCTGCTCTCCAGTGCCGCCAGTTCGGTGTCGAGGTGGGTGAGCAGGCGCTGCAGGTGCGGGACGGTGCGGCGGCAGCCGGTGAGGCCGAACTCCAGGGAGCCGTTGTAGCTGGTGACCGTGATGTTGAGCGCCTGGCCCTCGTACGGGATCGAGACCGGGTAGACGCCGAGCATGCGGGCGCCGTTCCAGTAGAGGGGGGCCGCCGGGCCGGGGACGTTGCTGATCATCAGGTTGAACGCGGGTGGGGTGAGCCGCACGGCGCCGGGCAGCAGGCCCAGGGCCAGCGGGGCGAACGGGATCGCGCTCAGGGCGGTGACCTGCAGTTGGCTCATCCCCCGGTAGACGTCCTTGCCGCGGCGGGTGGAGTCGGCGATGGCGGCCAGGCGCTCGGCCGGGTCCGCGCGGTCGGTGGCGAGGGTGCACAGGATCATGCCGAGCGCGTTGCCGCCGGTGGAGTCGTCCGAGCGCAGTGACATCGGGACGGCGGCGACGAGGGGGCGCTCGGGCAGGGCGTCGAGTTCCAGCAGGTACCGGCGCAGCGCCCCGGCGCACATCGCCAGCATGACGTCGTTGACCGTCGACCCCGTCGCGTCGCCGACGGCCCGGACGCGCGCGAGCGGCCAGCCCTGGGCGGCGAAGCGGCGGGCACCGGTGATGGGGACGTTGAGGATCGAGCGCGGGGCGGCGAAGGGCAGCGTCGCGGTCTGGGCGCGGAAGACCTCGTTGGCGTAGCGGGCGAACGCCGGGCCCAGGCCCGCCAGGTCGCGCAGCACCGCGCCGACGCCCGCGCCGCGCGGACGCGGGGCGGGTTCGGTGTCGCGGGCGGCCCACGGCGGGCGGGGGTCGCGCACCGCGGGGTCGGTGCTCAGCGAGCGCTGCAGCAGCCGCAGCGCGGACACGCCGTCGAGCAGGGCGTGGTGGACCTTCGTGTAGAGGGCGAACCTGTTGTCCCGCAAGCCTTCGACCAGGTGCGCCTCCCACAGCGGGCGGTGCCGGTCGAGCAGCGAGCCGTGCAGCCGCGACACCAGTTCCAGCAGTTCGCGGACCCGGCCGGGGGTGGGCAGCGCGGAGAGCCGCACGTGGTACTCGAGGTCGAGCCGGGCATCGTCGGTCCACACCCACTGGCCGACGGTGCTGACCGGGCCGCGCGGGCGCCTGCGCAGCAGCGGGTTGATGTCGGTGGTCGCCAGCAGCGCGCGGTGCAGCTCACCGACGTAGTCCGGCCCGGCGCCCTCCGGGAGCGAGAACAGCTGCAGGCCGCCGACGTGCAGCGGGTGCTCGCGGGACTCGCCGAGCAGGAACATCGACTCGGTCACGGGCATCAGCGGCACGGCCGCGCCTCCTTCGGCTCTGGCTGCGGCGAACGCTGCCACTGGTGACCGGCTCGCGCAATCAGTCCCAGGTGGACCTCAGCGCGAGTCGGAGTCGATGAGGTACTTACCACCCACGAGCACGACCTTCACCGTCCGCTTCCCGGCGACCTCGCCCGCGGCGCCCTTCACCGTGACGTCGACCGGCACGTTGACCGACCCGTCCTGGTTGGAGGTCACCCCGTTGGCGTTGCGGGAGGAGATGTACTGGAACTGGCCCCAGTGCCGCTCGAACCCGGCGTAGTCGCCGAAGACCGCCTTGCCGTTGGGGCCGAGCATCTCCCAGCGGGCCTGCGGCGCGCTGTCGCTGCCGTAGTAGGCGATGACCGCGCGCCCGGCCGAGGAGAAGTCGGTGATCTTCTGCGAGGCCACCGGTGCCGCCGAGGGGGTGGTGGGCGCCGGGCTGGGCGGGTCCTGGCTGACGGTGACGATGGAGGTGGTGACCGTGTTGGTCGGGGTGCCGGTGCGCGAGCTGGTCAGCACGAGGGTGACCGCGGCGGCGAGCACGACCACGCCGAGCAGCAGGGCGATGAGCACGCCGCGCTTGGGACCCGGCGGCGGATCGTTCGGGGGGACGGCGGCGGGCGCCTGCCGCGGCGGGGCGGGCTGGCGGCGGATCGGGTTGGGCTTGACCGGGACCGTGCGCTGCTCGAACGCGGGCACCCGCAGCGGCGCGGTCGGCAGCGCCAGCACGGACGCGGCGTCGTCCATCGTCGGGCGGTCGGTCGGCTCGGCGCGCAGCAGGGTCATCAGGGTCGGGGTGAGCGCGCCTGCGCCGCGCGGCGGGGTGATCTCGCCGGAGGCCACCGCGTGCAGCAGGGCCAACGGGTTGGGGTTCAGGCCGAACGGCGGCGCGCCCTCGACGGCGTGGTAGAGCGTCGCGCCGAGGGAGAACACGTCGGAGGCCTGGCTGGGGTCGTGGCCGCGGGCGATCTCGGGGGCCAGGTAGGCGGGGGTGCCCGCGAGCATGCCGGTCTCGGTGACGGTGCCGTCGTCGATGGCCCGGGAGATGCCGAAGTCGGTGATCTTCACCGTGCCGTTGTCGCCGAGCAGGATGTTGCCCGGTTTGACGTCGCGGTGCACGATCCCGGCGGCGTGCGCGGCGGCCAGGGCGGCGGCGACCTGCGAGCCGATCGCGGCGACCTGGTCCGGGGGCAGCGTGCCGTCCTCGGCGAGCACCGCGGAGAGGCTGCGCGAGGGCAGGAACTCCATCACCAGGCAGGGGTCGCCGTCGTGCTCGGCCACGTCGAGCATGGCGATGGCGTTGCGGTGCTGCAGCCGGGCGGCGATGCGCGCCTCGCGCATCGCCCTGCGCCTGGCCTCGTCGGCCTGCGCCGAGGTCAGACCGGGCCGGATGATCAGCCGCTTGAGCGCGATGACCCGCTCCAGCCGCTCGTCGCGGGCGCGCCACACCACGCCCATGGCCCCGCTGCCGACCGGCTCCTCGAGCCGATAGCGCCCGGCGATCAACTCACCCTGTTCGATGACCAGGTACTCCTCGCGTGCGTGGACCTCGGGCCCCCCGAGTGGAGGAGCCGAGACTAGCGAATCACACCGACGGGCGATCATCCGTCCACG
Source organism: Actinokineospora diospyrosa (assembly GCF_024171925.1). Lineage (GTDB taxonomy): Bacteria > Actinomycetota > Actinomycetes > Mycobacteriales > Pseudonocardiaceae > Actinokineospora > Actinokineospora diospyrosa. The sequence goes on along the minus strand of NZ_JAMTCO010000003.1, from coordinate 102,187 downwards.
GGAGGTGATTCCACGGGACCTTTTGGTCACAGCGAGTTCGTGTTTTGCCCGGAACTGGCCGGGGGGGCGCGTGTTCGGCCGCGCGATCGGGTCAGTGCCCGATCGGGTCAGTCAGCCGGTCTGAGGGTCCCGGCGGCGATGGCGCGCACGAGGTGCGCCGCCGCGGCGGCGGGGAAGTCGAGCCCGCGGTCGGGCGCGTTGCCGCGCACGGCGAGCGAGCCCCCGGTCAACCGGATCAGCACGCAGGCCCCCGTGGTGCAGCGCGAGCTGCGGCGGAACCCCGGTGCCGAGCCGAACAGGTCCACCCCGGCTGATCCGGTTGGCGCCGCTGGCGTGGTCGCCGACATGATCGCCCCCTCCCCCCACCCGGCACCCCGCACCCGGCAGTGGGCGCGCGGCAGCGCCTCAGCTGTGCGAAATGGTCCGCGACACCGCTGCCCTGGTCCGGCACGTGGCGCCGAGCGATCTTGTCACCCCAGGTTACCGTAAGGTTACGGGGTGCGCCAGGACCCCCCGCGTGCGCATTCGCGGAGGGTCCGGCGGACAAATCCTGGACGTCAGCTGGCCAGCAATCCACCAGGTACGAGATCGAACTCGCCGTTCTTGACCCCCGCGGTGAAGGCCACCCACTCCTCGACGGTGTAGGTGTGCGCGGGAATGGACAGATCTTTGGAGTCGCGCAGCGAGATGGAGCCGTCGGCGAGGACGGCCACCTGGACGCAACCACCGGTGGAACAGAAGCTGCTCTGCTGGTAAATGGTGTTCATCGGGGTCTTTCTTCCTTGCTCGAATAGTGTTCCAGCATCGAACGAATCGAGTCCCGGCTCGCCTCCACGGAGAGGCACTTCCGGCTGAGGTCATCAAAGATCCGCGTGTAGCGGGTGATGTCGCTCTCCTGCTCGAGCCACCGATCACCAGCGCTGAGTTCGATGTGGACCGAGTTGCGGTCGTACTCGCTCTCGAACGTGAAAACCACGAACGTGCACTGGATGGCAATATCGGGCCCTGCCGCGAAGGGGTAGACGCGCAGGGTGACACCTTGACGCTCACTCGCCTGCAGCAACGCGGCCAACTGGTCGGCCATCACCTTCGGCGAGCCGACAACGCGGTGCAGCGTCGCCTCGTCGAGGATGACTCCGATCCTGGGCTGGTCCTCGCGCTCGACGAGAATATCCTGGCGCTTGAGGCGCAGTCGGACCCGCTTTTCCCGTTCGATGTCGTCATCACGGGGGTAGATCGCGCGGAACAGTTCGCGCGCGTACTCCTCCGTTTGGAACATTCCGGGAAACGTCGATTGGACGTAATAGCGGATGTTGGACGCCTCGGACTCCAGCGAGATGAACGTGTCCATCGCGGTGGACACCACATCCGCCAGGTCCTGCCACCACGCCTGCCTGCGGCCGTCCCCGGCCAGCCGCAGCAACTGGTCGCGCAACTTCTGGTCGCCGACCCCGTAGAGGTCGAGCAAGTCGCGCACATCCCGCGCCTTGGGCACCCCCTGTCCCGTCTCGAGCCTGCTGATCTTGGACGGCGAGCACTCCAGGTGGTCGGCCGCGTCCTCGAGGTGCAGCCCGCGCAACTCGCGGAGCCTGCGCAGTTCCTGCCCCAGGCGGCGCCGCGGGATGAGCGGCGTTTGCGACGGCATCAACGCCTCCTCGCGCCATGCAATTGCCGAACGGGATTGCTCGTTCGGACTGATGCTCGACCGTACCACTCGTTGAACTCAGCACGACCAGCGGATGGCCCGTTTCCGCCCGTCACGACCAGGCTCGCTCCACTGAGGACGGAAGCACGCGGACTTGCAGCATGCAAGTGCAAGACACCCACACGGGGGTGACCCGAACGGTGTACGACGCGACGGCGAGTGGCTGAATTTCGTCGCACTTGCTCCTTGCAAGTGCATGGAGGGCTTGCGCCACGGTCTTGAATCTCGGAATCTGGAGACGAACTTGCGTAGCCGCCCGCCCGGGCGGCCCCGTCGGGAGGGGAGCGCGCGATGACCGGACGACGACGGCACGGGAGGACGACGAACCGACCACGACCGAAAGCCGCGAAGACGCTGATCATGATCACCGCGATCGGCGCGGCCGCGGTGGGCTGCGGCACCGGCGCCGAGCAGCCGGGCGGCGCGACGACCCTGGTGCTGGCGGCCACCGCGGTCGCCACCGAGCAGCGGCCGACACTGACCTCGACGGCCCGCGCGGCGGTGGCGAGCGCCCTGGGCACCGATCGGGCCCGATTGCGGATCGTGATCAGCGGGGCGGACCGCCCGCGGGTCCTCGAGGACGGCGAACTGCGATTGCGCCGGGGTGCCCGGGTCGAGCACGACACCGCGCGCCGGGCCGAGTTGACCAGCGGCGAAGTGCGCCGGATCGAGTCGGTGCTCGCCGAGGCGGCCAGCCAGGCGCCCCGGCTGGACCTGGCAGGCCTGCTCGACGTGATCGCCAGGACGCCGGGCCCCGGCACGGCGGTGGTGATCAGCTCCGGGCTGCAGACCTCGGGCCCGCTGGCGATCGCGGCCCTGGGCTGGGACCGGGTCGGCTCGGCCGAGGTCGTCGACCAGGCGAAACGCGACGGGCTGGTGCCGGACCTGAGCGGCAAGCGCGTGGTGCTGAGCGGGATCGGCGAGGTCAACCGGCCGCAGGAAGCACTACCGCCGCCGCTGCGCGATCGACTCGCCCAGATGTGGTTGCGCTTCTGCCAGGCAGGTGGCGGCGACTGCTCTATAGACAGTGAGCCTGTCGTCGGCGGTGAGCCCAAGTCGACGACGCCAGTCCCCACCGTCCCGGTACCGCAACTTCCAGCCATCACAACCCCAGCAGCAGCCAGTCCCGTCGAGCTGCCTAGCGACATCCTCTTCGGGCCGGACTCCGCAGACCTCTTACCGGAGGCCGAGCCGCTGCTCGCACAGGTCGCAAAGGCACTACCTGCAGGTTCACAAGTGCACCTCATCGGCCGCACCGCATCGGTAGGCCCGCCGGAGTCCGCCCGCGCGTTGAGTTCGCGACGCGCTAGCGCTGTCCGCGACGGCTTGACCGCCCAAGGTGTGCCTGCCTTGTCTCTCAGCGTCGAGGGACTCGGGTACGACCGCCCCCTGGTAGCCGATCGCGACGCGGCGGGCGCCCTCATCCCCGCCGCCGCGCAACGCAACCGGTCCGTCGAGCTCGTTGTCGCCCGCCCGTAGGGAGATCTGCCATGCGAACCCGCCACCTGCCACTGTCGATGTGGCTACGCCACCCGATCGTCTCGGCGAACGCCACCTTCTTGTCCCAGGGCGCCGAACACGGCGAACTGGCCCACGAGGTCCGGGGCTTGACCAAAGCCACCAAGCTCGTCCACCGCCGTTCTCGGCGTATGGGTAGGTGGAGCGCGAAGGCGTGCACGGCCGCCGCGGCGGCAACCGCTTCCTGCCGGATCGCGATGGCCGCGGAGAACAAGACCCGAATCCTCGACGGTTCCCACCATACGACCGCCGCGAAAGGTTGGGCTATCACCGCTGGGCAGGCCCGCCCGCTGCTGGCGGAGACTCTGCGCCGCATAGATGAAGAGGTGTCGGCGGGGATAACGGCGCACCACCAGTCGCGCAGCCGGCTGATATCCGCGATCGCGTACCTGTTGTTGGCAGTTGACGCGGTGGCGCTATTCACGGTTTTCGCGCTGCTGCTGAACATCAACTGGACGTCAACGCCGGAAGTGACCACGGTCGTCGCGTTCTCGCTATTCGGTGCGGGGATCCAGGCGAAACTCGCGCTGGAACTCGGCCGCAGGCTCTGGACGTGGCGGGTGGCGCGCACCGGTGGCGCCGTCATCACCTGGACGGCCGTGCCGCTGTTCGCGGTGAGTGCCTGCGCGGGGCTGTCAATCCTGCTGCGCGTGCGGCACGAGGGGGCCCAAATAGATCAAGCGGGACTGGCGACCGCGCTCGGTCTGGTATTGGCCGGGTGCGCCGTGGTCGCGCCGTGGATCATCGTCCAGCAGGAGGCCTTCGACGGCTCGCCGCTGACCAGGAGGGCAGGGTCCCTCACCCGGGTGATCGCCCGTGCGGGCAAGGAGAACGACCGCAACCTCCGGCTCGCGGACCGCTCGCTCACCCGCGCGCGCCGGTGGGAGGCCCGGCTGCGCCGCGAGCACACCCGGGTGCTGGCCAGGGTCGCCCGCTACTACCTGCCCGCGCACCGGGCGATCCTGCTGGGCCGCGAGCTCGCGATGACCCAGCCGGGCCCGCGGGCCGTGCCGATCCGGCTGCCGGTGGACCAGTCCCCGCTGACGACCCCGCTCGACCAGGCGCACGCGGCGCTGACCACGGCCGAGGCGCTGCGGGTCGGCCGCCCGGGGCTAGGGCTTGCGGGCGACGACCGCGTAGGTCAGCGCCGCGGCCGGGTCGGCGGCGGCGGGGGTGTCGGGGCGCCACTGGGAGGTCCAGACGACACCGGGGTCGACGACCTCCAGCCCGGCGACGAGGGCGCCGACCCCCGCGCGGGTGCGCGGGTGCGCCGGTGACCCGCTGCTGGCGTAGAGGCGCAGGACGTCCTCGCGCTTGTCGGGCGCCTCGTCGGCGGTGCCGTGGGTGATGGCGACGAAGCTGCCCGGGACCACCGCTTCGGTGTAGCGCCGCAGCGGCTCCTCGGGTTCGGCGACGAAGTGCAGCACCGCCAGCATGAGCAGGCCGATCGGCCGGTCGAAGTCGAGCACCTCGGCCGCGGCGGCCAGCACCGCGTCCGGCTCCCGCAGGTCGCCGAGCACGGCTCTGGCGTTGGTCACGCCCGCGAGTTCGATCTCGCTGTGCGCGATGGCGATGGGGTCGTTGTCGACGTACAGGACCCGCGCCTCGGGGGCGGTCTCGTGCACGTTGCCGACCGTGGGGATGCCGGAACCGAGGTCGAGGAACTGGGTGACGCCGTTGTCGACGCAGTAGCGCACCGCGCGGCGCAGGAACGCCCGGTTCAGCCGGGCCGCGTCGGCCGCGCTCGGCATCACGCGCAGGAACTGCTCGGCGAAGGCGCGGTCGGGCTCGAAGTTGCACGCGCCACCGAGCAGGTAGTCGTAGATCCGCGCCGGGTGCGGTCGATCCGGGTCGATCTCGGCCACGTCAGTCCTCCCCGCCCGCTCTGCTGTCTTGGCCCGCTCTGCTGTCTTGGCCCACTGCGCTGTCTTGGCCCACGGTATTGCTTGCCTGCTACCCGAAAGATCGTAGCCGGCGGTCCACGGCGGCGCCGCCCGGAACACAGCGGGCCCCCGGCTGGTGCGCCGGGGGCCCGCTGTGGCGGCGAAACGGTGCCTAACTGTCACATGTGGACAGTGGGCCCCGCGGTCTTGAGCTCGTCGGGCACGCCGGGGCGCAGCACGAACGCGCAGACGATGCCGCCGACGGCGAACAGGATGGCGCTCCAGGTGAACGCGGCGCTGTAGCCCGACACCGCGGCGGCCATCGGGTTCTTGCCGTCGCCGAGCGCGGAGGTGACCGCGCTCGCGGCGATGGTGCTGAACAGCGCGGTGCCGATCGAGCCGCCGATCTGCTGCACGGCGTTGATCGCCGCCGAGGCGACCCCGGAGTCCTGCGCGTCGACACCGGCGATGCCGACGTTCATGCCCGAGGCCATGGTGAGCCCGATGCCGAAGCCCGCGATGAGCAGCGCGGGCAGCACGGAGGCGGCGTAGGTGCTGTCGGCCTCCAGCAGCGCGAGCAGGCCGATGCCCGCACCCGCGACCAGCATGCCGACGGTCACCAGCAGCCGCGGCCCGATCTTGGGCAGCAGCACGGTCGTGGCTAGCGTGGCGCCGACCATCAGCGTGCCGATCATCGGCAGGAACGACAGGCCGCTGGTCACCGGGGTGAAGCGCAGGTTGACCTGCATGAAGTAGGTCAGGAACAGGAAGATCACGAACATCCCCGCGCACAGCACGAAGATGGCCAGGAACGAGCCGCCCCGGTTGCGGTGCAACAGGATCCGCAGCGGCAGCAACGGGTGCGGCGAGCGGGTCTGCCAGGCGACGAAGCCGATCAGCAGCACGCCACCGGCGACCAGGAAGCCCCAGGTGCTCGGCGAGCCCCAGGACTGGGACTCGGCGTTGCCCAGGCCGTAGACGAGGGCGAACATGCCCGCGGTCGCGGTGACCACGCCCAGCCAGTCGATCTTCGGCCGCTCGGTCGCGCCGCCCTTGCCCAGCAGCGAGACGCCGCCGAGGAAGCCGATGCCCGCGAAGATCAGGTTGACGTACATGCACCAGCGCCAGTCGAGGTACTCGGTGAGCACGCCGCCGAGCAGCAGGCCGATCGCGCCGCCCGCGCCGGAGATGGCGCCGAAGATGCCGAACGCCTTGCCGCGCTCGGCCGGGTCGGTGAACGTGGTGGTCAGCAGCGACAGCGCGGCGGGGGCCAGCAGCGCGGCGAACACGCCCTGCCCGACGCGGGCCGCGACGAGCACCTCGAAGCCGTTGGCGGCGCCACCGACCGCGGAGGCGAGCGCGAAGCCCGCGACGCCGACCAGGAAGGTGATCTTGCGGCCGAACAGGTCGGCGACGCGCCCGCCGATGAGCAGCAGGCTGCCGAAGCTCAGCGCGTAGCCGGTGATCAGCCACTGCCGCTGGTCGTCGGTGAACTGCAGCGCCTTCTGCGCCGAGGGCAGTGCGATGTTGACGACCGTGGCGTCCAGGATGACCATGACCTGCGCGATGGCGATGACCGCGAGGATCAGCCAGCGCTTCGAGTGGCCGTGGTCGGTGTCGGGACCCGGTGGCCGCCCGGACGGGCCCGCGGGTTTACTGGCGTTGGGCAGTTCGGTGTCCGGCACCGCCGGGTCCGACAAAGTCAAGGTTCCCCCCTGCACTGGATGTCCACTGTGGTGTCGTGGCGACGCTAACACAGAAGCGGAGGTGTTCCCTCCGCTTCTACGCTAAGCTGAGAGCGTGACGTCTGACACCGAGCACGGGAATCGACCGCTGCGCGCCGATGCTGAGCGCAACCGCGGCCGGATCGTCGAGGCCGCTCGCGAGGTGTTCGCCGCGCACGGCCTCGCCGCCTCCCTCGACGACGTCGCGCGCACCGCGGGGGTGGGCATCGGCACCCTCTACCGGCGCTTCCCCACCAAGGAGGCGCTGCTGTCGGCGGTGTTCGACCAGGTGGTCGTCGAGATCACCGACGAGGTCGACCGGCACGCGGCCAACCAGGACCCGTGGGCGGGCCTGGTCGCGCTGATCACCGACGTGCTGCAGCGCCAGTCCGGCGACCGGGGCGTGTTCGAGATCTGCACCAAGGCGGACTTCGGCCACTTGGAACGGATCTCCGCGCACTACGTCCCCGCGGTCGAGGCGCTGATCACCCGGGCCAAGGCGGCCGGGCAGGTGCGCGCGGACGTCACCGGGACCGACATCGGCCCGGTGATCGTCATGCTCTCCGCGGTCGGTGACGCCACCCGCGCCGCGGACCCCCAGCTGTGGCGGCGGTACCTGGCCCTGGTCCTCGACGGCATCCGCGCGCCGGGGGTGAGCCCGCTGCACCCGAACCGGGTCTCGCACACCGAGCTCATGGCGGCCATCAGCTCGTCGCGGGTGTGAGCCGTTGATCTCATCCGGTTAGGTGCTGGACCACGCGGCGGCGACGGCGGCATGCTGTGCGGCGTGGCTACCCAGAACCCAGCGTTCGACCTGATCGGTAAGCGCTACGACGAGTCCTTCGTGGAGCGCGACGTCCAGATCGCCGAGGCGGCGTGGCTCGCCGAGCGGCTCACGCCCGGGTCGCGCGTGCTCGACCTGGGCTGCGGCAGCGGCCTGCCCACCGCGCGCCAACTCCTGGCAGCCGGGCTGTCGGTGGTCGGGGTCGACGAGTCCCCGGTCATGCTCGAGCTCGCCCGCGAGCAGGCACCCGGTGCCGACTACCGGCTCGGGGACCTGCGCGAGCTCGACGGGCTCGGCGAGTTCGACGCGGTGGTGGCGTTCTTCGCGCTGCTGATGCTGCCCAAGGCCGAGATCGAGTCCACCCTGCGCGCGATCCACTCGGTGCTGACCGGGCCCCGGCTGCTGCTGGTGAGCATGGTGCAGGGCGACTTCGACACGTTCCCGGTGAACTTCCTCGGCTCCCCGACCACCGTGTCGGCGTACCCGCCGGACCAGCTGCGGCAGGTCGTGGCCGACGCCGGGTTCACCGACGTGTCGCTGCGCGAGTTCGAGGCCGAGGCCGAGCCCGGTCGGATCGAGGTGCAGCTCTACCTGCGCGCGCGGGCCTCTTAAAACCAGCGACCGCTGGGTCGCGGCACACAACGCGACCCAGCGGTCTTTGGTGAGAGGTCTACTTGGGAGCTACCCGGGTACTCAGAGCCAGTCGGTCGCGGTGAGGCTGCCGCGCAGCCGGGTCAGAGCCCGGTGCTGGGCGACCCGCACGGCGGTGGCGGTGAGGCCGATGGCGGCGGCGGTCTCCTGCGCGGAGAGGCCGACGACCAGGCGGAGCACGAGGATCTCGCGCTGGCGGGGCGCGAGGGTGTCGAGCAGGCTCGCGAGGCGCCCGCGCATCTCGGCGCGCAGGGTGATCTGCTCGGGGCCGAGGCCGTGGTCGACGGTGTCGGGCACGTCGGCGACGGGGTCGGAGCGGTCGCGGCCGGAGCGGCGGTAGTAGTCGGCGACCTTGTGGGAGGCGATGCCGTAGACGAACGGCAGGAACGACTCGCGGTCGTCGGAGTAGCGCGGGAGGGCGCCGAGCACGGCGAGCAGGATCTCCTGGGCGACGTCGTCGGCGGAGGAGAAGGCGGACCCGGTGCGGCCGATGCGAGCGCGGCAGTAGCGCACGATGGCGGGGTTGATCCAGGTGAACAGGGTGCCGATGGCGTCCTGGTCACCGGCCAGCGAGGCCGCGACGAGCTCGTGGAAGGCGGAGCTCTTGAGCCGGGCGAACACGGCGTCGGTCGTGGGGTTCCGGTTGGCGGGCTGGGTTCCCGGCATGCGCGGCGGAGCTGTCTCCGACGCGGGCGAGGAAGCTGTCGCTGTCACATGAGCCCCCAGATGTTGCGGCGCACCGAGTGGTGGAGGTACGCCGTCGAGGTCCGGAACGGCGCGGTTGTCGCGGCTCACCGTCCCATCCGTCCGCGAAACAGTCGGATTCGATGGTGGCCCTGACGCAGAGTGAGGATAGCCGGGCTGGAGGCTGTGCACCAGGGGTATCGCTGCTGCATACGGGCGATGTTTTCGTATTCAACCTCACAGCGGTAAGAGCACAACGCCCCTATTCGCCGCGCGTCCTTGATCCGCTGGCCGAGCAGCCCGGCTCGCCGTGCGCCGGGCCCGCTCAGCGGACCTCCTCGGTGCGCGGTCGCGATTCTGCGGGAAATCCCCAGGTGAGACGTACTGTAGCGGGGACGCCCCGATCCGGGAACCTCCATCGGGTGGTCGTTTTCCCGCCGGCGAGGCAACCTTGATCAAGGTGGGCGCGGGGCGATACTGGACGGTAACGATCTCCGTTAGCCCGTTCGGGTAGTCATCGTCACGAATGGAGTAAGACTGGTCTACAGAGACGAGCATGATCCCTCGCTTGCTTCACTCTATCGTGCAGCACAGCCCGGCTGACCTGCACAAACGTGCCCCGGCAGCGGGTCGTTTGACACCCCACCCCGCCGGTTCCTAGCGTTGCCAACCTGTCCGGCCCTGCACCACTCGAACGGGGAACATCACTCGAATGGACACCCGCGCACGGCCGACCATCGTGGTCCTGCACGGCACCGACCGCCCCCCGGGCATGGCCGGGATCGAGGCGACCGCGACCGTGCGCTACACCACCGCGGACCGCCTCGGCGGCGCGCTCGACGGCGCCGACGTCCTGTTCGCCTGGGACGTCAAGTCCACCGCCCTGGCCCGCGTCTGGCCCGCCGCCGAGCGGTTGCGCTGGGTGCACGTCGCGGGTCCTGCGGTGGGGCACCTGCTGTTCCCCGCGCTGCGCGAGAGCGAGGTCCGGCTGACCAACTCGGCCGGGGTGTTCGACGAGCCGATGGCCGAGTACGTGCTGGGCCTGGTGCTCGCGTTCGCCAAGGAACTGCCGAACACGCTGCGCGACCAGTCCCGCCGCCGCTGGCAACACCGCGAGACCGACCGCCTCGCCGGGTCCCGCGCGCTCCTGGTCGGCACCGGCCCGATCGCCCGGGCCATCGCCCGCACCCTCAAGGCCGTCGGCGTGCACATCTCTTCTGTCGGCCCTTCCGCCCGATCCGGTGACCCCGACCTGGGCGACATAGTCCCGATGTCACAACTGCGAGCAACCGTGCCCACCCAGGACTGGCTGATCCTGGCGCTCGCCCTCACCCCCCAGACCACCGGCCTGTTCGACGCCGACCTCCTGCGCGCCTGCAAGCCCACCGCCCGCCTGGTCAACATCGGCCGCTCCGCCCTGGTCGTCACCCCGGACCTCATCGACATCCTCGACGCGGGCCGCCTCTCCGGCGCCGCCTTCACGGTCTTCCCCGACGAACCCCTCCCCCCGTCCTCCCCCCTGTGGGACATGCCGAACGTGCTGATCTCCGCCCACATGTCAGGCGACGTCCGAGGCTGGCGAGAAGAAATGGTCCGGCGCTTCGCGGCCAACCTGGACAACTACACAAGCGGCCGCCCCCTCACCAACCTCGTCGACAAAACCCGCACCTCCCGGTAACCAATCGCTCACGCGGCCGCCCACGCGGTTCCACGGCTGCAGGTGGTCTCGCCCTCGGACCCGTTCCTACTCTAGAGTAGGTAGCTGACGACACCCAGCCGAGGAGCACCATGACGGGCGATCAGCGCAATGTGGACGGCAGCCGCCGAGGGGCGATGGGTGCGGCGTTGGCTGTCCTCAACCGGTTGGCGAGCACTGCCGTGTTGGACCGGCTCAAGCTGCGGAAACCGCTCGAGCGCACCGTCTACCAGGCGACTAAGGCGGGGTTTACGGCTGCTGGGGCGGCTAGTCGGACGTTCGTTGTTGCTCGGCAGTCCGCTCCTCAGCGGCCCAGGCCCGCGGGCGACGATGGCCTGTTCGACCTGACGCCCACTGATGAGCAGGCGATGATCCGGGACACCGTGGCGGAGTTCGCCGCTGAGCGGTTGCGGCCGGTTGCTGCTGAGGCGGATGCGCGGTGTGCGGCTCCAGACGAGGTCCTGGCCACTGTCGCAGACATGGGGGTCGCGCTCGTCGGCATCCCGGAGGCGCTGGGTGGTGTGGGTGACGAGCGGTCTGCCGTGACCAACGTGCTGGTCGCGGAAGCGATGGCGCATGGTGACATGGGGTTGGCCGTGGCTTGTCTTGCGCCGGCAGCGGTCAGCACGGCGTTGGTGCTCTGGGGCGATGAGCAACAGCAGGCGACCTATCTCCCTGCATTCCTGGGATCCAACGTCCCGGCGGCCGCCCTGGTCATTCAAGAGCCGCGGGCGCTGTTCGACCCGTTCTCCTTGCAAACCAAGGCATACCGCACGACGGATGGGTTCGTTCTCGACGGCGTGAAGTCGATGGTTCCTCGGGCGACGCAGGCCGAGCTGTTCATCGTTGCGGCCGATGTGGACGGTCGTGGGCCTGCGCTGTTCATTGTGGAGTCTGGAACTTCCGGTGTGTCCGTGGAGTCCGAGCCCGCGATGGGACTTCGCGCTGCTGGGCTCGGTAGGTTGCGGTTGGACCAGGTCAAGGTGCCTGCCGGAGCCCTACTCGGCGGAGCCGACGCCTATGTTGAGTGTGTGCGGTTGGCGCGGATCGGTTGGTGCGCCTTGGCTGTGGGTACCGCGCAGGCCGTGTTGGACTACGTCATCCCGTATGTCAACGACCGTGTCGCTTTCGGTGAGCCGATCAGCCACCGGCAGGGTGTGGCGTTCAAGGTGGCGGACATCGGGATTGAGTTGGAAGGTATGCGGCTGCTGACTTATCGCGCCGCCGCACGGGCCGAGCGGGGGAAGTCCTTCGCGAGGGAGGCGGCGTTGGCGCGTCGGCTGTGCGCGGAGAAGGGGATGCTGATCGGGAACGACGGTGTGCAGTTGTTGGGCGGGCACGGGTTCGTCAAGGAGCACCCGGTGGAGCGCTGGTACCGAGACTTGCGCGCGGTTGGCCTGGTCGAGGGAATCGTCCTCGTCTGAGGGAGGAGCACAATGATCAACCTTGAGGTCCCGGCGAAGTTCAAGCAGCTCGTCGACCAAGCCCACCAGGCGGCGGCGGAGTTCTTCCGGCCGCATTCGCGCAAGTACGACCAAGCCGAGCACACCTACCCCCGCGAGTTGGACATGCTCGCCGCGCTGCTGGACGGTTTATCGGCGTCGGGCGGGGGTGCGGGCGCCGGTGGTGTGCGCCGGGGTGGGGCGGCCGCCGCGGGCAACCAGAACGGGGCGAACCTGCGGCTGCTGCTCGGCACCATCGAGATGTGCTGGGGCGACGTGGGCCTCCTGCTGTCGATGCCGCGTCAGGGCCTGGGGAACGCGGCGATCGCCTCGGTCGCCAATGACGAGCAGTTGGCGCGCTACCAAGGAAAATGGGCGGCCATGGCGATCACCGAGCCGGACACGGGGTCCGACTCGGGCGCCATCCGCACCACCGCCGTGCTCGACGGCGACCACTACGTGCTCAACGGCGAGAAGATCTTCGTCACCGCGGGCGAACGAGCCGACTGCGTGGTCGTCTGGGCGACCCTCGACCGCGCCCTCGGCAAGGCCGCCATCAAGTCCTTCGTGGTCGACCGGGGCACCCCCGGCTTCGACCTCGTGCGCCTGGAGCACAAGCTCGGCATCCGGGCCTCCGACACCGCCCACTTCCGCCTCGACAACGTCCGCGTCCACCGCGACAACCTGCTCGGCAGCCCCGAGATCAACCCCACCCAGGGCTTCGCGGGCGTCATGCAGACCTTCGACAACACCCGCCCCCTCGTGGCCGCCATGGCCGTGGGCGTGGCCCGGGCCGCCCTGGAAGAGACCCGCCGCATCCTCACCGACGCGGGCATAACCATCGACTACGACCGCCCGGCCTTCTCCCAACCCGCCGCAGCCGCCACCTTCCTCCAGTTGGAGGCCGACTGGGAAGCCGCCTACCTGCTCTCCCTGGAAGCCGCGTGGATGGCCGACAACCGGAAGCCGAACTCCCTGCAGGCCAGCATGGCCAAGGCCAAAGCGGGCCGCTCCGCATCGGACATCACCCTCCGCTGCGTGGAACTCACCGGGTCACTGGGCTACAGCGAGAACTCCCTGCTGGAGAAGTGGGCCCGCGACTCGAAGATCCTCGACATCTTCGAGGGCACCCAACAGATCCAACAACTCATCGTCGCCCGCCGACTGCTGGGAAAGTCGTCCTCTGAGCTGAGGTAACGCTGTAGCAACAAGTTCCGCACGGCGACCCGGGGTCTGTTCACACGACCTCCGCATCGCGGCCCGCAGAACCCCGACCAGATTCACGTTCAGGGCCCGGCCAGGCTGCTTTGGCGGAGTCAAGGCAGCCTGGGTTGGAAGACAGTGTCGTGGCCCGTCGAACTCGTTCGCCACTCGACGGCATCGGGCAGGAGACGCAGGTCTGTGGTCGGCGTTGATGATGCTCCCGTGGTACCGGTAGGTGACAAACGCCGCTGCCTATGAGATCCGCGCCTCCAGTTCTTTTCTCAGGTTAGCAAGTGCCTCGCGAAAATTTGTGAGCGAGACATACTGGCTGGCGCCTGATCTGATCTCCTGCGACAGCCAGGAGTACGTAGATCTAATTGCGTTATCGAGCGCTTCGTAGCGTGCGTTGAAGCTTTCTTCATCAGCCTTTACAAGCGCTGCGTGGGAGTTGATGAGCGCTTCCATGTGTCCGCGAAATCCGTAGTCTCCGCCTACCGGCGTGGTGCGCCAGAGTGAATGCGCTCGTTTCGCGTTCTGAACCACCTGATAGAGGGCCACGTCCTTCTTTAGGGTGAGGCCGAGTTCACGCTCCATACTTTTAAGCAAGTCAGATATCGGAGTATCTGATATTTCGGCGAAAACCAAAGTCCTGGATGGCAGCGAAACCAGACAGTCTTCTATCGTGTGCACGATCTTCAAAGCCTCACCGGCTTGAGACCTTGAAGCCTTCCAATTCTCGTCTTGTCGCTGCCTGTTCCCTGTCCTTCGGAAGAGGACGATCGTCAAAACTAGGGTGGCTGCCGGAAACACCACAGCTGAGAGGTCTTTAAGGTCGCCCCAGGTCATCGTGCGATCCTAGCGCTCACACCCTTGCCGAGTTTGGCTCTATAGGGTCAAGACCGCGTTGCATGCGCGGAGCGGCACCGGTGGGCCTGTCACCGTGGTCCGGTGTCCGGCGCGCCACGGCGCAGGCTCTCGCTCTGCTCTTGCCCGCGGCACCTCTCACTAACCAGGTTGGCAGGTGTCGCGCCGCGCAGGCGACGCGAAATGCCCTGCTATCAGCGGTTCTGCACGCCAAGTCCCGGTCAATAGGTCGAGCAACCCCAACCAGCGATGATCTTGTGCGTGATTGGGGCGCACGGTACGTCGACCACCCGCACCTCGGCGGGGCGTCCTTGATATTGAGCGTGTTGGGTCCTGGGCTCGGCGAAGAGCGTGGTGGTTCAGCGGGTCGGAGCTGTTCAGACCAGGCCCAGTTCGCGGGCGATGAGCATGCGCTGGACTTCGCTGGTGCCTTCGCCGATTTCCAGGATCTTGGCGTCGCGGTAGAAGCGGCCGACTGGGAACTCGTTCATGAAGCCGTAGCCGCCGTAGATTTGGGTGGCTTCTCGGGAGTTGTCCATGGCGGCGTTGGAGGCGACGAGTTTGGCGATGGCGGCTTCGCGCTTGAAGGGCTGGCCGCGCAGCATTTTGGCGGCGGCGGCGTAGTAGGCGAGGCGGGCGGTGTGGACGCGGGTCTCCATGTCGGCGATCTTGAACTGGATGGCCTGGTACTCGCCGATCTTGCGGCCGAAGGCCTCGCGCTCGCGCACGTACTTCAGCGACTCGTCCACGCAGCCCTGGGCCAGACCCACGGCCAGGGCGGCGATCGCCACCCGGCCCTCGTCCAGAGTGGACAGGAACTGGGCGTACCCGCGGCCGCGCTGGCCCAGGGTGTTCTCCTCGGGCACGCGCACGTCCGAGAACGCCAGCTCGTGGGTGTCGGAGGCGTTCCAGCCGACCTTGGAGTACTTCTTGGCCACCGTGAAGCCCGGCGTGCCCAGCGGCACGATGATCGCCGAGATCTCCTTGCGGCCGTTGTCGCGCACGCCGGTCACCGCGGTGACGGTGACGTGCGAGGTGATGTCGGTGCCGGAGTTGGTGATGAACGCCTTGGAGCCGTTGATGACCCACTCGTCGCCGTCCAACCGGGCGGTGGTGCGGGTGGCGCCCGCGTCGGAGCCGCCGCCCGGCTCGGTCAGGCCGAACGCGGCCAGGCGCTCACCGGCGGCCAGCGCGGGCAGCCAGCGCTGCTTCTGCTCGTCGGTGCCGAACCGGTACAGCGGCATCGCACCGAGCGAGACCCCGGCCTCCAGGGTGATCGCGACCGACGAGTCGACCCTGGCGAGCTCCTCCAGCGCCAGGCACAGCGCGAAGTAGTCGCCGCCCATGCCGCCGTACTCCTCGCCGATGGGCAGGCCGAACAGGCCCATCGCGCCCATCTTGGCGACGATGCCGTACGGGAACTCCTCGCGCTCGTAGAAGTCGCCGATGACCGGGGCGACCTCCTCGCGGGCGAACTCCTGCACGGTCTTGCGCAGCGCCTCGTGCTCCTCGGGAAGGGTCAGGTCGATCACGTCAGGCCTCCGATGGGGTTACCACGGCAAGGGTTTGGTTCAGCGCGACCTGGTTGCCCGCCTGGACCAGCAGTTCGGTGACCACGCCATCGACCTTCGCGGTGATGGTGTGCTCCATCTTCATCGCCTCGACGACCAGCAGCGGCGCACCCGCGACCACCCGCTCCCCCGCCGAGACCTTCACGACCAGCACGGTGCCGGGCATCGGGCTGGTCACCGGACCGCCACCGCCCGCGGCGGCCGCGGCACCCTCGAGCGCGGAGTGCTCGGCGACCGCCCAGGTCCGGCCGCCCGCGGCCAACCACAGCGTGTCCCCGTCCAGAGCCCTGGCGTAGCGCGAGTTCCGGCCGCCGACGGCGACCAGCAGTTCATCGTCCACACGCGACACAGAAGCGTCCACAGGGGACTCGTCGCCGACCTGGACCCGCGCCGCGGCGGGCGTCCCGCTCACCAGCACGGTCACGTCGCGGTCACCGCAGGTCAACCGGAACGGGATCGCCGCGGCCCGGCCGACGCGCCACCCGTTGGGCACCGACCACGGGTCGACCACGCCCGCGCCGGGTTGCAGCGACAGGAACTCGTCGAGCGCGGCCGCCGCGAAGACCTCGTCGGGCACCGGCTCGGCCTTGGTCAGCTCGTCGAGCCTGCGCTCGACCAACTGCGTGTCGAGCCTGCCCGCGCGCACGTCCGCGTCGGCGAGCAGGGCCCGCAGGAACGCGATGTTCGTGCCCACCCCGAGCACCGCGGTCGAGGCCAGCGCCGCGGACAGCCGATCGATCGCCTGCGCCCGGTCGGCGCCCCAGGTGATCACCTTGGCCAGCATCGGGTCGTAGTCGGAGCCCACCACCGACCCGGCGAGCAGACCGGAGTCCAGCCGCGCCCAGTCCGCGCTGGCCGAGCGGACGCCGAGGACCCGACCGCCGGTGGGCAGGAACCCGGTCGTCGGGTCCTCGGCGTACACCCGGGCCTCGACGGCGTGCCCGCGCAGGACCACCTCGTCCTGGGTCAGCGCGAGCCGCTCACCCGCGGCGACCCGGACCTGCTGCTCGACCAGGTCCAGGCCGGTGACCTGCTCGGTGACCGGGTGCTCGACCTGCAGCCGGGTGTTCATCTCCATGAAGAAGAACTCGTCCGGGCGGTCCGCGGAGACGATGAACTCGACCGTGCCCGCGCCGCTGTAGTCGACGGCCTTGGCCGCCTCGACCGCCGCCGCGCCCATCCGCGCCCGGGTAGCCGCGTCCAGCAGCGGGGACGGCGCCTCCTCGATGATCTTCTGGTGCCGCCGCTGCAGGCTGCACTCGCGCTCGCCGAGGTGGATCGCGTGCCCGTGCGAGTCGGCGAGCACCTGGATCTCGATGTGCCGGGGCCGCAGCACGAACCGCTCGATCAGCAGCGTCTCGTCACCGAAGGACCCGCGCGCCTCACGCCGCGCCGACTCGATCGCGGCCCGCAGCCCGTCTGCGGCCTCGACCAACCGCATGCCCTTACCGCCGCCGCCAGCAGATGGCTTAAGCAGAACCGGGTAGCCGACTTCCTCTGCCGCGGCTACCAGGTCGTCGTCAGACATACCTGGCTCTGTGCGCCCGGGCACCACAGGTACCCCGGCAGCGCTAACAGTCAGCTTCGCCCGAATCTTGTCGCCCATGGCATCGATCGCCGACGCGGGCGGTCCGATGAACACGAGACCCGCGGCAGCACAAGCACGCGCGAACTCGACGTTCTCCGCGAGGAAGCCGTACCCCGGGTGCACGGCCTCAGCACCGGTCTCTAGAGCCGCCGCGACGACCTTGTCGATGGCCAGGTAGCTCTCCCGCGCGGCGGCGGGCCCAATGCGCACGGCCACATCGGCCTCACGCACGTGCCTAGCGCCCGCGTCGGCGTCGCTATAGACCGCGACGGAGCGGATGCCCATGCGGCGCAGGGTGGTGATGACCCGGACGGCGATCTCGCCCCGGTTGGCGATCAGAACGCTGGAGAACATGCTCACATCCGGAAGACGCCGTAGCGGACAGGTTCCAGGGGCGCGTTGGCCGCGGCCGACAGCGCGAGACCGAGCACCTGCCGGGTGTCGGCGGGGTCGATGACCCCGTCGTCCCACAGCCGGGCGGTCGAGTAGTACGGGTTGCCCTGTTCCTCGTACTGGTCGCGGATCGGTGCCTTGAAGGTCTCCTCGTCCTCGGCCGACCACTCACCGCCGGAGCCCTCGATCTGGTCGCGGCGCACGGTGGACAGCACGGAGGCGGCCTGCTCGCCGCCCATCACGCTGATCCGCGCGTTCGGCCACATCCACAGGAAGCGGGGCGAGTACGCCCGGCCGCACATCGAGTAGTTGCCCGCACCGAACGAGCCGCCGATGACGACGGTGAACTTCGGGACCCTGGCGCAGGCGGTCGCGGTGACCATCTTGGCGCCGTGCTTGGCGATGCCGCCCGCCTCGTAGTCGCGCCCGACCATGAAGCCGGTGATGTTCTGCAGGTACAGCAGCGGGATGGACCGCTGGTCGCACAGCTCGATGAAGTGCGCGCCCTTCATCGCCGACTCGGCGAACAGCACGCCGTTGTTGGCCACGATCCCGACCGGGTGACCGTGGATCCGGGCGAACCCGGTGACCAGGGTCGAGCCGTACTCCTTCTTGAACTCGCGGAACCGGCTGCCGTCCACGATGCGGGCGATGACCTCGCGCACGTCGTAGGGGGTGCGCGAGTCGGTCGGCACCACGCCGTAGAGGGTCGACGGGTCGACCGCGGGCTCCTCGACCTCGGCGACGTCCCACGGGCGGGGGGCGCGCGGGCCCAGGGTGGAGACGATGGAGCGGACGATGCGCAGCGCGTGCGCGTCGTCGTCGGCGAGGTGGTCGGTGACCCCGGAGACCCGGGAGTGCACGTCGCCGCCGCCCAGTTCCTCGGCGGTGACGACCTCCCCGGTCGCGGCCTTCACCAGCGGCGGGCCGCCGAGGAAGATCGTGCCCTGCTCGCGCACGATGACGGCCTCGTCGCTCATCGCCGGGACGTAGGCGCCGCCCGCGGTGCAGGAGCCGAGCACGGCCGCGACCTGCGCGACGCCCTTGGCCGACATGGTGGCCTGGTTGAAGAAGATCCGCCCGAAGTGGTCGCGGTCGGGGAAGACGTCGTCCTGCTTGGGCAGGAAGGCACCGCCGGAGTCGACCAGGTAGACGCAGGGCAGGTTGTTCTGCAGCGCCACCTCCTGGGCCCGCAGGTGCTTCTTGACCGTCATCGGGTAGTAGGTGCCGCCCTTGACGGTCGCGTCGTTGGCCACGACCACGACCTCGCGCCCGGACACCCGCCCGACCCCGGTGATGATCCCGGCGGCGGGGGCGTCGTCGCCGTAGAGCCCGGTGGCGGCCAGCGGCGACAGCTCCAGGAACGGCGACCCGGGGTCGAGCAGGGCGTCCACCCGGTCCCGGGGCAGCAACTTCCCGCGGCTGACGTGCCGGGCCCTGGCCTTCTCCGGCCCGCCGAGCGCAGCCTGGTCGAGCCGGTCCCGCAGGTCCTGCACCAGCTCGCCGTGCGACTTGGCGTTGCGCGCGAACGCCTCGTCAGCCGGGTCCACGGCACTGCGCAACCTCGGTGCGTCCATCCCGCTCCTCGAGCTGTTAGTCACCGTTAACTACACCGGCGATGTTAGCGCTCACTAACACGCGCGGTCCACCCGAACCCATCGTCCGCCCGCGCGCGCGAGTTCGCCGGGTCGACCACCGGTTCGAGCACTGGTTCGAGCGCACGGCGAAACGGGCCGCCCCCGACTGGGGACGGCCCGTTCGACCTGGCTGGATCAGCCCGCGGGTCAGCCGGTGACGGCGCGCAGGGCGGAGTAGTAGCCGCTGGCCTGGCCCGCGGTGTTGGGGTGGTAGGACTCCTCCACCGGCCAGGTGATGCTGTTGAGCCAGCGGGCACCGGAGGCGCAGATCTCGTGGCCGGTGAACGCGGTGCGGGCGTCGACGAAGGTGAAGCCGAAGGCGGCGGCGCGGCCCGCGGTGACCGACGCGAGCACGTCGGCGGACTGGTTGATCGCGGCGCGCTTGGCCTCGCTCAGGCCCACCACGCAGGAGCCGCTGGTCTTGTAGATGCGGGGGTAGCCGAGCACGACGACCTTGGCCGACGGGGCCCGGTCGCGGATGGCGCGGTAGACGTTGTCCAGGCGGGTGGGCAGGGTCGTGCGGGCGAAGTTCTGCGCGGTCTGGTTCCGGCTCACGCAGGCGGAGTCGGAGCTCAGGTTGCACTCGGTCATGACGTTGGCGAAGCCCGCGTCGTTGCCGCCGACCGACAGGGTGACCAGGGCGGTGTCGGCGGTGATCGATCCGACCTGGCTGGTGAGCACGTCCTGGGTGACCGCGCCGGAGCAGGCGACGAAGGCGAACGCGGACGGGCCGTGGGCGTTGGCCCACAGTTGCGGGTAGGCGTTGGCACTGCGCTTGCAGGAGCCGCTGCTGCCGTAGCTGCCAGCACCGAGGCCGGACGAGTAGGAGTCACCGAGGGCGACGTACTTGCCGACGGCGGCCGAGGCGGGGGTCGCCAGGCCGAATACCGCCAGTGCGGCGAGAAGGACCAGGGAGAGGGAGTGGGGGACACGCATGACAAGCCTCCGGGGCAGGAGGGATTCCCGACAGGATCATCACTACCAGCAACAACGCGAACACGGAACTGTCCGGTAACTTATTCCCTCTTACCAGTTGGTGAACCGGGTGAGGTTAGTGGCCGCTAACCCCCTAGCCACCCCTGCCATACGATGTAACCGTGTCACCAGCAGCGGAGCCCGTCGCCGACAAGCCGAGCAGGCGGGAGCAGATCCTCGCCGCGGCGGCCGAGCTGTTCGCAAGACACGGGTTCCACGGGGTGGGGATCGACGACATCGGCTCGGCCGTCGGCATCTCCGGACCGGCGCTCTACCGGCACTTCCGGTCCAAGGACGCGATGCTCGGGGAGATGCTCACCGCGATCAGCGAGGTGCTGCTCGACGGCGGGCAGTCCAGGGTCGGTGCCGAGCGCGCGGCGGGCGACACCCTGCAGGACCTGGTGCGCTTCCACGTCGACTTCGCGCTGGACAACCCGGCGCTGATCACCGTGCAGGAGCGCAACCTGGGCAACCTGACCGACCCGGACCGGCGCAAGGTGCGCGCGCTGCAGCGCCGCTACGTCGAGCTGTGGGTCGAGGTCATCCGCGGCGCGGTCCCGGCGACCGAGGAGCCCAGCGCGCGGGCCGCGGCGCACGCGGTGTTCGGCTTGATCAACTCCACCCCGCACAGCAGGCACCTCGACCGCGCGCAGATGGCCGACCTGCTCGCCGGGATGGCCCTCGGCGCGCTCGGGCACGGCCCCCGGTAGTTCCGGGCACGCCCCCCACCAACTCCGGACAGGCCCCCCGCTTCCGTCCACCGGTCCAGACCAGTTGCCCTTACGGGCACGGTCGACTGCACGTGCGAACGCCGCGCGCAAAGCCGAACGTCCCGGTCAGCGCAAGACGTTCGGCTCCTGTCGCACCGCCGTGCCGGGTGAGTAACCTTCCGATCACCGAGCGGAAGACGGACGTGGACTAGACCGATGGGACGGGGCGGCGACGTGAGCGTGCCTGGCATGGGCCGGTCGGACGTGACCAGCTGGGTCCCGGAGGGGATCGACCTGGAGCGGCCGAGCGCGGCGCGGCTCTACGACTACCTGCTCGGCGGCGCGCACAACTTCGCCCACGACCGGGAGCTCGCCGAGCGGTTCATCAAGGCCCAGCCCAACGCCAGGGAGATCGCCCGGCACAACCGCTCGTTCCTGCGCCGCTCGGTGCTGTTCATGGTCGAGCGCGGCGTGCGCCAGTTCCTCGACCTCGGCTCGGGCATCCCGACCGTGGGCAACGTGCACGAGATCGCCCAGGCCGCCGACCCGCGCGCCAAGGTGGTCTACGTGGACTACGAGGAGGTCGCCTACGCGCACAGCACGCTGATGCTCGCCGACAACCCGCTGGCGACCATCGTGCAGGCCGACCTGACCCGCCCGGACGACATCCTCGACGCCCCGCAGACCCGCGAACTGCTCGACTTCGACCACCCGATCGGGCTGCTGATGGCCGGGGTGTTCCACTTCGTGCCGCCGGAGAAGGACCCCGCGCGGCTGGTGGCCCGCTACCGCGACGCCATCGGGGCTGGCTCGTACCTGGCGTTCTCGCAGTTCACCAGGGACCTGATGCCGACCGAGATGGACCGGATCGTCGAGGTGATGAAGTCCAGCCGGGACCCGATGTACCCGCGCTCGCACGCCGAGATCACCGCCCTGTTCGCCGGGTTCGACCTGGTCGAGCCGGGGATCGTGCCGACAGCGAAGTGGCGCCCGGACCCGGGTTTCGACGACGGCGGCGACCCGGACCGGGCGGGCATCTACGCGGGCGTCGGCCGCAAGCACTGATGCCGTGAACCATGTCTGACGCGCCGCCCGACCCGGAAGGCGACCAAGCGGATCTCGTCCTGTCCTGGTTGCGCGTGGTCGCCGCCACCGCCTACGTCCCGCGCTCCTCGACCGAGGTGCACGCCCTGCTCGCGTCGCTGCTGCGCAGGCTCACCGAAGCGCTCACCGCGACCCCGCCGGACGTCGTGGTCGGGCTGCGGGTCGGCGAGCTGATGGTCGAGGGGGCGCTGACCGGCGAGACCACCCTGGAGGGCTCGCTCGGCGTGCTGGCCGACGGGCTCGCCGACGCCGGGTTCGGGGCGCGACCGGTGGCCCGGCTGCTCGCCTACGTCGCCGCCGGTTACGCCGCCGCGCTGCGCAAACGCACGTTGGCGCAGCAGGAGAACATGAAGCTCGCGCTGCTGACCGCCAAGCAGCGCGCCGAACGCGACCGCAGGGCCACCGAGAGCCGGTTCCGGGAGGTGTTCGACGCCTCCGCGGTGGGCATCGCGATCACCGAACTGGATGGCACCTTTGTCGAGACGAACCCCGCACTGGCCACGATCCTGGGCAGGCCCACCGAGGACCTGCGGTACCGCACCCTGGCCGAGTTCATCGCCGACGAGGACGAGCCGCCGCTCGCGGTCGGCGAGGCCGACCGGCGCCGGGTGGTCAGACCCGGCGGCGACACCGCCTGGGTGTACCTCACGACGTCGATGCTGCGCGACGACAGCGGCGTCGCGCGCTACCGGGTGACCATGGTGCAGGACCTGTCCGAGTTGCAGCTGCTGGGCAACCAGCTCAGCCACCAGAGCCTGCACGACGCGCTGACGGGTCTGCCCAACCGGCTGCACTTCGAGTCGCGGCTGGAGGCCATGCACGCGCAGGCCCCGCCGCACCGCCCGCTCACCCTGCTCTGCCTCGACCTGGACGCGTTCTCCCTGGTCAACACCACCTACGGGCACGCGACCGGGGACCGGGTGCTGCGGACCACGGCCAACCGGCTCACCTCGGCGGTCGCGGGCAGGCAGGCGCTGGTCGCCCGGGTCGGCGGCGACGAGTTCGCGGTGCTCATCGCGCACGACACCGCCCCGCCGCCGGTGTCGACGCTGGTCACCGCGCTGCTGGCCGAGTTGTCCGAACCGGACTACGACGCAGGCGTCGGCTTGGCGGTCAGCGCGACCGTCGGCGCCGTGCGCCGCACCCCGGCGGAGATGTCGAGCGCGGAGCTGTTCCGGGCCGCCGACGCCGCGCACCGCTACGCCCGCTCGCTGGGCCGCCACCAGTGGGCGGAGTTCGACGGGCACGCCGACCGGGCGACCCGCAAGGTCGGCACGCTCGCCACCGGGCTGCCCGCGGCCTGGGAGAACGGCGAGCTGCGGGTCGCCTACCAGCCGGTGGTGCGGCTCTCGGACCTGGTGCCGGTGCGCGTGCGGGCGCTGGTCCACCTGCCCACCGACCGCGACACCGCCGAGCTCGCCGAGTCGACCGGGCTGTCGGTGCCGCTGGGACCGTGGCTGCTGGCGCAGTCCGGTACGCACCTGCCGCGCTGGCGGACGCTGTTCGGCCCGGTCGCCGAGGAGGGCGAGGCGGTGCACCGGGTGCTGCTGTCGGGGCTGCAGTCGGCCGACGGCGACCTGTCGGCGACCGTGAACGACGTGCTGACCTCGACCTGCGTGCCCACCGGGGCGCTGGAGATCGGCCTGGACACCGCCGCGGTCCTGACCGGCCGCGGCGACGCGCAGGACAACCTGCGCACGCTGAGCGACATCGGCGTGGTCACCGCGCTGCACGGGTTCACCGGCGGCCCGCGCGAGATCGCCATGGTCGAGCGGTTCGGCGTGCGGACCGTCCTGCTGGCCGACCCGTTCGAGGGCTGGCGGCCGGACTGGTTGCCGCGCGAGGCGGTGCCGGTGCGGGCGACGTTGGAGCTGATCGCGGCGCTGCGCTCGGTCGGGGCGTCGGTGGGGGTGCTCGGCGTGCGCGACCACGCGGAGGCGACCTGGTGGGCCGAGCAGGGCGTCCGCACGGCCGAGGGCCCCGCGTTCGGCGGTCCCGGCGGCGTCGGTGACATCACCGGGCGGTGACCGCTCGCCGCCAACTGAGCGAATCGAGCACGGCTGATCTCCCCGCGCGAGCGCCCGCTGTTGCAGGATGAGGGACGTGGACGAGTCGGACCCGGCGCGCAAGCGGCGCCTCACCGAGGCCGCCGCGGGCGCACTGGCCGCCATGCGCGCGGGCGAGGACGACGGCGCCCTCGACCGGGTCGCCGCCGCCGTCCGCTCCGCCCCGGACAGCCACGTCGACGCGCGCGAGCTCATGCTGCTGCTGTTCCACGAGTGCAGCGCCATGGTCTCCGCCCTCGGCTCCGGCGGCACCACCCCGGTCAAGATGCAGGTCTACGACGACGACGGCCACGAGGTCCCGATCGACGAAGCCGACCCCCCGGTGCGTACCGCCGTGCGGACGTTGCTGGCGCAGGTGCATGGGGACACGGATGGGGCCAAGGCGCAGATCGAAATCGCGCTGACGAACGCGGCACCGGAAGAGATGGCAACCCTGATGGTGCAGGCGCTGCGGTGGACGTTGCGGTTGTCGGACGAGTGCTTGAGTCGGGGGTTGCCGGTGCCTTCTTGGCTGCGGGCAGGGTAGAGAGCGCGACCTGGCGGTCGACCGGTGAAGTCGCTTTCCGGCGCGCGTCACCACTCTCCGTAACGCGTCGCGTGTCCTAGGCGACCCTGTGGTCATCAACGACCGGTCCGATCCAGGGTGGCGGATCGCGTTTCGATGCCGCCGATCTCTCGGCCCGCGCGGAAAAGGTGGTCCATGTCCTCGATGACGGCTTCGCCGTTGACCGAAACCCAGACGGTCCTCGGCGGAGTGGCCGCACTGGGCGTGATCATGACAATGCTGCTGGGGCTGATGGTCCGCCGCGTCCGGCGCAAGACCGTGGTGAGCGCGCCGCCGCCGGTGTTGCGGATCGTGACGCTCGGCGCGACCGCGGTGGGCAAGACGGTCCTGCTGGCAGGGATGTTCGACCACTTCCGGAACAAGGGCGAGCGGCTGCGGCTCAGCGCCGTCGACGGGGTGCGCGGCAACGCGCTCACCCGGGTGTGGGCCACCGTGTCGGCACCGGACGCGGGCTGGCCGGAGGCGACCAAGCTGGGACCGCTGCAGAAGTTCTCCTTCGACTGCAAGGGGTTGGCGGGCGGCAACGAGTACCCGGTCGCCAGGTTCGAGTTCATCGACCTCGCGGGCGAGATCGTCGACGGCGGTCACGACGCGCACGACGCCACCGACGCCCAGCGGCCGGGGCGGGAAGAGCTGGACCGGCACATCAAGGCGGCGGACGCGGTCTTCGGGATCATCGACGCCTACCGGATCCGGCAGTACCTCGACAAAGAGGAAGCGGGCAGGCACTACGTCCAGCACGTGATCCTGCCGATGGTCGACAGCATGCAGGACGTCGGGTGCCCGGTCTACTTCATCGTCAGCCGCTGGGACCTGATCGCCAGGCACGAGGACGAAGACGAGGACCAGCTCCGGCGGGTGCGCGGCGCACTGCTCGACCAGCCCGCCATCGGGCGGCTCGTCCACCAGAGCCGCGAGCGCCACCAGAGCGTCCGGCTGATCCCGGTCAGCGCCGTGGGTCGCCGGTTCGCCCGCTTCGACGAGCACACGCGGGTGATGACCAAGTGTCCTGGTGAGAAGGTCCGACCGTTCAACGTGGAGTTCCCGCTGTGCATGGTGATCCCGGACCTGTTCGCCCAGGTGGGGGCCCGGCTCAAGCCCGAGCACCACGCGGACCTCGTCGATCGGCTGGAGCGCCACCGCGGTGTCCGCGGGCGGGGGCGGGCGGCGAAGTCCGCCAAGAAGCTGTTGCGCAGCCCGGCGGGCGAGGGGCTGCGCGCGGTGCTCGCGGTGGTGGTGGGGGTGGACGTCATCAACGACCGCCTCGCCGAGATGTTCCTCGACTGGTTCGCCCGCAACGAACAACTCGGGCGCAACACGGTGGCCGCCGACGAGTCGGACCTGGCCCGGCGCGCGGTCATCGAGGAGTTCCAGGAGATGGGGAGCGCACTCAAGATCAAGTACCCGTCCTCCGACCTCACCCGGGCCGTGCGATGACGGTCGGGTGGCCGTTCCTGGTCGCCCGCGGCCGCGTCGCGGGATACCGGGTCGTGCTGGCGCCCGACTTCGTCCTGCGCGGGGGAAGTGCAGGCGCGCTGGTGTCTACTGTGGACGCCACAGTGCCGGACTCCGAACCACCCCGCGTGGTGCGGGTGGACGCGGAACTGAGCGCGGTCTACCGAACCAGAAGGATCACACCCCCGGACATCGGGCTCGACGGGGACCGCGTGCTCGACCACGCGGGCAGACCACTCGTGCTCACCTACGGCTTCGTGGCACGGACGCCGCTGTTCACCGAGATCGCGGACAGCGATGTCCAACGGGCGTGGTCGGCCGCCACCGCGGCGTACCGGCGGTTCCTGCTCGCGGAAGCCGAGTTCCGGCCCGTAGCAGCGGATTCCTTCACGCTGCGGTCCACGGTCACGGGTACATCGGTGACCGATCGGAGTCCGGGCACGCCTGCGGGCTCCGCTGTCGACACCCCGGCCACCGCCGGGCGCGTCCGCCTGTGGTTGCTCGCGACGCTCATCACGGCCGCCACCACCGTGACGATCTCCTTGCTGCTGCTGCGGTCCATTGTCGCGGGGGATGCCGTACTGGTTCCCGACGTGGTCGGCCAGCGGGTCGCCGACGCGCGCGCCCTGGTCGTCGGCGCGGGACTGAAGCCGAGAACGGCCACGGTACCGCCGGCGGGCTGCACACGGGGCACAGTCGTCGCGACGGTTCCCACAGCTGGGGCCGAGGTGGAACGGGAGAGCGAGGTCCGGCTGGACGTCTGCGCGCAGCAGGTGGCGGTCCCGGCTCTGAATCGGACCAGCTACGCCGAAGCCGCAGCGGTGCTCAACGGCATCGGCCTGGTTCCGGTTCGACGCGCGGGCGTGCGGGGCGGCGGCGCACCGGGCGAGGTCGCAAAGACCGTCCCCGGAGCTGGGACCGTAGTGGACGAGGGTACGTCCGTGGAGGTGCTGGTGGTCGAGGTCGCACCGTGTACCTACACCCGGAACCGCTGCCCGTGATAGCGCTGCCGCCGCTAGAGCAATTCCTTGAGCAAGGCCGACAGCTGGCTCGTCTCGGTGAGGAAGCCGTCGTGGCCGGAGGGGGAGGTGATGATTCGCAGAGAGTCTGCGGTGGGGATGTGGTCGGCTAGGAGTTTTTGTTGCGCAAGGGGGTAGAGGCGGTCGCTGTCCACGCCTGCCACCACGGTGCGGGCGGTGATGCGGGACAGGGCCGCTTCCACTCCGCCTCGATCCGCGCCCACGTCGTGGCCGTTCATGGCTTCGGTGAGCAGGATGTAACTGGCAGCGTCGAAGCGGTGGGCGAGTTTGGCGGCGTGGTAGTCCAGATAGGACTCGATGCTGAAGCGGCCGTCGGGTTGGCGGGTGCGGCCGAAGCGGGTCGCTAGTTCTGGTTCGCTGCGGTAGGTCACGTGGGCGATCCGGCGGGCCACTCCCAAGCCTGCCCAGGGGCCTACCGGGGTGTCGTGGTAGTCGCCGCCTTGCCAGCCGGGGTCGGCGCGGATGGCGTGCAGTTGTGGGCTGGCCCAAGCGATCTGTTCGGCGGAGGCCGCGGCGGGGCAGGCGAGCAGGAGGAGGGCGGCGACCCGGTCCGGGGTGGCCAAGGCCCACTCCAGTGCGCGCATGCCGCCCATGGAACCGCCGAGCACGGCCGCCCAGCGCGTGATCCCCAGCGCGTCGGCGAGGGCGACCTCGGCCGCCACCTGCTCGCGGATCCCCACGGACGGAAACCTGCTCCCCCAAGCCTTCCCGTCCGGGGCGGTGCTCGCGGGGCCGGTCGTCCCCTGGCAACCGCCGAGGACGTTGGGGCACACCACGAAGTACCGGTCGGTGTCGACCGCGCGGCCCGGGCCGATCAGCCCGTCCCACCACCCCGGCGTCGGGTGGCCAGGGCCCGCGGGGCCCACGACGTGGCTGTCGCCGGTCAGGGCGTGTTCGACGAGGACCGCGTTGGACGCGTCCGGCGCGAGCGTTCCCCAGGTCTCGTAGGCGATCCGCGCCCCGGGGACGGGTCCGTCGAGCGGGACCCACCGGCGCCCGCCGGCGGGGTCCCCTTCCCGCCACGCACCGGTGGCGGGAAGGGGAGCGGTACTCACAGGGCGGCCTTGGCGGCCCGGAAGCCAGCCTCCAGGTCGGCCTTGAGGTCCTCGACGTTCTCGATGCCGACCGACAGCCGGACCAGGCCCGGGGTGACGCCGGAGGACAGCTGCTCCTGCTCGACCAGCTGGCTGTGCGTGGTGCTGGCCGGGTGCACGATCAGGCTGCGCACGTCGCCGATGTTGACCAGCTGGCTGAACAGCTCGGTGCCGTCGACGAACTTGCGGCCCGCCTCGACGCCGCCGCGCAGCTCGAAGGAGACGATCGCGCCCGCGCCGCGCGGCAGGTACTTCTGGGCCGCGGCGTGGAACGGGCTCGAGGGCAGACCGGCGTAGTAGACCTTCTCGACCTCGTCGCGCTGCTCCAGCCACTCGGCGATCGCCTGCGCGTTGGCCACGTGCCGCTCGATGCGCAGCGACAGCGTCTCGATGCCCTGCAGGATCAGGAAAGCGCTGAACGGCGAGATCGACGCGCCGGTGTCGCGCAGGCCCTGGATGCGGGCCTTGGCCGCGTAGGCACCCGGGCCGAGGGCCTCCCAGTACTTGAGGCCGTGGTAGCTCGGGTCCGGCTCGTTGAAGCCGGGGAAGCGGCCCGGGTCCTTGCCGAAGTCGAAGGTGCCGCCGTCGACGAGCACGCCGGCGATGGTGGTGCCGTGCCCGCCCAGGTACTTGGTGGCGGAGTGCACCACGATGTCGGCGCCGTGCTCGATCGGGCGCAGCAGGAACGGGGTGGGCACCGTGTTGTCCACGATCAGCGGCACGCCGACCGAGTGCGCCACGTCGGCGACGGTGCGCACGTCGAGCACGTTGCTGCCCGGGTTGGCCAGCGTCTCGGCGAAGAACGCCTTGGTGTTGGGCCGCGCCGCCGCGCGCCACTGCTCGGGGTCGTCCTGGTCCTGCACGAAGCTGACCTCGATGCCGAGCTTGGGCAGCGTGTAGTGGAACAGGTTGTAGGTGCCGCCGTAGAGCGACGGGCTGGACACGATGTGGTCGCCGGACTCGGCCAGGTTGAGGATGGCCGCGGTGGTGGCCGCCGAGCCGGAGGCGAACGCGAGACCGGCGACGCCGCCCTCCAGCGCCGCAACGCGCTGCTCGAGCACGTCCTGGGTCGGGTTCATGATCCGGGTGTAGATGTTGCCCGGCTCGACGAGGGCGAACAGGTCGGCGCCGTGCTGGCTGTCGCGGAAGACGTAGGACGTGGTCTGGTAGATCGGGGTCGCCCTGGCACCGGTCGCCGGGTCCGGCGCGGCACCGGCGTGCACCTGCTTGGTCTCGAACGACCAGGCGGCGGCGGAGTCGGTCATGTTCGGTCTCCTCGGGAATGCTCGTCTAGCGGACAGCCGTACGGAGGAAGCTAGCTGCGCCGACCGGATCACCGGCAGACCGTCCACAGTCTGGAATATCCGAAACGGTTGCTGATTCCACCCGCTCGGGTGAGGATCGGATCATGCGTGCCGCTGCCCTGGCTCTGACGCTGTTATTGGTCGGTGCTGCCGCGACTCCCGCGACGGCGACGACCTATAAACCGAGCTTCCAGCACTACGTCGCGCTCGGCGACTCTTACGCTTCCGGCCCCGGGATCCCCGAGCAAAACGGAACCCCATTGGGCTGTGGACGTTCCTCAGCGAACTACCCGGGCAAGCTCGCCCGCTGGCTGCGCGTCACCCGCTTCACCGACGTCACTTGCGGCGGGGCGACCACTGTGCACATGACACGCCCACAACCGGTGCAGGACGGGCAAAACCCGCCGCAACTGGACGCACTGCGCCCCGACACCGATCTGGTGACGCTCACCATCGGCGGCAACGACATGGGGTTCGGCGAGATCCTGGGCACCTGTGCCCGCCTCGGCGCGCAGGACCCGGCTGGCGCTCCCTGCCGCGAGCACTACACCGCGGGCGGCGGGGACGAGCTGCTCGACCGGATCGGCCGGGCGGGCACGCTGGTGGACCAGGTGTTGGCGCAGGTCAGCGCGCGCTCGCCGCGGGCAACCGTGATCGTCGTCGGCTACCTGCGGATCCTGCCGCCGACCAGGGGCTGCTGGCCGCAGGTCCCGTTCGCCGCCGGGGACACCGCCTACTTCGACCGCACCGAGAAGGCGCTCAACCAGGTGCTCGGCGAGCGGGCCAGGGCGGCGGGCGCGCGGTTCGTGAACCCGTACCTGTTCTCGGTGACCCACGACGCCTGCCAGCCCGAGCACCGCCGCTGGGTCGAGCCGCTGCGCCCGGCGTCGCCGTCGGTGCCGATGCACCCGAACGAACCGGGCATGGCCGCGGTGGCGGGCCTGACCTGGCTGTCGGCGGTCACCGCGCGCTGAGGAGTCCACAGGCGACCCGCCCCGGCCGCTACCGTGGCGCCAGGAGGTGGCGCGGATGATCACGGTGCCCGGGGTGGTCGACCGGATGGGTCCCACGCTGCTGCGCACCGTGCACGCCGCGGGCCCGGCGCTGGCGGTGACCGACGTGGTGATCGCCGAGACGGTCAAGCGGACCCCGGTGTCCGCGGGCGACCTGGTGCTCGGCGTCGCGGTCGGCACGACGGCCGACGCGGTGGAGCTGGTGCGCCACTGCGCGGCGCACGGGGCGGCCGCGGTCCTGCTCAAGCCGCCGCACGCCGCGCGCACCGCGGTCCGCACCGCCGCGCAGAAGGCCGGGACCGCCCTGGTCGAGGTGCACTCCGCGACCGCGTGGGCGCAACTGGTGTGGCTGCTGCGGTCGGTGCTCGACGCCGCGGCCGACGAGGCGACCGACGCGCTCAACCCCGGCCCGTTCGGCGACCTGTTCCGGCTCGCCGACGCCGCGGCGGCCGTGGTGGACGCGCCGGTGACCGTCGAGGACGCCAACTCGCGGGTGCTGGCCTACTCCGCCCGCCAGGACCGCACCGACTCGGCCAGGGTGTCGACGATCATGGGCCGCCGGGTGCCCGACGACGTGCTGGCCCGGTTCCGCTCGCGCGGGGTGTTCCGGGAGCTGAGCCGGGGCCGGACCGCGATCTTCGTGCCCGCGCAGAAGGACGGCACGCTGCCCCGGCTGATCGTGCCGGTGCGGATGGGCGGGGAGCTGCTCGGGTCGATGTGGGCGGTCGTGCCCGGCCCGGTGACCGACGAGCGCGCCGCCGCGTTCGCCGACATCGCGCCGGTGGTGGCGCTGCACCTGCTGCGGCGGCGGGCCCGCGAGGACACCGACCGCGGGCGCTCGGCCGAACTGGTCCGCTCGGTGCTCGAGGGCACCGGCAGCGCACGGCTGGTCGCCGCCGAGCTGGACCTCGCCGACGAGCCGCACCGGGTGGTGGCGATCGACGCTCAGTCCGACGACCCGCTTGCCGAGGGGGTGCGGCTGGCGTTGCTAGAGCGGTTGACCGAGGGCGTAGGGCGGCGTCCGGCGGTGGCCGACCTGCACGGCGTGCTCTACGCGATCGTGCCGGACACCGACGGGCGCGGTGGCTGGCGCGCGCTGCGTGAGGCCCTTGCTGAGCTGGCCGGTCCGCTTGCCGCCGCGGGCGGGTCGGTGCCGGTGAACGACTTGGCGCGGTCGCGAGCCGAGGCCGACGAGGCGTTGAGCCTGTTGCGCGCCGGGCTTGTCACGGGCCCGGTCGCCGCGCACGACGAAGTGTGGACAGTGCTGGTTTTGCACCGCACCGCAGTTGTCTCTACCGGAGCGGGTGTCGCCCACGTGGGGCCCTTGGCCTACCTGCGTTCCCGCGAGGACGCCGACTGGTACTTGGACACGCTTTACGAGTGGTTGCGCCACCCCGGCGATCCGCGGGCCGCGGCCGCCGCGCTGACCATCCACCCGAACACGCTGCGGTACCGGATGGCCCGCATCACCGCGGCGGTGGACGTCGACCTGGGTGACCCGAACACCCGGCTGGCGTTGCTCATCCAGCTCATCGCGCTGCGCTGGGGCTGATCCCCGACCGGACGGGGTAGCCCGTCGGTGATTGTGCTGCGAGCACAACGGAGCACGAATACTCTCGGTGCCGCAGAACGATGACAGGCGCTCTGCGCTGCACGACCGTGGTACACAACACCCCAGATGGCCTAGCCACGGACCCGAGAGGACAGCCCCGGTGAAGATCGCCGTTCCCCGTGAGATCAAGAACCACGAGTACCGGGTGGCGCTGACGCCCGCTGGGGCGCACGAGCTGACCTCTCGCGGCCACGACGTGTTCGTCGAGGCGGGCGCGGGCCTCGGCTCGGCCATCACCGACGAGGAGTACCTGGCCGCGGGTGCCAAGGTGCTGGCCACCGCGGACGACGTGTGGTCCGAGGGCGAGCTCGTGCTCAAGGTCAAGGAGCCCATCGCGGTCGAGTACCCGCGGCTGCGCGCGGGCCAGACCCTCTTCACCTACCTGCACCTGGCCGCCGACGAGGCGCTGACCCGGGCGCTGCTGGCCGCGGGCACCACCGCGATCGCCTACGAGACCGTGCAGACCGCCAACGGCGCGCTGCCGCTGCTGGCCCCGATGTCCGAGGTGGCCGGTCGGCTGGCCCCGCAGGTCGGCGCGTTCGCGCTGATGAAGCCCTCCGGCGGCCGCGGCGTGCTGCCCGGTGGCGTGCCCGGCGTGCTGCCCGCGAAGGTCGTCGTCATCGGCGGCGGCGTGTCCGGCGTCAACGCGGCCACCATCGCCCTCGGCCTCGGCGCGGACGTCACCGTGCTCGACACCAACGTCGACCGGCTGCGCCAGCTGGACGCGCAGTTCAACGGCCGGGTGCGCACCCTGGCGTCCAACCGGTACGCCGTCGAGCAGTCGGCCAAGGAGGCGGACCTGGTCATCGGCGCCGTGCTGGTGCCCGGCGCCAAGGCGCCGACGCTGATCTCCAACGCGCTGGTCGCGCAGATGAAGCCGGGCTCGGTGCTCGTCGACATCGCCATCGACCAGGGCGGCTGCTTCGAGGACTCCCGCCCGACCACGCACGCCGAGCCCACCTACCCGGTGCACAACTCGATCTTCTACTGCGTGGCCAACATGCCCGGCGCGGTCCCGAACACCTCGACCTACGCCCTCACCAACGTGACGCTGCCCTACGCCGTCGCGCTGGCCAACCAGGGCTGGCACAAGGCCCTCAACGGCGACAAGGCCCTCGCCCTCGGCCTCAACACCCACCAGGGCCACCTCACCAACACCCCCGTCGCCGAGGCCCACAACCTCCCCAGCACCCCCCTAGAGTCCGTCCTCGTCTAAGAGCCCCCCCCGAGGACCCACTCCCTCTTCACCACCCCGCCTCACCCCTCTCACCCCCCACCGCACCTGGCCCCCCGGGCCACGGTGCCCCAACCCCCAATGCCGCCCGGCCCCGGTGCCCTCGGTGCCGAGCAACACCCCACCGGTCGGCTAGCGAGGCGTACCGGCCCTCTGCAAGCAGGGATCAGAGCGCCGGTACGCCGCCTCGCCCCTTCCCCCAGGGAAGTGGATCGCTAAACAATGCATACACATGGCAGAAAAACGCCATCCTCTTGCAGAAGTAAACATTCCCCCGCCCCAACAACCCCCACCCACCCCCACACAAATTTCACCCCCACGGGTGACAATCCCACCCTCACTCCCCGCCCCCCACTCCCCGCCCCCCGGCCACCGCCCCCAGCCCTCTCCCCTGACGAACCGTGGGCCCGCCAGGGCCCACAGGTTCCCCCGTCAACCCCCTGGACCACGCTGGTTGGGCGCCGTTTCCGCACCGTGGGGGTCCGGGGGCTCGGCCCCCGGGTGAAATGACGAAACAACCCACGCCCGCGCTCTTCGCGGGCATGGGTTGCCTGTTGTGGAGGCGGCCCGCTCAACCAGCCTGGGGGTCACTGGGAGCGGGCCACCGGTTCCTAGCTTATGCGCATTCGCCCGGTTGTGCCGCATCGGGGGGTGGGTGTGTCGCGATTACTTGTCGAACGACATTGAGCCCCATCGGGTGAGAATGCTCGCGATGGGGTGAATCCGCCGGTGGCGGCTTGGGTGCGGGCCGGGTTCGGTCGATGTTTGATCAGTGACTGAGCCTCGGTGGTGTGTCGGGTGCCACGACCCCTTCGGCAGGGACCGCGCGTTGACCGTGCTGGTCGAGGACGACCGGGTCGTGCTGGTGCCGCCGCCGGGGGCCTCCGCGGTGTTGTCGGCCCAGCAGACCCGGTCGTTGGGATTGGTCCTGGACCAGGCGGCGGGCCGGGCGCTCGACGGCGCGGCGGGCTGATCCGGGTCATGTGGCGCTCGGGGGGTGCCGACCGCGAGCGGGGTGGTGGCGCGCCCGAGGACGGGGGCGATCCGCTGCGGGCCGCGGTGTTGCGCAGGTTGGCGTTGCTGGACGAGGCCGCGGACTCGGCCGACGCGACGACGTTGTTGCCGCTGGCGCGGGCGGAGATCAGCAGGTTGGCCGACGGGTGGCGGCTGTTGTTGACGGTGCACCAGCCGGACGAGGAGAGCCGCTGCGAGGCGTGCCCGGCGGGTCTGCGCGGGAAGCGGTGGCCCTGCCAGGTGTGGCGGATGGCCCACGAACACTTGATCGGCGAGGGTGTCCCGCATCGTGAGCGCAAGAAGCCGCTGCGCAACCCCTTCGCGAGGCAGGCCAGGTTGGTGCCGCCGGAGTCGCCGTGCGAGGTGACCGCTCGGATACCCGTTGTGCGCGACGGGCACCACGGCGAACGGCGCGCTGACGCGGGGTGACGTCCGGGCGGACCTGGGTGAACGGTTCGGGCGGGTCTGCCGGTTTTGTTGGCCAGGTCGTCACCGGCCGGGGTGGGCATGGGGCAAGATGTCCGCCACGACAGGGTCGGCGAGCTGGAGGAGCCTGTGCAGGACGGTAGTGGCCGCATCGTGGTGCGTGGCCTGACCAAGAACTTCGGTCAGGTGGCAGCGGTGCAGAACCTGAGCTTCCAGGTGGAGCCGGGGTCGGTGACGGGGTTCCTCGGGCCCAACGGCGCCGGTAAGACGACGACGCTGCGGATGCTGTTGGGGTTGGTGAACCCGACGGCGGGTGAGGCGACCATCAACGGTCAGCCCTTCCACCGGTTGGGCAACCCGGGTCGCGTGGTGGGCGCGGTGTTGGAGGCCCAGGGCTTCCACCCGAAGCGCTCCGCGATCAACCACCTGCGGGTGTACGCGGCCGCGATGGGGCTGCCCGACCAGCGGGCGATCGAGGTGTTGCAGCTGGTCGGCCTCGCCGGGGCGGGCATGCGCAAGGCGGGCGGGTTCTCCCTCGGCATGAAGCAGCGGCTGGCACTGGCGACCGCGCTCCTGGGGGATCCGCAGGTCTTGGTGCTCGACGAGCCAGCCAACGGGTTGGACCCGGAAGGCATCGCCTGGCTGCGGACGTTCTTGAAGTCCTTCGCCGCGACCGGGCGGACGGTGCTGATCTCGAGCCACTTGCTGGCCGAGGTCGAGCAGACGATCGACCAGGTCGTGATCGTCAGCCGCGGTCAGACGGTGTACTACGGCGCCCTCGACGAACTGCGGCGTTCGCAGCAGAGCCGCGTACTTGTGCAGCCCGCTGACGCTCAAGCCCTCGCGGCCGCGCTACAAGAGGCCGGGATCACCGCTGTGACGCCGCTGCCGGATGGTCGGCTCGCGGTCGTGGACGCCACGGTGCAGCAGGTCGGCGACATCGCCAGCAAGGCGGGCATCGCGCTGTACGGGGTGCAGGAGGAGCAGGCCGATCTGGAGCAGCTGTTCTTCCGGCTGACCAGTGGGCAGTGGACCGGGCAGCAGGGGTACGCGCCACCCGGGTTCGACAGCGGGCAGCAGGTGTCCGGCTTCGGTTCGCCGGTGCCGCAGGCCTCGCCCTACCAGGCCGGTCCGCAGGCTGTGCAGTTCCCGCAGCAGCAGCCGTACCAGCAGGGGTACCCGCAGCAGGGCTACCAGCAGCAGGCTCCGCAGTACGGGGCGTACCAGGCTCCGGTGGCGCCGCAAGCGCCGCAGTACCAGCAGCCGTACCAGCAGCAGGTGCAGCAGCCGTACCAGCAGACTTCGCCCTACCAGGCGCCGCAGCCCACCTCGCCCTACCAGGCTCCAGTACCTCCGCCTGCGCCGCAGGCTCCGGTAGCGCCAGTAGCTCCGGTAGCGCCACCGGCTGAGTCGCAGCCGCCGAGCGCGTTGAGCGAGGAGCAGCCCACCCAGGCGGTTGCCGAGCAGCCGAAGCCGGTGGAGGTCGCGCCCGCGCCGCCGCCCCCGGACGCGCAACCACCGACAACACCGGACACACCCAGTGGCGAGGCCCCCGGCCAGGACTCGACCGGCGAGGGGGGCAAGGCCTGATGGGCAACTTGATCACCGCGGAGTTCCGCAAGATCCTCACCACCAAGCTGTGGTGGGCGCTGCTGATCCCGGCGCTCGCCGTGGCGTTCCTGGCCGCGTGGGGCTGGGCCGCGCTGGCCACCGAACTGGCCGACGAGGTCACCAACGACTCGACCTTCCGCGGCTTCGGGGTGTCCATCGACGAGATCTCCTGGTCGGTGGTCGCGCTGACCAGGGCGATGAACCTCGCCTCGATCTTCCCGATGATCTTCGGCGCGATCGGCATCGCCTCCGAGCTGCGGCACCGCACGATCACCACCACGTTCCTGACCGGTCCGACCAAGGCCGCGGTGCTCAGTGCCAAGGCGGTCACCTACGTCATCTGGGGCCTGATCTACGGCGTCGCGGTGGCACTGCTGGTCAGCGCGGGCACCGCGGTCGGCTCCAGCAGCAACTACCTGCCCGAGGGCAAGCAGTGGTTCCTGATCGTGCTCGCCGGGATCATCCAGATCGTGCTGTGGACCCTCATCGGCCTCGGCGTCGGCGCGCTGATGGGCTCCACAACCGGCGCGATCGTGATCCTGCTGGTCTACTCCCTGGTCGTCGGCCCCTTCGGCGAGCTCCTGCTCGCAGCGAGCACCGACGCGCCGCACCTGGCAGGCATCCTGCCCAACGGCTCGGCGAACGGCCTCACCGGCTCCACGGCGTCGGCACTGCTGGTCGACCAACTGCAGTCGCTAGTGCTCGACCGCGGCGGCGAGATCACCGCGACCGCGCACGACCGGATCGAGACCGCAATGCGGGTCATCGCAGGCGCACCAGGCGCGTTCTCCCTGTGGATCAGCGGCTTGATCTTCCTCGGCTGGACCGCCCTGCTGTTCGGCCTAGGCCTGCTGCGCAACGCCCGCCGCGACATCACCTGATCCACCCCTCCGGCTATACGAGGTCAACGGTGCCTACCGCTCGCGGTAGGCACCGTTGTGCTTAGAAGCTGCGGCACCACCCCCCTGCTCGATAGAGCAGCTGTGCACACCCCCCACCAACCCCACCACCCCACCCCTGCTCGATGGGGCGGACTTGTTTTGCGCGGGGGGACAACACCCGTAGCGTTTCCTCGCGGCAGGGCCAGTCTTTTCGGCCCCTGCTGTGCGGACCTGCCACGGGTGTTGTAGGGGCCCCGCGCAAAACAAGTTCGCCCCATCGAGCCCACCGCACTAGCAACCACCGCAGACCACGTCGATGCTCGGCGCCACCGAGCCGACCGCACTCCCAGCCCCAGCACGGCCACACCGCTGCAGCCCACGCAGGCGCCATAAGAGCTCCACGCACCACGAGCTCGCCCCATCGAGCCACACGCACGGCCCCGCCCTACTTCGCGGTCCCGCACGTGTGTCACACCCCCACGCACCACCCGTCCCCTCATCCACCGCCCCCCGGATCAGGCCCGGGAGTTATCCACAACCCCCCGAGCCACCCACAGCCCGAAGCCGCCATCCCCGCAGCGGGCGGCCACCTGCCTACGCTGGCCAGGTGAGCACCTCCCCCGGCTGGATCCGCCGACTCAGCGCCGCCTGCTGGCGGCACCGCACCCTGGTGCTGCTCGCCATGGCCGCCTCGGTGGTCGGCGTCGGCTTCCAGGCGGCGGGTCCGCTGCTGGTCAAGTTCGTCGTCGACGGCGCGGTGGCCGGGCACACCGACGGGCTGGCCGGGTTGGCGGCCGGGCTGGTCGCGATGGAGGTGCTGAGCTTCGCGAGTGCCTTCCTGCGCCGCTACCTGGGCGGCAGGCTCGCCCTGGACGTGCAGCACGACCTGCGGCAAGCGGTGTTCGGGGCGGTTCAGCGCCTCGATGGCGGCAAGCAGGACGCGCTGCGCACCGGGCAGGTGGTGTCCCGGTCGATCACCGACCTGCAGCTGGTGCAGGGCCTGCTGATGATGGTGCCGCTGTCGGTGGGCACGGTGGTGTTCGCGCTGCTGGCGCTGGCGGCGATGTTGTGGCTCTCGCCGCTGCTGACGATCGTCGCGCTGGTGGTGACGCCGGTGGTGGCGGTGGTGGCCGCGCGGAGCAGGAAGCGGCTGTTCCCGGCGACCTGGTCGGCGCAGCAGAGCGCGGCCGACGTGGCGCAGCGGGTCGAGGAGACCGTCACCGGGGTGCGCGTGGTGAAGGGGTTCGGCCAGGAGGCCAAGGAGGTCACCCGGCTGGAGAAGGCGGCGCGGCGGCTGTTCGCGGAGCGGATGCGCAGCGCCAGGATCACCTCGCGGCCCGCGGCGACGCTGGTGGCGATGCCCGCGGCGGGGCAGGTGGCGGTGCTGGCGCTCGGCGGGTACATGGCGCTGCGCGGGCAGGTCACGCTGGGCACGTTCCTGGCGTTCGCCGGGTACGTGGCGAACCTGGTGGGGCCGACCAGGATGTTGGCCGGGCTGCTGGTGAACGCGCAGCTGGCCAGGGCCGGGGTGGAGCGGGTCTTCGAGCTGGTCGACTCGCAGCCGGACGTGACCGAGAAGCCGGACGCGGTGGACGTGCCCGCCGGTCCGGTCGCGGTCGAGCTGGAAGACGTGCGGTTCGGGTACACGCGCAGTGAGCCGGTGCTCGCCGGGGTGAGCCTGCGGATCTCGCCCGGGGAGACGGTGGCGCTGGTGGGCACCGCCGGGTCGGGCAAGTCGACGGTGTCGCTGCTGCTGCCCCGGTTCTACGACGTGCAGTCCGGCGCGATCCGGGTCGGCGGGGTCGACCTGCGGGAGCTGCGGCTGGCGTCGTTGCGCCGCGCGGTGGGGGTGGTGTTCGAGGAGGCGTTCCTGTTCTCGGACACGGTGGGCGCCAACATCGCCTACGGCAGACCCGAGGCCACCGCCGTGGACATCGAGGCGGCGGCGCGGGCGGCGCAGGCGCACGAGTTCATCGAGGCGCTGCCCAACGGGTACGACACCGTGGTCGGTGAGCGCGGGTTGACGCTGTCGGGCGGGCAGCGGCAGCGGGTGGCCCTGGCCAGGGCGCTGCTGTCGGACCCGAGGGTGCTGGTGCTCGACGACGCGACCTCGGCGGTGGACACGCTGACGGAGTCGGCGATCCACGACACGCTGCGCGCGGTGACCGCGGAGCGCACGACGCTGCTGATCGCGCACCGGCGGTCGACGTTGGCGCTGGCCGACCGGATCGCGGTGCTCGACGGGGGCGAGTTGGTCGACGTCGGCACGCACGCGGAGCTGACGGCGCGGTGCGCGCTGTACCGGTCGCTGCTGGCCGGGCCGGGTGAGGCGATCGAGCAGCCCGCCGGGCCCAGCACCGACTCGGCGCCGGGCCCGGACGGGATCACCCCCGCGCTGTGGCCGGACACGGCACCTGAGGCCCCGGCGGCGGTCCGGGCGACCGAGTCCGTGATGCGGCCCGGGGCGGGGCCCGGGGGGCGGATGGGTGGCGGTGCTGCCGCCGCTGCCGTGAGCGGGACGCCCGCGACGGAGGAGTTGCTGGCTGCGGTCCGGGCGCTGCCACCGGCGGTCGAGGTGCCGGACCTGCGCGGCGAGGACCCGACGGCGCCCGATCCCGGGTTCCGGCTGCGGGGGCTGCTGCGGCCCGCGCGGTGGGCGTTGGGGCTGGTGCTGGGGTTGGTCGTGCTGGACTCGGTGACGGCGGTGGCGATGCCCGCGCTGTTCCGGCACGGGATCGACGCGGGCGTGCTGACCGGGGCGACCGGGGTGCTGTTCGTGGTCACCGCGCTCGCGGCCGGGCTCGTCGTGGTGATGTGGCTGAACACCGCGGCGACGACGGTGCTGACCGCGCGGGTCGGCGAGCGGTTGCTCTACCTGCTGCGGGTGCGCAGCTATGCCCACCTGCAGCGGCTCGGGCTCGACTACTACGAGCGCGAGCTGGCCGGTCGGATCATGACCCGGATGACCACGGACGTGGACGCGTTGTCGACGTTCCTGCAGACCGGGCTGACGACGGCGGTGGCCAGCGTGGTGACCGTGGTCGCGGTGACCGTGGCGCTGCTGGTGACCGACCTGTCGCTGGCGCTGGTGGCGCTGGCCGTGCTGCCGGTGCTCGCGGTGGCCACGGCGGTGTTCCAGCGGCTGTCCTCGGACGCGTACACGCAGGCCCGGGAGCAGGTCAGCGCGGTCAACGCGGACATGCAGGAGAACGTGACCGGGCTGCGGGTGGCGCAGGCGTACACCCGCGAGGAGGTGTCGGCGCGCCGCTTCGCCGAGCGCAGCGACGCTTATCGGCGGACCAGGCTGCGGGCGCAGCGCTACATCGCGACGTACTTCCCGTTCGTGACCATGCTGTCCGGCCTGGGGCAGACGGCCGTGCTGGTGGTGGGCGCGAACCGGGTGGCGGCCGGGGACCTGAGCCCGGGGGTGCTGCTGGCGTTCTTGCTGTACCTGGGCCTGTTCTTCGCGCCGGTGCAGCAGCTGTCGTCGGTGTTCGACGGGTACCAGCAGGCCAGGGTGGGGTTGCGCCGGATCGCCGACCTGTTGCGCACGCCGACCTCGGTGGTGCCGCCCACCGACCCGGTTCCGGTGCCGGACCGGCTCGCCGGGGCGGTGGAGTTGCGGAACGTGACCTTCACCTACCAGGGCACCGACCTGCCCGCGGTGTCGGACGTGTCGCTGCGGGTTCGTCCGGGTGAGACGGTCGCGCTGGTCGGCGCGACCGGGGCGGGCAAGTCCACTCTGGTCAAGCTGATCGCCCGCTTCTACGACCCCACTGAGGGTGCCGTCCTCGTCGACGGCGTCGACCTGCGGTCCTACGACCCCTCCGCGTACCGCTCCCGGCTGGGGGTCGTGCCGCAAGAAGCCCACCTGTTCACCGGCGACATAGCCCGCAACGTCGCCTACGGGCGTCCCGACTCCCCGCCCGCGACCATCGAGTCCGCCACCCGCGATGTCGGCGCGCTACCGATGGTCGCCACGCTGCCCAGCGGTTTCCGCCACCCGGTCGGCGAACGCGGCCAGGGCCTGTCCGCCGGTCAGCGCCAGCTCATCGCGCTCGCCCGCGCCGAGTTGGTCGGCCCGGACATCCTGCTGCTGGACGAGGCCACCGCCGCCCTGGACCCGGCGACGGAGTCCGCGGTCTTGCGGGCCAGCCAACACCTCGCCAGCCACCGGACCACCTTCGTCGTCGCCCACCGGCTCGCCACCGCCGCCCAGGCCGACCGGATCCTGGTCCTGGCCAACGGGCGCATCATCGAGGAGGGCCACCACACCGACCTCCTCGCCGCCGGTGGCCACTACGCCCGGCTCTGGGACTTGGGCACCCTCGACCCCCACCAGTCCCCCGCCGCAGCGGTGGGCCCGTTAACCGGGCAGACCCACGGCCCGTGAACCACCGGTGGGAACCGAACCGCGGGTCGGTTCTCCGGGTCGGCCCGGTCGGCGAAGGGAACGGTCGGCGAGAGATCGGGTGGTCGACTATTCACCTCGCCCAGTCACCTGCGCGACCGGAGGGGTCGGCCCGGTCGGCGAAGGGAACGGTCGGCGAGAGATCGGGTGGTCGACTATTCACCTCGTTCAGTCACCTGCGCGTGGGGTTTTCCGGTGCGGTGGCGGGGAAACCCGGTGGTGCCCGCGCCCGCGGGACGGCCCGCGGCGGGTGGTGACCGTTCGGCTTCCGCTCCTGGATGTCTGGCGTTTGCCCGCGGACCACTCGGCGACCGTTCGGCGATCACTCAAGGGGGTGAAACGGCACCAAAGAGGGGTCCACCAGGCGGGAGCCGGTGCCGGTTCCGAGGGCGACTTACCGCACATGATCGGTTCCTCAAACGATTCAGTTGGCGGCGCCACACATGAGCTGCGCCACGGCCGGTTGGTTGAGTGACCACCGTCCTGACCGGGGGACTAACCTGACGGGGAGTGTGTTCAAGTCGAGATCGAGATGGATAGAGGCGAGAGCCAGCCGTGTCCAGCAGCAGTCCCGCGTCACAGTTCGGTGCGAACGAGTGGCTCGTCGAGGAGATGTACGAGCAGTTCCTCGCGGACCCCTCGTCAGTAGACCCCGCGTGGCACGACTTCTTCGCGGACTACAAGCCAACACCCCGGGCCGCGACCCAGGGTGCCGCGAAGGCCAAGACCGCGGCCGACGCGGGCGCAGCGAAGGCAGCCGCACAACCGGCGCCCAAGCAGGCCGCGCAGCAGACGCAGGCCCCCAAGCAGGCCACCCCGGCAGCGGAGCCGCCGCGGTCCTCGGGCAACGGCAAGGCACCGGCCAGCCCGCCGCCCGCCGCCAAGGCGCCCGCGGCGAAGCCCGCCGCCAGCGGTGAAGAGGAGCGCAAGCCCCTGCGCGGAGCAGCTGCCGCGATCGCGAAGAACATGAACGCCTCGCTCGCGCTGCCGACCGCCACCAGCGTGCGCGCGGTGCCCGCGAAGCTGCTCGCGGACAACCGCATCGTGATCAACAACCACCTGAAGCGGACCAGGGGCGGGAAGGTCTCCTTCACCCACCTCATCGGCTACGCCATGATCCGGGCGCTCGAGGCGTACCCGAACATGAACCGGCACTACGCCGAGACCGACGGCAAGCCGCAGGGGGTCACCCCGGCGCACGTCAACCTGGGCCTGGCGATCGACCTGCCCGGCAAGGACGGCACCCGCAACCTGGTGGTCGCCTCCATCAAGGGCTGCGAGGGGATGTCCTTCCAGCAGTTCTGGCAGGCCTACGAGGACCTGATCCGCAAGGCCCGCGGCGGCACCCTCACCACCGACGACTTCGCGGGCACCACGATCTCGCTGACCAACCCGGGCGGCATCGGCACCAACCACTCGGTGCCGCGGCTGTCGGTCGGCCAGGGCGCGATCCTGGGCGTCGGCGCGATGGAGTACCCCGCGCCGTTCCAGGGCGCCAGCGACAAGACGCTGATCGAGATGGGCATCAGCAAGATCATCACGCTGACCTCCACCTACGACCACCGGATCATCCAGGGCGCCGAGTCCGGCGAGTTCCTGCGCGAGATCCACCGGTTGCTACTGGGCGAGGACGGCTTCTACGACGACATCTTCACCTCGCTGCGGATCCCCTACGAGCCGATCCGGTGGACCGCGGACCTCGCCGAGGGCCCGGTCGACAAGACCGCGCGGGTGATCGGGCTGATCGACGCCTACCGCACCCGCGGCCACCTGATGGCCGACACCGACCCGCTGAACTACCGCCAGCGCAAGCACGAGGACCTCGACGTCCGCTCGCACGGGTTGACCCTGTGGGACCTCGACCGCGAGTTCCCGGTCGGCGGGTTCGCGGGCAAGGAGCGGATGAAGCTGCGCGACGTGCTCGGCGTCCTGCGCGACTCCTACTGCCGCACCGTCGGTGTGGAGTACACCTACATCCTCGACCCGGCCGAGCGGCGCTGGATCCAGGAGCGGGTCGAGGTCGCGCACGAGAAGCCCGCCGCCGCGGTGCAGAAGTACGTGCTGAGCAAGCTCAACGCGGCCGAGGCGTTCGAGACCTTCCTGCAGACCAAGTACGTGGGGCAGAAGCGGTTCTCGCTCGAGGGCGGCGAGTCGGTCATCCCGCTGCTGGACACGCTGCTGGACAAGGCGGCCGAGTACGAGCTCGACGAGGTCGTCATCGGCATGCCGCACCGGGGTCGGCTCAACGTGCTGGCCAACATCGTCGGCAAGCCGATCGCGCAGATCTTCCAGGAGTTCGAGGGCAACCTGGACCCGGGGCAGGCGCACGGTTCCGGCGACGTGAAGTACCACCTGGGCGCCGAGGGCAAGTACTTCCGGATGTTCGGCGACGGTGAGACCCGGGTGTCGCTGACGGCGAACCCGTCGCACCTGGAGACCGTGGACCCGGTGCTCGAGGGCATCGTGCGGGCCAAGCAGGACCTGCTGGACAAGGGCGACGAGAGCGGCGTCGGGTTCTCCGTGCTGCCGGTCGCGCTGCACGGCGACGCCGCGTTCGCCGGTCAGGGCGTGGTCGCCGAGACGCTGAACCTGGCGCTGCTGCGCGGTTACCGCACCGGCGGCACCGTGCACGTGGTCATCAACAACCAGGTCGGGTTCACC
The DNA here is from genome assembly GCF_024171925.1 of Actinokineospora diospyrosa. Taxonomy (GTDB): domain Bacteria; phylum Actinomycetota; class Actinomycetes; order Mycobacteriales; family Pseudonocardiaceae; genus Actinokineospora; species Actinokineospora diospyrosa. Next base: position 57,668 of record NZ_JAMTCO010000003.1, on the reverse strand, counting down.
ACCGCGCCGGAGCACTCGCGCTCCTCGCAGTACGCGACCGACGTGGCGAAGATGATCCAGGCGCCGGTGTTCCACGTGAACGGCGACGACCCGGAGGCGTGCTACTGGGTGGCGCGGCTGGCGATGGACTACCGGCAGACGTTCAACAAGGACGTCGTGGTCGACCTGGTCTGCTACCGCCGCCGCGGCCACAACGAGGGCGACGACCCCTCGATGACGCAGCCCGGGATGTACGACATCATCGACACCAAGCGCAGTGTCCGAAAGGGATACACCGAGGCGCTCATCGGCCGCGGTGACATCTCGGTGGAAGAGGCCGAGAAGGCGCTGCGGGACTTCTCCAGCCAGCTCGAGCACGTGTTCAACGAGGTGCGCGAGCTGGAGAAGCACCCGATCTCGCCGAGCCCGTCGGTCGAGCGCGACCAGCAGGTCCCGGCGAAGCTGTCGACCGGTGTGGACCGCTCGGTGCTCGAGCGCATCGCCGACGCGCACGTGAACCTGCCGGACGGCTTCACCGTGCACCCCAGGGTCAAGCCGGTGCTGGAGCGCCGGGAGAAGATGTCGCGCGAGGGCGGCATCGACTGGGCCTACGGCGAACTGCTGGCGTTCGGGTCGCTGACCCTGGAGGGCCGCATGGTGCGGCTGGCCGGTCAGGACTCGCGCCGGGGCACCTTCACCCAGCGGCACGCCGCGGTGATCGACCGCAAGAGCGGCCGCGAGTACCTGCCGCTGCAGAACCTGTCCGCCGACCAGGGCAAGTTCATGGTCTACGACTCGGCGCTCTCGGAGTACGCGGCGCTGGGCTTCGAGTACGGCTACTCGGTGGCCAACCCCGAGGCGCTGGTGCTGTGGGAGGCCCAGTTCGGCGACTTCGTCAACGGCGCCCAGTCGGTGATCGACGAGTACATCTCCTCGTCGGAGGCCAAGTGGGGCCAGGTGTCGGACGTGGTGGTGCTGCTGCCGCACGGGCACGAGGGCCAGGGCCCGGACCACACCTCCGGCCGCATCGAGCGCTGGCTGCAGCTGTGCGCCGAGGGCTCGATGACCGTCTCGGTCCCGTCGACGCCCGCGAACTACTTCCACCTGCTGCGTAGGCACGCCCTCGACGGCGTCCAGCGGCCGCTGGTGGTGTTCACCCCGAAGTCCATGCTGCGCAACAAGGCCGCGGTCTCCCCGGTCGAGGACTTCATCGGCGACACCCGCTTCGAGTCGATCATCGACGACCCGACCGCGCCGGACCCGGCCGGCGTGCGCAAGATCCTGTTCGTGTCCGGCAAGCTGTACTACGAGCTGGCCGCCGAGCAGGCCAAGCGCGGCATCAAGGACGTCGCGGTGGTGCGGGTCGAGCAGCTGTACCCGGTGCCGCAGCGCAAGATCGGCGCCATCTTCGACCGCTACCCGAACGCCGCCGACATCCGCTGGGTGCAGGAGGAACCGGCCAACCAGGGTTCCTGGCCGTTCTACGGCCTGGCCCTGCCGGAGCTGTTCCCGGACCGCGTCACCCGCATCACCCGCGTCTCCCGCCGCCCCATGTCGGCGCCGTCGGCCGGGTCGAGCAAGGTGCACGAGCTGGAGCAGCGCTCCCTGATCGAGAAGGCCTTCGAGTAACACCCGTTCGACAGCGGGGCCGCCGGTTTCCACCCCGGCGGCCCCTTCCATTCCCAGGGGACCCGCCATGTACTTCACCGACCGCGGCATCGAGGAACTCGAGACCCGCCGGGGCGAGGAAGAAGTAACCTTCGCCTGGCTCGCCGACCGCATGCGCGCCTTCGTCGACAACAACCCCGAGTTCGAAACCGCCACCGAACGCCTGGCCACCTTCCTGGCCCGCGACGACGACGACATCGACGACTAGTCGCGATTCACCCGCACCCCGGGCCGCAACGCCTCCAACCCGCGCACCTCGCCGACTCGCCTCAGGCCAAGACCGGTCGAGCCGAGCTTGAGTGGGACGGACTCGAGCCGGAGACCTCCGGGGGTCTAGACACCTGCCCAGGCGGGCAGGGGTTCGCACTTCGCCAGCCAGTGGGGCGGTGGTGGAGCGGCCACGATGCCGCCGACGATGGCGCAGGTTGTGTCGACGTCGCCGCCTGCGGTGGCGGTGGTCCAGAACGCGGCGGCGTAGTCGTCCGGGTGGTGGGCGGCCACCCAGAGGGCGAACGGGACCGTGTCCAGGGCGCTGGTGTGCCTGCCGTTGCCGAGCTGCTCTGCCGCCCCGGTCGACACCGTGCGGGCGTGGTCGACCGCGTCGCGCAGGGCGCTGGGCGGGATGTGCGGGAGGACCTCGGCCAGCAGGTCGTCTGTGCCGCGGGCGGCGACAGCGGCCGCGACGGCGACGGCCACAGCACCTGCGACCGCTTCGGGGTGGGTGTGCGTGACGGTGGCCGAGAGGGCGGCTTCCGAGGCGGCCAGGGCGAGGTCGTCGGCGAACCAGGCGCCGAGGGGGGCCACGCGCATGGCGGCGCCGTTGCCCCACGAGCCCGCGCCGTCGAAGAGGGCGGGGGCCAGGGACCGCCAGGACTCGCCGGTGCGGATCAGGCGGAGCATGCGGTTGACCGCGGGACCGTAGCCGCGGTCGAAGTCGTGGTGCTGGGCGAAAGAAGCGGCCAGGTGGTCTTGGTCGACGCGGCCGTGCCGGTCGAGCTCCGCGAACACCGAGCACGCCATCTCGGCGTCGTCGGTCCACTGCCACGGGCCGGGCGGTTCAGTGCGGGCGGTCAGGTGGGGGCGGTTGTCGGGGACGAAGAACTGTGAGCCGAGGGCATCACCGAGAGCGAGTCCGTGCAAGGAGTTGAGGGCGCGCAGGCGCCGGTCGGGATTCATCGCGTTCCAGTGTCCGCGCGGGTGGACCGGGTGTCCACCCGCGCGGACAGCTCACGCAGAGGCCCAGGTGAGGAGACCGGGGGCCAGGCCGATCAGCACCAGTACCGCCATGGCCGGGACCACCGCGTAGTTCTCCAGGGGGGTCAGGTCGCGTTCGCCGGTGGTCGGGGGGCGGCGGGTGAAGAGGGCGAGGAATCCGCGCACGACGGCGATGCCGGTGACGGACAGGGCGACCACCACGATGATCGCCACCGGGGTGGCGAGCGCGTGTGGCAGGTGGTGTCCCACGGCGAATCCCGCCAGCAGGGGGAACCCTGCCAGCGACAACCCGAACACCAGGTACGACACGGCGAGCCGGGGGGTGGCCGTGAAGTCGCCGCCTTCGTTGAAGGACAGGGAGTCCCGGCGGGCGGCGAGGGCGCCGACGGTCATGGCCAATCCCGCGGTGGCCAGGGTCGCGACCAGCCAGGACGCGCCTGCGATGACCAGGCCGTTGGTGGTGATGAGCAGGTAGGCCAAGGTTCGACGGCCGTCGGTGGAGGCGGCGGCGAAGATGGCGGCGGACAACGCCGTGATCGCGCCGAGGGCGGTCAAGACCACAGTGGACGGTTCCAGCAGCACGACCGGGGCCGCTTGGTAGGCGACGACGACACCGATGGGGGTGCGGTCGACGAAGCGGGGGAACCAGGCGTGGGCGGGGAAAGCGGCCATGCGGATGGCGACTCCGGCTGCCAGCGCGATGGTTCCCGCCGGCCCCGGTAGTAGAGCGCCGACGATCAGCAGGGCCGCGGCGGGGAACTGGTAGCGCGCGAAGAGTCGATCACCGGACCAGACCAGCCAGGTCGCCAGGGCCAGGAGGGCGGCGTCGACGACGGTGTAGCGGAAGGCCAGTAGTCCACATGCGACAGCGAACAGCCGGGCCGCGAGGACCGGGGCGGCGCCGTCGACCGGGCTCATGGCGGCCACTAGCAGGCCTGCCAGGCTGATCGCCAGGCAACCTGCCGCTCCGGCGCCCGCGCTGACCTGACCGGCCAGTGGGGCTTCCGGCAAGGTCACCGCGACCGCCGACACCGCGACGGCGACCGAGGCCACCCAGGTCGCGGCGCGGCGGGCTTGGCGCGGGTCGGCGACGCGGCCGACGATGATCGCGCCGACCAGCCAGACCAGGGCGACGGCCAGTGGGCCGAGGGCGATCACCGGGTCACCGCCTGGCGGTCGACCCAGCGCTCTTCGGCGACCGCGGCCCGGTTCACCGTGCGGACCAGGCCGCCGACCACGCGGTCGACCAGGAACGCGTCCACGTACCCGCGTTCGAGCGCGAACCGGTACAGCCAGGTGCGCGCCCGCGCGGGCAGGATCCGCTCGAAATGCCGCCCGGTGCCGGGGATCGGCCCGCCGAGGGACTGTTCCAAGTGGTGGTGGTCGTGCAGCAGGCTCGGTGAGCGGAGGATCTGACCGCTGCGCAGCAGCGCGTGGGCGATCAGGTGGACCAGGGCCAGGACGTCCCACCCGAGGCCGACCTCGACCAGCACCACCGCGATCTGCGTCATCGACGCGTAGGCGAGGCTGCTCTTGATGTCGGTCTGCGCCCGCCCGACCAGCGTCGCGTACAACGCGGTCACAACGCCGACCGCGATCACCGCCGGGCCGTCAACGCCGTTGCGCAGCAACAGGTACGGGCCGAGGCTGACCGAGATCGCGCCGTAGCAGATCGCGCTCGACGGCGTCGGCCCCTCCATGGCGCGGGGCAGCCAGCCGCCCAGCGGGAACTGCGCCGACTTGCCCAACACCGCCCACACCAGCAACAGCCCGACTACGGTGTGGCTGCCGCCGTGGTGTTCCACGACAGCCGCCCCGATCAGGCCGATGTCGCTGATCCGGTAGGTGATGAACGCGCGCAGACCACCCGCGACCGGTCCGGGCCGGTGGTGGAAGAACGCGATCAGCAGCGCGGACGCCAGGCCCGCCAGTTCCCAGCCGACCACAAGCAGGTCCAGCGTCCCGGCGAGGACGACGACCTGCACGGCCGCCACGAACAGCGCCAGCAGCAGGTAGAACCGCCGGTAGCCGGGGTCGCGGTGCAAGTAGCGCTGCGAGAACGCCCCGATCAGGCAGCCGAGCAGTCCCACCAGGACGACCACCGGCACCGACAGCCAGTCCGCGGTCAACCGCAGCGGGAACCCGGCGAACCAGGTCCCCAGCACGGCCGACCCCGGACCGTCCACAAGGCACACAACGGCGAGCGCCACGCCCGAGAGGCCGGAGATCGCGGCCGCGCCGATGACGAGGCCGGACACGACACCTTCTGTCCACACGCGACCGAACCACATGGCCAAGGCCAGGCCGAGGAACGCCGCCAGCGGAACTCCCAGCGCGGCGATCAGGAGCGCGCTCATCTGACCTCCTGCGCGGTGGCGAGCACCGGCACCGGCAGCTCCACCCCGGCCAGGACGTGCGCGCACCCCAGGTGCCCGCGCTGCCCGGCGTAGACCTCCGCCGACCGCGACACGACGGGGAACTGCGTGGTCTCCGGCAGGTGTGGCTGGAAAGTCCCATCCCGGAACAGGAACATCGCGTCGTCCTCGGGAACCCACGCCACCAGTTGGATCCACCCGTTGCCCACGAGCCGGGCGAGACCGGCGTGCGCGGACAGGATCGCCGACAGCCGTTGCGGTGTGGCCTCGACGACCAGCAGCAGGCGCACCGGCTCGTGGATCTCGACCATCTGCCAGGGCAGACCGGTGCGCAGGTCGGACGCGTGCCCGTCCATCACACCCAGCAGGCCGGTGATGTTGTGCGGGAGCTTCGTCCCGCAGCCGTAGCGCGCCGGGTCGACGTAGCTGAAGTAGTACTCCAGGTTGATGCCCGCGCAGACCGGTCCGACCGCGAGCAGCAACGAGGTCAGCAGCGCGTCGTCGGTGTCAGAAGCCGGGTCGTAGGACACCAGGAACGCGCGTCGGTCCAGGTAGAGACCGCGGGTCAACGAACGGCGACCCACAACGCACACGGCGTTGGTGGCGTGCCCGTACTCCGGCCTGGGCTGGCCGAGGTCGACCGCGTGCGTCTGCGCGTGGGCGAGCGCGTCGTCGAGCGCCAGGTCGTGCGGGGCGGTCTCGAACCGGCGGCAGCGCTCGTGCGCGGCGAACACGCAGGCCTGGGCCATGGCCGTCTTGGCCCGGTCCAACTCGGCGACCGATCGCGCGGGCACGAGGTCCTCGTCAAAGTAGGTCATCGTGTCGTCGCAGGTGTTGTGGTACGAACCGACGAACCAGATGTCGTCCGGGAGACCGAGAGCGGCGCGCACGAGCGGGTTGTTGGCCATCGCGGCGAACGCGCGGGCGTTGGGACCGCCGCGGCCGCCACCGGTCGCGCCGCAGTCGTGCGCGGACTCGTGCGGGTTGTTCATGCTCGATGACCCGTGTCCGACCAGCAGGACGATCGGCGCGGGCGCGGCGAGCACCCCGGTCGTGCGCAGGACCGCCCCGACGATGCCGACCATCTCCTCGACGGTGTAGCCGATGTCGAGCCGGGTGCGCGGGTACCGCCCGTCAAGCCGGTGCGAGAACCGTTGCGCCTGGCGGGGGAACAGGCAGCGCCCGACCAGCGATGCCAGACCCACCGCGCCGAGCCCGAGGCTGAACAGCCCGCCCCTGGCCAACGTGCGGCTACCGACGCCCACGTGGTGGCTCCACCCGGCCCGGACCTTGCGGAACACGGCGCGCCCCTGGGTGATGGGTCGTTCGACCACGTCGTGCGTCGGGGTGATCACGACCGGGCACAGTGGACGCGAGTGGATGTCGTGCACGCCCCGGTAGTTCATCGCCACACCGAAGAACCCGGCGAAACCGAAGGTCTGCGCGGTCGGCGTGTTCTCCTCCAGGTGCCTGCGCAGCGACTCCTCGCGCTCGTCGATGCAGAACACCGCTTGAAATTCGACCGACGTATTGTCCGAAGTAGACATGCGTTGGTGCGCGGCGAGACCGTCCAGCACGCCGACCCGGTGGCGGCGTTCGTAGGCGGCGTGCAGCAGTCGGCGTCGACGCAACCCGTCGCAGTCACCGACCAGCGCGAGCCACGCGGCCGGGTCCGGGGTGGGGTCGACGGCCATGGTCTGCGCGAGGACGAACGCCTCGTAGGCCAGTTCGACATCCGGGCGAGCGGTGACCTCGACGACCGCGCCCCGCGCCGGGGCCTTGGCGAGGACGTGCCGCGTCGCGAACAGGTCCAGCGTCAGCTGCACGGCCAGGTAGTCGACGAGCCGGGCAGGTTGCGCGGCGACCGGGGCGCGGTCGGGCCGCACCTCGAACTGCCGCATCATGCCCGCCCAGCCGCGCAACGACAGCAGCGTGGCGAGGATCGCCTCGCCCCAGTCGGCCTCCGGCACCTCCAGCTCGGTCAACGCCCACGCGACGGTGCGCTCCGCGTCCCAAGTGGACTGTTCGCGCAGCGTCGCACCCAGGCCGCGCAGGAACCGATCCGGCGGACCGCCCGCCTTCGCGTACAGGTGGCGGAAAGCGGCGAGGAAGCCCTGGTCGCGTGCGGGCATCGGCCAGTACGCCACGCCCTGGTCGAGGAAGGCACCCGCGAGCCGGATCAGCAGCGGGTGCACCAAGGTATCGGTGTCGACGCCGGTCTCGGCGAGCACCCGGTCGCGCGGCCGGGGTGCCGCGGCCGCGGTCGGGACCACCTTCGGCGCGGCGGCCAGCAGTTCGGCCCAGGTCGGCCCGAGGTCGCCCGCCTCCGCCAGCAGCCAGCGCAGCGAAGGCCCCCGCGGCACGTCGAGCAGGTGCCGCAACCGGTGGACGTGGAACTCGCGCCGGGTCGGTCCGCCCGGCACGACCGGCAGACCGTCGTCGGCGACCTCCTCGGCCACGACGGCGACCAGGTCCGCGTCAGTGATCCGACCGAGCACGACGTGGTCGTGCAGTTCCTCCTCGGTCGGGAACGGCTGGGCGCCGAACAGCTCGCCCGCGCGCACCACCGCGTCGTGGAAGGGGAGGTCCTCGAAGGCGTGCAACGTGTTGTGGTGCACGAATGTCTGGAGTGGACCCTGCTCGGGCAGCAGGTGCGCGGCGTGCTCGACGAGGTCGCCGATCGGGGCGCTCATGACCGCCGCCTGCGGCGCAGCGCGTGCGGGTGCGCCGAGACCGGCTCCAGCTCGTCGAGGCCCTCGACCCGCAGGGTCGCCCCCGGCAACTCCTTGGCCAGCTCGTCGAGCCTGGTCAGGAAGGTGTGGTCGACCACGGCCGCGCCGCGCACGTCCACGACGACCTCGGTCGCGCCCTGGCCGTTGCCGATGATCGCGCGGCGCAGCGGGAGCAGGGCGGGGAACACCGCGGCACCGGGGACCTCGACCCGCAGCACGTCGCCCTCGCGGGTGACCCGGGGGCGGGGGCGCAGGAAGGCGGGCAGCGGGACGCCGCGCACCAGGTGCAGCACGATCTTGAGCGCCAGTCCGGCTGCGACGCCGATGAGCAGGTCGGTGGCGAGGGTGACCACGAGGGTGGTCAGGAACAGCAGCAGCTGGTCCCAGCCGATCTTGCCGACGTGCGCCACCTCGCGCGGGTTAGCCAACCGGAACCCGGTGTAGACGAGCATGGCGGCCAGCGCGGCGAGCGGGATCGTCTGCACCAGGTTGGGGATCAGCGCCACGAACAGCAGCAGGATCGCCCCGTGGCAGACGTTGGACCAGCGCGTCTTGGCGCCCGCGTCCAGGTTCGCCTTGCTGCGCACGATCTCCGAGATCATCGGCAGGCCGCCGATGAACGCGGCGGTGAGGTTGCCCGCGCCGATGGCGAACAGGTCGCGGTTGAGGTCCGAGGGGCGCTTGGTCGGGTCCATCGAGTCGACCGCGAGCACGGTCAGGGTGGACTCGATGGTGCCGATGAGCGCGAACATCGCCACGTACTGCAGCGAGGTGCCGCTGAAGACCTGGGAGAAGTCCGGGAAGGTGACCGCGTCGAGCACCGAACCGGGCAGCCGCACCAGGAACTCGGGGCCGAGGTGGTAGCCGGCGTCGGCGAAGCGGTAGTCGTGCGGGCTGGACAGGTGCAGCCACAAACCGAGCGGGATCGCCACCGCCAGCACGATCAGCGGCGCGGGAACGGCCTTGCTCCACCTGGCCTTGATGAGCGGCAGCCCGAACAGGATCAGCAACGCGAGCACCCCGATGAGCACGATGAGCGGGTTGGCCCGCCCGATGCTGCGCGGGATCTCGGCGAGCAGCCCGAGCGGGGTTTCCGCGGTCGGCTTCACGCCGAGCACCACGTGCGCCTGCTTGGCGATGATGATCACGCCGATCGCGGCGAGCATGCCGTGCACCACCGACGGCGACATGGCGACCCCGATGCCCGCGGCGCGGACCGCGGCGAACAGGATCTGGATCAGCGCGGCGACCACCCCGACCGCGAGCGCCCGCCGGTAACCCGCGACCGCGTCCCCCTGGCCCAGGTCGTGCACGGCGCCGACGGCGATGACGATGAGGCCTGCCGCCGGGCCCTTGATGGTCAGCGGGGCGCCGCCGAGCAGACCGCCGAGTATGCCGCCGACGATGGCCGTGAGCACCCCGGCGATGGGCGGGAAACCGCTGGCCAGGGCGATGCCCAGGCACAGCGGAAGCGCGATGAGCGAGACCAGGAAACCGGACTTGACGTCGCCGAGCGGAAAGCGGCGTCTGGCCGGTTCCGTGCTGCCGGAAACCGGCGCGGTCGATTGTTCGGACATCGTGAATTCCTCGATTTTCAGGCGCGACAGGACCGCCTGCGTTGAATTCACAACGAGGCGTTGGGGGTCGGGTATCAGCGCCTGCGCGGTGGGCCGCGCGCGAGGAGTCGGGCGGTGGCTGGCTCGCCTGCGAGCACCCGGTCGGCCGGGCCGCGGCCGACGCCGGTGGCGCCGGGCAGGTGCGCCCCGGCACCGGAGGTGGCGTCGTCGGCCAGGTCGTGGTGATGTTCGACGGCCGAGAAGACCAGACCGCGGACCAGGGATTCCTGGTCGACGCGCAGGTGTTCGGCCGGTGTCGGGCGGTGCGGCAGCGCGCAGAGCGGGCTCGCGCCGATGCCGACAACGGCACCGAGGAGGGCGGCCAGGACGAGCGGGAGTACGCGCACCATGCCCCTCCCCCTCGTGGAAATCGAGCCCCGCCGTTACCGGGAAAAGGGATCGATGTTTCACAGAATGACCTGCCAGTGGTGACCAGGTCTTATCGATCATCCCGAGCGCCGGGAAGCGTCGTCAAGGGTGGAGTATTCGCGTTTAAACACGCTGTGACATACGACATGAGCATAGCGGGCGGCTATGTCCTTTTTGCGGGAATACGGCGGCCCCCGGCGCAGGTGAGCCGGGGGCCGCTGATCGCTACCAGGCGTAAGCCTCGGGGGCGGGCTTGTCGCCGTTGGGTCCAGGTGCTGGGAACAACTCGTCGAGCCTGGCCAGCGCCGCGGCGTCCAACTTGATCTCCAGCGCGCGCAGCGAACCGTCCAACTGCTCGACCGTGCGTGGTCCGATGATCGGACCGGTGACCCCTTCCCGGGAGAGCAGCCACGCCAGCCCGAGGTGCGCCGGGTCCTCGCCCAGGTCGGCGGCGAACTTCTCGTACGCCTCGATGGTGTCGTGGTGCTGCTTGAGCGCGTCGCCCGAGCGCCCGGACAGGCCGCGGGAAGCACCGCCCTCGCGCTGCTTGCGCAGGATGCCGCCGAGCAGGCCACCGTGCAGCGGCGACCACGGGATCACACCGAGCCCGTAGTGCTTGGCCGCGGGCAGGACCTCCAACTCGACCCAGCGGGTGAGCAGGTTATAGATGGACTGCTCGCTGACCAGGCCGAGGAAGTGCCGGTCCCGGGCCGCCTCCTGCGCCTGGGCGAGGTGCCACCCGGCGAAGTTCGACGAGCCGAAGTAGAGCACCTTGCCCTGCTGGCGCAGGACGCTGAAGGCCTCCCAGATCTCGTCCCACGGCGTGTTCCGGTCCACGTGGTGCATCTGGTAGAGGTCGATGTGGTCGGTCTGCAGGCGCTTGAGCGAGGCGTCGGCCGCGCGCCGGATGTTGAGCGCGGACAGCAACGACTCGTTGGGCCAGTCACCCATGCCGCCGTACAACTTGGTGGCCAGCACGGTCTTCTCCCGCCGCTGCCCGCCCTTGGCGAACCACCGGCCGATGATCTGCTCGGTGATCCCCTCCCCCTTCTGCCACCCGTAGACGTTCGCGGTGTCGAAGAAGTTGATGCCGTGCTCGAGCGCCCGGTCCATGATGGTGTGACTGTCGGCCTCGGTGGTCTCCGGGCCGAAGTTCATGGTGCCCAGCACCAGCCGCGACACCGACAGGCCACTGCGGCCGAGTTGTGTGTATTCCATGTTTCCCAACCTAGTTCCGTTACCAGCTGTACGCCTCGGGCGCGGGCTTGTCCCCGTTCGGCCCGGGCGGCGGGAAGATCTTGTCCAACTCGGCGAGCAGGTCGCCGTCCAGCTCGACGTCGAACGCGCGCAACGACCCGTCCAACTGCTCGACCGTGCGCGGCCCGATGATCGGCCCGGTGACCCCGTCGCGGGAGAGCAGCCACGCGAGCGCGAGGTCGGCGGGGTGCACACCGCGCGACTCGCACAACAGCTCGTACGCCTCGACCTGGGACCGGTGCCGCTGCAACAACTCCGGCCCGGCCCACTTGTCGTGCCGCGCCGACTCACCCCTGCTGATCTTGGCGAGCACCCCGCCCAGGATCCCGCTGCTCAACGGCGACCACGGGATGACGCCGATGCCGTAGTGCTTCGCCGCGGGCAGCACGTCCAACTCGATGAACCGGTTCGCCAGGTTGTAGAGCGACTGCTCGGCGACCAGCCCCAGGAAGTGGCGGCTCTTGGCGGCCTCCTGCGCCTGCGCGAGGTGCCACCCGGCGAAGTTGGAGGAGCCGAAGTAGAGGACTTTCCCTTGCTGCCGCAGGACTTCGAACCCCTCCCAGACCTCCTCCCACGGCGTGTTCCGGTCCACGTGGTGCATCTGGTAGAGGTCGATGTAGTCGGTCTGCAGTCGCTTGAGCGAAGCGTCCGCGGCCCGCCGGATGTTGAGCGCCGACAGCCGGTTGCTGTTGGGCCACTCACCCATAGCCCCGTAGAGCTTGGTCGCCAACACGGTCTTGTCCCGCCGCCCACCCCCGGCGAACCACCGCCCGATGATCTCCTCGGTGAGCCCATCACCACCGTAGATGTTGGCGGTGTCGAAGAAGTTGATGCCGTGCTCGAGCGCGCGGTCCATCAGCGCGTGGCTGTCGTCCTCGGTGGTGTGCGGGCCGAAGTTCATCGTCCCCAACACCAGCCGCGACACCGACAGCCCCGTACGGCCGAGATTGGTGTACTCCATACCACCCAACCTAACCCCGGACTTACTCCAGCTGGGGGCGGTTTCCCGGGTGTGGGATCGTACGTAGTACCGGGCGGGGAGGGCGCATGGACGTGCTGGCAGTCGCATTGATCACCGGGATCGGCTTCGGTGGCGTGGCCACGTTCTTCCTCTTCGCGAGGAAGCGCAAACGACCGGCCGACACGGACACCGCCTCGCCCGATGAGGTGTTCGAGCGGGAGTACCTCGCGCACGTGCGGCGCGGGCTGCGGTACATCGACCTCAAGGGCCTGCAGACCCTGAGCCACTCCAGCCTGGAACTGGACCAAGTGTACGTCGACGTCGGTCTCGTGCACCGCGCCCCGCACCAGGTGCGCACCGACGTCCTGTCGAGGTTGCCGGAGACAGTCGAGGGCCGCTTCAGCCTGGACCACTTCCTCGGCACACCGGAGCCGTGCGTGCTCGCCGTGCTCGGTGGTCCGGGGAGCGGGAAAACCACCCTGCTGCGCAAGACCGCGCGCGACACCTGCGAGCACGGGACCCCGGTCCTGCTCTTCCTGCGCGACCACCTCAGGGAGATCCTCGCAGGCACCGGGTTGGCGGAGATCGTCACGGCGCGGTTGGCGCGCCGCGGCCTCGACGACCCGCACGGTTGGGTCGAGCGCAAGTTGGCGTCCGGGCGCTGCGTGGTGCTGCTGGACGGCTTGGACGAGGTCGCCAGGGTGCAGGACCGCCGATCGGTGTCGGCCTGGGTGGAACACCAGGTCGCGTCGTCGCCGAACAACGACTTCGTGCTCACCTCGCGGCCGCGGGGTTTCCTGGACGCGCCGGTCGAGGGCGCCACCGCCCTGCAGGTCCGCCCGTTCACCGCGGCACAGGTCCGGGACTTCATCCACGGCTGGTACCAGGCGACCACCCGCGCCGACGACCCGGGAGAGGCCGAGGACTTGCTCACCCGCCTCGACGAGGCACCCGCGTTGGCGGAACTGACGGTGAACCCGCTGCTGCTGACGATGATCGCCACCGTTCACCAGTTCCGGGGTGCCTTACCCGGCTCCCGCGCGGACCTCTACAAGGAGATCTGCGAGGTAATGCTGTGGCACCGGGAGGAGGCCAAGAAGCTGGCCACTCCGGGTAACAGCAGGCACAAGATGGTGTTGCTGCGCTCCTTGGCGTACCTGATGATGACAAACGGCGTCCGCAAGCTCGCGCGCGAGGTGCTGCTGGCGGAGTTCACCCGGCTGCTGAGGCGGCTCTCCACACCACTTGACGCCGAGGGCCACCTGGCCCAGATCGTGTCCGACGGCCTGCTGGTCGAGTGGGAGCGCGAGCAGTTCGCCTTCGCCCACCTGACGTTCCAGGAATACCTGGCCGCGGCCTACATCCGGGAGAAGAACCTGGTCGACACCCTCTGCTACGCCGTGGACGACGACTGGTGGCGGGAGACGACCCTGCTCTACGTCGCGGGCTCCGACGCCGACCCCGTGGTCACCGCCTGCCTGATCTCGCGCACGTCGGCCGCACTCGGCCTCGCCCTCGACTGCGTCGCCGAGGGGGTGGAACTCGACGAGCGGCTGCACGGCGAACTCGACGCGATCCTGCGCTCGGCCGCGGTGGACAAAGACCTGCGGGACAAGGTGCGGCGGGCGATGGTCACCAGGCTGGAGCGCTCCGCAGTGCGCACCGCCGGGGGCTCGCTGGTGTGGCGCACCCCGGTCGCCGCGGGGCTGTACCGGTTGTTCGACGACTCACCCGCCGTCGTGGGGCGCGGTGACGCCCCGGCCCGCGGGATGTCCGGTGCGGCGGCCGTCCGGTTCACCCGCGCGTTGACCGGGGCCCGTCTGACACCGCACGAGTTCCGGCTGGCGCACGACACCGAGTTGGCGGACCCGGCCGTGCTGCCCGCCGTGAAACCGCTGGTCGTGTGGACCGCGGGCACGGAGGTGGATTCGCCGCGCCTGTGGGTGCCCGACGAACACCCTCGGTTGATGAGCCGCGAAGAAGTGGTGAGCGCGGCCCGCGCGGACCTCAGCCCAGCCCGGCTGCTGGCGCTGCTGAAATGGTTCGTGTTCGCCAGGAAACCCTTGTCCAGGCACATAAGTCACCTTGAAGCCGCTGTGGGGCCGGGCGCCGATGGCGCGGTCGACTGGCTGGTGATGTGTGAGCGGTGGCGGCCGGAGGAAGTAATCGACGGGTGGTTCGCCCGTCTGGGCGGCACGATGGGGGCAGCGTTCAGAGGTGCCATCCAGCACGTGCCCGAGAGGTTCGCGGACCGCTTCGGCGAGTTGTTCGTCGCGAAGCTCCCGGAGACCCGCTGGCACACCGAGGCGGTTCCCGACCCCGGCGAACTCGAGCCCGAACTGGACGGGTTGACGGTCTCCGGCCGAACGTGGGCGTGGGTCGCGCACAACGACCTGCGCGCGACGCTGGCCAGGTGGACGACCACCGACACCCTCCACGACGCCGACGCCGCACGGCTGCGCCTGACCGCACTCGCGCTGACCGCGGAGGTGCACGAGTCCCAGTACCCGGTCCTGCTCCGGCTGGCGGCCGCGGCGACGTTGTGGGATCAGTGGCGGACCGGGGAGCGGGCGCGAACAGAGATGATCATTCTCGCGGCGGACGCGCCGGAGAGCCTGAGTGCCAGACCGCCCAGGTGAGGGGGACGCCGGGGCGGTAGGCGAGGTGGGTGGCGGAGGGGGCGTCGAGCAGGTGGAGGTCGGCGCGGGTGCCGGGGCGCAGGACGCCGACGTCGGGTCGGCGGAGGGCTTGGGCGCCGCCGAGGGTGGCGGCTCGGATGGCTTCGGGGACCGACAGGCGCATCTGCAGGACCGCCGTGGCCACGCAGAAAGCCATGGACGAGGTGTAGGACGAGCCGGGGTTGCAGTTGGTGGCCAGGGCGATCGTGGCGCCCGCGTCGAGGAGGCGGCGGGCGGGGGGCAGCGGCTGGCGGGTGGAGAGGTCGCAGGCGGGGAGCAGGGTGGCGACGGTGGTGGAACCCGCGAGGGCGTCCACATCGGACTCCGTGAGGTGGGTGCAGTGGTCCACGCTGGCGGCGTTGAGTTCCACGGCCAGGCGAACGCCCGGGCCGGGGCCGAGCTGGTTGCCGTGCACGCGCAGACCGAGCCCCCGGGCGGCGGCGGCGCGCAGGACCTGCCGGGACTGGGCCTCGTCGAACGCGCCGGTCTCGCAGAAGACATCCGCCCACCGCACGTAAGGGGCGACCTCGTCGAGCATCTCACCGGACGCGAGCGCCACGTACTCGTCGGCGTCGGCGCCCGGGGGGACGAGGTGGGCACCCAGGTAGGTCACCTCGTCGACGAGTTCGGCGGCGATGCGGGCGGACCGGACCTCGTCCTCCACCGTCAGCCCGTACCCGGTCTTGGTCTCGATGCACGTCGTCCCCTGCGCCACGGCCTCGGCGACGTGCGCGCGCAGCCCGGCCCGCAGCTGGTCGTCGTCTGCCGCGCGGGTCGCCTCCACGGTGACGGCGATACCGCCGGCGGTGTAGGGCTGGCCCGCCATGCGCGCACCGAACTCGGCCGTGCGGTCACCGGCGAACACCAGGTGCGTGTGGCTGTCGACCCACCCGGGCAGCCCAGCCCGACCACCGGCGTCCACCCGGGTGTCCGTCGCGGGCACCTTCCGGGCGTGCCCGACCCACGCCACGCGGTCACCGTCGAGGACGATGGCCGCGTCGGTGAGCGTGCCCAGCTCGGGGTCATTGGTGGTCAGCTCACCAAGGTTGGTCACCAATACGCTCACTAGAGCACCTCCGCCAGCAATCGACCCACATCACCCAACACGTGCTCGCCCGAGCGCACCACCACCCGACCGCCCACCACCACAGTGTCCACATCAGACGCAGTAGCAGCCATGACCGCCTGCTCCGGAAGCGATCCCGCCGTCCGCGCGCTGTCCAGTCGCACCGCGACCAGATCGGCAGGTGCGCCCACCGCGATCCGACCGGCCTCGGGCCAGCCCAAGCTCGCGTGCGCTGTCATCGCGCGCACCAGTTCCGCGGGTGCGAACCTGCCCCGCTGACCGGTCCGCAGCCGCTCGCCGTGCTCGAGGGCGCGGGCCTCGACCAGCATGTCCACCACCGCGTGCTGATCACTGCCCAGCGACAGCGGTGAGCCCGCGTCCGCCAGTTCTCGGGCGGGACCGATGCCGTCGGCGAGGTCGGCTTCGGTTGTCGGGCAAAGGCACGCACCCGTCCCGGATTCGCCGAGTAGTCGGATGTCTTCAGCCGTCAGGTGGGTGGCGTGCACAGCCGTCAACCGTGGACCCAGCGCGCCCGCGTCGGCCAACAACTGCGTGGGTGTAACCCCGTATGCGGCAAGGCAAGCGTCGTTCTCGGCAGGTTGCTCGGACAAGTGGACGTGGACCGGTCCGTCGAACCCGGCGACCACCGGTAGTGCTTCCCTTGGTACAGCTCGAACCGAGTGGATCGCCGCACCGATTCGGGCGTGGGCAGATGGCCGCAGGTCAGCGACGCGGGCTGCCCAGGCGAGGACGTCGCCGTCGGAGAAGCGTTGTTGTTGGGGGGAAATCGGTTGACCGATGCCGCCTGCCAGGTAGCAGGCGTCCAGCAGGGTGATCCGGATGCCCGCGTCGCGTGCGGCCTGGATCACCGCGTCGCCCATGGCGTTGGGGTCGTTGTAGCGAGCGCCGCCGGGGGCGTGGTGCAGGTAGTGGAACTCGCCGACGCAGGTGATGCCGGAGAGGGCCATCTCGGCGTAGGCGGCTCGGGCCAGCAGGTAGTAGGAGTCCGGGTCCAGGCGGTCGGCCAGCTCGTACATGCGCTCGCGCCAGGTCCAGAACGTGCCGCCGTCGCCGTGGGTGCGGCCGCGCAGGGCGCGGTGGAAGGCGTGCGAGTGGGCGTTGGCGAACCCGGGGAACACGACCCCGGGCAGCACCTGGGCGGCCCCCGGTGAGTCCACAAGGGACACCGAGGTGATCACCCCGTCGGCCACCTCGACCAGCACCCCCGACGCCATCCCGTCCGGCAGCCAGGCCGAAGCGCACCAGTAGGCGCTCACCTGACCAACTCCTCCAGCACCGCCGCCAACGCCACGACCCCTGCGGCGCAGTCGTCCGGCTCGGCGTGCTCCTGCGGCGCGTGGCTGACGCCGGTCGGGTTGCGCACGAACAGCATCGCCGTCGGCACGTGCCCGGCCAGGATCCCCGCGTCGTGACCTGCCCCGGTCGGCAACGCTGGAACACCGCCCAGAACACCGGAAAGCGAGTCGCGCAAGGCGGCGTCGAACACAACTGTGTCCCCATAGGACTCTTCGGTCACCGTGACCGAGCAGCCCTCCTCAGCGGCGGCGGCGGACGCGGCGGCGCTGATCTCCTCGACCACGGCCCTGGTCCGCGCGTCGTCCTCGGCCCTGGCGTCCAGCCACAGGTCGACGCTGGACGGGATCACGTTGGTCCCGCCCGGGTTGGGCACCAGCTTGCCCACCGTGGCCCGCGCGCCCGAGGTCGCGGCCTGGCGGGCGGCGAGCACCACCCGGGCGGCGGCGATCATCGGGTCCCGCCGGTCGACCATCAGCGTCGCGCCCGCGTGGTTGCCCTCGCCGCGGACGCTGAACCGCCACCGCCCGTGCGCCAGGATCGAACTGGCCACCCCGACCGCGGCACCCAGGTCGACCAGCCCGCGCCCCTGCTCGACGTGCAGCTCGACGAACACCCCGATCCGCCGCAGCGCCACCGCGTCCGGACCGACCAGCGCCGGGTCGAGCCCGGCAGCCGCCATCGCCTCGGCCACCGTCACACCGTCCGAATCGGACAGGCGCAACGCGGCCTCCGGCGCGATGGCCCCGGTCAGCAGCCGCGACCCGAGGCAGGCGACCCCGAACCGGCCACCCTCCTCCTCGGCGAACACCACGACCGCGAACGGCTTCGACGGCACGAACCCCTTGGCCCGCAACACGTCCACCGCTTCGAGCGCCGACACCACACCGAGCGGCCCGTCGAACGCGCCGCCGCCGGGCACCGAGTCGAGGTGGCTGCCGGTGACCACGGCCCCGTCCCCCGGCGGACCCCACCACGCCCACAGGTTCCCGTTGCGGTCGCACTCGACGTCGAGCCCGCGCCGGGTCGCCTCCTCGGTGAACCAGGTCCGCAACTCCAGTTCCACGCGGTCGAACCCGTGCCGGGAGTACCCGCCGCGGCGGGGGTCCGCGCCGACCCCCGCGATGTCGGCGAGGCTGGTCACGACCGGGCCATCGGGACGGCGACACCGCGCTCGGCGGCGACCTCGTCGGCGCGGTCGTAGCCCGCGTCGACGTGCCGGATCACGCCCATCGCCGGGTCGTTGGTGAGCACCCGCTCGATCTTCTGGCCCGCCAGCGGCGTCCCGTCGGCCACCGTGACCTGCCCGGCGTGGATGGACCGACCGATGCCGACCCCGCCGCCGTGGTGGATGGACACCCAACTGGCCCCGGACGCGGTGTTGACCAGCGCGTTGAGCAGCGGCCAGTCGGCGATCGCGTCGGACCCGTCGGCCATCGCCTCGGTCTCGCGGTAGGGAGAGGCCACCGAGCCGCAGTCCAGGTGGTCGCGGCCGATCACAACCGGCGCGGCAAGCTCACCGGAGGCGACCATCTCGTTGAACCGCAGGCCCGCCTCGTGACGCTCGCCGTAGCCGAGCCAGCAGATGCGCGCCGGGAGTCCTTGGAAGGCAACGCGTTCCCCGGCCAACCGGATCCACCTGGCGAGGGACTCGTTCTCCGGGAACAGGTCCAGGATCGCCCGGTCGGTCGCGGCGATGTCGGCCGGGTCGCCGGAGAGCGCCGCCCAGCGGAACGGGCCCTTGCCCTCGCAGAACAGCGGCCGGATGTAGGCGGGGACGAACCCGGGGAAGTCGAACGCCCGGTCGTAGCCGCCCAGCTTCGCCTCACCGCGGATGGAGTTGCCGTAGTCGAACACCTCGGCGCCCGCGTCCATGAACCCGACCATGGCCTCGACGTGCTCGGCCATCGAGTCGCGCGAGCGGTCGGTGAACTCGTCGGGCTTCTTGGCCGCGTAGTCGCTCCAGTCCGCCAGGTCCACGCCGCGCGGCAGGTACGCCAGCGGGTCGTGCGCGGAGGTCTGGTCGGTGACGATGTCGATCTCGACGCCGCGGCGCAGCAGCTCGGGCAGCACCTCGGCGGCGTTGCCGATCACGCCGACCGACAGCGCCTCGCCCTCGCGCTTGGCCCGCTCCACCCGCGCCACCGCGTCGTCGAGGTCCAGCGCGAGCTCGTCGAGGTAGCGGGTCTCCACGCGCCTGCGCGCCCGGTCCGGGTCGACCTCGACGACCAGCGCGACACCGCCGTTCATCGTCACCGCGAGCGGTTGCGCGCCGCCCATGCCGCCCAGGCCCGCGGTCAGCGTGAGCGTGCCGCGCAGCGACCCGCCGAACCGCTTGGTGGCCACGGCGGAGAAGGTCTCGTAGGTGCCCTGCAGGATGCCCTGGGTGCCGATGTAGATCCACGACCCGGCGGTCATCTGCCCGTACATGGTGAGCCCGGCGGCCTCCAGGCGGCGGAACTCCGGCCAGGTGGCCCAGTCGCCGACCAGGTTGGAGTTCGCGATCAGCACCCGCGGCGCCCACTCGTGCGTCCGCATCACCCCGACCGGCTTGCCGGACTGCACCAGCAGCGTCTCGTCCTCGGCGAGCGTGGTCAGCTCCCGGCTGATCGCCTCGAAACTGGCCCAGTTGCGCGCCGCCTTGCCGGTACCGCCGTAGACGACCAGGTCATCCGGCCGCTCGGCCACCTCGGCGTCGAGGTTGTTGTGGAACATGCGCAGCGCGGCCTCGGTCTGCCAGTTGCGCGCGGTCAGCGCGGTCCCGCGCGCGGCGCGCACGGGACGGGGTCCGGGGGTGGTCACACGGTCCTCCTCTGCACAGCGCCCACCAGGACGCCGGAACGGATCAGCTTGTCAGCGAGCTCAGAACCACGCAGCGGCAAGGATTCCGGGGCACTCACACGGACCTGCCCTCGACGGCGGCCAGCAGGGCGCCCGACCGGATCAGGTCCTCCGCGGCCGCGATCTCCGGCGCCAGGTGCCGATCCGGGCCGGGTCCGGGCACGCGCTCGCGCAACACCGCGACGGCGGCGGCCGTCGCGGGGCCCGGGGTCAGCGGGGCGCGGAAGTCGAGGGCGCGGGCGGCGGTCAGGTACTCCACCGCCAGCACCGTGGTGAGGCCGTCGACGGCCTTGCGGAGTTTGCGGGCGGCCGACCAGCCCAGTGACACGTGGTCCTCCTGCATCGCCGAGGACGGGATGGAGTCGACCGAGGCGGGGACGGCGAGGCGCTTGAGTTCGGCGACGACCGCGGCCTGGGTGTACTGGGCGATCATGTGGCCGGAGTCGACGCCGGGGTCGTGGGCCAGGAAGGGGGGCAGGCCGTGCGAACGGGCGACGTCGAGCATCCGGTCGGTGCGCCGCTCGGCCATGCTCGCCACGTCGGCGACCGGGATGGCCAGGAAGTCCAGCACGTAGGCGATCGGGGCGCCGTGGAAGTTGCCGTTGGACTCGACCCGGCCGTCGGGGAGCACGACCGGGTTGTCCACCGCGGCCGACAGCTCGCGGGCGGCGACGGTCTCGGCGTGCGCGACCGTGTCGCGGGCCGCGCCGTGCACCTGGGGGGCGCAGCGCAGCGAGTAGGCGTCCTGGACCCGGGTGCAGTCGGGGCCGCGGTGGCTGGCCACGATCGGCGAGTCGGTCAGGAGGGCGGTGATCCGGGCGGCCGAGGCGGCCTGGCCGGGGTGCGGGCGCAGCGCCTGCAGGTCAGCGGCGAATACCCGGTCGGTGCCCAGCAGCGCCTCGACGCTCATCGCCGCGGTGAGGTCGGCGACCTCGAGCAGCGCGCGCAGGTCGGTGATCGCGAGCGCCAACTGGCCGAGCATGCCGTCGGTGCCGTTGATCAGCGCCAGGCCCTCCTTCTCGACCAGCTCGACCGGCTCGATGCCCGCCGCGGCGAGCGCGGTGGCGGCCGGGACGAGCTCGCCGTCGTGGCGGACCTGGCCCTCGCCCATCAGCGCCAGCGCCACGGCCGAGAGCGGGGCGAGGTCACCGGAGCAGCCGAGCGAGCCGTGTTCGTGGACCACCGGCAGGATGCCCGCGTTGAGCACCGCGGCCAGGGTCTCCACAGTGGACTGGCGGACGCCGGTGCGGCCGGTGGCCAGGGTGCGCAACCGCAGCAGCATCAGCGCCCGGACCACCTCCGGCTCGACCTCCGCCCCGGCCCCGGCGGCGTGCGAGCGGATCAGCGAGCGCTGCAGCGCGGCGCGGCGCTCCACCGGGATGTGCCGGACCGCGAGCGCGCCGAACCCGGTGGAGACGCCGTAGGTCGGCTCGGTCGCGTCGGCGAGCTTCTCGATGTGCGCCCTGGTCGCGGCGACGCCGTCGAGCGCTCGGGGGGTGAGCGTCACGGTGGCGCCGCCGCGGGCGACCGCGACCACGTCCTCGGTGGTCAGCGGACCGCCGTCGAGGGCAACAGGTTCCATGTGGCCATCACAGCGCGATCCCGGCCGGGGCACGACCCGGGATCGGGTGACAGTGTCTGGTATCCCAGACTCAGGGCCTGCCGCCGATCCAGTCGTTGCGCGGCAGCCCGACGGCCACCGACTCGGCGACCTTGAGCAACCACGGCACGTGGTCGCCCTTCAGGTCCTTCTCGTCGTGGTAGAGCACCTTCAGCCAGTGGTCGCCGAACTGGACCCAGAGCTCGTCACTGCGGATGTAGTCGCGCACACCCGCCGGGAAGTACAACGCGGGTCTGCCGCGCACGGTCTTCGGCTTGCCGAGGGAGGCGCTTTCCGGCCCCTTGGTGGTCCAGTTGACCTGCACGTACTTCTGCGCGCCCACCGCGGGCACGGCGACCAACCAGGTCCCCGGGGCGCCCACGTCCCGGGTCACCCCGGCGAAGCCCGGACTCAGGTCGGCGGGCAGCTCGCCGAACACCCCCGCGACTACCAGCGGCGGCGAGCTCACCGGCTGGATCGACCGCCCGACCCGCAGCAGGGTGTCCACATCGTTGACCGACCCAGCCATCAAGACCACTACGATCTTGCCCGGTTCGTAGGAGAACCGCAGGCACGTGGTTTGGTCGTCGACAGCGGGCGGCCGAATCCGCCCGTACTTGCCACCGATGTCGACCTGCTCGGTCGCGTCGTCGCACCCGTACAACCAATGACGTGTCGTCGAGTACTCGTCGTACACGACGACGTTGACGTTGTACCCGTTCACCTGCGGATCGTCGGACCACCAACTGCGGGTCATGCCGGTGCCGTCGAGCAAGGCGTAGCGCTCTTGCTCCTTGATGCCCTCCGGCAACCAGGTCGGGCCGATGCGCACCGGGAACTCCACGGCCTTCGGGGCGACCATCAACCGGCCCGCGGAGCCCACGCTGGACGACCCCGGCTCGGCGTCGCGCAGGAAGAGGGGCGCGGCGACCAGCAGGATCAGCGCGACCACCGCGGCGGCGGCGTAGGCGATGACCGGGCGGCGGCGACGGGGGGCGAGCACCGCGGCGATCGTGTCGGCGGGCTCAGCGGCGCGGTCGGCGTGGTCGCCGAGCGCCTCGCGGACCAATATTTCCAGCTCGTCGGTCTTCACAGCGCCTCCTTCGCGCGTGCCGGGAGGTCGCTGCGCAGCGCGGCGAGTGCCCGGGAGATGTGGCTGCGCGCGGTCGCCTCGGAGCAAGCGAGCTCACCGGCGATCTCGGCAAAAGACTTGTTGGCGTAGTAGCGCAGCACTACCGCCGCACGTTGCTTGCGCGGTAACCGAGCGATGCCCTCGAACACCAGTTGACGCTGATCGACCGAGTCAGTCTCATCTGCCGACGGCGGGACTACCGCGTCAATCACGCCGTGCGGGAGTGACACCGTGCGGACAGCCCGCCTGCGCCACGACAGGAACTCGTTGGTCACCATCCGGTGCACGTAGGCGGCTGGCGACGCCAACTGCTCGATCCCGGCCCACTTCTGCCCGGCCCGCAGCAGCACGCTCTGCACGATGTCCTGCGCCGGGTGCGGGTCGCACGTCAGTGCGGTCGCGTAGCGCAGTAGGTCACGGGCGTTGTCGCGAACGTATTGCTCGAAGCTGATCAACACCGGCCCACCCCCTTCCGCCCATACAACGCCCGGATGGGGCTGAATGTGGAGTTAGCCCTACCCGCTGATCACGGCGTCTTGCCCAGCCAAGGCGCGGACGGGGTGGGGCCCGCGGTGACCGACTCGGCGATGCGGGTGAGGGCGGCGAGGTGCTGACCGGACTTGGTGCGGTCGTAGGCGTAGTAGGTGACCGTCAGCCACCGCCCACCCAGGTCGAACCACAACACCTCGTTCGGCTCGGCTCCCCGTGGGGAGCTGGTCACGCGCCACCGGCCGTCGCCACCGCGGAGGGGGACCTTCGCGCCGGAGAAGTCGGGTTCGTCGGGCCGGACCTCCACGCGGACGGTGCCTTCACCGTCCAGGATCGACTCGGTGTACATCGTGGCCTTGCCCGGGCTGTCACCGGTGATGCCGAACTTGCTCTCCGCCGTAGTGGGCAGTTCAGGCGAAGACAGCGGAATCTTCAGGGGTTGCTCCGGGACGTACCTCAGTGACTCGGCCACGCGAAGCAAGACAGGCCTAGCGGGCGAGATCGAGTAAGAGGTCAACGTGAGCCTGCTGGAGCCAACCCACCAGACGAGCATGTTGGTCTTGGAGTCGTTCTCGTGCCACTGGCCCGCGTACCCGGACACCTCGACCTTCTCGCGGAACCCGTCCGGGCCAGTCGGCTCCCCCGGTTTGAGCCGGTTGACCATGAAGACGATCTTCTGCCCGCTGGTGAGCGACACGTTCGCCCAGGTCGACGCCGCCCAACTGCCGTTGGTGGCCGCGGAGCGGTCCCGCTCGACCATGTTCGGCGGCATCCACGTCGGTTCCCAGGTGAGCCGCTGCGGTTCCGCGGTCACAGTGACCCCCACGGTCGCGGCAGGCTCAACTGTCGGCCGCATCTCTCCGGTCGGCAGCAGCGCGACGGTCACCAACGCGGCGGCGACGGTAATCCCAACTGGCAGCCACCACCGTCGGCGAGGCCGCCTTGTCGCTCTAGCCAGCACACGGACACCGCTCGGCGCTTGCGCTGCCTGGTGCTCCAACGCCTCGCGCAACAGGTTCTCGAAGTCGTCGGTCCTCACAGCGCCTCCCGGACCCGCTCGACGGACGCCAGCTCCACCCGCAGCGCCGCCACCGCGCGCGAGACGTGGCTGCGGACCGTGCCGGTCGAACAACCCAGCTCCTCGGCGATCTGCTCGTCGGTGCGGTTGAGGTAGTAGCGCAGCACCACCGCGGCCCGCTGCTTGCGCGGCAGCCGGGCGATCCCGGCCAGCAGCACCGCCCGGTCGTCGACCTGACCGGTCAGGTCGGCCTGCACCGCGCCGAAGGCGTCCATCGCGCTCGGCGTGACCACCAATTCGCGACACCGCCGCCGCCAGGACAGGAACTCGTTGGTCACCATCCTGGTCACGTACGCCGCGGGCTGCTCGGTCTTACCGATCCGGGACCAGCGCTGCTGGGCTCGCAACACAACCTCCTGGACGATGTCCTGCGCCTGGTGCGGATCGCAGGTGAGCGTGGTGGCATAACGCAACAACCCGTCGAGGCGCTGCGCCAGGAACTCGTCGAAGGTCACGGCAGTCCCCCTCTCCCCTGATCAACGCGCGCGAACCAGGATCTGTTGAACCGCCCCGTAAGGTGAGTGGCCATGGGCGCCAGCAGCGACGTCCCCGCCCTCCGCCGCGGGTTGGCCGTGCTGCGCCTGCTGGCGGGCAAAGCGGGTCCGGTCGCGGCGGCGGCCATCGCCAGGGAGCTGGGGCTGCCGCGGTCAACGGTTTACCACCTGCTCGCGGAACTGGTCGACGCCGGATTCGTCACACACCTGCCGGAAGACCGCCGCTACGCCCTCGGCGTCGGCGCCTTCGAACTCGGCTCCGCCTACCTGCGCCACGACCCGCTGGAGCGCCTGGCCCGCCCGGTGCTCGCCCGGCTGATCCAGCGCACCGGCCACACCGCGCACCTGGGCGTCCTGCACGGCCGCGAGGCGCTCTACCTGCTGCGCGAACAGCCGCCCCACCCGCACACGGTCGTCACCGACGTCGGCGTCCGCCTCCCCGCCCACCTCCCGGCGTCCGGCCGGGCCATGCTGGCGCACCTCCCGCCCGCGCAAGTCCGTGCCCTGTTCCCCACCCGCGCGAGCTTCGTCGACCGCACCGGCCGCGGCCCCGCCCACCTCCCCGCGCTGCGCGGCCTCCTGACCGTCGAACGCCGCCGGGGCTGGGCAGTCGAGGACGGCTACGTGACCCCGGGGTCGGCTTCGGTGGCGGTGGCGGTATTCGACCACGGCGGCCGCCCGATCGCCGCCATCAGCAGCACTTTCCGCCACGAGTGCGGTCCGGCTGGGTGTGGTCCGGCCGAGTGCGGCCAGACCTGGCCCGACCTGGCCGAGGACACCCGGGCCGCCGCGGCCGACCTGACCCAGCGGATCGGCGGCACCCCGCCCGCCGGCTAGTGCCGAGCTGGCCACCGGGACACCCACTCCGGCAGGAATCGGCCCCTTTCATCCCGTTTTGACCGATCTGCCGCCCCCGACGTGCTATCCACGACAGTGCCGTCTTGGGGGAGTCGACATGACCGTGCAACTGCTCGGGCCGGTGCGGGTCCTGGTGAACGGGGATGACGCCGAGCTTGGTGGGGCGAAGCCGAGGACCGTGCTGGCCGCGTTGACCACCCGGCCGAGGCGTTGGCCGCCTACCACCACGGACGGGCCCTGGCGCGCGACGCCCTCGGCGTCGACCCCGGCAGGCGACTCCGGGAATCGCACCAGGCCATCCTCACCGGCCCCGCCCGACCCCGGCAGCTCCCACCCGACATCGCCGGGTTCATCGGCCGGGACCGGGAAGTGCACACCGCGAGCCGGGTCGCCGCGGGCGGCGCGCGGGCGACGATCGTGGTGACCGGACCAGCGGGCGCGGGCAAATCCGCCCTCGCCGTGCACATCGCCCACCTGCTCAAGGGTTCCTACCCCGACGGTCAATTGTTCGCCGCGGTGGGCAACACGCCCGTCAAAGACGTGCTCGGGCAACTGCTGCGCGCACTGGGCACAACCGATCTGCCAACAGGTGTAGGCGATCGCCGCGAGCTCTACCAACGGTTGTGCGCCACCCGCGCCATGGTGGTGGTGCTCGACGACGTGCGGGACGGACGGACCGCGGTCGACCTGCACCCCGGTAGCGGCCGCCACCTCGTGCTGGTCACCAACCGGGACGCGGCATCGATACACGTCCACAATGGACAATCGGCGGTGTTGCAGGTCCGTTCCAGGCCGGGTTCGTAGCGTGGGGGTCACCCGGCCGGACCCGACCGCGCCGGAACTGGGAGGAACACGATGACCAGCAAGTGCCGAAGAACCGCCGCGCTGCTGTCGATCACCGCGCTCGCGTTCACCGGGGTCGCGGCCACCGCCTCGGCCGACACCGGCGCGACCGAGGCGCACTTGACCACGATCGCCCGGGAATACCTGCAGGACAGGGCAACCACGCTGGTGGGTGGCACCACCGCGCGTCCCGCCGCGCTCACCGACCGCATGGCCGACCGGGCGACCTCGGTGGACGCCTGGGTGTCCGGCGCGCGGGACAACCTCGCCAAGCACGGGGTCCGCTACGGCTCGGCGAAGGTCGACCTGACCGTCGCCAAGTCCGACATCAAGTCGAACACCGCGACACTGCACCTGCACGAGGTCACCACCCTCGCGCCCGCGCGCGGCGCGGAGAACCCGGCGACCTCGTACGCGGTCGACCGCGTGGTGACCTTCCAGCGCACCGACCGCTGGCGGCTCGACGAGCAGGAGCTCGACGCGGCGGCGAACACGTTGGCACCCATCACCGAACGACCGGACGTCGCCCGCACCGGCACGGCCGTCGTCGAGCAGCACGACGCCGCGCCCGGCACGCGTCCGGTGGCAGCCGAGGTCGGCAAGCGCTCAAGCGCGACGCCCGCCGCCAAGCGCGACAGCGTCACCGCGGCGGCGAGCTATTGCTACTCCTGCATGGAGAACTACGCCCGCCAGTACTGGGACCACTACAACGACAACGACTACCGCACGTAATCACCGAGACGCTGGGGGCGCTCGACTTCGGTGGAGCGCCCCTCGCGCGGGAAGGACTCCCGATGCGATTCGCCCTCGGCGCCGCTGTCCTGGCGCTGCTCCTGGCCGTCAGCGGGTGCCAGGCCGACGAGCCCGATCCGGTCGCCGCGCAGGACAAGGTGGTGACCGACTACCTCGCCGCGCTCACCTCGGGCGAGGTCGAGCGCGTCCGCTCGCTGGCGGTGCGCGGCTCCGACGACCCGGCCGAGGCCGAGCGGCGGGTCGAGGCGTTCGGCGGGCCGGTGTCGGACGTGCGGATCACCTGGCGGCGCGGCGAGTTCCCGGACGTCGCGGTCGCCACCATCACCGCGACGAGGTCGGGGCAACCGGTCACCGACCGGGTCACGGTGTCCAAAGACGGCGACCGCTGGGGAATCGTGCTCGGCGCGACGAACCCGGTGAAACCCCCGGCGAACACCGGCACACCACCGCGGTGACCACGCGGTCGCGGGCGAAAGCCGGGCAGGCGACCGTGATCACGCGGCCATCAAGCGGCGATCACGCCGTCGCGGTGACCACGTAGTAGTCCAGCAGGCCATCGCGGTACGAGGTCAACCAGCGCCGCGGCCAGGTGTCTTCGGCGTACCCGAGTTGAGCGATCCACAGGTCCAGTCCCGGCCACACGTGCTCGCCGATCGACACCGCCGACACTTCACTGAACCCGGCCACCGCCAGGTCTTCCAGGAACAACGGCAACGGGTGCTCGCGATCGACCCCCGAGGCGAACGTTTCGAGCCGCTCGGACACCTGCCCCACCGTCGAGGGGTCCGGCACGAAGAACGTGGAGACGACGAACCGCCCGCCTGGGCGCAAGACCCGGTGTGCCGAGCGGGCGAAACCCCGCAGGTCGTCCATGTGCTGCGCGGCTTCCAGCGAGAGCACAACATCGGCGGAGCTGTCCGCCAGCGGTAGATCACCCGCCGCGCCGACCACGAAGGTGAGCCGGTCGTCTTGGGGAGCTCGGGAACAGGCCCGCTCCACCTGCGCCGGGTTCAGGTCCACCCCGGTGATCGACGCTGGTCCCAGCTCGCCGAGCGCCCACGTCGCCCCGACCCCGAGCCCGCTGCCGACCTCGACGACCCGGTCCCCCGCACCGACTCCCGCGTACACCTGCCGGTACAGGTCGAGCTGGCTGCGCACCCGGTCCTGCTCGGTGAGCACACCGGTCAGCGGGATGTCCCGCCAGTAGCCGAAATTGATGAACCCGCCCCCGAAGACCGGGATCGAGCTCAGGTCGTCCTCGCCGTACATCTTCGCGCGCAACGCGACCGGGTCCGTCATACCCCCATCATGGGGCGGACCCGGCCGCGCCGCGAGCAGATCAGCGAGCGGGTCAGAGACCGACCGAGGCCAGCCACTCCTTGGCGACCTTGGCCGCGTCCGGCTTGTCCGGCGCGCTGAGCTTGGCGTTGAGCTCGATCAGCACCTCGGTGGTCAACTTCGCCGAGATGGCGTTGAGCACCTGCTTGACGGTGTCGTCGGCCTTGCTCTTGTTTACCAGCGGCACCACGTTCTGCGCGGCGAAGTTGTTCTTCGGGTCCTCGAGCACCACGAAGTCGTTGGCCGTGATCGCCGGGTCGGTGGTGAACAGGTCGGCCGCCTGCACGACACCGGACTTGAGCGCCTCGACGGTGAGCGGGCCCCCCGCGTCGAGCGACTTGTACTCCTTGACCTCCAGCTTGTAGGTCTCGGCGAGACCGGGCAGACCGTCGGCGCGCTTCTGGAACTCCGGCGGGCCGCCGAAAGTGACCGGGCCGGACTTGACCAGGTCCTCGATCGTCTTGAGGTTGAGCTTGGTGGCGGTGTCCTTGGTGACCACCACCGCGTCCTTGTCCTCGGCCGCGGACTTGTCCAGGACGGTCAGCTTCTCCGGCAGCGCCTTCTGCAGCGCGGCGTAGACCTCGTCCGGCGCGCTCTGCTTGGCCGTCTTGTCGATGTGGGTCAGCAGCACCCCGGTGTACTCGGGGATCAGGTCGATCGACCCGTCCTGCAGACCCGGGTAGTAGGCCTCGCGGCTGCCGATGCCCAGCTTCTTGGTCACCTTGACGCCCTTGGCTTCCAGGGCGCTGGCGTAGATCTCGGCGAGCAGCGTGCTCTCCGGGAAGTTCGCCGAGCCGATGGTGATGGTGCCCGCGGGCGCCGGGGTGCCCGAGGACGCGCCACCCGATGCCGGGGTGGCCAGCGGGTCGGACGAGCCCCCGCACGCCGTCATGGTGAGCGTGGCCGCGACCGCGGTCGCCAGTACGGCGAGTACGCGCTTCATCGAGGGTCTCCTCTGTCGTCTTGCCGTCAGCGGACGCGGGCGCGTCCGCGTGAGTTCTTGCGCAGGCCGGGCGAGACCACCAGCCACTGCACGCCCGCGAGCAGCAGTTCGGCCACGATCGCCAGCGCGGCGATGAGCACCGCACCCGCGGCCATCTGGTCGAACTCGCGCTGGGAGTTGCCGTCGATGACGTAGCGGCCGAAGCCGCCGAGCGACACCACGGCCGCGATGGTGGCGGTCGCGATGACCTGCAGGGTCGCCGAGCGCAGGGCACCGAAGATCAGCGGCAACGCGTTGGGCAGCTCGACCTTGACGAGCACCTGCCACTCGCTCATCCCCATCCCGCGCGCGGCGTCCACGGCGGCCCGGTCGACGTTGCGCACGCCCGCGTAGGTGCCCGCCAGCAGCACCGGGATCGCCAGCAGCACCAAGGCGATGGTGACCGCCTCCAGCGCCAACGCCAGCCCCATGACGAGCACCAGCAGGATCAGCAGGCCAAGCTCGGGCAGCGCCCGGAAGGAGTTCACGATCCCGACGACGAGGGTGCCGCCGCGGCCGGTGTGCCCGATGTAGGCGCCGAGCGGGATGGCGATCACGGCCGCGATCACCACCGCGAGCACGGTGTACTGCACGTGCTCGGCCAGCCGCTGCGGGATCCCGGCGATGCCCAGGGTGGTCTTCCAGTGGTCCGGGTCGCTCAGCCACGCGCTGATCTGGTCGAAGATGCTCACCGCGACACCGCCTTCCTGTTCCAGGGGGCCAGTGCGCGCCCGGCCAGCGCGAGCAACCCGTCGACGACGAGGGCGAGCACCACGATCAGCACGATGCCCCCGACGATCTCCTGGTAGTTCGGCGGGCTGGACTGGAAGCCCTGCAACAGGAAGAAGCCGAGGCCGCCGACGCCGATGATCTGGCCGACGGCGACCAGGCTGATGTTGGACACCGCGGCCACCCGCACGCCCGCGATCAGCACCGGTACCGCGAGCGGCAACTCAACGGCGAAGAACCGGCCCACGGCGCGGTACCCCATCGCCGAGGCGGCCTGGATCACCGACTCCGGGACGGCGGCCAGCGCGTCGGCGATCGCGCGGACCAGCAGCGCCACCGTGTAGATGGTCAGCGCGGCCTGCACGTTGATCGGGTCGAGGACCTTGGTCCCCAGCAGCAGCGGCATCATCACGAACAGCGCCAGCGACGGGATCGTGTAGAGCAGCGCCGACACCGGGACCAGGATCGCGCGGGCCACCGGCCACCGGTTGGCGACCCAGGCCAGCGGCAGCGAGAGCAGCAGGCCGACCGCGACCGGGACGAGAGCCAACTGGAGGTGCTCACCGCTGACCGAGAGCAGTTGCGGGAGGTGGTCGATGATCCAGTTCACGAGGGCACCTCGCCGGAGCGCCTGGCCGCGTCGAGCACCTTGAGCACCGAGTCCGCGGTGACCCCGCCGACCACGGCGCCCTCGGCGTCGACGGCGATGCCGGTGCCGGACGGGGAGCTCAGCGCCGAGTCGAGGGCGGCGCGCAGCGAGCCAGCCGCGGTCGAGTCGGCGACGTAGAGGGAGCCACCGGCGACGAGGTCGGCTGAGCGGATCTCACCTTCCACAGTGGACTTCGCGGACAGCCAGCCGAGCGGCCTGCGCCGCTCGTCCACGACGACCGTCCAACCGGTCACGACCGGGGCGGGTTCGCCCAGGGTGAGCGTGCTCAGCGGGGCGACCTCGACACCGTGCGCGGACAGGAAACCCAGCGCGCGGTAGCCGCGGTCGCGGCCGACGAACCCGGCGACGAAGTCGTCCACCGGCTTGGCCAGCAGCGTCGCCGGGGTGTCGTACTGGGCGAGTTTGCCGCCCACGCGCAGGACGGCCACCTTGTCGCCGAGCTTGATGGCCTCGTCGATGTCGTGGGTGACGAACACGATGGTCTTGCCGAGCTCGGATTGCAGGCGCAGCAACTCTTCCTGCAGGTCGTCGCGCACCACCGGGTCCACCGCGCTGAACGGTTCGTCCATCAGCAACACCGGCGGGTCCGCGGCGAGCGCGCGGGCGACGCCGACGCGTTGCTGCTGCCCGCCGGAGAGCTGCGCGGGGTAGCGCTTGGCCAGCTCGCGCGGCAACCCGACGGTGTCGAGCAGCTCCTCGGCGCGGCGGCGGGCGGCGGCTTTCTTGGTGCCCAACAGGATCGGGACGGTGGCGATGTTGTCCAGCACGGTGCGGTGCGGGAACAGGCCCGCGTTCTGGATGACGTAGCCGATGCCGCGGCGCAGGGCGGCCGGGCGCTGCGAGCGGATGTCCGCGCCGTCGACCAGGATGGTGCCGGAACTGGCCTCGACCATCCGGTTGATCATGCGCAGCGAGGTGGTCTTGCCGCAGCCGGACGGGCCGACGAGGACGGTGATCTTGCCGTCGTCGATGGTGAGGTCGAGCTCGTCCACCGCCACCGTGCCGTCGTCGTAGCGCTTGGTCACGGATTGGAACTCGATCACTCGGACCCCTCGGGTCGGCACGGCCCCTAGCCAGCCGTGGACCGAACGACCTTAACCCGAACGGCTGACGTGGGCAGGCCGTTCCACGATGTGGCTGCTCACGTCCCGGCCGGGTCCGGGTGGCGTGGACGGCTCTCCTAGGCTAATCGGCTTGTGGCCGACTCCGTGACCAGTTACCTCACCGCCCGGGGCGTGCACGCCCGTCCCCTGCGCACCGTGGTCGGCCTGCTCTGCTCGGGCTGGCACGGCCTCGACGACCTGGTCAGGAGCACCGCGGTGCCCCGGCGCACGGTCCAGGAACTGATCTCCGCGCTCGGCCAGGACGCCGAAAACGAGGCCGACTCATGGCGCGTGGCGCCGTCGCGGGTGGACCACTACCGCGCGGTGACCGCCCAGCATCCGGACCGCCCGGACGGGGAACTGCTCGCCGCCTACGAGGCGTATCTCACCGAGGTGCCCGCGCCGTCCCGCGCCTTGGACCACGTCCAGGCCGACGCCGCGACGATGCTGCGCCGCGCCCGCTGGCTGGACCAGACCTACGACCTGCCGGGCGCGCGGTTGCTGTGCGTGGGCGACCACGACCTGACGGCGCTGGCGGTGTGCACGTTGCGCCCGGAGCTCTCGGCCACCGTGGTCGACGTCGACGAGCGGCTGCTCGAGTACGTCGACCGCACCGCCCGCGCCCGTGGTCTGGACATCCGCTGCCGCTACGCCGACTTCCGGCACGCCCTGCCGCCCTCGGTGGTCGGCACCGCGGACCTGGTCTTCACCGACCCCCCGTACACCCCCGAGGGCATGCGCCTGTTCCTCGCCCGCGCCATCGAGTCCCTGCGCGACCCCGAAGGCCGCGCGATCGTGGCGTACGGCTACAGCACGCGCACGCCCGCACTGGGATTGAAGGTGCAGCAGGAGATCCAGCGGCTGGGCCTGGTGTTCGAGGCGGTGCTGCCCGCGTTCAACCGCTACCACGGCGCCCAAGCGGTCGGCAGCGCGAGCGATCTGTATGTCCTGCAACAGACTTCCCGCTCCTCACGCCTCGCCGAGGCGGCCGTGCGGGACCTGCTCTCCGGCATCTACACCCACGGCCCCCAGTCGATCGAAGCAGGCGGCACCCCCGCCCCCGCCCTCGCCGAACTGACCCGCCTGACCGCCGCCACCCCCACCACCCCCGCCTGGACCGACCCCATCCGAGCCAACGGCCCCGTCGCCTACGACCTGACCGCCGACCCCGGCTCCTGGCTCGCCCGAGTCCTCCTGGCAGGCCCGCTTTCTGTTGTGGGCGCCCTAGTCCCCAACAACCACCCCGACATCACCGACCAGCGCTCACAACAGGCCCTAGCCGACCTGGTCCGCGGCAAGTACACCCTCACCTACCACCGCAGCCTCGCAGGCGGCCGCCACGCCGTGGTCCTCGCGTCCCCTGTGGACACTCCAAGTACCCGAGGCACCCTCCTCTCCCGAGTCCACGGCAAACTCTCCAACATCTGGCGCGAAGCCCTGATCCTCAACTCCAAAGGCACCCTCACCAAACGCGAAGCCCGAGACCAAGTAACCACCCTCCTCCCCACCCCCGACGACGCCGAAGAACGCCTCATCGACCTCCCCCTACACCGAATCCGCGCCATCCTCACCGCAGCGGAGTAATCCGGTTCGCGCAGCCGTTCGTCTAGGCAGCGACATCCACGGCTTGCATGCGAAGCCAATGCAGGACCCACTCGCCGATCCGGTCGCGCGTGATGCCCACGACGTCGTCTTCCGCAAGCGGTGCAACCACAACGGCCGGGGTGCCGTCATGCAGACGCCCGAAGAGCATGACCTTCGGCTGATGTGGGTCGTCTTCGAACTGAAGGCACAAGGATGCGCGGGCCAGCGTCTCGAACCACGCCAGGAGCCGAGAGCACGCCTCGGCGCGCGGCCCGGAAACGTAGATCTCCACCCGACCTGGGCCGATGCCGGCCGTGAAGACATCCACGCTGGCGACTGGGAGATCAGGGTGGCGATCAAGGTGCGCCCGTGCGGATTCGGTCAACTGGGCGAGAGCGGTCCAGGTGGTGGCCAGTGCGTCCAGGTACTGCTCCTCTGTACAGAACTTTTCACCAGTGGAGCACGCGGCGGACCTACGCGCAAGTTGTTCTGTACAGAAGCCTTCACTCTGCGGTGAAGTGGTACTCCAGGACGTAGGAGCCCGCGTCCAAGGTCATTTCGTTGACCTCCACCGGTGTGCCGTCGGCGGTGTACGCGGTCCGAACGACGCAAATCACCGGGGTGCCCTGGGCTAGG
This sequence comes from Actinokineospora diospyrosa, assembly GCF_024171925.1. Classification (GTDB taxonomy): domain Bacteria; phylum Actinomycetota; class Actinomycetes; order Mycobacteriales; family Pseudonocardiaceae; genus Actinokineospora; species Actinokineospora diospyrosa. The sequence goes on along the minus strand of NZ_JAMTCO010000003.1, from coordinate 23,308 downwards.
TCCAGCGCCTTCCGCTCCTCTTCGCGGGGCATGCGCGAGCGGAGTTCCTCCCGGAACCGCACCGGCGCCGCGCCCAGGTCGGCGAGTCGGGCGTAGGCGCCGCCCGGTCCGGTGTCGGGCTCGGCGATCCGGCTGCCCCGCACGAGTTCCGCCGGGTAGTACGTCTCGGCCAGTTGGATCGGCTTGCCCTCGACGACATACGACCGCCGCCGGACCAGCACCAGGTCGCCGTCCGCCAAGTCGAGTGCCCGCCCGATATGGCCGGGCGGCAGCTCCTCCGCGACCTCGACGCCCGCCACCACCGGCCGCCGTTCGTCGTCGGCCGCCCAGATCGAGGTCCCCGCACCCCAACTCCGGAGCCGGTCGGGCGAAACCCGCCGATACGGCCGGAACTCCCGCACGAACGTCCCCGCCCCACGCCGAGCGACGATCAGCCCTTCGTTCTTCAGCACCTCCAACGCCCGCCGCGCCGTCGGCTGCTCCACCCCGTAGGTCGCCATGAGCTCGTTCTCACTGGGCACCCGGTCGCCCGCCCCGAGTTCGCCCGAGTCGATCAACCCCCGAACCCCGTCAGCGATGGCCCGATACCCCACCCGCTCCACCGCCACCTCCACCCACGACTTCTGTACAGCGGATCACGCTATCAGCGCACCTGGGCCCGCGCGATGACAACCGACCCGCCGGAGCGCAACGCCGTGGTGACTCAGGTGCCGGGCGGGATGTGCACCGGCCCCAGCTTCAAGACCTCCCGGAACTCCCCCTCCGCGCCATCCTCACCGCAGCGGAGTAACCCGGTCCGCGCAGCCGTTCGTCTACGCCGCGACATCCACGGCTTGCATGCGAAGCCAGTGCAACACCCAGTCGCCGATCCGGTCGCGCGTGATACCCACGACGTCGTCTTCCGCGAGTGGGGCGATCACGGTGGCTGGCGTCCCGTCGGGTAGGCGGCCGAAGACCATGGCCTTGGGTTGTTCGGGATTGGCTTCAACCTGCAAGAACAGAGACGTATTGGTGAGCGTGTCCAGCCAGTCGAGCACGCGGGCGCTGGCAACGGGGCGGGAGCCGGATACGTGAACTTCCAGTCGTCCCGGAGCGATCGCGGTGGCTGAGATGTCGATGCTGGCAACATCGAGGGCCGGGTGGCTGTCGAGGTGCGCTCGGGCGGAGTCGATCAACCGGGGCAACTCGACCCACAGTGTCGTGCGGCTCTCGCGCGGGTCTGAGGTGTGCGTCATGACCTCTCCAAGCACTCGGTGCGGGTTGCTGTTGAGGGGGTATAAACTCGTACTGTCACGACGATCGCGCGAGAGGGTCAAGGGGGCCTAAACAAGCCTATGAGCTGGCGAGATGAGTTGGACAGCGTCCGATCCGAGCCCGATCCGCTGCGGCGGGCGCGGCGCGCGGGCGACTTGGGCGACGCCTATCGGCAGCGGCAGCACGAACTGGCCAGGCTTCGGCGGGTGGCGATCGATGAGGCTCGGGCGCTGGGGATGAGCTACACCGAGATCGCCGGGGCGCTCGGGGTGAGCAAGGGGCGGATCACGCAGATCCGCGGCACCGCGCCGCCGTCGGAGCGGGCGTTCTTCGGGGTTGGGCCGGTCACCGTCGGGGTGCCGTTGCGCCGCGGGGTGGATGACCAGGCGCGGAGCTACATCGATGCGGCTGACGTGGGCGCACAGCGCGGCGTGGAAAGGCTGCTCGGCGAGTTGGCGCTCTTGGCGAAGAGCGAGGTGATCCGGTCGGATCACGCGGAGTTGTTCGAGGGCGACTCGGTGGTCATCTGCGGGCCGAAGTCGGCGCCGATCGCGGCGACGTTGCTCGTGAGGGATCCTCGGCTGGACATGGTGAAGGTCGACAACCGGTGGTGGATCATGGACCGGGAGAACGGCGCCAAGCACGGCTCTCCGCGCAACGATGCGACACCGACCGACGCCGATCTCGGCTACCTGGCTCGCCACAGCATCGATGGCCGGACAGTCATCCACATTGCCGGGATCAGCGCGTTCGGATCGCACGGTGTCGTCCACTACCTGGCAGAGAACCTCACGGAGCTCTGGGAAGCGTTCGGCGACAACGAGTTCAGCGCTGTCATCCGCTGCGAGTACACAGAGGACGCCATCACCAGTAGCGAGCTCGTCGCCGACCCCGCCGCGTGGTGACTCAGGTGCCGCGCGGGATGTGCACCGGCCCGAGCTTCAAGATCTCCCGGAACTCCTTGGCGGGCAGCGGCTTCGACAACAGCCAGCCCTGGTAGGCGTCCACGCCCACGCCCCGCAGCACGTGGAACTGCGTCGCGTTCTCCACGCCCTCCGCGACGCAACTGCGGCCCATCGCGCGGGCCATGTCCACCAGCGCCCGCGCCACCGCGAAGTCCGAGGCGTCCGTTGCCACGCCGGAGACGAAGCGGCGGTCGATCTTGATGATCTGGGCGGGGAGTTCCTTGAGCCGGGCCAGCGACGAGTAGCCGGTGCCGAAGTCGTCCACCGCGAAGCGCACGCCGCGCTCGACCAGTTCCGCCATCGCCTCGCGGCTGCGCGAGGGCAGGTCGATCAGGCTGGTCTCGACCAGTTCGAGGACCACCCGGTCCCACGCGATCCCGGTCGCCGCAACGGAAGCGGAGACCACGTCGACGAACTCGGGGTCGCCGGGGACCAGGCCGGAGAGGTTGACCGCGATGCCGACGCCGCCGCCGAGGATGGCGCCGCAGAGCTGGGGCCACTCGGCGGCCTCGGTGAAGGCGGCGCGCAGGACCCAGCGGTCGAGTTCGCCGAGGAGGTCGCCCTGCTCGGCCACCGGGAGGAAGTCGCCGGGGTAGAGCAGGCCGCGTTCGGGGTGCGGCCAGCGGACCAGCGCCTCGGCGGAGAGCACGGCGCCGTCCGGGCCGACGACGGGTTGGTAGTGCAGCACCAGTTGGTCGTTCATGATCGCCTCGCGGAGCTGGCCCTCCAGCAGCATCTGGCTGTTGGCCGAGGCGATCAGCTTGTCCGAGGCGATGGAGACCCGGCCGGTGCCGCGGGCCTTCGCGGCGAACATGGCGGCGTCGGCGTAGCGCAGCAGGTCGGCGCCGCTGGTCTCCGGGCCGCTCGGGACAGCGGCGCCGATGCACGCCGAGACCCGCAACAATTGGTCGCGGACCGGGACCGCGGTGCGCAGCAGGCTGGCCACCTGGTTGGCCAGCGCCTCGACCCCGCCCGCCTCCTCCACGTCCGAGCAGATGATCACGTACTCGTCGCCGGACATCCTGGCGACCGTGCAGCTGGGCGGCAGCCCGCGCTCCAACCGCCTGGCCAGCGCGGTGATCAGCTCGTCGCCGACGTCGTGGCCGAGGGAGTCGTTGACCCGCTTGAAGTTGTCCACGTCGCAGAACAGCAGCGCGATCCGCTCGTAGTCGCGCCCGCCGAGGAGCTTGCCGAGCAACTCCTTCACCGCCGCACGCCCCGGCAGCCCTGTCAGCTCATCGTGTGTCGCCTGGTAGCGCAGTCGCTCGGCGGCCCGGCGACGGTCGGTGACGTCGGCGAACACCACCAACCAGAACCGCTGCCCGTCGTCGGCGACCGACACCGTGGCGTTGAGCTCGCAGTAGACCGGCTTGCCGGTCGCGGTCACCAGCACCCGCTGGCCGCTGTGGAACGAGTGCGACTCGCGCCCGCGCCGCGCCTCCCGGTCGTCCGGGTGCGTCAGCTGCTCGGCGCTCATCCCGCGCAGCCGCTCCAGGTCCAGGCCCAGCAGCGAGCACAGCGCGTCGTTGGCGTCGACCAGCCGCTCGGCGTCGTCGAACAGCGCGATCCCGACCGGCGTTATGGCCACCAGGTCGGTGAACCGCTTGCTCGAGCGCTGCATCCTGGTCTCGGTGGAGCGCTGCTCGGTGACGTCCTGCGCGGTGCCGATCATGACGTTGCGGTCGTTGTCGGTGCCCGCCGCCTCGCCGCGCACCCGGAACACCCGGCGCTTGCCGTCCGGGCGGATGACCCGGTGCTCGCACTCGACCGGTCGCCGGGTGCCCGCCAGCTCCTGCCAGCGCTGGTCGACCCAGCTGCGGTCGTCCGGGTGCACCAGCTGCAGGTAGTCCCGGTAGGTGATCTTGGTGCCCGCCTCGACGCCGAACAGCTCGTAGAGCATCGAGGACCACAGGCACTCACCGGAGACCGTGTTCCACTCCCAGGTGCCCAGCCGCGCCACCCGCTGCGCCTCGCGGAAGAGCCGCCCGTCCTGGCTGAGCTGCCGCTCCAGCGCGCGGAAGCGGGTGAAGTCCTGCACGGTGCCGTGCACCCGGACCACGCGCCCGCCGGTCTCGAACTCCGGGCGGGCGCGGACCAGGTACGACCGCTTCCCCGTGTCGTCGCGGACCTCCAGCTCCAGCGGCTGCGACGAGCGCCGCGCGCGCAGCGCCGCCTGGAAGTCGTTGAGCACGGGCAGGTCTTCGGGGTGCACCAGCGCGAGCAGGTCGGTCAGCGTCGCGCGGGCGGGCAGGCCGCACAGCCCGCGCAGGCCGTCGGACAGGTACGCCTCGCCGGTGAGCACGTCCAGCGTCCAACTGCCCATCCTGGCGATCCGCTGGGCCTCCAGCAGCAGGGCGCGCTCAGCGGCCGGGTCGTCGGTGAACCCCACGACGTCCGGTCGGGTCAGGTCGGGCGCGAGCACCCGACCCGCGTCGCTGTCGAACCCGCCGGGTGGCAGCGCGACCCGGGGGAGTCCGGCGCGCACGACATGCTCGGCCACGGCGCGTTCCCTCCACCCTCGAGTAGGCGGGTGGGGCACCTGCCGAGCATCCCGCCGGCTCTCAGGCTACCCCGTCCACCCGCGCCGCCCGTGCCACAGCCGCCGCGACCTCGGGGGCGACCCTCGGGTCGAGCGCGCTCGGCACGATCTTGTCGACCGCCAGGTCGTCCGCGGCCACCGCGGCGATGGCGTCCGCCGCGGCCAGCTTCATCGCCTCGGTGATCCGCCGCGCGCCTGCGTCGAGCGCGCCGCGGAAGATGCCAGGGAAGGCCAGCACGTTGTTGATCTGGTTCGGGAAGTCGCTGCGGCCGGTGGCCACGATGGCGGCGTGCCGGGCGGCGACCTCCGGGTGGATCTCCGGGTCCGGGTTCGACAGCGCGAACACGATCGAGTCGTCGGCCATGGTGGCGACCAGTTCCTCGGGCACCGTGCCCGCCGACAGCCCGACGAACACGTCCGCCCCGCGCAGCGCCTCGGCCTGGCCGCCGCGCAGCCCGGAGGCGTTGGTGAGCTCGGCCAACTCGGCCTTGACCGGGTTCAGGTGGTCGCGGCCGGAGTGGATGATCCCGCGCGAGTCCAGCAGGGTCACCTCACCCGCGCCCGCGGCGATGAGGATCTTCGCGCAGGCCACACCCGCCGCGCCCGCGCCCGCGATGACCACGCGCTGGTCGGCGATGTCCTTGGCGAGCACGGTGTTCGCCCCGCGCAGCGCGGCCAGCAGCACGATCGCGGTGCCGTGCTGGTCGTCGTGCATGACCGGGCAGTCGAGCGCCTCGATCAGCCGCGCCTCCAACTCGAAGCAGCGCGGCGCCGAGACGTCCTCCAGGTTGACCGCGCCGAAGGAGGGCCGCAGCCGCACCAGGGTCTCGACGATCTCGTCCACATCGGTCGTGTCGAGCACCAGCGGGATCGAGTCGAGGCCGCCGAAGGTCTTGAACAGCGCCGCCTTGCCCTCCATGACCGGCAGCGACGCGGCCGCGCCGATGTCACCCAGGCCCAGCACCGCCGTCCCGTCGGAGACCACCACGACCAGGCGCGACGCCCAGGTGTAGCGGGCGGCGAGGGCCTTGTCCTCGGCGATCGCGCGGCTCACCCTGGCCACCCCGGGGGTGTAGGCGATCGAGAGCGAACGCGGGTCGGCCAGCGGCTTGGTCACCGCGACGCCGAGCTTGCCGCCCTCGTGCGCGGCGAAGATCTCCTCGTCGGTGACGGGACTGCTGGTCCTCTCGTTCAACGCGGTCATGCGTCCTCCTGGATCTCGCTGCGAGTGCTCGACGCAGGGCTGGCGCGGAGCGGGTGGGGTCGCGGGCGCGCGCCTACGGCACAGGGGGTGTGCGTGGGGTGCCCGCGGGACGTGCGGAGTCGGTGGTTCGGCTGCCTGTGTGCGGCTCGGGGCCGTCACCCCGGGGTGTGGGGCGGGCGGCCGCGTGGCGCTGCGGTGGCCACAGTCTGCCAGCACGCGGACACCGGTGTCTGCGGTGGGGATCACATCGTGGCGGCATTTTCCGCAGGTCAGGGGCGGTTTCCCAAGACGTCCGTCCGGTTTTCTAAGCGCGTGCTAGCGCCGACTAACGTTTTCGCTGCGTGACCAGCGCCTGCTGCGGGGCGGTCCGACCGGGCGCCTACGCTGCTCCCCATGCAGGCACGAGAGCTGCGCGTCCCCGACGCCTTCGAGTTCACCCCGCGCACCTTCCCCGACACCCGCGGCGTGTTCGTCTCCCCGTTCCAGGGCGAGGCCTTCACCAAGGCGGTCGGCCACCCGTTCACCGTCGCGCAGACCAACCACAGCCGCTCGCGCAAGGGCTCCGTCCGCGGCCTGCACTTCGCCGACGTCCCGCCCGGCCAGGCGAAGTACGTCTACTGCCCGCAGGGCGCCCTGCTCGACTTCGTCGTCGACATCCGGGTCGGCTCGCCCACCTTCGGCGCCTGGGACGTGGTGCGGCTGGACCCGGTCGACTTCCGCGCGGTGTACGTGCCGGAGGGCGTCGGGCACGGGTTCGTGGCGCTGGAGGAGGACACGGTCATCTCGTACCTGTGCTCCACCGGCTACAACCCGTCGGCCGAGCGCGGCATCAACCCGCTGGACCCGACGTTGGCGCTGCCCTGGGCACCGGAGCTGGAGCCGCTGATGTCCGACAAGGACGTCGCGGCGCCGTCCCTGGCCGAGGCGGAAGCGGCGGGCCTGCTGCCGCGGTACTCCGACTGCGTCGCCTGGTACGAGAAGCAGCGCGCTCGTTAGGGCCCGGGTGGCCGCAGCCTGCCCGGCCGCGGCCACAGCCGGAAGGTGACGACCGCGTGAACTCTCGCCGGTCCCAGAGTGCGGGAATCGGTGGACGCGAACGGGTTGTCCCCCTCCACGTGCCACCCGGCACCCTCCCGCCGAACCGCCCGCTTCACCGACACCTGCCCCGGCCGCAGCTCCCAGGTGACCAGAACGACGTCACCCACCCGTGGTCGCCGCTTGACCGCGACCACCGTGTCCCCGTCCCCCAGCGCGGGCGACATCGACGGCCCCCGCACCCGCACCCGGCGCACCGGCATCCCGCCCATGACCACCTGATCACCTCCACCTGCCCGGAGATGATGCCGGGAGTAGGGTCGTCCCCGTCGGAGCATCCTGCCCATGGAGGAACAATGCGACTGCTGTCGCGCCTGCTCGCCCCCCGCCTGGAGGCCACCGCCCACTGCGACCTCCCCTGCGGTGTCTACGACCCCGCGCAGGCCCGCATCGAGGCCGAGTCGGTCAAGGCTGTCCAGCAGAAGTACCAGGACAACGCGGACCCCGAGTTCCGCACCCGGGCCGTCCTGATCGCCGAACAGCGCAGCGACCTGGTCAAGCACCACCTGTGGGTCCTGTGGACCGACTACTTCAAGCCGCCGCACTTCGAGAAGTACCCGCACCTGCACGACCTGTTCAACCGCGCCACCAAGGCCGCGGGTGCGAGCGGGACGAAGGGCTCGATGGACCCGGCCACCGGCCAGGCCCTGCTCGACCTGATCGCCGAGATCGACAAGATCTTCTGGGAGACCAAGCAGGCCTGAGCTACCCGGACCGCAAATGGTGCTGACCGGCGATCAAGCTGGTCAGCACCATTTTTTTGTGCGGCATCACCAGCGCGGATGACTTGTTGCTATGGTAGCAACGGCCAGATCAGACCAACCGCATCGTGCATTTTGTAGCGCTCTTTCAGGATGGCGAGAATTGCGCGCACATCCATCTTCGGTCCATTGGCACCGGACCGGCTCGCCATCTGTTCCAGTGCGACCAGGGCACGTGTAGGACTGAGGGCGACCGTGTTGCTCGCGAAGGTTGAAGGCGTGACCACTTGGACCTCGTTGGGCATCTTAGCCTCGGGGAAGTCTTTTATATTGTGGGTCACAAGTGCCCCAGCGTGACCGAACGCGGCAGCGGCGACGACATGCTCATCATCGGGGTCCGGTAGGCCGTAGCTGCCCACGAGGGCTTCCCAGCCGACGACTTCGGCATCGTTGAATGCCTGCCTCATCTGAAGGATCAGGTTGCGAGCACGGCGATCGGCGCCCTCAGGCGCGAATCCACGCTCAACCAACTTCCGCGCTTCCTCGTACTCGAGCTCTTCCAAGATCGCACCGCTCCAGAGCGGGCGGTACAAGCCTTCGATCGCCAGCGACAGCAGGAAGTCCCGCTGACGGCTGGGCCAAAGAACGCAGGTGTCTAGCAGTGCGGCGAACACGCCGCCATCCTGCCAGTGCGCCGTCTCCTAAGAAGAACGACCCCGCCGTCGGGTTCCAACCTCTCGGCGGGCTTCACGTACACGCTTCAGCGCGGTCTCAATATCCTCATCTTCATCGACCGTGGTCGCCGCCAGGAATGCGTATTGCGCAGCTCGCCGTTTGCTTTGGTAGTCCAGGAGTTCCCTCAGCGAAATCCGGCGATGGCTGCCCACGCGCTCAAAGGGGATCTCGCCGTCTTCCAGCAGCCTCACCAGCGTGGGGCGACTGATACCGAGCAGCTCCGCCGCTTGCTGGGTCGTCAGCTTCTGCCCCACCGGTGCGATCGTCACCGCTAAGCCGCGTTGCAGCGCTTCCGCGGCTTGGCGCAACACGCGGTACAGCTCCGGCGGCAGCTCGACTTGATCGTGCGGCTCGGCGCCGCTCAGCAGACAGGTGGTCCTGGGCGTGCCGCGACCAGCACGTTCCTGAGCCTCGAGGAAGCTGATGACCTGCCCCATCCGGTCCTGGCCGTCAGGTTCGGGCAGGAAGGTCTCTTGCTTGAGGGACTGCTCCATGGGTACCTCCAACGCACAAAACATAGCAAGTTTCGTTTCGTTCGTCTAGACGCCGTTGGTCGGGCGAGATCACGTGCGGGGTGGCGCGGCGAAGCTGGCGTGTAGTCGGTGCAGGGTGGGTCGATCAGGCGTTGAGAGTTGGGCGCCCACTTGATCTCAGGCTTCACATGCAGTCCTCTGTGTACTTGCGATGCCCCTGAGGTCGACGAACCCGCTCGGGTACTGAGTGGTTAGATCCGAGTCATGACCGTCTACCTGTTGCGGCACGGGGCCACTGAGTGGTCGGACACGGGGAAGCACACCGGCAGGACGGATGTGCCGCTCACGGTGGTGGGTGAGGAGCGGGCCAGGCTGATCGCGGGTCTGCCCAAGGACATCCCCGTTCTGTGCAGTCCCAGGAGTCGGGCGATCAGGACCGCTGAGCTCGCGGGCCTCACCATCACCGAGGTCACCGAGGACCTGGCCGAGTGGGATTACGGCGACTACGAAGGGCTCACCACGCCGCAGATCCGGGAGACCGTGCCCGGCTGGACCGTGTGGACACACCCTTGCCCCAACGGGGAGAGCGCGGACGAGGTCACTGGCAGGGCGCGGCGGGTGCTCGGCAGGGTGTCGGAGGACGTCGTCTTGGTGGGGCACGGGCATTTCAGCCGGGTGCTGGCCGCGGTCTGGATCGGTCAGGCGGCGGGGTTCGGGGTTCATTTCAGGCATGATCCGGCTACGGTCACCGTGCTCGACCACGAGCGTGAGTCGCCGCAGATCGCCAGACTAGGAGTCAGCAGTTGAGCATTCGGCGCGTTGAACCGTCCGATGTGGACGCCATTGTGGGGCTCGTGTACGAGTTGGCCGAGTACGAGCGGGCCAGGCACGAGTGCCACCTCACCGCGGAACAGCTCACCGCGGCGCTGTTCGGCGACAGCCCGGCGCTGTTCGGGCACGTGGCCGAAGTGGACGGTCGTGTCGTCGGGTGTGCCTTGTGGTTCTTGAACTTCTCCACGTGGCGAGGCAAGCACGGGATCTACCTGGAGGACCTGTACGTCACACCCAGCATGCGCGGGCACGGGTTGGGCAAGGCGCTGTTGCAGACCCTGGCCAAGGAGTGCGTCGACAACGGGTACCAGCGGTTGGAGTGGTCGGTGCTGGACTGGAACGAGCCCGCGATCGGCTTCTACAAGTCCCTCGGCGCCGTCCCCATGGACGAGTGGACCGTCTACCGGCTGACCGACCAGGCGCTCACAGATCTCGGTACATGATGTGCACCGGCACGCGTCCCAGCGACGCGTGCCGGAACGCGCCGGGGATGGTCGCCACGATCTCGAAGCCCAGGGACGTCCAGAGGGCCACGGCGCCGGTGTTGGTCGAGATCACCGCGTTGAACTGCATGCCGGTGTAGCCCGCGGCGCGGGCGTGGGCCAGCACCTCGGTGGCCAGGCGGCGGCCGATGCCCCGGCCCGCGCGGTCGGGGTCGACCATGAAGCCCGCGTTGGCGATGTGGTCGCCGAGGCCGAGCTGGTTGGGCTTGAGCAACGCGGTGCCGACCACCTCGTCGCCGTCGAGGGCCACGAAGACCTCGCCGGCCATCCACAGGCCGCGGGCGGTCTCGTAGTCCGTCGCCGGGTCCCACATGTACGTCGTGCCGGTGGCGACCACCCGGTGCCACAGCGGCCAGAGGCGGTCCCACTCCTCGGCGCGGGCGAGCCGGATGATCACTCCTCCCCCTGCGCCCACCGGGTGGTGGCCGGGTTGAACAGGAAGACCAGGGCGGCCAGGCACACCACGCCGACCGGGATGCCGTACTCCGGGCGGCCGGACGGGCCGGTCGCGTACCAGGCGACGCCCAGGAGCAGGACCTGGATGACGATCGCCGGGCTGCGGGCCCAGGTCTTGCCGATGAGCAGGCCTGCGCCGCAGGCGAGCACCGCGGCGGCGAGCACCGCGAAGTACGCCGCCTCACCGAAGACGTTGGTGCCCAGCTCCGATTCGCCGGACAGGCCCCTGATCAGCAGCAGCACCGTGAACACGAGCGCGACGAGGCCCTGCAGGCCGACGATGGCACCCGCGGCGCGGACGGTGCGGGGGGCGGCGGAGGACAGTGGCACGACGGCCTTCCCGGAGTCGTTGGCTAGCGCACGATGACCCTGCGTGCACACCGCCGATCGTATGCCACCCGGACGGCCGGTCGTTTCCGGCGACCGGGGCGGGCAAGATCAGCGGTGTCAGCTCCTCGCGGTACGACGGGACAGACGGTCGTCTGGGTGCACCTGCCGAACCCGAGGTCCAGGCTGCGACGAAGGGAGCCGCGTCCTCGGCGAGCATGTGTCACCCCTCACCACCGGGCTCAGGCGGCGGGTAATCCCGCCCGCCTCGCTTACTCTCGGGTAATGCGCGCTGTCCTAGTGGTGAACCCGCAGGCGACCGCCACCACCCCGGCGGGTCGGGACGTGCTGGCGCACGCCCTGGCCAGTCAGGTGAAACTGGAGGTCGTCGAGACCGACTACCGGGGTCACGCCCTCACCGCCGCCGCGCAGGCGGCCGTCGACGGGGCGGACCTGGTGGTCGCGCACGGTGGCGACGGCACCGTCAACGAGGTCGTCAACGGCCTCTTGGCGGCAGGACCCTCCGGAGCGACGCCGATGCTGGGCGTGGTTCCCGGGGGTTCGGCGAACGTGTTCGCACGCGCGTTGGGCCTACCGCGCAATCCAGTCGAAGCGACGCACGTGCTCTTGCGCGCTATCGAGCAAGGGCAGAGTCGCCGGGTCGGACTTGGGCTGGTCGAGTCCGGACCTTCGCGGCGGTGGTTCACCTTCAACGCGGGCATGGGCTGGGACGCCGATGTGGTCGCGGACGTCGATCGCAGGCGCGGCAAGCGAGCCAGTCCTTCTCTTTATGCGCGGGTCTCGATCGCCCGCTATGCCCGCCCTAAGCACAGTCGCCCGAATCTGACGGTAGAGCTACCTGGGGAAGATCCGATCACCGGACTTCGGTTGGCGTTCGTCTCCAACACCGACCCCTGGACCTACCTCGGCGCGCGACCGATCCACCTCAACCCCGGCTGCGGCTTCGAGACCGGGCTCGGCTTCTTCTCCCTGCGCACGCTGAGCGCGCCCACCGTCCTGCGGCACTTCCGGCAGGCGTTGAGCGACAAGGGCGTGCGCCGCGGGAAAAACCTGGTGCGCCGCGACGACGTGGCGAGGATCGTGGTCAGCGCACCGGAGCCGGTTCGGCTGCAGTGCGACGGCGACCTGATCGGCGAGCGCACGCGAGTCGAGTTCGTGTCCGTCCCTTCCGCACTCGCGGTGGCTGTGGTCTAGACCACAATTCCAGCCGGTCACCGCGCCGCCCGGACGGGTGGGCGCACTGCCCCGGACGTACGACCCGAGCGAACAGCGTCGTGATCAAATCGTTGCTCTCCGCACCCGCAGGCCGCTGACCAGTCACTTTCGGGTGAGTTCACTCACCGGGCGGAGAAGAACTCTTGACATCTCCCTGGTTCGTGAAAGCATTCACAAGCACCCCGACGACCGGATGACTACTAGAGGCGCGCCCACACGCGCCCCGAGCGAGGAGCAGTAGAAATGGACTGGCGCCACCGCGCGGCCTGCCGTGACGAGGACCCCGAGCTGTTCTTCCCGGTGGGAACCAGCGGTCCTGCGATCCTTCAGGTCTCCGAGGCGAAGGCCGTTTGCCACCGCTGCCCCGTCGCTTCCAACTGCCTGTCCTGGGCGCTCGAAAGCGGCCAGGATGCTGGCGTTTGGGGCGGTATGAGTGAGGACGAGCGTCGCGCGCTCAAGCGCCGCAACGCCCGGACTCGGGCCCGGAGCAACGCGTAGCCGAACGAGACTGAGCGACCCCTGTCTGCGGAAAGCGCAGACAGGGGTCGTTCTGCATTGTGCCCTGTGGGGGCCAAGCCCCCACACCCCCGGCCGGAGGGGCTTCGCCCCCCGGACCCCCCGGTCCAAGGTTGAGTAAGCCCCAGAAGGCAATGGTGCCTGTGGCTATTCATTGGATAGACAAGAGAATAGCCGAGGACTTTGGCACATTTCGTCAAAGTTAGCGGCGGTGGGAAAGGGGTACGCGAAGGACGGCTTCGGTACCGCTTTCGTCGCGGCGGCGCAGCGAGAGGGTGCCGCGGAGTTCGGATTCGACGAGGGTGCGCACGATCTGCAGACCGAGGCCGTTGGTCCGTTCGAGGGAGAAGCCCGGGGGCAGGCCGCGGCCGTCGTCGGCGACGAGCACGTCGAGCCAGCGCGCGGACCTGGTGGCCGAGACGACGACCTCGCCGGAGGAGCCGGGCGGGAACGCGTGCTCGACGGCGTTCTGGATGAGCTCGGTCAGCACCATCACCAGCGGGGTCGCCGTCTCCGCGGCGACCACACCGAACTGGCCGCTCTTGCGGACCTTCACGTGGCTCTCGGCCACCGCCACGTCCCCGACCACCGGGATCACCTTGTCCACCAAGGCGTCCAGGTCGACCCGTTCGTCTACCGACGTAGACAGCGTCTCGTGCACCATCGCGATCGCGGCCACCCGGCGCACCGACTCGGCCAGCGCCTCCTTGGCCTCCGGGCTGCTGGTGCGCCGCGACTGCAGGCGCAGCAACGCGGCCACCGTCTGCAGGTTGTTCTTCACCCGGTGGTGGATCTCGCGGATGGTGGCGTCCTTGGACAGCAGCGCCCGGTCCCTGCGCCGCACCTCGGTCACGTCCCGGCACAGCACCAGCGCCCCGGCCGCCTTGCCCGCTGGCCGCAGCGGCAGCGCCCGGAACAGCACCGCGGCGCCGCGGCGGGACTCGGCCTCGGTGCGCATGCCCGGCTGGCCGTCGAGGGCGGACACGATCCGCTGCGCCACCTCGGTCGCGTCGAACGGGTCGCCGATCAACGACCGGGTCAGCGGGGCCAGCCGCACCCCGACCAGGTCCGACGCGTGCCCCATCCGGTGGTACGCCGAGAGCGCGTTGGGGCTGGCGAACACGACCGCCCCGGCGGTGTCGAGCCGGATCAGCCCGTCACCCACCCGGGGACTGGTGTGCACGTCCGGTGACGGCTCGGTGGTCGGGAACGTCCCGTCGGCCACCATCTGGCACAGGTCGCCCGCGATACCGAGGTAGGCGATCTCCAGGGCGCTGGGCACCCGGGGCACCGCCAGGTTCGTCTCGCGCGAGAGCGCCGCGATGACCTCGCCCGCGAAGGTGACCGGGATGACCTCCCGGCGGACCGGGACGCCCAGGTACCAACGCGGGTCCTCCTCCCGGCAGATCCGCCGCTCGGCCACGGCCCGGCGCAGTTGCGGGTGCTCCTGGGCGCTGGTGTGGCTGGCGACGACGTCCTCGGGGTGCGCGGTCGGGCCGGTGGTCGGCCTGGCCTGGGCGACGCAGATGTAGCGGCCCTGCGCGCCGGGCGGCAGCGGTGTGCCGTCGGCGGCGGTCTCGGGCACCCAGAGCAGGAAGTCCGCGAAGGACAGGTCCGACAGCAGCTGCCACTCCGCGACCACCGTCTGCAGGTGGTCGACGGCGCCACCGGAGAGCCCGGTGTGCTCGGCGAGCAGGTCGGAGAGGGTGGACATCCCTGGGTCGCGCCGCCTACTCGACGACGGCGATCAGGTCGTGCTCCTGGACCACGTCGCCCTCCTTGACCGCGAGCCGGGTGAGCGTCCCGTTCTCCTCGGTGAGCACCGGGATCTCCATCTTCATCGACTCCAGGATGACGACCGTGTCCCCCTCGACGAGGGTGTCACCCTCCCTGGCCACCACGTTCAGCACGTTGGCGACCATCTCGGCGTGGATCTCGTGGGCCATCTGCCCGACTCCCCTTCAGCTGGCGCTGGTGTGTTCCCCGGCGACAATCCAACCACGACCGGGCCCTGCCAGGACGACAACGCGGACGTGGCAAAATTGTGCACTCAAGCCAAACGCTCGACCGAGGAGGCAGCATGTCGAAGCGCGCACGCAAGCGTCGCGACCGCAAGAAGGGCGGCGCGAACCACGGCAAGCGCCCCAACGCCTGAGCACCAGCTCCCAGCGCGTCGAAGGCCCCGGTACCCGTGCGGTACCGGGGCCTGTTCGCGTGATCGGGCGGCGCGACCGGGCTCAGTCGTCGCGCTGCTCGACCGGGGCGCTCACCTCGACGCGCGCGCTGGTCACCTCGACCCGGGCACCCCGGTGCTGGATGACCGTCTGCCTGATGGAGGCGCGGACCCGCTCGCGGAACTCGTCCGGCGCCTGCTCGCCGCCGCACTTGCGGGCGAGCAGGACCTTGAGCTGCTCGGACAGGCCGTACTGCGCCAGGCACGGGCTGCACTCGTCGAGGTGCTGCTGCAGCGCGTCGCGCCGGTCGCGGTCGCACTCGCTGTCGAGGAACAGCCACACCTCGGACAGCACGTCCGAGCAGGGCGTCTTCTCGGCGCTCACGCTCCGGTCACCTCCCGGACGAACCCGCGCTCGCGGGCGACATCGGCGAGCAGGTCGCGCAGCTGGCGCCTGCCCCGGTGCAATCGGGACATCACCGTACCGATCGGCGTCCCCATGATCTCGGCGATCTCCTTGTAGGCGAAACCCTCGACGTCGGCGAGGTACACCGCGAGCCGGAACTCCTCGGGCAGCTGCTGCAGCGCCTGCTTGACGTCGTCGTCGGGCAGCAGGTCCATCGCCTCGGCCTCGGCCGAGCGCAGGCCGCTGGAGGTGTGGTTCTCCGCCTTGGCCAGCTGCCAGTCGGTGATCTCGTCGGTCGGCGCCTGCACCGGCTGCCGCTGCCGCTTGCGGTAGCCGTTGATGTAGGTGTTCGTCAGGATGCGGTAGAGCCACGCCTTGAGGTTGGTCCCGGCGGAGAACGACGCGAACGCGGCGAAGGCCTTGAGGTAGGTCTCCTGCACGAGGTCCTCGGCGTCGGCCGGGTTGCGCGTCATCCGCAGCGCCGCGGCGTAGAGCTGGTCGAGCAGCGGCATGGCGTCGCGCTCGAACCGGTCGGCCCGCACTGCCGGGGTCTCCGGTTCGGTCTGGGCGTCGGTGCGGGGCACCGGGCTCCTTTCGGGGGCTCGCACACCCGTGTTCAGGTGCGCGTATGGCGCCCCCGAGTTTACGCGGCCCCGTGAGCGCGGGCCGCCTTCCGCAAGCCGCACCATCGGAACCCGCCGGTCCGCCACCGCACCTGTCTGCACGCCTGTGTCAACACCGGGCGGGGGCGGGCCATTCCCTAGGCGCTGTCCGGTGGGTCCGGTGCGTGGGATCGGTGATCCGCGTGGTTCCTGGGTGCGCGGACGGGAAGCCGCACGTACCGGGTTGTACTTGGGCTTTCCGCCCGTGCGGCCAGGGGCCGCGCGGGCGCGGATAGCGCGTGCCGGACCCGCCGGACAGCGCCTAAACTTCGGGGCCGTGGCAGGACAGGGAACCCCGGCGACGGCGCTTCTGGTCAAGCGCAAGGTCGAGCACAAGGTGCACTCGTACGAGCACGACCCGCGGGCGTCCTTCGGCCTGGAGGCGGCCGCGGCACTGGGTGTGGAACCGTCGCGGGTGTTCAAGACGCTGTTGGCCGAGGTCGACGGGGTGCTCACGGTGGGGGTCGTGCCGGTCGACGCGCAGTTGGACCTCAAGGCGCTGGCGGCGGCGGTGGGCGGGAAGAAGGCCAAGATGGCCGAGGTCGCTGTGGCTGAGCGCACAACCGGCTACGTGGCGGGCGGCATCTCCCCGCTCGGGCAGCGCAAACGCTTGCGGACCGTGCTGGACACCTCGGCGACCCGCTTCCCGACCATGTTCTGCTCCGGTGGCCGCCGCGGCCTGGAGATCGAGTTGGCCAGCACCGACCTGGTCACCCTGGCCGACGCCGTGGTCGCCGACATCGCCGCCAAGTAGTCCCCCGCTGGTCTACGCCTAGACGGGCGGGATGATGCCGGTGAAGTGCCCGTCGGTGGCGCAGTGCGGGCAGGGGCGGCCGTTGTCGACCGTGCGGGGGGCACCCCCGATGACGGCGTGCTTGGGGTCGGCGATCATCCCGCCGCCACCGCAGTAGTGGCAGATGGTCTGCACCTGGCCGGGGACGTCGTCGTCATCGTCGTCGTCCGGGTCGTCCCTGTCGCCGTCGTTCACGCGCACCGCTTCCGTCGTGGGCTGTCGCGGGCATCATGCCGAAACGCCGAGGCGCCCCCGCACCGGTGGGGTGCGGGGGCGCCTCGCGGGGGCGAGCGCCTGCTCAGCCGGTCGGGAACTCGGCGACCTGGTCGGCGGGCGGCGCGGTGATGTCGACGGCCTTGCCCCAGTCGCTGTAGTCGGCCTGGATCTTGACCTTCTCGGACTTGACCGGGAACTCCATCACGTAGCGGACCGGCAGGCTGTCGGCGTTGACCCACACGTCGGCGGGGACGCTCTTGACCCCGGCCTTCTCGATCTCGGCGATGCTGTCCGGGTCCATGCCCATCCCGGCCGCCTTGCCCTTGAGCTTGGCGACGTCGACGGTCAGCGAGTAGCGGGTGGTCTTCTGGCCGTTGACCTCCTCGTCCTTGACCCCGGTGATCTCGCTGACGTCGGCGAGCTGCTCGAGGGTCTTGGTCGGGTCGGTCTGGCGCGCGGACTCCAGCGACTTGCCCAGCGTCGCGGCGAGCGGGTTGTCCTTGTCGTTGAGGTCGAGCTTGAGCCACGGCTTGCCCGGCTCGAGCTCCTGCGGCGTCTTGATGTAGACGATCGGGTCGACCAGCCGCATGGAGACCGCACCCTCGGGGGTGTCGATGGTCATCTGCATGCCGGGCGTGGTGCCGAAGGTGTAGTCGCCCTCGCCCTTGAACTCCTGGCCCGCCGCGGAGCCGATGAAGGTGAAGTGCGCCGACTTGGCGGTGGTGCTCTTGGCCTTGACCGCGTCGGTGAGCCCGCGCAGCGTGTCGAAGGCGCTCTTGCCCTGCCCGGGCGCCGCGGCGACGGTGCCCCCGGTGGCCTGCGGCGACGCGCTGTCGCACGCGGTCAGCGACAGCGTCGCGACGGCCGTCACGGCCACGAGCAGGCGTGACTTACCCAAAAACCCCATGGTGGTGCTATCCCCTCGAAATGTTCGGTGCTCTACCCCAGAGACAGGTGCCCCGGACCGGGGATCACCGCCACGCTCAACCCAACTGGTCCAGCGGTCGCAGGATACGGTGCAGCCACTCCTCGACGACACGTGATATCGCCGAAATGTCCTTTCGCAGCGAGTGGTCGCCGGGCATCCCCACGATCTCCCGCAGGTGCGCGGGCTCGGGCTGGCCGAACGGGTCGCTCTCGCCCTGCACGACGAGCGTGGGCACCGTCACCGCGTCCAGCTCGGGCTGGCGGGTCTTCTCCGGCTTGCCCGGCGGGTGCACCGGGAACGCGAGGCAGACCACACCGACCGCCTCGCCCGCCTCCGCTGTGCGGCACGCCACGCGCGCGCCGGAGGAACGGCCGCCGAACAGCAGCGGGAGTCCCTCGAACCACTGGGCGGAGAGGCTCTCGACGACCGCCAGCCACGCCGTGTCCAGTTGCGCCGCCGGGGCCGGGGCGCGCCTGCCCGCGACCCGGTAGGGCTGTTCGATCAGGGCGACGTGCACGCCAGCCGCCGTGGCACCGCGGGTGGCGGCGACCAGGTCGGGAGCGCTGATGCCACCGCCTGCGCCGTGCCCGAGCAGCAGGCCCGCGCGGCCCTCGGCGGCGCAGTGCAGTTCGGCGATCGCCGGGCCGTGCGGGGTGTCGATCTCGGCGCGGGTCATCGGGTCAGGCCCGGCCGCTGAACAGGTCGGGCGCGTCGGCGGGCTGGTCGGCGGGCCGGTCCAGATCGGGCAGGGCGGTGGGGTCGAGCGGGGCGAGCAGCTCGGGGCCGTTGTTGCGCACGCTGTTGACCATCTGCGCCACCGGCCGGATCTCCAGCCCGTCGACCAGGTCCCAGGAGGGCGGCGCGAGCAGGTCGGCCACGTCGGTGGCGTCCGGGTCGAGCCACCCGGCCCAGCTGTCGCGGCCCAGCAGCAGCGGCATGCGGTCGTGGACGTCGGCCAGCGGGCCGACCGCGTCGGTCGTCAGGACGGCGCAGGTGATCAGCACCGGCGAGTCCGGGTCGGCCTTGTCCCGCCAGGTCGTCCACAGACCCGCCATCGCGAGGCTGCTGCCGTCGCGCGGGGTCGTGTAGAACGGCTGCTTGGCGGTCTTGGCGGTCTTGTCCCGGCGCCACTCGAACCAGCCGTCGGCGGGCAGGATGCAGCGCCGCTCGGCGAGCGACTTGCGGAAGGCGGGCTTCTCGGCCGCGGTCTCCGACCTGGCGTTGATCATCTTCGCGCCGCCGGAGGCGTCCTTGGCCCAGGCGGGCACCAGGCCCCACTTCATCACCCGCAGGGTGCGCTCGGTCCGGCTCCGGTCAACGGCGCCGTCGGGATCGCGCGGGTGCCGCTGCACGACCGCGACCACGCTCTTGGTCGGCGCGACGTTGTAGTCCAGATCGGGTGCCGACTCCCCCATGGCGTCGACCGCGTCGAACTCCGCGGCCAGCGTCGCCGGGTCCTTCGCGGACGCGTACCTGCCGCACAAGGCCGATCACCTTCCCTTCCGCGCCCGACCGGGAGCGCCACCGCCACCCACGGTGTGGGCGAATCGTGACATGCCGGGCCGACAGTGGCGAGCCGGTCACCCGATGCGGCGGCCGGTGCGCGAGGATTGCGGCATGCCGCAGCCCTGGTCAGCCCCGGTCGCACCGGGACCCATCAGCGCCACTGTCACCATCCCCGGATCCAAGTCCATCACCAACCGCGCCCTGGTCCTCGCCGCGCTCAGCGGGCGGGCCAGCACCGTGACCGGAGCGCTCACCGGCCGCGACGCCGACATGATGACCGGCGCGCTGCGCGCCATCGGCGTGCCCGTCGAGGTCGACGGCACGACGATCGTCGTGGGCGCCCACGACGGGTTCCACGGCCCGGCGGAGATCGACTGCGGGCTCGCGGGCACGGTCATGCGCTTCGTACCCCCCGCCGCGGTGCTCGCCGACGGCAAGATCCGCTTCGACGGTGACCCCCGCGCGCGGGAGCGGCCGATGGGCACCATCTTGGAGGCGCTGCGCGGGCTCGGCGCGGTAGTCGAAGGGGACGCCCTGCCGTTCACGCTGGTCGGCACCGGTGGGGTTACCGGCGGCACAGTCACAATTGACGCCTCTGGCTCCTCTCAGTTCGTCTCCGGGTTGCTGCTGTCGGGTGCCCGGTATGACAAGGGGTTGACCGTGCACCACAGCGGCAAACCCGTTCCATCGATGCCACACATCGAGATGACCGTGGAGATGCTGCGCACCGCGGGCGTGACCGTCGACGACGGTGAGCCCAACACGTGGCGGATCGAACCGGGCACCGTTAACGCTGTCGACTGGGTCATCGAGCCGGACTTGTCGAACGCCACGCCGTTCTTGGCCGCGGCGGCTGTCACCGGCGGCGAGGTCACCGTGACCGGGTGGCCCTCCAGCACGACCCAGCCCGGTGACGCTATCCGCGAGATCTTGGCGCAGATGGGCGCTGAGGTGACTCTTGTCGACGGCACGCTCACCGTGCGGGGACCGTCGAAGCTGTCCGGTGTGGACATCGACATGCGCGACGTCGGCGAGCTCACCCCGACCGTGGCGGCGCTGTGCGCTCTCGCCGACGGGCCGTCGGTCCTGCGCGGCATCGCCCACCTGCGCGGCCACGAGACCGACCGGCTCGCCGCGTTGACGGCCGAGATCACCGCGGTCGGCGGCGACGCCACCGAGACCGAGGACGGCATCGCGATCCGCCCGACCGCGCTGCACGGCGGCCTGTGGCGCGCCTACGCCGACCACCGGATGGCGACCGCGGGCGCGATCGTCGGCCTCGTCGTGCCGGGGGTGAGCGTGGACGACATCGCGACCACCGCGAAGACGCTGCCGGACTTCCCCGCCATGTGGGCCAGGATGCTGGACGAGGCGCGCTGACGTGGCGGCCCGGCGCGGCGACTGGAGCAGGCTGGACGAGGCCGATGTCCGCGTGCGCCCCGGCAAGGGCAGTCGTCCGCGCAGCAAGCTGCGACCGGAGCACGCCGACGCGGTCACCGGGATGGTCGTCGGCAAGGACCGCGGCCGGTGGACCTGCGCGGTGGACCGCGACCCGGACCACCTGGTGGTCGCCATGCGGGCCCGGGAACTGGGCCGCACCCCGATCGTCATCGGCGACCAGGTCGACATCGTCGGTGACACCACCGGCGACCCGGACACCCTGGCCCGCATCGTCCGCGTCGCCGATCGCGTCAGCGAACTGCGCCGCACCTCCGATGACACGGACGCCTACGAACGCGTCGTCGTCGCCAACGCCGAACGGCTACTGATCGTCTGCGCGCTGGCAGACCCGCCGCCTCGCACCGGGTTCATCGACCGGTGCCTGGTGGCGGCTTTCGCAGGCGGGCTAGAACCGTGGCTGTGCCTGACCAAGGCAGACCTAGGCGACCCGGCAGCGCTGATGGCGGCGTACGAGGAGTTGGACCTACCTGTCGTCGTCAGCCGTTTCGACGTCGACCCGGATGAGGTGCGGTCGCTACTCGCGGACCGGGTGTCGGCGCTCGTGGGTCACTCCGGGGTGGGCAAGTCCACTTTGGTCAACAAGCTGGTCCCGGACGCGGCCCGAGCCATCGGCGCGGTGAGCGGCGTCGGCAAGGGTCGGCACACCTCAACATCAGCGGTAGCCCTACCTCTGCCCGGCGGCGGCTGGGTAGTCGACACACCCGGCGTCCGGGCTTTCGGCCTAGCCCACATCAAGCCTAACGACATCGTCTCCGCCTTCCCCGAGTTCGTCGCGGCAGCCGAAGAGTGCCCGTCGGGGTGCGGCCACCTCGGCGCGCCAGAGGACCCCGACTGCTACCTGGACACGGTGGTCGACGAGGGCACAGCGACCACCGGTCGGTTGGAATCCCTTCGCAGACTGCTGAAGTCCAAGTCCGAGGACTAATCTGCCCTCGTGCAGATCCTTCGCTACGCCGCCTTCACCACCGACCCCGACGGCGGCAACCCCGCCGGAGTCGTCCTGGACGCCACCGGCATACCCGACAGCGAGATGCAAGCGGCCGCCGCCGAGATCAACTACTCCGAGTCCGCCTTCCTCCTCCCCCGCCCCGACGGCGACCTGGACATCCGCTACTTCAGCCCCCTGGCCGAAGTCCCCTTCTGCGGCCACGCCACCGTCGCGGCCTCCGTGGCCCACGCCGCAGCCCACGGCGCGGGCCCGCTGAGGCTGCACACACGAGCCGGGTTGGTGGAGGTGAGCACGACGGAGTCCGAGGCCGGTGAGATCACCGCGACCCTGGCGAGCGTGACACCTCGAACGGAGGAGATCCCCGCGGAGATCCAAGCGGCTCTGTTGTCGGCGCTGCGCTGGTCGGCTGAAGATCTTGATGCCGCGCTGCCGGTGCGGGCGGCTTATGCGGGCGCGTGGCATCCGGTGGTGGCCGCCGGAACGCGTTCGCGATTGGCTGAGTTGGACTACGACTTCCCGGCGTTGGCAGATCTGATGGCCGAGCAGGGGTGGACGACTGTTCAATTGATCTACCGCGAGTCAGAGGCGGTGATCCATTCGCGCAACCCGTTCCCACCGGGCGGGGTCGTGGAAGATCCAGCCACGGGAGCCGCAGCAGCGGCGTTGGGCGGCTACTTGCGAGAACTGGGCCTGGTCTCCTTGCCAGCGGCGCTGACGGTGTACCAGGGAGACGACCTCGGGCGACCGGGGGTGATCACCGTGGGGATCCCGTCGGAGTTGAGCGCGGGGATTCACGTGACGGGACATGCTGTGCTGATCGAGTAGCTGTTCACAGCAACGGTGCCAGCTATCCACAATGGCTCTGGTTATCCACAGGCCGCTGTTTGCCGCTGCCGTTGTGTCGGACTTCCTCGGTAAGCTGTGTATTTGGGGGCTCTTGGCGCGGATGATCTTGCGGATGCACCCTGCGGTGGTTGGTTGCCCACAACGTGCTCGGCTGTGCACAGGGTTCGTTCGCTGGTCCGGGTTTGTCGGGGTTCCTCGGTAGGCTGTGAGGGTTATTCACGCCTGTCTGTAGAACTGTAGGCCGAGGACCGCGGAGATGGTTGTCGCGAAGGTGTCGATGGGCCGCCGGTAGTCGGTGTGGAGGATGCGCCAGGTTGTGAGGTTGGCGATGACGTGTTCGACGATGGCTCGTTTCTTGTTGTGGTGATAATTGAAGTCCTTCTCCCAGTCGAGCAGGTCGCGATGTTTGGGTTTCCTGATCGGTGTCAGCATCGCGGTACCGATGTAGCCTTTGTCGCCCATCCAGGCGGTCACATCGTATTCGTCCAGGATCCCCGATGTCCGCAGGCAGTACGAGTCGTGTCGGCTTCCCG
>NZ_JAMTCO010000002.1:504354-605467 GCF_024171925.1 Actinokineospora diospyrosa | reverse complement strand
CCCAGCACCCAGCACCCAGCACCCAGCACCCAGCACCCAGCACCCAGCACCCAGCACCCAGCACCCAGCACCCAGCACCCAGCACCCAGCACCCAAGCCCCAAGCCCCAAGCCCCAAGCCCCAAGCCCCAAGCCCATTATCTTGATAGGAGATAGTAGCTACCGGAACCACCACAGCGGTTGCACGGGAATCTCAGTGGGCGAGGAACTCCGCACGGGTGAGCCGCCAGCGGACGTCGACCCCGTCCTCCCCCGGCGTGATCGGCTCCTGCGGTGGCGACACCCGGGCCACCTCCCGGAACCCCAGCCGCCGCGGCACAGCCCCGCTGCGCGGGTTGGCCGTGTCGTGCACGATCTCCACCCACTCCACCTCGGGCAGCGCGAACACCGCGGCCAGCATCGCTTCGGTGGCGGTCGTGGCGAACCCCCGGCCCACCGCGCCCGGGTGCAGCCAGTACCCCATCTCCACGCCACTGGTGCCTGCGAGGAACCGGGCCCCGCACCGCCCGACGATGCTCCCGTCGACGGTGATCGCGTAGGCGAAGTCGACCCCGCCCTCCCACTGCTCGTCGCAGCGGGCGATGTGGGCACGGACCGTTTCCGGGGTGGGGTCCTCTGCCGCCCAGGCCATCCACGGGCGCAGGTGCTCGATCGACTCCTGGATCACCCGCAGCAGCTCGTCCAGGTCCGCAGCCGAGGACCTGCGCAGCACGACCGGCGACTTGCTCAAGACAGCGGGAAGGCGGGCCATGCCGGAAGATCCTCCCGGCACAGCCCGCCCTCCGGCAACGCGTTTACAGCGAGGCGATCAGCCGTTCCACCCGCTCGTCGACCGCCCGGAACGGGTCCTTGCACAGCACGGTGCGCTGGGCCTGGTCGTTGAGCTTGAGGTGCACCCAGTCGACGGTGAAGTCGCGGCCCGCCTGCTGGGCCGCGGCGATGAAGTCGCCGCGCAGCTTGGCCCGGGTGGTCTGCGGCGGGGTGTCCTTGGCCGCCTCGATCTCGCCGTCGTCGGTGACCCTGGCGACGAGGTCCTTGCGCTGCAGCAGGTCGAAGATGCCCCGGCCGCGGCGGATGTCGTGGTAGGCGAGGTCCAGCTGCGCGATGCGCGGGCTGGACAGGTCCAGGTCGTGCTTGGCCCGGTACCGCTCGATCAGCCGGTGCTTGATCGCCCAGTCGATCTCGCGGTCGATGCGGGTCAGGTCCTGCGCCTCGACGGCGTCGAGGACCTTGCCCCACAGCTCGACCACGCGCTCACCGATCGGGTCCGGCGAGCGGCGCGCCACGTGCTCGACGGCCTTCGAGTAGTACTCGCGCTGGATGTCGAGCGCCGAGGCCTCGCGGCCACCGGCGAGCCGGACCGGCTTGCGGCCGGTCAGGTCGTGGCTGATCTCGCGGATCGCCCGGATCGGGTTGTCCAGCGAGAAGTCGCGGAACTGGACGCCGTCCTCGATCATCTCCAGCACCAGGTTGGCGGTGCCGACCTTGAGCAGGGTGGTGGTCTCGGACATGTTCGAGTCGCCGACGATGACGTGCAGCCGCCGGTAGCGCTCGGCGTCGGCGTGCGGCTCGTCGCGGGTGTTGATGATCGGCCGGGACCGAGTGGTGGCGCTGGAGACGCCCTCCCAGATGTGCTCGGCGCGCTGCGACAGGCAGAACACCGCCCCGCGCGGGGTCTGCAGGACCTTGCCCGCCCCGCAGATGAGCTGGCGGGTGACCAGGAACGGCAACAGCACGTCGGCGATGCGGGAGAACTCCCCGGCCCTGGTGACCAGGAAGTTCTCGTGGCACCCGTAGGAGTTGCCCGCCGAGTCGGTGTTGTTCTTGAACAGGAAGATGTCGCCGCCGATGCCCTCGTCGGCCAGCCGCCGCTCGGCGTCGACGAGCAGGTCCTCCAGGATCCGCTCGCCCGCCTTGTCGTGGGTCACCAATTGCACGAGGTCGTCGCACTCCGCGGTCGCGTACTCCGGGTGTGAGCCGACGTCGAGGTAGAGGCGTGAACCGTTGCGCAGGAACACGTTCGAGGAACGCCCCCACGACACCACTCGCCGGAACAGGTACCGCGCGACCTCGTCCGGTGACAGCCTGCGCTGCCCGTGGAACGTACAGGTCACGCCGAACTCGGTCTCGATGCCGAAGATCCGCCGCTGCATCCTCTAAGCGTAGGCGCAAAGAGCGCACCGGACCGTGCGCCGTTCGGGGTGGTCCACATTCTGTTATCGAGCGCACGGTGACCGGTTGTGCACCGAGCCGGTCCGGGCGGCCACTGCGGCGGTCCCACGCGGCGGCGCGGGCGGCTGTCGGGTTGAATCTACGATCATGTTCGGACAAGTCCGGCGGACCGGGCGCCAGGTGGGCCGCGTCGACCTCGATCTCATGCACCGCAGTGCCGCATTGTCGCGGAGCCGGGCCGACGACGCGCTCAAGACGCTGTCGCGCTCGGCGAACAAGGGCAGGTTGTGGTTCGCCCTGGCCGCGCTGCTGGCCGCCCGCAAGGGCCCGACCAGGCGCGCGGCGCTGCGCGGGGTGGCCGCGATCGGCTTCGCGAGCGCGTCGGCGAACCTCGTCGGCAAGAATCTGTTCCCGCGCAGGCGCCCGGCGGCCGAGCTGCTGCCCGAGCACCGGCGGCTGACCAAGCGGCCGACCAGCTCGTCCTTCCCGTCCGGGCACTCGGCCTCCGCGGTCGCGTTCACCACCGCGGTCGCCATGGAGAGCCCGGGTGCGGCCATCGCTCTGGCGCCGGTCGCGGCGGCGGTGGCGTACTCGCGCATGCACACCGGGGTGCACTGGCCGACCGACATCGCGGCGGGCGCGGCCATCGGGGTGGGCGCGGCGTACGCGACCCGGCACTGGTGGCCCAAGACGCACGAGGGTCCCGCGCACGTCACCGAGTCGGTCCGGTTGGCCGCCCTGGAGGAGGGTGACGGGCTGTTGGTGCTGGTCAACCCGCACTCCGGCACGGCGGGGGTGGACCCGACCGACGAGATCAAGGCGTCCTGGCCGAGGGCGACGGTCGTCTACCCCGAACCCGGCCGCGACCTGGTGGAGCAGCTCTCCGAGGAGCTGGGCACCTCGCCGGGCGACATCAAGGCGATCGGGGTGGCGGGCGGGGACGGCACGGTGGCCGCGGTCGCGACGGTCGCCGCGGAGTTCGACCTGCCGCTGGTGCTGATCCCGGCAGGCACGCTCAACCACTTCGCCCGCGACGTCGGTGTCGAGTCGACCGCGGAGTCGGTGGAGGCGGCGCACACCGGGACCGGCGTGCGCATCGACCTCGGCTACGTCGACATCTCGGGGGTCGAGGGCAGCACCCACCGGTGGTTCGTCAACACCGCCAGCCTGGGCGGTTACCCGGAGATGGTGCGGCTGCGGGAGCGGCTGGAGGGCCGCAACTGGCCGAAGTGGCCCGCGGGCGCGATCGCGCTGATCCGCACGCTGCGCCGCGCCCAGCCGATCCGGCTGGAGCTCAACGGCAAGTCGCACCTGGTGTGGATGCTGTTCGTCGGCAACGGCACCTACAAGCCGAAGGGCTTCGGCCCGACCAGGCGGCCCGCGCTCGACAGCGGTCTGCTCGACCTGCGCTACCTGCGCGCGGACGTGCCGTACTCGCGGTCCCGGTTCGTGCTCGCGACGCTGGCCGGGACCCTGGTCACCAGCCACGTCTACCGGCAGCGCGACGTGCGGTCGGTGCGGGTGCGGCTGCTCGACGAGCACCGCAGGATCGCCACCGACGGCGAGGTGGGCCCGCTGGCCGAGGAGTTCGAGTTCAGCGCCCGACCGGGGGCGTTGGCGATCTACCGCGGTGTCTAGGCCGGGCGGCTAGGCCTCGTCCGGGTTGAACTTGGCCCACCACGCGGCGAAGAGCGGGTTGGTGCCGGTGAGCTGGGAGTAGGCCTCCAGCAGGGCCTTGGGCGCCTGGTCGGCGGCACCGGCCAGGGCGCTCTCCTCGTGCCAGACCAGCACGATCTCCTGGCGCATCGGGCTGCCCGCGATGGCCCGGATGACGATGCCGCTGCCCTGCCTGGCGACCGGTTTGGCCAGCGTCACCGCGCCCGCCTGGACCAGGGCGCGGGTGGTGGTCGAGTCGGTCAGCTGGTGCTTGATGATCGGGGTGAACCCGTGCTGCGCGCAGACCCGGGTGAAGGCGAGCTGCTCGGTGCCCTCGGCGACCGGCGGCATCACCCAGTTCTCGCCAGCCAGCTCGACCAGGTTGATCTCGCCCTGGTCGGCGAGCGGGTGGTCCACCGACAGGGCCAGGAACAGCGGCGCGCGGAACATGATCCGGCTCAGCAGCCGGGGCGGCAGGGTGGTCCGGAAGCCGGGGTTCTCCTCCAGCACCGCGAAGTCGACCTTGTGGTCGAGCACCTTGCGGACCAGCTCGGCCGGGTGCATGTCGATGTCGATGGTCGCCTCGGCGCCGCCAAGGCGCTTGGCGATGGCGGTGGCGAACAGCGGGACGATCAGCCCGGGCGGGCCGCCGACGCGGACCTGGCCGGTGTGGGTGGCCAGCTGGGTGCGCTGGCGGATGCCCGCCATCAGCTCGTCGACGTCGTTGAGCAGGGCGCGCGCCGAGGACAGCACGTAGCTGCCGAGGTCGGTCGGCACGACGCCGGTGCCGGTCCTGGCGAACAACAGGCCACCGACGCGGCGTTCCAGGCGCTGCAACTGGGCGGTCAGGGCGGGCTGGGAGACGCCGAGTTGGACGGCCGCCTTGGACAGGCTGCCCGCGTCGGCGACCGCGCGGATGACGCGCAGATGACGGAGTTCCAACTCGCTCACACCAAAGTTATGCCCGCCGCGCGGACATTATGCAAACTTCCTGCCGATCCCTGGGAATATCCGCACATTTTCCCAGCGCGGCGTGTGGAACCAGCGAGTAGTGCATCCATGCGCACATCGGTCGGCGCGCTGACGGTGAGCGATCGGCGGTCACCGGACGTCGCGGGCGATCGGCGGTGGCGGCGGCGCGAACCGGACCGGGATCGCTCCCACCGGTGAGCGCCGAGGGCCGCGCGCGGGTCGGCCACTATCGGCCGACCGCGCACGGCGACCGGTGCTACTCGGGTGCGTCCTCGGACGGCAGTTCGACGTCCTCGACCGGGCGGGCGGGCGACTCCGGCTCGGCCGGGGCGGGGGCCTCGGCGGGCAGGACCGCGGTGAGCGCGGCGCCCTGGATGCGGCGGAAGGCGCGGTTCGGGCGGTGCCGCTCGAGGACCGCGACCTCCAGCTTGTCGGTGGTCGGGCCGGTGTCGGCTGCCGCGCCGTTGCCCGCGGCGGCCGAGCCGAGCGCCTTGAGGGCGACCCGGATCGCGTCGGCGAGGGCGAGGCCGTCGGTGAAGTTCTCCTTCAGCGAGGTGACCAGCGGCTCGGTCTGCCCGCCCATCACCAGGAACTGCGGCTCGTCGACGATGGAGCCGTCGTAGGTGAGCCGGTAGAGCTGGTCCTGCGCGGGGGTCGCGCCGACCTCGGCCACGCAGATCTCGACCTCCATCGGCTTGACCTGCTCGGTGAAGATCGTGCCCAGGGTCTGCGCGTAGACGTTGGCCAACTGCCGGGCGGACACGTCGCGCCGGTCGTAGGAGTAGCCCCACAGGTCGACGTGGCGGATGCCGCCGCGGCGCAGGCTCTCGTACTCGCTGTAGCGGCCCGCGGCGGCGAACCCGATCCGGTCGTGGATCTCCGACACCTTGTGCAGCGTCGCCGAGGGGTTCTCGGCGACGAACAGCACGCCGTCGGCGTACTTGAGCGCGACGACGCTGCGGCCCCGGGCGATGCCCTTGCGGGCGTACTCCGAGCGATCGCGCATCAACTGCTCGGGCGAGGCGTACAACGGCATCGTCACGGGGCGGGCTCCTCGTCAGTCCTGGTCCGGCACGGGGGCGGGTGGTGCACCAGCTCGGGTGGGGGTCGGCTCAGCCGCGCGGGTGGGCGGAGCGCTGGGCGACCACGGTGGCGGCGACCGCGGCCGCCTCCTCCTCGGTCACCCGCACCGCACCGGCGTCGGCGGTGATGGTCGCGATGCTCGGGTAGATGCCGCGGCCCATGTCGGGGCCACCGGTCGCCGAGTCGTCGTCGGCGGCGTCGTAGAGCGCCTCGACCGCCGCGCGCAGCGCCGCGTCGCGGTCGCCGTCGGGCTGGTAGAGCTTCTTGAGCGCGGAGCGGGCGAACATCGAGCCGGAGCCGATGGCGTGGAACCCGGCGCGCTCCTCGTAGCGGCCGCCGGTGATGTCGAACGACACGATCCGCCCGGCCCGCGCGGGGTCCTCGGCGTCGATGTCGTAGCCGACGAACAGCGGCAGCACGGCCAGCCCGGCGAGCGCGACGTCGAGGTTGCCGCGCACCATGCTGGCCAGCTTGTTGGTCTTGCCGTCGAGGGAGAGCTGGACGCCCTCGATCTTCTCGTAGTGGCGCAGCTCCACCGCGTACAGCCGGACCATCTCCACGGCGAGGCCTGCGGTGCCCGCGATGCCCACCGAGGAGTAGTCGTCGGTGACGAAGACCTTCTCGATGTCGCGCTGCGCGATGAGGTTGCCCGCGGTCGCGCGCCGGTCACCGGCGATCAGCACACCGCCGGAGAAGGTCAGCGCGACGATCGTCGTGCCGTGCGGCGCGGCGTCGATCGGTGCGACCCGCTCCCCCGCGCCGCGGCCGCCCGGCAGCAGCTCGGGGGCCTGCACGCGCAGGAAGTCGGTGAACGAGGAGGTTCCTGCCGACAGGTAGGCGGCCGGGAGCGAGGCGCCCAGCTGCCCTCGGGACGAGGTGTGTTCCATGCCTTCTTTCAATCCTGTCGTGGGTCGGGGACGTGACGAGCGCGGGACTGCCCTGGTCGGCAGGGGACCCTCACTCGCCGCCCTTCTGCACGTAGGCGCGGACGAAGTCCTCCGCGTTCTCCTCGAGGACGTCATCGATCTCGTCGAGGATGGCGTCGGTGTCGTCGCCGAGCTTCTCCCGGCGCTCCTGACCGGCCGCGGTGGTGTCCTCCGCGCCGTCGTCGCCGTCTCCGCCGCCTTGACGCTGCGTCTGCTCCTGGGACATCTCGCCCTCCCGGTGTCGACTGGGGCCCTACCGGAAACACTACCCAGCCGGACCGACTTTCGTCGCGGGCCGCGCCGGGGACTTGATCAACCGGCCCCGATCACCGGGGCCGCCGCTCGGTGAGCAGCTTTTTCCCGCGTGAAGGCGGCACCCGGCCCGCCCTGTTCGGCAGCGGGCCGGGCCCTTGCTGTGGCGCCCAGCCTGTGAGACCGGCACGGGTGTCGCGGCCCGCGCGGTACGGGCCGGGCCCGCGCTAACGCCGTGCGGCGCCGGTCAGGGCGTCGACGAGCTCCTCGGCGGTGTTGGCGGCGTCGAGGAGGGCCCCGACGTGGGCCTTCGTGCCGCGCAGCGGTTCCAGGGTGGGGATCCGGACCAGCGACTCGCGGCCGAGGTCGAAGATCACCGAGTCCCAGGAGGCGGCCGCGATGGCGCTCGGGTAGCGCTCCAGGCAGCGGCCGCGGAAGTAGGCCCGGGTGTCCAGCGGCGGGGTGGTGATGGCCGCGCGGACCTCGTCCTCGGTGACCAGGCGCTTCATCGAGCCCCTGGCGACCAGCCGGTTGTAGAGGCCCTTGTCCAGGCGCACGTCGGAGTACTGCAGGTCGACCAGCTGCAGCCGCGGCGAGGACCAGGCGAGCCCGTCGCGGGCCCGGAAGCCCTCCAGCAGGCGCAGCTTGGCGGGCCAGTCCAGCCGGTCGGCGCACTCCATCGGGTCGCGGCGCAGCGCGTCGAGGATCTCGCCCCAGGTGCGCAGCACGTCGCGCGAGACGCGGTCGGGGTCGGTCTTGTCGACGTTCTCCGAGACCAGCTCGTGGTAGGCCTGCTGCAGGTCGATACCGGTGAACCGGCGGCCGTTGGCGAGCTCCACGGTGGCCTTGAGCGTCGGGTCGTGGCTGAGCACGTGCACCGCGCGGACCGGGTCGGCGAGCTTGAGGTGGTCGAAGCGGATCCCGGCCTCGATCAGGTCGAGCACCAGCGCGGTGGTGCCGACCTTGAGGTAGGTGGCGGTCTCGGCCAGGTTCGCGTCGCCGATGATCACGTGCAGCCTGCGGTACTTGTCGGCGTCGGCGTGCGGCTCGTCGCGGGTGTTGATGATGCCGCGCTTGAGGGTGGTCTCCAGGCCGACCTCGACCTCGATGTAGTCCGCGCGCTGCGAGAGCTGGAACCCGGCCCCGTCGCCGGAGGCGCCGAGACCGACCCGGCCGGAGCCGCAGATGACCTGGCGGGAGGCGAAGAACGGGGTGAGGCCGCCGATCACCGAGACGAACGGGGTCGAGCGGGCCATCAGGTAGTTCTCGTGGGTGCCGTAGCTGGCGCCCTTGTTGTCGATGTTGTTCTTGTAGAGCTGCAGCCGGGGCTGGCCGGGGACGGTGGCGGCGCGCAGGGCGGCCTCCTCCATCACCCGCTCCCCCGCCTTGTCCCAGATGACCGCGTCGCGCGCGTTGGTGACCTCGGGCGCGGAGTACTCGGGGTGGGCGTGGTCGACGTAGAGCCGGGCCCCGTTGGTGAGGATGACGTTGGCCGCGCCCAGGTCCTCCACGTCCGGGTCCGAGGGCGCCATGCCGGGGACGCCGAGGTCGAAGCCGCGCGCGTCGCGCAGCGGGGACTCCACCTCGTAGTCCCACCTGGCCCGCCGGGCGCGCGGGATGTCCGCCGCCGCGGCGTAGGCCAGCACGACCTGGGTCGATGTCAACACCGGGTTCGCCGTCGCGTCGCCCGGCACCGCGATGCCGTACTCGACCTCGGTTCCCATGATCCGCCGCATACGGCAAGCCTACGGGTCCGCACCGACCGCCTCGCCGTGACACGGGCCCCGCAGGCGAACCCGGTGCGGTCGTCGGAGGGCGGTGGCCGCCGGGCGGGTGACTGTTGGGCGGGTGACTGCTGGGCGGTAACTACGGTGGCGGCAGGAGATCGGGCGTGGAGGGGGCGGCATGGAGGTCGTGGCGCACTACGACGCGGCGGGGGCGGTCATCGGCGCGGTTCCCCGGCCCAGGATGCGGGCGGAGGGACTGTGGCACGCGTGCACGTCGGTGTTGCTGCGCTCGGGTGACGGCGAGCGGGTGTACGTGCACCGGCGCACCGACACCAAGGACATCTTCCCCGGCGCGCACGACTGTTGGGCCGGTGGCGTCGTGGCGGCGGGCGAGTCTGTCGAGGACTGCGCGACGCGGGAGCTGGCGGAGGAGTTGGGCGTAAGCGGGGTGCCGCTGACTCCGCTGTTCACCCTGCCGGTAGAGCTACCGCCGTTGCGGGTGCACGTGTTCGCCTACGAGACCCACTGGGACGGCCCTGTGGTCCACCAAGAGGCTGAAGTGGCCGACGGGTGGTGGATGTCCGTGGACGAGCTGCGGGACCGGCTGGGCGACCCGTCGTGGCCGTTCGTGCCGGACGGGAAGCTGGCGGCGCTGGAGTGGCTCAGACGCCTCGGGTGAGCGCCTCGGCCGCCTTCAGGGCGACGCGGGCGATCGCGGCCTTGGCGCGGGCGGCGGTGCTCGCCTCGACGGTGATGACCGTGGCGAGGCGACCGTTGGCGAACACCACGGTGCACGAGGACTTCCCCGTGCTGGTGGCGCACCACGTCAGCTGGTCGTCCGCGCCGGTCAGCGCGGGTAGCGCCACCGACTCGTCCACCTGGTAGGTGACGCTGCCGGAGCGGAACGACTTGCAGTCCAGCCCGTCGCGCACGGCCTCGACGAACGCGGCGGTGTCCTCGGCGTAGAGCACGACCTGGCGGAGCTTGGCGCCGCTGGGGTAGGTCCAGGTCGCCTGGCGGGCGGTGGCGGGGCCCAGCGCGATCCCGCAGTCCGGTAAGGCGGTGATCGGCGTGGCGGCCGGGTCGCTCTCGACCTCCTCGGCGGCCAGGTCGGCCGCCGACAGCACGGCGCGGGCGGCGACGGCGTCCGGGCGCGGTGTCGTGGTCGTGGGGACCGCGGCGCGGGTCGACGGGACGCCCTGGACGACCCCGGGCTGGGCCTGGGCGGCCTGGCTCGTGGGGTCGTCGTAGTAGGTGTAGAGGTCGTTGGGGCGGTTCGAGCAGGCCGCGAGCGCGGCCAGGGGAAGCGCGGCGACGGCGGCGAGGGCGCGGGCCCGGGGCAACGGTCGTCCCTTCGAGGGGAGGCGGGTGATCAACCGACCGTACCGGTAGGGATCACCACCGCGTCCGGGCCCCGGGTGCCCGCGGTGGTCGAGGCGGGCGTCCGGCGGGCTTGGCCCGCGGTTCACCTCGGTGTGGCGCCGCGTTCGACCCCCCGTGGCCGCTGGGTGCGATGGTCTGCGCTGGACGGGTCTGGACACGGCGGTGGGCCCCGACCAGGGGGTGGTCGAGGCCCACGCGCGCGCTGTCCTACAGGTACTGACCGGTGTTGGTGGCGGTGTCTATCGCCCGACCGGACTCCTGGTTCTTGCCGGTGACCAGTGTCCGTATGTAGACGATGCGCTCACCCTTCTTGCCGGAGATGCGCGCCCAGTCGTCGGGGTTGGTGGTGTTGGGCAGGTCCTCGTTCTCGGCGAACTCGTCCACAATGGCGTCCAGCAGGTGCTGCACCCGCAGGCCGGGCTGGCGGGTCTCCAGCACCGACTTGATGGCCGCCTTCTTCGCCCGGTCCACGATGTTCTGGATCATCGCGCCGGAGTTGAAGTCGCGGAAGTACAGGACCTCCTTGTCCCCGTTGGCGTAGGTCACCTCCAGGAACCGGTTGTCCTCGGTCTCCTCGTACATCCGCTCCACGGTGTGCTGGATCATCGCGTCGATGCACACCCGCTTGTCGCCGCCGAACTCGGCGAGGTCGTCGGCGTGGATGGGCAGGTTGGTGGTGAGGTACTTGGAGAAGATGTCGCGGGCCGCCTCGGCGTCCGGCCGCTCGATCTTGATCTTCACGTCCAGCCTGCCCGGTCGCAGGATGGCCGGGTCGATCATGTCCTCCCGGTTGGACGCCCCGATGACGATGACGTTCTCCAGGCCCTCCACACCGTCGATCTCGCTGAGCAGCTGCGGGACGATGGTGGTCTCCACATCGGAGGAGACACCGCTGCCGCGGGTCCGGAAGATCGAGTCCATCTCGTCGAAGAACACGATCACCGGGGTGCCCTCGGAGGCCTTCTCGCGCGCCCGCTGGAAGATCAGCCGGATGTGCCGCTCGGTCTCGCCGACGAACTTGTTGAGCAGCTCGGGACCCTTGATGTTGAGGAAGTACGACTTGGCGTCCTTGGGCGCGTGGTCCCCGCGCGCCGCGGCCACCTTCTTGGCCAGGGAGTTGGCCACCGCCTTGGCGATCAGCGTCTTGCCGCAGCCGGGCGGGCCGTAGAGCAGCACGCCCTTGGGCGGGCGCAGCTCGTACTCGGCGAACAGGTCCTTGTGCAGGAACGGCAGCTCGACCGCGTCGCGGATCTGCTCGATCTGCCGGAACAGGCCACCGATGTCGGCGTAGTCGACGTCGGGCACCTCCTCCAGCACCAGGTCCTCGACCTCGGCCTTGGGCACCCGCTCGTAGGCGTAGCCGGACTTGGCGTCCACCAGCAGCGAGTCACCCGGCTTGAGCGGCGCCTCGGTCAGCGGGTCGGCGAGCCACACCACCCGCTCCTCGTCGGCGTGCCCGACGACCAGCGCGCGGGTGGCGACCTCCTCGCCGTCGACGGCGAGCAGTTCGCGCAACGTGGACACCTCACCGGTGCGCTCGAAACCACCGCCCTCCACGACGGTGAGCGCCTCGTTGAGCCGCACCGACTGGCCCCTGCGCAACTCGGTGCCGTCCACAGCGGGCGACACCGAGACCCGCATCCTGCGGCCCGCGGTGAACACGTCCACAGTGCCGTCGTCGTGGCCTTGCAGGAACACGCCGTAGCCGCTGGGCGGCTGGGCGAGGCGGTCGACCTCTTCGCGCAGCGCGAGCAGCTGGCTCCTGGCCTCCCGCAACGTGTCGACCAGCTTGGTGTTCCGCTCGGTGAGCTGGTTCACCCGCTCGGTCGCCTCCGCGAGCCGCTGCTCGAGCAGCCGCGAATGCCGTGGCGATTCCGTCAGTTTCCGGCGAAGCAGAGCGACTTCCTCTTCGAGGAAGCGGATCTGCGCGGCCTCGGACACCTCGGGGCGCTCGCGCCCAGGGTCCACCGCGCCTCCGTGCTCACCGTCGGCGTTATCTGGCCGACTGCCGGGACGATCGTGCTGCATGTCGGCACCTCCTCCCGAACTCGTACCCCTACGGTACCGGCGATCACCGACAAGGACAGAGCATCGACATGTCGGAACTTGCGTGTCACCCGGGCGCAACACTCGCTTGGCCGCACCGGGTCCGCCATCCCGGTACTGGCGGGAACCGGCCAAGCGTTACCGTGCGTCCGCGCGCTAGGCCGACCGCGTGTGTAGTCCGGAGTGTCGCGACAGCACCGGTTGTGTTACCGACACGGGCACCACCGCCTGGTCGGCGCCCGGTGGCGTGACACGATCTACCGCCGCCGCGCGATCACCCCGCCAGGACGCGCAGCCACCGCAGCACCACCAGCCACTTCGCCAGCGACCAGCCAGGACGAGAGCCCGGGGACGATGACACAACCGCCGCACGACCCGTACGCAGGACAGCCGCAGCAGGGCGGGCAGCAGCCTGACCAGGGCGGATACCAGCAGGCGTTCCCCCAGCAGACCCAGTTCCTGCCCTCGGGCGCCTTCCCCACCCAGGACCCGTCGGCCCAGCCGCAGCCGCCCCAGCAGCAGCCCGCCCAGCCGGAGTACGGGCAGTACCCGGGCGCGCAACCGGGTGCTCACCCGGCGCACCCCCAACCGGGCATCCCACAATCCGGGCACTACCCGCCGGGGCAGTACCCGGGCGCCGAGCAGTTCCAGCCGGGTGGCTACGCGCCGCAACCGGGCCAGTTCCCCCAAGCGGGTGGGTATCCGGGCGCGCACGGTCCGCAGCCGACCGGCTACCCGTACGGCAATCCCTACGGCCCGCCGCGGCGCAACAACCTGCCGTGGATCCTGGCGGGCGGCGGCCTGCTGGCGATCGGGATCGTGGTCACGCTGGTGCTGGTGCTCAGCGGCGGCGGCACCGGGTCCCCGCGCGGCACGACCGAGTCGTTCATCGACGCCGTGGTGGGGCGCGACGCCGAGGCGTTCAACAAGGTGATGTGCGACGCCGACGACCACACCACCCAGGCGGAGATCGACAAGGACAGCAGCTTCAAGGTCACCGACACCGAGATCACCAAGGTCACCGAGAACGGCGACACGGCGATCGGCGAGTTCACCGCGACCATCAGCGGCCGCAAGACCACCGTGCAGCTGCGGCTGCGCAAGAAGGCCGACCAGTGGTGCGTGGACCGGATCAGCGGCGGCTGAGCCGGGCCGTGCCCGTTTCGTCACCCGATCGAGGCCGGTCGGCGTGGTGGGCCGGGCGTGTCGGGGGTCCGACGGCCAATACCATGTGCACCCGGCGACGGGATACGGTCGGCGGTGGAACGCGGCGGTGGCCCCAACCGTCTACCCCGCATGAGCCGCCCGGCGCGGCAGCGAGCAGCACCCCGCAGTCCACACGGA
This sequence comes from Actinokineospora diospyrosa, assembly GCF_024171925.1. Taxonomy (GTDB): domain Bacteria; phylum Actinomycetota; class Actinomycetes; order Mycobacteriales; family Pseudonocardiaceae; genus Actinokineospora; species Actinokineospora diospyrosa. The sequence continues at coordinate 591,907 of NZ_JAMTCO010000002.1, read as the reverse complement.
AGTCAGGACGACGATGACCTACCCTCCGCAGCAGCCTGGGCCCTACGGCCAGCAGCCGCAGCAGCCCGGCGGCTACGGGAACCAGCCACCGCAGCCGGGGCCCTACGGGCCGCCGACCAGCCAGTTCCCCCAGCAGGGCGGGTACCAGGGGCTGGGCGGCTTCCCGGGTGGCGGCGGGCAACCGCCCAAGCCGAGCAACACCGGCAAGATCGTGGCGATCGTGATCATCGCCGTGCTGGTGCTCGGCGGTGCCGGGGTCGGGGTCTACTTCTTGACCAAGGACGGCAAGAGCGGGGCGGGCGGCGGGGGCGCGACGAGCACCAGCGCGCCCAAGACCACGGGCAAGAAGTCGGGCACCGACGAGCCCACGACCACCACCAAGGCGGCGCCGGACACCTCCGGCCCCCAGGAGGTCGTGGACAACTACGTCAAGGCCTACGAGGGCAAGAGCTTCGGCTCGGTGACCTCGAACGCGTGCGAGGCGTACAAGAACAAGTACGGCACCGACACCTCGGCGCTGGAGAAGGAGCTGGCGGACTTCGAGATCACCGCCACCGCCAACGGCGAACCGACCGTCTCCGGCAGCTCGGCGACCGCGCTCATCGACCTGGTGCTCACCAAGGGCACGACGAGCAAGGACGCCAGCATCAAGATCAAGATCGTCAAGGAGAGCGGCGAGTGGCGGTTCTGCGGCGAGGAGGAGGCCTGAGCACCACCGCACCGACCGAGACCGCAGCCACCGACACCGCAGCAACCCAGACAGCACGAGCCGGGGATCACAGATGACCTACCCTCCGCAGCAGCCGGGACCCTACGGGCAGCAGCCCGATCCGTACGGCCAGCAGCAGCCGCAGCCCTACCAGCAGCAGCCCGACCCCTACGGTCAGCAGCAGCCGCCGCAGCAGGACCCGTACGGGCAGCAGCAGCAGTACTACGGCCAGCAGCAGCCGCAGCAGTTCGGCCAGGACCCCTACGGCCAGCAGCAGCCCTACGGCTACGGCCAGCCGATGGGCGGCCCGCCGAAGAAGAAGAACAACGGCCTGATCATCGCCATCGTGGTGATCGCCGTCCTCGTCGTCGGCGGCGGGGTGGGCGCGTACTTCCTGCTCCGCGACGACAACTCGAGCGCCTCCCCCGGTGGCAGCCCGACCTCGACCACCACCAAGAAGGCTCCGACCACCACGGAGGAGCCCGAGGAGACGACCACCACCAAGAAGTCCTCCCCCACCAAGACCACCGAATCCGGCGGCGGCCAAACCGGCGGCGGCGGCGAGGACCTCAAGGCAGCGGGCGCCAAGTACGCCGAAGCCGTCAACGCCAAGGACGAGGCAACAGCGAAGTCCCTGACCTGCTCCGGCGACGCGGGCATCATGTACACCAGCGTCGCGCCCAACGGCGGCAAGGTGACGGTGGTTGGCGAGCCGGAGACCTACGGTGACAGCAACGGCAAGGTCGACACACAGGTAACCGTGGCAGGCTCGGCACCGATCGACTTCCCGATCGTGTTCGAGAAGAAGTCCAAGGGTTGGTGCGTGTCGCTTTAAGCGGGTTTGCATGGAAGGGCCAGCGGGGTACTCCCGCTGGCCCTTTCGCTTGTTTGCGGTGGGGTTACCCACAATGCCCTCTGCTGCCCACAGGCGCTGGTTGCTGCTCCCGGTTTGTCAGCGCCTCTAGGTAGGCTGCATATCGGGGCTTGACCTCAAGGGGTCATCTCGCCACCATGTTTGACCAGTAGTTCGTTTAGTTTCTCGACGGGTTTGTACCAGCCAAGGGTCTGGAGTGGGCGGCCGTTGAGCTCGCGGGCGACCCGGTCGAGGTGGGCTTGAGAGTGGACCGACAGGTCCGTGCCTTTCGGGAAATACGGACGAAGAAGACGGCAAGCAACGCCCCGTGGACAGCAGAAGACGTTGTGGACAACCCGCCACTACGGCACGCACCCACAAGCATCCCACGGCCTCAGAATGCCCCAGTCCGGCCGACGATTCAGAGACTGCTAATCGGCGCGGTCCAGTGGTGATTCCTCACCGGGGTCAGGTTCTGGCCAACCTGGATAAGGCGGCGGCGTTCCGCCGAATTCCGGGCAGCGGGCTTGGTGTGAGCACCAGCCGCACAGTTTTGACTTGTTCGGGCGGAAATCGCCCGTCTTCCCGGCCCGCAGGATCGCCGCCCAGATCGCGTCGAGGGTGCGTTCGAAGCGGGCCAGTTCGGCCTCGTCGGGGGTGTAGGCGAGGGATTGGCGGTCGGACAGGTACATCAGGCGGAGTTGGCGGGGGACCTCACCGCGTAGGCGCCAGATGGCCAGGGCGTAGAACTTCATCTGGAAGAGGGCTTTGGCCTCGCCGATCTCGCGGGGCGCTGTGCCCGTCTTGTAGTCGACGACGCGGATTTCGCCGGTGGGGGCGACGTCGAGGCGGTCGATGTAGCCGCGGAGCAGGACGCCGGAGGGGAGTTCGGTCTCGACCAGCAGTTCGCAGGCGTCGGGCTCCAGGCGGCGGGGGTCTTCGAGGGCGAAGTAGCCGTCGATCAGGCCGTTCGCGGTGGCGAGCCAGTCGGCGGGGTCCTCGCCCTCCTCGAAGATCGCGGCGAGGCCGGGCTCCCCGGCCAGCAGAGCTGCCCAGGTCGGTTCCAGCAGGCCGTGCGCGGTGTCGGGCACCCGCTCGGCGGCGGGCAGGCCGTAGAGCCGCTCCAGCACCGCGTGCACGACGGTGCCGCGCACCTGGGCCTTCGTCGGGGTCTCCGGGAGCCGGTCCACGGCGCGGAAGCGGTACAGCAGCGGGCACTGCTTGAAGTCACCCGCCCGCGACGGCGACAACGCGGGGCGCCGCCGGGTCGTGCGGTCCGCCGCCGGTACCGGGATGGGTTCGGTGTCGGTCGCCATGGCGCAAACCCTAGTGTCGACCACCGACAGCCCCCGGCACCGCACCGCCCGTGTCCGGCCGCGACCGCGGATCACCCCCGTCCCACACCCGCCCGGTTACGCTGTGCGGGGTGTCGGGCACCACACACCACCTCCCCGCCGCTGGCGGCGGACTGCTGCTGTTCCGCTATAGCGGCGTGCCCGTCGTGCTCGCGCCGTCGTGGTGGTTGGGCGCGCTCGCCGTTGTCGTCTTCTACGCGCCGCTCGTGGGTTCGTTGATGCCCGGCGCGGACATGGTCACCTCGGTCCTGCTGGCCGCCGCGTTCGCCGTGCTGCTCGGCATCTCCGTGCTCGCCCACGAACTCGGCCACTGCGTGGTCGCCCTGCGGTTGGGCCTACCGGTGCGCAGGCTCCGCCTGTTCCTGCTGGGCGGCCTCTCGGAGATCGCCCGAACCCCGCGCCGCCCGGGCCACGAGGGCGTGGTCGCCGCGGCCGGACCGGCGGTGTCGATCGCGCTGGCGGGCGGCTGCGGGCTGGCGCTGCTGGCGATCCCACCCGGCGGCCCGGTGTGGCTGCTCGTGCTCGAGTGCGCCTTCGCCAACACCGCCGTCGCTGTGTTCAACCTGCTGCCCGGGCTCCCGCTCGACGGTGGTCGGATGTTGCGCGCGGGCGTGTGGGCCATGACCGGTCGCCGCGGCACCGGCACCCGGGCGGCGGTCGTCGGTGGCTGGGCGGTCGCCGGGCTGCTGGTCGTCTGGGCGTTGTGGGGTGTCGTCGAGCAGAGCCCGGACCGGTGGCTGCGGTTGGGCGTCTGCCTGCTCACGGCCTGGTTCGTGGTCGCCGGGGCCAGTGGTGAGCTGGCGGCCGAGCAGCGCCGCGGCTGGCCGGAGGGCCTCACCCTGGCCGACGTCGTGCGGCCGGTGCTGCAGCTGCCCGCGGAGAGCCCGGTCGCCGACGCGCTGGCCGCCGCGGCCGGGCGGGGCGTGGTGCTGGTGCGCGCGGACGGGGTCGCCGCCGGGTTGCTCGACGAGGTCGCCGCCCGCGAGTTGGCCGCGACCTCGCCGTTCTCCCCGGCCGAGCACGCCGCCGAGCCGATCCGCCCGGAATCGGTGCTGCTGGCCTCGGAACCGGGTGAGGAGATCGCCGAGCGGGTCATGGAGACCCCCGCCTGGCAGTTCGTGGTCGTCGACGACGAGGGCAGGCCGTGCGGGGTGCTGCGCCGGGAGGACCTGCACGCCGCGCTGCGCGAGCACGGACCCGCCTGACAGGGCCGCCGCACCGCTCTGCGACCATCTCCCGACGGTTGAGGACGGCAGGGAGGGCGAGGTTCGGGTGTCGGCACGCAAGGTCAGCGGTCCGTTCGAGGCGGGGGACCGGGTGCAGCTCACCGACCCCAAGGGCAGGCACTACACGCTCATCCTCGAACCGGGCGAGAAGTACCACACCCACCGCGGCGCGCTGGCCCACGACGACATCATCGGCCAACCCGAGGGCTCCGTCGTCAGCTCGGTGGCGGGCACGGCGTACCTGGCCCTGCGACCGCTGCTGGCCGACTACGTGCTGTCGATGCCGCGCGGCGCCCAGGTGATCTACCCCAAGGACGCCGCCCAGATCATCATGCACGGCGACATCTTCCCCGGCGCCCGCGTCCTGGAGGCCGGTGCGGGCTCCGGCGCGCTCACCTGCTCCCTGCTGCGCGCCGTCGGCCCCACCGGCACCGTGACCTCCCACGAGATCCGCGCCGACCACGCCGAACACGCCGAGCGCAACGTCATCCAGTTCTACGGCGAACACCCCCCGAACTGGACCCTCACCGTCGGCGACCTGGCCGACCACACCGGCGAGGCCGACCGCGTCATCCTCGACATGCTCGCCCCCTGGGACGTCCTCCCCACCGTCGCCCGCAGCCTCATCCCCGGCGGTGTCCTGGTGGTCTACGTGGCCACCACCACCCAACTCTCCCGGGTGTCGGAGGCGCTGCGCGAGCAGACCTGCTGGACCGAGCCCTACGCCTGGGAAACCCTGGTCCGCCCCTGGCACTCCGTCGGCCTGGCCGTGCGCCCAGAACACCGGATGATCGCCCACACCGCCTTCCTCATCACCGCCCGCCGCCTAGCCGACGGCGTGGTCACCCCCCGCCCCCAACGCCGCCCCAGCAAGGGCTGAGCCCCCCAGAGGCCCCGAGAACCGCGCCACCAGCAGTAGCGCGACCACATCGCACCAACCCGGTCGCTCGCCCCCAAGCGCATCGCCTGCCCCTGGACACCCGGCCGCCCCTGGTGCCAACCTCCTGCGACCCCGGGCGTCATACCCTCCTGGGCAACCCCGCGTTCTTCGGTAGCCGCTGGCGCCAACCCAGCCCCTCTACCCCGACAGCAGTGCGAGCCACTGGACACTCGGATGCTTCGGTGCCAGCCCAGCCCGTCCTCGTCGACGCTGCCAACCCAGCGCCTGGACAGTCGGACTCGCTGGTGCCAACTGCTCGATGGGTGGACCTGTTTTGTGTGGGGGGACGGCACCCGTAGCGTTTCCACGCGGCAGGGCCATGCTTTTCGGCCCCTGCTTTGCGGTCCTGCCACGGGTGTCGTAGAGGCCCCGCACAAAACAGGTTCGCCCCATCGAGCCGACCGCATTGCCGCGGATCGAACGCCGAGCTTGCCGCTAGGCGACGAGGGCGGATCAGAGGTACCGGTAGACGTCCTCCAGTGACAACCCGCGGCCAAGCATCAAGACCTGTACGCGGTAGAGCAGCTGTGAGATCTCCTCCGCCAGCTCCTCGTCGCTCTGGTACTCGGCGGCGATCCAGACCTCGCCCGCTTCCTCGATGACCTTCTTGCCCTGGGCGTGCACGCCGTCGTCGAGTGCTTTTACCGTGCCCGAGCCCTCCGGGCGGTTCTCGGCTCGGTCACTGAGTTCGGCGAACAGCTGGTCGAAGGTCTTCACGCCGGACGATCCTGCCACCCGGTGGCCATGACCGCGCGCAGCAGGTCCTCGTCCAGGCCGAGCAGGGAGTCGCGGAAGACCCGGCGGGGGCCCGCGGGGACCGGGACCTCGCACGGGACGACCAGTACGACGCAGCCCGCTGAGGTGGCTGAGGTGGTGCCGGTGGGTGAGTCCTCGATGGCCAGGCAGTCGGTCACGTCGACGCCCAGGGCGGTGGCGGCAAGCAGGTAGGGGTCGGGCAGGGGCTTGTTGCGGCCGTCGACCTCGTCGCCGCAGAGGGTGGTGTCGAAGTGGTGGCGGCCGAGGGTGTCGAGGGCCACTTCGGTGAGGGCGCGCTCGGTGGAGGTGACCAGGGCGACCGGCAGGCCGGTGGCGCGGACGGCGCGCAGGGCCTCGGGGGCGCCGGGGCGGAAGGTCAGCCGGGTGGCGAACAGCTCGCGCATCCTGGCCGTGATCCAGTCCATGGCCTCCCGCACGTCGTCCCCGGTCGGCACCCGGCCGACCCCGCCGAAGAGCAGGCCCATGCTGGTGGGGACGTTGCTGCCGACCATCGCCGCCCTGATCTCGGGGGTCAGCGGGGCGCCCAGCTTGAGCGAGTACTCGCTGAGCGGGATGTCCCACAGCTTCTCCGAGTCCAGCAGCGTGCCGTCCATGTCCCACAGGACCGCGGCCGGTAAGCCATCCACAGTGGACGGTCTGGGCACGGGGGCGTCCTCCGCTCGCTCGACGTCGCTGACCACCGGGCGCTGACCCGGCCGGGCCGCGGCGTCGCGGCACGTCCCCAGCCTACGATCTCCCCCGCCGGGCGCGTAGCCGTAGGCTGACCCGGTGACCGACCCGGACCACCCGAACATGGCTGCCGACCGCGAGCCCTCGGCTCGGCAGGAGCTCGTCGACCCCGTCTTGGTGGCGGCGTTCGAGGGCTGGAACGACGCGGGCGACGCGGCGAGCACCGCGATCGAGCACCTGCAGCTGACCTGGGACGCGAGCCCGCTGCTGGAGATCGATCCGGACGACTACTACGACTTCCAGGTGACCAGACCGACCGTGCGCATGGTGGACGGTGTCACGCGGAGGGTGGAGTGGCCGACGACGCGGCTGTACCTGTGCAGGCCGCCCGGGTCCAACCGGGACGTGGTGCTGGTGCACGGCATCGAGCCCAACATGCGGTGGCGCAAGTTCTGCGCCGAGCTGCTCGGGCACATCGAGGAGCTCAACATCACCACGGTGGTGACGCTGGGCGCGCTGCTGGCCGACACCCCGCACACCCGCCCGGTCCCGGTGACCGGCACGGCCTACGACGCGACCTCGGCGGCCCGCTTCGGCCTGGAGCGCTCGCGCTACGAGGGCCCGACCGGCATCGTCGGGGTGCTGCAGGACGCCTGCGTGCGCGCCGGGGTGCCCGCGATCTCGATCTGGGCCGCGGTGCCGCACTACGTGTCGCAGCCGCCCTCGCCCAAGGCGACGCTGGCGCTGCTGCACCGGGTGGAGGAGGTGCTCGACGTGGAGGTGCCGCTGGGCACGCTGCCCGAGCAGGCCGAGGAGTGGCAGCAGACGGTCAGCGAGATGGCCGAGGAGGACGAGGACGTGCGCAACTACGTGCGCGCCCTCGAGGAGCGCGGCGACGCGGAGGACACGCTCAACGAGACCAGCGGTGACGTGATCGCCGCGGAGTTCGAGCGCTACCTGCGCAGGCGCCGCCCGGGGCCCGGCCGGGGCGGTTCCGGGCCCGGCCCGACCGGCGTGTGAGCCGCGGTACCCCCACCGCCACCGTCGTCGCGCTGTACGCGGGTGGTTTCCTGGGCCCGTTCGCGGGCGGCATCGTCACCTCGATGCTGCCGGAGCTGGGTGCGGACTTCGGGGTGTCCACCCAGGTCGCGTCCTACTCGCTGACGGCCTACCTGGTGCCGTTCGCGGCGCTGATGCTGTTCTCCGGCACGCTGGGCGCCCGCTGGGGCGCCGCGCGCAGCGTGCGGGTGGCCTACCTGGTGTACGTGGTGTCGTCGGTGGTGTGCGTGCTCGCCTCGACGTACCCGGTGTTCCTGGCCGCGCGGGCGGTGCAGGGCGGGGCGAACGCGTTCACCACTCCCCTGCTGCTGGCCGCGATCGCCACCGTGACGCCGCCGGAGCGGTTGGGCCGCTCGCTGGGCCTGTTCGCCTCGTTGCAGGCCGCGGGGCAGACGAGCGCGCCGCTGCTCGGCGGGCTGGCCGCGGAGGTGAGCTGGCGGTACGCGTTCCTGGGGGTCGCCGCGGTGTCGGCGGTGCTGGCGTTCGCGGGGTTGCCGGAGCGGATGCGCGAGCGGCAGCGGACGCACGCGACCCTGCGTTCGGCGTGGCGGCCCGCGGTGCTCAAGGCCGGGTGGCTCGCCCTGGTCGGTTGGGCCTGTTTGGGCGGTATGTCGGTGTTGTTGGCCGTGCGCGCCGAGGACGCGTTCGGGTTGAGCGCGGCCGAGCGGGGGCTGGTGCTGACCGGGTTCGGCGTGGTCGGTCTGCTCTCGGCGCGGCCGGTGGGGCGGGCGATCGACCGGATCGGGGCGCGGCGGGCGGTGCTGATCGGGTCGGTCGCGGGCGCGGTGCCGGTGGCGCTGGTGGGGACCCTGACGTGGTTGCCCGCGGTGGCGGCGCTGTGGGCGGTGACCGGGGTGGCCGCGCAGTTGGTGCTGACCGGGGTCAACGCGCTGGTGTTGGGCGGGGACGGTCCCAACCGGGCGGGTGCGGTGTCGGTGGTGCAGTCGTTGCGGTTCACCGGGGCCGCGGTGTCCCCTTTGGCCTTCACCCCGCTGTACCAGGTGGCGCCCTGGCTCGGCTTCGTCGTGCCCGCGGTGTTGGTGACCGTCTCGGCCGTACTGCTGCTGGGCGGGCGCGAGGTCCCCTAGCGCGGCGGCGCGCTAGGGGACCGACCGCTACAGCTCGATGCCCAGCAGGGCGTCGACGGCGGCCTTGACCGCTCCCGGCGCCGTCGGGTCCGCGCCGCCCTGGCTCGCCCACGCGTCGATCGCGGCGAGGGCGCTGGGGGTGTCCAGGTCGTTGGCCAGGTGGTCGCGCAGCCGGGCGATGACGTCCTCGGCGGGGGCGCCCGCCTCGGCGCTCACCGCGCCCCGCCAGCGGGCCAACCGGGCCCCGCCCTCGGCGAGGACGGCGTCGGTCCAGGACCGGTCTTGGCGGTAGTGGCCCGAGAGCAGGCCGAGCCGGACCGCCATCGGGTCGACCTTGTCGGCGCGCAGCCGGGACACGAAGACCAGGTTGCCGCGCGACTTGGACATCTTCTCGCCGTCGAGGGCAATCATCCCGCTGTGCGTGTAGTGCCGGGCGAACGGGTGCTGCCCGGTCAGCGCCTCGGCGTGCGCGGCGCTGTACTCGTGGTGCGGGAAGATCAGGTCGGAGCCGCCGCCCTGCAGGTCGAAGGTGATCCCGAGCCGGTTGAGGGCGATGACGCTGCACTCGATGTGCCAGCCGGGTCGGCCGGGGCCGAGCTCGCTGTCCCACTTGGGCTCGCCGGGGCGGGCGGCGCGCCACAGCAGCGCGTCGAGCGGGTGCCGCTTGCCCACCCGGTCGGGGTCGCCGCCGCGCTCGGCGAAGAACCGGTTCATGGTCGGCTCGTCGTAGTTGGACTCACCGCCGAAGCGGCCGGTGGCGGTGTGGTCGAAGTAGACGTCCGGGTACTCGGGGTCGTCCACCCGGTACGCCGCGCCGTCGGCGAGCAGCTTGGCGACCGCGGTGACGATCTCCGGGATGGACTCCACCGCGCCGACGTACTCGCGCGGCGGCAGCACCCGCAGCGCGACCATGTCCTCGCGGAACAGCGCGGTCTCGCGCATCCCGAGCACGACCCAGTCGTCCTGGTCGCGCTCGGCCCGCTCCAGCAGCGGGTCGTCGATGTCGGTGATGTTCTGCACGTAGTGCACCTCGTGGCCGTTGTCGAGCCACTGCCGGTGCACCAGGTCGAAGGCGAGGTAGGTGGCCGCGTGCCCGAGGTGCGTCGCGTCGTAGGGGGTGATCCCGCAGACGTACATCGTCGCGGTCGGCCCGGGGGCGGTCGGTCGGACCTCCCCGGCGGCGGTGTCGAACAGCCGTAGCGGCCGAGGCGTGCCAGCGACCCGCGGCACCGGGTGGGATTGCCAAGTCTGCATGCTCCGACAGTAAACGCCCGGCCGCCCCCGGCAGGCGTGTGCCACGGGGTGGACGGTCCGGTTCCGGTCCGGATCCCCGCCACCCTGCGCCATTGGTGTGACTCCCGTTACACCCAACCGGTGTTGGCGATCACCCTTGAAGGGGGCACGGCGGCGGAAGGGGCGGACATGACCAATCCCGAGGACAGCACGACCGAGGAGACGACCGGGCGGTTCCTGGTCCTGCTGGAGGACGGCGCGATCGAGGCGGGCACCCGCGCGCTCAACCAGATCGCGGGCATCCGCACGGTCAGCACGGCCGAGGCGGCAGGCGCGGAGTTCCCCGGTCCCGACGGGCTGGTGTTCGACCGGCTGGGGGTGGCGGTCATCGACGCCGACCCCGACCAGCTCACCGCGCTCGGCCTGGCCGTCGACCAGCCCGGCCCGATCGCGGCGCTGGAGGCCGAGCGGCGGGTGTACGCGATCGCCGCGCCCGCCGAGGAGGCGGCGCCGGGGCCGCAGATCGACGAGTCGGTGTTCACCTGGGGGCTGCAGGCGGTCGGGGCGCACAAGAGCGCGGCGACCGGCAAGGGCGTGCGGATCGCGGTGCTCGACACCGGGTTCGACGCCGAGCACCCGGAGTTCGCCGGGCGCGCGGTGACCACGGCGTCGTTCATCACGGGTGAGACGGTCGAGGACGGCCACGGGCACGGCACGCACTGCATCGGCACCGCGGCCGGTCCCCGGACCCCGGGCGGCGGCGCGGGCTACGGGGTGGCCCACGAGGCGGAGATCTTCGCGGGCAAGGTCTTGAGCAACGCCGGGTCCGGGTCCGACGGCGGCATCCTGGCGGGCATCGCGTGGGCGGTGTCGAACAACGCCCAGGTCGTGTCGATGTCGCTGGGCGCGGCGGTGCGGCCGGGGACCCCGTACTCGCAGACCTACGAGCGGGTGGCGAGCCGGGCGCTGGCGCAGGGCACGCTGATCGTCGCGGCGGCGGGCAACGAGTCGCGGCGGCAGGAGAACAAGATCAGCCCGGTCGGGCACCCGGCGAACTGCCCGTCGGTGCTGGCCGTCGGGGCGATCGACGTGGCGACCGCGCTGGGCTGGTTCTCCTGCGGCACGGTCGACCTGATCGGCGCGGTGGACGTGGTGGCGCCCGGGGTGGACGTGTACTCGTCGTGGCCGCGGCCGAAGAACCACAACCGGATCAGCGGCACCAGCATGGCGACCCCGCACGTCGCGGGCATCGCCGCGCTGATCTCGCAGGCCACCGGGGCGCGCGGCTGGGAGCTGTGGGCGCGCCTGCACCAGGCGGCGCGCCGGTTGCCGCTACCCTCGGTCGACGTGGGTGCTGGTGTGGTGCAGGCTCCGTGAGCGTTCCGGTCCTGGTGACCGTCGACGACGGCGCGCTCGGCTCGCTCACGGCGGTGGTGGCGGCGTTGGAGTCCGCCGGGATGCGGGTCGACCGCGTCCTGCCGGAGATCGCCACCATCACCGGGGCGGCCGAGCCCGCCGTCTTCGGCGCGCTGCGCGCGGTGTCCGGTGTGGACGGTGTGGAGCGGGCCGGGCCCGGCTTCTCGATCCCGCACCCGGGCAAGGGCGTGCAGTAGTCAGCGGGCTCAGTAGTCAGCGGCGCGCGGTGGTCAGCGATCGGCGGCGACCGCGGCGGCGAGGGCCTCGAACCCCGCCTCGGTCACCGTGATCGTGGCGCCGAGGCGGAGGTAGCCCTGCCCGCCGTAGAAGTGCACCGCGGTCTCGATGTTGTGGTGGGTGCTGAGTTCGTCGTAGTAGCGGTAGGCGTCCTCGACGCTGGTGACCCGCCCCTGCGGCAGTGCGACCAACCGCATCAGGGGTGCGTGGTGCGGGCTCGCCTGGCCGTCGGCGCCAACGGCGTCCGAGACGATCCGGACGCCCTCGTCCAGGAGCCGGGCGCTTGCCGCCACCGCGTCCCACCCGCCGATCTCGTGCCAGAACGCCAACCCGTCCGGCAGCGCCATCCAGGCCGTGTAGTCGGCGGTGCCCGCGTGGTCGAACCAGGCGGGGAACTCCAGCGGGTGGTTGAAGGAGGGCACGAGGGGCAGGATCCGGTCGCGCCACGGTTCGGCGATGTGCAGACCCGCTGTCGCCCGGGGCACGTAGGCCCACTTGTGGAAGTTGCCCACCCAGAAGTCCGCGCCGGTGTCGGCGGGGCGCTGGTCGAGGTGGCCGGGCACGTGCGCGGCGTCGACGAACACCGGGACGCCGTGCTCGTGGGCGACCTCGACGACCCGCTCGACCGGCAGCACCAGCGCGGTCACCGAGGTGATGGCGTCGACGATGACCAACCGGGTGGTCGGCCGGATCCCGACGGCGAACGCGGCCACGACCTCCGCCGGGGTGGCGTCCACCGGGAACGACACCTGCCGGACGAGCGCGCGGTCCTGGCAGGCGAGCAGCACCGCCTGGTAGCCGTGGTCGGACACCAGGATCTCGTCGCCGTCGGCGAACGGGATCGAGGCCAGCACCGTCGCCACCGCCTCGGTGACGTTGCGCACCAGGACCAGCCCGTCGGACCCGAGGAACTGCGCGCCCGCGACCCTGGCGCGCGCGACGAGCGGGATCGTCTCGACCCGGTGGAAGCGCATCGGGTTGGTCTCGGCGCGCTTGGCGTACTCGGCCCGCGCCCGGATCACCGCGCGGGGCACGACCCCGACGCTGCCCGGGTTGAGGTGGTGCACGGCGGGATCGAGGTCGAAGCGCGCGTCGCTCACCCGGCCATCATGGCAGCGATCACCGGTCGGGCGGGTCCTGCTCCGGCAGGTTCTTGTGGGCGTCGGCGCGCACCGCGGCGCGGATCTGCTCGATGTTCTCGCGCAACAGGTCCGAGATGAGCTCGTCGGTGCGCGGGTCGGCCAGCATCTCCAGCAGGACGCGCAACGTGGCGTCGGTGACGGTGCCGACGACCTCGTCGTGGAAGGGCATCCGGCGGAACAACCCGGCTTGCGGGTCTTGGCGGATCTTCTCCAGCACCATCGCGCGGATCTCGGCGCGGTTCTCCTCGAGCGCGCTGGCGAGGTTGCGCGCGTAGTGCCCGGTGCGCAGGACGGAGACGACCTCCTCCAGCACGGCCACGGTCAGCGGCTTCTTGACCACGTCGATCAGCACGCCGCCGAAGCGCGCCATCGCCCGGTGCGCCAACTCCTCGCCGACGGAGCGGTCCACGGGGCGCCGCAGCCGGGTCAGCTGGACGCCGATGCGCACGACGCGCAGCACCCGGAACACCCGGAACCACAGGCTGGCCACGGGGACCATGCCGACCAGGTCGTACCAGTTGACCAGCACGAACCGGCGGGTGAAGCCCGCCGACCACCAGCGCGCCAGGAACTCAACGGCGAACGCCGCGCACAGCCCCCGGTCGACCCAGGTGATCAGCCGGACCTGGTCGGGCGGCGGGTGCCAGAACCTCAGGTAGGCCAACAGGCCCACGGCGAGCACGGCCAGCAGGAGCATCGCCCAGTCGTCCAGCGAGACGCGGTGCTTGCGCTGCGCCGGTGCGGGGCTGATGACCATGGGGAAAACCTTTCATGCCGCCACGCGCGCGGCCACTCGCGGGTACCGTCGGTGCCGTGACCGGACCCCTGCGCGTGGAGCGCTCACCCAAGCGGGTCCGGGCGTACCGCGGCGGCGCCCTGGTGGTGGACTCGACCGCGCCGCGACTGGTGTGGGAGCGGCAATACCCGACGTACTACTTCCCGGCGGCGGACGTGCGCGCGGAGTTGGTGCCGCCCGGGGCGTTGCGGGTGGCCGACGAACCGGAACTGGCCGGGTTGGCGCGGGTCGCCTGGGACGCGATGGACGAGTGGTTCGAGGAGGACGAACCGGTCTACGTGCACGCGCGCGACCCGTACACCCGGGTGGACATCCTGGCCTCCTCGCGGCACGTGGTCGTGGAAGTCGGCGGGACACGGGTGGCCGAGTCGCGCAGGCCCAGCGTGCTGTTCGAGACCGGGTTGCCCGCGCGGTTCTACCTGCCGCGCCACGACGTGCGGATGGACCTGCTGCGACCGTCGCGCACGACGACGATGTGCCCGTACAAGGGAACCGCGACCTACTGGCACGTGGTGGTCGACGGGGTCGTGCACGAGGACCTGGTGTGGTGCTACCGCTCGCCGCTGCCGGAGAGCCAGAAGATCGCCGGGTTGGTGGCCTTCTACCCGGACCGCGCGACGCTTACAGTGTCCACTGAGGACTGATCGGTTGCTCTCCCACCACACCGGCCGCCGATCGGTTTCCCAGCACCGCGCGGTTCGGTCGCCGCGGTGGCGCCACCCGGGTAGGCTTCGCCCGAACTCCGACTCCCCTGGGCGATGGGCACCCGGTCCCCCAGCCCCCCGGTTCGAGGACGTGACCGCATGAGCGCACCGGGTTTCGCCCACGAGGCACTGGTCTACCGCGACGAACCGGGCTACCTGGACGCCGTGGCGGGCTTCGCCCGCGAAGGACTGCAGGCGGGCGAGGCGGTGTTCGCCGTGTTGCCGCCGCGGGGCACCGCGGCGCTGCGCGAGGCCCTGGGCTCCGCGGCCGACGAGATCACCTTCGTCGACGCGGGCGAGGTGGGCCGCAACCCGGCGCGGTTGATCCCCACCATCCGCGCCAACGTCGCCGACCGCCCGGCCCGCGGCGTCGCCGAGCCCGCGTGGACCGGTCGGGGCGAGGCGGAGTACGCCGAGGTCATCCTGCACGAGGCGCTGATCAACCTGGCCTTCGAGGAAGCCAGGGCGCTGCGGCTCGGCTGCCTGTTCGACGCCGCGGCGCTGCCGGGGTCGGTGCTCGACGCCGTCGCGCACACGCACCCGGTGGTGGTCGACGGCGCCCGCGCGGTGAGCCCGGTGTTCGACCACGGGTACGCCCACCACCGCTTCGCCGCGGACCTGCCCGCGCCCGCGGCGGTGTCCGACATGGTCCACTTCTGCCTCGACGACCTCCCGGAGCTGCGCGACCTGGTCGGCGTGCGGGCCAAGCAGTTCGGCATCGCCCGCGCCAGGGCGCTCGACCTCACCCTGGCCACCAACGAGATGGTCACCAACAGCATCTGCCACGGCGGCGAGCGCGGCACCCTGCGCCTGTGGACCGACACCGACACGCTGGTCTGCGAGATCACCGACAGCGGCTACATCGCCAACCCCCTGGTCGGCCGGATCGCCCCGCTGCCCTCGATCCAGGGCGGCCGCGGCGTGTGGCTGGCCAACCAGCTGTGCGACCTGGTGACGATCCGCTCCCGGGAGACCCAGGGCACCACGGTCCGCTTGCACGTCCGGCGCTAGGGCCGGGGGTCCGCGCGGAACCGGACCACGATCCACATCGGACCGGGGTGGCCACCGGCTGAATGCCTTGGCCCCAAAGGGAACGCGCGCCTGCCCGGGCGAGTACGGTTCGCCTTGGGGCCATCCACCGCGATGGCCCGCCTGCGGCCGCCCAGGAGCCGGGTACACCCGGTTCTCCTCGCCGGGGCAGGTGAACGGCCACCGAACGGAGACACCGGTATGAGGCTGCCCGACACCGCGCACACCCGTCAGCCGTGGCGCATCCACGAGATCGCCCCCGACTTCCACCTCGAGGACGTCTGGGCGTTGCCGACGCCCGGCGGCGTCGAGGACTTCCCCCGCCTGGTGCGGCTCGCCGCGAACCGCGATTCCGACGACACGCCCTCCTCAGCCGCCCGCGCGCTGGTCGCGATCCGCCGCAAGTTGGGCGCCTGGTTCGGCTGGGACGCACCGGATTCCGGCCTCGGCTCACGGGTGCAGACGCTGCGCGACCGACTACCCGCCGACCTGTTGGCCGCGCCCGCGGGTCCGGAGTTCCCCAACCGCCCCTTCACTTCCGTCTACCTGACCGAGACCGAGTGGGCGGCGGAGGTCGCCAACCGGACGGTGCACGCGGTCATGCACCTCGCCTGGGTCACCGACGGCAATGGGGGCTACCGGGGGCAGATGGCTGTGCTGGTCAAGCCGAACGGCGCGCTCGGACACGCTTACATGAAAGCCATCGCGCCGTTCAGACACCTCGTCGTCTACCCACCGCTGATCCGGCACTTCGGCCAAGCGTGGCGGACAACCCCACCAAGCGCCTAGAGCCCAACACTCCTCGAAGGTCGCCGGTGCCAAGTGCTCGATGGGGTGGACCTGCTTTGTGTGGGGGACAACACCCGTAGCCTCGTTGGCGGCTGGCTGGGCCAGCTCTTTGGCCCCCAGCTTCTAGGCCCAGCACGGGTGTTGCAGAGGCCCCGGGCAGAGCAGATCCACCCATCGAGCTTTCCGCTCAGCTGTGGAGATCACGGCCCGTTCAGGGGTTCATGGCCTCGATCGCTTTGAGGATGCGCTTGTCCGACACCGGCCCGGGCGTCCCGAGGGTCTGCGCGAAGTAGCTCACCCGCAGTTCCTCGATCATCCACCAGATCCCCCGGACCTCGGGCGTTTCCCTGGCGCTGGGCCGCAACCGCTCGACGGCCCCGTGGTAGGCGTCCTCCAGGTCCTGCACGGTGTGCATCCAGGCCCGGTCGCGGTCCGGCCGCTCCGGGAGCTTGTCCAGCCTGCGCTCCACCGCGCGCAGGTAGCGCTCCAGGTCGGGCAGCCGGTCCACCCCGGTCGCGGTGACGAACCCGGGGAACACCAGGCCCGCGACCTGGTCCTGGATGTCGCGCAGCGGTTCGACGAAGATCGGCCCCTTGGTGCGGGCCAGGCGCGCCTGGACCTCGTTCCAGGCCAGGACGACCTTGCGGACCCGGTCGAGCACCTCGACGGTCGTCTCGTTCAGCGCGCGCCGGACGTGCTCGCGCAGGGCGGTGAACGCGGCCTCGTTCCAGGCCGGACCGCCCGCGCGGGCCATCAGGTGGTCCACCGCGGCGTCGACGCAGTCGGCCAGCAGCGCGGGGACACCCCCGTGCGGGTTGTGCGACAAGGCCAGTTTCGCCTGGTTGGACAGGGAGCGGACGACGTGCTTGGTCGGGGCGGGGACGGTGAGCAGCAGCAGCCTGCGGGTGCCCTGCCACATCGCGGCCCGCTGGTCGGTCGCGGTGTCGAGCATCCGGACCGACACGGTCGCGCCCTCGTCGACCAGCGCCGGGTACGCGGTGACGACGAGCCCGTTCTGCTCGGTGCGGGCGACCTTGGGCAGCGTCCCGATCGTCCACGTGGTCAGGCCGCGCTTCTCCAGGTCCACCGTGGCCTCGGCGAGCGAGGCGCGCAGCTGGGTCTTGAGCTGGTCCTTGAGCGCCACCAGGTCCTTGCCCTTGGCGAGGGTCTTCTCCCCGTCCACGACCTGGAACGTGGTGCGCAGGTGGTCGGGCACGGCGGAGGGCTGCCAGGCCTCGCGCGGGATCACCACCCCGGTGAGGGTGCGCAGTTCGCGGCCGATCGCCTCGGGCAGGGACTCCTCGTCGGGGCGCAGGCGGGCGACCACGGCCTTGGCGAAGTCGGGCACCGGGACGAAGTTGCGGCGCAGGGGTTTGGGCAGCGACCGGATCAACGCGGTGACGATCTCCTCGCGCTGGCCGGGGACCTGCAGCGCGAACCCGTCGCCCGCGAGCTGGTTGAGGACCGCGATCGGGACCTTCGCGGTGACGCCGTCGTCGTCGCGGCCCGGTTCGAAGCGGTAGGTCAGCGGTAAGGTCAGGCCGCGCTGGCGCAGCGCGTCGGGGAAGTCCTGCTCGCGGATGTCGCCCGCGGTGTCGTTGACCAGCATGGACTTGGAGAAGGTCAGCAGGTCCGGGTCCTCGTGGCGGGCCTTCTTCCACCACGTGTCGAAGTGCTTGGCGGAGACGACCTCGGCCGGGACGCGCTGGTCGTAGAACTGGAACAGGGTCTCGTCGTCGACCAGGATGTCGCGGCGGCGGGCCCGGTGCTCCAGTTCCTCCACCTCGCGCAGCAGTGCGCGGTTGTCGCGGAAGAAGTGGTGGCGGGTCTGCCAGTCCCCCTCCACCAGGGCGTTGCGGATGAACAGGTCGCGCGACATCTCCGGGTCGATGCGCCCGTAGTGGACCTTGCGGTCGACCACGATCGGCAGGCCGTAGAGGGTGACCCGCTCGGTCGCCACGACCGAGCCCTGCTTGGCCTCCCAGTGCGGCTCGCTGTAGGTGCGCTTGAGCAGGTGCTCGGCGAGCGGCTCGACCCACTCGGGTTCGATCCGGGCGCAGATCCGGCCCCACAACCTGGTCGTCTCCACCAGTTCCGCCGACATCACCCAGCGCGGCGGCTTCTTGAACAGCGCGGAACCGGGGAAGACGGCGAACTTCGCGTTGCGGGCGCCGATGTACTCCTTGCCAGCCGGGTCGCGGAAACCGATGTGCGACAACAGACCCGACAACAGTGCTATGTGGACGTTCTGCGGCGCCGCGGGCACCTCGTTGGCGTTCACGCCGAGCTGGCGGGCGACCTGGCGCAGCTGGGAGTGGATGTCCTGCCACTCGCGGATGCGCAGGTAGTTCAGGAACTCCGCCTTGCACTGCCTGCGGAACCTGTTGCCGGACAGCTCTTTCTGCTGCTCGCGCACGTACTGCCACAGGTTGAGGTAGCTGACGAAGTCGGAGTCCGGGTCGGCGAAGCGCGCGTGCTTCTCCGCGGCCGCTTGCTGTTTCTCCTGCGGGCGTTCGCGGGGGTCCTGGATGGACAGCGCGGCGGCGATGACCATGACCTCGGTGACGCAGCCCGCCTTGTCGGCCTCGATCACCATCCGCGCCAGACGGGGGTCCACGGGCAGCTGGGCGAGTTTGCGGCCCAGCGGGGTGAGCCGCTTGGCCGGGTCCTTCTCCGCCGGGTCGAGCGCGCCCAGTTCCTGCAGCAGCTGCACCCCGTCGGCGACGTGGCGGCGGTCCGGCGGGTCGATGAACGGGAAGTCCGCCATCTCGCCGAGGTCGGCCGCGCTCATCTGCAGGATGACCGAGGCCAGGTTGGTGCGCAGGATCTCCGGGTCGGTGAACTCGGGGCGGGCGAGGAAGTCGTCCTCGGCGTACAACCGCACGCAGATGCCGTCGGAGGTGCGGCCGCAGCGGCCCTTGCGCTGGTTGGCCGAGGCCTGCGAGACCGGCTCGATCGGCAACCGCTGGACCTTGAGCCGGTTGCTGTAGCGGGAGACGCGCGCGGTGCCGGGGTCCACGACGTACTTGATGCCGGGGACGGTCAGCGACGTCTCGGCGACGTTGGTGGCCAGCACGACCCGGCGGCCGCTGTGCGCCTGGAAGACCTTGTGCTGCTCGCCGCTGGAGAGCCGCGCGTACAGCGGCAGGATCTCGGTGTTGCGCAGGTTCCGGCCGGTCAGCGCCTCGGCGGTGTCGCGGATCTCGCGCTCGCCGGAGAGGAACACCAGGATGTCTCCTGGTCCCTCGGCGCACAGTTCGTCGACCGCGTCGAGGATGCCCTGGGTCTGGTCGCGGTCCGGGTCGGCGTCGGGGTCCTCCGGGTCGACCAGCGGCCGGTAGCGCACCTCGACCGGGTAGGTGCGGCCGGACACCTCCACGACCGGGGCGTCGCCGAAGTGCCGGGAGAACCGCTGCGGGTCGATGGTGGCCGAGGTGATGACGACCTTGAGGTCCGGGCGCCGCGGCAGCAGCCTGGCCAGGTAGCCGAGCAGGAAGTCGATGTTGAGGCTGCGCTCGTGCGCCTCGTCGATGATGATCGTGTCGTAGGCCGAGAGCAGCCGGTCGTTCTGGATCTCGGCCAGCAGGATGCCGTCGGTCATCAGCTTGACCAGGGTCCGGTCGCCGACCTGGTCGGTGAAGCGGACCTTCCAGCCGACCGTCTCCCCCAGCGGCGTGCCGACCTCCTCGGCGACCCGCTCGGCGACCGTGCGCGCGGCGATCCGGCGCGGCTGGGTGTGCCCGATGAACCCGCGCACCCCGCGCCCCAGCTCCAGGCAGATCTTGGGCAGCTGGGTGGTCTTACCGGACCCGGTCTCACCGGCGACGATGACGACCTGGTTGTCCCGGATGGCGGCGAGGATGTCGTCGCGGCGTTGGCTGACCGGTAGCTCTGCCGGGTACTTCAGCGCGGGCACGGACGTACGGCGGCGTTCAACGCGCGCGCGTGCGGCTTCGACCTCTTCGGCTACCTTGCCGAGGCTGGCCTGCCTGCGCTGCGGATCCTTGGTCTTGCGCAGCCCATCGAGCCTGCGCGCTAGCCGCCGCTCGTCCCGCAGCATGAGCTCGGGAAGGGCAGCGCGCAGGTCGGCAAGACCAACCGTGGTGTCGGTACTCATTTGCCCCCAGCCTAGGCAATGGTCCCGGTCGGCTTCACCTCGGTTTACCCGATCTCCGGCGGGCCTACCTGCACACAACCTCCACAAGCCGCGCGGATGTGGCGCACACGCGGTGCTTAGAGTCACCCCATGGGGAACAGGCGCCGAGTCCTTGTCGTCGAGGACGAGCTCACCATCGCCGAGTCGGTCGCGGCCCGGCTGCGCGCCGAGGGCTTCGAGGTCGACCTGGCCCACGACGGCCCGGCCGGGGTCGACGCCGCCGAGCGGACCCGGCCGGACCTGGTGGTGCTCGACGTGATGCTGCCGGGGTTCGACGGGCTGGAGGTGTGCCGCCGGGTGCAGGCGCGCCGCCCGGTGCCGGTGCTCATGCTCACCGCCCGCGACGACGAGACGGACCTGCTGGTCGGCCTGGGCGTCGGGGCCGACGACTACATGACCAAGCCGTTCTCCCCGCGTGAGCTGGTCGCGAGGGTGCACGCGCTGCTGCGCCGGGTCGAGCGGGCCGCGCAGACCGAACCGGACCAGGCCATGACCGTGGTCGGCGACCTGGAGGTCGACCCGGTGCAGCGGCGGGTCCGCCGCGCCGGGGTTGCCGCGCACCTGACCCCCATCGAGTTCGACCTCTTGGCCTACCTGGCCGCCCGCCCGCGCGCGGTGCAGCCCAGGGAGCGGCTGCTGGCCGAGATCTGGGGGTGGGGCGACGCGGCGGGCACCCGGACCGTGGACAGCCACATCAAGGCGCTGCGGCGCAAGCTGGGCGCCGACCTGATCCGCACCGTGCACGGGGTGGGCTACGCGTTGGAGGTGGCGGGGTGAGCACGCTGCGCAGCCGGGCGCTGACGGTGCTGGAGCTGCTGCCGCGCCCGCTGGACCCGGTCCGCTCGATGAAGTTGAAGATCAGCATCCTGCTGGTCGCCGCGGGCACCGTCGGCCTGGCCTACTTCTGGCTGGACGTGGGCTGGATCCCGGCCTGGAACTCGATCATCGCCATCCTCGGCGCCGTCGTGGTGTCGCAGGTCCTCGCGCACGGCATGACCCGCCCGCTGCGGGACATGACCGCCGCGGCCAGGGCGATGGCCCGCGGCGACTACTCGCGCCGGATCCGGGTCACCGCCCGCGACGAGGTCGGCGAGCTGGGCCGGGCGTTCAACCAGATGAGCGCCGACCTCGACGCCGCCGACCGCAACCGGCGCGAGCTGATCGCCAACGTCTCGCACGAGCTGCGCACCCCGATCGCGGCGCTGCAGGCCGTGCTGGAGAACGTGGTCGACGGGGTGAGCGAGCCGAACCCGGCCACGATGCGCACCGCCCTGGCCCAGACCGTGCGGCTGAGCAGGCTGGTGACCGAGCTGCTCGACCTGTCCCGGATCGACGCGGGCGCGCACCCGCTGCCCCGCGAGGACGTCGCCATCGAGCCGCTGCTGGCCGAGGTGGTCGCCGAGGCCGAGGTCAACGCCGCCGCCGTCGGCCGCTCCATCCGGTTCACCACCACGGTGGCCCCCGACGCGCACTCGGTCGCCGCCGACCGGGAGCGGCTGCACCAGGTCCTGGTCAACCTGCTCGACAACGCCGTGCGGCACGGCCCGGCCGACGGCCGCGTCTGGGTCAGCGCGGCCCGCTCGACGGCGGGCGTGCTGCTGGAGGTCCGCGACGAGGGCCCCGGGATCGCCGTCGCCGAACGCGACCTCGTCTTCCGCCGCTTCACCCGGGGTGAGAAAGCCCGCGGCGGCGGTACCGGCCTCGGCCTCTCGATCGCCCGCTGGGTCGTAGAGCTGCACGGCGGCACTATCGCGGTCGTCGACTCCACACGGGGCTGCCGCATCCGGATAGTCCTGCCTGCCTAGGCGGCTCGAGCGCCTGGAGTCCGTGTCGGACGGTCCGGCACCCCGGTGCCCCTCGGTACGGTGGCGGACGTGGCAACGGAGACCGACATCGTCGTAGTGGGCGCCGGACTGGCTGGACTGGCGGCGGCCAAGACGCTCAGCGCGGCGGGGCGCGAGGTCGTGGTGGTCGAGGCCGACGAGGCGCCCGGCGGCCGCGTGCGGACCGACCGGGTGCGCGGGCTGCTGCTCGACCGCGGCTTCCAGGTCCTCAACGCCGGCTACCCCGCCGTCCGCGACCTGCTCGACGTGGAGGCGCTCGACCTGCGCCCCTTCCTCCCCGCCGCGATGGTCAGCGACGCCGCGGGCCTACACCTGCTCGCCGACCCGATTCGCGAACCGGGCAGACTGCGAGAGACCTTGCGCGCACCGGTCGGCTCTCTTACCCGCAAGATGATGCTGGGCGCCTACGCCGCCGCCTTGGCCGCCGCACCAGCCAAGACACTACGAGACCGCGACGACCGCCCGTTCCGTGTCCGGCTGGCCAACTACGGCATCACCGGCCCCCTTTACGACCGCTTCGTCCGCCCATTCCTGTCCGGCGTCTTCCTCGACCCAGACCTAACCGTGCCGAGCCGCTTCGCCGAGTTCGTGGTCCGCTCGTTCGCCCGCGGGACGATAGGCGTGCCTGCCGCGGGCATGCGCGCCATCCCAGACCAACTAGCGGCAGCACTACCGCTGGACACGATCAAGTACAGCTTCCCCATCCGCGAAGTCCACCCCGGCCGCGTCACAGGCGACTTCGGCACAATCACCGCTCGCCACGTGGTCGTCGCAGTGAGCGGGACGGTCGCGCATGCGCTCCTCGGAGACCGCATCCCCCGCCCAGCCACCCGCGGCTGCCTCACCTACTACCACCTAGCGGACTTCCCACCCATCCCCGAAGCCGTCATCGTGATCGACGGCGACCACCGCGGCCCAGTAATCAACACGGTGGTGTTGACGAACGCCGCACCGGAGTACGCCCCAGGCGCCACCTTGGTGTCTTCGACCGTCCTCGGCACCGACGACCCCGGCGAGCCTGCCGTACGAGCGCACCTGGCCGCGATCTACCACCAAGACACCACAGCCTGGCAACACGTTCGTACCTACCAAATCCAGGAAGCCCTACCCGTCCACACCGGCCCCCTACGCAAACCCACCACCCTCCCCAACAACCTCTATGTCTGCGGCGACCACCGAGACACCCCCTCCCTACAAGGCGCCTTGGTCTCCGGCCGCCGCACCGCTAAAGCAATCCTCGCCGCGCAATAGCCCACCCCTCTCCGCCTTACGCCTCCGTTGCACACCCGGCACTCGCTGTCTCCACCCCGCCCCGCGCAAGATCATCTGCCGCAAGAGCCCCCGATATACAGCCTATTGACGGATCCCGACAGAACCGGCTCAGCGACCACGGCCTGTGGACACCAGAACACGTTGTGGACAACCACCCGCCAGCCCACCACCCCAGCCCCCTGCACCCTCGGCCCCCTGCGGTGCCAGCCCAGCACCCGTCAGGTCCACCCCAACCCACCTGCTCAACCCCTGGACACTCGGAACGGCCGGTGCCAGCCCAGCCCGCTCTCGTCGGCCCTGCCAACCCAGCACCTGGACACTCGGACCCTGCGGTGCCAACCCGCCCCCCGTCAGGTCCGCCCCAGCCCACCTGCTCAGCGCCTGGACAGTCGGACTCGCTGGTGCCAAATGCTCGATGGGGTGGACCTGTTTTGTGTGGGGGAGCGGCAGCCGTAGCGTCGTTCGCAGCAGGGCCATGCTTTTGGGCCCCTGCTTTGCGGTCCTGCCACGGGTGTCGTAGGGGCCCCGCGCAAAACAGGTCCACCGCATCGAGCTTTTACGCATTGTCGCGGATCGGGCCCGATGTTGCCGCCAGGCAACGAGGCGTCCGATCCCGGGTCGCGATGCCGCAGGCGAGCCGACCCGAAGGTCTGAACCCCTTCCCCCGCATCCCCAACCACGGCCTACGTCAAGATCAACCTGATCGAAAGCCCCCAAATACACAGCCTACCGAGACCCACCGACACAACGAGAGCATCAACCAGCACCCAGTGGACAACCACAACCGTTGTGGACAAACACAACCAGTCCACAAGATCACCCACCAAAAGCACCCCCTCCACAAAGGATCCCACCACAGATCCCCACCCGGATCCCCACCCCAGATCCCCAGCCCCAGCCAACCCCCGCTGCCATTTCCCCACCCACCCCCCACACTGTGGGGATGGTGGCACCCGAGCGGGCAATGCGCGTCCTAGTAGTCGACGACGACGAGGATCTCGTCGATCTCATGGAGATGTGCCTGACCACCTACCAGGGCTGGGACGTCCAAGCTGTCACCTCCGGCGTCGAAGCCCTCGAGCGCTGCCGCCGGGACGCCCCCGATGCCGTGCTCCTCGACGTCGACATGCCGGTGCTCGACGGGCCTGGTGTCCTGGCGGCGCTGCGCGCGGACCCCAGCACGTGCGCCGTGCCCGTCGTCTTCGTGACCGGGGCGGCCGAGCCCGCGCTCAACCAGCGCCTCTGCGCGATGGGCGCCGCCGCGGTGTTGTCGAAGCCGTTCGACCCGCGGCGGATCGGGGCGGAGGTCGCGTTGATCCTCGGTTGGTAGCGACCACCAGCCACCTACCACCAGGGGCGGTCTTCGTCCTCCGGCCCGTCCGCGGGCAACTGCACCTCGAACACGCTCCCGCCGCCCTCCGCCGGGTACGCGCGGATCGAGCCGCCGTGCGCCTCCACGATCCCGCGGGTGATCGCCAACCCCAACCCCGCGCTGCCCGCCTGCCGCTGCTGCGGGAGCTCGAACTGCACGAACGGCTCGAAGATCGCCTCGAGGTGCTCCGGCGGCACCCCCGGCCCGCGATCGCGCACGGTCAGCGTGGTCCAGTTCCCGCGCCGCTCGGCGGCCACCTCGACCTTCGTCCCCGGCTCCGACACCCGCACCGCGTTGGCCAGCAGGTTCGTCAGCACCTGCACCAACCGGTCAGCGTCGCCGCGCAGGTGCAGTGCGTCCTCGCACGCGACGGCGACCGGGACCTGGGCCGTGCGACTGGCGTGCTCGACCGAGTGCACGGCGTGGTCGACCACCTCGGCCAGCGCCACCCGCGCGAAGCGCAGCCGCAGGTCGCCCCGGCGCATCCGGTGCAGGTCGAGCACGTCGGTGGACATCCGGACCAGGCGGTCGGCGTTGCGGGCGGCGATGGCCACGAGCTTGCGCTGCGGGGCGGCGAGCTCGCCGAAGTCGCCGGAGAGGGCCAGTTCCAGCGAGCCGCGGATGGAGGTCAGCGGGGTGCGCAGTTCGTGGCTGAGCACCGAGACGAAGTCGGTGCGGGCGCGCACGGCGTCGCGCTCCCACTGGGAGGCCTGCACGACCGCGCACTCCAGTTCCACCCAGGCGGCGAGGTCGCGCAGCAGTTCGCGCTCGGCGTCGTCGAGGTGGCGCACGACCATGTCGACCACGCAGAGGGTGCCCACCAGGTGCCCGGACGGCCCGGCGATGGGCTGGCCCGCGTAGAAGCGGATGTGCGGGTCGCCGACGACGTGCGGGTTGTCGGCGAAGCGGGGGTCGGCGGTGGCGTCGGGGATCTCCATCAGGGTCGGCTCGGCGATGGCGTGCGAGCAGAACGAGACGCTGCGGTGGGTCTGCTCGGCGTCGAGGCCGACGCAGGACTTGAACCACTGCCGGTCCACGTCGACCAGGCTGACGAGCGCGATCGGGACGTCGAGCAGGCGCTGGGTGAGCCGGGTGATCCGGTCGAAGCGCTCCTCGCGCGGGGTGTCGAGCAACCGCAGTGCCTTGACCGCGGCCAGCCGCTGGATCTCGGAATCCCACCCGGCACCGGACACCCGACCGCCTCCCGTCGCCACGATCTCCCCCGTCGAGTATCGAGGCGCTGACCAGGCCGTTCACCCCTGGACCGGAGGTACGCCCGATCGAGTGACACCGGCGGGAAGCCGACCCGGCGATCTCGAACAGGCGAACGAGTGTTCTAATTCACCGGATTCACCAGGCGTCGTGAGAGGGAGTGGATCTTGTCCACCGAGACCGAGACCGAGCAGGCGGAGACCGTGGCGACCGACGAGTCGTCGACCCCCGCCGCAGCGCCCGAGCAGGTGGCCGTCGCGGAGCAACCCGCGAAGAAGCCGAGGGCGCCGCGCGCCCAGAGCACCGCGAAGAAGACCCGCACGGTGGAGCTGACCCTCACCGTCACCGGCACCGCCGAGGGCGAGTGGCAGGCCGAGCTCAGCCAGGGCGGCAAGCGCGTGCTGCAGGGCCTCAGCGTCCCCGCGGCCGCCGTGTCGCGGGCCGCCGCCGAACTGCACGAGGACATCTCCAAGGCCATCGAGACGGTGATCGACGCCGCGCGTGAGCAGCACCGCGCGCGGATGGAGGAGCTCGAGGCGGAGTTGTCCAAGGTCAAGGCGGCTCTGGCCGACCTGCAAGAGGGCTGAGTCCGATCACGAGGAAGGCCGTCCACCCCCGGGTGGGCGGCCTTCCTGCTCGTCACCGCCCGGTGAAGTCCGCGCGGCCGGGGCCGTCGGCCAGGAACGAGCGGACGCCCTCACGCAGGTCGTCGGTGTCGAAGAGGGCCGAGGCGATGGCAGTGGTGTTGGCGGTCGCCTCAGGCAGTCCACCGGTCTCGTAGTGGCGCAGGATCTGCTTAGTGGCCGCGTGCGCGCGGGTGGGCCCTTCAGCGAGCAGCGTCGTGTAGGACAAGGCGGCCTCGTCGAACTCCTCTTCGGGGAAGACCTCGTTGACCACGTTCCAGGCACTAAGCGTCTCGGCGTCGTACTTGTCGCCGGTGAGGACCATCTCCTTGGCCCTGGCGACCCCCGCGCGAGCGGCGAGCCGCTGGGTGCCACCCATCGTCGGGGTCAGCCCGATCACGCTCTCCACCAGGCCGAACCGGGCGTGCTGCACCGCCAGCAGCAGGTCACACGCCAGGGCGACCTCGAACGCCCAGGTCAGGCACAGGCCCTGGGCAGCGAACACGGTCGGGCAGTCCAGCGCCGCGACCCGCTCGGGCAGCTCCAACATCACGTCGAACAGCGCCTTGGCCTCCGCGGCGGAACGCTGCGCCCCGAACAGCGCCACATCGACCCCACCGCTGACGATCTCACCGGTCGCCCGGATCAACACCGCCCTGGGCGGGTTCGCCTCGATGTCATCAAGCGCGACGGCGAAGCTCTCGTGCAACGCCACGGTGTAGAGGTTCAACGGCGGATCATCGATCGTGAGCACCGCGACCGACCCGACCCGCTCCAACACCACACCCACGACTCCTCCTCCGCTGCCTGGTCCATGGCTATCACGCCGGATCCCCGCCCGCCGGACGCAAGGGCTCGGGCCACTTCCCGCGCACCAACACCCACGACTCTGCCGCGAGCCCCTGACCTGCGGCTCCGACTCCGCCGAGTGCCCCCCATTCACCCGTTCCAGGGACAGAAGTTATCCACATGTCGATCTTCGCCCCCCGCTTCCCAAGATCCACTGTCGGTAGGGCCCAGTAGACTGGCCCTGGGGCCGCCCCCCGGAGAGGGTGGGGGCTGCGCCCCGGACCCGCGCGCGGGGGGAGTTGTGCGGGGAGGGTCTTGAGCTGCCGTTGGTTGTGACCGCGAGCGGGTCTGGAACGGTTGGTTCGGGTGGTACGCGGGAGCAATTCGCGCGGTCGGATACACCGGGATTCGGGGCAACTTGATCACCCGGGCACGACTTCCGCTCGTGCGCCGGGCCACGGGGCGCCCGACGTCCTGATGCCCTGGTCAACGCCACCAGGCCGCCTCGATATTCACCCGTCTCAGCGACAGAAGTTATCCACATCTCGATCTTCAGAACCGCCGTCGAAGATCGACAACTACCCTGACCTGGTAAGATGGGCCTGGGGACGCCCCCCGGAGAGGGTGGGGGCTGCGCCCCCGGACGCGGGCGTGCGAGGGGGGCTGGGTGGGGTGCTCTTGGGCTGCCGCGGTGGGGGGCGGGCAGGGGGTCGCCGGGGGTGTCGGGGGGCGCTTCTACAGTGGTGGCTCACCGAGGTGGGGATGGGCATGACGGCGACTCAGGACGCGGCGGCGCGGGAAGATCTGGGCGGGGGGATCGACCCGGAGCGGATGCGCGCGTGCCTGGCCGTGCTCGCGGAGGTCGAGTTACTGCCGCCGGAGCACCCGGACGCGGTCGCGGTGCGGCGGGCCACGGCGGGGGTCTTCAAGGAGGTCCGCAGGCGGCGCAAGGCGGAGCGGCGGGCGGCGGTCACCGAGGCCGACCGGGCGGTCACCGCGGCGACCGCGACGGGCGCGCCGAACCGGATCGACGACGAGACCCAGGGCATCCCGCTGGTGTCGAACACGCCGGGCGCCACGGCGGGCACCCTGCTGCGGGCCCGCTCCTGCTACACCTGCAAGCAGCGCTACCACCAGGTCGACGCGTTCTACCACCAGCTGTGCCCGAGCTGCGCCGAGCTGAACCGGGACAAGCGCGACGCGCGCACCGACCTCACCGGCCGCACCGCGCTGCTCACCGGCGGCCGCGCCAAGATCGGCATGTACATCGCGCTGCGGTTGCTGCGCGACGGCGCGCACACCACGATCACCACCCGGTTCCCGCGCGACGCGGTGCGCCGCTTCGCCGCGATGCCCGACGCTGGGGACTGGCTGCACCGACTGCGCGTGGTCGGCATCGATCTGCGCGACCCGGCGCAGGTCGTCGAGCTCGCCGACACCGTCGCCGCGCGCGGGCCGCTGGACATCCTGATCAACAACGCCGCGCAGACCGTGCGCCGCTCCCCCGGCTCTTACGCCCCGCTCGCCGCGGCCGAGGCCGACCCGCTGCCCGCGGGCGCGCTGCCCGAGATGATCACGCTGGGTGACGCGGCCGCCGTGCACCCGGCCGCGCTGATCGGCGGTGAGCACACCCCGCACGAGGTGCACCCGCTGACCGCGCTCGCACTGACGGCGGGCTCGGCGACCCCGGAGCGGATCGCGGCGAACACCGCCATCGACGCGGGCGGGCTGGTGCCGGACCTGCACTCGGTGAACAGCTGGACGCAGCGGGTGCACGAGGTGGACCCGCTGGAGCTGCTCGAGGTCCAGCTGTGCAACCAGACCGCGCCCTTCATCCTGGTGAGCAGGCTGCGCCCGGCGATGGCAGCGGCGGCCGCGCGGCGCAAGTACGTGGTGAACGTCTCGGCGATGGAAGGCCAGTTCAGCCGCGCCTACAAGGGACCGGGGCACCCGCACACGAACATGGCCAAGGCGGCGCTGAACATGCTGACCCGCACCAGTTCCGAGGAGATGCTCAACGACGGCATCCTGATGACCGCTGTGGACACCGGCTGGATCACCGACGAACGTCCACACCCGACCAAAATCCGGTTGGCGGACGAGGGTTTCCACGCGCCACTGGACTTGGTCGACGGCGCCGCGCGGGTGTACGACCCGATCGTGCGCGGCGAGGCGGGCGAGGACATCCGCGGCTGCTTCTTGAAGGACTACGCCCCCGCGCCTTGGTAGCGCGCCAGTGATGTGTCGGTGATGCGTCGCAACCTCCCTTACGCCAACGCGTCTTTGTCGATGTAAGACGGAGAGCGGGCAATCGGAACAGGGTGGGGACCATGAAGGCATTGGGCGGTTTAGTCTTGGGCGCGGCGGTTGCTTTCGGCGCTGTGGGGTGCACCACGGTCCAGGCGGCCGATGCCGCCAACCAGCCCACCCTCGGTACGACCACATCGGCCCAAGCCACCGGCTCCGCCGCGTCCACCCCCGAGTCGGAGGCGTCGTCGGCCACCCGCAAGGTGCCCACGACCGGCAAGGCCACGACGACCACGACCACGACGCACCGGGTCACCACGACCACGTCACGGCCGGTGACGAACGCCGCCAAGATCGTCAGCTTCACGGTGGTCAGCAAGCCCGCGTGCCCGGTGCTGGCCAAGCCGGGCGCCCCGTTCTCCTCGCCGGGCGCGCCCGTGGTCATCGCCTGGAAGATCACCGGTGCCGAGGGCGCGGCGATCTCGGTGGACAGCCCCGGCATGTACGGCTCCTACGGCAGCGACTACGCCGCCTCGGGCCAACTGGAGCTGTCGTTCCCGTGCGAGACGACCCCCGGCAAGACCACGCACACCTACACCGTTTGGCCCAAGGGGTTGAAGACGGTCTCCCAGTCGTTGACGGTCAGCGCCACCAACAACACATGAGCACCGTCCAGAGTGGACCGAAAGCCGCACGGGTGAACCGCGGTGGAACGGGTACTTCCCGGGTAAGAGCTACCGAGAGGCCCGTGGTCACCGTGCGCAAGTACTTCCTGGAAGCCTTCCTCGCCGCCGCGGGTGCCACCGCCTGCGCCGCGCTGGCCATCCACTCCGAGTCCACCACCTGGTCGATCATCGCGATGCTCCTCGGCGGCGTGGCCGTCGCCGCTTTCGCCGCGAGCTTGCGCTCACGGCAGGCGGTCACCCCGGCGGCGCCTCGCAAACGGCGGAGGGGACCGCGGAAGCTGGGGGCGCGGCGGCCGTTTGGGAGTAGCCCTACGACGACGGTGGCGCCGGTTCGGCCGCGGATGGGGCATAGGTCGCGTTAGGGGCGTGCTGGGCTGGGGGTCGGCCTCGTCGCCTGGCGGCGAGCTCGGCGAACCGGGATCGGACGCCTCGTTGCCTGGCGGCAACATCGGGCCCGATCCGCGACAATGCGGAAAGCTCGATGGGGCGAACTTGTTTTGCGTGGGGCCCCTACAACACCCGACGCAGAACCGCAAAGCAGGGGCCCAAAAGCAGGCCCTGCCGCTGACGACGCTACGGGTGTTGTCCCCCCACGCAAAACAAGTCCGCCCCATCGAGCCGGCCTGGCACCAGCGACTCCGACTGTCCACGCGCTGGGCTGGCAGGGCAGCCGAGAGCGGGCTGAGATGGCACCGCCAAGTTCCGAGTATCCAGTGGCTGATCAAGTGGGTTGAGGCGGACCTGACGGGGGCTGGGCTGGCACCGCTGGGTCCAAGTAGCCAGTGGCTGGGTGGGCGGAGTAAGGATGCCGGGCCCCGGCTTCCCACCGCCTCGTCCTGCGACACCCACCGCGCATACCGCGTCTCACCTGCGGTTTTCCATTCCGGGGACCCTCCCCTGCGCACCCCAGCCCCCACCACACCACGGGGGGCGTCCCCGGTGCCAGTCTACCCGGTGTGTGCCGCGCGGAAGGGGGTGGCGGAAAGCTGTGGACGGGCGGAGGGGTTGTGGACAACTCCGACCTGGGCGGATTGCGGCGTGGCGGAGAAGTTCACTCTGGAGAGGCGGACCGGAACGCGGGAGGCGTGGGGGCTTGAAGGCGGCGCGCGCGTCGATCAGTACTGGGGGCCGAGCGGAACAGGAGCCCGAGCGGATGAGGGGCGGCCCGGGTGGTCAATGTGCTGACCAGGGCAAACGCCGGGGTTAGCGGGGGAGTTTCACCACGGTCACGAAGAACTCATCGATCTTGCGAATGATCTCG
The DNA here is from genome assembly GCF_024171925.1 of Actinokineospora diospyrosa. Classification (GTDB taxonomy): domain Bacteria; phylum Actinomycetota; class Actinomycetes; order Mycobacteriales; family Pseudonocardiaceae; genus Actinokineospora; species Actinokineospora diospyrosa. Next base: position 560,423 of record NZ_JAMTCO010000002.1, on the reverse strand, counting down.
ATGAAGCGGTCGAAGTCGACCGGTTTGGTGACGTAGGCGTTGGCGTGGAGTTGGTAGCTGCGCAGGATGTCCTCCTCCGCCTCCGAGGTGGTCAGCACGACCACCGGGATCATGCGGAGTTCGGCGTCGGCCTTGATCTCGGCGAGGACCTGCCTGCCGTCGAAGCGGGGGAGGTTGAGGTCGAGCAGGATCAGGTCCGGGCGGGGGGCGTCGGCGAACTGGCCCTCGCGGCGCAGGAAGCTGACGGCCTGTTCGCCGTCGCGCACGACGTGCAGCTGGTTGCGGATCTTGTAGTGCTCGAACGCCTCCCGGGTCATCAGCACGTCGCCGTCGTCGTCCTCGACCAGCAGGACGTCGATGACCTTGATGTCGGTGGAGTCGTTCATGGGTGCGCCTTCTCCGAGGGGGTTTCGTCGAGGGTACCGACCGCGCCCGCGGCGGTGTCGGCGACCGGGAGGGTGAACCGGAACCGGGTGCCCGGCTCGGTGGACCGCTCGATCCAGATGCGGCCGCCGTGGTATTCGATGATCTTGCGGCACAGCGCGAGGCCGATGCCGGTGCCGGGGTAGGCGTCCTTGCCGTGCAGCCGCTGGAAGATCACGAAGACCCGCTCGGCGAACTCCGGTTCGATGCCGATCCCGTTGTCGCGCACCGAGAACAGCCACTGCTCGCCGTCGCGCTCGGCCTCGACGCGCACCACGGGGGCCGCCTCGCCGCGGAACTTGACGGCGTTGCCGATCAGGTTCTGGAACACCGCGGTGAGCAGCGGCGCCTCGCCCAGGACCGTGGGCAGCTCGCCGACCTCGACGACCGCATCGGCGTCGGCGATGGCCTCGGCGAGGTTCGCGGTGGCCTGGCCGACCAGCTCACCGCAGGCCACCGGGACCCGGTCGCGGGCGTGCCGACCGACCCGGCTGAACGCGAGCAGGTCGTTGATCAGCACCTGCATCCGCTTCGCGCCGTCGACGGCGAACCCGATGTACTGGTCGGCGCGCTCGTCGAGCTGACCCTTGTACCGGCGTTCGAGCAGCTGGCAGAAGCTGGCGACCTTGCGCAGCGGCTCCTGCAGGTCGTGCGAGGCGACGTAGGCGAACTGCTCGAGCTCGGCGTTGGACCGCTTGAGGTCCTCGGTGCGCGAGTCGAGCTCGGCGTTGACCTGCCGCTGCACCGCGACCTCGTCGAGGATCCGCTTGCGCATCGAGTCGACGTCACCGGCCAGTTCGGTGACCTCCTGCGGCCCGCTGACCCGCAGCTCGTGCTGGAAGTCGCCGTCGGCGACCCGGCGCACCCCGCCCGCCAGTTGCGCGAGGGGCCCGGCGACCGCGGCTCGCAGCGCAACGGTGACGAGCAGGAACACCAGCAACAGCACGAATGCGATCGCGACGCACACGGTGACCAACAGGTTGGCCGCGTCGGCAAGTGCGATCCGGCCGCGCTCGCGTGCGGCGTCGAGTTCGCGTTGCAACCCGGTCACCGCGGTGCGCACCGAGTCGAAGCGTTGCTTGCCCTCCTCGGTTTGCGCGTCACCGCCCACCCCGGAGGTCTCGATGCGACCGATGGTGGGCCGGGCGTAGTCGCTGCGCCAGCGCTCCATGTCGCCCTCGATGCCGCGGATGCGGTCGAGCAGGTCGGTGCGCACCACGATGATCTCGCGCAGCCTGCTGATCGCCCTGCGCTGCCGCTCGATCCCGCTGTCGTAGGGCTGCAGGAACTCCGGCTTGGCGGTCAGCGCGTAGCCGCGCAGGCCGGTCTCCTGGTCCACCACGGCGGCGTCGAGCCGCAACGCCTCCTGCACGGCGGGGTCGATGCGGTCGACGATCGTGGTGCGCGCCTCGGTCAGGTTCGCGATCGCCAGCCCGCCCGCGATCACCGCGCCGACGAACACCAGCACCAGCACGCCGATCGCGACGCTGAGCCAGCGCCGCAACGGCCACTTGGCCCGGCCCCGGCGGTCGCGCGACCAGCGCGGGGCAAGCTGCGCGGACTCAGGCACCGGCGTCACCGGCGACCCGGGTCAGCAGCATCGCGGCCACGTCGTCGACCAGGTCGCCCTCGTTGAGCACGCACACCTCGTGGATCAGGTCGTCGAGCACGCCCACCCGCCACCCGGGGCCGCGGCTGGCGAGCGCGCCGACGAGGTCGGCCAGCCTGCTGACGCCGAGCCGCTCGGCCGTGTCGCCGGTGCGCCCCTCCACCAGGCCGTCGGTGTACATCAGGACCGACCACCGCTCGCCCAACTCGACGGCCGCCGACGGCCACGCCGCCTTCTCCAGCACACCGAGCGGAACGCCGACCGGCGCCCGCAACAGGCTCACCGCGCCGTCGGCGACCAGCACCGGCGGCGGGTGACCGGCCAGCCGCAGCCGCGCGCCGCGCCGGTCCGGGTCGACCGAGAGCATGCACACGGTCGCGAACAGGCCGTCGAGGTGGCGCTCGTGCACCAGGACCCGCTGCATGGTGCCGAGGACCTCGTCCACCGGTCTGCCCGCCAGGACCAGCGCGCGCCAGGCGACCCGCAGGTACACCCCGAGCGCGGCCTCGTCCGGGCCGTGGCCGCAGACGTCGCCGATCACCGCGTGCACGGTGCCGTCGTCGGTCTGGACCAGGTCGTAGAAGTCGCCGCCGAGCAGCATCCGCTGGCGGCCGGGCTGGTAGGTGAAGTCGCGGTCGAGCCGCGGGTCCGAGAGCACCGGGGTGGGCAGCAGGCCGCGCTCGAGGCGGGCCTTCTCCTTGGCGTAGAGGCGTTCCTCGCGCAGTTGGCGCTGGATCTCCTCGCTGCGCACGCGTTCCACCGCGTAGCGGATGACCCGGCTCAGCAGGTCGCCGTCGACCTGCCCCTTCACCAGGTAGTCCTGGGCGCCCGCGGCCACCGCCGCGACCCCCTGCTGCTCGTCGGCCAGGCCGGTGAGCACGACGACGGCCACGCCGCCGCCCGCTTCCTCGAGCTTGCGCAGGGCCTGCAGCCCGGAGGCGTCGGGCAGGCCGAGGTCGAGCAGGACGCAGTCCTGGCCAGCCAGCAGCGGCTGGGCCTCGGCCAGGGAGTGCGCCCTGGTCAGCCGGATGGGGGCGTTGACGTCGGCGAGCAACTCCTCGACCAGCAGCGCGTCACCCGCGTCGTCCTCCACGAGCAGGACGCGGACCACATCCCGCGACGCCACCACAGCATCCATACACACCGGCTCCAGGCACTGGGCGTCAGATCAGTCGCCAGATCGTAGCCGTGGATCGGTCCAGTGACCGCCAGGCGCGTTCTAAACGTGAAACTCGCGACTGCCTAGATCACCGCGCTGTAGCCGTTGATCGCGGGTTGGCCGCCGAGGTGGGCGAACAGCACGGTGTCGGCGCGGGCGATCTCACCGGTGGCGACGAGGTCGATCAGGGCGGCCATCGACTTGCCCTCGTACACCGGGTCGGTGATCATCGCCTCGGTGCGGGCGGCGAGCCGCATCGCCGAGAGGGTCTCCTCGTCCGGGATGCCGTAGGTGCCGCCGTGGTAGCGCTCGTCGAGGATGACCTCGTCGGTGAACTCGGTGTCCAGCAACACCGCCGTGCGCCGCGCGATGCGCTCGACGGCCGCCCGGGTCTCGGCGGGCTTGGCGGTGATGTCGACGCCGATCACCCGCCGCCGCTCCCCCAGCGCGGCGAACCCGGCGAGCATGCCCGCCTGGGTGCTGCCCGTCCCGGACGCGACGACGATCGTGTCGAACCGGACGCCCGCCGCGCGCTCCTGCTCGAGCAGTTCCACCGCCCAGCGCGCGAACCCGAGCCCGCCGAGCGGGTGGTCGGAGGCCCCGGCCGGGATCGCGTACGGCTTGCCGCCGCGCAGGTCGACCTCGGTGAGCACCTGCTGGTAGCTCTCCTTGATCCCGATCCCGAACCCGGCCCCGACGAACCGCGACGTGGCCCCGAGCAACCGGCTGAGCTGGACGTTGCCGACCTTGTCGTAGACCGAGTCCGGCCAGTCCACCCAGGACTCCTGCACCAGCTGGCAGTTGAGCCCGAGGTAGGCGGCGACGGCGGCGACCGCGCGGGTGTGGTTGGACTGCACCCCGCCGATCGAGACCAGCGTGTCGCACCCGCTGGCCACCGCGTCGGCCGCGAGGTACTCGAGCTTGCGGACCTTGTTGCCCCCGAAGGCGAGGCCGCTGTTGCAGTCCTCCCGCTTGGCCCAGATCCGCGCCCCACCGAGGTGGTCGGTCAGCCGCGTCAACGGGTGCAGCGGGGACGGACCGAAGGTGAGCGGGATGCGATCGTGATCTGCCAGCGCCATACCCGCGACCGTACCCCCGCCCCGGCCTTATTTCCCGGCCAAGACGCCCCCTTCGCCGACTCCTCCACGACCTCCTTGCCGCTCCGCGCACCCGACTTGTCCACAACCTCCCCCACCATCCACAGCCAACCCAACTCCCCCTTGACAAGCCCCCCAACCCGATATCCTCGAACGTGGGACCCCGAACCCCGGGTGGGCGGGCCCCCGGCGTCGAGTTGATCATGAACGGCGGCGGGTGGAGGTGGGGTGGGGACGGCGGGAACGGGGCGGGTTCGCGAAGGGCGAACAAGGGGCGAAGAGGAGGAAGCGGGTGCGGGCTGGGGATGTGGGGGGCAGGCGGGGACGAGGGCTACTGGGAGCAGCTCGTGCAGGGAGACGCCGCAGTCGTCGATGGCGTGAGCGGGCTGAGCGGCGTCAAACCGCAGGATCCCGAACGTAGTTGGGAGTCGGGCGCAGATGCGGCGAACCTGGGGCGAGATCGGGGGACCCGGGGAGCGCGCGATCCGGGCGGGGGCAAGGTGTGTGAACCCGCCCCGGCGATGGCTAACAGGTCGGGTGTGAGCGAGGCCCAGGCATCAGCGCGACGGTGTAGTGAGTGGCGCGCCCAAGGTGCGGCGGATTAAGCGTGAGCACAACAGGCTGAATGCGTGCCGGGCAGTGGCGAAGGAGTCCGGCGCATGCCAGACGGCGGCACGTTAAAAGCGGCAACCAAAGACATTGCGAGTGGTCGCGATCAGAATCGGGAATGCGGTTCCCCACGAATCGGAACGACGCCCAGCGGTATCCGAAACCGATACCGAAAAGAGGGCTAGTCGTTATTGCCCGCGCGGCGGTAGATGTCGGTGATGAGTTCGGCCAGGCCCGCGGGGAGCTGGTTCACGGCGTCGGTGACGCCCGGGAGGCGGATGCTCTCCCCGGCGTTGACGACCCGGTCGCGTTCGGCGGCGGGGTAGCGCCAGGACTCCGCGTGGCCCGCGGGGCAGGGCAGCTCCATGACCGCCAGCTCGGTCCCGCCCTGGCCGTCGGGGCGGGGCTGCTGCCAGCGGATCATGCCGTCCGGTTCGCAGTGGTGCGGGCAGGTCCGCTCGTCGTCCGGGGGGTCAGGCGGCACGTGGGACCTGGCCTATTCCCCCGCAGCGCGGGCAGAAGTCCTTGCGGTTGGGGGCCAGGCCGGAGCCGAGGCACTCGGGGCACTCACCCGTGCGCACCTGCGGGTGGGGGTGACCGTGCATCGTCGTGTGTTGCCGCGCGTGAGTCCGCATGGTCACCAGGATCCCGTACTCCGTCCGGTCATGCCAGCACCCCCCGCCGCCCGAATGGCCGGGCTCACGGGCGGGCCTCGTGGCCCTCGGCGCCCCGGGTGCGCCTGGCCTCCTTCAGCTCCGACTCGTACACGTGCCGCCTGCCCCGCAGCAGCTCGTCGCGCACGGACTTCTCGGCGGCGCGGAAGTGGGCGACGTAGTCGTCGTCGTACTCCTCGACGATCTGGAAGGTCCAGCGGCCCGGGAGGACGTTGCGGCCGACCAGGTCGGTGCGCAACCGCTCGGCGATCTCGGCGTGGCCCGCCTTCTCGAGCAGGTCGGCCGCGGTGCCGAGTTCCAGGTCGGCGGAGCCGGTGAGCTGGTGGAACGAGTACAGGTGACCGCGGGCCCGCTCGACGGTCTCCAGCGCCTCGGTGAGCTTGCCGACCGCTTCGACGGTGGCGTCATCGACACCATCGGGGCGGCGGGCGGGATCGAGATCGGAGCAGCGGCGGGCGGGATCGGGGCGGTCGTCGGGGGGAGGTTTTTGCTGGTGCACGGTGTGGTCAGTACCCGTTCCGCCGCGCGGGTATGCGCGCGCCGGTCACGGGGCGCGGCGGTCGAGCAGGCCACGGGCGCGCACCAGGGCGGCGCGGGCCTCGATCTCGCGGCCTGCCATCAGGTGCCCCCGCGCCAGGCCGACGGCCTCGGCCGCGGCGAGCACCAGGCAGGTGTCGCCGGTGGCTGCGGTCCGCGCGAGCGCGCCGAGCAGGTCGTCGGCGAGCGCCCTGGCCGCGGCGGCCGTCGGCGGGGTGATCATCGCGGCGAGGGCGGTGTCGACCGCGCGGCGCAGGTCGAGACCGGGGGATGGGGTACCGGGGAAGGGCAGCGCGTCCAGTTGCCGTGTCATCGAGTTCTCCCAGGGGTCCGGCGCTTCGTTGAGCCAGTCAGCTGAGATTGCCCGCTGGAGCGCCACGGGCTGAACTCGGAGCGGCAGGGTCCACTCGTCCGGGTTAAGGACGTTAGATCGAACGGCGCTCGAAACCGGGTGCCGGGCGCGGCACCGGGAGCACCGGCGCGTCCTGCAGACCGGCGAGGGCGTGCTCGAGCGCGACCCGGGCGGCGGCCGGGTCGGCGGCGGCGATGGCGGTCCGGACATCTTCCACCGGACGGGTGATGAGGCAGGTCTCCCCCGCCGCGGCGGTCCAGGCGAGCCCGGCCATCAGCTCGGCGCTCGCGGCCGGGCCGGTGGGGTCGGTCAGCACCCGCTCGATGGCGGCGCGCAGGTGGGTGCCGAGTCTGGTCGGGGCCACCGGTGCGGCGACCGGGCGGGCGGCGCGCTCGCGCAGCGGGCCGCGGCCGGTGGCGACGCGCGCGGCGGGTGAGTGCGGTGCGGTGACGGGTGTGGCCATGGAGGTACCTCGATCTGGTGGGCGAACGCGGATGGGCGACGAGGTATACCCCGATCGCGGCGGTGCGAAACCCGCGCGCGCGGCGAAACGCACGACGTCGCCGCGTGCCAGTCTGCCAGACCAGCACAAATCCGGCGGGAAATGAACACGTGTTCGATTAGGGTGGTGGGCATGTTCCAGACCTCGCTGCTGGAGCCCACTCCCGGCGTGGGCCCATTGACCCTGGCGCACCGCACACAACTCGGCGATGGTGCTTGGGTCGACGTGCTGCCGGGGTGGTTGCACGGCGCGGACGGGCTGTTCACCGCGTTGGCCGACGGGGTGCCGTGGGTGGCGGAGCGCCGCGAGATGTACGACTCGGTCGTCGACGTGCCGCGCCTGCTCGCCTTCTACCGGGAGGGGATGGCGCTGCCGGACCCGTTGCTGGACGAGGCAAGGGGAGCGCTGTCCGTCCACTATGAAACCCGGTTCACAACCGCGGGCCTGTGCCTCTACCGCGACGGCCGCGACAGCGTCGCGTGGCACGGCGACCGCGTCGGCCGGGGGTCCCATGAGGACACTCACGTCGCGGTAGTCTCGCTCGGCGCCACCCGCCCGCTGCTGCTGCGCCCGCGCTCCGGCGGCCCGTCCCGGCGATTCCCACTGGCGCACGGCGATTTGCTGGTGATGGGTGGTTCGTGCCAGCGGACCTGGGACCACGCCATCCCGAAAACCACCCGACCGACGGGACCGCGGATCAGCATTCAATTCCGACCACGCGGCGTTCGCTGACGCTATTTCGGGACTGGTTCGATCCACGTGGCGTTCGTTGCCCCAATTCGGGGCTGGTTCAATGGCGATACCTGCCATTCACGGGACAATTTCTGCGTCGATCCCGATCTGAGCAGCCCTCAAAACACAGCTTACCGGCGGGCACCGACAGAACGGGTGGATCGACTGCCAGGCCTGTGGACAACTCGTGCGCAGCCTGCCGAGGTGGTGCGCATCGACGGTTCACGCGATGGCCCGATGGCACCACCTTGAGGATCGCCGCCGCGAACACCGCCAACGGCAACGCCTGCCCCGCGGCAACTTCCAGCCCGCAGCGAAAGCGGGCACTGCCGCACAGAACCGCGCCGAGCACCGCGGCCCCGCACGGCCCACCCGAACACCGCCCGCGACGACCTCGACACCGGGTGCTCACGGCCGGTATCTTGATAGCGGATACTGGCTACGACTGACCTAGGAGCGCGCGGGGCATGGACGCTGGTGACGTCGGGCGGTTGTTGTTCGGGCGGCCGAGCAGGTTGCGGTTGGCGCTGTGGATCCACACGCACGCCGGGCCCCGGTTCTTCCAGTCGGAGCCGCCGAAGACGGTGATCGCGCAGAGCGCGTGCGGGGTCGAGCTGACCCGGTTGGTGGACCTGGGGATGTTGACCGAGCACCGGGAGCCGGCGAACCGGCGGGTGTACTACGAGCGCACCCGCAGTCCACTGTGGGCGATCATCACCGCGGCGGCGAAAGTGGTGGACCCGGTGGACAAGTAGCGCGGGTCCACCACGGCGGCCGTCACTCGGTGGGCGGGACACCGCCGTCGGGCGGGGTGCCGTCGGTGCCGTCCTCACGGCGGGGCGGGACGCCCTGTTGGCCGTCGGTCCCGCCTTGGCCCATGCCGGGGCCGCCCGCGCCGCGTTCGGTGATCGTGGTCGCGGTGGCCGTGTCGCCGGACTCGGTGGCGATGATGGTGACCGTGTCGCCCTGCTCGATGGCCTGGCGGACGGTGTTGGCGTCGATCGTGTAAGTCTTGGTGTAGCCGTCGACGCTCTTGGCGGTGACCGAGGTGTCGTTGATGGCCGTGACCTCCCCGGTCTGCAGCAGCCGGGTGCCGTACTTGCCGTCGCTCTCGGACACGGTGAACTCGCCGTGCAGGGCACCGGCCACGCCACCGGCGCCGCCGCGGCCACCGCCGCCGCCCATGCCCATGCCGCCCGCGCCCCGACCGCCACCGGTGGCGTTGTCCGCGGTGGCCCCGCTGGCGGCGTACACGGCGAACCCGCCAGCGGTGGCGATACCGACGGCGACGACACCCGCGGCGGCGGTCTTCTTCCACGACCAACGCGGTTGTGCGCGCTCCGCGACCGGGGCGCCCCAGGTCTGCTCCGGGGTCGGCTGCTCCGTCATGCTTCCTCCTGGATCCCTCCGCGGCCTGCTGACCGGCGGTAGCACCAACGATCGCGATCGACCCTGTGCGCGCGCTGTGCGGCAGGTGGGCATGGCCTATGACCCGCCCCGCCCACCGAGAGGGAATCGGACACAGCTGGTACACAGGTTGGGCACAGCGACCGCCCAACCCCAGCACGCACGATCGGGGGCATGACCGTGAACACCTCGTCCCGCCCGGAACTGCGCAGGCCAGACGGACAGCCCGTGCGGGTGCTCGTCGTGGACGACGAGCCGACGCTGGCCGAGCTGGTGACGCTCGCGCTGCGCTACGAGGGCTGGGACGTGCGCAGCGCGCTCGACGGCTCCAGCGCGGTGCGGGTGGCCCGGGAGTTCAAGCCGGACGCGGTGGTGCTCGACGTGATGCTGCCCGACTTCGACGGCCTCGAGGTGCTGCGCCGGATGCGCGCCGAGGTCGACTCGCTGCCGGTGCTGTTCCTCACCGCCAAGGACTCGGTGGAGGACCGCATCGCCGGGCTCACCGCGGGCGGCGACGACTACGTGACCAAGCCGTTCAGCGTCGAGGAGGTCGTGCTGCGGTTGCGCGCGCTGATGCGCCGCACCGGGGTGACCGAGGGCGGCGGCGGCTCGGCGCTGGTGGTGGGCGACCTGACCCTGGACGAGGACACCCGCGAGGTGTTCCGCGGCGGGGAGGCGGTGCTGCTGACCGCGACCGAGTTCGAGCTGCTGCGGTTCCTGATGCGCAACCCGCGCCGGGTGCTGAGCAAGACGCAGATCCTCGACCGGGTGTGGAACTACGACTTCGGCGGCCAGGCCAACATCGTCGAGCTCTACATCTCCTACCTGCGCAAGAAGATCGACGCGGGCCGGGAGCCGATGATCCACACGATGCGGGGCGCCGGGTATGTCCTCAAGCCAGCCGGATAGCCCGGGCCGGGCGATGTCCCTGCGCGCCAGGCTGATCGCCGAGCAGCTCGTGCTGCTCGGCCTGGTGCTGTTGGTGACCGGGGTGGTCACCGTGCTCGGCCTGCGCGCGTTCCTCATCGGCCAGGTCGACTCGCAGCTGGCCGGGTTCAGCGACCGCGCCGTCGAGTTCCTGACCCGCGGTGGACCACCGCCCAACCAGGGCGGCAACAACCCGGGCGGCGACCAGGGTGACGGGCAGGGCAAGCGGCCCGGCGAGGGGCCGTTCCAGGACGCGGGCACCATCAACGCCGCGATCGTCGACGGCGTCGTCGTGTTCGCCCAGCGGCAGACCACGACCGGCGACCGCGAGGAGATCCCGACCGAGCTCGACGACACGCTGACCGCGCTGCCGGTCGACGGCACCGCGCGCAGCCGGGACCTGGGCGCGCTCGGCCGGTACCGGCTGATGGCGGTGGCCACCCCGAACGGCACGGTGGCGCTGACCGGGCTGCCGATCGGCACCCTGGAGGAGACGCTGTGGACCACCGGGCTGGTGCTCGGCGGGGTGTCGTTGCTCGGGCTGACCATCGCCGGGGTCGCCGGTGTGCTGATTGTGCGCAGGACGCTGCGGCCGCTGGACCGGATGGCGGCGACCGCGCGCCGGGTCGCCGAACTGCCGCTGGACCGCGGCGAGGTGGCGCTGTCGGTGCGCGTGCCCGCCGCGGACACCGATCCGCGCACCGAGGTCGGCCAGGTCGGGTCGGCGCTCAACCGGATGCTCGGGCACATCGGGGCCGCGCTGAGCGCCCGGCACGCCAGCGAGACCAGGGTGCGCCAGTTCGTCGCCGACGCCAGCCACGAGTTGCGCACGCCGCTGGCGGCGATCCGCGGCTACGCGGAGCTGGCCCGCCGCCGCGGCGACGAGGTGCCGCCGGACGTGGCGCACGCGGTGTCGCGGGTGGAGTCCGAGGCGCGCCGGATGACGACGCTGGTGGAGGACCTGCTGTTGTTGGCCCGCTTGGACTCCGGCCGTCCGTTGCTGTATGAGACGGTCGACCTGTCCCGGCTGGTGCTCGACACCGTCGGCGACAACAAGGTCGCCGGGCCGCGGCACAACTGGCGGCTGGAACTGCCCGCGGAGCCGGTGCTCGCGGTGGGCGACCAGGCGCGGCTGCACCAGGTCCTGGCGAACCTGCTGGCCAACGGCCGCACGCACACCCCGGCAGGCACGACGATCACGGTGGCGCTGCGGGTGGACGGGCCGGACGCGGTGCTGTCGGTGCTCGACGACGGCCCCGGGATCCCGGCGGAGTTGCTGCCGGAGGTGTTCGAGCGGTTCGCCCGCGGCGACGAGTCGCGCTCGCGCGCGCAGGGCAGCACCGGGCTGGGACTGGCCATCGTGTCGGCGGTGGTGGCCGCGCACCACGGGTCGGTCGAGGTGACCAGCGCGCCGGGTCGGACCGCGTTCACCGTGAAGATCCCGGCGGCGCGCGGCGCCGAGCCGACCGACCACGGGTGATCAACCCCGATCGGGTGCCTTTCCGCCGATCACGCCGCCGCGCCGTCGACAATTCCGAGGGGTTGTTCTCGGCGAAAGGAGTGGTAGTGAAGGGTTTTCACCATATGGCGGCGGCCGCGTTGGTCGCCGGGATCGCGCTGACCTCGGTGGCTCCCGAGGCCGCGGCGGCGACCGGGCTCTTCGTGTACTACGAGCCCGACGGTGGTCTGGGAATCGTGGACCCCGACGACGACTGGTGCTATTCGCTCGGGTTCACCGTGCGGCACCTGGACAACGACACCAACCGCACGGCACTGCTGTTCGACAACAACGATTGCCTCGGCCTGCCGACGGCGACCATGCGCCCGCGCACGACGCGGGACTCCCCCGGGTACGTGTCGGTGGTCTTCCACCGCACGTCGAACCCGCGCTGCGTCACGGTGAAGGACCCGGGCGCCCGGCACTGCAACACCTGACGCGCGGTGGCGAAGGCCCGGTTGCGGCCCACCGGTTGGGAAATCTCGCACACCCCACGGGCACAGCGCTGACTCGGCACAGTGCGGACTCGGCCACAGTGCGAACTCGGCACCGCGCAGGCACAAACACAGTGCGGGCACGGCACAGTGCGAGTACGGCACAGTGCGAGTACGGCACAGTGCGAGTACGGCACAGCTGACGCACAGGGAACGCACATGGTGGGCCCAGTGCGGTCCCCGACCGTGGGGGCATGACTCTCGTCGCTGACCGACCGGTGGCCGTCGCCGCCCCGGACGCCGCGGGCACACCGTGGCCGCGCCGGATCTCCGTCACCGCCCTGCTCCTCGGCACGGCCGTGCTCTACCTGTGGGACCTGGGCGCGTCCGGCTGGGCGAACGCCTACTACTCGGCGGCCGCCCAGGCGGGTGGGCAGAGCTGGTCGGCGTGGTTCTTCGCGGCGACCGACAGCGCGGGCGGGATCACCGTCGACAAGACCCCGGCCGCGGTGTGGGTGATGGGCCTGTCGGTGCGGGTGTTCGGGCTGAGCCCGTGGAGCGTGCTGGTCCCGCAAGCGTTGGCCGGGGTGGGGTCGGTCTGGCTGCTGTACGCGGCGGTGAAGCGGTGGTCGGGCCACCACGCGGGCCTGATCTCCGGGGCGGCGTTGGCGCTGACTCCCGTGGCCGCCTTGATGTTCCGGTTCAACAACCCGGACGCGCTGCTCGTCCTCCTGCTCACCGCCGCCGCGTACGCCACGGTCCGCGCGATCGAGAAGGCCAGCGTCCGGTGGCTGGTGCTCGCGGGCGCGCTGGTGGGTTTCGGCTTCCTCACCAAGATGCTGCAAGCGTTCCTGGTCCTTCCCGCGTTCGGCTTGGCCTACCTGATCGCCGCACCGACTTCGGTGAAACGGCGGGTAGCCCACCTTTTCGCCGCTGTCGGCGCGGTGATCCTGGCGGGTGGTTGGTGGGTCGCGGTGGTCGAGCTGATCCCGTCCGGCAGCAGGCCCTACATCGGCGGTTCGCAGAACGACAGCGTCCTCGAACTCACGTTGGGCTACAACGGTTTGGGCAGGCTCACCGGCGACGAGGTGGGCAGCGTCGGCGGTGGCGCCGGGTGGGGCTCGTCGGGCTGGTCGCGGTTGTTCGGCAGCGAGATGGGCAGTGAGGTGGCGTGGTTGTTGCCCGCCGCGGTGCTGGCCTTGGTCGGCGTCATCTGGTTGACCCGCCGTGCCGATCGGACCGACCGCACCAGGGCGGCGGTGCTCGTGTGGGGGCTGTGGCTCGTCGTCACGGGTGTGGTGTTCAGCCTGATGGACGGGATCATCCACCCGTATTACGCCGTCGCGCTCGCCCCGGCGGTGGGCGCGCTGTTCGGGATCGGTGCCGTCACCGCGTGGCGGAACAGGGCAGATCCGGCGGCGATAGGCCTGTTGGCATCGGGGATAGCGGTAACAGCGGTGGAAGCGTGGCTGTTGTTGTCGCGTGAGAGCGACTGGCTGCCGTGGTTGCGCCCCCTGGTGCTTGTCGGCGGCCTTACCGCTGCCGTGGCGGTGTTGTTCGTACCCGCGCTGCCCAAGCTGGCTGGCCGCGCGATAGCCGTGTTCGCACTGGCGATAACCCTGATCGCGCCTGGCATGTACTCAGTGGCAACAGCTGCGCAATCCCATTCTGGCGCTTTGCCTTCTGTAGGCCCATCAACGCAAGGCGGACCTGGTGGCGGCGGTGGGCGCGGGGGCGGCGGCATGGGCGGGCTGCTCGGCGCGCCCACGCCGAGCGCGGAACTGTCCGCCTTGCTGGCCGCCGACGCGGAGAACTACACCTGGGCGGCGGCGGTCGTGGGATCCAACAACGCCGCGGGCTACCAGTTGGGTTCCGGGGTACCGGTCTTCGCCGTGGGTGGCTTCAACGGCACCGATCCCGCGCCCACCCTCGCCGAGTTCCAGCGGTTGGTCGCCGCGGGTGAAATCCACTGGTTCATCGGCGCGACGCTGATGCGCGGTGAGTCCGGCAGCGATGACGCCCACCGGATCGCCGAGTGGGTTGCACAGAACTACGCGGCCACGACCGTCGGCGGCGTCACCCTCTACGACGTGAGCCGCTGAGATGCCGACCACTCCCGCCGTTCGCACAGGCGCCGCACAGGGTCGGCACACCGCCCACCCAGCAGCGGGCCCGATCGTCAACGGCATGACCCCCACTGAGATGGCGGCCCGCGACCTCGAGGTCGACTCGGCCATTCCCCAGCAGGCAGGCCGCGGCCCGGTGCGCACCTCGGGACCGGCCCCGGTGCTCGACGTCGTGGTCCCGGTGCACAACGAGGAGCGCGACCTGGAGCCGTGCGTGCGCAGGCTGCACGCGCATCTGCGCGCGCACTTCCCGTACCGGTTCCGGATCACCGTGGCCGACAACGCCAGCACCGACGGGACCTGGGCGGTGGCCGAGTCGCTCGCCGGGGCGCTGCCCGGGGTGCGCGCGGTGCGACTGGAGCAGAAGGGCCGCGGCCGGGCGCTGCACACCACCTGGCTGGGGTCGGACGCCGAGGTGCTCGCCTACATGGACGTGGACCTGTCGACCGACCTCAACGCGCTCTCGCCGCTGGTGGCCCCGCTCATCTCCGGGCACTCCGACGTGGCGATCGGCTCCCGGCTGGCCCGGGGCGCGCGGGTGGTGCGCGGCCCGAAGCGGGAGCTGATCTCGCGGGCCTACAACCTGCTGCTGCGCGGCACCCTGGCGGTGCGCTTCTCCGACGCGCAGTGCGGGTTCAAGGCGATCCGCGCGGACGTGGCCAGGGCTGTGCTGCCGCACGTGGCCGACACCGGCTGGTTCTTCGACACCGAGCTGCTGGTGCTCGCGCAGCGGGCCGGGCTGCGCATCCACGAGGTCCCGGTCGACTGGGTGGACGACCCGGACAGCCGCGTCGACATCGTGCGCACGGCGCTGGCCGACCTGCGCGGCATCGCCCGGCTCGGCCGCGGTCTGGCCACCGGGAGCCTGCCGGTGGCCCGGCTGCGCGCGCAACTGGGCCGGGGCGCGATCGCCACCGACCCGCCGGGTGTCCCCCGTGGACTGTTGCGGCAGGTGGTGCGGTTCGCGGCCGTCGGGGTGGTGAGCACGCTGGCCTACCTGGTGCTGTTCCTGCTGCTGCGCGGGCAGGTCGGCCCGCAGGCGGCGAACCTGGTGGCGCTGCTGGCGACCGCGGTCGGCAACACCGCGGCCAACCGGCGGCTCACCTTCGGGGTGCGCGGGTCCAGCGGGGTGGCCCGGCACCAGTTCCAGGGCCTGGTCGTGTTCGCGCTCGGCCTTGGCCTCACCAGCGGCGCGTTGGCGCTGCTGCACGGGTTGACCGCGCCGAGCAGGCTCACCGAGGTGAGCGTGCTGGTCGCGGCGAACCTGCTCGCCACCGTCCTGCGGTTCCTGTTGTTGCGCGGCTGGGTTTTCCGCCGTCCCACCGAGCCCGTCCTGGAAGGCACCCTGTGAGCACCGCGACCGCCGCCACGGCCACCGACATCTCGACCACACCGAGCGAGACAACCCTGACCGGGACAACACCGGTCACCAAAAGGCGCCCCAGGTGGGAACTTCCTTCCTCGATCGCACTTCTTGTCGCCACCGCGGTGCTGTACCTGTGGGACCTCAGCGCCTCCGGTATGGGGAACCAGTTCTACGCGGCCGCGGCGCAAGCGGGAACCCAGGACTGGAAGGCGTTGTTCTTCGGGTCCCTCGACGCGGGTAACGCCATCACGGTCGACAAGCCTCCCGCCGCCCTGTGGCTGATGGGGCTCTCTGGAAGGCTTTTCGGGTTCTCCTCGTTCAGCATGCTCCTGCCGCAGGCATTGGCGGGCATCGCGTCCGTGTGGTTGCTCTACCGGGCGGTGCGCCGCTGGTCCGGGCCCGGCGCGGGGTTGCTGGCAGGCGCTGGCCTCGCGCTGACCCCGGTCGCGGCACTGATGTTCAAGTTCAACAACCCGGACGCGCTGCTGGTCCTGCTACTCGTCGCGGGCGCCTACTGCACCGTGCGCGCGGTCGAGAAGGCCGGTGTGACGTGGCTGGTGTTGGCCGGTTCCGCGATCGGCTTCGGCTTCCTCACCAAGATGCTGCAGGCGTTCCTCGTCCTGCCCGCGTTCGCCCTCGTCTACTTGGTCGCCGCGCCGACCAGCCCGCTGCGCCGGTGGCTGCACGTGCTGGCCGCCGGTGTGGCCGTGGTGGTCTCCGCCGGGTGGTACGTGCTCGTCGCCGACCTGTGGCCCGCGCTGTCGCGGCCCTACATCGGCGGATCCACCGACAACACCGTGCTGGACTTGGCACTGGGCTACAACGGTCTCGGCCGGATCTTCGGCGGTGACGGCAACGGGGGTGGCGGCGGCGGGGGCGGCGGGAACACCGGCTTCGGCGGCGAGACCGGACTGTCGCGGATGTTCGGCGCCGCGTTCGGCCCCGAGGTGTCCTGGCTGCTGCCCGCCGCCCTGGTCGGTCTGGTCGCCGGGCTGTGGTTCACCCGCCGCGCGCCGCGCACCGACCGGACCCGGGCCGGGTTGCTGCTGTGGGGCGGCTGGATGGTGGTGACCGCGCTGGTGTTCAGCTACATGCAGGGCACCGTCCACCCCTACTACGCGATCGCCCTGGCCCCCGGCATCGTCGGCACCGCCGCGATCGCGGCGCGCGAGTTGTGGCGCGGCAAGGGTTACCCGCCCGCGCGCGTCGTCCTCGCGTCCATGGTCGCCCTCACCGCGGGCTGGTCGTTCGTGCTGTTGAGTTGGGACGGCTCGTGGTTGCCGTGGCTGCGCTGGGTCGTGGCGATCACCGGTGTGCTGGCGGCGGCCGCCATCGCGATGGGGGCGCACGTGTTCAGCAAGGCCGCCGTGCCGGTGGCGATCCTCGCCCTGGTGGCGAGTCTGGGTGCGACGGCGATGTACACCGTGGCGACCGCCGCGACCGCGCACTCCGGTTCCATCCCGCTGTCGGGTCCGTCCTCGCAGAGCAGCGGCATGGGCGGCGGTATGGGTGGCGGCATGGGCGGTGGCACCGTGAGCGATGAGCTGGTCGCCGCGCTCCAGGCCACTTCCGGGCGTTGGGCCGCGGCGAGCACGGGATCGCAGGGCGCGGCGCGGCTGCAGTTGGCCAGCGGTCGGCCGGTGATGGCGATCGGCGGGTTCACCGGCAGCGACCCGGCGCCCACGCTCGCGCAGTTCCAGGCGTACGTCGAGTCCGGACAGGTCCGGTACTACATCGGCGGCGAGGGCGGCGGAATGGGCGGCGGCCGCGGCGGTGGCGAGATCGCGACTTGGGTACAGGAGAACTTCACCCAGGTCACGATCGGTGGTCAGACGGTGTACGACCTCACCGCGCCGCTGGGCTGAGCCCGGCTGGGGTCTTTGGACCTGAGACAGCGGCGACGAGCCCGCGTAGGCTCGGCGTCCACTCGGTTCCGACGCCACGGGGAGGGGTTTGCCGTGCTCGCGCAGAGCAGCCCCGCCCCGCACCGGCGAGGCGGTGGCGGCCATCACTGACCACGCCGTGCCACCGCGCACCGACCGGCAGGCCACCCGAGACGGGGTGCTGCCCCGCCAGGGCGGGTCCACCCGGCTGAGCGGGCACGCGGACCTGCGCAGCCGCCCGGACTTCGAGCAGCTGCTGGTGGCGCTGTGCAGGCAGGCGACCGGGGATGTCCACTTGGACCTGGCCGAGCTGGACTTCATCGACGTGTCCGGTGTGATCACCCTGCTGCGGGTGGCCGACACGCTGCCCGGGTCGAGCAGGCTGGTGCTGCGCAACCCGCCGGAGTCGATGCGCCGGATCCTGGAGTTGCTGGGTCCGGCGGTCGCCGCGGCTGGCGTGGTCGTCGAGCGCACCGGCCTGGTCGAGCCGGGACCGGTGTAGCCGCCCGAGCACCGGCCCTCACGGCCTGGCGAGCAGTCCCCGGACCTCGGCGTCGTCGACCTGGGTGAAGTCGGCGTACCAGCGGCCGACCGAGGACAGGTCGGCTGGCGCCAACGGGCACACCACGTCGTCGGCGATCTCGGTGAGCCGGTCGAGCACGGCGGCGGGGGCGACCGGCACGGCGAGCACGACCTGCTCGGCGCCCAGGTCGCGGACCACCCGCACGGCGGCTTCGACGGTCGAGCCGGTGGCGACCCCGTCGTCGACGACCACCGCGGTGCGCCCGCGCAGCGAGCGGGGTTCGGTGCCGCCGCGCAGCCGCCGGGACCGGTCGGCCAGTTCGGCCTTGACCTCGGCGACGGTGTCGGCGACGTCCGACCAGGACAGTTCCAACAGGGCGAGCACCGGCTCCGCGCGGACCTCCACCCAGTCCGCGCCGTGCCTGCCCTCCCCCACCGCCCCGACGGCCAGTTCGGTCGCGCCGGGCGCGCCCACCTTGCCCACCAGGACCACGTCGAGTTCGGCGCCCAGCAACGCGGCGACCTCGGCGGCCACCGGCACCCCGCCGCGGGGCAGGCCCAGGACGACGGGGTCGCGGTCGCGCAGGTGTTCGAGTTGCGCGCCGAGCACCTGCCCGGCGTGCGCGCGGTCGGCGTAGTGCATACGACCAGTGTGCGACAGCCCCGGTCGGCCCGCCGGGTGACATCCCGGCCCGGAACGTGAATGACTCGGGCCACGAGCGGGTACGTCGTGGGTGAGACCCCACCGAGAGTCAAGGGAGCGGACATGACGGTCACCGGCATCTTCACCGCGCTGATCATCGGTTTGATCATCGGCGCACTGGGGCGCTTGGTGGTCCCCGGCAAGCAGTCGATCCCGATCTGGCTGACCATCGTCGTCGGTATCGTCGCGGCCTTCCTGGGCACCGCACTGGCGAACGCGGTCGGCGTCGGCACGACCGCTGGCGTGGACTGGATCGAGATCATCTTCCAGATCGGCCTCGCCGCCATCGGGGTCGCGCTGGTCGCCGGGTTCTACGGGCGTAGGCACGTCCACCGCTAAACCCGGTGCGCCGTTGGGTTGACGGGCACTGACGGGCGCTGATGGGCAGGGACGCACACAGGGGAAGGCCCCGACCGGTTCGCCGGTCGGGGCCTTCGTGTTCTCGTGCTGTCGTGTTCGCGTCGGAGCTGGTGGTGCGGTTGGCTCGATGGGGCGGGTGTCCCGTGTGGCTGTGGGGGGTTGGTAGTGCGGTTGGCTCGATGGGGCGAACTTGTTTTGCGCGGGGCCCCTACAACACCCGTGACAGGTCCGCACAGCAGGGGCCGAAAAGACTGGCCCTGCCGCGAGGAAACGCTACGGGTGCCGTCCCCCCACGCAAAACAAGTCCGCCCCATCGAGCAAGAACAGGAGGTGGGGTTGGTGGGGGGTGGGGGTGTTGGGGGTGAGGGCGACGTCTTGGGGTGAGCGCGCTCAGCCGACCGGGTCGAGCTGGCGGGTCTGCTCGGCGTCGGTCTCGGCGGGCACCGGGCGGCGCGAGCGCAGCAGCCGCGGCACCCACCAGTTCTTCTCACCGAGCACGCCCATCAGCGCGGGCAGCACGACGGCCCGGATGAGGGTGGCGTCGAGCAGGATGGCGGTGGCCAGGCCGACGCCCATCTGCTTCATGTCGATCGTGCTCAGCGTGGCGAAGATGGAGAACACGCCGACCATGACCGCCGCGGCGCTGGTGACCACGCCCGCCGAGGACGTGATGCCCTTGGCGATCGCCGCCCGGGTGTCCAAACCGGACTCCCGCGCCTCGCGGATGCGGCTGACGACGAACACGTGGTAGTCCATCGACAGTCCGAAGAGGACGACGAACAGCATCAGCGGCAGCCAGGCGACGATGCCGCCGGTGGAGGTGAAGCCGAGCAGGCCCTCGGCCCAGGTGCTCTGGAACACCAGGACCAGCACGCCGTAGGCGGCGCCCGCGGAGAGCATGTTCAGCGCGATGGACGACAGCGCGATGAGCGGGGCGCGGAACGTCCAGGTCATGATGATGAACGTCAGCAGCAGCACGATCGCGATGACCCAGGGCAGCGACTCGTTCATCGAGTCGACGAAGTCGTTCTCCCCCGCGGTCTGGCCGCTGACGGCGAACTCGGCACCGGCCACGGAGCCGACCGTCTGCGGCAGGGCGACCGTGCGCAGCCAGTTGAGCGAGGCGTCGGCTTCCGGGCTGGCCGCCGCCGAGGAGATCGGGGCGTTGAGCAGGAACACCCGGCCGTCCTGGGAGCGGGTGACCTCGATGTCGCGGTCGTGGGCGAACCCGGCGTCGGCCTTGATCCGCTCGGTGAGCGAGGTGACCGCGGCCGCGGTCTGGTCGAGCTTGTCGGCCGGGGCCCGCACGCCGACCGCGTGGGTGGCGCCGGTGCTGGGGAACGCGGCGGTCATCCGGTCGTAGGACTGCATGATCGGGATGCTGCGCGGCAGGTCGGCGTCGGACGGGGAGTTCAGCTTCATGCTCAGCGCCGGGATGGCCAGGGCGACCAGGGCGAGACCGGCGACGGTGAGCGTGATGGCCGGGCGGCGCAGCGACGGGCGCAGGATGGCCTTCCAGACCCGGGGCTCGCCGCCGCGGGCGGAGAGCCGCCACACGAACGGGACGCGGGGCTTGTCGACCCAGCGGCCGAGCTTGGCCAGCATCGCGGGCAGCACCGTGATGGAGCCGATCACCGCGGCCAGCACGACCAGGATCGAGCCGATGGCCATGGAGGTGAAGATCGCGTCGTTGGCGACGAACATGCCCGCCATGGCGACGACGACGGCGAAGCCGGAGACCACGATGGCGTGCCCGGAGGTGGCGGCGGCCATCTCCACGGCGTCGAGGTGGGTGCGGCCCTTGGCGCGTTCCTCGCGTTCGCGCCGGACGTAGAACAGCGAGTAGTCGACGCCGACGGCCATGCCGATCAGCAGGATCATGCTGGAGGTGTTGTCCGAGGCGGGGATCAGCTGCGAGGCGAGCGCGGAGAGGCCCATCGCGGCGGCGACCGCCGAGAGCGCGAGCAGCACCGGGATGCCAGCGGCGATGACGGCGCCGAAGGCCACCAGCATGATGATCAGGGTCACCGGGATGCTGATCAGCTCGGCCTTGGCGAAGTCGTCGCCGAGCGCGGTGGACAGCGCCTTGTTCAGCGACTCGCCGCCGACCTGCTCGACCCGCAGGTCGGGGTGCGCGGCCTGCACGGCGGCGGTGGCGTCGAGCAGCGGCTGCAGGCGCTCGTCGGCGGTCTTGCGGTCACCGGCGATGTCGACGCTGACCAGGACCGCGTCCCCCTTGGGCGACGGGAGCGGCTCGGCGACGTCGGCGACCTCCTTGAGCCCGGACATCCTGGTCCGCACCTCGTCGGCGACACGGGTGGCCGCGGCCTGGTCGAGGCTGCCGGAGCGGGCGGTGATGAGCACGTTCTCGCTCGCCGGTCGGGTGAAGCCCGCGTCGTCGACCATCTTCTGGTAGACCGCGAGCTCGCCCTTGGCGTTGTCGTCGAAGTCGGTGGTCTTGGTGCCGACGATGTTGCCGACCCCGATGCACACCGCGACGAACACCAGCCACGCGGTGATCGCCCGCCACGGGTGCTCCGCGCTCCACCGCGCGATCCGCACCGTCGCCATTGGTCTTGCCTGCTTGTCTGTCCCCGTGCTGGCCATGCTGGAGATCCCCCCGCGTACCGGAATGGAGTTCTGCTTCGTTGGGCAGAACAGTGTCAGCGCGGGGGGCGCGGCGAATCAGGACTCGTCCCCGATCTTGTCCCCCGGATGCACCCCTAGGGGTGACCGGGGTCACCGGGAAGCGTTGCGCCGGTTAGGAACCGACCAGCCAGCGGTCCACAAGGTACGACTCGACCGAATCCGGCCTGCGCGCGCCGAGCGCGGCGACCTCGGCCCGGGTGAACCAGCGCGCCTCGTCCAGTTCATCGCGGTCGACGGCGATGTCCGGTGACACCGCGACGGCGCGGAAACCGAGCATCAGTCCGGATGGGAACGGCCAGGCCTGCGAGGCGAGGTAGTGCACGGCGCCGACGGCGACCCCGGACTCCTCGGCGACCTCGCGGCGCACGGCGTCCTCCAGGCTCTCGCCGATCTCGACGAACCCGGCCAGGGTGGAGAAGCCGGTCGCGCCGCGGTGGCGGCCGAGCAGGCACCGGTCGCCGTGCTCGACCAGGACGATGATCGCCGGTTCGATGCGCGGGAACAGCAGTTTGCCGCACCCGGTGCACTCGCGGACGTGGCCGCCGTTGGTGTCACGCGCGGGTGCGCCGCAGGCGCCGCAGAAGCGCTGGTTGCGGCGCCAGTGCAGCAGTCCGCGGGCGTAGGCGAGTCGGGCGGCGTCTTCTGGACCGAGGTCCGCGAACAGCGCCCGGGTGTCGGCGGTGCCGTCGGCCGCGACTGCGGCGATAGCGGCAGGCTCGTCCATTTCGGACAAATCGCGGGCGAAGACCCCGGTGTCGCCGTCCAGGCCGAGGAAGACGGCATCGGCGGTCGCGCTGGTGTGCAGCGGCGCCCCGGCGCGCACCAGGATCCGGTCGCGCCAGAACGCCAGGGTGTCGCCTGCGGGCCGCAAGCTCTCGAGCCAGGCGGTGTCGCCGCGGCGGGCACCGGCCCGGTCCAGCGCCAGGCCGCTGTAGGGCAGGATCGTGCCCACTTCTCCCACCACACACCCCCTTCTTCCCCACCCGGCATCGTCCCCGGCTTGACGAGCGATCCGCCAGCGCCGACCCGCGAACACCTGGTGCTCCACGCTGAGCCTCCATGGGTGGTTCTCCCCTCAGCCTGTCACGACCGCGCGGCGCGGGCCAGGGCGGTGGTGGACACCCCGGCCGACTCACGGGTAACTTCCGGTTCGGCGCTTTCCCACCGACCGGCGGAGGACCCAGTGACCCAGCGGATCGCGATCGTGACCGGGGCGGCGCGCGGCATCGGCGCCGCGATCGCCACCCGGCTCGGCCGGGACGGGTTCGCGGTGGGGGCGCTCGACGTCGTCGCCTGCGACGAGACCGTCGCGGCGATCACCGCGGCGGGCGGGACCGCGCTGGCGGTGCTGGCGGACGTGACGGTGACCGAGCAGGTCGAGGCGGCGGTGACCGAGGTCGCCACGGCGCTCGGGCCGCCGACGGTGCTGGTCAACAACGCGGGCATCCTGCGCGACAACCTGCTGTTCAAGATGGGCGACGACGACTGGGACGCGGTCATCGGGGTGCACCTGCGGGGCGCGTTCCTGATGACCAGGGCGGTGCAGCGCTACCAGACCGAGCACCGGTACGGCCGGATCGTGAACCTGTCGAGCACCTCGGCGCTGGGCAACCGGGGGCAGGCGAACTACGCGACGGCGAAGGCCGGGCTGCAGGGGTTCACCAAGACGCTCGCGCTCGAGTTGGGCAAGTTCGGGGTGACCGCGAACGCGATCGCGCCGGGGTTCATCGAGACCGACATGACGGCGGCGACCGCGGCCCGGCTCGGGATGTCGTTCGAGGACTTCAAGAACGGTGTGGCGCAAGCGATCCCGGTGGGGCGGATCGGGCAGCCGGAGGACATCGCCGCGACGGCGGCGTTCCTGGTCAGCGCGGAGGCCGGGTTCGTGTCGGGTCAAGTGATCTACGTGGCGGGCGGACCGAAGGACTGAGCATGAGCCAGGCACGGGAGTTGGTCGCGGCACTGCTGGCCGCGCACGACCCGGCGACGAGCGAGCGGCTGGAGTTCCTGCGGGCGCGCTTCGACGCGGGGTTGGCGTGGGTGCACTTCCCGGTGGGGCTGGGCGGTTTGGGCGCCGCGCGGGCCGTGCAGCAGGAGGTCGACGAAGCGCTGGCCGCGGCGGGGGCGCCGGACAACAACCCGCGCCGGATCGGGATCGGCCTGGGCATGGCCGCACCGACGATCCTGGCCTACGGCAGCGCGGAGCAGCACCGGCTGTTGCGTCCACTGTGGACCGGCGAAGAGGTGTGGTGCCAGCTGTTCAGCGAGCCGGGGGCGGGGTCGGACCTGGCCGCGCTGGCGACCCGGGCGCGGCGCGACGGCGACGACTGGGTGGTGACCGGGCAGAAGGTGTGGACCTCCAGCGCGCACAACGCGCGGTGGGCGATCCTGGTGGCCCGCACGGACCCGGACGTGCCGAAGCACGCCGGGTTGACCTACTTCGTGTGCGACATGACCGCGCCGGGGGTGGATGTCCGACCGCTGCGGCAGATCACCGGCGAGGCGGAGTTCAACGAGGTGTTCCTGACCGACGTGCGCATCCCGGATTCGTACCGGCTGGGCGAGGTCGGCGACGGGTGGCGGGTCGCGCAGACGACGCTGATGAACGAGCGGGTCGCCATCGGCGGGCGTGCTGTGGCGCGCGAGGCCGGGATGATCGGGGTGGTCGCGGAGACCTGGCGAGCACACCCGGACCGCCGGACCGCGGCGGCGCACGACCGGTTGTTGGCGCTGTGGGTCGAGGCTGAGGCATTGCGACTGGCTGGGGTGCGGTTGCGCCAACAGTTGGCGGCGGGCTCACCGGGGCCGGAGGGGTCTGCAATGAAGCTCGGCTTCGCGCAACTTTCCCAGGCGTTGTCCGGGTTTGAGGTCGAGTTCTTGGCCGAAGACGGCTTGCGATACGACGACTGGACCATGCGCCGCCCGGAACTTGTTGACTTCACGGGCCGTGGCGCGGGCTACCGGTACCTGCGGGCCAAGGGCAACTCGATCGAGGGCGGCACTTCCGAGGTGTTGCGCAACATCATCGCCGAGCGGGTGTTGGGCCTACCCGCGGAGCCCAGGGTCGACAAGGACGTCCCGTGGAAGGACCTCCCCCGATGAACCTGCTTTATAGCGACGTCGAGACAGACCTACGCGCGAGCGTCGCGGATCTGCTGGGCGACCACTCGACGGACTTGTGGCCGCGGTTGGTGCAGGTGGGTGCGCACGCGCTGCACGTGCCGGAGGAGCTGGGCGGCCAGGGCGCGAGCTACCGGGAGACGGCGGTGGTCGCCGAGGAACTGGGCCGCTTCGTGTCGCCGGTGCCGTTCCTGACCAGCGCGGTGATGGCCACGGCGGCGTTGACGCACCTGGTCGACGACCCGCGTGCACGTGACCTGCTGCAGCGGCTCGCGAGCGGCTCGGCCACCGCGGCCCTGGTGGTCCCGCTGTCGTCGTGGGACTCGTGGCCCGACGGGTCCGGCCTGGTCCAGAGCGTGGCGGGCGCGCTCACCGCGGACGTGCTGCTGGTGCCGATCGAGGGCAGGCTGCACTTGGTCCCCAGTGCGGACGCCACCGTGACCCCGGTGGTCTCCTTCGACAACTCCCGCCCCCTCGCCGACGTCGACGTGTCCGGCTCCCCCACCACCGCGCTGTCCGGCCCCGGCGATGCCGCCGTGCGCGCCGCCTTGGTCGCAGGTGCCGGTGTGCTGGCCTCCGAACAGGTCGGCATCGCCACCTGGTGCCTCGACACCACCGTCGCCCACCTCAAGGACCGCCACCAGTTCGGCCGCCCCCTCGGCTCCTTCCAAGCCCTCAAACACCGGGTCGCCGACCTGTGGCAGTCCCTGGTCCTGGCCCGAGCCACCGCCCGCCACGCCGCCACCGCCCTGACCACCGGCGACGACACCCCCATCGCGGTCTCCGTCGCCCAGTCCTTCTGCTCCCCGGTCGCCGTCCGCGCAGCCGAAGAATCCCTCCAACTCCACGGCGGCATCGGCATGACCTGGGAACACCCCCTCCACCACTACCTCAAGCGCGCCAAGGCGAACGAGATCGCCCTGGGCACCCCAGCTAGGCACCGCGCCACCCTGGCACCGCTGGTAGACCTGCCAGGCCCTGTCGGAGCCTTCTCGGGTGCCCCACCCAGCCCTACAGTGGTGCCATGACGTCCTTCGGCGAACTCTTCCCCGGAGCCAAGCTCCGCAAAGAATCCCCAGACGACGCGGGCAACGGCCAAGACCCGGCGATCAACCTCACCGAGGGCCCGATCGACCTGGACGCGGGAGTGATCTACATCCGCAGGCCCGCCCCCAAACCCGAAGCGGACCAGTAACCCCCACTCCCCCTCGGCAGCCCTACCCCACCCCGCCGCCACCTCTTCACGCGCGCGCACCGAGTCGAGCCCGGCCCCCACCCTCTCCGGGGGGCGTCCCTGGGCCAGTCTACTAGGCCCCACCGACAGTGGATCTTGAAAGCCCCCGGCGAAGATCGACATGTGGATAACTTCTGTCGCTGAACCGGGTGAACAAAGGCCGCAGGATCGCCCCGTCCGTGCAGCAGGGCTTGGCCTCGCGAGTTCGGCGCCCAGGCTTGGGATGACCTCGGTAGTTGGCGGGAGACGACCTCTCGGAAGTTGTGGGCGAGGCGTTCGTTCCGGTTCCCCGGGAGGGTGTTGAGGCCACATCATTCGCTGGTCGCGCGAAGCAGCCCGCATTGGCGGCGACTCGACAATGCAGGGAAGCACCTAAGACGCGGCGGGCGCGAGCGAAATCTCGCAAGTTGTAGCGGCCAGGACAGGCGCGGTGGTCGCCGCAGCGGATCGCGATCAGGGGAGATGGAGTTCCCCGCGGATCTCAAGATGCGCGTGCCCGACAAGGCCGGACCTTGTTCCTGCAACGCGAAAGCGAGTTGCGGGCCTTGACGCACATGGTGTTGCGGCCCAGGCGGGCGAACGTGCACCGCCACCACACGGAGCTGCCCTGATCAAGCCGAGACTCTCGGGAACGGGAGTTCTGACGTTGCTGGAGCGGCAGACCCGGTTCGTGGTACCGACCCGGGTCACGCACGGTCCGCAGACCGGGGCGCGTTGCTGTTGCAGGCCAACAAGATGAAAAAGCAACCCTCGACCCGGTACGTGAGCGGGCGTTCACGGGTGATCAAGTTGGCCCAAATCCGCCGCAGCAATACATCCCACACCCAAACCAGCCCGGCGCCCCCTCGCAGCCGCCATCAGCGACCGCCCAAACCCTTGCGGCAACCTAAGACCCCACCCACCCCGCTGCCCCGCGCGCGGGTCCGGGGCGCAGCCCCCACCCTCTCCGGGGGGCGGCCCCAGGGCCAGTCTACTAGGCCCCACCAATAAAGGATCTTGAAAGCACACCAGCGAAGATCGACATGTGGATAACTTCTGTCGCTGAACCGGGTGAACAAAGGCCTCAGGATCAAGCTGGCAAGGGGCGACGCCCCGCAGCAAGGCGAGCGGACGGCGGCTTGGCCTCGACCAGCAAAGGCCAACGCCCCGCCCGCACACCAGCGCGGACGGGGCGTCGAATACGAGCGATCAGCCCATGCGGACGGTCGCGTGCATTTCCCACACCAGGATCTCCGCGCCCTCCGGGCCCGCAGTCACCCGCTGGCCACCCGAGGTGATGCGCGCAGCATCGCCAGTGGCCAAATCACCGGACTGCTCGAGCGTCACCGAACCGATTGGCACGAAGAGGTGTACGAACGGCGCTTCCGGCAAGGTCACTGTGGCGCCTGGGGCCATTCGCGCCGCGTAGAGGGCGGCGTGTTCCTGGCCGATCCGGATCGCTGCGGCGCCGGTGTGTTCGGGGCGGCCGGAGGCGACGGGGACGAGGCCGCCTGCTAGGAGGTCGTTGTCGATCTCCAGTTGCTCGTAGCCTGGCGCCTTGCCCGACTCGTCCGGCAGGACCCACATCTGCACGAAGTGGACCGGGTCGGCGTGCTCGGCGCCGCCGGAGAGGCGCCAGGAGTCGTTCTTCTCCGAGTGCAGGATCCCGCGACCGGCGCTCATCCGCTGGGCCAGGCCCGGGTAGATGATGCCGCTGTGGCCCTCGGAGTCCTGGTGCACCAGCGCACCGCGCAGTACCCAGGTGACGATCTCCATGTCCCGGTGCGGGTGCGTGTCGAACCCCGACCCCGGGGTGACGATGTCGTCGTTGTTGACCAGCAGCAGGCCGAAGTGGGTGTTGCGCGGGTCGTGGTGGTGGCCGAAGGAGAACGAGTGCTTCGAGTCCAGCCAGCCGATGTTGGTCTTGAACCGGTCGTTGGCGCGCCGGATGTCCACGGTCATACGACAACCTCCCCGTACATCTCGCCGAGCGGGTCGGCGATGAGTTCGACGCGGGCGCCGTCGGGGTCGGTGAGGTAGACCGACGTGCCGCTTTCCTCTACATAGGACACTCCGGCGGCGTCGAGGCGCGAGCGCGCCGCGCGCCACTGGTCCGGCGCCATGGAGATCGCCAGGTGGTGCAGCCCGCCGAGCACCTCGGCGTACGGGCCGAGGTCGAGGCCGGGCAGGTCGAAGAACGCGACCGCGTTGCCGTTGCCCACGTCGAAGAAGAAGTGGGTCGAGCCGGGGTAGTCGCGGTTCTCGAACACCTCGGTCAGCGGGAACCCGAGCACGTCCTGGTAGAACTCGACCGTGCGGCGCACGTCACCGGAGATGAGCGCGGTGTGGTGGATGCCGCGGGCGCTGCTGGCGGGCCGCTGCGCGCGCTCGCGCAGCAACTCGGCGCGCAGCCGGTCGCGCTCGGCGGCCAGTTCGGCCACCCGGGTCTCAGGAAGTGACATCGGGTCCTCCGCTCCTCATCAGCAGTGTCAGGCGCCGCGCTTCAACCGGCCCGCGACCTGGACCGCGCGGCGCGCCTGGAAGGCGACCGAGGCGAGCTCGACGTCCCCGGGCGGGGTCGCGCCGTTGTTGGAGATGTGGCTGGCGCCGTAGGGGTTGCCCGCCTGGAACTGGATCGGGTCGGCGTAGCCGGGGGCCACGATGATCGCGCCCCAGTGGTAGAAGGTGTTGTTGATCGCGGTGATCGTCGTCTCCTGGCCGCCGTGCGCGGTGCCGGTGGAGGTGAACGACGAGGCGACCTTGTCCACCAGCTTGCCCTGGCCCCACAGCGGGCCGGTCTGGTCGATGAACTGCTTGATCTGCGCGGCGGGCAGGCCGAACCGGGTGGGGCTGCCGATCAGCACGACGTCGGCCCAGTCCAGGTCGTCCAGGGTGGCCTCGGGCACCGACTGGGTCTCGGCGGCGTGCGCGGCCCAGCCCTCGTTGGCCGCGATCGCCTCGGCCGGGGCGAGCTCCTTGGCCTTGACCAGGCGGACCTCGGCGCCCTCCTTCTGCGCCGCCTCGGCGGCGGCCTGCGCCAGCGCGTACACGCTGCCGGTCGCCGAGTAGTACACGACCGCGACCTTGACCTGCTCGGTCACCGTATCCTCCATGTAGTTAATGGCTTAACTACTGCGACAGTAGACCGGTGTAGTTGTCATGTCAACAAGTGGCGCCGGGTGCCTAGACTGGACCGGTGACGCCCTGGTTGGACGCCGCCCAGCAGCGGTCCTGGCGCGCCCTGGTCGAGGGCGCGGGTTCACTGCTGGCCCGCCTCGACAAGCACCTGCGCGACAGCCACGGGCTCACCCTCGCCGAGTACGAGATCCTCGTGCACCTCTCGGAGAGCCACCTGCACATGTCGGAGCTGGCCGCCCAGGTCAGCCACTCCCGGGCCAGGGTCACCCAGACCGTCGACCGGCTGGTGCGCGCGGGCCTGGTCGAGCGCTCCCCCTGCCCGCAGGACCGGCGCGGCGTGCACGCGGCGCTGACCGGGACCGGCCGGGTCAGGTTGGAGGCGGCCGCGCGCGACCACGTGCTGGAGGTGCGCAGGCTGGCGGTGGACGTGCTCGACCCCGACGAGCTCACCGCGGTCGGGACGGCCATGGCCAAGATCCGTACGGTCGCGCAGGACTAGTGCCGCCCGCCGCCCGCGTCCCCGCCCGCCACCGGCGCCGACCCGGCAGCGGCACCGCGCGGGAGCACTCCCCCGCACGACGGCGTCCCCAGCTCGGCACCGCACCCGCACCGGTGCTCGGCGGACAGCTACACCGTGTGCACTTCCACACCCGCGTCCTGGAAGGCCGCGACCGAGTCCGCTGCCGCGGCGGAGTCGGTGATCAGCAGGCGCATGGCCGACACCGGGCAGATCTGGGCGAAGGCGTGCCTGCCCAGCTTGGAGCTGTCGGCGATCACCACGACCTTGCGGGCGCGCTCGGCCATCAGCCGGTTGATGCTGGCCTCGCCCTCGTGGTGGGCGTAGGCGCCGTGCACCGGGTCGACCGCGTCCACGCCGAGGAACACCACGTCCAGGGTGATCTCGTCGAGGATGCGGGTGGCCAGCGGGCCGCTGAGCTCGAAGGACTGCGGCCGGGCGACCCCGCCGGTGACCACGATCTTGACGTGCGGGCGGACCGCGAGCTCGTTGGCGATGTTGAGCGCGTTGGTGACCACGGTCAGCGCCGGTTCGTCGCTCTGGCTGAAGTCCGGGCGGATGGCCAGCGCGCGGGCGATCTCGGTGGTCGTGGTCCCGCCGTTGAGGCCGACGACGGTGCCGCGGCCGACCATCGCGGCGGCGGCCTTGCCGATGCGCTCCTTCTCGGAGGCGTGCCGGGCGGTCTTGTAGCGCAGCGGCAGGTCGTAGGCGACGTTGTTGGCGACCGCGCCGCCGCGGGTGCGGGTGAGCAGTTGCTGCTCGGCCAAGTGGTCGAGGTCACGGCGGATGGTGGCCGCGCTCACGGCCAGCTCGTCGGCGAGGTCGTCGACGTCGACCTTGCCGCGCTGACCGAGCATGTCCAGCAGCGTGCTGAGCCGCTCGTACCGGTCCACCGCCACCCACCTCCCTGCACCGCCGCGCGCACTCGCGGCGTTGCAAAGTATCGCCCCGTGAACCCACATTCAACGACCGAAACGCTTGGCATCGGCTGACCGATCACGCAGTATTCGTGGCGCGTGCGAGCAGATTCGAGCGCTCGTCGCGGGTGGACTGAAGCCGAGGGGAAGGAAGCGCATGGCAGCGGACCAGCACGTGGTCGCCGTGGACGTCGGGGGTACCTCGATCAAGGCAGCCTTGGTCGACCGGGACCTGCGCGCCGTGGCGACCCTGCGCGAGCCGACCAGGCGGAACGGCGAGGTGGCCGATGTGGGCCAGATCGCCGAGCTGGTCAACCGGCTCGCCGCTGGGCACGACGTGGTGGGCGCGGGGGTGGCGGTGCCCGGGATCGTCGACGACGGGGTGGGCCTGGTCCGGGCCGCGGTGAACCTCGGCTGGGTGGACGTGCCGCTGCGCGACGAGATCGCCGCGGGGACCGATGTGCCGCTGCTGGTGCGCCACGACGTGCGCACGGGCGGGCTGGCGGAGTTCACCGTCGGCGCGGGCAAGGGTGCCGACGACGCGCTGTTCATCTCGGTGGGCACGGGGATCGCCGCGGCGGTCCACGTGGACGGTCGGACGCTGGGCGCGTCGGGCTACGCGGGCGAGATCGGTCACGTCGTGGTCGACCCGGGCGGCGCGGTGTGCGGCTGCGGGACCCGGGGCTGCCTGGAGACGCTGGCCGCCGCCCCGGCCTTCGCCCGGCGCTACCAGGAGCGCACCGGCCGCACCATCTCCGACGCGGCCGGGGTCGCTGGCCTGCTCGCCACCGACGCCGACGCCCGTGCGGTGTGGCAGGACGCGGTCAACGCCCTG
The DNA here is from genome assembly GCF_024171925.1 of Actinokineospora diospyrosa. Classification (GTDB taxonomy): domain Bacteria; phylum Actinomycetota; class Actinomycetes; order Mycobacteriales; family Pseudonocardiaceae; genus Actinokineospora; species Actinokineospora diospyrosa. Next base: position 529,114 of record NZ_JAMTCO010000002.1, on the reverse strand, counting down.
GCCACCGCCCTGCTCGACGCGGTGACCCTGTTCGGCCCGGCCATCATCATCATCGGCGGCGGCGTCGCCGAGGCGGGCGAGACCCTGGTCGGGCCGGTCCGCGAGGAGCTCTACAGCAGACTGCGCTTCCAACGCCGCCCCGAGGTCGTCCGCGCCGCCCTGGGCCAGGACGCGGGCCGCGTCGGCGCCGCCCTGCTGGGCTGGCAAGCCGCGAAGAGCTGATCCCCCACCGCGCCGCCCTCGTCCAGCGGCGCGGTCAGCCCGCGATGACCGAAGCCGGGTTCTCCACCCGGTTCGCCTCGGCCTCGTAGCACCGCCGGAACGGGTTGTCCCGAACCCGGTCCCAAGCCCGCGCGACCAGCGCGCACACGGCGCCAACCACCAAGATCGCCGCGAGAACACCCACCCCGACGAGCCCAATGCCCGCGTGAATGGTGACGACACCCGCGATCGTGATTGGCACAAGTGCGCACCCGGCGAGAATCGCCAAGATCCCGACGAGGGTGTCGGAGAGGTCTCCTCGGTGCGCGGGGAGCTTGACCGCCACCAAGTACATCAGGGGAGCCACGACGGTCGCCGCCAGAACGGCGATGCTCAGCCATAGCGCGCCGAACGGCTCCGTACCGGTGACGACGAGGACGTGCAGGCCGAGGCCGATGAGCACCACCCCGATACCGAGCGGCAGCAGCAGTACCCCACAGAGCAGCCAGAGGTGCTTGGTCTGGCGTTGAGCTGCCTCGATGGTGGCCCAGTCCTCACGCCGGACCCGCCTCGCCTGCGAATACCCCTCCTCCAGCAGGAGGCTGTGGAACACCACCCGGACCGGCGAGCTCAGCAGGCCGATCAGCCGCTGCTGCGCCGCACTGAGCTTGGATCGCCGGAGGATCTCCGCCCTGGCGCGCCACATACGGGGATCGCCCGTGTTCTGGGTGACCACCTGCTTGATCGCATGCCGGGTACTCGCCCCCCGCTCACCGATCTGTTGCCGGACCAAGACGAGGTCAACCTCGTCCAGCGGCTGCGCGTCGCGGATGCCGCGCACCGCGAGGGGGATGGCGAGCCGGGGATCGATCGTCTTGACGTCTTTCGGCGGGCTCACCCCGTAGATCAGCTCCGCGACCCGGCCGCAGATCGCTCGCAGCGGGTCGTCCTTGCCCTCGGCGAACGGTCCCCACACCCAGTCGAAGTCGTGGATCCCTTCGTCAGCAGGCGCTACTCGGCGAATCTGTTCCAGGACACCGGGTCTGGGTAAGAGTTCCGCAAGCCGCCAAGCCGCGCGGGTGGCGACCCGCGCCGATCTCCAGAGCAGTCCGGCCAGGGCTTCGGCGGCGGCGGGTGTGCCCACGAGGGCGATGTCATCGATGGCCCACAGCGTTTGGGGTTTGGCTTGGCTGACCAGCGCGGGTAGCGCCAACTCCCCCATGTTGCTCAGCGCGGTGCGCGCGGACGCGTCCCCAGCGAGCTTGACCAATACGTGTGCGGCCTCAGCCCGGCCGGACGCCGAGAGGGCGAGCATGGCGTCCGCCGCGGCATCGCCCGCGCCCCGGGCGATCTCGGTCAGGGCGGCGAACAGGCGAGCGCCGCGTGGTCGGGTGTCGGAGGCGACGGTTCCCAGGGCCGTGACAATGGCCTCGATGACGGGGGCGTCGGTGCCGAGTCGGTCGAGGAAGTGGGCGATGATCACGTCGGCAAACTCGTTGTCCACGCGGGTGGCCTCGGCGAGGCATTCCAGGGCGAGCACGCGGTGGTGGTCGGGTGCGCTGAAGACCTCGGCGATGACCGAGGTGCAGTCCCGGGTCGTGGCGCCGCACCAGAGCTTGACGGTTTCGCGCCAGGCTGCGCGGTCGGCGTGGTAGCGGTCCAGCAGGCCCTCGGGGTCGTCGGCCAACTCGACCGCGGTTAGGTATTCCTGCAACGTCAAGTGGCGGAAGGTGAAGCCGGTGCGGGCCTTGTCGGTGGCGACCAGGAGTTGGCTGCGGTCGATGATCTCGTCGAGGAGGTCCTTGACCTTGGACTGGTCGAGGTTGAGGTCCGGCAGCAGATCCTTGGTGGTCGACTCCAGGGCGCGCCGCGACAGGGTGAGGCGGTCGTCGCCGGTGGATTCCATGGAGCGCAGCGCGACCTGTTGCAGGACAGCTAGTTTCTCGCCCGCCTGGTACACCGACCTGGCCCGGCCGAGGTCGGGGTCGCGGTTGAGCAGGTGCGTGATCGCCTCGCGGTAGAAGGCGGTGCGCGAGGTCGGGAGGCGCCTGCCGGACCGGGTCAGGACCTCGGTGTGCAGGTAGGCGATCATCGTGAGCAGCAGCGGGCTGCGGGCCAACCGCATGAGCGCGGGGGTGTCGCGCAGTCCCACGAACAGCTCCGCGGCATCGGTGAGCCCGGGCCAGTGGCTGAGGAACCGCACCACCGCGGCGTCGTCGAACTCGGCCACCCGCACGACGTGGGCGAAGGCGGACCCCAGCGGTTGCCCCTGGTAGACCACGTCGCGGCAGGTGACGATGTATTGGCACTCGGGGTACTCGCGGGCCAGGTCGCGCAGTGCCTCGAAGACGCGCTGCTGGTCGTCGCGCCCCACCTCGTCGAGGCCGTCGAGCAGCAGGGTGAAAGCGCCGTCGCGCAGGCCGCGCAGGGTCAGGTCCCGGATGCGGCCGTCGCGGTCGAGGCGGGAACGGCCCAGTTCGGCCACGATCAGGTCGATCAGGGTCGCGGTGGAGCCGTTGCAGCGGTGCAGTTCGATGAACACCGGAACGCGGGTCGAGCTCGGCTGCTTGGCCCACAGGAGCATGGAGTTCTTGAGCAGCATCGACTTGCCCGCCCCCGCGGGGCCGATGACGACCGTGCGGGACTGGGCGCGGACGTTGTCGTAGATGTCCTCGCGCCTGCCGCCGCGTTCGTACTGCAGCGGGACGTACACCTTGGTGATGTCGATGGTGCCGTCGGTGACGAACCCCATGGCGTGCGTGGAGAAGTCCTCCCGGACCGCCTCGGCGTAGCGGCGGACCAGACGGCGCCCGAACTTCGCCCGCCGCGAGTACCACCGCGCGGTGCGGTCGAACGCGGTGGCGCCGGAGCGCTTGAGGTACTCGCCGAAGAACTGCTTGGCGACGAACCCGCCCAACACCACGAGTACGGCGAGCACGCCTCCCAGCACAGCGACGGTCATGGATCCATGATCGCGCGCGGGCCGTACAGCGTTCCACGCCGGTCCCGCGACCGTGGCCGCGGGACCGGCGTGGGTCAGGCCAGGGGCAGCAGGTTGGGGCGCCAGACGCCGTCGGCGGTGAGGGCGGTGGTGCGGCGTTCGGCGGAGACCTCGCCGTAGGTGGTGGTGCGTTGGCGGGCGGGGCGGCCCGCGGCGGCGGCCAGGGCTTCCAGGTCGGCGATGGTCTTGTAGCTGCCGTTGTCGCTGCCCGCCATGCGGCTGATGGTCTCCTCCATGAGCGTGCCGCCGAGGTCGTTGACGCCGCCGCGCAGGACGTCGACGACGCCCTCGTCGCCCAGTTTCACCCAGCTGGTCTGGATGTTGGCGATGCGGCCGTGCAGCAGGATCCTGGCGAGGGCGTGCACGGCGCGGTTCTCCAGGTGCGTGGGACCCGGCCGCGCGATGCCCGCGAGGTAGAGCGGGGCGTTGGTGTGCACGAACGGCAGCAGCACGAACTCGCTGAACCCCCCGGTCTCGCTCTGGGTGGCGGCGATCAGCTTCAGGTGCGCGACCCAGTGCTTGGGGGTGTCGACGTGGCCGTACATCATCGTCGAGGTGGTGGGGATGCCGAGGCGGTGGGCGGTGGTGACGACCTCGATCCAGTTGGCGGTGGGGAGTTTGCCCTTGGTGAGCACCCAGCGCACGTCGTCGTCGAGGATCTCCGCCGCCGTGCCCGGCAATGAGTCCACACCGGACTCGCGAGCCGCCGTCAGCCAGTCCTCAATGGACAGGTTGGACCTGGTGGCGCCGTTGACGACCTCCATCGGGGAGAACGCGTGCACGTGCAGCCCCGGCGCGCGCTTGCGCACCTCGGCGGCGATGTCGAAGTACGCGGTGCCGGGCAGGTCCGGGTGGATGCCGCCCTGCATGCACACCTCCGTCGCGCCGACCCCCCACGCCTGCTCCGCCCGGAGCCCGACCTGCTCCAGCGACAGGGTGTAGGCGTCGGCGTCGGTGCGGCGCTGGGCGAACGCGCAGAAGCGGCACCCGGTGTAGCAGACGTTGGTGAAGTTGATGTTCCGGGTGACCACGTAGGTCACCTCGTCGCCGACCGCCTCTTTGCGCAGCGCGTCGGCGAAGGCCGCCAGGGCCTCGATCTCGGCACCCGGACCCGCGGAGAGCAGCACCAGAGCGTCCGAATCGGACAGTCCGGCCGGGTCGCGCTCCGCGTGGCGCAGGGCGGTGGCGAACTCGGGTCGGACCGCTCCCCCGCCGCCGACCAGGCGCTGCGCGTGCACCACCTGTTCGCGCAGGGAGTCCCAGTCGCCGTAGACGGAGTCGAAGTCGTCGCGGCGGTCGCCGGTGCGGCCGGTGGTGTCGATGGTGGCGTTCAGGTCGGTGCGGCCGGAGTCGACCAGCGCGACCTCCGGTTCCTGCCACGGCCTGCCGACCAGCGGCGCGCCCTCGACGGCGAGCCCGGTGTCCGGGTCGGCCAGCGCGGCGACGTGCGCGGCCAGCCGCGGGTCCAGCCAGGGTTCGCCGCGCTTGAGGTACTCCGGGTAGATGGTGAGCCGCTCGGCAAGGCGGAACCCGGCGGCCGCGGTGCGCGCGGCCAGGGTGTCGATCTGCGGCCAGGGGCGTTCCGGGTTGACGTGGTCGGGGGTCAGCGGTGAGACGCCGCCCCAGTCGTCGATCCCGGCGCGCAGCAGCAGTTCGAACTCCTCGCCGATGAGGTTCGGCGGGGCCTGGATGCGCGCCTTCGGCCCCAGCACGACCCGGGCGACGGCGACCGTGGCGGCCAACTCCTCGGCCTCGGCGTCGGGCATTCCACGCATAGCGGTGTCGGGCTTGGCCCGGAAGTTCTGGATGATGACCTCTTGGACGCCCCCGTAGCGGCGGGCGACGCGGCGGATCGCGAACAGCGACTCGACCCGGTCGGCGAGGGTCTCGCCGATGCCGATGAGCACGCCGGTGGTGAACGGCACCGCGGAGCGGCCAGCGTCTTCCAGCACCCGCAGCCGCACCGCCGGTTCCTTGTCCGGCGACCCGTAGTGCGGGCCACCCGGCTCCGCCCACAGCTGCTCGGCGGTCGTCTCCAGCATCATCCCCATCGACGGGGCGACCGGCTTGAGCCGCTGGAAGTCCGCCCACCCCAGCACGCCGGGGTTGAGGTGCGGCAGCAGCCCGGTCTCCTCCAGCACCCGGATCGCCATGGCCCGCACGTAGGACAGGGTGTCGGGGTACCCGGCCGCCTCCAGCCACTCGGCCGCGGCGGTCCACCGGTCCTCGGGGCGGTCGCCGAGGGTGAACAGGGCTTCCTTGCAGCCCATGGCCGCGCCCTGCCTGGCGATGTCGAGGACCTCGTCCGGGCTCAGGAACGGGGCCGGGAGTCGCCCGGGGACGGTCGCGAAGGTGCAGTAGTGACACCGGTCACGGCAGAGCCGGGTGAGCGGGATGAACACCTTGCGCGAGTAGGTGATCACCCCGGCCCTGCCCACCTCGGCCAGCCCGGCGTCGCGCACCCGGGAGGCCGTGTCGAACAGGTCGACCAGGTGGTCACCGCGGGCGTGCAGCAGGATCTCGGCCTCGGTCTGGTCCACCGCCACGCCGTCACGTGCGCGGCGCAGGGCGCGGCGGAGTGCGGAGTCGGTGGGCACGGGCAGGGTCACGGACACCTCCAGGAAGCGGCTTCGTCCAACCTATCCACCGTTATGGACGAAATCGCGGCCCTGGTGATTCCGGACTCAGCCCGGCAAGACCCCCGAAACAGCCTTCTTGGCCTTCCGCGGCGCGCTCGCGACAGCACTACCGACGCTGTCGCTGGTGTCGGAGATCCAGTCACCCAGGTCGTGCGTGGCGCGCTTGGCCCGCCACGCGACGGAGGGCTTACCGTGTGTGTCCACTGCCGCCAGCAGCAGCCCACCGAGCAGGCCGACGTTCTTGAGGAAGTGGGTCAGCTGCTGCTTGCGCTCGGCGGGATCCTTCTCCTCCCAGAACGGGTGCGCCGCGACGGTCGTCGGCACCACGCTGGCCGAGAGCAGCAACGCGGCCAGGCGCGGCACCTTCCCGAAGGCCAGTGCCAGCCCGGCGGCGACCTTGACGGCCCCGTCGACGCGGACCAGCGTCACCGGGTCGGCGTTGTCCGGCAGCTTGTCGCCCGCCTTGGCGAGCAGGGGTTTCGCGGCCTCCGCGTGCGCCTCGGGGGCGCGCAGCGCGTTGATCCCGCCGCTGATGAACACGGCGGCGAGCATCGGTCGAGCCAGCCTGCGCAGGATCATGGTCTCTCCTTCTCAGTCCACCCGGTCCTTGGTCTGCTCGACCAGGTCACGCACGTGCGAGATGTCCCCGCACCCGGCGGACACCCTGGCCGCCCGCGCCTCGACGAACTTGTCGCCCAACTCGTCGCGCCGCTGCTGCGGCACCGCCTCGCGGGCGGAGTTGAGGATGGTGCGCTCCTCCTCGTCGAGGTGGTGGTTGATCGCCTTGACGAGGTCCTCGAGCTTCTCGTCCCACTCCTGGGCCTCGGGGTCACCCACCTCCATCAGCGCCAACAGCGCCTGGTGCCCCTCGGCGTGCTCCTCGGCTCCGTGCTCCACCTCGTGGTCGTCGACGTCGCCGAACCGGCGCAGGGCGGGGTAGATCTCGCCCTCCTCGGCCTCCGCGTGCGCGACCAACAACTCGGCGAGGTCCTTGAGCACCGCCAGCCGGTCGTTCGAGTTGTCCCGCAACTGCCGGAACAGGTCCTCGAACCGCCGGTGATCGGCGAGGATCAACTCGATCACGTCTGCCACGCGCCGCCTCCCTACCTGGTCGTCCCACCCGGTCAATACCCACGACGGCGGTAGGTCAACCCCTCAGGCCACGGTAGGGCCGTACTCGGTACCGAGCGCTCCCCGCCACACGATCAGGGGACGCCACAGCCGGGGTGCGGTGGATTCCACACCCCGGCCAGGACACCTGCCTACTCCGAGCCTGCCTCGATGTCGCCCTCGACCTGCAGGTATAGCTCCCGCAAGGCCGCCAAGGTCGCCGGGTCGGGTTCGGCCCACATCTTGCGTTCGGCGGCTTCCAGCAAGCGTTCGGCGATGCCGTGCAGGGCCCAGGGGTTGGACTCGGTGAGGAACTTGCGGTTCTCCGGGTCCAGCGCGTACGTCTGGGCGAGTTTGTCGTACATCCAGTCCGCGACGACGCCGGTGGTGGCGTCGTAGCCGAACAGGTAGTCCACAGTGGCGGCCAGTTCGAACGCGCCCTTGTAGCCGTGGCGGCGCATGGCCTCGATCCAGCGGGGGTTCACCACGCGGGACCGGAAGACCCGGCTGGTCTCCTCCGACAGCGTGCGGGTGCGGACCGCTTCCGGGCGGGTGCTGTCGCCGATGTAGGCCGCGGGGGCGCGGCCGGTCAGCGCGCGGACGGTCGCGATCATGCCGCCGTGGTACTGGAAGTAGTCGTCGGAGTCGGCGATGTCGTGTTCGCGGGTGTCGACGTTCTTGGCGGCCACGGCGATGCGGCGGTAGGCGGCTTCCATGGCGGGGCGGGCGGCGACGCCGTCGAGGTCGCGGCCGTAGGCGAAGCCGCCCCAGACGGCGTAGACCTCGGCGAGGTCGGAGTCGTCGCGCCAGTTGTGGCTGTCGATCAGCGGGAGCAGGCCCGCGCCGTAGGCACCCGGCTTCGAACCGAAGATGCGGGTGGTGGCAATGCGGGCGTCCGAGTCGGCGTCGGCGCGCACGTGGGCGCGGACGTAGTTGTCCTCATCGGACTCGTCCAGGTCGGCTACTAGGCGCACTGCGTCGTCGAGCATGTAGACCACGTGCGGGAAGGCGTCGCGGAAGAAGCCGGAGATGCGAACGGTGACGTCTACGCGGGGACGGCCGAGCTCGGTAAGAGGGATGGCCTCGAGCGAGCTGACGCGGCGGGATGCTTCATCCCAGACCGGGCGCACACCTAGGAGCGCCAAGACCTCGGCGATGTCATCACCCGAGGTGCGCATGGCAGAGGTGCCCCACACAGATAGGCCTACCGAGCGCGGCCACTCGCCGGTGTCCTTGCGGTAGCGGGCGAGCAGCGAGTCGGCCATGGCCGAGCCGGTCTCCCACGCTAGGCGGCTGGGGATGGCCTTCGGGTCGACCGAGTAGAAGTTGCGGCCGGTCGGCAGGACGTTCACCAGTCCGCGCAGCGGCGACCCGCTCGGCCCAGCTGGCACGTAGCCGCCGTCGAGGGCGTGCAGGATGTGGCCGATCTCGTCGGTGGTGCGCGCCAGCCGGGGGACGATCTCCTCGGCGGCGAAGGTCAGCACGTCGACCACGGCCGGGTGTTCCGCGCCCAGGACGTCGAGGACCACCGGCTGCGCGTCGCCCCAGCCCGCGTCCTCCATGGCCTGGACCAGCGACAACGCGATGGCATCGATCTCGTCGACCCGGGTTCGGCTCTCCGAACCGTCCTCGCTCAACCCCAGCGCCTCGCGCAGGCCGGGCAGCGCCGCCGCCTGGCCGCCCCACATCTGGCGGGCGCGCAGCATCGAGTTGACCAGGTTGACCCGGGCGGGGCCGACCGGGGCGTCGCCGAGGGTGTGCAGGCCGTCGCGGATCTGGACGTCCTTGATCTCGCAGAGCCAGCCGTCGACGTGCAGCAGGAAGTCGTCGAACTCGGCGTCGTGCGGGCGGTCGTCCAGGCCCAGGTCGTGGTCGAGTTTCGCGGCCTGGATGAGGGTCCAGATCTGGGCGCGGATGGCGGGCAGCTTCGCCGGGTCCATCGCGGCGATGTTGGAGTGCTCGTCGAGCAGCTGCTCCAGCCGGGCGATGTCGCCGTAGCTCTCGGCGCGGGCCATCGGCGGGACGAGGTGGTCGACCAGGGTGGCGTGCGCGCGGCGCTTGGCCTGGGTGCCCTCGCCGGGGTCGTTGACCAGGAACGGGTAGATCAGCGGCAGGTCGCCCAGCGCGGCGTCGGGCCCGCAGGACGCGGAGAGCCCCAGGTTCTTGCCGGGCAGCCACTCCAGGTTGCCGTGCTTGCCGAGGTGGACCATGGCGTGCGCGCCGAAGCTGGTGGCGACCCACCGGTACGCGGCCAGGTAGTGGTGGCTGGGCGGGAGGTCGGGGTCGTGGTAGATCGCGACCGGGTTCTCGCCGAACCCGCGCGGCGGCTGGACCATCAGCACAAGGTTCCCGGCCTGCAGCGCGGCGAGGACGATCTCGCCCTCGGAGTCGCGCGACCGGTCGACGAACAGCTCGCCCGGCGCCGGGCCCCAGTGCTCCTCCATCGAGGTGCGCAGATCTTCGGGCAAGGTGTCGAAATAGGCGCGGTAGTCGGCGGCGGAGATGCGCACCGGGTTGCCGGTGAGCTGCTTCTCGGTGAGCCAGTTCGGGTCTTGCCCACCGGCCTCGATCAGCGCGTGGATGAGCGCGTCACCATCGCCGTTCGCCAAGCCGGGCAAGGCGTCGTCGGGGCCGAGTTCGTAGCCGGCATCCCGCAGAGCGTTGAGCAGCCGGATAGCGCTAACGGGCGAGTCCAGGCCGACTGCGTTGCCGATGCGCGAGTGCTTGGTCGGGTAAGCGGACAGCATCAACGCGATGCGGCGCTCGGCGGGCGGGGTGTGGCGAAGAACGGCGTGCCTATAGGCGATTCCCGCGACCCGGGCGGCGCGTTCGGGGTCGGCCACGTAGACCGACAGTCCGTCGCGGTCCTGCTCCTTGAACGAGAACGGCACCGTGATCAGGCGGCCGTCGAACTCCGGTACGGCTACCTGGGTCGCGGTGTCCAAAGGCGACAGGCCGTCGTCGCTCTCCTCCCAGGTGGTCCGGTCGGAGGTCAGCGCAAGCCCTTGCAGGATCGGGATGTCCAGGTCGGCGAGCGCGCCGACGTCCCATGCGCCGTCGTCCCCGCCAGCGCCCGCAGCGGCGGGCAACGTGCCACCAGCGGCGAGCACGGTCACGATCAACGCGTCAAGGGTCCCCAGAACCTCTAGCAGCTCCCCCGGCGCGGTACGCAACGAGGCGCAGTACACCGGTACAGCTACCGCTCCAGCATCTTCGACGGCGTCAGCAAGCGTGGCAATGAACGCCGTGTTCCCCGCGAGGTGGTGGGCGCGGTAGTACAAGACACCAACGCGCGGTCCCTCGGTCCGGCGAACCTGCCGCTCCAGGTGGCCCCAAGGCGCCAACTCGACCGGTGCGGCGAACCCGGTGCCGGTGAGCAAGATCGTGTCCGACAGGAAGTGAACAAGCTCACGCAGGTTGTCCGCGCCACCGAAGGCCAGGTAGCGGTGTGCCTCGGCGACAACCCCGCCGGGCACCGTGGACAGCTCCATGAGCTCCGCGTCGGGCGCCTGCTCGCCGCCGAGGACGACCACCGGTCGCGGGCCCGCGAGCAGCGCGTCCAGGCCCTGTTCCCACGCCCGTCGCCCGCCCAGGAGCCGGACGACGACGATGTCGGTGCCCTCCAGCAGGCCGGGCAGGTCGTCGAGGAGCAGCCGGGCGGGGTTGGCCAGCCGGTACTCGGCGCCGCTGGCGCGCGCGGAGAGCAGATCGGTGTCCGAGGTCGACAAGAGCAGGATCATGAGGCCCTTCCTGGGGTCCTCGCCCCGGGTCGTGGGTAGCGACGGCCGGAGTGTCCTGGCTCCCGGATCAGGGCTCGACCTGGCCTTCCGGCGGGTGCCGTGGCGTGCTCAGGTGTCGCTCCCCGGTGACAGTGGCGGGACCGCGCCGGATTCCCACCGGCTTCCTCCATTGCCATCGCTGCTTCGGACTAACCCTATATTCGGCGGGTGCCTTCCTCCCAGCGCCGAACGGGCGCCGATGCCTGCCCAGGTGCGCTTGACGTGCACCGGGCGGCCGACGGCGGGTTGGCGCGGGTCCGGATCCCGGGTGGACGGCTGCGCGCCGAGCAGCTGCACCGGCTGGCCGATCTGGCCGTCGAGCTGGGTGATGGCGCGCTGGAGTTGACCTCGCGGGGCAACCTGCAGCTGCGTGGGCTGGCTGACGGCGCCGAGGTCCACTTGGGCGCGGCGTTGGCCGAGGTCGGCCTGCTGCCCTCGCGCAGCCACGAAAAGGTGCGCAACATCATGGCCTCACCGCTGGGCCCGGGTGACCTGGTCGCCGAGTTGGACGCGGCGCTGTGCGCGGAGCGTGACCTGGCTGACCTGCCGGGGCGGTTCCTGTTCGCCCTGGACAGCGGTGCCGGTGACGTGGCGTGGCTGCGGCCGGACCTGGCGGCGCTCCCGGTCGGTGAGCGCGTCGCGGTGCTGGTGGGCGGCGCCGACCACGGCATCCGGGTGGCTCCTGACGAGGTCGTGGCGACCTTGGTCGCCTGCGCGCTGGCGTTCCTGCGGGTGCGCGACGGGCAGTGGCGGGTCGCCGAGTTGCCGGATGTGGGCCCGGTCGTGGGAACCCGGGCGGGCCCCGAGCGGGTGACGCCGGGCACACCACCCACCGGCGGGCCGGTGGGGCCGGTCGTGTTCGCTGACGGCGGTCGCGGTGTCGGCGCCGCGGTGCCGCTGGGGCGGTTGGCGGCGGATCAGGCGCGGGCGCTGGGCGATGTGGTGATCACGCCGTGGCGCGGGGTCGTGGTGCGCGGTGCGCTACCCGACATCGGGCTGATCACCGACCCGTCGGCCCCCGGGATCGGCGTGACGTCGTGCGCCGGCCGGCCGCACTGCCACAAGGCGCTGGCCGATGTGCGGGCGGCGGCGCTGGCCACGGCGGTGCCCGGTCGCGCGGTGCACTGGGCGGGGTGTGGGCGCCGGTGTGGGCGTCCGGCGGGAGACGTGCTCGACGTGGTGGCCACCGAGGACGGCTACCTCGTCGATGGCCGGGCTGTGCCCGGCGAGCGGGTGGCTGAGGCGGTCGCCCGGGGAAGGCAGGACTAACGGTGACCGATTACATCAAGGACGGCGCGGAGATCTACCGCCGCTCGTTCGCCACAATCCGGGCCGAGGCCGATCTGACTGGGCTCCCGGAGGACGTGGCGCGCGTGGTGGTGCGCATGATTCATGCCTGCGGGATGGTCGATCTGGTCGGCGATGTCTCTTACTCCCCCGATGTCGTCACCTCGGCCCGTGCCGCGTTGTTAGCGGGTGCTCCGGTGTTGTGCGACGCGCAGATGGTGGCGTCTGGGATCACCCGCAAGCGCCTGCCTGTCGACAACGAGGTCATCTGCACGTTAGGCGACCCTCGAGTGCCTGGGCTGGCCCAGGAGCTGGGCAACACTCGCAGCGCGGCAGCGCTAGAGCTGTGGCGGGATCGGCTAGAGGGCGCGGTTGTGGCCATTGGCAACGCCCCGACTGCCTTGTTCTACCTCCTCGACATGATTGACGCTGGCGCTGGTCGTCCGGCCGCGATCCTTGGTCTGCCGGTGGGTTTCATCGGCGCGGCCGAGTCGAAGGACGCTCTTGCCGCACACGGCGGCGGTATCCCCTACCTGGTTGTTCGCGGTCGTCGTGGCGGTAGCGCCATGGCGGTGGCCGCGGTCAACGCGATCGCTAGCGAGGCAGAGTGACCGGCACTCTTTACGGCGTCGGGCTCGGCCCCGGCGACCCCGATCTTGTCACGGTCAAGGCAGCCCGCCTGATCAGTGCCGCCGATGTGGTCGCGTACCACAGCGCACGTCACGGTCGATCTATCGCGCGTGGCGTCGCAGCGCCTTACTTGCGTGAGGGGCAGATCGAGGAGCAGTTGGTCTACCCGTTGACGGTAGAGACAACGGACCACCCCGGTGGGTACGCGGGTGCGATGGCGGAGTTCTACGAGCATGCCGCCGCGAGGTTGGCCGCGCACTTGGACGCTGGTCGCGATGTAGTTGTTCTCGCCGAGGGTGATCCTCTTTTCTACGGCTCTTACATGCACATGCACAAGCGCCTCGCTGACCGCTACCCGTGGGAGGTAGTGCCTGGTGTGACTTCTGTTAGCGCTGCCGCTGCGGTCTCGGGTCGCCCGTTGGTTGAAGGCGAAGAGGTTCTTACGGTCCTGCCGGGCACATTGCCTGGTGAAGAACTCGCTGCACACCTTGCACGAACCGACTCCGCAGCGGTGCTCAAGCTGGGGCGCACGTTTGGCAAGGTGCGGGATGCGTTCGCGGCGGCGGGCAAGTTGGATCAGGCTCTATACGTGGAGCGGGCAACGTGGTCGGAGGGGCGCAGCCTTCCGTTGTCTGAAGTGGATCCCGAGACTGTCCCGTACTTCTCGTTGGCGCTACTTCCCAGTCCCCTCAACGACGGTGTTAGGCCTGCTGGTCCCGCAGCCGACCTCGCGCCTGCCGTAGGTGAGGTGGTCGTGGTCGGCACGGGTCCTGCGGGTCGTCCTTGGTTGACCCCGGAAGCGCAAGAAGCGCTATCAGCCGCTGATGACCTTGTCGGCTACAAGACGTACTTGGATCGGGTGCCGGTCAATCCACGGCAGCAGCGACACGCTTCGGACAATCAGGTCGAGGCTGAACGCGCGGCCTTCGCTCTAGACCTCGCTAAGCGCGGCCGCAGGGTCGCTGTGGTCTCGTCCGGAGACCCTGGTGTGTTTGCAATGGCGGCTGCTGTGCTGGAGGTCGCGACCGACCCGCAGTGGAAGGACGTCCCGGTCCGGGTCCTGCCAGGTCTGACCGCTGCCCAAGCGGTCGCGAGCCGTGTGGGGGCACCGCTGGGGCACGACTTCTGCGTGATCTCCCTGTCCGACCGCCTTAAGCCGTGGACGGTCATCACTGAGCGCTTGACCGCCGTCGCCCAGGCGGACCTGGTGATCGCCATCTACAACCCGGCGTCCAAGACCCGCACCTGGCAACTCGGGGAGGCCCGCGACCTGTTGCTGCGGCATCGATCCCCGGACACCCCGGTCGTGATCGGCCGTGACGTCGGCGGCCCTGAGGAGTCGGTCCGGGTTGTGCGGCTGGAAGACCTCGACCCGACGACGGTGGACATGCGCTGCCTGCTGCTAGTCGGCTCGTCCCAGACTCAGTACTTCGTTAAAGACGACGGCACGCAGGTGGTGTTCACTCCGCGCCATTACCCTGCCTCACCTGCGTAGCTCTACCAGGGAGGCCAGTTCGTCATCGCCGAGCTCGGTGATGGCGCTGTCGCCGCCTGCCAGCACGGAGTCGGCAAGGTCGCGCTTGGACCGCAGCAGCTCGGCGATCCTGTCTTCGACCGTTCCCTCTGTTATGAACCGGTGGACCTGGACGGGCCTCGTTTGCCCTATGCGGTACGCGCGGTCGGTGGCCTGGTCTTCCACTGCCGGGTTCCACCACCGGTCGTAGTGGAGGACATGGTCGGCGCGGGTCAGGTTCAGCCCTGTTCCTGCCGCCTTCAGCGACAGCAAGAACACGCCGAACTCCCCCGAGGAGAAGTCGGCGACTAGGCGTTCCCGTTGCGGCACAGGCGTACCTCCGTGCAAGAGGCCGCACTCGATGCGACGTTCCCGTAGGTGCCGCTCCAACAGGCGCGCCATGGACACGTATTGCGTGAAGATGAGCACCGCCGAACCTTCGGCCAGGATCGTGTCTAGTAGCTCATCCAACAGCCCGAGCTTGCCGGACCGTCCCGTCAGTCGCCCTTCGCGTTCTCGCAGGAACTGGGCGGGGTGGTTGCAGATCTGCTTAAGCGATGTCAGCAGCCGCAGCACATGTCCACGGCGAGCCATGCCCTCTGCGGACCGGATCTCCACCATGGCCTCACGCACGGCCGCCGTATAGAGGCCTGTCTGTTCCCGGGTCAGCGGCACCGGGTGGTCGGTTTCGGTCTTCGGCGGCAACTCCGGGACGATCCCCGGGTCGGATTTGCGCCTGCGCAGGAGGAACGGGCGGATCAGGCGGGCGAACTTGGCGGCGGCGTCAGAGTCCTCCGCAACGGGTTCAGCCCACCGCTTCCGGAATGCGGCACGCGTGCCGAGCAGTCCCGGGGTGGTCCAGTCGAGTAGCGCCCACAGGTCGGTGAGGGTGTTCTCCACAGGTGTGCCCGTTAGCGCTACCCGCGCGGCGCAAGGGATTGCGCGCAGGGCTTTGGCGGTAGCCGAGTCGGGGTTTTTCGCGTGTTGCGCCTCGTCAGCGACTACTAGGCCCCACCGCTGGCCGGACAACCTCTTAGTGTCACGGCGCAGGACCGCGTAGGTCGTCAACACGATGCCAGTGGTTGCCACCGTGCGCCCTTGGCCGTGGAAGCGCGTCACTGGAATCGACGGCGCGAACTTGGCGACTTCGCGTGCCCAGTTCCCCAACAGCGAGGCAGGGCAGACAACCAGCGTTGGCTCTGCCGAGGCTCGGTGCAGGTGCAGCGCGATGAGCGTGATCGTCTTACCCAGACCCATGTCGTCAGCCAGACACGCGCCCAAGCCCAGCCGCGTCATTCGTGCCAACCACCGCAGGCCGTGCAACTGGTAGTCCCGCAGCACTCCCGCGAGGCCCTCGGGTTGGCCTATAGGCTCGCCATCAGGCTCCTCCACCCGCGCGCGCAGATCGTCGAGCCAGCCGGTCGCGACCACTTCCACTTCGCGGCCATCGACCTCCGCGCTGCCGGTCAGGGATGCCGCCAACGCCTCCGCAACCGTGAACGGCTTAATAGCGCGCGGTATGACCGCCGCGTCCAGCAGCACCCAACGGTCCCGCAGCCGCACCGCTTGAGCGTGCGTGTTCGCGAGGCGGTCGACCTCGTCCTTGGTCAACGCCGTGCCGTCGAGCACGAGCTCCCAGTCGGCGGCCAGCAGCCCGTGGGTGGCCTCGACCCGGCCCACGGTCACCCGCCGGGTGAGGGTGCCGACCATGTGCCGCGGCCAGTGCACGTCCACCCCGACGCGGGTCGCGTTGACCAGCAGGTCAGCGACCTCGGCCGTGGTCAGCGCCACCCGGTCGGGGACATCTTGGTCGAGCAGCCCGCGCAACGGCGGCCACCGCCGCGCGACCCGGTGCAGAGCGTCGAGCAAGCTCGCCCGCGCCTGCTCATCGCCACGCTTGGCAACCTCAACCGCGTCCACCACAACCCCGGCGAGGTGAACCTGCGGCACGCACGTCCCGTCGGGGTCCAGCCGCAGCGACAGCCGCAACACCCCGCGAAGCACCTCCTCCGGCGGCGGACCGGCGATGGTCTCCACGAACATCCGCACCACGGCGAGCGGCTCGGCCCCGGTCACGTGCGCGTCCGCGGGCATCCGCCCCGCCAACTCCGCCAGGCGGTCGCGATCGTCCTGGCTCAGCGCCCCCCGAGCGACCTGCCGCAAAGCAACAACAACCACAGCTCCCCAGAACGCCGCGGTCGGATGACACGCAGCCGACCGGCGGGCACGGGTGAGCACCGGCACAGCTTCCGCAACCGGCAACCGCACCGCCGCGACCGCCCGCCCCGGCAGCGCCAACTCGCCCAGTTCAACCCCATCCGGCAGCGCATCCCCGTGAAAAGCCACCCGATCAGCCGATTCCACAGTCGCCGCACAGCGGTCGAGGCCAGGGATCACCACAGCCATCCCCGAAACCCACGGCCCCCAGCCAGCTCAACGGCGACAACGCCGCGCCGCGCGTTGGGGGTCACCGGAGCCAGGCCATGACCTGCTCGGCCGTCTCCACGACCGGTACGGCGGCTGGCGGTGGGGGGCGGCGGACGACCACCACGGGTAGGGCCAGTTCGCGGGCGGCGTCGAGTTTGGCGGCGGTGAGGGGGCCGCCGCTGTCCTTGGTGACGAGGACGTCGATCCGGTGGTCGCAGAGCAGGGCCAGTTCACCGTCCACTGTGTACGGGCCGCGGTCGAGCAGGAGTTTGGCGCTGGCGGGCATCGGGGCGTCCGGTGGATCGACGCAGCGGACCAGGTACCAGCGGTCGGAGGTGGCGAACGCGGCGAGGCCCTGCCTGCCCGTGGTCAGGAAGATGCGGTCACCCAGGCGTTCGGCGACGAGGCGGGCCTCCGCGAGGGAGTCGACCCAGTGCCAGCCGGGGCGGGGTGGCCAGCCGGGGCGGCGCAGGACGAGCAGGGGGACACCGGCCAGCAGGGCGGCCTCGGCGGCGGAGGCGCTGATCCGCTCGGCGAACGGGTGGGTGGCGTCGACGACCGCGTGCACGCCGTGCTCCAGGATCCACTCGGCCAGCAGCCGCGGGCCGCCGAACCCGCCGACCCGGACGTCGCCGACCGGCAGCCGGGGGTCGCGCACGCGGCCCGCCAGCGAGGACACGACCGTGTGGTCCTGGCTGTCGACCAGGGCCGCCGCGAGCGCCCGCGCCTCACCTGTACCGCCAAGGACCAGGACTTTCACCGACGGTCCCGCTCGGCCGAGTACAGGTGGCTCTCCCGGAACCCGCCCGGGTCGAGCACCCGGCCGACGATGATCACCGCCGTGCGCTTGATCCCGGCCCCGTGCACCTTCGCAGCGATGTCGGCCAACGTCCCGCGCAGCACGACTTCCTCCGCGCGGGAGGCGTGCGCGACCACAGCGACCGGACAGCACTCGCCGTAGTTTGGGATCAGCTCGGCGACGACCTCGTCGATGCGTTGGACGGCCAAGTGCAGCACCATCGTCGCGTGGGAGCGGCCTAGCGTGTCGAGGTCTTCACCCGGCGGCATAGGCGTTGCCCGGGCGGCGGTACGCGTGAGCACAACCGTCTGCCCCAGCGCCGGTACGGTCAACTCCTGTCGGAGGGATGCGGCGGCAGCAGCGAAGGCAGGAACACCTGGGGTGACGTCGTAGGGGACGTCGGCAGCGTCAAGTCTGCGCATCTGCTCGGCCATCGCGCTGAACACCGACGGATCCCCCGAGTGCAGGCGCGCCACATGGTGTCCGGCGGAGTGCGCAGTGACCATCTCGGCGATGATCTCGTCCAGCGTCAGGTTGGCGGTATCGACCTTGCGCGCGCCAGGCGGGCATACCGCCAGAAGCTCCTCGGGCACCAGTGCACCGGCATAGAGGCACACCGGCGCCGCAGCGATCAGGTCGCGCCCGCGCACGGTGATCAGGTCGGCGGCCCCAGGACCCGCCCCGATGAAGTGCACCGTCACGTTCGCTCCTTGCTAGCCACCCACTGGGTCACCGGCATCGCCTGCCGCCAACCGGTAAACCCGCCGACCGGTGCGGCCCGACCTACCGACAGCCGGGTAAGAGTCCCACCGACCTCTGCGTGCCATCGAGCAACCAGCATCTCGGACTCGACCGTCACCGCGTTCACCACAATCCGCCCACCCGGCCGCAGCGCCGCCCAACACCCCGGCAGCACGCCCTCGACCGTCACTCCCCCGCCGACGAACACCGCGTCCGGCGGCTCAAGCCCGGCCAACGCGCCGGGCGCCGCCCCGCGAACCAAGTCCAGACCAGGCACTCCGAGCGCGGCGGCGTTGCGCGCGACCCGGTCGGCCCGGTCCTCGCGCGGCTCGATGGCGATCACCCGGCACGCCGGGTGCGTCCGCGCCCACTCGATCCCGACGCTGCCCGATCCGGCACCCACATCCCACAACAGCTGCCCGGGTTCCGGCGCCAGGGACGAGACCGTCACCGCCCGGACCTCACGCTTGGTGATCTGCCCGTCGTGCTCGTAGACGTCGTCGGGCAGCCCCGGCACGCGCGGCAACCGGCGCGCACCGGGCTCGGCCGCGCACTCGATCGCGACCACGTTCAACGGCGCGAGCCCGACCAGATCGTCGTCAGCCAGCACGGTGGTGACCCGCTCCTGCGGCCCACCCAGCGCCTCCAGCACCGTCACCGAGCTAGCCCCGAACCCGCGATCCCTCAACAGCGCGACGACAGCGGCCGGGGTCGAGCCGTTGGCGCTGAGCACGAGCACGCGCCGTCCCGGGTGCAGCACGGCGTGCAACCGCTCCACCGGCCTGGCGACGGCGCTGACCACCGCCACCTCCTCGACCGCCCAGCCCAGCCGCGCGCACGCCAGCGACACCGACGACGGGTGCGGCCACACGCGGACCTCGGCGACCCGCGCGAGCGTGGTGCCGATGCCGTGGAACATGGGGTCGCCGCTGGCCAACACGCACAGCACGCGGTCGCGGTGGCGCTCGAGCAACCCGGGGATGGCGGGCACCAACGGCGACGGCCACGCGACCCGCTCGGCGGTGACCTCGGCGGGCAGCAGGTCCAGTTGGCGGGCCGACCCCACGACGACCTGGGCGCGGTCCAGCTCGGCGCGGGCCGCGGGCGAGAGCCCGACCACACCGTCCGCGCCAATTCCGATAATCGAGACCGCCACGGGCCCAGACCCTAACCGACCCGAGATCCCCGCCACGTGCCTTGGCCGCCGGGCCCGGCGGATGCGACGATGCCCGACAGCCAGACGATGCCCATCCGCCAGAAGACGCCCGACCGCCAACTGAAGAGCAGAACAGCAGGGTGTGCGAGGAAACCGGTGCGAGTCCGGTGCGGTCCCGCCACTGTCACCGGGGAGTGCCGTCCCACGCTCGCCACCAGGACCACCTGGGAAGGCCGGGGCGGCGCGGCGATCCGGGAGCCAGGACACTCCGCCCAGCTGACCACCCGACCCGGGCGCGGACCCGGAGTGAGGAACGACGTGTCCCGTCCAGCCCTGCCCGGCTACCCGTTCTCGGCGGTCGTCGGCCACGCCGACCTGCGGCTGTCCCTGCTGCTCAACGCGGTGCACCCCGGGATCGGCGGGGTGCTGGTGCGCGGCGAGAAGGGCACCGCGAAGTCGACCGTGGTGCGCGCGCTCGCCGCGCTGCTCCCGGCCGCCGCGGTGGTCGCCGACTGCCGGTTCTCCTGCGACCCGGGCGCCCCCGACCCGGCGTGCCCCGACGGTCCGCACGCCGCGCCGGACACCGACACCCGGCCCGCGCGGCTGGTCGAACTCCCGGTCGGCGCCACCGAGGACCGGGTCATCGGCTCGCTGGACCTCGAACGTGCGCTGACCGAGGGCGTGCGCGCCTACCAGCCCGGCCTGCTCGCGGCCGCGCACCGCGGCGTGCTCTACGTCGACGAGGTCAACCTGCTGCACGACCACCTGGTCGACCTGCTGCTCGACGCCGCGGCGATGGGCCGCGCGCACGTCGAGCGCGAGGGCGTGTCGATCTCGCACGCCGCGTCGTTCCTGCTGGTCGGGACCATGAACCCGGAGGAGGGCGAGCTGCGGCCGCAGCTGCTGGACCGGTTCGGGCTCACCGTGGAGGTCCGGGCCGCGCGCGACGTGGACACCCGCACCGAGGTCATCCGGCGGCGGCTGGCGTTCGAGGCCGACCCGGCCGGGTTCGCCGACACCTGGTCCACTTCGGACGCGGAGCTGGCGGCGCGGATCGTGGCCGCCCGCAAGGCGCTGCCGGAGGTCGTGCTGCCCGACCCGCAGCTGCGCCGGATCGCGGCGGTGTGCGCGGCGTTCGACGTCGACGGCATGCGGGCGGACCTGGTGCTCGCCCGGACGTCGGTGGCGCACGCGGCGTGGCGCGGGGCGGGCGCGGTCGAGGAGATCGACGTCGAGGTGGCGGCCCGGTTGGCGCTGCCGCACCGCCGCAGGCGCGACCCGTTCGACGAGCCCGGTCTGGACCAGGAGCAGCTGTCGCAGGCGCTGCGCGACGCGGCGGAGGAAGCCGACCGCGATCCCGACCCGGACGACAGCGGTCCCGGTGGCGGCGCCCCCGAACCCGGTGATCACCAGCCGGGTGAGTCCGAGCCTGGTGAATCCGAGACGCCGCGGGGCGAACCGGGCAAGCAGGACACCGAGGCACCCCAGGGCGGGGACCGGTCGCAGGCGGCTTCGCGGCCGGACGAGGCGTTCCGGGCCAGGGTGTTGCAGCTCGACGGCGTCGGCGAGGGCGCGCCCGGCAGGCGGTCGCGGTCGCGCGCTGGTGCCGGTCGAGCGCTGCGGGCGGCGCAGAACCAGGGCACGGGCATCCACCTGGTCGGCACGCTCACGGCGGCGGCGCCGTTCCAGCAGACCCGCGGTCGCAGCGGTCCGGGGATCGTGGTGCGGTCCGGTGATGTCCGGCGCGCGGTGCGGGAAGGCCGGGAGTCGAACCTGGTGCTGTTCGCGGTGGACGCGTCGGGGTCGATGGCGGCCCGCAAGCGCATGTCCGCGGTGACCGGTGCCGTGATTTCCCTGCTGCGCGACGCCTACCAGCGCCGCGACAAGGTGGGCCTGGTGACCTTCCGCGGCGGTGACGCCGAGCTGTCGCTGCCGCCGACGTCGTCGGTCGAGGCCGCCGTCGCCCGGTTGCGCGATCTGCGCACCGGTGGTCGCACGCCGTTGGCGGATGGGCTACTGCGGGCGCGCAAAACCCTTGCCATCGAACGGATGCGTGACCCGCGCAGGCGGGCGCTGCTGGTGGTCGTGACCGACGGCCGCGCCACGGTCGCCGTGACCCGCGACGGGCGCAGCTCGGGCGACGCCGTCGGTGACGCCATGCGCGCGGCCGCCGCGCTCGCCGCCGACGGGGTGGCCAGCGTGGTCGTCGACTGCGAGAGCGGCCCGGTTCGCCTGGGGTTGGCCGACAAGCTCACGGCCGCGCTCGGCGGGACCGGTCTACGGCTGGAGGAATTGTCCGCCGACGCGGTCGCCGGTGTGGTCCGCGCGGCCCGGGCAGCCTGAGGGAGTCGTTATGCCACAAGGGAAACCAGAGGTCGTCCCGCAGGACGGGCTCACCACCCGGCAACGGCGCAACCGGCCGCTCGTCGTGGTGCACACCGGGGAGATGAAGGGGAAGTCCACCGCCGCGTTCGGGTTGGCGCTGCGCGGGTGGAACCAGGGTTGGTCGATCGGGGTGTTCCAGTTCGTCAAGTCCGCGAAGTGGCGGGTGGGCGAGGAATCGGCGTTCCTGGCGTTGGGCAAGCTGCACGAGCAGACCGGCGAGGGCGGGCCGGTCGAGTGGCACAAGATGGGCGCGGGGTGGTCGTGGTCGCGCAAGGCGGGCACCGAGGACGACCACGCCGCGGCCGCGCGCGAGGGCTGGGCGGAGATCACCCGCAGACTCGCCGCACAGCAGCACGACCTCTATGTGCTCGATGAGTTCACCTATCCGCTCAAGTGGGGTTGGATCGACACCGACGAGGTCGTCGCGACCCTGACTTCCCGTCCTGGCCACCAGCACGTCGTGATCACCGGGCGGGACGCTCCACAGCCCCTTGTGGACGCCGCGGATCTGGTGACGCACATGACGAAGGTCAAGCATCCGATGGACGCAGGCCACAAAGGACAGAAGGGCATCGAGTGGTAGCCCGGATCGTCATCGCCGCCCCGGGTTCCGGCAACGGGAAGACCACGGTGGCGACGGGGCTCATCGCGGCGTTGCGCGCGCGGGGGCACGTGGTGGCGCCGTTCAAGGTCGGCCCGGACTACATCGACCCCGGCTACCACACGCTCGCCGCGGGGCGCCCCGGCCGCAACCTGGACCCGGTTCTCGTTGGCACGCAACGGATCGGTCCGCTGTTCCGACACGGTGCGACCGGAGCTGACATCGCCGTCGTCGAGGGCGTGATGGGCCTGTTCGACGGCCGGGTCGGGCACCACGTGGAGGAGGGCGGGCTCGGGTCGACCGCGCACGTGGCCGGTCTGCTGTCCGCGCCGGTGCTGCTGGTGGTCGACGCGCGGGGGCAGAGCACGAGCCTCGCCGCGCTGTTGCACGGGTTCCGCTCGTTCCGGCCGGGGGTGCGCATCGCCGGGGTGGTGCTCAACCAGGTCGGGTCGGACCGGCACGAACAGGTGCTGCGCGAGGCCTGCGGCGAGGTCGGGCTTCCGGTGATCGGGGCGGTGCGCCGCGCGGGCGAGGTCGATGTGCCGTCGCGACACCTGGGTCTGGTGCCCGCCGCCGAGCACGGGGCGCCCGCGGTGCGCGCGGTCGAGGCGATGGCGGCACTGATCGAGTCCTCTGTGGACCTTGAGGCGGTGGTGCGGCTGGCGCGCTCGGCCGGGCCGCTCGACGGACCGGTGTGGGTCGCCGCGGACGAGGTCGTGCCGGTGTCCGGCCGACCGGTGGTGGCAGTGGCCGGAGGCCCGGCGTTCACGTTCGGCTACGCGGAGCACGCCGAGCTGTTGCGTGCGGCAGGCGCCGAGGTCGCCATCGTCGACCCGTTGCGGGACTCGCGGTTGCCCGTCGACACAGCGGGTTTGGTGCTGCCCGGCGGTTTTCCCGAGGCGCACGCGGAAGCCTTGTCCGCCAACACATCCCTGCGCGACGAGGTAGCCGCGTTCGCCCGCGCCGGACACCCCATCCACGCGGAATGCGGCGGCCTCCTCTACCTGGCAAAACACCTGGACGGCCACCCCATGTCCGGCGTGATCGACGCCGAAGCCACCATGACCCCCCGGCTCCTACTGGGCTACCGCGACGCCGTGGCGACCGCGGGTTCGGTCCTGCACACCGAAGGCAGCCGAGTGACCGGCCACGAGTTCCACCGCACGCGCCTGACCCCCGCCCACCCGGGCACCCCGGCCTGGACGTGGCGCGACCACGAGGGCAAGCCGCACCAAGAAGGCTTCACCACCGGCCCCCTGCACGCCTCATACCTACACACGCACCCAGCAGGCAACCCAACCCCCATCGCCCGCTTCGTCCGCGCCGCAGCCCAGGTCCAGCTTTAGCGCTTCCACCGGATTTCTCCGCTGACCTGGTGCACTCTTGGAGGCGCCCCAACCGGATGAACCTTCTTTCGCCCATCCACCTCCACCTGCGGATCTCAGTTATCCACAACCCCCTCCCCCATCCACCACTTTCCGCCGACCCCCTTTCCAGGCTTGACTCCGGATAGACTGGCACCGGGGACGCCCCCCGTGGTGTGGTGGGGGCTGGGGCTACACGGGGACGGCCTCCGATTTGACGGAATGGTCGACTGACCTGGGGACTCAAGCTCTTTGAGCATCGACAGCCGCCGTCGAGCGGGCTGGGCCACGCGCTCGCAACCTCACTCGACCCGAATACCCGGCCACGGGCCTACCCCTCCGCCGCACCGTCGAAGTCGACAACTGCCCCCCGCGGCCCCGCCACCCAACTGGCTGAATCTTCCTCTGCCTATCCATCTCCACCTGCGGATCCCAGTTATCCACAACCCCCTCGGCCATCCACCACTTTCCGCAGGCCCCCTTTCCGGGCTTGACTCCGGATAGACTGGCACCGGGGACGCCCCCCGTGGCGTGGTGGGGGCTGGGGCCACACGGGGACGGCCTCCGATTTGACGGAATGATCGGCTGACCTGGGGATTCAGGTTCGCGCGGCATCGGAGCCATCGCCGGGCGGGCCGAGTTGCGCACTCGCAACCTCGTTCGACTCGACCGCCCGGCGAGCTTTCCGTCCGACTGAATCTCCTTGCAGGCCATCTACTCGCATTTGCGGATTCCGGCTACCCACAACGCTTTCGCAAGTCCCACGCCCGATAAACCGGCACCAGGGACGCCCCCGGTGCGCGATGGCGCTGGGGCACGCCGGGATGGTCCCCCGCCTCGGGGGTGGTTGGCCGATCTGGGGCCTCAAGCATCCCGGCATCGCCATCAGGCGGACCGAGTCACGCACTCACGACCTCGCCGGATCCGACGCCCAATGAGACCCATCCGGCTGAACCTTTCTCTGCCCATCCGCCCCCACCTGCGGATTCCAGTTATCCACAACCCCCTCAGCCATCCACCACTTTCCGCCGACCCCCCCCCCCCCCCCCCCCCCCCCCCCCCCCCCCCCCCCCCCCCCCCCCCCCCCCCCCCCCCCCCCCCCCCCCCCCCCCCCCCCCCCCCCCCCC
>NZ_JAMTCO010000002.1:151040-504344 GCF_024171925.1 Actinokineospora diospyrosa | reverse complement strand
CCCCCCCCCCCCCCCCCCCCCCCCCCCCCCCCCCCCCCCCCCCCCCCCCCCCCCCCCCCCCCCCCCCCCCCCCCCCCCCCCCCCCCCCCCCCCCCGCCCCCCCCCCCCCCCCGCAGGCCCCACACCCGATAGACTGGCACCGGGGACGCCCCCCGTGGCGTGGTGGGGGCTGGGGCCCCACGGGGAGGGCCTCCGGAAGGCCGTGTGGGCCGGATTCGTGGCGGGCTGCGCAGCAGCAACCTGGCGGGGCAGGGCAGGCGAGGCGGGGTGTCGTCGAGGCGTCTGCGCGACCCAGGGGCTGGTCGGGGTGTGGCCTGGGGTCAGTCGCTTGCGGTGGAGGTCGGGGGCTTGGGTTTGCGCGGGGCCCAAGAGGCCGCCATCGCGCCGCCGAGGATGCCTAGGAGGGAGCCGATGAAGAAGCCGCCCAGGTTGGTCAGGGGGAAGGCCGCGACCGAGACCAGGACGGTGATCAGGCCCGCGATCACCCTGGTGTGCGGGGTGAACCACAGGCTGAGCGCCAGGACCGCCATGATCGAGCCGAGCAGGAGGCCGGACACGCCCGCGATGCCGCTGGCCACCAGGACCTTGATCGGGGCCAGGGGCAGCACGAAGATCGGCACCGCGCCGAGCAGTACGAGGACGCCGCCCCAGAACGGGCGGGTTTTGCGCCATTCGCCAAAGGTCCGCCAGGTGCGGCGGACCGCGTTCGCCTCGACAACGCTCACACTGACCTCCTGGGAGTGGGGGCCCGGCGGCGGGTCGCCGCCGGGCCGGTGGGGGGACTAGCAGCCCGCCGCGCCGGGGACGACGCTGAGGCTGAGGTTGTCGAGCTTGAAGCTGCCCGCGATCTGCGCGGACAGGGCGTCCGCGCGCAGGTTGGCGATGTTCGCGGTGTTGGCCTGCAGGCCGAAGTCGCCAGCGCCCTTGCGCACCTCGGCGGGACCCTTGGACAGCGAGTTGCTGGCCACGCCGAGGTCGAGGCCGGTGAACTCGCCGTTGCCGGTGAGGTTCTTGGCGTCGAGCAGCAGGTTGGACGCCTGCAGCTCCTTGGTCGCCGGGTCCGCGTCACCGGCGGTGATCTTGAAGGTGACCTGGCCGACGATCGGGACGTTGGGGATCACCCCGGCGCACAGCTTGCTCAGCTGGGCCGAGCTGAAGCCCGCGTAGGCGACGCCCTGGTCGCCCGCGTTGTAGACGGTGCCCGCGAACCCGGTGCCCGCCACGCTCTCCGAGGTCAGCGTGATCGGCACCCCGGACACCGCGAACGAGGCGGCGAGCAGGCCCTGGGCCATCGCGACGGTGATGGCGCCGATCGCGCCGAGCGCCGGGACCGCGGTCAGGGCCGTGCGGCCCCACCGGGTCCGGCCCCGCTTGGCTTCCTCTGTCATGGACACGAGCCTCCCTGGATCGTCGGGACCGGACGCCGTGCGCGACCGGCCACCCCGGCGCCGCCCCGCCCGTGGCCGGGCAGCCGCCAGCCGCGTTCGTCGTGAGCGAACGCCCAGGTGGGGGCTGCCGCGCGCCGTGCCGCGGGCGGGAATCGGGTGCGCCGTACTGCGTGGGTGGGCAGATGGTGCCCGGGTGTGCGCCAGCCCACAAGCACCCGTCCGAGCCGCCGCGGCGGTCGGGTCGAGCCCGTGTGTGACGGCGGGTAACAGGTACCGTGACGCACGTTAGCGACCACCCGCAATCTGACCGATTTCGACCACCGACCGTGGCGACGACCTCACTGACACGAGTCACGCTCACGTTCATGGTCGACGGAGAGTTACCTTTGACGACAGGTAACAGTTACGCAACATCGCAGCTTCATGGTGTTCACCTGAGCCACTTGGCCGGGTTTTGTTACGGCCAACCGGCCGAAGCGGCCAGAACTTGAGGGGACGGCGCATGGACCGGACAACCCGCGCTCGGGTGATCAGGGCCGTGCTGGTCACGCTCTGCGTCGTGATCGCGCTCACCCTGACGGCCGCCGGTCTCGGGTACGGCCTGTCGATGCGGGTGGACGGCCG
The DNA here is from genome assembly GCF_024171925.1 of Actinokineospora diospyrosa. Taxonomy (GTDB): domain Bacteria; phylum Actinomycetota; class Actinomycetes; order Mycobacteriales; family Pseudonocardiaceae; genus Actinokineospora; species Actinokineospora diospyrosa. The sequence goes on along the minus strand of NZ_JAMTCO010000002.1, from coordinate 502,332 downwards.
GAGCATGGCGCCGACGCTGGCCGACGGCGAGCGGGTGCTGACCAACCCGTTCGAGGGCGACTACACCCCCGCCCGGCTCGACGTCGTCGTGCTGGCACCGCCCGGCCGCGAGGCCCCGGTCGTCAAGCGGGTCATCGGGCTGCCCGGGGACCAGGTGCGCGCCTCGGCCGGGCGGATCATGGTGCGCCCCGGCGGCAGCGGGCCGTGGCTGGCGGTGGTGACCACCGCGACCGACCCGTGGGGCCGCCCGCCACGCGAGTGCTGCGACGCCTCCGGCCGCGGCGGGAAAGAGAACGGGACGGCAGATGGGGAGGAGACTGCAGCGACCGTCCCACCTGGACAGCTGTGGGTGGTCGGCGACAACCCGGGCGTCTCCGAGGACTCGCGCGAGTACGGCTGGGTTCCCGTCGAGCGGGTCAAGGCCCGGCTGTGGGTGCGGCTGTGGCCGCTGGGCGAGGTGAACGCGGAGCCGGAATTGCGCCCCCTGGAATGACTTCGGCCCCACCCTCCACAGTGGAGAGCGGGGCCGAGGCGACGAACGTGTTAGACCGTGCGGCCCTTGGTGAGCCCGCGGTGCAGCAGCGCCGCGAACGTCAAGCCGATGCCCGTCCACAACACCGCGGACGTGCCGAGCGAAGCGACGCGGAACTGCCAGATGAGGTCACCGGGGAAACCGTCCGGCACCTCCTGGAAACCGGGCAGCAGCTTCGCCACGACGGTCACCAGGACCGCGTAGCCGAGCCCAGCGGCCACAGTGGACCACCAGCCGCCGAGCTTCGGCGCCAGCGCCCGCGCCGCGGCGATCGCGGTGACGAGCAGCGCCAGCGAGATGACGATCATCCCGAAGAACAGCGCGGTGCGCTGGCCGATGGTGTCGGGGTTGCCCACCGCGGGCGGGTTCGCCGGGTAGGTCAAGAACGGCACCAGGACCACGGCCAGGTAGCCCAAGCCCGCGACGGCGAGCGCGGTGGCGCGCGGGCTCAGCGAACCGACCCGGCCGTAAGCGAAGGCGAAAGCGAGGCTGAACAACTCGCCGAGGCCCAGGCCGTACGCGACCGCGCCGATGCCGAGGCCGCCGGTGGACTGGAAGGCGCGGGAGACGACCTCTTCCTCCTCGGCCTCGCCGTGGCTGTGCTCGGCGGGCTGCTCACCCGCGTGCGCGTGGCCGGTGCCGGTCTCCTCGATCGAGATGGCGCGTTCGACCGCGGGCTCGCCGAACGCGTAGGCGAACCCGAACGCGAGCAGCCCGCCGACGAGGCCCGCGAGCAGGCCCCAGACGAGCAGTGAGCGCACGGTCAGGGTGGCGGCGGTCGCCGCCGGGGTGCTCTCGGTCTCGGTCAGTGGCACGGGAAGCCCAGCAGGTGCCGCGCGTCGTGGACGAACTCGTGCACGGTGGTGCCCTCGAACACCGCGAGGGCGCCCTGCTCGGCGCCGACGAAGTACAGGACGATCAGCGAGATGATCCCGGCGAACACCGCGTACGGCAGGATCTGCCGAACCGGGATGCTCACGGGTGTGGGGATCGCGACGGCATGCGTCATGAGAGCCTCCTCAGGGCTTCACGCGGCCCGGTGGGTGGAGCGGGTAGACGGCGGAGGGTCTGACTGCGGCACCCGCTTGGTCTAGCGGGACCGGTCACAGTGGCGCGGCCGTGCCGGATTCACACCGGCTTCCTCCTACCATCAGGGTCGATTCGGCAACGTAGGTCAGCGCGCGACGCGGTGTCAACGCGGTCCAAGATCAACGAGAGCTCACGGTGGGTGGGATATGTCATCGTTGCGGGTGGTGCTGCTCTGCCACGGCGCGACCACGGCGACCAGGCAAGCCGCCTTCCCCGCCGACGAACCGCTGCTCGACTCGGCGCTCGCCGCCGCGGCGGGTGCCGACCCCTCGGCGCTCGGCCGGGTCGACCGCGCCCTGCGCTCCCCCGCGGCGCGCTGCGCGCAGACCGCGGCCGCGCTCGGCCTCGACGCCGAACCGGACGAGCGGCTGCGCGAGCTCGACCACGGCTCGTGGCGCGGCCGCGCCCTCGACGAGGTGGCCGCGGCCGACCCCGAGGGCATGGCGCGCTGGCTCACCGACCCCGACGCCGCCCCGCACGGCGGCGAGTCGATCACCGACCTGACCCGGCGGGTGGGCGGCTGGCTCGACGACCGGTCCGCGGCCGAACCGCGCACCGTCGCGGTGACCCACCCGGCGGTCGTGCGGGCCGCGATCGCGCACGCGCTCGGCGCCGGGTCCGCCGCGTTCTGGCGGGTCGACATCGCGCCGTTGTCGCGAACCGTGCTGCGCGGCGGACCCGGCCGCTGGACGTTGCGCTGGATTGTCGCCGGAGCCGACTGATCCCATTTCCGCAATGCGCTGATGTGATTCGGTGGAATTGCGCGACGGGATTCCTCTGCGCCATTTGGGCCGAACAGGCCATCAGCCGCGCGTATCGGTGGTGACGCTGCGGAACCACCCGCCCCGCCGCCCGGGGGCGCGGGACTCCGTTGCCGGAGCGATATCCCCACCGGGGGTCGCCGGGCGCACACCCACGGTGATCGCGAGCCATAAGGTCACCAACAACCCCCGCGCCGCGCGAGCGGGTAACACCCGACTGGTCAATTCGGGGGCTTCGCCTGCCCGCCCTTGCGCGGTGCGCGAATGTCGTGGACGCTCAACGCACCGATCACTCCCGAGGGATTCCCCGGCGTGCCGCCGTGCGGGCGCCACCGGGTGCGGGGTATCGGGCGCACACGAAACCGGACGGGCTCGCGGAGGAGAGCGGTGACGCCGTGATGGAGGCTGGTGCGGGCCCCTCGGGCGGTCCGGACAGGGCCGCCGACGCCGCGTCGACCGGGGCGGGACTCGCCGAGATGCTGTCCTCGGCGCACCGGGACAACCTCTTCCGGGGGCTGGTCGACCGCGCCGCGGCCGCGGAGGTGTCGCAGGAGCGGGTGCGCCACCTGCTCGACGCCGTGCTGTCGGTGGCCAGCGACCTGTCGCTGCCCGATGTGCTGCGCCGCATCGTGACCGCGGGCTGCGAGCTGGCCGGTGCCCGCTACGGGGCGCTGGGCGTGCTGGGCCAGGACGGGCACCTCGTGGAGTTCACCCACACCGGGATGAGCGAGCCGGTCCAGACCGCCATCGGCGCGCCGCCGGTCGGCAAGGGCGTGCTGGGGCAGGTGATCAAGCACCCGGCGCCGCTGCGCGTGCCGGACCTGGCGCGCCACCCCGACGCGGCCGGGTTCCCGCCCAACCACCCGCCGATGAGCTCGTTCCTCGGCGTGCCGATCCGGGTGCGCGGGGAGGTGTTCGGCAACCTCTACCTCACCGAGAAGCTCGACGGCCGCGCCTTCACCCAGGAGGACGAGGACGTCGTGGTCGCGCTGGCGGCCGCTGCGGGCATGGCGGTGGAGAACGCCAGGCACTTCGACCGCAGCCACCGGCGGGAGAGCTGGCTGCGCGCGACCACCGAGGTCACGGCCGTGCTGCGGACCAGCCAGTGCAACTCGACCGGGATGGTGCTGCTGGCCAAGCGCGCCAGGGAGACCGCGGGCGCGGTGATGGCGTTCGTCGCGGTGCCCGCCGGGCCGGAGCACCTGCGGATGACCGCGGTCGACGGGCTGCTGGCCGACGAGCTCACCGGCGAGCGCCTGTGCACGCTCGACAGCATCACCGGCGACGTCTTCGTGACCGGTCGGGGCAGGCTGCTCACCGAGGTCGCCAAGGCGACGCTGACCCGCTCCCCCGCGCTGTTCCAGCAGCTGCCCGCCGGGATCAGCGATCTCGGACCCGCGATGTTCGTGCCGCTGAACGCGGGGGCGCGCCCGTGCGGGGTGCTGATGGTGGCCCGCGAGCTCGGCGGCGCCCGCTTCGACGCCGACGACCTGCGGATGATCACCGACTACGGCACGCACGCCGCGCTGGCCATCGACTTCGCCGAGGCGCAGCAGGACCGGCAGCGGCTGGCGCTCTACGAGGAGCGCGACCGCATCGCCCGCGACCTGCACGACCTGGTGATCCAGCGGCTGTTCGCGATCGGCCTCGGCCTGCAGGGGCTCAAGCGGGTGCCCGACACCGCCGACGCGCCGCAGCGGCTGGGCGGGTTCATCGCCGAGATCGACCAGACCATCCGGGAGATCCGGCGCAGCATCTTCTCCCTGCAGCAGCCCACCGGCGGCCCCTACAGCCTGCGCGGCGAGGTGTTGCGGGCGATCTCCGAGGCGACGGTGACCCTCGGGTTCGAGCCGACCGTGCGGTTGGAGGGCCCGCTGGACTCGGTGGTGCCCGCCGACGTGGCGCTGGACCTGATGGCGACGTTGCGCGAGGCGCTGTCGAACGTGGTGCGCCACGCCGGGGCGGGCAGCGTGGCGCTGACGGTGTCGGTCGACCGGCACGCGCGGCGGCTGCGGCTGCTGGTGCAGGACGACGGCGGCGGGCTGCCCGCCGACATCGCCCACCGCGGCGGGCTGGCGAACATGGTGCAGCGGGCCCGCCGCTGGGACGGGGACTGTGTGATCGACTCGCCCGCGGTGGGCGGGACCAGGGTCGACTGGGACGTGCCGCTGGCCAGGCACGCCGGGTCGGCGTCACGAGGCCAGGAGGCGCGTGGATGAGCATTTCCGTGTTCGTGCTCGACGACCACGAGGTGGTCCGGCGGGGGCTGCGGCAGCTGCTGGAGGTCGAGCCGGACATCGAGGTGGTCGGTGAGGCGGCGACCGCGGCGCAGGCGCTGGCCAGGATCCCGGCGGTGCGGCCGCGGGTGGCCATCCTGGACGTGCGGCTGCCCGACGGCGAGGGCGTGTCGGTGTGCCGCGACGTGCGGTCCTCGGTGGAGCCGCCGCCCGCGTGCCTGATGCTCACCTCGTTCTCCGACGACGAGGCCCTCTTCGGCGCGATCATGGCGGGCGCGGCGGGGTACATGCTCAAGCAGGTCAGCGGGGACGACCTGGTGTCGGCGGTGCGCACGCTGGCCGACGGCGGGTCGCTGCTCGACGCCGGGGTGACCGCGACGGTGCTGGACCGGTTGCGCGCGGGGCGGATCGAGGACCCCAGGTACGCGACGCTGAGCCCGCAGGAGCGCAAGATCCTGGACCTGATCGCCGAGGGCATGACCAACCGGCAGATCGCGGGCGCGCTGTACCTGGCGGAGAAGACCGTCAAGAACTACGTCTCCACGCTGCTGCACAAGCTCGGCTTCGACCGGCGCACCGAGGCCGCGGTCTACGCGACCCGGCTGCAGCGCGGCCTCGACCGCTGACCCCGCCAGGACCCCCGCCGCGCCCGCGAGGGGCGCGGCGGTCCCGGCGTGTCAGCGGGTCGGCGGGAACTACGGGCGGTAACGTCGCGGGGGTCCAGCGCTATACCGCATGCAGGAGACGGGGACGCGACCGGGGGTGTCCGCCGAGCAGTGGAAGGGGGCACCCCGTGCCGTACACGCTGGTGCCGCTGCCCACGCCGCCGCGGGCCGGGCGCGCTCCCGAGGTGTGCCTGGTCGCCGGGGACGCCGCCGCCGCGGTGAAGTTGGCGCCGCTGGCCGCGGCGATGCGGGCGCGCAAACAGGTCCGACCGGTGCTGCTGGCCTGCGGTGACCAGGCGCGCGCGGCCACCGAGGTGCTGTCCGGGTTCGGCCTGGCCACCGACGTGCTGGTGGAGTTGGCCCGCGACGGCCAACCGACGACCTGCGCCGCGGCGCAACTGCTCACCGGGCTCGACCACGCCTTCGCCGACCGCCCACCCGCCGCCGTGGTCGTCCAGGGCGACTCGGCGACGGCGTTCAGCGCGGCCATGGCGGCCTTCTGGCGGCAGGTGCCGGTGGTCCACTTGGACGCGGGCGTGCGCTCTTTCGACCTGACAGCACCGTTTCCGCAAGAGGGCCACCGCAGGCTGATCGCCCAGGTCTCCTCGTTGCACCTGGCCGCCACCCCCGACGCGTCGGCGAACCTGGCCCTGGAACGCCACGGCGGCCCCAAGGTCGTGACCGTCGGGTCGACCGCGGTGGACGCCGGGTTCGACGCGCTGGACCGCTACGTGCGGCACAACGACGAGCGCGTGCAGGCGGTGGAGAACGCGGTGGTGGCCGGGGAGGTCCGGCTGGCGCTGGTGGTGCTCGACGCCGCGCGGGTGCCCGACGAGCGGGCGGCGCAGGTGCTGCACGGGATCGCGGACCTGGTGCTGGCCTGCCCGGACCTGGAGGTCGTGCTCCCGGTCGCGCGGGGCGCGCTGCGCCACCTCGCCTACGACATGCTCGGGCGGCTGGTCCGGGTGACGATCACCGACCCGCTGCCGCAGCCGGAACTGGTGTGCCTGCTGTCGGTCTCCGCAGCGGTCGTCACCGACTCGGCGACCCTGGCCGAACAGGCCCCCAGCTTCGGCGTCCCGGCCCTGGTCCTCGGCGGCGAACCCGGCACCTGGACCGAACCCCCCGCCGTCGGCCACCCGTGGACCGCCGGCCCCGACCGCGCCGCGATCGCCCGCATAGCCGAGAAACTCGTCCTCACCCACGTGGAACGCCGCTGCGCCACCCCCACCGACAACCCCTTCGGCGACGGCTTCGCCGCCGTCCGCTGCGAACAAGCCGTCCAGTGGCTCCTCGGCCTGCGCGACCGCCCGTCCGAGTTCACACCGAACCCTTGACCGGTGGTGCCCCGCCCCTGATCCTCACGTGACCCGCGCTCGCGTTCCAGGAGGCCCCGTGGTCACCCCGCCCATCCCGCAGGCCCCTGTTCAAGTCTTACCGGGCCCCCTTGCTCCGCGCCCCTCTCTTGCCGCGCCCCGCCTGCTTCGCCCCCGCCTGCTTCGCGCCCGGCCACCGCGCCTCTCACTCGCCGCGACCAGCCACCGCTCCCACCCCCACACGCCCAAGCCCCTCGCGCCGCAACCACCCCTTGCCGCACCCCGCGCCCACTTACCCCGCACCCGCTCGCGTCCCCATCCACTCGACGCGAGCGGCCCCCTTTCCACCCCCCACGCACCCAAACCTCTTACGCCGCAACCACCTCTTACCGCGCACCGCCTACTTCGCCACTACCTTCTTAGCGCACGCCCACCCCGCCTCTCACTCACCCCGAGCAGCCACCGCTCCACCCCTCACACGCCCAAGCCCCTTGCCCCGACCCACTCAATTCGCACCAACGCACTTCGCACCCGACCTCTTCGCGCCCGCTCTCGTCCCCGTCCACTCATCGCGAGTGGCCCACTTTCCAGTCCCCACGCACCCAAACCTCTTACCATGCCCCGCACACTTCGCCCCTACCTTCTTGCCTCCGCTCACCACGCCCCTCGCCCGCCGCGAGCAGCCACCACCCCACACACGCTCAATCCTCTTGCCCCGCAACCACCTCTTACCCCAGACCACCCTCTTAGAGCCCACCCTCGCCGCCCTCTTCGCGCCCGCGCGACCGAGTCCAGCCCGGCCCCCACCCTCTCCGGGGGGCGGCCCCGGTGCCAGTCTACTAGGTGGGGCCGACAAAACGGCCGTTGTGGATCTTGGGGAGGGGCTGCCTGTGGATAACTCCGTCCCCCGACTAGGCGAAGATTTCTCCCACGCACCAAGGGAAACGCCAGGCCGGAACCAAGAGGGCATTACCGGTGAGGGGCCCCAGAAGCGGCCGGCCCGAAGTCATCCGGGGAGCCGGTGGATCGCTGCTTTCAGCCTCGCCACGGCGGCGACGTTCATCGGTTGGTATGGGCCGCTGCAGATCTTGCTCGCCAAGCAGGCCGATCTGGTCGATCCCACCCGCAAGGAGCACATTCTCGCGTTGGTCGCGGGCATAGGCGCCGCCTGTTCGCTGGTCGCCAATCCGCTTTGGGGCGCGCTGTCGGACCGCACCCGTCGCCGGGTTCCCTGGGTGCTCGGTGGCGCGGTGGGCGGCGCGGGCGGGCTGCTTCTGCTGGCGACCGCAACCAGCACCACCACGATGGTCTTGGGCTGGGCCGCGGTCCAGATCGCACTGAACGCGCCGTTTGCCGCACTCAGCGCGGTCATCCCCGACCAGGTCCCGACGGAGCGGCGGGGCACGGTCGGCGGGTGGTTCGGGCTCGCCCAGACCGTCGGCATCATGGGCGGTACCGGTCTCGCGCTCACCGGCGGCACTGTCCTCAGTGGATACATCGCCTGCGCGGTCGCGGTCGTCCTCGGGTCGATCCCCTTCGCCGTCGTCGCCACCGATGACGTGCCCCGGCGGCAGGCTGTGAGGTCCCGGGTGACGCCGGACTTCCGGTGGGCGTGGGTGACCCGGTTCCTGATCAACCTCGGCAACGGCCTCGCCCTGCTGTACCTGCTGTTCTACCTCAAGGACGAGGTCGGCGTCGCCGATCCCGAGGCTGGTGTGTTCGTGCTGACCGCCGTCTACGCCGTCGCGCTGCTGACCACGGTGCTCACCGGCGGCGTGCTGTCGGACCGGGTCGGCAAGCGGCGGGTCTTCGTCTGCGCGGCCGGGGTGATCATGGCGGTGGCCGCGGGGCTGCTCGCGGTGTGGCCGACCTGGCCGGGGGCGGTGACCGCGGCGGTCGTGCTGGGCATCGGGTTCGGCGCCTACACCTCGGTCGACTTCGCGCTGGTCACCGAGGTGTTGCCCGCGGCGGCCGATCGGGGGAAGGATCTCGGGGTGATCAACGTGGCGAACGCGCTCCCCCAGGTGCTGGCGCCCGTGGTCGCCGCGCCGATCGTGGCCGGCAGCGGCTACCCCGCGCTCTACTTCGTGGCCGCGGCGGTCGGGCTGGCAGGCGCGGTGCTGGTGTTCCGGATCAAGACCGTCCACTGAGGAGTGCGCATGCCGTTCCCGGGTATCCCCGACGACTTCCTGTGGGGTGTCGCCTCGGCGGCCTACCAGGTCGAGGGCGCCGTCGCCGAGGACGGGCGGGCGCCGTCGGTGTGGGACACCTTCTGCGCCGAACCCGGCCGGATCCGCGACGGCGACACCGGCGCGGTGGCGACCGACCACTACCACCGCTACCGCGAGGACGTCGCCCTCCTGCGCGACCTCGGCGTCGGTGCGTACCGCTTCTCCGTGTCCTGGCCGAGAGTCATGCCCGGCGGCGAGGTCAACCCGGCTGGCCTGGATTTCTACGACCGCCTCGTGGACGAGTTGGTCGCGGCGGGGATCGCGCCCGCCGTCACCCTCTTCCACTGGGACACCCCGCAAGCCGTCGAGGACGCGGGCGGCTGGCTCGAGCGCGACACCGCGGAGCGGTTCGCCGAGTACGCGAGCGTTGTCGCCGACCGGCTCAAGGACCGCGTGCGGCTCTGGATGCCGCTCAACGAACCCGTTGTGGTCACGATGTTCGGCTACGCGCTGGGCAACCACGCGCCCGGCAAGACGCTCGGCTTCGGCGCGTTGCCGATCGTGCACCACCTGCTGCTCGGGCACGGCCGCGCGGTGCAGGCACTACGGGCGGCGGGCTGCACCGGGATCGGGATCGCGAACAACCACGGTCCAGTGTGGCCTGCCAGTGAGTCTGAAGTGGATAGAAATGCCGCGCAAACCTACGACACCCTGGTCAATCGGCTGTTCGCCGACCCGGTCCTGCTCGGCAAGTACCCGGTTCCCGAGTTGGCGGCCGCCATGCCCGGTCCGATCCTCGAGGACCTCAAGGTGATCTCCGAGCCGCTGGACTTCTACGGGATCAACTACTACCAGTCGACCCTGGTCGGAGAGTCCACAACAGACTCCGCTCAGGTGGTCGAGGGCGCACTGCTCCCGCCAGGGCTCCCCTTCGCGCCGCAGCCGATCACCGGCTACCCGACCACCGACTTCGGCTGGCCGGTAGTCCCAGATGGACTGCGCGAGACGGTGGCGACCTTCGTCGAACGCTACGGTGACGCGCTACCGCCGATCTACATCACCGAGAGCGGGTGCTCCTACCACGACCCGGACCCCGTGGCCGGTCGCGTCGCCGACCCGGAGCGCATCGCCTACCACGAGGGCCACCTCACCGCGCTGGCAGCGGCCATCGCGGCGGGCGCGGACGTGCGCGGCTACTTCGCCTGGTCGGCGACCGACAACTTCGAGTGGGCCGCGGGCTACCGCGAGCGCTTCGGCCTCGTGCACGTCGACTACGCCACCCAGCGGCGGACCCCGAAGGACTCCTACCACTGGTACCGGCGGGTGGTGGGCCAGCGGCTCGACCCAGACAAGCCCTAGACGATCGCGGGCACCCGGGCGGGCAGCCGGACCACCTGCGCCGCGTAGGTCAACCCGGCGCCGAACCCGACGAGCAGCGCCAGCCCGCCCGGCTCGACCTGCCCCTCGGCCAGCAGCCGCTCCATGGCCATCGGGATCGAGGCCGCCGAGGTGTTGCCCGCCTCGACGACGTCGCGGGCGATCACCGCGTTCGGCGCGTCGAGCTTGCGGGCGATGGCCTCGATGATCCGCAGGTTCGCCTGGTGCGGCACGATCGCGGCGAGGTCGGCCGGGGTGATGCCCGCGCGCTCGCAGGCCAGCCGGGCGATCGGGTGGATCTCGGTGGTCGCCCAGCGGAACACCGCCTGGCCCTGCATGCGCATCCGGCCGCCGCGGGGGATCTCGATCAGCTCGGCGGCCTCCCCGGCGCCGTCGCTGCCCCACACGATCGGCCCGATGCCCGGCTCGTCGGCCGCCACGACCACCGCGGCGCCCGCGCCGTCGGCGAAGATGATCGAGGTGCCCAGGTCGGTCGGGTCCACCCAGGCGGACATCGCCTCGGTGCCGATCACCAGCACCCGGGCCGCCGACCCGGCGCGCACCACGTCGGCGGCGACCGCGAGGGCGTAGCAGAACCCGGAGCAGGCGGCGTTGAGGTCGAACGCGGCGGCGGCCGAGGACCCCAGCGCCTTGGCCACGGTCGCGGCGCGCACCGGGACCGGGCTGCCCGCGCTGCAGGTGGCCACGACGACCAGGTCGACCTCGCTCGCGTGCAGGCCAGCCTGGGTCAGCGCCCTGGTGCCCGCGGTGACCGCCATCAGCTCCAGGCCCTCGCCCTTGGCGACGCGGCGGGAGACGATGCCGGTCCGCTCGCGGATCCACTCACCGGTGCGGCCGAAGCGGGCGGCGATCTCCGCGCTGCCCACGGCGGTGCTCGGGCGGTAGGCGCCGAGGCCGACCACCCGGGCACCCGCCGCCCCCTGGCGCTGGCGCAAACCGATGACTGTCACCGGGTCACTGTGGTCAACTACCCCCGGGTAGCACGGGGCCTGTGATGGATTTCTCACCGAAAGTGTTACGTGCCAGCGAGTTCCCACCAGGACAACCGCTCAGTAGCACCCGCCGGTAACCGTCGCGTGTGGACGCTAGTGGAAGGTCCACGGGCTCACCGGGACCACACACCCGTCCCGGGTCAGCGCCTTGGCGAACCTCGGGTCGGCGGCCAGCGCGGTGAGGTCGGTGCACACCGGCACCGACAGCGGCGCGGCGCACGCGCTGCGGCGCGCGTTGAGCCGGGCGGCGGCCGCGGCCAACGAGGATTCGACCCGGTGGCCGCAACCTTGCTCCGCCCGTCGCACCAGTGCGGTGGTGATGGCCCGGGTGAGCACGACCCCGGCGTAAACGGCAACGACGGGCAGCAGGGTCGGCGGCACCCCCGCGTAGGCCTGCACGACCGGGTCGGTACCCGGCGGCGGCCACCGGCCGAGCGCGGCACCCCAGTCGGTGGCGTGCGCGTGCACGACCCCGGGGCGGACCCCGGTCACGGCCGCCGCGTCCAGCGACCACGCCTGCGCCTTGTCCGGCGGCCAGTCATGGGTGAACACGTCCGCCCCCGCGATCAACTCCCGCAGCACCCGCCGCCCGGCCGCCGACGCCGGGTCCGCTGCGACGACCGCCTTGCCCCGGTCGAGCACGCTGTCGTCCGGCACGCTGTCGTCGAGCAGGCCGTCACCGCGCGGCTCCGGCACGACCCTGGTCACGGTCGCGCCGAGGAAGCCCAGCAGGTGCCCGGCCATCACCCCGTGGTCGCGGCGGCAGCACTCGACCACCCGCAACCCCGCCAGCGGCAGCGGCCCGGCCACCGGCGGGAGCCGCGCGGCGGTCGCCCCGGTCGGCCGCGCGCTGTAGGGCGCGAGGTCGTCGATCGGCGGGTGCGCGACCCGCACCAGGCCCATCCCCGTGTCGCGCGCGCACCGCTCGGTCACCTCGATCGCCGTCCGCGCGGCAACCCACCCCAACTCCGCGGGCAACGGGCACGCCGCCGTCCGCACCCGCCGGTGGAACACCGGCCACCCCGCGGCCACGGCGTCGGCCCCCGCGCCCATCGCGACCCAGAACCGCCGCCACACCGCCGCGTCCACGGCCTCGACCTCGTACCCGATCCCCTCCACCGAGACCAGCGGCGCCCCGCCCGGCCCCGGGATGTCCTCGGGCCCCGCCGCCGTGGCCGCCGCGAGGTAGCGCGACACCGCCAGCAGCCCGGCCTGCGCGGCCGAGGTGCTCATCCCCCGCAACGCCATCCCCCGCGCCCGCCCCAAAGCGACCGCCGCGGCCCCCGTCTCCCCCAACTCGGTGGCCAACATGCAGGTGTAGTTCAGGTCCAACCGCCGCGGCCGCCCAAACCGCCGCCCGTGCACGTGCATCACCCCGCACGCCGCCTGCACATCGATCTCCCCCGCCAGCGGCAGGTCCACCGGCCCAGCCCACGACACCCCCTCCGGCAAACCAGCCGTCACCCTCGCCAGCACCCCACTTCAGCGTGAACCCCTCCGCGCAACGGCAACCACCTTCCCCACTCACCCCCCGATCCCGCGATACGAGGACCAGTAGTTCACGCGAAAGAGAAGAGAGCGCTCCCGCCACTCTCACGGAGAGTCACTGCCCGGCAGTCACCCGACAGTCGACGAACGACCCCCGCACCGACGACAACCAAGCACGGCGGCACGGTTCTCCGGTCGACAGGCCGGTTTGCTGTCAGCGGCGGCCGCGGGTCTCACCGCGTCGGTCACGGTCCCTGAACTCGTGATCAACCATCATCGGCTCCGGCCAGACGCGAGGGTCAGCCCGCGGTGGTTTGGGCGGCTCATTGGCCGACCCAGCGGGCGCCTCGGGTGACGGGGTGGTTGCCTCCTGCTCAGCCATGTCACCCATTCAACAGCACACAGGCCACGGAACACGCAAAACCCATCGAAAGCAGACCTGCAGAAAGCCGCCACAGATGTGCGCGGTCCGCGTTCTTCTCATTGTTCTCCCGATATACGACAGCCTTGCTTGCGATCAACTGCTGGACGACGTGTCCCCTACCTTTTTGCAGGTCTCGGGCGAGTTCCTCGAGGTAGCTCCCGTTCATGTCGGAGCCACGAGAGACGCGGTTCACGACTGCGGCGCATCCCACGGTCGCCACGTAGCTGGCGAACGCCAGCAAGGCGACCAGCGTGGTCAGCACCGTCTCGAAGGGCTTGATGAGGGCCAAGAACGGCATGGCCGTGAGAGCGAGAGCCCCGACACCGTTCGCCTTCGCCTCGATCCGAGCTAGCACTTGGTCTTGGCGAGTGAGCCGAGCGCTCAACTCCGCGTTGATCAGCTCCCACTTTGCTTCGTGCGAGTTGTCGTCCAGTTCAGCCACATGCGAAGCGTAATCCCGCCTGCACGTCGGAGAAGTGTGACCGCGTGGCAGCGGAGCACATGCCACCCGTGGGCGGGCGGGCAGCGGCTCGGCCGGGGCAGGACGCCGCCTTGGGTACTTTGGCGGGTGGAGGTGGTCATGGGGCGAGTTGCCATCGTGGGGGATGTTGGTGGGCACGCGGAGCAGTTGCGGTGGGCGTTGGGGTGGTTGGGGGCCCGGGAGTCGCGGTTGCCCGCGGACCTGACGGTCGTCCAGGTGGGGGATCTTGTCGACCGGGGGCCGGACAGCGTGGCCGTGTTGGACGAGGTGGAGCGGGTCGCGGGGCGGTGGGTGCAGTTGGTGGGCAACCACGAGGCGCAGTACCTGCCCGGGCGCACCGTGTTCTGGCCGGACCCGCTGGCCGCGGCCGGGGTGGCGCGGCTGCGTGAGTGGTGGTCGGTGGGGCGGTTCGGGGTGGCCTCGGCGGTACGGACGGCCGAGGGGGATGAACTGCTGGTGACGCACGCCGGGCTGACGGTGGCGGCGTGGCAGGCGTTGGGCGAGCCGGGGTCGGCTGTCGAGGCGGCGGCGTTGTTGAACGAGCGGCCCGCGCTGATCTGGGAGGTCGGCGCGCACGGCAGGGACGAGCGGGCCGGGCCGCTGTGGGCGGAGTCGGGGGCCGCGTTGCACGAGCCGTGGATGGCCTACCCCGGGGTCGTGCCGTTCGGGCAGGTCCACGGGCATTCGGCGCTCGTGCGCTACACCGACCGGCAGTGGCGCTGCGCGGGTCGGGTCCGCCAGCGCGCCACGGTCGACTGGGACGCGCGCCATGTGCGGGTCCGCGTCGGTGGTCGGGTGTTCCTCGGTGTGGACCCCTGCCACGGCAAGAGCGGGGCCGAGACGTGGGAGCCGCTCGTGTTGGAGGGCGCGACCGTCCTGGCATGATCCGGATGTGGACTTGGGCGTCGTGGGTCAGGCCTTGGTGATGTTCGCGGTGACCAATGTGGACGACATCGTGTTGTTGGCGTTGTTCTTCGGGCAGGCCAAGGGCAGGCCGCTCGGCGTGGTGGTGGGGCAGTACCTGGGGTTCGCGGGGATCCTGGTGGCGTCGGTGGTGGCCGCGTTGGGGGCGGGGTTGCTGCCGGACGGGGCGATTCCGCTGCTGGGGTTGGTCCCGCTGACCCTCGGCCTGAAAGCCGCGTGGCAGCTCAGGAAGGGGCAGGACGAGCCATCTGTCCACACCGGACCCGGGGTGCTCGCCGTCGCCGGGGTGACGCTGGCCAACGGCGGGGACAACATCGGGGTGTACGCGCCGGTGTTCGCCGCGGGCGGGGGCGGCGACATGGTCGTCTACTCGGTGGTGTTCCTGGCACTGGTCGGCGTCTGGTGCCTGCTGGGGTGGTTCGCGGCGACCAGGCCGGGGATCAGCGGCGCGCTGTCCCGATGGGGCCACGTCGTGCTGCCCGTGGTCCTCATCGGGATCGGCGTGCTGATCCTCACTAGCGCGCTCTAGTGGCTCGACTCAGAACGTCGGCCGTGTATCGGCGTGGCAGGCAATGCGCCGGAACGCCCTCGTACCGCGCGTACTCGGGCGCTCCCGGCAACAACGCCGAGCCGCCCCCCAAAGTCCGGAACAACGCCGAGCCTGCCCCCCAAGTCGGGAACGACGCCGAGCCTGCCCCCCAAGTCGGGAACGACGCCGAACCTGCCCCCAATCCGGGAACGCCACCGGGCCGCCCCCCAAGTCGGGAACGATGCCGAGCCTGCCCCCCCAAGTCGGGAACGATGCCGAACCTGCCCCCCCAAGTCGGGAACGATGCCGGGCGGGGAAGAGGGGGCGGGCGGCGGGAGAAATACAACTAGTACTGGTAGAAGCCGCGCTTGCTCTTCTTGCCGAGCAGGCCCGCGTCGACCATGCGCAGCAGCAGCGGCGGGGCCGAGTAGAGCTGCTCCTTGAACTCCGCGTACAGCGAGTCGGCGATGGCCTTGGTGGTGTCGAGGCCGATGAGGTCGGTCAGCCGCAGCGGGCCCATCGGGTGCGCGCAGCCCAGGACCATGCCGTTGTCGATGTCCTCGGCGGAGGCGAAGCCGGACTCCATCATCCGGATCGCGGAGAGCAGGTACGGGATGAGCAGGGCGTTGACCACGAACCCGGCCCGGTCCTGCGACAGGATGACCTGCTTGCCCAGCACGTCCTCGACGAACACCTTGGCCCGGTCGCGGGTCTCGTCCCCGGTCAGCAGCGACGGCACCAGCTCCACCAGCTTCAGGACCGGCACGGGGTTGAAGAAGTGCACCCCGATCACCGCCTGCGGCCGAGCGGTCGCCATGCCCAGCTTCATGATCGGGATGGACGAGGTGTTGGACGCGAAGATCGCGTCCGGGTCCTCGACCACCTTGTCCAGCGTGCTGAACACCTCGGTCTTGATCTGCTCGTTCTCCGCGACCGCCTCGATGGTGAGCTGGCGGTCGGCGAACTCCCCGAGGTCGGTGCTGAACCGCAACCTGCTCAGCGCGGCGTCGCGCGCGTCCTCGGCGAGCTTGCCGTTGCGCACGCCCCTGGCCAGCGACGCCTCGATGCGCGCCCGACCCGCCTCCAGCGCCCCGGCGCCGACCTCGGCGACCACCACGTCCAAGCCCGCCCGCGCGCACACCTCCGCGATGCCCGAGCCCATCAGGCCCGCCCCGACCACACCGACCCGGTTGATCTCACTCACCCGCACTACCCCTTCCCTCACCGCACCGAGCCCCAGGATCACACATTGCGCCGGTACTGCCCACCGACCTCGAAGAAGGCCTCGGTGATCTGACCCAGGGTGCACACCCGGGCGGCGGCCATCAGCACGTCGAACACGTTGCCGTCGGAGGCGGCGACCTCGCGCAGCCGCGCCAGGGCCGCGGTGGCCTCGTCGCGGTGGCGCTGCTGGTAGTCGCGGGTGCGCTCGACCTGCGAGCGCTTCTCGTCCTCGGTGGCCCTGGCCAGCTCGATCTCCACGACCTCGTCCTCCTCGCCCTTGGCGGGCAGGAAGGTGTTGACGCCGATCAGCGGGAGGGTGCCGTCGTGCTTGCGGTGCTCGTAGAGCATCGACTCGTCCTGGATGCGGCCGCGCTGGTAGCCGGTCTCCATCGCACCCAGCACGCCACCGCGGTCGGAGATGCGGTCGAACTCGGTGAGCACCGCCTCTTCTACCAGGTCGGTCAGCTCGTCGATGACGAAGGAACCCTGCAGCGGGTTCTCGTTCATCGACAGGCCCCACTCCTTGTTGATGATGAGCTGGATCGCCATCGCGCGGCGCACCGAGGACTCCGTCGGCGTGGTGATCGCCTCGTCGAAAGCGTTGGTGTGCAACGAGTTCGCGTTGTCGTAGAGCGCGCACAGGGCCTGCAGCGTGGTGCGGATGTCGTTGAAGTTCATCTCCTGCGCGTGCAGCGAGCGCCCGGAGGTCTGCACGTGGTACTTGAGCTTCTGCGACCGCTCGGCGGCGCCGTAGCGCTGCTTCATCGCCACCGCCCAGATCCGGCGGGCGACCCGGCCGATCACCGAGTACTCGGCGTCCATGCCGTTGGAGAAGAAGAACGACAGGTTCGGCGCGAAGTCGTCGATGTCCATGCCGCGGGCCAGGTACGACTCGACGTAGGTGAACCCGTTGGCCAGCGTGAAGGCGAGCTGGCTGATCGGGTTCGCCCCGGCCTCGGCGATGTGGTAGCCGGAGATGGACACCGAGTAGAAGTTGCGGACCTTGTTGCGGATGAACCACTCCTGGATGTCGGCCATCATCCGCAGGCTGAACTCGGTGGAGAAGATGCAGGTGTTCTGGCCCTGGTCCTCCTTGAGGATGTCGGCCTGCACCGTGCCGCGCACGTTGGCCAGCGCCCACGCGGTCAGCGCGGCGCGCTCGTCCTCGGTTGGCTGCCTGCCCTCGGCCGCGACGAAGGTGTCGATCCGCTTGTCGATGGCGGTGTTGAGGAAGTAGGCCAGGATCGTCGGCGCCGGGCCGTTGATCGTCATCGACACCGAGGTGGTCGGCGCGGTGAGGTCGAAGCCGTCGTAGAGGGCCTTCATGTCCTCGAGCGAGGCGATCGAGACGCCGGAGGTGCCGATCTTGCCGTAGACGTCCGGCGGGGTGTCGGGGTCGCGGCCGTAGAGGGTCACCGAGTCGAACGCGGTGGACAGCCGGGTGGCCGGGTTGCCCTCCGACAGCAGCTTGAACCGCCGGTTGGTGCGGAACGCGTCGCCCTCGCCGGCGAACATGCGGGCCGGGTCCTCGCCCTCGCGCTTGAACGGGAACACCCCGGCGGTGAACGGGAACGAGCCGGGCAGGTTCTCCTTGCGCAGGAACCGGGTCAGCGACGCCTGGTCGTCGAAGCGGGGCAGCGCGACGCGCGGGACCTTGTTGCCGGACAGGGTCTCCCGCCACAGCTGGGTGTGCAGCTCCTTGTCGCGGACCTTGACCACGAGCTCCTCGGCCCGGTACTGCTCCACTGTGGACGGCCACTGGGCGAGCAGGTCCTCGGTGTCGCGCTCCACCCGGCGGGCGGCCTCGGCGGCGAGCTTCTCGATGTCCTCTGTGGACGCGCCTGCTGACTCGAGGGCCTTGTGCGCCAGGGTGAGCGCCGAGTGCTCGCGGACGGCATCGACCTGCTGGTCGGTCTTGCGGTGGTAGCCGCGGACGGTGTCGGCGATGTCGGACAGGTAGCGGGCGCGCTGGGCCGGGACGACGGTGGCGGCCGAGGTGGAGACCTTGCCGTCCACGTGCGGCAGGACGCCCTCGGTGAACTGGACGCCCTTGTCGGCCAACAGGGTGCGCAGCAGCTGGTAGAGGGCGGTGACGCCGTCGTCGTTGAAGGTGGCGGCGCTGGTGCCGTAGACCGGCATGTCCTCCCAGGACTTGCCGAACGCCTCCCGGTTGCGCACCAGCTGGCGGGCCACGTCGCGGCGGGCGTCCTCGGCGCCGCGGCGCTCGAACTTGTTGATCGCCACCACGTCGGCGAAGTCGAGCATGTCGATCTTCTCCAGCTGCGAGGCGGCGCCGAACTCCGGCGTCATCACGTACAGCGAGACGTCGACGTAGGGCACGATCGCGGCGTCGCCCTGGCCGATGCCGGGGGTCTCGACGATGACCAGGTCGTTGCCCGCGGCCTTGGCGGCGGCGATCGAGTCGGCGAGGCCCTCGGGGACCTCGGACCCGGCACCGCGGGTGGCCAGCGAGCGGAAGAACACCCGGTCGCCCTCCAGCGAGTTCATCCGGATGCGGTCGCCGAGCAGCGCGCCACCGCCGCGGCGGCGGGTCGGGTCGACGGCGATGACCGCGATCCGCAGCTTGTCCTGCTGGTCCAGCCGCAGCCTGCGGACGATCTCGTCGGTCAGCGAGGACTTGCCGGAGCCGCCGGTGCCGGTGATGCCCAGCACGGGGACGGCCCTGGCGGCCTGCGCGCCGGGGTCCAGGGCGGCGCGGACGTCCGCGGGGAGGGTGCCCGCCTCGATCCGGGTGATGGCCTTGGCGAGGGCGGCGTGGTCGCCTGCCAGCAGCGCCTCGCGGGTGAGCTCGCCGGGCGGGGTGAAGTCGCAGGCCTCGACCATCGAGTTGATCATCTTGGCCAGGCCGAGCCGCTGGCCGTCCTCCGGGGAGAAGATGCGCGCCACGCCGCGCGAGTGCAGCAGCCGGATCTCCTCGGGGACGATGACGCCGCCGCCCCCGCCGAAGACCTTGACGTGGCCGGCGCCGCTCTCGGCGAGCAGTTCGACCAGGTAGCTGAAGTACTCGACGTGCCCGCCCTGGTAGGCGCTGATGGCCACGCCCTGCGCATCCTCCTGGACGGCGGCGGCGACCACCTCCCGCACCGAGCGGTTGTGCCCGAGGTGGATGACCTCGGCGCCCTGCGACTGCAGGATCCGGCGCATGATGTTGATGGCCGCGTCGTGGCCGTCGAACAGGCTGGCCGCGGTGACGAACCGGACCGGGTTGGCCGGTCGGTACAGCTCGGCGGACATGGGGCCTCCCGGGTGTGGGACGTACCAGAATAGTTTGACGTCCTACTTTCGGACGGGCAAGTACCGTGTGGCTGAGCTTACGGTCATAGGATGGTTCGGTGATACCTGAGTCGGTGGTCCGGATGCTCGCGGACGACCTCGCCTCGACCGCGGCGGGGATCCGGCTGCTCAGCGCGGGGCCGGGTCGGGCGAGCGCGGCCATGCGGATCACCGAGACCATGGTCAACGGGCACGGCATCGGCCACGGCGGGTACGTGTTCCTGCTGGCCGACACCGCGTTCGCCTGCGCGTGCAACAGCCACGGGCCGGTGACCGTCGCCGCGGGCGCCGACATCACCTTCGTCGCCGCGGTCCGCCTCGGTGACGAACTGGTGGCCACCGCGACCGAACGCACGGTGTACGGCCGAAGCGGCGTCTACGACGTCACCGTCACCCGGGAGGATGAAGTCGTGGCCGAGTTCCGCGGGCGCAGCCGGACGCTGCGATGAGCACCGAGCGCTGGCTGGCCGAGGCCATCGACCTCGCCACCGCCAACGTCGCCACCGGCGGCGGCCCGTTCGGCGCCCTGGTCGTGCGCGGCGACGAGGTCATCGCCCGGGGCGTGAACCGGGTGACCGCCGACACCGACCCCACCGCGCACGCCGAGGTCGTCGCCATCCGCGCCGCCTGCCAGGCCCTTGGCGACTTCCGGCTGCACGGGTGCCTGCTGGTCTCCTCCTGCGAACCGTGCCCGCTGTGCCTCTCGGCCTCCCTGTGGGCCCGCCTGGACCAGGTCATCTACGCCGCCGACCGCGACGACGCCGAGAAAGCGGGCTTCGCCGACCGCGAGTTCTACGACGTCCTCAGCCGCCCCCGCGACACCTGGCCGCTGAAGATCGACCAACTCCGCCCCGGCACCGAATCGGACCCGTTCACCGCCTGGACCACCCGGCTGGACCGCACGGACTACTAGGTCAGGCGTAGCTGAACCGCCGCACGTGCGGTGCCCAGACGTGGAACCTCTCCACCGTGGGCAGGGTGACCAGTTCGGTCACCAGGCGGAGGCCGGTGTGCAGGCGCGTCCACAGCTCCACCCGTTCGGGCGGCAGAACACCGGCGACCGCGCAGACACCGTCCACCGGGCGCAGGTCAGCGACGAAGTCGCGCCACCGGCTCGTCGGATCGCGGTGCAGCAGCCCGCCCCCGCCGGGCCCTGGTGGCCGCGCGGACAACACCTCGTCGACCAGGGACGGGACGGCGGCGACTATGCCGAGCAGCACGATGACCGCCTGGTGGTCACCTGGTGCCGCCTCGTCCCCGAGGAAGGTCGCCGCGTCGGCGAGGTCCCTGGTCGCGCGGACCATCCGGTAGGTGTTGAGCAGCCGCTTGGCCGCCCGCGGGGTGGTGATCAGCGGGTCGAGCGCGGTGAGCAGGACCAGTTCACGCTCGGTGAGGGCCAGCGCAGGGCTGCCGGGGTCGTCCGCGCCGAGCTCGGACCCCGGCTCCGCGGTGAGCTCGGCCGCGGTCACCGACGGGGTGGGCTCGACATCGGTGCGCGCTCCGCTGGCCGCGCCCCCGGCGGGTGCCGCCTCGACGGGGACCATGGAGCGCAGCAGGGTGCCCAGGCTGCCGTCGGGCATCGGCGGCAGGGTGAACGGGATGTTGATGATCTTCTCGAGGTAGTCGGCCGGGGTGGCCGCGCCGAGCACATCGGCGTAGTGCGTTTCGACGCAGCGCCGCAGCCACCCGGGGTCGACACCGATCACGACGGCGAACAGGTCCATGGCGAGCAGGATGTGCACGGCTTCGAGCACCTGGACGACCTGCCGCGGCGGACACCGGTCCAGGTCGTCGATGTAGAGCACGACCCGGTCGACCGGCCGCTGCGCACCCACCGGGGTGGCCCGCCACTGGGCGAGCAGCGCCACCAACTGCTCGAAGTCCTTGCGCAGCGTGGAAACGACGCCGAGACCGCGGGTGTAGGTGTCGCCGTCCGCCCGGTCGGCGACGAACGCCGCCACCCGCCGCCCCGGGTCGGTGTCGACCAGGTGCCTGCCCAGCTCGCCGATCCGCGCGACCACCTCGTCGAGGCGGGCGGTGGCGACCTCCTGCTCCGCCTCGGCCACGCGCAGGTTGTCCATCAGCGCCGTGGATTCGGGCGTGGCCAGACCCGCCCGGAGGTCCTCGCCGAGCCTGCGCAGTTCGCTGAGCCCCTTCCGGGCTCGGGCCAGCGCACCGATGCCGAAGGCCGCGATCACGGCGCTGACCGCACCGCCGAGCATCGTCGCGACCGGGACGAGCAGCGCCGCGCCCGCGCTGACACCGAGGACGACGGCGGCCACCCACAACGCCGTCCTGCCCCGACGGGTGCGGGCGAGTTCGCGCACCGCCGTCACATCGCCGTGAACGTCGCGCAGTTGCGCCGACAGCAGCCGGGCCCGCTCGACCTCGTCGGCGACCCCGAGGTGCCGCCAGGTGGCGTCGGCCCTCTCCTTCACGAGCTCGGATCGGCCCAACGCGGCCAGCACCTCGCGGGCGCCCACCACGTGGTCGGCGTCCGCCCGGTCTATCTCGGCCTTCAACCGGGCCACCTCGGCCTGCGCCCGGCTGCTCGTGGCCGCCAAGCCCTCGCGCAGGCGATCGGCTTTGGCGAGCTCCCGGCTCAACTCGTCCCGGTGTGGTCCGGTGCCCGCGAGACCCGCGAAGATGACGTCGGCAAGGCTCGCCCAGAGGTTGGCCTCCGCGTAGTGCCAGGCGTTGAAGCCGATCTGCGCGACGGTGGCGCAGTAGCGGTCCGAACCGTCCCGCGACAGCGCGACGATCCGGCCGTGCACGAGCCCCATGAGGAAGCTCTTGCCGCTGCCCCAAGGCCCGAACACCCCTACCGACAGCGGGGTCTCGGTGGCGCGGTCGGCGATCACGGCGGCGAGCATGGCCGCGTAGGTGCCGACGCCGAGGCGGTCGCGCTCGAGCGGGATCGGCTGGTTCGGGTCGACCAGGTCGGTGCTGGCCCCTCCGGCCAGGTCGGCGGGCACCGGACCCGGCTCGGCCGGGTAGTCGGCGCCCGCGCGGTAGGCGAACTCGTCGACCCAGTGCTCCCGGCCGAACAACACCACCTC
The DNA here is from genome assembly GCF_024171925.1 of Actinokineospora diospyrosa. Lineage (GTDB taxonomy): Bacteria > Actinomycetota > Actinomycetes > Mycobacteriales > Pseudonocardiaceae > Actinokineospora > Actinokineospora diospyrosa. The sequence goes on along the minus strand of NZ_JAMTCO010000002.1, from coordinate 479,748 downwards.
GAGCAGCCGTCCGGTGAGCTTGGTCGACACGGCTTCGCGCACCGCCCGCACCACGGCGTCGGTGACGTCCTCCGGTGCCATGCCCACATCACCGGTCGCCATGAACGGCAGCGCGACCTCCAGCGCGTCGTTCAGGGCGGCCTCGCGGATCGCGGCCCGGGTGGCCAACGCGACCGACTTCACCGACACCCGCCCGGAAGGGCCGTGCGGCGTCGCCAAGATCACCATCCGGACGCGCCCCAAGGTCCGCACCCGGAGGGTGATCGGCTGGTCCACCTCGACGGCCTCCAGGACGACCGGCCGCACCAGCCGTTCGAACTCCTGGCTGTGCCCGGCGAGCGCGACGCCCACTTGCCCGAGCCCGCTGCCGACCGAGACGACCAGCGCGTCCACGTCGAGGTCCCACGGTCGCTCGGTGCGCTCCACCGAGATCGTCACCTGCCCGACCGAGGAGATCCGCCTGCGCACGACGGAACCGTACACCAGACGGTCAGGAGCGGTGGGCCGCCTGGCGGTCGCCGCCTGCGCGTTGTGGTGGGGCCGAGTGGCTGCGCGACGGGATGGTGAAGCAGACCGAGGTGCCGCCGCCGGGGGCTGGTTCTATCCAGATGCGGCCGCCGTGGCGGTCGATGATGCGTTTGCAGGTGCTGAGGCCGATTCCGGTGCCCTGGTAGCCCGCGCCCGCGTGTTCGCGGTGGAAGAGGGCGAACACCTTGTCCCTGGCGTCCTGGCTGATGCCGATCCCGTTGTCGGTGGTGCGGATGGTGACCCACCCGTCGGTCGTCTCGGCGCTGACGTGCACGCGCGGGTCGACGCCGGGGGCGACGTACTTCACCGCGTTGCCCAGCAGGTTGGCCATGACCTGGCGCAGCAGGGTCGACTGGGCGGGGACGGCGGGCAGCCGGTCGCGGGTGATGGTGACGTGGTCGCGCGCGGCGCGCAGCTCACCGGCCAGGTCGTCGACGACGGTGTCCAGGTCGAGCGACTGCAGGCGCAGCGGCTCGTGGCAGGCGCGGGCGTGGTCGAGCAGGTCGTCGATCATGGACGTCATGCGGTGCGCGGCGCGGGTGATCGCGGCGATCGCCTTGGTCTCGCCGGGGCCGCGCTCGCCGGAGTCGGCGAACACCTCGGCGTAGGCGGAGATCGCGGTCAGCGGGCTCTTGAGGTCGTGGGCGACCATCGCGGTGAACCGGTCGAGCTCGTCGTTGGCGGCGGCCAGTTCGCTGTTGGCCATCGCCAGCCGCTCGCGGGCCGCCTCGCGCTCGGTGACGTCGCGCAGGAACGCGTGGAAGCGCTTCTCGCCCTGCCAGGTGAACGGGGCCAGGCTCAGCTCGACCAGCAGCCCGGTGCCGTCGCGGCGGCGGGCCGGGACGCGGACCAGGCGGGTGCTGCCCAGGGCCGCGCGGGCGAGCAGGCTCTCGCCGTCGGTGCGCTGCGGGAAGACCAGTTCCTCCAGCCGCCTGCCGACCGCCTCGATCGAGGACCAGCCGAACATCGCCTCGGCCGCCGGGTTCCAGCGGGTGACCACCCCGTCGGGGTCGGTGACCACGAACGCGTCCTGGGCGGTGTCGAGCACGGTGGTGAGCAGCCGCTCGCGGTCGGCCAGTTCGCGGCGCTGGGCGCGTTCCACCGTCACGTCGCTCATCGCCACGACCGCGCCGAGCAGGCCGCCGTCGTGGCGGCGCATCGCGCGGCCGGTGCACACCACCCGCACCGGCGGGCGGCCGACCCGGGCGATGACGATCTCCTGATCGACGACCTTGCCCTCGTGCAGCGCGCGGAACAGCGGGATCTCCGGCACGGCGAGCGGGGTGCGGCCGTCGCGGGCGAAGAGGCTGTAGCGGCCCGCCCAGTCCGCCGAGTCCAGGCCAGCGTCCGGGTCGAGGCCGTGCCACTCGCGCGCGGCGCGGTTGAACATGCTCAGCCGCCCGGACTCGTCGCAGACCACGATCGCCACGTCGATCGACTCGTGCACGGCGTCGGTCAGCTGCTGGCGGGCCTCAACCTGTCGGGCGTAGCCCTCGGCGAGGGCCCGCGCCGACTCGGCCTCGGCGGCGAACGCGGCGGTGACCCTGGCCTGCTTGCGCCGCTCGAACAGGGCGAGCACGACGGTGGCCAGCTCCTCCAGCGCGGTGATCTGGGTGTCGGTGAACTCGCGGGTGGCGCTGTCGAACGCGCACAGGGTGCCCAGCACGTGCCCGTCGGGGGTGGTCAGCGGGACCGAGGCGTAGCCGCGCACCCTGGCCAACTGCCCGGTGACCCACGGGTTGGCGGCGAACCGGTGGTCGAGGCTGGCGTCGGCGACGTGCACCGGCGCACCGGTGGCGACCACGACCTCGCACATCGAGTCCGAGCGGGCGGAGTCGGCGCCCTCGAAGCCGACGGTGGTCAACTGGCACTGGCGGTGCTCGTCGAGCAGGTTCAGCGTCGCCGTCGGCACCCCGGCCAGCACCGCCGCGACCCGCACGACCGCGGCCAGTTCCGCGTCCGCCGGGGTGTCGAGCACCCCGTACTCGTGCAACGCGGCCAGCCGCGCGGACTCGTCACCCAAGAACGCCTCCCGGATCCGCCGAGACCCCCACTGGTATCCCATCGACCACTCCGGCGGAACCTGAAGCTTCCTCAGCCGATACCCGCCATTCGAGTGAGGGCGGCCCGGTCACTCCACTCAGCGTCACGTGATGGCGAGGAACACCAGCCCGCCCACCAGCGGCCCCAGCAGGGCACCGACCACGACCTGCGCGACGGTGTGGTCGCCGAGCACCACCCTCGACCAGCAGACGAGGGCGACGAGCGCGGCCAGCAGCAGCGACCACGGCCCGTGCAGCAGAGCCACCATGGCGACCGCTCCCCCGGCCACGGCGGCGTGCAGCGAGACCTTCCAGCGCTGGGTGATCGCCACGCACACGGCGAGGGTCGCGAACATCGCCACGGACAGCGCGAGCACCTGGCGCGGCGCGTCGGCGAGGACGAGGATCCCGATGCCCACCGCGGTGGAGGCCAGCCCGACGGCGAGCGGGACGAGGCGGTGCTCGCGGTCGCGCACGTGGTGGGTGTCCCAGCGGCCGGAGCGGGCGCCGCGGATGATGAAGACCATCGGCAGCACGCTCGAGAACAGCGCGACCTCCAGGCCCCACAGCAGCGTCAGCGCCGGGTCGTGCGCGGTGGCCGTCCAGGCCACCACCAGCGGGAGGACGAGCACGACCACCGCGGGCGAGAGCACCTCGGTGATCACCTTGGCGAGCCGGTTCCCCCGGGCGGCGGCGGTGTCCACGCCACCGGATGCTGCCACGCCGACCCATCCCCGGCGTCGCCGAGTCCGAATGACCCGTGGTCGGTTTCACCTGAAGATGGGAGTCGCGCGTGGCCACATCCCCAGTCGCCCCGGTGCTCGTTGAGGTCGCCGAGCGGGTGCTCGGCGGGGCGCTGCCGATCCGGTTGCGCGCGTGGGACGGCAGCGAGGCCGGTCCCTCGGGCGGCCCGGTCGCCGTGGTGCGGGACCGGCGGGCGCTGCGGCGGTTGCTGTGGAACCCCGACGAGCTGGGGCTGGCGCGGGCGTACGTGTCCGGCGAGCTGGACGTCGAGGGCGACCTCGGCGAGGCGCTGGGCCGGTTCTGGGCGCTGACCCGCGAGGGCGCGCTGCGGAAGCTGTCCACCAAGGACAAGGTGGCGCTGGTCGCGGCCGGGTTCCGGTTGGGGCTGGTCGGGCCGCGACCCAAGCCGCCCGCGGAGGAGGCCCGGCTGTCGGGCCGCAAGCACACCCGCGACCGCGATCAAGCGGCGATCGCCCACCACTACGACATGTCCAACGCGTTCTACGAGCGCATCCTCGACCCCAACATGGCCTACTCGTGCGGCTACTGGACCTCGGACGCCCCCGACTACACCGTTGAGGATGCCCAGCGCGACAAGCTGGAGCTGGTCTGCGTGAAGCTGGGGTTGCGGCGGGGGACGCGGATGCTGGACGTGGGGTGCGGGTGGGGCTCCTTGGCGATCCACGCCGCTAAGCACCACGGCGCGCACGTCACCGCGATCACGCTGTCGAAGGAGCAGCGGGAGTTCGTGCTGGCGCGGATCGCGGCCGAGGGGCTCGCGGACCAGGTCGAGGTGCGGCTGCAGGACTACCGCGAGCTGGCTGACGAGCCGTTCGACGCGATCGGGACCCTGGAGATGGGCGAGCACGTCGGCGCCGAGAACTACCCGCTGTATGCGGCGACGCTGTTCCGGATGCTTAAGCCGCAGGGGCGGTTGCTGCTCCAGCAGATGTCGCGGGGCGCCGTGGAGCAGGGTGGCGGTTCGTTCATCGAGACCTATATCGCGCCGGACATGAACATGCGCCCGGTAGGGCAGACTGTGGATCTGCTGGAGCAGGCGGGTCTGGAGGTCCGCGACGTGGAGGCGTTCCGCGAGCACTACGTGTGGACGTGCCAGGCGTGGGGCAGGACGCTGGAGTCGAAGTGGGACGAGTTGGTCGCGTTGGCCGGTGAGACCACCGCGCGGGTGTGGCGGCTCTATATGGCCGGTAGCGCTCTTGCGTTCGCTGAGAACCGGGTCGGGGTGCATCAGGTGTTGGCGGTAAGGCCAACGGTGTCGGGTATCGCGGGGGTACCTCGGACGCGCTCGGAGCTGCTTGCGTCGGAGTCGGTGTGATCCTGCTTCTTACGCTGGCGACCGTCGTGGTCGTCGTTGGCGCTACCTTTGCTGTCAGCGCTGCCCGAGGGCGGTACGACACGATCGACTCTATTTGGGGCCTGGGTTTCGCCGCGATCGCGGTCGTGACGTTCTTTGTGTCCACAGGGGACTTGGCTCTGCGGTTGACGGTAACGGCCATGGTCGTGGTCTGGGGTGTTCGGCTTTCAGCGCACATCCACCGGCGCAATCGCGGCAAGCCTGAGGACCGCCGGTACGTCAAGATCCTCAGCGACGCCAAGGGCGATCCGCGACTGCACATGCTGCGGCGGGTCTTCCTTCCGCAGGCAGCCATCATGTGGTTCGTGTCGTTGCCTTTGCAGGCGGCGCAGTACGGCACCTTTACCCTCTTGAGCTACCTGGGCGTGGTGGTGTGGCTGATCGGCTTCGGTTTCGAGGCCGTGGGAGACTGGCAGCTGGCCCGCTTCGCCGCCGACCCGGCGAACAAGGGGACCGTTCTCGACACCGGGCTCTGGCGCTACACCCGCCACCCCAACTACTTCGGCGACGCGTGCGTGTGGTGGGGCGTGTACCTCACCGCGTGCCACTCGTGGCTCGGCGCCGCCACCCTGGCGTCACCGGTGCTCATGACCTACCTGCTCGCCAAGGGCACCGGCAAACCCCTGACCGAACAACACCTGTCGTCGAGTCGGCCCGGTTACGCCGACTACGTGGCACGCACCAGCGGGTTCTTCCCGCTACCGCCGAAGAGAGGACCCCGCACATGAAGACGGGCGACACCGCACCGGATTTCACCCTGTCCGACGAGACCGGCACCGCGCGCACGCTGAGCGAGTGGCTGGAGACGGGCCCGGTCGTCCTCTTCTTCTACCCGGCCGCGATGACCGGTGGCTGCACCGCCGAGAGCTGCCACTTCCGGGACTTGGCGGCCGAATTCGCGGAGGTGGGCGCCCACCGGGTGGGGATCAGCCCGGACAGCATCGCCAAGCAGGCCCAGTTCTCGGAGATCAACTCCTTCGACTTCCCGCTCCTGGCCGACCCGGACGGCACGGTAGCCACCGAGTTCGGCGTCCGGCGCCGCTTCGGCCCCCTGCTGACCAAGCGGATGACCTTCGTCATCGACACCGACCGCACGGTGCTGGCCGCTATTAAGAGCGAACTGCGAATGGCCGTGCACGCGGACAAGGCCCTAGAAGTCCTACGCGAACGCCTCGCGCGAACGGCCTAAAGCAACGTCTTGCGGTCCCGCCAGGCGAGGCGGAGCAGGGTCAGCGCGCTGCCGGACAACCGGGGCTCCAGCCGGGAGATGGTGTCCCCGGTGAAAGCGTGCCGCACGGCGGTGCCCTCATCATTGACGATCTCGCCGTGCCCGAACACCGAGTCGAACTCGTCCCCGTCGACCACGGCGACGGTCAACTGGCTCGCGCCCAGCTCCAGCGGCTCCATGATCAGCCCGTAGTGCCAGACCGTGAGATCACCCCGGTCGCGCAGCTCGGTGAGCTCGCGGAACGGTGACGCGGCGGCGTAGTCGACCGGACCCGAGGCGCTGCCGTCGTGCTCGGGGTTGCCGAGGAACTCCTCGGAGAACTCCCGCATGATGTTGCGCCACAGCGAGAAGTCCACCTCGGGATCGGACACCGGCTGGAACTCGCCCGCGGGCATGACGTGCGCGAGCCCACCGCCGTCGGCGACCTTGGCCCCGTCCCGCTCGTGGAGCACGAACTGGTGCGCCCCACGGCTGTCCCGCCGCACCGTGAGCGTCGAGATCCCGGGCGACATCAACCACCGCGCCGGGTCGAACGGATCGCCGATCCCGCTGCGGATCGGCAGTTCACCCCAGGACGGCAGGGCGCGGCCGCCGCGCGTCCACGCCGCCTTGAACTCGTGGGCCACCGCTTGTTTCGCGTCGAAAGCGGCGAAGAAGGTGGTGAGCCCGAAGTCGAGGGCGAGTCCGGCCGAGGTGTCGATCCCGGTCAACCGGTAGCTGGGGCGGTTCTCCATGAGCCGCGGCCGCACGAGGTCGCGCACCGCCCGGCTGTAGTCGCCGTAGGGCGTTCCCCGATCGGTGAGCGGCAGCACGTGCTCCACCACCGGCCCGGGCGGCGGCGGTGTCTCGGCCCACCCCAGCCGAACACCATCCAGTTCGACCGGCTCGTCGAGCAGCCAACCGGGCCCACGCAGGACGTGGCCGCCGGGGCCGCGCGCGGACTCCGGGTAGAGCCAGGCGGCCAGTTCGCTCAGTTCCCGCCCCCGAGCGCCTTCCGCTCGCCGTGTCCGCAGCCACTCCTGCTGGCTCCGGCGGATCTCCGCCGAGCCGCCGCTCGACCGCACAACTCCGTTCGCCTCGTCGGGGATGTCGGTGAGTTCGCGGCGTGAGACAGCCAGCAGGCTGCCCAGTCCCGGCCGCAGGTGCGGGGACGGTTCGTGGCTCCCCGCCTCCCAGGTGCTGACCGTGGTGCGGTCCACGCCCAGCGCCTCGGCGAGGCTCTCCTGGGTGTAGCCGGAGGCTTTTCGCAGGCGTGCCAACCGGATCCGCTTGGCCATGCGCACCCCCGAGGTCGACACTGTGACGGAAAGCGACCGTAGCAGGGGTTTCGCGTGGCGGGCTTACCTGAGCGCGCGGGCCACCCGATGCGGCAAGGGCATTCCAGCCGGGGCGGGCCGGGCCTGGAGGGACCGGCCCGCCGACGAGTTAGCAGGGGACGTGGACTCGGAGGATCTTGGTGGTTTTCACCGGGGTGCCGTCGACGGGGGTCGGGTTGTCGGGGGTGGGCTGGATGCCGCCTGCGACGACCTTGTCGAGGGTGGTGAGGCCGCGGGTGTCGACGGAGCCGAAGACCGTGTAGTTGGGCAGGAGGCGGGAGTCGCCGTAGACGAGGAAGAACTGGCTGCCGTTGGTGGCGGGGCCTGCGTTGGCCATGGCCAGGACGCCACGGGCGTAGACCTTGCGGGTGCCGGTGGTGTCACCGGGCCAGTTCGGCAGGTCGGTGGGGAGTTCGTCCTTGTACTTGTAGCCGGGGCCGCCCTCGCCGTTGCCCTTGGGGTCGCCGCACTGCAGGACCTTGAGGGTGGGGTACGTGGTGAGCCGGTGGCAGGTGGTGAAGTCGTAGAACCGGTGCTCGGCCAAGTGCAGGAAGCTCTGCACCGTGCACGGCGCCTTGGCCCGGTCCAGGGTCAGGCCGAGGTGGCCCTGGCTGGTGGGCAGGTCGACCTTGACCGTGCCGCGGTTGGGGGTGCGCTTGGGGTCCCTGGGCAGCGGCACCGGCCGCGCGGCCGGGTCCTCCGGGGTCTCGGTGTACTGGCACGGGCCTTTGGTCACCTTGGGCGGCGGCTCGGTGGCGGCCGAGGCCGCACCGGGGACCACCACGGCGGCGCAGACCGCCAGCGCCGCGGCGACGATGCCGCGGGTGAGCAGGGACTTCACAGGTTCCTCCTAGTCGGCGACCGGGTCTCGGTCGCCGACGGCGAGGGTAGGGCAGCCCTCCGTCACCAGAACAGGTGCGCGGGACGTCACCCGGACACGGCCGAACGGCCCAGTCCGGCCGTCCCGGCGCGGCGCGGACTACTTCGGCGGGGCCACGATGACGTCCGCGGGCACCTCGGCGTCGGTGCGCAGCGCCTGGAACAGCTTGGTGGACTTGGCCTTGTCCCACAGGATCGCCGACCCGACGCCCTTGACGCTCTTCGAGCCGCTGAAGGGCACCGTCGTGGTGACCAGCCCGTCGCCCGCGCCCATCGCGAACGCCAGGCTGGGCAGGTTGTGCAGGTGGTCGCCCTCGTCGAGGGTGACCGCGTCCGGGGCGCTGGACAGCAGCGGGAACAGCCGGAACGGGTTGACCAGGGTGCCGAAGCTGGTGGCCTTGTCGGTGAGCGCGCCGATGAACTCGCGCTGGCGGATCACCCGGTCCAGGTCGGCGCGCGGCCCCTTGCGGGTGCGGACGTAGCCGAGCGCGTTGGCGCCGTCCAGCTCCTGGCAGCCAGCCGGGAGGTTGATGCCCGCGAGCGGGTCCTCGATCGGCGCGGCGAGGCACATCTCGACCCCGCCGACGGCGTCGACCACGTTGGCGAAGCCGCCGAAGCCGATCTCGATGTAGTGGTCGAGGCGCAGGCCGGTCGAGAGCTCGACGGTCTTGGCCAGCAGCGGCGCGCCACCGAAGGCGAACGCGGCGTTGAGCTTGTTCTGGCCCTTGCCGGGGATCTCCACGAGCGAGTCGCGCAGCAGCGACACCAGCGTCGGCTTGGTCCCGTTGTCCGGCAGGTGCATCAGCATGATCGTGTCGGTGCGCTTGCCCTTGGCGTCACCGGTGGCCAGCCGCGCCTCGTCCTCGGCGGAGAGCTCCTCGCGGCTGTCGGACCCGACGATCAGCCAGTTGGTGCCCGCGCCCGCGGCGGGGCGGCCCTCGTAGTCGGTGAGCGCCTCCACCCGGTTCAGCGCGTTCTCCAGGTAGATCCACAGCCCGCCCAGCAGCGCGACGACGACCGCCAGCGCGATCAGCGCGATGCGGCCCTTGCGCCTGCGCCGACGCGGGGGCGGCGGGGTGCCGTACGGCTTGTGCCCGGACGAACCCGGCGGCTGGGGTGGCTGGGGCGGCTGAGGTGGCTGGGACCGACCAGCCGGGCGGGCGGGTCGCGCGGGCGGCTGGTTGCGCGGCACCTGGAAGGCCCCGGCGTGGTCGGGCTGATACTGCGGGACCGCGGGCTCCGGCCGGTAGGGCGGGGGCCTGCGGTCGGAGCCAGGCTGCTCCATCTTCCGGGTCGGGTTGTAGCGCCGCTCCGGTTGCTGCCCGTAGCTCATCGCGTCCCACCCACCAGTAGCAGCCTACGAACCTGGCCCGTCACAGACCGTCCCCCCACCGTGGGATTCTCCCACCTCGCCGACCGCACACCTAAATACCCGTACAGCTACCTGGACGCGGGACGACCACGCCGGGTTGCCACGCGCCGACAAGGTACGGGCACGGACCCGACCAAGATCACCCCGGGTCGGCGGCCAGCGACAGCTGTCGGACGCCGAGGTAGCCGGAGGCGAACCCGGCCTCGCAGTAGGCCAGGTAGAACTCCCACATCCGGCGGAACGTCGCGTCGAACCCGAGCGCGGCGACCCCGGCCCAGTTGGCCAGGAACCGCTCCCGCCACTGCCGCAGCGTCTCGGCGTAGTCGGTGCCGAAGTCGCGGTGCCGCTGGACCCGCAGCCCGGTCCCGGCCAGTGAGCGCTCGATGGCCTCGGGCGAGGGGATGATGCCGCCGGGGAAGACGTACTTGTGGATCCAGGTGTAAGTGCCCCGGGTGGCGCGCAGCCGGTCGTCGGCGATGGTGATCGACTGCAGGCCGAAGCGGCCGCCGGGGCGCAGCAACCGGGCCACCGACTGGAAGTAGGTCGGCCAGTACCGCTCCCCCACCGCCTCGATCATCTCGACGCTGACCACGGCGTCGTAGCTGCCGTGGGCCTCGCGGTAGTCGCGCAGCAGCACCTGCACCCGGTCGGACAGGCCAGCCTCGGCGACCCGCCGCTCGGCGAGGGCCTTCTGCTCGGCGGAGATGGTCAGCGAGGTGACCCGGGCCCCGCGCTGGGCGGCGCGCACGGCGAGCGCGCCCCAGCCGGTGCCGATCTCCAGCACGTGCGCGCCGGGGCGGACACCGGCGTAGTCGAGCACGCCGTCGATCTTGCGCAGCTGACCGGCGACCAGGTCGGTGCTGCCCGGCTCGAACCAGGCCGAGGAGTAGGTCATGGTCTCGTCGAGGAACAGCTCGAACAGCTCGTTGGACAGGTCGTAGTGCCGGTGGATGTTGCGCCGCGACCCGGTGAGCGTGTTCTCCTCGGCGGCGGGCTGGCTGCGGTCGACCAGGCCGCGGAACACCTGCAGCGGCTTGGGGATCAACCTGGCCATCCGCGCGGAGAACACGGTGAGCAGCTCCGCCAGCCGGGTGCTGGTCCAGTCGCCGACCATGTACGCCTCGCCGAAGCCGATCTTGGCGTCGACGCCGAGGCGGTGGAAGAACGCCGAGGGCCGGTGCACCCGCATGACCGGCGAGTCGGGGCCGCCCGCGCCGAGCCTGCGCCCGCCGGGGAAGACGACCCGGACCGGCAGCCCGCGCACGGCGTGCCGGAACAGGGCCTGGGCGATGCGCGCGCGGGTGGGGTCGCACGGCGGGGTGAACAGGTCGCCCCAGTCGTGGGCGGGGGCGGGGCGGGTCGTCAGCTCGGTCACTGGACTCCTTCTTGCCTGGCGTGGCGGGGGCGGCGGACCACCGGGATCCGGCGCAGCCACAGCGCGATGCCGTGCGCGCGGATGAGCGCGGTGACCCGCAGGGTCATCAGGGGGCGGCGGGCGACCATGCGCGCGACCTCGGCCGTGGTCGCCGGGCGGTGGGTGCCGGTGAGGGTCGCGGTGAACGGGACGGTGCCGTTCTGCCGCAACGTGACCGTGAGCGACAGGCGTTGGCCGGGTCGGGGTAACCGCATCTGGTAGTGCCCACCCATCTCGAGGAAAGGTGAGACGTAGAACTCTTTGTCGGTGTCAGCGCGGCCCGTTTCGTCTGTCCGCAGCAGATAGCAGTGCCGTTCGCCGTAGGTGTTGTGGACTTCGGCAACCACGCACTCAAGAGCACCGGCGGCGTCGTGCACCCAGTAGACGGTAAGAGGGTTGAACACGTGCCCGAGGACGCGAGCGTTGGTGAGCATCAGCACCCGGCCGGTGACGGCAACCCCTTGGCCTGCCAGCCATAGAGTCACGTTGTCCTTGATGGACCTGTTGGGGTCGCCGAGGTGATCACGGGCCTGGAAGCGCGCGAACGGTTGGAGCCACCTGGGCAACCGGGGCAGGTCGTCGAGGTCGACGTACCAGAGGTAGACGGGGTGCTCGAAGGTGTTGTCGATCCGCTCCATGCGGACGTGGCGCACCCGCGCGTCATAGAGCGCCGGGGTCATTCGTCCCAACCAGATCCGAGCGACGCCGCTGCCCGGACACCGGCAGCGCAACCGTCCTCGTGGAAGCCCCAACCGTGGTAGGCACCGGCGTAGGCGACGATGCCGTCGTTGAGACTGGGCAGCTTGCGTTGCGCCTCAAGCATTTCCGGCGTGTAGATCGGGTGGTGGTAGGTCATCCTCCGCAGCACGGCCTTGTCGGGAACAAGGTCGGCAGCGTTAAGAGTGACCACGTAGTCTTCTGGCTCTACTAGGCCCATCAGCCGGTTCATGTGGTAGCTGACCCGGACAGGCCCATCGTCGGAGGCGCAGGCGGGCTTGAGGTAGTTCCACGAGGCCCTTGCCCTCTCCGAGCGCGGTAGCACTGACGGGTCGGTGTGCAGGATCGTCTCGTTCGTCGAGTACTCGATCGCGCCGAGCACCTCGCGTTCGGCCGTGGTGGGGGCGGCGAGGATGCGCAGCGCCTGGTCGGGGTGGGTCGCGATCACGGCGCGGTCGAACCGGTGGCCCTGGTCGGCGTCGTCGCGGACCTCGACGTGGTCGCTGTGGCGGCGCAACACGCGGACCGGGGTGCCGGTGAGCACCGTGGTCAGCTGCTTGGCCACCAGGTCCACATAGGTCCGCGACCCGCCGACGACCGTGCGCCAGGTCGGCGACCCGCTCACCGACAGCAGCCCGTGGTGGTCGAGGAAGCGGAACAGGTACTTGGCCGGGTAGCGCATGCTCAGCTCGGGACCGGCCGACCAGACGGCCGACACCAGCGGCACCAGGAAGTGGTCGACGAAGTACCGGGAGTAACCGCCGACCACGACGAACCCGCGCAGCGTGATCTCGTCCAGGTCGGCGCGCAGGACCCGGCGGGCGTGCAGGTGGAACCGCTTGACCTCGGCGAGCATCGCCAGGTACCGGGGGCGCGCCAGGTTGCGCGGCTGGGCGAACACGCCCGCCAAGCCGCGGGCGCCCGCGTACTCCAGGCCGCAGCCGTCGCAGCGCACGCTCATCGACATCTCGGTGTCGCGGGTGGCCACGCCGAGCTCGCCGAACAGCCGCAGCAGGTTCGGGTAGGTGCGCTCGTTGTGCACGATGAACCCGCTGTCGACCTGGGTGATCCCGCCGTCGGGCGTGGTCAGCTCGTGGGTGTGCGCGTGCCCGCCGAGGCGCTCGTCGGCCTCGAACAGGGTCACGTCGTAGCGGCGTTGGAGCAGGTGGGCGGCGGTGAGCCCCGCGACACCGCTCCCGATGACCGCCACCCGCCGTCTGTCGCCACCGGTCACTGCGCTCCTCCTCCCGGCAGCCGCCTAGAGCGGCACCCGCAGCCCTTCCGGTGAGGGCTGACGCATGGCATTCGTAATCCGGGGGTCCCCCGGTTGGGTGGTGAAGGCACCGAGCACGAAGCCCGTCACCAGCCGGGTCCACTGGTCGGCGCGGCGGAGCATGGCGTGCCGTTCACCGTGCACGTCGAAGCGGGCGACCCGGTCGGTGACGGCCTTGGCGCGGCGCGCGTAGTCGTAGGACAGTCGAGGGTCGGTCATCCGGTCGAGCACCCCGTGCGCGATAAGCACCTCACGGTCGGCGAGCTGCTCGACCGGTTCCCCCTGGGGAGTCCACGGGGCCAGCGCGCAGACCGCGATCACCGACGGGTCGTCGGCCACCCGTAGCGCGACCCGCCCGCCCATGGAATGCCCGACCAGCACCACCGGGACGTCACCGTGGACCCGGCGGACCTCGTCGAGGGCCCACCGGGCGTCGTGGACCGGGTCGAGATCGGGGGCGTTCCAGCCGCGGAGGCGGTCGCGCAGCAACCAGGTCGCGATGCCGTGCCCGGCGCCGCGGCGGGCGATGGCCTTAGCGAAGGGCACCATCCGCAGGTAGGCGAGCTGGAAGCGGGACGTCGGGGCGTGGCTGTGCTCGCGGCCGCCGTGCAGCACGAGGGCCACGGCACGCGCGGGGCTGGGTTCGCCGTACACCGAGATCGTCGGCCGCGGCCCGGTCGATGGGGTCACACCACAATCTTCGCGCAAACGGCCGATTCGGCTTGGTGGAGTGATGTCCGTCGCCGGTCCGGTGCTGCCGGTCATCCGGCTGCGCGGAAGGCTGGATGAGGCGAGGACACGGCTTCCTGCGCGTCCCGCCGCGAGGGGCCTCGGTAACCTGCCGCGGTGAGCGAGTACCGGCAGATCAGCACCGAGGCGGGCACCTTCGACGCGGTGAGCGCGGGTCCGCCGGACGGGCAACCGGTGCTGTTGTTGCACGGGTTCCCGCAGGCGGCCGTGGCGTGGGAGCACCAGGTGGACGTGCTGGGGCACGCCGGGCTGCACGCGGTGGCCTTCGACCAGCGCGGCTACTCGCCGTCGGTGCGGCCGGACGAGGTGGCCGACTACCAGGTGGACGCCCTGGTCGGCGACGTGCTCGCGGTGGCGGACGCGCTGGGGTGGACCGAGTTCGACCTCGTCGGGCACGACTGGGGCGCCGTGGTCGCCTGGCACACCGCGGCCGCGCACCCGGGGCGGCTGCGCACGCTGACCGCGGTGTCCACCCCGCACCCCTCGGCGCTGGCCGCCGCGCTGCGCGAGGACGAGGACCAGCGGTTGCGCTCGCAGCACGTGCCGGTGCTCAAGGAGCGCTCGGCGGAGCGGCGGCTGCTGGCCGACGGCGCCGCCGCGCTGCGGCAGATGTTCGAGTACCGGATCCCCCAGTCCGCCGTGGACGAGTACGTGTCCCGGCTCGCCGAGCCGGGCGCGCTGACCGCCGCGCTCAACTGGTTCCGGGCCGAACGGTGGAATGTGGCACCGGACCCGGTGACCGTGCCGACGATGTACGTGTGGGGTGGCGAGGACGTCGCGATCGGGTCGACAGCGGCCCTGAGCTGCGGCAAATGGGTTAATGGTCCATACCGGTTCGAGCTGGTCGACGAGGTGTCGCACTGGGTGCCGCAGGAGGCTCCGGACCTGATGACGGGCTTGCTACTCGATCATCTGCGGTAGCTGCCTCTAGGCTGCCGCCATGGCGGTTCCCGACGGCGTGCGCACGGCGGGCCTGCTGCTCGCGGCGGGCGGCGGCAGGCGCTTCGGCATGCCCAAGGCGCTGGTGCCCTACCGCGGCGGGCTGCTCGTCGAGCACGCGCTCGCCGCGCTGGCGGATTGTCACCCCAGGGTCGTGGTGCTCGGCGCCGGGGCCGAGCGGGTGCCGCCGCTGCCCGCGGTCGTCGTGCGCAACGAGGTCTGGACCACCGGGATGGGCTCGTCGCTGCGGGTCGGGCTCGGCGCGCTGGTGGACAGCGACGCCGAGGCCGTGGTCGTGCTGCCGGTCGACACCCCCGGGGTCACCGCGGCCGCGGTCGCCCGCCTCTCCGCCCTCGCCGCGCCGGACGCGCTGGCCAGGGCCTCCTACGCCGGGGTGCCCGGGCACCCCGTCCTGCTCGGGCGCGCGCACTGGGCGGGGGTCGCCGAGCTGGCCGTCGGCGACACCGGCGCGCGGCCCTACCTGGCCAGGCACCCGGTCACCGACGTCCCGTGCGGGGACGTGGCCGACGGCGCCGACGCGGACCGTCCCGAGGAACTCAGCTGATTCAGACAAAGGAGGCACCATGCCGGTAGACGTCTACGGCGACCAGGTCCTGTCGCACCTGGCCAGGGTCGGCGAGCACAACGCGGACGCCCTCGACGACGTGTCCGACCTCGTGCTCGCGGGCATCCGGGCCGACGGGCTGGTGCTGACCGCCGGGGCGGGGCACTCGCTGGCCGCGGTGGCCGAGACGTTCTTCCGCGCGGGCGGGCTCGCCAACGTGCGGCCGCTGTTCACCGAGGACCTGCAGGTCTTCGGTGGGGCGCGCCGGGCGACGGCGGCGGAGCGGCGGCCCGGTCTGGCCCGCTCGGTGTTCGGGCTGGTCACCCGCTCCGGGCACGAGGTGCTGTTCATCTTCTCCAACTCCGGGATCAACCACTACCCGGTGGAGTTGGCGCTGACCGCCCTGGAGGCCGGGGTCCCGGTGGTGGCGGTGACCTCGCCCGCGGCGTCGGCCGACACCCCGCCGCGGGCGGGCACCAAGTTGTCGCTCAACGCCACGATCATCCTGGACACGCTGACCGGCCCGGGGGACGTGAGCTACCCGGCGGAGTCCCCGGTCACCGCGTCGCTGTCCACTTTGAGCAACGCGTTCCTGTGGAACCAGGTGCTGGCCCGGGTGTTCGACAAGGCCACCGCGGCGGGGGTGGAGCTACCGCTGTGGCGCAGCTCCAACGTCGAGGGCGGCGACGCGGCGAACGCCGGTCTGCTGGAGCGCTTCGGCGACCGGGTCCCCCAGCTGGGTTAGCGGCGGTCAGGTGCTGTCCTTCGCGGGACAGCACCTGACCGGACAGCACCTGAACAGGACGGCGCTTGAGCAGGACGGCGCTTGATCGGACAGCGCCTAGTTCCGGCGGTCCCACTTGGCGTACCGCAGGCCGAGCAGTGCGGCCACGACGGTCCAGAGCACCATCGACGCGAGTGGCGGCAGCACCTCGCCGCCGCGGACCAACGTGGTGACGGCGCCGCCGGGGAGCGCGGCCACCCAGGGGCTCTGCGCCGACAGGGCCCAGATGGAGCCGCCGAGGGCGAGGAAGAAGAACGGCGCGGTGGTGATCTGGGCCGCCTCGGCCGAAGCGGTGAACGCGGCGGTGAGCAACCCGACCGCCGCGTTCACCGCCACACCCCCGGTGATGGCGATGACCAGCCCGGCCGGGTTCGCCGGAGCCGGGGCACCCGCGGCGAACGCGATGCCGGTCAGCAGCAGGCACTGGGCCAGCCCCAACAGCAGGCAGGGCGCCAGCACGCCCACGATGATCGCCAAGTCGGACAGCTCACCGGAGCGCAGCCGCTTGAGGGAGAGGTCCTGCCGCCGCGCGGCGAAGGTCGCGGTCGTGCTGACGTAGACGGTCAACCCTTGTGCTGTGACCAACTGCAACGACAACGCGAACGTCCAGTCGGGCTCACCGGTCGCGAAGAGGAACATGGCGCCTAGTGCCAACGGCAGCACCAACGCCATGGCGGCAGTGGTCTTGTTCCGCAGCAACTGGTTCAGCTCGGCGCGCGATAGGGCCAACACCGGGTTCATGCCGCCACCCCCTGGGCGTTGTGGAAAACCTCGGCGAGCGAGGCGTGACTCGCCCGCAGCCGGGCCAGTTGCAGATCACGGGCCGCTGCCCAACTGAGCAGGGCCGCTAGATCGTCCTGGAGAGCCCTAGTGCGGATCTCGACGCGACCCGCCGCGAACGCGGCAGGGTCAAGGGTGCCGACGAGCACCGGTAGATCTGCCGCGACAACCCCGGGCGGGACAACGAACGCGATGCGGGATGCCTCGCGTTCGAGCACGTCGACCAGGGTCCCGGTGACCGCGACCGCCCCGTCGTGCAGGATCGCGAGCCGGTGCGCGAGGTGTTCGGCTTCCTCGAGGTAGTGCGTGGTCAGCAGCACGGTGGTGCCGCGGGCGACCATGCCGCGCAGCAGGTCCCAGGTTCGCCGCCGCGACTCGGGGTCGAGGCCGGTGGTCGGTTCGTCGAGGAACAGCAGTTCCGGCTCACCCAGGGTGGCGACAGCGAGGTCGAGGCGCCTGCGCTCACCCCCGGAGAGCTTGCTCGTGCGGACGTCGGCGCGGCGCTCGAGACCGGCCTGGGCGAGCGCGGCGTCCACTTCGGATGGTCGGGAGGTGAGCGACCGCCACAGCCGCAGGGTCTCCAGCACGGTCAGCTCGGCACCCGGGCCGCTGTCCTGCAGCAGGACCCCGGTGCGCGGGCGGATCCGGGCCCGGTCGGCGTCCGGGCGCAAGCCGAACACCCGGACCGTGCCCTCGCTCGGCGCGCGGTGCCCCTCGAGGACCTCCAGCGCCGTCGTCTTCCCGGCGCCGTTGGTGCCCAGCAACGCGAACAGCTCCCCCTGAGCCACGTCGAGGTCGATGCCCCGCACGGCCTCGAACGCGCCGTGCCGGTAGCGCAGCCCGCGCACCTCGATGATTGGTTCCCTCATGGACCGAAGTGTGCGCCGGCATGGGTGCGCCCGGTAGGACTACCGGTCAGCGCTCGTCGGGTGATCCGCACGGCCACGGCGTGACAAATGTCAGCAGTCCGCCGCGCCCCCACCACGCTCGCCGCGCTTTCCCCCTACATTCACCCCGTGGACCGACTGGCGCACAACCTCCTCGACCGGGTCCGGCGCTACATCGTGGTCACCCTGGTGTTCACCGCGTCGATGACCGCGCTGGTCCTGTTGCTGGACCTGATGAGCCTGCGCTACGGCGGCACCACGACCGCGGTGCTGGTCCCGGCGGGGGTGCTCGGGCTCGTCCAGTACGTGCGGATCAGCGGGTTCAGCATGCCGGACCTGCGCACGGCCACCCGGCGGCGCGGGGAGGTCGCGGCGACGGTGGTGATCACGACGGCCGCGTGGTGGCTGGCGCAGTGGCAGGCACCGCTGGGCATCGGCTGGGCGCTGCCGTGCAGCATGGTGATCGGCGCGTACCTGCCGGTGGTCAGCGGCTGGTGGCGGTGGCCGCTGGCGGTGGCCAGCGGGCTGGCGGTCGGGCTGTCCGGCTACGGGGTGGAGCAGCTGTCGGGGCAACCGAGCGGCGCCGCTTCGGAGGCTTGGGTGCTGGTGCTGGCGTTGCTGGTGCCGTTCGTCTTGTTCTGCAACGTCCTGCAGGTGTGGCTGTGGTCCATGGTTCGCCAACTCGACAGCGCCCGTCGGGTCGCGGGCGAGCTCGCCGTGGCCGAGGAGCGCTTGCGGTTCGCCGCGGAACTACACGACATCCAGGGCCACCACCTCCAGGCGATCGCGCTTAAAGGCGAGCTGGCGGCGCGATTGATCGGGCACGACGACGAGGCTGCCCGAGTGCAGGCGACCGAGGTGGGCGAGTTGGCCAGGACCGCACTTAAAGAGACCCGCGCAGTCGTTCATGGCTACCGCAGGTCGAGTCTCTCCACGGAGATAGGCAACGCGGTCGACATCCTGCGCGCGGCAGGCATCAACGCGACTGTGCGCGGTAGCGCTACCGAGGTCCCGCCGCCGCTGCAGCCTTTGTTCGGGATCCTCGTGCGAGAAGGGACGACGAACATCCTCCGGCACAGTGCTGCGGCGGAGTGCTCATTGACCGTCGAGGTCGACGCGGGCCGGGTGCGGGTCGAGTTGACCAACGACGGCGTGGAGGAGCGCGACACCGAACCCGGGAGCGGCTTGCAGGGGCTGCGGGAGCGGTTCGCCGTGGTCGGCGGTTCCGTGCGGACCCACCGCGAGCCGGGCGGCTTCCACCTGGTCGGCGAGGCGGGGATCCCGTGATCCGGGTGGTACTGGCCGACGACGAGGACCTCATCCGCGGCGCGCTGGCGGCCCTGCTGGAGCTGGAACCGGACATCTCGGTCGTCGCCCAGGCCAGCGACGGGAACGCGGCGGTGGCCGCGGTCGCCACCCACCGCCCCGACATCGCCCTGCTGGACCTGGAGATGCCCGGCCGGGACGGGATCGCGGCCGCGGGGGCGATCGGCCCGGGCACCGCCGTGGTGATCGTGACCCGGCACGCCCGCCCCGGGGTGCTGCGCCGCGCGCTCGCCGCCGGGGTGCGCGGGTTCGTCCCCAAGACGACCCCGGCCGCCCGGCTCGCCGCGATCCTGCGCGACGTGCACGCGGGTGCCCGCTACGTCGACTCCGAGATCGCCGCGAGCGCGCTCACCGAGGACGCCTGCCCGTTGACCGCCCGCGAACTGGAGGTCTTGCGGCACACCAGGGCGGGCGGTTCGGTGCTCGACATCGCCACCGCCGTGCACCTGGCCCACGGGACGGTCCGCAACTACCTGTCCTCGGCGATGACGAAGCTGGGCGTCACCTCACGCCACGACGCCGCCCGCATCGCCTGGGAGGAGGGCTGGATCTGAGCGGGTGAACTGGGTGCGGTGCAGGTCGGCGTACCGGCCACCGGCGGCCAGCAGCGCGTCGTGGGTCCCGCGCTCGGTGATCTCGCCGTCCTCGACGACCAGGATCAGGTCAGCCGCGCGGATCGTCGACAGCCGGTGCGCGATCACCAGGGCCGTCCGGCCGCGCAGCGCGTCGGCGAGGGCCTCTTGGACCGCGACCTCCGACTCGGAGTCGAGGTGCGCGGTGGCCTCGTCGAGGATCACCACCGCGGGCTGGGCCAGCAGCAGCCGGGCGATGGTCAGCCGTTGGCGTTCACCGCCGGAGAGCCGGTAACCGCGCTCGCCGACCACGGTGTCCAGGCCGTCGGGCAGCGAGTCCACCACAGTGGACAGTCGGGACTGCTCGATCGCGGTCCGCACCTCGGCGTCGGTCGCGTCGGGCCGGGCGTAGCGCAGGTTGGCGAGGATGGTGTCGTGGAACAGGTGCCCGTCCTGGGTGACGACGCCGACCGCGGTACGCAAGTCGGCGAACGAGAGATCCCGCACGTCCACACCAGACAACTTCACTGCGCCGGACTCGACGTCGTAGAGCCGTGGGACCAAGCTGGCGATGGTGGACTTACCGGCGCCTGATGGCCCTACCAGCGCGATCATCTGCCCGGGTTCTGCACGGAAAGACACCCCGTGCAGCACCTCATGCCCACCGCGCCTATCGAGCACAGCGACGTCCTCCAGCGAGGCCAGCGACACCTTGTCCGCCGCCGGGTAACCGAACCGCACGTCGGCGAACTCAACCGACACCGGCCCCGTGGGGAGCGGCGTCGGATCCGCCTTCTGCGCGACCATTGGTTCCAGGTCGAGCACCTCGAAGACCCGTTCGAACGACACCAACGCCGTCATCACGTCCACCCGGACGTTCGCCAACGCGGTCAGCGGCGAGTAGAGCCGGGTCAGCAGCAGCGCCAGCGCCACGACCGTGCCCGGCGCGATGCGCCCCGTCAGCGCCAGATAGCCGCCCAGGCCGTAGACCAGCGCCTGCGCCAAGGCCGACACCAACTGCAGCCCGGTCATGAACCAACGGCTCGCCATGGCCGTGCGCACCCCGATGTCGCGCACCCGGGCGGCCCGCGCGCCGAACTCGGCCGACTCGGCGTCCGGCCGCCCGAACAGCTTCACCAGGGTCGCCCCCGGCGCGGAGAACCGCTCGGTCATCTGCGTGGTCATCGACGCGCTCAGCCCCGCCGACTCGCGCTGCAGGTCCGCCATCCGCCGCCCCATCCGCCGGGTCGGCAGCACGAACACCGGCAGCAGGACCAGCGCGAGCACGGTCACCTGCCAGGACAGCGTCAACATCACCCCGAGCGAGAGGATCAGCTGGATGAGGTTGCCGACCAGCCCGGACAGTGTCGAGGTGAAGGTCCGCTGGGCACCGATCACGTCGTTGTTGAGCCTGCTGACCAGCGCGCCAGTCCTGGTCCGGGTGAAGAACGCCACCGGCATCCGCTGCACGTGCGCGTAGACCGCGCACCGCAGGTCGTAGATCAGGCCCTCGCCCACGACCGACGACTGGGCGCGCTCGGCCAGCCCCAGCGCGGCGCCCACCACGGCGAGCGCCGCGATCAGCACGGCCAACCACACCACCGTGCCCACCGGCGCCCGGCCCACGATCGCGTCGACCACCCGACCGGCCAGCAGCGGGGTCGTCACGCCGAGCGCGGCGATCGCCACGGTCAACGCCAGGAACAGCGCCAGCCGGGGCCGGTGCCGCGCGCTGAACCGCCACACCCGCCGCACGGTCCCGCGGCGCACCCCCTTGGGCGCGTCGGCCGCCCGCACCGCCCCGGCCATCAACCTGCGCGGACTGTCCACGGTTCCCCCTCCCCACCATCCAGCACACCCAGCCGAGGACATCCAACGCCGTGGGTGGTCCAGACGTTCCCACCACGCCCCCGCGGCAGGGCCAATCGGGGGATCGGTAGCCTGGGTCCGACGCGAACTAGGAGGACGGCGGAGGAATGCAGGGCGCTCCCGCACGTCGTTCGCTCTCGCTGGACCTCGCCGTCTACGGCGGTTTCCTCGCCTTCGCCCTCGTCTCCGCGTTCGGCTCGGAGTTCTACGGCTACCGCGTGTGGGGCAACTTCGCCACCGCCGGTTACCTCGCCGCCCTGCTGCTCACCACGCGGATCGCGCTCACCGGGCGCGGTTCCCGCTGGCTGCCGGTGTGGGTGGTGACCGTGGTCGCGACCGTGGCGCCCTTGCTCTACCTGGCGTGGCGCCGCTCGCCGACGTTCACCTGGGGTCCGTGGCCGTGGTCGTTCCCGGCGCAGCCCGAGGTGTGGGTAATTGAGCGGTCGGCGCGGGCGCTGGTCACGCACGGCACCCCGTACCTGGACCTCAGCACGCTGGGCCGGGCACCGCACCCCGACGACTACACCCCTTACGGCCCGTCGATGACCGTCTTCGGGTTCCCGCGCGCGCTGCTGGGCGAGCACCCGCTGACCGACTCCCGGGTGGCGTTCCTGGTGGTCACCGCGGTCGCCCTGCTGCTGGCCTGGCGCGCGCTGGGCAGGCCGGACGTGCCGGTGCGGGCCGCGCACCTGGTGCTGGCCTGCCCGTTGACCGCGCTCACCCTCGCCGTGGCCGGGGACGACGTCGCGGTGATCGCGCTGGTCGTGCTGGCCACCGCGCTCGCCTACCGCGCCGGTCCCGCCACGCCGCTGTGGGCTGGCGCGCTCGGCGCGGTGGTGGTGACGATGAAGTTGACCGCGTTGCCCGCGGTGGCGGTGCTCGCCGTCGGGATCGCCGCCACCCGGGGGTGGCGGGCGCTGGGCGCGTTCACCGCCGCGCTCGCCGCGGTCGGTTCGGCCCTGGTGCTACCCGTGCTGCTGGCCGACCCGACGTCGTTCGTCGAGCACGTCATCAAGTTCCCGGTCGGCCTCGGCCAGGCGTCCTCGCCCGCGTCCAGTCCCCTGCCCGGGCACCTGGTCGCGGGGTTGGGTCCCGCCGGTCACGCCGCCGCTCTGGTCCTGTTGGGACTGGCCGCCGCCGCCACGACGACCTGGGTCCTGGTCCGTCCACCGAGGACGGCACGGGACGCGCTGACGCGCACCGCGGTCGGCCTCGGCCTGGCCATCCTGCTCGCGCCCGCGACCCGCTGGGGCTACTTGGTGTACCCCGTGGTGTTGGCGGGCGCCGCGATCGCCCTCGGCCTGGGCGGCCGGGGTGGACAGGTCCTGGTGGGAACCGGGGTGTCCGCACCGGCCGATGACTCCGGTGTGGACAGCCCGCCGGGCGGACCGCGCGCGGCCTGAGCCGCCGCCGCCGCGCCCCGGCGGGGTTACTTCTTCTTCGTCCGGGTCGCCCCGCCCCGCCCGCGCAGCGTCACACCCGACTCGGAGAGCACTCTGTGCACGAATCCATAGGAACGGCCGGTGCTTTCCGCGAGCGCCCTGATGCTGGCGCCCTTCTCGTACTTCTTCTTCAAGTCGGTGGCGAGCTTGTCGCGCAGGGCGCCGGTGATCCTGGCGCCTTTCTTGAGGTCAGCCACGTTGTCCGCCTTCCATCGCGAGTGGCTGGGGCCACGGGTGGCCCCCACCGCCGCAATGATCGAACACCGCCGCGCGAAATGCCAGACGAGACGAGCAAATGGTTGCCCGAACCGGTGATCACCGCCGATGCCGAAGGCGGGACTCAGCGTGATCTCTGAATACAAGATCCCAGCAAAACGGCCAATTTCAGGCGAGCTGAACGAGTTCGAGGTACTCCGCGGACCAGTGGTCCTCCGACCCGTCTGGGAGCAGGATCACCCGCTCGGGTTCCAACGCCTCGACCGCGCCGGGGTCGTGGGTGACCAGCACGACCGCCCCGCTGTAGCGGCGCAGCGCGTCGAGCACCTGCTCGCGGCTGGCCGGGTCGAGGTTGTTGGTCGGCTCGTCGAGCAGCAGCACGTTGGCGGCGCTGGAGACCAGCCCGGCCAGCGCGAGCCGGGTCTTCTCGCCGCCCGAGAGAGTTCCGGCGGGCTGGTCGAGCTGCTCACCGCTGAACAGGAACGTGCCGAGCAGCGACCGCAACTGCTGCTCACCGGTGTCGGGCGCGGCGTGCCGGATGTTGGACCACACGCTGGCGGCGTGGTCCAGCGTCTCGTGTTCCTGGGCGTAGTAGCCCAGCCGCAGCCCGTGCCCGGCGATGACCTCGCCCGAGTCGGCGGTCTCCATGCCGCCGAGCAACCGCAGCAGGGTGGTCTTGCCCGCGCCGTTGAGGCCGAGGATGACGACCCGCGACCCCTTGTCGATGGCCAGGTCGACGCCGGTGAAGATCTCCAGCGAGCCGTAGGACTTGCTCAACCCCTCGGCCAGCAGCGGGGTCTTGCCGCACGGGGCCGGTTCCGGGAAGCGGATCTTGGCGACCCGGTCGGACTGGCGGACCTCGTCCAGGCCCGCGACCAGCTTCTCGGCCCGCTTGATCATGTTCTGCGCGGCGACCGCCTTGGTGGCCTTGGCGCGCATCTTGTTGGCCTGGTCCATCAGGACCCCGGCCTTCTTCTCGGCGTTGGCCCGCTCGCGGCGGCGGCGCTTCTCGTCGGCGGCGCGCGCGTCGAGGTAGCGCTTCCAGCCCATGTTGTAGATGTCGACCTCGCCGCGCATGGCGTCGAGGAACCAGACCTTGTTGACCACGTCGCCGAGCAGCTCCACGTCGTGGCTGATGACCACCAGGCCGCCGCTGTGGCCCTTGAGGAACCCGCGCAGCCAGGTGATGGAGTCCGCGTCGAGGTGGTTGGTCGGCTCGTCGAGCAGCAGGATCGTGCCGGAGCCGCCGCCTGCGCCCGCCTCGGAGGCGGCGAACAGGATCCTGGCCAGCTCGACCCGGCGGCGCTGACCACCGGAGAGGGTGCTCAGCGGCTGGGTGAGGACCCGGTCGGCCAGGCCCAGGTTGGAGCAGATCCGCGCGGCCTCGCTCTCGGCGGCGTACCCGCCGAGCCCGGCGAAGCGCTCCTCCAGCCGCCCGTACTTGCGGACCGCCTTGTCCCGGACGGAGTCGTCGGCGTGCTCGGCCATGGCCGTCTGCGCCTTCTCCATCTCGCGCAGCAGCTCGTCGAGCCCGCGCGCGGAGAGCACCCGGTCCTTCGCGGTGACCGACAGGTCGCCCTCGCGCGGGTCCTGCGGCAGGTAGCCGAGCTCGCCGGTGCGGCGCAGGTCGCCGCCGTAGGGCTCGCCCTCGCCCGCCAGCACGCGCAGGGTGGTGGTCTTGCCCGCGCCGTTGCGGCCGACGAGCCCGATCCGGTCCCCCGCCTGGATGCGCAACGAGGCGTCGGAGAGCAGGATGCGCGAGCCCGCGCGCAGTTCGAGGTCAGTTGCGGTGATCAAGGCGAAGCTCCGTGGGTGGGGTGGTCGTGGGCAGGGGTGATCCGCTCGCGTGCCGTGACCCGCGAGCCCGCCTGCCCATCAGTCGATGAGCACAGCCCAGACTTCCTGCAACCCTGCGGCGAGAACCACGGGTCCAGTCTAACCGTGGCGCGCCACCCCGATTCCGCCGGCTACAGTCGGGTCATGGAGACCGCGGAGTTCACCGGCAAGGCCGCACTGGTCACCGGCGCGAGCAGGGGGATCGGCCTGGCCATCGCCACCGAGCTCGCCAGGCGGGGGGCGGCGGTGGCGATCAGCTCGCGCACCCAGGCCGACCTGGACCGGGCCGCCGAGTCGATCGCGGCCGAGGTGCCCGGCGCGCGGGTGCTGGCCGTGGCGGGCAACACCGGGGTGGGCGAGGACCGCGCCGAGGTCGTGGCCAGGACCGTGGCCGAGCTGGGCGGGCTGGACGTGCTGGTGAACAACACCGGCATCAACCCGGTGTACGGCCCGCTGATGGACGCCGACCTGGACGCGGTGCGCAAGGTCTTCGACACCAACGTGGTCGCGGCCCTGGGGTTCACCCAGCTGGCCTACCACGCGTGGCTGGCCGAGCACGGCGGCTCCGTGATCAACATCGCCTCGGTGGCCGGGCTGCGCTCGACCGGGGTGATCGGGGCGTACGGGGCGAGCAAGGCGGCCCTGGTGCGGCTCACCGAGGAGCTGGCGTGGCAACTGGGCCCGGGGATCCGGGTGAACGCGATCGCGCCGGGCGTGGTCAAGACGAGGTTCGCCACGGCCCTGTACGCCACCCGCGAAGAAGAAGCCGCGGCCGTCTACCCGATGAAACGCCTCGGCACCCCCCAGGACGTCGCCGACCTGGTCGCCTTCCTGGCCTCGCCGAACGCGTCCTGGATCACCGGCGAGACCATCCGCGTGGACGGCGGCCTGCTCGCGACCGGAACCCTGGGCTAGCCGCCCGGCGCCTGACTGCCGGGGTCTGACCACTCGGCGCCCAGCTGGATGGATCCAGCCCAAGGCAGGCCCGCCGGATCAAGACTCCGGGCACTCGGAGTCCAGCTGGCGGGTCTGCTGGGTGTGGCCCGCCGGGTCAGGCCCTGAAGGGCTGGGCGATGGTCTGGAACTGGTCCCCGGGGGTCTAGCTGGTGGGGGTCTGGGTGGTCGGCGTCGGCAGCGGGACGCTGGTCGGGGTTTGGCTGGGTGGGCTGTGCGGGCGCTGGCCGCGCGGCTGTGCGTCTCGCGGCATGGGCGGGCGGTCGTGCCGTGAGTGTCCGGGCCGGTCCGGCCCCGCGTCGTGGCCGATCGCGTACCCGACGATGCCACCGACGAGCAGCAGGACGGCCCCCGCGAGCCCCGCCACCACCAAGCTGACGCTCCGACCCGTCGCAGGTGTCTCTGTCACGCCCCCACTGTGCGCCACGAACCTGTGCGTCCGCTGTGAGCCCCTCAGGCGTCCCACACCACGATCTCCACCGCGAACACCCGCTCCCCCGCATCCTCCAAAACGGATCGGCGGGGTTCGGCCACATCCAACACCCGCTCCTGCGCGATCGCGAAGACCGCCTCAAGCCGCCGATCACCCCGCAACACCTCTACCGCCTGCCGATCACCCCCCACCACAACCGCGTCAAGCTCACCAATGCGCGGCAACAACACCTCCACAATGTCCTTCGCCGCCGCCTCTAGCGCCTGCCGCGCTTGCCCTTCCCTCCGCCTGGCGAACCGCTGCTGAGACCAGCCCCCTGCCGCACTACGCCCTTGCACGTGGTGACGGTCGGTTCGGGACAACAGGACCTTGCCAGGCTCCACCACTCCCAAGCTGTGGCCGCCGCGCCTTACGAGGATCAACCCAACCTTGCGTGGAACGGCGAGATGCTCGAGCAGAGGCTCTATGGCAAGCCCCGGCAGCTGTCCTGTTGCCACTAGAGGCGGAAAGGGCACCTTGACGCTCGCAGTCGCCCCATCGGCGGCGGTGCACACAACCTCAGTCTCCCCAAGCCGCGTCCCCACAACCCCACCATGCCGATCACCGAAGCGAGCGAACCACCCACCAACCCGCCCCACCTCAACCTCAACCGCCCGCCCTCCCCCCGGGACGGTCCAAGTCCTACTCATCGCCCACCTCCCCAACCTCTCCGTTTGTCCTCATCCCACCACGCCCCAGCCCCTGGACACTCAGACCCAGCGGTGCCACTGACCTTCCGTCAGGTCCGCCCCAACCCACAGTGCCAACCACTGGACACTCGGACCCGCCGGTGCCATCCCGTCCCCCGTCAGGTCCGCCCCAACCCACAGTGCCAACCACTGGACAGTCGGACCCGTCGGTGCCATCTCAGCCCGCTCTCGGCTGCCCTGCCAACCCAGCGCCTGGACAGTCGGACTCGCTGGTGCCAAATGCTCGATGGGGTGGACCTGTTTTGCGTGGGGGGACAACACCCGTAGCCTCGTTGGCGGCTGGCTGGGCCGGCTCTTTGGCCCCCAGCTTTTAGGCCCAGCACGGGTGTTGTAGGGGCCCCGCGCAAAACAGGTCCACCCCATCGAGCTCTTCGCATTGTCGCGGATCGGGCCCGAGGTTGCCGCCAGGCAACGAGGCGTCCGATCCCGGTGGCCGAGCTCGCCGCCAGGCGACGAGGCCGACCACCGGAGCCGAAGGCGGAGGCCCGAATCCCTTGCCCCGCACTCCCAACCACGGCTGACGTCAAGATCAACCTGATCGAAAGCCCCCAAATACACAGCCTACCGCCGCACCCCGACACACCGGCAGCAGCGAACGACGCCCTGTGGACAACAGAAGACGTTGTGGACAAACAACAACCAGCCCCGCAAGATCATCTGACGCAAGAGCCCCCGATACACAGCCTACCGGCGGGCACCTACAGAACGGCAGCAGCGACGGAAGCCTGTGGACAACCAGAACCGTTGTAGACAAACAACCCCCGCAGCCGACAACTCAAGATCAACCGTGCGAAAGACCCCCCAATACACAGCTTACCGAGACACACCAACAGAACAACAGCGCCGACCAGCGTCTGTGGACAACCAGGCCCATTGTGGATAACCAGAGCTCAGCAGCGATAGATCCGACACGAACACCGCCAACCGCAGCCACCACAAGCAACAACCCAAAGCAGCGGCAACGGCAAGAACACCATGAGGCACAACGGGCACGGCCGCCCGGCACATAGTGCCGAGCGGCCGTTCCACCCCCCTTGATCAGCCGCCAGGCGGCGGCGTCAAGTATCCGTTCACGTGCAGCGACACCGCCCGAATCGCACCGGCGTCACCGCCTGCGGCGTCTACTACCTTGTACGTCCACACGCCATCCGCTGCCACAGCTGCGAATCCGCTTAGCGCCGTCACCGGGCGCCAGGCTCCTGTGAACGGTGCGTTGGCCGAGGTCACCGTTGAGAACGCGGCGGTGGCGGAGTCGGCGAACACGACCTGGCAGAAGTTGTTGCCGCCGCCACCACTGCGGCTGTGCAGGGTCGCTACCGCACCGTTGGGCGCGGTTAGTGTCCCCACCAGGTCACCCACGAACGTGTGGTCCAGGCCCACGGTCGTGGCCCCGGTAGCGGTGCTGCAAGTGGCCCCGTCCACCGAGAACGTCACCCGTGACGCGCGGCCAACCCCGCTGACCGGGATCGAGACGCTGGCGCCGAGTGGGTTGTTGTCCGGGATGGCGACCGGCGCGCCGGAGTACGCGAAGTCCTGTGCCACCGGCGAAGGACGTCCGACGGAGAAGCTGAACGACGCTCGGGTCGGGGACGCGGCGGCCGCGAAGGTGACTCGGGCGTCGAGGACGACCGGGGTGCCGACCGGGTGGCTCAGCGGGACGCGGACGGTGAAGACGCGGCTGACGGTCTGTCCCTTCGGGATGGTGCCGTAGTTCTGCGACCGCGGGGTCACCACGACGTTGGCCGTCGGGGAGGTGAGGACCACGCTGGTCGAGACCGCGTCGGCGTCGCCGGTGTTGGCGACCGGGAGGGTCACCGAGACGGTGTCGCCCGGGTCGACCAGGTCGCCGCCGTCGGTGGGGGCGATGGTCGGGTTCTGGGCCAGGGCCCGCGGTTGCGGGCTGGCGCCGGTGTAGGCGAGCACCCGGTCGGCGAGGATGATCCCGGCGCCGGTGCGGCCGTCGAAGCCCGCCGGACCGAGGTCGAGCGCGGTGTTGACCAGCGCCTCCCGCACCTCCGCCGGGGCGATGCCCGGGTTGCCGGAGAGCACGAGGCCCGCGATCGCGGCGGCGTGCGGGGCCGCGGCCGAGGTGCCGAAGAACGGGTCGAAGCCGTCGACGCTGGTGAGGACGCCGTCGGCGGCGGTGATGTCGGGCTTGGCGCGGACCTCGCCGCCGGTGGAGCCGACGTTGCCGGGGGTGATCGGGGTGCCGTTGGCGTGGTAGAAGACCCGGCGGGGGCCGTCGGAGGAGAAGCGCTCCAGCGCGGAGCTCGCGCTGAACGAGCCCGGGTACGGGCCGCGCGGGTTGGCCGGGTCGCCCGGCTCCAGGTCGAAGGGCAGCGGACCGGCCGCGGGCGCGGCGGCGACGCTGAAGGCCTGCTTGGCCGCGGAGTGCCCGACGGTCACACCGGGGGTGTTGAACGCCTTGAGGCCGTCGGCGGAGTCGGTGAACCGGCCGCGCAGCGCCGAGAGCGACAGGTAGCGGTTCTCGCCGTGGAACTTCACGACCGCCAGCCGCAGGCCGGTGCCGCCGAAGGTCGGCGTCTGCAGGATCTCGTACGGGTCCTGCTCGCCGTCCTGCACGTCCTGGCTGAAGGTCACGACGTTGCCGGTGCGGTCGAACAGGTACAGGTCGTAGTCGTTGGCCGAGGCGCCCAACGGGTCCGACCAGTGCAGCGTCACCGGCACCTGCGCCGAGGACGCGTTGGAGATCGGCTGGAACACCTGCGTGGTGGCCGAGGGGTCCCAGTCGTGCGCGGTGCCCGCGAACTTGCCGACGATGCGGCCGGAGTCGCGGAAGTCGCCCTCCCAGTGGCCCGCGGTGCCGTCGGCGACGTTGCCCTCGTTGCCCGCGGAGGAGAAGTAGAGCGCGCCGTCGGCGGTGACGTCGTTGACCGCGCGGGCGATCAGGCCGTCCTGGAACGGCGACTCGACGAAGTAGAGCACGTCGTCGACGATGATGTCGCAGTGCAACTGCTGGCGCAGGGCGCGGATGTTGTCGGCGAAGCTGGCCTCGCTGTTGAACGCCGACGCGAAACCGAGCGCGGCGCCGGGGGCGAGGTCGTGCAGGATCTCCAGCATCGCGGTGCCCTCGTCGCCGTCGCCCTCCTGGGTGGGCAGCACGTCGACGGCGGGCAGCTCACCCGCGGCCTGGGAGGCGGCGAGGGAGTCGACACCGTCGGACAGGGCGCAGATCTTCACCCCGACGCCGGTGACCCCGAACTCGGCCCGGGCGGTGTCGGCGTTGTGCGCGCGGTCGCCCTCGCTGGTGACCAGCGCGGCCGAACCGCGCTGCGCGACGGCGGACTGGACGGCCGCGGCGACCCTGGCCTCCTTCTGCTCCTTGGTTTCCTGCCGCGCCGGGGCCTTGCTCGACCGGGCGGAGGCGGTGATGGCGCCGCTCGCGGTGTCGACCCGGCGCACGTCGGCGCGGCCGGAGATGCCGGTGAGGGCGGCGAAGGGCACGTCGGCGCGGATCTCGCCCAGACCGGTGGACACCGCGCGGATGCCCGCGCCGGACTTGGTCAGCGCGCCGAGCAGGTCGTCAGTGACCTTGTCGACACTGATGTCGACCAAGACGCTGCCGGTCGCGGAGAGCTTGACGCCGCTGCGCAGCTGCGGGAGGGCAGCCGCTGCGGCGCGGTCGGTGCGCAGCCGCTGCTCAACGGCGAGCTTGCTGTCCAATTTGGACTCGGCCTTGCTCTGGTTCTGCTTGAGCCGCTGCAGTGCGCTGATCTGGCGGGCCGCGGTGTCCTGCGCGGCGGGTTGCCCCGCGGGCAGGGCCTGCGCCGCGGCGGGCGTGGTCATGCCCGCGACGAGCGCGAGCGCCGACATCCCCGCGATCAAGCCGGTCGAGGCGCGTTTGGATAAGAACGAGCGATCGGACGAACGCACGGGTCCTCCCCCGCTAGTGCGTGCCCCGACCCACGCCGCCCAACGCCGGGAGTACTCCCGACCTGGTGAACGTATGGTTCACACCAACGAGGTGACATCTACCGTTCGAGTGATAGTCACCGTCCAGTTGTAACGCTCGGTATTTTTCTTACAGCACAAAAGCGTCCGACCAGAACTGTCCGGTCCGGCCGGACAACGCCTCCAGCAGGCTCGCCGCCTGGCCGTCGCCGAGCGAGGCGGCGAAGTCGATGACGGCCCGGCCGCGGGCGAGCGCGAGCACCGTCGCGGCGCCCTCGGGCCACTCCCCGGTCGCGCCGACCAGCGCCGCCGGGTTGTCCTGGGCCAACCGCCCGTACTCGACGCGGGCCAACTCGACCAGGTCGTGCAGCCTGCGCGGCAACCGGTCCGCCTCGTAGCGGTCGCCGAGCCACTGCTCCAGCGCCTCGACCAGTTTGGTCAGCAGCCGGGCCTGGCCGCGCTGGTGCAGCGCCAGGTCCGGGCGCAGCAGCACGAACCGGCGGTGCACGAACTTGAGCACCTGCACCTCGTGCCACTGCTGGGGTCCGAGCAGCACGTGCCCCGAGCGGGTCGGCGGGTCGGCCACCACGTGCACGCCCGCGACCAGTCGCGCGGTCCACCCGGAGGAGAACCGGCCGAAGGCCTGCTCGGCGGCGACGGACCCGTCGAAGGGCATGGACAGCAGGTCGTCCACCAGTTCCGCGCGCACCCGCGACACCGCGGCGGCGAACGCGTCGTCGTCGACCACCCAGGAGTCGCGCGCGTGCAGCCGCCTGCGCAGCCGCTCCAGCGACTGCCCCGGGCGGCGGCTCGCGTCCAGCTCATCGGCGTCGAGCTTGGCGAACTCGGCGCGGTCGGCCTCCCACAGGCCCAACTCGGCCGACACCGGCGCGTGCTGCAGGACGCCGATGCGGTGGAAGTCCTCCAGGTCGTGGATCGCGTAGGCGATGTCGTCGGCGTTGTCCATCACGGACGCCTCCACGGTCTGCTGCCACGGCGGCACCAGCCCGTCGAACACCGCGCGCGCCTGCCACAGGTCGTCGAGTTCGGTGACGTAGGCGGAGAACTTGCTCGACCCGGTCGCGGGCGAGTCCGGCGGCTCGGCGGCGCCGCGCGGCGGGTCGGCCATGTGCCGGGGGTGCTCGGCGGGGTGCGACAGCCTGGTCCACGGGTACTTCAGGGTCGCGGCGCGCACCGCGGCGGTGAGGTCGAGCCCGGCGGCGGCGGGCCCCCTGGTGTCGGTGGTGGTGATGATCCGGAAGCTCTGCGCGTTGCCCTCGAACCCGTCCGGCAGGCCGAACCGGTGCCGGGCGAGCCGGTCGAGGACCTGCTCGCCGAGGTGGCCGAACGGCGGGTGGCCCAGGTCGTGCGCGAGCGCGGCCGCCTCCACCACGTCGGGGTCGCACCCGCCGAGCCGGTCGAGCAGACCGGCCGAGGTGGCGTCGGCGGTCAGCCGCTCGGCGATCGCGCGGGCGATCTGGGCCACCTTGAGGCTGTGCGTGAGCCGGTTGTGCAGGACCCCGGACCCACCCGCGCTGACCACCTGGGTGACCCCGCCGAGCCGGGCGAAGAACGGCGAGGCGACGATCCGGTCCCGGTCGGCGCGGAACGGGTTGGTGGTCAGATCCCCGCTGCCCTTGACCCCGACACCCTGGCCCCCGACACCCTGGACCCCGTCGCGCCGCTCGACCCGGCGCCGGTGAAGATCGGACATGCCAGCGAGCCTAGGCCACCCGGCCCACCCCGACCCACTCCCCCGATGCGCCCCGGAAATGCCCCGCCACCAGCACAAACCCGACCGCGCGCTCCGCGCCCCGCCGGACCCCAGCCCCCACCCTCTCCGGGGGGCGTCCCCAGGCCCAGTCTACCAGCGGGGGCGGACAGTTGATCTTGACCGGGGAAGCGGGGAGGGTCTTCTGTGGATAACTTCTGTCGCTGGACCGGGTGAATCGGCAGCCGATCAAGATAACGGTGCCGGTCGGCGGAGAGGACCCGGAGCGGGCTGGACGGGGAGCCGGTGACCGGAGCAGCTCGCGCAGATGGGCAGGCACAGCGGCAGCCGTGCCAGGTCGAGCAGGTGGCCGCAGGTGATGGGCACGATCTCGTAGAAGTAGGTCGCCCGCGACGGCGAGCGGCGGAGAGGAGGGCCATGCGGCGGGTTGACGTGGTGGTCGTCGGGGGTGGGCCTGCGGGGTGGGCGATTGGGGACGCTTGCGCACGGGTCGGGCTGAGCACGGCGGTGGTCGCACCGGGCGGGAAGCGGGTGTGGCCCGCGACGTACGGGGTGTGGGTCGATCAATTGCCGGGGCGGTTCCCCGGGGCGGTGAGCACCCGGGTGTTCGGGAGCGGTCACGAGTTGGGCCGGGACTACGCGGTCTTGGACAACGCGGCGGTGTGCGCCGAGCTGTGGGCCGGGCCCGCGGTCGCGGTGGACGACGAGGCGGTGGGGGCCGAGTTCGGCCGACGCGGGGCGACGGTGCGGCTGGGCTCCGGTCGGCGGGTGGCGTGCGCGGTGGTGGTGGACGCGAGCGGGCCGCGGCGGGTGGTGTCCGGAGGACCCCTCCGGAGGATGTGCGTGGAGCAGACGGCCTACGGGGTTGTGGTGCCTTCGGCCGCCGCCGACGGGATTGTCCGATCGGGTGACGCGGTGCTGATGGACTGGGGGCGCCCGCCGACGTTCCTCTACGCCGTCGGGGTGTCGGCCGACCGGGTGTTGCTCGAGGAGACGTCGTTGGCGGCGCGCCCCGGGGTCGGGTGGGACGTTCTGCGGCGGCGGTTGCACCAGCGGTTGGGACGCGAGCCGGAGGCATTGGCCGTCGAGCGGGTGCGGTTCCCGGTAGACCTACCCGCGACCCCGTTGTGGCACCGGGGATCGATCCCGTTCGGCGCGGCGGCCGGGATGGTCCACCCGGCGACGGGCTACAGCGTGGGCGACGCGCTGACTCTCGCACCCGTTGTGGCCGAGGCGATCAGCGACGCGTGGCCGCGCGGCCCGGTCGCAGCGGCGGCGGCGGGGCGGGCGGCGGTGTGGTCGCCCCGCGCACGGGTGGTGCACAGCATGCGGATGCACGGCCTGCACGCACTGTTGGCTCTACCGCCAGATCGACTGCCGGAGTTCTTCGAGGCGTTCTTTACCCTGCCCCCTGACCTGCGGTGGGCTTACCTGAGCGGCCGGGAGGACGTCGCGGGGACGGCGGCCGCGATGGCCCGGGTGTTCCGCGGCGCCTCGTGGGAGATTCGCCGGAAATTGGTCCTATCGCGGTATTGACCACCGGGATGACCGGTGCTGAGCCAGGTTTCATTCTTCCGGGTACAGCTGGGTGAACAGATGGTGACCAACTATCACCTGAGCTGGTGGACCAGGCACGATGTCAGGGTGACCGTCGCGCCGGACGTCAGGTTCGCTTTCCAGCCGTTGCTCAGCACCCGTACCGGTGAGCCAATAGCCGTCGAGGCCCTGGCCCGACCGCGCACCGGCGACATCTACGACCTGCTCCGCGCCGCAGGCAAGGCGGGAAGGCTGGTGCAGACCGACATCTCGCTGGCCAGCCGCGCCGTGTTGGCGTCCGTGCGGCAGGACCCGCCACTGCCGTTGCACGTCAACATCGTCGCCGCCACCGCGACGGCCCCCGAGGAACTGCTGCGGTTCCTGCGCCCCGCGCTCAACCAGACCGGGCGCAAGCCGCGCGACATCGTCCTGGAGATCACCCCGCCGTTCAGCCGGGTGCACCGGGCCGAGCTGATCAACGGCCTCGGGGTGCTGCGGGAGGCGGGCTACGGGATCGCCTTCGACGCCATCGGGGACGGGGACCTGCCGCTGTCGCTGCTGACCGACGTCGGCCCGGACCTGATCAAGCTGGACGCGCACCTGATCGCCGGGCTGCCCGAGGACGCCGCGTGCCTGGCGGTGGTCGAGTGCCTGGCCCAGTACTGCACCCGCACCGGGACCCGGCTCGCCGCGGTGGGCGTGGAGTCCGAGGAGCAGCTGCTGTGCCTCAACCGCGTCGGGGTGCGGTTGGCGCAGGGGAACCTGCTCGCCGGGGCGAGCCAGGAGGGCGGGATAGCGCTGCCGCTGCCCCGGCCGGTCGCCGAGATCATCGAGCTCAACGCGACCACCGGCGCGGCGCCGATCCCGGTGGTGTCGGACTACCTGCGGCCCGCGACGACGATGGCGCAGGACGCGATCGCCGAGGAGGTCCGCGACACCTTCGCCGAGAGCCCGACGATCAGCGGCGTGGTGCTGGTCGACGTCGAGGGCAGACCGGTGAGCACGTTGCCGCGCAGCCGTTTCCTGCTCGCCGTCACCGGTCCCTACGGCCACGCCCTCAACGCCAAGAAGCCCGCGGTCCGCCACGGCGACATCCCGCGCACCATCCGCGCCGACGCGACCTGCCTGCAGCTGCTCGACCTGGTCGGCGACACCGACTGGGACCGCCACGGCGACGAGGTGGTCGTCGTCGACGCCGACCGCGTCTGCATCGGCGTCGTCCGCCTCTCCGAGGTCGTCCGCGGCGTCGCCGAGGCCAAGATCGAGCAGGCCGCCGCCCTCAACCCGCTGACCCGCCTGCCCGGCAGCGACGTCGTCGACCGCGACATCGACCGCCGCATCCACAACGCCGAGATGTTCGTCGTCGCCTGGCTCGACGTCGACTCGTTCAAACTCGTCAACGACACCGTGGGTTTCGCCGCGGGCGACGACCTGATCCGCCACATCGGGCGCGAACTCGCTGACGCTGAACGGGATCTGCCTAGCACGCGGGTAGCGCACGTTGGTGGGGACGACTTCCTGGTGGTCACCGATCTGGATGAGGTCAGCGCGCTGGCCGCGCGGCTGGTCGACCGGCAGTGGGTGACCGAGGGGATGTCGGTGAGCGTGTCACTGGCGTCGCTGGTGTGCGCGGTGGGATCGGTGGGGTCGTACCGGGAGGCATCGCGGTTGTTGGCGCCGTTGAAGAAGCGGGCCAAGGGGGTGCCTGGGTCGAGCTGGGTGCTGGGGCGGCCGGGGAGTGATCGGGTGGAGGTGTTGAGGGGGGTTCGGGGGGCTCATGCGCGGGTTGGGTGAGTTTCGCGCGTTGGGTGAGCTTGGCGCTGGTGTGGTGAGTTGTCCACAATGCTGTTGGTTGTCCACAGGCTCTGGTTGCTGCTGCCGGTTTGTCGGTGCGCATCGGTAGGCTGTATATCGGGGGCTCTTGTGGCAGATGATCTTGTGGGGCTGGTTGTTGGTTGTCCACAACGGTTCTGGGTGTCCACAGGGCGTTGGTCGCTGCTGCCGGATTGTCGGGGTGCGGCGGTAGGCTGTGTATTTGGGGGCTTTCGATCAGGTTGATCTTGGCGTAGGCCGTTGCTGGGAGTGCGGGGCAAGGGATTCGGGCCTCCGCCTTCGGCTCCGGTGGTCGGCCTCGTCGCCTGGCGGCGACCTCGGGCCCGATCCGCGACAATGCGAAAAGCTCGATGCGGTGGACCTGTTTTGCGCGGGGCCCCTACGACACCCGTGGCAGAACCGCAAAGCAGGGGCCCAAAAGCAGGCCCTGCCGCTGAACGACGCTACGGCTGCCGTCCCCCCACACAAAACAGGTCCACCCCATCGAGCATTTGGCACCAGCGAGTCCGACTGTCCAGGCGCTGGATTGGCAGGGCAGCCGAGAGCGGGGCTGGGTTGGCACCGGCCGTTCCGAGTGTCCAGGTGCTGGGTGGGTGAGTTGGGGCGGACCTGACGGCAGCCGAGTTGGCACCGCTAAGTCCGAATGTCCACGAGCTAGGCAGGTGGATTGGGGCGAACCCGACGGGGGCAGGCTGACACCGCCGGGTTCGAGTGTCCAGGGGTTGGCAGGGGTGGGTCGGCGGGTTGGGATGGCGGCGACTGGTCCGAGTGTCCAGGGGCCGGGTGGGTTGGGGCGGGAGCTGGCGGAAGTCCAGTTGGCACTGCTGGGGTTCGAGTGTTTAATGGTCGGCCGGGCAGGTGGGGCGGACCTGACGGGAGCCGGGGAGTTCCGGGGGCCAGTGGTCACCGGGCGAAGTGGCTATGTGGACAGTTCGGCGCGGTTGCGGATGCCTAGTTTGCGGTAGATGCGAGTCAAGTTGGCCTCCACCGCCTTCACCGACAAGTGCAGAGCCGTGGCGATCTGCCGGTTTGTGGCGCCCTCGCGCAGTTGTGCGACGATCTGGTGTTCCAGGTCGGTGAGTGGCGCGTCCTGGGTGTCCAGTTTGGACAGCTCGATCTCTGCTCGGTCGGACCAGGGGACGCAGCCCGCGGTGCTGAAGCGGCGGAGGGATTCGGTTAGGGCTTCTCGGGCGGCGGCTTTGCGGCGGGCGCGGCGTTCCAGGAGGCCTAGGGTGAACCAGGATTTGGCCAGTTCCAGGGGGTACGGGTGGGTTGGGGGCAGGCTGGAGCGCAGGGTGTCGGCGGCGCCCCTGGGGTCGCCTGCGGTGGCGGCGATCACGGCGGCGGCGCGGTCGAGGCCGAGCGTCACCACGGGTCTGCCCTGGGCGACTACGCGGGTGCGGGCGTCGCGCAGGACGGCTTCCGCTTGGTCGGGTTGTCCTGCCCAGGCAAGGGATTCCGCCAAGTCGGCGTCCACTAGGAACATTGCCGGGTCGGTGTAGCCGACTTCGCGCAGGGTGGCCAGGCAGCTGCCGAACAGGCGGGCGGCGGCCCGGTGTTCGCCGCGCAGGGCGGCGACGCGGGCTCGCAGGCCGCTGGCGTAGGCGGCCCATTCGGCGTCCCTGGCTTGTTCGTCGGCGCGTTCGGCCTGTTCGAGCAGGGTGGTCGCCTCGGTGAGGCTGCCGGTGTTGAGTTCGGCCACCGCGCGCAGGGTCAGGCCGATACCGGGGTTCTGGTCGACGTCCACGCGCAGGTGGGCGCCGCGCAGGGCGGTGCGGCGGGCGTCGGCGCAGCGGCCCGCGCGTTCGTAGGCGGAGGTGAGCGAGTACAGGACCATGATCAGGTCGCGGATGCGGCCCGCCGCCTCGGTTTCGTGGCGCAGGCGGTCGAGCATGTCGACGGCCTCGGTGGTGTCGCCGCGGCGCAGGCTGATCACCGCGAGGTAGACGCGGGCGTAGACCACCGGTTCCGACAGCGGCAGGCCCGCGGCGTGCCGGGTCAGCCTGCGGCACAGGTCGGTCTCGGTGTCGGGTCCGGACGCCGCGGCGAACGGGATGCGCATGATCAGCGACCGGATCAGCAGGGTCGGGTCGTCGGCGCGGGCGGCGAGCGCGTCGGCCTGGTCGAGGTGGACCAGGGCCTCGGCGGTGCGGCCGAGGTGGGTGGCGAGTTCGGCGCGGCGCAGCACCAGCGCGCAGCGCAGCCCCGGGTCCTCCCCCGCGTCGGCGGCGACCTCGTCGAGCAGCCCGGCGAAGGCCACGATGTCGCGCCCGGCCAGGTCGAACA
Organism: Actinokineospora diospyrosa; assembly: GCF_024171925.1. Lineage (GTDB taxonomy): Bacteria > Actinomycetota > Actinomycetes > Mycobacteriales > Pseudonocardiaceae > Actinokineospora > Actinokineospora diospyrosa. Next base: position 441,459 of record NZ_JAMTCO010000002.1, on the reverse strand, counting down.
GCAGCAGCCTGGCCCACGCCCTGGTCGGACCGACGGCGATGCGCACGACGGCGCGGCACAGGTCGGCGGCCGAAGCCGTCAACCCGGCCTCCGCAGCGGCGCGGGCGGCGCCGAGCAGGCGTTCGGCGCGGATGCTCGGCGCGGGCGTGCGGTGCGCGGCCAGCCGCAGCAGGTCGGCCGCGGTCGCGGGGGCGCCTCGGGTGGTGGCCAGCCGGGCCGCCTCCACCAGCTCCGCGGCGATCGACGCGTCCGGTCGGGGGGTGGCCAGCGCGCGGTGCCGCGCGCGTTCGATCGGGTCGGTGACCAGGGCGGCCATCCTGGCGTGCGCCGCGGTCCACTGCGCGGCCGTCGCCTCGGCGGCGACCACCTCGGCGACCAGCGCGTGGCTGAAGCGCAGCGCCCCGTCCTCGTCGGCGACCAGTACCCCCGCGGCCACCGCGGGGTCGAGCCCGGGGTCGCCCAGGGGCAGCAGGTCCAGCCCCGGTCGGACCGCGACGGTCACCAGCCTGAGCACGTCCCAGGCGGCCGCGGGCAGCGGCGCGAGCCGGGCGAGCACCAGGCCGCGCAGCTTGTCCGGCACCGGCAGCGGTTCGTCCACACCGACCGAACCGCCGTGCCGGGCCAGCGCGCGCCCCAGCTCCAGCGCGTAGAACGGGTTCCCGCCGCTGGCGGCGACGACGCGGCCGACCGTCGCCGACGACAGCGGGCGGACCAACCGGGTGCGCAGCAGCTCCGCGACCGACTCGGCGTCGATCCCGGTGACCTCCACCTCGACCACCGACGGGGCGAGGCCCGCGCAGGTGGGTGGCCCGTCGGTCCGCTCGGCGATCAGCACCCGCACCCGGTGCCCGGTCATCCTGCGCGCCGCGAACGCCAGCACCTCGGCGCTGGCCGGGTCGACCCACTGCGCGTCGTCGAGCACCAGCAGCACCGAGTGCCGTTCGGCGAGGCCGCGCAGCAGTTCGACCACCGCCAGCCGCAGCGCGAGCGGGTCGACCGGGTGCTCGGGCGCGGCGCGCAGCAGCGCGGTGTCCAGCGCGGCCCGCAGGTGCGCTGGCAGCTCGACCAGCGGCAGCACCTTGGCGAACAGGTCGTAGAGCGCGACGTGCGGCAGGTTCCGGTCGGCCGAGGCCGGTCCGGTCCGCAGCACCTGCTCGGCCCCGGCCTCGGCGACCAGCGAGTCGAGCAACAGGGATTTGCCGATCCCGGCGGGCCCGTGCAGCAGCACGCCACCGCCGTCGGCGAGCGCGCCCCGGCACCGGGCGATCACCTGTGCCCGGCCCAGTACCGGGGGGACGGTCGCCATACACAGAACTTACCCAACCCCGCGACGATCCGGCGAGACCGAAGTACGTCATCGGCGGAACTGGGACATGGCGCTCGCGCCGCGGAGCGGCTGGAGCACCAGCTCGGCGGCGGTGGTGGTGGTCACAAACAAGATCCTTATGTGCTGCAACCCCGGCCGGGGGACCCCGCGTGTTAGCGGTGGCAGGCGTTGATCATGGGCGCGGCGGTGGGTGAGCGTGAGGCGGAGCGCATGGCGGTGTCCCGACGGGATTTCCTGGTCATCGGATCGGCAGCAATGGGATCAGCAGCAGTGCTCGCGGTGGGATTCGAACTGCCCGCTGGGGCCGCGGCGCCCTACGACGCGATGCGCGGGCGGTGGCGGGACCTGCTCACCGGCGTCGGGTACGACCCGGGTGCCGCTCCCTTCACCGGCGCGCTGGCCGCGACCGGCGCCTCGGCGACGAGGTACCTCGACGACATGACGCCCGGGGGCGACGCGCTCTGGGACGACCACCCGATCGACGGGGATTCGGGCAACGTGACGGCTTGCTTCACGCGGTTGCGCACGATGGCGCTGGCCTGGGCGCAGCCGGGGACGGGGCACACCGGCTCGTCGACCACGGCCACCGCGGTGCTCGACGGGCTGCGGTGGATGCTGGACAACGCGTACAGCGCGACCGGGGAACCGTACGACAACTGGTGGGACTGGGAGATCGGCTCACCGCAGCGGTTGCTCGACATCTGCTGCTTGGTGACCGTGCCCGCCGCGGAGTTGTCGGACGCCCTCGCCGCGGTGGACAACCACGTGCCGCTCTCGCGATTGGCGGCGTACAAGGACACGAGCACCGGCGCGAACCGGGTGGACCTGTGCCAGGTGATCGCGCTGCGCGGGGTGCTGGGCGCTCAGTCCGCGAGCATCGCCGCCGCCCGCGACGGGCTGTCGCCGGTGTTCCCCCCGGTCCTCACCGGGGACGGGCTCTACGCCGACGGCTCGTTCCTGCAGCACACCTGCGTGCCCTACGCGGGCGGCTACGGCGCCGTGCTGCTCGGCGGGTTGGCCGAGGTGTTGCACCTGCTGTCCGGGTCGGCGTGGGCGGTGACCGACCCGAACCGTCAGGTGCTCTTCGACTCGGTCGACACGGCGTTCGCCCCGTTCCTCCACAACGGACTGGTGGTGGACGCCGTCTCGGGGCGCGGGATCGCCCGCGAGGACCAGGACGACCACCAGCGCGGGCACAACATCATGGCCTCGACCCTGCTGCTGGCGACCACCGGGCTGGCCACGGCGACCGAGGCGGACCGCTGGCGCGGGCTGGTGAAGGGCTGGATCACCCGCGACACCCACGCGCCGTACCTGGCCGACATGCCGGTACCGGACCTGGCGCGCGCGGTGGCGCTGCTCGCCGACGCGGGAGTGCCCGCTGCGGCGCAATCGCCGACGAGCCGGGTGTTCGCGGCGATGGACCGGTCCGTGCACAGACGTCCACTGTGGACGATGGCGGTGGCGATGCACTCCGCGCGGACCACGTTCTACGAGACCGGCAACGGCGAGAACCTGCGCGGCTGGCACACCGGCAGCGGCATGACGTACTGGTGGGGCGGCGACTACGGCCTCGACCAGTACACCGACGGGTTCTGGCCCACGGTCGACCCCTACCGGCTGCCGGGGGTCACCGCTTCGCGCAAGCCGCTGGCCGACGCGGCGGGCGGCACCTGGAACGCGACCCGGCCGACCAGCACCTGGGCGGGCGGCGCCTGCGACGGCGTCGCGTCCGCCGTCGGCCAGCACGTCACCGGGTTGCAGTCGACCCTCACCGGCCGCAAGTCGTGGTTCTTCCTCGACGACGCCGTGGTGTGCCTCGGCGCGGGCATCACCGCCACCGACGGCTCGTCCGTCGATTCCGTTGTGGACAACCGCAACCTCGGCGCGGCGGGCACGCACGCGCTGGTGGTGGACGGCACGACCCAACCCGCGTCGCTGCCCTGGTCGAAGAAGTTCGTCGGGGCGCACTGGGCGGCGATCGCCGGGTTCGGCGGGTACGTGTTCCTCGGCGGGGCGACCGTCACCGCGTCCCGCGCCGCGCGCACGGGTTCGTGGAGCGCCATCGACAGCTCCGGCTCGAGCGACGCGATCACCCGCCGCTACCTCGCGCTGTGGTACGACCACGGCACCAACCCCGTCGACGCGTCCTACGCCTACCTGCTCCTGCCCGGCGCGTCCGCGGCCACCACCTCCGCTCGAAGCGCGTCGCCCGGTGTGACGGTGGTGGCGAACACGGCAACGGTGCAGGGAGTCACAGCGGGGCAGGTGCGCGGAGCGAACTTCTTCGCCGCGGGTGCCTGCGGGGCGATCAGCGCGAACGGCCCGTGTTCGGTGCTGGCCCGCCAGGACGGACCGGTGCTGTCGGTCACCGTCGCCGACCCGACCCGATCGGCGCCGACGGTGCTCGTCACCCTGCCGGACAGCGGTTTCACCGCGGCGGCGGCCGATCCGGGTGTGACGGTGCTGCGCACCTCGCCCACCACCGCACTGCTGGTCGAGGTCGGCGGCTCGCTGGGCGGCAGTCGGACGGTCCGCCTCGGCATCGGGTCTACGGTGTCGCCGCGGACGGCCTGGGCACTGGCCCCGGTCGCCGACGCCTACGTGCGCGACGGCGCCTCCTCGAACCAGAACTTCGGCACCGGAGCGCTCACGGTCAAGACAGCGGCGACCGGGTACAACCGGCGGGCGTTCGTCCGGTTCGACCTCGCCCTGCCCAGCGCGCCGAAGCGGGCGGTGCTGTGGTTGCACGGCAGGGTCAACGACGACGACAACGTCCACTCGACGGTGACCGCGCACCGGGTCACCGGGTCGTGGACCGAGACCGGCGTGACGTGGGACAACCAGCCCACCCTCGGCTCGGCGCTGGCCACCGCCCGGATCAGCCGCACACCGGACTGGATCGGGCTCGACGTCACCGCCGCGCTGACCGCGAACCCGGCCGTGGCGACCTTCGGGCTGTCCGCGGGCCAGTTCGCCGTCCAGCTGGACAGCCGCGAGGCCGCCGCGAACCAACCGGTGCTGCAGGTCGTGACCTGACCGCACCGGTCCAACCAGGACGCTCCCGACCGGGGGCGCCCACCGCAGGTCCATTCCCATGAGGTGCCATGAGATCGCTCACCACCACGCTCGTCACCACGCTCTGCGCGGCCACCGCGCTGGCCTTTCCGCACACCGCGGCCGCTGACGCCCCGCACAACTCCGCCATCCCCTCGACGGGGTGCCAGTACACCTCGACCACCCTGCCGCTCGGCCAGTCGGTGGCGCGGACCATCGTCTCGGGTGGACTGACCCGCCAGTACCTGATCCACCTGCCCACCACCTACCAGCCGGGTCAGCTCAAGCCGCTGGTGCTGGCGTTCCACGGGCGCAAGGGGGACGGCCACGACATCGAGGCCTACTCGGAGATCGACGACCTCAACACCATCGCGGTGTACCCGGTGGGCGCCAAGGGCGAGGACGACGAGCGCGCCTGGCAGGGCGCGCCGTACGCGGCCGCGGTCGACGACGTCCAGTTCGTCCGCGACCTGCTCGACTCGCTGCAGGCGACGCTGTGCGTCGACCCGAACCGGATCTTCGCGGTCGGCAAGTCCAACGGCGGTGGGTTCGTGTCCCTGCTCGCTTGCCAACTCCCCCAGCGCATCGCGGCCTTCGGTGTCGTCGCGGGGGCCTTCTACCCGGGCACCCTCTCCGCCTGCGGCAACCCGACCGCGCCGGTGCCGATCATCGACTTCCACGGCACCGCGGACTCGGTCATCGCCTACACCGGCGACAGCAGCAACCACGGGCAGCCGCTGCCCACGGTCATGAGTTGGGCGCAGGCCTGGGCCAACCGCGCCTCGTGCGCGCCGACGCCGGTCACCGCGCAGCTCAGCAGCGAGGTCGTCGGGGTCACCTGGGGGTCGTGCCTGCCGCACAAGGACGTCCTGCACCTGAAGATCGTCACCGGTGACCACACCTGGCCGGGCGCCCCGGTGTCCAGCGGCCCCGGCAAGACCACCCAGCAGATCGGGGCGACCACCACGATCTGGAGCTTCTTGAGCAACCACCCGCTCATCCCCTGAGCGGCCCGTGTCCACAGTGGCCCACCGGCCACTGTGGACACGGCGATGACCTCGGCGACCCAGCGCAGTGGTCCTGGGTCGCCGAGGTCGGCTCCTCCCCGGCGGGGGCCAACACGCCGGGGAGGAGGTTCGCGGACGGGTCAGCTCACGCTGACGTCGTCGAGGAGGAAGTTGGTCGCGAGGTAGGCGTCCTCCACGCCGGAGAAGCGGATCGTGACGGTCTGGCCCCGGTACGCCGAGAGGTCCACCGTCCGCTGGACGTAGGCGGTGCCCGCGTTGGCGTTCGAGTAGGTGACCGCCGTGGTGCCGTTGAGCTGGACCCGCAGGACGTCGTAGGCGGTGCTGCCGGTCTCCTGGGTGGTGACCTTCAGCCAGAACCGCAGCGCGGGGGCACCGGTGCTGGGCACCCGGACCTGCTGGCTGATCGCCTCACTGGCGGCGCGCCCGTTGCCGAGCAGCCACGCGTAGTACGAGCCGGAGCGCGGCGCCTGCTGGGTGCCGTTGGTGACCACGGCGGACTCGCTCCACCCGGTCTGGCCGGACTCGAAGCCGCCGTTGGTGACCGCGTTGCCCGACGGCGGATTCGTCGTCGTGGTGGGCGGCGTCGTGGTGGGCGGCGTGGTCGTGGTCGGCCGGGTCGTGGTGGTCGGACCGGTCGGGCTGGTCGTCGTGGTGGGGCGGGTGGTGGTCGTGCTGGGCGGCGGCAGGGCGGTGCCGACGCTGACCGCGGCCCAGGCGACGCTGACCAGGTAGCGCTCCTGGCTGTTGGTGCCGTACAGGTCCGCGGCGGCCTGCAGGGTCGCGGTGCGCGCCCCGGCGTAGTTGGTCGTCGAGGTCATGTACGTGCTCAGCGCCCGGTAGAAGACCGCGGCGGCCTTGTCCCGGCCGATGCCTGCGAAGGTGGTGCTGTTGCAGGTGCCGCCGGAGTGCGCGAGGCCGCCGATGGTCTTGTTGCCGGTGCCCTCGGAAGCCAGGTAGAACCAGTGGTTGCCGATGCCCGAGGAGTAGTGCACGTCGACCTGGCCCGCGGTGGAGCGCCAGCAGCTCAGCGAGTTGCCGTCGGCGGCGGGGTTGTCCATCCGGCGGAAGTAGCCGGTGGGCATGCGCAGCTTCTCGCCGATGTAGTAGTCGGCGGGGTCGTTGGCGTTGTTCGCGGAGAACTCGACCATGGTGCCGAAGATGTCGCTCGCGGACTCGTTGAGACCGCCCGACTCCCCGGAGTAGTTGAGGTTCGCGGTGGCCGCGGTGACGCCGTGGGTCATCTCGTGGCCGACGACGTCGAGCTGGGTCAGCGGGGTGTTCTGGTTGGTGGAGCTGCCGTCGCCGAAGACCATGCAGAAGCAGCTGTCGTCGTAGAAGGCGTTGAGCAGGCCGGATCCGATGTGGACGTACATCGTGTGGCCCTGGCCGTTGTTGCGGATGCCGTTGCGGCCGTAGGCGTTCTTGTAGAAGTCCCAGGTCTTGGCCAGGCCGTAGTAGGCGTCGACGGCGATGGTCTGCCGGTTGCTGAGCTGGCCGGTGCCCCACACGTTGTCGGCGTCGGTGTAGGCGGTCGCGCGGGCGGCGGGGCTGTTCTCGGAGCCGCCGTTGCCGTCGAGCACGCGGGTGTTGCCCCGGGTGGTGTCGGTGAGGGTGTAGCCGCCGGAGGCGGAGCTGGTGGAGATGTCGACGGTGCCGACGTGGTAGCCGTTGCCGGTCGCCTTGTGCCGCTTCTCGTAGCGGTCGAGCAGGGAGCCGGTGCCCGCGTCGGTGACGACGACCTCGGCGCCGCCGCCCTCGACGGTGGTGCGGTAGGCCAGGACCGGCTTGCGGTTGATCGCGTAGATGACTAATTCCGGCTTGGCCGCGCCGTCCTTGTTCTCCGCGGTGAGCGCGGGCGCGAGCGCGGCGGCCTTGGTCGAGGCGATCGTGGGGGTGACCGACGGGACGGTGATTGCCTCGGTGGTCGCCTTGTCGACGGCGGTGATCCGGCCGTCGGCGTTGCGGTGCACCACCAGGTCGCCGCCGACGACCGGCAGCTTGTCGAACGTGCGGTCGTAGCGCACGTGGCGGCTGCCGTTGTTGTCGACGACGACGTCCTTGGCGACCAGCTTCTCCTTGGCGCCCAGGCCGAGTTCCTTGGCGGCCGAGGTGGCCTCGGCACCGGCCCGGTCGAGCTCGGCGGTGCGCTGCTGCGGGCTCAGCGCCCGGGCGCCGGGGGCGAACTGGTCCTGCGCGGCACCGGCCTGGGTGGCGGTGACCGCGATGACCGTCGCGCCGACGGCCGTCGCCGCGGCGACGGCCGCGGCGACGAGAGCCTTGCGACCCTTGCGTGACATGACGTCTCCTCCACCGGCCCGGGAGGACAGGGACCCACTGTCCACGGTGGAGTGGACGAGGGCTAGCGGACCGGTGGGCGGAAAACTAGGTGTCACATCCGCGTGAATGAATACGTGGATTGCCCGGCAAGGGGTCGGCAAGGGGTGCTCAAGGGGCCGCGGAGATCACTCCACGGTGACGCTTTTGGCCAGATTGCGCGGTTTGTCGATGTCGCGGCCGAGCGCCGACGCGGTGTGGTAGGCCAGCAGCTGCAGCGGGATGGTGAGCAGGATCGGGTCCAGCTCCGGTTCCCCGCGCGGAACCCGGATGACCTCGTCGGCCAGTCCACTCGGGAGCTCGGCGTTGGTGATCGCGATGACGGGGCCGCCGCGGGCCTTGACCTGCTCGATGGTGGCCAGGTTCTTGGCCAGCAGGTCGTCGGCCGGGACGATGACCACGCTGGGCATGTTCGCGTCGACCAGGGCGAGCGGGCCGTGCTTGAGCTCCGCGGACTGGTAGGCCTCCGCGTGCACGTAGGAGATCTCCTTGAGCTTCTGCGCGCCTTCGCGGGCCACCGGCCAGCCGCGCACCCGGCCGAGGAAGAACATGTGCTCGGCGTGCGCGAAGCGCTTGGCGATCCGGGCGATGTCGGCGTCGTCGGCCAGGACGCGCTCCACGTGCCCGGGCAGCGCGCGCAACCCGGTCACGATCCGTTGCCCGGCGGACGCGCTGAGGTCGCGCACGCGGCCCAGCAGCAGGGCGAGCATCGCGAACGAGACGGTCATGTTCGTCAGCGCCTTGGTGGAGGCCACCGACACCTCCGGGCCTGCGTGCAGGAACAGCCCGCTGCCGCACTCGCGGGCGATCGCGCTGCCGACGACGTTGACCGCGCCGATGACCCGGCCGCCCTTGCGCCTGAGCTCCTGCACGGCGGCGAGGGTGTCCAGGGTCTCGCCGGACTGGCTCACCGCGACGTAGAGCGCGTCCGGGTCCACCACCGGGTTGCGGTAGCGGAACTCCGAGGCGGGCTCGGCGTCGGCGGGGATGCGCGCCAACTCCTCGACCAGGGTCGCGCCCATCTGGCCCGCGTAGTAGGCCGAGCCGCAGCCGAGGAACTTGACCCGCTTGACCGCCCGCAGCGCCATCGGGTCCAGACCCAGCCCGCCCAGGTGCGCGGTGGCGAACCGCTCGTCGAGGCGGCCGCGCAGCGCCCTGGCGATCGCCTCGGGCTGCTCGGCCATCTCCTTGCGCATGAAGTCGGTGTGGCCGCCGAGTTCGTAGTCGTCGGCGGCGAGGTCGACGGTGGTGGGGGTCTTGTTGGTGAGCCGGGCCTCCAAAGTGGACGTCCGGAAGCCCGCGGCGGTCACCGTGGCGAGCTCGCCGTCGTCGAGGAACACGACCTGCTGGGTGTGGTGCACCAGCGCGGCGACGTCGGAGGCGATGAACATCTCGCCGTCCCCGATGCCCAGCACGATGGGGCTGCCGTTGCGGGCGACCACCAGCTCGCCGGGCCGGGCGCGGTCGAGGACGACGAGGCCGTAGGTGCCCTCCACCCCGCGCAGGGCGGCGCGGACGGCGTCCTCCAGGGTGGCGGCGTCCTGGCGGGCGATGAGGTGCGCCAGGGCCTCGGTGTCGGTCTCGGAGGCGAACTCGACCCCCTCGGCGGTGAGCTGGGCGCGCAACTGCTCGGCGTTCTCGATGATCCCGTTGTGCACCACCGCGATGCGCAGGTCCGCGTCCAGGTGCGGGTGCGCGTTGCGGTCCGACGGCTCACCGTGGGTGGCCCACCTGGTGTGCGCGATGCCGACCGTGGCCGGGTCGTCGGTGAGCTTGTCGCGCAGGTCGCGCACCCGGCCCGCGGTCTTGGTCACCGCGATCTTGCCCGCGCGCAGCACCGCGACCCCGGCGGAGTCGTACCCCCGGTACTCCAGCCGGAGCAACCCCTCCACCAGCACCGGCGTCGCCGGTCGGGCCCCCAGGTAGCCCACGATTCCGCACATAGCCCGTCTCTCCCTAGCCGTAGATGATCCGGCGCAGCTGGCGTTCGCTCAGCGCGGGCGCGCGCACCGGCCGCGCCGCGAGCTCAGCGCCGATGCGCACCCAGATGTCGGCGTTGCGCACCTGCTTGCGCCGCAACTCGCCGTGCCTGCGCCGCACGAACTCCTCGACGCTCTCGCCGAAGTACGCCACCACGTCCGCCACGAGCCTGGCCGCGACCCCGGCGGGCAACCCGGTGGTGCCCACGACGTAGCGGACCAGCTCGGCGGGTGGTTCGGTCACGCACGACCCTGGCATTGACTCGACGGCCGAGGCAACTCCTGTGCCCGATATCGGGCAGGGTTCAGCCGAGCGAGGCCCGGAGGTGGCCGAACTCGGCGGCGAGGTCGTCGAGTTGGTAGTGCGCGTTGAGGCCGCTGGGGTTGGGCAGCACCCAGACCCGCACCGACTCGACCAGCTCCGCCTGGGGGCCGACCACCGCCTTCGGCGCGGTGAACGCGGTCCGGTAGGCGGTGATCCCGACGACCGCGACCACCTTCGGCGCGTACTCGGCCACCAGCCCGCGCAACCGGTCGCCGCCGACCTTGAGCTCGTGGTCGTCGAGCTCGTCGGCCCGGGCGGTGGCCCTGGCGACCAGGTTGGTGATGCCGAGCCCGTGGTCGGGCAGCAGGTGCTGCTCGTGCGGGGCGAGCAGCCGGGGGGTGAACCCGGACAGGTGCAGGGCGGGCCAGAAACGGTTGCCCGGGCGGGCGAAGTGGTGGCCGGTGGCACCGGAGTACAGGCTGGGGTTGATCCCGCAGAACAGGACCTCGAGGCCGGGGCCGAGGACATCGGCGATGGTCCGGTCGTTGGCCGCCGCGAGCTCGGCGCGAGTGGGTCGGGGCACGCGACCATGGGAACAGAAGTCGATCACCGCCGCCACCGACGAACGTCGATGTGCCCGCAGCACACCACCGGGACTTTCGGCCCGGATCCGTTGCCCACCAGGCATTCCCCGCCGCCCGAGCGGCCTGACCCGGTCCCGGTCGCGGTGCTCGGCGGTGCTCGGGCCACCCCGCTAACCACCAGTTGCCGACCGCCCCCACCGGGCGCGACCGCCGTGCCCGCACAGCACGGCGGCCCGCCCCCGGAGTGGGGGCGGGCCGCCGGGAAAACGCGGGGTCAGACGGTGAAACCGAGGGCGCGCAACTGCTCGCGCCCGTCCTCGGTGATCTTCTCCGGACCCCAGGGCGGCATCCACACCCAGTTGATCCGGAAGTCGTCCACCAGTCCGCCGCCGGTCAGCGCGGCGCGCGTCTGGTCCTCGATCACATCGGTCAGCGGGCACGCCGCCGACGTCAGGGTCATGTCCAGCGTCGCGGTGTTGTCCGCCTCCACCCGGATGTCGTAGACCAGGCCCAGGTCCACGACGTTGATGCCGAGTTCCGGGTCGACCACGTCGCGCATGGCCTCCTCGAGGTCGTCCAAGGAGGCGACATCGGCGCGGGGGGCCTGGGTGGGCATCCCGGCGGCGCCGCGCTGGATTTCTGGCTCGGTCATGTCGATCCTCCGGTGCGGGCGACGGCGTCCTTGAAAGCCATCCAGCCGAGTAGGGCGCACTTCACTCTAGCGGGGTACTTGGCCACGCCCGCGAAAGCGATGCCGTCCTCCAGGACGTCCTCGTCCGGCTCGACGGTGCCGCGGCCGTGCATCAGCTCCACGAAGGCCTCGAACTTGGTCAGCGCCTCGGCCAGCGGGCGGCCGACCACCAGGTCGGTCAGCACCGAGGTGGACGCCTGGCTGATGGAGCAGCCCTGCCCGTCGTAGGAGACGTCGGCGACCTGGTCGCCGTCGAGCTTGACCCGCAGGGTCACCTCGTCGCCGCAGGTCGGGTTGACCTGGAAGGACTCGGCGTCGAACGGGTCGCGCAAGCCGCGCCCGTGCGGGTTCTTGTAGTGGTCCAGGATGATCTCCTGGTACATCTGCTGCAGCTGCATCAGGCCACCCCGAAGAAGCGCTTCGTCTCCCGCACCCCGGCCAGGAACGCGTCCACGTCCGCGAGGTCGTTGTACAGGTAGAAGCTGGCCCGCACCGACGCCGGGACACCGAGCCTGCGGTGCAGCGGCCACGCGCAGTGGTGCCCGACCCGCACCGCGATGCCCTGGTCGTCGAGGACCTGGCCGACGTCGTGCGGGTGGATGCCCGCCACCACGAACGACACCGCGCCGCCGCGGGCGTGGCCGTCGGCCGGGCCGATGACCCGGATGCCCGGGATCTCGGCGAGGCCGTCGAGCGCGGCGACGGTGAGCAGGTGCTCGTGCGCGGCGACCCGGTCCATGCCGATGGCCGACAGGTAGTCCACGGCCGCGCCGAGGGCCACCGCCTGCGAGGTCATCGGGGTGCCCGCCTCGAACCGCTGCGGCGGCGGCGCGAAGGTCGAGCGCGCCATCTCCACCATCTCGATCATCGACCCGCCGGTGAGGAACGGCGGCATGGCCGCGAGCAGCTCCTGGCGGCCGTAGAGCACACCGAGCCCGTACGGGCCGAGCATCTTGTGGCTGGAGAACACCGCGAAGTCCACGTCGAGCGCGCGCAGGTCGACCACCGAGTGCGGCACCGACTGGCACGCGTCGAGCACGACCAGCGCGCCGACCTCGCGGGCCCGCGCCACCAGCGGCTCGACCGGGTTGACCGTGCCCAACACGTTGGACTGGTGGGTGAACGCCAGCACCTTGGTGCGCGGGGTCACCACGGAGTCCAAGTTGGACAGGTCGAGCCTGCCGTCGTCGGTCACCCCGAGCCAGCGCAGGGTCGCCCCGGTGCGCTGCGCCAATTGCTGCCAGGGCACCAGGTTCGCGTGGTGCTCCATCTCGGTGGTGACGATCTCGTCGCCCGGGCCGAGGACGAACCGGGCCGCCTCGGGACCCGCGGTGGACGCGTTGCCCATGGCGTAGGCGATGAGGTTGATGCCCTCGGTGGCGTTCTTGGTGAACACCAGCTCACCCGGCGTCGCGCCGACGAACGCCGCGATGCGGGCGCGCGCCGACTCGTAGGCGTCGGTGGCCTCCTCGGCGAGCTGGTGCGCGCCGCGGTGCACGGCGGCGTTGTGCTCGGTGAGGAAGGCCCGCTCGGCCTCGATCACCTGGACCGGGTGCTGCGCGGTGGCCCCGGAGTCCAGGTACACCAACCGCTTGCCGTCGCGCACGGTGCGGCCGAGGATGGGGAAGTCGGCGCGCAGGGCGTCGACGTCCAGTGCTGCGGTCACTGCGGTCACCTGACCGGTACCCCCTTCTTGCTTGCCTCTACCGGGTGCAACGCCCTCAGACGCCCGCTGCTTCCTGGGCGCCGGTGTACTTCACGTAACCCTCGGCCTCCAGCACGTTCGCCAGCTCCGAACCGCCGGACTCGACGATGCGCCCGCCCGCGAAGACGTGCACGAAGTCCGGGGTGATGTGGCGCAGGATCCGGGTGTAGTGCGTGATCAGCAGGACGCCGGTCTCCCCGGAGGCCTTGAACCGGTTCACCCCGTCGGACACCACGCGCAGCGCGTCCACGTCGAGGCCGGAGTCGGTCTCGTCCAGGATGGCGATCTTCGGGCTGAGCAGGGCCAGCTGCAGGATCTCGTGCCGCTTCTTCTCGCCGCCGGAGAAGCCCTCGTTCACGCTGCGCTCGGCGAAGGCGGGGTCGATCTCCAGCTCGGACATCGCCGCCTTCACCTCCTTGACCCAGGTGCGCAGCTTCGGCGCCTCACCGCGCACGGCGGTGGCCGCGGTGCGCAGGAAGTTCGACATCGACACGCCGGGGACCTCGACCGGGTACTGCATGGCCAGGAACAGGCCCGCGCGGGCCCGCTCGTCCACGCTCATCTCGAGGACGTTCTCGCCGTCGAGGGTGACCGAGCCGGAGGTCACCTCGTACTTGGGGTGACCGGCGACGGCGTAGGACAGGGTGGACTTGCCGGACCCGTTGGGGCCCATGATCGCGTGGGTCTCGCCTGCCTTCACGGTCAGGTCGACGCCCTTGAGGATCTCCTTGGCGCCGTCGTCGGTCGCGACCGAGACGTGCAGGTCCTTGATCTCCAGGGTGGCCATGGTGGTTCTTCTTCTCCTGTGCGGGAAAGAGCTCAGTCAGTTCGGGGGGTGGTTCACGGCGCGGGTGACGTCGACGAGCACGTCGTCACCGGTGATGGTCACCGCGTACACGTCGACCGGTTCGGTGGCCGGTGGCGCGGAGGGGGCGCCGGTGCGCAGGTCGAAGCACGACCCGTGCAGCCAGCACTCCAGCCCCTTGCGGGACAGTTCGCCCTCCGACAGCGCCACCGCGGCGTGCGAGCACTCGTCGCGCAGCGCGTGGACCTCGTCGCCGCGGCGCACCAGCACCACGGCGACGTCGTCGACCTCGACGGCGAACGGCTTGTCGTCGTCCAAATCGGACAGCGCACAAGCCCGTCTCATACGCCTACGGCTTCCAGTTCGGCCTCGATGGCCGCCTCGAGGCGCTCGCGCACCTCGGGGACCTGGATCTTCATCAGCAGCTCGTGGAAGAAGCCGCGCACCACCAAGCGGCGGGCCTGGTCCTCGGGGATCCCGCGGGCCTGCAAGTAGAACAGCTGCTCGTCGTCGAAGCGGCCCGTCGCGCTGGCGTGACCGGCACCGGCGATCTCGCCGGTCTCGATCTCCAGGTTCGGCACCGAGTCGGCGCGGGCGCCGTCGGTCAGCAGCAGGTTCCGGTTCAGCTCGTAGGTCTGCGTTCCCTCGGCCGCCGCGCGGATCAGCACATCGCCGATCCACACCGTGTGCGCGTCGTTCCCCTGCAGCGCACCCTTGTAGACCACATTGGACGTACAGTTCGCCTGCGAGTGGTCGACGAAGGTGCGGTGCTCGAAGTGCTGCCCCGCGTCGGCGAAGTAGAGCCCGTTGAGCTCGACCTCACCGCCCTTGTCGGCGAACGCCGCCGTCGGCGACACCCGGACCAGGTCGCCGCCGAGGGTGACCACCGTGTGCCGCAACAGCGCGTCGCGACCGATGCTGGCGTGCTGCGCGGAGACGTGCACCGCGTCGTCCGCCCAGTCCTGGATGGACACCACGGTCAGCTTCGCGCCGTCGGCCAGCACGAACTCCACGTTGTCGGCGTACACGCCGGACCCGCGGTGGTCGAGCACGACGACGGCCTCGGCGAACCGCTCGGCGCGGACCTGCAGGTGCCCGTAGGCGACCTGCCCCGCGCCCGGCCCGGTCACGGTGACCAGGACCGGCGCGGACGCCTGGGTCTCCTTGGCCACGGTGAGGACCGTGGCCGCGGTGAACGAGCTGTACGCCTGGGCCGCGACCCGGTCGGCGGGCGTGCCCGCCGCGCCGAGCCGGGCATCCCCGCGCTCGACGGTCTCCACGGTGACCTCGGCGGGCGCGTCGACCTCGACGGTCGCCGAGCCGGTCGCCTCGACCCCGGTGTGCAGACCGGCGAGCCGCTTCATCGGGGTGAAGCGCCAGATCTCCTCGCGCCCGGACGGCACCTCGAACGCGTTCACGTCGAAGGACGTGAACCACTCCGCTCGAGACGACTCGGGCACCACAGCCCCGTGCGAGTGGGGCTTGTCAACAGCCGCGGTCATTAACCGACCGCTCCTTCCATCTGAAGCTCGATCAGCCGGTTGAGTTCAAGCGCGTACTCCATGGGCAGCTCACGCGCGATGGGTTCGACGAACCCGCGCACGATCATGGCCATGGCCTCGTCCTCGGTCAGGCCGCGCGACATCAGGTAGAACAGCTGGTCGTCGCTGACCTTGGACACCGTCGCCTCGTGGCCCATCGCCACGTCGTCCTCGCGGACGTCGACGTAGGGGTAGGTGTCGGACCGGCTGATCTGGTCGACCAGCAGCGCGTCGCACTTCACCGTGGACTTCGAGTGGTGCGCCCGCTTGTTGACCTGCACGAGACCGCGGTAGGAGGTGCGGCCACCGCCGCGCGCCACCGACTTGGAGATGATCGTCGAGGAGGTGTGCGGTGCCATGTGGACCATCTTGGCGCCCGCGTCCTGGTGCTGGCCCTCACCGGCGAAGGCGATGGAGAGCACCTCCCCCTTGGCGTGCTCGCCCATCAGGAACACCGCCGGGTACTTCATGGTCACCTTGGAGCCGATGTTGCCGTCGACCCACTCCATGGTCGCGCCCGCCTCGGCCTTGGCCCGCTTGGTGACCAGGTTGTACACGTTGTTCGACCAGTTCTGGATGGTCGTGTACCGGCAGCGCGCGCCCTTCTTGACCACGATCTCCACGACCGCCGAGTGCAGCGAGTCCGAGGAGTAGATCGGGGCGGTGCAGCCCTCGACGTAGTGCACGTAGGCGTCTTCGTCGACGATGATCAGGGTGCGCTCGAACTGGCCCATGTTCTCGGTGTTGATCCGGAAGTAGGCCTGCAGCGGGATCTCGACGTGCACGCCCTTGGGGACGTAGATGAACGAGCCACCCGACCACACCGCGCCGTTGAGCGCGGAGAACTTGTTGTCCCCGTGCGGGATCACCGAGCCGTAGTACTCCTCGAACAGCTCCGGGTGCTCCTTGAGCGCGGTGTCGGTGTCGAGGAAGATGACACCCTGCTTCTCGAGCTCCTCGTTGATCTTGTGGTAGACCACTTCGGACTCGTACTGCGCGGCGACCCCGGCGACCAGGCGGGCCTTCTCCGCCTCCGGGATGCCCAGCCGGTCGTAGGTGTTCTTGATGTCCTCCGGCAGGTCCTCCCAGGACTGGGCCTGCTTCTCGGTGGAGCGCACGAAGTACTTGATGTTGTCGAAGTCGATGCCGGAGAGGTCGGCGCCCCAGCTGGGCATCGGCTTGCGGTCGAACAGGCGCAGCGCCTTGAGCCGGGACTCGAGCATCCAGGCGGGCTCGTTCTTCTTGGCCGAGATGTCCCGGACCACGGCCTCCGACAAACCGCGCTGGGCGCTGGCGCCCGCGCTGTCGGAGTCGGCCCAGCCGTACTCGTACCGCCCGAGCGTCGCCAGGGTCTCGTCCTGGGTGAGCGGCTGGGGTGTGGTGGTGCGCTGCTGCGCAGCGGCAGTCATGGGGACTTCCCTCCGTCCGGATCTAACTCGTCTTGGTGCCGGGTGCGTGGGGCTGGTGCGGGACGTGCGTGGTGCACGCCGCGTCGCCCCTGGCGATCGTGGCCAGCCGCTGCACGTGGGTGCCGAGCAGGTCGGCGAACGCCGCCGTCTCGACCTCGCACAGCTGGGGGAACTCCGCCGCGACGTGCGCCACCGGGCAGTGGTGCTGGCACAGCTGCTCCCCCGCCCCGACGCTGCGCGTCGAGGAGGCGTAGCCCTCCCTGGTCAGCGCCGCGGCCAGGGCCTCGGCTCGACCGGCGGGATCCACCGGCGCGGTGACCGCGTCGCGGTGCCGGTCGACCAGGGTGGCCACCCGGCGCTCGGCGAACGCGCGCACCGCCTGCTCCCCCCCGCTCTCAGCGAGGAAGCGCAGAGCGGAGATCGCGAGGTCGTCGTAGGCGTGCCCGAACCGCGACCGCCCGGTCTCGGTGAGCAGGAAGAGCTTCGCCGGTCGGCCGCGGCCCCGGGCACCGAGGCGGGGCGCGTCACGGGTGTACGCCTCCCCGTCGGCGACCAGTGCGTCCAAGTGCCTGCGGACGGCGGTCGAGCTCAACCCCAGCGCCTCGGCGATCGCGACCGCCGCGACCGGTCCCCGTTCCAGCAGCAGCCTGGCCACACCCTCGCGGGTGCGGCGCTCGGCCTGCTGCCCGGCCGAGGCGGGGGCGTCGGCCTCCGCAGCGGCCCGCGGAGCGGGAGCGGTCTTTTTCACAACACAAGTGTGTCTTATTTCCCGGCGCCTGGCAAAGACGGGGGTCAGTAGCGGTGAGCCGAGTCACAAGACCCGTTCGAGTGACCCTCGACCGGACTACGCCGATCGGCAGCGCCACCGCGATCGGCCCGCCCGGCTAACCGGGCGGCAGGGCGAGCGCGACCCGGCGCTCGACCATGATCATCATGCCGCACAGCTCGCGCGGGGTGGCGCCGAAGTGCACCCGGTCGGCGCGCATGGCCGACGTGACGGCGGCGACACCACCGGCCAGGGCGACCGCGCGCTGCAGGTGGTCGCGGGCCGAGGCCGGGTCGGCCCGGTCGAGCGCGGCCCTGGCCGCGGACCCGAGCACGTGCCGGTGGGCGGCGGTGGGCAGCTCGTGCGCGGCGATCCAGCCGTCGATCTCGGCCACCGGGTCGAGGTCGGGGTCGGCCCCCGCATGGTCGACGATGGCCGACCAGGCCAGCGCCGTGGCGAACGGCGCGCCGAGGGACTCGAAGGCGGCCAGCGCGTCCTTGGCCGCCGCGAGCGCCGCCGCCGGGTCGTCCCGCTCGCCGCTGATCTTGGCCTGCCACAGGGCGAGGTCGCCGCGGGCGGCGCGGCGGGCCCGGTCGAGCCGCTCGTCGGTGACCGCCGCGGCGACGACCCGCCGGTCGACCGCGTCGAGCAGGACCTCGGCGACGCCGAGCGCCCCGGCGGTGTTCGGCCGCCAGGGCGGGGCGGGCTGCTCCTTGTGCAGCGTCTGGTAGGCCAGCGCGCCCGCCACGTCCGACAGGGACAGGTCCGGCGGCGAGGCGGTCGCGGTGTCGGTGACCCAGTCGTCGATCAGCCGGTTCCTGGTCGCGTCGTCGAGCGCGACCAGCATGCCGACGTCGCCGAACTGGCGGTTGATCAGGCCGAGCCGGGTGGACCGGGTGGCGACCAGCGCCGCCGGGAGCCCACCGACGGCCGCCATGACCAGCAGGTCGTGGTGCGGGTGGAACAGGGAGACGCACGCGGTGAGCAGCAGCGCGGCGAGCATCACGAGCCTGGTGGCGAAGGCACCGATGACCGCGAGCGCCATCAGCGGACCCCGCACGACCTGGTTGGCGATCAACCAGGCCAGCGCCACGAACACCACGGCGGCGCCCAGGACGACCCGGTAGTACCCCCACCCGGCCAAGCCGGGGGTCTCCGCCCACCACAGCGCGGCCCGCTCCCCCGCCGGGCTCGCCGCGAACGCGGTGTAGGCGAGGACCATCGAGATCTCCGCCGCCCTGGTGGTCCACCGGCGCGGCCGCAGCAGCGCGTACCTGGTCCGCTCGGCGTCCACCAGGTAGGTGGTGACCATGGCGGCGCCCATGATCCGCACCGCGGTGTCGCCGTAGTCGCCGCCGGGCAGCGGGACGGCCAGCACGCAGACCATGGGCAGGTAGGGCAGCACCACGGCGGCGAGGCCCCAGCGCTTGTCCGGCCGCCGGCCGTCCTTGGCCGCCGCCGCGACCGGCAGGTCGCTGCCCCGGGTGGTCCGCAGGAAGTAGCCGAAGGCGAACCCGATCAGCAGCGGCACGACGACCCAGGACAGGAACCCGGGGTCGGGCAGCCGCAGGACGGTCAGCGCGGCGGCGCCCGCCAGGAAGCCGAACCCGCAGAACCCGAGCACGAGCGCGGCCGCGACGACCCACCAGCCCGCCTCGTCGAGGGTGTCGGCCAGCGCGTCGGCGAAGATCCCCAGCACCACGGCCGCGGCGAGGTCGAGCCAGGGCGGCAGGCCGGTCCAGTCCGCGCGCCAGAGCCTGCGGCCGATCGAGAGCAGACCCGCGGCGGCGGCCAGGACGATCGACAACGTTGTGGGCTCAGGCATCGGTGCCCCTAGGAGCGGTCGCCGGCCCCGGTGGCACGGTTGATCATGACGGTAGCGCTAGCGCCCCGCGCCCAGGTCCGGTTCCGCCGGATCGGCCTGCCGCTACCCTTCCCGACGTGGTGGCGGGAGACACGACGCGGGTGACGCGCGCGCGGGACGAGCCGGGTCGGGCTGAGTCCGGCCCGCTCGACGAGCGCGAGCGGCGGCAACTGGACGTGGTGCGCCGGTTCGGCACGGTCGGGTCGCTGCTGCTGACCATCGGCTCGCTCGGCGCGGGCGCGGCGCCGGTGTTCAACCCGGTGTTCCGCATCCCGGTGCTCGGGCTGTTCAGCCGGATGACCACGGTGGCGCTGGCGTTCGCGTTCACCGGCGTCTTCATGATCGTGCTGGCCTGGCTGGCGCTGGGCAGGCTGTCGCGGCCGGGCCGGGCGCGCGCGGTGTCGGTGCCGCAGATGGCCCGCACGCTGGTGATGTGGATCGCGCCGCTGGTGTTCACCGTGCCCAGCTTCAGCCGCGACGTCTACAGCTACCTGGCGCAGAGCGAGATCGTGGCGATGGGCCAGGACCCGTACACGGTCGGCCCGGCGCAGGCGCTGGGGGTCAACCACCCGCTCACCCAGGGCGTGCCGACGATGTGGCGGGAGACGCCGTCGCCGTACGGGCCGCTGTTCCTCACCCTGGGCAAGGCGATCAACTGGCTCACCGGCGACCACGTGGTGCTCGGCGTGGCCGCGCACCGGGCGCTGGCGCTGCTGGGCCTGGCGATGGTCATCTGGGCGCTGCCGCGGCTGGCGCGCCGCTTCGGGGTGAGCCCGGTCAGCGCGCTGTGGCTGGGCGCGGCGAACCCGCTGGTGCTGTTCCACCTGGTCGTCGGCGTGCACAACGAGGCGCTGGCGATCGGGCTGATGCTGGTCGGGTTCGAGTTGGCGCTGCGCGGGATGCCGCGGGTCACCCCGGACGGGCCGTTCCCGCCGTGGCAGCGCGGTGAGCTGCTCTGGTACGCCACCGGCGCCGCGGTGATCACCCTGGGCGCGGCGGTGAAGATCCCGGCCGCGCTGGCGCTGGGCTTCCTCGGGGTGATGATCGCGCGCCGGATGGGCGGGTCCTACAAGCACCTGTTCCTGGTGGCGGGCGGGCTCGGCGTGGTCTTCGGCGTCGTGCTGACCGCGACCTCGCTGGGCAGCGGCCTGGGCTACGGCTGGGTGGCGACGCTGAACACGGCGGCGACCATCAAGAGCTGGATGGCGCCGATGACCGCGCTCGGTTTCGGCGCGGGCTGGCTGGGCATCGTGCTCGGCCTGGGCAACCACATCGAGGCGGCGATCACCGCCGGTCGGCTGGTCGGCGCGGTGATCGGCCCGCTGATCGCGGCGAAGCTGCTGATGGACAGCTTCCGCTGGAAGCTGCGGCCGCTGACCGGGCTCGGGGTCGGCCTGGGCGCGGTGCTGGTGTTCGGCGCGACGGTGCAGCCGTGGTACCTGCTGTGGGCCGCCGTCCCGCTGGCCGCGGGCGCCGGGAACACCCGGTTCCGCACCGCGGCGATGGTCGTCAGCGCGGCGCTGGCGGTGGCACTCGGCCCCACCGGCGCGACCTTCGACGGCCGGGTGTTCGTGCTGCCCTACGCCTACATCGGGGCGATCACGGTGACCCTGGTCGCGGTGACCCTGGTCCGCAAGCACATCCCGCGTACCGAGTGGACGCCCGCCGGGGCCGTGACGGCGCCCACGCCCTAGGCTTGGCCGCTGTGAACACGCCCGCCGTCGAGGTGTCCGACCTGGTCAAGACCTACGGGTCCAGCACGGCCGTCGACGGCATCGGCTTCGCGATGGCGCCCGGCTCGGTGCTGGCGCTGCTCGGCCCCAACGGCGCGGGCAAGACGACCACGGTCGAGATCTGCGAGGGCTTCCGGCGCGCGGACGCCGGGACGGTGCGGGTGCTGGGGCTCGACCCGCACACCGACGGCGCCCGGCTGCGACCCCGGATCGGCGTGATGCCCCAGGGCGGCGGCGCCTACCCCGGCGTGCGCGCTGGCGAGATGCTGCGGCTGGTAGCGGCCTGCGCGGCGAACCCGCTGGACCCGGCGTGGCTGATCGACACCCTGGGGTTGGGCTCGTGCGCGCGGACCCCGTACAAGCGGCTCTCCGGCGGCCAGCAGCAGCGGCTGTCGCTGGCCTGCGCCCTGGTCGGCCGCCCGGAGCTGGTGTTCCTCGACGAACCGACCGCGGGCATGGACCCGCAGGCGCGGCGGCTGGTGTGGGAACTGGTGGCCGCGCTGCGCGCCGACGGCGTCGCGGTGCTGCTGACCACGCACCTGATGGAGGAGGCCGAGGCGCTGGCCGACCAGGTGGTGATCGTCGACGGCGGTCGGGTGGTGGCCGAGGGCACCCCGGCGCAGCTGACCGAGGAGCGCCCGGAGACGCAGGCGCTGCGGTTCCGGGCCAAGTCGGGCATGGACACGGGTTTACTGGTCGCGGCGCTGCCCGAGGGCTGCGCGGTGTCGGAGCCCTCCCCCGGCGGCTACCTGGTGACCGGGACGGTGGACCCGCAGGTGGTGTCCACGGTGACGGCGTGGTGCGCGCAGCAGGGCGTGCTCGCCGAGGAGCTGCGGGTGGGTCGACGCAGCCTCGAAGACGTCTTCCTCGACCTGACCGGACGGGAGTTGCGCTCATGAGCGGGCGGTTCGCCCCCGGCACGTTCACCCCGGCACCCGGCGCGGGCGCCCCGGCGCGGATGCTGCTGACCCACGCGCGCACCGAGGCGATGCTGACGCTGCGCAACGGCGAGCAGGTGCTGCTCACCCTGTTGATCCCGTTGGCCCTGCTGATCGGCCTGACCTACGTGACGGTCGTCGACCTGCCGGAGCCGAGGGTCGACTCGCTGGTACCGCGGGTGTTCGCGCTCGCGGTGATGTCGACGGCGTTCACCGGGCAGGCGATCGCCCTCGGGTTCGACCGCCGCTACGGGGTGCTCAAGCGGCTGGCCGCCACGGCACTGCCCCGGTGGCTGCTGGTCGCCGGCCGGGTCGTGGGCTGCCTCGCGGTGGTGGCGCTGCAACTGGTCGTGCTCGGCGTGACCGGAGCGCTGCTGGGGTGGACCCCCACCGTGGGCGCTCTGGTGTGGACGGTCGTGCTGGTGGTGCTCGGCACACTGGTGTTCGGGGCGCTCGGCGTGCTGCTCGGCGGGTCGCTCAAGGCCGAGGTCGTGCTGGCGCTGGCGAACGTCATCTGGCTGGTACTGCTGCTCGCCGGTGGCGTCGTGTTGACCGTGGACGCGCTGCCCGCCGGGATGGCCGAAGTGGTGCGACTGCTGCCCTCGGCGGCGCTGACCGAGGGGCTCACCGACGCGCTGGTGCGCGGGACGGCACCCGCACTGTCCACAGTGGTCACACTGCTCGGCTGGGGCGCGGCGGCGGGACTGCTCGCGACGCGAACCACGAAACTCGTCTGACGCTGGCCTTCGTCCTCTCGGCTGGCGGGGGGCTCGTCTGATGCGGTCCCTGGTCTGACGCGGTCCCTGCTCTGCCCCCGCCATCGACGTCTGGCGCGGGCGGGGGTGGCTGCCGCCGGACGGTCGTGGGGGATTAACCGGTCCGACGGCAGCCGGGAAGGCGGTGGGGGAGTCCACCTTCCGCGACGGAGTGTAGTTCGCCGTGATCACTGCGTGGGGTCCTTTCGCGAGCATGCCCACACTTTCGCCGATTGGGCATCGGTGGGGGGCGGGGCGCGATAGGGCTCGGGTGGTGGGTCGGGGGCTCGCCTGCGGCATCGCGACCCAGAACGGTCGGCCTCGTCGCCTGGCGGCGAGCTCGGCGACCCCGGGATCGGACGCCTCGTTGCCTGGCGGCAACATCGGGCCCGATCCGCGATTTTCGAGCTTTGCTCGATGGGGTGGACCTGTTTTGCGCGGGGCCCCTACGACACCCGTGGCAGAACCGCAAAGCAGGGGCCCAAAAGCAGGCCCTGCCGCGTGAACAACGCTACGGGTGCCGTCCCCCCACGCAAAACAGGTCCACCCCATCGAGCACTTGGCACCAGCGACTCCGACGGCCGCCGGGCTGGGTTGGCAGGGCAGCCGAGAGCGGGCTGGGATGGCACCGGACCTTCCGACTGTCCACGGGCTGGGAAGGTGGGCTGAGGCGGACCTGACGGCAGCCGGGTTGGCACCGGCGGGTCCGACTGTCGAGGGGCTGGCACTGTGGGTCGGGGCGGACCTGACGGGGGGCAGGTTGGCACCGCCAGCTTCCGAGTGTCCACGGGCTGGCGCTGTGGGTTGGGGCGAGCCTGACGGGGGGCGGGTTGGCACCGCCGGGCCGGGTGGGTCGGCGGGTGGTTGTCCACAACGTGTTCTGTTGTCCACAGGCCCTGATCGCTGCCCCGGATCTGTCGGGATCCGTCAATAGGCTGTATATCGGGGGCTCTTGCGGCAGATGATCTTGCCCGGGGGGTGGAGCTGGGGGATCCAGCGGCGGGTAAGGGCTAGGGAAGTAGGAGGAGCTTTCCTGTGGTCTTCCGGCTTTCCAGGTCCTCATGCGCCTGCCGAGCGTCTGATAGGGCGTAGCGGCCGGTGATGCTCACTCGCAGATCACCGCTGGCTACTGCCCCGAATACCTCGTCCACTCGCCACCGGTTTTCCTCCGGTGTGGCCAGGTGGTGGGCCAGCGTCGGTCGGGTTAGGAACACCGATCCCGCTGCGTTCAGTCGTTGTGGGTCGACCGGGGGTACGGGGCCGCTGGAGCCGCCGAAGAGGGCTAGGACGCCTCGGGGTTTGAGGACGGCGAGGCTTCCGTCGAAGGTGGTGGCTCCTACGCCGTCGTACACGGCTGCTACGCCGGTGCCGTCGGTGAGGGCTTTGGTGCGGGTGACGAAGTCTTCCTCGGTGTAGCGGATCACCTCGTCGGCGCCTGCCTCGCGGGCCAGGCGTTCCTTGTCCGGTGTGGACACCGTGCCGATCACCCGGGCGCCGC
This sequence comes from Actinokineospora diospyrosa, assembly GCF_024171925.1. Taxonomy (GTDB): domain Bacteria; phylum Actinomycetota; class Actinomycetes; order Mycobacteriales; family Pseudonocardiaceae; genus Actinokineospora; species Actinokineospora diospyrosa. The sequence goes on along the minus strand of NZ_JAMTCO010000002.1, from coordinate 417,180 downwards.
GGGACTTCGCCAGTTGGACCAGGAGCAGACCGACGCCGCCTGCCGCGGCGTGCACCAAGACCGTGTCGCCTTCGCGGACGGGGTGGGTGGAGGTCACGAGGTAGTGGGCGGTGAGGCCCTGCAGGAGGGTGGCCGCCGCGGTTTCGTCGGTCACGGCGGCGGGGACGGGGACCGCCCACGCGGCTGGGACGATGACCTGGTCGGCGTAGCTGCCGATCGACTGGGCCCAGGCGACGCGGTCGCCGACGGCGAGGGTGGTGACCTCCGGGCCGACGGCCTCGACGGTGCCCGCGCCCTCCAGGCCGGGGGTGAACGGCAGCGGGACCTTGTAGACGCCGCCGCGCTGGTAGGTGTCGATGAAGTTGACGCCTGCCGCGGCGACGCGGACCAGGACCTCGCCCGCGCCGGGTTCGCGCGAGGGGACTTCGGTGGGCACGAGTACCTCGGGTCCACCGTTCACCGAGACCACGATCGCCTGGGGCACGGGCGTTCTCCTTACTGCGTCGAGAGTCCTGTCTTATCACCCGCGAGCCTGCCCGGGCCGCCCGCTCCCGTCATCCGGGAGTGCGCCCGCTCACCGCCAGCGGGTGTGCTACCCGGCCCACTAGGCTCCTGCCCATGGCGAACTCTGAGGAGAACCCGCAGGTCCCGGCCGCCGCGCTGCGTGCGGCCACGGCCTTCGTCGCGGCGCACGGGCAGCCCTCGCGCGCCGTGGTCGAGGCTATCGGTCGGGCGGGGGCCCGGGTGGTGCTCGTCGGCGAGGACGGCTCGATGGGGGACGTGGTCGTCCCCAGCACCGAGGTCGGCGCGGCCTTGGTCGAGCAGGTCGAGGGCTTGGAGCAGACCGAGTGGGACCGCGAGACCGTGGCGGCCACCCGCATCGGCGCCGGTCACCGGGCCAAGATGGCGGCCAGGGCCCGGGGCTAGGCGGACACGCGCTCACCCGGGGCGGCGACCAGCGCGCGGTCCCGGGTGCCGCACCACAAAGCCGACGTCGCCACGATCACGGCGGTGGCGCCGAGGACGTGCAGCGACACCAGCAGTTCCGGGACCCCGGTCCAGAACTGCACGAACCCGAGCGCGCCCTGCGCCAGCACGACGGCGACCAGCACCCAGTACCGCCGCCACAGCCGCCGGTCGACGCCGCCGGTGCGCAGCAGGACACCGGCCGCCAGCACCATCCCCAGGTACACGAACAGGAACGCCGCGTGCACGTGCGCCAACGTCTCCACCGGTAGGGCCAACCGCGGCGTCTCCGGGTCGCCCGCGTGCGGACCGGCGCCGGTCACCATCGTCCCGGCGACCAGCAGGCCCACGAGCACGACCACCGACCCGGTCAGCAGCCCGGGCAGCGCCGCCGGGACCAGGCTCCCGGGCTCCGGCTCCGGGTCCACCGCGTCGACCAGCATCACCGACAGCCAGATCATCACCGCCGACACCATGAAGTGCACCGCGACGGTCCACCACAGCAGGTCCAGCCGGACCGTGATGCCGCCGAGGACCGCCTGCACGACCACCCCGAGCGGCATGGCCAGCGCCAATCGCACGTAGTGCCGCCGCCGGGGCCGGGCCAGGTAGGCCAAGGCGAACGCGGCGACCGCGGCGATGCCCACCACGCCGGTCAGCAGCCGGTTGCCGAACTCGATCCACTGGTTGAGCGCCGCGAACTCCGGGTGCGACACCGGCACCAGACTTCCCGGCTGGCACTGCGGCCACGTCGTGCAGCCCAGCCCGGACCCGGTCACCCGCACGACCGACCCGGTGACCGCGATCAGCGCCTGCGTCACCACGACCGCGATCGCGACCGCCCGCTGCAACCGGATCCCCGGGGTCGGCAGGGCGTCAATACGGGCTCTCAGCGTCTCCAGCGGCACCCGCCGATGGTAGGCCCGCGTCACTGAGAGTCGTGACCACCCCTCGACTACCGGCTCGCCCCAGAACCCCGCTCGCCCTTGGCTGCACTGCTAGCCCACCCAACTGGTCGCCAGCGGTGTCGCAGTCCACGATCGCCCGCTCCGGGGGACCAAGCTCACCGCTCGGGTCGTACCGCCCGGTCGATCCCCAACGTCGTCACCAGTTCCACCAACTGCAACCGGAACCCCTCGTAATCCCGCACCGCCCCCAACACCCCCGGCGCTTCCCGCTCCGCCCGCAACGCCTCCCCGTGCACGCCCCGCCCGGCTTCCGTCAGCGTGACCAGCGTCCGGCGCCGGTCCGACGGATCCGTGCCGCGCTCGACGAACCCAGCGCGGTGCAACCGCTCCACCGTTCGGCTCATCGTCTGGTCGGTGACCTTCGCGCCGTGCGCGAGTGCCCGCTGGGTGCGCGGGCCGTCCAGCAGCAGGTGCAGCGCGATCAGCCCGGCGTGGGTGAGGCCCCGGGTGGCGAGGAACTCCTGCCAGGAGTGCTCGACCAACCGCGCCGCGACCGAGAGCAGGCGGCCGGTCGGCCAGGAGGCCACCGGGTCGGGCATGTCCATCCTCCTCAGCGGGTCTGACCACCCGAGTTGCGTTGTTCAGCGTGCTGAACAATCATGTGTCGCGACCCCACTCCGGTACCCGTAACTAGGGACGCGATGACAGACAACCGTACCCGCGCCACGGCGGCGCGCTGGATCCTGCCCGCCCTGCTCATCGTCGCCTGGTTGGTGGTCGGCGGGATAGGCGGGCCCCTGCAGGGGCAGCTGAGCACCGTCCAGCGCAACGACAACGCCGCCTTCCTGCCCGAGTCGGCGGAGTCGACCAGGGTGGCCGAGCTGCAGAAGGGGTTCGCCGAGCAGAGCTCGCTGCCCGCGGTGCTGGTGTTCGAACGCCCCGGCGGGCTGACCGGCGAGGACCAGCGGGCCATCACGGCCGCGCTCGCCGAGGTGGCGAAGGTGCCCGGGGTCGGCCCGGTGACCCCGCTGAAGCTCTCCACACAGGACAAGGACGCCGCCCAGTCGGTCGCGCTGCTGCCGACCGGCGGGGAGAAGCCGCGCGAGGTGGTCGCCGACATCCGGGCGGAGCTCGCCGGGTTGCCCGCCGGGCTGGCCGCGCACGTGACCGGTCCCGGGGGCCTGATCGCGGACTTCACGGCGGCCTTCGGCGGGATCGACGGGCTGCTGCTCGGGGTGACCGCGGCGGTCGTCGCGCTGATCCTGGTGGTGGTCTACCGCAGTCCGCTGCTGCCGTTCGTGGTGCTGCTGACCGCCGGGCTCGCGCTGTGCCTGGCGGTGGCGGTCGTGTACGCGCTGGCCAAGGCCGAGGTGCTGACGCTCAACGGGCAGAGCCAGGGCATCCTGTTCATCCTGGTTTTCGGCGCGGCCACCGATTACGCGCTGCTGCTCATCGCCCGCCTGCGCGAGGAATTGCGCCGCCACGAGTCCAAGGTGGCGGCGACCAAGGCCGCGTTGCGGGCGGCGGCGGGGCCGATCGCCGCGTCGGCGGGGACGGTGATCGCCGGGTTGCTCTGCCTGCTGATCTCCGACCTGCGGTCCAACTCGAGCCTGGGTCCGGTCGCCGCGATCGGTATCGCAGCCTCGCTGGCGGCGGCGCTGACGTTCCTGCCCGCGGTGCTGGTGTTGTTGGGGCGGGCCGCTTTCTGGCCGTCGCGCCCCCGGTACGGGACGGCCGACGAGGAGCAGCCCGAGCGCGGGGTGTGGCCGAAGGTCGCCGGTCTGGTCGGCAGGCGCCCGCGCGCGGTCTGGCTGCTGAGCACGCTGCTGCTCGCGATCGGCGTCGGGTTCCTGCCGCAGCTGCGCTCCGAGGGGGTGGCGCAGAGCGAGCTGTTCCTCACCGAGGTCGACTCGGTGACCGGTCAGCAGGTGCTGGCCCGCCACTTCCCGGCGGGCACCGGCTCCCCCGCCATCCTGATCACCGCGGCGGACTCGGCGGAGGAGGTCGTGCGGCTGGCCAAGGGCACCGAGGGGGTGGCCGACGCGGGACCGCGCACGGCCCGCATCGTGGACGGCCGGATCGAGATCACCGCGCTGCTCAAGGACGCGGCCGACAGCCCCACCGCGCTCGACACCGTGCAGCGGCTGCGCGAGCGGACCCACGGGGTCGGCGGCACCCTGGTCGGCGGGCCGAGCGCCAGCCAGCTCGACGTGCGCACCAGCTCGCTGCACGACCGCAAGATCATCATCCCGGTGGTGCTCGCGGTGATCTTCGCCATCCTGGCGCTGCTGCTGCGCGCGCTGCTGGCCCCGCTGCTGCTGATCGCCACCGTGGTGCTCTCGTTCGCCGCGACGCTGGGGGTGAGCGCGCTGGTGTTCAACAACCTGTTCGACTTCCCCGGCGCGGACCCGAGCGTGCCGCTGTTCGCGTTCGTGTTCCTGGTGGCCCTGGGCATCGACTACAACATCTTCCTGATGACCCGGGTCCGCGAGGAGGCGCTGGCGCACGGCACCCGCGACGGCGCGTTGCGCGGGCTCACCGTCACCGGCGGCGTGATCACCTCGGCGGGGGTGGTGCTGGCGGCCACCTTCGCCGCGCTCGCGGTGCTGCCGATCCTGTTCCTGGCGCAGATCGCGTTCCTGGTCGCCTTCGGGGTCCTGCTCGACACGCTGCTGGTGCGGTCGCTGCTGGTGCCCGCGCTGACCGTCGACATAGGACGCAAGATCTGGTGGCCTAGCAAGGTGGGCTAGCGGCCAGGAAAGCACGAGGGGCGCGCCCGGATCGGGCGCGCCCCTGGGGAAGTCGAGTTGTCAGGAGACCTTCACCGCGTCGATGACGAACACCAGGGTCTCGTTGGGCACGATGCCGGAGTTGCCCTGCGCGCCGTAGCCCTTCTCCGGCGGGACGATGAGCAGCCTGCGGCCACCCTGCTTCATCCCGAGCAGGCCCTCGTTCCAGCCGTCGATGACCTGGGCCTTGCCCACGTTCTCCAGCGGGTACGGCTCACCGCGGTCCCACGAGGAGTCCTTCTGCTGCTTGTCCGACCAGGCCACCAGCACGTAGTGGGTGTCGAGGGTGACCCCGGCCTTGACGTCCGGGCCGGTGCCCTCGATGAGGTCCTTGCTCTGCAGGCCCTTGGGTGCCCCGCACGCGGGCGGGATGGTGATCTTCGGCTTGCTGCCAGCGGCACCCTCGACCAGCACGTCGTCGACCGAGCACTCCTGGCCGCCGCCACCCTGGGGCTGGGTCGCCGAGGGGGCGACCGTGGTGGTGGGTGCGGCGCTGCTGCTGGTGGGGCGCGCTTTGGCGCTCACAGTGGCGTCACCGGGGCCCTGGGTCGAGGCCTGCTCGGAGTTGGCGCAGGCGGTGAGGCTGACCCCCACGGCTACCGCGATCATGAACTTGCCGACGTTGCGCATGGCCGGCAGCTTAGGTGGGGCTGGCGCACCCGGCGCGAGGCACCTCCCTCACCCGATGTTCGCAATCCACTTACCGGCCGGTAGGCGTAAAGTGACCGTGAGCGCCCGTTCGGATACCCATCGCGGCCGTGCGGGTACGCCTAGGAGGTGACCTGCCGTGCCCGCGGACGCCAAGGGCATCCGCACCCATCCCATCCAGGACCTGTTCTGGACCCGCACCGGCCTGCTGCTGCTCGTGCTGCTCGTCGTGTCCGGGCTATCGATGTGGGTGTCCAGCGAGCTAGACCCCGGCCTGGCCAAGAACCTGCTCACCGCCCTGGGCACCGGAACCCTGGTCTCCTCGGTGGTCGGCTTCGGCCAGACCCTGATCACCGCCTCCGCCGCCCAGCGCGCCATGGTCACCCCGGTGATCGAGGAGAGCCGCAAGGCCCTGCGCGAGCTGTCCGCGGAGTACCGGTCGCTGAACCAGGAGTTCTTCCCCACGCACGTGTTCGAGGCGAGCACCGAGCCCGATCCCGCGTTCAACGCGCTGATCATGTCGGACCTGCGGCAGACCAGGCAGCTGTGGTTCCGCGGCTTCTCCGGCCGCTACGCCGCGGCCAGGATGCTGCTCTCCCCCGCCCAGTGGGAGGTGCGCGCGGTGCTGGCCGACCCGCGCGAGCGCGGCGCGATCAGCGGCCGGGCCCGGCACCTGGCCCGCCACCAGGGCGCGAGCGCGGACTACGAGGAGATCCAGCGGACCCTGCACCAGGAGATCCGGATCGGCCTGGTGGGGCTGTACCTGGCGCGCGGGCGCTGCGCGGGCATCGACGTCACCGTCATCGCCGACCCGCCGCTGGACCGGGTGGAGCTGTTCGACGACTGCGTGTGGATCACCCTCTACAGCGCGGTCGCGGGCGCGCCGTCGCTGTACCCGCGCACGCTGCGCTTCTCCGAGGGGTCCTTCATCTACGACATGCAGCGCGCCGAGTTCGCCAGGGTGCACGCCGCCCGCGACGCGCACCGCTTCACCCTCACCCCCGACACCAGCCGCGCCGAGTTCCGCGAGCACGTCGGCGCGATCACCGGCTCCGCGCTGTCGGACACCGAGTTCGCCGAACTGGAAGCCGGGTTCCACCGCTTCCGCCACGAGTTCTCCACCAAAGCCGAGCTTGGGAGCTGATGCCCGTGTCCCCCGCGGTGCCCGCGCTGTCGCAACTGGCACAGCGCATGCGCGCGATCGATCTCCGCCCCCCGACCGCCCACCCCCCGAGATCCGACGCCCTCGCGCGGCCGCTCGGCTGGGCCCAGGTGCACTCCGGCGTCAAGTCCTGGGTGGACGGAGCAGCACTGCGCACCGTGCTGCGCCGCCACTTCGCCGACCTCGACCCGGTCCGCGCCGACGCGCTGGTCGCCCGGTCGCGGGAGACCACCACGCACTTCGCCTGGTGCCTGCGCGACGACCCCGGCGAGCCGTTCACCTTCTGGCTGCACGAGTACAAGCCCCGGCACGAGTGGCGGCCGGGCTACGCGGACTCGGTGCACAACCACCGCTACCACTTCTGCACGGTGATCCTGCAGGGCGGCTACCGGCACGAGCGCTACCGCACCAGCACCGACCCGGAGACCGGGTTGATCACCGCGGTGCGGCTCACCCGGCGCACCGAGTGCCGCGCGGGCGACTCCGGTTTCCTCACCGCGGCGGACTTCCACCGGATCCCGCGCGCGGCGGACGGCACGATGACCTTCCTGGTCAAGTCGCGCCCGGTGCGGCGGTCGAGCCTGTCCTGGGACCCGGCGACCGGGACCGGGCACCGGCACGTGCCGGTCGAGTCGCGGCTGGAGGAGCTCACCCGGCGACTGTGACGAAGGCGACCGCGTCCGCTCGCGGCGGCCACTACCATCGCCCCACCCGTTTGTCCAACGGAAGGGGAAGGTCGCCATGTCCACGCCCACCAGGCCCACCAGGCCCACCACGTCCGCCATGTCCGCAATGTCCACGCCCGGGCTGCCCAGCACGGTCGAGCGGTCCGCGGTCACCTACGTCGAGCACCGGGTGCGCACCCTGTGCGAGCGGCACGCGAAGCGGTTGCAGTTCCACGGCTGGCACCACGTCAGCTTCGTGCGCGACAAGGCGGTGGAGTTCGCCGCGGTGAACGGCTCCGACGTGTCCGTGGTGGAGGTCGCCGCCCTGGTGCACGACGTCAACTACCTGGTGCGGCGCAACTCCACCGCGGCGGCGGGCAGCGGTCTGCGGATGGCGATCCTGGCCGACGCCGGCGTGCCGGACCCGGTGGCCGAGTGGGTCGACGCGCTCGTCGACGAGGCCGAGATGCGCACCCGCCACCGCGACATCTCCCGCGAGGCGCAGGCGCTCAGCGACGCGGACACCCTGTTCAAGGCGCTGCCGGTGACCCCGGTGGTGCTGGCGCACCGCTACCTGGCGGAGAACGGGGTGAGCCTGCGCGAACTGGCCGACAAGATCGTCGGCGAGCAGCGCGACCCGCACGACGAGGGCTTCTACTTCTACTCCCCCGCCGCGGCCGCCGCCTACTCCCGCTGGGCGACGGCGAACCTGGAGCTGTGGCAGTGCATCAAGGAGTCCCTCGACGACCCCACGGTGGAACGGCTGCTCACCGCGGTCGCCTAGCGGTCACCCGCCGAACGCCACCCTCGCGGCGCCAAGCCCGCCGAGTTGTCCACAGGCCGCCTTTGGCGGCACCAGAAACGTCCGCCCCGCTCGGTAAGCTGTATATCGGGGGCTGCTCGGTTCGGTTTGATCTTGTTAGAACGGCCAGCCGGTGACCGGCAGGGACAGGGCCGAGTCGACCGCGAGCGCCACGAACACGGCGGTGAGGTACGTGTTGGACATGTGGAACAACTTCATCGGGTTCGCGGGTTCGTCGCGGCGCACCGAGCCGTACAGCCGGTGGGCGAACACCAGGAACCAGCCACCCGCCAGGAGGGCGAACGCGGTGTAGACCCACCCGGTCGCCGGGATCAGCAGGGCGGTCCAGACGACCATGACCCAGGAGTAGACGACGATCTGCTTGGCCACGTGCGCCGCGGTGGCCACCACGGGCAGCATCGGCACGCCCGCCTTGGCGTAGTCGTCGCGGAACTTCATGGCCAGCGCCCAGAAGTGCGGCGGGGTCCAGAAGAAGATCACCCCGAACATGACCAGCGCCTGCCAGCCGACGTCGCCGGTGACCGCGGACCAGCCGATGACCACCGGCATGCAGCCAGCCGCGCCGCCCCACACGATGTTCTGCGACGTCCGTCGCTTGAGGAGCATCGTGTAGACCAGCACGTAGAACAGGATCGCGCCGACGGCCATGGCCGCGGCGAGCAGGTTCGTGGTGGCGTAGAGCCAGCCGAAGGACAGGATCCCGAGCACCACCCCGAACACCAGGGCGTTGCGGGTGGGCACGGCGTGGCGGGCCAGCGGGCGGGCCGAGGTGCGCTTCATCACCGCGTCGATGTCGGCGTCGACCACGCAGTTGAGCGCGTTGGCGCTGCCCGCGGCCATGGTGCCGCCGATGAGGGTGTTGAGCACCAGCCACGGCGACGGGATCCCGCGCGCGGCCAGCAGCATCGCGGGCACGGTGGTGACCAGCAGGAGCTCGATGATGCGCGGCTTGGTCAGCGCCACGTAGGCCCGGACCACCGCGCCCGCGTCGCGGCGCGGGGAGGTGCGGGTGGACGTGCCGCCGGAGGGCGTGGGGTCGGCGGGTACGGCGTCGGCGGGCACGGGGGTCACCGACGACATCTCGCTCCTCTTGGTCCGCGGGACCCGGCCGGACCTGGTGTTACCCGGGTCACGGCGGTCACCGCTGCCGCTCGTCCGCCGCCGCGGGACGGCCGCGGCACCGAGGGAAATGTTAACCGCGCGGGATCGGGGTACCCGTATCGGGTGGCCGGGTGTCGACGGGAGGCCCTCGGAGATCACACCGCCGTGCCACGCCGACTAGGCTGGTCACCGGACCAGGGATGACACGCGGACCCGCCACGTCGCCGGTTTCCGGGATCGATCCAGCCCGGGAGCGGGAGACCGTGGGTGCGGAGTCCGCCAGACGTGGAAGTGGGAGCCTAAGTCCGTGTCCGCCAGTAGTGAACTACCCGCCGACCTGACCGAACTGACCCGAGCGACGCTGCCGGAGGACTGGACGGACCTCGACCGCCGCGCCGTCGACACGCTCCGGGTGCTGGCCGCGGACGCGGTGCAGAACGTCGGCAACGGCCACCCGGGTACGGCCATGAGCCTCGCCCCGGTCGCGTACGCGCTCTACCAGCGCGTCCTGCGGCACGACCCGACCGACCCGCACTGGATCGGCCGCGACCGGTTCGTGCTCTCCGCCGGGCACTCGAGCCTCACCCAGTACCTGCAGCTGTTCTTCTCCGGCTACGGCCTGGAGATCGAGGACATCAAGGCGCTGCGCACCTGGGGCTCCAAGACCCCGGGTCACCCGGAGGTGAACCACACCAAGGGGGTGGAGATCACCACCGGCCCGCTCGGCCAGGGCCTGGCCTCGGCGGTGGGCATGGCGATGGCGGCGCGGCGCGAGCGCGGCCTGTTCGACCCGGACACCGCGCCGGGCGAGAGCGTGTTCGACCACCACGTCTTCGTGATCGCCTCCGACGGCGACATCGAGGAGGGCGTCACCTCCGAGGCCTCGTCGCTGGCGGGCCGCCAGGAGCTGGGCAACCTCACGGTCATCTACGACGACAACAAGATCTCGATCGAGGACGACACGGCCGTCGCCCTGTCGGAGGACACCGCCAAGCGGTACGAGTCCTACGGCTGGCACGTGCAGGTCGTCGTGGGCGGCGAGAACGTCACCGGGATCCTGGCCGCGCTGGAGGCCGCGAAGGCCGAGACCGAGCGGCCGTCGTTCATCCTGCTGCGCACGGTGATCGGCTTCCCGGCGCCCACGCTGCAGAACACCGGCAAGGCGCACGGCGCCGCGCTGGGTGTCGACGAGGTCGCCGCGGTCAAGAAGATCCTGGGCTTCGACCCGGAGCAGAACTTCGCGGTGGAGCCCGAGGTGCTCGCGCACGCCCGCGAGGTCGTCAAGCGCGGCGAGGCGGCGCACGGCGAGTGGCAGAAGGCGTTCGACGCCTGGAAGGCGGCCAACCCGGAGCGCAACGCGCTGCTGGAGCGGGCCCAGGCCTACCGGCTGCCGGAGGGCTTCGACGAGGCGCTGCCCAGCTGGGACCCGGACCCCAAGGGCGTCGCGACCCGCAAGGCCTCCGGCGACGTGCTCAACGCCATCGGCGCTCTGCTGCCGGAGCTGTGGGGCGGCTCGGCCGACCTGGCCGAGAGCAACAACACCACGATCAAGGGCGCCGACTCGTTCGGCCCGCCCTCGGCCAAGACCGCGCACTGGAACACCACCCCGTACGGCCGCACGCTGCACTTCGGGGTCCGCGAGCACGCGATGGGCTCGATCCTCAACGGCATCGTGCTGCACGGCCCGACCCGGCCCTACGGCGGCACGTTCCTGGTGTTCAGCGACTACATGCGACCCGCGGTCCGGTTGGCCGCGCTGAGCAAGCTGCCGGTCACCTACGTGTGGACGCACGACTCGATCGGGCTCGGCGAGGACGGTCCGACCCACCAGCCGGTGGAGCACCTGGCCGCGCTGCGCGCGATCCCGGGTCTGGTCGTCCTGCGCCCGGGTGACGCGAACGAGACCGCCGCGGCGTGGCGCGCGACCCTGTCGCAGCACGACGCCCCGGTCGGCCTGGCGCTGACCCGCCAGAACCTGCCGGTGCTGGAAGGCACCAAGGAGAAGGCCCGCGAGGGCGTCGCCAAGGGTGCCTACGTGCTGTACGACACCGAGGGCACTCCGGACATCGTGCTGATCGGCACCGGCTCCGAGTTGCAGATCGCGGCCGAGGCGCGCGAGGTGCTGGCCAAGGACGGCGTGGCCGCCCGGGTGGTCTCGGTTCCCTCGATCGAGCTGTTCGACGCGCAGGACCAGTCCTACCGGGACTCGGTGCTGCCGCCGTCGGTCAAGGCGCGCGTGGTCGTCGAGGCCGGGATCGCCCAGCCGTGGCACCGGTTCACCGGCGACGCGGGCGAGATCGTGTCCCTGGAGCACTTCGGCGCCTCGGCGGACTACCAGACCCTGTACCGCGAGTTCGGCATCACCACCGAGGCCGTCGTGGCCGCGGCCAAGCGCTCCATCGACAAGGCTGGAGGCGACAAGTGACCGATCCCCTCAAGCAGCTCTCCGACGCCGGGGTGTCCGTCTGGCTGGACGACCTGTCCCGCGAGCGGCTGACCTCCGGCAACCTCGCCGAGCTGATCCGCGACAAGCACGTGGTGGGCGTCACCACCAACCCGACGATCTTCGCGGGCGCGCTGTCGGACGGGCAGGCCTACGACGCGCAGGTCCGCGAGCTCGCCGCGCGCGGGGCGTCGCTCTCGGAGGTGGTCCGCGAGCTGACCACCACCGACGTGCGCAACGCGTGCGACCTGTTCCGCGAGGTGCACCAGCGCAGCGGGGGCGTCGACGGCCGGGTGTCCATCGAGGTCGACCCGGGCCTGGCCCGCGACACCGACGCCACCACGGCCGAGGCGCTGGACCTGTGGAAGACCGTGGACCGGCCGAACCTGCTGGTGAAGATCCCGGCGACCGAGGAGGGCCTGCCCTCGATCACCAGCACCCTCGCCGAGGGGGTCAGCGTGAACGTGACGCTGATCTTCTCCGTCGAGCGGTACCGGGCGGTCATGGACGCCTACCTGGCCGGGTTGGAGCAGGCGAAGGCCAACGGGCACGACCTGCGCTCGATCCACTCGGTCGCGTCCTTCTTCGTGTCCCGTGTGGACTCCGAGGTGGACGGGCGGCTGGACGCGATCGGCACCGATGAGGCGAAGGCGCTGCGCGGCCAGGCGGCCGTGGCCAACGCCCGGCTCGCCTACGCGGCGTTCCTGGAGGTCTTCCGGGGCCCCCGCTGGGACGCCCTCGCCGCGGACGGCGCCAACCGGCAGCGTCCACTGTGGGCGTCCACCGGGGTGAAGAACCCGGACTACTCCCCCACCCTGTACGTCGACGAGCTGGTGGTGGCCGACACGGTCAACACGATGCCCGAGAAGACGCTGCACGCGGTGGCCGAACACGGCAAGATCACCGGTGACACGGTCACGGGCACCGCCGACGCTGCCCAGTCCGTCTACGACCGCCTCAGCGCGGTCGGGATCGACATCGACGATGTCTACCGCGTCCTCGAGACCGAGGGCGTGGAGAAGTTCGACAAGTCGTGGGCCGAACTGCTTGAGACGGTCCAGGGCCAGATAGACGCAGCGAAGAGCTAGGGACCCAGGAGAGGCTGACGCCGCAGATGGCAGCGCACCCCGGAGAAGTCGCAATTTCCATCGTTGACGAGCGGCTCGCCGAGGAGGCGTCGCCGCTCGTGCACCAACTGGTCGAGGACCGGGTGGCGTCCCGGCTCGCCGCTCAAGACCCCGCGCTGTGGGGACCTGAGGCCGAGTCGGAGGCGCGCGTCCGCCTCTCCTGGACCGCCCTCGCGACCACGTCGCGCCCGCTGCTCGCCGAGATCGATGCCCTCCGCGCGGAATTGGCCGCCGAGGGCATCGATCGGGTGGTGCTGGCGGGCATGGGCGGGTCGTCGCTGGCCCCGGAGGTCATCACCGCCACCGCCGGGGTCCCCCTGGTCGTGCTGGACACGACCGATCCCGGTCAGGTCGCCGACGCGCTGGCGGGCGAGCTTGCCCGTACCGTGCTGGTGGTGTCGTCCAAGTCCGGGTCCACTGTGGAGACCGACAGCCACCGGCGGGTCTTCGCGGCGGCGTTCGCCGAGGAGGGCTTGGACCCGGCCGCGCACATCGTCGTGGTCACCGACCCGGGCTCACCCCTGGAGCGGACCGCCGTCGAGGCGGGCTACCGCAGGGTGTTCCAGGCCGACCCCGACGTGGGTGGCCGCTACTCCGCGCTGACCGCGTTCGGCCTGGTGCCCGCCGGGTTGGCCGGTGCCGACGTGGCCGCGCTGCTCGACGACGCCGAGAGCGCCGCCGCGGTGCTGGGCGCGGACTCCCCCGACAACCCGGCCCTGCTGCTGGCGTCCGCCCTGGGCGCGGCGCACGCGCGGGGCGCGGAGAAGGTCGTGCTGGCCGACACCGGTTCGGGCATCAAGGGGTTCGGCGACTGGGCCGAGCAGTTGGTGGCCGAGTCGACCGGCAAGAACGGCACCGGTCTGCTGCCGGTGGTCGTGGAGAGCCCGCAGTCGCCCGGTTTCGCGAACGCCGGTGACGACGCGACCGCGGTGTCCATCGGCCCGCCGTCCGACGGCGCGAAGCTGGGCACCACGGGTCCGCTGGGCGGGCTGATCCTGCTGTGGGAGTACGCCACGGCGGTGGCGGGCCGGTTGCTCGCGATCAACCCGTTCGACCAGCCCGACGTGGAGGCGGCGAAGAAGGCGGCGCGGGCGCTGCTGGATTCCACCGACGCGCCGGTGCCGGTGCCCGCGTTCGTGTCCGGCCCGATCGAGGTTCACCCGTCCGAGGGTTTCTTGCCGGAGGGGACGGACTCGGTGGCGGGCGCGGTGCACGCGCTGCTGGCCGCGGCCCCGGCGGCCGGGTACCTCTCGATCCAGGTCTACCTCGACCGGCTCGACGACGCGTCCGCGGTGCTGCTGCGGACCGGGTTGGCCCGGGTGTCCGGGCTGCAGACCACGTTCGGCTGGGGGCCGCGGTTCCTGCACTCCACCGGGCAGTACCACAAGGGCGGCCACCAGAACGGCGTGTTCCTGCAGATCACCGGCGCGGTGGAGCAGGACCTCGCGGTACCGGACCGCCCGTACACCCTGGGCGGGTTGCAGGTCGCGCAGGCGCTGGGCGACGGGCAGGTGCTCGTCGAGCACGGCAGGCCCGTGCTGCGGCTGCACTTCACCGACCGCGCCGCCGGGTTGGCCCGGTTGGTCGAGGCCCTCGCCGAGGTGGGCTCGTGACCAGGTCCTGGGCGAACCCGCTGCGCGACGAGCGGGACAAGCGGCTGCCGCGCATCGCGGGGCCGTGCGGGCTGGTGATCTTCGGCGTGACCGGTGACCTGTCGCGCAAGAAGCTGATGCCCGCGATCTACGACCTGGCCAACCGGGGGCTGCTGCCGCCGGGCTTCTCGCTGGTCGGGTTCGCCCGCCGGGAGTGGGAGGACCAGGACTTCGGCCAGGTCGTCTACGAGGCGGTCAAGCAGCACGCCCGCACCCCGTTCCGGGAGCAGGTGTGGGACCGCCTCGCCGAGGGTTTCCGGTTCGTGCAGGGCACTTTCGACGACGACACCGCGTTCGACAAGCTGGCCGAGACGGTGGCCGAGCTCGACGAGCTGCGCGGCACCAGCGGCAACCACGCGTTCTACCTGTCGATCCCGCCCGGCGCGTTCCCGGTGGTGACCCAGCAGCTGGCCCGCTCCGGGCTGGCCAAGCCGACGCACCCGGACCAGTGGCGGCGGGTGGTGATCGAGAAGCCGTTCGGCCACGACCTGGCCAGCGCGCGGCAGCTGAACAAGGTCCTCAACGACGTGTTCCCCGAGGACTCGGTGTTCCGCATCGACCACTACCTGGGCAAGGAGACGGTGCAGAACCTGTTGGCGCTGCGCTTCGCCAACCAGCTGTTCGAGCCGATCTGGAACGCCAACTACGTCGACCACGTGCAGATCACCATGGCCGAGGACATCGGCCTCGGCGGCCGCGCGGGCTACTACGACGGCATCGGCGCCGCGCGCGACGTCATCCAGAACCACCTGCTGCAGTTGCTGGCGCTGACGGCGATGGAGGAGCCGGTCTCCTTCCGCCCCAAGGCGTTGCGCACCGAGAAGATCAAGGTGCTGGAGGCGACCAAGGTGATCGGGCCGTGCGCCGAGACCACCGCGCGCGGGCAGTACCTGGGCGGCTGGCAGGGCGGGCAGAAGGTGCCGGGTCTGCTGGAGGAGGCCGGGTTCGACAAGAACTCGACCACCGAGACCTACGCGGCGATCACCCTGGAGGTGAACACCCGCCGCTGGGCCGGGGTGCCGTTCTTCCTGCGCACCGGCAAGCGGTTGGGGCGGCGGGTCACCGAGATCGCGGTGGTGTTCAAGCGGGCGCCGCACCTGCCCTTCGACGACACCGCGACCGAGGAGCTGGGGCAGAACGCCCTGGTGGTGCGGGTGCAGCCGGACGAGGGCGTGACGCTGCGGTTCGGCTCGAAGGTGCCCGGCAACCAGATGGAGGTCCGGGACGTGTCCATGGACTTCAGCTACGGGCACGCGTTCACCGAGTCCTCGCCGGAGGCCTACGAGCGGCTGCTGCTGGACGTGCTGCTCGGCGAGCCGTCGCTGTTCCCGGTGAACGAGGAGGTCGAGCTGTCGTGGGAGATCCTCGACCCGGTGCTCAAGCACTGGCAGACCGCGGGCAAGCCCGAAGGCTACCCGGCCGGGACCTGGGGTCCTGAAGCCGCTGACAAGATGCTGTCCCGGACCGGTCGGCATTGGCGGCGCCCGTGAGCGCCGCCCACGCCCCCCACCACGGCTGCCGACCGGGTGCGGGTGCCCCGCAAGCGCACAGGAGGCGCCCGTGAGCGCCGCTCGAACCCCGCGATCGCACAGGAGGCGACCGTGATCATCGACCTGCCCTCGACCACCACCTCGCAGGTCAACTCGAAGTTGGTGCACCTGCGCGAGCAGGGCGGCGCGACCGCCCTTGGCCGGGTGCTCACGCTGGTGATCGTCACCGACGACGGCGCCAAGACCGAGGACGCGATAGACGCCGCGAACGACGCGAGCCGCGAGCACCCGTGCCGGGTGATCGTGGTCGCCCGGGGGGCGCGCAAGGCGGCTGCCCGGTTGGACGCGCAGATCCGGGTCGGCGGCGACGCCGGCGCCAGCGAGGTCGTGGTGCTGCGGCTCTACGGCCCGCTCGCCGACGAGGGTGCCAGCTGCGTGATCCCGCTGCTGCTGCCCGACGCCCCGGTCGTGGCGTGGTGGCCCTTCGAGGCGCCCGCCAAGCCCGCGGACGACCCGATCGGCCGCCTCGCCCAGCGCCGCATCACCGACTCCGCCGCCGAGCGCAACCCGATCAAGGCGCTGGAGGTGCGCCAGAAGCACTACGCGGCAGGCGACACCGACCTCGCCTGGACCCGGTTGACGCTGTGGCGCGCGGTGCTGGCCGCGTCCCTGGACCTGCCCCCGTACGAGAAGATCACCGACGCCACCGTCACCGGCGAGGGCGACTCCCCGTCGACCGACCTGCTGGCAGGCTGGCTCGCCGCCCGGCTGAAGATCCCGGTCCGGCGGGCGAAGGCGGTCAACGGCCAGGGGATCATCTCGGTCGTGCTGGAGCGCAAGTCCGGCCCGGTGGAGCTGCTGCGCCCGGACGGCAAGGTGGGCACCCTGACCCAACCCGGTCAGCCCGCCCGCCGGGTGGCGCTGCAGCGCCGCGCGAACCGGGACTGCCTGGCCGAGGAGCTGCGCAGGCTGGACCCGGACGAGCCGTTCGAGGAGACCCTCAAGGGCCTCACCAAGATCGTGCGCGGCCGCACCCCGGTCAAGACCCCGACCAAGGCCCCCGCCGCCCCCGACGACACCCCGGTGGTCTCGGCGGCCGAGGCGGAGGCCGTGCTGTCCAAGAAGGACGGTCCGAAGGCCAAGACCGCGGCCACCGCGAAGAAACCCCGTGCGACATCGCGGCAACCAGCCAAGGGGAAGTCATGAAGCGGGTCATCGTCTACACCGATCCCCCACTGCTGGCCAGCGCCACCGCGGCCAGGTTGGTCACGGCCATCACCGACCTGCAGGCGACCCAGCCCAGGGTCGCCATCGCGCTGACCGGCGGCCGCACCGGCACCGCGGTGCTGGAGCACCTGCGGGTCAACACCGCGGCCACCGCCATCGACTGGTCCACAGTGGACGTCTTCTGGGGCGACGAGCGGTTCCTGCCGGGCAAGCACCCGGACCGCAACGAGACCCAGGCCAGGGCGGCGCTGCTCGACCACATCACCATCCCCAAGGCCAACATCCACGCCATCCCCCCGTCCGACGGCCCCTTCGGTGACGACCCGGAACTGGCCGCCGCGGCGTACGCCAAGGAGCTGTTCGGCACGACCTTGGACATCCTGCTGGCCGGGGTGGGGGAAGAGGGCCACACCCTGTCGGTGTTCCCGGACTCCCCCGCCGTCCACGAGGTGGAGGCGACGGTGGTCGCGGTGCACGACTGCCCCAAGCCGCCGCCCACCCGGATCAGCCTGACCCTGCCCGCGGCCCGCGAGGCCCGGCAGGTCTGGCTGCTGACCACCGGCGCCGCCAAAGCGGAAGCCGTCACCACAGCCCTGTCCGGCGCGTCCGAAGTGGACCTCCCGGCGGCCGGGGCACGGGGGTCGGAGTTGACGTTGTGGCTGCTCGACAAGGCGGCCGCCGGGCGATAGCCCGACAAGGTGAATAGCGATAAGCCCGTAAGGCAGCTTCGGCCGCGTCCCGTTCCCGGGACGCGGCCGAAGTCGTTGCGGGGAGACCTACCGGAGGCCGTTGCGCTTGGCCACGGCGATCAGCAGGTCCGGGTCGTCGGAGATGATGCCGTCGACGCCCAAGGCGATGACGCGCTCGAGGGTCGGCTCGTCGTTCACGGTGTAGGGGACGACCTTGAGGCCCTTGCGGTGCAGACCCGCGACGTCGGGGCCGTGGAAGTAGGTCGGGTCTTGGCGGAGGTACCAGTCCGGGTTGGACACCGTCGTCTGGGCCGGGTCGTGGACCTGCCAGTTGGCGGACACGGTCGAGGCGCCGGACTGGCGGACGAGGCGGGCCAGGTCGCGGGTCTTCCACCAGTCCAGGCCGCCGGTCCACGGGGACTTGACCGACGGGTTGCCGTAGACGGCTTGTAGCGAGCACTCGTCGGCGACGGTGGCGCACTCGGCCGGGCCGTACTGCCACACCAGGGCGACCGTCTCCAGGCGGGGCTGGATGCGCTTGGACAGCTGGATGGTGCGCCAGTCGAAGGACTGCAGGGTGGTGCGCCCGACGACGCCCGCGCGGGTGATCTCGGACACGACCTCGCGGGTGAACACCTCGTACGGCGCGGTGTCCGCGGCGGTGGGGCTGATCTTGGTCTCGATGTTGAAGCGGATGTCCTTGCGGACCCGGGCCGCGGCGAACACCTCGGCCAGCGTGGGGATGCGCTCGCCGGGAACGGCCACCTGGCGCGGGAACTCGGCCAGCGTCTTCGAGCCGCAGTCGAGCGTCTTCACCTGCGCCAGCGTCAGGTCGCGCACCCGCTTGCCCACGTACGGGAACTCCGGGTCACCGGGGCGCACCGGCGCGGTGTCGACGCAGTGCGAGCCGTTGATCGTGCGGTCGTGGATCACCACGACCGCGCCGTCCTCGGTGATCCCGGTGTCCAATTCCAAAGTGGACACCGCGGGAACCGAGAGCGCGTAGCGGAAAGCGGCCAGGGTGTTCTCCGGCCGGACCGCGCGGGCGCCGCGGTGGCCCTGGACGTCGAACGGGGACGCGTACGCGCGGGGCAGCCGGTAGCCGCGCTGGGCCAGCAGTGCGCGCAACCGGTCCGGGTAGTCGGTGATCAGGCCGTCCACACCGTCGTCGATCAGCTTGGCCATGGTCGCGACGTCGTCCACGGTCCACGGGATGACCTTGACGCCGTTGCGGTGGGCGTGGCGCACGAGCTCGGCGGTGACGTACGGGCGGTAGCCGGGGTCGTTGACCGTGCCGCCCTGGGGGAAGCCGTGCACCGGGGAGAACGCGGTGGCGCCGAAGGTCTTGATGGCCTTGATCGGGTCGCCGCCGAAGTCGTCGATGTCGAGGCCGCCCAGCCAGGGGGACTTGCCGGGCTGGCCGGTCTGCAGGAAGTCGTAGTTGGTCAGCGCGACGACCGGCAGCCGGGGCGCGACCTGGCGCATCCGGATCAGCGCGCCCCAGTCGAAGCTCTGGATGCTCACCCGGCGGCCGACCCCGGCCGCGTCGATCTCGCGCGCGGTGATCTGGACGAACTCCTCCCGGGGCGCGGTCTCCTGCGGTGCGCCCGCCTCGACCTTGGTCTCGATGTTGAACCGGACGTCGTCGGCCCGGTACCGCTTGGCCAGGGCGAAGACCTCGCGCAGCAGCGGGATCCGGGACCCGGGGGTGATCTCCTGCCGCGGGTACCCGGCGAGCTGGGTCGAGCCGCAGTCCAGGGTGCGGACCTGGGCGAGGGTCAGCGTGTGCACGTACTTGCCGACGTATGGGAACTCGGGGTCGCCCGGGGTGGCCGCGCCGGTGTCGCGGCACTTGCGGCCGTCCACGCGGCGGTCGTGGGTGACCACGGCCTGGTCGTCCTCGGTGATCTGGACGTCGAGCTCCAGCGTGGAGACACCCAGGCGCAGGGCGTTGCCGAAGGAGCTGAGGCTGCTCTCCACGCGCAGGCCGAGGCCGCCGCGGTGGGCCTGCAGGTCGAACTCGCGCGAGTGCGCGGTCGCCGTACCCGGCACCGCCACCAGGCAGGCCAAGACGGCGACGGCGATGCCACCGGCGCGATAAGACGGGGATCGGGTCATGGCCGGATGGTGGCCCCCCGAGGGGGACGGCCAGTGACGACCGGGTGACCCTCAGCCGAACGACCGACCGCCGCTGGCCCGGACCCGGCCGGGGAAGCTGGCGCCGAGCAGGTCGACCATCGTCTTGGCCTTCACCGCGGTCTCCTCGAACTCCTCGGCCGGGTCCGACAGCGCGATCACCGCGCCGCCGACCCCGAAGGACACCGCGCCCGGTCGCGCCACCAGGGTCCGGATGACCACGCTCAGGTCGGCGGCGCCGGTGAGCGAGAAGTAGCCGATCGCCCCGGAGTAGACCCCGCGCGGGCCGCCCTCGAGCCGGTCGATGATCCGCATGGTCCGCTCCTTGGGCGCCCCGGTCATCGAGCCGCCGGGGAACGCCGCCCGCACGCAGCGCACCGCGGACACGCCCTCGGCCAGTCGGGCGCGGACGGTGCTGACCAGCTGGTGCACCGTCGGGTAGGTCTCCACCTCGAACAGGCCGGGCACCTCGACCGAGCCGACCTCGGCGTACACCCCGAGGTCGTTGCGGACCAGGTCGACGATCATCAGGTTCTCCGCGCGGTCCTTCTCCCCGGTGGCCAGCTCGTGGCGCAGCCGCCGGTCCTCCTCGGGAGTCGCGCCGCGCGGTCGGGTGCCCTTGATCGGCCGGGACTCGGCGACGCCGTCCGCGGTGATCGCGAGGAACCGCTCCGGCGAGGTGCTCAGCACCGACAGGCCACCCAGGCGCAGCAGCGCGCCGTAGCGGGCGGGGTTCGCGCGGCGCAGGACCCGGTAGGTGCTCCAGACGTCGACCTCGGCGGTGGCGGTCAGCTCGTTGGTCAGGCACACCTCGTAGGTCTCGCCGTCGCCGATCGCGCGCTGGCACTGGGCGATCATCGCGAGGTACTCGTCGCGGTCGTGCCGGGCGACCAGCGGTCCGGCGGAGACGCCTGCGGGGCCGGGTGGGGCGAGCGGGGGCACCTCGGCGAGGGTCTCGGCGGTCGCGGCCAGCCAGGCGAGCGCTCCGGGCCCGTCGAGGGCCAGCAGGTAGACCTCGCCGGTCTCGTGGTCGAAGGCGATCGCGCGGTCGGCGAACACCAACTGGGCGTCCGGGTCGACCGCGCGGTGCGCCTGGTCCCCGCCGCACTCGGCCTTGAGCTCGTAGCCCAGGTACCCGACCCAGCCCAGGGCGAAGTCGAACGGCAGCGGGGGCACCGACACCGGGTGCGCGGCGAGGTCGTCGTCGAGCCAGGCCAGGAACTCGCTGTCGACCACGGACACGCCGTCCGCGGAGGTGACCGTCACGGTTCCCGCAGCCACGTCGGCGGTGGCGACTCTGGCGCGTGGGCCACTCGCGTCGCCCAGGAAGGAGAACCGGCCGTCGGCTGCGCTGTCCAACCAGAACGCGTGCGTCGAGTCCCCGTAGAGGGCGGCGAAAGCCTCTTCCGCGGTGACGGCTACGGTGATCTTCTCGACCAGCACCCCGGCACCCGGTCCGGGGCGGGCGGGTGGCGCGGGCACCGGTACCGCGTGGGCCCCGGTCGGGGCGGGGAACGAGGAGACCCGCTCCCTGGGATGGCGCGACCACCAGTCCCGGGTCAGCGCCTCGAAGTTCGCCAACAGCGCGACACCGTGTTCGGTCGCGATCGACTCCGGGTGGAACTGCACACCCCAAGCCGGGCGCTCGCGGTGCCGCACACCCATGAGGACACCGTCCTCACTCCACGCGGTGGCCTCAAGGGTCTCCGGTAGGTCTACCGCCGCCAGCGAGTGGTAACGCACTACCCGCATCGGGGAAGGCAATTCACTGAATAGATCCCGACCGTCGTGGTGAACCTCGGAAAGCCTGCCGTGGCGCACTTCGGGCGCGTGCTCCACCCGGGCACCGGCCAACAGGCACAGTCCCTGGTGGCCCAAGCACACCCCGAGCAGCGGCTGCCTGGCCGCGGCGAGGACGGCCCGGCTGAGACCGAAGTCACCCGGCACGCCAGGGTGACCGGGGCCCGGGGAGATCACCACGTTGTCGAAGTCCACGAGCCCGCCGAGGTCCCAGTCCTCGTCGTTGCGCACCACCACCGGGCGGGCGCCGTCGAGGCGGGCGAGCGCCTGGTAGAGGTTGTAGGTGAAGGAGTCGTGGTTGTCGACGATGAGCGTGCGCACCCGGGTGGCTCCTCCCCTCTGCTCCGAACGGGCACCGTGCGTTTGCTCCCGCACAGTTGTTGGGCGGGCGCCGTCCCGGGGCCGGTGTTGTCTGTCTTGATGGGTGACGACACCACCAGGCAGCGTGCGGCGGGTCGTCGCAGGAAGGGCGTTCCATGCCACAGCGCCAGCGCGGGCAGGCCCAGGACCGGGAGAATGGTAGCGCCCGCGAGCGCGTGCCGACCCAGCGCGCGGCCGGGCACGACAGCCATCCGCGTGGAGCGCCGCGCCCCGAGCCGGGGGACGTGGCTGGAGCGGACCCCAGTCCCGGCCCGGGAGGAGGTGCGGCGCTGGTCACCCCCATGCTGACACCGGAGGGTGTCGGCCGCGACGAGGCGGCCGAGGTGGGCGCGCGGCCGGTCCCGCCGAGGTCGCGGCGCGCGGTGTCCACGCTGTTCCGGTTGCCCGGGTTGCGGCTGCCGCGCAGGCTGGCCGCGCTGCGCGAGCGCAGGCGGGTCCGCGAGCTGGGTTCCGACGCGCTGGCCCTGCTGGTGGCCTCGCTGGACGTGTGGCTGGTCGTGCCGCCGGACGTGCAGACCTACTCGCTGTGGCTGTCCTGGTTGGCGGTGCCCGCGGTGCTGCTGCGCAGGCACCTGCCCTTCGTCGCGGTGCTGATCACCATCCCCGGGTTCTTCGCGGGCTGGGCCCAGCTGGCGGCGATGATCACCCTCTGCGCGCTGGCCAGGCGGAACCTGGTGAGCTGGCGGACGGCGGCTGGCGCGGTGCTGGTCGGGCTGAGCAGGTTCGTGCTGTGGCCGTGGGCGGAGTTCCTGACGCTGACCTGGCGCCAGCACCTCTCCGACGCGATCTACGGCGTGCTGGTGGCCGGTATGCCGGTGGCGATCGGGCTGCTGATCGCGGTGCGCCACGAGCTGTCCAGCCGGATCCGGGAGCTGGCCCGCAGCCGGGAGCGGGAGAAGCTGCTGCACGCGGCGACGGTGCGCTCGGCGGAGCGGGCGAAGCTGGCCAGGGAGATGCACGACGTGGTCTCCCACCAGGTGACGCTGATCGCGATGCAGGCGGGCGCGATGCAGGTCGACGTGCGCGACCAGGCGACCAGGGAGGCGGCGGAGACGATCCGGTCGCTGAGCACCCGCACCCTGGAGGAGCTGCGCGAGCTGGTCGGGGTGCTGCGCTCGGGGGTGGACGACGACGAGGCCCAGCCGGGGCTGGAGGACCTCGCCGACCTGGTCCAGGACCCGGACGTGCGGTTGCTGGTGGACGCCTGCCCGGCCGGGCTGCCCGGCGCGGTGTCGCGGGCGGCGTACCGGACGGTGCAGGAGGCGCTGACCAACGTGCGCAAGCACGCCGCGGGCTCACGGGCCTCGGTTCGCATCTTGGCCGAGCCGCACGCGCTGGTCGTCGAGATCACCAACGACCCGCCGCGGCGGCGGCAGCTGGGCACCCTGCCCTCGGGCGGTCACGGGCTGCTCGGCCTGCGCGAACGCGCCGGTCTGCTGGGTGGCAGCCTCGACGCGGGGCCGACCGCGGACGGCGGGTTCGAGGTTCGCGCGCGGTACCCGCTGGCGGGCTGACCCGGCCCGATAGCGCAATCGGGGCATCCCGGTTGTTTCGCCTCAAGTGTGCCGAGCACCCGCCGAAGGGCCGGTCGATCTCGACCTGACCCGCGGGTGACCGCGTGAGTGGAACGGTGGCACATGCTGAAGCGAATCTCGGACCTGCGGGTCGGTGTGCGGGTCGGCGCGGCGATGGCCGTGTTGCTGGTACTGCTGTGCGCGCTGGCGACGGTGGCGGTGTCCGGTCTGGAGCGCGAGCGCGCCTCGGCCGAGGAGATCGCCCGGTCCCGGCAGCTCACCCAGCTGGCGATGCAGGTGAAGTTCCGCTCCGGCGACTTCAACGGCTGGCAGACCGCCTACGCCTTCGACGTCATGCGCGGGGTGGAGGGCGCGACCGCGGACACCGCGAGCGCCCGCGCCGCGTTCCTGGCCTCGGCCGCCTCCTTCCGCAAGGAGCTCGCCGCGCTCGCCGCGCTCGGCCTCGACGGCGAACAGGCGACCGAGGTCAAGGCCATCACCGACCTGTTCGGCACCTTCATGGACCTCGACGAGGAGATCGTCACCGACTACCGCTCCGCCGACCCGGCGCTGGTCGCCAAGGCCAACGAGCTGGTCGCGGTGCAGGAGATCGAGAACTTCAACAAGATCGCCGAGAAGATCGACCTGCTGGTCGAGGACGTGGAGGCCGAGTCCGCCGCCGCGATCGCCCTCGCCGAGACCCGCGCCGACGAGGCCACGCTGACCACGATCCTGCTCGCCGCCGCCGCGTTCCTCGCCGGTTTCGGGTTGACCGTGCTGCTGGTCCGCTCGATCACCAAGCCGCTGAGCAGGCTGCGCGCGGGCCTGGCCGGGATCGCCGGTGGCGACCTGACCCAGCGCATCGAGCAGGGCCGCGCCGACGAGCTCGGCGAGGTCGCCCAGGGCTTCAACCTGCTGGCCGAGCGCACCCAGGAGCTCATCGGCCGGGTCGCCGCCCGCGCCGAGGAGGTCGCCGGGGCGTCCAACGAGCTGTCCACGGTCAGCGGCATGCTCGCCGAGACCGCCGGGGACACCAGCACCGAGGCCAACTCGATCAACGAGACCGCCACCGAGGTGTCCACCATGGTCACCGCGATGGCCAGCGCCTCGGAGCAGATGCGCGCCGCGATCGACGAGATCACCCAGAACGCCAGCCGCGCCGCCGACGTCGCCACCGACGGCGTCCGCGACACCGAGACCGCCAACCAGGCCGTCGCCGCCCTCGGCGAGGCCACCGCCGAGATCGGCACCGTGGTGAAGCTGATCAGCTCCATCGCCGAGCAGACCAACCTGCTGGCCCTCAACGCCACCATCGAGGCCGCCCGAGCGGGCGAGTCCGGCAAGGGCTTCGCCGTCGTGGCGGGCGAGGTCAAGGAACTGGCCCAGCAGACCGCGACCGCCACCGAGGACATCACCCGCCGGATCAAGGCCATCGAGCAGGGCAGCGCGGAGGCCACCTCCGCCATCCACCAGATCGGCCAGGTCGTCAGCTCGATCTGCGACACCCAGACGGTCATCGCGGCAGCGGTGGAGGAGCAGACCGCCACCACCGCGGAGATGAGCCGCAACGTGCACGAGACGGCCAACGCCGTGGTCCAGATCGGCACCGGCATCGCGGGCCTGGCCAGCGCCACCGAGGACACCAGCTCGGCCGCCACCGCGGCCAAGCGCACCGCGGAGACGCTGAGCGAGGCTTCGGCAGACCTGCGGACCTTGATCAGCGCGTTCCGGTACTGAGGTTTGTGGCAGCGGCTCCGCGTCCTTGGGCGCGGGGCCGCTGTTCTTTTTGGGGTTATCCACAACTGGGCTGCTTGTCCACAGGGCGCTTTTTCTGCTGCTGCTCTGTCGTTCTCCGTCGGTAAGCTGTATATCGGGGGGTCTTTGTGGTGGATGATCTTGCTTTGGCGAGTTATCCACAACCGGTTTGGTTGTCCACTGGGCGTGTTTGTTGGTTCTGTTCGGTCGGGCTCCGTCGGTAGGCTGTAATATCGGGGGCTCTTGATTCAGCTGATCTTGGCGGGGGCTGTTGCGGTGGCTCGGTTCCGGTTGTCCACAGGCTGCTGCTTGGCGCTCCCGGTTTGTCGGTGCCGCGCGGTAAGCTGTGTATTTGGGGGCTTTCGATCAGGTTGATCTTGACGTAGGCCGGGGTTGGGAGTGCGGAGCAAGGGATTCGGGCCTCCGCCTTCGGCTCCGGTAAACGGCTCGCCTTCGGCATTGCATCTGATCCGCGACAATGCGGAAAGCTCGATGGGGCGAACTTGTTTTGCGCGGGGCCCCTACGACACCCGTGGCAGGACCGCACAGCAGGGGCCGAAAAGCCTGGCCCTGTCGGTTACCGACGCTACGGGTGCCGTCCCCCCACGCAAAACAAGTCCGCCCCATCGAGCCGGCCTGGCACCAGCGACTCCGACTGTCCAGGCGCTGGGTAGGTGGGCTGGGGCGGACCTGACGGAAGGCCAGTTGGCACCGCCGGGTCCGAGTGTCCGGGGGCTGGCACTGTGGGTCGGGGCGGACCTGGCGGGAAGTGGGATGGCACCGTTGGGTCCGCTCGCTCTGTACTGATCCCACTCATGCCGGTCACCTCTGCCCAGACCGCCCGGGCGACCCCGCGCTCCTGGAGGTTGCTGGCGCTGGCGACCAGCGTCTAGGGAGTGGTGCTGCGGCCGGGAGTAGAGGGATGGGTCGCCAGGGGCGTTTGTGGGGTGAAACTGGGCTGCGAAAGACTGCGACCCCACGTCCGGGTGGACGTGGGGTCGCAGGGGGTCTTGCTGGGGTACCTCAGCCTTCGCGCTTGGCGCGCAGCTTGGCGAGCGCTTCGGCGAGGATGGCCTCGCCGTCGGCGTCGGAGCGGCGTTCCTTGACGTAGGCGAGGTGGGTTTTGTAGGGCTCGTTGCGGGGCGCCTTGGGGGGCGCCTGCTCGTCGAGACCGGCGGGGAGACCGCAGCGCGGGCAGTCCCAGGACTCTGGCTTCTCCGCGTCCAGCGCGAACGACGGACGTGACTCGTGTCCGTTGGCGCACCAGTAGGACACTCGCTGCCGAGGCGCGGATTCCCCGCGCTCGGACTCTCCCATAGGACCAGCACCGACCCGGGTACCCCGGATCGCGTTACCACCGGCCATTGATGTTCACACCCCCACCACGTGGTCGGACGCGGGGCTCGGCCGCGTCCTTTTTGTCCTGATGGCCTGCGACCAGCACCGGGCGGATCAGCTGATCTTCACCAGCAGGCCGAGGCCGATGACGCAGATGATCCACACCGCGCCGACGAACAGCGTGACCCGGTCGAGGTTCTTCTCCACCACACTCGAGCCGGACAGACTGGACTGCATACCACCGCCGAACAGCGAGGACAGACCGCCACCGCGGCCCCGGTGCAGCAGCACCAGCAAGATCAGCAGAAGGCTGGAGACGATCAGAGCGATCTGCAGCGTCAGAATCATCGGGTCCTCGCGGTCGTGTGGTTGAGGCCTCAGATTACCCGGTGACTCCCCCGGGTTCGACCACCGCCCCGACGTGGCGTGCCGACGTCGTTACCAGAATAGCCGAAGATCGCATCCGCACGTGCACGTGCACGGCCGCCGGGAATGCGCCAGGGCGCCGGGAAACACGGTTCCCGGCGCCCTGACCTGGTAGAACACCGCTACGGGAGTGGTCCGCCCGCGGCCATGGCGCACAGTTTCGTGAACTCGTCGGCCTGCAGGCTCGCGCCGCCGACCAGGGCACCATCGATGTCGTCCTGCGCCACCAGCTCGCCGATGTTGCCGGATTTCACCGAACCGCCGTAGAGCACGCGGACGGTTCCGGCGACCTCGTCGCCGTACTTCTCGGTGAGGGCGGCGCGCAGCGCGGCGCAGACCTCCTGCGCGTCCGCCGCGGTGGCGACCTTGCCGGTGCCGATCGCCCAGACGGGTTCGTAGGCGATGACGACCTTGGCCACCTGCTCGGCCTTGAGGCCCTTGAGGCCCGCGATGAGCTGGGCGACGCAGTGCTCGACGTGGCCGCCTTCCTCGCGGACCGCCAACTGCTCGCCCAGGCACAGGATCGGCGTGATGCCGTGCTTGAGCGCCGCCTTGACCTTGGTGTTGACCAGCTCGTCGGTCTCGGCGTGGTACTCGCGCCGCTCGGAGTGCCCCACGGTGACGTAGGTGCAGCCCAGCTTGGCCAGCATCGGGCCGGACACCTCGCCGGTGTAGGCGCCGGAGTCGTAGCGGGAGATGTCCTGGGCGCCGTAGCGCAGCAGGAGCTTGTCGCCGTCGACCATGGTCTGGATCGACCGGATGTCGGTGAACGGCGGCAGCACCGCCACCTCGACCTTGGCGTAGTACTTCTCCGGGAGGGAGAAGGCGATCTTCTGCACCAGGGCGATGGCCTCGAGGTGGTTGAGGTTCATCTTCCAGTTGCCCGCGATCAGCACCTGCCTGGCCATCAGCCCTCCAAGACGGAAACGCCGGGCAGGTCCTTGCCCTCGAGGAACTCCAAGGACGCACCCCCGCCGGTGGAGATGTGCGAGAAGCCGTCCTCGGGGAGCCCGAGCAGCCGGACCGCTGCGGCCGAGTCGCCGCCGCCGACCACGGAGAACGCCGACGAGTCCACGATCGCCTGGGCGACGCCGCGGGTGCCCTCGGCGAACGGGGCGAGCTCGAAGACGCCCATCGGGCCGTTCCAGAACACCGTGCCCGCGCCCGCGATGACCTCGCTGTAGCGCTCGACGGTGATCGGGCCGACGTCCAGGCCCTTCCAGCCCTCGCGGATGTTGGCCGCGAGCACGGTGTGGGTGTTCGCCTCGGCGGAGAACGCGTCGGCGATGACCACGTCGGCGGGCAGCAGGATCTTCTCCGGGTGCTCGGCGAGCAGCCGCTTGCAGGTGTCGATCATCTCGGCCTCCAGCAGCGAGTCGCCGACCCCGAGGCCCTCGGCCGCGAGGAAGGTGAAGCACATGCCGCCGCCGACCAGGATCGCGTCGACCTTGGGCAGCAGGGACTCGATGACGGCGAGCTTGTCGGAGACCTTCGAGCCGCCGAGCGCCACCACGTACGGGCGGGCGGGGTCGCCGGTGAGCTTGCGCAGCACCTCGACCTCGGCGAGCACCAGGCCACCGGCGTAGGCCGGGAGCTTGGTGGCGACCTCGTAGACCGAGGCCTGCTTGCGGTGCACCACGCCGAAGCCGTCGGAGACGAAGGCATCGGCCAGGGCGGCGAACTCGCCTGCGAGCGCGTCCCGCTCGGCGGCGTCCTTGCTGGTCTCGCGCGGGTCGAACCGCACGTTCTCCAGCAGGGCGACCTCGCCGTCGGCCAGACCGGCGACGGTGGCCTTGGCGGACTCGCCGACCACGTCCGCGGCCAGCGCGACCGGGCGGCCGAGCAGCTCACCGAGGCGCGCGGCGACCGGGGCGAGGGAGAACTTGGCCTCGGGGGCGCCCTTGGGGCGACCCAGGTGCGCGGCCACGACCACCCGGGCGCCCGCCTCGGCGAGGCGGGTGAGGGTGGGCAGCGACGCGCGGACCCGGCCGTCGTCGGTGATCGTCTCGCCGTCGAGCGGGACGTTGAGGTCGGCGCGCACGAGCACGCGCCGACCGGTCACGCCCTCGGCGAGCAGGTCGTCGAGAGTCTTCAAGCCGGGACCCCTCAGAGCTTCGAGGCGACGAGCGCGGTCAGGTCGGCGAGGCGGTTGGAGTAGCCCCACTCGTTGTCGTACCAGCCGACGACCTTGACCAGGTTGCCGCTGACCTTGGTCAGCGGCGCGTCGTAGATGCACGACGCCGGGTCGGTGACGATGTCGGCGGAGACGATCGGGTCGGTGTTGTAGCGCAGGATGCCCTTGAGCGGGCCCTCGGCCGCGGCCTGGTAGGCGGCCTGGACCTCGTCGAGGGTGACCTCGCGGCCCAGGGTGACGGTCAGGTCGGTCGCCGAGCCGGTCGGCACCGGGACGCGCAGCGCGTAGCCGTCGAGCTTGCCGTTGAGGTCGGGCAGCACCAGGCCGATCGCCTTCGCGGCGCCGGTCGAGGTGGGCACTATGTTGAGCGCGGCGGCCCGGGCCCTGCGCAGGTCGCTGTGCGGGGCGTCCTGCAGGTTCTGGTCCTGGGTGTAGGCGTGGATGGTGGTCATCAGACCGCGCTCGATGGTGAACGCGTCGTGCAGCACCTTGGCCAGCGGGGCCAGGCAGTTGGTGGTGCAGGAGGCGTTGGAGATCACCGTCTGCGAGCCGTCGTACTGGCCCTCGTTCGCGCCGAGCACGACGGTGAGGTCCTCACCCTTGGCTGGCGCGGAGATGATGACCTTCTTGGCGCCACCCTCGTCGACGTGCTTGCGGGCGTCGGCGGCCTTGGTGAAGAACCCGGTGGACTCGACGACGACGTCGACGCCCAGGTCCTTCCAGGGCAGCTTGCCCGGGTCGCGCTCGGCGAGCGCCTTGATGGTGGTGTCGCCGACCTTGATGCCCTCGGCCGTCACCGACACGTCCTGCGGCAACCGGCCCAGGATGCTGTCGTACTTGAGCAGGTGGGCCATGGTCGCGACGTCACCGAGGTCGTTGAAGGCCACGATCTCGATGTCGTGGTCGCTCGCCTGCACGGCGCGCCAGAAGTTGCGACCGATCCGACCGAAACCATTGACACCTACGCGAACCGTCACCTGGGTCTCCTCGTTTCTGCGACTGGTTGGCCGAGCCGAAGCGGGCCCGGCGGAAACATCCGCCCTCCCTGGGAACCCTAGCGTTCACCTGGACGCGCGCAGGTCAGGAGGTCAGCGGTCTCTCTTTATCGAATCAGACCACGCGGCCTGGGACAACTGTTCGACGAACGGATAGTTGGACGGCACAGCAGTGCGGGGCTGTGACCGAATCGCCTGTATCGGAACCGGTTCCGATGGGGGTGGGGTGGTCTGCGGGGGCGCTGTGCGGCTTGAGGAGCTGTCTGGTCTGGGGTGCTGTCTGGTCTGGGGTGCTGTCTGGTCTGGGGTGCCGTTCTGTCTGGAGCGCTGTTCGGCCTGGAGCGCTGTTCGGCATGAGGGGCTGCTGGCTGGTCTGGGTGCCGCCTGGCCTCGGCGGGGGCTGCGGGCTGGGCAGTTGGTGAGGCGCCTCTGGGTGAGGTGTCTGGGTGAACTGACTGCGGATGAGTTGTCCACAATGCCTTTGACTGTCCACAGGCTCCGTTCGCTGCTCCTGTTTTGTCGGCGCCGCTCGGTAGGCTGTATATCGGGGGCTCTCGTGGTAGATGATCTTGGCAGGGGCGGTTGTTGTTGTTGTTTGTCCCCAACGGTTCCAGCTGTCCACAGGCTCCGGTTGCTGGCCCTGTTTTGTCGGCGCTGCGCGGTAAGCTGTGTATTTGGGGGCTTTCGATCAGGTTGATCTTGACGTCAGCCGTTGCCGGGAGTGCGGGGCAAGGGATTCGGGCCTCCGCCTTCGGCTCCGGTAGCCGCCTCGTCGCCTGGCGGCAACATCGGCGGAGATCCGCGACAATGCGACGAGCTCGATGGGGCGAACTTGTTGTGCGTGGGGCCCCTACAACACCCGAGGCAGAACCGCAAAGCAGGGGCCCAAAAGCAGGCCCTGCCGCGCGGAAACGCTACGGGTGTTGTCCCCCCACGCAAAACAAGTCCGCCCCATCGAGCAGTTGGCACCAGCGAGTCCGACTGTCCAGGCGCTGAGCAGGTGGGTCGGGGCGGACCTGACGGGGGGCGAGTTGGCACCGACGGGTCCGAGTGTCCAGTGGCTGGCACTGTGGGTTGGGGCGGACCTGACGGGGCGCAGGCTGGCACCGACGGGTCCGAGTGTCCACGGGCTGGCACTGTGGGGCAGAGCGGGCCTGACGGAGGGCGGCCTGGCATCGCTGGGTCCGAGTGTCCAGGTGCTGATCAGGTGGGGTTGGGGCGGGACCTGACGGAAGGCTGGCTGGCACCGGCGACTCCGAGGAGCGCGGGGTGCTCAAGCGAGCGGCTTCCGGATGTCCGGGGCTGGTGGGTAAAGCAGTGGCGTGGAGTCCGCCAGCCCCCACGCCGGGCGGACTCCACGCCACTTCCCCCCACGGGTGCCCCTCCCCCAAGCGGCACCCGCGCTCCCGGGAGTCAGGAGGCGGGGGGAAGCGGTTCAGATACGGGGCGAGACCCAGATCACAACGGTTGTTGGTGGGTTGTCCACAGGCCGGTCAGGCGTCGGCTTCGAGCATGTCGGGGGTGACGGCCGATTCGGTGTCGGGCAGGCCGAGGTCCTTGGCGCGTTTGTCGGCCATGGCCAGGAGGCGGCGGATGCGGCCCGCGACGGCGTCCTTGGTCATGGGGGGGTCGGAGAGTTGGCCGAGTTCCTCGAGGGACGCCTGCTTGTTCTGGAGGCGGAGTTCACCCGCGGCGGTGAGGTGTTCGGGGGCGTCCGGGCCGAGGATCTCCATGGCTCGTTGGACGCGGGCGGCGGCGGCGACCGCGGCGCGGGCGGAGCGGCGGAGGTTGGCGTCGTCGAAGTTGGCCAGGCGGTTGGCAGTGGCGCGGACCTCGCGGCGCATGCGGCGCTCTTCCCAGGCGAGCACGCTGGAGTGCGCGCCGAGGCGGGTCAGCAGGGCGCCGATGGCGTCGCCGTCGCGCACGACCACGCGGTCGGCGCCGCGGACCTCGCGGGACTTCGCGGCGATGCCCATCCGGCGGGCGGCGCCGACGATGGCGAGGGCGGCCTCGGGGCCGGGGCAGGTGATCTCCAGCGCCGAGGAGCGGCCGGGCTCGGTGAGCGAGCCGTGCGCCAGGAACGCGCCGCGCCAGGCGGCCTCGGCGTCGCACACGCCGCCGGAGACGACGGGGGCGGGCAGGCCGCGGACCGGGCGGCCGCGGGGGTCGAGCAGGCCGGTCTGGCGGGCCAGGCCGTCGCCGTCCTTGACCACCCGGACCACGTACCTGGTGCCCTTGCGCAGGCCGCCGGAGGTGATCACGTGGATGTCGGCGTGGTGGCCGTAGAGCTCGTGGATCTCCTTGCGCAGGCGCCGCGCGGCGGAGCCGGTGTCCAGTTCGGCCTCCACCACGACCCGGCCCGCCACGATGTGCAGGCCCCCGGCGAAGCGCAGCAGCGAGGAGACCTCGGCGCGGCGGCAACAGGTCTTGGCCACGGCCAGCCTGCTGAGCTCGTCCTTGACAGCGGCGGTCATCGCCACGGGGTCCTCCTCTCCCGGCCCCGGTTCGGGCGCCGGTACATCCCACCACGAGCGCCGGGCGGGTTCAGCGCGCCCTCACCGAGGTGATCGCCCGGCGCAGGCTGGCGGCCAGGGCCACCGGGTCGTGCCGGTCGGGGCGGGCCGGGGCGGCGACCGAGTCCAGCCACATGTCCGCGCCGAGCACCGAGGCCGCACGTCGGAGCCGGTCCGGGGTGGGCACGGAGTCGGCGTCGGCGATGACCGCGTCGACCCGCAGCCGGGGCGCGTGCTCGCAGAGTACGTCGAGGTGGCGCTCCGGGGAGAACCCCGCGGTTTCCCCCGGTTGGGGGACCAGGTTCAGCACAACGACCCTGGCGGCGGCCGTGTCGACCAGCGCCTCGTGCAGTTCGGGCACCAGCAGGTGCGGCAGCACGCTGGTGAACCAGGACCCCGGGCCGAGCAGCACCACGTCGGCGCCGCGCACGGCGGCGACGGCCTGCGGGCAGGCGGCGGGCGGCTCGGTCTTGCGGTTGGTGTTGTGCAGCCGGATCCGGCGGACCCGCCCCGGCGTGGTGGCCACGGCGACCTGGCCGCGGATGCGCCGGACCGTGTCCGGGTCCTCCTCCAGGCCGGTGACCTCGGCCTCGATGTCGAGCGGGTCGGTCGACATGGGCAGCACCCGACCGGTGACGCCCATCAGCTTGGCGGCCTGGGCGAGCACCTCGACCGGGTCGCCGATGACCTCCAGCAGCCCGGCGAGCACCAGGTTGCCGATCGCGTGCCCGGCCAGGGCGCCGGTGCCGCCGAAGCGGTGCTCGAACACCCGTGGCCACGGGCCGTCGTCCCCGGCGAGCGCGGTCAGGGCCTTGCGCAGGTCGCCGGGCGGGAGCAGGCCGAGCTCGCGGCGCAGCCGACCGGAGGACCCGCCGTCGTCGGCGACGGTGACCACGGCGGTGACGTCGTCGGTGATCAGCCGCAGCGCGCTGAGCGTGACGTGCAGGCCGCGGCCGCCGCCGAGGGCGACCACGCGCAGCGGCCTGCCCGCTGCCCCGGTGACCTCGCTGTGGGGCGCCGCCGTCACTCGCGCCCCAGATCGCGGTGCACGACCTTGACCGCCATGCCGTCCTCGTCGGCCAGCCGCCTGGCCAGCTCCTCGGAGATCGCCACGCTGCGGTGCTTGCCGCCGGTGCAGCCGATGGCCAGCGTCAGGTACCGCTTGCCCTCGCGCCGGTAGCCCGCGCCGATGAGCCGCAGCAGCTCGTGGTAGCGGTCGAGGAACTCGTCGGCGCCCTCCTGGCTGAGCACGTAGTTGCGCACGTCGGAGTCGCGGCCGGTCTGGTCCTTGAGCTCCGGGATCCAGAACGGGTTGGGCAGGAACCGCACGTCCATCACCAGGTCGGCGTCCATCGGCAGGCCGTACTTGTAGCCGAAGGACAGCACGGTGACCCGGGTGGTCGCCGCGGCGTCGGAGCCGAACGCGTCCTCGATCTTGGCCCGCAGCTGGTGCACCGACAGGGTGGAGGTGTCCAGGACCAGGTCGGCCTCCTCGCGCAGCGGGCGCAGCAGCTCGCGCTCGGCGCCGATGCCGTCGATGAGCCTGCCCTCGCCCTGCATCGGGTGGCCGCGGCGGACGTGCTCGAACCGGCGGACCAGCACGTCGGTGGTGGCCTCCAGGAACAGCACCCGGGGTCGGTAGCCCTTCGCGTCGAGGTCCTTGATGATCGCCGAGAGGTCCTCGGTGAAGGCGCGGCTGCGCACGTCCATCACCACCGCGACCTTGGTGATCACGCCGCGGGCCTGGGCGCCGAGCTCGACCATGGTGGAGATCAGTTCCGGCGGCAGGTTGTCCACGACGAACCAGCCGAGGTCCTCGAGGCACTTGGCCGCGGTGCTGCGGCCCGCCCCGGACAGGCCGGTGACGACGGCGACCTCGATGCCGGGGCCGGGGGTTTCGGTGCTCACTGCTGTTGGTCCTCTGCCTTCGTGGGCGCGGCGGTCTCGCCCGCCAGCGCGCTGTGCACTGCCTTGGCGGTGGCCACCCCGATACCGGGCACCCCGCTGATCTCGTCGATGCTGGCCGCCCGCAGCCGCTTCAGCGAGCCGAAGTGCTTGATCAGCACCGCCTTGCGGCCCTGACCGAGGCCGGGGATGTCGTCGAGCGCGGAGGCGCTGAGCTTCTTGGACCGCTTCTGCCGGTGGTAGCCGATGGCGAACCGGTGCGCCTCGTCGCGCACCCGCTGCAGCAGGTACAGCGCCTCGCTGGTGCGCGGCAGGATGGCGGGCTCGGGGTCGGCGGGCAGCCAGACCTCCTCCAGCCGCTTGGCCAGGCCGATCACCGCGACGTCGGTGACGCCCAGGTCGGCGAGCACGTCGGCGGCGGCGTTGGCCTGCGGGCCCGCGCCGTCGACGACCAGCAGGTTGGGCGGGTAGGCGAACCGCTTGGGCCTGCCGGTCTCCGGGTCGATCCCGGGCCGGGGGTTGGGGACCTCGACCCGCGGGACCCCGTCCTCGGCGGCGGGCTCAACCGTGCCGTCCACGGCAACACCGTCCGGTGCCGGGCTGTCCTGGGCCGTGTCGTCCGAGGTCGTGTGATCCGAGATCGGGGTGTCCGGGAGCAGGGCGTCCGGGGTCGGGTCGAGCGGGCCGGGGTCGTCGTCGGGGCGGTCGGCGCGGTGCTTGGCGAACCGGCGGCGGACGACCTCGGCGATCGAGGCGACGTCGCCCTCGGTGGCCGCCTCGCGGATGGCGAACCGGCGGTACTCGGACTTGCGGGCCAGCCCGTCCTCGAAGACGACCAGCGAGGCGACCACGTCGCTGCCCTGGATGTGGGAGATGTCGACGCACTCGATGCGCAGCGGCGCGGTGTCCAGGCCCAGCGCGTCCTGCAGCTCCTGCAGCGCGGCCGAGCGGGCGGTCAGGTCACCGGCGCGGCGCAGCTTGTGCTGGGTGAACGCCTCCTTGGCGTTGCGCTCGACGGTCTCCATCAGCGCCCGCTTGTCGCCGCGCTGCGGCACCCGCAGCGCCACCTTGGACCCGCGGGTGCCGCTGAGCCAGTCGGTGATCGCCTCGGCGTCCTCGGGCAGCTCGGGGACCAGGATCTCGCGCGGGACGGGGTTGCTCTCGTCGGCCAGCTCGGCCTGGTCGCCGTAGAACTGGGACAGGAACCGGTCGACCAGGTTCGCCACCGGGGACTGCTGGTCGCCGTCGTCGAGCCGGTCGATCACCCAGCCGCGCTGGCCGCGGACCCGGCCGCCGCGCACGTGGAAGACCTGGACGGCGGCCTCGAGCTCGTCGAAGGCGAAGGCGACCACGTCGGCGTCGGTGCCGTCGCCGAGGACCACGGCCTGCTTCTCCAGCGCCCGCCGCAGCGCCCCGATGTCGTCGCGCAACCGGGCGGCCCGCTCGAACTCCAGCTCCTGGGAGGCGGCGGCCATGTCCTTCTCCAGCCGCTTGACCATGGCGTCGGTCTTGCCGGAGAGGAAGTCGCAGAAGTCGCCGACGATCACCCGGTGCTCGGCCTCGTCGACCTTGCCGACGCAGGGGGCCGAGCACTTGTCGATGTAGCCGAGCAGGCAGGGGCGCCCGATCTGGCCGTGCCGCTTGAACACGCCCTTGGAGCAGGTGCGCGCGGGGAACACGCGCAGCAGCAGGTCCAGGGTCTCGCGGATCGCCCAGGCGTGCGCGTACGGGCCGAAGTAGCGCACGCCCTTGCGCCGGGGGCCGCGGTAGACGTGCAGCCGGGGGTACTCCTCGTTGAGGGTGACCGCCAGCACGGGGTAGGACTTGTCGTCGCGGTAGCGGACGTTGAACCGCGGGTCGAACTCCTTGATCCAGTTGTACTCGAGCTGCAGCGCCTCGACCTCGGTGGACACCACGGTCCACTCGACGCCGCCCGCGGTGGTCACCATCTGCCTGGTGCGCGGGTGCAGCGAGGCGATGTCGGCGAAGTAGGAGTTCAGCCTGCTGCGCAGGCTCTTCGCCTTGCCGACGTAGATGACCCGGCCGCCGGGATCGCGGAACTTGTAGACCCCGGGCGCGTCCGGGATCGTCCCGGGCGACGGTCGGTAGGTGGTCGGGTCAGGCACGGGACAACCCTACGGCTGCCCACCGACAGTCGGCTCACCCGCCCGACGGGTGAGCCGACCGCAGGCCGGTGGTTCAGGCCACGGCGTGCAGGTTGCCGTCGGACCCCGCGAGGCAGCGCGCGCTGCTGGTACCGGCGTTGACGAACTCGGTGACGCAGCGGCCGAGTTGGGCGTGGCCGCGGGCGTTGGGGTGGAAGGATTGCTGCGCCATGTGGATCCCGACCGAGTCGAGGCCGCCGAAGACCCAGGCGTACGGGTCGACCAGGACGCGGTTCTGCCACTCGGTGGCGGAGTTCTCGCCGCCGCTGCAGGCCTCGCGGTTCTCGGTGGCCCGCGACAGGTCCAAGTAGGACAGTCCGGTTCGGGCGGCGATGCCGCGGTAGGTCTCGGCGAACTGCGGCACGGCCTCGGTCCGACCGTAAGCGGCGTCGGCGAGGCGGAGCGGACAGCCCTGGGGACCGTGATTGACCGCGTCCATCTTCTCGGTCACCGGGGAAGCGTAAGAGGTGATGACGAACTTGTAGCTGCCGTCGGCGTAACCGGCCTGGCGCATCGCGGACTTGACGTCGGCGACGGCGCGCTCGACCTTCGGCGCCATCGCGCTTAAGCGGGCTGGCCACTGCGTGCGCAGGTCCTTGGCGCACCCGGAACCGAACGGGTTGAACCACTTCTTGATGCACCCGACGAGGGTGTCGGCGAAGGCCGGGTCGTCGTTCGCGCCGACCTGCAGCACGACGGCCAGCACGCGGTTGGCCTTGGCGACGTCGATGAGCCTGCGCGCCTGGGAGCCCTCGGTGTAGTGGGTCGTGTCGGCGAGCGAGACGTTGGCGGCGTCGGCACCGGAGCAGGCGAGGTTGATGGTGCGCTGGGCGAGCTGGGTCTTGTGGATCAGCGCGTTGGCCGAGCGGTGGCACCAGTT
The DNA here is from genome assembly GCF_024171925.1 of Actinokineospora diospyrosa. GTDB lineage: Bacteria > Actinomycetota > Actinomycetes > Mycobacteriales > Pseudonocardiaceae > Actinokineospora > Actinokineospora diospyrosa. Next base: position 379,548 of record NZ_JAMTCO010000002.1, on the reverse strand, counting down.
GCCGTTCTCGCCGCGGGTGCCCGGCTCGTAGTCGCCCGCGCCCTCCCCGGAGATGGCGCTGTCCCCGAGGGACACGACGGCGGTCGGACGCTCGTCAGTGGCGGCGGCCTGCGGCGCGGCGATCAAGCCCGCCGCCAGCACCACCCCCGCGACGACGCCGAGAACACGGATGGCTGGCATGGGTGGCCCCCCGGGTCAGGTGATGGTCACCTTTGACCCAACCACTGCGGATCCGGTGAATCCATAACCCGAACGGACCTGGGTCCGGACGCCGTCCGGCTTACCCCTACCGTCCACTGTGGAGCGAGTGGCCGGTAGGGGTCCGCCCGGGTTCCGGCCTGCTCTGCCCACTACCAGCCGACCACCGCAAGCCGCCGCCAGCCGACCGGGACCGACCGGGACCGACCGGGACCGACCGGGACCGACCGGGACCGACCGGGACCGACCGGGACCGACCGGCCAAGGATCAGTCAGCCACGACCGGCCCACCCAGGACCAGTTGGCCCAGGACCTGCTGGCTCACGACCACCAGCCCAGGGTTGGCCTGCCCAAGCCAGGTCAGCCCAAGTCTGATCAGCCAGGACTGGTCAGCCCAAGACCGGTCAGCCCAGGACGACGTTGTCGCCGTCGACCTTGACGGCGATGGTCTTGAGGCCGGTCTGCGCCTGTCCCGCGGTGCGCGCGCCGGTGCTCGCGTCGAAGGTGCTGAAGTGCCGGGGGCAGGTGATCACGCCGTCCTTGGGCGGGTCGACGGTCGCGCCCTGGTGCGGGCAGGACGGGTCGAAGCCCTTGACGGTGCTGCCCGAGCGCACCAGCAGGATCTTGCCGCCGGACGGGTTGGCGACCAGCACACCACCGCCGTCGGGGATCGCCGCCACGGTGCTCAGCGCCCCGGTCGAACCGCCACCGGTGGTGGCACCTCCGGTAGCACCACCCGTGGCGCCTCCCGTGGCGCCGCCGCCCGCGGTGGTGGTGGCCGGGGAGCTGGTATCGCTGGTGCCGCACGCGGCCAGGACACCGGGCGCCACCAGGGCGACCATCAGGCCGCACAGGACCTGCCTGCGATTGCGTTCCGGCTGGGTAGCGCTCCTCTCGGCGTGCTGGGTGGCGGGTTCGGTGGTGGTGGGATCGACAACGGTCACGCTGGCCTCCTCGGGAAATCAGTCCAGGGATACACCGAGGGCAACGCGGGCGCGCGGTGACGGGTTCACCATCGCGGGGTATTCACAGTGGGCGCACAGGAACCGATCAGAGGCCGAGGTGCACCCGCAGCGCGTCGTCGACCGCGCCGAGCAGGCGCGGCGGGACCCGGCCGAGGCGGCGACCGAGGCGGCCCACGGCGATGGACCGGACCTGCTCGGCCTGCGCCTTGGAGTCGGCGACCAGCCCGCAGTCGGTGCCGGGCAGCAGCACCTGGAACGGGAAGACGCGCGCGGTGTTGGAGGTGATCGGGATGACGGTGACCACGCCCCGACCGGTGCGCTGGGCGGCCTGGTTGGCCGCGTCGTTGCTGACGATCACCGCGGGCCGGACCTTGTTGGCCTCCGAGCCCCGGCTGGGGTCCAGGTCGACCAGGTGGATGTCACCTCGCCGCATCGGCGACCGTCGCCTCCCACAGCGCCGCGTCGTCCCCGGCATCCCACTCGGCGAAGGCCTCGGCGTACTCGTCGCGCATGGCCGTCTCGCGCAATAAGCCGATCGCGAGCTGGATCACCGAGGACCTGGTCGTCGCGTCGAAGCGGGCCAGGTACTCGTCGATGAACTGCACGTCGACGTCCGGGAGGCTCACACTCAGTTTCACACCGGCAATGCTACCCCGGTTCCCACCGGGATGGCCACTTGTCACCCGTTGGTGGCGACCCGGTGCAGTCGGCGCAGTTCGCGGATGGCCTCGACCGCGCGCGCCCCGTCGATCGACTGCACGGCCATGACCGGCACGTACTCGTCGTCGGGCAGTTCCAGCCTGGCCCACGCCGCGCCGTCGGGGAAGCTGATCGCGACCACGGCGGTCCACGGGTAGTTGGTGCGGCCGAGCAGGTTGCGCACGGTGATCCCGGCCTCGTCGGCAGTCACCTTCGGCCAGGTCAGCCACAGCACGCCCGCGGCGAGCAGCACCCCGATGCCGACCATGGCCACCTGGTCGGACACCTGGAAGTACACCCCGGTGCCGCTACCGCGCAGCAGGACCGCGACGACCACGAACACCCCGATGAACACGACCGCGATCGGCACGGTCACGAACCACACCTTGCGCGGGCGGGCGGTCACTCGAAGCCCCGCTCGGTCCACGGCTGGCGCAGCCCGCGCAGCACAAGGGCGGTCTCCAGGGCCGCCGCGCACGCCTCGTAGCCCTTGTCCTCGGCCGAGCCGGGCAGCCCGGCCCGGTCCAGGGCCTGGTCCTCGGTGTTGACCGTCAGCACGCCGTTGCCGACCGGGGTCGACTCGTCGAGCGCGACCCTGGTCAGGCCCGCGGTCACCGCGTCGCAGACGTACTCGAAGTGCGGGGTGCCGCCGCGCACGACCACCCCGAGCGCGACGACGGCGTCGTGGTGGCGGGCCAGTTCCTGGCACACGACCGGCAGCTCCACCGCCCCCGGCACGCGCACGACGGTCGGTTCCTCGACGCCCGCCTCCTCGGCGGCGGCGAGCGCGCGGGCGAGCAGCTGGTCGGTGATGCCCGCGTGCCAGCGGGTCGCCACGATGCCCAGCCGCAGGCCCGTGCCGTCGGGTACGGCCTGCTCCGGCCTGCCCTCGCCGCTCACGCGTCCTCCCCGGTCGAGCCCGCGGCGCCGACGGCCCCGATCTCGTACTGCTCCAGGTTGCCCAGCTCGTGGCCCATCCGGTCGCGCTTGGTGCGCAGGTACCGCAGGTTCTCCGGGTTCGGCCACACCGACAGCGGCACCCGGTCGACCACGGTCAGCCCGTAGCCCTCCAGGCCGACCCGCTTGGCCGGGTTGTTGGTGAGCAGCCGCATCGACTTCACCCCGAGGTCGACCAGGATCTGCGCGCCGGTGCCGTAGTCGCGGGCGTCGGCGGGCACGCCGAGCGCGAGGTTCGCGTCCACGGTGTCGGCGCCGTCGTCCTGCAGCTGGTAGGCCTGCAGCTTGTGCATGAGGCCGATGCCGCGGCCCTCGTGCCCGCGCATGTAGAGCACCACGCCCCTGCCCTCGGCCGCGACGGCCTCCAGCGCGGCGTCCAGCTGCGGGCCGCAGTCGCAGCGCAGCGAGCCGAACACGTCTCCGGTGAGGCACTCGGAGTGCACCCGGACCAGCACGCTCTCGCCGTCGCCGATGTCGCCGTAGACCAGCGCGACGTGCTCGATGCCGTCGAGGCGGCTGTCGTAGCCGACCGCGCGGAAGGCGCCGTGCGCGGTCGGGATGCGGGCCTCGGCGACCCGGTCGACCTGCTTCTCGGTGCGGCGGCGGTAGGCGATCAGGTCGGCGATGGTGATGATCGCCAGGTCGTGCTCGGCGGCGAAGACCCGCAGCTCGTCGTAGCGGGCCATCTCGCCCTCGTCCTTCTGCGACACGATCTCGCAGAGGACCCCGGCAGGCCGCAGCCCGGCCATCCTGGCCAGGTCGATCGCGGCCTCGGTGTGGCCGGGGCGGCGCAGCACGCCGCCCTCCTTGGCGCGCAGCGGCACCACGTGGCCGGGCCGGTTGAAGTCCTTGGGGGTCGAGGCCTCGTCGGCGAGCAGCCGGATCGTGTAGGCGCGGTCGGCGGCGGAGATGCCGGTGGACACGCCCTCGGCGGCGTCGACGGTGACCGTGTAGGCGGTGCCCCGCACGTCCTGGTTGGTGTGGAACATCGGCGGCAGGTCGAGCCGGGCGCAGTCGGCCTCGGTCAGCGGGACGCAGATGTAGCCCGAGGTGTAGCGGACCATGAAGGCCAGCAGCTCCGGCGTGCACTTCTCGGCCGCGAAGATGAGGTCGCCCTCGTTCTCCCGGTCCTCGTCGTCGACCACCACGACGGCCTTGCCGTCGGCGATGTCGGCGATTGCTCGCTCGATGGCGGCGAAATCGCTCACCGGTGGTCCCCCTCCTCGGCGGCCAGGTGTGGCCCGGCCAGCTTTTCCACGTACTTCGCGATGACGTCCACCTCGAGGTTCACCCGGTCCCCCGGTTCGCGGAGACCCAGGGTGGTGGCGCGCAACGTCTCCGGGATCAGGCTCACGGTGAACCAGTCCGGCCCCACCTCGACCACGGTCAGCGAGACGCCGTCGACGGTGATCGAGCCCTTCTCCACCACGTAGCGGGCCAAGTGCGCGGGCAGGCTGAAGCGCACCAGGTCCCAGTGCGGCGACGGCGAGCGGGAGACCAGCTCACCGGTGCCGTCGACGTGGCCCTGCACGATGTGCCCGCCGAAGCGCTGCCCCACCGCGGCGGCGCGCTCCAGGTTCACCGCGTGCCCGGCGGTGACGCCGTCGAGGCTGCTGCGGACCAGCGTCTCGTGCATGACGTCGGCGGTGAACGAACCGCCGGAGTGCTCGACCACGGTCAGGCAGACCCCGTTGACGGCGATCGAGTCGCCCCGCTTGGCGTCGCTGGTGACCAGCGGCCCGGCGATGGTGACCCGCGCGGCGTCGGCCAACTGTTCGACCGCGACGACCTCGCCGCGCTCCTCGACGATCCCGGTGAACACCGGCAGCTCCTCCTCAGTTCCGAACCGGGACCGCGGAGATCCGCACGTCCGGTCCGCTCATGGTGACCTCTTCGACGGCCAGCCGGTGTGCCTCGGTGATGGTCGACACGCCGGATGCGCCCAACGCCACAGGTCCGCCGCCGAGCAGGCTGGGCGCGAGGTAGACCAGCACCCGGTCCACCAGCCCCGCCGCCACGAACGCGCCAGCCAGCGTCGGCCCGCCTTCGAGCAGGACGTCGACCACCCCGCGGGCGTGCAGCGCGGCCAGCACCTCGGCCGGTTCGCGCGTGCGCACCAGCAGCGTCTCGGCGGTGTCGTCGAGCACCCTGGCGCCCTCGGGCAGATCGGAACGTCCCACGACAACCCGCAACGGCTGCCGGGCCCCAGGTGTTCCATCGGCGGCGCGCGCGGTCAACGCGGGATCGTCGACCCGGACGGTGCCGGTCCCCACCACGATGGCGTCGACCCTGGTTCGCAGCTCGTGCACCTCGGCCCGTGAGACCGCCGAACTGACCCACCGGCTGCTGCCATCAGCAGCGGCGACCCTGCCGTCGAGGGAGGCGGCGTACTTCCAGGTCACGTGCGGCCTACCGTGCTTCACCGCGTGCAACCAGGCTCTTAGCGGCCCCTTGCTGACCTCGTCGGCGAGCAGCCCGGCTTGAGTCTCGATGCCCCCGCTTTGGAGGGTCCTTGCACCGCCGGCCGCGACGGGGTTTGGGTCGGCGACTGCATAGACGACCTTGGAGACCCCGGCGGCGATAAGAGCGTCGGTGCAGGGTGGGGTGCGGCCGTGGTGCGCACAGGGCTCGAGCGTGACAACGGCGGTCCCACCTCTTGCCCGCTCCCCCGCGGCACGCAGCGCCACCACCTCAGCGTGCGCCCCGCCCGGCGGCTGTGTGGCCCCCTCCCCCACGGGTAGCCCTGCGGCGTCCAACACCACACACCCAACGGGCGGGTTGGGGCTCGTCGACCCGCGCACCTGCTCGGCAAGCGCCACCGCGGACCGCATCGCCGCGGCCAGGCTGTCCTCCACGCCGGACAGTCTCGCAGCTCGGGCGTGCCTGTTGGCATCGGGTGGCCTGGGACCTATAGGTCCATAGTGGACTTCGGTGGTGGTCTTCGTGGGGGCATTCGAGGACGCTTGGACGCGATTCCTGGCTGGGTGTTCGTCCCGCGCCGGTTCGTTGGTTCGGTTGTCGCTTCGAGTCGTCGCTTCGAGTCGTCGCTTCGAGTCGTTGCCTCGAGTGTTGCTGCGGTCGTTGCTTCGAGTTGTTGCGCCGGTTATCGCCCCGAGTTGTCCACAACCTCCTCCGCCATCCACAGCAAACGCGGAACCCCCTTGACAGACCACGAAAAACGGTAGGCTGGAAGCGGGTGGCCCCCGGGTGGGTGGGGCTCTGCCGTCCGGGCGGTGGGGATTTGCCATCCGGGCGGTGGGGGTTTTGCGGCTTGGATTCGCCAAGCGGGCGGTAGGGGTTCGCGGCTTGGATTCGCCGATCGGGCGGTGGGATCGTGCGGGTGACGCGGAGGCGGTCAGGCGCGAACGGAACCGACTGGCAGGTGGGGGCCGGCTGGTGGCAGAAGCTCAGTCACCGCAAGCAGACTGCCCGTTGGGTGGAGATGCCATCGGCGGGCGAGACGCGGCTTGAGTGGGTGGCCGCGCGAAACGGGGGTGTGCCGCCGAGGCTGGGCCCCGGCGGCACGGAGGGTCAGGCGGGTCAGGCGGGGATGAAGCGGTGGTTGGCGGAGCGGGCCTGCTCGCGCAGCGCCGTGATGGCGCGGGCCGGGTCGGCGGCGCCGTAGACGGCGGAGCCTGCGACGAAGCAGTCGACGCCCGCTTCGGCCGCTTGTTCGATCGTGTCGGCGTTGATGCCGCCGTCGATCTCGACCAGGAGGTTGAGGTGGCCGGTGTCGATGAGGCCGCGCAGGGTCCTGACCTTGTCGAGCACCTCGGGGATGAAGCTCTGGCCGCCGAAGCCGGGCTCGACGGACATGATCAGGAGGGTGTCGTACTCGGGCAGTATGTCCAGGTACGGCTCCAGCGGCGTGCCCGGCTTGATCGACAGCCCCGCCTTGGCCCCCGCCGCGCGCAGGTCGCGGGCGATGCGGACCGGGTCGGTCGCGGCCTCGACGTGCACGGTGACGTTGTGCGCGCCCGCCTGCGCGTAGCCGACCGCCCAGCGGTCCGGGTCGGAGATCATCAGGTGGCAGTCCATCGGGATGTCGGTCACCTTGAGCAGCGATTCGACGATCGGCAGGCCGAGGGTCAGGTTCGGCACGAAGTGCGCGTCCATCACGTCGACGTGGACCCAGTCGGACCCCTCGATGGCGGCGAGTTCCTCGGCGAGCCGGGAGAAGTCTGCGGACAGGATGCTGGGGGCGATCATCGGCGTGGTCGACACAGGGGCCCAGTCTAAGTCAGAGCAGGCCGAGCACCGCCGCCGCGCTCCCCCACGAGTGGCTGACCCCCATGCCGCCGTGCCCGTAGTTGTGCACGACCAGCGCCGCGCCGACCCGCTCGGTCGCCAGCCGGGGCTTGGCCCGCCACGGGCGCAGCCCGACCCGGTGCTCGACGACGCGGGCGTCGGCCAGCCGGGGGTCGACGGCCGAGCAGCGGGCGACGATACCCGCCGCGACCAGGGCGTCCGGGGTGCGGTCCCACACGTCCGGGCGGGTCACGCCGCCGAGCACGACGTGGTCGCCGTGCGGGAAGAACCCGGCCCACTCGGCGCCGAGGACGGCCTCGATGTAGAACTCGTCGAGCCCGGGGTTCTCCACGACGACGTGCTGACCCCAGAACGGCCGCACCCCCTCGTCCCCCGCCAGCTCCCGGGCGCCGACGCCGGTGCAGTTGAGCACCACCGGCGCCTCGGCGGCCGGTTCGGCCAGGGAGGCGATCCGCCGGATCTCGATCTCGACGTCCAAGCGGGCGGTCAGGTAGTCGAGGTAGCGGGGCATGTCCACCACGGGGGCCGTGGTCTTCAGCCCGACGCGCATGCCGGGCATCAGCTCGTCGGGTTCGAGCATCCGCACGTCGGTCAGCCGTTCCACCCACGGCGGCGGCTCGTCCTGGATGTCGGAAGCCTGGGTGCCCCGGCACAGGTGCACGCCGGTCGCGGGGTCGGCGGCGAGCCGGGTCAGCTCCGGTTCGGTGTCGTAGGCCCAGGCGCGCCCCGGGTCGGCGAAGTCGGGTCCCCACAGGGCGGCCGCGACGGCCGAGGTGGTGTCGGCGGGCGGTTCGGCCGACCACACCCGCACCCGCGCGCCGGACTCGGCGAGGCGGATGGCGGTGCTGAGCCCGATGACCCCCGCGCCGATGACGATCGCGTCCGCTGCCATGGCCGCACGCTACCCCGGCTGGCCACCCGTTTGGGTAGGTTGACCTCCCGTGAAGCAGTCCCTGCGGGTGGCGGCCTACGCCGTGTGCGTCGAGGCGGACAAGATCCTGCTCGCCAGGTGGGTGGGGCGCACCGAGAAGAAGTGGACACTGCCCGGGGGCGGCATCGACCACGGCGAGGACCCGCTGGACGCGGTGGTGCGCGAGGTCGCCGAGGAGACCGGGTACGCGGTGCGGGTGGACGCGCTGCTGGGCATCGACTCGGTGCGCCGCCGGTTCGAGCGCACCGGGCTGCGGCGGGCGCTGAGCGGGGCGGGCAACGCGACGGACTGGCACGGGCTGCGGGTGGTGTACGCGGCGACCATCACCGGCGGGGAGCTGCGGTTCGAGGAGAACGGGTCGACCGACATGGCGGCCTGGTTCGACCTCGCCGAGGTGCCCACAGTGGACCGGACCGACCTGGTGGACGTCGCGCTGGACCTGTCGACGCGGAAACCGCCGACCGGTCGTGCCGATTTGGCAGGAAGCTGAACCCCATTTCCGCCGCCGCGCGGAAATGGGCCGTGCCCGCATTCCCGAGGAGGCCGGGCGCCGTTTTCCGGTAGCCTGGCGACGGGGAGGAGTTCGGTGCCCGCGCTGGTTCTCTGGGGAGGGAACTCGGTACGGCGCGGTGCCGCTCGCCCCTTTCTCCCGGGGACGTCGTGTGGTTCCCCGGCCGGACAGTGGGGGTTCACCAATGGCTCGACGCCATGCCAGAGACAGTTTCCTCGTCGTCGGCGAAGGGGTGGTGGAGTCGGGCGCGGACGGCGCGCCGGTCACCCGCGAGCCGTCCACCGAGGAGGAACTGCGCCGATTCCGCTTCTCCCGCCTCGGACCGAAGGGCAACCGGACCGACGAGGCGCTGCGCACCGCCCTGGCCACCGCCATCACCGACGCCACCGCGGCGCAGCCCGACGGGTCCATCCCGGCGGGGTACACCTACCTGGGCCAGTTCGTCGACCACGACCTGACCATCGACCGGACCGCGACCCAACTCGGGTCCGAGGTCACCGTGGACGAGTTGGTGCAGGGCCGCTCGCCCGCGCTGGACCTGGACTCGCTCTACGGGCGCGGCCCGCACGACCGGCACGACCGCCGCTTCTACGCCGAGGACCAGGTCAAGCTGAAGGTCGGCACCACGTCGGCGACCGACTTCCCGGACGACCGGGTGCGCGTCGACCTGGAGGGCTTCGACCTGCCCAGGGCGGGCGGCACCGCGGGGACCGGGGCGGACCGGCGCGAGCCGCTGATCCCGGACCTGCGCAACGACGAGAACCTGGCCGTCGCGCAAACGCACCTGGCGTTCATCCGCTTCCACAACCGCGTGGTGGAGGACCTGGCGATGTCCGGGATGAACGAGCGGCGGTTGTTCGAGGCGGCGCGCGAACAGGTGGTCAAGCACTACCAGTGGATGCTGCGCACCGATTTCCTGCCGCGCGTGGTGGACCCGTCGATCGTGCACGACGTGTTCACCAACGGCCGCCGGTTCTTCGAGGCCCGCGGACACGGCCGCACCCGGCGGCCGACGATGCCGGTCGAGTTCTCCGTCGCCGCGTACCGCATGGGGCACAGCATGGTGCGCGGCGCCTACGAGTGGAACCGGGTGTTCAACAGCGGTGGCCCCGGTCCGCTCGGCACGTTGTTGCTGCTGTTCACCTTCACCGGTGTGAGCGGCAACTTCACCGGCGGTCCGCTGTCCGAGTTGGACGATCCGAACTCCGGCTCGGTCGACCGGTTGCCGACCAACTGGATCGCTGATTTCCGCCGCCTGTACGACTTCACCGAGGCGGGCCGCCCCGACCTCGCCCCGCCGACCAACGGCGGCAACGTCGCGAAGCGGCTGGACACGGTGCTGGTCGACCCGCTCGACCAACTCCCGGCAGGCACGTTCGGCGGCCGTGGCACCGCGTTCCCGGCGATCCACCGGAATCTTGCGTTCCGCAACCTGACCCGGGCGAGCATGGTGGAACTCGCCAGCGGCCAGCAACTGGCCGCGTTGTTCGGTGTGGCCCCGCTCACCGCGGCCGAGGTCCTCGACGGCGCGGGCGGTGCCTCGCTGAGCGGTTTGACGCCGCACCAGCGGGCCGCGGTGTCGTCGGACACCCCGCTGTGGTTCTACATCTTGCGCGAGGCCGAGCTCAACAACGGTGTCCTGGGCCAGGTCGGCGGCCGCATCGTCGCGGAGGTCTTCCACCGCGCGATGGAGGCCAGCCGCACCTCGATCGTCCGCGAACCGTGGTGGCGCCCGGCGCTGGGCCCGGACTCGTCCACCTTCCGGATGACCGACCTGCTGCTGTTCGCCTTCGAGGGCAAGGCGGACCTGCTCAACCCGCTGGGCGACTGACACCCGCGACCGGGGTGTCCCGAGTGGGGCACCCCGGTCCCGGGTAACTTGCCACTGTGGACTTGGCATCCGACATACGCACCCGCCTCGCCTCAGCCGGGGACCCCGGCCGAGCGCCGGACATGCAGCGCTACATGAAGTCCGACATGCCCTTCCACGGCGTCGCCAAACCAGCCCGCGACGTCCTGGTCCGCCAACTCCCCGCCCTCACCTCCCGCACCGAGTGGCTCGACGTCATCCGCCGCCTGTGGCGAGAAGCCCAGTACCGCGAGGAACGCTACGTCGCCCTGGACCTCTTGCGACGGTACCCGCGCTGGCAAGAACTCGACTTGTTGCCGCTGTACGAGGAGTTCGTGGTCACCGGGGCCTGGTGGGACTATGTGGACGAACTCGCGAGCAGGCACGTGGGGTCCCTGCTGATGGCCCAACGGTCCGCGGTGACACCGGTGATGCGCGAGTGGGCAGTGGACGAGGACCGCTGGAAGCGACGAGTGGCAGTGATCTGCCAACTAGGCGCGAAGGGCGAGACAGACCTGAGGTTGTTGTCGTTCGCGATCGAGGCAAACGTGACAGACACGGACTTCTTCCTACGAAAGGGAATCGGCTGGGCGTTGCGGCAATACGCGCGGGTGGACGCGGAGTGGGTGCGCGCCTTCGTGGCTGACCATCCGGAGCTATCGGGGCTGTCTCGCCGGGAGGCGTTGAAGCACATCTCGTAGCTGGCGCTGCTTCTGTCTACAGCGGTTCCGGCTGTCCACAATGCGCTCGGTTGTCCACAGGCCGTGGTCGCTGCTGCTGGTTTGTCGGTGCTGCTCGGTAGGCTGTGCATTGGGGGCTCTTGTGACAGATGATCTTGCGGGTGGGTTCTGTGGCGGGTGGTTGTCCACAACGCCTTCCGCTATCCACAGGGCGATGTTCGCTACTCCTGTTTGTCGGTGCTGCTCGGTAGGCTGTGTATTTGGGGGCTTTCGATCAGGTTGATCTTGACGTAGGCCTGGGCTGGGGATGCGGGGCAAGGGATGGGGTCGGCCTCGTCGCCTGGCGGCGAGCTCGGCGACCCGGGATCGGACGCCTCGTTGCCTGGCGGCAACCTCGGGCCCGATCCGCGATTTTCGAGCTTTGCTCGATGCGGTGGACCTGTTTTGCGCGGGGCCCCTACGACACCCGACGCAGAACCGCAAAGCAGGGGCCCAAAAGCAGGCCCTGCCGCGCGGAAACGCTACGGGTGCCGTCCCCCCACACAAAACAGGTCCACCCCATCGAGCACCTGGCACCAGCGACTCCGACTGTCCAGGCGCTGGGAAGGTGGGCTGGGGCGGACCTGACGGAGGGCGAGATGGCACCGCAGGGTCCGAGTGTCCAGGCGCTGGGCTGGCAGGGCAGCCGAGAGCGGGCTGAGATGGCACCGGCCGTTCCGACTGTCCACGCGCTGGCACTGTGGGTTGCGGCCGGTCCTGACGGCAGCCGGGATGGCACCGTAGGGTCCGAGGGCTGGCGGGTGGTTGTCCACAACGTGTTCTGTTGTCCGCAGGCCCTGGTCGCTGACCTGGATCTGTCGGGATCCGTCAATAGGCTGTATATCGGGGGCTCTTGTGGCAGATGATCTTTGCGCGGGGTGGGTGGCGCCAGCGAGTTCCGGGTGTCTGGGAGCTGGGTGGGCTCCATTGCTTCCGAGAAGCTTGTGGTCGGCTAGGTGATCTGGGTAGGGGTGTTGGGCTAGCGGCAGGTGTTCCGAGGCCGATGATTGGCACTGTGTCGGGATGGGGTTGCTGGCATCTGTGTAGATGAGTGCGCGCAGCTTCGGGCCCGGTCTGCGGCGAAGCGCTCGTCGGCACGCCAATGCTTGCCGAGGAGCCTGCCGCCGCGATCGGGGGTTAGCTGTTGTCCAGGCGGTCGGTCAGGGACTTGACCAGGGGGTCGGACTCCACTGGTTTGCCCTGTTCCTCAAGGGTCCGGGCCAAGGTTCCCAGCACCACACCCAAGGTCTGGGGGTCTGGTTCTTCGCTAAGCAACGCCGTTGCGCGTCGGGCTTCTGACTCCGCCATGGTGGGGTTGTCCAGGTCCAAGTGCAGGCGGGCGGCTCGGCAGGCCAAGAAGGCGTGCCAGTCTTGGTTGCCTAGGCGGACGGCTAGTTTCTCGGCGGCGGCGTTGGCTTCTAGGGCTTGTTCGTAGTGTTCGTGGTGTGCCAAGAGGGCGGCGCGGAAACCTGCGGCGTCGGCTAGGTGGTCTAGGGCATCGTCGGAGTTGGTGGCTAGGGATTCGGCTTCGTCTAGGTAGGAGAGGCCTGCTTCTAGGTCCACTAGGCCTCGGGCGTGCGCTAGCTGCACCAACGACTCGCTAGCCGCCACCGGGTTGTCTGCCTTACGCCAGTGGGCGGCGGAATCTTCAAACGCCAGCCCGGCATCGGGTAGGGCGCCTAGGTTCATGCGGACTTCGCCGAGTTGGTAGAAGAGGTGGCCGAGGAACGCGTCGTCCGTTGGTGAGGTGGCGATGACGGCGGACAGGTGGGTTTCGGCGGGGGTGTGTTCGCCTAGTGCTCGGCAGGCCATAGCGAGCCGGTAGTGGATTTCGGTGCGCATCTCGGTTGCCGAAGAGGGCACGAGACGGAGGGCTTCCTCGAGGGTCTCGGCGGCCTCTAGGGCTCGTCCGGTGGCCAAGTACCCGGCCGACAGGTGGAGGCAAGCCTGGGCGGCACCTATAGGCGGCAGGTACGTCCGAGCAGCAGAGGCCGCGTCCAGCAGGGTCGGCAGGTTGTCCGCAGCGACACCGCCCTGGTCGATAAGGACCGCGTACTGCAGCAGCGAATCGGCCAGCCACGGGCCAGGGCTGGTCCGGCACCGGGCCACCAACCGGTCGAACCATTCGGCGGACTCCTCGAGCCGACCCAGGTTGGCCAGCAGCCGCGCGCGGTGGCCCGTCAACCGCAACAGCGTCGACTCCGGCCACGTGCTGACCCCATCGAGCAAACCCTCGACGATCGCCAGCGCCGCAGCGACGTCCCCGCCGGATGCCACCATCTCCGCGCGGGCATCCCTTGCCGCACCGAGGAACTCAGGTGCCGCAGCCGTCGCGACCTCCTCTGCGGCGTCGAGTGAGGCACCAGCGGCGGCAGGGTCATCAGCCGACAACAGGTCTACCGACGCAAGGTGGCCATAGACGACCGTGATTGCGTCGCCGAGAGTCGTGCCTTCGGCGATCGCGAGTTGCGCGTGGCTCATGGCACGGTCGGGTTGTCCCGCCATCCGCCAAAGGCCAGCCAGCAGGTGGTGGACCCGGGCAGCGACGACAGGCTCACCGGCCTCAGTAAGCCTTACCTGGTGCTGGAGCATCTGCTCAGCGGCAACCGTCGGATCGTCAACGCGCTGGAACCTCTGGCGGTGCGCTGCGACCCGTGCGGCCAATCCCTCCGGCAGGCCCGCCTCCGAACCCACCTCACCCAGGAGTCGCACCCCGGTAAGAACCTGCCCAGACTCCACAGCCGCACACGCCAGTTCCGCAGCCGCCACCTGGTCGACAGCACGCGACTCGACAGGCACCGCCACAGCAGCCCCTGGAACGGCCACCAGCACCGGCCCGACGTCATTCAACTCCAGCGTCGTGCGCACACGCTCGCTCACTGCGTCCGTTCCGTTGCGCTTATCGAAAGCTGCCGCCGTCGCAGTGGCCTCCTCCGCGCAGAACACGCGCAGCGCCTCGCCGTCGAGCTCGACCTCGCCGACGGTGAACCGGCGGTCCGCCCGGTCCGGTACCCGGCTCAGCAGCAGCGCCGCAGCAGCAGCGAACTCCTGCAGCACCTTCGGGCTCGGCGGGTCGGCGAGCACGTCGAGGTTGTCCGCCAAGATCTCCATACCGCGCTCGGCGTTGTCGGTGATCGCGCAGAACCGCAGGTGCGCGTGCAGCGCCGAGCGCCCCTGCGGCGTTCCGCGCACCACCCGGTAGGACACCAGGTGCGCCCGCGCCGCGTCGTCGAGCCGACCGGTCGCCAGGTAGGCCTCGATCAGCGACGCCAACACCCCGTGCGGCTGCTCGGCGCAGTCCGACGGCTCGTCGAGCACCGAGCGCGCCACCGCGATGGCCTCGGGGAAGCGCTCGCGGGAGACGAAGTAGCCCACCTGGCTGTCCACCACGCACGCCGGGCAGTCGCTCATGTCGTCGGGCTCGGCACCCCGCCACGCCGCGAAGTGCGCGTCGGCCGCCGCGGTGTCGCCGATGTGGTGCGCCACCGCGCGCCGCTTGTCGTGCACCGGGTGCGGCGAGTAGCCGTGCAGCCGGTAGCGCTGCTCGAGCTGGTCGACCAGCGCGGTGATCTGCTCCAGGGTGAACCGCGGGTCGCCGAGCAGCCCGGTCGGCAGCCACTTGTGCATCCAGGTGAACTGGTGCACCGCCCACTCGTCGAACGCCTCCGGGTGCCGCGCCTCGGTCGCCCGCAGCCACGCGAACGGCGTCAGCATCAGGTCGTAGCGGCGGATCTCCCGGTAGGCGTTGACCAGCACCAGCCGCGCGGCGACGCCCAGGTCGACCAGCCCGGCGGCGTCGGCCGAGCGCGCGACCCGTTCCAGCGCCTCGCACTTGGCCGGACCCGCGGGCAGGTCGTCTGACTCGTGCAGCCGGTGCGCCAGGTGCTCGCGCGGGTCCTGCTCGGGCTCGGGCACGGTCGGTCCTCCGGTCAGCGTCCGATGGCGCGGTCGAGCAGGTCGAGGAACGACCCGGTCAACGCGGCGGTGTCCTTGGGGCGCAACGGCCGGTGCGACTGCAGCAGCGCGTTGACGTACAGGGCGCGCACCGCGGACTCCAGCAGCGCGGTGTCGTCGACCTCCGCGAGCCGGGCGACCAGCGGGTTGCGGGTGTTGAGCACGAGCCGCTGGGCCGCGCCCGACCCGGCGTCGATCAGGTGCCCGAGCAGGTCGCTCCACAGCGGATCGGCCTCGGCGCGGGCGGCGGCCGCGTCCTGCCTGCGCGCCCCGTCGGCGTCGGCGATCAGCAGCGCGGGCAGCGACACCGGGTCGAACTCGCGCAGCGTCGGCTCGCAGTCGTGGTCGAGCAGCACCACCGAGGCGACCCGCACCGTGTCGGCCAGCGCGGCCTCGGTCTCGGCGTCCGGGCGGCCCAGCGCGGCCAGCAGCTCCCTCGGGTCCACCCGGCGCGCGGTGTCCGGGCCGTCCCGCTCGGCGATGCGCCGCAGCAGGTCGGTGTCGTAGGCGTACCCGGCGTTGACCAGGCCGATGTCCTGGGCCGCGGCGACCGGGGCGAGCTGGCGGAACTCGTCGACGTCCGGCGTGTAGAGCACAGTCGGGTGACTACGGCGGAACTGGCGCAGTGGCATCGCGCCCCGCGTCGTCTCGTAAGGCAGCCAGCGCTCGGCCAGCCCGAGCAGCTCGTCGTCGACTAGAGCCAGCGACTTGATGCCCATGTGGTGCGCGGCCAGCAGTGCCCCCGCGCGATCCGGCTCCGTCGCCGCCAAGCGCACCAACCAGTCGCGGACCCGCCCACCCAACGCGTCCCGCACTGCCAAGAGCGTCTCGTCCTCATAGAGGGCCTCACGGCTCGCGGTAGGCCGCAACGCCGAGGTATCCACCACGCACCGCACGAAGTAGGCCCAGTCCGGCAGCAAGCCCTCCACCGCCGTGCCGACCAGCATCCGCTTCAGGTAGACCCGGTGAGCCTGCCGCGCCCCAGGATGCGCGCCCTCCGGCAGCACAAACGCCACCCCGGTAAGCCCAACAGCGCCGAACTCCAAAGGAAGCGTGTCGAACGGCTCGAAGCCAAACACCGAGCGGCAGTATTCGGCCAGCCGCTCGTGGTGCGCCAAGGTGGTCTCGTCGTCGCTGCGCACCCACGGGAATCCACCCGATGTGATCACCGTGCTGTCGGTGTCGCCGACGACGCGCACCTCGTAAGGAAGCAGCGAGCCGAACTCCGCCGCGAGCGGTGCCACGGTGGCGAACTCGGTCCAGTGATCGCAGTCACGCCGCGGCAGCAGCGTCAGCGTTGTGCCGACCTCTGCGCGCGCCGTGTCGTCAACCTCGACGGTGTACGTGCCGTCGTTGCGGCCGGTCCAGCGCACCGCGGGCCCCCCGCGCGCCGAGCGGCTGACCAGCCGGACCTCGTCGGCGACCAGGAAGCACGACAGCAGCCCGACGCCGAACTGGCCGAGGAAGTCGCGCCTGGCGAAGCCCAGTTCGTCGCGTTTGGACGTCCCGCCCAGCGTGGACAGCAGCGTGTGCACCTCGTCCTCGGCCAGCCCGACGCCCGAGTCGCGGATCCGCAGCGTGCCGTCACCGGTGTGCTCGGGGCACTCCAGGCTGATCCGGCCGGGCGCGGTCGGGTCCAGCAGCCTGCGCGCGGTGACCGCGTCCACGGCGTTCTGCAGCACCTCGCGCACGTACACCCGGGGGCTGCTGTACAGGTGGTGCGAGAGCAGGTCGATGACCCCGCGAAGGTTGACACCGAATGTCTGAGCCAAGGTGGACCTCTGCGGGTGTGGGGGCGGGCGAACCGGGCGCGGCGGGGGGCGCCCGGCCCAGGTCACAGTACAGGCGTCCGGTGACAGGGGCCCGGGCTTCACCCGGCCGCGCGATCGCGCACCGCCACCCGGGGCAACCCGACCGGGCGGGCCGGGGCCAAGTCGGTGTCGGGCCCCTCGGGCGATCACCTAGGATCGAGCCTGCTCACCCGTCGTCATGGGGTGCGCGCCCGTCCCACGCCAGGACCCCCGGGGAGCTGTCCAGAAACCATGTCCGGAGCCAACGACCCGTACGACCCCAAGGAGGTCGCGGCGCTGACGCCCGACGTCCTCCAGGCCGCCGTGGAGAAGGCCCGCGAGGAGTTCGGCTCCGCGGCCGACCTCGACGCCCTCGCCTCGGTCAAGCCAGCCCACCTGGGGGACCGCTCGCCGCTGCTGCAGGCCCGCCGCGAGATCGGCGCGCTGCCGCCGAAGGCGCGCGCCGAGGCGGGCAAGCGGGTCAACGAGGCGCAGGCGCTGGTGAAGGCCGCCTACGACGAGCGGCTCGCCCGGCTCAAGGTGGAGCGCGACGAGCGGGTGCTGCGCGAGGAGGGCGTCGACGTCACCCTCCCGTGGGACAAGCTGCCGCGCGGCGCCCGGCACCCGATCACCACGCTGGCCGAGCGCGTCGGTGACGTGTTCACCGGCATGGGCTACGAGATCGCCGAGGGCCCCGAGCTCGAGGCCGAGTGGTTCAACTTCGACGCGCTGAACTTCAAGAAGGACCACCCCGCGCGCACCATGCAGGACACCTTCTACGTCGGCGCGCCCGACTCCGGGCTGGTGCTGCGCACGCACACCTCGCCGGTGCAGATCCGCTCGCTGGTCGAGCGGGAACTGCCGGTCTACGTGGTCTGCCCCGGCCGCACCTTCCGCACCGACGAGCTCGACGCCACGCACACCCCGGTGTTCCACCAGGTGGAGGGCCTCGCCGTCGACAAGGGCCTGACCATGGCCCACCTCAAGGGCACCCTCGACGCGTTCGCCAAGGCCATGTTCGGCGCCGAGGCGCACGTGCGGCTGCGCCCGTCGTTCTTCCCGTTCACCGAGCCCTCCGCCGAGCTGGACGTCTGGTTCACCGCCAAGAAGGGCGGCCCCGGCTGGGTCGAGTGGGGCGGCTGCGGGATGGTGAACCCGAACGTGCTGCGCGCCTGCGGCGTGGATCCCGAGGTCTACTCCGGGTTCGCCTTCGGCATGGGCCTGGAGCGGACCCTGCAGTTCCGCGACGGCATCCCCGACATGCGCGACATGGTCGAGGGCGACGTCCGGTTCACCCTTCCTTTCGGCACGGAGGCGTAGTGCGGATCCCCGTCAGCTGGCTCGTCCAGCAGCTCGAACTCACCGAGGACCACCGCGACATCGGGGCCAACGAGATCGCCGAGGCGTTCATCCGGGTCGGCATCGAGGTCGAGTCGGTCGACCCGCTGGGCCCGGTCACCGGCCCGGTCGTGGTGGGCAGGGTCGCCCAGATCGAGGAGCTCACCGAGTTCAAGAAGCCGATCCGGTACTGCACGGTGGAGATCGGCGACTCGGAGGATGTCGACGACACCGATGACGCCGAGGACGGCGCGCCGCTGACCACCCAGGTCGTCTGCGGCGCCACCAACTTCGTCGAGGGCGACCTGGTCATCGTCGCGCTGCCCGGCGCGGTCCTGCCCGGCGACTTCGTGATCAGCGAGCGCAAGACCTACGGCAAGGTCAGCCGCGGCATGATCTGCGCCGCCGACGAGCTCGGCCTCGGTGACGACCACTCCGGCATCCTCGTGCTGCCGGTGGACGACGAGATCGCCCCCGGTGACGACGCCATCGAGCTGCTCGGCCTCGGCGACTCGGTCATCGAGCTCGCGCCGACCCCCGACCGCGGCTACTGCCTGTCCATGCGCGGCCTGGCCAGGGAGCTGGCCTGCGCGCTGGACCTGGGCTTCGCCGACCCCGCTGCGATCGAGGTCCCGGCGGCCGAGGCGCGCGCCATCGCGGTCACCCTGCCCGAGGACGACGCCTGCTCGCGGTTCGCGGTCCGCCGCGTCACCGGGGTCGACCCGACCGCGCCGACGCCGTGGTTCATCCGCCGCACGCTGATGCTCGCCGGGGTCCGGTCGATCTCGCTCGCGGTCGACATCACCAACTTCGTGATGCTCGAGCTCGGCCAGCCGATGCACGCCTTCGACACCAGCCGGGTCCGCGGCGGGCTGACCGTGCGCCGGGCCAGGGCGGGCGAGAAGCTGGTCACCCTCGACGACGTCGAGCGCAAGCTCGACCCGGACGACGTGATCATCAGCGACGACTCCGGTCCGATCTCGCTGGCCGGTGTCATGGGCGGGGCGAGCACCGAGGTGCGCGCCGACAGCACCGACATCCTGCTCGAGGCCGCGGTCTGGGACCCGGCGTCCATCGCGCGGACCGTGCGCAGGCACAAGCTGCCCAGCGAGGCGTCCCGCCGCTACGAGCGGGTCGTCGACCCCGCGCTGCCGCCGGTCGCGCTGGAGCGGGCCGCGCGGCTGCTGCGCCAGTACGGCGAGGGCAGCATCCAGCCCGGTCGCACCGACGAGGGCACCCCGCAGGCGTCCGCGCCGGTGACCATGGCGATGAACCTGCCGGACAAGGTCGCGGGCATCGGCTACGCGCGCGGCGTCACGGCCGCCCGGCTGCAGCAGATCGGCTGCCGGGTCGAGGTCGGCGCGGCCGCGGACGGCACACCGGAGGTCACCGCGTACCCGCCGAGCTGGCGCGCGGACCTGAGCCAGCCCGCCGACCTGGTCGAGGAGGTCCTGCGGCTGCAGGGCTACGAGACCATCCCGTCGAAGCTGCCAGCGGCCCCCGCCGGGCGCGGCCTGAGCCCGGCCCAGCGCCGCCGCAGGCACGTGTCGCGGGCGCTGGCCGAGCAGGGCCACGTCGAGGTGCTGCCGTTCCCGTTCGTCGCCCCGTCGGTGTGGGACGCCTTCGGCCTCGCCGCCGACGACGTGCGCCGCCGCACGGTCGCGGTGCGCAACCCGCTGGAGGCCGACCGCGACCAGCTCGCCACCACGCTGCTGCCCGGTCTGCTGGACACCTTGGCGCGCAACGTCTCCCGCGGCGCCCGCGACGTGTCGCTGTTCCACATCGGACAGGTCGTGCTGCCGCGCGCGGACGCCGCAGCGGTGCCGGACGTGCCGGTCACCGGTCGGCCGACCGAGGAGCAGTTCGCCGCGCTGGCGGCCGCGCTGCCCGCGCAGCCGACGCACGTGGCCGTGGTGCTGGCGGGCAACCACCAGCGCACCGGTTGGTGGGGTCAGGGCGAACCGGCGTCGTGGGCCGACGCGGTGCAGGCGGCGCGGGTGGTCGCCGAGGTCGCCGGGGTCGAGCTGACCGTCAGCGCCGACGTGCTGGCGCCGTGGCACCCGGGGCGGTGCGCGCGGTTGAGCGTGGGCGGCTTCCCGGTCGGGCACGCGGGTGAGCTGCACCCGAACGTCGTCGAGGCGCTCGGGCTGCCCAAGCGGACCTGCGCGATGGAGCTCGACCTGGACCTGCTGCCGCTGCGCGAGCGCAAGGTGGTGCCGGTCGTGTCGCCGTACCCGCCGGTGCTGCTCGACGTCGCGCTGGTCGTCGACGACGAGGTGCCCGCGGCCGAGCTCACCGAGACGCTGCGCGGTGGCGGCGGCGCGCTGCTGGAGGGGCTGAACCTGTTCGACGTGTTCAGCGGCACCCAGGTCGGCGAGGGCAAGCGGTCGCTGGCGTACTCGTTGCGCTTCCGCGCGCCGGACCGCACGTTGACCGTAGAAGAGGCAACGACCGCTCGCGACGCCGCGGTGGCGGCCGCGACCGAGCGGCACGGGGCAACGTTGCGCGGCTGAGCGCGCGCTGTGCGTCACGGGGGCGGACCTTGCGGTCCGCCCCCGTTTTCGTCGGCACCGCGCGCGCCGGGCGGCAATCGGTCCACGACGGAGCGCGGCCGTCCGATGTGGAGAGTCCGGTTTTCCCGCATCGCCCGGTATTGTCGATCGACAATACTTTCGCGTTAGCAAAAATCGGTGGTCCGCTATTCCCAACCGGACGCCGCTGGGGCAGCATCGGGCGGTCCGCCAACCACAACCCGGGTGCGGACGGATCATGATGAAATGGGGCAATGTGAAGAAAATCGTGGCGGTGCTCGCCGCGGCGGGCTTCGTGGTGGGCGGTGCGGTGCTCGCGCCGGTTGTCTCCGCGGCCCCGCAGGCCAAGCCCGCGCCCAACCAGGTGAACTACGACCCCGCGCCGATCGCGTGGGGCACCTGCGCCAGCCCCGGCCTGGCCAGGCGCGGCGCGCAGTGCGGTTTCCTGGAGGTACCGCTCGACTACGCCAAGCCCGCGGGCACGAAGATCAAGCTGGCCGTGTCGCGGATCGCGGCGAAGGCGCCAGCCGAGCAGTACCAGGGCGTCATGATCACCAACCCCGGTGGCCCCGGCGGCTCCGGGCTGACCCTCTCGGTGCTCGGTGAGTACGTGCCCAACGGCGCGGGCGAGTTCTACGACTGGATCGGCTTCGACCCGCGCGGTGTGGGGTCCAGCCAGCCCGCGCTGGCCTGCGACGGCACCTACTTCGCCTACAACCGGCCGTTCTACGTGCCCGCGACCAGCAAGCTGGAGCAGACCTGGCTGACCAGGTCTAAGAACTACGCCAAGGCCTGCGACACCGCTGGCGGCGACCTGCTCGACAACGTCAAGACCACCGACACGGTCAACGACATCGACGTGCTGCGCAAGGCGCTCAAGCAGGACAAGATCAACTACTACGGCTTCTCCTACGGCACCTACCTGGGGCAGGTGTACGCCACGCTCTACCCCGAGCGCGTGCGCCGCATGGTCCTCGACGGCAACGTCGACCCGCGCAAGGTCTGGTACCAGGCCAACCTCGACCAGGACGTCGCGTTCGACCGCAACATCAAGATCTACTTCGACTGGATCGCCAAGAACGACGCGGTCTACCACCTGGGCAAGACCGGTCGCCAGGTCGAGGCCAAGTTCTACGGCGAGCAGCTGAAGTTCATCGGCAAGCCCGCGGGCGGCATCATCGGCCCCGACGAGTGGACCGACATCTTCCTGCAGGCCGGGTACTACGTGTTCGGCTGGGAGGACGTCGCCAACGCCTTCTCCGCGTGGGTCAACGACGGCGACTACTCCGGCCTGAAGGCGCTCTACGACGCCTCCAACGGCCAGGGCCCCGGCACCGACAACGGCTTCGCGATGTACCTGGCCACCCAGTGCACCGACGTCCAGTGGCCCACCTCGTGGACCAAGTGGCAGATCGACAACTGGATCACCCACATCCGGGCGCCGTTCGAGACCTGGGGCAACGCCTGGTTCAACGCCCCCTGCCTCTACTGGGGCGGCAAGACCGGCAAGCCGGTCACCGTCGACGGCTCCAAGGCCCCGCCGGTCCTGCTGCTGAGCGAGACCCTCGACGCCGCCACCCCGTACGAGGGCAGCCTCGAGGTCCGCTCCCGCTTCCCCAACTCCGCCCTCATCGAAGGCGTCGGCGGCACCACCCACTCCGGCTCCCTCAACGGCATCCCCTGCGTCGACGACAAGATCGCCGAGTACCTCACCACGGGCAAGCTCCCCGCCCGCAAGCCCGGCAAGCGCTCCGACGCCCAGTGCGACCCGCTCCCCCAGCCGGTCCCCGCTGCCGCCACTCAGCGCAAGGCCTCCATCGCGGGTAGCGACATCACCCGCGCCGACATCCAAAAGCTCATCCTGGGTGTTCGCGGCTAGACCTGAGTTCAGCACCTCGTGAGGGCGGATGCGGCTTTTGCCGCATCCGCCCTCACTCATTCCACGCCACATATCGACCAGGCCTCTCCGACCTGCAGGTGCCCCGAACTCAGGTCTAACCGCAGTGGCAAGCCCCGAATCGAGACCCGCCCTGGCGATGCCATCGACCAGCCACTGTCGCCTCGCAGGCCGGGCCACCCCTCCACCCCTGACAGCAGGGTCGACCACTAGACACCCGAACGTCACTGGTGCCAGGCAAGTCCTCCACTCCGCCCGCCTGAGCAACCCCGCACTCCTCCCTAGCCGCCAGCGCCACCCCGGCCCTCGTCAAGTCCGCCCCACCTCACCTGGCCGACCCCTGGACACTCAGACCGAGCGGTGCCAACCGGACTTCCGCCAGGTCCGCCCCGTCCCACCTGATCAGCCCCTGCACACTCGGAACGACCGGTGCCCCCCAACCCCGCCGAGTTAGCCCTTGAACTCTCGGACCCAGCGGTACCAGCCCAGCTTCCGTCAGCTCCGCCCCAGCCCACAGTGCCACCCCAGCCCCCGCCAGGTCCGTCTCAGCCCACCTACTCAGCCGTGGACACTCGGAACGGCCGGTGTCATCCCGCCCCCCATCAGGTCCGCCCCAGCCCACCAACCCAGCCCCTGGACACTCGGACCCAGCGGTGCCAGCCCGACTGCCGTCAGGACCGGCCCCAACCCACAGTGCCAGCCCCTGGACACTCGGACCCTGCGGTGCCAGCCCGGCTGCCGTCAGGTCCGCCCCAGCCCACCTTCCCAGCGCCTGGACAGTCGGACCCGGCGGTGCCATCTCAGCCCGTTCTCGGCTGTCCCGCCAGCCCAGCGCCTGGACAGTCGGACTCGCTGGTGCCAAATGCTCGATGGGGTGGACCTGTTTTGTGTGGGGGGACGGCACCCGTAGCGTCGGTAGCGGACAGGGCCATGCTTTTCGGCCCCTGCTGTGCGGTCCTGCCACGGGTGTCGTAGGGGCCCCACACAAAACAGGTCCACCCCATCGAGCAAAGCTCGAAAATCGCGGATCGGGCGCCGAGCTCGCCGCCAGGCGACGAGGCCGTCCACCGGAGCCGAAGGCGGAGGCCCCGAAGTTCTTGCCCCGCACCCCCAGCCCGGGCATACGTCAAGATCAACCTGATCGAAAGCCCCCAAATACACAGCTTACCGACGCGCACCGACGAACAGGGGCAGCAAGCAAAGGCCTGTGGACAGCGGAAGCCGTTGTGGACAAACACAACCAGCCCCGCAAGATCATCTGCCACAAGAGCCCCCGATATACAGCCTACTAAGGCGCAACGACACAACGGGAGCTGCAAGCAAAGGCCTGTGGACAACCGCCCACGCAACCAGGCTCGCAAGATCGCCTGCCGCAAGAGGCTTCTACCATCGTCTGGCGACGGCGGGGGCGCGATGGACCGCAGCGCTGCCATCGGCATCGCCTGGTTCAGCGGTGGGGTCTCGGAGCAGCGGCCAGGTGGCCTAGAAGGGGATCTCGTAGTGCACCGTCTGGAAGCGCTCCAGATCGCCGTCTCGGGCGTCGTGTACTTGCTTCGCTACTGAGTTCCAGAATGCCTCTGCGCCAGCTACTCGGGCGTCCGTGTGCAAGTACAGGACCTCGTACCCGCCAACCCCCGCCACGAAGCGCACCGCTTCCCCCACCAAGCGACGCGCGAGGCCGTGGCGGCGGTGGTTCTCGCGGACGTACACCCGGAATAGCTGGGCGGTCTGATCGCGCGGGTACCGTGCCACCAACCAGTCTGGGTGGGGCGGGCTCAAGGGTGCCACAGCGCGAACTCCGGTAGTGGCAACGACCTCATCCCCCAGGACAGCCACGAAGAGAGCGTGGCGCGGGTTGTCCAAGTAGACGGTGCCCGGGTCGATCACGTCTTCGTGCCAGGGTGGGTTGTAGCCGTAGCCGAGGTCTCGGTACAGGGTGTCGAGCATGACGGAGCGGGCGCCGGGGAGGTCGGTGGGGGTGGCTGGGCGGATGGTGTAGTCGGTCACGGGGCGGTCCTTGGTCGTTGGGTGACTCGGCCTTTGTGGAGGGTCGTCACGCGGTCGGCGAGGTGGTCGGCGACGGTGTGGTCGTGGGTGATGAGGACCAGGGTGACGGCGTGGGTGTCGCGGAGCTCGGCGAGGTGGGTGAGGACGCTCAGCCGGGTGACGGTGTCGAGGCCGGTGGTGATCTCGTCGCACACCAGGACCCGGGGGTTCGCCAGCAGGGCCCTGGCCAGGGCGGCCCGGTGCAGTTCGCCGCCGGAGAGGGTGGGGGGTGGGCGGCGGGTGGTGGGCTCGTCCAGGCGGAAGGAAGCCAGGACGGACAGGGCGGCGGCCGTGCTGTCGGCGGCGGACATGCCGCGCAGGAGTACGGCGGTGCGGGCCACCTGGTCGAGCACGGGGCGGCGGTGGTCGAAGGAGGCGCGGGCGTCCTGGAAGACGTACTGGATCGCGGCGAGGTCGGTGCGGGGGCGGGATCGCAGGGTGCGGGCCAGGGGGCGGCCGTCGAGGGTGACGGTGCCGGATGTGGGTGGGTGGAGGCCGACGACGCAGCGGGCCAAGGTGGTTTTGCCGCTGCCGGACGGTCCCATCACGGCGAGGCACTCCCCCGCTGACACGGTCAGGTCGACGTCGTGGAGGGCCGTGGTGCGACCGTGGTGGGCGACGAGGTTCTCGACTCGGAGGCGTTCGGCGCCGGTAGCGTCATCAGCTCCGGCACGGATGGGGTCCACCAGAAGCGCGCGGGTGTAAGGATGCTGCGGGTTGGTGAGCACGTTCGTTGCGGAGCCGGACTCGATAACCCTGCCTGCGCGCAGCACCACTATGTGATCGGCGAGCGCGCGCACGACCTCCATATCGTGGCTAAGCACTACTAGAGCCACCCCACGCTCGGTCAGCCGGGCAAACTCGCCGACCACCTCGTCGCGGGTAGCCCTGTCGAGGCCGGTGGTCGGTTCGTCGGCAACCACCACGGCAGGATCACCGAGCAGTGCTTGCGCTAGCACGAGCCGTTGCTGCTGCCCGCCGGAGAGTTGGTGCGGGTAGCGATCAAGCAGAGAACGAGGAAAACGGGCCGCATCCACCGCCTGCTCCACGGCAGATACGGAGGCGAGTTCTCGTAGCACCGAGCCCACCCGGCGGACGGGGTTCAAGACCGCCCCGGGGTGCTGCGGCACGAAGCCTGCCCTGCCCCGCACTCTTACCTCCCCGGACACCTCGGCGCCCGCCGGGTACTCCCCCAGCAGCGCCAGCCCGGTCGTGGTCTT
This sequence comes from Actinokineospora diospyrosa, assembly GCF_024171925.1. GTDB lineage: Bacteria > Actinomycetota > Actinomycetes > Mycobacteriales > Pseudonocardiaceae > Actinokineospora > Actinokineospora diospyrosa. Next base: position 353,674 of record NZ_JAMTCO010000002.1, on the reverse strand, counting down.
CCCGCTCCCCGACGCCCCGACGATCGCCAGGACGGCACCCGCGGGGACCTCGAACGACACGCCGTCAACCAGGGGCCGCCCGACGGTCACCCGCAGGTCGGTCACCGAGACCACGCTCATCGGCGCACCGCCCGGTCGAACACCAGGTTGACCCCGACCGACCAGGCGATGATCAGCGCGGCGGGCACCACCACCGCCGAGGGCACCAGGAACAGCCCGGCCTGGTTGCGGTCCACCATGACCGCCCAGTCCGCCGCGTCCGGTGCCACGCCGACACCGAGGAAACTCGCCGAGGCCACCAGGTACAGCGCCGCGGTGATCCGCACGCCCAGGTCGGCGACCAGGGTCGGCGCGACCGTGGGCACCACGTACCCGAACGCCAGCCGCCACCGGCTCTCGCCTTGCAGTCTCATCGCCTCCAACGCCGGTCTGCTCGACACCTCCAAAGCTGCTGCCCGCGCCACCCGGGCGATATCGGGCACGGTCACCACGGCCACGACGAGAACCACGGTGGTGTAACCGCGCGGTGCGACCCCGGCCACCAGGATCAGCACCAATAGCGATGGCACCGCCAACACGATGTCCAGCGGCCGCATCAGCAACTCATCCAGCCACCGCCGTCGAGCCATCGCCGCGACGAGCGCTAGAGGCACCCCCACCGCGTACGACAAGCCCGTCGCGATTAGCGCTACCAGCACCACGGTGCGCCCGCCGAGCAGCACTTGGTGCAAGACGTCTCGCCCGACGAAGTCCGTGCCGAGGATGCCGGTCTCGACAAAGGCCCTACCCCGGGTCACTTCGTCCGGCACAAAGAACGGCCCGAAGATCGCGATAAGCAGCGGCACCACGAGCAGCACCACACCGAAACCAAGCCGCCCCTTCACGCGGCACTCCCCGCGCGAGGCGCGAGCCGGAAGGCGACAACGTCCGCGAGCAGGTTCACCAGCACGGTCGTCACCCCGAACAACACCGCGAGCCCTTGGACAACCGGCATGTCCCTACCGGCGACCGCGTCCACGAGCGAGGTCCCCAGCCCGGGGATCACGAACACCGCCTCCACCACGATCACCCCACCGAGCAGCCAGTCCGTCGTTCGCGCCAACTGCTGCACGGCAGGCGCTAGCGCGTTAGGCAACGCGTGCGCGTAGTCCACCCGTGCCCGCGATAGGCCCAACCGTCGCGCGTGTCGCACGTAGTCCGACGCCAACGCGTCCACCATTGCCGCGCGCACCAACCTCGTCACCGCGCACAACGGGCGCGCCAGCAGCACGATCACCGGTAGCACCAACACCGCCGGGTCGGCCAATGGGTCGGCCCCCAGCGCGGTCGGCGGCAGCCACCCCAACTCGACGCCGAACAAAGCCACCAGCACGATCGCCAGCGCGAACTCGGGCACCGCGTGCAAGCCGATGGTCAACGCTGTGACGACCCGATCCACCCGCCCCCCGGCGCGACGGGCCACGAACACGCCGAGCACCACCGACGACGGCACCAGCAGCAGCATGGTCAGCCCCGCGAGCAGCAGGGTGGTGGGCAACCCGTCGGCGAGGAAGTCCGCCACCGGCCTGCCCGACACCAACGACTCCCCGAGATCGCCCCGCACGAGCGCGTGCAACCACTCGCCGAACCGGGTCACCAGCGGCTGGTCGAGCCCCATGGCGGCGCGGATCGCGGCGACCCGCGCCGGGTCCGGGTTGTCCCCGGCCAGCGCGACCGCCGCGTCGCCGGGCAGGGCCTCGACCAGCAGGAACACCGCCACCAGCACGGCCAGCACCTGCACCAGGCCCAACAGCAGCCTGCGGCAGGCGTACCGGCCGAGGCTCACCGCAGCCACACGCGGTCGAACCTCGCCCAGTCGAGGCTGTTGGCGGGCGCGGTGAGCACGCCGTCGACCGCGGTGGTGGTGCCGATCACCCAGTCCGCGAAGCCCCACACCAGGTAGCCGCCCTCGGCGTGCAGGGTGCGCTGCATCTCCCGGTACACCGCGTCGCGCGCCTTCTCGTCCACAGTGGACACGGCCTTGTCGTAGAGCGCGTCGAACTCGGGGCGGGCCCACTTGGTGACGTTGGTGGTCGACTTCGACAGCAGCCGCTGCGAGACGTGCGACTCGATCGGCATGGCGCCCGAGCGGAAGCTGGACAGGGAACCGTTCTTCAGCGTGTCGGCCCAGAAGGTGTCCTTGTCGCCCACCGCGACCTCGATGGTGATGCCCGCCTGCTTGGCCTGCTCGGCGAACACGGTCGCGGCCTCGACGAAGCCGGTTGCCGCCTCCGAGGTGTTCAGCGTGACCTTGAGGCCCTCCGCGCCCGCGCGCTTGACCAGGAACCGGGCCTTGTCGAGGTCGCGGGTGCGCTGCGGGATGTCGTCGGCGTAGTGCAGGTACCCCTTGCCGTACAGGTCGTTGGCGACCTGCCCGGAGCCCGACAGCACCGACTCGACCAGCTGCGGCCGGTCGGCCAGCAGGAACATCGCCTCGCGCAGGTCGCGGTTGTCGAACGGCGGCCGGTCGACCTTCATCGCGAAGGCCTGGATGCCGCTGTTGGGCGAGCGCAGGATCTTCACCCGGCCACCCGCCTCGTGGGCGCGCGCGGTCACCGGGGACAGGTCGTGCGCGTACTCGACCTGCCCGGCCAGCAGCGCGTTCACCCGCGCTGATTTCTCGTTGGCCAGCACGAACTCCAGCTCGTCCAGGTGCGCGGCGCCCTCCCAGTGGTCCGGGTGGCGCTTGAGCAGGGTCGACCGGCCCGGGGCGAAGGAGACGAAGGAGAACGGGCCGGACCCCACCGGTTTGGTGAAGTCCTCTGTGGACTCCGGGATGATGTACGCGGAGAAGGTAGCCAGCACGTTGGGGAACTCGACGTAGGGACGGCTGAGGGTGAACTCGATGGTCCGGTCGTCGACCGCGCGGCTGGCCTTGAGGTCGATCACGGCGAGGCTGGCCTTGGCGCGGAAAGCCCGTTTCGGGTCGAGGATCCGGGCGTAGCTGGCGAGGACGTCGGCGGCGCGCACCGGTCTGCCGTCGTGGAAGGCGGCCTGGCGCAGGGTGACCCGCCACACGGACGCGTCGGCGTTGGGCTCCCACTTCTCCGCGAGCCGCGGCACCGGCGTCAGGTCGGCGCCGAAGTCGGCCAGCTTGTCGTAAAGCGCCTTGGAGCGGGCCGCTTCCACGAACAGACTCGCCATGTGCGGGTCCAGGACCTCCTTGGCCCCACCGCCCGCGAACGCGGCCCGCAGCCTGCCGCCGGTGCGCGGGCCGGACGCGGCGGGGGTGTTGGACGCGCAGCCCGCGAGGGCCAAGCCACCCGCGAGGGCGAGGAAACCACGACGGCGCAGGGTGGGGAACGGGTCGGACACGGGGACCTCCGGTGCGACTAGCGGGGACGGGACCGGGCGACCAGGTGCAGGCGGTCGCCGGAGAGGGCGGTGGACAGGCGGGCATCGGCCGTCCACGGCGCGTCGGTGCGCGGGCCTGGTTCGTCGAACAGGGCGAGCACCTCGAACCCGGCGGACTCCAGGTGGGCGCGCAGCTCGAGCGGGAACAGCAGTCGCCACGCGGTTTCCTCGACCAGCGGCCCGGTCTCGCCCGACCAGGTCCACTCGCGACAGCGGCGCAGCAGCTGGTTGGCGTGGTCGATCCACAGCCGGGTCCGGGCGGTGTAGGCGGTGCCCTCCCAGCAGACGGTGCGGGTGGTGACCTCGTTCAGCAGTTCGGTGTTGCCCAAGAAGAACGCGCCATTGCGCATCTCGGCGACCAGGAGCCCACCGGGTTCGAGGTGCGTGTGGCAGCGGTCGAGGAATGCCCGTAAGTCCGCGTTGGTGTGGCAATAAAGCAAAGCGCTGTCCAAGCACGTGATCACGTCCACGACGCGGCCGATGTCCATCGCGCGCATGTCGGCGTGCCGGAAGTCCACGCCGGGGTGGCGGGCGGCGGCGAACTCCAGCATCGCGGGAGACAGGTCGACGCCGGTGACCTTGTAGCCCAGCCCGGCCAGGTAGCCCGCATCGCGGCCGGTGCCGCAGCCCACGTCCAACAACCGGGTGCCGCCGCCGAAGCGGGCGATGAGGTCGTGGACGAACCGGGCGGCGAGGTGGTCCGGGTCGGGGAAGCGCCGCTCGTAGAGCTCGGGGTTGTCGGTCAGGAAGTTGCGCATGTCGCCGTCCTCTCCGGAATCCGCGTTGTCACCGCGCAAAGCACGCCGACGGCCGCGCACACCAGGCACGCCCACCAGCCGCCCACGTCACTCACCCACCCCACCAGCACCGTCGTCACCGCGGCGGCGGCACCGGAGACGAGGTAGAAGACTCCGAAGTACGTACCGGTGACCCGTTCCGCGCCGAAAGCGGGCACCAGCTCGTAGACGAACGGCTGCGCGATCATCGTCCCGACGGCCAACCCCAGCACGGCGACGGCCACCGCGGGGACCGACAGCGCGGGCCACAGGTAGGACAAGGCCGGGGCGAGGAACCCGAGGCCCATCACCAGCAACCCGCAAGCGATGGTCCGTTGCCGGGACGCGTCCTTGAGCGCCCTGGTGACGCGCACCTGTCCGATCAAGGTGACCACAGTGGACAACACGAACACGCCCGCCACGCTGCCCGCCCAGCCGGTCGCCCGGTTCGCCTCGAACGGGAGCACCAGGTACAGCTGGTTCTGCAGCGTGAAAACACCCGCGGCGGACAGCGTGAACACCATGAACGGCCGGTTCGTCAGGCACGCCTTGATGTCGGCGAACACCGAGCTCGGCGCGGGGGGCACGGCGCGCGCGGGCAGCACGAGGGCCTGCACGACGGTCAGCAGCGCGAAGATGCCCGCCGCCACGGTCGCCGACAGCCGGAAGTCGACCAGCAGCAGGACACTGCCGAGCACGGGACCGACGAGCGCACCGGTCTGGGCGTAGACGGAGAACAGCGCGAACGCCTCAGCGCGGCGCTCCGGCGGTGTCTCCACCGCGATGTAGGCGCGGACGGCCGGGTTGAACAGCGCGCCCGCCACCCCGCTGAGCACAGCGGCGGCCAGCAGAACCCCAGCCGAGTCACCAAGAGCGAAAAGCCCGAACCCGACAGCGCGCACACCACACCCGGCGATGATGACGCCGCGCACGCCGAGCCGGTCGGCTGCGGTGCCACCGAGCAGGAAAAGGCCCTGCTGGCTGAGGTTGCGCACCCCGAGCACCACCCCGACCAGCGCCGCGGACAGCCCCAGGTCCTCGGTCATGTGCGTGGCCAGGTACGGGATGAGCAGGTAGAAACCGGTGTTGACGCCGAACTGGTTGACCAACAGCACGCGCACCGGGAGGGGGAATGTCCTCACCGACGCACCAGCCCCCACCCGGGCCCCCCGCGCAACCGCAGGACGCCGTCGTCACCGCCGAGTCCGGTCCACGGGTCCTCGGCGAGCAAGAGGTGGCCGTCGAGGTCGACCCACCGCGCGTGACCGCTCAGGTGCACGGCGGGGGCGAGGCCCAGCGAACTGGAGACCAGGCACCCCAGCAGCACGTCCAGGCCCGCGACCTCGGCGGCCTCGATCGCCGCGAGCGCTTCGGTGGGGCCGCCGAACTTGGCGAGCTTGATGTTGACCCCGTCGACAACGCCTTCTAACGCCGAGATGTCCTCGACGGTCGCCACGTCCTCGTCGGCGACCACCGGGATCGGCGACCTGGCGGTGACCCAGGCCAGCCGGTCGCGCTGCCCCGGTGCGATCGGCTGCTCGACCAGCTCCACACGCGACTCGGCCATCGCCTCAAGCGCGCGAACAGCCTCGTCCGCCGTCCAGCCGCCGTTGGGGTCGAGCAGGATCTGGGCTTCGGGCGCCGCTTCGCGCACCTGCGCGACCCTGGCCACGTCGTCCGGCGCACCCGCCTTGACCTTGATCACCCGAAAACCCTTGGCCACCAAGGCAGCCGCGGCCGCACCCGCCGGTACACCAAGCCCGACCGTGCGGGCGGTGGGCTTGTCCGTCCACTGGGGAAGGCCGAACAGCTCGTGCACCGGGACCCCGCTGCGCACCGCGGCGAGCTCCCAGAGAGCGGCGTCCACCCCCGCCCGCACACCCGGGTGCAGCGTCTCCCAGAGCCGCTCGTCGGGCGTCCAGTCCTCGTCGGTGAGCGTCGCCGCGACCGCGGCGAGCTGGCTGGTGATCGCCGCCTTGTCGAGTCCGTAGTAGACACTGGTGATGATCTCGCCGCGCCCCACCGAACCGCGGTGCGACAAGCTCACCTCGATCGCGTCGCGTTCGGACATGACCGAGCGGGAGATGCGCAGCGGTTCGGCGAGCCGCAACGTCGCGCGGGTCCAGTCGAGCCTCATGCCGGGACCCCCAGCGGGTCGGCCACGACCGCGCACCGCGACCAGCGGCTCAACGGCGCCGCCGCCGGGTCGGCGACCTCGACCGGGTGCCCGCACGGGCGGCCGAGCAGACCCCTTGCCTGGCAGAACTGGTCGTCGAAGATGGAGTCCAGGTAGCGGTGCACCCCGTCGGGGAACACGGTGACCACCACCGCCGCCGGGTCGACCCTGGCCACCCAGGCCGCCACCAGGGCGACCGCGCCGGTGCTCCAGCCACCGCTGACGAACCCGTCGCGGGCGAGCCTGCGGCAGGCGTCGACGACCTCGACCGGCCCGAGCCAGTGCACCTCGTCGAACTCGTGGTACGCCACGTTGCGCGGGTGGATGCTGCTGCCGAGCCCGCGCATCACCCTGGGCAGCGCGGGCTGGCCGAAGATCGTCGACCCCACCGCGTCGACCCCGATCAACCGCACGCCCGGCCGGTGCCTGCGCAGCTCACCGGCGATCCCCGCGCTGTGCCCGCCGGTGCCGACGCTGCACACCAGGACGTCGATGTGGTCGAGGTCGTCGATCAGCTCCCGGGCGAGGGCGGCGTACCCGGCCGGGTTCGCCGGGTTGTTGTACTGGTCGGGCCAGTACGCGCCGGGGGTGGCGGCCAGCACGGCGTGCAGGCGGTCGAGCCGGGCCCGCTGCCAGCCGCCGCTGGGGTGCGGGTGGGTGACGACCTCCAAGCGAGCGCCGTGGGCGGCGAGCAATGCCCGCATCCCGGGCTCCAACTCGTCGTCGACGACGAGGATCACCGGGTGCCCCAACGCTTGTCCGGCGAACGCCAGCCCGAGGCCGAGGGTCCCGCTGGTGGATTCCACGACCGGCGCACCCGCGGCGAGGCTGCCGTCGGCCCGCGCGGCCAGCAGCATCGATGTCGCGGCGCGGGCCTTCATCCCGCCCGCGCCCAGGCTTTCCAGCTTGGCCCAGAACCCGCCGTGCGCGTGCGGCAGCGGGGTGGTGACCCGTGCGAGCGGCGTGTCACCGACGAGGTCGAGCAGTTCCGGCCTCACCTGGGGCTCCGATACCGGTGCAGCACGGTCGGACCGCCGTCGAGCCAGAAGAACGGGTACGGCTCGGCGCAGACCCCGGCCACGCCGTCGAGCCGCGGCAACACCGCGCTGCCGGTCTGCGCGAACATCACCAGCGGAACTCCCCGCGCGGCCGCGGCGTCCCGCAGGACCTCGAAAGTCCCGTTCCCCAGCGTCATCCCGGTGGCGAGCACCGCATCGCACCCCTCGACGTCAGCGTCGTCGGTGATCGGCTCGCCCCATTCGGTTGTGCCGCCGCGCAAGTCGCACGGCCGGTAGCGGACGCCGCGTTCGCGCAGGTGGTGCAGCAACGAGTTCACCACGCCGACGACGAGCACGCGTTGCCCGCGGTCCACACCGAGCAGGTCGACCACGTGACCCGCCCGGGCCAACGACTTCTCGAGCGAGGTCCCCGCCGGAACCCGCACGCTGTCGGTCGCGTGCTCCTCGTGCGGCATCGCCGCCATCAGGAACGCGTCCAGCGCGGCCACCCGGACGGCGAGCTCCGGATGACCGAGCATGGAGTCCACAGTGGATCCAACGCAGTCGTGCACCAGGTCGTCGTCGACCGCGCCCGGCTCCACCGCGCACGACCCGACCGCCTTGCCGACCCGCAGGCTCAGCACGTGGTTGCGGTAGCCGGTTCCCCTTGTGCTGTGCCGAACCCCTTGGCGGGTGACGAACCCGACGCTGACCTCGGCGTCCGCCGGAGCACCGAACCGCCCTCGGCGCACCTGACCGATGAGCTCCTCGACCGCGCTCACTGCGCGTACCGGACCTTGAGGCCCGCGACCAACTCCTCGACCCGCGCCCTCGCCCCGAGTGCCACCCGGTCGACGACCATCACGTGCCCCAGGTACGCGTTGTTGCTGGTCGGCTCCCCTGCCGCGTGCCCGGCGGGCTTCACCGCCCACTCCACGACATCCGGCGCCGCAAGCGCTTCGACGCCGTCGATCTCCGCCACCACACCCCGGTGCGGCGGCAGGAGGAACGCCACCGCGGCACTGCGCGCCCCGGTCGTGGCGGCCACCACCTCCGGTGTCTCCCCGAGTGCGAGGCGGGCGTGCAGCATCGGCAGGTCCACACCGGTGGTGCGCCGGACGAGCTCGGTGATCCTGTTGCCCGCGGGGCGCGGATTGACCTCGACAACCCTGGGGCCACGCGAAGTCAGCTTGATCTCGGTGTGCCCGACGACCCGGTCCAGCCCCAGCGCCTCGATCGCCGCCACCGCGGTGTCGGTCACCAGCAGCGTTTCCTCGGCCGTGAGTTCCGCCGGGAACATGTGTCCACTCTCGACGAACCACGGCGCGCCGACGATGGACTTGTCCGTGATGCCAACGACTGTGGTCACACCGTTGACCGTGACCGTCTCGACGCTGACCTCCGGGCCGTCGAGCAACTCCTCCACCAGGACGGCCGGGTCGCGCACCTGCTGCCTGGCGTTGACCGGGAACCCCTGGAGCGCGCGGACCGCCTCACCCAGTTCGGTCTCGTTGCCGACCACCCGCACGAACATCCCGGCGCACAGGTCGACCGGCTTCACCACCACCGGGAACCCGATCCCCCGGGCCGCCCGCACGACCTCGTCCCACCCGTTGGCCACCACGAACTCCGGCCCGGGAACACCGGCCGCGCCCAGGACCTCCCGCGTGCGGTCCTTCCGGCAGGCCCGCTCGACCGCCTCCGGCGCCGCACCCGGCAGTCCCAGCCGCTCGGCGATCCGCGCCACGGTCGGCAAGTAGTAGTCGCAGGAGCTGAACACGCCGTCGAACCCCAAGGCGCCGTGCAGCTTCTCGACGTGCGCGAGGAGCGGGTCGAGCTCGTTGGTCTCGGCCGTGAGCACGTTGTCCGCGCCGAGCAGCGGGTGCGGGCCGGGGCTCGAGCGCAGGTAGTGCTGCATGTCCCTGGTCAGGAAGCTGAACCGGTGACCGGCCTCGCGCACCGCCCTGGGCAGCAGCGTGCTCATCGCCCCGACCCAGCTCTCCACCATCAACAGGTGCCCCACGACACTCCTCAGCAGCCGACCCCAACACCGGCCGCCAACGATAACCATTGTCGACAACCGCGTATAGATCAGATCCGTGCATATGTCGCGTGTGGACTCCGCGCGCGCGGCGCGGCGAAAGAGGGTCGATCAACTCACCCGGGCGGGGTGATCAGCGCCGCTGTTCCCGGGCGCTCGCGTACAGGCACACCGCAGCCGCGGTGGCGAGGTTGAGGCTTTCCGCTCGGCCGTACAGCGGCACCTTGGCCACCTCGTCCACAAGCGACAGCACGTCCTCATCCAGGCCGTGCGCTTCACTGCCGAAGACCCAGGCAGTGGGCGGTGCGAGGTCGACCCCGTCGAGGTCGATCGAAGCGTGGCCGTCCGCGGCCACCAACCGCAGGCCCGCGTCCCGGCAGGCCCCCAACACCCCGGCCACGTCCCGGGACCGGGCGACCGGCAGGTGGAAGACACTCCCGGTCGACGCGCGAACGCACTTGCCGTTGTGCGGATCCACAGTGTCCCCGGCGAACAGCACGGCCCCGGCCCCGGCCGCGTCGGCCACCCGCGTCACCGTCCCGGCGTTACCGGGATCGGACACCCCCACCAGCACCGCCACCAACGGCGGCCGTCCGGCCAACGCGGACTCGACGGACTGGTCCACCAACGAGCACACCGCCACCAACCCCTGCGGTGACACCGTCTCCGACAGGCCGTCAGCGGCCTTGTCGGTGACCTCCGAGACCGGGATCCCCAGCCCGGCGGCCCGGTCGAGCAAGTCCGCGTTGCGCGCGGCGGCGACCGCGGTCACGAACAGCTCGTGCACCTCACCGAACGCCAAAGCCTCGCGGACGGCTTGGGAGCCCTCGGCGAGGAAGCGGCCCGCCTTGTCGCGGCCCTGGCGGCGGGTGAGGGCCCGAGCGGCAGCGACCCGGGGCGTGCGTTCGGTGAACGGCACTGCCCCGGGTCGCTGGACGCGCGTGCTCAGGAAGCGGCCTTGCCCTGGGTGCCCGCGTTCGCGCGGGCGATCTCGACCAGGGCGGTGAAGGCGGTGGGGTCGCTGACCGCGAGCTCGGCGAGGATCTTGCGGTCCACGTCGACGCCCGCGACGCGCAGACCCTCGATGAAGCGGTTGTAGCTCAGGTTGTTCTGGCGGGCCGCGGCGTTGATCCGCTGGATCCACAGCTTGCGGAAGTCGCCCTTGCGGGCACGACGGTCCCGGTAGGCGTAGTTGAGCGAGTGGAGCACCTGCTCCTTGGCCTTGCGGTACAACCGCGAGCGCTGACCGCGGTAGCCGCTGGCGAGCTCGAGAGTCGTGCGGCGCTTCTTTTGGGCGTTGACCGCCCGCTTGACGCGTGCCACGGGGTCCGTCCTGTCGATCTAGTGGGCGCGCGGGCGCCCGGTGGTCAAGGGGATGGGGTGGCCTCTAGCGGCCGAGCAGCCGGTTGAGGCGGGGCGCGTCGACCTTGGCGACCTCTTCGGTGCCCGAGAGCCTGCGGGTGACCACGCTGGACTTCTTCTCCAGCTTGTGGCGCAGCCCGGCCTGCTGGCGGCGAAGCTTGCCCTTGCCGGTGATCCGCACGCGCTTGGCGGTACCGGAGTGGGTCTTCATCTTCGGCATGTTCGATCCTCGTCGTCGTGCCGCCCGCGAGCGCGGTGGCGCGCGGGCGGCATTCGGGGGGTTGAGCGCTGACCGGGGCGACCCGGTCGGGTCACTCCTCGGAGCTGACCTCGGCGGTGTTCGCCTCGACGGTGCTGACCTCGGCGGTGCCCACCTCGGTCGGTTCCTCGGAGCCTGCTTCTTCGGAGTTCGCCGAGGTCGACTTCGGCTTCGGCTTGATGTTCTTGTGCGGCGCCAGGACCATGATCATGTTTCGGCCGTCCTGCTTGGCCGAGGACTCGACGAAGCCCAGCTCCTGCACGTCCTCGGCGAGCCGCTTGAGCAGGCGGAAGCCCAGCTCGGGGCGGGACTGCTCGCGGCCGCGGAACATGATGGTGACCTTGACCTTGTTCCCGTGCTCGAGGAAGCGCACCACATTGCGCTTCTTGGTCTCGTAGTCGTGGGAGTCGATCTTCGGCCGGAGCTTCTGCTCCTTGATGACGGTGAGCACCTGGTTGCGCCGGGACTCGCGGGCCTTCTGCGCGCTCTCGTACTTGAACTTGCCGAAGTCCATGAGCTTGCACACCGGCGGGCGCGCCTGGGGGGCGACCTCGACGAGATCAAGATCCGCTTCCTGCGCCAGCCGGAGGGCGTCCTCGACGCGGACGATCCCGACCTGCTCGCCGTTGGGTCCGACGAGTCGAACCTCCGGCACGCGGATGCGGTCGTTGATGCGTGTCTCCGTGCTGATGGGGCCTCCTTGGTCCGTTTGCTGCGTTCCGGCGCCCACCCCAGGGAGGGTGGGACGACGGCACACGTCCAGCTCGCGACGTGCTCGGCACGTGAGGTCCCCAAAAACAACTCGAGCCCCACTGCCAGGTGGCAGACGGGGCCCGCTTCCGACCGATTGCCCGACGGCACGCGTCGGGACACACCACAGAAACCACCAGGTCAGACCCGGTGGATCGCGGCAACCGGACCCAGCCTCCGCGAGATGGCCTGGGTGGGAGCGGGGGCTCCACTTTGCCGCCCCCGAACTAACGGGGGCTGGTCGCACGTGCAAGGGTAGCAGACCGTGAACGACGCTTCCGCCGCGCCCGGCCCGGCCACCTCGGACGACCTCGACGACAGCCCGCGCGAACTGGGTGACATCCCCAGCGTGGAGGTGATCTCCCGGGCCGCGGTCATGCTGATGTCGGCCTCGGCCGAGCGGCTCGGCCTGGCCGACCCCGACCCGCACACCAGCCCGCGCCGCGACCTGGACGAGGCGCGCAGGCTGATCACCGCGCTGGCCGGGTTGGTGACCGCCTCGGTGGAGTACCTCGGCCCGCACGCCGCGCCGATCCGCGACGGGCTGCAGTCGCTGCAGAAGGCCTTCCGCGAGTACTCCGCGTTCCCGGACGAGCCCGGCCAGGGCCCCGGTGAGAAGTTCACCGGACCGGTCTACTGATCGCGAACTCTATGACCACAAGGGTGACCGCGGGCACACCCGGGAGGAAGGTGGAGCGACCGGATCCCCAGGGAGGCACCCGTGTCGCAATCCCAGCCCGCGAACCCCGACCCGCCCGCTCCCCCGCGTTCCCCCTCGCCCCGGCGGGACCGGACGCACCTGCTCTACGTGGCCGTGATCGCCGCCGTCGTGCTCGGCGTGGCGGTGGGCCTGCTGTTCCCGGCCACGGCGAAGTCATTGGCGCCGCTGGGGACCGGGTTCGTCGCCCTGGTCAAGATGATGATCAGCCCGATCATCTTCTGCACGATCGTGCTCGGCGTCGGCTCGGTGGCCAAGGCGAGCAGCGTCGGCCGGGTCGGCGGCCTGGCGCTGGGCTACTTCCTGGTGATGTCGACCGTCGCGCTGGCGGTCGGGTTGCTGGTCGGCAACCTGCTGCACCCCGGCGACGGGCTGCAGCTGACCGACGCGCTGCGCAGCACCGGTGAGGCGCAGGCCAAGGGCGGCGAGTCGACCACCGAGTTCCTGCTGGGGCTGATCCCGACGACGCTGCTGTCGTCGCTCACCGAGGGCGAGGTGCTGCAGACCCTCGTGGTGGCGCTGCTGGTCGGGTTCGCGCTGCAGCTGATGGGCCGCTCGGGCGAGCCGGTCCTGCGCGGGGTCGGCCACGTGCAGCGACTGGTGTTCCGGATCCTGGCCATGATCATGTGGGCGGCACCGGTCGGTGCGTTCGGCGCGATCGCGGCGGTGGTGGGCGCCACCGGGGTCGGGGCGCTCAAGAGCCTGGCCGTGATCATGTTGGGCTTCTACGCCACCTGCGTGTTGTTCGTGGTTGTCGTACTGGGGTCGTTGCTGTGGGCTGTTGTGCGGCTGAACCTGTTCTCGCTCTTGCGCTACCTGGGACGAGAGTTCTTGTTGATCCTGTCGACGTCATCGTCGGAGGTAGCGCTACCGCGGCTGATCGCGAAGATGGAACACCTTGGTGTCAGCAAGCCCGTGGTCGGTATCGCCGTGCCGACCGGGTACTCGTTCAACCTCGACGGCACCGCTATCTACCTGACGATGGCGACGTTGTTCGTGGCCAACGCGACCGGGGCGCCGCTGTCGGTCGGCGAGCAGTTCTCCTTGCTGGCGTTCATGATCGTGGCCGCCAAGGGCGCGGCGGGGGTCAGCGGGGCCGGGCTGGCGACGCTGGCTGGCGGGTTGCAGTCGCACCGACCGGACCTGGTCGACGGGGTCGGCCTGATCGTCGGGATCGACCGGTTCATGTCCGAGGCGCGGGCGCTGACCAACTTCGCGGGCAACGCGGTGGCGACGGTGCTCATCGGGGCCTGGACCCGGGAACTGGACCGGGATCGCGCCGTCGCGGTGCTCTCCGGCCGCCAACCGTTTGACGAGGCGACCCAATTGGACGCCGCGACCGGTGACGCTACGCGGGGGTCACCGCCAGCGGTTGGCGCGGATTCGTCCGCACGGGCGAACGCACGGGAAGATGACCGTGAGGCGTAGCCTGGCCGCGCTGTCGTTCGTTGTACCGCGTGAGCCGCCCGCGTCCGATGCCCCCGGTGCGGGCGGTTCGGCGTAGCGGGCCGCGACCCCGTTCGTGCGCTGTACGGTTGCGATCATGACCTCTCGGTGGGCCTTCGTCGCCGCCCTCGCCACAACGGGCGCGTTGTTGCTGCGGCACCCCGCTCCGCCTTCGCGACTGGAGGGCTGGACGGGGCCTGCCGGTGGGTGGGGTTGGCTGGTCACAGGGGTCGCCGTGGTCGCGCTGGTCGCGTTGTGGCGCTACCCCGGCCGCGCGTGGCCGTGGGTGTTGGTCGTCGGTGGCGCGCTGAGCATGGCGGACGCGGTGCTGTGGGTGGACAACTGGCCGCTGCCACCGGGGACAAGCGCCGCAGTGCGGCTGCAGGTGGTGTCGGTGGTGACCTCATCGGCCGCGGTGTTGTTGCTGCTAGGCGCGTTGGGCGGGGCCGCGCGGCTGCTCTCGGTCGGACACCGGGCGCACGGCGCGGCACTCGCCGGGACCGCGGTGGGGGCGTTCGCCGTGGGCGGACCGCTGGCGACGTCGCGGTTCGAGCCGTCGATCTGGGACCTGGTGCCGTTCGTGGCAGCCGGTGTCGCGGTGGTGGGCGCGGCGGGCGCGGTGTTGGTGAGCAGGCGGGATGGCCGTGCTGCCATGGGACCGCCGTGGGTTCTCGCCGCCGGGCTCCTCGCGATAGTGCTAGGGGCGCTACCTGAGCTTGATAGGCGTTTGACGCTGGTGTCGCTGATCGCGTTGTTGGGGCTGGCAGCGCTAACTGCGGTCAGAGCAACTTTGGAGACAACGGCTCTGATTGTGGTTGCTGTTGTAGGGATCGCGTTGGTGCGGGCGGGGGTGCGGCTGGATGGACATCCCGTAGGTGCGCGGCCCGCTCTCCTGGCGTGGGTGGCGTTGGTCGGCGGAGTGTTGCTATTCGCGGCGTTCGGGCTGAGTTCGGCGCGCGCGGTGGTGTTCGCGGTCGTGGCCGCCGCTGCGGGGTTGACGCTGCCGGTGTTCGTTGACGACGGCGCGGCCTACGCGTCCGCTCTGCTCTCGATCGGCGTGGGGTTGATCGTTCTGGTGAGCTCGGTCGCGGCGGATCGGTGTGGCGAGGCGTCGGTGGGGCTGGTTGTGGTGCTCGGGCTGGTCGGGGCGCCAGCGGGCCCGATGGCGGATCTGGACCTGGACAGTGCCTTGCTGCTCGACAACAACCATCCGACGTGGTGGGTGACCCTGGCGTTAGTCGTGGCAGCGGCACTTGTGGCTGTTGGCGCTGTCGTGGACAGGTATACAACCCGATCACTCGTCGCGGGCTAGTCGCACCTCGCGAAGGACGCGGTGTAAGAGGAGTTCACCGTCTTCAGGCGGCCCGTGGATGAAGAACTCCGGTGGTACCTCACCCAACATCTCCAAAGCCGATGCCACGCCTTCGAGAAGCCTCGCGCAGTCGGGACAACCGGCGATGTGATGCAAGGTCGCCACCTGCCCTCCCGTGTGCGTGGCTCTACACCACACACACGGGTAGGCGGACCTGCTGGTTCAGGGTCTAGCCACTTCAGGGGCTAACGGAGAACTCCGGCGACCTTCTCCCAGCGGACGAACTTGAAGTTCGTGCTCTCGCGATCTCCAGGGGCGTTCTCGCCATCGTGGAGGACGAGCAGCCCGTGGGGGTAGTCCCGCCCGAGCGGGGTAGTGACAACCGCGGCGCCGTCGCTGTGCTGGACCCCATCCACAGTGGAGCCATCGGAGACCACGAACCCACCGGTGTGGCGGGGGTACCCACGGCTGATGTCGTAAGCGACGAAGGTGCTGTCACCCTGGCTCGACGCGAGCAACTGCTTCGCGCCGTTCTTGCCATAAGCGATGGTCAGACCCTCTGCGTCCGCAGTGAGGTAGCGACCCGCGGCAGGCGAAGGCGGCCCGGTGAAGGCGCATTCCTCCGTGGCCTCGTCGTACACGGCGGGCCTACCGAACTCGCGGACCTTGTCGACCAGGGTCGCCCGGCCGAAGCGCCCGTCGCGCACCGGCACCCGCCACACACCGACGTCTTCCTGGGCCGCGTAGAGCACGCCGTCGGTCGGGTCGAAGACCATGCCCTCCACCTGCGGCCCCTCCCCCGGCTCGGCGCACGGCGCCCACGTGCCGCCCGGGACGGCGAAGGTCGCGGGCAGGTCGACGGTGTCCACCCGGCGGTAGGTGACCCGACCGGCGCCGTCGTCGGCGAGGCGGAACACGCCGAGGCGGGTGTCGTGCCGCCTGCTCACGACCACCCACGGCGCGCCGCCGTCGGGGTCGGGCGCGACGGTCAGGCCGTAGGCGGTGCGCTGCTCGTCGACCTCGGCCTCGGTGGCGCTGAACGCGCGCGGCGGGGCGGCGGTGGTGATGTCGGTGAGCACGCCGTCGCGGATCGCGTAGACCCGGATCCGGTCGCGGCCCCGGTCGGAGACCACGGCGAGGTCGAGGGTGCGGCGGCCGATCCGGGCGCCCTGCACGATGTCGACGTTGTTGAAGCGGCCAGCCTCGGCGTCCGGGGTCGGCGCCTGCGGGGTCGGGATGTGCTGGACCTGCCTGCCGCGCAGGTCGAACACGGCGAGGCCGCCGTTCTTCAGCGTGCCGACGACGCGGCTGCGCTCCGGGCGTGCCCGGTCGATCCAGATGGCGGGGTCGTCGGCGTCGGCGTTGCCACCCGCGTCGTCGTCGAAGTTGGGTGGCGTCTCCACGGCGGCCGTGACCCGTGGGAGTTCAGCGGCCGCGGGTAGCGCCAGGAGCGGGAGCAGGACCAGGGAACCGAGGAGGGCTGCGGTGCGCATGGGCGGTCATCCTGCCCACCGGCCTTGGCCGTACGGTGAACGCGCGATCACCAGATCGGGTGCACCAGCCTGCGGATCGGGGTGCCGCGGTGGCGCAGCCGGGCCACCGGCACCCGGTCGACGCCGTGGCCGTAGCTGATCGGCTGCAGGTCCGGGCTGACCGCGCGGACCACCCGGAACGGGCTGGTGGCCACGTCCGCGCTGGTCACGTCGACCACCGCGACCCGGATGCCCGCGCTGCCCAGGTGCCCGGCCAGGTCGGTGACCGAGGTGTCGAAGGCGGGCTCGGGCAGATCGGCCAGGTGCGAGGTGCCGCCGCAGCGGAGCCGGTCGAAGGCCTCCATGCGGCTGGTCGGGAAGTAGTAGGCGGCGTGGTCGAGCATCTCCCGGACCTCACCGGCGTGCCGCGGCGGCCGGTGGCCGTCGCGGACCAGAGCGGCCAAGTGCGGGGCGGTCTGGGCGAGTTCGAGGACGGCGGCGCGGATGGCGGCCCGGGGTGAGCGGTCGGCGCCGAGGCCGACCGCGATGGCGGGCCACCGCCTGCCGTCGCCGACCGCGAGCGCGACCGCGGTGGTGCCGTAAGCGGAGGTCGGCAGCACGTACACCTCGACGGCCGGGCCTGCCGCGCGCAGCGCCTCGATGACGTCGGTGACCTCGATGTCGAGGGTGTCATCCAGTTCGACGTAGCGCCCCTTGGCACCGGTGAGCCACGCGGACATCATCGCGTCGCGCTCGATCAGCTCGAGTGTCGCGCACACGGCAGCGCCATCTGCGTCGGTGCTGGCCGCGAGACCGTTGGAGGTGCCTTGGCAGATCAGGTGTTCCTGCAAGAGGCCCATCGAGAGATAGCTGAACACGGCAGGCACCCAGACGGGCTTGTCCGTGCCGAGCCAGGTACCGCGCACCCACGGGTGATCGATGCGCCGGTCGTAAGGCACGTACGGGAATCCGCGGCTCGTGTACTGGTCGGGCTCGTATAGCGGGAACTCGCGCGGGTCCAGGACCTCGCCCTCTAGATCCGCGGCCCGCGCCCACACGATCCGGTCTGGATCTGGCAGCGACGCCGAGTACCGCTCAATGGCCTCCCCCACCGCGGACACGAGCGCGGCGTGCCGGGTCATGCCCTTACCCCAGCCGATCGGCATCGCGCGGACCTCACGGCCAACCATCACGTGCGGCGGCGCTGCCGTGCCGACGTAAGGGCCACCGGGCAAAGGTTCACTTACCGACACCCACGGGATGACGCCGGTAAGAGGGTCGACCCACCCCGCTAGCGCCTGCAGCAGCGCCTCGGGATCGTCGTCGTCCTCGGGCAGGCCAACGGTGGCGATACCGTCGGCTCCGCCGCACGAAGCGCAATCGGGCAACGGGATCACCTTGTGCCACAGCGGTTCCTCGGCACCGATCTCGACCACGTACCCGGCCAACGCCTTGTCACCTTCGAAGGCGGCGCGCAGCATCTGCTCGAAGACCGCGATCGCGGCCGCCGGGACCTTCCGGGACCGCACGACCTCCGTCGCGTCGGGATCGCCGGTGCGCGGTTTCGCCGCCACGGCCGCCGTCCGGCGGGCCCGCGCGCACGCGGCGCACCCCGGCTGCCCCGGGACCACCAGGGGGCCGAGCTCGATCACGCCGTCGTCGACGGTGACCGTCACCGCCCGCAGTTTCGCCGTGCGCGCCAAGCGCTCGAACGCGGAGTCCTCGCCCCGCACCACGGCGAACCGCACGCCCGTCCCCAGCGGCGCGCCGGACACCGCGACCCGGGACCCGAACTCGCGGCGCAGGCAGTCGCGCAGGTGGCGGTCCCAGTCGCGGGAGTCGACCGCGGCGCGCTCGACCTTGGGCACGACCAGCAACCGGGTCGTCTCGTCCCCGCGCGCCCCGCGCACGATCTGGGTCTCGTCGGCCCGCGTCTCGTCGATCCTGGCTTGGTTGATCCGGGCCTTGTCAGCCCGGGGCTCCGCTGCCGGGGTCCCCGCTGCGGAGTCCGCCACCGCGGCCGCGGTCAGACCGGCAGCTTCGTCCACACCGGCGGCTTCGGCCACGACCTCGGTCGCACTCGAACCCAGCGCGCTGTCGGGCTCCGGTGCCACGACCGGCTCCGCGGCCAGATCACCGCGAACCGCGGGACAACCAGCCTCGGTGTCATCGGGGACGGCAGTGTCCTCGGGAACGGCGGTGTCCTCGGGGACGGCAGCGCCACCAGAACCCGCGGCGTCGGCCAAGACCTCGGCACCTTCGGCCACCGCGTCAGCCACAACCGCGGTGTCGTCCGCTCCCACGGGTGCGGCCAGGTCGGCGGCGTCGTCCGAGCCAGCCGTGTCCGAGCCAGTGGTGTCATCCCGGTCAGCCTGACCAGCGGTGTCTTCCTGACCAGCGGTGTCGGCCGGGCGCACCGGGTCACCGGCACCCGCTGGACCGCCGGACGGCACCGGATCTTCGGGGGGGCACTGGATCATCGGACCGCAGGGCGGCCGAACCCGCTACCCCAGTCGCCGGATCGGACCCCGTGATCACCGGGCCGGGGGTCACCTGGGTCGGCTCGTCCACCGCGGCCGCCACGACCTCGGCCGGGGTCACCGTCGTGGTCTCGTCGACCCCCGCCGCGGGCGCGGCAACGGCACGCGGGGGCGCGGCGGGACCGGCGCTCTCACCCCGCACGCACGGGCCCCCTCGGTCCGGGATCCAGCCGCGGCCCCCGGTGGTGCCTGCCGCGCGTCACCAACCGGAACTCGGCTGGCGCGGTGATCCCCTTGAGACCGTCCCAGGCGCGCACGGCCGCGCCGCCATCGATGAGGGCGAGCGAGGCTGCGGTGACCCGGTGCGGCTTCACGACTCTGGCCTCGAGTTCCGTTGGCTCGATCAACTGACGTCCTCCTCGCGCGACCCGCGAACGTGTCGCGGCTACGAGGTAGGAGTCAGCATCCGCGACCGGGATACACCATGTCCAGATGTCGTTTGCGCTGGTTACAGCATGTTTATGAGCAATCTCCGGCGGTAGTCGCCGCCGGTGACCCAGGCCACCGGCGGCACCCCCGACGATCACATCACGTGCGCGAGGAACTCCCCGGTGTAGCTGCCGTCGGCCTTCACCACGTCCTCGGGCGTGCCCTCCGCCACAACCGTGCCGCCGCCGGAGCCACCCTCGGGGCCCATGTCGACGATCCAGTCGGAGCCCTTGATGACGTCCAGGTTGTGCTCGATGACGATCACCGTGTTGCCCTTGTCGACCAGGCCGTTGATCACCCCGAGCAGCTTGCGGATGTCCTCGAAGTGCAGGCCGGTGGTCGGCTCGTCGAGGATGTAGACGGTGCGGCCGGTGGAGCGCTTCTGCAGCTCGCTGGCCAGTTTCACCCGCTGCGCCTCGCCGCCGGACAGCGTCGGCGCTGGCTGGCCGAGCCGCACGTAGCCCAGTCCCACGTCGACCAGGGTCGCCAGGTGCCGGTGGATGGCCTTGATCGGCTCGAAGAACCCGGCGGCCTCCTCGATCGGCATGTCCAGGATCTCGGCGATCGTCTTGCCCTTGTAGTGCACCTCCAGGGTCTCCCGGTTGTACCGGGCGCCCTTGCACACCTCGCACGGCACGTACACGTCCGGCAGGAAGTTCATCTCGATCTTGATGGTGCCGTCGCCAGCGCACGCCTCGCAGCGGCCGCCCTTGACGTTGAAGGAGAACCGGCCGGGCTGGTAGCCGCGCACCTTCGCCTCGGTGGTGGAGGCGAACAGCTTGCGCATGTGGTCGAACACGCCGGTGTAGGTGGCCGCGTTGGACCGGGGCGTGCGGCCGATGGGCGACTGGTCCACCTGCACCAGCTTGTCGACGTGCTCGAGGCCCTTGATCCGGGTGTGCCGACCGGGGACCTGGCGGGCGCCGTTGAGCTTGTTCGCCAGCACGGTGGCCAGGATGTCGTTGACCAGGGTGCTCTTGCCCGACCCGGACACGCCGGTGACCGCCACCAGCGCCCCTAGCGGGAACGACACGTCGATGCCGCGCAGGTTGTGCTCGCGCGCGCCGACCACGGTCAGCTGCCGCTTCTTGTCGATCGCGCGGCGCAGCGCGGGCATCGGGATCTCGCTGCGGCCGGACAGGTACGCCCCGGTGAGCGACTCCTTGTTCTTCAGCAGCTCCTTGAAGGTGCCGCTGTGCACGACCTTGCCGCCGTGCTCGCCCGCGCCGGGTCCGATGTCGACGACCCAGTCCGAGGCGCGGATGGTGTCCTCGTCGTGCTCGACCACGATGAGCGTGTTGCCCAGGTCGCGCAGCCGGGTCAGCGTCTCGATGAGCCGGTGGTTGTCGCGCTGGTGCAGGCCGATCGAGGGCTCGTCGAGCACGTAGAGCACGCCGACCAGGCCGGAGCCGATCTGCGTCGCCAGCCGGATGCGCTGCGCCTCGCCGCCGGAGAGGGTGCCGGACGCGCGGTCCAGCGACAGGTAGTCGAGGCCGACGTCGAGCAGGAACCGCAGCCGCGCCTGGATCTCCTTGAGCACCGCGCCCGCGATCATCGTCTCGCGCCTGCCCAGCTTGAGTCCGTCGAGGAACGCCGAGCACTCCCCGATGGACATGTTGGACACCTCGGCGATGGACTTGTCGCCCTCCTTGCCGTGGGCGAGGGTGACCGCGAGGATCTCCGGCTTGAGCCGGGTGCCCCGGCACGACGGGCAGGGCACCTCCCGCATGTAGCCCTCGTACTTCTCCCGCATGTACTCGGAGTCGGTCTGCTCTTGGCGCCGTTCCAGGAACGGGATCACGCCCTCGTAGGCGGCGTAGTAGGAGCGCTCGCGGCCGTAGCGGTTCTTGTAGCGGACGTGCACCTGGTCGCTGACGCCGTGCAGCACCGCCTTCTGCGCCTTCGCGGTCAGCCGCCGCCACGGGGTGTCCATCCGGAACCCGATGGTCTCGGCCAGCGAGGTGAGCAGCCGCACGAAGTACTCCGCGGTCTGCCCGCCCGCCCAGGGGGCGATGGCGCCGTCGGCCAGCGACAGCTCGTCGTCGGGGACGACCAGCTCCGGGTCGACCTCCTTCTTCACGCCGATGCCGGTGCACTCCGGGCACGCGCCGTAGGGCGAGTTGAACGAGAACGACCTGGGTTCCAGGTCCTCGACGCCGAGCGGGTGGCCGTTGGGGCAGGCCAGGTGCTCGGAGAAGCCGCGGATCCGGTGCGGGTCGTTGTCGGCCAGGTCGACGAACTCCAGCTCGACCAGGCCGTCGGCCAGCCGCAGCGCGGTCTCGACCGAGTCGGTGAGCCGCTGCTTGGAGCTGGCCTTCACCGCCAGCCGGTCGATGATCACCGAGATGTGGTGCTTCTCCTGCTTCTTGAGCTTCGGCGGGTCGGTCAGCTGGTGGACCGCCCCGTCGACCAGGGCGCGCGAGTAGCCCTGGGTCTGCAGGTTCGCGAAGAGGTCGACGTACTCGCCCTTGCGGCCGCGCACGACCGGGGCGAGCACCTGGAACCGGACCCCGGACTCCATCGCCAGCACCTGGTCGACGATCTGCTGCGGGGTCTGCTTGCTGATGGCCTCACCGCAGGTCGGGCAGTGCGGCTTGCCCGCGCGCGCGTAGAGCAGGCGCAGGTAGTCGTAGACCTCGGTGATGGTGCCGACGGTGGAGCGCGGGTTGCGGCTGGTGGACTTCTGGTCGATCGACACCGCGGGCGAGAGGCCCTCGATGAAGTCGACGTCGGGCTTGTCCATCTGGCCGAGGAACTGCCTGGCGTAGGCCGACAGCGACTCGACGTAGCGGCGTTGCCCCTCGGCGAAGATCGTGTCGAAGGCGAGGCTGGACTTCCCGGAGCCGGAGAGCCCGGTGAACACCACGAGGCTGTCGCGGGGCAGGTCGATGTCCACGCCGCGCAGGTTGTGCTCCCGGGCGCCGCGAACGACGAGGCGATCGGCCACTGAGGTCCCTTCGGTAGTGCGGAACACCGGCGCATGGCACCAACGGTGTTCGTGGTGGTTCGAGCTCTTGGGTGTGCGGCCCCGGCGGCCACCGGCGCGGATACCCGCGGCTGCCGTGGTCGACGCCACCCGGCGGTGTGGTGTGCACCGGGCCGACCCGCCGGTCCCGGGACGGCGGTCGAACCGGGACAGCGGTCGGTCCGGGACGGCTGTCGACTCAAGACGACAACCGGCCCAGGGCGACAACCGGCCCAGGGCGAACATACGGCGCCGCGCGGGACCCGTTCGCGTGACATCCACAGGCGGGTCCACAGGCACGTCGGAGGCCACAGGGGTGGCGTGGGGCATGGTAGATCGGGGCACCGACAATTCTGGCCGACCGGTTCCGGGCGTGCACTCGCGGAGCGGTACCCACCGGTAGGCGCAGCGGCCTACGCTGGAGGCGGGAGCGCGTTGCTCCGATCACCGCAGCAACTCCAGTCCGGGGGTGGGTATGAGCGTGTCGAACACGTCCACGAACACGACCGAGACCGCCGACGCGGCGGCCGCGCGGCCGGAGCTGCCTGGTCAGCGCCGCGCCGACGGCGCGAGCCGGGCCGAGTCGGCCCACCAGGCCGTGCGCGAGGCGTGGGTGGTGCTGCACCGGGTGGTCGGCGACCTGCCGGACGCGGCCTACCGGGAGCCGAGCGGGCTACCCGGCTGGTCGCGCGGGCACGTGGTGAGCCACCTGGCGCGCAACGCCGACGCGCTGGTCAACCTGCTGACCTGGGCGCGGACCGGGGTCGAGCACCCGGCGTACACCAGCAGGGCCGACCGCGACGCCGACATCGCCGACGGGGCGGCGCGGCTGCCGCAGGTGATCCGCGAGGACCTCTACGCCGCGTGTGACCGATTCCACACCGCCATCGCCCGGATGGGGGAGGCCGACTGGACCGCGACGGTGCTGCACCCGTCCGGTCGGGCGCTGCCCGCCGCGGAGGTCCCGGAGCTCGCGCTGTTCGAGGCGTGGAACCACCTGGTCGACCTCGACCGCGGCGTCGGCTACGCCGAGATCCCCGCCGCGCACCTGGACCGGCTGCTGGACCTGGCGGTCCGCCCGTACCGGTCGCGCGCCGACGGCGCGCCGCTGCGGCTGGTCGCGGACCTGCCGGACGGGCGTCAGCGCACCTGGGAGCTGGCCATCGCGGACCAGTCGTCGAGCTCGCGCGAGGTCGCCGGGGACGCGGCGGCGGTGCTGGGGTGGTTGACCGGCAGGACGGCCGGGACCGGCCTGACCGGGGCGCTGCCGGAGCTGGGTGCCTGGGGCTGAACCCTGGCCCGCAGCCAGGCCCACGCGGTCGGGCCGCGCGCGGTCAGCCAGCGGTGCGCGGGGCGTTCGACGAGCTTGGTGATGGCCCAGCCGAGCAGCACGGCCATGGCGGCGCAGGCGAACAACCTGCCCCAGGGCCCGATGCCCTTGTCGAGCAGGTACCTGGCCAGGACGAAGCCGAGTTCCTGGTGCACGAGGTAGACGCCGAAGGAGATCCCCGCCAGCCAGCGGATGGGGCGGGTGAGGCCGCGTAAGACGCCCCAGTCGGGTCCGCCCGCGGCGGCGACGATGCCGACCAGGATGACGCCGAAGGCGATGGTCGACGGGGTGTCGACGAAGTAGGAGTGCGCGTCCTGGGCGACCAGCACGGCGACCAGGTAGACCGCCAGGTGCGCGCCGGAGAGCCGGTGCCTGGTCCACAGCCAGATCGCCACGCCGACGCCGAAGAGCGCGACCCGGTGCAGCGCCAGCCCGTCGAACGCGGACTTGATCCACTGCGCCGCGTCGTCGTGCCGCCAGGCGAACCGGATCACCAGCGGGACCACGACCAGGGCCCACAGGGTGACAGGCAGCGCCTTGCCGCGCAGCCAGCCGCGCGGCCACAGCAGGGCGGCGAGCAGGAAGGACATGATCTGCACCGGCAGCGTCCAGTAGGACGCGTCGACCCAGTGGAACTCCGGTGACCACGCCTGCACGAGGAACAGGTTGGCCACCAGGTCGGTGTGCGTCGGCAGGTACCACCCGAACTGGGCGGCGACCGCGCGCGAGACCGCGTATGTGATGACGACCGCGACCACGTACGCCGGGAGCAACCGGGCGACCCGGCTGAACAACCAGCGCTTGGTGGCGCCGCGGCGCACGGTCACGCAGACGAAGAAGGCGGAGATCACCAACAGGGTGCTCGCGCCGAACTGCAGCGGGAGCACGAACGGGTAAGGCCCGAGTTCCGCGTGGTTGATCGGCGACTGGTGGGTGATGTGCTGGATCACGACCGAGTACACGGCCACGACGCGCAGCACGTCCCAGCTGATCTTGCGCGGGGACCGCTTCTGGTTCGCTGTCTCTGAGGTCAGCACGAGCTCACAGGTGTCGGCGACAGGGGGCGAGTTTCAGGTCACGCTCTGGTAACAGGATAAGGGGCGGGACCGGGGTCCGCTGGAGGAGGTACCGTCGGCCCCCGTGGACCTCGTCGACTACACCGGGCACGTCGAACCCGGCGGTGCCGCTGCCCGCCGCACCCTCCCCGCGCTGACCATCACCAAGGTGTCGGTCGGCCCGATGGACAACAACGCCTACCTGCTCACCTGTCTGGCCACCCGCGAGGCGCTGCTGGTGGACGCCGCGAACGACCCCGAGCGCCTCTCCGACCTGATCGGCTACGGCCAGGACCGGCCGACCCTGCGCACCATCGTCACCACCCACCAGCACGGCGACCACTGGCAAGCCCTCGGCGCCACAGCGGGCGCGTTCGGCGCCAACACCATCGCACACGCCCTGGACGCCGACCCCCTCCCGGTCCCCCCGGACCGCTTGGTGGAGCACGGAGAGGTGATCAAGGTCGGTGAGGCCGACCTGGAGGTCATCCACCTCCGCGGCCACACCCCAGGCTCCATCGCCCTGCTCTACCGCGACCCAACCGGCACACCCCACCTCTTCACGGGCGACTCGCTCTTCCCCGGGGGCGTGGGCAAGACGTGGTCCCCCGAAACCTTCACCTCTTTGCTAGACGACGTAACCACCCGACTCTTCGACGTCCTCCCCGACAACACCTGGTTCTACCCAGGCCACGGCGACGACTCGACTTTGGGTGAGCAACGCCCACACCTCGCCGAATGGCGCGAGCGCGGCTGGTAGCGAGAGGGTTGGTCTGTTCGGTCGCTCGAACAGGCCAACTCCCCGCTGTTGCCGCCTATAGGGAGCAGCACGCCTGGTTCAATCGGGCCATGAGTCAAGCTGGGCCGCGTGGTGCCACGATTCGCCTGTTCCTCGCCGATGGCGTGCCGCAGGGAATCCGGCTCGTGGAGCGAAGCCAGTGGACGGGCATGTGCCTCGCGTTCTCCCGCGCGGACTACGCCCGAGCGCGGTCTCGCAAGGAGTTCCAGCAGACCGGGGTCTACCTGCTGACCGGACCCGACACCGAGGGCAAAGGGACCGATGTCCTCTACATCGGCGAGGGTGATGTGGTCGACATCCGGCTGGACGCGCACCAGCGGTCCAAGGACTTCTGGACCAACGCCTACGTGCTCACCACGACCGACGACTCGCTCAACAAGGCGCACGTCCGCTACCTGGAAGCACGGCTGATCGACATGGCCGCAAAGGCCAACTCCGTGCAACTCGACAACGGGACAGCCCCCAAGGTGCCGTGGCTCAGCGAGCCCGAGATCGCCGACATGGAGACCTTTCTCGCCAACATGTTGCTGATCCTGCCCATTGTCGGCGTGCACGCGTTCGAGACGCCCGCGGTCTCCAGCACGGCCGTGGGCGCTCCTGCCGCAGCCAGGTCGGCGCCCCCAGTCAACCAGTACTTCCTGAAGACCCAGCTCACCGTTGCGGAGGGCGCGGACGACCCACGTGGCTTCACCGTGTTCGAAGGCGCAGTGGGAAGGCGTGACGTCAAGACGATGTCGTCGGGGTACTTGGCGCTTCGGGAGAAGTTGCTGCGCGAGGGCGTGTTGGTCGACCACGGCAATGACCAGATCCGCCTCACCAGGACTTACGTCTTCGACAGTCCCTCGAGCGCCGCGAGTGTGCTCGCGGGGGGCGCCAAGAACGGCCGGACCGAGTGGAAAGACGCTCGCGGTAGAACGTTGAAGGAGAACCAGCAGCATTCCGTGGATGAGAGCTCACGGCCGCCAGAGGTCGATGACGGTCTTGTGGGTTAGTTCGCTGAAGGTGCCGGTTGGGCTGGTGTTCTCTAGTAGGTGGCGTAGGTCGGCCTCGAAGGCGGCTTGGTTGGTGCCTAACAGGTGTGGGGTTGAGCTAGAGAGGGAGAACACGGCTGCGACTACGTCGTCCGCCGTGCGGGTCATGAGGATGCCGGGGATCTCTACGCGGCGGGACTTGGTGAAACCGGCAGCCCGGTAGATCTCATCCTCACCGGACGCTGTGCCGTTGGGGAGGAGTTTGTTGCCTGCGCGGCGGACTGGGCCGAGGTACTTACGCACCAGCTCAGCGATTGCAGCGTGTGGCGGCTGTGGGTGGGGTAGCTCGGCGTCCGTCTCGATGCCTTGGTGGGTGGTGGCGTGGATGTGGGCGCATACTCCCCCGGCCGCCAGCATCCCGTGCACCGCCTGGGCAACTCTCGGCCGGTCCATCCAGTGAAACGACTGGGCGAATGTCACGAGCCGGAACGCACCTAGACCGGCGGGCAGGTCTTCGGCGCGCAGGTGCAGCCAGCGGGTGTTGGTCAGCCCATCCGAGGCAAGGGCGGCTTGGTCGACCATCCCCCGATCGGCATCGATCCCCACGACCTCTTCGCACAACCGGGCCAGTGGCAGGCTCAACGACCCCGGTCCGCAACCAACGTCGAGAACTCGGCCATAGCCAGCCTCTGCTGCGAGCACTTCGACAACGGCTTGCGGGTACGGCATTCGGCCTCGCGTGTAGTACTCAGCACTCCCCGCATAGAGCGACGCCTGGCTCACGCTGACCACCTTAAGCACACCTTCACTCGTCTGGCGGGCGCCACAGCAAGAGCCGCTGCCCATGATCGAAGTAAGGCCTACCGGCGGGGAGGCGTGCTCATGGGGGCTGTGGTCGTGCTGCGGACCAAGGCGGGCGAGCTGGAGGCCGCGGGGCGGGAGGATTGGGGGCGCGAGAACGGGCCGACCGCGGTGGTGGAGTTGCTCGACTCGTTGTCCGCCGAGGGCGGGCGGGTGCTGCCGATGCTGGTCAAGGCCGGGACGCTCATGGTCGAGCGGGGGCGGCCGCCGTGGGTCGACGCCCGGTTGTTGGGGGCCGGGAACTCGGTGGCGCGCCACCCCGGCGGTCCGCTGGTGTTGCTGGACGAGCTGATCGAGGCTGAGTTGGGGCTGTTGGCCCCGGACGTGCCGTGCCTGGTCCCGGTGCTGTCGGACTCCCCCAGCGAACGGGACCTGCGCGGGGTGGCGCTGCTGCGCGGGCGCCGGGACCGCGAGGTGGCCGTGCGGGTGCGGGGCCTCGACCGGCCGCCGGGTCACATCCGCGATCGGGTGCGGCGGGTGGTGGCCGCGGTCGGTGGGGCGGTGCACGTCGTGCTGGACGTCGGGTTCGTGGACGCCGCGCGGCCGGTGCGGGCCGAGCGGGTGGTCGACCTGGTGTCGGCGCTGGAGGTGGGGCAGGTCTCGACCACGCTGCTGGCCGGGTCGATCCCGGCCAAGCGGACCGACTACGCCACGAGCGTGCGCGACCGCGCCGAGGTCGAGCTGTGGGAACGGGTCAGCGCGGAGGTCGACGTCCGCTACGGGGACTACGGGGTGGTCCACCCCAACCCGCCCGCGGTGGGCGCTTCGCACGGCCGGAATCCCTTTCCCTTCCTGCATTACACCGTCGAGCGCCGCACGGTCAGCCTCCGCCGGAAGCCGCGGTCGGACACGGCGGGCGCGGCGGCGGAGGCGTTCGGTGAGCTCGCCGAGGAGTTGCTCGCCCGCCAGGACTTCGCCGGGGCGGAGTTCTCGTGGGGTGATCGGGAGTTGCGCGAGTGCGGGCAGGGGCGCGCGGCGGGCGCGGTGCCGCGGTGGGTCGCCATGGCGACCTCGCACCACCTCGCGCACGTGGCGGGTGGTCGGCTGTGACCGTGGCAACCGGGAACGATCACGGGGGGCGGTGGCGGGTCGGTACAGTCCGGACGTGAGATGCCGCTGCCAGTTGTGCGTGGGGGACCGGGACGAGGGGTTCGCCGAGATGCTCGAGGCGATCACCGACTACGGGGCGGGGGTTGTCGAGGTCACCGGGGCGCAGTTCGACTTCGCGCACACCGTGGGGCTGTGGCACAGCGCCGGGGTGCCGGATGTCGTGATGTTCGGGCTGGACACCGACGACATGATCGGGTGGTTGAGCCGGTTCGTCGAAGTGGGGCGCGCGCAGGGGTGGCCGGGGCCGGACGAGGAGTTCGGTGGGGTGGTCGACGGGGCGGTGACCCGGTTGCGGCCGGTGCACGAGTCGTGGTTCGGGGGGTTGCTCGACTCGGTGCTGCACTTCTACCGCGAGCCGGTGCCGATGTCGGTGCTGCTGTGGCCGGACGGGGACGGGCGGTGGCCGTGGGATGCCGACGCGGACGAGGATTGCCGGGTGTCGCAGCCGTGGGCTTGGGGACCGGTTTCGGAGCAGCAGGCGGGGCCGTGGCGGTTGCTCGGTGAGCTGGGCGCGGAGTTCCCCTTCCCCACCAGCCCGGACGTGTGGGCGTTGACCAGCAAATCCATTGTGGACGGCGATAGGGCGCCGGTGTGGCTCGCGCGCAGCGAGGGGCTCTATGACGTCCTCGACGAGCGTGGCTACGGCGCGGATGACCTCGCCTTGGCCTACTTGGGTGACATTACGACTCGGCACCCGGTCCTCTATAAGGCGGCAGACCTGCCGGATGACGCCGCGGTCGTGGTCCACGAAGGCATCTGGACGCCCGCTGAGCGCGGACCCGAGCACCTGGAGGCCAGCATCGCCGCGTGGCAGAGCGCGGGCACGGTATGACCATCACCACCCTCGACCGCACCTTCCGCGTCCCGCTGGACCACGCCAAGCCGGACGGCGAGACCATTGAGGTCTATGCGCGAGAGGTCACAAGAGGACGAACGGACCTCCCTTACCTCCTCTATCTCAACGGCGGCCCCGGCTTCCCGTCGCCAAGGCCGCTGGGTGGCGAAGGCTGGCTCCGCCGCGCCCTTACCGACTATCGCCTCCTACTCCTAGACCAGCGCGGCACCGGTAGGTCTACCCCGGTCACCCGGCACTCCCTTGCCAAGCAAGGAACTCCGCAGCAGCAGGCCGACTACCTGAAGCACTTCCGCGCCGACTCCATCGTGCGCGACGCGGAGCTCATCCGGCAGCAGATGACCAGTGACAAGTGGACGCTCCTTGGCCAGAGCTTTGGCGGTTACTGCGCCGTCACCTACCTGTCTTTCGCGCCGCACGGGCTCAGCGAGGTCTTCATCACGGGTGGCCTCCCCGGCCTAGAGTCCACAGCGGACGATGTCTACCGACTCCTCTATAGGACAGTCGTCGGCAAGAACGCCGCACACTACGAGCGCTACCCACAAGACATCGAACGCGCGCACAACGTCGCCCGGTTCCTCAAGGACAACGCAGTCCACCTCCCCAACGGCCGCCCACTCACTGTGGAAGCGTTTCAGGCCCTGGGAAACCTGCTGGGCTCAGCGACCGGCAGC
This sequence comes from Actinokineospora diospyrosa, assembly GCF_024171925.1. Lineage (GTDB taxonomy): Bacteria > Actinomycetota > Actinomycetes > Mycobacteriales > Pseudonocardiaceae > Actinokineospora > Actinokineospora diospyrosa. The sequence continues at coordinate 323,384 of NZ_JAMTCO010000002.1, read as the reverse complement.
ACCCGCTTGCACTACCTGCTTGAAGCCCCCTTCGACGGCACCCACCTCGCGGACGCGTTCTTGGCTGACGTCGAGCGTGAGCTGTCCTGGGCTTCCAGCGCTCCCTTGTACTTCCTGCTGCACGAGGCCTCTTACGCACGGGGAGAAGGCGCCACCGGGTGGTCCGCTCAGCGGGTCCGCAGTGAGTTCCCCGAGTTCGACAAGGACGACCCGCTGCTGTTCACCGGCGAGATGGTCTACCCGGCCCTGTTCGACACCGACCCCGCGCTCGCCCCGTTCCGGGAGACCGCGCACCTGCTGGCCCACGAGCGGACCTGGCCCGAGCTCTACGACGTCGACCGGTTGCGGGCCAACGAGGTCCCGGTCGCGGCGGCGGTCTACCACGACGACATGTACGTGGCCCGGGAGCTGTCGCTGGAGACCGCGCGCACGATCGCCGGGGCGCGGCCGTGGCTGACCGCCGAGTACGAGCACGACGGGCTGCGGGTCAGCGACGGCGCGGTGCTGGACCGGCTGATCTCGATGCTCAGGCTCGGAGAAGGCCCCGGACACGCTGGATGAACTCGTCCGGCAGCTCCTCCGGCGGGGTGAGCAGGACCCGGCCCTCGACGGCGATGGCGTTGCCCACCAGCGCCACGTCGGCGAAGCACGGCACCCCGGCTTCCTCCAGCGGCCCGACCAGCGACCGGAACCGCCCCGAGGTCTGCCGCCCGAGTTCCCCGATCTCCTGCCCGTCCACCCTCAGCGCCACGACCACACTGGTCGACCGGGGCCCGGCGCGTTCGACCAGGTGCAGGCTGGCCAGCACCAGCGCCTTACCCGGCAGGTAGGCCCGGTCCATCAGCGGCACGAGCGCGTCGAGGTGGTCGTTCTCGTTGGTCAGCTGGAAGGACCGACCCGGCGGGATGTAGAGCTCCAGCGGGTCGATCGAGTTGAGCGGGACGGCGAATTCCGGCTCGGCGAGGTCCAGCGCGACCGCGCAAGCGAACTCGGTGTGCTCCCGAGTCCACCACAACCGAACACGACATCGACCAGACCCGCCCACCCGCTCTAGCGGCGCTCGGTACGCGCGGGCGGCATCCTCTGGCAACACTCCCACGGCGTAACCCTCGACAAGCACCTGCACCGAGCCCTCACGCAACCGCAACTCCGCCTGGGTCACCCGCTCCCCTATAGGCGCTGGACCGGATAACGCGCGCACCACGGCGGTTTCCTCCACGACCGCCTGGCAGAACACCCCCCGTCCGCGCAGCGGGGTCGCGAGGTCCGCAGCACGAGGCAGCGGTACCTGTGGACCTCGCCGCGCGGCGAGGATGCCTTGCAGGCGAGCGAAGTCGTCTTGGTGAGCGCGGGTGAAGGCGAGCTGGTAACTACGGCCATCCCGCAGGCGTAAGTCCAGCCTGCCGTTGCGCAGCGGCCCGGCGTCGTGCACGGTGACCGTCGCGATCTCGCGCAAGTCGACCGTCAGCGGGCCACCGCCCAAGGCGAGCCTGCCGACCGCGTTGGTCGGTGTGACCCACAAGTGGCCGCCGTCGAGCGTCACGGAGATGCCGATGCCGTCCACGCGCGCCTCCTCGCCCACGACCCTGCCCGTGATGTTACGCAGTAAGTACCTGGTCAGGTGCGGGCTGTCACAAAGCCGCCGTCAGGAGGTCACGTACTCCCGCAGGTGCCGGGCCGTCACCGTGTCGCCGCGCCGCACCAGCTCCGCGGGCGTGCCGGTGAACACGACGCGGCCGCCGTCGTGCCCGGCGCCCGGTCCCAAGTCGATGATCCAGTCGGCGTGCGCCATCACGGCCTGGTGGTGCTCGATGACCACGACCGTGTTCCCGTCGTCCACCAACCGGTCCAGCAGCCCGAGGAGCTGGTCGACGTCGGCGAGGTGCAGGCCGGTGGTCGGCTCGTCGAGGATGTAGGTGGACCCCTTCTCCGCCATCCGGATGGCCAGCTTGAGCCGCTGCCGCTCGCCGCCGGACAGCGTGGTCAGCGGCTGGCCGAGGCTGAGGTAGCCGAGGCCGACGTCGACCAGCCGGTCGAGGATCCGGCGGCCCGCGGGCACCTTGAGGAAGTCGTGCGCCTCGGCGATCGACATGGCGAGCACGTCGCTGATCGAGCGCCCGTCGAGCTTGTGCGCCAACACCTGCGCGGTGAACCGGCGCCCCTCGCAGTCCTCGCACACCGAGGCGACCCCGGCCATCATCGCCAGGTCCGTGTAGACCAGACCGATGCCCTTGCAGGTCGGGCAGGCGCCCTCGGAGTTCGCGCTGAACAGCGCCGCCTTGACCCCGTTGGCCTTGGCGAAGGCGGTGCGGATCGGGTCGAGCAGGCCGGTGTAGGTGGCGGGGTTGCTGCGCCGGGAACCGCGGATGGCGGACTGGTCGACCACGATCACGTCCGGCCGCTTGGACAGCGACCCGTGGATCAGCGAGCTCTTGCCGGACCCGGCGACCCCGGTGACGACGGTGAGCACGCCCAGCGGCACGTCCACGTCGACGTTGTCGAGGTTGTGGGTGTTCGCGCCGCGGATCTGGACCTGCCCGGTGGCCGCGCGCGGGGTCGGCCGGAGCCGGGCGCGGTGCCCGAGGTGGCGGCCGGTGAGCGTGTCGGAGGCGGCGAGACCGGCGAAGTCGCCGGTGTAGCAGAGGTTCCCGCCGTTGGTGCCCGCGCCGGGTCCCAGGTCGACGACGTGGTCGGCGATCCGGATGACCTCCGGTTTGTGCTCCACGACCAGCACCGTGTTGCCCTTGTCGCGCAGCCGCAGCAGCAGGTCGTTCATCCGGGCGATGTCGTGCGGGTGCAGCCCGACGGTGGGCTCGTCGAACACGTAGGTGACGTCGGAGAGGCTGGACCCCAGGTGCCGCACCATCTTCACGCGCTGCGACTCACCGCCGGACAACGTGCCCGATTCGCGATCCAGGCTCAGGTAGCCCAACCCGATCTCCACGAGCGAGTTGAGCGTGTCGCGCAGCACCAGCAGCAGCGGTCCCACCGAGGGGTCCTCGATCTTGTCGACGAACGCGACGAGGTCGCTGATCTGCATGCCTGCGCACTCGGCGATGGTGCGCCCGGCGAGGGTCACCGACAGCGCGGCGGGGCTGAGCCTGCTGCCGTGGCAGCCGCCGCAGGTGGCGAAGGTCGCGATCCGGTCGACGTAGGCGCGGATGTGCGGCTGCATGGACTCGCGGTCCTTGCTCAGCATCAGCCGCTGGACCTTCACCACGAGCCCCTCGTAGGTGATGTTCATCGAGCCGGTCTTGATCTTCGTGGCCTCCTTGTGCAGGAAGTCGGCCAGTTCGGCTTCGGTGTAGTCCCTGATCTTCTTGTCCGGGTCGAGCAGGCCGGACTGCACGAACGCCTGCCAGTACCAGGAGTCGACGCCGAAGTTGGGCGCGCTGATCGCGCCCTCGTTGAGCGAGAGGTCCCGGTCGACCAGTTCGTCGATGTCGATCGCCGACACCCGGCCGAGCCCCTCGCACTCCGGGCACATGCCCTCGGGGGCGTTGAAGCTGAACGCGGTGGCGCCGCCGATGTGCGGGGACCCGAGCCGGGAGAACAGGATGCGCAGCATGGTGAACGCGTCGGTCGCGGTGCCGACCGTGGAGCGGGCGTTGGCGCCCATCCGCTCCTGGTCGACGATGATCGCCGCGCTGAGGTTGTGCAGCGCGTCCACGTCCGGCCTGCCCTGGCTGGGCATGAACGACTGCACGAACGCGGTGTAGGTCTCGTTGATCATGCGCTGGGACTCCGCGGCGATGGTGCCGAACACCAGCGACGACTTGCCGGAGCCGGAGACCCCGGTGAACACGGTGAGCCTGCGCTTGGGGATGTCCAGGGAGATGTCGGCCAGGTTGTTCTCCCGCGCTCCCCTGACCTCGATGACGTCGTGGTTGTCAGCGGGGTGGTCGGTCGGGTGACCGGCGGCGTGCTGCATGTGTTGATTCCTTACAGGGTAAACTGACCTCGGCCCGGTCACTTTACGCCATAAGGAGATGAGCGTGGTGGTTTTCGCCGCACAGGGCGACCCGCGGCGCACGATGGCCATGCTCTGGCGCGCCGCCGCCGCGGCCGAGGTGCGCCCCGGGCCCCGGCCGACGCTGAGCGTGGACGTGATCGTCGAGGCCGCGGTGGCGGTGGCCGACGCCGAGGGCATGGCCGGGCTGTCGATGCGCGCGGTCGGTGAGCGGCTCGGGCGCACCGCGATGGCGCTCTACACCTACGTCGCCGACAAGAGCGAGCTGCTGGACCTGATGTACGACCACGTCCACGGTGAGCTGGGCGTCGGTCCGGCCGCGGACTGGCGGGCCGGGGTGCGGGCGTGGGCCGAGGAGCTCTGGGCGTTCTACCTGCGCCACCCGTGGGTGCTCCAGGTGTCGATGGCCCGGCCCGTGCTCGGCCCCAACGAACTGGACTCGGCCGAGCGGCTGCTGCGCGCGCTGGAACCCGCCGGGCTGTCCGCGCCGGTGCTGCGCGGGGTGGTGAGCCAGCTGAACCACCTGGTCCAGGGGGCGGCCAGGATGGTCACCGACTCGCGCCGGGCCGCGCGCGAGACCGGCCAGTCCGACGACGACTGGTGGTACGCCAGGTCCGCGGAACTGGTCGAGGTCGCCCCGGACTTCGGTGCCAGGTACCCGCTGCTGACCTGGTTGGAGACCAACAAGGACAGCACGCCCAACGAGACCGTGCCGTACATGGAGCACGAGGCCCGCGCCAGCTTCGAGGTCGGCCTCGAACTGCTGCTGGCCGGGGTCGAGGCCACCCGCCTCACAGAAGGCTGATCAACCCGCCCACGACACCCGCCCCCACGAGCGTGGTCACCACTCCCCCGCGCAGCACGAGCAGCCAGACCACCGCGACGGCGAGCAGCGCGAACTGCCACCACTGGTGCAGCGACCAAGCGAGCGGGACGACCGCGCCCGCGATGGCACCGATGGCGGCGGCACCCGCGCCGGTGAGGAACGCTTGCGCGCGGTCGTTGTCGCGCAAGCGTTCCAACCGCGGCCCGCCTACGATCACGAACACGAACGACGGCGCGAACGCGACCGCCGCTGCGAGGAGCCCACCCGCGATCCCGGCGGCCGCGTAGCCGACCACAGCGACTGTCTGCACTACCGGTCCCGGGGTGATCTGCCCGAGCGCGACAGCGTTAAGGAACTGCGAGTCGGTCATCCAGCCGTAGGTGTGCACGGCGTCCTGTCGCATCAGCGGGATGATTACAAACCCACCGCCGTAAGAGAGCGCGCCGACCTTCGCCGCGACCCACACCAATCCCCCACCGCCGGGGAGCGCGGCAACCAGCGGCCAGGCCAGTCGACGATCAGACGGCGCCCGCACCGACATCTCCATGACCCCGGCGATGACCAGGACCAGCACCACCCACGGCCCTGTGACTGCGGCGGCGATCCCACCGGCGACCAGGTAGGCGACCCACCGGGCGCGAGCCGGTGTCTCGGTCCCCACCCGCTTCCAGCTACCGGGCACGAGCCCCGTGGCGGCGTGCGCGGCGACAGCGGGAACAGCTGCCCCAGCCCCGGCCGCGGCGCCGAGCACCCATGCCGGTGCGTTGTCGGCGAGGAAGATGACCGCGAGCGCGAGGATCAGCACCAAGCCGGGGACGATGAAGCACAACCCGCCGACGATGGCGCCCAGCGCGCCGCGCAGCCGCCACGCGCAGAGGATGGCGAGCTGGGTGGACGCCGGGCCGGGCAACAGGTTGGTGACCGCGATCCCGTCCTCGAACTCGGTGTCGGTCAGCCACCCGCGCCGGGTGACGCACAGGTCCCGCAGCAGGGCGATGTGCGCGGGTGGCCCGCCGAACCCGACGCACCCGATGCGCCCCCACTCGCGCGCGATGGTGCCGAGGCCGACCTGGACTGTGCTCACCCGCCAATACTGCGGCGTGGACACAGCGGTTCTGAGTACCCCCGGTTAATACTCTCGCCATGAGATTTCAGACGACCGTCGAGTTGGGCGGCAAGAACGCGACCGGCCTACCGGTCCCTGAAGACGTGGTCACCGCGCTAAGCACCAAGAAGCGGCTACCCGTGAAGATCACCATCGGCGGTCACACCTACCGCACCACGGTTGGTCCTTACGGCGGGAAGTACATGGTGCCGCTCAGCGCGGAGAACCGCGCCGCGGCAGGGGTGTCGGCGGGGGACGACGTCGAGGTCGACATCGAACTGGACACCGAGCCGCGCGTGGTCGAGGTGCCCGAGGACCTGGCCGCCGCGCTGGCCGACGCGGGCGCCCGCGCCGCGTTCGACAAGCTCTCCTACAGCCACCAGAACGCCCACGTGCTGTCGGTGGCGGACGCCAAGACCGACGCGACCCGCCAGCGCCGCGTCGAGAAGGTCGTGACCGCGCTCACCACTCCGTAAACATCCCTATTCGCGCGCTCCGTGGGGTACTTTAGGGACATGGAGTGGCTTTCGGTTGACCAGGTGGCGGAGGAGTTGGGCCTGCACGTGCGCACGGTGCGCGGCTACGTGCGCGACGGCAAGCTCAAGGCGGTCCGCATCGGCAAGCAGTACCGGATCGCGCGCGCCGACCTGGAGGCGGTGACCGGGGCACCGCCGATCCGCCGGAGCAGGCACGTCGAGGTGGCGACCACGGTGCGCGTGGACGCGATCAGCCGCACGGACATGGACCGGGTGGCGACGATGCTCACCGCCTCGGTCGCGCCGGGGACCGAGGACCGGGTCCGGATCCAGCTGTCCTACGACGAGGAGCGCGCGAGCCTGACCGTGATGCTGCTCGGCGGGCTCATCACGACCGCGGAACTGCTCCGGCTGATCGACGCGGTGACCGACCAGGGAGGACAACCCCGATGACCACGGCCGAGAACGTGTTGTACGTCCCGGCGGACGGGCCGCCGCTGACCGGCGAGCAGGACGCGCTCGACATCATCGGCGAGGCCTGGGGCGTCGAGGCGACGGTGGTGGTCATCCCCGCCGAGCGGCTCGACCCGAACTTCTTCGCGCTCAGCAGCGGTTTCGCGGGCGCGCTCGCGGGCAAGTTCGTGAACTACCGGATCCTGCTGGCGGTCGTGGGCGACATCAGCGAGCACCTCGAGCGCAGCGGACCGCTGCGCGACCTCAAGCGGGAGACCAACCGGGGCAGGCAGTTCTGGCTGCTGGACACCCTGGCGGAGTTCACCGCCAAGCTGTGAGGGGGCCGTCCGGATCGGACGGCCCCCTCGGGCTCAACCGGGCGCGGCTCAGCCCCAGATCGCGGCCACCCACTCCGGGTGGTCGATGAACGGGTTGCGGTTGTGCTGGAAGCTGTCGTAGATCACCTGGTTGCGGCGCTTCTCGAAGGCGTCCGGCGGGTCCTGGGTGTTCCAGGCCAGCAGCGTCGACAGCTTGCCGTGGTAGGGCTGCGTGCCGTTGTTGACGCTGTTGTTCACGTCCAGGTCCACGTACCCGTCGCCGCCCTCGTAGCGGACGTCCATGTACAGGATCATGCGGGCCACGTCGCCCTTGACGGTGTCGCGCGGCTCCCACGAGTCGGCGTCGGTGAAGTTGCCGGGGGCCTCGGCCGCGGGCGAGCCACCCAGGTCGAAGTCCTTGTTGCCGCGGTTGGAGTTGACCGAGACGTCCTCCGGGCGCAGGTGGTGCACATCGGTGCCGGGGCCGGTCGCGGTGCCGAAGTCGCCGTGCGACTTGGCCCAGACGTGCTCGCGGTTCCAGTCGTTGGCGCCGCCGCCGTTGCTGGACTTGCTCTGCGAGCGCCCGCTGTAGAGCAGGACGACGTTGTTGGCGTTGTTGGGGTCCTGGTCGGTGACCTTGAGCGCGTCCCACACCTGGTCGTAGTTGAGCTTGGTGCCGACCCGGATGATCTGGTTCAGCGCGGCCTTGAGCTGCGGACCGGTCTTGCCGAGCGCGGCGCGGTAGTAGTCGTCGGTCGGGCCGGTGCTCGTCGGCGGCGCCGTGGTGGTCGTGGGCACCGTCGTGGTCGGGCCGGTGGTGCTGGTCGGCGGCGCGCCGACCCGGGCGAACGCGGTCGTCGAGGTGAGGCCCGCGTGGCTGAAGTACGCGCTGAGCGAGCCGGTGACGTCGAGCTGCGCGCCCAGCAGCGACGGGTTCGTCTTGAGCCCGTACGCCGACCGGAACGACGTGGTGATCTGCACGTAGACCATGCGCGCGGTGTTCGTCTCGGCCGCGGCGTCAGCCAGCGCGAGGGCGTAGTCGGACGGGAAGCCCGACCGCACCACGGTGCTGGTCGCGGTGGGCTGGCCGACGACGTAGCCGCGCACGGTGGCCGACGCGCCGTTCTGGCCCGCGATCGCTTGCGCCACGGTGATCGGCGCCGCTGCCGAGGCACCCGGCGCGGGCGCGGCCGAGGCTGCTCCCGCGGCGGGAGGTTGGGCCTGCGACACCACCACGGCGGTGGCCAGGCAGGCGGTGAGGGCTAACAAGGACCAGCGACTGGTGCGCATGGGCGGTGTCCTCTCCCCGACGGTGACCAAAGTCGACAGAGCGTGACCCTGGTTTCACTTTCGAGTGAAGACTGCCATGGAATAACCCACTGTGGCGTGAACGTGGTGGAGCTTTTCGGTGGCCGCCGGATGGCTGTGCGCGCCAGCCGGGGAAGAAGAAGCGGCCCCGCCGTCGGGGGGTGACGGGGCCGCGATGGTGTAGTCGCCGCAGCCCCTGGGGGTGTTACCGACCCGTGTGGACCGGTCAGCGGAGAGTGCGCTCCGCAGTGGACGGTGTCACCCGAACAGCGGAAGCCGCAGGGTGAACCGCGCCCCGGTGCCCGGTCCGTCGCTGTGCGCGGTCACCGTGCCGCCGTGCAACCCGACCACCGCGCGCACCACGAACAGGCCGACCCCGAGACCGCTGGCGTGGGTGTCCGCCACCCGGGTGAACGACTCGAACAACTCGTCCGAGTGAGCCCCGTCGAAGCCGATCCCGTCGTCGAGGACCACCAGCTCGGCGGCGCCCGCGTCGGCGGTGAGGGTCACCGTGACCGTCGAGCCAGCCGGGCTGTACTTGACCGCGTTCGACAGCAGGTTGCCCAGCACCTGCCCCAACCGGACCCGGTCGCCCAGCACGCGCACCTCGGCGGGCGGCACGGTCACCAGCACCGGTCGGGCGCCGATCCCGGAGACCCCGTCGGCCACCACCTCGCGCAGGTCGACCGGCAGCCGGTCCACCCGCAGCCCGCCGGAGATGACCCGGCCCGCGTCGAGCAGGTCCTCCGTCATCCGGTTGAGCGCCGTGACCTGCCGCTCGAGCACCCCGAGCGCGGCGTGCTCGCCGACGTCGCCGGTCAGCACCTCGGCGGCGGCCCGCAGCGCGCCGAGCGGGTTGCGCAGCTCGTGCGCGACCGCGGCGAAGAACCGGTCCTTGGCCAGGTGCTCGCGGCGCAGCGCGGCGCCCACCTCGGCCAACCGGTCGTTGGCCACCTTGAGCTCGCGGGAGCGGACGAACAGGTCCACCTCCAACCGCTCCAGGCGCGCGTCCGGGCGCACCGCGACCAGCTCGGTCACGTCCTCCACCCGGTGCAGCACGTACCGGATCACGCCGTCCCGGTCGACCAGCGGGGTGTTCACCGGGCTCCAGTGCCGCTCCTCGAACACCCCGTCCGGCCCGGTGGCGATGTCGTAGCGCTGGATCGGCATGGTGTCGGCGCGGCCGGTCCGCAGCACGGTGTCCAGCGACCGGCGCAGGTTGCGCACGCCGTCGGCGGCGAGCAGGTCGGGATTGTCCGGGAAGGCGGTGAAGATGTGTTTGCCGAGCAGTTCGGCGCGTTCTTTCCCGGTGGCGGAAAGATACGCCGGATTCACCTCGACGATGACCAGCCCGGGGTCGAGCACCAGGTAGGGCGAAGGCGTGCATTCGAACAGCAGCCCGAAGTCCATCACAGGTCCAATCGGTATCCGAATCCGCGCACCGTGGTGATCCTCGGTTCCGTGACGCCCGCGGCGAGGAGTTTGCGGCGCACCCGGTAGACGTGTTCGTCCACTGTGGTCGGTGCCTGCCAGCGCGAGGACGAGCCCCACACGTTGTCCAGCAACTGCTCGCGGGAGAAGGTCTGCCCGGGCGCCGCGGCGAGGAACTCGACCAGCCCGTACTCGCGCGGGGTCAGCGCGATCGGCGTGCCCGCGCGGCGCACCTCCCGGGCGTTGGTGTCGATCACCAGACCACCCACCCTGATCGCGGTCGCCGCGGCTGGCGGGGCACCGCTGCGGCGCAGGACCGCGCGGATGCGGGCGGCGAGTTCCCTTGGTGAGTAGGGCTTCACGACGTAGTCGTCGGCGCCCAACTCCAGGCCGACGACCCGGTCGGCCTCCTCGCCGCGGCCGGTCACCACGATCACCGGCACCGCGTGGTCGCGAGCGCGCAGCACGCGCAGCAGGTCGAGCCCGTTGCCGTCGGGCAGGCCGAGGTCGAGCACCACGAGGTCGACGTGCTCGGTCTCGACCAGGTGCAGCCCGGCGCGCACGTCGGCGGCGGGCAGCACGCGGAAGCCCTCGCGGACCAGGAAGTCCCCGGCCATCGCGGCGAGGTCGGGCTCGTCCTCGACGAGCACCACCGCGGGTCGCTCGGTGTGGGTCTCGGATTGCACTGTGGTTCGCGCTCCGGGGTTCGCGCGCCGGCTGATTCGGGCCCGGCTGGCTGGTCGCACGGCGGCCCGTTGACGAAACGTTGACCGTCCGCAGATGGCCTGGCCAAGGCAGGACGGTATCACTGGGAGAACACAAGGCGCAGTGGTCGGGTGACCGTCGATCAGGCGATAACCCGAGGCCATTTCACGAATACCCGAGCGAGGCGCGAACCATGGCGACGCGAGCACGACTTGCCGAAGTGCTGATCGAGTTGTCCGACACCCTGGCGATCGATTTCGCGTTGCTGCCCTACCTGCGACAACTCGCGGCGGCCTGCGCGGAGTTCGCCGACGCCGACGCCACCGCGGTGCTGCTGGCCGACGGTGACGGGACCCTCCGGTCGACGGACCCCCTCCCGGGCGATGAGCGGCTATCGGACCTGTTCGACCGGCAGTGCGCGCACGGTCCCGGCGCGATCGCGTTCCACACCGGCGCGGACGTGGCGGGCCCCGTCTCGGACTGGCCCGGGTTCGCCGACACCGCCGCGGCGGCGGGTCTGGCGCACGCGCACGGCGTCCCGATGCGGCTGCGCGGCGCCACCGTGGGCGCGGTGTGCCTGTACCGGGTCGCCGACCGGCCGTTCGACGCCGAGGCGATCACCGCGGTGCACGCGCTCGCGGACATGGCGGCGCTGGGGATCAGCACCGAGCGCGCCCTGCGGCAGCGGCAGACCCTCGCCGAGCAGTTGCAGGCCGCGCTGGACACCCGGGTGCTGATCGAACAGGCCAAGGGGGTGCTCGCCGAGCGCGGCGGCGTCGAGCCGACCGAGTCGTTCCGGCAGCTGCGCACCCTGGCCCGCACGCACAACATGAAGATCGCCCAGGTCGCCGAGGAGGTCGTGCGCAGCGCGGCGCGCGGCAGGCTGCGCGCCCGCGGCTGAGTGCGGTTGTTGCGGGCGCGGTCGTTGCGGGTGCGGCGGTCGCGGGCGGGACGAGCGGCCGCGACGGGGTGGGCGCGCAGAGCGCGACCGGCCAAGAGAGGATGGCCGGGACCGAACAGTCGAACCCGAGGAGCACGCATGGCTCTGGAAAAGCCCGAGATCGACTTCCCCGAGGGCGCGCCGCCCAAGGAGTTGGAGATCACCGACATCACCGTCGGCGACGGCACCGAGGCCGTCGCGGGTCAGCAGGTGACGGTGCACTACGTCGGCGTCGCCCACTCCACCGGTGAGGAGTTCGACGCCTCCTGGAACCGCGGCGACACCTTCGCCTTCCCGCTCGGCGGTGGCCGGGTCATCGCGGGCTGGGACCAGGGCGTGGCGGGCATGCGCGTCGGCGGTCGGCGCAAGCTGGTCATCCCGCCGCACCTGGGCTACGGCGACCGCGGCGCGGGCGGCAAGATCAAGCCGGGCGAGACCCTGATCTTCGTGGTCGACCTGCTCGGCGTGCACTGACCGGGAGAACCCACCCCGTCCGGCACCGGCGGCACGTCGCGGTGCCGGACGGGGGATCCACGCGGGGATCCACTCAGCGCAGGTACTCCAGCAAGACCGCCACCGCGGCCGGGTCCTCGACGTGGGCGTTGTGCCCCACCCCCGGCAGCACCACCGGGTTCGGGACCAGGGCGCGCAACTGCTCTACCGGCGACATCGGGTCCCGCTCCCCAGCCGCCAGCGTCACCGGGCACCGGGCCGCGGCGAGCAGAGCGGGCAGGTCCGGGCGACCGACGCCGAACGCCCGCGGGTCCAGCGCGGCCCGCCACCCACCGCCCGCCTCGGCGACGGGTCCGCTCGGCAGCCCCGCGAGCTTGCCCGCCCAGGCCTCGGCCTCCGCGCGGGTCTCGAACACCTTCGGCGGCCGCGCGGCCAGCGCCGCGCCCTTCGCCAGGTCGTCGGGCGACCAGCTGACCTTCACACCCAGCGCCACCACCGCCCCGACCCGGACGCCGAACCAGCCCGAGGCGAGCGCCAGGGCCACCACCCCGCCGAGGGAGTGACCGAGGACCGCCACGGGCCGGTCGGGGTCGAGTCCCTCCGCCACGCGGGCGGCGAGCGCGCCGAAGGAGTAGCGCTTCAGCGGAGCGGCACCCGCGTGACCGGCGAGGTCCGGGGCCAGCACCGGCCCGTCCCACTGTCCGGCCAGGCCGTCCCACAGCGCGCCGCTGCCTGCCAAGCCGTGCAATAAGACCAGGGTCGGGAGTTCAGTCACGGCCCCGATCTTGCCTTACCGACTCAGCAACCGCCGCAGTTGTAATAGGTGACGTCCCAGTGGTTGCTCTCGAGGTAGTAGATGTTGCCGCTGCCGGATCGCCACTGGTTGCCGCCGATGGCGGTGAAGGTGCCCTTGATGTAGTTGGTCAGGCAGCTGCTGAGCGCGAAGTCCAGCTTGTAGCCGTTGTAGTGGCTGTACGTGCCGCTGGCGTGGCCGACCTCGGTGCCGCCGGTGACGTTGAGGGCGCAGCCGGTGGCGCTCTTGAGCGTCTGCGCGCCCTGGATCGTGGTCAGGTTGACCTGGTCGAACGAGGTGCAGTTGGGCTTGCTGCGGTCGCTGCAGTTGCCGCTGGAGGACCAGGTGATCCCCGACGAGCGCAGTCGGGTGCTGGCCTGGCTGTGGGTCAGCTTGGTGACCAGGGCGGACGCGGTGCCCGCGGCCGGGGTGAACACCGGGTCGTGCTCGGGCGCGGTGGTGGCACCCGCGGTACCGGTGACGAGCAAGACCGAGGTCGCGGTGGCGGCCAGGACGGCGGCCGCACGGGCGAGGACGCGCATGGGGGGACCTTTCGCCGGGGACTGGGCTGATGATCAACTCCAGCGCGTAGCGTAGTAGTCGCCGACGGGAAAACCCAGCATGTGTACGGAAATTTTCCCACTTAGCCGCCCTCGGGCAACCTGATGCGCTCCGCGCCCGCGGCGGTGTGCGCACGCCAGTCCCGTACTGCCAGGACGAACGCCACGACCACCAGGCCGACCGCCGCGAAGAGGGCCACCGCGATCGCCGAGGAGTACCGGCCGGTCCCGCCGAGCACCGCGTGGAACACCGCGGCCAGCGACGCCGTGCCCACCGCGGTCCCGATCCGCTGCCCGGTCTGCAGCACCCCGCCCGCGACGCCCGCCAACCGGTTGGGCACCGACGACAGCGTCATCGTGGTGTTGGGCGAGATCACCGCGCCGCCGCCGACCCCGGCCAACACCATCGGCAGCACGATCCACACCCCCGCCGACGGGCCGGGCACCACGAGCAGCACGACCGCGACGGCGGTCAGCCCGACCCCGACCGCGGTGAGCCCGACCACGGTGATCACCCGCCCCCAGCGCGCGACGAGCCTGCCCGCGACGGCCGCGGCCACCGCCGACCCGAGCGCGAACGGGGTCACCGCCAGCCCGGACTGCAGCGGCGTGTACCCGAGTCCACCTTGGAAGAACACCGCGAACACCAGCCAGATCCCGGAGAACCCGCAGAAGTAGGCCAGCGCGATACCGGCACCCGCGACGTAGCCAGGCGTCCCGGTGAACAGCCGGGTGTCCAACAGCGGCGCCCGGCCCCGGCCGACGACCCGCCGTTCCCACCGCACGAACGCCCACCCGAGCGCGGCGGCGAGCGGGAACAGCCACCACTGACCGTCCAGTCCCCCGCTTTCGGCGCGCACCAACGGGAGCAGCACCGCCAACACGGCCGCCCCCAGCAACAGCGCGCCCACCACATCGATGTCGACCCGGCGGCGGACGTCCACCCTGGGGAGGACGCGCAGCGCCAGCACGAGCGCGGCGATCCCGATCGGGAGGTTCACGTAGAACACCCACCGCCACCCCTCGGGGTCACCGAACACGGCGAGGATCACCCCGCCCGCGATCGGCCCGACCGCCGTGGACACCCCGATCGTCGCCCCGAGCACCCCGAATGCCTTGCCGCGCTCGGGGCCGTGGAACAGGTCCTGGATCAGGCCGGAGTTCTGCGGGGTGAGCAAGCCGCCCATCAGCCCCTGCGCCAACCGGGCGACCACCAGCCACCCCAACGACGGCGCGGCACCGGCGAGGGCGCTGGTGAGCACGAACCCGGTCAGCGCGATCAGGAACATCCGCCGCCGCCCGAGCGCGTCCCCCAGCCTGCCACCGGCGACCAGCGAGAGCCCGAAGGTCAGCGCGTACCCGGAGATCACCCACTGGATGCCGCCCGCGCTCGCCCCGAGGTCGGCCCGCATGGACGGCAACGCCACGGTGACGATGCTGACGTCGAGCAGGGCCATGAACCCCGCGGTCTGGGTCACCGCGAGCGCACGCCAGCGCCGGGGATCGGGCTCAGTCACCCCATCGTCCTACCCCTTTCGGGGGCGAAGTGCACGATCAGTCCAACCGAACCGGCACCTGACCCTCGACCGAGTGACAAACACCCCACAACCGTGTCAACGGCCCGAGCGGGGCACCGACCGCGCCCCGATCCCGGCGCATAGGCCCAGGTCGGCCGCGTCAGCAGGCGCCGCGGTCCGCATGGGCGCTTATCCCCATCTCATCCACCCAGGGTGAGCACACGCGGTCAGGCAGGCGGGGCACACACCAGCCGAGTGGGTCGCAGGCGCCACGGTCTGGCCGGCATCGCGGGCACGGTCAGTCCAACTGGACCGGCGCCCCGCGCTCGGCCGAGTGAAAGGCCGCCTCGATCGTGTCGGCGACGTCCGCGGTCTGGTCGGGGGGTACCGGGTTCGGGGCCTCGCCGCGCAGGCAGGCGGCGAGGGCGGTGTAGAAGGCCAGGTAGTCGCCGTCGAGGGTGGGCACGCGGCGGGAGCCGTCGGCGGTCACCAGCTCGCCCCACTGGGACTCGGGGTAGGCGCCGAAGCCGGGGTCGGTCGGCCGCCCGCCCGACCGGCTGGCGGCCTCCTGCGGGTCGAGGCCCCAGCAGTGGTAGCCCACGTCGGGTCCGGCCACGGCGAAGCGCGGGCCGAGCGGCACCGACGCCTTGCTGGTCCGCAGGTAGGACACCACGCCGCCGCGGTGGGTGAGGTGGAAGGTCGCGTCCTCGGCGGCGGGCGCGCCCGGCCGGGTCGCCTGGACCTGGGCGTACACCGCGCTCGGGCGGCCGAACAGGACGACGGCCTGGTCGACCAGGTGGCTGCCGAGGTCGTAGCGGATGTCGGCGAGGTCGGCCGGGTCGGCGCTGCCCTTCCACCCGGTCTTGACCGGCGCGGCGGCGCGCTCGAACCGGGACTCGAACCGGCTGACCCCGGCGAGCTCCCCGCTGTCGAGCAACCGGCGGACGGTGCGGAAGTCGCCGTCCCAGCGCCGGTTCTGGAAGGTGGTGAACACCCGGCCGACCCGCTCGGCGGTGGCAGCCAGGTCCCGGACCTCGCGCCCGGTCGCCGCGGCGGGCTTGTCGACCACGACGTGCAGGCCCGCGGTGAGCGCGGCGGTCGCCTGCTCGACGTGGTGGCGGTTGGGCGAGGCGACGACCGCCAGGTCGAACTCGGCGGCGCGCGGCCACAGCAGCGCGGGCGAGCCGAGCACCTCGATCCCCGGGTAGCGCCCGGTCGCGTCGGCGGCCCGGCCGGGGTCACCGGTGACGACGGCCACCAGGCGCAGCCCGTCGGCGGCGGCGATGAACGGCGCGTGGAACGCGCTGCCCGCCAGTCCGTAACCGATCAAGACCACCCTCGCCTCGGTGGACATCGCGTTCCTCCGCCTCGTTACTGGTGCGTACCGCGCCGGTGCGGCATCCCGAACCCGCCGGTACCGGACAGCGTGCCGCGCAGGGCCGCTTCCTTACGACGCCACGGGTGCACCGCTTGGTACACGCAGAGCATCGCCCACAGCTCCTGGGCGACGCCGTGCGGATCCTGCGAGCGCAGCGCCACCGGCCCGGCCTCCAGCGACTCGAACAGCGACTCGAACCGCCAGCGGGTGCGGTGCAGCGCGGCGAGCTCGGCGGCGGGCGCCTGGTCCGGGTCGAGCAGGGTGGTGACCAATACCGCCTCCGGTGACTGCAGCACCCGCACCGCCAGCGAGTCGGTCACCGGGTCGCCGTCGGCGAGCACCCTGGACAGGAACGACCCGTCCGGCAGCACGTGCAGCCGGGGCAGCGAGATCGGCGCGCGCGCCCGCCAGAGCAGGTCGGCGCCCCGGTCGGCGGCCGCCCGCCACAGGTCGTGCTCGGTGGCCGAGCGGTGCGCCACCACCAGGGTGCCCGGGCTGATCGTGTCCAGCACCCGGCTGCCGAGCTCCTCGCGCGGCGACCCGACCGCGACGTCGAGCAGCGAGCCGGTGTCGTGGCCCGCCAGCACCGAGACCCGCACCTTGGAGTGGTCGAACGCGGCGAGGTTGGCCGCGGTGTCGGGGATGTCGACCACCCCGGCGTCCAACGTGCACACCCGCATGCCGCGCCAGCGGAT
Source organism: Actinokineospora diospyrosa (assembly GCF_024171925.1). Taxonomy (GTDB): domain Bacteria; phylum Actinomycetota; class Actinomycetes; order Mycobacteriales; family Pseudonocardiaceae; genus Actinokineospora; species Actinokineospora diospyrosa. The sequence continues at coordinate 306,457 of NZ_JAMTCO010000002.1, read as the reverse complement.
CGCCTCGGCGCGGTCGGCGGCCGCCCGGCGCAGGAACAGCCTGCGCATCACCTCGGGGCCCAGCCGCTTGCGGGCCTTGGTGATCGACCCGGTGCTCGGCGCCGAGCGGGTGCCGGTGGCGACCCCGGCCCAGCGCATGCCCGCGGTGAGCCTGGCGAGCACCGCGTCGTAGCCCGCGCCGCCGAACAGCCATAAGGCGAGGGTGAAGTAGACCATTGTGCGCGCGGGCAAGGCGCGCGAGCGCTGTTCGCGCGCGCCAGCGGCATCGATGGCGGCGTCGACCTCCTCGGGCGGGAACGCCTTGAGCAGCATGCCGATCGCGACCCGGTCGGACAAACGGTCCCGCGACGCCTTAGCCGCACGTGTAATTCCGCCCACAGAAAGGACCCCTCACCCAAGCCTACTTAAGGAAGTAACGACCAGTCGATCTTGTCGACGAGTGCGGCGACATGAATAGCATCGGCGAGGACCCGAGCGCCAGAGGCCCCGGACCGCGAGACAATTCCGGAAGACCTACCCTCGGAATCGCCCGGTTCGTCGACCTCGGGCCGGGCCACGTTTTCCCTACACCCATTCGGCGGGTTAAGCAGGCCGCCGAGAAGGAGTGATCCGACATGTCCGCAAAGTCCCTCGCCGTCGCGGCCGTGTGCGCCTCGGTGGCCGCACTGGTGCCCGCGACGACCGCCAACGCGACGATAGCCCCGGTCCGCGCCGGGTTCGTACTGACCGTCGACCGCGCGGGTGACCTGCCAAGACTCGCGGTCCTGCAGTGCGCGCCGGACGCGGGCACGGTGGTCGACCCGGTCGCGGCCTGCGCTCAGCTCTCGCAGGTCAACGGCAGATTCGAGCGGCTCAATGTGGTGCCGAACGCGATGTGCACGCTCGAATACGACCCGGTCGTGGTGACCGCGGCGGGCTTGTGGGGTCGTCGGGCCGTGCACTACCGCGCGGTGTTCGGCAACCGCTGCGAGCTGCGCACCGCCACCGGAGCGGTGTTCGGCATCTGAGTACCCGCCACCGGACCGCGCGCACCCGGCCCGGCATTGCGGGGGTGAACCGATGAGTAGTTCACGACGGCTTCCACTAACCGTCATCATTCACCTCATCGGGTGTCACGACATCGAATGAGTAGGGCGAAATAGCCGTATCGGTCCGATCCGGTATTCGCGGAGGTGACCACCGCCACCACGGATCGACCGAATGGCCTTGTCGCCACGGGTTCGGCGGCGCGGCCCGCACGCGGAACGCATTGCGGCCGCGCCGCCGCGCCGACGGTGCCCGATTCTGCCTTATGGCTTTCCCTAGTGACCCGATCGAGTGAGAGTTGCTGGACTCGCCCGAGCGGGCGGGTAGGTTCTGCCGGGTGACCGGTCAGATCTGGGCACCGCCCGCTCCCCTTGGCCACCACCACGCCCCGGCAGCCGGGGCCGCACCCACGGCGATCCCGCCCCCCGCGATCCCGGCGCCCGCGCTCCCCACGCCCCTGGTGGCCCCCGCGGCGGCCGGGGTCGCCGACCTCGACGAGGCCGTGGAGTTCCTGGAGCTGTTCCACGCCGAGAACCCCCAGGCCGGTCCGGCCGCGCCGCGGGTGGCCTGGGTGCGCGCCGAGATCGAGCTCACCGGAACCTACCGGCACACCAGCGCGGAGCTGACCCACGGTGCCCGGGTCGCCTGGCGCAACAGCGCCCGCTGCGTCGGCAGGCTGTACTGGCGCAGCATGCGGGTGCGCGACCTGCGCTCGGTGCGCGCCCCCGCCGAGGTCGCCCGCCAGTGCGCGCGGCACCTGCGGCTGGCCACCAACGGCGGCCGCATCCGCCCGCTGATCACCGTCTTCGCCCAGGACGCCCCCGGTCGCCCGGCGCCGCGGATCTGGAACGAGCAGCTGATCCGCTACGCGGGCCACCCGGCGGACGGGACCGGGCGCGCGCCGGGCGACCCGCGCTACGCCGGGTTCACCGCGGCGGTGACGGCCATGGGCTGGCGACCACCGGCCGAACCGAGCGACTTCGACGTGCTCCCCCTGGTGATCTCCGGCCCCGACGGCCACGCCCGGCTGTTCACGCTGCCCCCGGACGCGGTCACCGAGGTCGAGCTGACCCACCCCGAGCTCCCGTGGTTCGCCGAGCTCGGCCTGCGCTGGCACGCGGTCCCCGCGATCAGCTCGATGCGCCTGCGGATCGGCGGCATCGACTACCCGGCGGCCCCGTTCAACGGCTGGTACCTGGGCACCGAGATCGGCGCCCGCAACCTCGCCGACCACGACCGCTACAACCTGCTCCCCACCCTGGCCGACCGCCTGGGCCTGGACACCACCCGCGAGACCTCGCTATGGCGCGACCGGGCGCTCGTCGAGCTCAACATCGCGGTCCTGCACTCCTACGCCGCGGCGGGCGTCACCATCAGCGACCACCACACCGAAGCCGCCCGGTTCATGATGCACCTGGACCAAGAGGCCAAAGCGGGCCGCAAATGCCCAGCCGACTGGAGCTGGATCGTGCCGCCCATGTCGGGCTCGCAAACCCCGCTGTTCCACCGCTACTACGACACGGATCCCCTCCGGCCAGAGTTCATCGCCGATGATTACGCGACGGAGGCGGCACTGAACGGCACGCCGCCGCCGCAGCCGGGGCATGTGGATGCGGGACCGCCGTTGTGGTCGTACCTGCGGGGGACTGGGTCGGCGATCAGCTGACACCAGCCCGTCTTCGGCCCGGGGTCGGCCTCGTCGCCTGGCGGCGAGCTCGGCGACCCGGGCGGACGGCCTCGTTGCCTAGCGGCAACCTCGGCCACCGGGATCGGACGGCCTCGTCGCCTGGCGGCGACCTCGGCGCCCGATCCGCGACAATGCGAAAAGCTCGATGCGGTGGACCTGTTTTGCTCGGGGCCCCTACGACACCCGACGCAGAACCGCAAAGCAGGGGCCCAAAAGACTGGCCCTGCCGCGCGGAAACGCTACGGGTGCCGTCCCCCCACACAAAACAGGTCCACCCCATCGAGCACCTGGCACCAGCGACTCCGACTGTCCACGCGCTGAGCAGGCGGGCTGAGGCGGACCTGACGGCGGGCGAGCTGGCACCGACGGGTCCGAGTGTCCAGGACTAAGTGACTGGGTTGAGGCAGATCTGACAGGCGCTGGGGTGGCACCGCTGCTTCCGCAGTGTCCAGGGGCTGGCGCTGTGGGTTGGGGCGAGCCTGACGGGGAGCGGTCCGAGAGTCCAGGGGCTGGCTGGGTGGGCTGGCGGGTGAGTTGTCCACAACGTGTTCCGTTGTCCACAGGCCCTGATCGCTGCCCCAGTTCTGTCGGGATCCGTCAATAGGCTGTATATCGGGGGCTCTTGCGGCAGATGATCTTGCGCGGGGTGGGGTAGAGCCAGCGAGTTCCGGGTGTCCAAGGGCTGGCGCCGGGCAGTGCTGTGGTGGTCTGGTGGGTGGTCGGACTTCCGCAGGTCCGAACACCCACCAGACCACTTCCCTGGTCCGCGCCACACCCCTGCCGCGTGGCGCCGACCGGGAGCTCTTATCCGAACGGCACCCAGGCGAGCTGGTTCGCAGTCTCGAGGTTGACCGCTTGTAGGCCCGCCGCTGAGACGGTCCAGAGGGCGTCGCCTGCGACCAGGGTGCGGCGGATGCGGCTGTCCACCCGGGATGGTTCGGGGTGCCGCAGGGTCGCGAGCTCGGTCAGCTGATCACCGACGAGGCGCAGGACCAGGACGGCGCCGGAGCCGCGGGCGGTGTCGACCGGGATGGCGATCAGGTCGCGGTCGGCCCAGTACAGGAACGCGTGCGGGTCGAACTCGGCCTCGGAGCTCGCGCCGGGCAGGTGGTGCTGGGCGATCCGGCGGGCGGGTGCGCTCGTGGTGTCGAACAGCGAGACCTGGGTACCGGTCGCGCGGCCTTGGGTGGTGGCCTCTTGGCCTACGCCGAGTAGGCGACCGTCGTCGAGGGGGTGAAGGTAGGCGGAGTAGCCGGTGATCTTCAGTTCGCCGGTCACCCTCGGGTGGGCTGGGTCGGCCAGGTCGAGGGTGTACAGCGGGTCGGTGCGGCGGAAGGTGACCACGTACGCCGTGTCGCCCAGGTAGCGGACGGACTGGATGGCCTCGCCGACACCGAGGCCGCCGATGTGGCCGGTCCTGGTGAAGCCGCGGTCGCGGCGGGTGAGGACGGTGACCGAGCTCGCCTGTCCGGCCGTGGTCGCCACCCGCAGGTTGCCGCGGTGTTCCGACAGCGCGTACTGGTTGACCAGCGAGCCGTCCACGGTCCCGGACGCCAGGTAGACGGGCGTGCCCGGTGCGCTGATGTCGAACTGGTGGATGTCGGTGTGGACGTCGGCGGTGCGACCGCGCGGGGTGGGCATGTTCCCCGTGCGCGACCACTGGTCGTCGGCGATGTAGAGGCTGGTCGCGGTGCCGTAGACGGTGTCGCCGTCCGCCGCGATGGACACCGCGTCGCCGGTGCCGAGGTCGGCGCGCAGGTCGATGGTGTACACGGTGAGCGCCGCGGTCCCGGTGTAGCCGGAGGGCCTGCTCATCGCCCGGCAGTCGAGCTGCTTCACCTCGCGGTGGCCGTTGGCGTCCAGGGTCGCGCGGGGCAGCCACTGCTCCAGCGGCGCCTCCTCGATGATCTCCCGGTTGCGCTCCAGCGCCGCGGTCGGGTCCGCCGGGACGGGGAACCGCAGCCGCGGCTGCGAGCGGGACACGATCCGGGCGACCGAGCCGACCTGGCGGCCGTCGAGGTAGGAGCCGTCCACGGTGAGGGTGCCCGCGACGCGCGCGCCGCCGCCCGCGAGGTCGACCAGCACCAACGAGGTGGTCATGTCGTTGCCGCTCGGCGAGTCCCGGTCGACGGCCTCGAACTTCGGCACCGCCACCAGCGCCCGGTCGCGGTCGAGCAGCAGCGCGGTCGCCTGCCCGCCGGGCAACTCCAGGCTGGCGGTGAGCGCGCGGGTGGCCGTGTCGACGACCCGCAGCGTGCCGTCGGCGACCGTGACGATCCGGGCGCCGTCGGTCTTGACCAGGTCCGGTTCGTCGGCGTCGGCCTCGTGGTTGTTGGTCCCCGAGTGCTGCGCGGGCGCGGCCGCGGCGCGCTCGGCCTTGGCGTCGCCCGCCGCGGGCGCTGGCATCGGCCCGGAGTCGAGGATCCGCACGTCGTCGAGGCCCCAGGCGGTCACCTTCTTCTTCGCGGCCCGCTTCAAGTCCGCCTCGACGTCCGCGCAGGAGTCGTAGGCCACCAACCGCACCCCACCGGTGTACGGCACGTCGTTGTCCGCCGCCGGGGGCGTCGCGTCCCCCGACCAGAAGATCCCCCCGGCGACACATGCTCCCGCCACCACCACGGCTCCCACCGTGAGCCATTGCCGTCTCATACCCGGATGACGTAGTAGTCGGTGCCATCCGTTGCACTACAGTGGGACAACCGTCGGTGTTTGACCGTGTGCGGTGCGTGGTGATCCAGGTGAGTTTTCCCACAAAGGCGCACGAACCCGCACATCCGGGATACTCTAGGCGCATGACGGTCGCGTTGGAGCACGTGCTCGCGAAGGCGGGCCTGAGGGTCAACCCGGTGGAGTTCCTCGAGCTGGTGGAGGAGGCCGCCCGGCGGCTGTCCCCGGCCAACCCGGACCCGGCCGACTACTTCTCCCCGGACCAGCGCGACGCGCTGACCGAGGTCGGCCTGGACCTGACCCCCCGGCGCGGCGACGAGGTCGACTCGCGGGCCCGCGCGGTGGCCGCCCAGGCCGTGCTGCGCGACTCGGCGCTGACCGTCGCCGACGCCGCGGACGCCGTCGGCGTGGACACCAGCCGCATCCGGCACCGGCTCGCCGCCGGTCGGCTCGCGGGCTGGAAGGACCGGGGCGGGTGGCGGTTGCCCGCCTGGCAGTTCGCGCCCGCCGGGGTGCTGCCCGGCCTGGAGGCCGTGCTCGCCGCGGTGCCCGACGACCAGCCGCCGCTGGTGGTGGCCGCGTTCATGACCAGTCCCCAGCCGGACCTGCGCGTCGACGACCAGCCAGCCACGCCCCGGCAGTGGCTGCTCGCGGGTGGTTCCCCCGCGCGGGTGGCGGCGTTGGCCTCGATGCTGGGCACCCCGGCCTGAGCTGAGAAGGTCCGCGTCCAGAGATGTCCCGGCTCCCCCAGCCGCCAGCCGCAGCCGACTTGAAGACACTGTTGCGCGTCGACGAGGACGTGGTGGCGCTGCACGGCGGCACCCACCTGGTCCGCGTGTTCGCCGCGGCGGGCGCGCACCGCCAGCGGTGGAACTCCTTCCGCTACACCGGTCCGCTGCCGCACGCCCGCTTCGACCCGCAGCCGCTGGGTCCCGACGGCGGTCCCGCGACCGCGCCGGGGCACGGCGTGCTCTACTTCGGACTGAGCGTGCGCACCAGCATCGCCGAGGTGTACCAGCAGACCTCGGTGGTCGACCGCACCACCCGCAAACCGCACATGGTGGTGTTCCGGCCGCGGCGCACCCTGCGCCTGCTCGACCTGTGCGGCCTGTGGCCGACCAGGGCGGGCGCGTCGCAGGAGTTGAGCACCGGCAGCAAATCGGTGACCCAGGCCTGGGCGCGGGCGATCCGCCAGGCGCACCCCGACCTCGACGGGGTCTGGTACCGGTCCTCGATGGACAGCGGCGAACCGGCGGTGTGCCTGTGGGACCCGCCGGGCAGTGGCGTATTACCGCGAACCCCGGATGTCCTGCTGCCCTTGGACTACCCCGGCTTGGATCTTCCCCTGGCCAGGGTGTGCGAGGAATTGAATTACACCTTGCTTTAGATTCGGTGTTTACCGACCCGCAGGGACGAACCGGCGAAATGGGTCCGAAGTCTTCGGCGGTCGGTTCTTCAGCGCATTCCGGCCACCGGGCATTCCGGCCACCGGCGAGCACACGGTTCGCAGCCGGTGGGCGAACGCCCTCGCCCACCGGCTGCGAACGGCCCGAGGTCCTACGCCGTCCCCGGGCCGCACCTGCTCACAGGTGCCGTGACCACCACCGCAATACCTCGCGGAAACGTTGCTCGCGGTGGCGGGGCTTGCCGGAGCGGGTCAGCTCGTGACCCTCGCCGGGGAACAGGATCAGCTCGGCGTCGACACCGTTGCGGCGCAACGCCACGTACATCCGCTGCGCCTGCTCCACCGGGCAGCGCCAGTCGTGTTCGGAGTGGACGACCGCGAACGGCAGCGTGATCCGGTGCGCGTGCGTCAGCGGGCTCCTGGCCAGCAGTTGCGCCGGGTCGGTGCCGCAGTAGGCCTCGGCGAACCACCAGCCGATGTCCGAGGTGCCGACGAAGGACTCCCACGAGTTGACCGCGCGCTCGCTCCACGCGGCGCGGAAGCGGTGCCCGTGGTGGGCGGCCAGCCAGCCCGCCATCCAGCCGCCGTAGGAGCCGCCCATGACGCCGACGTCGGCGGGGTCCACGTCCGGCCGCTCCAGGGCTGCGTCGAGGACCGACAGCACGTCGTCCACGTCGACGGTGCCCATGGCGCCGATGATGGACCGGCCGTGCGCCTCGCCGTAGCCCGCGGACCCGCGCGGGTTCGGCAGCACGACCGCGTATCCGGCCGCGGCGTAGACCTGGGCCTCGTCGTAGAAACCCCAGCCGTGGTACATGAACGGGCCGCCGTGCACCGACAGCAGGACCGGGTGCGGGCCCTCGCCCTCGGGCAGCACGACCCACCCGTGGGTGGCGTAGCCGTCCGGCGCGACGCCCTTGACCTCGATCGGCTGGCGCAGACCGCGGGCGCGCAACCGGGCGGAGAAGTCGGTGAGGCGGCGGGTGGTCTCGTCCTCGACGAGCACCACCTCGCCCGGCGCGTCCCATGTGGACACCGTGCAGACGATCCGGTCGCCGTCGGCGGCGAAGCCCTTGACCGCGGCCTGCTCGCCTGCGACCAGGGGCAGCTCCGCGAGCGCGGCCCCGTCAGCACCCAGCGGGACCCTGCGCAGTTCGACCGCGCCCCGGTTGCGCACGGCCACCAGCAATCCGGAGTCGGTGACCACCGGCCGACCGGCCGCGATCTCCGCGTCCACGGTCTCCGGGTCGGTCAACCGGTGCGGTCGACCGGGTGCGCCGTCGAGCACGAGCGGGACCGTCCACAGGCCGACGTTGCGCGCGACGCAATGGGTGTCGGGGAAATCGTCGCCGAGGAAGGCGACCGTGCCGTCGGCGAGCGCGACCGGGTGCTCCACGGTGCCCGCGCTGCGCGCGACGAGGACGGGCGCACCGCCGTCAGCGGGGATCGCGTACAGGTCGGTGTTGAGCGTGTCCACCACGCCCCAGTCGCGGCGGGCGCGCACGAGCACGTGCGCGCCGTCCGGCGTCCACGTCGGGTGCTCCGGGGTGCCGTACCCCTCGGTGAGCTGCCGGGCATTCGCCGTATTGGCCGCACCGGCGCCCACCGCGTCCGTATCCGCCGCGCCAAAGTCCGCGGTGTTGATGCTGACCGCACCGATGTCCGCAGTGTTGATGTCCACAGTGAACAGCTGGAGTGGACGGTCGCCCAGGAAGCCGATGTCGTCGAACCGGTACTCCAGACGGGTGATCACCCGGGGCGCCTCGGCTGCGGCGTCCGGAGCAGTGCCCGGCGGCTGGTCGCCGACCGCGACGCCGTAGCGGCCGGGCTCGGGAACCCGCGCCACGAAAGCGATCCGCCGGGAATCCGGCGCCCACACCGGGGCGCCGACGCCGAGCGGCAGGTCGGTGAGCTGGCGCGCCTCACCGCCGTCGACCGGGATGACGTGCAGTTGTGCCGGGGAACCGGCTTTCGCGCTGCGCAGGAACGCGACCTGGCTGCCGTCCGGCGAGATCGCCGGTGCCCAGTCGCGGTGGCCGCGGGTGAACTCGCGCACCGCACCGCCCGCCAGCCCCACCCGGTACAGACCACCCGGGTAGGAGTTGGTACTCAGGTCCGGGGTGGCGAGACCGACCAGCAGCAGGTCCCCGCGGAGGGCGGGCGCACCAGGCGCCGCCGCCAGTTCGATGTCCTCTGGGCGCACGCGACGACCGTACCCGAGGTTACGTTAAACCCAGGACCCCTCGATTATTACCACTCGTCCACAGAAAAGCGGACGTGCATGGTTCGCACGTCCGCTTTTCGGCTTCACCCGCACCCCGGCGGGGTTGTTCGTCGACCCCGGTTCGACGCCCGGTTCAGCGCCGGTGGTCGACCGGTTCACCCGTTTCGGTGGCGGATTCCCCGGCGGGTGATTCCGCGACCGGGGAATCGGCGGCTGCGGCGGTGATCCCCCGCGCATCGTCGCGCTTGGACTTGAGCAGGCTGGCGATGGTCGTGATGACCAGGACGCCGACGATGACCGCGAGCGAGACCACGATGTTGGGCACCGGGACCGGCAGCGGCTCGCCGCCGTTGAGGAACGGCAGCGAGTTGGTGTGCAGCGCCTCGAGCACCAGCTTCACGCCGATGAAGGCGAGGATCACCGCGAGGCCGATCGACAGGTACACCAGCTTCTTGAGCAGGCCGCCGAGCAGGAAGTAGAGCTGGCGAAGACCCATCAGCGCGAAGGCGTTGGCGCTGAAGACCAGGAACGGCTCCTTGGTCAGCCCGAAGATGGCCGGGATGGAGTCCACAGCGAACAGCAGGTCGGCGGTGCCGATGGCGATCATCACGATGAACATCGGGGTGACGAAGCGCTTGCCGTCGATGCGCACGAAGGAGTTCGCGCCGTGGTAGGTGTCGGTCACCGGGAACAGCTTGCGGGCGACCCTGGTGAGCGCGTTCTCCTCGTATTCCTCGTCCTCGCCCAGGCCCTGCCGGGACAGGTTCCACGCGGTGTAGATGAGGAAGGCGCCGAAGAGGTAGAAGACCCAGCTGAACTTCGCGATCGCGACCGCGCCGACGGCGATGAACGCGCCGCGCATCACCAGCGCGAGCACGATGCCGATCAGCAGCACCTTGTGCTGGTGGATCCGCGGCACCTTGAACGCGGACATGATGATGAGGAAGATGAAGAGGTTGTCCACCGAGAGCGAGTACTCGGTGATGTACCCGGCGAAGAACTCCCCGGCGTACGTGCCGCCCGAGAGCGCCCAGATGGCGCCGCCGAAGGCGATGGCGCACCCGATGTAGAAGGCCACCCAGCGGCCCGCCTCACCGACGGTGACCTCGTGCGGCTTGCGGTCCACGATGAACAAGTCGATCGCGAGCAGCACGAGCAGCCCGCCGATCGTGGCGAACCAAGCCCAGGTGGGGACGACCATGAAAACAAACCTCCGGTGTACGGGCGCGCGCCGACAACCGGAGGTCTCTTCCGCCGCAACTGCTCCGGCCACCGGTCCCGGGACGCGAGGTCCGTGCTGACGACACCGGTGCGAAGGAATACTCCCCTCCGACACATTCGGTGTCCGATTCTTCCCTGTCCAGGCCCGGCACACCAGTCGAGGTGCTGCGCCGCGGTGGTCGGGTTGGTCACAACCACCGGGGCCACGGGACTCCCGTTCACCGCCGGTTGCCGGGACAGCCTGCCCTGACCAGCCCGGATGCGGAAGCCCTGTCACCCGGAGGTGATCGCCGCGCGGCCCTGGGAGCACTCTCAGGAAGAGTCCAATAAGTTCGGTCCGTGCCCTCTTTTCCCCGGCCACGGCCCCGCCAGGTCGCCGCAGCGCTGGTCGTCGTCGCGGTGGCGGCCGCCGGTGTGGTGTGGCTGAACTCCGGTTCCGACACCCCGCCGGTCACCACCCGTGACGCCGAGCTGACGCTGCAGAGCGGTCCCGACCGCGCCGACCCCATCCGGATCGACACCACGCTGTACCTGCCGCAGCGCACCCCCGCGCCCGCGGTGCTGGTCGCGCACGGCTTCGGCGGCAGCAAGGACAGCGTGGACTCCGACGCCAGGGAACTGGCCCAGCGCGGGTTCGTCGCGCTGGCCTGGTCGGCGCGCGGGTTCGGCCGCAGCGAGGGGCAGATCGGGCTCAACGACCCGGACTACGAGGTCAACGACGCGCGGGCGCTGGTGGACTGGCTGGCCACGCTGCCGGAGGTGACCAAGGACGCGCCCGACGACCCGAAGGTGGGCGTGACCGGCGGGTCCTACGGCGGCGCCTTGTCGCTGCTGCTCGCCGGGGCGGACAAGCGGGTGGACGCGCTGGCACCGGTGATCACCTACAACGACCTGGGGCAGGCTCTGCTGCCGAACTCCGCGGGCCGCGCGGAGACCACGGCCGCGGCCAACCCGTTCAGCGCGGACGGGGTGTTCAAGCGTTCCTGGGCGGGGATCTTCTTCGCCGCGGGCATGGGGGCCGCCGGGTTGGCGAACCCGACCGGGGACGCGACCGAGCCGGGGACCGAGGACAACGGCTCGGCGACGGCGGCGGTCCCGGCGCAGACGCAGGACCTGCCCACCGGTGGGGGTTCCGGTGACCGGCAGCGCGAGGGCACCGGCGACCCGTGCGGCCGGTTCACCGCCGCGGTCTGCAAGGCCTACGCGCAGGTCGCCACGACGGGGCGGGCCGACCAGGCGACCACCGACCTGCTGCGCCGGGTGTCGCCGGTGTCGGTGACCAGCCGGATCACCCAGCCGACGATGGTCGTGCAGGGCGAGCAGGACACGCTGTTCGGCCTCGACCAGGCGGACGCGACGGCGCGGCAGGTCAGCGCGGCGGGCGCCCCGGTGAAGGTGGTCTGGTACACCGGCGGCCACGACGGCGGCAAGCCGGGACCGGAGCTGCGCGGGGAGATCGCGGACTGGTTCGACTTCCACCTGCGCGGGCAGGGCACCGACCCGGGGACCGGGTTCGAGTACGCCGTGCAGGGCGCGCTGCGGGCCCAGGGCGCGCCCTCGGTGCGCACGGTCAGCGCGGGCGCCTACCCGGGCATCGGCGGTGCCCCGGCGGCGGAGCGGCGCGAGATCGCGGTGTCCGGCCAGGAGCAGACGGTGGTGAACCCGCCGGGCGGGAACCCGGCGTCGATCAGCTCCATGCCGGGGTTGGGTTCGGTGCTGGGCAGTTCGTCGCGGTTGGCCGGGCGGATCTCGGTTGACCTGCCCGGGCAGGCGGCGCGGTTCCGCAGCGAGCCGATGACCTCGCAGTTGTTGATCGCTGGGGCGAGCACGGTCGGGATCCGGGTGGCCAGCGCACGTGGCGGCGCCCCGGATGGCGCGGTGCTGTTCGCGAAGCTCTACGACGTCGGCCCGGACGGGGTGCGGACCCTGCCGGGGTCGGCCGTGTCCGCGCTGCGCACTCCCCCGCTGCCCGCCGACGGCACCGCGGTGGAGGTGTCGGTGGCGCTGCCCGCGATCGTGCGGCCGATCGAGGCCGACCACCGGGTCGAGTTGGTCGTGTCGACCACCGACCAGGCTTACGCGACGCCCGCCGAGGCCGCCGCGTACCGCGTCTCGTTGGCGCCGGGCGGGGAACTGGCGGTCCCGGTGGTGTCCGGGTCGCGGTCGAGCACGGCACCGCCCGCCGGGCCGCTGATCGGCATCGCCGTGGTGCTGGGCATCGTGGCGCTCGCCGTGGTGTGGGGCGTGCTGCGCCGTCGGCGCGCCGATGACGTCGACCCGGAACTGGCGGACGTGCCGCTGGTGATCGACGGGTTGTCGAAGTCGTACCCGGGTGGGCTCAAGGCGGTGAACTCGCTGTCGTTCCGGGTGGGCAGCGGCCAGGTGCTCGGCCTGCTCGGCCCCAACGGCGCGGGCAAGACGACCACGCTGCGGATGCTGATGGGCCTGATCACCCCGACCGACGGCTCGATCAGGGTGTTCGGCCACAAGATCCACCCCGGCGCGCCGGTGCTGTCGCGGATCGGCTCGTTCGTCGAGGGCGCGGGTTTCCTGCCGCACCTGTCCGGCAGGGCGAACCTGGAGCTGTACTGGTCGGCCACCGGGCGACCGGCCGAGCACGCGCACTTCGCCGAGGCGCTGGAGATCGCCGGGCTCGGGTCGGCGGTGGAGCGCAAGGTCCGCACCTACAGCCAGGGCATGCGCCAGCGGCTGGCGATCGCGCAGGCGATGCTGGGCTTCCCGGACCTGATGGTGCTCGACGAGCCGACCAACGGGCTCGACCCGCCGCAGATCCACCAGATGCGCGAGGTGCTGCGCCGCTACGCCAAGACCGGCCGCACGGTGGTGGTGTCGAGCCACCTGCTGGCCGAGGTCGAGCAGGCGTGCGACCACGTCGTGGTCATGCACAAGGGCAGGTTGGTCGCGGCGGGCGCGGTGGAGGACATCGTGGCTGGCGGCGGCGAGGCGACGTTCCGGGTGGACGATCCCGCCGCGGCGGCGGAGGCGTTGCGCGGGGTCACCGGCGTGAACGCGGTGACGGTCGAAGGGGATCTCGTGCACGCGGACCTGGACGGTCTGCCCCGGTCGGCGGCGTTGACGGCACTGGTGCGCGCGGGGGTCGCGGTCGAGCAGGCGGGCCCCCGGCGGCGCCTGGAAGACGCGTTCCTGCAGTTGGTCGGAGAGGAGTCCTCGGCGTGAGCGGCGACAACGGGCACAGGCCCACCGAGAGCGCTGGCAAGGGCGCTGCGGGCAAGGGCGCGGGTGCGGTGGTGGAGAACGTGAGCACCGTGCACACCGACCCAGCGGCGATCGACGAGATGGTGGACGCGGCGTCGCACGAGCACGTCGGGTTCGGGCCGGACGGGGCGGTCGACGGGTTCCGGCAGGGGCGGACGCTGCCGTTGCGGGTGGAGTTGGCCCGGCAGTTGCGGCGGCGCAGGACGCAGTTGCTGCTGGGGTTCCTGGTGCTGCTGCCGTTCATCCTGTGGGCGGCGTTCGAGTTCGGCACCAGCGACAGCGGCAGGCGCTCCGGCGGGTTCGTCGACCTGGCGACCGCGAGCGCGCCGAACTTCGTGGTGTTCGTGCTGTTCGCGGCCGGGAGCTTCCTGCTGCCGATGATCGTGGCGCTGTTCTTCGGCGACACGGTGGCCTCGGAGGCGTCCTGGTCGAGCCTGAAGTACCTGCTGGCGATGCCGATCCCGCGCGGGCGGCTGCTGCGGCAGAAGGCGTTGACCTCGGGGCTGCTGTCGCTGTTCGCGTTGGCGTTGCTGCCCGCGGTCGCGCTGCTGGTCGGGGTGGTGTTCTACGGCGCGGGTGAGGCGGTGAGCCCGACCGGGGACGCGATCGCGTTCTCCGACTCGCTGCTGGCGATGGTGTTCGCGGTGGTCTACATCGCGGTGAACCTGCTGTGGGTGGCCGGGTTGGCGATGTTCCTGTCGGTGACCACCGACGCCCCGCTAGGCGCGGTGGGCGGCACGGTGCTGGTGGCGATCCTGTCGCAGATCCTGGACCAGATCACCGCGCTGGAGGGGATCCGCGACTACCTGCCGACGCACTTCGCGTTCGCCTGGTCGGACCTGATCTCCACCGACATCGACTGGTCGAACATGACCCAGGGCGCGTTCTCGGCGGTGGCCTACGCCGCGGTGTTCGGCCTGCTGGCGGCCCGCCGGTTCCGGACCAAGGACATCACCAGCTAGTGGCTCGACTCAGGGCGTTGGCCGTGTATCGGCGTGGCGGGAACGTGCTCGTACTCGGGCCCCTCCGGCCGCCGGGCACGTCGAGACGTGGCCGACGTTCTGGGTCGAGCCACTAGGCTCGCACCCAGGTCGTGGCGGGGGAATGTGGGCAGGGGCATGGTGGAGCGGGTCGTAGTGGTGCGCGCGGGCGAAGAACCGCCCGCGGTGTGGTCGGCGAGTGTGTTCCTCGCGGGACCCACGCCGAGGTCGCCGGAGGTGCCGTCGTGGCGGCCGGGGGCGGTCGCGGAGATCGAGGCGCGGTGGTCGGGGCCGGGCACGCTGGTGGTGTTCGTTCCGGAGCCCGCGGGCGGGGTGTGGCCGGACTACGCCGAGCAGCGGGCGTGGGAGTTGCGCTGGGGCGACCGGTGCGACGTGGTGCTGTTCTGGATCCCGCGCGGTCCAGGGATGCCCGCGTTGACGACGAACGACGAGTTCGGCCGGTGGAAGGACAGCGGGCGGGTGGTCTTGGGCACCCCGCCCGAGGCGGAAAGCGTGCGCTACCAACGCGGTTACGCGGCGGACAACGGGATCCCGACGGCGGACACGTTGCCCGGCACGATCGACCTCGCGCTGGCCGAGCTGTCCGACGGTGCCGAGCGCGAGGGCGGCAAGAGGTTCATCCCGCTGCGGTTGTGGCGGACGGAGGGCTTCCGCCGGTGGATCGTGACGGTCGAGCGCTCGGGCAACGATCTCGTTGACGCGTCGCAGGTCTGGGTGTTCCCCACGACCGGTCCCGTGGTGTTCTGGGCCTTGCGGGTGTCGATGTGGGTGGCCTCCGAGGACCGCCTCAAGGTCGGCGAGGTGGTGCTCTCGCGGCCGGACCTGGCCTCCGTGGTGGCCTACCTGCCGGGCGAGACCGCGCACGACACCGAGGTGGTGCTGGTCCGCGAGTTCCGGCCCGCCGCGCGGACGGTGGACGGGTTCGTGTTGGAGCTCCCGGGCGGTTCGCACTCGTCGGTCCTGGAGCCGGTGACGCTGGCGGCCCTGGAGTTCGGCGAGGAGACCGGGCTGGTGGTGGCCGCCGACCGGCTGGTGGCCCACACGTCCCGCCAGCTGGCGGCGACGATGACCACGCACCGGCAGGCGATGTTCTCGGTGCGGCTGAGCGCGGCCGAGATGGCCGGGTTGCGCTCCGCGGGCCCGGTCGTCGACGGCACCGAGGTCACCTACCCGGTGGTGTGGCGGGTCGGCGACCTGTTCGCCGACGGGCGCGCGGACTGGACGACGCTGGGTGCGGTGGCCGAGGTGCTGCTCGGAAGTTGATCATCTGATCCGCTACCGTTGTCCGGCCGCAGGATGTCCGACCGCCCGGGGAGGGGTGCCACGCTGGACGAGGTCGACTACTACGAGCTGCTCGGGGTCCGCAGGGACGCCTCGGCCGGGGAGGTCAAGTCCGCGTACCGCGCCCTGGCCAAGGTCATGCACCCCGACGCCGGTGGTACCGCGGGGACGTTCCGGCTGCTGAAGTCGGCGTACGAGACCCTGTCCGACTCGCGCAGGCGCGCCGAGTACGACCGGGGCATCGCCGCTCCGGCCACCACTCCCCCACCGGCACCCCGGCCCAGGCGGCGGATGTACCGGGACGAACCGGCGTACGTGCCCCCCGCTGTGGACGTGCCGCCGTCGACGCTGCCGTGGTGGCACCTGACAAAGCACCAACCGCGTATCGGGTATGTCCGCACTCCGGGGCACGCTCCGGCGGCGGGGATGGTGTTGGCGGGTGCGGTGTTGGCGGTGCCACTGGTGCTACCGGGCTGGATGCCACCGTTCTTGCTGGTGTGCTGGTTGACTTTGATAGCAGCCGCCATCGCTGTGGCCGTGCGCCTGGCGCGGTTGTACGCGGCGGCGTTGAGGGCTCAGCGGGCGGCGCAGGCGGAGTTCGGTGAGCGCACGGTTTTCGGTGTCGCGGACGCCGAGCCGGTCGGCGAGCGGTTGACGGCGGACTTGTTGGTGAACTACCTGGCCCGGTTACCCGGCGCGCGGGTGTTCCACGGGTTGTCCCAACCAGGATCGGTATTCGCCGATGTGGAGCACGCCGTGCTGTGTGGGCACCGCTTGGTGCTGATCGAGTCGAAACTGTGGCTGCCCGGCCATTACGAAGTCGATGACGACGGGTCGTTGTGGCGCAACGGACATCCGTTCCGCGGTGGTTCGAGCGGGTTGTTCGAGGCGGTCGCGGCGTTCGCCGAACACCTGCCTGGGGTTGATGTCCGGGGCGTGGTCTTGGTGTACCCCAGTCGATCCGGTGATGTCACCACTGACGAGACCCCCGGCCTCGGCGTCTCGGCGATGACCCCAGTCGGCTTCGTGCGGGAGGTCGGCAGTTGGCTCGCGGGCGATTGCGCCGTGGTGGACCACCACGTGCTGCGCGCTGTTCGGGCCAGGGTGGTCCGCGAACCCGCCGCTTAGTCCTTAGAGGACCTCGACCAGGCTCGCCGCGAACGCGGTGGGGCGGGTGACGGGGCCGACGTGATCGCCAGCGACCTCGACGAACCGCGTGTCGAGCGCGGCGGCCAGCGCTTGGGCGCAGTGGTACGGGAAAGCGGCTTTCGACTTCGCGCCACCGAGGACGACGACGCGGTCGGCGTTGGGGCGCACCGCGTCCAGGTCCAGCCGGTAGTTGTGGGCGGCGGGCGCGTCGCGGGTCTGGAAGAAGCGCTGGTTCGCGAAGTCCTGTTCGGTGGGGCGGCCGATCTCGACGCCGGGCTCGGTGTCGGTGTGGTCGATGGCCAGCGCGCGGGAGACTTCGCGCCAGTGCGGACCGGGCTGCTCCAGCAGGGCTTGCACGGCGCGCGCCCGGCTCTCCTTCTCCGGCGTGAGCAGGTGCGGCAACGGCGGCTCGTGCGCGACGAGCACGCGCACCCGCTCGGGGTGGCGGACGAGCAGGTCGAGGGCGATGATCGCGCCGAGGCTGCTGCCGAACACCGCCGCGGGCCCGTCGCCGAGGGCCTCGAGGACGCGCGCCGCGTCGTCGGCGTGCGTGGCGATCCCCGGGTACTGCTCGGTGTCGACCAGGGTGCTGCGGGAGAGGCCGCGCCGGTCGAAGGTGACCACAGTGTACTGATCGGACAGCCGAGAAGCCAAGTGGGACAACGTGTCCGCGTCGCCACCGCCGCCGGGGAGGAGCAACAGCAGCGGGCCGCTGCCGGAAACCTGGTAGTGCACGGTGGCGCCAGGGGCGTCTATGGCGGGCATGGTCGAACGATAAACCATCTGCCGAGATGCATCAAGGCTGATACGATCGTGGCCGTGGACGGGGTGGAACTGTTCCGCTTGGGGCGGACGCTGACGCGGCTCGGGGAGAAGGCGATCCCACCAGCGGGGTTCCACGACCTGCCGGTGCGGGTCCGGTCGGTGCTGGTGGACGTGTTCGAGCACCCGGACAGCCCCATCCAGGACATCACCGCCCGCACGGGCCTGCCGCAGAGCCACGTCTCGGCCTCGGTCGCCCGCCTGCGCGAGGTCGGCGTGCTGACCACCACCCAAGACCCCGCCGACCGCCGCCGCACCCTGGTGCGCCGCGCCGAGGGCATGCCCGTCCAGGTGCACGCGCCCATCGAGGCGGCCATCACCGAGGCGGTCGGCCCCGAGCGGGCCGGAGAAGCCATCGCCGCACTGGAAACCCTGGCGCGGCTGTTCACTTAGGAGAGACAGTGCTCGTCGAATTGGCCGTGGGCGACGCCTACGGCGCGGGGTTCGAATACGCCCCCGCAGACTTCGTGGCCGCCCACAACGACGGCGCCACCTACCGCCAACACCCCCGGCACGCCGACATCAAACCCGGCCAGTACACCGACGACACCCAGATGACCCTGGCCATCGCCGAACTCATGGCCGACGGTGCACAGTGGACACCCCTGGAACTGGCCAACCGCTTCGTCGACGTCTTCCACCGCGACCCGCGCGCGGGCTACGCCGCGGGCTTCCACGCCCTGCTGTCCGAAGTGCACACAGGAGCGGAACTGCTGTCCCGCTTGCGCCCCACCTCCGACAAGAGCGGCGCCGCCATGCGGGCCACCCCCATCGGCCTCCTCCCCACCACCCCCGACGTCCTGCACCACGCCGAACTCCAGGCCAAGATCACCCACAACACCCCGTCCGGCATAGCCTCAGCCCAAGCCGCCGCCCTCGCCGTCCACTACTGCGACCGCGACCTGGGCCCCTTGTCCGGTGTTGGCACCTGGATCAGCACGATCTTGACCGACGACTGGTCCACCCCCTGGACCGGCAAAGTCGGCTCCCAAGGCCGAATGAGCGTCCGCGCCGCCCTCACCGCCCTGGCATCAACCACCTCCCTGTCCAGCCTCCTCCACACCACCACCTCCTACACCGGCGACGTCGACACAGTAGCCACGATCGCCCTAGCCGCAGCCTCCCGCACCCTCCCCAACGACCTCCCACCCTCCCTTGTGGACGGCCTGGAAAACGGCCCCTACGGCCGCGACTACCTCATCGCCCTGGAATCCCGCCTACTCCCCTGACCTCCCCACCCAGCCCTCCCACCCTGACGGCCTTACCCCCTGGCCACTCACCCACAGCGGTACCCTCCAGCCCGCCGAGCCAGCCCAGCCCAGCCCAGCCCCTGAACACTCGGACACGCCAGTGCCACCCCAGCTTCCGTCAGCTCCGGCCCTAACCCACCTAGTCAGCCCATGAACCCTCAAAGATCCGGTGCCAGGCCAGCCCACCGAGCCAGCCCTGCCAACCCAGCCCCCGGACACTCGGACCCTGCGGTGCCAGCCCCCGCCCGTCAGGTCCGCCCCAACCCACAGTGCCAGCCCCTGGACGCTCGGACCTAGCAGTGCCAGCCCCCGTCAGGTCCGCCCCAGCCCACCTGATCAGCCCCTGGACACTCAGACCCGGCGGTGCCAGCCCAGCCCGCCCTCGTCAGCCCACCTACCCAGCCCCTGGACAGTCGGACCCAGCGGTGCCATCTCGCCTTCCGTCAGGTCCGCCCCGGCCCGCCTGCCCAGCCCTGGACACTCAGACCCGGCGGTGCCAGCCCAGCCCGCTCTCGGCTGCCCTGCCAACTCAGCGCATGGACAGTCGGATCCGTCGGTGCCAACTCGGCTGCCGTCAGGTCCGCCCCAGCCCACCTTCCCAGCGCCTGGACAGTCGGACTCGCTGGTGCCAAATGCTCGATGGGGTGGACCTGTTTTGTGTGGGGGGACGGCAGCCGTAGCGTCGTTCGCGGCAGGGCCATGCTTTTCGGCCCCTGCTGTGCGGTTCTGCCACGGGTGTCGTAGGGGCACCGCGCAAAACAGGTCCACCCCATCGAGCAAAGCTCGAAAATCGCGGATCAGATGCAATGCCGAAGGCGAGCCGTTCACCGGAGCCGAAGGCGGAGGCCCGAAGTTCTTGCCCCGCACTCCCAACCCCGTCCTACGTCAAGATCAACCTGATCGAAAGCCCCCAAATACACAGCCTACCTCGCAGCACCGACACAACGGCAGCAGCGAACGGCGCCTGTGGACAGCGGAAGACGTTGTGGACAAGCACAACCAGCCCCACAAGATCATCTGCCACAAGAACCCCCGATATACAGCCTACCGAGGAAGCCCGACAAACCAGCAGCAGCAACCAGAGCCTGTGGACAGCCAGAGGCATTGTGGACAACCACCACCGGCAACCAACCAGCACCGCACGCAGCCACCACCGCAACCAGTCACCACCGCAGCAGACAACCCACTACCGCCGCGACTGGCACACCATCCACTTCCCCGACTCCTCCACCATCGGATAAGTCCGCCGATCCGTCGACGTGGTCACCGAGTCCGTCGCCAAGATCGTGAACGTAGGCGGATCAGCGTTCTCGTCCACCGATTCCAGCGTGAACCGCGCGTCCGGGCGCAGGAACAGCTCCGGCGCCCGGGCCCGGTCCTGCTCGCACGTCAACTGCCCCAACGCGGTCCTGTCGGCGATGTTCACCGCGTCGACGAACTCGCGGGCGGTGCTGGTCGGGTCGGAGGAGGTGGGGTCGAACAGCAGGTAGCCCGCGACGACGACCGCGGCCACGATGACGCCGCCGCCGCCGATCAGCAGGAGGCGGGTTCGTTCTTGGGATCCCACGCCCGCTTTCTTCTGCACCTGGCGGGGCGCGGACGCGGGGCGGGGCCGGGCAGGCGTGGGATCACCGGACCAAGTGGCCTCCGGTGGTGGTACCCGGCGCTCGTTGAACTCGCGGTTCTCGTGGCGCACCAGGGTGGTCCACGCCTGACCGTCCCAGTAGCGCTTCTCCACCCGCCGCTCCGGGTCGGGTTGCCAGCCGGGGGCGAGGACCTTCTCGACCTCGGCGGCCAGCGGCGCGGGCAGGTCGGTGCGCGCGCGCATCCGCACGAGCAGCCCCCACACCGCAGCGCGCTCGTGCTCGTCGCGCAGCCGTAATCGGAGTTGGCGCAGCAGTTCGCGCAGCTCGGCCGGCTCCAGGCTCGGCTCGTCGAGGCGCTGGCGGATCGGCTCGAGGTAGGGCACGGCGGGGTCGGGCGGCAGCGGGTCGGGCAGCGGCGGCGCGGCGGGCAGGGCCAACAACGCGCCACGCAGCTTGGGCACCCGCTCGCTGATCTCCATGCCCGCCGGGGTGAACACCGGGGCGGTCTCGGCGTCGGCGGGCAGCGCGGTCGCGGTGGCGACGACGATCAGGACCGGGCGGCGCAGGGCGCGGGCGTAGCGCAGGGTGGCCAGGCACCCCGGGGAGCGCACGGCGGCCGGTGAGGAGACCAGGATGAACACGTCGCAGCGCTGCACGCGCTGCAAAACGCCCTCCCACCAGCGCGACCCGACCGGTTCCCCCCGGTCGAGGGAGACCTGGCGACCCAGCTGGGCCAGGTCGGCGCGCAGACCAGCGGCGACGTCGCGATCGGACGGCGCGTGGCTGACGAACACCTGCATGTCACACTCCGCGGTCAGCGACCCGACAGCGCGCGGCTGATGTCGCACACCTTCCACGCGCCGTTCTCGTCGACGAGTGGAATACGCAACCGCACCGAGGTTGCTCCTACGGTGCGTGTCGCGAGGACGGTGAAACGGGGGTCGGACCCGCTTACATCGACACTTTCGAGGGTAACGTTAGCCGCGTCAAGGAACGCTGTGTATAGGTGGGCGTTCTTCTCGCGGTCCGAGCCGCACACGTAGGACTGCATGGCGTTCTCGTCGCGGGTGTTGACCGCGTCGACGAACCCGCGGGCCATCCTGGTCGCGGCCTGCTCGTCGGGTCCGCCGGTGAGCAGCGTGACCGCGGCGGTGATCCCGCCGCCGAGCAGCACGGCGGTGACCGCGCCCAGGATCAGCAGCTTCTGCCGGGGGCTGCGCGGGCGGCGCAGCTTGTGCTTGATCCGCTTCGGTTCCCGCCGCGCCTGCGCCTGCTCGGGCTCCGGGGTGACCACCGGGACCGGCCCGGTCGAGGACGGCAGGTGCTGGTGCAGCCGGGGCGGGGTGTTGCGGTCGTTGAACTCCTTGCCGTTCTGCCAGACCAGCGTCGTCCAGCTCTGGCCGTCCCAGTAGCGGGCCTCGAAGTTCTCCCGCGGGTCGGGCTGCCAGCCCGGCGCCAGGATCTCCTCGACGGTGTCGGCGACCCCGCGGCTGAGCTCGGGCCGGTCGCGCAGCCGCACCAGCAGGTCCCAGACCTCGGCGCGCTCGTCGGCCAGCGCCATCCGCTCGCGCAGCTGACCGAGCAGCTCGATCTGGTCGCGCTCGTCGAGCTTCGGCGCGTCGATGCGCGCCAGGTAGGCGTTGAGGTAGGAGGTGGGGATCTCGGGCTCCTGGGGCAGTCGGGCCGGGAGCGCGCGGGCGGCAGGCATGGCGCTGAGCGCCTTGCGCAGCCGGATCACGGTCTCCTCGGTCCGGTTCACGTAGTCGACCGGCGACTCCAGGCCATCGGGGATCGCGCCCCGGTCAACGGGCCGCACCAGCACCGGCAGGATCGGCCTGCGCAGCGCCTTGGCGTAGCGCAGTTCGGCCAGGCACGCCTTGGAGCGCAGCGAGTCGGGCGAGACCGCGAAGATGAACACGACGCAGCCGCGCACGTGGCTCAGGACGTCGTCCCACCAGTCCTGACCGCCGTGGCTCTCGCGGTCGAACCACACGCGGTTGCCGAACCGCTCGAAGTCGGCGCGCAGGGTGGTGATCGACGCTTGGTCCCGGCGGGCGTAGCTGATGAATACGTGCATCCTCACGTCTCACGTTCACAGGCAGTAATTCTTGGGTGCACGCACGTTATGTGGGGGATCGAGCCAACGACAGGGACCAATGGCCCTGGCGCGGGGCCCGCGGTAGCCAGGAGTACCGGAAAGATCGCAGGCCGGAGGCAGTGACCCCGGTTCGTCGGTGAGTCACCCGATGATCTTGTAAGCGGTCCGGGGTTGACCGGTCCAGCCATCGCGATGTGATGGGATGCACTCACCCTGCGTGTTCGACTTGGCCGATCCCGCGCACCCGGGCAGGCTGGTCGACTGTGCCGGACGAACCCCGAGCCGCCCTGCGAGCGCAGTTCCGCGGCCCCCTGCCCGCCGCGGTGGAGGCCCTCCCCGCCGACGCCGCCCTCGACCTGGCCGACGCGATGCGCACCGCCCGCCGCCGCCAGGGCGAGCACCTGGTGTCGGCGACCGAGGACTCGCTGGCCCAACTCCCCCGCGTCCTGCGCCCCCTGGTCCGCAAGGCGATCGGCCTATGAGCCGCCCCGAGATCGCCAAACTGGCCCGCCTCCTCGGCGAACCGGTGTCCCGCTTCGACTACCTGGTGGGACTGTCCGCGGAGGACATCCGCGCCATCCGCACCAGGGCGACGGAAGTCCTCTTCGGAGGAAACAAAGCCCTCTTCGACCGCATAGCCCTAGCCAGCCGCCTGGTCCCCGCCGCCCTGACGGCCGCCATCGCGCAACGCACCTTCGGCCCCCTGCTCAGCGCCCGTGTCGCAAGCGCCCTGGACCCCACCCGCGCGATAGACCTCGTATCCCGCCTACCGGTGACCTTCCTAGCCGACGTAGCCGCCGAACTGGACCCCCGCCGAATCGCCCCGGTACTGGCGGTCCTCCCCGTGGACAAGGTCATCCAGGTAGGCACCGAACTAGCCAACCGCCAAGACCACATAACCATGGGCCGCTTCGTCGGCGACCTACCCGCGCCCACCCTGCGCGCCTTGGTCACCTCCCTGGACGAGGAGTCCCTCCTCCACACCGCCATCTACACGGACAACCCCGCCCGCCTACCAGACTTGTTCGCCCTGATCCCGGACACCCGCCTCCCGGCCGTGGCCACAACAATCGCCTCCACCGCTCTCATCGACGACCTACTCCCCCTCCTAACCCACCTGGACCACCCCAGCCAATCCCGCCTGGCAACCGCCCTCCGAGACCTACCCCCCACACAACGCCACCACCTATCAGACGTCGCCCAAGCCCTCGGCGTACTCGAGTCCCTAGGCCCCATCGGCTCCGCCCTGGCCTAGCCCCCCCAAGCGGCGCCAACCCACACCGCAGACCACTCGACACCCCAGACCAGCGGTGCCACCCAGCCCCAGCCCAATCCACCCAGCCGACCACTGAACACTCAGCCCCAGCGATACCAACTGGACTTCCGCCAGGTCCGCCCCCCACCAAAGCAGCCCATCCACGCTCGGACCCGGCGGCGCCAGCCCAGCACCCGGACACTGGAAATCGCTGGCTCCACCCCATCCCGCGCAAGATCATCTGCCGCAAGAGCCCCCGATATACAGCCTATTGAGAGATCCCGACAGAACCGCGCCAGCGATCAGGGCCTGTGGACAACAGAACACGTTGTGGACAACCCACCCGCCAGCCCACCAACCCAGCCCTCTGCACACTCGGACCCGGCGATGCCATCCCAGCTGCCGTCGGGTCCGCCCCACCCCACCTACTCAGCACCTGGACACTCGGACCTGGCGGTGCCATCCCAGCCCGCTCTCGTCGGCCCTGCCGACCCAGCACCTGGACACTCGGACCCGCCGGGGCCAACTGGCCCCCCGTCAGGTCCGCCCCAACCCACCTACCCAGCACCTGGACAGTCGGACTCGCTGGTGCCAAATGCTCGATGGGGTGGACCTGTTTTGTGTGGGGGGACGGCACCCGTAGCGTTTCCGCGCGGCAGGGCCTGCTTTTGGGCCCCTGCTTTGCGGTTCTGCGTCGGGTGTCGTAGGGGCCCCGCGCAAAACAGGTCCACCGCATCGAGCAAAGCTCGAAAATCGCGGATCGGGCCCGAGGTTGCCGCCAGGCAACGAGGCGTCCGATCCCGGGTCGCCGAGGTCGCCGCCAGGCGACGAGGCCGTCCACCGGAGCCGAAGGCGGAGGCCCGAATCCCTTGCGACGCACTCCCAACCCCGAACTACGCCAAGATCAACCTGATCGAAAGCCCCCAAATACACAGCCTACCGAGACGCACCGACACAACGGGAGCAGCGAACAACGCCCTGTGGACACCAGAAGGCGTTGTGGACAACCAACTACCGCCACAAGATCATCCGAATCAAGAGCCCCCGATATACAGCCTACCGAGGAAGCCCGACACAACGGGAGCACCAACCAGCAGCCTGTGGACAGTCAGAGCCGTTGTGGACAACCACCACCGCAGCAGGAGATCCCACCACCGCGCCCCAGCTCACCCGAGCCAAAAACCCCCAGCGGCAAGCACCACCATCACCCCCGCCGCCGCAGGTAATCGCTCACTACAGCGCTTCCCAGTCCGTCCAGATCCGGCGCCACCACCCGTCCCCCACCTCTACGCGCGATCACGTCCACGAACGCCGCCAGGCTCGGGTCTTCCCCCAGCATGAACACCGTCACCGAAGCCCCTAGCTTCGCCAACGAATCCACCTCGGCCAGCGTCTTGCGCAACGTCTCGGCCGTGGTCGGGTAGCGGAACACCGCCTCGCCGTCCGGCTCCAGATGTGCCGTAGGTTCCCCGTCCGTCACGATCAGCACAACCGGTCGCGCGTCCGGGTTGCGCCGCAGGTGCCGGCCGGCGAGTAGCAGTGCGTGGTGCAGGTTCGTCCCCTGCTCCCACACCCCCTCCAGCGCCGTCAACCCCGCTATGTCCACAGTGGACGCGTGGCGGCCGAACGTGATCAGTTCCAGTTCGTCGGAGCGGAACCTCGTGCTCACCAGGTGGTGCAGCGCCAGTGCGGTTCGCTTCATCGGGACCCAGCGGCCGTCCTGGACCATGGACCACGAGGTGTCCACGCACAGGGCGACGGCGGCGCGGGTGCGTTGTTCGGTCTCGGACACCTCCACGTCGGTGACGTCGAGGCGGACTTTGTCACCGTTCACGGAGAGGGTGCGGAGGACGGCGTTGCGGACCGTGCGGGCCACGTCCCAGGGTTCGGTGGCGCCGAAGGTCCAGGCGCGGGTAGCGCCGGTCAGTTCGCCCGAGGCGCCCGCGTGCGAGGTCTCGCGTTCGCCTTGGCGGCCGCGCAGGCCGCCGAGGACGTCCGCGAGGGCGGTCTCGCCCAGGCGGCGCATCGCCTTGGGGGACAACGTGAGCGAGCCGTCCGGGGCGCGGTCCAGCAGGCCCTGGTTGCGCAGTTCACGCTCCAATTCGGACAGTCTACGGGCGTCGACGCCCGCTTCGTCGCCGAGTTGGCGTTGCAGGGTTTCCAGATCGATGTCCTCCAGGCGGGCACCGGGGTAGGACTGGCCGAGCTGCTCGGCCAGCGCGTCCAGCTCCGCCAGGTCGGCCATCGCCTGGGCGCCCTCGCCGAGGCCGAGGGGGTTCTGACCGCGGAAGCGGGCCGAGGAGGTCCAGTCCTCGCCGGGGCGCAGGGCGCGCAGGTTCGCGTCGAGGGTCGCGATCTGCTCGGCCAACCTCGGGTCTCCGAAGGCGTTGGCCATCAGGTCGCCGAGTTCTTGGCGCTGCTGGGCGCTCATCGAGTTCATCATCCGCTGCGCCGCGGCCGCGCGGGCGGCGAGCGCGTCGATCAGGTCCTCGACCGTGCTGGGGTTCTCGGGGAAGAACTCGCCGTGCTCGCGCATGAACTGGGCGAACTGGGCGTCGGTGTCATCGCCGCGCAGGTGGGCCAGGAGCAGGGTGTTGAGGTCGGCCATCATCGCGCGGATGCGGTCGGAGTCCTCCGGCCGCACCTGGCTCAGCGCCTCCTTCATGCCCTGGAACCGCGACTCCATCAGCTGCTGGCCGAGCTTGTCGCGGATCTCGGCGTAAGCGGCCCTGGCCTGCTCCGAGCGCCAGTCGTAGTCGGCGAGTTCGGCGACGGCGGCCGCCGTTCCGGAGGGGAGCGCGTCGAGTTGCGCTTCGCGGAAGCGGGCGTCGTCGTCGGGGTCGGGGAACAGTTCGGCGCGTTCGGCCTCCAGCGCCCGCTCGAGCAACTGCCGGACCTCGCTGAGGGTGCCGTCGAGGCGGTGGCGGCGTTGGATGCGCGCGCGCCGCTCCCAGAGCCTGCGGGTCAGCTCGTCGAGCCCGGCCGTGTCGCCCGCGCCCCGGCGCAGCAGTTCGCGCAGCGCCGCGCTGGGCGAGGAGCCCTCCATGATGTCGCGGCCGAGGGCGTCCAGGGCGGCGCGCAGGTCGACCGGGGGCGCGAGCGGGTCGGGGCCCTCGCGCCAGGGCCCGTAGCGGTAGCTCACGGCCCGTACACCGCCTCCCCGTCGGCGGAGTCCTTGGCGAGCTTCCTGGTCAGGTACAGGTACTCCAGCGCCAGCTCGACCGCGGCGGCGATCCGGCCGGGCGGGTCGCTCGCCCGCACGTCCAGCCGGGCGGCGACCTCGTGCAGCAGCGGCAACTCGGGCAGCGCGGCCAGCACCTGCGTGCCGGGCACCCGCTCGCCGGTGGCCACCAGGTGCCCGTCGACGACCGCGTCCACCAGCGGGCCCAGGTCGAGCCCGGCGAACCGGTCGCGCGCGGTCTCGGCGACCGCGCGGCGCAGCAGGTGGGTGAGGTGCTCGACCTCGCGGCCCTCCTCGCCGGACTCGAACTCCAGCTTGCCGCGCAGCACCGCGGGCACGGCGTCGAGGTCGATCGGGCGGGCGACGGCGGGGTCCTCGTCGATCAGCGCGGAGCGGCGCAACGCGGCGGCGGCCACGGTCTCCGCCGCGGCCACGGCGAAGCGCGCCGACACCCCCGAGCGCTGGTCGATGGCGCTGGACTCGCGCAGGTTGCGCACGAACCGGGCCAGCACCTGCAGCAGCGGGTCGCCCACCTCGGCCACCAGCTCGGCCTCCTGGCGCACCACGTCCACCTCGGCCTGGACCGACCGCGGGTAGTGCGTGCGCACCTCGGCGCCGAAGCGGTCCTTGAGCGGGGTGATGATCCGGCCGCGGTTGGTGTAGTCCTCCGGGTTGGCGGTGGCGACCAGCAGCACGTCCAGCGGCAGCCGCAGCGTGTAGCCGCGGACCTGGATGTCGCGCTCCTCCATCACGTTGAGCAGCGCCACCTGGATCCGCTCGGCGAGGTCGGGCAGCTCGTTGATCGCCACGACGCCGCGGTGGGCGCGCGGGACGAGTCCGAAGTGGATGGTCTCCGGGTCGCCGAGGGTGCGGCCCTCGGCGACCTTGACCGGGTCGACGTCGCCGATGAGGTCGCCGACGGAGGTGTCCGGGGTGGCCAGCTTCTCGGTGTAGCGCTCGCTGCGGTGCCGCCAGGTCACCGGCAGGTCGTCGCCGAGTTCGGCGGCCAGTCGGATCGAGCGCGGCGAGATGGGCGCCAGCGGGTGCTCGCCGAGTTCAGCGCCCTCGATCACCGGGGTCCACTCGTCGAGCAGCGACGCGATCGTGCGCGCCAACCGGGTCTTGCCCTGGCCGCGCTCACCGAGCAGCACGATGTCGTGCCCGGCGAGCAGGGCGCGCTCCAACTGCGGCAGCACGGTCTGGCCGAAGCCGACGATGCCCGGCCACGGGTCGCGCCCGGCGCGCAACGCGGCGAGCAGGTTGGCGCGGACCTCGGCCTTCACACCCTGGGGCAGGTGGCCCGCCGCGCGCAGTTCGCCCGCGGTGCGGGGCAGGTGTGCGGGGGCGTGGGTCACCGGCGTGTTCACAACTGTCACGCCTTGACGCTACGCAGGTTCGGCCGCGAGGTCGACGTGGAGCGGCTCCAGCTGTGGACCCCCACCGGTGCGCGCGATCGCGTGCGGGGCCGGGTCAGGCTTGGCCGTGGTCGACTTCGTGTTCGTGCTCGGCGTGGCGGATCTCGTCGCGCACGTCCCGGTAGTGCGCCCACTCGTAGCCGATGAGACCGACCAGCACCGCGGCGAGCACCGCCAACGACACCAGCGCGGGCAGGAAGGCCACGAGCGGGGTGAGCGCGATGAGGGCGGTCGCGACCGCGATGCGCTGCGGCTTCAGGTTGCGCCCGCACCGCCAGGAAACCCCGGCCTGGGCGAACAGGTACAGCGCGGTCCCGCCGAACAGCGCCCACAGCGGCGGTCCGTAGAGGTGGTCGGCGGCGGTGTGCCCGTCGGCGCCCGCCACGTAGTTGAGGACCTTCTTGAGCCCCAGCGCCAACATCACGATCCCCACCACAAGTGGCAGGTGCAGGAAGCTGAAGGCCGAGCGGGCCATGCTCGCCCGCTCCACCCCGGTCGCCTTCGCCAGCGCGCGTTCGGCGATGATCGCGTGCGTGTCGAAGTAGGCCCACCACAGGCAGGCGGCCACGGTCAGCCCCAGGACCGCGGCGACGATGATCGGCCAGGAGATGGCGAGCTCGTTCACCCCGACGCCGATGGCCACGATCGACTCGCCCAGGGCGATGATGACGATCAGGCCGTGCCGCTCGGCGAAGTGCTTGGCCGAGTTCAGCCGCCAGCCGGAGGCACCGATGGCGAAGGTGCCGCCGTAGTCGGCGGCGATCGCGGCGACCCACAGCCCGATCTGCGCGGCGCCGCTGGTCTGCGCGGCGAGCAGCAGCAACAGCGTGCCGCCGAGCACGGTCGGGGTGAACCGCAGCAGCTGCCTGCGCAAGCCGGGGTCCCCCGCGGCGCCGATCCAGAACAGCAGCAGGTGCACCGCGCGCACCAGCAGGTAGCACAGGGCGAACACGACCGGTCCGGACAACCCGCCGGGCAGGTCGTGGAAGGCCTCGGGGATGGCCAGCGCGATGAGGAACATGGCCGCCATCGCGCCCAGCATCGCCGTGCGCGCGGTCCCCTCGTCGGCCTTGACCAGGTTCGACAGCCACGAGTAGCCGACCCAGCACCACCACACCACGGCGAGCACGAGCGAGCCGCGCAGCAGGCCGAGCCAGGTCGGGTTCTCGGCCATCAGCGCGGTCACCTGGGTCAGCGCGAACACGAAGACGAGGTCGAAGAACAGCTCCAGGGTGGTGGCCGTCGACGACTCGCCGACCCGCTGCAGCCTGGTCCGGTGCGGCTTGCTCATGGCGCAGATGGTGGCACGCCTGCCGGGCCGAGCACCCGGGTGAGCAGGTCGCGGAACCGGTCGATGTCCTCGGTGCTGTCGAAGGCCCGCCCGGGGACGGGGTGGAACGAGCCGGGGCCGGTGAGCAGCACGAAGCTGCGCTTGGTCTCCACCCAGCCGGTGAGCTCCCCCAGGGTGAGGTCGCTGTAGGCGCTGCCGCTGGTGGTCATCATCCGCAGCGAGTGGTCGTCGACCTCGGCGGTGACCGGGTGGCCCGCCACCGGTTCGCGGCGGAAGGCGGCCCGGATGGCGACGGCGGGGAAGGCGCCGATGCCCGCCGCGCACACCAGCCCGAACACCCCCGGCCAGGTCAGGCCGGTCAGCAGCAGCACGGCGGAGAACAGGCCGAAGGCGGCGGCGAACCAGGGCACCCACCGGACGAAGGGCAGGGCGGCGCTGGTGCCGTCGCCCCAGTCGGCGGGTTCCGGGGTCCAGCTCAAGCGCATGACGGGCAGCTTAGGGAGCTGATCTGCCCCAGCGGGAACCGGTCGCGTACCCTCGGTCCCCGTGTCAACTCCGAGTGCCACCTTCGCGGTGTGGGTTTCGGCGTGGCTGAACGGGTCCGCCGCGGCAGACGACGTGCTGGACGCGCTCAGCCACTGGGCCCCGCTGCACGACGTGGTCGCCGTCGACCAGTCCACCGCGGATTCCCTCGACGTCCCGGTGCGCGGGCAGGCGGGCGGCCAGGTGGCCGGGCTGCTGGCCGCGGTCCGCCGCGCCGAGGTCAGCGGCGGGCGGATGGTCCTGCCGGTTCCCGGTGACGTGCGCGGCCTCGGTGGCCGCAGCGAGTTCGCCGGGGTCGCCCTGCACGCCGGTGAGGCCGTCGTGCTGCACGGCGCGCCGCTGGGCCTGGTCCCCGAGCCGATCGCCGACGGTGTGCTGCGCTGGACCGCCTTCGACATCGGCGACGCCCCCGCCGCCGAGCACATGCCCCTCGGCGAGGCCGAGCACGAGCTGACCGGGGCCATGCGGGTCGCCGCGGGCGTGCTCACCGAGCTGGGGGTGGCCAAGCACCGCGCCGGGGTCCGCGAGGAGATCACCGCCCGGGTCGCGCACCGCTCGGCGGCGCCGTGGCCGGAGGGCACCCCGCCGCGGGCGCTGCGGGTGCTGCAGCGGGCGAACGAGGTGTCGGCGATCCTGGACCTGGCCGCCGAGGACTCCCCGGGTGGGGCGCTGTCGTCCTCCTCGGCCCGCAGGCGCGCCGACGCGCTGCGCCCGCTGTTCGACGCGGTGCGCATTGCCCGGCTCGCCGCGGTGGACGAGGCCGTGCGGGTCTTCTCCGACCACGCCGACAAGCACTGACGCACTCGGACCATTCCCGCTCTGCCCGCCGCCGCGACCGACCCCGGCGCGGCGCTGCCGACCACCGGCCGCCTGGCGCCCGGTGCGCTCGGAGATGACCGGGAGATGACGGGCACGGTCCCCGACGTAGGCCCTGACCTGCGGTGTCACCCTCAGTAGTTCCCGTGGCGACACCTTTGGCGCAGTCGGCGCCACCCGGTGCTGAGGCACGCTCACGTACCGGCCGGGGGCGCTAGACCAATCCCTGTCGAGAATCCGCCGCTGCGTGACCGGGAGCGGACGGTCCGAACAACCGGGTTGCGAACAGCAAATTGCGCGTGACCGAACACCCCGGACGCCGCGCCCGCGCCGGGGAACCGCTGCGGCGCCGTGGAAGAATCTCCGGCTCGACGCCGGATTTGCCACCGCTTGCCGAATTCGCCCGTCCGCCAAGGTGATGCCGCCCGGCGCGGCCGGGAACCGCCGCCCCCGTAGATCTTCCCGGGGAAGCCGGGGGGAAACCCTTGTCTTCCCGGCGATCTGCGCGTCGCGGCACCGGCCTTGCTGCGCGGAGCTGCGCTAACGCACCGCAGCGCCCCGACATAACCCGGTGCTATGGGTCTTTGGGATGAGCGGTGGGGCTTCGCGTCGCCGATAGTGATCGCACTGGACCAACCGCTGTCACCGGAGTCACACCATGACCGCACAACTGCTCGACCCCAAGCAGGCCGCCCGGCCGCTGGCGCTGGACACCAACCACCTCGGTGCCCTGCAGATGGTCGCGCGCGGCGAGGTCGGCGCCTACGGTGCCGCGGCGGCACTGCGCCACCGCACCGACGACCTCGGTGTCCTGATGGTCAGCGCCCTGTTCACCCTGCGCCGCGACGGCTTCGTCGGCTTCGGTGACGCCACCCCCGACCCGCACGACGGGTGGCTGCAGGCGGGCCTCACCTCCGCCGGTGAGCGCCTGCTCGACATCTGGCTGCGCCGGGGCCGCCGCTCCCCGGACGAGGCCGCCCGCACCCGCGACTGGTTCGTCCTGCTCCGCTGCGCGCAGCGCGGCGACCTGGGCATGACCGAGAGCAACCAGGTCGTCGACCGGGGCCACCCGGTGGAGAGCAGGCTCGCCGCGCGGATGCGCGAGCTGGTCAGCGCGGGTCACCTGGTCATCGGCTCGGCCCGGCTGCGGGACTGCCGCATGATCACCCTCAGCGAGACCGGCAAGGCACTGCACTCCCGGCTCGACCTCTCCCAGAGCAACCACGGGTGACGCCAATGATGATGAACAGGGATCCCCGCGGCGAGGTCTGCTGGGGCACCGGCGCCACCTACGGCGGCCGCGCCCACGTGGTCCTGATGAGCGGCGCCACCGGCCTCTGCGGCCAGCCCGTCGACACCCGCTACCGCGACCGCCCCACCGCGCGCCCGGTCTGCCCGGACTGCGCCATAGCCTACGTAGCCGCCGTCTTCCCCACCGAGGCGACAGCGCCAGACCTCCGGCACGAGGTCCGGCTGCGCGCCTGAATGTAAGAAACCGCTACGCGACGCCGGAGGTCCCCCTGCACCCCCGGCGTCGCGTTTCGGTTTCTCGGGGTGGGTGTGGTTGCGTTTGTCCACAACGCCTCTGACTGTCCACACGTCTCTGCTGTCCACACGTCTTCTGCTGTCCACAGCGTCTCCTGTTGTCCACAACGTCTTCTGTTGTCCACAGGCTGCTGTTCGCTGCTGCCGTTTGTCGGGCTGCGTCGGTAGGCTGTGTATTGGGGGCGCTTGTGGCGGATGATCTTGTGGGGCTGGTTGTGGTTGTCCACAACGGTTCCGTGTGTCCACAGGGCGTCGTTCGGTGCTCCCGTTGTGTCGGTGGTGCGCGGTAGGCTGTGTATTTGGGGGCTTTCGATCGGGTTGATCTTGACGTAGGCCCGGGCTGGGGATGCGGGGCAAGAGATTCGGGCCTCCGCCTTCGGCTCCGGGAGACGCCTCGTCGCCTGGCGGCAACATCGGCGGGAAACGCGACAATGCGAAAAGCTCGATGCGGTGGACCTGTTTTGCGCGGGGCCCCTACAACACCCGACGCAGAACCGCAAAGCAGGGGCCCAAAAGCCGGCCCTGCCGCTGAACGACGCTACGGCTGCCGTCCCCCCACACAAAACAGGTCCACCCCATCGAGCACCTGGCACCAGCGACTCCGACTGTCCACGCGCTGGGAAAGTGGGCTGGGGCGGACCTGACGGCAGCCGAGTTGGCACCGACGGATCCGACTGTCCATGCGCTGAGTTGGCAGGGCCGACGAGGGCGGGCTGGGATGACACCGGCCGTTCCGAGTGTCCAGGGCTGGGCAGGCGGGTTGGGGCGGACCTGACGGAGGGCGGGCTGACACCGCCGGGTCCGAGTAGCCAGTGGCTGGGGCGGACCTGGCGGGGCTGGGCTGGCACCACTGGGTCCGAGTGTCCACGGGCCAGCCATGTGTTCAGAGGGGCCGGACCTGACGGCGGCTGAGATGGCACGAGCAACAGTGCCCCAGCACTGTGGTCGGAGTCGAGGGGCCGAGATGGCACCGCCTCTTCTGGGTGTGCAGTGGTTGGAATAGAGGTTGGGGCCGAGATGGCACGCCAACTCCGGGTGGAGAGCGGAAGCTACTCCCCCGACTGCGGCCGGGTGGGGCGTTTGGGGGGTTCGCAGCACTGGGGGGCGCAGAGGGTGCCGTTGAGGGTGCAGCCTGCGGCGGGGAAGGGGGAGAGTTTGGCGGGTGGGGCCTCGTCCAGGTGTTCTTGGATGAGGGAGACCACCAGCTCCGCGAAGCGCGGGTCGCCGTTCGGGGTGGCGGCTCGGGCGTAGGACATGCCGAGGGTGGCGGCCTTCTCGGCAGCCTCGGTGTCCAGGTCCCACACGACTTCCAGGTGGTCGCTGACGAACCCGATTGGACAGACGACGACGGCGGGAACCCCTTCTGCGGCAAGGGATTCGATGTGGTCGACGATGTCGGGTTCTAGCCAGGGGATTTGTGGGGGGCCGGAGCGGGACTGCCAGACCACGTCGTAGTCCTGGATGGACACGGCTTCGGCGACGAGGCGGGCGGCTTCGGTGATTTGGCGGGAGTAGCGGCGGCCGCCCTCGGTGGGGGGACCTGCGGCTTGATCCGCGGCGTCGGGGACCGAGTGGGCGGTGAACACGAGGCGGTAGGTCGGGAAGACGGCCGCGGCGCGGACGGCGTCGGCTACGGCGGCGATGAAGAGCGGGTGGTCGAAGAACTGGCGCAGCTTCACCAAGTCCGGGGCGTCCGGGCCCGCTGACTCGCGGGCTCGGGCGATGTCCTCGTGGTACTGGCGGCACGCCGAGTAGCCGCCGTAGGCGCTGGTGGGGAAGACCAGGGCGCGGCGCACGCCGTCGGCCTTCATCTCGGCGACGGTGTCCTCGACCATGGGGTGCCAGTTGCGGTTGCCGAAGTACACCGGCAGGTCCATGCCGCGGCGGGCCAGTTCGGCGCGGACGGCCGCCATGGCCTCCTGGTTGAGCCGGTTGATCGGGGACACACCACCGAAGTGCTGGTAGTGGACCTCGACCTCGTCCAGCCGCTCCGGGGGGACGCCGCGGCCGCGGGTGACGTTCTCGAGGAAGGGGCGGACTTCGGCGGGCCCTTCCGGCCCGCCGAAGGACAGCCACAGCAGCGCGTCGACCATCACATGCCCAGGGCGTGCACGCCCCCGTCGACCCAGACCATGGACCCGGTTGTGGCGGGCAGCCAGTCCGAGAGCAGGGCGCAGACCGACTTGGCGACCGGGGTGGCGTCGTTGACGTCCCAGCCCAGCGGGGCGCGGTCGGCCCAGCCCGCCTCCAGGTCGGCGAAGCCGGGGATCGACTTGGCGGCCATGGTGCGGACCGGGCCCGCGGCGACCAGGTTGACCCGCACGCCCCGGGGGCCCAGCTCGCGGGCGAGGTAGCGGTTGGTGGACTCGAACGCGGCCTTGGCCACGCCCATCCAGTTGTAGGCGGGCCACGCGACGCGGGCGTCGAAGTCGAGGCCGACGATCGAGGAGCCCTCCGCCAGCAGCGGGAGGGCGGCGACCGAGAGCGACTTCAGCGAGTACGCCGAGACCTCCAGCGCGACCGACACGTCCGACCACGGCGCGTCCAGGAACGGCTCGCCCAGGCAGCTCTTGGGCGCGAACCCGATGGCGTGCACCAGGCCGTCGAGGCCGTCGACGTGCTCGCGGACGCGCTCGGCCAGCGTGTCGAGGTGCTCCTGGTTCTGCACGTCAAGCTCGACGACCGGCGCGGGCTGGGGCAGCCGCTTGGCGATCCGCTCGACCAGGCTGAGCCTGCCGAAGCCGGTCAGCACGACCTGGGCGCCCTGCTCCTGGGCCGCTTTGGCGACGTGGAAGGCGATGGAGGCGTCGGTGATCACACCGGTGATCAGCAGCCGCTTGCCCTCGAGCAGTCCGGTCATGGCTTCCTTCCAGGGAGGGGAACTACGGGTCAGTGGCCCATGCCGAGGCCGCCGTCGACCGGCAGCACGGCGCCGGTGATGTACCCGGCGGCGTCGGAGGTGAGGAAGGTGACCGCGGCGGCGATCTCCTCGACCGTGGCGTAGCGGCCAGCGGGGACGGTCGCCAGGATCTGCTTCTTGCGGTCCTCGGTGAGCGCGTCGGTCATGTCGGTGGCGACGAACCCGGGGGCCACCACGTTGGCCGTGATGTCGCGCGAGCCCAGTTCGCGGGCGATCGAGCGCGCCATGCCGACCAGCGCCGCCTTGCTAGCGGCGTAGTTGACCTGCCCCGGGGAGCCCATCAGGCCCACGACCGAGGAGATGTAGACGATGCGGCCGAAGCGGGCCTTGAGCATCGCGCGGGTGGCGCGCTTGGTGACCCGCCACGCGCCGGTGAGGTTCGCGTCGATGACCCGGGTGAACTGGTCCTCGGTCATCCGCATCAGCAGCGTGTCGTCGGTGATGCCCGCGTTGGCGATGAGCACCTCGACCGGGCCGTGCGCGGCCTCCACCTCGGTGAACGCGGCGTCGACCGCCTCGGTGTCGGTGACGTCGCAGCGCACCCCGAGCAGACCGTCGGGGGCGCCCGAGCCGCGGTGGGTGATCGCGACCTTGTCGCCCTGCGCCTGGAAGGCGCGCGCGATGGCCAACCCGATGCCCCGGTTGCCGCCCGTGACCAGTACCGACCGTCCCATTGCCATCCCATCCACCCGGCGACCGCGTTCCCCGGCAGGTTATCTGGCACCGCTGACACCGCCGCTGGCCGGGGCGCGGCGGGTGGGACCGGGGTGGGGCCCGGCGGCGGAATCGGGGGTGACCGAGCCCACAGGAATAGCCGGGCCGACCTTCCTGGCACGTTCGGGGTAACCGCGATCGCGTTTTCCGGGCGTCGGATGGGTTGCCCATCAAGGGAAATCGGCCGCGCATTACCCGGTCGGCCGAAACCGATCGGGGAATCGGCACTGTGCGTATCCGGTGCGGCCACACGTTCGTGGCGGTGGAATAGCCCTAGAATCGACCCATGCCCCGACTGTTCACCGGCTGGCCGGTGCAGGCGCTCGACGTGTTGCACAAGCTCGACGGCGTGCCCACGACGCAGGTGCGCGAGCACAACCGCAGGGATCGGGAGCGGTTGGTGCGGGCGCCGATGGTGGCCCTGCTGTCGGATCTGGCCGACGCCGACGCGCGCTACGCCGATTTCTCCGTGTGGCACTTCGCGAAGGACCCGTTCTGGTGGCAGCACCAGGGCGCGGTCGTGCGGATGGCGCGCAATGTGGAGATCGGACTGCGGTTCGACCTCGACGGTTTACACGTCAAAGGCGCCTGGCACTACCCGGATCCGGGTCAGGTGCGGCAATTCCGCAGTGCGGTCGCCGAGGACGACAGCGGGGCGGAACTGGTCGAGATCCTGGCCGCGCTGCCGGAGCGCTTCGAGGTGAGCGGGGACGTGATGAAGCGCGGCCCGCGCGAGTACCCGCCGGACCACCCGCGCGCGGACCTGCTGCGCTACCGGTCGCTGGTGGCGACCCGCCCGGTGCACCCGGAGGAGGCCGTGCACAGCGCGGCGGCCGTGGACCAGGTGCTGGAGGTCGCCCGGGAGCTCGACGCCCTGCTGGGCTGGCTCGCCCGCCACGTCGTCATCCCCGCACCACGCCCGCCCCGGTAGTCACCCGGGCAGGCGGCTCACAGCAGGCCCACCACAGGCAGGTCCGGCTCAGGCAGGTCCGGCTCAGGGCAGGCGTTGGCCGAACAGCAGCGAGAGCCCGGCGGAGATCAGCGCGGCGAGGGTGCCCAGGATCAGCCACGGTCTGCTGGCGTCTGCTTCCTTGATCTCGTAGCCGATCTGCTCGCCGAGGGTGTCGTAAACCTTGCGCAACTGGTCGGCGGTGGCGGCCTTGTAGAAGTCGCCGCCGGACAGCGTCGCGATCTCCTCCATCGCCGTGTCGTCCACGGCGACGGACTGGACCCGGCCCTCGATCTCGACGGTGCCGTCGGCGGTGCCGAAGGAGATCGTGGTGATGGGGATCTTCTTGTCGGCGGCGGCTTTCGCGGCGGTGAACGAGCCGCGCGGGTCGTCCTCGTTCTCCGTCGGGATGGTCTGCTTGCCGTCGGACATCAGCACGATGCGCGCGGGCGGCGGGCCCTCGGGTCCGCCGACGACCTGGGAGAAGCCCTCGATCGATTGCAGCGCCGCGAAGATGGCCTCACCGGTGGCGGTGGACTGGGCGAGCTTGAGGTTGTCGATCGCCTTCGCCACGCCGCCGCGGTCGGTGGTCGGCGCGACGAGCACGGTCGCGGTGCCCGCGAAGGTGATCAGCCCCAGGTTGACCCCCGGGGTCAGGCCCTGGGCGAACGACTTGGCCGCCACCTGGGCCGCCTTGAGCCGGGTCGGCGCGACGTCGGTGGCCTCCATGGACAGCGAGACGTCGATCACCAGCATCACGGTGGCCCGGTTGCGCGGGACCCGTTGCTCGGCGGTCGGTCCGGCCATCGCGGTGGTCAGCAGCAGCAGCGCGCCGACGAGGACCACCGCGGGGACGTGCCGCCACCGGCTGGGGCCGCTGGAGGACACCTTCTCCAGCAGCTCGAGGTTGGTGAACCGCAGGGTCCGCTTGCGCCGGGACCGCTGCACCAGCAGGTAACCGGCCACCAGCCCGGCGATCGCGATCAGCAGCAGGAACCACAGCGGGGCGGAGAAGTTGCGCAGGCTCAGCGTCACGCGGCCCCTCCCGACCAGCGCCGCTTGCGGGCGACGACGAAGCGCACGGTGTCGGCGATCCAATCGGAGTCGGTGCGCAGCACCAGGTGCCCGCTGCCCGCGCGCCGGATCCCGGCCGCGACGGCGGTGCGGTGCTCGGCGGCCGCGGCGGCGAACTCCTTGCGCAGCAACGGGGACGCGGTGACCTCGCGGCGGCGCCCGGTCTCCGGGTCGGCGAGCACGACGGTGCCCACGTCCGGCAGGTCGACGTCGCGCGGGTCGACGACCTCGACCGCGATCAGCTCGTGGCGCAACGACAGCGCGCGCAGCGGGCGCTGCCAGTCGGTCTGCCCCAGGAAGTCCGACACGACCACGGCGAGACCGCGCCGCCGCGGTGGGCGGCGCAACTGCTCGATGGCGTCGGCAAGGTCACCCCGGACGCCCTCGGTGGCGCGCGGGGTCTCGGCGACCTTGCGCACCAGGCCGCGGGCGTGCGCGAGGCCGCCGCGGGCGGGGACGCGGATCATGCGCTCACCGGTGGAGATCAGCGCGCCGACGCGGTTGCCGCCGCCGCGGGTGAGGTGCGTGATCGCGGCGACCGCGGCCACGGCCAGGTCGCGCTTCTCGCAGCCCGCGGTGCCGAAGTCGAGGCTGGCGGAGAGGTCGACCACCAGCCAGGTCTCGAGTTCGCGGTCGGCGACGGTCTCGCGGATGTGCGGGACGGTGGTGCGCGCGGTGACCGCCCAGTCCATCCGGCGCACGTCGTCGCCGGGCTGGTACGGGCGGGCCTCGCCGGGTTCGGAGCCGGGCCCGGGGACCAGGCCGAGGTGGTTGCCCTGCAGCAGGCCGTCGAGCCTGCGCCGGACGTCGATCTCCAGCAGCCGCAGGCCCGCCTCCATGCGGTCACCGCGCAGCACCGGGGGGACCCAGTTGGGCCGCTCGCCCTCGGCCGACCCCGCGCTACCTCGACTCTGCCTGCTCACGGCCTGCCGTTCACCCCGGCGGGGGCGGGGTGCCCCACGGCCTGCGGGCGGGCGGACACCTGCGGCAGCGGCACGGTCTGCAGCACGCGGGAGATCATGTGGTCGATCGGCACCCCGTCGGCGAGCGCGTCGTAGGACAGCACGAGCCGGTGGCGCAGCACGTCGGGCACCACGTCCACGACGTCCTGGGGCAGCACGTAGTCGCGG
This sequence comes from Actinokineospora diospyrosa, assembly GCF_024171925.1. Classification (GTDB taxonomy): domain Bacteria; phylum Actinomycetota; class Actinomycetes; order Mycobacteriales; family Pseudonocardiaceae; genus Actinokineospora; species Actinokineospora diospyrosa. Next base: position 266,970 of record NZ_JAMTCO010000002.1, on the reverse strand, counting down.
CCGCGGACCAGGGCGAGCGCGCGGGAGGCGGCGACGATGCCGAGGCTGGCGCGCGGCGAGGCGCCGTAGGCGATCCAGCCCGCGACGTCGGTGAGGCCGTGCTCGGCCGGGGTGCGGGTGGCCAGCACCAGGCGGACGGTGTAGTCGACCAGCGCATGGTGCACGAACACGTTGGCGGCCACCGACTGCAGGCGGCTGAGTTCCTCGGGGGTGAGCACCTGGCTGGGCTCCGGCGGCGTGACGCCCATCCGGTAGACGATCTCGCGCTCCTCCTCCACCGTCGGGTACTCGACGATGATCTTGAAGAGGAACCGGTCGCGCTGGGCCTCGGGCAGCGGGTAGACGCCCTCGTTCTCGATCGGGTTCTGGGTGGCCAGCACCAGGAACGGGGTGGGCATCGGGAAGGTCTTGCCGCCGATGGACACGTGCCGCTCGGCCATCACCTCGAGCATCGCCGACTGCACCTTGGCAGGCGCGCGGTTGATCTCGTCGGCGAGCACGAAGTTGGCCACCACCGGGCCGAGTTCGACGTCGAAGCGCTCACTGCCCTGCCGGTAGATGCGGGTGCCGAGGATGTCGGCTGGCACCAGGTCGGGGGTGAACTGGACCCGGGAGAAGGACCCGCCGACGACCCTGGCGAAGGTCTCCACCGCGAGGGTCTTGGCCACGCCGGGCACGCCCTCCAGCAGCAGGTGCCCCTTGGCCAGCAGGCCGACCAGCATCCGCTCGACCAGGCGGTCCTGCCCGACGATGACCCGCTTGACCTCGAACACGGTGCGTTCGAGCAGTTGCGCGTCGCGCGCGGGGGTCGTGGGCGCCTCGGCCTGCCCGGGGTCGGTCACCGGCATCCTCCTCGTGGATCTCACGACAGACCTCGCGGTCTACCGCGTACAGCCAACCGGACCGCCGGTGTGAGCCCTGTGAACTCACTCTGGGAACGGCGGCGTCTGACTGGGAACGTCCGCTGGGTGGTCCACATCGCGCGCGCTGCCGTCGTGGTCGGCGAGCCTGGTCGGCGAGAGTCCCGAGAGGACTCTACGCAGTGCGGCGTGTTCCGGCCGGGAGGGCAGCGCCGAGCGCAGGGGTGTCGTCGGCCACGCGCCGAGCAACCACTGGTCGCGCCCGTCGGCGTCGACGAGCACGGCGGGCGCCGCGGTGCGCAGCCGGTCGACAGTGGCGCGGGTGAGGGCGGGCAGGTCCGCGGCGAGCAGCACGGTCCGCTCGGTGCCGACGAGCTCCAGCCCGGCGGCCAGCGCGGCCACCGGGCCGGTGCCGGGCTCGGGTTCGCGCGTCCACAGCACGGGGACGGCGGTGGGGCGGGGTGGGCCGACGACGACGATCCCGTCGGCGTGCGAGACGGCGGCGAGGACGTGGTCGAGCAGCGTCGCGCCGCCGACCACGAGGGCGGTCTTGTCGATTCCGCCCATCCGGGTGGCCTTGCCCCCGGCCAGGACCACCGCCGTCCACGCCACGGTCGGAGCCTACGGCGCGACGGGCGCCTCCCAGTCGATGGTGTGCGCGTGCACGTCGCCGAAGATCCGCTTCGGGGTGAAGACGGTGCGGGTCAGCACCGGGGTGATGGCCCGCCCGATCGCGCGGGCGACCGGCCCTGCCGCCTTGCGGCTGTTGGTGCGCGCCGCGGCCGCGATGATCTTGTCGGTGCGCGGCCTGCGCAGCCGCTCGTAGGCGGCGAACGCGGTGGCCGGGTCGGGCAGGTCGCGCAGGCACTTGGCGAGCTGGACCGCGCTCTCGGCGGTGATCGACACGCCCTGGCCGGAGCTGGGGGACGGGGCGTGCGCGGAGTCGCCGACGAGCACCATCCGGCCGCGGTACCAGTGCCGGACCGCGGGCAGCACCTCGAGCGCGCCGATGACCTGCAGGTCCCGCGCCGAGTCCAGCACCAGCTCGGCGGGGTGGTCGCCCTCGTGGGCCGCGCGCAGCCGCCGCAGCCACTCGTCGGTGGGCACCTGCGCCGCCTCGGCCGCCGACATGGCGCCCTTGTGCGGCAGGTTCGAGAACCAGGCTGTGCCGTCGTCGGTCGCCCAGTAGCCGAAGAAGGCGCGCTTGCCCTGCGCGAAGTGCATGACGTCGGTCCCGCCGGTGCCCGGCACCGCGGGGCCCCAGCCACCGAGGCCGAGCAGACCGACCGGCGCGGGGCCGGGAGCGGTCGGGTCGATCAGACCGCGCACCGCGGAGCGGATCCCGTCGGCCCCGACGAGCAGGTCCGCGGTGGCCGTGCTGCCGTCGGCGAAGACCGCGGTGATCGAGTCCGGGTGCTCGCGGACGTCGACCAGGCGCTTGCCGTACTCGACCTCGGCGCCCAGCTCCACGGCGCGGTCCTGCAGCACCCGGTACAGGTCGGACCGCCACATCACGCGGCTGGCCGGTAGGTCGGGCAGGCCGTCGAAGGCGAACAGCTTGCGGCCGCGGAAGTCCTCCATGACCATCGTGCCGATCGGCTGGCCCAGCCCGGCCACCCCGTCGGCGCCGATCGCGTGGAACGCGTCCAGCCCGTTCGGCGCGACCATCAACATCCCGCCGACGCCGTCCGCGGCTTGCGCGTACGCCTCGTACACGGTCACCTCGACCCCCGCGCGCCGCAACGCCGCCGCGACAACCGGACCGGCGATGCCGCCCCCGATGACCAGTGCCGTGTCTACCGCTCGTCTGCGCTCCACGGTGTCCCCTCTCCCATCGCGTCCTGCCAGGCGCGGACGTACTCCGGCGCCCCGATGGCAGCGATGAGGGTGGTGACGAACCGGCGCTCGGCGTCGAGCAGCGCGAGCCGGTAGTCCTCCTCGATCAGGAAGACCCACAGCACGCCCTGCGCCTTGGCCCCGGCGATGTCGGCGGTGATCCCCGCCGCCTCGTGCTCGAGCGCGACCAACCGCTGCCCGAGCAGCTCCACGGCCTCCCCCGGCTCGAGCACGCCGAGCAGCGACAGCGCGACGCCGAACTTCGGGTACTCGTGCTCCGGAACGGCGACCAGCTCCCGCATCCAGTCGTAGAGCTCGGCCCGACCGGTGTCGGTGAGCGCGTAAACGGTGCGCTCCGGTCGCGCGGTGTCGCGCACGGTCTCCTGTTCGGCGATGAACCCGGCTTTGCGCAGCTGCTCCACGACCATGTAGAGCGAGCCGCGGTTGTACTTGATGTTGCGGTCCTTGCCGGTCTCCTTGAGCCTGCGCCCCATCTCGTAGGGGTGCATGGGTTCGAGCAGCAGACCGGACAGCACCGCCAACGCCAGCGGATTACCCACCGCGCGTCGCTTGGCCACCACTTCCTCATCTCTAGCCGACACCAACTATCCCGACTCGACTAGTCAGTGTCAACTATTCGTTCCGGACCATGTTCCGCTCAGCCTGACACGCCCCGGCTGTCGAGCTGCTCAGCCCCTTGGTCGGCGCGAACTCCCAGGCGTTCAAGCAACCCCGCGCTGCGATCCGAACGCGACCGAGCCCAGCGGGTCCACCCAAGCTCGACTGCGACGGCAGGCCCTGCCGCGATCACTTCGCACCCAGCGCATCACCGCCACCACCCGCAGCCTTCGCCATAGCCGACCACCCTCACCCCAGGAGGACCCCGCCCGCGCGAACGCCTCGCCCAATCCCCCGACTCCCCCACCGCACCCGCGCTCCGCGCACCCGCGTCGGGGGCGCAGCCCCCACCCTGTCCCGGGGGGCGGCCCCGGTGCCAGTCTACCGGTTCTGGCCTGCGGAGGAAGGGGGTGCGGTTGTCGGTGGACAACGTGGGGGGTTGTGGATAACTCGATGCCCAGGTCGGGGGAATCCAGGGCGAGAAGTTCAGCCGACCGGGGCAGGGGCGCGCGCAAGGCCGAAGTACCTGGCAGGTGTCGCCGACGCTGGTTACGTTGTGGGCATGGCGGATTCCCCGGCGGTCGAGGTCGAGGCGGGTGGGCACGTGGTTCGGGTGTCCAATCCGGACCGGGTGTACTTCCCCGCGAGTGGGGTGACCAAGCTCGACCTGGTCAACTACTACCTCTCGGTCGGCGACGGCATCGTCCGGGCGCTCAGGGAGCGGCCGTGCATGCTGCACCGGTTCCCGAAGGGGGTCACCGGGGACAAGGTGCACCAGAAGCGGGTGCCGCACGGGGCGCCGCCGTGGTTGGAGACGGTGCGGGTGCACTTCCCGCGGTACAACCGGCACGCCGACGAGCTGTGCGTCACGAAGGTGGCGGACGTGGTGTGGGCGGTGCAGATGTCCACCGTGGAGTTCCACCCGTGGAACTCCCGGCGCGCCGACACCGAGCGGCCCGACGAGTGGCGGATCGACCTGGACCCGATGCCCGACTGCGGTTTCGACCGGGTCCGGCGGGTCGCGCACGTGGCCCACCAGGTGCTCGACGAGCTCGGCGCGGTCGGGTGGCCGAAGACCTCGGGCGGTCGGGGGTTGCACGTCTACGTGCGGATCGCTCCGGAGTGGACGTTCGGCGAGGTGCGCCGGGCCGCGCTGGCGTTCGCGCGGGAGGTGGAGCGGCGGGCACCGGACGAGGTGACGACGACGTGGTGGCGCAAGGACCGCGATCCGGCTGCGTTGTTCGTCGACTACAACCAGAACGCCCGCGACCACACGATCGCCTCCGCCTACTCGGTGCGCGGCGTCCCCGAGGCCACGGTGTCCACCCCGCTGCGCTGGGACGAGCTCGACAGCGTGGACCCGCGCGACTGCACCGTCGCCACCGTCCCCGCCCGGTTCGCCGAGCTGGGTGACCCGCACGCGGGCATCGACGACGCGGTCTTCCGGCTGGACACCCTGCTGGAGTGGGCCGACCGCGATGAGCGCGAAGGCGCCACCGACCCCGGCGAGGACGAGGGCGACTCGCAGGACAGCGCCTAGACCCCGAACGCGGCCGGGTACGCGATGACGCCGGTGGGCGTGGGACGCGCGGGGTCGAGGGACAGTGCCATGAGGGCCTCGTCGGGCACGTCGAACGGGGCCCGCACGCCGAACCCGGAGGCCGGGGTGAACCCGAACCGCGGGTAGTACTCGGCGTGCCCCAGGACCACGACGAGGTTCTCACCGAGGTCCCGGGCGGCGGCGAGCGCGAAGCGGATCATCGCGTCCCCTACCCCCTGCCGCTGCCGGTCGGGCCGAACCGAGCACGGTGCCAACGCGAGCGCCGGGTGACCGCCGACCTGGCAGCGGGTCAGCAGGGCGTGCCCGACGACCGCATCGCCTTCGGTCGCGACGATCGAGAGACCACCGATCCAGGCGTTCGGGTCGGCCCGCAGCGCGTCGACGAGATCGGCCTCGTCCGCCGTGGGAAAGGCAGCGGCGGTGACCGCGTGGATGGCCGCGCGATCGTCCGGCGTCTCCGGTCGGGTGATCCACACGGGAGTGCTCCTCGGGTCGAGCGCGGCTCTGACGGCACGACCCTAGGGCATTGCCGCAGTGATCCGGCATGGCAGAGCTTGGGACTCCGGAACGCCTACGATCTCGGCGTCAGTTGTTGTCCTCGGGTGCGTCGTGGCCGTCGCCGGGTTGCTCAGTTAGCTCTACCGTTCCCCGCGCTCCATCGACTCGCACGAGATCCCCGGTGCGCAGTCGAGAGGTAGCGTCGCCGCAGCCGACAACGGCCGGGATCCCCAACTCGCGAGCCACGACTGCCGCGTGCGATAGAGGCGCGCCGACGTCGGTGACGATCGCGGCGGCCCGAGGGAACATTGGCGTCCAGCCGACGTTGGTCGAAGGCGCGACCAGGACTTCCCCTTCCTGTAGGGCCTCGGCCGCTTCCAGCGTGGACACGACCCGCGCGATCCCGCTGATGACACCGGGCATGCCGGGGAACCCGGTGATCACCCCTTCTCCCACCGTCTCCCTCGCTGTCGCGGCCCAGGCAACCGGGTCGAACCGGCCACTGATCAGCGTTGGGTACGGCGGAAGCGACCTATAGAGCCTGTAGGCGGCCTTGCGTGCGGGGATGGCCTTGAGTGGGGCATCGTCACCGGTGAGAACGATGAGGATGTCTTCTATAGGCAGCATGAACAGGTCGTCGCCGTGGCCGGTTAGCTCACCCGCGCGAACGATGAACGCGCGGAACACCGAGAACGTCCGCACCATCTCCGACCGTGCCCGCTCACGACCGCGCCCCACCTCGGCGGCGCGGTCCAAAGCCCGACGAACACCGGGCGCGCGGCGCGGGTGGGCAGCGGCGAACCGCTCCCAGGCCCGCTCGCGTGCCTCGTCCTGCCGGTCCAGCAGCGCGAGCGGGTCGCCGGGGGCGGCCAAGGCGCGGTCGATCCACGCCGGGTCCTCCAGCGGCCGCGGCACCGACACCTCGTACTCGTCGGCACACCGGTGGCCCCATTGGCGCGCGTAGGTCTCCCGGTCGATCTCCCCCGCGCGTAACCGGGCCAAGCCCAGCAGCGGCCCGAGGCTGGCCAGGCCGTCCTCGGCGTTGTGGAGTCCGGTCGTCAGCAGGTCGGCGTCCTCAGGCGCGATCCGCCGCAGTCGAGCGGCGATCCGCTCCCCCGCCCGCGCGGTGCGCCCACCGGCGTCGAGGGTGGCGCAGTCGACCCGCAACAGGGTGTCCACATCGGACCGCCAGAGCGCCAGCAACTCCCCCGCGCTGCCCGTGCGGGCGATCCGCTCGCGCAGCGCCGCGCACCGGCCGGGGGTGCGGGCGAGCAGTTCGGGGAGCCGCCGCCGGAAGTCCCGCCCCTGCCGGGCGAACGGGATAGCGGCCCTGGCGGCGGCCCGCAGCACCTCCCACCGCCCCATCGGCAGTGGCGGGACCTCGACGTCACCCGGGATCCGGCCGAACAACCGCCCGACCGCGCGCCGCGCCGGTCGCCCCAGACCCAGCGCGGAGCCGACGGCCAACGGGACGCTCAGGTTCAGGTAGCCGCGGCCGCCGATGTTGCCCTTGCTCGGGTGCGGGCCCAGCGCGGGCGCGGGCATGCTCCGCACCAGCGACCAGGTGGCCGGGGTCATCACGCTCGGGATGGCCTCGCCCAGGTTCGCCGAGCTCCACAGGTAGTCGCCGCTCAGGGTGTCGTTCCAGACCTCGGCGGCCTGGGTGGTGATCGGCCGGGCCTGCAGCAGGGCGAACCCACCCGCGTGACGAGCCCACTCGATGTCGACGTCCACCCCGTACAACTCCCGCACGCGCGCACCGAGGTCGACGAGGTCGAGGACCTGCCCGGTGTCCAAGGCGGCCGCGCGCCGCAGCGGTTCCGGCACCGGGACGTCCTCAGCACCCGCCGCGGTCGGCACGGTCATGACCACCTTGTCCGCGATCTCCCTACGGACCTCGCCACCACCCGCGACCACATAGACATCCGGCGTGACCCGACCGCCAACAACAGCCTCCCCCAGCCCCCAGGCGGCGTTGACCACAGACTCCCCCGGGTCACCGGACAGCGGGTTGGCAGTGAACAACACCCCGGCCGCAGTGGCGCGAACCATGCGCTGGACAACAACCGCAAGCGCGAGCCCATCCTCGGAGACCCCGTGCCGAGCCCTATAGGCAACAGCCCGGTCGGTCCACAACGACGCCCAACACCGCCGCACCGCGTCGAGAACAGCAGCCGTGCCGACCACCCCGAGGAAGCTGTCGTGCTGCCCGGCGAAGGACAGATCTGCCAGATCCTCCGCAGTGGCCGACGACCGCACTGCGACCGCGCCACCACCGAGCGCTGCGTATGCCTGCTCAACAGCGGTGGCGACCGAAGGCGGCATAGCGGAACGGATGAACGCGGCAGGGTCGCCTAGGCGGGTGTCGGGAAACAGGAAGGCCCGGTAGGCAGCGGTGGTGATGTGGAAGCCGGGAGGCACAGGGAGCCCAGCCCTGGCCAGTCGAGCGAGCGCTGCGCCTTTGCCACCAACAGCGAGCAGATCGGCAGCGGGGTCGTCCAGTGCGAGCACCATGACCTCGGTGGTCGACCGCGTGTCCTGGATCGGGTCGGTCATGGCGACATCGTGGCAGTGCCGAGCCGACAGGTGAACCTTTGGCGGTGAACGGGTCGCTGACTGGTGTGCTCGTGGCTGGCGTGGTGGGCTATCCACAACGGGGCTGGCTGTTCACAGGCCACGATTGCTTGTGTCGTTGTGGTGGGGTGCGTCGGTAGGCTTTATATCGGGGGCTCTTGCGATAGTTGATCATCGGGATGCTTCGTTGTGGTTGGTTATCCACAATGGGTTCGGGTGTCCACAGGCCTCGGTCGGCGCTGCCGTTCTGTCGGTGCTGCTCGGTAGGCTGTGTATCGGGGGCTCTTGTGGTAGATGATCTTGTGGGGCTGGTTGTTGTTTGTCCACAACGGTTCTGGTTGTCCACAGGGCGTTGGTTGCTGGGCCTGATTTGTCGGTGCTGCGCGGTAGGCTGTGTATTTGGGGGCTTTCGGTCAGGTTGATCTTGGCGTAGGCCGGGGTTGGGTGTGCGGGGCAAGGGATTTGGGCCTCCGCCTTCGGCTCCGGTGGACGGCCTCGTCGCCTAGCGGCGACCTCGGCGTGCCGGATCGGACGCCTCGTTGCCTAGCGGCAACATCGGGCCCGATCCGCGACAATGCGACAAGCTCGATGGGGCGAACTTGTTTTGCGCGGGGCCCCTACAACACCCGCGGCAGGACCGCAAAGCAGGGGCCGAAAAGCATGGCCCTGCCGCGAGGCGACGCTACGGGTGTTGTCCCCCCACGCAAAACAAGTCCGCCCCATCGAGCATTTGGCACCAGCGAGTCCGACTGTCCAGGTGCTGGGTAGGTGGGGCAGCCGAGAGCGGGCTGGGTTGGCACCGCCGGGTCCGAGTGTCCAAGTGCTGAACAGGTGGGCTGAGGCGGACCTGACGGGGGGCAGGGTGGCACCGACGGATCCGAGTATCCAGGCGCTGAGCAGGTGGGTTGGGGCGGACCTGACGGCAGCTGGGGTGGCGCCGCCGGGTCAGAGTGTCCAGGGGCTGGGGTGGTGGGTTGGGGCCGGTCCTGACGGGGGCTGGGCCAATGCAGGCTTCCTGCAGTCGGGTGGCCGAATCAGGGTGCGGCCGGACCTCACGGAGGTTGGGCAGGCAGCAGCGAGTTCCTACAGCCGAATGGGTCGATCGGGTGGGCTTAGGCCAGTCTGCGGAGCTGGGCACGAGTGACCAGCGGCTGGGTAGGCCAGGTCCGCACGAGGAGCCAGCACCTCGGCTCGAAGTGTTCAGCGACCCGCAGCGACTTCCGAGTGTCCAGTGGAGGGGCGGGCAGACAACCTCTGGCTCTCAGGCGGTCGGAGTTGAGGTCCGGGGGGCCAGGATGGTCCAGGGACGTGGGCGGGGCGAGGTGGTCTGGGAGTGGAGCCGCGCGCGGCTGTGCGGGGACAGCCGCGCGCGAGGGGGAATCAGGCCGGGCCGAGGTCGGCGGAGGTCCAGTGTTCGGCTTTGAGGCGGAACACGGTTTGCTCGCCCTCCTTCTTCAGGTAGGCGATGTATGCCTCCAGCCGCTCCGGGGCGACGTAGCGGGAGGCCATTTCGCGCAGGTAGTCCTCGTTGCCCACCTCCGCCGTGACCGGGCCTTCGACCGAGACGTAGCGGATTGTGGGCTGTAGGCGCTCGACCAGCAGGGAGAACCGGCCCGCGGCGCGGATCAGGCGGGCCTTGCGCGAGGTGGCCTTGGTAGTGATCCACAGCGTGCCGCCGGGGACGTACTTGTACCAGATCGGGACCTGCAGCGGTGCCCGTCCGTCCTCGCCGGTGACGGCGAGGGAGCCGATGTGCGGTTCGAGGAGGAACTGCTCACGTTCTTCCAGAGTCAGTGGCATACCGCGAACACTACGGCAAATCACCGACAACCCCGGCACCGCAACACTTTCCGACCACGGCTGGACCGGCGTCCGCGCTGATCACCGCGCACAGGGGCACCCCTGAACCCCTCATTCGGGACGTCCCACCCGGTGAGCGGGGGACCTGGCGGGCGCGCGGGGGCGCCGGGTTCGGTATAAGAAGACGTGATCTTCGACGACGCCGGGACCCGGCTGCCCGCGGGGCCGCTGGCCGATCTGGACGCCTTCGTGCGGATGCCGCAACTGGCCGGGCTGTGGCTTTCCCACGACGGCCGCCGAGTGGTGGTCGGGGTGTCGCTGCCCGACGAGACCGGCACCCGGCACATCCGGTCGCTGTGGGAGGTCGATCCGCGCGGCGATCGGGCCGCGCGCAGGCTCACCAGGAGCACCGAGGGCGAGACCGGGGCCGGGTTCACGCCCTCGGGCGACCTGCTGTTCACCTCGGCCCGGCCCGAGCCGGGCGGTGCGGACGGTCCCGCGTTGTGGGCGCTGCCCGCGGCCGGGGGCGACCCCGAGCCGGTGGTGCGCCCCGGTGGCGGCGTGCGGGGGGTGTTGACCGCCGCCGACGGCACGACCGTGTTCGGGTCGGCGCTGCTGCCCTCCGCGCTGGACCTGGAGACCGACCGGGCCCTGCGCGGCAGGCGTGCCGACGCGTGCGTGTCCGCGGTGCTGCACGACGAGTTCCCGATCCGGCACTGGGACCGCGACCTGGGCCCGGAGCGCACCCGGCTGCTGGCGGCCGGGCCGGACGGGGTGCGCGACCTGACCGGGCACGTCGGTCGCGCGCTGGGCGAGGACTGCTCCTGGGACCTGAGCCCGGACGGCCGGACCGTGGTCACCATGTGGGCGGTCGGTGAGCCGGGCGGCTCGCAGCGGCACACCCTGGTCGCCATCGATGTGGCCACCGGCGAGCGGCGGGTGCTGGCCGACGACCCGGACCACGAGTACGACACGCCGCGGATCTCCCCGGACGGCACCCGGGTCGCGGTCGTGGTGCAGCGGCGCAAGAACCCCGACGACCCCGGCGATCGCTGGCTGGGCGTGGTGCCCGTCGCGGGTGGGCCGGTCGAGGCGCTGACCGCGGCGTGGGACCGCTGGCCGCACACCGCGCGGTGGACCCCGGACGGCACGGCGATCGTGGTCGCCGCCGACCACCTGGGCCGCTCCCCGCTCTGGCTCGTCGACGTGGCCACCGGCGAGCCCACCCGGTTGACCGGCGACGACGCCGCCTACACCGACGCCGCCGTCTCCCCCGACGGCCGGTGGGTCTACGCGCTGCGGTCCACCATCGACAGCCCGCCGATCCCGGTCCGGATCGGCCTGCCCGACGGCGAGGTCACCGCGCTGCCCGACCCGGCCGCGGCGCTGGGGATCACCACGGCGGTGCGCGGGCGGCTGGCCGAGGTCACCGCGACCGCCGAGGACGGCACCGCGCTGCGGGGGTGGCTCGTGCTGCCCGAGACCGCCGACGAGCAGTCGCCCGCCCCGCTGCTGCTGTGGGTCCACGGTGGACCGGTGCTCTCGCGCAACAACTGGTCGTGGCGCTGGAACCCGTGGATCGCCGCCGCCCGCGGGTACGCGGTCCTGATGCCCGACCCGGCGCTGTCGACCGGCTACGGCATCGAGTTCATCCGGCGCGGCTGGGGCGCGTGGGGCCAGGCCCCCTACACCGACCTGATGGCGATCACCGACGCCGCGCTGCGCAGACCGGACCTGGACCCGAGCCGGACCGCGGCGATGGGCGGCTCGTTCGGCGGCTACATGGCCAACTGGATCGCCGGGCACACCGACCGGTTCGCCGCGATCGTCACGCACGCCTCGGTGTGGGACCTCAACCAGTCCACCGACACCGCCGACATCGCGCACGACTTCCGCCGGGAGATGACCCCCGAGGTCGCCGAGGCCAACTCCCCGCACCACTTCGCCGACGCGATCCGCACGCCGATGCTGGTGATCCACGGCGCGCGCGACTTCCGGGTGCCGATCAACGAGGCGCTGCGGCTGTGGTGGGCGCTGTCGGCGCGCTGCGCGGACGGGACCGGGCCGCACCGGTTCCTGTACTTCCCGGACGAGAACCACTTCGTGCTGGCGCCCAACAACGTGCGGCTGTGGTACGCCACGGTGCTGGCCTTCCTCGCCGAGCACGTGCTCGGCGAGGAGTGGCACCGGCCAGCCCTGCTCGGGTAGTCAGCCGCCCGCGCGGGCCATGATCTCGGCGACGACCGCGGTCTTGGCCGCGGCGTAGTCCTGCACGTGCCGCCAGGTGCGGGTGGACAGTTCGCGCTTGGTCGCGGCGTAGTGGTCGCGGTCGGCGTCGTTGGCGCGCAGCCAGTCGCGGAAGCGGACCACGCGGTCGGCTTCCGCGCAGCCGTCGGTGAAGATGTGCAGGTTGATGTTGGTGTCCGGGCCCTTGCACAGCCGGTGCTCGAACCAGTCCGGTTCGCGCACGCGCAGGACGTACCCCGCGGCCTCCAGCGCGGGCAGGTAGGCGGGTTCGTCGGCGGAGTCGGGCACCTGCAGCAGCACGTCGATGATCGGTTTGGCCGGGAGCCCCGGCACGGAGGTCGACCCGACGTGCTCGACGCGGCGGGCCACCGGGCCGAGGGCGGCGCGGATGCGGCGCTCCTCCAGCGCGTGCAGCGCGGGCCAGCCGGGGTCGTAGTCGGCGAGGGTGATCGGGGCGTTGTGCGGGCGCAGTTCGCCGACGATCACGCGGCGCAGTTCGTCATCGGTGATGGGGGGCATGGTCGCTCCTTCAGCGGGTCGCTGCTCGAAGGCAGCCGACCAACCTACACGGTGACCCCCGAAAGACCGTCATGGCTTCGCGCGCCGGACGCGGTCTACTGGTGGGACCGGGACCCCCAGCCGCACGAGGAGCCGCCATGCGGCCACGCACCAGGGCCATCGGCGCCGTCGCCATCCTGCTCGCGACCCTGCCGATGTCGACGGCCACCCACGCCGCGAACCGCCCAGCCACCGCCACCCCGCAGGGCAGCACCCGCCCCGCGCCCCCGCCAGTGCCCCACCCCGTCCAGGTCCTCGCGCGCGACTGCCCGCTGCGCGACAGAGCGCCGCTGGGCTGACGCCCACCCGGTCCCGGGGTCAGCGCGGCCCGCGGACCGGTCTCCCAGCCCACGGGCCGCGCTGTTGTCATACCGCCGTCATACCGCGCTGGTCTCCAGCCGCGCCGCTGCTGCAGGCGCTTCTCGGCCTTCCCCGGAGTTCCCCCGGCGCTGTCCGCTAGCCCCGGAGCGCGGCGGCGAACCACTCGAAGGCGGGCACCCTCGGCTCGAACGGCTCCGATCCGTTGAGCACGCCCAGCAGTTGCCAGTACCGCTCGACCCGGCGGTCGCTGAAGACCTCGATCGTCTCCGCCAGCCGCACCCGGTCCTCAGTGGACAGATCAGGGGCGATCCGCCCCAGTACCTCCTGGCCCCGCGCCGACGCCGGGTCGATCCCGGCGGCCTCGGCGGGACCGGCGTGCTCGACCACCAGCGCCGGGTCGTGCGCGACGGCCGGTGCCCCGGTGGCGCCGGTGACCGCCATCTCGCGGACCCGCCGCTGGAAGTCCTCGTCGGCGACCAGCCCGGCCAGTTCGACCCAGGCGTCGACCTGCTGGTCGGTGGGATCGTCCGGCAGCTCGGCTGGCAACTGCCGCATCGCGGTCGCGATGCCCGCCCCCGGCGCGTTCCCCTCGACACCGGCGAAGGTGCGGTCCACGAACTCGTCGATCACGCGCTGCCGCTCGGCGGCGGACAGCCTGGCCATCTCGTGCATCAGTCTCATCTCCTCGGTGGTGCTCGCCCGGCGGGCGACCGAGCGCAGGACCGCCCGCCGCACCCGCAACGCCCGGATCTCGGCGTCGATGGCGCGCGCGTGCGCCGCCGCCACGTCGGCGACGGTGACCTGGCGGCGCAGCACCGCGCGCACCGTGTCCAGGTCCAGTCCCAGCTCCCGCAGCGTCCGCACCAGGTCCAGCCGCGCCACCGCCGCCACGTCGTAGAGCCGGTAGCCCCCGCCGGAGCGCGTGGTCGGCGGGATCACCCCGCTGTCGGACCAGAAGCGGATCGTGCGCACCGACAACCCGGTGCGCGCGGCCAGCTGCCCGATGGTGAACAGCTCGCTCGGATCACCCATGGCAGAAGCGTCCACCCTCCACCGACTGGAGACTCAAGTCCTATTTACCGGCCTGCGGACGGCCGGGCGCGTAGCAGTCCGGGTCGATGGCGCGCATGATCCGGCCGCCGATGCCGGTCAACTGCCGGACCTGGGCCTTGCTCAACGGGTCGAAGACGAACTCGCGCACCGCCCGCACGTGCCCCGGCGCGGCCTCGACGACCTTGTCCCAGCCGTCGTCGGTGAGCACGGCCAGCGTGTAGCGGCCGTCGGCGGGGTCGGGGGTGCGGCGCACCCACCCGCGCTTCTCCAGGCGCCCGACCACCTGGGACAGTCGCGAGAGCGACCCGTCGGCGGCCGAGGCGAGGTCGCTCATCCGCAGGGTGCGCTCGGGCGCCTCCGACAGCGCCGCCATCGCCGCGTACTCGAAGTGGCTGACGCCCGCGTCGCGCTGCAACCGGGCGTCGAGCACCGCGGGCAACCGCACCAGCACGCTGGCGAACGCGACCCACGCCCGCCACTCCCCCTCGTCGAGCCAAGGCGGCTCCTCCGTTGCCATGGCCACGAGTATAGCCGCGCGGCTACCGCCCGATGACTTGAAGCGTGAAGTCAACAGGGCTACGGTTCACTCAACAGTTGAAGTCATCTGAGAGGGTGCCACCGCCATGGACGTGCTGTTGTGGATCATCGCGAGCGTGCTCGCCGTCGCGTTCCTGGCCGCGGGGGCGTTCAAGCTCAGCCAGCCGAAGGCGAAGTTGGCCGCGGCGGGGATGGGCTGGACCGAGGACTACAGCGCCAGGACGATCAAACTCATCGCCGGGCTGGAGGTCCTCGCCGCGCTCGGGCTGGTCCTGCCGCCCGCACTCGACATCGCCCCGGTGCTGGCCCCGCTGGCCGCGATCGGACTGGTGCTGGTCATGGCGGGCGCGGCGGTCGTGCACGCGCGCCGCAAGGAGTCGCAGCTGCTGGTCGTGAACGTCGTGCTGCTGGCGCTGGCCGCCTTCGTGGCCTGGGGTCGACTCGGTCCGTACTCCTTTTAGGACCTTCGACTCAGAACCCTGGGAGAGCTCGACTCAAGGTCGTCTCGTGGTCCATGTGGGACAGTTTGCCGGGGTTGCGCACGGCGTAGAGCCCGGTGATGCGGCCGTCCGCCACGCGCACCGCGACGACCGTGTCGACCTGACCGTCGATGTGGAGGACCAGCGCCGGGAAACCGTTGACCTGGGCCGAGTTCAGCGATGTCGCGCCGATGACCTTGCGCAACCCGCCCACCAGCAGACGGGCGACCTTGTCCGCGCCCACGACCGGTCGCGCGATGGCCTGCTTGACTCCGCCGCCGTCGCCCAGCAGGACCACGTCCGGCGCTAGGACGTCGAGCAGGCCCTGCAGGTCGCCGGTCTCGGCCGCCCGCTTGAACGCCGCGAGCGCCGCGCGGGTCGCGTCGGCGGAGACGACCCCGCGCGGCCTGCGCGCCGCCACGTGCGCCCGCGCCCGGTGCGCGATCTGGCGGACCGCGGCCGGTGTCTTGTCGACCGCCGCGGCGACCTCGTCGTAGTCCACGGCGAACACCTCGCGCAGCACGAACACCGCCCGCTCGGTCGGCGTGAGGGTCTCCAGAACGAGCAGAACCGCCATCGACACGCTGTCGGCCAACTCGACGTCCTCGGCCACGTCCGGCGCGGTCAGCAGCGGCTCGGGCAACCACGACCCGATGTAGGTCTCCTTGCGGCGGCCGAGCACGCGCAACCGGGTGAGCGCCTGCCGGGTGGTGATCCGCACCAGGTACGCCCGCCGGTCCCGCACCTCGTCGAGGTCGACGCCCACCCACCGCAACCAGGTCTCCTGCAGCACGTCCTCCGCGTCCGCCGCCGAGCCGAGCATCTCGTAGGCGACGGTGAACAGCAGGTTCCGGTGCGCTGTGAACGCCTCGGTCGCGGGGTCTTCAGGCACGGGCCGCTCCTCTCGGGTCGCGCACTAGACGTCCGCGGCGGTGGTTCTGTGACTGTGCCGGTGCTCACGCGGGCGGGGTGTCACAGGCCCGGCGCCACCGGCATCCCATGGTCGTCCCGTTGCGGCTCGACGAGTGAGGAACCCACATCATGCGCTTCAACCTGTTCGAGAACGAGATCGCGGGCAAGTTCGCCAAGCGGTTCGCCAACGCGGCCCTGGTGGTCCACCAGTCACCGCTGCCACGGTCGACCCAGGAGTTGGTGTCCCTGCGCGCCAGCCAGATCAACGGCTGCGGCTGGTGCATCGACATGCACACCAAGGAAGCCACCGCCGCGGGCGAGACCCCGGTGCGGCTGAACCTGGTCGCCGCGTGGCGCGAGTCCACCGTGTTCACCGACGCGGAACGAGCGGCCCTCGCCCTGACCGAGGAAGGCACCCGCCTAGCCGACGCCAGCCCCGGCGTCTCCGACGAAACCTGGACCACTGCCCGCACCCACTACGACGACAACCAAATCGCCGCCCTGGTCTGCCTAATAGCCCTGATCAACGCAGCGAATCGCCTCGCCGTAATCGTGCACCAACGCGGCGGCTCCTACGAACCCGGCATGTTCACCGCGGCGGTCGGCTGAGCGGGCACTCGCCCCTAGTCCGCTGGGACTCATTGCGGCGCTCGTCCTCGGTGCCCGCTTCTGACGCACGGGACTCGGGACTCGGGACTCGGCGCTCCACGCTCCCGCGCTCGGGCTCGGGCACTCGGCGCGCGGGGCGCGGGGCGCGGGGCGCGGGGCGCGGCATTCGAGGCTCAGTTCAGGCTCGACACCCGGTCCTCGTCCCCTTCGAGGCTCAGTTCAGGCTCGACACCCGGTCCTCGTCCCCGACGCTTGCCCCTTCGCCAGGCGCCTGTTCCCAGCGCCTTCCTCCCCAACCGGGTGAATCTCCACCCAACGCCCCCGGTTTCCCCAGGTCGCACTTATCCACAACCCCCATCCCCGTCCACAGAAATCCGCCACCCCCCTTCCCACCCGCCACACCGGATAGACTGGCACCGGGGACGCCCCCCGTGGTGTGGTGGGGGGCGGGAGCGCACGGGGAGGGCCTCCGGAACGGCGGGGTGTCGTGACGGGGAGGGCCACCGGGAGTGGGCGGTTCTGAGTCGTGGGGGCGGGTGGTGCCCGCCCCCACGACAAAAGGCCAGCTACACGCCGTCGACGAGGAGTTGGGCGGCGATTGTCGCGCCGTCGGTTCGGATAGTTCGTGCTACGGCGGCTGCTCGGTCCCGGACGCCGGGTGCCAAGGCAGCGGCGAGTGCGGCCGACAACGACTCGACTGTCGGTGTTGGGCCGTCGTGTGCGACGCCGATGCCTAGCTCCGCTACTCGGGCCGCCCAGAACGGTTGGTCCGCGATCAGCGGGACCACCACCTGCGGCGCGCCTGCGACCGCGGCCGTGGTCGTGGTGCCCGCGCCCCCGTGGTGGACGACGGCGGCCACTCGGCGGAACAGGGCCTGGTGGTTGACCTCGCCGACCACGAAGCAGTCGTCGTCGATCGATGTCAGGCCCGCCCAGCCGCTGGCGAGGACGGTGCGGCGGCCTTGGGCGCGGCTGGCTTCGACGGCGATCCGGGCGATGTCCTTCGGGGCGTAGGCGGCCATGCTGCCGAAGCCGACGTACACCGGGGGTGGGCCCGCGGCCAGGAACGCCGCCAATCCCTCCGGCAGCGGACGGTCGTCGGGCAGGATCCACGGCCCCGTCTGCAGCAGGTCGAGATCCGTCATCCCCTCCGACGGGCACAGCGTCGCGTCCGCGGCCAGCCACGGCCGATCGGTGAAGACGTGGTCGCGGACGTTGTCGACCGCGGGCAAGCCGAGGGCGGCGCGATGGCTGTTGAGTGCCGGTCCGTACAAGTCGTTGACGCGTTGGGCGTCTTGTTGCCACAGGACGCGGTTGTCGGTTTCACCTTCCGGGGACGGCGTTCCCGGACGCATCCCCGGCGCGAAATGCCGCGACGGCAAGCCAAATGTGTGGAAGCACGCGTACACGTACCGGATTCCCAGGTTCTCGGCCACATCCCGCGCCCCGGCGGGCATCAACCCGGTCGCCACCACCACGTCACTCCCCTTGGCGACCGCGCCGAGCACCTCGAACCGGGCGGCCACCAGAGCGGGGGCGAGGTGGAACGCGTCCTTCGCCGTCGGGGGTTTCGGGTTTGCCACCACCGAGCGGACGGTCGGCCCCAACGGCACCAGCGGCACACCGATCCGCCCGAGCAACACCGAGAAATCCTCATCCGGCGGCGCGCACACCGACACCTCCGCCCCGAGTTCCCGCAGCGCCACCGCGAGCCCCACCAGCGGTTCGACGTCCCCGCGCGATCCCCACGTCGTCAACACCACACGCACTTTGTGAATCCCCATTTCCCCAGGTCCTGGCTTCAGGTGGGCAAGTGTGGGGTACACCGGGGGCCTTGCCGCAAGCCCCCCGGTCCGCTATAAGTTGAAGGGGGCGGGGAAATGGGGATTCCGCCCATCCACTCTGGACAAACAAGCAACCCGAGTGCGGGGATCAGATGAGGCGCGTCGCGTAAGAGACGATGCCGCCGTAGCGGACGGGCGCGATGCGCACGACGGAGCCGGAGTACGGGGCTTCCACCATCTGGCCGTCACCGATGTAGAGCGCCACGTGGTGGATGCGGCCGTCGGTGGACCAGAACAGCATGTCGCCGGGGGCCATTTGCGACAGCGGCACCTGACGACCCGCGCTGGCCTGGTAACCGCTGTAGTGCGGCAGGCTCACGCCGACCCCCGCGAAGGCGTAGATCATCAGGCCGGAGCAGTCGAAGCCGACTTTCGCGTAATCGCCGAAGGAGTCGGCGACGCCGCCGTCGCGGATGCCCCGGGTCGGACCCCTGCCGTTGCCGCCGCCCCACGCGTACTCCACGCCGAGTTGCGACAGTGCTCGTTCGATCACGGTGCGCGCACTTCCGGCCGCGGGCGCCGCGGCGGGACGGCCACTGGCGGCGCGGCGGGCGTTCTCCTCGTCCTCGCGCTGCTTGGCCGCCAACCACCGCTGGTAGCGGTCGCGCTGGCTCTCCAGACCGCCCACTTCGGCCTGTGCCGCTTCCAACTGCCGCTCGAAAGACGTCCGGTCCGCCAACAACTGCTGCGACCGGGCGAGTTGGTCCTGCTGGGCGCGTTGCGCGGCCGCGGTGGCCTCATCGGCGACGCGCTTGGCTTCCTCGGCCTCCGATTGCCGCTGGGTGGCGACCTTCAACGCCGCGCGAGCGCGCGAATCGGCGTTGGCCTTCTGGGTCCGGGCCCGCTCCATGTGTTCGAGCGCGTCGAGCTCGCTGCCACTGACGGCGTTGAGCAGGTGCGCGCGCTCCAACAGGTCCTCGGGGCTCTTGGCGCCCAGGTACGCGGTGAGCGAACCGACGGTCGTGCCCTGTTTGTAGCTACCGGCGGCGAAATCGTCGAGTTGCTGACGGGCGTCGCCGACGGCTTGGTCCGCACCGGATGCCTCGCGGCGGGCGGCGTCGGCGTCCGACCGGGCCTTGGTCGCCGCCTCCTCGGCCGCGGTCAGGTCGACCAGCGCCTTGTTGGCGTCCTCCAGTTTCGCCTCGACCTCGGCCTGCAACCGCATCAACCGCGATTCGGCCTCGGCGAGCTGGTTGGTCAGCCGACCGACCTCGCCCGCCTTGTCCTTGGCCACGGCGCGGCTCTGGTCCAGCTCGGCGTCGCTGGGGTTGGGCGGCGGGGGCGGGACGGCGGCCGCGACCGCCGTCGAGGTCATCGCCGAGACGAGGGCGACCGAGGTGACCACCAGCCCGAGCGAGAGCGTCCGTCGTACGGCCACCGTTGGATCCTCCCTGCCCGCGGGGCGGCGTCCCCCCGCCCGTGCTGCCCCCGACTGTGCCACTTGGGACACTCACCAACCAGCCGTACCAGCAGAAACATCGTCCTCGGGGACATCACCGCGGCCGGATTCCACGCTGTGTGCACGACGACGGTCGAAAGAGGACGGTCGCACCCACTCGAACGAGGGGGATGTAACCCGGCCGGGAGGTGGGGTGCGAGCATGGTGGGCGTGTCCGAACGGAACTCCCGCGCGCTGCGCACCGCGTTGCCCGCCGCGCTGACCGCGGTCGGGCTGGTGCTCGTGGCCGTCGGGATGTTCCTGCCGTGGTTCCGCTCCGGCGCCGTGCTGCGCGACAGCTTCCAGGCGATCGGTGTCATCACCACCCTGGGGTTCCTCGACGGGACGGCGCTGGAGCTGCTGCTCTACGCCTGGTACGGGGTCGTCCCGGCGATCACGCTGAGCATCGTGTTGTACGCGCTCGGTTTCCGCGTGGGCGCCGCAACGATCGGGGCCTTCCTGGCGATAGTCACTGGAACCGTTTCCGGTGGTGCGACCGTCGAAAGCGGTGGTGGTGGCAGCACACTCGGCATCGCGGCGACCGGACCGACGACAACGCTCATCGGCTCGGCGCTCGCCGTGCTGGGCGCGGTCGGCATCGTGGTGAACGTGCGCAGAGGCGCGAGCAGGATCGCAGGAGGGGAACCGTGACGTATCCACCCGGAGGCGGCGGCCAATGGCAGCCGAACGACCCGTACCAGCAGCAAGGGGGTCCGGGTAGCGGCGGCTTCCCAGCCCAGCAGCAGCCCGGTTACCCGCAGCAGGGGCAGCCGCAGCAGCCCCAGGGCGGCTTCCCGCAGACCAACCCGCAGGGGTTCCAGTTCCCGCAGCAGCCCTACGGCGGCGGGCAGTACGGCTACCCGGTGCCGCCGGAGGCGCCGAAGAAGCGCAAGGGTCTGATCATCGGCGTGGTCGTCGCCGTGCTCGCGGTCGCCGCGGGTGCCGGTGTGACGGTGTGGGCGCTCAACCGCGGCAGCACCCAGGCCGGCGCCGAGAGCCCGACCGCCGCGGCGACCAACCTGGTCAACGCGATCGGCAAGGGTGACGTCGCGG
The DNA here is from genome assembly GCF_024171925.1 of Actinokineospora diospyrosa. GTDB lineage: Bacteria > Actinomycetota > Actinomycetes > Mycobacteriales > Pseudonocardiaceae > Actinokineospora > Actinokineospora diospyrosa. The sequence goes on along the minus strand of NZ_JAMTCO010000002.1, from coordinate 246,172 downwards.
GTCTGCTCACCGGTTTAGCACCGGCCGAGCGCGACCTCATGACGACGCTGAACTCGGAGACGACCAAGGAACTGCAGCGGCTCAACGTCTACAAGAAGGACGTCGACCCGAACCAGATCAACGGCTTCGAGCTCAAGACCGAGAACCTGAAGTTCGACGAGGCGGGTGCGGAGAAGGTCAACGACCACCTGACCATCACCAAGCTGGTCGGCGGCAAGGTCACCATCAGCTCGGACTCCAGCAAGCTGCCGCTGACCGAGGAGTTCATCGACCTCGCGTTCCCGCGCGGGATGACCGACGCCCCGCAGACGCAGACCTTCGACGTGGCCGAGCTGGTCAAGGAGAACAAGGGCGAGCCGATCCGGATCGCCACCGTCAAGGTCGAGGACGAGTGGTACCCGAGCCTGTTCTACACCGTCGCGGACTACGCGCTGGCCAGCGAGAAGCTGGAGTGGCCGAAGCAGGGCATCCCGGCGCGCGGGGCGGCCTCGCCCGGTGACGCGGTGCGCGAGCTGGCCGAGGCCTCGGTCAACGCGGACCTGTCGCGGGTGATCGAGCTGCTGCCGCCGGACGAGATGGCCGTGCTGCACGACGTGGGCCCGGTGCTGGTGGACGCCGCGGGCAAGCAGAAGTCCACCGGCGTGAAGATCAAGAAGCTGGAGACCGAGACCCAGGACGTCGAGGGCGCGACCAAGGTCCTGCTCAAGGAGCTCGAGGTCCAGGCGGACGGCCAGACCGTCAAGGTCACCAAGGACGGCGAGTGCTACGCCGCCGAGGTCGAGGGCGAGCGCGAGCAGATCTGCGCCGACGACCTGGCCACCAAGATCGGCGGCAAGAAGATGGACGCCGGTGCCAAGCAGGCGCTGACCAACCTGGTCAAGGGCATGATCGCCAACACCGGCGTGGTCACCACCGAGGTCGACGGCAAGTGGTACGTCAGCCCGATCCGCTCGGTCACCGACCTGCAGATCACGGCGCTGAAGAGCTTGCAGCCTGAGGACATCAAGGCGCTGCTCAAGCTCGCCAAGTAGTTCCCCGCGCGTTTCCGAGGGCCCGCTCCCCGTGGTTCGGGGGCGGGCCCTCGGCATGTCCCCGCCTGGTCGTCGACGCCCTGACCAGGTACGACTCCGCGCCAGCGAGCCAGCGCGGTGGGCGCTCCTCCCCAGCTAGCCCCACCGCCTGCGAGCCCTCTCCGCCGCGACATGCAGCTCCTCGCGACGCACGAGTCCCCCCGCCACGTCCACCATGCGAGACGCCTCACCCGCGCGTCGCTCTCACTCACCGCCAGCACCTCACGACGCGCGGTTTCCGCCGCCCACTCGGCGCGCATTGCCCTGACCCCACGACGCGCGTTCCTCCGCCCAACACCAGGTCGCCCACCGCTCGCCGCACCCTGAGCGAGCCGCCCAGTGCCCGTCGCCCGCTCGCGAGTTATCCACAACGCCTGAGTTATCCACAGATTTTCGAGGCGGCCGTTTTCGCAGGCCAGAACCGGTAGACTGGCATCGGGGACGCCCCCCGGAGAGGGTGGGGGCTGGGGCGGCGCCGGGGGTGGTCGCCGTGGGGTGAGAAATGGGGGGTGACCTGCGGGTTTGCGGGGATCAGGGGGCTAGGAACTCCAGGCGGTTGCCGTGGGGGTCGGCGGTGTGGAAGCGGGGGCGGCCGGGGATTTCGGCTGGGTCGGCCCAGTGGACGGGGCTGCCCGCGGCGACGAGCACCGCGGCCAGGGCGGCGACGTCGGCGGTGAAGGCGGGGTGGGCTTTGCGGGCGGGGCGGAAGTCGGCTTCTACGCCGATGTGGAGTTCGCCGCCGTCGGGGATGGTGAACCAGCAGCCGCCCCGGGCCGCCAGCAGTGGGGGTTTGGGCAGCTCGGGCCAGCCCAGGACGCCGGCGTAGAAGGCCCGGGCCGCGGCCTCGCCGCCGGGTGGGCAGGCGAGCTGGACGTGATGGATCACATCGTCCTCCTTCGGTGCGCCCCCTTGAAGCGCTATACAGGACAAGCGTACTGTTTGAAGGGTGAGGCCGTCGCTGCGTCCCCCAGCGGGGTGCGCGAGACTCACCGTCGAGTAACCCGGACTGACTTTGCGCCGCCACTGGAGTTGGACGTGACCACACCGAGTAAGGACAGCTTCGGCGCCCGCGCCACGCTGAAGGTCGGGGACGCCTCGTACGAGGTGTTCCGGCTGGACGCGGTGGAGGGTGCCGAGCGCCTGCCGTACAGCCTGAAGATCCTGCTGGAGAACCTGCTGCGCACCGAGGACGGTGCGAACATCACCGCCGAGCACGTGCGCGCCCTCGCCTCGTGGGACCCCTCGGCCGAGCCGTCGACGGAGATCCAGTTCACCCCCGGCCGCGTCGTGATGCAGGACTTCACCGGCGTGCCCTGCGTGGTCGACCTGGCCACCATGCGCGAGGCCGTCACCCAGCTGGGCGGTGACCCGGACAAGGTCAACCCGCTCGCCCCGGCCGAGCTGGTCATCGACCACTCGGTGATCGCCGACATCTTCGGCCGCCCGGACGCCTTCGAGCGCAACGTGGACCTGGAGTACGAGCGCAACAAGGAGCGCTACCAGTTCCTGCGCTGGGGCCAGAGCGCGTTCGACGAGTTCAAGGTCGTCCCGCCGGGCACCGGCATCGTGCACCAGGTCAACATCGAGCACTTGGCGCGCGTGGTCATGGTCCGCGAGGTGCCCGCCGGCACGGGAGGCCGTGTCAGCCAGGCCTACCCGGACACCCTGGTCGGCACCGACTCGCACACCACCATGGTCAACGGCCTTGGCGTGCTGGGCTGGGGCGTCGGCGGCATCGAGGCCGAGGCCGCGATGCTGGGCCAGCCGGTGTCGATGCTGATCCCGCGCGTGGTCGGCTTCAAGCTGCACGGCGAGCTGCCCGCGGGCGCCACCGCGACCGACCTGGTGCTCACGATCACCGAGCTGCTGCGCAAGCAGGGCGTGGTCGGCAAGTTCGTCGAGTTCTACGGCTCGGGCGTCACCGCGGTCCCGCTGGCCAACCGGGCCACCATCGGCAACATGAGCCCGGAGTTCGGCTCGACCGCGGCGATCTTCCCGATCGACGCCGAGACGATCGACTACCTGCGCTTCACCGGTCGCTCCGAGGAGCAGGTGGCGCTGGTCGAGGCGTACGCCAAGGAGCAGGGCCTCTGGCACGACCCGTCCGTCGAGCCGGTCTACTCCGAGACCCTCGAGCTGGACCTGGCGACCGTGGTGCCCTCCATCGCGGGCCCCAAGCGCCCCCAGGACCGCATCGAGCTCACCGACGCCAAGAGCGCGTTCCGCGCGGCGCTGGGCACCTACACCACCGACGTGGCCACCTCCGCGGTCGACGAGGCGGGCGAGGAGTCCTTCCCGGCCAGCGACGCGCCCGCGGTCAGCGGCGGCAACGGCTCCGGCGAGCCCTTCGACTACCACTCGGCCGCGCGCGGCGCCGGGGGTCGGGCCAGCAGGCCGACCAAGGTCACCCTCGACGGCGTGGACTTCGAGCTCGACCACGGCGCGGTGGCCATCGCGGCGATCACCTCGTGCACCAACACGTCGAACCCGTCGGTGATGATCGGCGCGGCGCTGCTGGCGAAGAAGGCCGTCGAGCGCGGCCTGTCGCGCAAGCCGTGGGTGAAGACCACGCTGGCGCCGGGGTCCAAGGTCGTCATGGACTACTACGACCGCGCGGGCCTGACCCCGTACCTGGACAAGCTGGGCTTCAACCTGGTCGGCTACGGCTGCACCACCTGCATCGGCAACTCCGGTCCGCTGCAGGACGAGATCTCCGCGGGCGTGCAGTCCGCCGACCTGGCCGTGGTGTCGGTGCTCTCGGGCAACCGGAACTTCGAGGGCCGGATCAACCCGGACATCAAGATGAACTACCTGGCGTCGCCGCCGCTGGTGGTCGCCTACGCGCTGGCCGGGTCGATGGACATCGACATCACCACCGAGCCGCTGGGCACGGGTTCCGACGGTGAGCCGGTGTTCCTCACCGACATCTGGCCCTCGCCGCAGGAGATCGCCGACGTGATCGCCTCCGCGCTGTCGGCGGAGAGCTTCGCGGGCAGCTACGCCGACGTGTTCGCCGGTGACGAGCGGTGGCGCTCGCTGCCGACGCCGACCGGCAACGTGTTCGAGTGGGACCCGCAGTCCACCTACGTGCGCAAGCCCCCGTACTTCGAGGGCATGGCGATGGAGCCGTCGCCGGTCACCGACATCCGCGGTGCCCGCGTGCTGGCCCTGCTGGGCGACTCGGTCACCACCGACCACATCTCCCCCGCCGGTGCGATCAAGCAGGACACCCCCGCGGGCCAGTACCTCACCGAGCACGGTGTGGAGCGCAAGGACTTCAACTCCTACGGCTCCCGGCGCGGCAACCACGAGGTGATGATCCGCGGCACCTTCGCCAACATCCGGCTGCGCAACCTGCTGCTGGCGGCCGAGAACGACGGCCAGGGCGTGCAGGGCGGCTACACCCGCGACTTCACCCGCGGCGGCGAGCAGGCGTTCATCTACGACGCCGCGCAGAACTACGCTGCCGAGGACACCCCGCTGGTCGTGCTGGCGGGCAAGGAGTACGGCTCCGGCTCCTCGCGCGACTGGGCGGCCAAGGGCACCTCGCTGCTGGGCGTGCGGGCGGTCATCGCCGAGTCGTTCGAGCGCATCCACCGGTCGAACCTGATCGGCATGGGCGTGCTGCCGCTGCAGTTCCCCGAGGGCGAGACCGCGGAGTCGCTGGGCCTCAACGGCACCGAGCTGTTCCTGATCACCGGCGTCACCGCGCTCAACGACGGCAAGACGCCGCGCACGGTGAAGGTCTCCGCGGGCCGCGACGGCGAGGGCACCACGATCGACTTCGAGGCGGTCGTGCGCATCGACACCCCCGGCGAGGCCGACTACTACCGCAACGGCGGCATCATGCAGTACGTGCTGCGCAAGATGGTCAACAGCTGACCTGGTTCTCCTACAACGGGGGTCGCCTTCGGGCGGCCCCCGTTGTCGTCGGCAGGGCGCTCGAAGCCCGCCCGTGGCGTCGGCTATGGACCTTCATGACGCCGGAAGTGGCACAGCACCCTCGGCGGTAACCAGACTTCGCCGAATTCTTCGCGCACCAGCCGTTTTCCGCCGACGACGAAGCCGCTTCGCTTGCAGGCGAACAGCTAGAGCGGTCACTCCGAGCCGGGACTTGCCGTCCATCCTGGAAAGTTCCCGTTGGCGCGTCGGGTTTTCGCTGGCGTGCGGGAGTTCCCGGTGACGGAGTGAGAGTGGTCATACGGAGGTTAGCTCGATCGGCCCCTAAGTGACATCACGCTGTGTCAGGATGGTCTTGGGGGAACGAGGGATTGGGGGATCCTTTGCGAAACAGGAAAATCCATCTGGGTATCGCCGCGTTGGTCATCGCTGGATGCGTTGGCTCCATCACGGCGGGTGAGTCGACCGAGTGCGACCGGGAGTGGTTCAGTGTCGCGGGTGGCCTGTTGGCCGCGTGCCCCGACACCGGCCAGGCCGCCGAGGGGGTGTCGGCTCTGTCTTAAGTGGTCAGTAGGCCCAGGTGGGTCCGCCGGTAGTCGGGGCGGGCCCACCTGGGCTTTTCCAATATATCCAGGAAACCGCGCCGGGGCTCGGCCAAAGGTGGGGTGATCGGGAGTGTGGGTGCTACTCGGGTGGTCCGCGCCCGCGGTTGTCCACAACGTCTGCGGCTGTCCACAGGGCGCTGGTCGCCGCTCCCGGTTTGTCGGGCTGCGTCGATAGGCTGTATATCGGGGGCTCTTGATTCTGTTGATCTTGTAGGCCTGCCTGCGGTTGGTGGCCCACAACGGTTCTGAGACCGACCCCAGCCCACCCGGACACCTGGACGCAGCGGTGCCAACCCAACTGCCGTCAGGCCCGCCCCAACCCACCTGCTCAGCGCCTGGACACTCGAAACGGCCGGTGCCAACCCAGCCCGCCCTCGTCGACGCTGCCAACCCAGCGCCTGGACAGTCGGAGTCGCTGGTGCCAAGTGCTCGATGGGGTGGACCTGTTTTGTGTGGGGGGACGGCAGCCGTAGCGTTTGTGGGGGGCAGGGCCATTCTTTTCGGCCCCTGCTTTGCGGTCCTGCCACGGGTGTCGTAGGGGCCCCGCACAAAACAGGTCCACCCCATCGAGCAAAGCTCGAAAATCGCGGATCGGACGCCGAGGTCGCCGCCAGGCGACGAGGCCGTCCGAACCGGGTCGCGATGCCGCAGGCGAGCCGACCCGAAGGCACCGCACCCCCAGCCACGGCCTACGCCAAGATCAACCTGACCGAAAGCCCCCAAATACACAGCCTACCGAGACACACCGACAAACCGGGAGCAGCGAGCAGCAGCCTGTGGACAACCACCAGGGGGGCGGGCTGGCCCCGCCAGGTCCGAGTGGCCAGGGGCTGAGTCGACAAGGCCGACTCGGTGGGTAGGGCGGAGGGGAAAGGCCACGTCCTCGAAGGTGAGGGCGTGGCCTTTCCCGTTGGCCTTGGTCTGACCAGGGTTAGTCGGCGCGGGCCAAGGACAGGGCGAACCGGTTGGCTTCGTCGGTCCACCAGTGGGCTAGTTCGAAACCGGCGGCGCCCAGTTCGGTTGCTACCCGGTCTCGGCGGAACTTCGCCGAGATCTCGGTTCGGATCTCTTCCCCCTCGGCGAACTCGACGGCGAGTCCGAGCTCAGGAATGGTTGCCGTGAGGGCGCGGCGGGCGCGTAGCCGCATCTCGATCCACTCCTCGTCGGCGTTCCAGAGGGCTACGTGGGCGAAGTCGGCCGGGTCGAAGTTGGCGCCGAGTTCGCGGTTCAGCACGTGGAGCACGTTGCGGTTGAACTCCGCCGTCACGCCCTCGGCGTCGTCGTAGGCGCGGACCAGGGTGTTCTCGTCCTTCACCAGGTCGGTGCCCAGCAGCAGCCACTCCCCCGGCTTGAGCACCGCGCGGATCGCGTCGAGGAACTCCGCGCGCTCGGCGGGCAGGAAGTTGCCGATCGTGCCGCCGAGGAAGGCGACCAGGCGCGGGGGTTGGCCGGGGAGCAGGCCCAGGTGCTCGGTGAAGTCGCCGACCACACCGCTGACCTGGACGCCCCGGTACTCCACTGCCAGGGCTGATGCCGCGTCGCGCAGGGCGGTGGCGGAGACGTCCAGCGCGACGATGTGGGCGAGGGTGCCCGCCGAGCGCAGGGCGTCGAGCAGGAGCCGGGTCTTCTCCGAGGAGCCGGACCCGAGTTCCACCAGGGTGTGCGCGCCGGTGGCGGCGGCGATCTCGTCGGCGCGGGTGGCCAGGATCTCCCGCTCGGCCCTGGTCGGGTAGTACTCGGGCAGCCGGGTGATGCGCTCGAACAGCTCGCTGCCCCTGGCGTCGTAGAACCACTTGGGGGGCAGCGTCTTCGGGGTGGCGGTGAGCCCCTCGCGGGCGTCCTCGGCCAGCGCGCGGGCGGCGTGGTCCTCCGGCAGGTGCACTTCCACGGGATCAAGCCGGGAGTCGGTCATCTGCGTCCTTGTCTGCGCTGCCGAGCGCGCGCACGCGCACGGCGGGAGTCGGGGAGAGGGTGGCGGTGACCAGGCGGCGGTCCGCGACCTGGACCCACTCGGGGTCCGGCGACCACGGTTCCGAGGCCACCACGACGAAGTCGGGGCCGGTGAAGGTGGCCAGCGAGTGCCACCAGGTGGTGGCCGCGATGGTCACGCCGTCGGTGAGCATGAGGTTGAGCCGGGAGTCGGGGGCCGCGGCGGCCACGGCGGTGACCACCTCGGCGAGCGCGTCGTCCACCGGCGCGCCCGCGCGCAGCAGGCGGCGCACCATGGCCCACAGCACCGCGCTGTCGGTCGGCGCGTCCAGCGTCATCAGGTCCACTGTGGACAGATCGGCGGCGAGCGGGGCGATGCTGTCCGGCCAGCCGGTGACCCGACCGTTGTGGCTGAACAGCCAGCGCCCCTCGGCGAACGGCGCGCACGCGGTGTCCACGACCGGCATGCCGACCGTGGCCGAGCGCGCGGCCGCGAGCACCGCGCGGCTGCTGGTGCTCGCCGCGACCTGGGCGAACCCGGCGTCTGTCCACATCGGAACGGCCCGCCGGTAGCGCACCGGTGGGCCGTCGTCGTCGGGGTACCAGCCGACGCCGAAGCCGTCGGCGTTGACCGTGCCCCCGCCGCGCATGTCGGCGGGGGCCCAGGTTTGGCGCAGCAGCCCGCTCGGCCCGTCCAGCAGCCCGGCGATGGGCACGGCGGGACCCAGGTAGCCCAGGTGGCGGCACATGCGACTAGCGCGCCCCGGTCGCGTCGCGGGCGCACCGGAAGCCGGAGAAGATCTGCCGCCGGATCGGGTGGTCCCAGTTGCGGAAGGTGCCGCGCACGGCCGCCTTGTCCGTGCCGAAGGACCCGCCGCGCAGCATCTTGTAGTCGCCGCCGAAGAACACCTCGGAGTACTCCTGGTACGGGAACGCCGCGAACCCCGGGTACGGCTGGAAGTCCGAGTCGAGCCACTCCCAGACGTCCCCGATGAGCTGGCGCACCCCCAGCGGTGACGCGCCCCTGGGGTACGAGCCGACCGGCGCGGGCCGCAGGTGGCGCTGGCCGAGGTTGGCGTGCTCGACGCCGGGATCCTCGTCGCCCCAGGGGTAGCGGCGGGAGCGGCCGGTGGCCGGGTCGAACCTGGCCGCCTTCTCCCACTCCGGCTCGGTCGGCAACCGCTTGCCCGCCCACTTCGCGTACGCGGCCGCCTCGTGGAAGCACACGTGCACGACGGGCTCCTCGACCGGGACCTGTTCCACCACACCGAACCGCGTCCGGACCCACCGGTCGCCGTCCCGTTGCCAGAACCGGGGCGCGGTCAGGTTCGCCTTCTGCCGGTAGGCCCAACCGACCTCGCTCCACCAGGCGGGGTTGTCGTAGCCACCGGCGTCGATGAAGGTCAGGTAGTCGCCGTTGCTGACCGGGACGGTGTCGATGTAGTACGCGTCGACGTGCGTCTGGAACGCGGGGCGCTCGTTGTCCAGCGCCCACGGCTCGGTGGAGGTGCCCATGGTGAACTCCCCAGCGGGCACGAACACCTCACGAGCGCCTATAGGCGCGACTAAGGCGGGATCCGGGTCGGGCGCGTGCAGCACCGGGGCGCCTGTGCGCAGCTGGTGGGTGGCCAGCATGGTCTCGTCGTGCTGCTGCTCGTGCTGGACGATCATCCCGAAGGCGAACCCCTGGTCGACCAGCCGGGACCCGTGCAGCGGCACCCGCTCCAGCACGTCGAACACCTTGTCGCGCACCTCCCCCACGTAAGTGCGGGCCTCGGTGGGCGACAGCAGCGGCAGCGCGGGCCTGCTGGCCCTGGAGTGCTGGAAGGCGTCGTAGAGCTCGTCGATGTCGGAGCGGACCGGCTCGCGGCCGCCGACGTCGCGCACCAGCCAGAGCTCCTCCTGGTTGCCGATGTGCGCGAGGTCCCACACCAGCGGCGACATGAGCTTCGAGTGCTGGCGGACCAGGTCGTCGTCGTCGACCGCGTCGGTCAGCAGGGTGCTGCGGGCCCGTGAGCGCAGCAGCGCGTCGGCGACCCGTTCCCGGACGCGCTCGGTGTCGGTGTTGCTCCCCACGGGCAGATCTGTGCTGGTCACGACTTCCTCCCGTTCGTCGCTTCCGGTGCGTCCAGCGCCTCGCGCAGCGCCACCAGCCGGTCGGTGGCCTGCTCGGCGGGCAGGTGGAGTCCGGCCGCGGCCGGGATCCCCAGGTCGAGCACCCGCCGGGCGGCGAGCGCGAGGTCGGGGTCGGTCAGGCCGAGCCGGGCCGCGTCCAGCCACCGGTCGGCGACCGGCGCGCACACGTCCACCACGGCGTCCACCAGCGCCCGGTCGTCCATCAGCGCCACCAGCAGCGCGGCGGGGGCGATCCAGTCGTCGCCGTCCTGGGCGTCGAGGTAGCGGACCTCGAAGTAGCCGTGCGGGCGGATCGGCGGGAACAGCGTGGACATGTGGTAGTCGAGGTCGTCGAGCGAGGGCGGGTGCTCGAGCGCGCCGTCGACCCAGTCGGCGAAGGTGACCCCGTCCGGGGCGTCCCAGACCCCGTCCGGGCGCCGCACGCACAGCAGCGGGGCGTCGAGCACGTAGTCCGCCCAGGCCTGGGCGGGGTCGTCGGTGACCGGGACCGGTCGGGAGCGGCGCGGGTCGACGCCGAGCACGTGCAGCATCCGCGCCGACGCCCACCCGGTCGGCGCCCCGGCCAGGTCGGGCGAGTTGGCGAAGAGTCCGATCAGGACCGGGCCGAGCGCGTTGAGCGCGGCCCACCGGGTCGGCACGTCGGCCGCCTCGCCGACGTCGAGGCAGACCTGCAGGCCCGCGCTGGCGCACATCATGGTGATGCCGTGCGCGCCGATCGGGGCGAAGGCGCGCTCCATCGCCGCGTAGCGGGGGGTGTCGAGGACCCGGCGCGGGGAACGGTGGGCGTCGAGGCCGGTGCGGCCGAGGACGAGACCCGCGCGGTCGAGGAGTTCGGTGAGGTGGCGGTGGTCGGCCTGCACGGCGTCGACCACGGCGGCCAGGGTCGGTGCGGGGAGGGAGGAGATCTCCACCTGCCCGCCGGGTTCCAGGGTGACCGGGGAACCGGACGGCAGCGGCAGCCACGGGCTGTCCGCGCGCAGCGTGGTCGGGGCGTGGGGACCGAGCGCGGCGGCGAGGTGGTCGGGGTCGAGTCGCCGCCCGGGGTCGTCGCGGTGGTGCACGACCCACTCCAGCTCGACGCCCAGCAGACACGGCGGGCCGTGCTTGAAGCAGACCGAGGCGACGTAGGCCTCGGCCTCCACTCTGGCTCGCAACCGTCGGCGATCGGGCTCAACGGTGTGGCGCGAAGCGGACAAAGGGATCACTCCTTTCTTTCACGCCTTGCCGGAAAACGACGCTACACGCGGCCACCGACAGCCGCACGGACCCGCTGCGCCGAACGGGTCGGGCCGCGGCGGGCGTGATGTGCGCCGCGTACCCAAAACGTACGTACGGATTGCTTCGCCACCGGTCGACTGACACCATCGACGGGTGCCCAGGGTGAGCCAAGACCATCTCGACGCGCGACGGCGCCAGATCCTCGACGGGGCCCGGTCGTGCTTCGCCCGGCACGGGTACGAGGGGGCCACCGTTCGCAGGCTGGAAGAGGCTACCGGACTGTCCCGAGGAGCCATCTTCCACCACTTCCGCGACAAGGAGTCGCTTTTCCTCGCGTTGGCCGAGGACGACGTGCTGCGGATGACCGAGGTCGTCGCCGAACAGGGCCTGGTCCAGGTGATGCGGGAACTGCTCTCGACCACCCCCTCCGGTGGCGGCGGCGAGGCCCTCAACCCGGCCGACTGGCTGGGTACGAGGCTAGAGGTGTCGCGGCGGCTGCGCACCGACCTGGAATTCCGGTCCCGCTGGGCGGAACGGTCGCAGCAGTTGACCGTCGCCACGCGCGAGCGCCTGCTGCGCCAACGCGAGGCGGGCAACCTGCGTGACGATGTGGACGTCGAGGTGCTGACCGGCTTCCTGGAGCTGGTGCTGGAGGGCCTGGTGTCACACCTGGCCATGGGCCTGCCCGCCGACGACATGGACCCCGTGCTGGACCTGGTCGAAGAAACCGTTCGACGACACCGGCGCAGCAGCTAAAGAATCTCCCGATGCGCGCGTACGTGGCGTCAGCCGCTTTCGCCAGGATCGCCGACGAGATGGTCGCGGTGGCGGTCGTCCTGCTGGTCTTGGACCGGACGGGGAGTCCGGCGCTGGCGGGGGCGACGGTGACCGCGTACACGCTGCCCTCCATTGTGTCCGGACCGGTCGTGGGCGCGTGGCTGGACCGGATCGCGTACCGGCGGGCCGTGTTGGGGGCCGGTGGCGTCCTATTGGCGGCCACATGTGTCGGTTTGGTACTGACGGTCGGCAGGGTGCCGGTGCTGCCGTTCGTGCTCGCGGCTCTCACAGGACTCGCGTTGCCACTGACCAGCGGCGGGTACTCCAGCCTGATCCCCAAGTTGGTCCCGGCCGAACGACTGCCCAAGGCCAACGCGGTCGACGCGGCCACCTTCAACATCGGTGCCATCGCCGGGCCCGCGCTCGCCGGGACCGTGGCCGCGGTGGTCAACCCCGCGGCGGCGGTGTGGCTCATCGCGGTGTTGGCGCTGGCCGGTTCTGTGGGCACGTTGTTCCTGCCGTCGGTGCCCGGCGTGTCCCAGGTGGAACGCGCGTCGCTGCTGCGGACAGTCCGGGCGGGACTGGTCCACCTGGTCCAAACCCCTCCCCTGCGTGGCGCGACACTGACCACGGTGCTCGGGTACGGCTCGGTGGGGATCCTCGCGGTAGCCCTACCGCTGCGGATGCAGGAACTGGGCCAGGACCGCGCGGCGGCCGGGTACGTGTGGACCGCGATGGAGATCGGTTGCCTTATAGCGGTGGCCACCCTCGGCAGGTTCATCGCCGGTCCGCGCCCGGAGCTGACCGTTGTCGCCGCCACGGCCTCGTTCGGTGCCCTGATGTTCGCGTGGCCCGCCGTGGACAGTGTCACCTGGACGCTCATGCTCGCAGCGGTCGCCGGGCTCGCGGAGGGGTTGGCGCTACCGGCGATCATGGCGGTCCGGCAGCGGCACTCCCCCGCTGCTCTGCTCGCGCAGGTGTCGACGACGGGCGCCAGCCTCAAGATCGGCACCTACTCGCTCGGCGCAGCGGCGGGCGGCTGGCTCGTCCCGGCGGTCGGCCCGGGCACAGCGATCACCATCACCGCTGGGGCGCAGCTCGGCGCGGCGGCCTTGGGCGTGCTCGCCGGGGTGCGTCGAGCGCGGACCGCGCAAGTCCGCTGAACTGGGCTCCATGGATCTGCGCACCGCCCACGACCGGGCAAGGGACGTCTTCGACCGCGCCGCGCACCGGGTGACCGACTGGACCGCGCCCACACCGTGCGCCGACTGGTCGACCCGGGACCTGGTCAACCACCTGGTGTCCGAACAGCTGTGGGTACCGCACCTGGTCGGCGGCGAGACCGTCGAGCAGGTCGGCGACCGCTACGACGGCGACCTGCTCGGCGCCGACCCGCTCGACGCGTGGACCGCGGCCTCGGCGGTGTCCCGGCTGGCCTGGGACGGCGTGCCGGACGAACTGCCGGTCCACCTGAGCCACGCGACGGTCCCCGCGCGCGAGTACCGCTGGCAGATGACCCTCGACCTCGCCGTGCACGGCTGGGACCTGGCCACCGCGACCGGCCACGACCCGGGGATCGGGGATGACCTGGCCCAGGCCCTGCACGCCGAGTTCGCCGACCAGGTGGCGGACTGGGTCGAGGCGGGGATCTTCGCCCCGCCGGTGCCGGTCCCCGACGCCGCGGGCCCCCTGGCGCGGCTGGTCGCGCTGCTCGGCCGGGACCCCGGGTGGCGTCCGTCTCGTTGACCGGTCACCTTTGCGCGCGCCACGCGGGCCCGGATCGCTCTAGACTGGGCCGGTTCGTCAGGACGGATCCGAGGAGTACGGCTTCCCGTGCGCAAGGCGCAGAAGAAGAGACCGGGCCGCAGTAGCGGGCCGGGAGAGAGTCCCGGCTGCCATATCGGCCCGGAACCCGAGCGGGGTGCTCGGTGACCGGAGTCCTGCTCAGCGTCCTGGGCCTGCTGGCCGTGTGCGCGCTGACCCTCGGTACGGCGCTGTTCGTCACCGCCGAGTTCGCCCTCACCACGCTCGAGCGCAGCCAGGTCGACCGGCACGCCGAGCAGGTGGGCGACCGGCGGGCCCTGGCGATCCAGCGGGCGCACCGCACCCTGTCGTTCCAGCTCTCCGGCGCGCAGCTGGGCATCACCATCACCACGCTGATCACCGGCTACATCGCCGAGCCCGCACTCGCGGCGCTGGTGGAACCGGTGCTGCTGTGGACCGGCATGGGCCGCACCGCGGTGGACGCGGTCGCGCTGGTGATCGCGCTGCTGGTGGCCACGTCGCTGTCGATGGTGTTCGGCGAGCTGGTGCCCAAGAACCTGGCCATCGCCAGGCCGCTGGCCAGCGCGCGGGCGGTCGCGGGCAGCCAGGCGGTGTTCTCCTCGGTGCTGCGCTGGCTGATCCACGGCCTCAACGGGTCGGCGAACTGGATCGTGCGCGGCCTGGGCGTCGAGCCGCAGGAGGAGCTGCGCTCGGCGCGCTCGCCGCAGGAACTCGGCGGCCTGGTCCGCTCCAGCGCCGCGTCCGGGGCGATCGACACCGGCACCGCGACCCTGCTCAGCCGCTCGCTGCGCTTCGGCGACCGGACCGCCGACGAGCTGATGACGCCCCGGGTGCGGGTGCAGGCCCTGCGCGCGGACGCGACGGTGGCCGACCTGATCGACCTGGCCCGCAGCAGCGGCTTCTCCCGGTTCCCGGTGCACGGCGGCGACCTCGACGACGTGCGCGGGGTCGTGCACGTCAAGCAGGTGTTCGGGGTGCCGAGGCAGCTGCGGGCGAGCACGACGGTCGCCGAGCTGGCCCGGCCGGTGCCGACCGTGCCCGAGTCGCTCGACGGTGACGTGCTGCTGGACCGGCTGCGCGGCTCCGGCCTGCAGGTGGCCCTGGTCGTCGACGAGTACGGCGGCACCGCTGGCCTGGTCACCCTGGAGGACCTGATCGAGGAGATCGTCGGCGACGTGCGCGACGAGCACGACCGCGGCGAGGTCAACCCGGTCCGGCCGCTGGGCCGGGAGAGCTGGCTGGTGTCCGGGCTGCTGCGCGACGACGAGCTCGCCGAGGCCACCGGGTTCCGGATGCCCGCCGGGGAGTACGAGACGGTCGCGGGCCTGGTGCTGACCCGCCTGGGCCGCATCCCCGACGTCAACGACGAGATCCGGATCGACGGCTGGCGGGTGACGGTGCTGCGGATGGACCGGCACCGGGTGGCCGAGCTGCGGGTGGCCCGACTCCCGGGGGTGAGCACGTGAGCGACCTGCTGGCACTGGGCGCCACGCTGGTGCTGTTGCTGGGCAACGCGTTCTTCGTCGGCGCCGAGTTCGCGATCATCACCGCGCGCCGCGACCGGCTGGAGCTGCTGGCCAGGGCGGGCGACACCCGGGCGGCCGCGGCGATCGAGGCGGGCAGGCAGTTGCCGCTGCTGATCGCGGGCGCCCAGCTCGGCGTGACGGTCTGCTCGCTCGGCCTCGGCGCGCTCGCCGAACCCGCGATCGCGCACCTGCTGGAGGGCCCGTTCGGCGCGCTGGGCCTGCCGGAGGCGGTCGTGCACGGGGTGGCGTTCGCGCTGGCGCTGGGGGTCGTGGTCACGCTGCACACGGTGCTGGGCGAGATGGTGCCGAAGAACCTGGCGATCGCGGGCCCGGAGCGGGCCGCGACCACGCTGGTGCCGGTCCACCTGGCGTTCTGCAAGCTGGTGCGGCCGCTGCTGGGGATGTTCACCAAGATCTCGACCGCGGTGCTGCGCCGGTTCGGCGTGGAGCCGCGCGAGGAACTGGAGAACGCCTACACCCCCGACGAGCTGGCGACGCTGATCGCCGAGTCCCGCCGCGAGGGCCTGCTCGACGACTCCGAGCACCGCAGGCTCACCAACACGCTGTCCTCGGCGGGGCGCACGGTGGCCGAGGTGCTGGTGCCGCTGGCCGCGCTCAAGACCGTCCCGCACCCGCCGACGGTCGGCGCGGTGGCCGCGGCGGTCGCCGAGACCGGGTTCTCCCGGTTCCCGGTCCGGATGCCCGACGGCACCCTCAACGGCTACGTGCACGTGAAGGACGTCCTCGACCAGGTCGACTCCGACCCGGCGACTAGGGTGGCCTGGTCCCGGGTGCGCGGGTTGCCGGAACTGCCCGCCGACTCCCGGCTCGACGAGGCGCTCGCCGCCCTGCGGCGGACCCAGAGCCACCTCGCCAAGGCCGTGTCGGCCGACCGCGTGGTGCTCGGGGTGGTGGCGCTGGAGGACCTGGTGGAGGAATACGTGGGCACGGTGCGCGACGGGACACACATCGGTGACGGCTCCTGAGGTAGTCCTGCCCGAAGCCGACTGGCACGGGCTGCGCGACGCGCACGTGGCCCGGGTCCGGCGCTGGACCGACCCGCACCAGGAGCGCCGCGTCCGGCGGGAGAAGCACCCGGTGCTGGACTTCCTGTTCACCTACTACTCGCACCGCCCGGCGCACCTGGAGCGCTGGCACCCCGGCCCGGGTGTCGTGCTGGCCGGTCCCTCGGCGGCGGAGTACCTGCGGTGGCCCGCGTACGCCGCCACCGACGCCGGGGTGCGGTTGGGTCCGCTGACCCCCGGTCGGCGGGCGACGGCGGAGTTCGTGCTGTCGTTGCTGTCCGCGACCGCGAGCCGCCCCCCGCGCCTGGGGTGCTTCGGTCTGCACGAGTGGGCCATGGTCTACCGCACCGCCGAGGTGCGCCACGCCGCCTGGCCGCTGCGCCTGGGGTCGGCCGGGACCGACGCGGTGGTGGAGTCCTCGACGATCAAGTGCGGGCACTTCGACGCGTACCGGTTCTTCACCCCGCCCGCCCGGCCGCTGAACACGCTGCGGCCGACCAGGGAGGGGCAGGTCGAGCTGGAGCAGCCGGGCTGCCTGCACGCGACCATGGACCTGTTCAAGTGGGCCTACAAGCTCGACCCGCACACCCCGTCGGACCTCGTGGCCGACTGCTTCGCCCTGGCCGTCGACGTCCGCACGCTGGACATGCGCGCCAGCCCGTACGACCTGTCGGCCCTGGGCTACGCCCCCGTGCCGATCGAGACCGAACGCGGCCGCGCGGAGTACGTGCGGGCGCAGTCGGCGTTCACCGAGCGCGCGGCCCCGCTGCGCGCCCGGCTGATCTCCCTGTGCCGGACCCTGTTGAGCGAGGTGCCTGTTGGAACCGACCACCAGTGACGTCGCCGCGTTCGTCGCGGCCATCACCGACGACCGGCGGCGCGCGGACGCCGACCTGCTGGTGGCCTTGATGACCGAGGTGACCGGCCACCCCGCGGTGCTGTGGGGCACGTCCATCATCGGCTTCGGCTCCCGCCACTACCGCTACGAGTCCGGCCGCGAGGGCGACACCGTGACGGTCGGGTTCTCACCGCGCAAGGCGCAGACGGTGCTGTACTTGACGGGAGAGCTGGAGGACTACGCGGATCTGTTGGGAGCGTTGGGAAAGCACAGCACGGGCAAGAGCTGCCTGTACCTGAAGCGGGTCGACCAGGCGGATCCCGCTGCCCTGCGCGCGATCGTGCAACGGTCTTATGACGCGGCCCGCGCACACCCGTAGGCCCTCGGCGACAAGGCCATCGACGGCGAGTGACCGCTAACACAGGGTGATCACGGCACCGAACTGTCTACAGTGCACCCAGTAACTGGGGAGGACCGCGGCTGGGTTAGCGGTCCATTTGTCGACTGGGGTTGACGTGGCGTTCGTTCGACGTGGTGCTGTGCTGCTCGCTGCCCTCGCGGTGGTCCCGCTCGCGGTCGCGGTCCCCGCGTCCGCGGCGCCGGTCCCGACCTGCGCCCCGAGCGCGGCCGTGTTCGGGGTCGAGGAGAACGGCGACCTGTTCACCTACCCGCACAACGAGCCGGAGACCGGTCTCGCGAGCTGGGGCGCCAAGCGGGTGATCGGCACCGGCTGGAACGCCGGCAACACCCTGGCGGGCCCCAACGGCGTGTTCTACAGCGTGCGCGCGACTGGTCAGTTGCTCCGCTACCGGTGGAACGGTGTCGGCTGGGACAGCCAGAACGGCTCGCAGTCGCGGGCCATCCCCGGCGAGTACTGGGCGGAGCTCGCCCAACCCGGCAACCGGAACCGGATCACCATCGATTCCACGGGCACCATCTTCGCGCTCACCCCCTTCGGGTTGCGCGCGTGGAACTACGAGAAGGACCTCCCCGAAGGCAGGCAGGGCGCCCTCATCGGTGACGCCACCGGGGAGAGCTACGACCACATCGTCGCCACGGGCGAAGGGGTGTTCTACACCGTCGCGCACTGGGACGGGAGCCTGTACCGGTTCCACTACGACGTGACGACCAACCGGTGGCTGCAGTACGCGCAGAAGGTGGGCACCGGCTGGGGAATCTTCAGCCGCCTCTTCTCCGCGGGCGGTGACACGATCTACGCCGTCGCACCCTCGAACAACCCAGACCTGCTCTGGTACCACTACGACAGCGCTTCGGGGAAGTGGGCGAACAGCGGCGCGGCCAAGGCGATCGGCACGGGGTGGCGGTCCCTGCGCGAGGTGAGGGCCGATCCCGCGAAATGCGCTGCACCCGAGCGTCCCGCGCCACCGGCCCGCGTGTCCCTCCCGATGCCCAGCGGGCAGCGCCCGACGCTGCGCCTCAACACCCGGGAGGAGTTCGCCGTCGCCCGGGTCGACGACAACGGTCACGTGCTGGTCGGCACCCAGAACCCGCCCGGCAGCGATCAGATCTCCTGGACCTCGAGCCACAGCGCTGCCCGGCCGTTGACCGGCGCGGTGTCCATCGGCTCCAACGCCTCGGGTGCCCTGCTGGTCAGCGCCCTCGACATCGACGGGACCGTGCGGCAGGTGGTCATCCCGGCCGCGCCCAAACCCGCCACCGCGGTCAACCAGGGTGGCCCGTTCACCGCCGTGGTCAGCCCGGCCCGCAGCCGCTTCAGCGGCGAGGCCGCCGGCGGCACGTCGTTCGCCGTGGACGGCGAAGGTGTGCTGTGGACCGCGCGTCAGCACCCCGACGGTCGCAACGAGCCCTGGCTCAGCACAGGTGTCCAGGTGGGCACGGACTTCACCATCTCAGACACCCCGGCATCGGAGAACTCCTCCATCGTCGCCTACCGCACGCCGACCGGCGAGGTGGAGGTTCGCCGCTTCGTCCCCGGCGTCGGCCTGACAGCGGCACGGAAGGCACCTGGGTTCCTCGTCGTGGGCGCCCCGCAGATCGCCGCGACCAGCGGCTCCACCTATCGCGTCCACCTCACTGCGCGCGGAGTGGACGGAACGATCCGCACCCAGGTCGAGACCCCGACCGGCTTCGCCGGGTGGACCGACATCAGCGGCGGCCGAACGTTCACCGGCGAACCGGTCACGGTGGCCACGCGCGCGGGATTGCTGGAGGTGTTCGCCAGGACGGCCGGGGACGTGGTCGTGCGGACCGGTGAGGTGTCCACCCCGACCGGGTACACCTGGCGCCCGTGGCAAACCGGGGTCGGCACCTCGGTGGTCGACCCCCGGGTGGCGTTGTCCGAGAGCGGAACGATGCGCGTGCTGCTGGTCAGCGCCACGGGCAAGTACACCCTGCCCGCTCTCCCCGCCCTGCCCCCGCTGCCCCGCTAGCCGCGCCCGGGGTCTTGCGACTCAGCCCAAGTAGTCCTGTAGGCCCGCGAGCTGTACCGCGCGGTCCTGCTCGGTCCGGATGTCCTTGCTGTGCAACAGTTCCAGCACGGCCACGGCAAGTCCGACGACGGGTCGAAGCTGACCACCTCGGCCGCGCACAGCACCCAGGCGTCGTCCGGATGACCGCACTCGCGCAGCAGGAGCGCGGCCATCCGGATCGTGTCCGAGATCCTCCACACGGCGGCATGCATGCGGATCTCTTGTTGGAGCGCAGGCAACTCCTCCCGAACCGGGAGGTTCGCATCCACCCCGCCGCTGCTTACCCAGGTGTTCCAACGGGGACAAGCCCGCGCAGGGCCTGCGGCAGCGGCCCTTGGTGCAGCACACCGAGCCTTTGCGTCGCGCGGGTGAGCGCGACGTAGAGTTCGGCCGCGCCGCGGGGGCCGTCGGCGAGGATCTTGTCGGGGTCCACGACCAGGACGGCGTCGAACTCGAGGCCTTTGGTCTCCGAGGCCGCGACCGCGCCGGGGACGCCGGGTGGTCCGATCACGACGCTGGTGCCTTCGCGGCCCGCCTCGTCGCGGACGAAGTCGGCGACGGCGTCGGCCAACTCGGCCGCGGTGACCTGGCGGGACCACGGGGCCACGCCGCAGGCCCGCACCGATTCGGGGGGTTGCACGGCGGGGGCGAAGTCGGCGAGCACGGCGGCGGCGACGGTCATGATCTCGGCGGGGGTGCGGTAGTTCACCGTCAGCGAGCGGTAGACCCAGCGGTCGGGCACGTAGGGCTCGAGCATCGCGGCCCACGCCGTGGCACCGGCGGCGGAGCGGCGCTGGGCCAGGTCGCCGACCACGGTGAAGGACCGCCCGGGACAGCGCCGCATCAGCACTCGCCAGTCCATTTCGGACAGTTCCTGGGCTTCGTCGACCACGACGTGCCGGTAGGTCCAGTCGCGGTCGGCGGCCGCGCGCTCGGCGAGCTCGCGGGTGTCGTGCTCGACGAAGCGCTCGGCCAGGTCCTCGGCGAAGAGCAGGTCCGTGGCGAACAGGTGGTCCTCGTCGTCCATCATGTCCTCGCGGGTGATCATGCTGTCGAGCACCTTGGCGGCGTACGCGGCCTCGGCCTTGCGCTCCCGCTCGGCCGAGTCGACCACCGCCTTGTCCTTGCCGAGCAGGTCGACCAGCTCGTCGAGCAGCGGCACGTCCGACACCGTCCACGCCGTACCGTCCACACGGAACAGCGAGGCGTCCGCACCCGCCGCGCGCAAGCGCTCCGGGGAGGCGTACAGCGACCCCAGCAGGGCCTCCGGCGTCAGCACCGGCCACAGCTCGTCGAGCGTGGCGACGAACACCTCGTCCTCGGCGAGCTCGCTGATGAGGTCCTTGCGCAGCTGCTCCCAACCGTCCTTGTCCGACCGGGTCAGCCAGCCCTTGCCGATCCGACCGATCGCCCGCTCTGTGAGCGCGTAGGTGATGATCTCCACGAACACCGCGCGCGCCTCGTTGTGCGGCAACCCGCTCGCGCGCGCCTCGTCGCGCGCCCACGCCGCGGTCTCCGCGTCGATCCGCCCGGTGACCCCGCCCAACTCGACGGCCACCGGCTCCACCGGCAGCCGCTGCCGGTCGGCGACCGCGGCCGCGAGCACCTCGACGGCCTTCAGCGACCCCTTCAGCCGCGCGACCCCCGGCTCGTCCTCCGCGGTGACCCGCAGGCCGGGCACGAGGTCGCCCGCGGTCATGAACACCACGTCCGACTCGCCCAACGAGGGCAGCACCCGGCTGATGTGGTTGAGGAACGCCGGGTTCGGCCCGACCACGAGCACGCCGTGGCGCTCCATCCGCTCCCGCTGCGTGTAGAGCAGGTAGGCCACGCGGTGCAGCGCCACCACGGTCTTGCCGGTACCCGGGCCGCCCTCGATCACCAGTACCCCGGGGTGCTCGAGCCGGATGATCTCGTCCTGCTCGGCCTGGATGGTCGCCACGATGTCGCGCATGCCCTCGCCGCGCGGCGCGTTGACCGCGGCGAGCAGGGCGGCGTCCCCGCGCGCGTCCCCGTCCGGGCGGCCGAGCACCTCGTCGGTGAAATCGACCAGCGTGCGCCCGCGCGAGTGGAACTGGCGGCGCCTGCGCATGTTCTCCGGACTGGCCGCGGTGGCGGTGTAGAACGACCGCGACGCCGGCGCCCGCCAATCCAGCAGCACCGGCTCGTAGTCAGCGGCCTCGTCGAACAACCCGATCCGGCCGATGTAGCGGTGTTCCCCCGAAAGTGTGTCCAGTCGACCGAAGCACAACCCGTTGTCCGCCACGTCCAGCCGCTTGACCTCCTTCGCCGAGGCGCGCACGTGCACGTCGCGCTCCATCGCCTCCAGGCCGTTCCCGCCCACCGCCGTGGTGTAGCGCCCCCGTGCCCGCGCGCGCTCGGCGTCGAGCCGGGTGTAGAGCCCGGCGAGATAACCCCGCTCGGACCGCAATTCGTCCGCATACCCCTGATTTGACACGTGCCCCTCACAGCGAATAAGCTGATCTCAGATTCGGCGGCTTCTCCACTGGCTTTATCTCTAGCCAACCATGGAGAGTACGCCGATTTTTTGTTGTCCGCCCGCGGTGTTTGTTCGCCCACCCGCTGTGCTCTCCACCCATTGTCGTCCGCCCCCCGACGAGCCAGCGGCGGACAGCGCGGATCGCACAGGCGCAGATTCTGCGGCACCACCCGGGCCTTGCCGCAAGCCCCCCGGTGCGCTATACGTTGGAAGGGGAAGCGCTCAGCCCGCGAGCACGGCCCGCATCCCCGCCACGGCCAGTTGGTCGGCGCGTTCGTTCTCCGGGTGCCCGCTGTGCCCTTTCACCCAGTGCCACTGCACCTCGTGCCGCGCCACCGCCTCCTCCAACCGCTGCCAGAGGTCGACGTTCTTGACGGGCTGGCGCGCCGAGGTGAGCCACCCGTTGGCCCGCCACTGCGCGACCCACTTCGTGATCCCGTTCCGGACGTAGGTGCTGTCGGTGTACATGTGGACGGTCGAGGGCCGGGTGAGCGATTCCAGGGCGCGGATCGGCGCCATCAGCTCCATGCGGTTGTTGGTCGTCTCCTCGGCGGAACCGCCGGAGAGCTCGCGCTCGTGCGCGCCGTAGCGCAGGATCGCGCCCCACCCACCGGGACCGGGGTTGGGCGAGCACGCGCCGTCGGTGTAGATCTCGACGATCACGGGGTGCCGCCGGTGATGTCGGCGGCGAGCTTCTTCGCCGAGTCCTCGGTGAAGTTGCCGCTGATCTGCAGGGACCCGCCGGTGATCGGCGAGGCGATCCGCGGCGCCGAGACGAGCGTGCCGTCAACCATGATCGCCAACTGCTCGTCGACGTGCTCGGTCGTCCACTTGGTGAACAGCGCCGAGGTGGCGGGCGGGAGCTTGATGGTGATCACCCAGCCGTAGTCGGTCTTCTCCGGGCGCACGTCCTCGAACTCGGTGAACTCGCCGATGGACGGGGCCAGGGTGTAGACCGTGTCGTCCGGCCCGATGACCTCGTCCGCGCCGGACACCTCCAGCCCCGGCTTCACCGAGGTGACCGGCCGCAGCTCGACGGGCACCTTGGCCTTCACCGGGCCGCTGCCGGGCTGCTCGGTCGGCGCGCCCGCGACCGGTTCCCCGCCGCACGCCGTCAGCACGAGCAGCAGGGCGGCGACCACCGCGGCGAACATGGTTTTGCGCATGGACGGATCCTAGTAGCACGACCCAGAACGTCGACCGTGTCTCGACCCGCCCACGACGCGCCTGGCGGCGTTGCCGCAAGCGCCCAAGTACACCCAGTACGAGGACGTTGCGGCGCCTTGCCGGCCACGCCGTGGACCCGCCGATACACGGCCAACGCCCTGAGTCGAGCCACTAGGGCCACCCGGGCGACGGCCCGTCGCCGCTCGTCCACAGGCTCAGTCCCGCCCGGTGACGGCCTGCCCGAGCGCGGCGACGACCCCGCGGGCGTCCGGCAGCACGGTCAGCCGACCGCCGGTGGACGCCGCCAGGTCCCGCAGGGCACCGCGGTCCGGGTCGCGGCCGATCGCGATCACGTCGATCGGCACGGATTTGTCCTTCTCCGACACCCGCCGGATGGCGGCTTTGGCCTGGGACAACGACATCGCACCGTCAGCGCCGCCGTCGGTGATGACGACGAGCTGGTTCAGCCGCCCGGGAACGTAACCCTGCACAGCCGAGCGGTACCCGGCGACCACCGACTCGTAGAAGTCCGTGGCCCCGTTGGCGGTAAGTCCGTCAACAGCGGCGTGCACCGAGACGCGCCGGTTGACGACAGGCCCGGTCGGTACCGCCACCGCGTAAGGCTTCCCCTTCTCCAGGCCACGCGAAAACGGCCACAGGCCAAGGGATCCGGACACCGTGTAGTCCGCGTACCCCTTCAGCGCGTCCTTCACCCAGTCCAGCCGGGTGCGGCCGTCGCCGCCGTCGGTGCCCATGGTCCGCGAGACGTCGACCATGATCGTCACGATCCCGCCGCCCTCGACGGCGTTCGCCCAGGTGGTGGCGATCCGCTGGGTGGTGTTCGGGTCGGACCTGGCGAACCCGGGGACGATCTCGGCCCAGGTCATGCCCATCGCCGCGGTGGGCCGCTGCGGCGCGCCCGCCCCGCGCAGGCCCGCCGCGGAGAACTCGCGCTGCTGCTCGGGTTCCTGCAGGAACCGGCGGAACCGGTCGGCCGCCTCGGTGCGCACCGGCCCCACCTCGGGCCCGGTCAGCGCGACGAACGGGAAGTCGGCGACCGGGGTCGGGCCGTCGGCGACCACCTCCCACAGCGGGCGCTTGGCCGCCGGGCGGCCGTCGTCGCCGAGGTTGCGGCGGAACAGGTCCACCTCCAGCGCGGCCACCGCGCCGTACGGGGCGTCGACCATCAGCGGGTTCTCGCCGAGCACGGCCAGCGCGGCCCGCGTCGTGTCCGGCACGTCGGCGGGCTGCGCCTGCGCCAGCGCGGCGAGCGCGGCGCCGACCGGTTGCCTGGCGAGCACGTTCTGGGTCACCGGGCTCTCCTGGGCGACCCCGACGAGGGTGCTCTGCACGGCGAGCGCGCTGGCGGTGTTGGTCAGCGGCGCGGGGAGCGCGACGGTGAGCCGACCCCAGCCCGGCTCGCCGAAGCGCGTCCAGCCGCTGGTGTCGGCGGTGAGCGCGGCCAACTCGGCCCAGCGGAACCGGGCGGTGCCGGTCAGCAGCCGGGCGGCCGGTTCCGGGGCGGCGAGCACGACCGGGCTGGTGGCGACGGGCTCCGGCGCGGCGGCCAGCAGCGCGTCGTCGGTGGCGGCCAACCGGTCGGTCCACAGCGAGGACTCCGGCAGCCACGCGTCCGGGCGGTCGCCGAGCTCGCGGGTGTTCCACTCACCGGTCAACCCGGCGAGCGCGGCGGGCGACTCGGCGGAACTCACGTTGACCCGCACGCAATGCGCGCCGACCACGGTCGACCCGGCGTTCCACCGCTTGGCGGCCTCGCGCACCGGCCGCTCGGCCGACGGGGTCACCGCGACCCGCAACACCTCCGGCCCGGCGGGGCACCCGTGCTCGCGCGCCGCCGCTTGATCGATCCGGGCGCTGATCCACCCCCAGCCCGCCCACCCCAGCACCAGCAGGGAGACCACGCCGAGGGCGATCAGCCCCGGACTCACTCTTGTGCGCCCCCGATGTCGTGCCATCACGTCCTTTCCGCGCGACGGATATGCCGGTCCGTGTCCGCGCCAGGCGCAATGCACTCTATTAGGGGAACTGAATGCGTCAACCCGAGTGACTCGGGATGTTTTTCACCGTTACCCGTTGAACCGCTCCGGGTCCGGGCCGGTGCGCTGCCCGTTCTCCAGGCCCGCCAACGCGATCAGGTCGTCGCCGTCGAGCGCGAAGTCGAACACGTCGATGTTGGCCCGGATCCGCTCCGGGGTGACCGACTTGGGGATCACCACGTTGCCCAGCTGCACGTGCCAGCGCAGGATCACCTGCGCCGCGGTCTTGCCGTGCTTGTCGGCGAGGCCGCCGACCACCGGGTCCGAGAGCAGCTGACCGGAGGCGAGCGGACTCCACGCCTCGGTCGCGATGCCGTGCTCGGCGTGGAAGGCGCGCAGCTCGGTCTGCGGCAGGTTCGGGTGCAGCTCGATCTGGTTGAGCACCGGCACCACGTCGGTCTCGTCGAAGAGCCTGCGCAGGTGCGCGACGTGGAAGTTGGACACCCCGATCGAGCGGGCGCGGCCGTCGGCGCGGATCTTCTCGAACGCCCGCCAGGTGTCGACGAAGGTGTCGCGCGAGGGCGTCGGCCAGTGGATCAGGTAGAGGTCGACCTGCTCGAGGCCGAGCCGCTCGAGGCTGGCGTCGAAGGCGCGCAGCGTCGGGTCGTAGCCCTGGTCGGTATTCCAGAGCTTGGTGGTGACGTGGATCTCCGCGCGCGGCAGGCCGGACTCGGCGATCGCCCGGCCGGTGCCGGTCTCGTTGCGGTAGGCGGCCGCGGTGTCGATGCCGCGGTAACCGGCTTCCAGCGCGGTGCTGATCGCGGCGCCGACGACGTCGTCGGGCACCTGCCACACCCCGAAGCCGACCTGCGGGATGGTGGTGCCGTCGTTGAGCGCGACGGCTGGGACGTTCGGCATGGAGTTCCTTACCGTTGCGGGTTCAGGGATGACACTTCGCCCAACACCAGGGGCACCCGCCATCTTCCCAGGCCGCAACGGGCGGTGGCCCGCCGAGAACCACTCGGCGGGCCACCCTCGACAACGGTGCTCAGCTGCTGTAGGCGTCCAGCGGCGGGCAGGAGCAGACCAGGTTGCGGTCGCCCTTGGCCCCGTCGATGCGGCGCACCGGCGGCCAGATCTTGGGCACGTTGTGCCCGGCCGGGAACACCGCGACCTCGCGGCTGTACGGGTGGTCCCACTCGCCGGTGATCGACGCCGCGGTGTGCGGTGCGTTGGCGAGCGGGTTGTCCGCCAGCGGCCACTCCCCCGCGGCGACCCGGTCGACCTCGTGCTTGATGGCGATCATCGCGGCGCAGAACCGGTCGATCTCGGCCAGGTCCTCGCTCTCGGTCGGTTCGACCATCAGCGTGCCCGCGACCGGGAAGGACATGGTCGGCGCGTGCAGGCCGTAGTCGGCCAGGCGCTTGGCCACGTCGTCCACGGTGATGCCGGTGGCCTTGGTCATCGGCCGCAGGTCGAGGATGCACTCGTGGGCGACGAAGCCGCCCGCGCCGGTGTAGAGGACCGGGAAGTGCTCGTCGAGGCGGCGGGCGATGTAGTTGGCCGAGGCGACCGCGGTCAGCGTCGCGCGGCGCAGGCCGTCGGCGCCCATCATCCGCACGTAGGCCCAGGAGATCGGCAGGATCGACGCGCTGCCCCACGGGGCGGCGCTGATCGGGCCGACACCGGTCGCGGGACCGGCGGTGGGCTGCAGCGGGTGGTTGGGCAGGAACGGCGCCAGGTGCGCGCGCACGCCGATCGGGCCGACGCCGGGGCCGCCGCCGCCGTGCGGGATGCAGAACGTCTTGTGCAGGTTGAGGTGCGAGACGTCCGAGCCGAACTTGCCGTAGCGGGCCAGGCCGATGAGCGCGTTGAGGTTCGCGCCGTCGACGTAGACCTGGCCGCCCGCGTCGTGCACCAGGCCGCAGACCTCGCGCACGGTGTCCTCGTACACGCCGTGCGTGGACGGGTAGGTGATCATGATCGCGGCGAGGTCGGCGCTGTGCTCGGCGACCTTCTTGCGCAGGTCGCCCAGGTCGATGTTGCCGTTGTCGTCGCAGGCCACGACGACCACGCGCATCCCGGCCATCACGGCGCTGGCGGCGTTGGTGCCGTGCGCGCTGGACGGGATCAGGCAGATGTCGCGCTCACCGTGGCCCTGGGACCGGTGGTAGGCGCGGATCGCCAGCAGACCGGCGAACTCGCCCTGGCTGCCCGCGTTGGGCTGCAGGCTGACCGCGTCGTAGCCGGTCAGCTTCGCCAGCCAGTCCTCCAGGTCGGCGATGATCGTCAGGATGCCCTTGGCGTCCTCGACCGGGGCGAACGGGTGCAGGTCGGCGAAGGCGGGCCAGGTGATCGGCTCCATCTCCGCGGTCGCGTTGAGCTTCATGGTGCACGAGCCGAGCGGGATCATGCTGCGGTCGAGCGCGACGTCCTTGTCCGAGAGCGCGCGCAGGTAGCGCAGCAGCGCGGTCTCGGAGCGGTGCGTGGCGAACACCGGGTGGGTCATGAACTCGCTGGTGCGGACCAGCTCGGCGGGCACGGCGTCCGGGGTGTCGGCGTCGAGGGCGTCGACGTCGGCGCTGACCCCGAAGGCCTTCCACACCAGGTCCAGGTGCGCCCGCGTGGTGGTCTCGTCGGTGGCGATGCCGACGGTGTCGGCGTCGGCCAACCGCAGGTTGACCCCCAGGCCGCGGGCGGCGGACACGACCTCGGCCGCGCGACCGGGGACCCGGGCGGACACGGTGTCGAAGAAGGCGGTCCCGGCGACCTCGACGCCGCCGCGGCGCAGGCCCTCGGCCAGCACGGCGGCCAGGCGGTGGGTGCGGGTCGCGATGGCGCGCAGGCCCTCGGGGCCGTGGTAGACCCCGTACATCGAGGCGACCACGGCGAGCAGCACCTGGGCGGTGCAGATGTTGGAGGTCGCCTTCTCGCGGCGGATGTGCTGCTCGCGGGTCTGCAGCGCGAGCCGGTAGGCGGGCTGGCCGTCGGCGTCGGTGCTGACGCCGACCAGGCGGCCGGGCAGCTGGCGCTCGAGGCCCTTGCCGACGGCCATGTAGCCCGCGTGCGGCCCGCCGAAGCCCATCGGGACACCGAAGCGCTGGGTGGTGCCGACGACGACGTCAGCGCCGATCTCGCCCGGCGCCTGGAGCAGGGTCAGCGCGAGCAGGTCGGCGGTGACGGCGACCTTGGCGTCGCGGCCGTGCGCGGTGCGGATCAGCTCGGCGAAGTCGCGGACCGCGCCGGAGGCGCCCGGGTAGGACAGCAGGACGCCGAAGAAGTCCTCGACCGGCAGGCCCTCGGCCAGGTCGTGCACGACGACCTCGATGCCAAGCGGCTCGGCGCGGGTCTCGATGACCGCGATGGTCTGCGGGAAGGTGTCGGCGTCGACGACGAACCGGTTGGACTTCGAGCGGCCCGCGCGGCGCAGCAGCGTCATCGCCTCGGCCGCGGCGGTGGACTCGTCGAGCATGGAGGCGTTCGCGGTGGGCAGCCCGGCCAGGTCGGCGACCATGGTCTGGAAGTTGAGCAGCGCCTCGAGGCGGCCCTGGCTGATCTCCGGCTGGTACGGGGTGTAGGCGGTGTACCAGGCCGGGCTCTCCAGCACGTTGCGCCGGATCACCGGCGGGGTGTGCGTGCCGTAGTAGCCCAGGCCGATCATCTGGGTGAGCACGCGGTTGCTCGCGGCCAGCTCGCGCAGCTCGGCGAGCGCCTGCACCTCGGTGGCCGGGGCGGGCAGGTCGATGGCCAGGTCACCCTCGCGGATGGACTCCGGCACGGCGTGCTCGGCCAGCTCCTCCAGCGACCCCACGCCGACGACGTCGAGGATCCGCGACAGCTCGGCGGGGCGGGGACCGACGTGGCGGTCGGCGAACGGGGTGCCGTGCTCGAGCGCGGCGAGCGGGATCCGGTCGGTCGTCAATGGGGCTCCTCGGGCGTGCAGGGGGTCGGGCCTGGCACGGGCGGTCCGCCCGTGTGGCCCTCCCCCTCTGTCCGTGCCCGAAGGCGCCTGAGAGCTTCACCGCGACCCTGCCCGGGACGCGACTTGCACCTTCGGCGGGGCTCCCCGGTCGTGCCGGCTCGCCCACTTTCCAGAGGCGTCTCACCCGCACGGTCCGTTTGCCTGAGAGGTTCCGGGGAGGATTTGCTCCTTCGGCGCCGTGCCGGTCTGGTGGACCGGCCGGACTCTCCCGCACGGGTTCAGCGACGCGAGTTGAGTCTAACCCGTCCGGGGTGCAATTCGATTGCGGACCGGGTGTGGTTCGCGGTGCACTGCCCACCATGGGCTCCACCTGGGACACCGCGGCCATCCGCGCCGTCTACGACGCGCAGCTGCGCCGTGACCTGCCCCCTTCCGACGGGGCGGCCGCCGCCGAGCGCACCGACCGGCTGACCAGGCACCTCGGGGTCGGGCCGGACGGGTGGTCCGGCGTGCTGTGGTCGTCACTCGACGAGGCGACGGCCGACCGGGTCATCGCCGACACCGTCGCGTGGTTGCGCACGGTCGAGGGCCACGCTGAGTGGAAGCTCTACCACCACGACACCCCCGCTGACCTCGGTGCCCGGCTGGCAGCGGCCGGGCTGGTCGCGGGCGGGGTGGAAGCGGTGATGATCGCCGAGGCCGCCGCCGTGCCCGATTTCGCGCCGCCCGCGGGGGTGCGGCTGGTGGAGGTGTCCGACGACGCTGACATCGATCGCGTGGTGTGGGTGCACGAGGCCGCATTCGGCGAGGACCACAGCTGGCTGGGTCGGCGCATGCGCGCCGGGCTGGCCGAGGGCCTCATGGACGTCGTGCTGGCCATGGCCGGAGATGAACCGGTGAGCGCCGCCCGCACGGCCTACTACCCGGGTACCGAGTTCGCGGGCCTCTGGGGCGGCGGCACTGTCGAAGCGTGGCGTGGCCGTGGGATTTACCGGGCCCTGGTGAGCCACCGTGCGCGCAAGGCCCAGCAGCGCGGGGTGCGCTACCTGCAGGTGGACGCGCTGCCGACGAGCCGCCCCATCCTGGAGCGGGTCGGCTTCACCTGCGTCGCGCTGACGACCCCGTACACGGTGGCCTAAGAGCCCGCGCGCGACTAACCCGCGTTGCGGGCCTTGCGGCGCTGGGTGAGCTCGTCGTCGACCGGGACCTCGACGCCGTCGGCGCGCTCGGCGGGGAACTCGTGGATGGTGCCGCTGATCTCGCGGATGGCGCCGCTGACGGCGATGCCGAACACGCCCTGGCCGCCCTGCAGCAGGTCGACGACCTCCTCCGGCGAGGTGCACTCGTAGACCGTGGTGCCGTCGCTGAAGAGGGTGATCTTGGCCAGGTCGCGCACCCCGCGCCTGCGCAGGTGGTCGACCGCGACCCGGATGTTCTGCAGCGAGACACCGGTGTCGAGCAGCCGCTTGACGACCTTGAGGACGAGCACGTCCTTGAACGAGTAGAGCCGTTGCGACCCGGAGCCGTGCGCGCTGCGCACCGTGGGCACGACCAGGCTGGTGCGGGCCCAGTAGTCGAGCTGCCGGTAGGTGATGCCCGCGATCTGGCACGCGGCCGGACCCCGGTAGCCGACGAGCTCATCGGGCAGCGAGGCGTCCGGGAACAGTTCGCCCTGCTCGCCGCCGACAACGGAGCCAGCCTCGACGGGAACTTCCTCGAACACGCCTGCCTCCCCTCGTCCGACCACCGATGTGGCCGGCGAACGAGACCGCCCGTTCCGCCATGGGGAACGCCTCGGCCGAGCGGCGCACACCTGGGTCCAGGACCGCGGTCGGTGCGGTGGTGGCCGCTGTCCCGCCCCGGGGTGTTTCGCTCGTCTGTGACGGTAAGACGGGGGCGCGGAGAGGTCAACGCGACGCGCGGGGAGGGGGTGGGAGTCGCTGGTGGGGATGGGGTCCGCAGGGCGGTTCGGGGGCCGGTAGCGGTAACGCAGAGTGGTGGGGGACCGTGACCCGTCGGCCTGGGCCTGCTAAGTGTCGGCGCCGCGGAAGTCTTCCGGGGAGACGGAGTCGAGGAACTCGCGGAACTTCTCGACCTCGTCCTCCTGCTCGTCCGGGATGATCAGCCCGGCTTCCTGGAGCACGGAGTCCTCGGCGTGGATCGGCACGCCGACGCGCAGCGCCAGCGCGACCGAGTCGCTCGGCCGGGCGGAGACGCGCACGTCCCCGTCGAAGACCAGTTCGGCGAAGAAGGTCCCCTCGCGCAGGTCGGTGATCCGGACCTGTTCGAGTTCGCGGCCCAGCGCGCCGATCACGTCCTTGAGCAGGTCGTGGGTCAGCGGCCGCGCGGGCCGCACCCCCTGCTGCTCAAGGGCGATCGCGGTGGCCTCCACCGATCCGATCCAGATCGGCAGGTACCGCTCTCCCTCGGTCTCGCGCAGCAACAAGATCGGCTGGTTCGCGGGCAACTCCACCCGCACCCCCACGACGCGCATCTCGCTCATCGGGCTCGCCTCCCTCCGCTCGCTGGGGCATCGGCGTCCCGTCCCATCGAGGATCGCTCATCGCCTAGTTCGACGCTACCCGCCATCTGGTCCCCACGCCCGCCTATCTCACGTCTATTCCGGGATGATCGGTTCACCCCGCGCACCGCCGCGCGCGGGCCGCTACCTGCCGGTGACTCTGCGCAGACCGGCCCTCACCAGTAGCGAGTGCAGCGTCACCGAGAGCGCCGCGAGGTCCTCGGCCGCCTCGTCCGCGCGCGCCCGCGCGGACGGATCACGTTGGCGGAACAGGGGTGTGAGCACCTGCTCGACCAACCCGACCTCGCGGTCGGCCGCGGCGCGGAACGCGCGCAGGTGCCGGGGTTCGATGCCGTACTCGGCGAGCGCCGTCGCGGTCGTGGCGACGGTGAGCGCGTCACCGTCGAACACGCCGTCCGCGGCCGCGCCCAGCAGGCCGTACTGCTCGAGCTCGAGCAGGGTCTGCGCGGTGATCCCGGCGCGCTCGAGCAACTCGTCGCGGGTGAGCCGCGGTGGGGTGCTGGTCGGTTCCGGCGCCACGACGGCGGGTACCGAGACCAGACCGCGCGTCGGGCGGGCCGCCGTCCCCGGTGGCCCGCCCGAGCGGTCGAGCTGTTCCTTGATGACCTTGAGCGGCAGGTAGTGGTCGCGCTGCGCGGCGAGCACGAAGCGCAGCCTGGCCACATCCGCGTCGGTGAACCGCCGGTACCCCGACGGCGTGCGTTCCGGGCTGACCAGCCCCTCCGACTCGAGGAAGCGGATCTTGGAGATGGTCACGTCCGGGAAGTCCGGCCGCAGCTGCGCCAGCACGGCGCCGATGCTCGACCCGACCCGCGGCTGCCGACCGGCGGCCGTCACGCGCCCCTAGGCCCCCGCGCCGGGGCCGGTGAGGAACACCAGGCGGAACTTGCCGATCTGCACCTCGTCGCCACCGGCGAGCACGGCCTGGTCGACCGGCTCGCGGTTGACGTAGGTGCCGTTGAGGCTGCCGACGTCGATCACCACGAACTCCCCGCCCTCGCGGCGGAACTCCGCGTGCCGCCGGGAGACGGTGACGTCGTCGAGGAAGATGTCGCTGTCGGGGTGCCTGCCCGCGCTGGTGGTGTCGCGGTCGAGCAGGAACCGCGACCCCGCGTTGGGGCCGCGCTTGACCACCAGCAGCGCCGAGCCCGCGGGCAGGGCGTCCACACCCGCGACAGCGGGCTCGGGCGCCCGAGCGGCCGCCTGGGCCTCGGGGTCGGTGAGGAAGTCGGCCCGGAAGACCGAAGTCCGCTCCGGAGACTGCTCCGGCGGGACGCCGGGCCCGTCGTTGGTGCTCACCTGAGCTCCTCCTGCTGGTCAGTTGCGCTGAACAGTTGCCAACGTACCGTGCGCGATCAGGCGCCGGACCAGTGGTACCCCTTCGCGGGTGGCGGGGGGCCGGGGACGGCCGGACCAGCGGGTCAAGATCGTCTCACGCGGGGTCAGGCTTCGGTAAGGGCCTGGTAGGCGTCGGCGTCGAGCAGCGCCTCGAGCGCGTCGGGGTCGTCGACCCTGATCTCGATCAGCCAGCCCTCGCCGTAGGGGTCGGAGTTGAGCAGGTCGGCCTGCTCGGCGACCGCGTCGTTGACCGCGACGACCTCACCGCTGAGCGGGGCGTAGAGGTCGGAGACGCTCTTGGTCGACTCGACCTCGCCGATCGAGGCGCCCGCCTCGACGCGGTCGCCCAGCTCGGGCAGCTGCACGAACACGACGTCGCCGAGCTGCTGCTGGGCGTACTCGGTGATGCCGACGCGGACCAGGTCCTCGGTCTTGGTCGCCACCCACTCGTGCTCGTCGGTGTAGCGGAGTTCTTCGGGAATCACTCGGAGCCCTCTTTCGAGACTGGGGAAGGGGTCTGGGTGGGTGTTCACTTGGGGACTGGTGAGCTTGGGACTGATGAGTTCCAGACTGCTGAGTGGCGCAGAGCTTAAACGGCAGGGCTACCGGTCAAGCGCAGCGCTGCCCGTGTCTGCACGAGGTACAGCAAACCGGACCAGATGAACAAGAGTCCGCCCCAGATCACAAAGGCGTAGGCCACCGGGCGAACCACCGAGGCGAAGGTAGAGCCGCCCTGGGCCAATAGCAGCAACGGGAACGCGTACATCAGGTTGAACGTCGCTGCCTTACCGACGTAGGTGACCTCGGGCGGTCCGAACCCGGCCCGGCGCAGCACGAGGATGCACCCGCCGACGAGCACGTCGCGGGCGACCAGGAGCGCGGCGACCCACCACGGCACGATGTCGCGCACCACGAAAGCGACAATCGTGACGAGCGTGTACAGCCGGTCGGCGGCCGGGTCGAGCAGGGCACCGAGGCGGCTGGTCTGGTCGAGCCAGCGGGCGATCTTGCCGTCCAGCCAGTCGCTGAGGCCGCTGAACAGCAGCACGACGAGCGCCCAGCCATCGGCTTTGGGCACCAGCAGCAGGTACAGGAACAGCGGCACCCCGGCGAGCCGGAGCATGCTCAGGATGTTCGGGATCGTCCACACGCGATCCGCGGAAGCCCCTTCTTCCCGCCCCGCCCTCTCTTCCCGCAGCTCAGCCATGCGGGAAGAGTAGGGCAGGCGGACGCCGGGCCTACCCGGCGGCTCATCCCCTCAGCTAATCCCCACTTTTAGCCCCCCAGTTCCCCAGTTGGTCTTGCCGTGCGCCGGTAGGACTGCCTTCGGCTAGTCGTCCCGGCGGTGCGTCCAGCCCTGCCGCTCAAGCGCGGTGGGGCTGAGCGCGGTGGGCCTACCGAACGCGTCAAGACCGACCCAACGGGCCGCTCCCCCGGCGTACTCCAGCACGTAGGCGTGGCCCTGGCTCCAGACGACGCTGCACGGCGCGGTCGGCAGTGTCGGTCCGGATCCGGATCCGGCCTGGTGAGAGATCGTTTCGGTACTCATCGGTTTACCTCCGCTCCGGACGTCGGCAGCCGGGGAGTGTGTGTTAGCTCTCTCGGCGACCGAATCGAACTGAATCGATGCGATCCCACCCCGTGGCAGCGCTAAGCCAGCGGCTTGCGCTGAGGCGGGACTGCTGTCAGGCACGGGCTCCGGCGGCGGTGCAGGCCGGGGCCCGGTGGAGGTCGGGCAGGTCATCGGGGTCGCGACCGGCGATCGACCGGGCCCTCCCAGAGTGGTTGACCACGTGCTGCTCGTCGACCTGTGCCGCGAGCGCGTCGCGCAGGTCGGCGCGGGCTGCCATGTCTGATTCCTTCCACTCGGTTACGTGAAAGGGGTTCCCATCCGGAACGATCCCAACCATGACGATCCCAACGGGGACGATCCCGATGGTGGGGAACGCGGATGACCGGCTGATCGACAGGCTCGTCGCGGTGGTCGGGGCGAGTCATGTCGTCACGGATCCCGATGTGGTGTCGGGGTACGCGACGGATTGGACGGGGCGCTTCACCGGTTCAGCGCGGGCCGTGGTGCGGCCCGCGGACCGGGATGAGGTCGCCGGAGTCCTCCGGGTGTGTCGCGAGCTGGGCGTGCCGGTAGTGCCGCAGGGCGGGAACACGGGGCTCGTCGGTGGCGGGATCCCTTACCGGGGCGAGGTAGTGCTAAGCCTGACGCGGTTGAACTACCTCGGGCCGGTCGACCCCGTGACTCGGCAGGTGACCGTCGGAGCCGGGGTGACGCTGGCTGCGCTATCGGCCCACGCGGCGGATGCCGGGCTGGATTTCGCCAT
This sequence comes from Actinokineospora diospyrosa, assembly GCF_024171925.1. Classification (GTDB taxonomy): domain Bacteria; phylum Actinomycetota; class Actinomycetes; order Mycobacteriales; family Pseudonocardiaceae; genus Actinokineospora; species Actinokineospora diospyrosa. The sequence continues at coordinate 211,111 of NZ_JAMTCO010000002.1, read as the reverse complement.
CGACATCGCGTCTCGCGATAGCGCCACGGTGGGCGGCCTCTTGGCGACCAATGCGGGCGGATTGCGTGTGCTGCGTTGGGGTTCTATGCGCGACCAGGTGGCCGACGTCGAAGCGGTGTTGGCCGATGGCCAGGTCGTCGGCGGGGTTACCAGACCGCCGAAGGACAGCACGGGGTACGACCTCGCCAGCGCGTTGGTGGGCAGCGAGGGAACACTCGCGGTGGTCACAGCGGCACGCTTGCGTCTGATTCCCGCGTTCACCGAACGAGCTACGGCGACTCTAGCTTTCGATAGAACAGAGGACGCCATCTCGGCCATCGGGGCGCTGCGCGTTCTGCCGTCCCTCACCTCCACTGAGGTCTTCTACGACGACGGCTTGCGACTGGTGTGCGCGCACCGGCGTGTGTCCCCACCGTTCGCCTCGACGCACTCGACGTACCTGCTCGTGGAATGCGCGGCGGACGAAGATCCCACCGACGCCTTGGGGGCGGTCGTCGAAACGCTTGGCGGACTTCGCGATTCGGCTCTCGCGGTGGACGAGTCCGCGCGACGGGCACTGTGGACACACCGCGAGGCCCACGCCGAGGCGATCAACGCGTTGGGTCCACCGCTGAAGCTCGACGTGGGCGTGCCACCAGCCCAGGCGGCGGAGTTCGAACGGGAGGTCCGCGCGATCGCGGCGGCGGTCGCGCCCACGGCGACCACGATCCTCTTCGGACACCTGGCCGAGGGCAACTACCACGTCAACGTGGTCGGCGCGGGCGAGGCGGAGGAAGCCCTGACCGACCTGGTGCTGCGCGCGGCGGCGGCCAGGGGCGGCACGATCTCGGCCGAGCACGGCGTCGGCGTCGCCAAGGCGCCCTGGCTCGGCTTGACCCGCTCCCCCGCCGAACTCGCCCTCTACCGGGCCATCAAGCACGCCTGGGACCCGGGCGGGCTGCTCAACCCCGGCGTGCTCGTTGCCGATCCGGCAACATAGTTTGCGCGCTCTCCGGTCCGGCCCGCATCATCGGACCATGACTCACCACCACGGGCACCAGCAGACCGAGCCCCGCGACCCCGCCGAGTTCTGGGAGGGCTTCTACGCCGAGAAGGGGCAGATCTGGTCGGGCAACCCCAACGACCTGCTCGTGCGCGAGGTCGCCGACCTGCCACCCGGCACGGTGCTCGACCTGGGCAGCGCCGAGGGCGGCGACGCGGTGTGGCTCGCCGAGCGGGGGTGGCGGGTGACCGGGGTCGACGTGTCGGCGACCGCCATCGCCCGGGCCGCGCAACTGGCGGCGCAGCGCGGCGTGACCGACTCGATCACCTTCGAGCGGCACGACCTGAACGCGACCTTCCCCGAGGGCCGGTTCGACCTGGTGTGCGCCCAGTACTTCCACTCCCCCGTCGAGCAGGAGGGCGAGCGGCAGCGGACGCTGCGCCGGGCGTCCGAGGCGGTGGCGCCCGGCGGGCTGCTGCTGATCGTCAGCCACTACGGGTGGCCGACCTGGATGACCGAGCCGCGCCACGACGTGCACTTCCCCGGTACCGCCGAGGTGGTGGCGTTCCTCAACCTCGACGACCGGTGGACCGTCGAACTGGAGGACGTCGTGACGCGGCCGTCGACGAGCCCGGACGGGGTCGAGGGCACCCGCTCGGACCACGTGGTCCGGGCACGGCTATCCGCGTAGGTCGGGGAAATCGTCCTCGGTGAACTCACCGGTCGCGGTAGCACTACCGCCGTGGATTTCCTTCTCGCGGCTGCGTAGCTCTACCCGGCGGATCTTGCCGGAGATCGTCTTGGGGAGTTCGGCGAACTCTAGGCGGCGGATCCGCTTGTATGGCGAGAGGTGCTCGCGCGCGAAGGCCAAGATGGACCGGGCGGTGTCCGCGTCAGGTTCGTGTCCCGCAGCGAGCACCACATACGCCTTAGGCACGGCAAGACGGATCGGATCGGGCGACGGGACTACCGCGGCCTCGGCTACCGCTGGGTGTTCTATGAGGACGCTCTCCAACTCGAACGGGGAGATGCGGTAGTCGGATGCCTTAAAGACGTCGTCAGCGCGGCCAACGTAGGTGATGTAACCGTCCTCGTCGCGGGAACCGACGTCTCCTGTGTGGTAGCGGCCGTCGCGCATGGCGTCCGAGGTGCGGTCGTCATCGTCGGCGTACCCGGTCATCAGGCCCACGGGTCGATCGGCGAGCGCTACGCAGATCTCGCCTTCAGCGGCAGGTTCGCCGGTAGCGGGGTCGACGAGTTCGATGGTGAAACCGGGCAGGGGCTTACCCATCGAGCCCGGTTTCACCCGCTGGCCCGGGGTGTTGGCGACCTGGACGCTGGTCTCGGTCTGACCGAAGCCATCGCGGATCGTGACTCCCCACGCGCGGGAGACCTGCTCGATCACCTCTGGGTTGAGTGGCTCGCCTGCGCCGACAACCTTGGTCGGTGGCGTGGCGAGCTTGCTGAGGTCGGATTGGATGAGCATCCGCCACACCGTCGGCGGGGCGCAGAAGCTGGTGACACCACAGCGATCCATTTGTGCCATCAACGCCGCCGGGTCGAACCGCGTGTAGTTGTAGATGAACACCGTGGCTTCGGCGTTCCACGGAGCGAAGACGTTGCTCCACGCGTGTTTGGCCCAACCGGGCGAGGAAATGTTGAGGTGGACGTCTCCTGGCTCTAGGCCGATCCAGTACATCGTCGACAGATGCCCCACGGGGTAAGACACGTGGGTGTGCTCGACGAGCTTCGGTCGCGCTGTCGTGCCGGAAGTGAAGTACAGCAAGAGGGTGTCGTCAGCGCTGGTAGGAGCCTCTGGGCTGTAGTCAGCGGACGCTTGGGCCGAATCGGCGTAGTTGAGCCAACCTTCGACGGGTTCCCCTACCGCGATGCGGGTGTACTCGCCTGGGACATCGTCGAACTTCGTTGTGTCGGCTGAGCGGGCCACGACGTGCCGGGCACCGCCGCGGTCGACCCGGTCCCGCAGGTCGGTCGGCGCCAGCAGGGTGGTCGCCGGGATGATCACCGCGCCGAGCTTGATGGCGGCCAGGATCGTCTCCCACAGCTCACCCTGGTTGCCCAGCATCAGGATCAGCCGGTCGCCGCGCGCCACGCCGTGCTCGCGGAGCCAGACGGCGACCTGACTGGACCGGCGGGACAGCTCGGCGAAGGTCCAGCGCTGCTCAGTCCCGTCCTCCTCCACGATCCATAGCGCTAACCGGTCCGCGGTAGGCCCACCGGCGGCGATCACGTCGAACCAGTCCAACGCCCAGTTGAACTCGGTCAACCTCGGCCAGGCGAACCCGCCGCGAGCGGCGCCGTAGTCCTCGCGGTGGTGGAGCAGGAAGTCCCGGGCGGCGCGGAAGGCCAGGCTCGAATCGGCCAAGGCGGCTCCCCCTTCATGGTCGGCGGCGAACCCGCACGAGCCTGCCCCAGGTGGCGCGGGATGGCTACTGGCCGGTGAACTCCGGCGGCCTGCGCTCCAGGAACGCCTGGACGGCCTCGCCGAGGTCCTTGCTGGGCAGGAACGCCGCGTTCCAGGCCGCGACGTAGCGCAGGCCGTCGGCGACCCGGCGCTCGCGCTCGTGGCCGAGCACGTCCTTGGTGCCCTGGACGACCAGCGGCGGGTTGGCGGCGATCTCGGCCGCGGTCCGCCTGGCGGCGTCGAGCGCGGCGGCCTGGTCGGGGTGCACGTCGTTGACCAGCCCGATGCGCAGCGCGCGCTCGGCGTCGATGTCCTTGCCGGTGAGCGCCAGCTCGCGCAGGTGCCCCTCGCCGATGACCCCGCTCAGCCGCTGCAGGCTGCCCACGTCGGCGACGATGGCCACCTTCACCTCGCGGAGGCTGAACTTGGCGTCCGCGCTCGCGACCCGGATGTCCGCCGCGGAGATCACGTCCAGCCCGGCACCGATGCACCACCCGCTGATGGCGGCGACAACCGGCTTGCGGCACGCGGCCAGGGACGTGACGGCGTCCTGTAGCGCGCGGATCTCGCCCAAGAACCGGGTGCGCGGTGCGGCGAGGGCGTCGCCACCGAGCAGCTCGCCCCACGCGGGCATCATCGCGGGCAGGTCGAGGCCGTAGGAGAAGTTGGCACCGCTACCAGTTACGACTACCGCCCGCACCTCCGGATCGGCGTCCAACGCGCCGAACACGACCGGCAGTTCGCGCCAGAAATCCGGTCCCATCGCGTTGCCCTTACCGGGCCCGAGCAGGGTTACCTCGGCCACGCGATCGGACACTTCGACCTTCACCGACACCAGGTTCTCCGTCATACACGGGACACTACTCATCGGTAACCGGGTCGGACACTTCCCCCGATCGTGTGGCGTCGTGATCACCGGGGCGCGGCGGGTGCCGAGGTAGGTTCCTCCGCAAGCCAGATAGCGAGGGAGACTGCGGATGGCGAACCAGAGCGCGATGTCCACGCCGATCTTCGACGAGCTGTTGCGCGAGATGACCGAGGGCGCGACGGCGGCGGCGGACAAGCCGCAGGACGTCGCGCAGCCGCCCGCCACCCCGGCGCCCAAGCCGAGCCAGGGCGGCAGGCGGCGGGCCCGCACGAGCTGACCGGTTGGCACGCGCCCTGAGCAGTGCGAACGCTCCCACGACCGGCGCTTACCGGCGACCGCACCATAGTCATTTGACACAGTCGGTCCGCATTCAGAGACTCGCTGTATGGACATGGGGGATACTCGTTCGACCCTGCACGGGATGCGCGCTCTCGCGCACCCGCTGCGGATGCGCATCCTGTCCCTGGTGACCGACCGCGCGATGAGCGCGGCCGAGGTCGCCAGGGAGCTCGGCGACAGCCAACCCAACATCAGCTACCACCTGCGCAAGCTCGCCGACGCGGACTTGGTGGGGATCGTGGAGGAGGTGCCGATCCGGGGTGGCATCGCCAAGCGGTACCGGCACATCCCGCCCGCGGTCGCCGCACCCCGCGACCCCGGCGACGACCACCTGCTCGCCTCGGCGCTGGCGGCGGGGCTCGGCGCCCGGACCGCGCGGCGGGCACCGGGCACCGAGACGGCCACCGACGCCGAGCTGTGGGTGGACCCGCAGGTGTGGCGGGACACGGTGGCGCACGTGCGGGAGATGAGCCTGCGGCTGCAGCACGCCGCGCAGCCGCCGCGGACACCGGGCACGGTCCGGGTCAGCACCACGATCTCCATGTTCGAGATGGACCGCTGTTGACCGCGTCGGCCGGGATGCTCGCCCCGCTGCGCGTGCCGATGTTCCGCAGGCTGGCCATCGGCCGGGTGACCACCTACATCGGCAACGCCGTCGCGCCCGTCGCGCTGGCGTTCGCCGTGCTCGACCTGACCGGGTCGGTGGTGGCGCTCGGCATCGTGGTCGGCGCGCGGTCCATCGCGAACGTGCTGCTGCTGCTCATGGGCGGCGTCCTGGCCGACCGGCTGCCCCGCGGGGTCATCCTGCAGGGCGCCAGCCTCGCCGCCGCCGTCTCCCAGGCGGCGACGGCGCTGGCCGTGCTGCTCGACTTCGCCTCGGTCCCGCTGCTGGTCGTGCTCAGCGTGCTCAACGGCGCCGTCGCCGCCGCGTCGCTGCCCGCGGCCTCGGCGCTGACCCCGCAGACGGTGCCGCCGGGCATGATCCGGCAGGCGAACGCGGTGGTCCGGATGGGGATCAACACCGCGCTGATCACCGGCGCCTCGCTCGGCGGCATGCTGGCCGCGCTGACCAGCCCAGGCTGGGCGATGGCCGCGACCGCCCTGGTGTTCCTGGTGGCCTCGTTCTGCTACGCGCGGGTCAGGGCCCCGGAGATCGCCGCGAGCGAGCCGACCCGGCCGCTGGCCGACCTGCGCGCGGGCTGGGCCGAGTTCACCGCCCGCACCTGGGTCTGGGCGATCGTGCTGGCCTTCATGGTGGTCAACGCGGCGGTCACCGGCGGGATGCAGGTGCTGGGCCCGTCCATCGCCAACTCGACCTTCGGCCGCCTCGCGTGGGGCTTCATCCTGGGCGCGCAAACCGTCGGCGCCCTCGTCGGCGGCATCGTCGCCAGCCGCTGGCAACCCCGCCGCGCCCTGCTGTTCGGCACCGCCCTCATCGCCGTCGAGGCCGTGCCCCTGCTCGTCCTGGCGCACGCCCCGGCCGTGATCCCCATGCTCATCGCCATGTTCGTCGGCGGCATCGCGATCGAGCAGTTCGGCATCGCCTGGGACGTGTCGCTGCAGGAGAACGTCCCCCAAGACCGCCTGGCCCGCGTCTACTCCTACGACGCCGTCGGCTCCTTCGTGGCCATCCCCCTGGGCGAGATAGCCGTGGGCCCCCTCGCCAACCACTTCGGCACCTCAGCGACCCTGACCGGCCTCGCGATCCTCGTCCTCCTGGCCATCCTGGCCGCCTCGGTGACCCCCAGCATCCGCGGCCTCATCCGGCAACCGAACCCCGCACCTTCGGTTTAGCGGCTCGCCCCAGGGCGTTGGCCTGTATCGGGGTGCTGGCGGTGACGGCCGCCCTGGTGGCGAAGTTCCGAGGCGCGCCACTAGCAGGGTCTGGGCTCGGCTTCCGCGCAGGGATCCACGGGGTTGTCCTGGCGGGTGGCGAGTTTGCGCAGGAGGTCGCGCAGGAGGTCGCGTTCGGGGGCGGCCAGCGGGGCCAGGACCTGCTCCTCGACGCCGCGGAGGGACTCGGTGGTCTCGGCGAGGCGGGCCTTGCCCACGTCGGTGGCCGAGAGCAGGCGCGCGCGCCGGTCGGCGGGGTCCGGGCGGCGTTCGACCAGGCCGGAGCGCTCGAGGTCGTCGATCAGGTAGGTCATCACGGTCTTGTCCAGGCCGAGGCGGTGGGCCAGGGTCTGCTGGCTGCACGCCTCGCCCGCGGTGGCGCTGGTGAGGACCTGGTAGCCGCGCGGCCCACCGGGCAGATCGGCGAGCACCCCCTCGGCGGCGCGCACGTAGCCGCGGAAGACCACGCCCAGCGCCCATCCCAGATCGGACTCGACGGCGGGTGTGCTCACCATCGCATCGTACCGAGGGGGATGGACAGCAGAGTCACTCTGCGGGCAAGATAGTCTGCAGTACAGACGATCTGCCTTCCGGAGGAATCTCGTGAACCTGTTCCGCCTCGACAGCAGCATCCGCGTGGCAGGCTCGGTCAGCCGCGCCGTCGCCGACACGGTCACCGAGAACTGGCTGGCCGCCCACCCGAACGGCACCGTCACCCGCCGGGACCTGGTGGCCGACGAACTGCCCCCCACGGCCTGGACCGACTCGCTCGCCGCCGCGACCACCCCCGCCGACCAGCGGACCCCGACCCACCTCGGCGCCCTGTCCCTCGCGAGCACCATCGCCGACGAGGTAGCCGCCGCCGACTCCCTGGTCATCGCGACGTCGCTGTACAACTTCGGGATCTCCCAGCACCTGAAGGCGTGGATCGACCTGCTGATCACCGACCCCCGCTTCGCCCCGGGAACCCAACCCCTGGTGGGCAAGCAAGCCGCCCTCATCATCGCCCGCGGCGGCGGCTACGGAGCAGGCACGCCGCGCGAGGGCTGGGACCACGCCACCCCCTGGCTAATCCGAATCTTCCAAGACGTCCTCGGCGCCGAGGTGACCTTCGTGGCAGCCGAACTAACCCTCGCCACCACAGTCCCGTCGATGGCCGAACTGATCCCCTTGGCGCAGGAGTCCGCGACCGCCGCCCACGACCTGGCCGCCACCACAGGCCGAGCCTTCGCCACCAAACTCCCCGTCTGACCACTGCCCCGGGGCGGCGACAACGAGCCGCCGCCCTACGACCCTCCATAGAGGACTACAAGAACAACATCACGACTCGGACACGCCGGTAACGCACCGATACCGACCCCCGACTCTCCGCACAGTGAAATAGGGCAACCGTCCGTGTCGGGACGGACCCCGAACGCACACGAGCGGAAGGCTTTTCGACCATGGACATCGCCGAGCGGGCGCAAGCGTTGGCACTGAAGATCCGCAAGCACAAGGCGTCGATCGAGACCGAGGAAGCGACGAAGAACGCCTTCGTGATGCCGTTCATCAGCCTGGTGCTCGGCTATGACGTGTTCAACCCGGCCGAGGTCATCCCGGAGTTCACCGCCGACGTGGGGACGAAGAAGGGCGAGAAGATCGACTACGCCCTCGTCCACAACGGACAGGTGCAGGTCCTGGTCGAGGCCAAGAAGGTCAACGACCCGCTGCGCGTGGAGCACGCCTCCCAGCTGTTCCGCTACTTCTCGGTGACCAACGCAAGGATCGCCATCCTCACCAACGGCGAGGTCTACCAGTTCTACACCGACCTCGACGCGCCGAACCGGATGGACGCGAAACCCTTCCTGGTCCTGGACTTCAGCGACGTCGACACCACGCTCCTGCCGGAGCTGGCCAAGCTGAGCAAGGAGTCGTTCGACCTGGACTCGGTGATCAGCGCCGCCGGGGAGCTCAAGTACATCGGCCAGATCAAGCGCGTCTTGGCCACGGAATTCCGGGAACCCTCCGAGACCTGGGTCCGCTACTTCACGACCAAGGTCTACGACGGGTCGTTCACCCAGAAGGTGCGCGAACAGTTCACCACCCTCGTCGACAAGGCCATGCGGCAGTTCCTCAACGAACAGGTCAACGACCGCCTCAAGAGCGCCCTGGGCGGCCCGGACTCGTTCGTCAGCGTGTCGAACGCGGTCGAGCCCGCACCCACCGCGGTCGAGGCCGAGGCCCCGGCCGCGGGCGAGTCGGACCTGGTCACGACCGAGGAGGAGCTCGAAGGGTTCCGGGTGGTGCGGGCGATCGTGTGCGGTGAGGTCGCCAGCAACCGAGTGGTCGCACGGGACACCAAGACCTACTTCGGGGTGCTGCTGGACGACAACAACCGCAAACCGATCGCGCGGCTGTGGTTCAACCGGACGAAGAAGTACCTCGGGGTGTTCGACGAGAACAAGGTGGAGACGCGGTACGCGTTGGAACGGGTGGAGGACATCTACCAGTACGCGGACCGACTGCGGGCAACGGTGGCGCGGTACAGGGATGGCGTGGCGATCCCGAGCCCCGCTGGCGAAGTGTTGGTGCCTGCGGTCGCGGAGTAAGTGGACTGTTGACCCCTTGTTGTGGTGAGCCGCTTCTGCTGCGCCGGTTGCATGCAGGGCGGCTTTCCACGACGGTTCTGTTTGTCCACAACGGGTTTGGTTGTCCACAGGCTGCTGCTTGCTGCTCCCGTTGTGTCGGTCTGCCTCGGTAAGCTGTATATCGGGGGCTTTTGGTTGAGTTGATCTTGCGGGGGTGGCTGGTTGTCCACAACGGTTCTGGCTGTCCACAGGGCCTTGCTTGGTGCTGCCGGTTTGTCGGTGCGTCTCGGTAAGCTGTGTATTCGGGGGCCTTCGATCAGGTTGATCTTGGCGTGAGCCGTTGCTGGGGGTGCGGGGCAAGGGATGGGGTCGGCCTCGTCGCCTGGCGGCGACCTCGGCGACCCGGTTCGGACGCCTCGTTGCCTGGCGGCAACATCGGGCCCGATCCGCGATTTTCGAGCTTTGCTCGATGCGGTGGACCTGTTTTGTGCGGGGCCCCTACGACACCCGTGGCAGGACCGCACAGCAGGGGCCGAAAAGACTGGCCCTGCCGCGAGGCGACGCTACGGGTGTCGTCCCCCCACACAAAACAGGTCCACCCCATCGAGCAGTTGGCACCAGCGAGTCCGACTGTCCAGGTGCTGGGAAGGTGGGCTGGGGCGGACCTGACGGGGTGCGGGTTGGCACCGCTGGGTCCGAGTGTCCAGGTGCTGGGTTGGCAGGACTGGCGAGAGCGGGCTGGGATGGCACCGGCTGGTCCGAGTGTCCAGGAGCTGGCACTGTGGGTCGGGGCCGGTCCTGACGGGGGGCAGGTTGGCACCGCTGGGTCCGCGTGTCCGGGGACTGGGCTGGCGGGTGGTTGTCCACAACGTGTTCTGTTGTCCACAGGCCCTGATCGCTGCCCCGGTTCTGTCGGTCTTCCTCAATAGGCTGTATATCGGGGGCTCTTGCGACAGATGATCTTGCGTAGGGTGGTTGGCGCCGCTGGGGCTGGGTGTCCATGGACTGGGTTGGTGACTTGGGTCGAACCTGAGGGCAGCCGGGTTGGCCAGCGGCGGCTTCCGAGTGTCCAGGTGTACCCGGTGGACTGGGGCAGGCCTGACGGCAGCTGGGCTGACACCGTCGGGTCTGGGTGTCCGGGGCTAGCCAGGCGGTTCAAGTCGGGGCAGGTGGGTGGTGGCGCGAGCTTGGGCAATCGGTGGTCGGCAGTGCATGGGAGGCGAGGATTGACGGGGGTGAGGGAGGGGTGCGGTTAGTCAGGGGTGTTGTGACGCGGCAAGAGAAGGGGCGTGGCTAAGAGCAGGGCTCCGGCTAGGGCGATGGCGGTGCGCGGGGTGGTGAGTTCCGCCAGGAAGCCCCACAGCACAGTGGTTGCGGCGGTGGCTATAGCGCTGGTGATGGCCCAAGCCGTGAGGAGGCGGGTGTGGTGGGTGGGGGTGGTGTTGGTCAGGCGGTAGGCCGAGAGGGTGGGGGTGAAGATGCTTATGGAGACGATCAGGGCTAGTTGGGTGGCGATCACTATTGCCAGGCCTGGGATGCCTGGCTGGACGAAGGCGAGGCACAGGGGCCAACAGCTACGGGCGATTCCGGAGGCTCGGAGGACCGCTTGTTGGCCGTAGCGGGAAGTCAGGCGGGGGGCTAGGCGGGAACCTAGTAGGCCGCCGAGGCAAGGGGTGGCGAGGGCTAGGGCGTATTGCCAGGCGGGGAAGTTCAGGTGGGAGAGCATCAGGACGGCCAGTAGGGGTTCGGTGGCCATGATCAGGGCGTTGACCAGGACCGCGTTGAGGAAGTACCGGCGGAGCTGGCGGTGGGTGATGAGGTAGCGCCAGCCCTCGATGAGGTTGGTGCGCTGGCGGGTGGGGGTTTTCGGGGGTTCGGGGGCTTTGATCGCGGCGATGCCGAGGGCGGAGAGGAGATAGCTCGCGGCGTCCAAGGCAACCGTGATCACTGGGCCTAAGAGGCTGACGGCGGCGCCGCCGAGGGGTGGGGCGATTGTGGTGGCTGACCAGGTAGTGGACTCGAGGCGGCTGGTGGCCAGCAGGAGTTTGTCCGGCGGGACAAGGGTTCTGAGGTGCGCGCCGCTGGCGGCGGAGGAGGCGATCTTGGCCGCCGCGGTGACGACGGAGATCAGCAGGAGGTGGGGGTAGGAGAGGGCGTCCAGGGCGTAGGCGAGGGGGATGGACGAGAGGGCCGCGAAGCGGGTCAGGTCCATGGCGATCATGACGGGGCGCTTGGCGCGGCTTTCCATCCAGGGGCCCAAAGGGACCGCCAAGAGGGCTCCGATCACCAGGCCTGCGGACGACAGGGTCGCCACCTCGGCGGAGGTGGCGTTGAGCACGGTGATGGCGACGAACGAGAAGGCGCCGAAGCTGAGGCCGGTGCCGTAGGCGCTGACGGCGTACGCGGCCCACAGCCAACCGAATGAGCGGCCTAACACCCAGCGGCTCCCACTCGTCGATGAACGAAGTCGGTGGAGTCAAACCGGTGGCCAGGGGACAGCACCAACAACGGGGCGAGCGGCGTGTCACAACCGGGAGTTGTGGGCGTAGGTTCTGGCCGTGGATCTGGACGCGGTTCGCACCTTCGTCGCCGTTGCCGGGAGCGGGCAGTTCCAGGCGGCCGCGGACGACCTGGAGATCACCCAGCAGGCGGCCTCGAAGCGGGTGGCCGCGCTGGAGCGGGAGCTCGGGGTGCAGCTGTTCGCGCGGATCGCCCGGGGTGTCCGGCTGACCGTCGACGGGCAGGCGTTGTTGCCACACGCGCGCGAACTCCTGCGCGCCGCCGAACGCGTCAAGACGGCGGTGACGCCGGGGCGCAGGGCGTTGCGGATCGATGTCGTCAGCCGCAGGATCGCGCCGTCGAACGTCTTGCACGCGTTCTACCAGCAGCGCCCCGGCATCGAGCTCCACGTCGTGGCGCTGACCAACGCCGACGCCGCGACGGCGCTGGCGGAGGTCAACGCGGGCACCCTGGACGCCACTTTCCGGTCACTGCGGACCGTCGAAGTCCCCAGTGGACTCCGCTCGGCGCGGGTCATCGATGACCGGCACCAACTGCTGATCGGACCACGGCACCCGTTGGCGGACGCCGCGACCGTGACACCCGCCGAGCTCGCCGACCATCCCGTTTGGATGCCCGGCATGTCCGACGCCGAGCCGGTGGGCTACTACGAGGACCTGGCGAAGGCGTTCGGGCTCACCATCGACACGGTCGGGCCGATGTTCGGCATCGAGGCGCTGCTCGCCGAGATCGCGGACTCCGCCCAGCTCGCCATGCTCGTCGGCGAGGGTTCGCGCTACCTCTGGCCGGAGAGCTACGACCTGCGCCGGATCCCGGTCACCGACCCGACCCCGGTCTACCCGCTGTCGGTCATCTGGCGGGCCGACAACCCGCACCCCCTGCTCGCCGACCTGCTCGAGCACCTCCAAGCCCGGTACCGGACGACGGCGACCGAGGGCACCTGGGCACCGGGCTGGGCGCGCTGAGTCAGCGGATGCCCGCGGCGTCCATCCCCCGCAGTTCCCGTTTGAGGTCGTGGATCTCGTCGCGCAGCCGGGCGGCCAGTTCGAACTGCAGGTCCCGAGCCGCGTTCATCATCTGGTCGGTGAGCTGCTGCACCAGGTCGGCCAATTCCGCGCGCGGCATGGACTTGACGTCGCGGTCGGCGACCAGGCCCGCGGACTTGCCGGAGCCCGCCTCGCCGGTGGCGCGCTTGCCCCGGGAGGTGTTGCGGCCGGAGCCGCCGATGGGGACGGTGTCGGTCTCCTCGGCCTCGGTGTAGACGCGGTCGAGGATGTCGGCGATCTTCTTGCGCAACGGCTGCGGGTCGATGCCGCGCTCGGTGTTGTAGGCGACCTGCTTGGCGCGCCTGCGGTTGGTCTCGTCGATGGCGTGCCGCATCGAGTCGGTGATCTTGTCGGCGTACATGTGGACCTCGCCGGAGACGTTGCGCGCGGCGCGGCCAATGGTCTGGATCAGCGAGGTGCCGCTGCGCAGGAAGCCCTCCTTGTCCGCGTCGAGGATCGCCACCAGGGACACCTCGGGCAGGTCGAGGCCCTCGCGCAGCAGGTTGATGCCGATCAGCACGTCGTACTCGCCGGAGCGCAGTTGGCGCAGCAGCTCGATGCGGCGCAGGGTGTCCACCTCGGAGTGCAGGTAGCGCACCCGGATGCCCAGCTCCAGCAGGTAGTCGGTGAGGTCCTCGGACATCTTCTTGGTCAGCGTGGTGACCAGCACCCGTTCGTCGCGCTCGGCGCGCACCCGAATCTCGTGCACCAGGTCGTCGATCTGCCCCTCGGTCGGCTTGACCACGACCTCCGGGTCGATCAGGCCGGTCGGGCGGATGACCTGCTCGACGAACTCGCCAGCGGCCTGGCCGATCTCGTACGGGCCGGGCGTCGCCGACAGGTACACCGTCTGGCCGATCCGCTGGGTGAACTCCTCCCAGGTCAGCGGCCGGTTGTCCACCGCGCTCGGCAGCCGGAAGCCGTGCTCGACCAGGTTGCGCTTGCGGGACATGTCGCCCTCGTACATGCCGCCGATCTGCGGGACCGTCACGTGCGACTCGTCGATGACCAGCAGGAAGTCGTCCGGGAAGTAGTCGATCAGGGTGGCGGGCGCGGTGCCCGCGGCGCGGCCGTCGACGTGGCGGGAGTAGTTCTCGATGCCCGAGCAGAACCCGACCTGGCGCATCATCTCGATGTCGTAGCTGGTGCGCATGCGCAGCCGCTGGGCCTCCAGCAGCTTGCCCTGGCGCTCGAGCTCGGCGAGCCGCTCCTCGAGCTCCTGCTCGATGCCGCCGATCGCGCGCTCCATCCGCTCCGGACCGGCCACGTAGTGCGTCGCCGGGAAGATCCGCAGCTCCTCGCACTCGCGGACGATGTCACCGGTGAGCGGGTGCAGGTAGTACAGCTTGTCGATCTCGTCGCCGAAGAACTCGACCCGGATGGCCAGCTCCTCGTACGCCGGGATGATCTCCACCGTGTCGCCGCGGACCCGGAAGGTGCCGCGGGCGAAGGCGATGTCGTTGCGGTTGTACTGCACGTCGACCAGGGCGCGCAGGAACGTGTCGCGCTCGACCTCGCCGCCGACGGTCAGCCCGATCGAGCGGTCCAGGTAGGACTGCGGGGTGCCCAGGCCGTAGATGCACGACACCGAGGCGACCACGATCACGTCGCGGCGCGACAGCAGGCTCATCGTCGCCGAGTGCCGCAGCCGCTCGACGTCGTCGTTGATCGAGGAGTCCTTCTCGATGTAGGTGTCGGTCTGCGGGATGTACGCCTCGGGCTGGTAGTAGTCGTAGTAGCTGACGAAGTACTCGACCGCGTTGTCCGGGAAGAACTCCCGCAGCTCGTTGGCCAGCTGCGCGGCCAGCGTCTTGTTCGGCGCCATCACCAGCGTCGGCCGCTGCACCCGCTCGACCAGCCACGCCGTGGTGGCCGACTTGCCGGTACCGGTCGCGCCGAGCAGCACCACGTCCTGCTCGCCCGCGGTGATCCGCCGCTCCAGCTCGTCGATGGCGGCGGGCTGGTCACCGGCGGGCTGGTAGGGCGCGGCCATCCGGAACTTCCCGCCCGAGCGCGGGATGTCGCTGACTGGCCGGTGCTCGGAGTGGGCGAGCACCGGTGCGTTCTGCTGGGATTTCTCGGTCGCGAAAGCCACGGGAACGACAGTACGCCCGCACCCCGACACTCTGGCTATTCCTCCCGCCACCCACCCCCTCGTCCCCGCCCGGCATCGTGCCCGGCTGGGCGAGCGAACCTTCTCCGCGGCGAAGACACGGTTCGCCGCGGAGCTGGCTCGGTCAGTTGCAGTCGCAGCAGCACCCGTCACAGCAACAGCCGTCACAGTTGCAGCAGTCGCAGCCACCGCAGTCACAGTTGGTGCACCACCCCGACTTGGGCTCCCCGGTCCACGGGTCGTGGTACGGGTCGGCACAGCAGTACTGGCAGGTGCAGCACAGCACCAGCGCCACGCCGCAGCCCGGGATCGTGGACCGCCTCTTACCCCACTTCGGCCCTTGGGGGTCGTTAGGCCCGTGGCGGTGCTTCGGCGACGTTGGCGTCAACGGCACGTGCCCGGGCTGTTGGCTGGCTTCAAGGTGACCGAAGGTGCGGTGCACGGCGGCGTCCAGTTCGTGCACAAGAAGGGCGTGCACCAACTTCTGGTCGTCGAACTCTGCTTCGCGTAGAGCCAGCCGGACCCCGAGCACGGCGTCATCGCACAGCCGCCGCGCCTCGGCCAGGCCCGTACCGGTGGCCGTCAGCGGGTTCCACGCCCCGGTCTCGGCGTCGGTGTCGCGGTCCTCGACGGCGTCGAGCAGGTGCGCGACGCGCCCGAACATCCGCCCGGCCTCGGCCAGCGGCGCCGCGTTGCCCGGTCGCCCGGTGAGCACTGCGGTGTGCGCGAACGCGGCGGCCGTCGCCGTCTCGGTCGGCTCGGTCGCCAGCAGCACCGACGACCCGGCGACCAGGCCAGACTCCAGCTCGCCCTGCCTGCCGACGGCGTCGAGCAGCACGGCGGTGGAGAACCCGATCCGCTCCCCCGTCGCCGCGCCCTGCGCGGCCCAGCGGGTGGCGACCCGGCGGGCGACCCCGGCGACCGGGGCACGGCGGAACGCGCCGTCACCGTCGTCGACGTGGTCGCGCATCTTCGCCGACGCGAGCACCAGCGACACCGCGGCGGCCAACCGGGCGCCCGCGCCCTCGGCGACCGGCGCCGGGCGCATCCCGCGCAACGGGCACGGCCCCGCGACCCGGCGCCCGCCGACGCTGGGTGACTGCGCCTCGACCAAGGCGGACACGACGAGCCCGTCGTAGTTGGTGACCGTGCGCGCGAGGTGCCCGTGGTCGTCGCGCAGCGCGAGGCACAGTCCACAAAGGTGGGCCATCCACGAAGTGCGCAGGGTCGGCGACAAGCGGTGCCGACAGGGCCGAAGGATTCCGAACACGCTCACTGACCTCCACGAACTCCCACGACCGATCGGGGCGGGAGCCTAGCGCTCATTCACCCGTACGGGGGGCAAAAATCCTTCGAAAGGTCTGGGCTTCGCCCGGGGGTCGTGGGCACGATGGCGGCATGCGCGCACACGCCGAACCGGTCCTCGGTGATCTGCCCATCCCACCGTCCCGTCGGGACGACACCGCCCACGAGGTCCACCCGCCCAAGGTGGAGCTGTTCGACCCGGTCGCGATGACCAACACGGACCCGAAGGGGTTCGTCCGCGCGGTCGAGGTGTTCCGCGAGAGCCGCCACGGCCTCTACATGTCGCGCCCGGTCGACGGGCACCCGAGGATCGCGCACTTCGAGTCGCTGCTGCTGCCCGCGGCCGGTCTGCGGGTGTCGAAGTGGCGCCCCGCGCCGGGGGTGGACCTCGGCCACGACTTCTACCTCGACGTCGTCGACATCACCCGCGACGGCCGGGTGTGGCGCACCGTCGACCTCTACCTGGACGTGCTGGTGCGCACCGGCCGCGACACCCGGGTGGAGGACTGCGACGAGCTGCTCGCCGCGGTGCGGGCCGGGCTGCTCGACCTGGACACGGCCGAGCGGGCGATGGCGCGCGGGTACGCCGTGGTGGCCGGGATCGCCGAGACCGGGCACCACGTGGACGGCTGGCTCGCCGGGGCGGGCATCCCCGCGCCGTGGCAGACCCGATAGTGGCCAACGCGACGCTGCGTCAACAGTCCGGGACGCCGCGCGACGAAATATCGCCCAACCGATAGCTGAGCGCACACGATCTGTGACATAACGAATCGACCCCGGTAGTCACGGAACGCACGTTCCCGACTACGCTCTGGCCGCGTGGGCACGGCCATCACCCCGCAGCTGGTCGACGTTGTCGACACGGTCACCGCGGTTCGCAGCTACTCCTCCGGGATGACCCGGACCCTCCGCACCTGCCAGGTCGAGCGCTGGGGCCTGCGCATGGAGTGCCCGACCCCGGAGGACCCGTTCTCCGACGCCGAGGTGACCTGGCTGCTGCCGCACCTGAACCTGCGGCTCACCCAGAGCAAACCGCGCTCGCGGCACGCCAAGGGCAGCCCCAGCGTGCTCACCGCGGTCCGGGTGCTGCGCGACGGCCGGACCTGGCGGACCACCGACCTGCTGCTCGGCCTGGCCGCGCCGGGCGGGACGACCGCGCGGATCGTGCGCTCGGAGGAGTTCGCCGCCGCGGTCGCGGGCCGGGTGCTGCGGGTCGGCGACGCGGACCTGGCGCTGTGCACGGTGCACCAGACCCTCGAGGAGCTCAGCCGGTTCCGGCACGACCTGTCGTCGTGGCTGGCCTACAAGCACGTGTTCGAGGTCTGGCCCCCGTTCTAGGCGCCGGACACCGTCTTAGGCACCGGGCACTGCCCTAGCCGCCGAGCACTGTTCTGGTTCTGGGCGTCGGGGCGCGCTGTCGAGCCGGTCCTCAGTCCGCGGTCCAGCCGGTGGCCGCCGCCCACGCCTCGGCCCGCGGGATCGCCTGGTCGAACCACGATTCCTTCGCCTCGGCGTAGGCCGGGACGTCGCTGTGGCTCGACGCCAGTCCGCGCTTGAGCTGCTCGTACTCCGCGCGCGCGGACCCGTCGGCGCGCAACCACGCCGGGAACAGCAAGGAGTACCCGGCGAAGGGCGAGTCCTGGGCCCGGACGTGGACGTTGGCCCACCGGCCCGGGTCGGCGGCGACGTGCGTGCGCTTGGCGGTCGCGGGCCCGCCGGGCGGGTGCGGGGAGTCGAGGTCGAACCCGGGCAGGCGCGGGAACCCGGCCGCGGCCAGGGGTTCGTCGAGGCCGTCGTCGAGGGTCGCGACGACGACCTGGAAGTCGAGAACGTCCTTGGCGGCCAGCCCGGGGACCGAGGTGGAGCCCACGTGGTCGACCCGCAGCGCGGCACCGCCGACGGCGAGGCGGAGCCGGGCGAGCAGCCGTTGCGCCTGCGCGGGCCAGGTCAGGTCGTGGTCGAGGATCCGCGGCGCGCCCCGGTCGGCGTGTCGGCGCTCGCGCAGGTTGGTCTCGTAGGGCGCTAGGCGCTCAGCCCACAACGCGTCAACAGCGGCCCTGGTCTGATCGGGGGTCCCCGCGTTGGACAGCCAGATGTCCGCGGCCGCGCGGCGGGCGTCGTCGTCGGCCTGCGCGGCGATCCGGGCCCGGGCGTCCGACTCGGCAAGACCGCGGTGCTCGACCAGCCTGCGCACCCGCACCTCGACCGGGGTGTCCACCACGATCACCAGGTGGTAGAGCGCGCCCATGCCGTTCTCCACCAGCAGCGGCACGTCCTGCACGACGACCGCGTCCGGTGGAGCGGCGGTGACGAGTTCGGTGGCGCGGTCGCGGACCAGGGGGTGCACGATCGCGTTGAGCCGCTGGCGCGCGGCGTCGTCGCTGAACACGATGCCCGCCAGCTTGGGCCGGTCCAGCGCGCCGTCGGCGGTCAGGACGTCCGCGCCGAACTCCGCCGCGACCGCGGCGAGGCCCGGGGTGCCCGGGGCGACGACCTCCCTGGCGACCCGGTCGGAGTCGACGACGACAGCGCCGTGGTCGGCCAGCCTGGCCGCCACGGTGGATTTCCCGGACCCGATCCCACCGGTGAGGCCGACGCGCAGCATGGGGTGGGATTCTTCCACCACCGAGTGGTTGGCGGGTGAACTGGTGACAGGAGTGGGCGCGGACACGCCGGTCGGTTGCCCGGTTTTGCCACCCCCGCCGGCTACGGTGTCGCCAGGGCGATCACCCAAGCGGAGGAACCAATGCGCGACACGAGACGCCGGGGACGGCACCGGCTCGGCACGCCGGGCCTGGTGCACTGCACCGAGCACGTCACCGTGCCCGTGCACCGCTCGTGGTGGTCGATGCTCGCGGCCCCCGCCCGGCACAGCCTCGCCGGACTCCGCCGCCGGGCCGCCGCGGCCGCGGTGGAGCGGGCGTGGGCGCCGCAGGTCCGGACCGCTTAGCGCGCGGTGAGCGCCAGGTCGGCCAACGCGGCGACCTGCTCCCCCGTGGCGAGCTCGGGCTTGACGCTCACCGCCACGGTGATCTTCCCGTGCGCGACGACCACCGTGCGGGTCGCGCCGTCGAGCAGGAACCCCTTGTCCAGCCCCACCTGGATCTCCCGGGGCGCGATCCCGTTGTCCCGCTCGGTGTTGACGGTGTCCTGGATCCGCTGCGCCGCTGACGCGCTGTCGGTGTAGGCGGCCATCCCCACGGTGAGCACCGCGGCGGTCGTCGGCTGCCCCTGCGGGATGCCGTAGTAGCAGTCGATCCGGCCGGTCCGCCCGATCTTGGGCAGCGCGACCCCGGCCACGACCTCGGTGCGCCCGGTGATGACAGTGGCGACGGTGGCGTCGAGGTCCTCGCGGGTGAGGACCTTCGCGCAGGAATCGGGCAGGGTGCGCTCGGCGCGCGGCTTGGGGGTCGTGGTGGAGAACTGCGGGATCTCGGGGGCCCTGGGGGTGGTGGGCGGCGCGGACGTGCAGGCCGCCAGGCTCAAGACCAGGGACACCAGCAGGATCCGCATCGGCTGACGGTAGACCGCGTTGCGGCGCCGCGAAAGTGGGAGCTCACCGGGGGCGGGCCTGCTGAGAAAGCCGAGAGCCCCGCACCTGGAACAGGTGCGGGGCTCTCGAGGACTTCAGCTAGCTCACACGCCGCCGGAGAGCTTCTCGCGCAGTGCCGCGAGCTGCTCGTCGGAGGCGAGGGTGCCGCCGCTCTGGGCGGGCTTCTCACCGCCGCCGGTGGAGGAGTAGTTCTGCTCGCCGCCGCCGGTGGCGGCCGCGATGACACCCTCGGCCTCGGCGGCCGCGTCGGCCTCCGCTGCCTTGGCGATCTGCTTCATGTGCTGCTCGTAGCGGGCGTGCGCGTCGGCGTACTGGCGCTCCCACTCCTCGCGCTGCTTCTCGAAGCCTTCCTGCCACTCCTGGGTGTCCGGGTCGAAGCCCTCGGGGTAGATGTAGTTGCCCTCGGGGTCGTACTCGGCGGCCATGCCGTACTGGGTCGGGTCGAACTCGGTCTCGGTCGTGAAGCCCTCGTTCGCCTGCTTGAGCGACAGCGAGATGCGGCGGCGCTCCAGGTCGATGTCGATGACCTTGACCATGACGTCGTTGCCGACCTGCACGACCTGCTCCGGGATCTCCACGTGGCGCTCGGCCAGCTCGGAGATGTGGACCAGGCCCTCGATGCCCTCGTCCACGCGGACGAACGCACCGAACGGAACCAGCTTCGTGACCTTGCCCGGCACGATCTGACCGATCGCGTGGGTGCGGGCGAACTGGCGCCACGGGTCTTCCTGGGTCGCCTTCAGCGACAGGGAGACGCGCTCGCGCTCCATGTCGACGTCGAGGACCTCGACGGTGACCTCCTGGCCGACCTCGACCACCTCGGAGGGGTGGTCGATGTGCTTCCAGGACAGCTCCGAGACGTGCACCAGGCCGTCGACGCCACCGAGGTCCACGAAGGCACCGAAGTTGACGATCGAGGACACGACGCCCTTGCGGACCTGGCCCTTCTGCAGCTGGTTGAGGAACTCGCTGCGCACCTCGGACTGGGTCTGCTCCAGCCACGCACGCCGCGAGAGCACGACGTTGTTGCGGTTCTTGTCCAGCTCTATGATCTTCGCCTCGAGCTCGCGGCCCACGTACGGCTGCAGGTCGCGCACGCGGCGCATCTCCACCAGCGAGGCGGGGAGGAAGCCGCGAAGACCGATGTCGAGGATGAGACCACCCTTGACGACCTCGATGACCGTGCCCTTGACCGGCTCGTCCGACTCCTTGAGTGCCTCGATCGTGCCCCAAGCCCGCTCGTACTGAGCGCGCTTCTTGGACAGGATCAGGCGGCCCTCCTTGTCCTCCTTCTGGAGGACGAGGGCCTCGACCTCGTCACCGACGCTGACCACGTCGGCGGGGTCGACATCGTGCTTGATCGACAGCTCGCGCGAGGGGATGACGCCCTCGGTCTTGTAGCCGATGTCGAGCAGGACCTCGTCCCGGTCGACCTTGACGATCGTGCCCTCAACGATGTCACCGTCGTTGAAGTACTTGATCGTCGCGTCGATCGCGGCGAGGAACTCCTCCTCCGTCCCGATGTCGTTGATGGCGACCTGCTGCTTCGGCGCTGCTGCAGCCGGGACAATGGTGGTGTCGGTGGACATTAGGTAGGTGGCTCCGGTACGGATTGGGGTCGCTGGGTTCAGTTCTTGGGGCGCCGCGGGATCGTGCCGCCGACGGGCACCCGGAGAACAGGAACGAACACCGCCAACACCGCGCCACCCCGGACCATTCCCGCCAGGGCTTCCCAGCGGTCGGAAACCCGGGGCAGCGCGTTACCACCGCGCGGATGTATCCTACGCGGCCCCCGGAGAGCCGGGCAAACCCGGGGTACCCTCCTGCCGCCCCGCACCCGCGCACGGCAGGATGGCCTGGTGGCGAGCGAGACCAGCGCGGAGCGGGCA
Organism: Actinokineospora diospyrosa; assembly: GCF_024171925.1. Taxonomy (GTDB): domain Bacteria; phylum Actinomycetota; class Actinomycetes; order Mycobacteriales; family Pseudonocardiaceae; genus Actinokineospora; species Actinokineospora diospyrosa. The sequence goes on along the minus strand of NZ_JAMTCO010000002.1, from coordinate 189,671 downwards.
CTGGGTACCACCGGCGTTGCGCGGATGAGCGTGGGGTCGGCCGAGTCGGTGGCGGCGAACATCGCCTGGTGGGACGCCGACGCCGACGACTACCACCGCGAGCACGGCGAGTTCCTCGGGGTCAGCGACTTCATGTGGTGCCCGGAGCGGGTGCGCGAGGCGGAGGCGGGCCTGCTCGGGCCGGTCGTGGGCAAGGACGTGCTGGAGATCGGCTGCGGGTCGGCGCCGTGCGCGCGCTGGCTGGCCGACCAGGGCGCCCGGGTCGTCGGCCTGGACCTGTCGAGCGGGATGCTGCGCTACGCCGCGGCCGCCAACACCGCGACCGGGACGCGGGTGCCGCTGGTGCGGGCCAACGCCGAGCGGCTGCCGTTCGGGTCCGGCACGTTCGACCTGGCGTGCTCGGCCTTCGGCGCGGTGCCCTTCGTCGCCGACGTCCAGGCGGTGTTCACCGAGGTCGCGCGGGTGCTGCGGCCGGGCGGCACGTGGACCTTCGCGGTCACCCACCCGATGCGGTGGATCTTCCCCGACGACCCCGGCCCGAACGGGCTGCTGGTGACCGGGTCGTACTTCGACCGCACCCCCTACGTGGAGGTCGACGCCGACGGGGTGCCCACCTACGTCGAGCACCACCGCACGCTGGGCGACTACGTGCGGGCGCTGGGCGCGGCCGGGTTCGAGCTGTTCGACCTGGTGGAGCCGGAGTGGCCGGAGGGGCACACGCAGCAGTGGGGCCAGTGGAGCCCGTTGCGCGGTGAACTCTTCCCGGGGACCGCGATCTTCCGCTGCCGCCGGTGACCGCCCCGCTGGTGCGCGCGCAGTCCGCCCGCTTCGCCGCGCTCGACCCGCTGCTGCCCGCGGCCGTCGACCCGCCGCCGGGCGAGGTGATCACCGCGGCGCTGGCCGACGGCGAGCGGGTGGCCGGGGTGATCACGAAGACCTCGGCCGACCCGGGCACGCCGCAGACGCTGTGGTCGGCGGCGCAGGTGTGGGAGTTGCACCCGCTGGTCGGGGCGGCGGGTGGCCCCGGTGTCGACGCGCTGCTGCGGCGGTGGCCCTCGATCGTGGCGCGGGTGTCCCCCGGTCGGGACTCGGCGTGCGTGGTGACCTGGCCGAGCCGCGACGTCGAGGCGACGGCGGCGCTGCTCGCGCACGGGTTCGTCCCGCTGGCCGTGCTCGCCGTGCGGACCGGCGGGGCTCGGCCGGGCGGGGAGCCCGCCGGGGCGGTGGTCCGGCGGGCGACCGCGGCCGACCTGGACGCGCTGGTGGTCTCCGCGATGGCCGAGGTGGCGTACTCGTCGCTGGTGGGCGGCGCGGTGCTGCGGCCGGGGGCGGCGAACATCAAGCGGGAGACGCTGCGCCGCCACCTCGCCCAGGGCGACCCGGTGTGGATCGCCGAGGTCGACGGGGTCCCGGTCGGGCACGTCGAGGGCTGGCACACGAGCTCGACGCCGGGTTCTTGGGCGGAGACGCGGGTGAAGCACGGCCGCTGGGGCTATGTGAACTGCCTGTCGGTGCTGCCGTCCGCGCGCGGTACCGGGGTGGGTCGGGCGTTGATGGACGTTGCCCACGCCGCGCTGCTAGGGCCGGGCACCGTCGGTTCGTTCCTCTATTACAACCCGCCCAACCCGGTGTCCCCGGTGTTCTGGGCGCGGCAGGGCTATCGGCCCCTGTGGACGGTGTGGGAGACCCGGCCCGCGGGCGCGGTGCGCTGAGGCTCAGCCGATCAGGTCGAGGCTGATCACGATCTGCGCGGCACCGAGCAGGGCGATCACGGCGGCGGCGATCCGCCAGTGCGGCGCCTTGTCGGCCTCGGTCTCCCACTTCATCGCCATGGCCCAGGCGATGGCGATGGCCGCGATGCCCGCGATGACCCCACCGATGTTGAGCGATTCCTCGACGACCACTTGGCCGTTGACCTTCTTCGTCTGGGAGATGCCCACGAAGAACAGGTACGGGACGAGCGCGCAGGCCAGGCCCGCGACGAGCAGTTTGAGCTGTCTTGTCACGCGGGCTCGGATGGTCCGGTTCGCTGGTCGGTTCCCCCGATCGGGTAGCCGGGATCACCCACTACCCGGTTGCGGTCCGGCCCGCGCGGGCGCACTATTTGAACTGACTGGTCAGTTCAAAGGAGGCGTCATGGAGGTCCACGCGGACCACGTCGTGGTCACCGGCGCGCACGGGCGGCTGCTGGAGCCGACCTCGCTGCGGGTGCGACCGGGCGAGCTGGCGGTGGTCGCGGGCGAACCCAATGCCGGGCATACCGCGTTCGGCCTGGCGCTGACCGGGCGGATCACCCCGTCGGCAGGATCTGTCACCCCATCGGCGGGTGAACTGCGCGCGCACGCGGTGCTGGTCGACGCCCCCGAGGTGACCGCGCCGGAACCGAACCTGCGGGTCGCCGACGTGATCGCCGAGGAGTTGGCGCTGGCGGGCGCCCGCGGCCGCCGGGCGACGACCGCGGAGCTGCTCGCCGAACACGGCCTGGCGGCCGGGACGCGGTTCGAGGACGTCCCCGGCGCGGCCAGGGTCGCGCTGCTGACCAGGCTCGCGGCCCTGCGGCCCGGCGCCGAACTGCTGGTGCTCGACACCCCCGACCGGCACTCCAGCAATCCCGCCGACTGGTTGCCGACCGCGATGGCGCAAGCGCGCGATGGCCGCGCCGTCGTCGTGCTCTGCGGTACCTCCACCGCGCTGCGCCTGCCCATCAACCCCGCCCGGCTCGGCGAGTCGGATCAGCCCGCCCCCTTGGAGTCGACCCTGTGAGCGTCTTCCGCCTCGCCCGCAATGAGCTGCGCCGGGTCAGCTCGGGCACCTTGCCGAAGTTGGCTGTCTTGGCGCTAGTACTGGTTCCGCTCCTCTACGGCTCGCTGTACCTCTATGCCAACGCCGACCCGTACAACCGGTTGGACAAGATCCCGGCGGCACTGGTGGTGAGCGATAAGGGGCTGGTACAGGCGGACGGCAGTCGGGTCGACGCGGGTCGCAAGGTCGCCGACGAGTTGAAGGCGTCCGGCAAGTTCGACTGGCGCGAGGTGGACGGCAAGGCCGCCGAGGACGGGGTCCGCACCGGCGAGTACACGTTCTCGATCACCCTGCCGGAAGACTTCTCCGCGTCGCTGGCGTCCTCCTCGGACTTCGCGCCCCGCCAGGGGATGATCACGGTGACCACCAACGACGCCAACAACTACCTCGTCGGCACGATCGCCGACCGGGTGGTCAGCGCGGTGCGCGAGTCGGTGGCGGCGTCGGTGGGCACGCAGGCGGCGGAGAAGTTCCTCGTCGGGTTCGGCACCGTCTACGAGCGCACCCAGCAGGCGGCCGACGGCGCCGCGCGGTTGGCCGACGGCGCCGCCCAGGCCAACTCGGGCGCGACCCAACTGGCGTCCGGGCAGCGCGAACTGGCCGACGGCGCGACCCGGCTCGCCGACGGCGCGACCACGGCGGCCACCGGCGCGAAGAAGCTGTCGACCGGGCTGGACACGTTGCAGGCCAAGACGAAGGACCTGCCCGCGCAGGCGACGGAGTTGGCCACCGGCGCGCGCAAGGTCGCGACCGGGGACGACCAGGTGGCGCGCACGGCGGAGAACCTGTCCGGCGCGGCGCAGAAGGCGGTGGACCACCTCGACGAGCTCGACACCGCGATCGAGGCGAAGCTGCGCGACGCGGGGCTGCCCGCGGCCGACGTCGACCAGGTGCTGGCGCAGCTGCGGAGCCTGCGCACCCCGGTCGAGCAGGCGAACACGCAGGTGAAGTCCGCGAGCGGGCAGCTGCGGGCGCTGGCGACCGGCGCCGACCAGGTCGCCGACGGGGCCGAGGCGTTGGCTGGCGCGGCGCCCGCGCTCGCGGGCGGGATCTCCGACGCCGCCGGGGGCGGCCGCGAACTGGCGGCGGGCACGGCCAAGCTGCGCGACGGCGCGGTGGCGTTGCGCGACGGCGAGGGCAAGGCGGTGACCGGTGTCGACCAGTTGGCCGCGGGCACCAAGTCGCTGTCGGACGGCTCGGTCCAGCTGCGCGACGGGCTGACCGCCGGGCTCGGCCAGATCCCGCACCCGGACGACGCGACCCGCGACGCCACGGCCAAGACCATCGGCGACCCGGTGTCGGTGCACACCGTCGGCGAGAACAGCGCGGGCAGCTACGGCGCCGGGCTCGCCCCGTTCTTCCTCGGCCTCGCCATGTGGATCGGCGCGTTCGTGCTGTTCCTGCTGGTCCGGCCGCTGTCGGCGCGCGCGCTGGCCGCGGGCCACTCGGCGGTGCGCACGGCGCTGGCGGGCTGGCTGACCCCCGCCGCGCTCGGGGTGGCCCAGGTGGTGCTGATGTTCACCGTGGTGACCACGGTGATCGGCATCGACCCCGCGCGCCCGGTCGCCACGCTCGGTTTCCTGATGCTGACGTCGCTGACGTTCGTCTCGGTGGTGCACGCGCTGAACGCGGCGCTGGGCCCGGTCGGCAAGTTCGTCGCGCTGGTGGTGCTGATCTTGCAGCTGATCAGCGCGGGTGGGACGTTCCCGTGGCAGACGCTGCCGGACGCGCTGATCCCGCTGCACCAGGTGCTGCCGATGGGGTACGTCGTCGACGGGCTGCGGCACCTGCTCTACGGTGGCGCCGCGGGCAGCATCGGTGTGGACGTGGGGGTGCTGCTGGCCTACCTGATCGGAGGACTCGTGGTGTCGACCCTCGCCGCGCGCAGGCAGCGGGTTTGGACCCCGGCGCGGCTGAAGCCGGAGCTGGTTTTGTGACCAGGCCAGCGCGGACCGGCGCAACGAAGCGCAAGCTGTTCGACGCGACGCTGCGGTTGGCCGGTACCCGGGGCATGGTCGGGTTGACCGTGGACGAGATCGCCGCCGAGGCAGGCGTCGCGAAGGGGACGGTCTACTACAACTTCGGCAGCAAGGACGGCCTGATCGACGCCCTGCTGCGCTACGGGGTCGACCTGCTCGCGGCCCGGCTGCGCGCGGCGGCAGGCCCGGCGCCGGACACGCTGACGGCGCTGATCGACGGGATGGTCGGGTTCTTCGCCGAGTACCCGACCTTCGCGCAGCTGCTGGTGAGCGAGCTGTGGCGGACGCCGGGCCAGTGGCGGGAGACGTTGGCGCTGCTGCGCGCGGAGGTCACCTCGATCATCCGCGGCCACCTGGAGCGGCTGGCGGAGGCGGGCGAACTGCCCGCGGGGGTCGAGGTGGCGACGGCGTCGGCGGCGCTGTTCGGCACGGTGCTGGTGGTGACCCTGGACTGGCAGGTGTTCACCCCGGAGCGCACGGCGGTGCAGGTGCGCGACTCGGTGCTGACGCTGGTCCGCGGCCTGCGCGCCGGGTGAGCACGCGCCCACCCGGCGGGCGATCGGGTCAGTGCGGGCAACTGGGTCTGTGCGGGTGACTGGGTCTGTGCGGGTGACTGGGTCTGTGCGGGTGACTGGGTCTGTGCGGGCGATTGGGTCTGTAGTGCGGCCGCCGGGTCAGTGGCTGATAAGAGCGCGACGGGTGGCGCGCAGGATGCCCTCGGTGATCTCCGCGCTCGACGGCCTGCGGGTGCGTCCGGCGTAGCCGATGGGGCTTAGCACGACGTGCTGGGTGGGGTGGTCGGGTAGCGCCGTTGTGGATGGACGGTCGTGGGCCTCGACGACTGGGGCACCTGGGGCGAGAAGTGGCTCTACCGCACGAAGGGCAGGGTCAAGGGTGTCGTCGGGGAGCCAGGTGATGAGGAGCTCGGCGGGGTGGTCAAGGATGCGGGCGGTTCGAGTCGCCAAGAGCTGGGGCTTGGACCAGTCGACCTCCACCCAGGTAGCCCTACCGCAGCCACTGTGGTGATCGGCAGCCAATGGGGCGTAGTGCCTGCACGGCAGCACTACGTGCCAACCGTTGGCCACTAGTCGTTCCGCGCACCCGGTGAGCATGCCGCTCCCGCCCAGTACCAATGCCGTTCTCATCCGCCACGCCGCCTCTCCGTGTCAGGCGGTGCTGTCCCCGGGTGTAGCGCTCGACCAGGTGACCTGCTCGCTCCGCCAGCCGTGTCGTTCCCGATCCGGCACCTCCTGGAGCCGCTCGACCGGGCGCACCGACGCGGGGCAGTCCAGGAGGGACCGGAGGTGGTCCTCCTGGTAAAAACTAACCCACCCCATCCTCAAATTCTCCGCCGTCGCGGCCGGCCACAGGTTCTGGATCGCCGGGCGCACGGAGTAGAGCCCCGGTCACCGGGTCGCGGACCACCGCGAAGTCCCAGGGCCTGCTCGTCCCCCCACTCGGCGCGGTGAACTCGGCCCGCACATCCCGGCGCTGGTACACGTCCACCCGGCTGGCCTAGGCCACCGCAACGGGTGAACCCCAACCCTCCGATGTGGACAGTCAGGCCACCGGCCGTGCCTGCCCGACTAGCCACGCACCCGGATCCGGTGCCGCCGCGAGCCGGGCCGCCCTGCGGTCCCGCCAACCGGTGACGCCCCGCGTCACCGCACCTCCCGCCCGGCTTCCACCCGCCCGCCCCAGCAGAACATGATCACCGCGGCGCGCCCGGAGCCGCCCAGCAGCACCGGGCCCTTGCGCAGTGGGGTGGGGCCGCGCCCGCCCAACAGGAGGCAGGTCAGCACGGTGACATCATCGACATCATCGACCTCGTCGGAATCCGAGTGGACCCGGATGCGCCGGGGTGCCCCGGGAGTGGCGGTGGCGTGACCGCGCCGCCACCCGTGTTTGCGGACCGACCGCAGCCGCAGGGCCCAGCGGAGCACCAGGAGAGTCCTGGTCGGGACGAGCCAGAGCGCCAGGGCGGCGAGCGCCGCGGCACCCGCGAACAGCACGTCCGGCACCCCACCCACCCCGGCGGGGCTGATACCGGCGGCGACCGCGTCGGCGTCCTCGATGGAGGCAACGGCTGCGCACACGACGAGGGAGACGACCCCGGCCACGAGGGCGAGCGCCGACCGCAGTAGTGCGCGGCGCACCGCCGCTGTCGCATCCTCGGCCGTCACCCCCCGGTGCGGGTCAGCCACTGATCGCTCAGCCACGGGCCAACTCCCGACCGGGCACGACCCGCCCGTCGGCACCGACGAGGACCACTGCGCCGCCCGCGCCGCCGAGGAGGACTCGGCCGTTGTGGGTGCGGGAGCGGCCGGTGTCGATGCGGACCTCGCTGTGCGGGGCGACGTCCAGGCAGACGTGGACCAGGGCAGCGTCAGCGGTCGCGGTGCCGGGGCGCCAGCCGTGGCGGCGGGTGGCCAGTAGTCGGCGCCACCAGCGGGCGATGAGGATGACACCGGCGGCGGTGAGGCCGACGGCGGCCATGGTGGTGCCGAGGTGCGCCGCAGACAGAGCCAACGGCGGGTCGGTGCCCGCACGCGCGCTCGCCAGACGCTCGGGGTCGGCGGGGTCGTAGGCGAGGGTGATCGGGTCGTCGACCCGGATCGGGGGGTCGGGCACCAGCAGGGTGAGGGTGCGGACCCGGTCCTGCCCGTCCACGGCGAAGCGGACGTCGATCGACCCGGCGGTGTGCCGGGTGCGGTCCACGACGGCGACCACCACACCGGACACCCGGACGCCCTCGGTGAGCAGTTTGGCCCGCCGCTCCTCGATGGTGCTGTCGGTCAGCCCGGCAGCGGCGAACAGCAGCACCCCGGCGGCGAACAGCGCCACCGACCGCAGGAGGGCCCGGCGCACCGCGGCCGTCGCCGTCGCCGCGCCGAGTGACCGTTGGCTGTCCATGCGTCCCCTCCGCCCACTGGGAGGATCATGGACTAGTGCGCGGCCTGGTTCCAGGATCGACCGAACCCGACCGACACGTCCAGCGGGACGCGCAGGTGGAACGCGGCGGCCATCTGGGCCCGGACCAGGGTTTCGGCCCGCTCCCGCTCCCCCTCGGCGACCTCGAGGACGAGTTCGTCGTGGACCTGCAGCAGCATCCGGGTGCGCAGGTCCGCGGCGCCGAGTTCGCGGTGGACGTTGAGCATGGCGACCTTGATGATGTCGGCGGCGCTGCCCTGGATGGGGGCGTTGAGCGCCATCCGCTCGGCCATCTCGCGGCGCTGGCGGTTGTCGCTGGTGAGGTCGGGCAGGTAGCGGCGGCGACCGAAGATGGTCTCGGTGTAGCCGTCCTTGCGCGCCTTGGCGACGACCTCGTGCAGGTAGTCGCGGACCCCGCCGAAGCCCTGGAAGTAGTCGTCCATCAGCCCCCGGGCCTCCTCGGTGGAGATCCGCAGCTGCTGCGACAGGCCGTAGGCGGAGAGCCCGTACGCCAGGCCGTAGTTCATCGCCTTGATCTTGGCGCGCTGCTCCTGCGACACCGCGGTCGGCTCGACGCTGAACACGCGGGCGGCGGTGGCGGCGTGGAAGTCGAACCCGGAGTTGAACGCCTCGATCAGCGCCGCGTCCTCGGACAGGTGCGCCATGATCCGCATCTCGATCTGGCTGTAGTCCGCGGTGAGCAGCTCGGCGGAGTCGGCGCCGACCACGAACGCGTCGCGGATGGTGCGGCCCGCCTCGGTGCGGATCGGGATGTTCTGCAGGTTCGGCTCGGTGGAGGACAACCGGCCGGTGGCGGCGATGGTCTGGTTGAACGTGGTGTGGATGCGCCCGTCCTCCGACACCGACTTGATCAGGCCCTCGACGGTGACCCGCAGCCTGGTCGCGTCCCGGTGCTCGAGCATGTGCGCCAGGAACGGGTGCTCGGTCTGCTCGTAGAGGGTGGTCAGCGCCTCGGCGTCGGTGGTGTAACCGGTCTTGGTGCGCTTGGTCTTGGGCATCTGCAGCTCGTCGAACAGCACGACCTGCAGCTGCTTGGGCGACCCGAGGTTGATCTCCTTGCCGATCACGTCGAACGCGGCCCGCTCGGCGTCGCGCACCCGGGCGGCGAACTGCGACTCGAGGATGTCCAGCCGCTCGGTGTCGACCGCGATGCCGACCGCCTCGAGCTCGGCGAGCACCCGCAGCAGCGGCAGCTCCATGTCGGCCAGCAGCGGCGCCTGCCCGGTCTCGGCGAGCGCCTCGTCCAGCGCGTCGGCGAGCTCGGCGATGGCCCTGGCGCGCAGGATCTCCCCCGCGGCGAGCTTGCGCTCGTCCTCGCCCTCGTCGTCGAGCAGGGACAGCTGCTGCTCGCCGTCGCCGTCCTCGACGCGCAGTTCCCGCTGCAGGTAGCGCAAGACGAGGTCGTCGAGGTTGAAGGTGCGCTGGCCCGGTCGGACCAGGTACGCCGCGAGTGCGGTGTCGGTGATCAGGCCACCGACGACCCAGCCCCGGTGGCGCACGGCGTGCAGCGAGCGCTTGACGTCGTGCGCGAGCTTGGGCGCGGCCGGGTCGGCGAGCCAGTCGCGGAAGGCCTTCTCGTCGTCCTCACTGAGCGTGGTGACGTCGATGTAGACACCCTCGCCCGCCGCCGTGGCCAACGCGACCGACCGCAGTTCCACGGCCTGGCCGGACACCCCGGTCGCGGTCTCGCGGAAGGACAGTCCGATCCGGGTCCCCTGCGGCGCGTGCTCAGCGAGCCACCCGGGCAACTCCCCCGCCGCGACGGCGCCGCCGCTGACCTCGAAGCCCTCCTCGGCCTCGGGCTCGGCGGTCGACAGGGTCGCGAACAGCCGGTCCCGCAACACCCGGAACTCCAGCTCGTCGAACAACCGGTGCACCGCGTCGCGGTCCCAGTCGCGCACTTCGAGGTCTTCGGGGGCGACCTCGAGGTGCACGTCGCGCACCAGCTCGGTGAGCTGCCGGTTGAGCAGCACGCTGGACAGGTTCGCCCGCAGCAACTCCCCCGCCTTGCCCTTGACCTCGTCGACCCGGTCGACCAGCTCGCCGAGCGAGCCGAACTGCTGGATCCACTTGGTGATGGTCTTCTCGCCGACGCCCTTGATGTTGGGCAGGTTGTCGCTGGGGTCCCCGCGCAGCGCGGCGAAGTCCGGGTACTGCGCCGGGGTCAGCCCGTACTTGTCCTGCACCAGCGCGGGCGTGTAGCGGGCCAGCTCGGAGACGCCCTTCACCGGGTAGAGCACGGTGACCTCGTCGGTGACCAGCTGCAGCGCGTCGCGGTCGCCGGTGCAGATCGACACGTGGTAGCCGGCGGCGGTCGCCTGGGTGGTGAGGGTGGCGATGAGGTCGTCGGCCTCGTAGTTGTCCTTGGCGAGCTTCGGGATGTTCAGCGTGGCGAGGACGTCCTCGATCAGGCTGACCTGCCCCTTGAACTCGTCCGGGCTGGCGCTGCGGTTCGCCTTGTACTCGGGGTAGTGCTCGGTGCGGAAGGTCTTGCGGGAGACGTCGAAGCAGACCGCGAGGTGGGTGGGCGCCTCGTCGCGCAGCAGGTTGATCAGCATGGAGGTGAAGCCGTAGACGGCGTTGGTGTGCTGACCGGTGCCGGTCTGGAAGTTCTCCTTGGGCAGCGCGAAGAACGCCCGGTACGCCATGGAGTGGCCGTCGATGAGCAGCAGCCGGGGGGTGGTACGGGTCTCAGTCTTCGCAGGCACGGTCCGAGTCTAGGGTGGGGCACCGACACCCTTCGGAGGACCCATGAGCGGGATCGACCGCGACAAGCTGCCCGGGCTGCGCGCAGAGGTGGCCGACCAGTTCCTGCCGGACAAACTGGGCATCGACGTCACCGACTGGACCCCCACCCGGCTCGTCGGGACCATGCCGGTGAAGGGCAACCTGCAGCCCTACGGCCTCCTGCACGGCGGCGCGAACGCGGTGCTGGCCGAAACCCTCGGCTCGATCGCCGCCGTCCTCAACGCCCCCACCGGCAAACTGGCCGTCGGCCTGGAACTCTCCTGCACCCACCACCGAGCCGTCCGCACCGGACAGGTCACCGCGGTCTGCACCCCCCTGCACATCGGCCGCACCACCTCGACCTTCGAGATCGTCATCACCGACGACCAAGACCGCCGAACCTGCACCGCGCGCCTTACGTGCGTGATCATCGCAAAGGCCCCCGGCGACCCTTCGTGACCTCTTAGCCGTTCTCTCGCGCGGGGAACGCCCCACCCGCTGCGCCTTACACCCCTACCCGCCCCTCGGCAGCCCTGCCGCCCTCCCGGCGACCCCGCCGCCCTCCTCTTCGCGCGCGCCCACCGAGTCGAGCCCGGCCCCCACCCTCTCCGGGGGGCGACCCCGGTGCCAGTCTACCGGGTGGGGGTGACAGTCGATCTTGAACGAGGCCGGTGAAGATCGACATGTGGATGACTTTTGTCGCTGGGACGGGTGAATATCTGGACGAGCGGGGGGCTGTGACCTGCGGGAACGCGCCGGAGGTCGCCTAGACGGGGCTTGGCGGGCCAAGTCGTGCGAGGGTGATCAACTCGGGTGTCCGGATCCAGGTCGCAGCGGACGCGTGTCCCGATTGGACCGGAGCGCAGGCGGACCACCCACCGGCAAGCCACCCGCCCAAACCAGGCCGACGTCAACCATCCCAAGGCAGGCCACCGGTCAGACATCGGCACATCAAGCCACAGTCCACGCGCTCACTGCGACACCAACACCGCTCCCCCCACGCGCGCGGGTCGGGGGCGCAGCCCCCACCCTCACCGGGGGGCGGCCCCAGGGCCAGTCTACTAGGCCCCACCGACAGTGGATCTTGAAACAGGGGCAACCAAGATCCAGATGTGGATAACTTTTGTCGCTGAGACGGGTGAACATCACCGCCAGAGGGCGCGCACGCGGCGGCCCGCCGAGGCGGGTACCGGCGGATCAGCACCGCCGCTAGGCAAGCACGACCGGGCCAAGCACCACCGGGTTCACGCGCTGGCCAGGCAAGCGTCCAGGTCGGGGACCACCAAGCAGGCAGCCCCAGAGTCAAGCGCTAGCAGCAAGTACCCGGGACCAAACGCCGCCGGGCAAGCAACAGGGGCAGGCACTGCCCGGACACGCAAACCGGAGTCCAGCACCACCAGCAAGCACCCGGGACCAAACGCCGCCAGGCAAGCAACAGGGGTCAGGCAACGGGGGCCAGGCACCGCCTGGTCGTCCTCGCGCTCGCCGAGTAGGTGACCGAGCGGGCCGGTCGCCACGGCAGCGCGGGCAACGCGCAGGCGGCCGCTCCCGGCGTGCCCGTGGACACGCAACCCGGAGTCAAGCACCACCAAGCAAGCATCCCGGGGCCAAGCGCCACCGAACAACCAGCCCGGGGTCAAGCGCCACTAAACAGCCAGCACAGCCAGCCAGCCCAACGCCAAGCAACTCAGGGTCAACGAAGCACCCTGAAGCCAACCAAGCACCACCAGCCTGCCCGTAGCCAACCAAACCCAGGAACACCACCAGGCAACCCGGCCCCAAGCAACCCGCAGCCAAGCACTACCAACCAGCCAGGGTCACCCAAGTCCACACCGGACAACGCAAAGGGGCCGCACCCGCCGGGTGCGGCCCCTCCACAAGCGACAGATCAGCCCTCGCCGAGGTAAGCGGCGCGTACCCGCTCGTCCGCGAGGAGGTCGTGACCCGGGCCCTCCAGCGTCGTCCGGCCGAGGTCCACGACGTAGCCGCGGTCGGACAGGGCAAGTGCCGCCAGGGCGTTCTGCTCGACCAGCAGGATCGTGGTGCCCTGCGCCTGCAGGTCCTTGATCGTGTCGAAGATCCGCTGCGTCATGATCGGGGAGAGGCCCATCGAGGGCTCGTCGAGCATGAGCAGGCGGGGGCGCGACATCATGGCGCGGCCGATGGCGAGCATCTGCTGCTCGCCGCCGGAGAACAGGCCCGCCTTCTGGGTCTTGCGCTGGCCCAGCACCGGGAACAGTTCGTACACCCGCTGCATGTCGGCCGCGACGCCGCTGTCCTTGCGGACGTAGGCGCCCAGTTGCAGGTTCTCCTCGACCGTCATCCGGCCGAAGAGCCTGCGGCCCTCGGGGCAGTGCGCGACACCGCGTTCGAGGATGGTGTGCGCGGCCAGGGCGTCGATCGGCTTGCCCTCGAGCAGGATCTGGCCCGACTTCGGCCGCAACAGGCCCGAGATCGTGCGCAGCGTGGTCGTCTTGCCCGCACCGTTGCTGCCGATGAGGCTGACGATCTGGCCCTCGCCGACGGAGAAGGACACGTCACGGACCGCCTCGATGGCGCCGTAGGCGACGCTGAGGTTGCGCACCTCTAGCAGTGCGGTCACCGGTTGCCTCCCTCGCTGCCGCCGTCCACGTCGCGGACCGGCTCCATCACCTGAGTCGCGTCGGGCCCACCGTGGCCGACTTCCTCGGCGTACCCGCGGACCTCGGCCTGGACCTCGTCCGGGGGCTTGCCCAGGTAGGCCTCGATGACCCGGGGGTCGCCGCGCACCACCTCCGGCGTGCCCTCGACCAGCAGCTGGCCCTGGACCAGCACCGAGACGTGGTCGCACAGCGAGAAGATGAACTTCGTGTCGTGCTCGATGACCACGACCGCGACGCCGGTCTCGCGGATCGCGAAGATCAGCTGCCGGGTCGCCTCGGTCTCCTGCGGGTTCATGCCCGCGGTCGGCTCGTCGAGCAGCAGCACCGACGGGTCGGTCGCCAGCGCCCTGGCGATCTCCAGCCTGCGCTGGTCGCCGTAGGGCAGGTTGCGGGCCAGCTCGTCGTGCACGCTGGCCAGGCCGACGAACTCCAGCAGCTCCAGCGACCGGTCCCGCGCGTCCTGCTCGCCCTTGCGGTAGGCCGGGCCGTGGAACAGCGAGGCGATCGGGCCCTGCTTCATCCGCGAGTGCCGACCGACCAGGACGTTCTCCAGCGAGGTCATGCTGGGGAACAGCCGGATGTTCTGGAACGTGCGTGCCACCCCGGCCACGGTCACCGCGGCCGGGTCCTTGGGCAGCACCCGCCCGCGCAGCTCCACGTTGCCCGTGGTGGGCGAGTAGAGGCCGGTGAGGCAGTTGAAGAACGTGGTCTTGCCCGCGCCGTTGGGCCCGATCAGCCCGAGGATCTGGCCCTCCTGCAACCGCAGGCTGACGTTGGACAGCGCGGTGAGGCCACCGAACACCATCGACACGCTGTTCGCCGCGAGCACCGGCGGCCTGCTGGCGGTCATCGGGTCACCGCCTTCGAGTCACCGGGGGTGTCGTCGTGCACGTTGAGCTCCTCGATGGGTACGCCCTCGGCGCCCTCGTTGGCCAGTTCGGCCCTGCGGTGCCGGTCCGGGACCAGCCCCTGCGGGCGGAACCGCATGATCAGCACCAGCGCCAGGCCGAAGAGCATGAGCCGGTAGTCGGCGAACTCGCGCAGCTTCTCCGGCAGCACCAGCAGCAGCGCGGCACCGAGCACGGCGCCGGGGATGGACCCCATGCCGCCGAGGATGACCGCCGCGAGCAGCGTCACCGACTCGATGAACTGGAAGCTGTCGTAAGCCACGGTGGAGGTCTTGTGCGCGAACACCGCGCCCGCGAGACCGGCCAGCATCGCGCCGATGAGGAAGGCGAGGATCTTCGCCTGCCCGGTCTTGATGCCCATGGCCCGCGCGGCGTCCTCGTCCTCGCGGATCGCGATCCACGCCCGGCCGATGCGCGCGTTCTTCAGGTTCGCGAACACGACCATGACCAGGGCGACGAGCACGATGATCAACACGTAGTAGAGGACGCCCGAGGGCAGCTCCACCGAACCGATCGTCAGCGGCTGGTCGAAGGGTTGACCGAACGCGCTCACCGGAGGCACGTTGGGGATGGCGTTAGCGCCACCGGTGAGCCCACCGATGTTGTTCTGCGCGGCCTTCTTGAAGATCTCACCGAAGGCGAGCGTGACGATGGCCAGGTAGTCGCCGCGCACGCGCAGCGTCGGGGACCCGACCACGGCACCGAAGATGCCCGCCACGACCGCGGCGATGAGCGCCGCGACCACGAACGGCAACTCGATGCCGACCGCGGCCGCCGCGGCACCGGAGAAGTTCGCCGCGACGAACGCGCCGATGCCCAGGAACGCCACGTACCCGAGGTCGAGCAGGCCGGCGAGGCCGACGACGATGTTGAGGCCGATGGCGGTCGCGGCGTACACGCCGATGTTGGCCGCCGTGGTCATCCAGTAGTCCGTGCCCGCCTCGGTGAACGGCAGCGCGAGCGCCACCACCAGCAGGACGATCACGCTGAACCACTTGTGCTTGTCCGACAGCGCCGAGATCCAGGTGGTGAGCCCGATCGCGTGCAGCGCGCCGAGCACACCGGCCAGGAACGCCAGCAGGGACAGGAAGATCGGGCCCGCGTACGGGTTGCCGACACCGCCCTGGCCGCCGGAGTTGAGCAGCATCGCGACCACGAGCAGCAGCACGACGAAGGAGACGACCAGCACCGCGTAGGCGACGAGCGTGGGGACCGCGCTCTTCCAGTGCGGGATCGGCTCCAGCACACCGCCCGCCTTCGCGGCGAAGACCAGCAGGACCGCGGCGATCAGGGTGGCGATGCCGCCGAAGGCGAACGACTCGCCGTCGGAGGTGATCGCGCCGAAGCCGCCGCCGTCGATGATCGGGAAGAGGATGTTCACCAGCGCGATGCCGATGGAGCCCCAGCCGAGCGCGCGCAGCACCCGGCGCCGGGGCAGCGGGAGGAAGACCACCGCGATGGCCAGGACGCCGATGATCAGCGTGTGCAGGCGGAACCCGCTCAACGCCCACGGGGAGTCGAAGAACTGCAGGGTCGCCTTGTCCGGGTAGGGGCCGTCGTTGAGGACGAAGGTCACCCAGGGGAGCAGAGCGCCGATGATGGCGACCACGCCACCAGCGATGCCGAGCGGGCGGTCGAGCGCGGGGCGCTCGGCCAGGTACGGGGTCGCGACCCGCCACAGCAGGCGCACCAGCAGCACGACGGCCGCGATGCCCGCGCCAACCAGCAGGATCTGGCCCAGCCAGACCCAGCCGTCCGGGTACTCGTTCCACTCTTTCACGCGCGCACCCTTTCCGGCTCACCGAACAGGCCCTGCGGCCGGAACACGAGCACCACGATCAGCAGGACGAAGATCCACACCAGGTCGTACTGCGTCCCACCGGGGAAGTACTGCCCGGACAGGGTCTTGATGAGGCCGATGGCGAAGCCGCCGATGACGGCGCCCTTGATGCTGCCGACACCGCCGAGCACGGCCGCGGTGAAGGCGAAGATGCCGTACAGGAAGCCGACCTCGGTGTCGACGTTGGTGATGTGGATGCCGTAGAGCACACCGGCGAGACCGGCCAGCGCGCCACCGATGGTGAAGGTGAGCACGATGGTGCGGTTGGGGTTGACCCCCATCAGGCGAGCGGTGTCCGGGTCCTGGGCGGTCGCGCGCATCGCGCGTCCCATCCGGGACCGGGAGATGTAGGTCTGCAGGACGATGGCGCCGATGATGGACACCACGATCATCAGGATGGCCGTCGAGCCGATGCTGACGGTGCCGTCGAAGAACTCGAACCGGTACTGCTGGTCGACGAAGGCACGGGGGAAGGGGACCGGGGCGGTCGCGCCGGGGTAGCCCAGGCGCACGACCTCCTTGAGGATGACCGAGACGCCGAGCGCCGTGATCAACGGCGCCAGGCGGGGTGCGTTGCGCAGGGGCCGGTAGGCGAAGCGCTCCATGACCACCGCGAGGACCACGGCGACCACGGCACCCCCGATGGCCATCAACGGCAGTGCCAGCCACCAGTCGCTGCGCCAGCTCGGCGGGAGGAAGTACCGATACGTGGCCAGCGACGCGAAGCCGCCGACCATGAAGACCTCGCCGTGCGCGAAGTTGATCAACTGGATGATGCCGTACACCATCGTGTAGCCCAGTGCGATGAGCGCGATCAAGCCACCCAGCACAAGGCCGTTAATGAGCTGCTGTAGCAGCGTGGCCACGTCTACCTCCAAGAGCGGCGGGGGCAGGCCAGAAGCGCCCGCCCCCGCCGCGTGCGGTTGGACAAGAAGTTACGGCTCAGCCGCCGAAGGTGCCGGTCTCGTCGGCAACCCACTTGCCGCCGGAGACCTTGTAGACGGTCAGCAGCTTGTTGGTGCTGTCGCCGTACTCGTCGAACTTGACCTCGCCGGTCGCACCCTCCGCGGAGTACGACTGGACGTTCTTGATCAGGTCAGCCCGCTTGGCGTCGCTCCAGTCGCCACCGGAGAGGGTCTTGGCGAGCGCGCCGATGATGGCGTTGGTGGCGTCGTAGGAGAAGGCGCCGTACGCGCTGAAGTCGTCCTTGTAAGCCTTGGCCTTGTAGGCCGAGACGAACGCCTTCGCGGTCTCGAGGGTGTCGGTGGGGGCGCCGACCGAGGTGGCCAGGTCACCCTCCTTGCCGCCCAGCTCGATGTACTTGCCGTCGTAGATGCCGTCGCCACCCATGACCGGGATGTCGAGGCCCGCGTCCTTGAGCTGCTTGGACAGCGGACCCGCCTGCGGGTACTCGCCGCCGTAGTAGACCGCGTCCGGCTTCGAGCCGCTGATGGTGCCGATGACACCGCTGAAGTCGGTGTCCTTCTCGCCGACCTTGGCGGTGGCGACGATCTTGGCGCCGTCCTTCTCGGCCTGCTTCTTGAACTCCGCCGCCAGGCCCTCACCGTAGGTCTTGCCGTCGGTGATGATGGCGATGGACTTCTTGCCCGCCTTGCCGACCAGGTACTTGGCCGCGAACGGGCCCTGCAGGTCGTCGGTGGCGCAGACGCGGAAGTAGGTCTCGAACTGCCGCTTGGGGGCGGTGCCGTACTCGGCGCCCCTGGTCAGCGACGGGTTGGTGTTGGCGGGCGACACCTGAACGATGTTCTTGCCCTTGAGGATCGGCTGCACGCTCTGCGCGACCGACGAGTTCAGCGTGCCGACCACGCCGACGACGTTCGCGTTGGAGGACAGGCGGGTCGCCGCCTGGGCGCCGACCTGGGCGGTCGCCTGGTCGTCCTCGGTCTGCACCTGGAGCTTGTAGCCGGGCACGACGCACTTCTCGTTGGCCTGGTCGGCCGCGAGCGACGCGGAGTTCTTGATCCCGAGGCCGAGCGCGGACAGACCACCGGACTGCGGCGCGATGACGCCGATGACCAGGGTGCCCTTGCTCTGGTCACAACTCTGGTTGTTGTTTCCCCCGCCCGAGCCTGACTCGGTCTTGTTCGTGCCACAGGCTGCGAGCAACAACGCGCCAGCGACCAGCACCGCGGCCTTCACCGTCTGGTTTCGCACGTGATGTCCCTTCTCCGCTTTCGTCCGGACAATGCGTGTAAGCATGCCGAACCTCGCCCTCATACCTGTTGGAGGGTTGCGCCGGAAAGTAGTGACCGAATGCGACGTAGTCACGCACCTGGGCTCCTCGTGACCAGACTGCAACGAAAGTCCACCACCGTGTCCGCAGTCCGGACATCCGGGCATGAACGGCGCGACACCGACCCGGTCTCAACTTCACAACAACGTGTCACAGACGGTCACCGGCGGGCCTAGGGTTCGGGGTGTGCGCCCGCGGAACCGGCTCCTGGCCTGGGGTTCCGCCGCGATCTTCATCGGTGCGGCCGTGCTCGTTCTGCGCGCTCCGCAACCGCCACCGGGGCCAGGACCTGCGCCGATCCCGCCACCGGAACGGGTGAGCCGGTTCGCCGCCGATGACGTAGTGCTCCCGGATCCCGGTGCGCCGCCGGACACTCCGCGTGATCTCAAGGTTCGACCGTCCCCCGGCCGGTTGGTCGTGTCCTGGGCGGGAGCGGCCCGGGCCACCGGGTACCAGGTGCGCTGGAGCGGAGCGGGCCACCCGGGCGGGATCCGGCTGGTGGCAACCCGTGACACGCAGCTCGACGGGCTCAGCGATGGACAGGAATACCGGATCGAGGTACGGGCGGTCGACGGGTTCGGCCAGCTTTCGGCGCCAGAAGTGGCAAAGGGGAATCCCGGACCGGGTGACACTTCCTGGCGGGGCGGGTTGAGCGGGCTGCTCGACGATTTCCCGGACGATTCCACGCTGCGCGCGGACACGGTCGGGTCACTGTGGCACCTGTCCGGTTACCGCGGGTGCGTTGACCTGGGCGCGCGGGCCACCGGCGAGGTAGGACTGCCGATCGATCTCGGCTGCGGGGCCGACGAAGCGGTGCTGCGGGCGCGGCGGCCTATAGTGCTCGACGAGTCCACACGGGACGGCGTGCTCGGCAGGGTCGCCGTGCTCGCGGACGCGGCGGGGCCGGGTGGGCGGCTCAAGGTGGACTTGGTACCGGGGCCCGCAGACCGGGTGGGATCGCTGGACGGGACCGGGACGCTGCCGCCAGGCACGGTGCGGGCGGTCGTGGACGACTCCGGCGCGTCGGTGGGTGAGCGAGGCGCGTTCGTCGCCACGCCTGGTCCGCGCGGTGCTGGGGCGCTGCACTTGTTCGAGGTACGGGTTACCAGGACCGAGGTGACGCTGTCGCAGGACGGCAGGGTCGTCGCGTCCTCGCCGGTGGTGCCGTCGTGGCGAACGGCGTGGGTGTTGGTGGGGGTTCGCGGGCCTGAGGGGCGACGCGCCCGGGTGCATATAGCGTCGGCGGGGTTCACGGGGGCTGCAACGCCGATACCGCAGGTAGTAGAGACGCCGGTCAACCTGGCTACGCGGCAGGTGTTGGACCCATCGACGTCGGCTCCCTCTGCAGGCATCTTGCGCCGCCCACTGGTGAATGCACTGTCGGCTCGGATGGTTGTCACGCTGGTTGTGTCGGCGGGGATGGACGTCAGCCGAGTTCAGATCCAGCTGGGCACTGCTCTATTGCCCGCGCCACCGGTAGTGCCAACTCCCCCGACAGCGCCGGGATCCGTCCTGACGGTGGCAGCGGAGATCCCGCAGGCGTTGTTGGGCGGCAACGGGTCTGACTCGCTAAGTCCTCTGGTGGTGCGCGCACCCGGGGCCGGACCTGGGGCGTTGGTGCAGGAGAGCTACTTGGAGCTGGTGCCAGGTCCTGTCGCGACCGTGCGTACGACAACGCAACCCGCCCGAACCGATCGACAACGCCCAACGGTGGACGCGTTGCCCGCAGCTCGCCTTGTCCTCGGCGACTCCGCCGGGCGCCCGTTGCCGTCACCGGTCGTCCCAGCTCAGGGGCGGCTGGTGTTGACGGTGGCGCTAAGCGGGGCGGCGGCGCAGTGGGACACGGGTGGGCTGGAGGGTGTGCAGGGGTTTCAGTTGTGGGTGGACGGCCGGATGACGGCGAGCCTGCCGACCGCGACGAACACGGGCGCCCCTGGCGGGCAGTACGCGATCCCGGTGGGGCTGACCGGTCGTGCGGTCGGTGAACACACCGTGGAGGTGCGGGTCATCGGGACGAGCGGAGCCCGGGGGTCGGTGCTCAGCCAGTTCACCGTCGCCTAGTGGCGCCTTACGTGATGTTGTCCACTACGGCCTCAGCGACGGCCTTCATGGTCGTCCGCCGGTCCATGGCGGTCCGCTGGATCCAGCGGAAGGCCTCGGGCTCGGAAAGGCCCTGCGCGGCCATCAGCAGCCCCTTGGCCCGCTCGATGACCTTGCGGGTCTCCAACCGCTCGGTCAGCCCCGCGACCTCGTTCTCCAGCGCCTGCAACTCGGCGAACCGGCTCACCGCCAACTCGATCGCGGGCACCAAGTCGTGCTTGGCGAACGGCTTCACCAGGTACGCCATCGCCCCCGCGTCCCGCGCCCGCTCCACCAACTCCCGCTGCGAGAACGCCGTCAACATCACCACCGGCGCGATCCGCTCCCCCGCGATCATGGTCGCCGCGTCGATCCCGTCCATCCGCGGCATCTTGACGTCGAGGATCACCAGGTCGGGCCGGAGCTCCCCAGCCAACCGAACGGCCTCCTCGCCGTCCCCGGCCTCCCCGGCGACCTCATAGCCCTCTTCCCGCAACATCTCGACGAGGTCGAGCCGGATCAGGGCCTCGTCCTCAGCCACCAGCACGCGACGCGGGGCGGGCTGGGCCTCGGCAGCCACATCGGTCACCGGGGTCCTCCTCAGGTAGGCAGAAGACGGAGCCCCCAGCGTACCGCCAGGTACACCGCCCACCCGCCCCCACCACGCGTGATCGCGCCAACACCCCCCAAACGCCCCGCACCACCCAACCCGTGGAACACCCCCCACCCCCCATCCCGTAGAGTCACCCCGCGACGCCCCCGTAGCCCAACCGGCAGAGGCAGCGGACTCAAAATCCGTCCAGTGTGCGTTCGAATCGCACCGGGGGCACTCCCATGACCACCCGAAACAGGCCCTGACCAGCACGATCGCTGGCAGGGCCTGTTTCATCGATGTTCGGCTGTGTCCGGTCAGATTCGGGGTTGTACGGCTGTTCTCCCCCTATTCACCCCCTCGGTCCAGTCCGAGTAGTGCCTGGTCGATGCGTTGGCGGGCCTGGTGTTCCAGGCCCGCAATGACGGAGGCGTAGATCTGGAGCAATACCCAGAGCGAGTGCCCGGCCCACTCCGCGATCTGCGCCGGCTGCACGCCCGCCGCGAGCCAGGTCGACACACACGCGTGCCGCAGGTCGTAGGGTCTGGCGGCCGTCGGTGAGGCGTACTCCTCTTCGGTGAGCGCGGCTTTCCTGGCGTTGTCCCAGACCCGTGCCGCGGTCGACTCCGCCACCGGTCCCCCGGTCAGGCTGCGAAACAGCCTCCCGTCGGCCCCGAACCCGAACTGCTCGACATGCTGGTTCAGGATCGCGGTCAGCGGAGGCGGAGACGGGACGACCCGTACCTGCTGTCGTGCGCGGTGCTTGAGTCCCCGCCTGTCTCGGCGTTCACCTGTGTCGGTCCATGCCGCGCCTGCGATCGGGGCGGTGTCGGACAGGTGGAGCTCGCCCCACCCGCTACCGGGCAACCCGCGTATCGACGTACGGCCCAGCATCGCCGCTTCCGCTGGCCTCAGTGCGGCGTAGAACATCGAGGCGAAGTAGCCCCGCAGCATCGGTCCCGCCGACCGCCGGGGCTGTCCGTCCACAACCTGTGCCCCTACCGCCGCGATCAAGCCGGCTCCCTGCCGAGGGTTGACCACGACTCGCTTGTCAATGGCAGTGACAGTCTTCGGAACCTTCCACTTGACCGCACTCAATCGGTTGACACCCAACACTTCCAACTCCAGGGCATACTCCAGAGCGTTGTGGAAGACGGCCCGCTTACGCAACACCGTCTTGGCACCAGCGTGCTCACCGTCCATCTTCACCGATATCGCGTCCAGAACGCGGCGAAGCAAGGCGACATCGTCCAAGGCGGACACCTCGACGGTATTGGACGCGAGCCACTTCAACGCCTCCGCGACCTCGGCAGGCATGTCCTGGTCTCTGCGACTGGAGTTGTAGGCCCACCCGACAAGGGCGCGCCGTATGACCTTGGGATCAGGTCGCCCGCGCTGGCCTGTGATCAAGGCAGGCATCGCAGTTGCGAGCGTGTCAGCAACCCCAGCCCGCGACTTGGCGGCGGATTGACCCCACTTCATGTCGGCGTACCGGATCGCGAAGTCGTACCAACTCAAGGCGGAAGCCTTGCGCGCCAGCGATGTCGGCAGGCCCGATTCAGTGTCAAACGCCTCTCCCTTCCGGGTGGCCGAGACCAGACTGGACCGGAAGCCATCGGCAAGAGTCCGCGTCGAGAAGGTTTCTTGAAACCGTTCCCCGTCGACAAGCCATGCGACGCGATAGGTATTCGACTTCTTACCTTGGCGAGCCTCGATTGCCCAGATCTTGACCTTGTAAGACTTGACCATCTACGCCGCCTCCTTGCCTTCGTCTTCGTCGAGCGAAGCCAGCCATTCCTCGTAGTCTGCAATCCGGATGCGGATCGCACCGTTGGGCAGCCGCTTCACCTTTGGCCCTCGGTTGGTCACACGCCATTCGTAGAATGTCGACCTGGCGATTCCCAGATCCTCAAGGACGTCGTCGATACTCAAGCTGCCTATAACGATCCTGTAGACGTTTCCTTTCTTCACGCGACATCACCTTCCAGCGGGAGAAGTTGCAGCAGCGTTCCGGCAGCGGGAGTGTTGGTGTTGAGAGTCGGGCAATAGCGCTGCCACGCGTCGCCGAAGTGGACACGCTTGTACCCCTTCGCCTGGGATCCATCGGAGAATCGGACGTTTCCCGAGCGAATGTCGTACTCGCGTAGGTAGTCGGCGAGCTTGGCCGGGGTCATGCCGACGGGTCCGTGCGCGGCCCAGGGCCCTTCAGGGTCACGCTTGAGCCGGTCTAGCAGGGACGTGGTGGAGACAGCCGCGTCGTCGCCGAACGCAGCGCGGCAGTCCGTCAACAGGCGGACACCCAGGGAGGTCTCCTGGTCCGCGTCATGCTCCGCGGTGAGAGCCAACACGGCTGCCCTGGCCCGGTCGGGCCAGTCCCCGCCGGCATGGTCAGCGATGATCACGAGTGGTTCCCAGGTGTCCGCCGCACGGTCCTCAACCGGCATGTCGGGAACGGCCAGTTCCAGCGCGTCCAGGCTCGTGCGCACCCATTTGTTGAGCTGCGTGGCCAACTCACGCAACGCAGGCCGGTCACGGCGGTGTCGAAATGGCGCCGTGGACTCATTCGGCAGGCGTCGCCGCATCCGGACGATGACCGCCCGATCCTCGATCGTCCCCGGCATGGCGCCGATGCCTGCGAGTGCCGCCATGGCGAAGGTGGGCAGCGACTCGACTTGTTTTGTCTCGGCGTTGTAGCGTTTGATGGGGCGGTTGCGCTGGTGTCCCGCGTTCAGCAGGCCCCGTAGGTCCTCGTGCTGACCGGCACGTGGGCCGAAGATGGTGTCCGCTTCGTCCACCAAGAGGGTGGGAGGGTCGTCGGTGACGGACCTGTAGATGGACGACGTGCTGGCGTTGACGGTGATGAACGGGTCGTGGCACATGGCCTCGATGAGGTCCAGGAGCCTGGATTTCCCGCATCGCTTCTCAGGGGCCCGGATCACCAGGCGCGGGGCGTGCGCCCACGCCGGTTGTGCGTGCGTGGCCGCGATCCACAAGGTGATCGCATAGCTGGCGTCCAGGGTCGGCAACACCACGTACCGTGCAAGCGCGCTGTTGACCGAGTCGAGCAACTCAGCGGCCGATTGGCCAGCCTCTACGGGTGCTGTTGAAGTCATGGCGGTGTCCTGTTCAGGCCGCTGCGGCTGCTGTTTTTGCGGGCCAGGCGTTGTGGGTGGCGGTGAGCAAGCGGTTGCGCCATTGCTGGGCGTAGGGGAGGCAGTTGGCGCAGTTCTTGGCGCCGTTGGGGTGGGTGGTGCCGCACAGGGTGAGTCGGTTTCCGGGGTGTTCGCGGGCGGCTTTGCGGGCGTCGTCGGACCAGGCCATGGAGTCGCCGGAGGTGATGAGGTCGGCGTGGCGGATGTAGGCCAGGGTTTTGAATCCGAAGCCGTGCAGGCGGGTCAGGCCGCGTGCGTGCAGGCGACGCAGTAGGTGTCCGGCGTCGTGGGTGCCTTGGCGGCGGCAGACGCTGCCCACGCCGATGAGGGGGAATCGGGTGGTGTCGGTGAGGTCGATGCGGTGCCGCGTCCAGTACAGGTCGGCGCAGCGTTCGTGTTCGCCGATGTCCCAGCCCTGCACGACGGGGATGATGTTCAGGTCCGGGGCCAGGTTGTTGAGGGTGACCCAGTTGTCGACGGTGCGTTCCTGGTGCGCGGTGACGGAGAGTCGGGTTCCGGCGTAGTGCTGGCCGTGGTGCCAGCCGCCGGAGAGGATCCACGGCTCGCACATCCAGTCCTGCGGGGCGGCCCAGCCCATGTGGCCGATTTCGTCGCGGTAGCGGTAGAGCCGGGCCACGTACTCGGCTGGGGACACGGTCCAGGTGCCGTGTTTCTTCAGCTCGGAGAACCCGCCGGAGTCGTAGCAGACCCGGGCGATGGCGCGGGGGAAGTTCTTGCGGTCGCGTAGCCGGGTGTCGGACACGAACGCGGGCACCCCGGCCACCTGCAGGTGCGCGGGCTGGTGCAGCCCTAACAGGAACTCCGGCAGCTGCCGGATCCCGGTGACGGCGGCGACCCCGAGACCGGATCGCCCGGCCCCACAGAACAAATCAGTCGTGGTGATCACGCGGCCTCCCTTGTGAAGTGGACAGTTCCGATCGGTCGGCGTGGGTCACGTCCCTGCCATGACCTGGGCGACCTAGTCGACAGGGCGACCGTTGCGGTACCGGCGGGTGCGGCCCATGACGATGCCGATCTGCTGCTCCACCCGTTCGCCGTCGCCGATGGTGTTGTGGACCTCTGCGGTGTCCCCGGAGCGGCGTGTCCGGTGGGGCGGCGCGGGGCGCTGGCTCTTGTCGGGCGTGCCGGGGGCCGGTGAGGGTCGGTGCTGCTGGGTGGCGTCGTCGATGAACTCGCCGTTGACGATGGTCACGTCGCCGTAGACCACGTCGTGTTGACTGCCGACCTGGACGTTCCCGGTGACGATGTTGGTGACGTGGACGGTGTCGCCGGGCCGGTCTCGGTCACCACCGACGCGGTATGTCGATGTCCTGGTGTACGACTGCCCGCCGGGTGTCTCGTGCGGTCGCGGTCGGGGCTTCTCCGGCTGTGGTGTCGGGTCGGGGCGGGTGTGGGGCTGGTCGGTCACGTCCCCGCCCTGGCCTGGGATGGCGATGGGACGGACAAGCCCGACTTGCACCAACGGGTGCGCGTTCCACTCGCGGGCGCGGTCTTCCAGCGTCATCGCGCCACTTCGGATCAGCGGGTCGCGTAGCCACTGCCGAACCTGGGGGTGGGCGTAGAACGCCGCACGCTCACGGTTGCGGTCGTCGTCGCGGTCGCGGTCGGGCGGGTCGGTCACGTCCCCGCCACTACCTGCCGCTTCCTCGTCCTGGCTTGCCGGTTCTTCGTGCTGGTGGTCCACGGCGATGTCCTTGACCTGTTGGTGGGCCGACTGGGCGGTGACCAGCCGGGCGCGGGCGTTGTCGATGGCCTCGACGTCACCGGCGGCGGTCGCGGCCTTGAGCGCGGCACGGGCGCGGGAGACGGCTTTGCGGGTGGTCTGGGTGGCGCGGCCGTTGCTGTGGCTTCCGGAGCAGCGCGGCCCGCCAGCTCGACACATGTCACGTCCCCTTTGTGGTCTGGGGGTTTCGGATGGCGTAGGTGGTGACGGTGTCCCAGTCGGACACGACGAACCACCCCTGCCCCAAGCACTCTGCGAGCGCGGTGGGCAGATGCGCGGGCTGGTACGGCCCCAACAGGAACTCCGGCAGCTGCCGGGCGGCGGCGGTCATGCCGCCGCACCGCCGCCCCACAATGCGGACTGCGCCTGCCCGGTGGTGGGTAGCGTGCGGGGGCGGGTGGTGCCTGCTCGTAGGCCGTTGGTGATGGTGCGTCGGACTTCGCGGTCGGTGCACGTGCACTTCCCGGTGATCATGTGGGCGGCGGCGGTGTGCAGCGCGTTCTCGGCTTGAGCCAGGGGGAGGGCTCCCGCGCCGACCAGGCCCCCGAGTACCACGGCGGCGGCGAACAGGGTTTTGCCGTGGTTGCCGGGTTGGGCGGCGGTGACGTGGTCGCACTCGCCCCGGACGGCGGCGTCCACATAGGCGGGCAGCCGGGTAGACCCCGGTGTGGGGGCCGCGGTGGCCGGGACCGGCGGCGGGGGTGGGGTGAGTCGGGTGGTGAGCCAGTTCGGCAGGGGCGCGACCGTGGTGTCCTCGATCAGCCGGTAGATCCCGGCGGGGGTTGTCGAGCCGGGGCCGACGACGTAGCCGCCGTGGGCGCGGGTGTCGACCTTCCAGCCCAACCCGGTGCCGGTGGTGCCCTCGGTGTTGCGCAGCTCGATCCCGGCCGGGGCGGCGAAGTAGAGGTGAGTGCCACCCGAGGGGGTCCGCACGGTCAGGGTGTCCCACGGCACCGGGTGCCCCAGGTCGGTGCACACGGCCGCGAACACGTCGGCCCCATCGGTGATCCCCGCCTGGTTCCAGCCGTCCGGGGCCGTCTCGCCCGCCGCTTTCGGGACGTCGAGGTCGACCACCACCAGGCCGCTGGGGCCGGTGGCGACACCGATGTTGAACGGCCTGATCGACCAGGCGGCGCAGATCCGGTCGGGGTCGGTGGTGGCCCGCTGCTCCCATCCCCGGTGCCCATCCCGGCAAGGGCCGGTGCGGGGGCAGCCGCGGTGACCGTGCAGCGCGGGGATCTTGCTGCCCGCGCGCAGCGGGAACACATGCCACCCCCGCGCGGCCGCGTCCAGGGCGGCGGTGAGCAGGCTGTCGGCATGACCGTTCATCGCCCACCGACCCCGGTGGTCAGGTGCACGGCGGCGAATCCCTCGGTGTGGACGGTGGCGATCCCGTCCATGAGGTTGCTGAACTGGCGTGTCACGGTATCGGCGGGCACCGGCCGGGCACGGCTGTCCTGACGGGCCAGGCACACCCGCAGTGGCGTCAACACCGCCACCAACACGACCGGGACCTGGTGCCGGGTGGCGATGTCGAGGACAGCGGCCCGTTCGGTGGGGGTGCTGTGGGTACCGTCCACCACCATCGACAACCGCCCCGACAGACACGCCGCGTCCAGGATCGTATGGACGGCCCCGACAGCACCGGGGGTGGCCGACTGCTCGTGCGGGTCGCCGGTCAGCAGCTGCCGCCAACGATCGTAGGACTCGATCACCGTCTCAGGGACCGCGGTGCGGGCGATGCCCCGGGCCAGGGTGGACTTACCCGCCCCGCTGGCCCCGGCCATGAGCACGACACAGTGATCAGGCAGGTCGATGTGCATGGTGGTACCCCTCCGTATGTCGTCCACGGCAACCTCCAAGAGCGGGAAAGGGGGGCCCGTGCGGGCGGGCGAGGTACCCGCCCGCACGGAGATGAGCCAGACTTCGCCTAGTGGCGGGTGTAGCCGCGTGGCGGACTCAGGCGGGGGTGGTGAAGCTGCCGACCATGTCGACCTTGGACTTGCAGGTGGGGCAGTCGGTCGTGGCGTCGGCGAAGCCACGACTGCCCGAAGGGACATTGATGATCAGGTTGTGGGAGACCAAGTGGTTGTTGCCGCAGCGGCCCTCCACTCGGACGGTGATGCGCACGGCCTTGTTGCCGGCCTGATTGCTGGTGCTCATGGGATCTCCTGTGATTGGCGGGGTGATCACTGGTGGTAGTCCCAGGCGACGATGTGGCAGGGCTCGCCACCGACGGTCACGGCGGCTTCGTGGTGCCTGTCGCGCAGTGCCTTGCGGTTGGACTCCGGCGCGAGGTGCAGTTTGCGGGCGGCGGACAGTCGCTTGAGGTGGCTGTCCTGTGCGGCGCGGGAAGTGCCTCGGCCGTCGAGGATGCGGCGCAGATCGACCATGCCGACCCAGTCACCCTGTTTGCGGGCGAGGCTCTCGATCGCATCCTTGATGGCCTTTTCCCATCGGGTGTCTACTGACATGCGCTTCTCCTGTCGGTGTTGCGGGTGTGGGATGAACTCTCGAGAATCGACTACTCTCCGTGAGAGTCGATGGGCGCGTGAGGACGCGAGGGAGGCTGTGCAGGTGCGTCCAGTCCTGTATTTGTCAGGTTTTCGCAGGTCCGTGCGTTGCCTGTCGACTGCCTCCCCGAGGGGCGGTCGCGCAGCTCAGACGAGGGAGGCGGGCTGGGGAGGGCGTTAGGGAGAACTCCCTGCCTCCCTAGTCGTCTCCCTGGTCGTCGGGGTCGATGTCGCCGATTTCGTCACGTTCGGTGACGGCTTCGTCGATGCGTGCGGCGCTGATTTGCATGTGTCCGGCGGTCTTGTAGGGCTTGGCCGTCTCGGGGAGTGCGTTGGTGAGGTCGGCGAAGGTCCAGGTGCGGTAGCGCGGGTCATGGACGGTGAGGGCTGCCAGGACTTCCTGGGTGCGCATCCGCCGGTGTCCGTTGAGGACGGTGGCGACGTCGGTGAGCAGGTCCAGCGGGGCTGCCGGTTCGGTGGTGCCGTCGGTGGTGGTGAGGCCATCGCGCAGTGCCCGGGCGCGGTCGGCGAGGGCGGCACTGTCCTTGCCGTCGATGAAGTGGGTTCGCACGATGATCGAGGACTGTCCCTGTGGGACGGTGAAGCCGGGGCCGGTGGCCACGACGGTGCCCTTGTCCAGTCCGGCGCGCAGGTGGTGCGGTGCCGCGCCGCTGTCGATGGCCTTGTCTCCCAGGGCCATGCGGCCTTGTTCCTCGGTGCCCAGGGCCAGGGAGATGCGCAGGTGGGCGCCTTCACGGACCAGTTTGGGCAGGTTCCGGTCGGTTGGGTCCTGGGTGCCTTGCCAGAGCCCGATGTTGACCGCGCGGCCCTGGTTCTGGATCTTGCGGGTGGCCATGAAGTAGCGGCTGGTGGCCTTGGACCCGCCGTAGGGGCGCTTGTCGTCGCCGATGGCCGGGCACATGAACGCCACCTGGGCTTCGTCCACGAGCAGCACGAGCGGGTGGAAACCGCTGCCGGGGCGGTAGGCCATGTCCCGGGTGATGCCGTCGGTGGCACCCGATGCCTCCAAGGCTGCGATGCGGCGGTCCATCTCCGCCACTGCGGCTTCGAGCATCTCGGTGGCGGCGATGACGTGGTCGTCGGTGGGGCCCTGGATGAGGGTGGTGGCGATGCCGTCGAACATGCGCCAGTCACCGACGCCCTTGAGGTCGGCCACGCGGAACTCGACGTGCTTGCACTGCGCCAACCACAGTGCCAGAGCACGCAGGGCGGCGGTTTTGCCCTGATTGGACAGTCCGGTGATCAGCAGGTGCATCTGGAACAGCGACACCGAGGCCGCGTCGCCGCGCAGGTCCTGGCCCCAGGGGGCGCGGCCGGTGTAGTAGTCGGCGGTCAGGCTCTCGTCGATCACCAGCGGGGACGGCCCGATCGGTTCGTCGAGGGCACCGGAATCGGCGATCCACAGCCGCACGGTGCGGGCCGCGGTGGGGATGGTGATGAACACCTCGTGCTGGTGGCGGTCGAGGTTCTCGGCCAGCTTGCGGTGTCGGCCCTGCACTTCGTTGGTGGACACGCCTTTGGGGAGCAGGACGTCGACCTCGACACCGCACCCGGCGAGGGTGATCGGGCCCAGCATGGCCGCCCCGGCGTCGGGCATCGCTGTGATGGCCTTGCGCAGCGGGCCGATCCCGAGGTCGCGCAGCGCAGTGACCACGACCGAAGGGGTGATCATCTCTCCGTCGCGGGTGCGGCGCCGCTCGGGAGGACGGACCCACTGGGGTGGCTCCGCGCGGCGGGAACCTTCGCGGTAGGCGCCGTAGAGCACCGCCACCGGGGCGCCGAGCAGCACCGGGGTCCACGCGACGGCGATCAGCCAGAACAGGAACCCGACGAAGTCCAGCACGCCGGCGATGACCCCGGCGAAGGTGCCCGCACCCGAGAGCTGTGCCATGCCCGCGATGACGAGGACGAACACGACCACGCCGAGGGCGCCGCCGAGCACGACCTTGAGCAGCCCGACCGCGAGCTTCGGCAGGTTCATCAGACGCGCGTGGCGCCGCTCGACGGCCTCTTCACGGGCCTGGACCCAGTTGCGTACCAAGTCCTGGTCGCCGAGGGCTTCCGCCGCTCGGATCTGGCGGCGGTACACCCCGTGGGTGCCCGCGTCCCAGGCGCGAACCGCCCACGACCTGCCGCCCTGCAACGTCACCACGCTCACTCGGATCACCGCCAGGACTCGGGGGGAGCGCCGCGCCGTGCCCAGCGCGGCCAGGGTGCGTGCGGGCAGCAGTCGCACCGTGCCCGCGTGTCGAGCGCCTGCCGGGAGACGGCGGGTGACCGCGTCCGACTCGGCGGGGGTGAGCAGTTCGGCGGCGATCTCGGCGCGTTCGACCGCCGTGCCCGGCGGCGGGGTGACGTCCGGGGAGGAGACCGGTTCAGGGCGCAGCGGGATCACCCTGCCCCCCGGCTCATCGTGGGTGCCGTGGGTGTCTTCGCGTGGGGTGCTCATGCCGCGTCCCTGATGGTGTCGACGCTGCTCAACCCGCTTTCGGGGTTCGAGGCGTCACGCTCGGCGCGCAGGGCGGCGGCGACCTTGGTGGAGACGCTGCGCGAGCAGCCGGTGGTCGCTCGAACCCATGCGGGGGTCAGGTGCGTGTCCGCCGTGAGGGCGGCCCGGGCCTGGTCGGTGAAGTCCGACAGCAGGCGCCTACGACCGGTCTCCACCGGGGCCTGGCGTCGGGGGCTGCGCGCCTGCGAACGAGGGGCGGACACGATAGTGGGAGGCTGCTCCACTCCCCCGCCGGTTCCAGCCTCGGGTGCTGTGAGGGCCGCCTGCGAGACGTCCACCGGCGACGGGGCGGAGACATCCGCCGGGCCGCTCACGGTCTCTGGGGCGTGAGGGGAGGCTGGAACCACGGGGGGCGTGGACTGGCTGGGCAGCGGGGACCGCGCCGCGAGCAGCACCGCCTCGGTCAGCCGGTCACGCAGGTACGGTCCCGCCTCGGCGGCCGCCAGCACCAGAACCGGGGGCACCGAGTGCAGCACGATCCCCGCCGCGTGCAGCTGCGCCCAGGACGACCACGTGTTCATCGTGTAGGTGCCGGCGAACGCGAACACCTTGGTGCGCCACGCCCACGGTCCGGTGACCGGGACCTGCCACCGGGCGGTGATCTGCTCGGCACGCAGCACCGCGATCAACACCAGCGACACCATCGGGTCCAACAGCCACGCCGCGCACCACGCCAGCGAGAACAGCGCGGCACCGGCGGCGGCGAACACCTGCACATTGACCATCGTGAACGCCAACCCGAGCCCGATCCCCAGCCACATCAACACGTCAACCTGGGCCCGGACTTTCTCCACTCGCAACGCGACCACATCCGGGTGCGTGGTCAACGCCCGAACCTGCGCCGCCTCAGCAGCCTGCGTGGCAAGTCGGTCTACAACGGACCCACTGGATTCGGAGTCGCGCATGGGGGTTCCACTCCCTTGGTTGGTGGTTGGGAACCCTGGTCCGGCGTGCAGTCTTGCCGGAGTGAACGCCGGACCAGGGGACTTTCGCTACTGGTAGTTGGTGGCAATGAAGGCGGCCTCACCGGGCCTGCCGTGGCGGCGTAGCCAAGCGATCAGGGCGTCGACGGCGCGAGAGCTGTCCTTGCCCTTGGCCGTTAGACGGTTGACCTTGGCCACATGCGCTTCCAGTGACACGGGCGCCCTACCGATGATCTCGATGCTCTGGTACCCAGCCCACATCCGCACTTTGAGCGTGAATCTGCCCGGCATCCGAGATCTCTGTCCGTTCTGGGTTGGCGGTCGGGAGCCCTGGTCCGGCGGGCAGTCTTTGCCGGAGTGACCGCCGGACCAGGGCAGGACTGTGGCTACTGGTACTCGGGCCTGAACATGTCGGCCACGTCGTGCGCACCAGCACGGCGGAGCGCGGCGACGAACTTCCGGACTGCGCCGGAGGGGTCTTTGCCCTTGGCCTTCAGGCGGTCGTATTCGTCCCCGGCCGCTCGCAGTGCCGCAGGCACGTTGTCGCTGAGGGTGACGTGCACGTTCCCGTTGTCGTTCCTGCCGGTGATCGAGTACTTGGCCATCACTTTCCCTTCGTCATTGCGAGCATTGGCCCGCGGTGTGAGTGCCGGGCAGCCGCTCACAGCGGCATTCGCACAGGTCGTCGTAGTCGTCGTCGGTGGTGATCGGTGGCGTCATCGCCTGCCTCGCGAGGTGCGCGGCGGCCCAGCCAGGGCCCGGACCTTGTCGCCGGGCACCCGGCCGTGGGCGAGGATCTCCATAGCGACGGCCTTGATGTGGCGCCACTCCCCCGCGACCTGGCCCTGCGCGGCCCGAGTCGCTTGGGGCATCGAGAGCGTGGCGTTCTTCCTGTGCAGGTAGTCGCGGGCGTCGGCGACGTCGCCCCGCCCGGTGCGGGCTGTGGCGATCCTGGCGGCGCCGAGGCTCATGCCGAGTGCCTCGGTGGCCCACAGTGCGCTGCCCTCGGGACCGGCGAGCGCGCTGATCGCCCACTCATCCGGGCCCAGCAGGGATCTCCCCGCCCGCTCGGTGCGGCCGCGGTACGACCCGCCGAGCGACCGCCTGACCCAGACGGAGCGGACCTGGTCGCCCGCGCGCACCATGATCACCGCGTGTGCGGCCTCGTGGTGCGCCAGCACCGCCCTGATCTGCTCATCGGTCAGGTCAAGCATCCTCACCACCCACCCTGCACGGAGGGCTTGCGCGGTATCGCTAGCATTGATGTCTCCACTGGTCCTTGGTGACTGGTGGTTGGGAACCCTGGCCAGGCGGGCAGTCTTTGCCGGAGT
This sequence comes from Actinokineospora diospyrosa, assembly GCF_024171925.1. Classification (GTDB taxonomy): domain Bacteria; phylum Actinomycetota; class Actinomycetes; order Mycobacteriales; family Pseudonocardiaceae; genus Actinokineospora; species Actinokineospora diospyrosa. Next base: position 156,703 of record NZ_JAMTCO010000002.1, on the reverse strand, counting down.
GACCGCCTGGCCAGGGGAAATCAGGTACGGATGCCGAGTCGGCGCATGGCGTCAGCCACGATCCGGCTGTGGTCGAACGCCAGCGAGGAAGCGGTGACCTTGCTCAGCGGCTCCCATCGGGCCGCCTTGGCGTCGTCCGCCGCGACCGGGGCCGGCATGGTGTTCAACTTCGCCGCGTACGCATGGGTCTCGTAGCGGCCACGTGGGTCACGCCCGGGCGCGTTGTACACGCCGACCCGCACCGCGGTGCGAGGCAGGATGATCCCGGTCTCCTCCTTCAGCTCTCGTTCTGCCGCGATTCGCGTGTCCTCCCCCGGCTCGATGTGGCCGCCGGGCAGGGCCCAGAGACCCGCGAACGGCTTCCAACGCCGCTGGATCAGCAGGAGGTTCCATTCGCCGCCCTTCTGGGCGAACACGACCGCGTCGGCGGTCAGCTTGACGTCGTCGCTCTTGCTCGCCATTGTTTGTTGCTCCTCTGGTTGGAGTGGTGGTTGGGAACCCTGGCCAGGCGGGCAGTCTTTGCCGGAGTGACCGCCTGACCAGGGGGAATCAGTCGCCGTCGCGCTGCAACACCCACGCCGCGCACGCGGGCCTGCCGCAGCTACCGCCCGCCCGCCGGTGCTTCTTCCGGCGGCACTGCCGACCCCCGGGCTGGGCCTCGCACTGGGAATCCTCGCGCCGCTGCTCACGCTCCACCTGCGCCGTCGGAGTCAACGCGCGGGCCGCGCTCTTCAAGAGACTCATCGGTTCACCTTCCGTGTGATGTGATCGGTCTGTTGTGCCAGGGCTGCGGCCGGAAACGCCGAGGCTGGGCCTGGTCAGGCCGCCATCGGCTCCGGAGTGGACTGTTCAGCGAGCCAGCAGTCGGTGCACTGGCGGGTTTCGAGCGGCACGACATAACCCGCGTCGCGCCCACAGGTCCGGCAGATGCGCTTGGCGAGGTTGGCCTTGGCGATCGCGGTGTGTTGGGCCGGTGTCGCCGGACGGTGCGGCGCTGATTTGCTGATCAGGAACAGCTCGGCGAACACCTTCTTGCCCGCCCGACGGCAGTAGAAGTACAGATAGGCCACCGGTTCCTGGCCGTTGGGACGCAACCCCATCGCCCGCAGCTGCCGGCGCGTGGCCACCAGGTCCCGGGGCGCGATCCCCCATGACACCAACGGCAAACCCAGATGCGTACCCCGGGTGAACGCCGTGGCATCCGACCACGGCACCGAGGCCAACACCCACGGATACTGGCGGCCGCCCATCACAACCCCGCCGTCAACAACGCCGCCACGAACAACCACGCCTGATGCCACGACTGATCCAGCGCATACGCCCCAGTGCCGAGACACGGGTTGTCGTCGCACCCCACACGAGGCGTGCCCATCCCCGCGAACCGAGCCCGGCCGGTGACCCGAATCAACCACGCCAGCGTGAACCGACGGTCGGCCCAGTAGTGCGTCACCGCACTCACCAACTGACCCAACACAAACCCGAGCACCGACACCGGCAACCCCAGCCGCCACCACAACAGCGCCACCGTCACCGCGGTGACACCGGTGTACGACGCCACATGCGCCAGACACGCCACCCGACCCCGACGATCCCGACGACCCTTGTTCGCCGCCTGATAATCGGTCTGCACCCAGTGATCACCGACGTGATGCGCCACCAACAAACCCGGCAACACCACCGCGAACGTCACCGCCGCCGCGCTCACCGGTGCACCACCTTCGCCAGACGCATCCTGCGGCGCTGAGCAGGTGACGTCCCGCCCCACACGCCCTCGGACTGCCCCGTGGCCAGCGCGTACGCCAGGCAAGCTGCCTGCACGTCACAGCGCTGACACACCCGCCGCGCAGCCCCGTCGGGATTCGCGCGCTCCGGGTGAAACGCGTCCGGATCCGTCTCGGCACACAGCGCATCAGCCATCCACCCCGAGTCGGCCGCGCTCACGACGCAGCCCGCCCCGAGAACCAAGGCCGATCCGCGGCAGCTGCCGCAGCTGCCTCCACCGCCACGTGAGCCTCGATCTCCACCCACGAACCGACGTCAACGCCCGCCTTGAACACCAATCCGGCAACCACTGCCAACGCCCTCAACTCGACGTCATCCAAGTGGCTCCACACCCGCACGGGCGCCAAGAACCCGTCCCTGCGCAACATCGCCCTGGCCGACACCTCGACAAACTGTTCAGCGACCCGCATCGCGACCGGAGAGCCCAATAGACGCGCCCACTCGGCAACGTCCGCCAACGAGTCCCCTACCTGCAGAAGCACCTCAGCCCTGTCTACCGCCATCGACGACTGCACGATCACACCGACCAGAGGCGGCGCGTTCACATGCTCATCGAGCAACGCAGACACAGCGGCGACACCAGCAACCATGGACCTGTAACTCACGCCGCCACCCCCGACCCGCCACGCGGGCAGCTCGGGGCATGACCACCAGGGCACTGACAGAACGGGCACCGCGTGGTCCTAGACACTCGCGCCAACACCCGCTGCTGCTGACGACGCTGCCGCCGCAGTGCGGCTTCCCGATCCACATACAGCGGCGGCACATACCGAGTCGGCACCACATGCCTGTCCACCTCCTCCACCAACGCATCCACGACCGCCTCAGAGAGGCCGTCGGGGAAGTGAGCCGAGTGATCCACTTCACACCTCTTCCCTGTTTTGCACGCTGCGTCAGCTCGACCAGCTGAAGCTAACAGTTGTTAGCTCTTCAGGTCAACTGTTAGGTCCAACTTTGCGCAAAACAGGCCTCTACCTGCGGTGATGCATCCATCAAGCCTGTTAGGCAACTGGTAGGATGTCTGAGCAGACCGACCCGGCGGACAAGCATCGGAGTCTCATGGCAGACGACCAGCCCCGACTCTCGCGCTCGGAGTCACTCCACCAGCAGGTGGCGCGCAATATTCAGAACGACATTGAGGCTGGCAGACTTCGCCACGACGAGACCTTGAAAACTACTCGGGAATTGGCGAAACAGTGGGGGGTAAGCGTCTTTACAATCAACGAGGCGATGAAAATACTAATCGCGAACGGCCTAGTTGAAAGTCGCCCCCGATCTGGACGCAAAGTAGTGGCGCCACAGCAAGAGCAGCACTCCATATTGCGCATGCCAAATCCGAATGTTCTGATGATCGGCGGCTATGCCGGAAGTGGAAAAACCGAGCTTGGTCGCATCCTCGCACGACGTATCGGATGGCCAATACTAGACAAGGACACTCTAACACGCCCCGTTGTCGAGGCAGCACTACAAGTTATGGGATGCTCCCCCAACGATCGAGAGTCGAAGAGCTATCTTACACAAATTCGACCGCGCGAATACGAGGCGCTTCGAAGTGCCGTAACCGAGAACGTCCAGTGTGGAAACTCGGCTATCGTGACAGCGCCATTCATACGCGAACTTAAAGACGATGCCTGGGTAAACCGGATGCGCACGCTATACGATTCACTAGGTGCAAAGGTCACAGTTGTGTGGGTGTACTGCGACATTGACACAATGCATACATACATTAGACATCGCAGCGCAGCGCGGGACGCGTCGAAACTTGACAACTGGCCAGAATATGCCGCCTCTATTGATGTAGACTTCCGGCCGAATATTGCCCACTTCTTGGTCGACAACAGCGCATCGGGAAATCCTCTACGGGAGCAAGCCAGCACACTGGTCTCGTACGTCCTAGGTGAGGCAAAGTGACTGAGAAGCTACGCGTGCTGGTGAGCTCCGAGGAGGACGACCAAGTCGGAAGTGAGATGCTGGTCGCCATAGCTGGGGTCGAAGTGATCCGGTACGACCCAGGTTCGTCGGACCTGACGCCCGAGCAGCGCACAGCCAGTGTCTTGATACCTCCATATCGAGGCAGTCATCGCCCGATAAGACTGCTACCCAAACTACCCTTACTTCAACTCGTGCAGCTATTGACCGCCGGAACGGACGAATGGGCGCCTCATGTCAGCGCAGGAATTGAGGTAAGCAATGCTGGCGACGCGCATGCAGGCCCGGTCTCAGAGTGGATCTTGTCCGCCATCCTGACACAGCTTCGCCAATGGCCATCGCTTGTACGATTTCAAGACCAGCAGGTTTGGGCACACCGCAAGTTCAGTGCTGACACTCTCGCCGAGAATCGAGTCCTTCTGGTTGGAGCAGGAAACATCGGTAGAGCGACAGCAACTAAACTTGCCGCGTTCGGTGCGCACACAACGCTCGTGGGCAGGTCCGCCAGACAAGGTGTACATGGCACGAGTGAACTTACGAGCCTAATTCCCGGACATCGTGTAGTGGTAATCACGACGCCGCTTACTGAAGCAACCCTAGGACTTGTTGACAGCAAGTTCCTCGCTAGGATGGACGACGGCGCGCTGCTCGTTAACGCAAGCAGAGGGCAGGTAGTCGAGACCAGCGCACTCCTAGCAGAGTTGCAACAGGGCCGCCTAACTGCCGCACTTGACGTTACCGACCCTGAGCCCCTGCCACCTGAACATCCACTGTGGAAGGCGTCTGGTGTCATAATTAGCCCACATTCCGCCCGGACCGTACCTGGCACCAATAGTTTGTGCTACGCAGTCGCCACCAGTCGAGTTAGGCAATTCCTATCGAAGAATCTGGAGACGGGATAAAGCGGGCTGGCATTATAAGAGATCGCGTGTCACCGTAGATGGCGTGAAGACCTGCCCAACCTGCCACGGATCGGGGCTTGATGACCCACCAGAGGACGAGAGCGATGACGACGGCAGCCCGCGCGGTGCCTGTGGGCGGTGCGGGGGGATCGGGGAGGTTCCGGGATGAGTCAGCCTGACGCCAGTCCACCAGCCGCCGCTGGTTCGGCCTGTCGTGTCTGTCGAGACACTGGGGTGATGACATGGACACAGCCCACACAGCTACCTGGAGGGCAGTGGGAAACGCGCGAAGTTAGCCACCCGTGCACATGTGAGGCTGCCCGGGCTGCGGGGATATGGCGCCACCCAGCTGCCGAGCGCGGGCACGTATTCGACAACGTCGAGGGAAGCCAGTTACCGGAAGGGCAACCGGCGACCACAGGTGGCGTGCCGCCTTGGCTGCAAGGTCCTTGAACGAAGGGCGCGAGCTGATTCCTAGTCTTCACGCTCGATGAGCCTGGTCAGCAGGCTTGTGATCTGCTCTTGGCCTGCCGATAAGGCGTCGAGTTTGCCGCGCAGCGCGGCCATACTGTCGTCTGCGTTGGAATGAAGGTCGTGCAGATCTTCGCGCATGGCGTTGAAGCTGCTGGTGGTGGCTTGGCGAAGGTCGCGGATGTCGGTTCGGATCTCGGAGACGTCGCGGTCGGCGCCGCCTGCAAGCACTCTCGCAGCTGCCGCGTCTCGCTCGCTGGCACGGACGCGCTCATCTAGGGCCCTGAGGCGGTCCTCCAGGGCTGCGACACGCGATTCCAGGTCCTCCGCCACGCGTCGACGGTACCGCAACGGGCGGCAGGTTCCTGGGGCGCGGGCAGCCCCCCGGCTCCAGCCCTGTCTAGGCACCCCGAGCACGGCAGACAGCACCCCATCCGACACCGGCTGGAACCACCAGGGGACCCACTAGCCGTCCCAAGCCCCGCGGCTGCAGGGATGACGTCGCGGCGGTTTCCGCCGTGAGGTTGGTGGCGGGACAGCCCCGCGTATGCGGGGATGACCACCCCGAGACCCTGTTGC
>NZ_JAMTCO010000002.1:0-149985 GCF_024171925.1 Actinokineospora diospyrosa | reverse complement strand
CGCCAGGACTTCCGTTTTCATTCACTTTCGCGGTCACTGGTTCAGGGGTGTCGTCTCCGTGCCTGCGCCGCACCGTGGCATCGTACGGAGCGGCTGGCGGGCTCACTTGGTGGCCACGCGGGTTCGGCTTGCGGAGTTGCCCGACGTCGCTGGGGCGTCATCGGGTGGCCCCCGTGGGGGGTGTGAAGACACCTACTCCCCCGATATGCCCCCAAATCCCCCTTGGTTCCAGCGTTCTTGCTGGTCAGTGCCGGTCAGTTGGATGCACTCAAAATCCGTCCAGTGTGCGTTCGAATCGCACCGGGGGCACGTACAGCATCCACAAGCGCCTGAGCCGTCCTGGCCGGGCGTTTCGTGTTTGTCGATCATGGTGTTGATGGTCTCGGCGGTGCTGATGATCTCCGGGAGGGTGTCGCCCGGTAGGCGGACGCTGATGGTGACGTGGGCGCCGTCGTCGGTGGGCGCGACGGACAGGCTGACCGCCTCGAACAGGCTTTGTAGCAACGGTTCCGGTGCTTCGGACAGGCGCCTCAGGACCTACCCGGGGAAGATGTCGTCCGGTGGGTCGAAATCGTCGTCGTCCTCGTGTGGGACCGTGGGGGCGTACTGCCTGATCTCACCTTCCCGGATCATCCAGACTCGGAAGAACGCCTGCTCTTGATCCAACAAGAACAGCTGGAACTGGTTCGGGTACCGCCACGGCGCCCCGCGGAACCAGTCGACCACCGCGCCCAGGTCGGCGTGGTTGAGCGTGCCCGCCCAGACGACGCACTCCGGGTATCGCGGGCCACCCCACTGCGTGCCCTCCCCGGTGATCAAACGAAGCGACCCGGTACCCCGTCGCCCCGGGTCGTTCCGCTTCGGCAGGTCGGCCCGGCACCACTCGTTGAACAGCTCCACAACACGGCTGTCCCCCATGTCGACCGAGACCATCACATTCGTCACACAGCTCACCGGTGCATCATCGCCCACCACCCTTGAGCATCCCGGCCACCAACCGCTTGCGGTACCGGGGCGGGCTCCGGAGTGCAGAGCATCGGGGTACGCGTCGCGGAAGCCGGGTGCCCTGGTTGCCCACTGTTCGGCTCGGGTTGGGGTGTGTCCGGCGGCGATGAGTCGGATGAAGACGAAGGCGGGGTCAATCCATGTGGCGCCGGTTCGCCACCACGCCCAGTCGATCACTCGCGCCGTGTCGGCTGTGAGGAAGTTCGCTGGGGTGAGGTCGGTGTGGATGAGGGCGGGGCCGTCCATGTGTTCCGGGGCTTGCGCTGCACTCGCGGACCGCCTCTACCAGGGCGGCGGTGTCCACTGTGGCCATGGCGGGCATCGGGTGGGCCGCAGAACACCGTGCTCCGCCACACGTACATACCGGTGCGCTCAAACCGCCACCCACTCGGGTCCGCCCGACGAGTCGCGCTGACGACCGGGGTGGGCGGCGCAGGGTGGCCGCACTCACACAAACTAACTAACTTGGTTAGTGACTTAGTTTGGTAGCCTTTTCGCTATGACTCCTCCAGCACCCGATGCCGACCGCGCAGGTACCGCGCCCGCCGTGGCCGCCGACCAGGTCGCGGGCAGGTGGCGGGTCGACTCGCCGGGGGTGGGCAACCCGGTCATGGAGCGCCTGCAGGAGGTCGGGGCGCTGACGCGGGTCATCGAGAAGCGGCTCAGCGGGGCGCTGGGTGTCAACGCCACGGGCTTGGCGGCGATGGAGCACCTCACCAGCGAAGGCCCGCTGACCGCGAAGGACCTCGCCGACCGGCTGCGGGTGTCGACGGCGGCGAGCACGCACATCGTGGACCGGTTGGAGAAGGCGGGGCACGTCGTGCGCCGCCCGCACGCCACCGATCGCCGCAAGGTGCTGGTCGAGCCCGTCCAGGAGTCGATGACCCGCATCTTCGAGCACCTCACCCCGCTGCTGAGCGGCGTCGAGAGCCTGGTCGAGGGGCTGAGTCCCGGCGACCGGGACGCGGTGGAGAACTTCCTGGCCGGGGTCGTGCGGATCTACACAGATACCGCCGACGCCCTGCCCCGCGACTGACCCCGCCCGCGGGCATCCCAACATCCACGCGGTTCGTGCCGGTGCCGTCCCCGGTCTGACCGCGTTGCTCAAGCACGTTCGGAGGAACGGACATGGCTGTGCCCGAGAAGACCACCCGGCCGAGGTCGGTGTGGTGGCTGCTGGCGACGGTGCTCGTCGTCGAGCTGATGGACCTGCTGGACTCGACGATCGTCAACGTGGCCGGTCCGGCGCTGGAGCGGTCGTTGGGGGCGAGCCCGGTGGGGCTGCAGTGGGTGATCGGCGGCTACGCGCTGACCCTCGGCGCGGGTTTGGTGCTGGGCGGGCGTTTGGGCGACCGCTACGGGCGCCGCCCGGTGTTCCTCTTCGGACTCATCGGCTTCATCGCCGCGTCGCTGCTGTGCGCGGTCGCCCCGAGCACCGGCCTGCTGATCACCTTCCGGCTGGTCCAGGGGGTGGCCGGGGCGATGATGTTGCCCCAGGGGTTGGGGATCCTGCGCGACAACCTCACCCCGCGCGAGCTGACCAAGGCCTTCGCCGTGTTCGGTCCCGTGCTCGGGCTCGGCGGTGTGCTGGGCCCGGTGCTGGGCGGCGCGCTCGTGGACTGGGACCTGTTCGGCCTCGGGTGGCGGCTGGTGTTCCTGGTCAACGTGCCGGTCGGCCTCGCCGCGCTCGCGCTGTCGTGGCGGCTGGTGCCCAGCGGTGCGAAGACCCGGTCGCTGCGGGTGGACATCGTCGGGGCCGTCCTCGTCGCCGGTGCCTCCGCGCTGCTCGTCCTCCCGCTCAACGAAGAGCAAGCCGCGGGCTGGCCACTGTGGACTTGGCTGTCCCTCACCGCGGCAGCGATCGGCTACGTGGCGTTCACGTTGTGGCAGCGCCGAATGGTGCGCCACGACCGCACCCCACTGGTCACCCCGAGCCTGTTCGGCAAGTCCGCGTTCACCGTCGGGCTGGTCGCGGTCGCGTTGTTCTTCGGCGGCCTGATCGGCACCCAGTTGGTGCTGACGTTCTTCCTGCAGATCGGGCAGGGCTTCACCGCCGGGCAGGCCGGGTTGGGCAACCTCCCGGTCGCGCTGGGCACGGCCATCGGCGGTGGCATCAGCGGCGGGCTGCTCGCCGCGAAACTCGGCCGCGCGGTGCTGCAGGTGGGCGCCGTGGTCCAGTTCGCCGGGATCGCGTGGCTGTGGCTCGCCCTGGCGGGCACCGGCGAGTTCACGATCTGGCGGATCGTGCCCGGCAGCGTGGTCGCCGGGATCGGCGCGGGCATCGTGATCGCCGCGGTGTTCAACACCGTCCTCGGCGCCGTCGCCGATGACGAGGTCGGCTCCGCGTCCGGCGTCCTGTCAGCGGTCCAGTCCATCGGCGGCTCGGTCGGCGTCGCGGTGTTCAGCACCGTGTTCTTCGCCGGTGCCCTCGCGGACCGGGCCACTGACAGCTTCCGCGACGCCCTCGTCGTCCAGGCGATCATCATCGGGCTGTTCCTGCTCATCTCACCGCTGTTCCCCCGTCGGGCCCGCCCCGAGGACACCGTTGTCGCGGAGGAGGAGATCCCATGTCCCGCAACGTCTTGATCTCGGGCGCCAGCATCGCCGGGCCCGCGCTGGCCTTCTGGCTGCACCGGTACGGGATGACCCCGACCGTGGTCGAACGCGCCGCCGAGATGCGGCTCGGCGGGCAGACGGTCGACCTGCGCGGCGCCGGCCGCACCGTCATCGAACGCATGGGGCTGGGGGATGCGGTCCGCGAGCGCATCACCCACGAAGCGGGCGTGCGCTTCGTCGACGGGCGCAACCGCGTCCGTGCGTCGTTCGGCAGCGACGGGGACGGGTTCGTCACCGAGCTGGAACTGCTGCGCGGCGAACTGGCCGACCTGCTCTACCAGCGGACACGCGACGACATCGAGTACGTGTTCGGCGACGAGATCACCGACCTGACCGAGACCGGCGACGGCGTGGACGTCACCTTCCGCACCGGCCCCGACCGCCGCTTCGACCTCGTCGTCCTGGCCGACGGGTTCCGCTCCCGCACCCGGGACCTCGTCTTCGCCGACATCGCCCGCACCCGGTCCTTCGGCCTCTACACCGCGTACTTCACCATCCCCCGCACCGAATCCGACGACGGCTGGGCGCGTTGGTACAACGCCCCCGGCCGCCGGGTCGTCCTCCTGCGCCCGGACAACCAAGGAACCACCCGCGCGTCGTTCTCGTTCCTCATCGGCCACAAAGGACTCGACCAGCTGCGATCTCCGTCCCAGAAGCAGTTCCTGCGCGACCACTACACCGACGCGGGCTGGGAAACCCCTCGCGTCCTGGATGGCATGGACAGCTCCTCGGACTTCTACTTCGAGTCCGTCGGGCAAATGCACCTCAAACACTGGTCCCGCGGCCGAATCGCCGCCGTCGGGGACGCGGGCTACTGCGCTTCTCCGCTCAGCGGCATGGGCACCAGCCTCGCCCTAGTCGGCGCCTACGTCCTCGCAGGCGAACTAGATAGGCACACCGACCACCGCGACGCCTTCCGCTCATACGAAGCCATCCTGCGCCCCTACGTCACCCAAGCCCAAAAAGTCTCGTGGTTCGCCCCTCGACTAGCAGCCCCCAAAACCCGAACCGGCATCCGACTCCTCACCACCGCCGCCGCCCTCGCCAGCACCCCCCAAGCCAGCCGCCTCACCTCCCGCTTCACCAACCCCCCAGCCGACGCCATCACCCTCCCCACCTACCCGACCTCGCCCTGAACACCCAGCCCGCGCGCGGACGACTTGGCAATACGACGTGGATCTAGTGGCGCGACCCAGAACGTCGACCATGTCTCGACCCGCCCACGACGCGCCTGGCGGCGTTGCCGGAAACGCCCAAGTACACCCAGTACGAGGACGTTCCGGCGCCTTGCCAGCCACGCCGTGGACCCGCCGATACACGGCCAACGTTCTGAGTCGAGCCACTAGCCGCACACTCCCCTGTCAGCGGCCGATTCAGCGGAGTGCATCCTGTACGAGTCGGGTGATCCTGCGCGGTTGCGGGCGGCAGGTCGTGAAGGCGGGGTTGAGGGGGCAGGGTGGCGGGGCTGCGGGTGGGGTGCGCGATGTGGACGCACAAGGTGTGGCCTGGGCGGTTCTTTCCGCCGTCGCTGCCTGCCAAGGAGCGTCTGCGGGCGTATGCCGGGTGGTGCAACGCGGTTGAGGGGAATACCACCTTCTACGCGATCCCCACGCGGAAGACTGTGGAGACTTGGGCACAGCAGACCGGTCCCGACTTCCGGTTCGTGGTCAAACTGCCCAAGGTCGTCACGCACGAGCGCCGGTTGGTCGGGGTTGAGAGCGAGATGCGGGCGTTCCTGGACGCGATCGAGCCCCTCGGGGAGCGGGCGGTCTTGTGGACCCAACTACCCGGCTCATTCGGGCCGTCGGACGTCGATGCTCTGGGGCGGTTCCTGCGCAGGCTCCCCGCCGGCCTCAGGCGCGCTGTGGAGGTGCGTCACCCCGAGTTCTTCGCCGACGCGGGGGCGATGCTGGAGGGAGCTCTCGCGCATGCGAACGCCGAGTGGGTGCCGTTCGACACCACGGTCTTCTTCCAGAGGCCGCCGACCAGCGAGGCCGAGCAGGACGCTTGGGCCAAGAAACCTCGGCTACCACGGCGGACCCAGGCGCTGACCGACCAGCCGATTGTCCGCTACCTCGGCCGGGACTCGATCGAGGAGACGGTCGAGGGCTGGCAACCGTGGACCGAGGTGGTCGCCAGCTGGCTACGCGAGGGCCGGTCGCCAACGGTCTTCTTGCACACCCCCGACAACGACGACGCACCCGCACTCGCCCGCCGATTCCACGACGACGTGCGAAAGCTGGTCCCCGGCCTCGACGCGCTGCCCGAGCCCGAGCCGGTGGAGCCCGCCACCCTGTTCTGAGCGGCGCCGCGATCGAGCAGGTCACCCACCGCCTCCGTTGCAATACGGTCGCATTGCAACGGCACCGTCCTGCTGGTCGACCACCCGCGCCGCCGAGCAGGAGGTCTTCCACGACCCGGCACACCCTTCGATCCTCGTGCTGCCAACCGCAGGCGGTTGACCTCGCTCCCCCGACCCGCGGCGGTGAGGATCGTTCACCGGAGACCGCGCGAGCCGAGTGCTGCGAAGGCACTGGTTCCGGTGCCATTTGTCGTTGTTCTGTCCTCTTGCGGAGGATCGGCCGAGGATATGATCTAGGGCTCGCGTCGCCTCGTCGAAGGGCCGTCGGAATGACGTTCTTCAGCCAAGGTGTGCTTTTGTGGATCCTCGCGGGCGTCGGGGGGTTGAGCATCACGCTCTACGTGGTGCGCAAGACCAAGTGGTTCTTCGGCAAGTACGGCCGCTTCCTAGTCGACGCCGTTTTCTGGGGCGCGGAGCGGTTCGCGGGCCCGAAGGTCCGCTCCCAGGTCAGCATGAAGCGCTACTGCCAGGTCTGGCTCGACGCCGACGCCACCAAGTACCTCCAGGTGCCGGGCAAGCGGAACGTGTCGCTGCCGGTGGACGAGGTCTTCGTGCCGCTGTCGTTGGAGGTCGCGGGCAACGAGACCACCTACACCCACGCGACCCTGCTGGACGCGGGACGTCGGTTGCTAGTCGTCGGCGATCCCGGGTCCGGTAAGTCGACGCTGGTCCTGTGGTTGTTCCGGGACATGTGCGGGCAGGCCCGGCGGCATCCGCGCAAGTGGTGGCTGCCGGTCCGGCTCGAGCTGCGCACCCTCGACCCGCCGGAGGCGTTCCAGAGCGACGCCGAGGCGGGCGAGTGGCTGCTCGATCGGGTGCGCGGCACCGTCACCGCGGTGGAGGGCTTCGAGATGGCCGCGTTCTTCGACTCGGTCGTCAGCGGTACCGGGGTCCTGGTCCTGCTCGACGGTCTGGACGAGGTGTCCCGGGAGCGCTACCCAGCGGTGGCCTCCGGCCTGCGCGGGCTCGCGGCGCTGCTGGCGGGCCGCAGCAGTTGGAACACGATGATCGTGACCATGCGGAGCCAGTTCTACCAGGAGGTCCAGTACGACCTCGGCGGGTCGTTCCCGCAGACGCTGCACGTCCGCCCGTTCACGCCCAACGAGATCTACGTCTTCCTGCGCAAGTGGCCGTTCGAGAAGCGCTCGGAGGTCGAGCGCGTCTACGCCGACCTGTCCGACCGGCCGACCCTGCGCGAGATGTGCACCAACCCGCTGGTGCTCGCCATGTACGTGGTGTACCACCGCGAGTCGCGGCGCGAGGAGCTGCCCGACACCCGGACCGAGTTCTACCGCAGCGTGGTCACCGAGCTGCTGATCACCCGCAGGCGGCGGCAGACCGGCGACGACCTGGGCCGCAGGCGGCGCGCCGAGCGGGAGGCGATCCTCGGCGAGTTGGCGTACAGCAACCTGACCGACGACACGCAGCCCGCCAACTCGTTGTCCTGGGACCAGGCTGTCAAGGTGGCGGGCCGGGTCTGGCAGTGCGACGAGGTCGACGCGTGGCGCCGGTTGAAGGAACTGTCCACCGAGACCGGCATCTTCACCATGGAGCGCCCGGACGAGACGTTCCGGTTCATCCACCTCACGTTCTGCGAGTTCCTCGCCGCGGTGCACGCCGTCGAGTACAAGCGGCGGGGTTGGCGCGCGCTGCTCGACCGGCACCAGGTCTTCGTCGCGTCCGGCGAACCCCAGGCGCGGGCGCGCCTGGTCGAGACCATCCCGTTCGCCCACGGGCTGATGCGCGCGGTCGACCGGCCGGAGGTGCTCGCCACGATCGCGGCGCTGGGTGACCAGCTCGTCCTCGGCCGGTGCTTCCTCGAGACGCAGATGTACGACAGACCCGAGTGGGAGCGCTACTTCGCGGCGGAGAAGGCGTACCTGACCAGTCGGGCGGAGCAGGACTGGAACACCCCGCAGCTGAGCAGGTTGCAGCTGTTCACCGTGGTGGTTCGCGACCAGCTCGCCTGGACGGGACTGGGCGAGCGGGAGACCAGGCTCGCGCAGCTGTTCGCGAGCATCGTCAAGGACAACCGCGGGGTGCTCGTCAGGGTGTTCAGCTCATACGCGAAGCAGGACGCCACCGCGGCGTTCCGACTCGCCGACCACGTCGGCGTCGACATGCTCGAGGAACACCCGCAACTGCTGGTCGGGTGCTGCCAGGACGACGCTTTCCTGAACCTGGCGGTGCAACGCCTCGAAGCGGGGCGCGACGAGCGCTGGCGACCGATCCTGGCGGAGGCGTCGCTGCTCTACACGATGGCGGCGAAGGCGTTGAGCGACATCGAGGCGCGCAACCCGTGGCCCGTGAAGGACCCCATGCAGCGCCGGGTCAGCAGGGTTGTCCGGTTGACGGAGGAGACCTCGATGTACGTGGTGTGCCTCGAACGGACGCTGCTCGCGGCTCCCGCGGGTGAGTTCCCGGCCGTCGACCTGGTCCGCGCCAACCTGCGGCCGCTTGCCCGCGCCGCCCAGGTCGCCGGTGCCACGGCGGGGACCAGTGTCGTGCTCGTGGTGGCGTCAATAGCGCTGTTGGTCGCGTCACGGGTCTTCGATTGGGCGCTCGGCTTGACCTGGACCGGGTGCGCGGGCATCCCCCTGGGCTTCGTGATCGGGTACTTCTCGGTCCGGCTGGACGACAGGTTGCGCTACCTCATGCGACGTCCGCTGTCCGGCGTCGACATCCAACGGGTCATCCGCCAGCCCTACCTCTTCAGCAGGATGACGACCTTGGACAGGGCTGTGCGGAGCATGGCGACGTTGCGCGGGGAGTGGAACGCGGCGCGGGACCGCGCTTCGTGATCATGGCTCCGGGATCCGGCGATCTCCGCGCGCGGGTTCCCGCCGGACCAGCCGACCGGGCTCGCGTTGACCTGCGAGACCACCAGTTCCGCGGACCAGCGCGAGCGCACGGCGGAGGGCCGAGCGATTCCCAGTGCGCCCTACAGCAGTGCCAGGTCGACGGCTTGGGCCATTGCGCGGTGGCCTGCGTCGTTGGGGTGTAGGCGGTCACCGCTGTCGTAGGTGGGGTTGAGGGCGTCCGGATCGGCGGGGTCGACTAGGGCGCGGTCGAAGTCGACGACGCCGTCGAACTCGTGGGAGGTGCGGATCCAGGTGTTGACCTGGTCGCGGACCTCCTCACCGCGGGGGCGGTAGTAGTCCGAGCCCTTGTACGGCAGCAGGGTGCCGCCGATGATCCGGACGCCCTTCGCCCGGGCTTGGCGGATGATCTTCCGGTAACCGGCGATCACCTCCGCGGCGGTGACCCGGGTGTTGGGCAGCGCGCACTCGAAGTCGATCTCGCTCATGCCGATGTCGTTGATGCCCTCGAGCAGGATCACCGTGCGCACCCCGGGCTGGGCGAGCGCGTCGCGGGCGAAGCGGTCGACGGCGCGGTCGCCGAAGCAGGTGGAGTCGTTGAGCACCCGGTTGCCGCCGATGCCCGCGTTCACCACGGGCACCCGGCCCTTGAGGCGCTCGGCCAGTTCGTCCGGGTAGCGGTTGTCGCCGTCCGGCGTGGACCCGGCGCCCTCGGTGATCGAGTCGCCGAAGGCCACCACCACGTCGCGCCGCGGCGACAGGTCGACCACGTCGACGCCGCTGACGTAGTAGAAGGACTGGGTGGACTCACCGAAGGCACCCGCGCCCACGTCCGCCCGGTGATCACCGTGGGCGTGGTAGCTCGACGCGTCGGCGAAGGTGTGGCCGGTGACCCGGCCGGTCCTGGTCGGGAAGTAGAGCGTCACGCTCAACCGCTGCAAGGGGGCCACGGGCAGGAGAGCGAGGTCCGTGACGACCTCACCGCCCGGTGGAACGACCACGGTCCGCTTGCCACCGAAGGTCAGGTTCCGCACCGTGGCGGGCCGCACGGCCGCGCCGTCCGCGGCCAGCGCGACGGTCGCCCCGCCCACCGTCAACGCGGTGGAGCTGAAGGCGTTGGACAGGCGCACCCGCACCGCGGGCCCACCCGCGCTGATCCGCACGACCTGCCGAACGGTGTCGTTGTCGAAGCCGTCGACCGCCCACACCGGGCTGACCAGGGGGTGCGGCTCTTGCGGCGACGACGCCCAAGTCGCCGCCCACCCCCGCCCCGACTCCGCGGTGGCCGTGGGCGCCACCGCCACCAATCCCGCCACGACCGCGCACGCCAGCACGACGAGCCTGTTCATCCGCGCTACCCCCGATAGCCGTTGTGGTTCAGACCAAAGATCAACCTACCGGCACCGCGGGCCGCCCTCCAGCACTCTTTCGGCCGAACCCTGCCCGGTGCCGCCAGGTCGACCAGTCGACGCCGCGCCCCGGCCAGGTGACCTCGTGGTGATCGTCGCGGGCTCACCGCCCGGGGACCGCGGACCCGATCCGGGGAGCACTGCTGTCCACAGTGGATGAACTGGCGACCCCGGTTGTCCACCGGCTCGGCGCTCCGAGCCGGGTGTCGTGGAACGCCTGGGGCGGGGTGGACAACTGCCGTCCACCCCGCCCCAGGCATTCGATCGGAGACGCTAGAACTGCGCTCTCGGTGGGAAGGTGGAGGCGGCCACGCCGATGGCGACGGCGACCGCGGTGAAGTAGGCGTCGTTGAGCACGCCCGCGGTCAGGTAGCTCGGCTTGACCTGGTTGGTGTTGGCCGGATCGGCGACCTCGCCCGCGATGTCGACGATCTCGTCGGCGCCCTGGTCGGTGTAGCCGATCACCAGGGCGGCGTTGACCTGCTGGCGGACCACCTCCCGCGGGTCGGACGGGGCGAGGCCCAGAGCCGGGATCGTCGTGACGATCACGTGCACCAGCGATCCGTCCGAGCGGCGGACGTTGCGCAGGGCGCCCGCGTTCGCCTGGTGCATCACCGAGCGGAAACCCGCCAGGATGTCGTCCTTCGACCGCCCCGCCAGCACGTCGTTGGCGCCGAGGGCGACGACCACGGTGCGCAGGTTGGGCTGACCGTAGACGTGCCGGTTGAGCGTCTCGGCGGCGTCGACCAGGGACGCCGAGCCGACGCCGGTCTGAGCGCCCGCCACCGAGTCACCGCGGTGCAGCACCTTGGCGTCCACCGCGGTCGACGCGCCCTCGAACAGGCGGACATCGGTGATGGAGCCGGGGAAGTACGTCGACACCGCGCCGCCGGAGAGCTTCAGGCCGCCGATCGCCAGCGGGCCGGTGCCGGTCCACGTGGCGGTCGACACGGTGGGCGAGCCCACCGCCTGACCGTTGACGTACAACGAAAGCAGCCGGGTGGCGCTGTCGTAGGTGCCGACCAGGTGCGTCCACGTGTTGAGCGTGGGCGCGGGGCCGACCACGGTGGCCGTCGCGGCCCCCGCGCTGTCGGTCGCCGGGCCGACCAGGACCCAGGCGTTGGCGGGCTGCGAGTAGCGCAACATCATCGAGCCGGTCGCGGTGCCGCCCTGGGCGAGCACCGTCGCGGTCGCCGCGGTGGACTCCAGGTTCACCCACGCCGAGACGGTGTAGCTGCGCGCGGTGTTGAGCACCGCGCCGCTGGTCGCGGCGACCCCGGTGGTGCCGTTGAAGTCCACCGCCCCGCCGCGGTCGGTGGTGCGGGTGTAGCCGCCCGCCAACGTCGCCGGGGCGGACCCAGCCGCGTCGTTGAGCGTCGTACCGCTGGTCTCGGCCATCTTCCACGCCGAGGTGGCGGCCAGACCGGTGCGGCTGGCGTTGACGATGCTGCCGGGCAGTGGCACCCCGGCCGTGTTGAGCGTGCCGGGCAGCCGGTCGACCCAGGTGTTGCGGTGCCCGGCGGTGCCGTCCGCGCCAGCTGCGGCGGCGTACTGGTCACCCAGCACGACAACCGTGCCCGCCGATGTGTCCGATGTGGACACCTGGACGCCGGAGAGCAGGTAGCTGCCGGTGGCCGCGGTGGTGAACCCGCTCGGCGAGGTCGCCGCGGTCAGGTCGCCCGCCCCGAAGCGCACCGGCGCGGTCGCGTTGGCGTGCACCGGGATCGTGCCGACCGCGCTCGCGTGGTGGACGCTGACGACGAGGTTGCCGGTGCCGCCCGCGGTCGCCGGGAAGGCGACCGCATCGCTGGTCACCTCACCACCGGCCGGGATGGTCACCGCTGCGGTACCGCCGAAGGCCAGTGCCGTCGGGGTGGCCAGGGCCTCGACCCCGGTGCCCTTCTGCGCGCCGACCGAGGCCTTGGTGACGGTGATCGGGTTGGGGTTGAGCGAGTTGGACAGCGTCACGCGCACCTGCGAGCCGGTGACGGTGGGGTGCACGACGGTCCGCACGGTCTGGTTGGCCAGACCCGCGCCACCCGGCGGGGCGGTGATGGTGTCCGCCGGGGCCGACCACGCGCCGAGCCAGCCGGTGGCGACCGGGCGCGGTGCGATGGCGAGCACGTGCATGGCAGGCGCACCAACGCAACCGGGCATGAACGTCGTGCCGTAATTGGGCAGCGTCACCGACTTGACGACCTTGGTCGGGTCGGCGGGCACGAAGATCGTGAACAGCCGCGGCTGGCCCGCCGTGCTCGTGGCGGTGCCGAGGGTGAAGTGCGGCAACACGACCTGCGCGGTCTCCCTGGAGCCCATGAACCAGTCCGGCACCGGCGGGAACTGCGGCCGGTCGGTCGTGTTGTCCAGGTAGTTGACCCCGCCCGCGCGCTGCGGGCTGCTGTAGCAGGTGTTGACCACGAGCAGGCCGATGGCGCTGGACTTCACCTGCTGCGCAACGGGAAGCGGGATGGTCTGGCCGTACGCGACGACGTTGTCGTTGCCGTCGGGCCGGTGTGCGGGCATCACGAAGGTCGCGCCGTCAACGGTCAGCGACGCACCGGGGGCGAGGCCTGCGGCGGCCATGGTCTGCGCCGAGATGCCCTTGACACCGCTGCCGTCGAGGTCGGACCCGGTTCCCTCGGGGGCGATGCCGTTGTTGTTCATCGCCGAGGCGAAGTCGGCCGCGGTGGCGGCGCCGATCGCGACCGCGCTGAGGTAGTCGACGCCGACCTTCCAGCCGGTGGCCGAGGTGTGGCGACCGGACACCTTGAACTTCACCTTGTGCGTGCCCGCGGTCAGGTGCACACCGCCCAGCGGCAGGTACGCCGTGCCCGCCGCGGCCTGGTAGCCGTCCCAAGGGGTCGTGTCCGTGGTGGCCAACGGGACGTCGTTCACCGAGATCGCCACCTTGGCCTGCTGCGGCCCCTTGGTGAGGTTGGCACCGAGGGCGTAGTCGGCCTCCTGGGCGATCTTGACGGCCAGCTCGACCGAGGCGCTGTCCGCGGTCGCGTCGAACGCCAACTGCGCGCCCTCCGACCACGACGCCGTGCCCCCGGCCTGGTTCTGCGGCGCGACGGCCATGCTCTGGCCCGCGGGCTGGGTCGGGGTGACCTGGCTGGCCTGCTCGGCCTCGAAGCGACCGGTCGGGTTCAGCTGCAGGAAGTCGATGCCCGCGTGGAAGCGGTCACCGACGGCCCCCGCGTTGGCGCCGGTCAACTTCACCGTGAGGGTGTGCGCGCCCGCGGTGAGCCGCTTGGTACCCAACGAGATCTGCCGCGTGCGCACCACCGGGTCGTAGTGGTCGAAGGAGCCGACCGGTCCGGTGTCGGTGGGCTGGCCAAGAGCCACCCCGTCGATGGAGTACTGGGTCTGGCCGTAGTCCATCGACCGGGTCACGCCGAGGCCGAGTTCGTAGTCGCGCTCGGTGGCCACGGTGAACCCCAGCGAGAACTGCTGGTTGACCGCCGTGCCTTGGAAGTGCACCTGCGCGCCGCCGGACCAGGTGACCCAGCAACAGGCGAGCTGGTTGGTGACGGGCACGTTCTGCCCACCCGGCTGCGAGAACGTCATCGCCTCGGCTTCGATCCTGGTCGAGGCGAACGGGCTGGGCGGGGCGACGTAGAACTGGTATGACTGCTCGGGTGAGAACTTGAGCGCGCTGTCGAAACTGCGCGCGTGCAAGGTGTGGTAGCCGGGGCTCAGGCCGGATGGCACCCGGATCGGTACGTTGACCTTGCCCGACACCCAGCCGCCGGTGGTGCCGAACTGGCGGTCGATCTCGCAGTCGACCGGACCCGGGATGGTCTGGGTGCCGGGGCCGGTGAACGAGTAGCTGAAGCCGAGGACGTCGGGGTTGGTCGGGTCCGAGAGCACGAACGTGCCCGGGTTGTTCGCGGTCGCGCCCCAGTTCTGCGCGGGGTAGTCGATGCTGCGGATCGTCGGTGTCGCCGGGATCGGTGTTGTGCGGACGATGAAGTAGTACGAGGTCGAGTACGCGGGCCCCCACAGGTACCGGGCCGGGACACCGGGGTACTGGTTGATGGCACCGACCTGGAACCGGTACATGCCATCGCCTAGCGGTGGTGTGGTCCACGCTCCCGTTGTGCCGGAAGCGATCTGCACCGAGTCAGCGGAGTTGGCGACCTGGATGCCGTTGCTGTTGAACACCTCGTAGCGCAGCACGATCGGCAGCGTGGGGTTGTTGTTGTCGGTCGCGGTCGCGGTCAGCGTGGGGGTGGCGGTACCGGTCGTCGCGGTGGCGCTGCACAGGTAGGCGCTCGGGACGGCCAGGCCGGTGGGCTGGTTGGGGCGGAAGCTGAACTCCACGATCGCCTTGGGCGCCGCGGCGCCGGAGGTGGCGAACTTCTTCCACTGCAGCTGGCTGCCCTCGTCCGGGGCGGTGAGGACCACGTGGATGTCGGGCCAGGAGCCGATGGAGGCCGCCTGGAGGTAGTCCTTGAGGCTGTCGGACTCGAACAGCACGCCGCCCGCGCCGCCGCACTGGTCACCCGCGCCGGAGGCCCTGGTGTCGAGCACGCCCTCCACCGCCGGGTTGTTCCAGCTCAGGCCGCTGGTGAACACACCGGTGCGGCGCAAGTGCACGGACTCGGCGACGCACAGGTGCGCGCCGTGGGTCTGGGTGGTGGACACCTGCGCCTTCCACACCACGGCGGGCCAGCCCGCGCGCGGGGCGAGTTCGGCGGTGTTGAAGCGGAAGTACGAGCGGGCGGTGGTGAGGTTGCCGCAGTCGTTGTTGCTGTTGTTGCAGCGGCCGACCTGGGCGTCCATGTTGGCGTTGAAGTAGTTCCAGCCGTTCTGGGTCGTCTCACCCCAGGCCAGCTGGTTGCCGGTCATCGACGGGTCGACGTACACCGGGAACGCCACGCCCGGCTTGGTCAGCGCGGCGATGTCGGGGCGGACGGTGACCTCGCCGGTCTCCACCTTCGCCGCCTTGCCCGCGGCGCGGCCCTGCTGCTCGGCCACCTTGGTGACGGCTACCTGCTTGACGGCTACATCGACGCGCTGGACCCGACCGCCCTCGGGGTCCTGGGCGGAGGGCTTGCTGTGGCCAGCGGGCGTGCTGGAGTCCCACTGGGTCGGCGTCGAGCCGCGGAACACCGGCTTGCCGGTGCCGTCGACCGCCGTCAGCGCCCCGTCGGCGCCGCTGGTCAGGGCGAGACCGGTGGCCCGGGAGGTCACCTTGATCTCCCGCAGCGCCGGGTTGGCCGCCGCGGTGGCGTCCCGCACGACGAGGACCTGCGAGTAGCCGAGGTCGGAGGCGGTCAGCACGAGGTCGACGCCCGGCAGCACGGCCGGGTAGGTCACCGAGGAGCCGCGCACCTCGGGCGCGGGCAGCGGCGTCGGCCAGGACAGCTCGACCCGCCCCTCCCCCGTCGGCGACGTGAGCGTCACGTACGGCGCGGTGCCACCCGCGGAGAACGCCACGTCCAGCGGGGTCGCGGCCGGGGCGAGGGTGCCTTCGGGCGTGGTGCGCAGGGTGCTGTCGACGGCGAGCCACTTGCCGTCGCGCTTGACCCGCTGCGGGGCGGCGCTCGACTCCAGGACGAACCTGCCGTCCGGCTGGGCCAGCACCTGGGTGGTCTCGGTGGTCCGCCCGAGGACCTCGACCGGCTTGCCGGTGGCCTTGGCCTGCCGCAGCGCGCTGTCCTCCGCGGCGGTCGGCGCCGCGGGCGCGGCGGGCGGGGGTGCGGCGGGGGTGGCCGCCTGGGCGGGGATCGACAGGCCCACCGCCCCGACGACCGCGGCCAGCAGGAGCGTGGCGGGTAGTCCTATCCGTTGTCGGGCAGCATGCAGCGACATCCGGGACGTTCTGCGCATCGTGAAACCCCAGGCTTTCTTGTCAGCGCAACATCTAGAAGTGCCTGGACCTTAACCCGCCTGCCGCGCCACAGGGAAGCATTACCGCGCACACGCGCTCAATTCGGCAATTAGCGCCGCTCAACGTCCCCGACGCTTCCCTTGTGGGCCTTGGATCTGGTAGGCGGGCAGCATGCGAACCGGGACGGGAAAATGCTTAACAGACTACGAGTCCGCATCGCTCGTTATTGCCGAAACGGGCGGTGGGGTGAAATCGGATCGAATATGCGTCGACGTGCTCAACGGAATCGAAAATGCGTCCGACTGACGGATATCCGCTAGTCCCTTCGGGCGAGCGCACCGCGCCCGGGTGGCGTGGTGCGCTCGACCCGGCGGGTCACTTGTCGCGGGCGAAGAGCTTGAGCACCTTGCCGTCGAGGTTGGCCAGCAGGTAGGCGCCGCCGTACTCGTCGGTCACGTAGAGCTTGAGCGCCGGGACGTGGTCGATGAGGCCGGTGTCGACGATGATGTAGCGCATGGTCGGCTTGGCCACGCCGAGGTCCTTGTCGGCCCGCTCCCACAGGGCGGGCAGCGCGTCCCAGTTGACCTTGTTGAGGTCGACCACGGCCCGGTCGGCGTCCACTGTGTCCGGTCCCTTGCGGGTCGCGGTCCCGTTGCGGTACTCGAAGTCGTCGAAGCCGTTCTTCACCGTGGCGGCGGGGGCGGTCGCCATCGCGTACTTGGCGTAGATGGTCAGGTCGGACACTTTGGTGCCGCCCATGACCCCGCTCAGGGCGGTGGCCACCTGGCGCGCGCCAGCCGGGGTGAGCAGGTCCTCCGGCACGGCGACCGCGGTGGTCGTCTTCGCCGTGGTGGTGGCGGGGGTGGCCTTCGTCGGCGGGGTGGCCGGTCCGCCGGTCTTGCTGGGACCGCCGGTCACCGACGGCGTGCTGACCTCGGTTCCCGGGCTGTCCGATCCGGTGCTGGACGGGTCGTCGCCCCCGGACAGGTAGTTGGTGAGCAGCACGGTGAGCGTGATGACCAGTGCCACCGCGACCAGCGACACCACCACCGCGGCCGTCCGCTTGCGGGTGGGCACCTGGTTCGGGCGCGACTGCCCGGGCGGCCAGTAGGCGGGGAACTGCTGCTGCTTCCACGGTCCGGTGCTGGGCGGGGAGAAGCCGGGGCCGGACTGGGTGGGGAACGGGGTCGACGGGGTCGGCTGGGCGGGGAAGGGAGTCGAGGGGGTCGGCTGCGCGGGGAAGGCGGGACCCGCCGGGGTGGGCGGGCCGAGGGGCATCGGCGCCCCGTGTTCGGCCGCCGCGAGCATCCGGTCGAGGACCTCGGGCGTCGGGCGGTTGGCCGGGTCGGGGACGAGGACCGCGCTGAGGGCGGCGCCGAGCGCGCCGGAGCGCCGCGGCGGCGGGACCGGCTCGGTCATCACCGCGGCGAGGGTGGCCATCGTGGTGGCGCGGCGCAGCGGGTGGTAGCCCTCGACCGCGACGTACAGCAGCATCGCCAGCGACCAGAGGTCCGACGCGGTCTTGGTCTCGTCGCCGAGCAGCCGCTCCGGGGCGATGTACTCCGGGGAGCCGATCACCTCGCCGGTCGCGGTGAGCTGGCCGGAGTCGTGCAGCGCGGCGATGCCGAAGTCGGTGAGCACGGCGCTGCCGTCCGGTCTCAGCAGCACGTTGCCCGGTTTGACGTCGCGGTGCAGGATGCCCGCGGTGTGCGCGGCGCGCAGGGCCCGGAGCACGTCGCGGCCGATCCGGGCGGCCTCGGCCGGGGCGAGGGTGCCCTCGCGCAGCCGCGAGTCCAGCGACGCGCCCTGGACCAGCTCCATCACGATCCACGGGTACGGGGTGTTGTCCTCGATGATCTGGTAGATCGACACGACGTTGGGGTGCTGCAGCCGGGCGAGCGCGCGGGACTCGCGCAGCACCCGCTCCCGCTGCTGGGCCGCCAGCGCCGGGTTGTGCTCGAAGAGCGCGGCGTCGGCCGGGCGCACCTCTTTGATGGCGACCTCGCGCTGCAGGCCCACGTCGCGGGCCCGCCACACCGTCCCCATGCCACCGCTACCCAGCGGCTCCAACAGCTCGAACCGGCCGCCCACTACGCGCCCGGTCTGCTCTCCCTCAGACACCGCGCAACGCTAGCAACCGCACCCACCCCGCCAACCGCCCGACCTGCGCTCATTCGCACTGGTAAACGAGCGGTCGGGGTGGGCGTGGCCCGCCCCGACCGCTCGCGGACCGGTCAGGACTCGCCGGTGATCCTGGCTGAATCGATCGAGGCGGCGGTGATCGCCCTGGCGGCGGTCTGGGTGGACGAACTGGAGTTCAGGGTGGTCAGGGTTGCCCGGTTGAGGGCGTGGACGACGAACTCGTAGGTGTTCACGGTCGAGGGTGAGCAGGGACCCTGGTAGCCGTAGAGGCTCGCGCTCCCCCGGTAGTAGATCTGCCTGGACCCCGCCGGGACCTGGGGTTGGTAGACGTGCTGGACGTTCTGCGGGAGGCCTGTCGCGCTCACCGGGATGTCGTAGATGACCCAGTGGATGAGGTTGGCGTTGTCGAGGTCACGCATGACGATCGCGTAGCTCTTGGCGGCTGTGGGGGCACCCGACCAGGCCAGGGGCGGGGACTCGTTCTTCTTGGCGGGGTCGTTGCCGCCGCCGCTGGTGCACTCGTGCACCTTGGGCATGAGGCCGCCGTTGGCGAAGGCGGTGCTGGACAGGGCGAACGCCGCGGGCGCGGCCGCCGCGGGCGAGAACCCGACGGCCCAGATGGCGAGCAAGGCGCACAGCACGATACGTGTTGTTCTCACTGGAGGCTCCTGAGGAGACTGGTGGTTCATCGGTACACGCGCCGGGGCCCCCAAGCCTAGGCGTCCGGTATTCACGCAGCCACAGTCACTTGTTCACACCCAGTAGCGGACTCCGCGCAGGAGGACGTGGTCGACCACTGCGGCCGGACGGCCACAAGCGAGTGCCCGCCGAGGGGAGGTCGGCGGGCACTCGGGTCGGATTGGCTAGGAGCGGGTTAGAACTGGGCTGTGGGTGGGAAGGTCGAGGCTGCTGCGGCGATGGCGGCGGCTACGACGGTGTAGTAGGTGTCGTTGGGTTGGCCTGCGGTGAGGTAGGTGGGGCTGATCAGGTTGGTGTTGGCGGGGTCGGCGACGGTGCCCGCGATGTCGATGACCTCGTCGGCGCCCTGGTCGGTGAAGTTGTTCAGGAGGTCGGCGTTGACCTGCTGGCGGACGATCTCGCGGGGGTCGTTCGCGGCCAGGCCCAGTGCCGGGATGGTGGCCACGATGACGTGGTTGAGGCTGCCGTCGGTGCGGCGGGTGTTGCGCAGCGCCTCGGCGTTGCCCTGGTGCATGACGTTGCGGAAACCGGTGAGGATGTCGGTCTTGTTGACGCCCGCCAGCACGTCGTTGGCACCCAGGGCGACCACCACCGTGCGCAGGTTGGGCTCACCGTAGGCGTGCCTGTTGAGTGTCTTGGCGGCATCGGCGAGTGACTGGGACCCGACACCGGCGCGGGGACCCGTCACGGCGTTGCCCCGGTACAGGACGCCCACGTCGGTCGCGGTCGCGGCGCCCTGGAACAGGGTCACCTCGCTGATGGACCCGTTGAAGTACCCCGAAACCACGCCACCGGCGGACTTCGCGGCGCCGATCACGAACGGTCCGGCGACATCGGCGGACACGCGGGGTGCGAACGCGACCAGTGCGCCGTTGACGTAGAGCCTCATCTCCTTGGTACCGACGTCGTAGGTGCCGACGAGGTGGGTCCAGGTGTTGAGCACGGGGGCCGGGCCGAGCACGAGCGCGGAGGCCCCACCCCCGTGGTTGCCCAGCGCCCATGCGTTGTTCGGCTTGGAGTACACCAACTCCAGCGAGCCTGCGCCGCCGGTACCACAGCTGAAGACCACCCCGGACCAGGTGGTCGACTCCAGCTTCACCCACGCGGAGATGGTGTAGCTCTCCGTGGTCTTGATCGGGTTCCCGGAGACGACGGCGTGACCGGTGCTGCCGTCGAAGTCCACCGCGCCACCGCGTTCGGCGGTGCGGGCACTGGTCCCGGCGAGCGTGGCGGGGAACGAGCCGCTCGAGTCGGTGAGCGTGGTACCGCTTGGCTCGTTCATCTGCCACGTCGCGGCGGCGGTCAGACCGGAGCGGGAGGCGTTGACGATGCTGCCGGGCAACGGCGTTCCGGCCGCGGTCAGCGCGCCGGGCAGCCGGTCGACCCAGGTCTTGGTGTGACCGGCGCTGGCGTCGGTGCCAGCCGCGGCGGACTGCTGGTCACCGAGGACCACCACGGTGCCGAGCGAGTTGTCCGATGTGGACACCTGGAGGCCGGACACCAGGTAGCTGCCGTTGGCGACCGTGGCGAACCCGGTGCCCGACGCCGTGGCGGTGAGGTCACCGGAACCGATGCGCACCGGCGCGGTCGGTCGTGAGTGCACCGGGACCCGGGACAGCGCCGTGGCGTGGTAAGCGCTGACCACGAGGTTGCCGGTTCCGCCCGCCGGGAAGGCGACCGCGTCGCTGGTCACCTCACCGCCCGCCGGGATCGTCACCGAGGCGCTGCCGCCGAAGAGGACAGCGGCGGGGGTGGCGACCGAGTCGACCCCGGTGCCCTGCTGGGCGCCGACGGAGACCTTGCTGACGGTGACCGGGGCCGGGTTGAGCGAGTTGGACAGCGTGACGCGGACCTGCGACCCGGTCAGGCTCGGGTGCACCACCGTGCGCACCGTCTGGTTGGCGAAGCCGACCCCGCCCGGCGGGACGGACGTGGTGTCCGGCTGCGCGGACCAGGCACCCAGCCACCCGGCTTGCACCGGCCGCGGCGCGATGGCCAGCACGTGCAGCGCGGGACCGCCCGCGCAGCCCGGCACGAACGGGGTGCCGTAGTTGGGCAGGGTGACCGACTTCAGCGTCTTGGTCGGGTCGGTCGGGACGAAGATCGTGTACAGCCGCGGCTGCCCGGTGGTGGCGATCGCGGTGCCCAGGTTGAAGTGCGGCAGCACCACGTGCGCCGACTCCTTGGGGCCCAGGAACCAGTCCGGCACGGTCGGGAACTGCGGCCGGTCGACGGTGTTGTCCACATAGGTCACCGCGCCGGAGCGCTGCGGCACCGCGTAGCAGGTGTCGACCACGAGCAGGCCGACCGCGCTCGACTTGATCTGCTGCGCGAGCGGCAGCGGGATCGTCTGGCCGTGCGCGATGACGTTGTCGTTGCCGTCGGCGCGGTGCGCGGGCATGACGAACGTGGCACCGTCCACGGTGAACGACGACCCGGGCGCGAGACCCGCCGCGGCCATGGTCTGCGCCGAGATCGAGGCGAGGCCGTTGGTGTCCAGGTCGGCCGCGGTGCCCTCCGGGGCGATGCCGTTGTTGTTCATCGCCGAGGTGAAGTCCACCGCCGTCGCCGCGGCGAAGGCCACCGCGCCGAAGTAGTCGACGCCGACCTTGTACCCGGACGAGGAAGCGTGCTTGCCCGTCACGGTGATCTTGACCTTGTGCGTGCCCGCCCCGAGGTGCGCGCCGCCGAGCGGGAGGTACGTGGTGCCCGCGGCCGCTTGGTAGCCGTCCCACGGGGTGTCGTCGGTCTTGGCCAGCGCGACGTCGTCGACCTTGATGGTCACCTGGCCCTGCTGCGGTCCCCTGGCGAGGTTGACGCCCAGGGCGTAGTCGGCCTCGACCGGCACCTTGAACGCGAGCTCGACCGAGGCGCCTGCGGCGGTCGCGTCGAACCCGAGCTGCGCGCCCTCCGACCAGTAGGTGCCACCGCCCGCCTGGTTCTGCCTGGCCACGGTCATCGACTGGCCCGGGGGCTGGGTCGGGGTGACCTGGCTGGGCTGCTCGGCCTCGAACCGGCCGGTCGGGGTGAGCAGCAGGTAGTCGACGCCCGCGTGGTAGCGCTGGCCCATGGAGTAGCCGTTGGTCCCGGTGACGGTCACCGTGAGCGTGTGCGCGCCCGCGGTCAGCCTTCTGGTCCCGAGCGGGACGTGCCGGGTGCGCACGACCCATTCGAAGAGTTCGAACGAGCCGACCGGGCCGTTGAGCGAGGGTTGCCCGACGGCCTGCCCGTCGATCGCGTACGCCACCTGCCCGTAGTCGGTGGACCGGGTGACGCCGAGGCCGAGGTCGTAGTCCTGTTCGGCGCCAACGGTGAAGCCGAGGGTGAACGACTGGTTCGCCGCGGTGCCGTAGAAGTGCACCTGCGCGTTGTTCGACCAGGTCACGCCGCAGCAGTTGGCCTGGGTGGCGATGGTGACGCCCTGCCCGCCCGGCTGCGACACCGTCATCGACTCGGCCTCGAGCTTGGTCGGCGAGAGCAGGGTCGTCGGCGCGACGTAGAACTGGTACGCCTGCGTCTCCGGCGATAGCTTGTGCGAGCGGTCGAAGCTGCGCACGTGCAGGGTGTGGTAGCCGGGCGAGAGACCCGCGGGCAGGCGGATCGTCGCCGAGGAGCCGGAGACCCAGCCGCCGGTGAGGCCGAACACCTTGTCGAAGTCGCAGTCGGTCGGGCCGGGGAGCACCTCGGTGCCGGGGCCGTTGAAGGTGTAGGTGAAGCCCTCGACCTCACCACCCGGGCTGCCCGGGTCGCTCACCGAGATCGAGCCGGGCGAGTTCGCCGGGGAACCCCAGGCGCCGCTCGGGTAGTCCGGACTCGGTTTGACCACCGGGGTGAGCAGCGGCGCGGTCCGGACGTTGAAGTCCAGGACCGACGAGTACGCCGGTCCCCACAGGTTGCGGTTGGCGTCGCCCGGGTACTGGCTGAGCGCGCCGACCTGGTAGCGGTAGTCGCCGTCGGGCAGGGTCGGTGTGGTCCAGGTCCCCGTCGTGCCCGAGGCGATCACGACGCTGTTGTTGGAGTGCGTCACCAGGGCGTTGGTGATCCGGTTGTAGATCTCGTAGCGCAGGATGACCGGCAGCGTCGGGCTGTTGTTGTCGGTCGCCGTGGCGTGCAGCGTCGGGGTGGCGGTGGCCACCGTCGCGCTGTAGGGCCAGCACTGCCCCGCGGCGGGGATGAGCAGGCCGGTGGGCTGGTTGGGGCGGTAGCTGAACTCGGCGACCAGCTTCGGCGCGGCGGCACCGGAGGTGGCGAACTTCTTCCACTGCGACTGCAGGCTCTCGTTGTCGGCCGCGAGGGCGATGGTGATGTCGTTCCACCCGCCGTTGGCGGCGGTCTGCACGAAGTCCTTGACCGGCGGCGCGGTGAACGGCACGCCACCCGCGCCACCGCACTGGTCACCGGCGGCGGAGTACACGGTGTCGAGGTGGCCCGACAGACCCGGGTTGTTCCAGGACATGCCCGAGAAGATGGGGCCGCTGCTCCACAGGCGGACCGGCTCGGCGGTGCACCCGTTCGCGCCGTGCACCTGGGTCGTGTAGACACCCGCGGTCCACACCACGGCGGCCCAGCCCGAGCGGGGCTTGATGGGCTCGGTGTTCAGCCGGAAGTACGACCGGGCGGTGGTCAGCGACCCGCAGTCGCCGTTGCTGTTGTTGCAGCGGCCGACCTGGGCGACCATCGCGGCGTTGAAGTAGCTGAAGCCGTTGGCGGTGGTCTCACCCCAGGCGAGCTGGTTGCCGGTCAGCGACGGGTCGACGTAGACCGGGTACTTCACGCCCGGTCGGGTCAACGCGGCCACGTCGGGGAGCACGGAGATCTCGGCGTTGCGCACCGCGGTGGTCTTCTTGCCTGCCGCGGCGGGCTGCTCGACGGCGACCTCGCGCGCGGTGACGGTGACCTTGTCCACCCGGGCGGCCTTGGGGTCGGTCGCGGTGGGGGCCGGGTCGGTCGCGGTCGGACGCGCGGAGTCCCACATGGTCGGGGTGGAGCCGGTGAAGACCACCTCGCCCTCGGCGTCGACGGCCGAGAGCGCGCCGTCCGCGCCGGTGCGCACGGTCAGGCCGGTGGACCTGGCGGTGACCTTCACCTGGCGCAGCGCCGGGTTGGCCGCCGCGTCGGCGTCGTGCACCACCAGGACCTGCTGGTAGCTCAGCGGTGAAGCGGCGAGGACGAGGTCGACGCCGGGCAGGACACCGGCGTAGGTCGCGGTGGAACCGTCCACCCGCGGCGCGGGCAGCGGGGTCGGCCAGTGCAGCGCGACCTGGCCCTGCGCCGACTTCAGCGTGACGTACGGGGCGGTGCCGCCGCCGGAGAACGAGACGTCCAGCGGGGCGGCGGCGGGGGTGAGGGTGCCGTCGGCAGCGGCGCGCAGGGCGGCGTCGACGGGCTGCCACTTGTCGCCGCGCTTGACCCGCTGCGGGGCGGCGCTGGACTCGTAGACGAACCGGCCGTCCGGCTTCACCAGGACCTGGCTCGTCTCGGTGACCGCGTCGGCGACCACCACCGGCTCCCCGGTGGCCTTGGCCTTGGCGAAGGCGTCCTGCTCGGCGCCGGTCAACGACGACGCGGCGGGCGCGGGGGCGGCGGTGGCCGTCGTGCTCAGACCGGCTACCGCGAGCGCGGCGATGAGCAGGGTCTGCCCGGTCCGCGCGGCGGCGCGGACGAACAGATCTCGTGTGGGCGTGCGGGAACTTCGGCGCATGTGAAACCCCCAGGAATCGGCGCGGTCGAACGGACCATAGCTGTCGGATCCGCACCGGGGGAAGTGCCAAACAATGTTTCGACCATCAAGTTCCGCCGGTTCGACTTACTCGAACAATAGTCCGTTTTGCCTGGTCACCAACTACTTGACGAGTGCCAATCGGGCCCGAATTACGCCGAATGCCCGAGCGGCGACGGCTGAACGCTCGCGTCACACCCGACCCTTATCACAATTGCCGCCTCATCCACAGCATTAATTCCCACCGCGTTTCCACTGACCGGTTCGCCACTTCGCAACAGGTTATTGCGACGTTTCGCCCCTCACCAACCACAGGGCCCGAAGACGTGCCACGACGGGACTTTGGGCGGCGGACGCGGGCCCGGTCGGGGACCGAGGCTTGCGGTACCGGACCCGGGGCGGGCGCCATGGGCACCGACCCGGTCCGGAGCGACCAAAGAGGACGGTGCGATGACCGCGGCCGAGGTGTTCCCCGACAACGAGACGGTGGTGACCGCCCTGCGGTTGGCGTGCTGCGCGCCGTCGGCGCACAACACCCAGCCGTGGCGCTGGCGGGTCGGCCGGTCCTCGATCCGCCTGCACGCCGATCAGACCAGGCGGTTGACCGCCGCCGATCCGGACGGCCGCGACCTGGTGATCAGCTGCGGCGCGGCGTTGCACCACCTGGTCACCGCGCTGGCGGCGTTCGGCTGGCGGTCGCGGGTGCACCGCGGGCCCGACCCGGCCGATCCGACGCTGCTGGCCGAGGTGGAACTGACTTCCGCACCCCCGAGTCGCGCGGAAGTCCTTGCGGCGTCAGCGATCATCCGCAGGCGCAGTGATCGCCGCGGCTACGCCGAGTGGCCGGTCGAGGACACCCCGCTGCGGGAGATGATCCGCGCGGCGGCGGAGTTGGGCGTGCTGGTCCAGGTGGTGACCGGCCCCGCCCGGGCGCGGCTCGCCGAGCTGACGAACCTGGCCAACTCGTTGCGGTCAAATGCTTCGCACGACGAGATGGCGGCGTGGTCCGGTAGGCACAGCGGATCCGTCGACGGGGTGCCCTCGGCGAACACGCCCCGGGAGGTCCGCTACGGCGACCTCGTCACGCGGCGGTTCTCCGCCCCCGGCCTGGCGTCGCCCCAGGGTGGCGCGGGGACGCTCTTGGTGCTGGGGACCGAATCCGACGACCGGGAGTCGAGATTGCGCGCGGGCGAGGCGACCAGTGCGGTGACGTTGGCGGCGACGGCTTCGCGGCTCGTCTCGTGCCCGATCACGCAGTCGCTGGAGTCCCCCTCGTCGCGCGCCCGGGTGCGGGCGGAGGTGGTGGGGAACACGATGGTGCCGCAGATGGTGGTGCGGGTCGGCAGGCCGATGGCGGGCGCGGGCGAGTTGCCGCGAACACCACGGAGACCGGTCACCGACGTCCTGGATTTCGTCTAGGAGCCTTCACCTTCAACGAAACCGAGCCGGACCACCCTTCCTGGGGCGGTCCGGCTCATGCGGGGTCAGCGCAAGGCGGAGTCAGCGAACGATCGATACCGGGCACGGGCTGTGCCGGATCAAGGCCTGGCTGGTTGACCCGAGCAGGAGTCCGGCGAAACCGCCCCGCCCACGCGATCCGACGACCACCAACTCGGCGTCGGCCGCCTGCTCGAGGAGCAGTCGGGCGGGCCGGGAGCGGGCAACGACCAGCTCCACGGGGACGGCGGGGAACTTGGCGCGCCAGGGCGCGACCCGGTCGGCGAGCAGCTCACCGGCCTGTGTGGACAGTTGCCCCCAGTCCAGCGCGGCGTAGCCCGCGGTGTGGGCGGCGTCGAGGAGGGTGTCGCTCCAGGCGTGGGTCGCGACGACGGTGTGGTTGGCGGTGGCCGCGTGCTCGAAGGCGAACGCCAGCGCGGCGTCATCGGTCGGCCCACCATCGACGCCGACCACGACGCGGGACCCCTTGCTCTCACCCCGGACCACGACGACGGGGCAGGCGCCGTGCGCGGACAACGCGACCGCGGTCGAACCGAGCAGCATGCCCGAGAAGCCGCCCAGTCCACGCGATCCCAGCACCAGCAGCGTCGCCCCCTCGCTCGCCGCGCGGAGTTCCGCCACGACGTCACCCTCCAGCGCGGCGGTGCGCACGAGCAGGTCGGGCGCTGTCACGTTGGCCGCGTCCCGCGCCTCGGCGAGGGTCGCGTGGGCCTGTTCCCGCAGACCCGCGAGCAACTGGGGGCCGGTGGCGGCGGCCTCGGGGAAACCGGTGATGGGCCACGGGTAGACGGTGACGACCCGCAGCCAGGTCTCGCGCCGGTGGGCTTCGGCGGCCGCCCACACCACGGCCTCGCGGGCGGACTCGGAGCCGTCGACGGCAACCGATACGGGGTGGCTCATACCGCACTCCTGTTCACTGTGGACGATTGCGGACCGCACCACCGACGGTAGTGGCGATGGTGGTCGGGTCACCGCTGTCCGAGGTCCTCAGCCACCCGGGACCTTGGTGCCGCGCACCGGGCACTCCGACCCG
This sequence comes from Actinokineospora diospyrosa, assembly GCF_024171925.1. Lineage (GTDB taxonomy): Bacteria > Actinomycetota > Actinomycetes > Mycobacteriales > Pseudonocardiaceae > Actinokineospora > Actinokineospora diospyrosa. The sequence goes on along the minus strand of NZ_JAMTCO010000002.1, from coordinate 122,884 downwards.
GTACTACTCGCGCACCCGGTTCAGGAAGGCCGCCAGGTTGGCGGCGGTGCGGTCGATCACCTCGGCGAGGGTGAGGGACTCGCGCAGGCGCCCGCCCGGCTCGGTCTGCTTCTTGCCGCGCAGGTAGAGCGAGCAGGCGAGGTCGGTGCAGATGTAGGTGCCCACGGAACTGGCGGACTGCCCGGGCTTGCGGGCCGTCATCAACGACACACCGGTGCCCGGGTGGGTGGTGAGGCACAGCGCGCACATGCCGCGCCGGACCTGGCCCGCCTGCGGGGCGACCCGCAGGGCGACGCCGACGAGGCGGTCGTCGGACTCGGCGACCAGGTAGGCGCGCTCGCGTGACGCCGGGTCGCGCCAGCCCAGGAAGTCCAGGTCGGCCCAGGGGCGTTCGGCGAGGTCGCGGGGGACGACCAGGCGCTTGGCCTCGCCCTTCGTGCAGTTGACGAAGGAGGCCCGGATGGCGTTCTCGGTGACCGGCAACATAGGGAGTAGCCTAATACCCCTAGGCAACTGAATAACCAACTTAGGTGGGAACGCATGGCGCGCGCTGGGGTGACGGTCGAGCGGCTGACGCTGGCGGCGGCGGAGCTGGCCGATGAGCTCGGGTTCGAGAACGTGACCGTCTCGACCGTGGCGCGGCGGTTCGGGGTGCGCGACGCGAGCCTGTACTCGCACATCAAGAGCGCCCGCGACCTGCGGGTTCGGGTCGCGCTGCTGGCCATGGCCGAGCTCGCCGACCGGGTCGCCGACGCGCTGGCGGGCCGGGCGGGCAAGGACGCGCTGGTCGCGTTCGCCAACGCCTACCGCGACTACGCGCTGCGCCACCCCGGCCGGTACGCGGCCGCGCAGCTCGACCTCGACGACGAAACGGTGGCGGGGAGCGCAGCCGGGCGGCACTCGGCGATGACCCGCGCCCTGCTGCGCGGCTACCAGCTGCCCGAACCCGCCCAGACCGACGCGATCCGGCTGCTGCACAGCACCTTCCACGGGTACGTGACCCTGGAGGCGGGCGGCCGCTTCCGGCTCACCCCGCGCGAGGTGGACGCGTCCTGGGCCGCGACCGTGGCGGCACTCGACGCGCTCCTGCGGAACTGGCCGAGCGCCTAGTGGCTCGACTCAGCTCGACTCAGAACGCCGCCAAGTGGGTCGAGGCACGGTCGACGTTCTGGGTCGCACCACTAGGAGAACGGCTGGGCGGGTGCGGCGCGCAGGGCCGCGGCGAAGCGGGCCCAGAAGGCTTGGGAGTCCGCGGGGGCGGCTGCGTCCGTTGCGCATCGGTCGGCGAGGGCCAGCACGTCCTGCAGCTGCTCCGGGGTGAACAGCGGGAAGAACTCCCACGTGCCGCGCCCGGTCGCGGCGGGGACTGCGGACTCGCGGCGGTGGCGGAGTTCCTGGTGGATGAGCGCGATCTTGAGCTGGTACTCGCGGCGGACCGGGTCGGCGCTCGCCTCGGCACGCAGGAGGTCGACGATGTTGTCGAGCACTGAGGTGAAGTGGTCGAAGTCGTCGACGGTCAGTTCGACGGTGTAGAAGAACTGCGTGGTGCTGACCCGGCCCTCGCGCTTCTGCCGCGCCCACACCGGTGCCAAGTCGTGCGGATCGGGCACCTGACCGGACAGGAGCCGCGCGGCGAAATCGCGGAGATTCCCCTCGCCGATGCCCTGGTGGTACTCGAACGCCACCCCGGGAAGGGTGATCAGCGTGGGGTGCAGTGCGCTGAAATGCTTGACCAGCGCGACTTGTTCCGGTTCGGCGAGCACTCCCCACTCGCCGTGCGGACCACCGCAGGTCTCGGCGAGTTGACCGAGGCAGAACGCGATGGCTTTGGGTTCGCTGTTGTCCCATTCGGTGGCGATCCAGCGGTCGAAATCGGTTCTCGGGGGCATCGGTGTCCTTCCGGTCCGCGGGGTCGACGCTGTGCTGAACGCTTTCTTGCCCGCGAGGTGACCGAGGCCGAGTTCCAACCGCCTCCGCAGGCCGTCGTGCCGGGAACGGGCGGCCGCGACCCCGGCGTCGGCGGCTTTCGCGTACCACTTCAGGGCGTCGGCGGGGTTGCCGAAGTGCTCCTCGTAGATCCGACCCAGGTACAGCGCGCCCGCGGGGCTGCCGAGGTGCGCGGACCTGGTGTACCACCGCAGGGCCCCGTCGACGTCCAGGGTCGCCGGGTCGGCCTCGCGACCGCTCAGCATGGCCTGCAACCGGCCCTCGACGATCAGGCCGTACTTGGCCATCGCGTCGACGTGACCAGCGCGCGCCGCCGCGTGCAGCAATTCCCGGATCTCCGCGAACGGGACCTCGACCTCCCACTCGAATTCGAGCCTGCGCGCGGTCTCGTAGAATTCCTCGGCCTGCGCCATACTGATATTGGGCACCTCGAACGGCGCGGAGCGGCCCGAAGTGAAGTGGTAGTTGTGGATGCCGCCGACGACCGAGCCGGTGAGCACGACATCGCCGGAGATCACCGCACCGGGGGCGATCTCGTTGTGCACCGGATTCCCCGACTCCGCCATTCAGCCACCCCGCCCGGTACGCCTCGGCCAGCCCCACCGAGGGTACGCGGCCGCCGATCCCCCGGGTGGGCTTTTCCGCGATCGGGCAGCGGCTCCGCCGATCGAGTGACGGCCGCCCGCATTCCGGTGAATCGCCGATGATCACCGGTGGCGCAATCCCGCGATTCCTAGCGTGCAGACAGACAACCGATCGGGGAGGTTCGGGGTGCGCAGACTGTTCACGCTCGTGGTCGCGGTGGCGGCGTTATCGGCCGGGATGGTGCCCGCGGCGGCGGAAGGGGGCACGAACGACTACCTGGTCGTGCTCAAGGACGGCCACTCCCCCACCCGGTACGCGGCCAAGGCGAAGCGGACGTTCAGCCGCGCGGTCAACGGGTTCTCGGCCGAGCTGACCGGCCGCCAGGCGCGCGAACTGGCCGCGGACCCCGCTGTGGCGAGCGTCCAGCCGAACCGGGTCGTCCGGGCGGACACGACGCAGACCAACCCGCCGTCGTGGGGGCTGGACCGGATCGACCAGAGCGGCGGTGAACTCGACGACGCCTACACCTACAACACCACCGCGTCGAACGTCACGGCCTACATCATCGACACCGGGATCTACACCGCGAACACCGATTTCGGCGGGCGCGCGGTGTGGGGCACCAACACCAGCGGCGACGGCAAGGACGCGGACTGCCACGGCCACGGCACGCACGTCGCGGGGACCGTCGGCGGGACCGGCCACGGCGTCGCCAAGGGGGTGCGGCTGGTCGCGGTGAAGGTCCTCGACTGCCGGGGCAACGGCACCACCGAGTCGGTCGTCGCCGGGATCGACTGGGTGATCGCGCATCACACGTCCGGGCCCGCGGTGGCCAACCTCAGCCTGGGCGGGGACCCGGACCCGGTGCTCGACGGCGCCATCCAGCGGCTGATCGCCGACGGGGTGAGCACGGTCGTGTCGGCGGGCAACGACAACGGCGACGCCTGCGCGCAGTCGCCCGCGCGGACGGCCGAGGCGATCACCGTGGGGTCCTCCAGCGAGGGCGACGCGCGGTCCTCGTACTCCAACACCGGCACCTGCGTCGACCTGTTCGCGCCGGGTGAGTACATCACCTCGGCGTGGACGGGCTACCCGTCGGCGACGAACACGATCAGCGGCACCTCGATGGCCGCGCCGCACGCCACCGGGGCGGCGGCACTGCTGCTCGCGGTCGACCCGGCAACCACCCCAGCGCAGATCGCATCGCACATCGTGCTGGAGGCGACGCCGAACAAGGTGACCAACGCCGGGACCGGCTCACCCAACAAGCTGCTCATCGTCGGCACCGGCAGCAGGCCCGGCTACCCGGTCGTGCCGAACCCCGGGTACCGCGCGCAGCGGACCGGGACACCGATGACCATCCAGCTGTCCGCGGCGGGCGGCACCGCGCCCTACACCTGGTCGGCGGCCGGGCTACCGACCGGGACGAGCATCGGCGCGGGCACCGGACTGATCTCCGGCACGCCCACGCAGACCCTGGTCAACAGCACGATCACCGTGTCGGCCAAGGACAAGGCGAACCGGACCACGACCGTGCGGTTCCAGGCGACGGTCGTCCCGCCGGGGTGGACGTGCCCGAGCGGCGGCCAGAAGTTCCTCAACCCCGGCTTCGAGAACGGCGACACCGACTGGTGGTCCAGCGGCTACTACATCGACCGCTACACCGGCGCCGAGGCCCCGCGCACCGGCTCGTGGGCGGCGAAGATCCCGACCTTCGGATCACTCGGCAACAAGATCACCCAGACGGTCACCATCCCGCGCGAGTGCGCTTGGTCGACGCTCACCTTCTGGGCCAAGGTCACCAACGCCTCCCCCGACACGTGGGACCGACTCGTGGTCCAGACCGACGAGCGGGAGTTGGCGTCATTCCCGGCGAAGGGCGCACCTGCGGGGTACAAGCAGTACACGGTGGATCTGTCGGGGTTCGCGGGGAAGACGGTGCGGTTGTGGTTTGACGGGTGGGGAGATACGGCGAATGTCGCCAACTTCATCTTGGATGACCTGGCGGTGAATGCTCGCTGAGTTGTGATGGGGTGGCCGTCCACAACCTCTTCTGTTGTCCACGACCTCTTCTGCTGTCCACGACCTCATTCTGTTGTCCACGAACTCTTCTGTTGTCCACAACGTCTTCTGTTGTCCACAGGGCTCTGGTTGCTGCTGCGGTTCTGTCGGGTTTGCTCGGTAGGCTGTATATCGGGGGCTCTTGTGGCAGATGATCTTGCGGGGCCTGGTTGTGGTGGTTTGTTTGTCCACAACGGTTCTGGTTGTCCACAGGGTGCTGGTTGCTGCTCCCGTTGTGTCGGTGCTGCGCGATAGGCTGTGTATTTGGGGGCTTTCGGTCAGGTTGATCTTGACGTCAGCCGTTGCTGGGGGTGCGGGGCAAGGGATTCGGGCCTTCGGCTCCGGTGGACGGCCTCGTCGCCTGGCGGCGACCTCGGCCACCGGGATCGGACGCCTCGTTGCCTAGCGGCAACATCGGGCCCGATCCGCGACAATGCGAAAAGCTCGATGCGGTGGACCTGTTTTGCGCGGGGCCCCTACGACACCCGTGGCAGGACCGCAAAGCAGGGGCCGAAAAGCATGGCCCTGCTGCGAACGACGCTACGGGTGTCGTCCCCCCACGCAAAACAGGTCCACCCCATCGAGCAGTTGGCACCAGCGAGTCCGACTGTCCAGGTGCTGGGTTGGCAGGGCAGCCGAGAGCGGGCTGGGATGGCACCGGACCTTCCGAGTGTCCAGGCGCTGAGCAGGTGGGTTGAGGCGGATCTGACGGGGGGCGGGCTGGCACCGCTGGGTCCGAGTGTCCAGGGGCTGGCACTGTGGGTTGGGGCGGACCTGACGGCAGCCGAGATGACACCGCCGGGTCCGAGTGTCCAGGCGCTGAGCAGGTGGGCTGGGGCGGACTTGACGGAAGTCCAGCTGGCACCGAGGGGGCCGAGTGTCCACGCGCTGAGCAGGTGGTTAAGGCAGACCTGACGGCAGCCGGGATGGCACCGTCGCGTCCGAGTGTCCACGGGCTAGGTGGGTGGGCTGGGGCGGAGCCGACCGGCTGGAGGGGATCCTCGCCGCGCCGCTGGTGGGCGCGCTGCGGCTGCAGACCAGGCAGTTCACCCCGAAGCAGGTCCAGCGGTTCGTGCGGCGCTGGTACCGGGCGGTGGAGCGGTTGAGCATCGAGGGCACCGACGAGGAGGTCAACACCCGCGCCGACGAGCTGAGCGCGGACCTGCTCGACAAGCTGCACGGCGCGCCCGGCCTCGCCGACTTCACCGCCAACCCGCTGCTGCTGACCATGATCGCCAACGTGCACCGGTTCCGCGGCGCGCTGCCGGGCAGCCGGGCGGACCTGTACCGGGAGATCTGCCAGGTCATGTTGTGGCGCAGGCAGGAGGCCAAGAAGCTCCCGGTCGCGCTCGCCGGGGAGAAGAAGGAGCAGATGCTGCGCGCGCTGGCCTTCCGGATGATGACCGCCGGGGTGACCGAGTTGCGCCGCGACGACGTGCTCGCCGAGTTCGCGCCGACCCTGCGCAAGCTGTCCACCCCGCTGACCGCGGCCGACGTGGTGGCCGACGCCTCGTCCAACGGGCTGCTCGTCGAGCGCGAGGCTGGCCTGTACGCCTTCGCGCACAAGACGTTCCAGGAGTACCTGGCCGCCGCGCACATCCGCGAGCACAAGCTGGACGAGCTGATCTACCGGGTCGACGACGCGTACTGGGAGGAGACCACGCTGCTCTACACCGCGGAGGCCGACGCCGACGACATCATCCGGGCGTGCCTGATCTCCGGGTCGCCGAACGCGCTGTCGCTGGCCTACAAGTGCCTGGAGCAGGGCGACGCGCTGGCGCTGGAACCGGCGCTGCGGCAGGAGTTGGCGAACCTGCTCGACACCAAGCGCTTCGAGCAGGCCACCGCGCAGCAGCGCAGGGCGACGGCGACCATCCTGGCCAACCGCTACGTCGCGGGGTGGGCGCACCCGCGGCGGGGGACGCGCATCGCCGACCGGCCGGTCCCCGCGTCGCTGTACCGGCTGTTCGAGCTGGAGATCGGCGTCAGCGAGCCGGTGGGCGGTGACCTCGACGGCGTCTGCTCCGGCGTGCCCGGCTACCGCGCCCAGCAGTTCTGCCTGTGGTTCAACTCCGTGCTCGACAGCGACCAGACCTACCGATTACCCCGGCGACGGGAACTGGAGGGCCAGAACCAGTTCCGCGGCGGGCACCCGGTGTGGACGGTGGACCAGGCGCTCGGGGTCTGGGCGTTCTCCGGGCAGCCCCACCTGGTGACCGAGGAGTCGTTGTGGGCCACGCTGCTCGACGACCTGGACGCGCCGTCGGCGTTCCTGTTGCTGGTGCTGCACGCCGTGAGCGCCGCGCGAACGCAGGTCGAGGGCGGCCGGGCGAAGGCTGTCACGGGCAGCGAACTGGTGTACCGGTTGGTGCGCGCGGCGCTGCGGGTGCAGGAACGGGCCGGGCAGGACTGGCTCTCGGTGGCCTCGCTCGAGGGCGGGTTGCCGCTGCTCACGGACTTCACGGCGGCGGTGGACATGCCGTACCACCTCGCCGCGGTCGCCGACCTGCTGGTGGCGGCGGTCGAGCGGGTCTACCCGGCGGCCGGGGTCCTGCACCCGCTGATCGGTCCGCTCGACGGGCTGGTGGACCAGTGGCAGGGCGACAACGGGTTCGCCTTCGCGGTGGGGCTCCGCGATGTCACGGAGCGCACGGTCGCCAAGATGTGGCTCAACGGGTCGGCGTTCACCAAGTGGAGCGGGTGGGACGCGCCCCCTGAGGCGTTGGACGGGCTGCTGCTGGCGGTGCTGGCCGCGGTGACCGGCCAGATCGGCGACCGCTGGAGCCGCGCGGCGTTGACCGTGCTGCACGAGCTCCGGGGGCCGTCGAGAGCGACGCGCCGGAGATCACCGAGCGGCAGGCCACGACCGCCCGGCTGGCGTGCCTGTACCTGTCCGCGGCGGTGCGCTACACCAAGGGCGACCTGGCGGTCCGGTTGATCGACTTCGCCGCGGGGGTCACCCTGCTGCGGCGGCGCGCGACCGGGGAGGCGCGGTCGGACGAGACGATCGTGCTGGTCGCGGACTGGCCGACCGACCGGGGGTGAGCGGTCACTATCATCGTTCGGTGATCGTCGACGACGAGTTCTTCGCGGAAGCCGCCGAGCTGCCGCAGCGGCAGCAGCAGATCCTGCTGGCCATCCGGGACTGGGTGGTGCGCCACGGCTACTCCCCCAGCACCCGCGAGATCGGCGACGCCGTGGGGCTGCGGTCGGCCTCGACGGTGTCGCGGCACCTGGCGGTCCTGGAGGACAAGGGTTTCCTGCGGCGCGGGACCTCGGTGTCGCGGCCGATCGACGTGCGCGCGTTCCTGGGGCCGCGCGAGCGGGAGTCCGACGGGTCGGTGAGCGTGCCGGTGGTGGGCGACATCGCCGCGGGTGTGCCGATCGCGGCCGAGCAGCACGTCGACGACGTGTTGACGCTGTCGCGGGAGTTCACCGGGCGGGGCACGGTGTTCGCGCTGCGGGTGCGCGGTGACTCCATGGTGGACGCGGCGATCTGCGACGGGGACGTCGTGGTCGTGCGGCAGGGGTCGGAGGCGCACTCGGGTCAGGTGGTCGCCGCGATGATCGACGACGAGGCGACGGTGAAGGTGTACCGGCGGCGCGGCGGGCACGTGTACCTGGAGCCGCGCAACCCGGCCTACGAGGTGATCGACGGGGACAACGCGGTGGTCCTGGGCACCGTCGTGTCGGTGTTGCGCACGATCTGACGACCTATGCTGGGGTGACCCGACCCGCGGAGGAGCACCCCAGATGAGCACGTCCCAGGGCGACGACGACCCGACCGTCGTGGACGCCGAGATCGTCGCGTCCCCCACCCCCGCGGTCGAGCTGCCCGCCGCGCAGTACTCGGAGTCGGGTGTGCCGAGCTTCGACTACGTGCGCGAGCGCATCGAGAACCGCGCCGCCACCGCCACCGGGTCGACCGAGCTGGCGGGCATCGGCGGCACCGGCCCGGACGTCAAGTCGCTCGACGAGCAACTGGCCGAGCGCGAGGAGGCCGGGCGGGCCCGGCTCGCCGAGATCCGCCGCGCCATGGGCAAGGACTGACCGCCCCCGGCGCCGGGTGGGCGCCAGGGGCGGCACAGGGACACCGAGTCAGTGGGTGGAGAGGGACCGATCCCGGCGTGTCTTGGGATTCTTGAGCGGTTTCCGCCTCTTATGCCGCTTGGGCAGTGGGGCGAAGGTGGCCTCTCCGGCGCTTAGGCGCGTGAACCGGGTCAGGGATGTCGGTGCTGCCGGTGGGCTCGTCGCCCTCACCGAGCAGCGCCGGGGTTTGTGGCGTCGGGCGGTCCTTGGTGAGCCGGGCGACGAGGTAGAGCAAGGCGAGGCCCGCCAAGAGGGGCAAGTGGGACGCGACCCTGGTGAAGGTAGCGGTGCCTTGCGCGAGGTCGTGGATGGAGAGGCCGACTAAGAGGGCCACGAATCCCGCCAACGTCGGGAGCAGTCCCGCTGCCCTTGTCACGCGGACGGCGGCGACGAGTAGGCCGATGCCGAGCGCGAGGTTCCAGGCGGCGCCCTCGTTGAACAGGTGGCCGGACAGGCCGTGGTCGCCGTGGCCCGACGGGGTGAGCAGTTGGGCGAGGGCGATCCAGAACTGGACCAGCGCCACGATGGCAAGCGCGAGCCTCGGGACGAGGGCGGCGGGCCGGGGGCGGACCGCCAACGCCGCTGTCACCAGGTCCGGTGGCTGCTCGGCGGGGCGAACGCGGATGGCCCTGGTGAGGGCCTGGGCCTTGACCTGCCAGCCCGCGCAGGCCGGGCACTGCGCCAAGTGCGCGTCGGTCTCGGCGGCGGGGGCGGGTTCGGCCTCGCCGTCGAGGCGGGCCGAGAGCGCTTCACGGCAGGTTGAGCAGTCCACGTCCCAATAGTCGCGCCATTCGGCCTACGGGTTCCCGACGGGGTGTGGTTACGATCCGGACTCGTGACCACAGCCGATGACGAGGTGACCCGCTGGGCACTGCGCGCGCGGACCGGTGACCGCGACGCCCTGGAGCGGTTCGTCCGCGCCACCCAGCGCGACGTGTGGCGCTTCGTCGCCCACCTCGCCGGGGTCGCGGTCGCCGACGACCTGGCCCAGGAGACCTACGCCCGGGCGCTGGGCAGCCTGCGCGGGTTCGCGGGCCGGTCCTCGGCGCGCACCTGGCTGCTGGTGATCGCCCGCCGCGTCGTGGTCGACCAGGTCCGGATGGCCCGCTCCCGGCCGCGGCTGGCCGGTGGGGTCGGCTGGGAGGCCGAGGCCGACCGGCACGCGGCGCCGTCGGGGTTCGAGGGGGCGGTGGAGCTGAACCTGCTGCTCGACGCCTTGGACCCGGATCGGCGCGAGGCCCTGGTGTTGACCCAGGTCCTCGGGTTGCCCTACGCCGAGGCCGCCGATGTGGTGGGCTGCCCGGTCGGCACGATCCGCTCGCGGGTGGCCCGCGCCCGCGACGACCTCATCCGCGCCGTGGGCGACCAGGCCACCGAGGCGGGCTGAACGCCCGGGAACTAACGCGATCGGGTGACCGACTCCATGATCGGGTGCGCCGCGCGCCCGGACTGGAGGACCGGTGACCGCGCTGCCCGTGCGCCTGAGCGGGGTCAGCTGCCGCTACGGCAGGCACCCCGCCGTGCTGTCGGCCGACCTCGACGTGCCCGCGGGACAGCGGGTCGCGCTGGTCGGGACGAACGGGTCGGGCAAGTCGACGTTGCTGCGCGCCGTGCTGGGGTTCCAGCCGGTCGCGTCCGGCACGGTGGAAGTCGGCGGCGTGGTGGCCCGCACGTCGGCGCAGTGGCGCGCGCGGCGGGCGGCGGTGGGGTGGATCCCGCAGGTGCGCTCCAGCGGGCGGTTCCCGCTGCTGTTGGACGAGTTGCTGGCCAGCGGGGGTGACCTAGCGGCGGCGCGGTCCGCGGCGGATCGGTTGGGGCTGGGCGGTTTGGGCGGGCGCGGGGTGCACACGCTGTCCGGCGGGCAGGTGCAGCGGGCGTGGCTGGCCCGTGCGGTGGGGTGCGTGGCCGCGGGGGCGGGGGTGCTGCTGGCGGACGAACCGACGGCGGCGTTGGACTTCGCGGGACAGGACGAAGCGGCGGCGGTGCTGGCCGGGTTACCGGTGACGGTGGTGGTGGCGACGCACGACCGGGCGGTGGTGCGGGTGTGCGACCGGGTGGTGGAGATGGCGGCGGGGCAGCTGCGGGAGGCGACGTGACCGCGGTTGGGGTTGGGGTGGGGGTGGGGGTTTTGGTGGGAGCGCTGGGGGTGGGGGTGCCGCGAGGCAGGGCGCATGCGCTGCGGGGTGCCTCGCCGTGGTGGGAGGCGCGGTGGGGGGAGGCGCGGCGGGGGGAGCAAGATCGAATCGCGCTGAGCAGCCCCCGATATACAGCTTACCGAAAGGCGCCGACAAGACGGGGTGAGCGAGCGGGTGGGCTGTGGACAACCCGGAAACGCGGAGAACTGTTGCGGGGCAAAGACACCCGACCGGGTGGTGAAGATAGCGGCCGGGCAGCCGCAGGAGGTGGCGCGACCGCGATGGGTTCTGCGGCATGGGTGCTGGCTTTGGTGGGAGCGCTGGGAATTGAGGTGCCGCGAGGAAGGGCGCCGCGGGGTGAGGCGCTGCAGGGAAACGCGGCGCGGGGTGGAGCACAGTGGGAGGAACAAGATCAAACCGCGCTCAGCAGCCCCCGATATACAGCTTACCGACAGCCACCGACGAAAGAGGGTGAGCGAGCGGGTCGCCTGTGGACAACCCGGGGACGCGGGAATGTGGGGCGGGGCAAAGACACCCGACCCAGTGGTGAAGATGGCGGCCGGGCAGCTGCAGGAGTCGGCATGACCGCAGTGGGGGTGGGGGTTTCGGTGGCGGCTCCGCGAGGGAGGGCACCGCGAGTTGATGCGCTGCAGGGGAACGGGCGGTGGTGTGAGGCGCGATGGGGGGAGCAAGATCAAATCGCATTGAGCAGCCCCCGATATACAGCTTACCGAAGGGCGCCGACAAAAGAGGGTGGGCGAGGGGGTGGGCTGTGGACAACTCGGGAAGGCGGGGATGTGGGGCGGGGTAAGGACACCCGGTCGGGTGGTGCTTGTTCTGAGCAGAGCACCGACAGAACGGGGCGGGTGTGGGGTGTGGTGGGGACAACTCCGGGGTGGTGGGTGGGATGAGTGATCTGGCGGAGTTGTTGGGGGTGGCTGCCGTGCAGCGGGCGGGGGTGGGGTTGGTGTTGGGGGCCATCGCGCTGCCTGCGGTGGGGGTGGTGATCGTGGGGTTGGACATCTACCCGGTGCGGTTCGCGATCATGCACGTCGCCCTGTTGGGGAGTGCGATCGGGCTGCTGACCGGGACGGACCCGGTGGTGTGGGCGTTGGTGCTGTGCGCGGCGGCCGGGGGTGGGTTGGCGCCGTTCGCGACTAGGCCGGGTGGGTTGAGCGGGGCCATGGGGTTGCTGATGAGCCTTGCGATCGCGGTGGCGCTGTTGGTGCTGTCGGTCTCGGGGGTCAACGCGAACGGGGCGTTCGAGTTGTTGTGGGGGTCGATCCTGTCCACCAGGCCGGTGGACCTCACCGTCCTCGGAGTGCTCGCGGTGGGGGTGCCCGCGCTGTTCTGGTGGCGGCGGCACGACCTGTCGCTCCTGTTGCACGACCGGGAGTTGGCGGTCGCGTCGGGGGTTCGGGCCGGGCCGCTGACCGTGGCGCTGCTCGTGGTGGTGGCGGTGGCGATCGCGGGGGCGATCAAGTTGACCGGCGCGCTGCTGGTGGACGCGTTGACCCTGTTGCCCGCGTTGGCCGCGCGGCGGATCGGGCGCGGGCTGACCGGGATGGTGCTCGCGGCGATGGCCATCGGGTTGGCGGTGGCGGTCGTCGGGTTGTTGTTGGCCCTGGTGCTCGACCAGCCGCCGGGGCCGATCTTGGTGTTGGTGGCTGGGGTGGTGGCGTTGCTCGCTCAGGTCGTGAAACGAGGAGAACCGTGAAGCTCGGGATCGTGGCGCTCGGCGCCGTGCTGGTGTTGACCGCGTGCGGGGACGCCCAAGGGACAGCCCAGCAAGCCACTGGGAATCAGGGCAAGAAGGTCGTGGCCGCCACCGCCTGGGAGGGGGCGTTGGCGAAAGCGGCCGGGGCGGGTGAGGTGAAGGTGATCGTCCCGGCGTCGGTCGTGCACGCGGCCGACTACGAGCCCAAGCCGTCGGACCTGGTGGCGGTCAGCGAGGCCGATGTGGTGCTGTACGCGGAGTTCGAGGGGTTCGCGGGCAAGCTGAAGGAGGCCGCGGGCGGGGACGCACGGGTCGAGGCGGTGGTGTTGGACAACAAGCCGGATGTGGTGCGGTCCGAGGTGCGCAAGCTTGCGGCCTTGCTGGACACCAAGCAGGCGGCCGAGGAGTGGATCGCGAAGTTCGACCGGAAGATCAGCGAACTCTCGGTGCGCAGCAAGGGAAAAGTCGTCAGCCAGGCGTTCGTGACCTACATGGCGGAGATCACCGGCTTGGAGGTGGTCGGCACGTTCGGGCCGCAGCCGATCACGCCCGCGCAGGTCGCCGACCTCGCCGCGAAGGAACCCGCTCTGGTGCTGGACAACGCGCACATGCCCACCAGCGGCGGCGTGCTGCCCGACACCGGCGCCAAGCAGGTCGAGATCGTCAACTACCCGGGGGCGGACCTCGACCTGCTCAGCGTCTACACCACCAACGCCGACCGGATCACCGCGGCGCTCGGCTAGCGATCAGCTCCTGGACGGCTCGGCGGTCCACTTTGCCCGCCGGGCCCAACGGCAGTTCCCCGAGCACGACCACGCGCTCGGGGAACTTCCGCGGTTCGAGTCCTTGCGCGGCGAGGTGCGCGGTCACCTCGACCAGCGGCAAGTCCCGGTCGGCGACGACGCAAGCGCACAACCGCTCCCCCAGAACGGGATCCGACACCGGCACGCACACGACGTCGCGTATCGCGGGGTGCGTGGCCAGCAGCCCTTCGACCTCCGCCGGGCTGATGTTGAGCCCGCCGCGGATGATGATGTCCTTGCGCCTGCCCACCACGTGCAGGTGCCCGTCCGCGTCGAAGTGGCCGAGGTCGCCGGTGCGCACCGACCCGTCGGTCAGGCGGTACCGGGCGTTGAGCTCGGGCGCGCCGACGTAGCGCATCGGGCTCATCGGCCCTAAAGAGACGATCTCGCCGACCTCGCCGTCGGGCAGCACGCGCAAGTCATCGTCCACAATGGAGACCCGGGCCACGTCGGGGTTCGGTCGACCGGCGCTGTGCGGCAAGCCATCGACGGCGGTGTGGCAGTTGACGCCATCGGCGGAACCGTAGACGTTGACCACTGAGCAGCCCAACGACTCGCGCACCCGGTCGGCGGTCGCCGGGTCCAAGGCGGCTCCGCCCAGGGCGACAACGCGCAGGCTGGACGTGTCGCGCCGAGCGCTGTTGTCGGTGATCATGCGGAACATCGTCGGCACAGCCAACACGTGCGTGGGTCGGTCTTCCTCGATGGCGGCTAAAGCGATGTCGACATCGAACTTGGGCCGGAGGATCAGGGTTGCCCCGTGGGTGGCGAGCGTGACCGCCGTTCCGTTGCTGCCATAGGACGACGCGAGCGGCACCATGATGTACACGCGCGGTTCAGGCGTTTTGCCCAGCAACACACCCATGAACCGGCCACGGCCGCCGATGAGCGCGTTGTGCGAGTACAGCACCATCTTCGGCTCGGCCTCGGACCCGGAGGTGACCAGGATGCGCGCGGGCCCGTCCGGATCGGGCGTCGAGGGCGTGAACCGCGCGGGGTCGCAGCGCAGCAGGGCTGACACCGGGACGCAGCCCGCCACCTCACCGCCCACGGCGATGACCGTGCGCAGGGAGGGCAGGTCGCCCAGCATCGCCCGTGTTCGCTCGGCGCAGAGGTAGTCGCCGTAGGAGGTGGCGGTGACGACGGCGACGGCTCGGGACCGGCTCAGCAGGCTCCACGCCTCCCGGTCACCGCGGCCGACCGGGTACGGCAGCGCGATCGCGCCCACCGCGGCGATGGCCAGGTCGAACGCGCAGGCCAGGTGCCCGTTGGGCAACTGCACGGCGACCACGTCCCGCTCCCCGACGCCGAGACCCGCGAGTCCGACGGCCAGGCGCTGGACGAGAACGTCCAGCTCGGCATAGGAAAGCACGCCGTCGGCGTCCAGAACAGCCGTGCGACCGGGATTCGTGGTCGCGTGCTCGTGGAACAGGGCGTAGATGTCCCGGTCCAGGTAGTTGCCCGCGGCGGCCCAGGAGCGGCGGAGTTCGTGCGGGACAAGGTCTTCCAGCAGCTGATCGGCGACGAGCTTCACAGGAACCTCCACGGTGCGGACAGGGCGGCTGCGCCGTGCTCGTCACGGCGCAGGACTGCGGCGAACGCGGGGTCGTCCAGCAGCGCGGTCAGGTCGGTGACCACGGGCACGCCCCCGATCCGGCCGTCCACCGGGCGGCGGAACCCGGCCGGTCGGCGCGCTGACCCGCCTTGGCTGAGCGCGGTCGCGGCGCCGAGGAGGCTGCTGCGCACCGAGACCCCGCGACCGGTGGCCCGGCGGGCCAGGAGGCCGACGAGGGTGGCCTCCGCGCCGATGAGGCCGCCGAGGACGTCGACGAGCGTCATCATCGACGGCGCCGGTTCCTCGTCGAGCGGTCGGACCAGGTGGGCGAGCCCGGTGCGGGCCTGCACCATGAAGTCGGTGCCCATCGGCAGGTCGGCATCGGGTGAGTCGGCCCAGCCGGAGGTGTGCACGTGGACGGTGCCCGGCAGGTCGGCGGCGGTGAGGCCCCAGCGTTCGGCGTTGCCGGGCGCCCAGTTGTGCAGGAACACGTCCGCCGCCCGCACCCGCTCGCGCAGCCACCGCCGCGCGGTCGGGTCCTTGAGGTCGATCTCCACGGCGTCCTTGCCCCGGTTGAGGGCCAGCCAGCGCGCGGAGAGCCCGCCGGTCGTGGGTGGCATACCGCGCAACGGATCCCCGTCCGGCGGCTCGACCCGGACCACCCGGGCACCGAGCAGCCGCAACAGGTTCGCGGCCATGGGCGCCTGGACCCGTCGGCCCGCCTCCCACACGGTGCCGAGGCCGACGTCGGGTGCCGGGTGGGGCAAGGTCGTGATCTGCCAGGGGTGTCCGCCCGCGGGCAGGTCAGCGGGTCCGCGCAGCACGCACAGGTCTGCCCCGCTCGCCCGCGCCGCCGCGCGCACCTGGTCGAACGTGGCCGCGCGGCTGATCTCGTACAGCTCGACGGGGAGCGGGGCGGTCGCGGTGGCGTAGCGGAACAGGAACGGCCGCCAGCCGACGGCGATGGCACGCGTGGGCGCGCCCAGCGCGGTCCAGAACCCGCCCCACCGCTCGGGAACGAGCGCCTCGATCTCGTAGCGCACCCCGTC
The DNA here is from genome assembly GCF_024171925.1 of Actinokineospora diospyrosa. GTDB lineage: Bacteria > Actinomycetota > Actinomycetes > Mycobacteriales > Pseudonocardiaceae > Actinokineospora > Actinokineospora diospyrosa. Next base: position 106,943 of record NZ_JAMTCO010000002.1, on the reverse strand, counting down.
AGCGGTCGTGAAGGGCGGACCGCCGGGGGCGAAGTCCTCCCCCGCGGCGGCCAGGTATTGGGAAACGGTCAGCAATGCGGCCTCGGCCACACTGGTCTCGACGACGTGCTCGCCGAGCGGGTCCCGCAGGGCGCTGGCCAGCAGACCGGTCACCGCCAGCACACCTGCCGCCGTGCCGCAGTAGTCGATGCCCAGGCCCCGCGGCGAACCGGTGCTGCGGCCGTGGACGTGCGCCACACCGCACGCGGCCTGGACCGTCGCCTCGTCGCGCAGCCCCGGCACGGCGACCGGGCCCGCCCAGTCGACCCGCACGACGTGCCGACCACCGGGAACGTCGAGGACGGCCTCGGCGGCCAGCTCGGTCGGCCCGCCCCGCACCACCTCCAGCCCCAGGAAGGCGAGGTGGTCGCGCAGCACCGCGGCGGCGGCGCTGGACCCGGACACGGAGACCTTGGCGTCGAGGGGTGTCTTGGTTCCCGTCATGCCCCACTGGTCGCACCGGGATCACCGCCGGTTCCCGCGGTGGTGTGATGTGCCGCGTGAATCGTGCGGTGGTGCGGGCGTTCGTCGACCGGGTGGTGATCCCCGCAGAGGCCGAGCTGGACGCGGGCCTGGACCTTCGGGGGGAGGCGAGGGCGGCGGGCCTGTGGGCGCTCCCGCTGCCCGCTGAGCTGGGCGGGGGTGGGTTGTCGTTGGCGCGGTACCTGGCATTGGCGGAGGACGAGGGGCGCAGCGACCACGGGCCCGCTGTGCTCGGGTCGGCCTCTTTGCTCACCGCGCGCACGTTGGCCGCGCACGCGGCTCCCGCGCTGCGTGAAGCGGTACTGCGGCCTCTTGTGGCGGGTGAGGTGACCACGGCGTATGCGATGACCGAGCCGGGTGTGGCGGGTTCGGACCCGACCCTGCTGCGCACGACCGCGACGCAGCGGCCGGACGGGTCGTGGGTGGTGGACGGCCGCAAGTGGTTCACCAGCGATGCCGCGCGCGCCGACTTGGTGCTGGTGGTCGCGCGGACCGGTGACTCGTTCTCCATCTTGGCTGTGCCAACGGGTTCGGCGGGCTTCCGGGTCGAGCGCGAGCTGGACGTACTTGGCGGCGGCGGTCAGTACGAGATCAGCTTCACCGCAGTGCATGTGCCCGGGGACAACCTGGTCGGCGAGGTCGGCCAGGGGTTGCGGTTGGCGGGTGAACGGTTGGCGCTGGGCCGGACGCTGCGGGCGTTGCGGTGGGTCGGGCAGGCGCAGCGGTGCCTGGAGCTGCTGGGGGCGCGGGCGGGCGCTCGTAGGCTGGGCGACGGGGTGCTCGCCGATCGGCAGTTGGTGCAGCGGCTGGCTTTCGAGGCCGAGTTGGTGGTCCGGTCGGCGCGGGCACTGGCCGGGGAGGCGGCTCGGTTGGTCGCCTCCGGTGAGCGGGCGGCGGTGGAGGTGAGCCTGGCCAAGACGGCCGCGGCGCGGGCCTTGGGGACCGCGGTGGACGCGGCGATCCAGGTGTACGGGGCGGAGGGGCTGATGGCGGAGTCCGGGTTGCCGCGGCTGCTGCGGGTCGCCCGGTCGGCGCGGATCCTGGACGGGGCGGACGAACTGCACATCGCGACCACCGGGCGGCGGTTGCTCAGCGGCTACCAGTGATCGGCGGACACGAGGCCGGTGAGCAGGGCGGCGCCGAGGGCGGTGAAGAACTCCGCCCAGATGACGCGCAAGCCGGTCTGGCCGTCGTACTCGGCGGTGCCCGTGGCGGCTTCCCGGAGCAGGCGTTCGCCGTTGGGGTGGTTGGCTTTGAGGAGGGCCATGGCGGCGATGGCGTTGGCACCGGCGTCATCGGAGGGGGTCGACCATTGTGCGATCAGGTCGCCACTCGGCCTACCTCCGTCCACTGCCGACAGGAGAAGCCACGCCGCTCCCCTGCGCCAGGTTGGAATCCCTTGTCTCAAGTGGGTTTCCAGGTGTCGCTGGGCTATGTCGTGGTGGCCGTGGGCTCGAAGGAGGGGGATCACTCCGGCGGCGCCGTCTGGTCGGATCGGCGGGCCGTCGGGCGCCAGTGCGGTTCCCCAGGGGATGGCGCCTAGGCGTTCGTCGAGGGCTTGGGCGAGGGAGTCGGCGACCGCGGCGGTGGTGGGTTCAGGAGGGTGCAGGCCCAGGCGTTCGCCGCCGCTGCCGTACCAGAAGATCAGGCCACGGCACACCGTGTCGGTATCGGCCCAGATGTCGAGGCGGCGGCGGACGGGCGCCGGGTCGCCTCCTTCCGCCATCGCTTTGAGCGCTAGCAATCCGGCCCAGAACCCGCCCGTCCACGAACCGCGGGCGGTGGTGCGCCACTGGTCCTGCTCGGCGGACAAGGGGAACCGGTCGCCCACCGCGGCCTCGATCTCCGCGACCCGGCTCCAGGTGTCCCGCAGGATCGCCTCGGCCCAGCCCGTCATCGCGTGCTCCGCGTGATCATGACCGCAACCGCGGCGGCGGCGAGGAAGGCGGCGCCAACGCAGACCCACAGCCAGGGGTAACCCGCTGCGTGCAGCACAAGGCCGGTCAGTGGCGGGCCAAGTGCGAAGCCGCCGAAGAAGCCCGCCGACGCCACGGCGGCGGCCCGTCCAGCCGAAGCGGGCGGGACCGCGCGCATCACCGCCACCATGGACACCGCGTTGCCGGAGACCGCGAACACGCCGACCCCCACCGCGCCCACCCACACCAGCCACGGCAGGGCATCCGCCACGGCCACGACCGCGATCGAACCCGCGGCTCCCAGCGCCAGCACCGGAAGCACCGAGGCCGAGTCATCCGCCCGGCCCGCCGCGCCGCTCCACAGCACCCGCCCGGCGATGCCGAGCACGCCCATGACCGCGATCAACCACGCCGCAACGGGGGCCGACAGCCCGAGCCGGTCCACGCCGTAGAGCACGAAGTAGGTGTTCACCGAGGCCAACCCGAAGCCCAAGGCCAGCGAGAACACGGCCAACGCAGGCACCCGGGAACCCAACTCCCCGCCACCCGCCTTCGGCGGCGAGTGCGGCACCGGCATCCGGGCAACGGGTGCGACCGCCAGGCACAGCAGGGCAAGCGCCGCCACACCCCATCGCCAGTCCACAATGGATGCAATGGCCGCTAGTGGCACACCGGCGACGAAGGCACCGACCTGCACCCCGGACTGCTTCCACCCCGTGACCCGACCGCGATGGGCAGGCTCGACCACAGCGAGAATCACCTTGTTCGTCGCCGGATTGGCCAATGCCTGCGGCACACCGCCGAGAGCCACACCCACCGCCACCACCCAGGCCGACGGCGCCACCACGATAACCCCCAACACAGCCGCCCCCACCACGAACAGCCCGACCAGGCTCCGCCCCGCCCCCACCCGGTCCACCAACGCGCCCGCGGGCAGCGACAACACCGCCGCCACCCCGAAACCCCCGGCGACGAGCGCGCCCAAGTGCCACTGCGCCAACCCGAACTCGGCGACCAGCACCGGCCCGAGCGCTCCCAGCACGAACAACGGCAACATCGACACAGCCATCGCCGCCGTGGACACCACGGTCACCTTGGTCCTCACCCGCCCATCCCAGCAGACCCGCGGCGCGACGGGATACCCCGTGTTTGCCGATGGTGTTTTGCCCCGGTCGACGAGGTGGGCCCGCCAAGGTCCTCGCCGCCGCACCGGCGTGGGATACGTTGACGTGGTGGGGAACTACCGACTGACCAGGGTCGACGCCGAGGGGATGCGCGGTGTCGAGGAGCAGTTGCAGGCGGTCTACCGGCGGTGCTTCGTCGAACCGCCGTGGTCCGAGGACGAGGAGCAGTTGGCCAAGCAGCCGGAGCGGTTCGCCGAGCACCTCGGTGAGCCGGGCGCGCACGGCGTCCTCGCCACGCTGGACGGCGTGGTCGTCGGGTCCATCCACGGCTGGCCCGCGGCGTCCGGCCGAGCGGGGACCCCGCTGTACGAGCGGATCTTCGCCGGGGTCGACGCCGCGCTGCACCCGCTGTTGGGTCCGCCCGCGCTGGAGGTCGTCGAGTTCATGGTCGACCCGGCGCACCAGGGGCGCGGGCTGGGCCGCGACCTGCTGACCGAGTTCGTCGCCGGGTACCCGCGGGCCTGGCTGTGCACCCACGCCGAGGCCCCGGCGCGCAGGCTCTACGACGCGGCGGGCTGGTCGGCCGTCGGCTCGTTCAGCTCGTCCGGCAGGGTGCCGCTGGTGGTCTACCTGAGCTGTACTTTCGGCTGATCCGCGCAGGTCAGGCGGCTCGTACACTGGGCGCGTGCTCGACATCCTCGGCTCGCTGTGGCGGGAACCGCGCCCCACCCCGGTACCGCCGCTGACGTGGTGGGACCGGGTGTTCATCGGGGCGCTGATCCCGATCGCCCTGGTGGAGGGGGTCACCCGGGCGGGGCCGCTCTCGACCGTGCTGGCGGTCGCGCTCGCGCAGGTGCTGTGGTGGCGGCGCGACGCCCCGCTGCTGACCGTGGTCATCGCGTTCGGCACCTGCGCGGTCGCGTCGGTGGTCGTGGGTCGGGACTTCCCGGACCTGCACGTGCAGGTCTACCTGCTGGTGCTGCCGTTCTCGCTGTTCCGGTGGGGGTCGGGCCGGGAGGCGGCGCTCGGGTCCGCGGTGATGGTGGGGCAGGTGGGGCTCGCGGTGCTGATGGGGCACCAGCGACCGACCGACGCCCTCGCGGGCACCGTCGTGCTGGCGGCGGCGATGGCGCTGGGGGCGGCCGTGCGGTACCGGGCGCGGTACCGGACCAGGGAGCTGGACCAGGTCAAACTCCTCGAACGGGAACGGCTGGCCCGAGACCTGCACGACACCGTCGCCCACCACGTCTCGGCGATGGCGATCCGCGCCCAGGCGGGCATCGCGCTGGCCGCGACCGACCCGGGGGCAGCGGTGGCGGCGTTGCGCGTGATCGACGCCGAGGCGGGGAAGGCGCTGGAGGAGATGCGGGGCATGGTGCGGGTCCTGCGCGCCGACGAACAGGCGGAGCGGGCACCGGGCCACCGGCTCGACGACCTGGACCAGTTGGCGTCCAACGGCCACCCGGCGATCGCGGTCGAGGTCGTCGGGGACACCTCCGGCCTCCCGTCAGCGGTGGGGGCTGCGGTGTACCGGATCGCCCAGGAGGCGATCACCAACGCACGGCGGCACGCGAAGAACGCGACCCGGGTCCGGGTGCGGGCGGTGGTGGACGCGACCACGGTGTGGCTGTGGGTGATCGACGACGGGGAGACCGCGGTGGCGCGCCCGCCGGGGTTCGGGGTGACCGGGATGATCGAACGCGCGGCCCTGCTGGGCGGCACGTGCACAGCCGGACCGGAAGACGGTCGCGGATGGACAGTCGCCGCAGCACTTCCCAAGGCGGCCCGATGAACATTCACGTAGTCACCGGTGGTACGTGCACGCCGGACCTAGCGGCCAAGAGCGACAGGGCGGCAGCGGTGGCATCTATGGTGGCGCGATGAACATCCGTGCGTGCACAGCACGGCTGCGGGGCAACCGTCTATGGACCGCAGTCCAGGCGAAGGTGGCGTGGTGAGCGTCCGCGTGGTCGTGGCCGACGATCAGGAGATCGTGCGGACCGGGTTGGCGATGCTCTTGGGGGCGCAGCCGGGGATCGAGGTCGTCGGCGAGGCGGGTGATGGGCTCGAGGCGATCGGGGTGGTGCGGGAGCTGCGGCCCGATGTGTGCCTGATGGACATCCGGATGCCGGGGCTCGACGGGATCGAGGCGACCCGGGTGTTGGCCGAGGAGGTCGCGGTGGTGGTCATCACCACGTTCGACCTCGATGAGTACGTCTACGCGGCGCTGCGGGCCGGGGCGCGCGGTTTCCTGCTGAAGAACGCGGGCGCCGACTTGCTCGCCCAAGCCGTGCACGCGGCCGCGCGGGGTGACGCCTTGATCGCGCCGAACGTCACCGCCCGGCTGCTCACCGCGTTCGCCGCCGGGGCGCCGTCCGCCGGGGCGCGGCTGGTCGACCCGCTGACCGAGCGGGAGGAGCAGATCTTGCTGGCGGTGGCGCGCGGGCGGACGAACAACGAGGTGGCTGGCGAGTTCCACATCACGCTGAGCACGGTGAAGTCGCACATCGCCAGCCTGATGACCAAGCTCGGCGCCCGCAACCGGGTCGAGATCGTGATCTGGGCCTACGAGACCGGGCGGGTCCGGTAGCCGAAAGTACGACGTCGGGGCCGTACCTGGTCCTGATGTGCCGGGCGCGCGCACAGCGGACCATTTTCCCCGTGCTCAAACACATCCGCGTCCCCGCCGCGCTGCTGCTGCTTAGTGCCGTGCCCGTCATCGCGGGTGCCGTCCGGCTCACGCGACTGACCGGTCCGGTCACCCAGGAAGGCGCCCGGTTCGCCGCCGCGCCGATCCCGATCGTCCTGCACATCGTCGGTGCCACCGTGTTCTGCCTCGCGGGCGCGTTGCAGTTCTCCCCCGCGCTCCGCCGCTTCGCCTGGCACCGGCGATCCGGCCGGTTGGTACTCCCTTGTGGACTGATCGCGTCGCTCTCCGGCCTCTACATGGCCATCACCTACCCGCACCCACCCTTCGACGCACCGCTGGTGACGGTCTTGCGGCTCGTCTTCGGCACAGCCATGACCGTCGCCCTCGTCCTCGGCTTCCTGGCCATCCGCCGCCGCGACTTCGCGGGGCACCGGGCCTGGATGATCCGCGGCTACGCGATCGGGATCGCGGCGGGCACCCAGGCGGTGGTCACCATCCCGTGGGTCGTCGCGTTCGGCCAGCCGGGTCCACTGCCGCGGGCCCTGCTGCTCGGCGTCGCGTGGGTGCTCAACTCGGTGGCCGCCGAATGGATCATCCGCGGACGAGTGGCGCAACCGGCGTTGGTGCGCTCGCCAGGCGCGGTCCCCGGGCGATCGGCCTAGTCGCGCCGCGCGGTCTCCACAGAGGATCGCGGCGGGGTGCGCCGGACGCCCGACGGGTCGCCGCCGAGTGGGCCGCGACGGGTGGGGAACGGTTGGTACAGCGGGGTGACAGGCATTCCTGTGGCCACTGACGGCGTGTGATCGTTCGCTCATCGAGTTGCGAAAGGGGAGTCGATGAGGAAAACAGCAGCACTCGCGGCCGCAGTGTTGACAGCGGCCGCCATGGTCAGCGGGGCGAGCAACGCCAGCGCGGGGATCTGGGGCTATGGCTACACCGGGCCGGTAGCCGACCAGGTGACTTGCGACGCGTGGTCCGACGCGGCGTGGGATCCGCCCTATTTCTACAGCTACGACTGCCGCTACTACACCGCTGATCCGGGTCCGTTCAACCGGGGCCCCGGCTGGTACTTCTGGTACCGCCAGGACATCCGCTGATCCAACCCGGGCCACCACACGGAGAAAGGGAGATCTAGTGAGGAGAACCCCAGCACTCGCCGCCGTCGTGCTGACGGCAGCCGCCTTGGTGAGCGGGGCGGCCACTGCCACCGCCACCACCAGCGGGGACTGGGCGTCCGGCTTCGAAGGGCCCTGGACGACCCAAGCGGAGTGCGACGCGACGTCCGACCTGTGGTGGTCCCCACCGGTCTACTACAGCTACGACTGCTCCTACCACGCCTCCGACCCGGGGTACGGGAACCGGGGGCCGGGGTGGTACTTCATCTTCCTGATGGACATCCGCTGACCATCCACACCGGACAGTGATCCAGCGGGGCGCCCGTCCGGTACCCGCCGGGTGGGCGTCCACTTCGGACGTTGCAGGCCCGGCGGGATGGGCTGCTCCGTTCGGGGAGTCCTGGGCGAATCGGCCCCCGGGGCGGGGCGGTGGACCGGATGGTGGGGGTTCACCCGCGCCCCCGGAGGGACGAGCATGGACGGTGCCGATCTCTGCCACAAACCCGCCACCGAGGTGCTCGCGCTGTTCCAGCGGCGGCAGCTGTCCCCGGTCGAGCTGCTGGACGCGCTGATCGCCCGGGCGGAGCGGCTCGAGCCGCGGCTCAACGCCTTCGCCACCACCTACCACGAGCGGGCCAGGGTCACCGCCCGCGCGGCGGAGGCCCGGTACCAGGCGGGCGGTGACCCGGCGCGGCCGTTGGACGGGTTGCCGCTGGTGGCCAAGTCGGACACCGACTCCGCGGTCGAGGGCACCGTGTCCAGCGACGGGTGCCTGTGGTTGACCGGGGCCGTGGACGAGCACACCAGCCCCACCATGGCGCGGTTGCTCGCGGCGGGCGCGGCACTGCACGCGCGCACGACGATGCCGGAGTTGGGCTGGGCGTGGACGTGCGACTCCCGGGCGCACGGGCTGACGCCCAACCCGTGGGACCCGACCTACTCCTCCGGCGGCTCGTCCTCCGGTTCGGCGGTGGCGGTCGTGGCGGGAACGACGACGGTCGCGATGGGCACCGACTGCCTGGGTTCGCTGCGGGTGCCGAGCGCGATGTGCGGCGTGGTGGGGTTCAAGCCGCCGTACGGGCGCAACCCGCTGCACCCGGGGGTGAGCTACGACTTCTTCACCCACATCGGCCCGATGACCAGGACCGTCGCCGACGCCGCGCTGCTGCAGAACGTCACCTCGGGCCCGCACCCGCTCGACCACACGTCACTGCCCGGCCGGGTGACCATCCCGCAGCGGCTCGCCGACGTGCGGGGGCTGCGAATCGCCTTCTCACTGGACCTGGGGTGCTTCCCCGTCACGGCCGACGTCCGGCGGGAAACGCTGGCGACGCTGCGGGCACTGGCCGACGCGGGAGCGCGGGTCGAAGAGGTCGAGGTGCCCTGGGCGGGCGACATCACCCGGGCAGCCTCGCGCTACACCGACCGCCTGTACGCGGAGGACTTCGTCCGGGCACTGCGCGAGCACCCGGACGAAGTAAGCGACTACACCGGGTACTACGCCCAGTGCGCGCTGGAGGTCGACCCCGACGAGCTGCGCAGGCTGCACGAACTGGCCGCCTGGACGTGGTACCACCACTTCGGCCCACTGTTCGAGCAGTACGACGCGTTCCTCTGCCCAACACTCGCGTTCCACGAGGTACCCGCAGCGAACCGCCCCTGGGAACGAACGATCGAAGTCAACGGCACCCACCACACCGACCACGACGGCGTGATGACAGGCCTGTTCAACGTATACAGCCGATGCCCGGTCCTAGTAGTGCCATCGGGCCAATGCGCCGGCTCCGGGCTGCCCACAAGCGTCCAGATCGCCACCCGCCCCTACGACGACGTGACCGCCTTCCAAGTAGGCGCGGCGATCGAACAGGCCCGCCCGTGGCCCAGTTGGTCCGAACCCGCCTCACGCCCCGCCCACAACCCGCCTGACCTCATCGCCATCCACCACGAGACCATCACAACCCCACCCCAGCTCGCCGGAGCGGGCCTGTCTCGCGCAGGAGAACAACAGCCATAACGTCATGCGCCGACAAATCCATGCTCACCGGCCTCTGCTCCATGAGCTCGACTCTGCCCCACCCTCACCCCCCACCAACCCCACCAACCCCACCCCTGTTCTTGCTCGATGGGGCGGACTTGTTTTGCGTGGGGGGACAACACCCGTAGCGTTTCCTCGCGGCAGGGCCAGTCTTTTCGGCCCCTGCTGTGCGGTTCTGCCACGGGTGTTGTAGGGGCCCCACGCAAAACAAGTTCGCCCCATCGAGCCAACCGCACTAGCAACCACCGCAGACCCTGTCGATGCTCGGCGCCATCGAGCCAACCGCACTCCCAACCCCGGCACGGACCCGCCCTACTGAGCCCACCGCACCCCCAACCACCCGCAGACCCGCCCCATCAAGCCCACCACACTCCCAGCACCCGTGGACCCCCACCGCACCGCTCCACCCAGGTGCATACCGAAGGCGAGCCGACCCACGCCCACCGCCCGAGCCGCCCCTACGTTCGCGCGAACCGCTCATAGCGAAACGGCCCGAGCACGTCATCCTGGCCCTCCCCCAACGCCTCAGCCGCAACCAGATCACCCGCGTGAACACTGAGCGTCGCACCACTGTGCGACACCGCGAAATGGAACGCAGGCAGCTCAGCAACCCGCCCCAACACCGGAAGCCCGTCAGCAGGGATCGGCCGCTCACCGACGCGCACGCTCTCCACGGTGGCGTCGCGCAGGCCAGGGTAGAGGTCTCTCCCAGCAGCGACCACGGCCTCGACGGCGGTCTGGTCGACCTTGGTCTTGCCCCGGGTGACGCGAGCAGCGGAATCAACCTCTTCGGTGTGCAACAACAGCCGCCCACCGCCGTCAGGGCGCAGGTGCACGTGCGGCGCGTGCACGACCCGCGACACGGAGACGGCGACCGGGGACGTGTAGATGAGCACTCCGAGGGTGTTGCGCATCGGCAGGGCGAGACCGGCCAGCTCGGCGATCCGCGCGGCGTGCGGCCCGGCGCAGTTGACGACCGCGTCGGCGGTGAGGCGCTTGCCCGAGGTGAGCCTGATCTTGGCCGAGTCGTCCACGTCGAGATCGATCACGGCGTCGTCGCGTAGCAACCGGGCACCCCGGGACAGGGCGGTCGCCAGCAGGTGCCCGATCAGACGCGTCGGTTCGACCCAGCCTTCACGAGGGAAGTAGGCGATCTCATCCTCAGGTAGCGCTACCGGATTGATGTCGGGCTCTAGCGCTACCACCTCTGCCCTCGTCAGCCACCGAGCGGCATATCCGTACTCGAGAACATTCGCCACCTTCGTCCGCAACCGCTCTTGCCCTACCTCGTCAGCGGCCCACTCAAGGTTGCCACCCTCGTGGTACCAGTCGGAGTGCGGTGCTTGTGCCGCCAACCGCTGGTGCGCGGCCATCCCGGCGACGCTCAGGTCGTGGTAGCTGCGCGGTTGCTTGCCGCACGAGTTGGTCCAAGAGAAGGTGGCCCCGGAGGTCCCGCCTGCAGGCGCACCTGCCTCCACCACCGTGACCCGGGCTCCCCGTCGAGCCAAGCCTGCCGCAACAGCTGCCCCATAGACCCCAGCCCCGATGACCACCACATGCCCAACCATGGCGAATCTTCCTCGACGACAACGGTGTCCTCTTTGCTTACCGATCACCGGGTTGGAGGGACAACCGCCAGCCGGGCACACCTCCCCCACGACCGGATGACAGTCGCTCACGCCGCTACTGGGGTTCGCCTACCGGGTGGCTATCGCGTAGCGCGCCATTGGGCGGCTAGCAGCCACATCAGGTAGACGCCGCCTACGGCGCCGGTGGCGAGGCCGACGGGGAGTTGGAAGTCCGGGATCGCTCGCTGCCCCAAGAGATCAGCCGCGGTGAGCAGGACGGCGCCGGTAAGGGTTGCTGGGAGGATGCCTGGTCCGCCTGTGCGGGTGAGGCGGGATGCCACCTGGGGCGCTGCAAGGGCGATGAAGCCGATGGGACCGGCAGCAGCGGTGGCGACAGCGGTGAGGGCAACACCGACGACGACTAGAGAGAGGCGGGTGCGTTCGGGGGAGATTCCCAGGGATTGCGCGGTGGCGTCACCCATCTCCAGCAACGACATGCGGCGACCGGCCAAGAGGACTAGTGGTACGAGGACCGCGAGGGATATCCACAACGGGGTCACCTGTTGCCAGGTGCGACCGTTGACGCTGCCGAGGAGCCAGAGCTGGGCGAGGCGGGCTTCTTGAGACGATGCTCGGGTTAGGAGGTAGCTGTTGACCGAAGCGAGGATTGAGCTGACGCCGATGCCGATGAGGATTAGGCGGAAGCCTTGGACGCCTCGTCGGTAAGCCAAGAGGTAGACGATGACGGCGGCCGCGAGGCCACCGACTACTGCGCCTACCGCCACGCTGGCTTGGCTGTCGCGGAAGACCAAGAGGGCGAAGACGGCGCCGGTAGCGGAGCCCGTGGTGAAGCCGATTACGTCGGGGCTGCCTAGAGGGTTGCGGGACACGCTCTGGAAGACGGCTCCCGCGGCGCCTAGAGCGGCGCCCGCACCGATGGCCACCAAGAGCCTGGGGAGTCGGAAGCGGTTGACGACCAGTTCAAGGCCGGGCGGGCCTTGTCCGAAGATGGTCCGCAGCACGTCGGAGACCGTGGCCGGGTAATCGCCCGTGGTGAGGGTGAAGGCGGCCAAGGTCGCGAGTGCGATCAGCAGGGCGGTGCCAACCACCAGCGGGCGGCGGTAGACACGGACGGAGAGCGGGCCCAGCCGCAGGATGGCGGCGCTCACAGGTGCGCGATCCGGCGGCGGCGGGCCAGGGCGATGAACACGGGGGCTCCCAGGAATGCCGTGACGATGCCGACCTGCAGTTCGCCCGGGGCACCGAGGACGCGACCGAGCACGTCCGAGCCCACGACCAGGACCGGGGCCAGGACCGCGGCGTAGGGCAGCACCCAGCGGTGGTCGGGGCCGGTGATCATCCGGGCCGCGTGCGGGACGGCGAGGCCGACGAACGCGACCGGGCCGACGGCGGCGGTGGCCGCGCCGCAGAGCAGGGTCACCGCCAGGGCACCGGCGAGGCGGACCTGACCGATCCGGACGCCGAGGGCGCGGCCGGTCTCCTCGCCCAGGGCCAGGGCGTTGAGCGGGCGGGCGAGCAGCAGCGCCACCCCGGTGCCCGCCGCGATGAGGGGCGAGACCTCGAGGAACACGTCCATGCCGCGGCCTGCGAGGGAGCCGATGACCCAGAACCGGAACCGGTCGAAGGTCTCGGCGTCGAGCAGCAGGATGATCCCGACGACGGCGTTGAGCGCGGCGGTGACGGCAGCCCCGGCGAGGACCATGCGGTCGGGGGTGGCGGCGCGGCCGCTGGCACCGAGGGCGTAGACCGCGACGGCGGTGACCGCCGCGCCCAGCAGCGCGAACCACACGTAGCCGCTGGGCGCGGTGACGCCGAGGAACGAGATGGCCACGACCACCGCGGTCGAGGCGCCGATCTCCACGCCGAGCAGGCCGGGGTCGGCCAGCGGGTTGCGGGTCAGCGCCTGCATGAGGGCACCGGCCAGACCGAGGGCGATGCCGACGGCCAGGCCGAGGACGGTGCGCGGGAACCGCAGTTCGCGCACGATGTAGGCGATCTCGCTGCCGTCGTCGTGCCACAGCAGCCGCCACACGGTGCCGATGTCGATGTCCTCAGCCCCGACGATCAGGCTGAACACGCACACCGCAGCGAGCGCCACAAGTGCGCCGACGAGCCCTAAGAGGCGCACGCTCACGGTCTTGACGCGGGGCCGCCCTTCCACCATTGGCAACCCCTCGTCGTTCCGCGCGATGTCACCGATCTCGGGACCGGGCAAGGCTAACAACTCCCTTTCACGCAGAGGACTCCGCCATGGCGACCGCGATCTTACGAGGTCCGGTAAAGGGTTCCCTGCCGTGCGCGGCCAACATGTTGTCCACTACCAACAGGTCGTCGCGCTGGTAGTCGAACCGGGTGGATGCGGCGCGGTAGCACTGTCGCAGGTGGGCAACCACATCATCCGGGATGACGCTGCCGTCGCCGTAGTAGGAGTTGTTCGGGAAGCCGTCAGGTCCATAGATCTCGGCGATGCCCTCGCGGACGTCAGTCGGGAGGCTGCTCTCGTGGAAGATGACGATGTGGTTGAACCACACCGGTAGCCCGGTCACCGGGTGCTTGTGCACGGCATCCCGGACGGCACGAGTGCGCAACCCGTCAGCGCCCACCCACTCCGGAGTGATACCGCCCGCGGCGCACTGGCGCTCGACCTCGGCACGGTCCTCAGTACCGAACGCGGTCCACCACCGCAGACCGACATCCTCACCGTAGTTGCGCACCACCATCCACCGACGCCGCTCGAACTCCGCCCGCACATCCGGATCAATACGCTCATAGACCTCACGAATAGACGCCAACGGAGTGGCACCCTCGGTCAACGGCGGCTCAACGCAGTGGAAGAACAGGGTAAGAGGCCAAACAGCCTGGTAAGACATCTCGGTGTGCAGCGGGATCTCCGCCTGCGCGGGATAAGAGGTCGACGTATAGACGTTGCCCTTGATCACACTGCGCGGCGACGACTGCTCGGTGTAGGTGAGCGGTTCGCCCGCTAGCGCCCGCACCGCGTCGGCCAGCCCGTCGGCACCGCCGATGTCGAAGCCGCGCAGCAGCAGCGCACCGTGCTCAACGAGCTTAGCCCGCAGGTCAGCGCGATCGTGGTCGATGTGCTCGACGACCGGGCCGGTGCCCTCGATCGTGTAAGCCAGGGTCATCGGTTCTCCTCTGTGGACGGTCGGCGCCGTCAGGCCTTGGTCGCCGCGGCGACGACCTTGGGCACGATCGCCTCGAGCGCGAACGGGATGCTCAGGGTGGACGGGAACGCCATGGACAGCGCCTCGCCGACCTCCAGCGGCACGTACGCGCCGCGCTTGACCGCGGGCAGCGCCTGGAACAACCGGTCGCCCTCGACCTGCTTGCGCTCGTCGGCGGTGCGGAAGGAGAACAGCACGACGTCGGCGTCGAGCAGCTTGGTGTTCTCCTGGGCCACGACCGCGCGCCCGGTGGGGCCCGCCTGCTGGAGGCTGGTGACCGAGTCGGCGAGCTTGAGGCCGAGCTGGGAGAGGAACTGGGCGGAGGCGTCGGTAGGCAGGATGACCGTGGCGAGCTGGCCCTCGGCGTTGAGCAGGCTGAAGGTAAAGGTCTTGCCCTCCAGCGCAGCCTTGTTCTTGTCCTTGGCGCTGCTGATCCTGGTCTCCACCTCGGCGATGGCCTTGGTCGCCGCGTCGGCCTTGCCCAGCGCGGCGCCGATCCGCTTGGCCCTGGTCTGCCAGGTGTCCTCCGCGACGTCCTCCTGGTAGGACAGGGTCGGGGCGATCGCGGTGAGGTTGGCGAAGTCGTCGGCCAGCGTGTAGCTGTCGGTGGCCAGGATCAGGTCCGGGGCGAGCTCGGTGATCTTCTCGAACGGCAGGTTGTCCTCGACCTCGAGCTGCTGGGGCGCCTTGGCACCGGCGAGCTTGGCCTCGACCCAGGGCGCGAGGCCGGAGTCGAAGTTGGTCTGCGGGGTGATCGCCAGCGGGATGACGCCGAGCGAGACGGCCTCGTCGACGTCGCGCATGAAGCCGACGGTGACGACCTTGGTGGGCTGGGCCGGGAGGACGGTCTTGCCCTCGGCGCCCTCCAGGGTCAGCGGGAAGCCGCCGGGTGCCGGGGTGCCGCCGCCCGCGGCCGGGGCGTTCGTCGGGGTCGGCGTGTCGCTGGAACCGCAGGCGGCCAGGCCCAGGGTCAGCGCGCCCGCGGCCGAGCCGGTCAGGAAGAGCCTGCGGGGGAACGGGCGCGGGGTGGTGTTGACCATGGACGTGCCTTTCTGCGGTGCGTACTCGTTCATCTGTCCTCGTCCGCTCTACTGATGGCGGCTGTGCTGATAGCGGTCGTGCTTACGGCGGCCGTGCTTACGGCGGCTGTGTTGATGGCGGCTGTGTTGATGGCGTCCGCGATAAGCGGGCCGACCGAGCGGAGGGCTTGTGGGGTCATCAACGCTTCGTGGGCGAAGTCGACCGTGTGGGTGGTGAGCTGCCCGGCCAGGTAGGGCTCCCACGCGGTGGGGTCGCCTCCTGGTGTTGCGCGCACTAGGAGGGCGTTTCCGTCATAGAGGCCGGGTTTGACGCTGGTATCGACGTTGGCGACTGCGCGCATACCGTCGGCGAGGTCGCGAATCCGGTCGGCGCCTAGACCCGCGAGGAGCCCTACCTCTGCGAGGTCCGCAGCGAGTTCGGGGGTCATGGTGGCCGGGTCGATGTCGTCGACGAGGTAGCCAGCGCGCAGGAGCCATTCGTGCAGAAAGCGTGACGCCGCTGCTGGGTCTTGCTCGACCAGTTGGTCCCCACCGGGGTAGCCATCGACTAAGACGAGGCTGGCGACTCGGTCGATGCGACAGGCAATGGCGTGGGCTAAGACAGCGCCGAGAGACCAGCCGAGAAGCCGGACCGGACCTGTGGGAGCGACGGTAGCGATAAGAGCTGCGTAGTGGTCCGCGACGCTATCGACCGTGGCAGGGCCGGTGATGTCTGTGGCCTGTAGGCCATAGACCGGGATCTGCTCGTCGAGATGAGCTAGGAGACCGGTGTAAGACCAGCTCAGACCTAGGCCGGGATGCACGCAGAAAAGCGGCGGCGCGGTGCCCGTCGGCCGCAGCGGGAACAGCGGGTCGAAAGCGTGGTCTTGGTCAGTGTCGTCGAGGCTCCGCGCGAGGGCGGCAGGGGTGGGGGCGGCGAACACGGCGCGCAGGCCCGGGGTGGTCCCCAGTTCGGCCCGGATGCGGGAGACGAGGCGGGCGGCGAGCAGGGAGTGGCCACCGAGGGCGAAGAACGAGTCGTCGACACCGACCTCGGGGACGCCGAGCAGATCGGCGAAGAGTCCGCACAGGACGCGTTCGGCGCGGGTGCGGGGTGCTCGGGTGACCGTGGTGGCGTAGGTGGGCGCGGGGAGCGCGCGGCGGTCGAGCTTCCCGTTCGGCGTCGTGGGGAGGGCGTCGAGCGCGACGATGGCCGCTGGCACGAGGTGGTCGGGCAAGGTCCTGGCGAGGGTCGAGCGGAGGTGGACCGGATCGAGGTCGATGGGGGCCACGTAGCCGACCAGACGGGTGATTCCCGCGTCGGTCCTGGCGATGACGGCGGCTTGACCGACGGCGGGGTCGGCGAGCAGCGCCGCCGCCACCTCGCCGGGTTCGACGCGGTGGCCCCGGATCTTGACCTGGTCGTCGGCGCGGCCGAGGAAGTCCAGGGTGCCGCTGTCGGTCCACCGCACGAGGTCGCCGGTGCGGTAGAGCCGGGTGCCGTTGTCAGCGGCGATGAAACGGCTGGCGGTCTCGGCGGGCCGGTTGTGGTACCCGCGTGCGACACCGGCGCCTGCCATGTAGAGCTCGCCGGGGACCCCGACCGGGACCGGGCGTAAAGCGGAGTCGAGCACTAGCGCGTCGGCGCCCGTGATGGGCCTACCGATGTGTGGAGAGCCTGGCGCGACGGTGGTCCAGGTGGCGTCAACTGTGCACTCGGTGGGCCCGTAGAGGTTGAGGGCTACGCCGTCGAAGGCGAGCAGGTCGTTCCATAGGCGCGGGCTGACGGCTTCAGCGCCGGTCGCGACGATGGAGAGGCCGGTGTCGAAGAGGCCGTCCGCGATGAGGAGTTCGAGTAGCGATGGTGGTGCGTCGACGAAGTCGATGCGGTGGCGGGTGCAGTAGTCGACGATGCCGGGTGAGTCGCCCATGAGGTGATCGGGCAGGACGTGGACGGTGTGGCCCGCGAACAGCCACAGCAGGGGGTCGATGGAGCCGTCGAAGGCGAACGAGAGCAGGTTGAGCGCGCGGAACCGCTTGGGCTGGTCGATGAAGGCGGCGCGGTGGGCGGTGGCGAGGTTGGCCACTCCCCCGTGGGTGGCGACCACGCCCTTCGGTTGGCCGGTCGAGCCGGACGTGAACACGATGTAGGCGGCGGAATCCGGGCCTATAGGTCCCGGCAGGTATATCGACTCGACCTGGGGCGCGAGCGTGGCGTCGTCGATGACCGCTGTTGGGCGTGCGGCGTCGAGGGTCGCGGCGATCCTGTCAGCGGGGTATGCCGGGTCGACAGGTACGACTACCGCGCCCGCTTTCCACACCGCGAGCATCGACACGATGACGTCAACCGAGCGTGGCAGCACCACCGCGACCCGATCTTCCAAGCCAACGCCTGTGGCGACTAGGTGCGCTGCGAGGTTGGTGGACCGTGCATCCAGTTCGCGGAAGGACAGGGCTACCTCATCGCAGGCGACCGCTGGTTCGTCCGAGTCTGCGTGTTCGGCGAAGAGGTCGAGGATGGTTTGACTGGGGGGCTCGATCGCGGCAAGTGCGGCCTTGCGCGGGCGGTTGACCTGCCCTAAGAGGTCGTCTTGGGTGAGGGCGTGCAGGGTGGCTAGGACCTGATCGCCCACCAGACGAGCGTGTTCTGGCGTTAGGCGGTGTTCCAATGCCAGGTTGAGGTGCTCGCCGGGTTCGGCGGTGAGGGTGAGCGGGTAGTGGGTGGCGTCATCGGTGTCGACACCTGTGGTGCGCACAGCCTTGCCATCGCGTCGCATGGCTTGGCGGACGTCGTCGATCGCATTGTCGTCGACCGGGTAGGTCTCGACGACCACGAGGGTGTCGAACAGGTCTCCGACACCTGCTGCGGCTTGGATCTCGCCCAGGTTGAGGTGGTGGTGGTCGAGCACGGCGGCTTGGGCGCGGTGCATCCGCTGAAGCAGCTCGGCGACTGTCAGCCAGGGGCTGAGCTTGATCCGCACCGGGATGGTGTTGATGAACAGGCCGACCATGGTGTCGGCGCCGGGGAGGTCGGCGGGCCTGCCGGACACGGTCGCGCCGAAGACGACGTCATCGCGTCCGGTGAGGCTGCCTACGACGATTCCCCACGCGGCGTGCAGGACAGTGCTGACCGTGACACCAGCGCGTCGAGCCAGCGCGTTGACCGCCGGTCCCAGACTCTCGGGTTCGGCGAGTTCGAGCCTCTCGGACTTACTCGTCGGCCTACTCGTCGCTGACGGTGCGACCAGGGTCACTTCGGTGATGCCATCCAAGACGTTCGCCCACGCCGCGAGGCCCGTCGCCTTGTCGCGCTTGGACAACCAGGCCAGGAAATCCCGGTAGGGGCGAACACTGGGGAGTGGGCTGCCGCTGTAGAGAGCGAACAGGTCGCGCAGCAGCAGCGGGCCCGACCAGCCGTCGAGGAGGATGTGGTGACTGGTGATGACGAGCCGATAGGTGTTCTCACCGGTGCGGGCGAGCAGAAACCGGATCAGCGGGGGCTTGTCGAGTGCGAATGGCTCATCTTGCGGTTCAGGAGCGCCGCGTAGGTCGACCTCGGTCCACGGCACTCGGACCCGCCTCAGCACGACCTGCACCGGGCCGGTGGGGTTCTGCACGAACGCGGTCCTCAGCACCGCGTGCCGCTGCACTAGTGCCTCTGCCGCGTCCCGTAGCCGGGCAGCGTCAACAGCGCCCTCTAGTTCCACCGCAGTGCGAACCGTGTAGACATCGTCGGCTGCGTCCAGCAGAGCGTGGAAGAGAAGCCCCTCTTGCAGTGGGGCGAGCGGCAGAACCTCTTCGATGTTGGACCGGCTCACAGTTCGCCCCACATGTCCTCGAACGCGTCGAGGCTGGCCTGGTCGATGTCGACCAGGGTCATGTCAGACGGCGTGTGACCGCCCACTGCCGAATCCGACGTCAGGGCTATTAGCGCTTCCCGCCAGCGGTTGGCCAAGTCAATGACCTCTTCGCGGGTGAGGACGCCCTCGGGGTAGGACCACGTGGCTCGCAGCACCGGGCCCGCCGAGGTGTCCTCCGTCAGCGCGGTGACCTCCAGGGTGTTGGGTGCCGGTGCGGTCGGGTCAAAGATGCCCGCCATATCGGCGTACTCGCCCGACTGCGTCCACGGCTTGCCTGCGTCGGTGCCGCCATAGCGACCGAGGTAGTTGAAGGTGATCTGGGCCGGGTTGGTGTCGTGGAGGTGGCCATACCCGATGCCCCGGTTCGGGACCGCGCGCAGTGCCTCTTTGACGTGCTTAAGGGCATCGCCGGGTTCGAGCGAACCGACATCGAGGCGGACTGGGTAGACGGTGGTGAACCAACCGACCGTGCGAGATAGGTCAGCACCATCGATGACACCGTCTTCGCGGCCATGGCCCTCGAGCTCGACCAAGGTTGGCCTACCGAAGGCCATTCCCAGGGCGGTTAGCAGGACGTCGTCGATCCGAGCGAAGTAGCGGTCTGGCACATCCGTCAGGACTGCTCGCGATACGTCGACCGGTAGTTCTACCCGCACGTCTCGCACAGTGGCGAGGACATCGCGGGTGGGGTCAAGCGGTCGACTGCCCAACGCGGTGTCAGGCCCGTCGAGGGTCGCGCTCCAGAAGTCCACTTCGGACGATCGATCGACCTCGGCAAGACCCGACGCCCAGGCGCGCAACGAGGTGCCGACCGGGGTGAGTTCGGGAGTCCGCCCCTCGACGGCGGCTTGGTAGGCGTCAGCGAGATCCGGTAGCAGGATGCGCCACGAGACGCCGTCGACGGCGAAGTGGTGGATCACGATCCCGATCACCTCGGGGAACCAGACGACCTGCAGCATCACGCCGGACGAGGGGTCCAAGCGGTCGGCCGCGGCATCCAACTCCGCGCGCACATCATCGCTACCAGGCCGAACGAGTCCGTCGACTTCGCCAGCCTTCGGCACTACATAGCGCCAAGTGTCACCGGTAGAGGTAACTACCGCTCGAAGCGCGTCGTGATGTCGCACTAGAGCTTCGACGGCGGTAGCTAGCGCCGCCGGGTCGAGGTTGGCTGGTGCCTCCACCACCGCTGCCTGGGCATACCGGCGTCGCAGGCCGTCCCGCGACAAGACAGTCCGCATGACCGGGGTGAGCGGCACCTCCCCCACCGCGTCCACGGTGGGGGCCTCAATAGCCACCGGTACGCGATCCGACACTAGGCGGGCGAGATCGCCTGCGGTGCGGCTGTCGAAGACATCGCGAGGTGAGATCGCCAAGCCTGCCGCGCGTGCTTTGGCGACGAGTTGCAGCGACACGATGCTGTCGCCGCCCAGCGAGAAGAACGAGTCGTCCACACCGACACGAGGTAGACCTAACACCTCGGCGAACAACGAACACACCAACTGTTCGACCTCGGTGACCGGCGTGCGGAGGCTCGCGGTGAAGTCCGGCGCGGGCAACGCTCGACGATCGACCTTGCCCGATGGGGTCACCGGGAGCGCGTCCAGCACCTGGATCGTCGGCGGGACCATGTGCTCGGGCAGCCGCTCCCCCAACCAGCCGCGCAGCGCGTGGCCATCGAGCGCGGTCCCGGCGCTCCCCGTCCCGGTGCAGTACCCGGCGAGCTGCGTGGCCCCGCTGGGGCCGCGCACGGTGACGACGACGGCTTGGCGCACGGCGTCGTGCGCGGCCAGGGCGGCCTCGATCTCCTGGAGTTCGACCCGCATGCCGCGGATCTTGACCTGGTGGTCGACCCGGCCGAGGAATTCCAGCGTGCCCCCGGCGGTCCAGCGCGCCAGGTCGCCGGTGCGGTAGAGCCGGGCGCCGGGGGTCCACGGGTCGGCGACGAACCGCGCCGCGGTCTGGGCCGGGTCGCCCACGTAGCCGCGGCCCAGCGGCAGACCGCCGGTGTAGAGCTCGCCCTGGACGCCGACGGGCACGGGGTTGAGCGCCGCGTCGAGGACGTGCACGCGGGTGTTCGGGTTGGGGCGGCCGATGCTGATGCCGCGGCGGACCGCGTCACCCCGGTAGAACTCGTGGCTGACGCCGATGGTCGCCTCGGCAGGCCCGTACCCGTGGTACATGGTGGCGTCGAGGGCGCGGCGGAACCGGTCGAAGAGTTCCGGGGTGAGCGCCTCGCCGCCACACCACACGTGCTTGAGAGTGTCGGTGACGGCGGTGATGCCGGGTAGCTGCAACAGCATGTCCAGCATCGACGCGACCAGGTAGGTGAAGCTGACCCGGTGCTCGGTGATGAGGTCGAGCAGGTACTCCACGTCCCGTTCTGCGCCTGGCGCCGCGACCACGACAGCGCCACCGGTGACCAAGGGCAAGAAGATCTCGTTGATGGAGATGTCGAACCCGAGTGGCGCCTTGAACAAGGCGGCGTCGCCGGGACCGAATCCCAACATCTCCCGCTGCCATAGCAACCGGGCCGCGATGGCCTTGTGCAGGATCATCGCGCCCTTGGGCGTGCCGGTGGATCCCGAGGTGTAGATGACGTAGGCGAGACCATCGGGGTGCAGCGGAGCCTCGACCACTTCGGTGGTCGAGAGCAGGTCGGCGACTTGCAGTACAGGCACGTCCAGGTCCGGTAGGGCCGCCTCGGACTCGGTGATGACCGCGCGAAGGCGGGCGCTGCCGTGGATATCGGTTACCCGCTGAGCGGGCCAAGAGGGCTCCAGTGGCACGAACGCTGCACCGATGCGCTGCACGCCAAGCATGGCGGCAATCAAGTCCGGCGACCGGTCGAGGTGCAAGCCAATGATGTCCTCACGACCGATGCCCCTGTCGGTGAGGGCAGCGGCAACAGCATTGGCAGCGCTATCTAGCTCCGCGTACGTGAGTTGGGCGTCGCCGCTGATGACGGCAACCGCGTCAGGAGTCTGCGCGACCTGAGCCGCGAACAACCCGGGCACAGTGACGTCATCGACCGGGGTGGCCGTGTCGTTCCACCCGCGCACCAAGAGATCCCGCTCGGTGGCGTCGAGGACATCCAGCCGCGACAGCGGAGTCGTTGGCTCTGCCGAGGCCGTTGCCAACACACGACCGAGCCGTCGGGCCAGGGTCTCCGCGCTGGCGTGCTCGAACAGGTCGGCGTCGAACTCCAGCGACCCGTCCAACGATCCGTCAGGCAACGACGCGAAGTTGAAGGCCAAGTCGAACTTCGCCCCGCCGATGAAGGCAGCGTCATCGACGACCGGACGGGCGCTCACGCCAGGTAGGGCTGCCCCGCCGAGATCGGTAGTGCGGAAGTCCACCATCGTTTGGAAAAGCGGGTGCCGCCCGGTAGCCCTATCAGGGTTGATCGCTTCGACGACGCGGTCGAACGGCGCGTCGGCGTTGGCGAAGGCGCCCAGCGCGGTTTCCCTTACCCGGGCGAGGACATCACGCAAGGTGGGGTCGCCGGAGAGGTCTGTGCGCAAGACGATCGTGTTCACGAAGAAGCCGACAAGGTCAGTGACAGCGTCATCGCCGCGACCGGCCACTAGCGCGCCGAGCGGGATGTCATTGCCCGCGCCGAGCTTGTGTAGCAGCGCGGTGACGGCGGCGGTGACCACCATGAAGTCGGTGGCTCCAACCTCGCGGCCTATCGCGCGCAGGCCGGTGACAACGTTCGCGGGCACCGCGAAGCGCACAACACCGCCCTGGCTGCTCTCCTTGGCAACGCGCGGGTGGTCAGTCGGCAGCGGGATGGCCTCGGGCAACTCCGACAGGGTGTGCGTCCAGTAGCCGAGTTGGTCATCGAGCAGCCCGTCGAGCAGGTCGTTCTGCCAAAGCGTGTAGTCGGCGTACTGAACCGCCAGCGGCGCCCACTCCGGCTCGATCCCGACGAAGCGGGCCTCATACGCATCGGCAAGGTCACGCAAGAGCGGACCGGTCGACCACTCGTCACTAGCGATGTGATGCACCACCAGCACGAACACGTGATCTATCGCGCCGAGTCGCAGGACGGTGGCTCGAATCGGAATCTCGCGCCCCAGGTCGAACGGGTAGTCGGCCTCGGTTTGTACCTGCGCCCACAGCGCGGACTCTGTCGTATCGCGAACCGCGAACGGTGTGTCGATCTCAGAAGCTTCGAGAATCTGCTGCCGGGGCACACCGCCGTCTTCTAAGAACACCGTGCGCAGGCTCTCGTGCCGGGCAATGACATCGCGGATAGCGGCCCGTAAGGCGTCGACGTTCAGCACGCCAGCGAGCCGGACCGCGAACGGCACGTTGTAGGTGCCGGAAGGGCCGTCGAGCTTGTGCAGGAACCACAACCGCGACTGGGCGGCCGACAGCGGTACCGGCTCCGGGCGTGGGCGTGCCACAAGGGCAGGCCTGCGGGAGCGGGCAGCTTGGTCGACGAGGGTGGCGAGACCGGCGACCGTGGGAGCCTCGAACACCGCACGCACGGACAGGTCGACATCGCGTTCTGACCGGAGCCGGGCAACGAGCCGGGCGGCCAGCAGCGAGTGCCCACCGAGGTCGAAGAACGAGTCGTCCGCCCCGACCTGATCGCGGTCGAGCAACTGGGTGAACACCCGTGCCACGGCCTTCTCGGTAGGCGTGTCCGGGGCCCGACCGTCTGCTACCTCCGGTGCAGGTAGTGCCTTGCGGTTCAGCTTCCCGTTAGGCAGCAAGGGGAACTCAGGGAGAACAACCACACGGGATGGCACTAGGTGCGCTGGTAGCGCCAACGCCACCTCATCGCGCACGGCAGCGCCATCAGTGCCCGGTAGCGCGGCCACGTAACCGATGAGAACGCCGCCACGCGCGACAACTACGGCCTGCCGAACATCGGCGACAGCGCTAAGAGCTGCCTCGACCTCACCTGGTTCGACTCGGTAGCCACGGATCTTGACCTGGTCATCGACACGGCCCAGGAACTCGACGGTCCCCGACTCGGTCCACCGCACCAGATCTCCGGTGCGATAGAGCCTGCCGTCGCCAAAGGGGCTGGCGACGAACCTGGCGGCGGTCTCCCCTGCCTTGCCGTGATAGCCCCGGGCAACGCCCGGCCCACCGACATAGAGTTCACCAGGAATACCTGGCGGGACCGGGTTCAGGAAGTTGTCGAGTACATAGAGCCGCGCGTTGGCGACCGGCCCGCCGATATGTGGGGCTGTCTCGAGCTCGATCCGCGCCCATGACGCGTCTACGGTGGCCTCGGTGGGGCCGTAGAAGTTCACGCCCAGCACGTCCGCCGCCGCGATCCGATCCCACAGCCTGGGGCCAACCGCCTCGGCGCCGGTCGCGACCACCTTCGGCCGGTGGTCTCCGTCGAGCAGCCCCTCGTCCAGGAGCAACTCCAGCAGAGACGGGGGCGCGTCCACGTAGTCGATGCCTGCGGACTGGACGTACCGGGTGATCGCGCGCGGGTCCCCCATGGCCTCTTGGGCGAGGATGTGCATCTCGTGGCCGGACAACAGCCACAGCAAGGGGTCCATAGCAGCGTCGAAGGCGAACGACACCGCGTTCAACACACGCAGCCGCTCTTGTGGCATCACCGTCTGGCGGTGTGACCAAGCGAGGTTGACCAACCCGCGGTGGGTAGCAACAACACCCTTGGGTCGGCCGGTGGAGCCGGAGGTGTGGATGAGGTACGCGGCCGAGTCCGGGCTCACGGCTCCGGCAGGGCTACCGGTACCAGTCCAGCTAGCCGGGTCCTCCAACACTACGGTCCTGCCGGGCACAGAAGCGCCCACGACCACTACGGGGTTCGCGTCGTCCAACACAAGGGCGATGCGGTCAGCCGGGTAAGTGGGGTCCACCGGCACGACAACGCCGCCGGCCTTCCACACAGCCAGCATCGCGACCACAACGCTCTTTGAGCGAGGTAGCACTACCGCGACCCGGTCCTCCGGGCCGACACCAAGCGACACCAGGTGCGCGGCGAGCCTGCCGGACAGGTCGTCCAACTCCCGGAACGTCGCCGTCCCGCCCCCCACCACGGCAGGCGAGTCCGGTGTGGCCGCCACCTGCTCGGCGAACAGGTCCAGCGCGGTGTGCTCGGAGCCGTGGGCTGCCTGGACAGCCCTGTCGTTCCACGCCGCCACCACGAGGTGGCGTTCCTGGTCGTCGAGCACGCTCACCTGTGACAACCGCAGGTCCGGGGTCGTGGCCATCGCCTCGACAACGCGTCGCAGCCGGACCAGGAGGCTCTCGACGGTGGCCCGGTCGAACAGGTCCTCGGCGAACTCCGCCGACACGAGCAGCTCGCCGCCGGAACCGGTGGTGACACCGAAGGCGAGGTCGAACTTCGGGGCGGCGGGCGCGCCAGGGTCCACCACGGTCGTGGCGAGTCCCGGTAGGCCGGTCGCGGCGCCGTCGGGTTTCCAGTAGTCGACCAAGGTCTGGAACAGCGGGTGGCGGCCCGGCTCGCGGCCCGGGTTCACCACCTCGACGACCTGTTCGAACGGCACGTCGGCGTTGGCGTAAGCGGCCAACGCGACCGCGCGGACCCGGACGAGCAGCTCTCGCGGTGTCGGGTCGCCGGACAGGTCGACGCGCAGCACCACGGTGTTGACGAAGAAGCCGACCAGGTCGGTGACGGCCTGCTCACCGCGCCCGGCGACCAACGCGCCCAGCGGGATGTCCGCACCGGCGCCCAGCTTGTGCAGGAGCGCGGCGACCGCGGCGTGGGCGGCCATGAGTTCGCTGGCGCCGGTGTCGGCCAGCACCGAGCGCAACCGGGCCACGGTCTCGGCCGGGATCGCGGCCCGGACTCTTCCAGCGCCCGCGATAGGGCTGCCTGGTCTCGGGCGGTCTACCGGCAGCGCGATGGCGTCAGGTGCGCCATCAAGCGCACGACTCCAATGCGCTAACTGCTCGCCAGCGACGCTCTCGAGAACCTTCTGCTGCCAGAGCGCGTAGTCCGCGTATTGGACCGGTAGCGCCGTCCAGGCAGGTTCCATGCCTACAGACCTGGCCGCGTAGGCGGTAGCGAGGTCGCGCAGCAACGGCCCGGTGGACCACTCATCAGCGGCGCTGTGGTGAATCGACAGCAGCAGCACATGCTCGCTGCTGCTAACGCGGAACACAGCCACCCGGATCGGGATGTCCCTATCGAGCTGGAAAGGCTCAGCGGCAGCCTTAGCCAAGCCCTTCCCGGGGTCGGTGGTGTCGACAACCGTGAACGGCACCGTTACCGCGTCGAGCACACGCTGGTACGGGACGCCGTCATGCTCCTCTAGGACCGTGCGCAGGCTCTCGTGCCGGGCCACGACGTCGTTGAACGCGAGACGTAGTGCATCGAGGTCGAGCGGGCCAGTCAGCCGAGACGCGAATGGCATCGTGTAGGCCGCTGACGGACCGTTGAGCTTGTCGTGGAACCACAGGCGTGCCTGCGCTGCCGACAGCGGGATCCGCTCTGGACGAGTCTCGGCTCTTAGAGCGGGACGACTGGGTCCTCCGGTGAGGCTGTCGAGGTGCGCGGCGAGCCCCGCGACAGTGGGGGTGTCGAAGACGGCACGGATCGACAGCGGGCCGTCGACCTCGGCGCGTAGCCGGGCGACCAGCCGGGCCGCGAGCAGCGAGTGCCCGCCCAACGCGAAGAAAGAGTCGTCCACCCCGATCCGCCGGGCATCGAGCAGTTCGGTGAACAGCCCGTGGACCAGGCGTTCGGTGTCGGTCGAGGGCTGCCGGACCGACTGCCCCGCGAAGTCGGGGGCGGGCAGCGCGCGGCGGTCCAGTTTGCCGTTGGGCTGCTGCGGCAGGGCCCCCAGCGGCACGATCGCGGCAGGCACCAAGTAGTCGGGCAACAGTCGGACGAGGTCGGCGCGCGCCTGCTCCGCGGACGCCGTGCCGGTCAGGTAGGCGACGAGCCTGCCGTCGCGGGCCACCACAGCGGCCTGCGTGACACCGGGGAGTCCGCTCAGGACGGATTCGACCTCGCCCGGCTCGACCCGGTAGCCCCGGATCTTGACCTGGTCGTCGACCCGGCCCAGGAACTCCACGGTCCCGGACTCCGTCCACCGCACCAGGTCCCCGGTCCGGTAGAGCCGCCCCGCACCGAACGGGTTGGCGACGAACCGAACCGCTGTCTCCCCCGGTCGCCCCAGATACCCGCGTGCTAGCCCGGCACCAGCGATGTAGAGCTCGCCCGGTACGCCTACCGGGACCAGTCTCAAGGCCGAGTCGAGGACGTAAGAGTGGCTATTGGCCACGGGGCGCCCGATGTGCGGATCGCCAGCGTCGACCAGTGTCCACAGCGCGTCAACCGTGCACTCGGTCGGCCCATAGAGGTTCAGCGCGGTCACATCAGCTTCGGCCAACTGATCCCACAACCGGGTGCCGACCGCTTCCGCGCCGGTGGCGACCACGCTAAGCGGCCCGTCGAGCAGCCCGGCGGGGATGAGCAGATCCATCAGGGACGGCGGCGCGTCGATGAAGTCGATCGCGTGGGCCCGGGTGTGGTCGACGATTCCCCTCGGGTCGCCGATCAGCTCGTCGGGCAGGATGTGCAGCTCGTGGCCGGCGAACAACCACAGCAGCGGGTCCACCGAGCCGTCAAAGGCGAAGGAGAGCACGTTGAGCGCCCGCACAGGCCGTCCCAACCGCTCGGCCGCCGGGTCGATGAAAGCCCTCCGGTGGGCGGCAGTCAGGTTCACCACGCCCCGGTGGGTCGCGACGACCCCCTTGGGCCTACCGGTGGAACCTGACGTGAAGACGATGTAGGCAGCCGAATCAGGTCCGACAGGTCCTTGTGGTTGTCCTTGTCCCGTCCACGTCGTGGACTCGTCGGCGAACACCGTGGGACAGGTAAATCTACCCAGTGCCCGGTGGGTGACTACAGCTACCGGGCTGGCTTCGGCCAGCACAGATGCCACCCGTTCTGCCGGGTAGTTCGGGTCGAGCGGGACGGTGACACCGCCTGCCTTCCACACGGCCAGCATCGCGACGATCACGTCGGTTGAACGCGGCAGCAGCAGACCGACCGGTGTCTCTTGCCCGACACCGAGCGACACCAGGTGCGCGGCAAGTCGATCTGACCGCTCGCCAAGGTTGGCGAAGGTAAGCGAAGAGTCCCCGCACACCACGGCGACCGCGTTAGGCGCTTGCTCGGCGATGAGGTCCGGCACAGTGACAGGCCGCACCGGCAGGTCTGTGTCGTTCCAGCGCAGCACCCGGTCCCGTTCGACCGCGCCGAGAACGTCCACCCGGGACAGGGCGGTGCCCGGATCGTCGGCGAACGCGCCCAGCACCGCGAGCACCCGGCTGAGGACCTGGGCGACGGCACCGCGCTCGAAGACGTCCGTGCGGTACTCGAGCTTGATCCGCAGCAGGTCGCCGTCGGGCATCAGCATGAGCGTCAGCGGGTAGTGCGTGTACCCGCGCGACCAGCCGACCTGGGCCGAGAGACCGCCCGCGCGGGTGGGGTCGAGCAGGTCGGCGGTGTCGAGCGGGAAGGTTTCGAAGACCATCAGCGTGTCGAACAGCCTGCCGGTGACCGGGGTCAGCGCCTGGATGTCGCTCAGCCCGACGTGCTCGTGGTCGAGGACGCCGGTGCGGGCGTCCTGCAGCCGGGCCAGCAGGGTCGCCACGGGGTCCGCCGGGGACCAGGCGACCCGGACCGGGACGGTGTTGATGAACAGGCCGACCATGGACTCCACGCCCGCCAACTCCGGTGGGCGGCCGGACACGGCCAGGCCGAACACGACGTCGTCGCGGCCGGTCAGCGCGCCGAGCACGACTCCCCAGGCGGCGGCGAGCACGGTGTTGAGCGTGACCCCGTGCCCGCGCGCGACCTGGGTCAGGCGCGCGGTCAGGTCCGCGGGAACGAGGTCGACGACCTCGGCGGGCAAGACGGAGGCGTCACGCAGGTCCGCGCTCGCGAGCAGGGTCGGTTCATCGACGCCAGCGAAAGCGTTTGCCCAGGCGGTAAGAGAGGCATCGTGGTCCCGGCGGGTCAACCAAGCCAAGAAGTCGCGGTAGGGGCGCGGCGGGACGGTCAGCGTGCGGTTCTCGTAAAGGGCGAACAGGTCGCGGACCACCAACGGTGTTGACCAGCCGTCGAGAACGAGGTGGTGGTTGGTCACTACGAGCCGGTGGTCGTCTTCACCTAGCCGGACCAGCGTTAGCCGTACCAGCGGCGGACACGTGAGGTCGAAGCGTGCTCGCCGGTCGGATTCGAGGAACTCGTCAAACTCCACAGTGGTCATGTCGAGCACGACCAGGCTGGGAGTCACTTCAGCTAAGACAACCTGTGCGGGGATGCTGGACTCGTCACTGAACGCCGTCCGCAGCACCGGGTGCCGAGCAACCAACGCGGTGGCAGCGGCACGAAGCCGGTCGACGTCTACCGGGCCATCGAGGTCGACAACCAGTTGGACGGAGTAGAAGTCGACCGCGTCGGCGTCGTAGTTGGCGTGGAACAGCAGGCCCTGCTGAAGTGGCGACAACGGCAAGACATCGCTTAGTCCTGGGAAGCGCGCTTCCCACAGCTCGACATCGGCCTGGGTCGCGCGAACCAGGGGCAGATCGGATGGCGTGCGTCCACCCAGGCCCTTGTACCCGGCAAGGGCAGTCAGCTCTGCCGCCCACAGGTCGGCCAGCCGAGTGATCTCGTCCTCGACAAACAGGCTCGCCGGGTAGCGCAGCTGGATCTCCAGGCCAGCACCGTCGGGTACCACCGCGTTGACCACAAGAGCCGCTGCCGCGGGCAGGCCGGGGTCGGCCGCGGGGGCGACGCCACCAAAGCCGATCTGGGCGAAGCCGAGCGGATCGTCGTTAGGCGGCGCCACACGGCCCATGTAGTTGAACAGGATCTGCGGCTCGGGGAACGCGTCGAGTCCGGAGTCGGTGAAGTGCCGCAGCAGCCCGTACCCGACCCCACGGTCAGGCAGGTCCGCGAGGTGTTGCTTTACGCGCTTCACGGTCGCGGCAGGGTCACCGGTGGCGTCTAAGCGAACCGGGTACTGCGTGGTGAACCAGCCAACGGTGCGGGACAGGTCGGCACCGTCAACGATGTGCTGTTCGCGGCCGTGGGCCTCGACGGTGATCAAGGTCGTTGGTTCGCCGGTGCCGCGCCAGGTGGCTACCGCACGCCCGAACGCGGCCATCAGGATTTCGCTGGGCCCGGTGTGGAACGCGGCGGGGACCACGGTGAGCAGCGCTTCGGTGACCTCGGCCGGGAGCGCGGCGGTGACTTGGCGGACGGTCTCGCGGGTGTCGCGGACGAGGTCGAGCCTGCCCGCGCCGAGGACCGGGTCCGGGCTGGCCACGATGTCCCGCCACAGCGGCAGTTCGGCGATTCGCGCCGCAGCGACGGCCGGGAGGCGCTCGGCCCAGGCGCGGAACGAGGTGAGCACCGGCGGCAGCGGTTCGCCGCGCAGTGCGGAGGCAAGGTCCTCGGCGAGGATCTGGCAGGAGTAGCCGTCGGTCGCCACGTGGTGGCAGGTCAGCAGTGCGAACCCGGGGTCGAACCAGGTCAGCTGGGCGAGCACGCCGCCTGCGCGGTCGAGCCGGGCGACGGCGGCGGTGTGTTCGCGGCGCAGCAGGTCGGGGTCGTCGGTCCGCTCGACCCGGTGGACCAGCGGCTCGGCGTCGACCGAACCGACCGAGGCGACGGTGAGCTCGTGCTCGTCGCCGAGGACGGACTTGGCCCGCAGCAGGTCGTGGTGCTCGAGCAGCACCCGTAGCGCCCCGACCACGGTGGACCGGGTGGCACCCGCGGGCACTGGGACCAGGACGGCTTGCGAGAAGCGGGCGAACGGCCCGCCCCTGGCCAGGAACGTGCGCATGATCGGCGTCGGGGTGACCCGCCCGGTCCCGTCCGCCTCGATCAGCCGCTCGGGGACAGCCGCAGCACCGTTGACCACAGCACCGTTGACCACAGCAGCGTCGACCGCGGCGGCGAGCTCAGCGACCGTGCGCAACTCGAAGACCTGCCGGGGAGAGAGCACGACCCCGGCTGCGCGGGCGCGGCCGACGAGCTGGATCGAGATGATGCTGTCGCCGCCGAGCTCGAAGAACGACTGGTCGACGCCGACGGTGTCGCGGCCGAGGACCTGCGCGAACAGGTCAGCGAGCAGCCGTTCTGTATCGGTGGAGGCCGCCCGGCCGGTGTTGGCACCGAAGTCCAATGGCGGCAACGCGCGACGGTCGAGCTTGCCGTTGCCAGTCAGCGGAAGCGCGTCGAGGACGACGAACCCGGCGGGCAACATGTGCTCCGGTAGCCGTGCCCGCAAGTGTTCGCGGATCGCGGGGATATCGGCCGAACCCACTAAGTAGGCCGCCAGGTGTGTTCCAGACGGCCCGTCAGCGCGGGCGACAACAGCACAGTGGGTCACGCCTGGCGCGGTGGCGAGAGCAGCCTCGACCTCACCGACCTCGATGCGGAAACCGCGAATCTTGACCTGGTCGTCAGCCCGCCCCAGGTACTCCAGCTCGCCGGACTCGGTCCAGCGGGCAAGGTCACCGCTGCGGTAGAGCCTGCTTCCCGGTTCACCGAACGGGTTGGCGACGAAGCGGGACGCGGTAAGCCCATGGCGGCCCAGGTAGCCCCGGGCAAGTTGTCCGCCTCCGACATACATCTCGCCCGGCACGCCTACCGGCACTGGTGCGAGGGAACTGTCGAGGACGTGAACAGTCAGGCCCGGCAAACCCAGGCCGATGACGCTGCCTGTCGCCGTTGAGTCCAACTCTCGGAAGGTGACGTGCACGGTGGTTTCGGTGATGCCGTACATGTTGACCAGCCGCGGGCCCGGGGTGAGCCGGGTCGGGTCCAATGCCTCTCCGCCGAAGATGACCACGCGCAGGTCGGGCAGCCCCACCGTGTTCAGTTGGTAGTAGGCGGAAGGGGTCTGGTTCAGCACGGTGACCCGCTGCTCGGCGAGCAGCGCCCGGAAGTCCTCCGGCGAGCGGCTGGTCTCGTGCGGGACGACGACGAGCCTGCCACCGGTGACCAGCGGCCCCCACATCTCCCACACGGAGAAGTCGAAGGCGAACGAGTGGAACAGCGTCCACACGTCGTCGGGGCCGAACCCGAACGACGGCTGCGCGGCGGTCAACAGGGTGACGACGTCCCGGTGGGTGACCACGACTCCCTTGGGGGTGCCGGTGGAGCCGGACGTGTAGATCACGTAGGCGACGTTGTCCTGGTCTGCACTGCCCTGGTCCGCACTGCCCTGATTGGCACTGCCCTGATTGGCACTGCTGCGGTGGGTGGGGATGGGGACGTCGTCGTCCAGGGCGGTGATGACGGCGACCGGGGCCGCGTCGTCGAGGGTCGCGCGGATGCGGTCGGCTGGGTAGCCCGGATCGATCGGCAGGTACCCCGCACCCGCCTTGACCACGGCCAGCGCCGCGATGACGAGGTCGGCCGAACGGGGCAGGACGAGGGCGACGAGGTCTTCGGGGCCGACCGGCAACCGCGCGGCGAGCGCTTCGGCCTTGGCGTCGAGTTCGGCGTAGGTGAGCGTGTCACCCTGGAACTCGACGGCGGGCGCGTCCGGTGTGCGGGCCACCTGGGCGGCGAAGAGTTCGGCCAAGGTGGCCCCGGGTGTTGGCACTGCCGGGATCGCCGGGGGCAGGTCGACGGCCACCCTGCCCAGCACGGCCACCAAGGCGCGCGGGTAGGTGACGATCTCCGCGAGCAGGTCCCGCAACCGGCCCAGCAGGCCCTCGGGATCGGTGACCAGGTCCGGTCGGTACTTGAGGGTGAACTCCAGGGTGTCGCCGCGCGGCATCACCATGAGCGTCACCGGGTAGTGCGTGGCGATGGGGCGCCCGGTCGAGGTGACCCGCAGCCCGGTCGAGGCGACGGCGGCATCGATGGCACCGGTGTCGAACGGGAACGACTCGAACACGACCAGGCTGTCGAACAGCTCGCCCACGCCGGAGCCGATCGCGCGCTGGACGTCGGCGAGGCCGACGTGCTGGTGGTCGAGTAGCTCTGCCTGCTCGTCTTGGAGCCGGGCCATCAGGTCGGTGACGGTCTCCCCCGGGTTCAGCCGCAGCCGCACCGGGATCGTGTTGATGAACAGGCCGACCATCGACTCGACGCCCGGTAGGTCGGCAGGCCTACCGGCCACGGTAGCGCCGAAGATGACGTCATCGCGGCCGGTCAACCTGCTGGTGAGGATGCCCCACGCTGCTTGGACGACCGTGTTGGTCGTGACCCCTTGGGCTCGGGCGAACGTGGTGAGCCCGGGGATGTCGAGCACCACTTCGCGGGGGAGGACCGCAGGGGCACTAACGGCGGCAGGCACGAGCAAGGTCGCTGAGTCGACATCGCCGAGAGCGTTCTTCCACGCGGCCGTTGACGCTGCCTTGTCGCGGTTGGCCAACCACGCCAGGTGATCCCGGAAGGGCCGCGCCGCAGGTAGGTGCTCCCCCGCGTAGAGGGCGAAGAGGTCACGCATGAGCAGCGGCGTCGACCAGCCGTCCATCACTAGGTGGTGGTTGGTCAACACGAGCCGGTGCCGCTCAGGGCCGAGCCCCAGCAGCATCGCGCGGATCAGCGGTGGCTGGTCGAGGTCAAACCGGGTGGCGCGGTCGGCGGCGAGCAACTCCGCGGCCCGCTCCTCGGTGGCCGACTCCTCGATCCACGGCACCTCGACCTGGGCCAGCACCACCTGGACGGGGTCGCCGACATCGCGCACGAACGCGCTGCGCAACGCCGAGTGCCGGGCGGTCAGACCGTTGACCGCGGCCCGCAGCCGCGCCGGGTCCAGCGGGCCCGCCAGGTCCAGCACCAACTGGGCGAGGTAGACGTCCTGCCCCGATTCGTCCAAAGTGGAGTGGAACAGCATCCCCGACTGCAGCGGGGACAGCGGGAGGATGTCCTCGATCGCGCTCACGAACGCTTCCACCTCGCCTCGAGGGCGTCGAGCTGCCCCTGGTTCAATGACACCAACCCGACATCCGACGGGGTGCGGCCGCCCGCGCCCGGCCCCTTGGCGTGGCTGACCAAAGCCTTGAGCGCGTCGATCCACCGCTGCGCCAGCGCGGCCACGCGCTCGGCGGTGAAGACCTGCTCGGCATACATCCAGTGCGCGGTAAGAGTGGGGCCGTCCTCGGCAACGGCGTTGACGACGAGTCCGGCGGGTAGCGCCATGTCCTCGGCATAAGCGGCACCGATTCCGCCTGCGGCTGGAGTCCAGTCCTTGTCAGAAGACTCGAAGCGGCCCAGGTAGTTGAAGCCCAACTGCGGATGCACGTCCAAGTCCGGGTGGAGGTGGCGCAGCATGCCGTAACCGATGCCGTGGTCGGGTAGCGAGCGTAGGTGTTCCTTGACCCTCTTGACCGCCGCACCCGCAGCAGCGCCACCGGCAAGAGCCTGCGCGACGTCGATGCCGGTGAGGTCGAGGCGGGCGGGGTGCTGGCTGGTGAACCACCCCAGGGTGCGGGACAGGTCAGAGCCCGGCACAGCCTGCTCCTCGCGACCGTGGCCCTCACGCAGTACCAGCGTTGTGCGCTCTCCAGACCAGTCCGCGACAGCCAACCCGAACGCGGCCAGCAGTACGTCATCGACCCCAGCGAAGAACGCGGCGGGCACCTCGGTCAGCACTGCCTCTGTCGAGGCAGCGTCAAGAGTCACGGTGTGGGTACGCACGGTGGACCAGGTGTCTGTAGCGGGATCCGGCAGCCGCGACCCAAGCACCGCGTTCGGCCCGCTAAGCACTGTCTGCCATAGAGGTATCTCGCCCGACCGCGCAGCAGCACCCTCGACCAGGCCACGCGACCACGTGCGGAACGACGTGCGGACCGCTGGCAGTTGACCGGACCGCCACGCGGCACCTAGGTCTTCGGCCAAGAGTCGAAGCGACACCCCATCGACGACCAAGTGGTGCGCGACGATCAGCACTCGGCGCGGGAACCACACCACGCGCAGCACAACACCGTCGACAAGAGACAGTTCGGCTGCCGCGCGCTCCAACTCTTCGGCGAGCTCGCCGGTCGCCGGTCGCACTACCGAGGCGGCGGTAACCTCACCGACCGGCCGGAAGCGCAGGTCCGGATCGGTTACCGCGCGCAGGGAGTCATGCCGGTCTAGCAGCAGCTGCACAGCCCGCTCTAGACGCGGCTGATCCAGCTCGGGACCGTCCAGCACCAACCACATGCGGTGCCGGTCACCGATCGGGCCGCGGTCGCGGAAAGTCCGCATGATCGGCGTCAGCTCCACCAGCCCAACACCGTCGTCAACGACAACCGGTGCCTGCTCAGCCTGTTCGACCTCGGCGGCGGCCGCGAGTTTGGCGACGGTCCGGTGCGCGAAGACGTCCCGCGGGGTGATCCGCAACCCTGCCTGCCGCGCCCGCCGCACCAACCGGATCGACACGATGCTGTCGCCGCCGAGCTCGAAGAACGAGTCGTCGACGCCGACCGCGTCGTGCCCGAGCACCTCGGCGAACAGGTCGGTCAGCGTCCGCTCGACGTCGTTGGCGGGCGGACGTGCCCCGGCCGAGGCGACCACCGGTGCGGGCAGCGCGCGCCGGTCGACCTTGCCCGACGGCGACAGGGGCAGCGCGTCGAGCACCGTGATCGTGGCCGGGACCATGTGTTCGGGCAGCTCAGCGGCGACGAACTCGCGCACGGCGGCGGGATCGGCCGACCCAACGACGTACCCGGCGAGACTGCGCTCGCGCACGGTGACCACGGCCTGGTCGACGCCGGGGTGCCGCAGCAACGCGGCCTCGACCTCGCCGAGTTCGACCCGGAAACCGCGGATCTTGACCTGGTCGTCAACGCGGCCGAGGAACTGCAGCGCCCCGGACGCCAAGCGGCGCACGCGGTCACCGGTCCGGTAGAGGCGGGATCCTGGAGCGCCCCACGGGTCGGCCACGAACCTGGCGGCCGTCAACCCGGGCCGCCCCAGGTACCCGCGCGCGACCTGGACGCCGCCGACGTACAGCTCGCCCACGACGCCCACCGGCAGCGGCCGCAGCCGGGCGTCGAGCACGACGCAGGTCGTGTTCTCCACCGGCGACCCGATCGGCACCGCGCCGTCGGCGACCGGGGCGGTCACCTCGTGCAGCAGGCACCCCACGGTCGTCTCGGTCGGGCCGTACTCATTGATCACGTCCAGCTCGGCTGGCGCGGTCCAGCCACCCAGCGCGGCGCCGTGCAGCGCCTCACCGGCGATCACCAGGGTGCCGTGGTCGGCGAGCCGCACCGACGCCAGCAGCGGCAGGTGGCTGGGGGTGATCTTGAGGAAGGTGGCGGTGCCGACGGCCTCGGCGATGGCGTCCGGGGAGTCCGCGCACAGCTCAACCGCGCCGCCTGCGACCAGGGTGCCCAGCAGCGGGGTCACGGTGAAGTCGAAGGAGATCGACGAGTGCAGCAGGGTGTGCCCGGTCAGGCCCTTGAACCGGCGCAGCGACCACGCCAGGTGGTTGCTTAGCGCGCGGTGCGACACGACGACGCCCTTAGGGACGCCGGTCGAGCCAGAGGTGTAGATGACATAGGCGGCGTGGTCCGGGTCTAACGGTGTCACGCGGTCGGCATCCCCGATGGGCGCGGCAGACTCGCCGGACAGATCGAGGGAGTCGAGCAGGACCCGGTCTACGCCGGGAATCGGTGGCAACGCGTCGGCGACGGTCAGCACGAGCCCGGGTGCGGAGTCGGTGAGCATCAACCGAACCCGGTCAGCCGGGTACTCGGGGTCGACCGGCACGTAGGCCGCGCCCGCCTTGGCCACCGCGAGGACGGCGACGACCATCGCCACCGAGCGCGGGATCGACAGGGCGACGGTGTTCTCCGGACCGACTCCGCGCGCGATCAGCGCCCGGGCAAGCCGGTTCGACCGCTCGTCGAGGTCGCGGTAGGTGATCCGCTCACCACCCGCCAGCACCGCGGGCGCGTCCGGGGTCCGGGCGGCTTGGGCGCTGAACCAGTCCGGCAGCGAGGTAACCGTCGGCGCGACTGCGGTGTCGTTCCAGTCGGGCTCGGTGCCGTCGTGCAGGTCGAGGTCGCCGACCGGGGAGTCCGGTGTGGACAGTGCGCCGTCGAGCAGCCGGTCGAGGTGCGCCAGCAGGCCCGCGACCAGCTCGACCGCACCCGCGGCGGCGGGGTGGTTGGCCTCGACGGTCAGGTCGTCGCCGTCGGTCTCGACCGCGAGGGTCAGGTCGAAGCGGGCGTCATCACCGGGGACATGCCTACGGGTGGCGCGCAGCCCAACGGCGCGGAAGGGCTCTAGCACCGGGGTGCGCAGCGACAACACGACGTTGAAGAGGCTGGCGCCGCCGCGAGTTCGATCTGGGTCGACCGCGCGGGCAACGTCATCGAGGTCGGCGTCTTGATGCGCGTAGCCGGCAAGGCAGACCTGCCGGGCTTGCGCGACTAAGGCGGTGAACGTGTCGGCAGGGTCAACTCGCATGCGCAAGGCGATAGTGTTGCCGAGGTAGCCGATGACGGCGTCGCCGCCGTCGATGTCGCGGTTGACCACGGGTGCGCCGATGAGCAGGTCGTCGGCGCCGGTGTAGCGGTGCAGCAGCGCGGAGGTCGCAGCGAGCAGCACCATGAACGAGGAGGCACCTTCGCGGCGCGCGAACTCACGGACCCGCCCAGCAGCACCCGGGATCAGCGGACGCGCTTGGTCGTGCCCACCCGCGCTGGGGCCAGCAGCGCTAAGCACGGGGAGCTCGACCAGGTCCGGTAGCGGGGACAGCGCCTGGCGCCAGTGATCGACCGCACCGGGCATCGCTGTCGGGGCGATCTCGGCGAACTGGCGGGCGGGCGGCAGGGTCGCACCCCGGTAGGCGGCCACCAGCTCACCGAAGAACACCGCGGACGTGCCGTCGTCCCAAGCGATGTGGTGCGCGACAACGACCAGGGTCAGCGCGTCGGGACCGGTCGCGATCGTGCGGACCCGCAGCGGGGAATCCACCGCCAAGTCGAACGCCTTGGCCGACAAGGACCGGCACAGCTCGCCGACCCGCTCCGGGTCACGCGCGTCGTGGTGGTCCACTGCGGGCGGCAGGTCGGCGTGCACGACCTGGCTGAGGTCGCCCTCGGTGCCCATGCGGTAGGTGGTGCGCAGGATGTCGTGCCGGGCCACCACGTCCCGCACGGCGGTGTGCAGCCGCTGGTGGTCGAGCGGGCCGACCAGGTCCAGCGCGATGCGGATGTTGTAGCCGACCGAGGTGGGGTCCAACTGCTGCAGCGACCACATCCGCCGCTGCCCGGGCGAGAGCGGGTGCTCGGCGCCCGCTCGGCCCGCGACCGCGGTGGGCGCCTCGGCGAGGCCCCGTTCGGCCAGCCGCCTGCGCAGCAGGTCACGGCGCAATGCAGCGCGGTCGGGACTGGGGGTGTCGGTGCCCACGGCCGGGTGCCTCTCGTGGTCGGAACTCTGGCTGGTCCGCGCTGTCCCGGGCGGGTCGGCAAGCAGGCGGCAGGTCGGCGGGCGGCTCTGGGGTCACGGGCTGAGCTGGGCGACCAGGTCGCGTTTGCTGATCTTGCCGACGGCGGTGAGCGGCAACCGGTCGAGCACGACGAGCTTGTCCGGCTGCTTGTAGCGGGCGAGGCCCAGTTCAGCCAGGTGCGCCCGCAACTGCTTGAGCTTGGGCGGCGTGCCAGCGGCGACGATCACCGCGCACACCAGCTCGCCGAGCGTCTCGTCCGGCAGCCCGATGGCGGCGGCCTGTGCGACGGCCGGGTGGGCCAGCAGCAAGTCCTCCAGCTCACCGGCGGGGACCTTCTCGCCGCCGCGGTTGATGACGTCCTTGATCCGGCCCTCGACGACCAGGTGGCCGCTGGGAAGTTGGCGCACCAGGTCGCCGCTGCGGTAGAAGCCGTCCGGGGTGAACGCGGTGGCGTTGTACTGCTCGGCCCGGTAGTAGCCGCGCAGCGTGTACGGGCCTCGGGTGAGCAACTCCCCCACGGCACCGGGTTCGACGTCGTGGCCGTCGGCGTCGACGACGCGGACCTCGTCGTCCGGGCTCAGCGGTCGCCCCTGGGAGTTCTCGAGCAGGTCGGTCGAGTCGCCGGGGCGGGTGTAGTTGAGCAGGCCCTCGGCCATCCCGAACACCTGCTGCGCGACGCAGCCCAGCGCGGGCGGCATCGCGCGGGCGAGGTCCGGGTCCATCTTGGCGCCGCCGACCTCGATCAGCCGCAGGCTGGACAGGTCCTCTGTGGACCACTCGGTCGCCTCGACCCACATCCTCGCCATCGGCGGGACCAGCCCGGTCACGGTCACGCCTTCCTTCTCCACCAGGGCGAACGCGACGTCCGGGCTCGGCGCGGGTGCCATCACAGCGGTGCCACCGACGCCGAGGATGCCGAGTACGCCCGGACAGGCGAGCGGGTAGTTGTGCGCGATGGGCAGGGCCACCAGGTAGCGGTCGGCGGAGGTGAGCTCGCAGACCTCCGCACTGGCTCGGGCGTTGTAGGCGTAGTCGTCGTGCGTGCGCGGGATCAGTTTGGGGCGCCCTGTGGTGCCGCCGGAGATCAGCAGCAGGGCGACCGAAGTCGGGTCGACCGGGTCCAGCTCACGTGGTTCACCAGCCACTGTGGACAGTGCAGTGTGCTCACCGGGGTCGCCGACCACCAGGACGTGGCGGACATCGAGCTCGGCGGCGAGGGTGCGATGGTCGAACCCCTGGAACACATCGGGGATGACGTAACCGACGGCGCTGGACAGCTCCACGAGGTGCGTGATCTCGGCGCGGCGGTGCGCGGGCAGCGCCATCACCGGGATGGCGCCGATCCTGGCCAACGCGAACAGCAGCACGACGAACTCGGTCACGTTCGGCAACTGGACCACGATCCGGTCGTCGCGGGCGATGCCGAGGTCGAGCAGCCCGGCGGCCAAGACATCCGCCCGGCGGTCCAGTTCGCGGTAGCTGACGCGCTCCTCGCCGCAGACCACCGCGATGTCGTCGCCGAAACTGCGCGCCCAGTCCCGCAGCAGCCCGCCGAGGGTGTCGCCGCGCCAGTACCCGCGTTCGCGGTAGCGGGCGGCGAACTCCTCCGGCCACCCGACCGCCCCGTCGATGAGCGTGCTCACGCCTGCGCCTCCGTCCGCTCGTCCGCCAAGCCGCCGACCACCTCGTCGTCGGAGAGCCCCTCGATCTCCCAGAACAGCTCGGCGACCGCCTCCAACCGACCCGCCGCGCGCTGCCCCCCGGCCAGCGCGGCCGCGAACCCGGCGATGGTCGGGGCGCCGAACAGCGCGCGGACCGACACCTCCGTGGTGTCCAATGTGGAGCGCAGGTGCGCCACGACCGCGGTCGCGAGCACCGAGTCGCCGCCGACCCGGAAGAACTCGTCGTGCACGCCGACCGCGTCGACCTCCAGCACCTCCCGCCACGCCAGGGCCACGACCCGCTCCAGCGGGGTGCGCGGGTGTGGGCCGCCCGCACGAGCGGGGTGACCGACCAGGTCCCGGACCGCGCCGCGGTCGACCTTCCCGTTGGCGGTCAACGGAACCGACTCGATCGCGACCACGACCTCCGGGACCATGTGCGCGGGCAACAGTTCTCCTGCCGCCGCGCGCACGGCAGCCTCATCGAACTCTCCTTCAGCGACGACACCGGCCCCCAACAGTCCCGCCGGGGTGGTGACCGCCACCGCCGCCCGGATCGCGGGGTTCGCCTGCAGCGCGGCCTCGACCTCACCCAACTCGACCCGGTAACCGCGCACCTTCACCTGGTGGTCACGACGGCCCAAGAACTCCACGACCCCGTCGCCGCGGTAGCGGGCCAGATCGCCGGTGCGGTACCAGCGAAGCCCGTCGCGGATGACGAACCGGTCGGCGGTGCGCTCGGGATCACCCCGGTACCCGGCGGCCACACCGGCACCGCCGATCCACAGCTCACCGGGCACCCAGTCCGGCGCGTCGCGGCCGAGGTGGTCGACCACGCGAAGCCGGACCCCGCCCAGCGGCGTGCCATAAGGCACTGAGCGCCAGTCTTCAGGCACCGGGCCGGATACCTCACACACCGTCGAGTGGATCGCGGTCTCCGTGGTGCCTCCGAGCGCGACGAACCGGCAGCCCGGGACCGCTGCGGCCAATCGACCCGGCAGGTCGACACCCACCCAGTCACCGCCGAGCAACACCACTCGCAGCGACGACCCCAAGGCCGCACCGGAGGACAGGAGCATGTCGAGCAACGCGGGCACGCAGTTGACGATCGTCACCCCGCGCGCGGCGACGAGCCCGCCCCAGGCCGCGGCGTCGCGGCGGTCTTCGGTCACCGGGACCACCGCGCCACCCACCGACAGCGGGGCGAACAGGTCGAACACGGAGAGGTCGAAGTCCAAAGCGGACAGTGCGAGGGTGCGGTCGTCGGGGCCGATGGCGAAGCGGGCGACGAGGTCGTCGATGGTGGCCATCGCGGCCTGGTGCGGCACCTCGACGCCCTTGGGCTCGCCGGTGGATCCTGAGGTGAACAGGATGTAGGCCGCCCGCGCGGGGTCGACGAACACCGGTTCCGCCAACGGTTCGCCATCGGGCAGCTCGGTGATCAGTGCCCGCGGCTTGGCCAGCGCGACGATCCGGTCGACCCGGGCCGGTGGCTGCTCGACGCCGATGGGGACGTACGTGCCGCCCGCGGCCAAGACACCCAGCACGGCGATGATCTGCTCCGGCCCCTTGGGCAGGGACACCGCGACCGTGTCGCCGGGGGTGACACCGAGGCGGACCAGTTCCCCCGCCGCTCGCAGGGCGCGGTCGGCGAGCTGACCGTAGGTGATCACCTCGTCGCCGAGGATCGCTGGCGCGTCAGGGTTTGCCGCGGCACAGGCGAAGAAGCCTTCGTGCAGGAGCCCGCGCACGCGCACCAGGGTCGTGTCGTTGGCCCGCTCGCGCCGGGCACGCTGCGCGTCGGGCAGTGCGGCGAGAACCGGTGCGTCCCAGGCGATCGGATCCGCCGCGAGCAGGTGCACCAGGTCGGCGAACGCGGCGAACATCGCATCCAGCACTCCGTCGGCGACCTCGTCGTCGCGGCAGTCCCAGTTGACCAGCAGACCGCCGTCGAGCTCGGTCACCTGCGCGTCCAGCAGCACCTGCGGGCCCTGCGAGATGATCCACACCGGCGCGCCGAAGCTCGCCCGGACCCGGTCGTCGAACAGCTCACCCAGGTTGAGCGCGCTGGTGAACACGACCGGCGCCAAGACCTGCTCGCCGTGCAGCCGGGTGAGGTCGCGCAACACCTCGACACCGCTGTGCGCGGCGTGCGCGGCGTCCTCGTGCGCCCTGGCCTGCACCTGGCGGACGCGCTCGGCGAAGGTCGCTGGCGCGGTCAGGTCCACCGCGAGCAGGATGGAGCTGGTGAAGTCGCCGACCAGCCGGGCGACATCGGGGTGCAGCGGCTCGCGGTCGAACATCGGCACGTTGAGCAGGAACTCCCCGCGTGCGCTCCACCGGCCGACGACCTCGGC
Organism: Actinokineospora diospyrosa; assembly: GCF_024171925.1. Taxonomy (GTDB): domain Bacteria; phylum Actinomycetota; class Actinomycetes; order Mycobacteriales; family Pseudonocardiaceae; genus Actinokineospora; species Actinokineospora diospyrosa. Next base: position 64,522 of record NZ_JAMTCO010000002.1, on the reverse strand, counting down.
GAACGCGGTGGCCACGGCCATCGCCACGGTCACCCCGCGCTCCTTGGCCCGCTCGGCGAGCGCCGCGCGTTCGGCGGCCGGGAGGACGACCGCGCGCCTGGTCACCCTCGGGCGTTCGGAATCGCGGGCGGCCCGGGGCAGATCAGGGGCGCCGGGCAGGGCGGTGAGGCGGTCGCGCCACCAGCGGGCGGCCTTGTCTTGTTCGTCCTGGCGCCGGGCCCCGCGATACTGGCGGTAGCTGTAGCCCAGGGGTTCGTCGTCGGTCTCGCCTTGGTAGTAGCGGGCGAGGTCGGCCAGCAGGACGCGGTAGCTGACCGCGTCGGCGGCGACCATGTCGACGTCCACGTGCAGGCGGGTGCGGCCGCCGGGGAGCAGGCTCAGCGCGGTGGCGAACACCTCACCGCGCTCGATGTCGAGCAGCTGGTGGGAGTTCGCGTCCCGGATGGCGGCGAGTTCGCGGTCCGCGTCGGCGGTGTCGCGCAGGTCGTGCACGGTGAGGCCACGCCAGCCGGAGGTCGGCGCGATCCGCTGGTCACCGTTGTCGGACAGGACCACGCGGAGCATGTCGTGCCGGTCGATCAAGCGCTCGACCGCCGCGCTCAGCCGCCCCGGGTCGACGCCGGCGCCATCGAACTCGGTGTAGAGGTGCGCGGCGACCCCACCGAGGCGCTGCCCGGGAGCTCGGCCGACCCAGTAGGCGTGCTGCAGCACCGCGAGCGGGAACGGACCGTCTACATCGGTCACCACGTCAGTCACTGCTTCGGCCGCTTCGGCTGGGGTGCCGCTCCGCTCGGCCAACAACGCGCTCCACGCCCCGAGAGTCGGGTTCGCGGCGAGCTCGGCGAAGTCGACGACCACCCCGGCCCGCCGCCACCCGCCGACCAGCTTCATCAGCGCGATCGAGTCCAGTCCCAGCTCGAACAGGTTCGTGCCCGCCGCGATGTCGCCGGGCTCCTCCTCGGTCAGCTCCGCGACCGCCGCCAGCAGCGCGTCGTAGTCCACCGCGCTCACCGCACGGCTCCCTTCGGTTCGACCGGCACGAGGAACCGGGAGATGCTGCGCAGCTTCTCGCAGGTCTCGGTCCACTCGCGTTCCGGTGTGGACAGTGCGATCACGCCCGCGCCCGCGCGCAGCCAGGTCTGCCCACCCGCGCTGAACACCGTCCGCAGCACCAGAGCCGCGTCGAGCGCGCCATCGGAGTCGACGGTCAGCACGGCGCCGCTGTAGAGGCCGCGGCGCGGTTCGTGCTTGGCGATGGCCTCGACGGCGGCGACCTTGGGGATGCCGGAGGCGGTGATCGAGGGGAAGAGGGCAGCGAAGGCGTCCCACGCGGTGCGGCCCGCGGCGAGCTCGCCGCGGACCCGGGAGGCCAGGTGCTGCACGCTGCCGCGCTCGCGCACCGTCATGAACTCCTCCACCCGCACCGAATCCGGCGCGCACACCCCGGCCAGCTCGTCCTGGGCGAGCTTCACCGAGATCGCGTGCTCGAAGATCTCCTTGGGGTCGGCGAGCAGCTCCCGCCGGGTTGCCAGGTCCCGCACGGGGTCCCCGACCAGGGCGCGGGTCCCGGCCAGCGGGCGGGTCGACACCCCGCCCGCGGCGTCGACCTCGACGACGGTCTCCGGGCTGAACCCGGTGGCGCGCAGGTCCCCCAGGTCGAGCAGGAACGAGCGGGCCGGGGTGTTGCCGCGGCGGCCCGCGACGTAGGTGGCCGCGAAGTCGATCTCGGTGGGGACCGCGACGACGCGCGACAGGATGACCTTGTCCGGGCCACCCGCCCGGATGTCGCGGACGGTCTCGACGACCGCGGCGAGGTAGGTCTCGTCCGGCGCCTCCGGGTCGACCAGGTCGGCGACCGGGTCGGCCCAGGGCAGGTCGGCGACCGGGCGCAGGCCTGCTGGCGCGGTGCCGTGCTCGTGCAGGCCGTCGGGGCCGATGACCAGTTCGTAGCTGGGGATCACCAGGTCCAGCAGAGGACCGTCCGCGCGACCGAGGTGCAGCAGGCGGGCCAGCTCGAACGCGGCCCACCCGTAGGCGCGCCAACTCGGGAGACCGCTTCCCGCGAGCAGTTCCGCCACCTGCCCCAGCGGGTCGGCGCTCAGCGGTAATCGCTGTTCGCGGGCGGGAGTGCTCCACGTGACCCCGGTGCCGTCCATCCGCAACCGGGCGCGCGCCCCCGCCGCCAGCACCCACCGGGCGTCGCGCTCGTAGAGCACGAACGGCGGCTCCGCACCGCGCGCGACCGCGGCGGCGGCGAGCAGCGGGTCGGCGGGCGCCAGCAGCGGGCTCGCGGTCACTAGGCCTGCCCCGACGCCATGCGCTCGACGAGGCTCGCCGGGCGCAGGTCGGTCCAGGCGCGCTCGACGTACTCCACACAGGACGACCGCGCCGCGGGCCCGTACACCGCGGTCCAGCCCGCGGGGACCTCGGCGAAGATCGGCCACAGCGAGTGCTGGTCCTCGGCGTTGACCAGGACGAGGAAGGTCCCGTCCTCGTCGTCGAACGGGTTGGTCGACATCGGCGCACTCCTTGCGGTCCTGGCTCGGGCGGTCCTGGCTCGGGCGGTCCCGGTCGGCGGGATCCCGGCTGTGGGCAGGCGGCATCGGCCGGGCGCACCGGGCGCACGGCTGGGACCTGGGGTTGGCAGCACCACCGGGATCGTCCTCACAGGACGGTGCGATCACCGTGGCACGTCGGGTGGCGGGCGCCGTTCCCCGCGACCGGGACACGGTCGTCGGGCGGCCCGCACCACCTGAGGTTAGCCTAGCCTATCTTTCACGGACGTGTAGAAGCAAGACCCTCAGGGGCCGGTCCACCCGGCGAGGCTGAGCAGCTCGAACAGGTCGTACACGCACTCGCCGGTCCACACGACGGTGCCGAGCGCCAGCAGCGGCAGGAAGACCCCGGCCCACCGACCACCCCGGCCGGGCGCGAACAGCGCGGCGACCCGGCGCGGCACGATCCCGGGGGCGGCGCCCAGCGCCATCAGCGACCCGGCGGGCCGCTCGGTCCGACTGCCCGCGGCGGCCAGCGCGGCGTGCCCGATGGCGCGGCCGACCTGCTCGCGGTCGCCGATCACCGCGGCCGCCGCCTCGTCGGCCGCGCGTTCGACCAGGTACTCGACCTGCTTGGCGACCGGCCGCAGCAGCGGGGTGGTGACCGCGGCGAGGCGGGCCCACCAGATCAGCCGGTGGTGACCGCCGTCGAGGTGGGCGCGCTCGTGGGCGAGCACGGCGCGGAACTGGCGGTCGTCGAGCAGCTCCCGCAGCCCGGTGGTCACCACGATCCGACCCGGCCGCCCGGGGACGGCGAACGCGTCCACCCTGGAGTCCTCGACGAGCACCACGTCGCCGTCGCCCGCCCAGTCGCCCCGCACCGCGCTCAGCTCGTGCCTGCGCCGGATCCACAGCCGCAGCGCCAACGCGAGCGCGGCGAGCAACCAGCCGGCGGAGAGCCACGACACCCACGGGACGTGCGCTGTGTCGGCGACCACACGCTGGTGCGACCACCCGCCCCAGGTCGCCACGACGGGCAACTCGGCGAGGGCCTTGAGCGCGAACGCCGCGAGGTTCACGACCGCGGCGGCGGCGGCGACAACGGCCGAGACCGCGAACACCCGCGCGGCCAGGTCCGGGCGCAGCCGGTCCACCAGCAGCCAGGCGACCACCAGCACCAGCGCGGGCGTGGCGAGCACGGACCAGGCGAAGTGGTCGAACACGGCGGCGGTCCCCCTCGATCGTCGGCCACGACATCCTGCCCGCCCCGCCACCGGAAAGTCCATTGGCGCAGGTAGCGCTATGTACCATGCGCGTGTGCAAGATGAGGACGACTCGAGCGGCAGGTCCGCCCCACGGCGCAGACCCGGCGAACTGGCCGCCCACGTGCTGAACACCCTCGCCGAGGCGGGCGAGCCGCTCTCCCCCGGTGAGCTGCTGGAACTGCTGGAACCGGCTGGGTCGCTGTCCTACAGCGCGGTCGTCACGACGCTGACCCGGCTGTACGAGAAGAAGGCTGTCACCCGCACCCGCGTCGGCCGGGCCTACCGCTACACCGCGGTCACCGACCCGTCGGCGCTGGTCGCCTGGCGGATGAGCAGGCTGCTCGACGCCGAGGCCGACCACACCTCGGTGCTCACCCGGTTCGTGTCCGGTTTGGACAAACGGGACGAGGAGACCCTGCGCCGCCTGCTCGGCGAGGGCTGAGCGCCGGGGTCAACCGCGCGGCTCGATGAGCTAGCCGGCGAAGGAACGCGCCACGGCGGTGCAAGCCTTTGCCACCAACGCGTACTCGGCTCGGATCGCGTCCAGCTCAGCGATCCCCCCGCCCGCGTTGTGCTCGAGCGCCGCGAACATGTCGGCCAAGGTCGACGCGCCGATGTTCGCGGCCGACCCCTTCAAAGTGTGTGCCTGCACCACGATCGACTCAACATCCCCGGCGACCACAGCGGCGGCAAGGGAATCCACCGCCGCAGGCGTCTTGGATGTGTAAGACGTGAGCAGGTGGGCCAGGAACTCGAGCTCGTCCGCGGGCGGATTGGGCCCGCTGATCTCCTCCAGCCGTGCCCGGATCGCCGTCTCGTGGTCCGGGGCCTCATGGATCGGCGCCTCAAGGGTCAGCACAGCGCCAGCAGCGGGAGCAGCGGCTCCGGACAGCGCGGCCACCAAGTCGGGGACGCGTACCGGCTTCGCGAGGTGATCATCCATCCCCGCTGCCAAGCAAGCCGCCCGGTCTTCCACCAACGCACTGGCCGTCAACGCGACGATCAGCGGCTGGCGGTCGGCGGGGAGTTCTGTGCGGATCAAGCGGGTGGCGTCCAAGCCATCCATCACCGGCATGCGGACGTCCATCAGCACGACGTCGTACGGGGCGCCGCGGAGGGCCTGGACGGCTTCGTGGCCGTTGGCGACGGTGTCGACGTGGTGGCCCAGACCCGCGAGCATCAGGCGGGCGACCTTCTGGTTGATGTGGTTGTCCTCGGCGACCAAGACCCGCAGGGGGCCGGTCGGGGACACCGGGGCGGTGCGCGGGGCGGCGGCCACGTCGGTGGCGATGCCGAGCAGGGCGGTCAGGGTGAAGGTGGACCCGACGCCCGCGATGCTGCTGACGGTGAGGTCGCCGCCCATGACGGCGGCCAGGCGCTTGCCGATGGCGAGGCCGAGGCCGCTGCCGCCGTAGGCGCGCGTGGTGGAGCCGTCGACCTGGCTGAACGGGGTGAACAGGGTGCCGAGCTTGTCCGCCGGGACGCCGACGCCGGTGTCGCGGACGGTGACGCGCAGCCACACGCGGTCGGCGGGGGCGGGGTGGACGTCGACGGTGGTCTCGATCTGGCCGCGTTCGGTGAACTTGACCGCGTTGTCGAGCAGGTTCACCAGCACCTGGCGCAACCGGGCCACGTCGCCGACCAGCCGGACCGGGCCGTCGCCGAGCACGACGACCCGGGTCCGCAAACCCTTGTCCGCCGCGGCGGCCGCGACCAGCGCGGTCGCGCTGTCGAGCAACTCCCGCACGTCGAAGCTGACGTGTTCCAGCTCGCCCTCGCCGGACTCCAGCTTGGCGAAGTCCAAGACGTCGTTGAGCACCCCCAGCAGCGCGGTGCCGCTGTCGCGCACGGTGTGCACGAGGTCACGCTGCTCACCGGTCAGCTCCGTGTCCAGCAGCAACCCGGTCAACCCGACGACGGCGTTCATCGGCGTGCGGATCTCGTGGCTCATCGTGGCCAGGAACGCCGACCGCGCGGCCGAGGAGGTGCGCAACACCCGCGCCGACGAGTCCAGCGCCGCGGCCATCCTGGCCAGTGCGGCGGGCCACGTCACCGCGGGCACCCGGACGTCCGACTCACCGGCGCCCATCCGCGCCGCGGCCTCGGTGACCGCCCGCACACCGGCGCTGACCTGCCGGATCGCCTGCCAGGTGTGCAGCCCGACCAGTGCGGCCGCGGCGACGCACGCCCACATGACGACGGTGCCGGTGGTCGGTTCGAACACCGCGCTCGCCACGACCACCACCAGGGCCAGACCCGCCAGGGCCAACCCCGCGCCGACCACCCGGTATGCGGACGTGCGGGGACCCGAGCGGTCCTCCGCACCCTGCAAACCATCCGTGGTCACCCCTGCGATATCGACACAACGGGCAGGCGGATGAGGCCGTCGCACAGCCGAGTGCACTTCACACGGCCCGGGTTTGCCCGGCGCGACCGGTTGGTAGCCGTGCGTGGAGGAGGTCCACCATGTCCACCGCACACCACTACCCGCACAGCTCTTCCCGCGACGCGACCACGGTGCTCCAGCCGGTCCGCGCGGCCGCCGTCCTCGTCGCGAGCGGGTTCCTGCTGGTCGGCGTGCTCGGGTTCGTCCCGGGCGTGACCAGCCACCTCGACGAGCTCACCTTCGCGGGCCACCACGGCGGCGCGCTGCTGCTGGGCACCTTCGCGGTGTCGGTCCTGCACAACCTGGTCCACCTGGCCTTCGGCGCCGCGGGGCTGGTCATGGCCCGCCGCGACGGCGGAGCGCGCGAGTTCCTGGTGGTCGGTGGGCTCGTCTACCTGGCGCTGTGGGCCTACGGGATGCTCATCGACCACGACGGCGCGGCGAACTTCATCCCGATCAACAACGCCGACAACTGGCTGCACCTGGGCCTGGGCGCGGCGATGGTCCTGCTCGGCATGGTCTTCGGCGTTCGCGTGCGCCGCACCCCAGTGCGCCTGGACTGAGCCAAACCCGTTGTCCTGCGGGAATTCTGCCCGCGCGGGCAGAGTTCCCGCCGGGGACCGCTGTGCCCTGTCCGCCCGATGATCACCGCGGCTACCTTGGCGGCACCTCGAGGAAAGGACGCCCCGGTGCGCTTGCCCGCCAAGAAGCAGTTGCCCGCCGCCCTCACCCTGGCCGCCATCACCCTCCTCGGCACGTTCGCCGCCACGGCCACCGCCACCTCGACCGGCGCGGCCGCGCCCGCGCTGCCCGCCAGCTCGCCCTACCCCACTTCTTCCTGGTACTCCTCGTCCGGGACGTGGTCGTCCACCTACCCGACCTGGTCGTCGACGACCGACCCGACCTGGCCCACCTGGCCGTCGAGCAGCTCGACCTGGCCCACGTGGTCGTCGTCCAGTTCCGGCAGCGCCAGCCCGACCCGCACCACCACACCGAGCACGACGACCCCGTCAACAACAACCACGCCCAGCCCCAGCACGTCCAGACCCGTCAGCACCTCGCCCACCTGGTCCACCCCGTCGGAGAACATCCCGCCACCGCAGCCAGGGGAGGACTACGCCCGCGGCGGCACCGCCATCTCCTCCTAGTCCGACGGGACCACCGACAACGTCAAGGACGGCCGCACCGACACGTACTGGTCACCCGGGTACGGCCGCAAGACAACCGACAACCCGGAGTGGGTTTACGTCCGCTGGTTGCACTACCGCGAGATCACCCGGGTCGTCGTGCACACCTCGGCGGGCGCCCCGCTGCGCGACTTCGACATCCAGGTGCTCAACCAGTCCGAGAAGTGGTGGGACACGGTCCGCACCGTCGACTACGCCACCACGACCACCTTCACCGTGACCTTCCCACCACGCGTCGCCCGCGGGGTGCGCGTCGTGGCCAAGGTCGGTCCGTCCGACCAACCCGACCAGGTGCGGGTGGCCGAGATCCAGGCTTTCGCCCGCTAGGCGCTGCCCTGCAGGTCTGGTGCGTGGGATCGGTGATCCGCGTGGCTCCTGGGCGCACGGGCGGGAAGCCGCACGTATCGGGTTGTACTTGGGCTTTCCGCCCGCGCGGCCAGGAGCCGCGCGGGCGCGGATAGCGCCTAGAGCCGTCCCTCGACGCGGTCGGCCACCGCGTGCAGGTAAGGGCCGCGCAGGTGGTGGGCGCGCGCGTTGGCCGAGTCGCTCCCGTGCCGCGCCAACATCTCCGCCAAGCGGCCGCGCAGGGTGACCGGGCCGCCCTCGGGATCGGTGGTCTGGTCGGCGTAGGCGAGCGCGTCGGAGACCGGGCTGTCCTCGTGCGGGTAGGCCGACATCAGGTGCCCGAGGCCCTGCGCTTGGGCGGTGAAGCGGGCGCCGGAGTGGTGGGCCACCAACGCGACCAGTCTGCTCGGCCACCCCAGGGCGGACAGGTGGCGGGCGCCGTCGACCGGGTGGAAGCCGGTGTCGCGGGCCGCGTACCCGATGTCGTGCAGCCACGCGGCGGCGACGAGGAGGTCGCGGTCCGCGGCGCGCACGGTGCTCGCGACCCGCTCGGCGCGGTGGGCGACGCCGATGGTGTGGTGCCAACGGGTTCCCAGCGGGGCCAGCAGGGTCGCCGCGAGGTCGACCGCCGAGACGAGCAGGGCCGTGTCGGGCACTGCTCCAGGTTGCCCAGCCCACCGGGCCGGACGGCGGCATGATCGTTAACTCCGGTGGCCGCCGCCGTGAACGGTTGGCCACACCGGCTCCGCCCCCGACCGCGGGAAGCCACAGGCGCCAACTCCGCTCACCGCGGCGGACTTGTTGTGTGTGGCACCGGTTGCGGCGACATCCTCACCGCCGGGGTGCGGACCGATCCACCCGTCGTTCCCCCGCCGCGTCGCTCACCCTCGGCGGTGGCGCGGTGGGGCTAGCCGGAACCGTGAAGCGCACGCGCGTCCCACCACCCCGCGCGGCCTCCACCCAGATCCGCCCACCGTGGCGCTCCACGATCCGGCGGCACGTGCTGAGCCCGATCCCCGTCCCCTGGTAGTCCGCACCGGCGTCCGCCCGCTGGAACAACGCGAACACCCGTTCCCGAGCATCCGCCGGGATGCCGATCCCGTTGTCGCTGGTGGTGATCGTCACCGCGCCATCAGTCCACTCGGCAGCGACGTGCACCCGCGGGGTGACCCCTGCGGCGACGTACTTCACAGCGTTGCCAAGCAGGTTCGCCATCACCTGACGCAGCAGCGTCGGGTGACCGGGAACCGCGGGCAAGCGATCACGCGTGATCTCCACCCGCGCGCTACCGGCGCTCAGCTCGGCGGCGAGGTCGTCCACGATCCCGTCGAGGTCCACCTCGCGCAGGCCGAGCGACTCGTGCGAGGAGCGCGCGTGGGCGAGCAGGTCGTCGATCATGATCGTCATCCGGTTGGCGGCGCTGGAGATGGCCGTGAGGGCCTTGCGCTCGCCGGGGCCGCGGTCGGCGATCAGGTCCGACACCACCTCGGTGTAAGCGGTGATGGCGGTGAGCGGGGACTTCAGGTCGTGCGCGACCATGGCCGTGAACCGGTCCAGCTCGTCGTTGGCGGCGGCCAGTTCGCTGTTGGCCAGGGCGACGCGCTCGCGGGCGGCCTCGCGCTCGGTGACGTCGCGCAGGAAGGCGTGGAAGCGGCGTTCGCCGCGCCAGGTGAACGAGGCCAGGCTCAGCTCCACCAGCAGACCGCTGCCGTCGCGGCGGCGGGCGGGGACCTGGACCAGACCGTCGGTCAGGCTGGGGACGCCGGTCAGGGCGCGGGCGGCGAGGCTTTCGTTGTGCGACTGGGCCAGGCGCGCCGGGATGATGAGTTCGTCGAGGCGGCGGCCGGTGGCCTGCTCGGCGGTCCAGCCGAACATGGCCTCGGCGGCCGGGTTCCACGCGGTGACCGCGCCCTGGGCGTCGGCGACGATGAAGGCGTCCGGGGCGGTGTCGAGGATCGTGGCCAGCAGCCGCTCGCGGTCGGCGAGTTCCTGGCGCTGGGCGCGCTCGACGGTCACGTCGCTCATGGAGACCACGGCGCCAAGCGGGGTGCCGTCGGCGCGCTTGAGGGCGCGGCCGGTGCACACCACGCGGACCGGCTCGCGGCCGTGCGGGGCGATGACGATCTCGACGTCGGCGACCGAGCCGTCGCTCAGCGCGCGGCGCAGCGGGACGTCCTCGGGGGCGAGCGGGGTGACGCCGTCGGCGGCGTAGAGGCTGTAGCGGTGCGACCAGTCGGCCGGGTCCAGCTCGGGGTCGGGGTCCAGGCCGTGCCAGTCGCGGGAGGCGCGGTTGAACAGGGTGAGCCTGCCGTGCTCGTCGCACGCCACGATGGCGACGTCGATGGTCTCGTGGACCGCGCTGGTCAGCTCCTGGCGGGCCTCGAGGTCGCGCGCGTAGTCCTCGGCGAGCGAGCGGGCCGACTCGGCCTCGGCGGCCAGAGCGGTGGTGACCCTGGCGTGCTTGCGCCGCTCGAACAGGCCGAGCACGACCCGGGCGAGGTCCTGCAGCGCCGCGATCTGCGCGTCGGTGAAGTCCCTGGTCTCGGTGTCGAACGCGCACAGCGTGCCGAGCACGTGGCCCTCGCGGGTGATCAGCGGCACCGAGGCGTAGCCGCGGACCTTGGCGAGTGCGCCGGTGACCCAGGGGTTGTCGGCGAAGCGGTCGTCGAGGCTGGCGTCGGGCACGTGCACGGGCACGCCGGTGGTGACGACGGTCTCGCACATCGAGTCGGCGCGCGCGGAGTCGACGCCGTCGAAGCCGACGGTGGTCAGCTGGCACTGGCGGTGCTCGTCGAGCAGGTTCAGCGTCGCGGTCGGCACCCCGGCCACGTGGGCGGCCACCCGCACCACGGCCGACAGCTCGTCGTCAGCGGGCGCGTCGAGCACGCCGTACCCGTGCAACGCCGCCAACCGCGCGATCTCGCTCACCGCCTGCCCTCCCCGATCACGGTCCCCAGTGGGATTCCTGCTCACCTGTCATCGACCGGGACCCACCCCGACATGAACGTAATGAGCGCCACCGGATCGTGTGCCCCGGGCAACTGGAACACAACCGACAACGACCCGAACCCCACCGCAGCGGCGATATCCGGACCCGCGCACCGGTTGTGTGCCCGGCCGCTCACCCAGCGTCCACAACGACTTCGCACCGGCACAGCTGGCGCATCAGCACAGCGGCGGGAGTCGCGGTCATCCCGCAGGAGGACGCCGGGCAACGCGGCGCGTCGACAGGATCGTCCTATGTGGAGGAAATGGACCCTCGCGGTCCCGGTCGCCCTCGTCGGCGCGGTGCTCACCGCCGCCCCGGCCGCGGCGACCGGGGGGATCGCGTGGCAGGAATGCGCGGCCGCCGAGTGCGGCGAGGTACGGGTACCGCTGGACTGGTCGCGTCCGGGCGGGGAGAAGATCACGCTGGCGGTGAGCCGGTTGCGGGCGACCGACCCGGCCAGGCGGATCGGGGTGCTGCTGATCAACCCGGGTGGGCCGGGCGGCCCGGGGCGGGCGCTGGTGCGCGACCACGGGGCCGAGTTGTTCCCCGCCGACCTGCGGGCGCGCTTCGACATCATCGGCCTCGACCCGCGCGGTGTCGGCGAGAGCAGGCCCGCGATCGCCTGCCCGGTGCCGCCGAACGACCCGGCGGTGACGCAGTTCCCGAGCACCCGCGCGGAGTACGACCGCTTGATCGGCTACAACCGCCGGGTCGCCGCGGGCTGCCGGGCGGCGACCGGGCCGCTCATCGATCACGTCGACACGGTCAGCGCGGCCCGCGACATCGATGTCGTGCGCTCGGCCCTGGGTGAGCAGAAGATCAGTTGGCTGGGGCTGTCGTACGGGTCGCTGCTGGGCGCGACCTACGCCGGGATGTACCCGAACCGGGTGCGCGCCGCGGTGCTCGACGGCGCGTTGGACCACACGATCGGCAGCCGCAGGCTGGCCGTCGACGAGGCCAGGGCGACCGAGGACGTGTTCGGCGCGTTCGCGCGGTGGTGCGCGGCGGAAACCTCGTGCGCCCTGCACGGCCGGGACGTGCGGGCGGAGTACAGCGCGTTGCTCGACAGCGGGGTCGGCGGGTTGACCCCGGAGCAGATCGGTTACTCCGCCTACGGCCTGCTCAGCCTCACCGACTACTGGCCGGACCTGGCGACCGCGATCCGCGACCGCGCGGGGTTCGAAGAGGGCGGCAGCGCGCCCGCGTACCGGGTGATCGCCTGCCACGACTTCCCCAGCGACATCCGCTCGTTCGCCGACATGTCGGCGCGCGTGGCGGAGGTGCGCCGGGTGGCGCCGACCACCCGCGGCCACGTCGAGGGCTGGGACGTGCAGGCGGGCTGCCTGGGCTGGCCCATCCCGGCGAAGAACCCGTGGGGTCCGACGCCGGTGCGCGGCGCGCCGCCGATCCTGGTGGTCAGCGGTGAGCACGACCCGGCGACCCCGCACTCCTGGGGGATCGGCCTCGCCTGCCAGATCTCGGGTTCCCGGCTGCTGACCTGGACGGGGGTGGGGCACACCGCGTACTTCAACGACACCGCGACCAGGCAGCGGGAGATCGACTACCTGCTGCGGCCGTGAGCTGATCCCTCGCTCGCTCCCACCCGGGGCGAGCGAGGGTTACGGCCGCTCCCCCAACGCCCAGCGGACCGCGTCCCCCAACTCCCGCACGACCGGCACGGCAAGACCTTCGGCACGGGTTTGACTGACTAGAGCGCCGCGAGTCGGGTGATAGAGCACGCAGGGAACGTCGCAAGCCTGGGCAGCGCGAATGTCGTCATCGCTATCCCCCACGATGAGCACGTCCTCAACGCCAACGGCGTCGAGATGCCTGCGCAGGTGGGGTTCTTTGCGTTGCAGCTCATCGGAACGCATGCCGTCCACTCGGTCGAAGAAGTGGGCGATCGCGTGGAACTGCGGTAAGGCAACCAGACGCTCATGCGGGTACATCGACAACAGTGACTGAGTCCTACCGGCGTCGCGCCACGCTGCTAGCGCCGCGATGGTGTGGGCGTGCAGCCTGGCCTGTTCGAGCAAGTCGGCGTAAGAGCGTTGAAAGTGCGCATTGAGGTCGAGTTGTTGTTGCGCTGTAAGAGCCTTGCCCGCCAAGCGTTCATAGAAGTCCGAGATGGGGCGGGTGAAGTTCTCCCGGTACCCGGTGACAGTGACTTCGGGCAGGCCGGTGCGGGAGAACGCCTCGATGGTGGCCCGCACCAAGGCGTCGCCGTCGTCGAAGAGGGTTCCGTTCCAGTCCCACACTATGTGGTCGATCCGCACGCGCGGCCCCCTTCCTCAGCCCCGGTCTGCGATCATGGTCGGGTGCGGCGAGCGCAGAACAGGGCCACGGCGGCCAACGTGCGCGGCTACTCGGGTGACGAGGTCGCGGGCTACCTGCGCGACCCCTACCACCGGCTGCGGCTGCGGCACGCGCTGGACATGCTCACCGAACACCTGCCCGCAGGCGCCGTGGTGGCCGACCTCGGCGCGGGTGGTGGCGAGGTAGGCGACCTGCTCGGGCGGCGCGGCCTGCGCCCCGTCGCTTGCGACGTGGTCGCCGAGGCGTGCCGGGCGGCGCTGCGGGCCGGTGTCGCGGCCGTGCGCCTGGACGTCGGGGCGCTGCTGCCGGTGCGGACCGGCTCGCTCGACGGCGTCCTCGCCGGGGAGATCATCGAGCACGTCTACGACCCGGCGCTGCTGCTGGCCGAGTGCCACCGGGTGCTGCGGCCGGGCGGGATCCTGGTGCTGACCACGCCCAACCTCGCGCCCGCGCAGGACCGGCTGCGGTTCCTGCTCGGTCAGGCGCCCCGGCAGGTCGACCCGTTCCACGAGTACCTGCACCTGCACATCCGCCCGTTCACCTACCCGCTGCTGGCCACCGGCCTGCGCGCGGCCGGGTTCGCGCCGTCGCCGCCGCGGTCCAACCACGTCGTCTGGCGGACCCGGCGCCGCGAGTTCCGCTCGCGCTGGGCCGCCCGCCGCTGGCCCACCCTCGGCGGCTCCCTCGTCGTCGCCGGGGTCCGGCTGGCGTGACCGGCTCAGAACGGCTCCTCCAGCGGCACCGCGCGCGCCTCGCGCAGCACCCCGTCGAGCTCGCCGACCTCGAAGCGGCACAGCCCGACCGCGTGCCAGAACTCGCCGGCCTGCGCTCCCTCCACTTTGTACCGGCCCTCCGGGGTCACCGCGGCCCACGCCTCGGGTAGCCCGATCATCGTCAACCGCAACCGGCGCTCGGCCACGTCCCACAGCCGGGTCGTGCCGTCGGCGGCGCCGCTGGCCAGCGTGCGGCCGTCCGGGCTGAACGCCAGCGACAGCACCCGCCGGGTGTGCCCGCTCAGCCGGGCCAGCACGGTCCCGGTCGCGGTGTCCCACAGGTAGATCACCGCGTCGTCGCCCGCGACGGCCAGCACCCGGCCGTCCTGGCTGAACGCCCCGGCCCACAGCCTGCCGCGCTGGGCGGTGAACACCCGGACCAGCGCGTGGTCGGCGACCCGCCACAGCACCGCGGTGCCGTCGTTGCTGACGCTGGCCAGCACCTGCCCGTCGGCGCTGAACCGGACGTCGTAGACCCGGTCGGTGTGCCCCTCCAGGGTGGCCAGGCAGGCGCCGGTCTCGCGGTCGAACAGCCGGACCTTCGAGTCGTCGCAGCCGGTGGCCACCAGCGAGCCGTCCGGGCTGAAGACGATCGAGCGGACCCGGCCGCGGTGCTCGAGCAGGACCAGCACCTCGCGCCCGGTCGCCTGCCACCACAGCCGGACCGTGTCGTCGTCGTTGGCGGTGGCCAGCACCTCGCCGTCCGGGGAGAACGCGCTGGCCCAGACGTACTCGGTCTCGACGTCGACCTCCTGGCCCGCGTGCCAGGTGCTCAGCTGCCACAGGTGCATGCCGCCGTCGTTGCTCGCGGTGGCCAGCAACGGCTTCACCGGGTTGAACACCGCACCGGTGAGCTGGTCGCCGCGGCCGGTGAGGACCTGGAGCCTGCGGCCGGTGACCGGGTCCCAGACCCGCACCACGCCGTCGTTGCCCGCCGCGGCGAGCAGGTCGCCCGCCGGGTTGAAGTGCACCTGGGTGACCCGGCGGCCGTGGCCGTGCACCTCGAACCGCTGCCTGCCGCTGACCGGGTCCCAGAGCCGGACCGTGCCGTCGCGGCCGGTCGTGGCCAGCTGCGCGGAGTCGGCGCGGAAGGCCAGCGGCCACACCGCGCCCCGGTGCGCGGCGAGCTCGTAGGTCTCCTGGCCGGTCGTGGTGTCCCACACGCGCACGGTGCCGTCGCTGTCGCCGCTGGCGAGCGTGCGACCGTCGGGGCTGAACGCGAGGTGGTAGACGTTGGTGGCGTGCCGGTGCTGCAAGACCTCCGAGGTAGGCCTACCGGTCGGGGGGATCTTCCAGAGCCGCACCGCGCCGGAGATGTCACCTGTCGCCAGGACGTCGAGTTCCGGGTGGAAGGTGGCCGCGTAGACGTGCCCGGTGTGTCCTTCGAGCCGGTGGGCCTCGGTGCCGGAGTCGACGTCCAGCAGCCGCAGGTGCGCGTGCTGGCCGCCGACCACGAGCAACCGCCCGTCCGGGCTGAAGTCCAGGGTGTAGACCGCCGCGCCGGGGCTGGCGAACCTATGCCGCTCGGTACCCGTCGCCAAGTCCCACAACCGCACCACACCGGACTCGTCCGCGGTGGCCAGCAGCGTGCCGCCCGGGTGGAAGGCGACCGCCCAAACCCGCTCGACGTGCCCGCCGAGCCGGTGCAGCTGCTCACCACCGGGCACCGAGCGCACGATGACCTCACCCGCGCCGTCGCCGTAAGCGACCACCGCGCCGTCCGGGGAGATCCGCAGCGGCCACACCGGCGCCGTGTGCCCGGCGCCGTCGGCGATCACCACGCCGGGCTCGCCGGTCGCCGGGTCCCAGAACCGGACGGTGCCGTCCGCGGCGACGGTGATCAGCGCGCTGTCCGGCGGGCCGAAGTCGACCGCGTACACCCGGTCCAGGTGGCCGTTGAGGGTGCGCAGCGGCAGGCCCTTCTCGGTGTCGCACAGCAGCACACCGCCGTCACCGCTGCCGACCGCGAGCAGCGAGCCGTCGGGGCTGTAGGCCAGCGGGCGGGGCAGCCGCCCGTCCTCGAAGCCGAACTGGACGCCGACCCCGGCGGGCCGCAGCCCGGTCAGCACCGGCTGCCCCGGCGTGATCGCGGCGGCCCGCAGTTCCCTGGCCGCGCGCAGCGCCGGGTCGGCGACCACGTTGATCAACGCGGCCCTGGTCCAGGTGCTGCCGGTGACCAGCACGCCGCGCAGGTCGGTCTCGGCGAGCCGGGCGCCGGTGAGGTCGGCCCCGGACAGGTCGGCGTCGCGCAGCACGGCCCGGTCCAGGCGGGCCCGGCGCAACCGGGCACCGCGCAGCGTCGCCCTGGCCAGCTTGGTGCCGATGAGCAGCGCATCGGTCAGGTCGGCGCCGGTGAGGTCCACCCCGGACAGGTCGCGGTGCGACAGGTCCTCCCCGCGCAGCACCGCCTCGCGCATGTCGGTCTTGGCCGGGGTGCGCAGCCGCTTGCTGATCTTGAGGGCGTTGGCGTCGGTGACCGGGTCGCCACCCGGGCGCGCCGCCCACTCGCGCAGCCGCCCCGGATCGCCGAGGTCGCACAGGAAGTCCACGGTGAGCTGGGAGAGCTTGCGGCGGCCGAGCAGGGCGGGCCTGCCGTCGCCGAGGCCGAGCTGGCGGGCGATCTCCTTGGCGACCAGCCACTCCATCACCGAGGCGTGGATGAACCCGAACAGGTCGTCGTCGGTGCGCACCAGCAGGCTGCCCGCGCCCACGGCGTGCGTGGCCTGCGGCGGCGACAGCGGCGTGTCGGCCAACCCGGCCAGCGCCTCGGCCACCTCGGCGACGTCGTCGAGGCGCAGCAGCACGTCGTTGGACTCCCACACCCGCAGCGCCAACGTGGTGACGGCGAAGCGCAGCTCGTCGATGGTGAGCCCCGCCTGCGCGCCGGGCGGGTGCGCGCGGCGGTGCTCGTGGGCGAGCCAGGAGGTGAGGATCTCCTCGTAGAGACCCGCGGCGCTGATGGTGTCGCGGGCGGCGACAGCGGCGAGCCGCTCCGGGTCCAGGCCCGCGACGAAGCTGAGCATCCGCGGGTTGCGCGACAGGCCGCCGAGGTCGTCGACCCGGCCGATCAGCTCGACCCGCTCCCGGGCGGCCTGCTCGTCGGCGCCGTAGCGGTTGAGCAGGTAGGCGTCGATCTGGCGCTGGCTGAAGTCCTCCAGCAGCAGGATGCGCCGCTGGGCCAGCGCGCCGACCAGCGCGCCGAGCGCGGTGCGGACCTGGGCGTCGTTCTGGAAGTGCTGGGTGCGGCTGGTGACCACGACCTTCGCCCGGCCCTCGGCCGCCGAGAGCAGGGTGGTGAGGTGGTCGGCGGCGCGGTCGTAGCTGACCCGGCTGGCCAGCTCGTCGAACCCGTCGAACAGCAGCACGACCCGGCCCTCGCGCAGCAGGTAGCGGAAGGCGCGCAGGTCGATGCGGGACTCGCCGTGGTTGGCCAGGTGCGCGGCGACCAGCCCGTCCACGCTGTGCGCCTTGTCCAGCGCGTGCAGCTCGATGAGGATCGGGGTGACCCCGGGCAGCCTGCTCGGCAGGGTCATCGCCAGGGTGCGCATGGCGAAGGTCTTGCCCCGGCCGAAGTCGCCCATCAGCAGCACGAACCGGCCCTCGTCGGCGGAGAGCAGCTCCAGCAGCTCCTCGACGACGTCCTCGCGCACGGCCGCGTCCGAGGCCGCCGTGCCCGCCGTCTCGCGGAAGCGCTGCGGCACGTAGAGCTCCGGCGGGTACACCCGGTCCTTGGCCAGCCGCTCGGTCTGCGCCGCGACGTACCCGCGCAGGTCGAGTAGCCCCTGGAACTCGGTGAAGCTGCGCACCCGGACCCCGTCGCGCAGCGCGTCGGACCGCAGCGTCAGGCCGGGGGTCGGTCCCTGGTAGACCAGCTCGGAGATCAGCTCCTCGGCGTTGCGCCTGCGGACCCTGGCCAGCGCGGCGACCTCGGCGGCGGTGGGTTCGCCGATGTGCGCGGCGATCAGGAACTGCGGCACCACGTCGCCGTCGGGGTAGCTGACCCGCAGCACCGGCGGGCGGCCGGGGAGCCTGCGGACCGCGGCGCGGGGGTGGCGGACCTCGATGACCTCGGTGATCCGGCGCAGCAACTGGTCGACCGGGTACTCGTCGTCGGTCGAGCGCGCGGGCGGCTCGCGGAACTGCGGACCGGCGCTGGACGGGGCGGTGAACGCCTGACCCGCCTCGCGCCAGGGCCGCTCGGTGTGGCCGACGCGGCGGGGGGTGTCGTCGAGCGACCAGCTCTGCGCGCCGTCACCGGTGAGGTGCAGCAACCGGGGACCCCCGCGCGGGGGGATCACGGCGAGACCGCCGGGTCCCGGCTCGATCTCGGCGGTTCCGGAACCCTCGCCGGTGAGCAGCAGGTTGAGGTGGTCGCCGAGGACGGCGTCGAACGCCTCGGCGTCGTCGAGGGCCGCGGCGCCCCTGGCCGACGGGGTGTGGCCGACCACGCCGATCCGCAGGTAACCGGCCTGTTCGTAGGCGGCGAGGGCGGTGGAGAACCAGGCGAGCTGCTCGGCGCCGAGGTGGCCGGGCTGCCCCGGGGTCAGGTGGGTGTGCACGACGGTCGAGTTGAGCGCGGCGACGGCCACGCGCAGGTCCGGGAGCTCGATGAGCGACCAGGGCTGGTTCGCGTCGAACACCGTGCCGCTCGGGTGGATCTCGCGGTGCAGGCGCTCGAAGTGCAGCCACTTGCTGAAGTACGGCGGTTCCGGGTCGATGCTCTCCGCGCGGCACTGCGCGAAATAGGCCTCGCAGGCGGGGCCGGTGATGTCGCCGCCGCCGGGCACGATCACCAGCCTGCCCGCGTCGATCCCCAGCAGGGACCGCAACCCGGTGAGGAAACCGCGGGCCTGCTCGAACTGTTCGCGGGTACCGGAGTCGGTGAGGCTGCCGCTGACGATGACCAGTTCCGGTGCAGGCAGTCCTGCCTCGCCGAGATGGGTCAACCGCGCGTCCAAAGTGGCCAGTCGATCGACCGGGTTCTCCCCGCCCGCGCCGAACCTGGGACCGGGGATGAACAGGACACCGAGTTCGTGGCGCGGACCGGCGGTGGGGGCCGTGGGCGGGAAGGTCGCCTTGGCGTGCTCGCGGCGCGGCGCGGGGATGCTCTCCCGCGGCGGTTCCGGTTGCGGGGCGGCCGTTCCGGGGTACCGCGGGTTGGCGCCGGGCTTGGCGCGGCCGGTCAGGGCGTGCTCGATGTTGCCGAGCAGCCGCGCCCTGGCCGACTCCGGGTCGTCGATGCCGACGAGGTCGACGAAGGTGATCGGGGCGAGCAGCCCGTCCGGGAAGATGTTCTCCACCCGCACCGGCAGCAGCAGTTTGGTGTCGGGGTGGTCGTGCGCGGCCTGCAACGCGGCCATCCACTCGAGCCTGCCGTACTGCGAGCGCATGTAGTCGTGCGAGAGCACGGCGATGAGCGCGCTGGACTCGCGGATTCCCCGGTCGATGAAGTCCAGGAAGTGCGTGCCGGGCACGAAGTCCCAGGCCTGGATCATCACCGAGTACCCGGCCGCCTCCAACTCGTGCGCGATCCAGGTCGCCCAGTCGTCGTCGGCCAGCGAGTAGCTGATGAAGAAGTCCACCGAGCCGGAGCGGGGCGGGCGGGGGCCGCGGACCGACGCGCGTGGGTTGGGCAACTGGGGCAAGGGTGAAGTGGATACAGCGGGCGGGACGGGCAGTGCGGAGAGAACGGGTGGGGACGGGCGGGTGGACCGGGCCAGCTGGGTCGGTTCGGGGGCCAGTTCGGTGACGGCCACGCCGAGGGCGACCGCGAGCACCGAGACCTCGCCGGGGGTGGCGCCCCGGGTGCCCGCCTCGATGGCGGTGATGGCCGCGCCGTCCAGGCCGTCCGCGCCGAGCCGGGCGCACTCGGTGGCCAGCCGGGCCACCGGCCACCCCTGCCGCCTGCGCGCCTCGGCGAGGCGTTGGGCCACATCCGACTCCACGGGGCTCACCCGGGCCTCCCATCATCCGACCCGCGCCGCGCGGGCACTGTCAGGAGTGCACTGTCCAGCGGACACGTCGGTCGTGTCGGACGCGTCGGACACGACCGGCGCGACGGACACAGCAGTCCGCTGAGCAGCGGGCGAAGAGGGGCCGCCCTGTCTGGCTATTCTCCGCGTGTCTGGCGCGAGGAATGGCTGTTGAGCCTACCGGTCGCATTTCCGCTATCGGATCCCCCGATCGGGGTCCCCGAAAAAGGTGCGGCCCCGAAAAAGGTGGTGCAGGTGCCGTAGCGGCTCATCCCGTAAACGGCGAGGCCGGGCAGGACACCGCTGAACTCGGCGGCGGGTGGCAGGTCGGAGAGGTCGATGCGGAACCCGGGGTCGACCGGCCAGGCGAGGGTGACGTGCGGGTTGAACCGGTCGGTCGCGCCGCCGTCCCACTGCTCGGTGATCTCGTCGAAGCCGAACCGGGTCAGTTGGGCGCGCCGGGCCGGGTCCTGCCGGGGGTCACCGATGAGCCCGGCGACGCTCTCGCCCGCGGGGTCGGTGTCGCGCAACCGGCCGCGCCGCAAGGGTTCGACGGCGTCGACGACCGCGCGCTGCAGCGAGATCCACTCGGCCGTCTTGCGGAAGTACACCTCCGGGGCGCCGACCGGGTTGTGCCGGTAGTACTCGCCCTCGGCGGTCAGGGCGGGCAGCCGGGCGGCCAGGTCGCGGGTGGCGGCCACGACCGCGTCGACCTCGGCCCGCTCGACCGCGAGCATGAACAGCGACACGTGCGGCGCGCACGGGCCTGCCTGGTCGAACGGGTCACCGAGGCGGAACCAGGACGGGCTGCCACCCGCCCGCATCCGCTCGGTGAGCCGGTCGCTCAGCGCCAGCGCGGTGTCGTCGAGGTGCCGTGGCAGGACCGCCACGATGTCGACCGTCTCCATCGGCGGAACTCCTCGGATCGGGAATCGCCCGGTACCCGCGGGGGCAGGCTTGCGGGGGTCAGGTTAGACCCAGGTTCGGATGCGCGACAGCCGTTCCGGATAAGTCGAATTCGCCGGTTTTCCCTCTAGTTTGCGACGTTCGAGGGACACAGTGGCCCGACCCAGGACGTCGACCGTGTCTCGACCCGCCCACGACGCGCCTGGCGGCGTTGCCGAAACGCCCAAGTACGCCCAGTACGAGGACGTTTCGGCGCCTTGCCAGCCACGCCGTGGACCCGCCGATACACGGCCAACGCCCTGGGTCGAGCCACTCGCCCATTCCGGGGACGCGCGGTGTGGTGTGGCAGCATGACGCGCATGCCAGACGAGCCGCTGGATGGCACGACCACCCGTCGGTTGCCGAAACTGCACGTGCTGGACTGGGTCGCGCTCGGCCTGCTGCTCGTGGGCGGGGTGTGCGTCCTGGTGGGGTTGCTGCCCGCGCACGACGCCGGTGCGACCGTCTCGCGGCTGGTGCCGCTGCTGCTGTTCCTCGGCTCGGTGATCATCCTGGCCGAGCTGACCGCCACCGCCGAGGTGTTCGACGTGGTGGCGACCCGGCTGTCGATCCTGGGCCGCGGCCGCTACGCCGTGCTGTTCCTGCTGTGCCTGGCGCTGGCCGCGGTGACCACGATGGGGCTCAACCTGGACACCACGGCGGTGTTGCTGACCCCGGTGCTGCTGGCGCTGGCGGCGAAGCTGCGGGTCGAGGCGCTGCCGCTGGCGATGACCACGGTGTGGCTGGCGAACACGGCGAGCCTGCTGCTGCCGGTGTCGAACCTGACGAACCTGCTGGCCGCCGACCGGGTCGCGTTGGCGCCCGCGCAGTTCGCCGCCCGGATGTGGGCGCCGCAACTGGCCGCGATCGTGGTGACCGGGGTGTTCCTGTGGGTGTGCTACTGGCGCCGAGCGGGTGAGGCGACGACCGGGTACGCCATCCCGCCCCGGCACGAGCCGCGCGACGCGGTGCTGTTCCGGGTCGCGGCGGCGGCGTGCCTGCTGTTCGTGGTGGGCATCCTCGCCGGGGTGCCGATCGGGATCGCGTCCTCGGTGGCGGCGGGGATCCTGGTCGTCGCGTTCGCGGTGCGGCGGCGCTCGGCGCTGCGGCCCGCTCTGTTGCCGTGGCGGCTGCTGGTGTTCGTGATCGGCCTGTTCCTGGTGGTGGAGACGGTGAACCGGCACGGGCTGGCCGACCTGGTGCACGCCATGATGGGTGATGCGGACGACGCCGCGGGGGCCGCCCGGGCGGCGGGCACGGGCGCGCTGCTGTCGAACCTGGTGAACAACCTGCCCGCCTACGTCGCGGGCGAATCCGTTGTGCCCCTTGGCAACCACAACCAGCTGCTGGCACTGCTGGTCGGCACGAACGTCGGCCCGATCGTGACGCCGTGGGCCTCCCTGGCGACCCTGCTCTGGTACGAGCGCTGCGTGTCCGCGGGTGTGCGGGTCCCGGTGCGCCGGTTCGTGTGGACCAGCGCAGGCCTGGCGGTCACCGCCTTGACCGCGACCGTCGCGACCCTGCTGCTCGTCAGCTAGCCGGGGACGCGGCCGTCGGCGATGGCGGCCAGGACGGCGACGGCCGCGTCGACGGTCTCCGCGCGGGTGCACGGGTGGCGCCGGACGCGGTGGCTGGTGGTGCGCAGGCCGCCCAGGGACAGGTCCACGACGTCGGTGGCGCTGCGGCCCAGGGCCACGGTGGCGACCAGGTCCTGGCCGCCGGGGATGACGGTCTCGTGGAACACACCGGCCGGTAGGCGGTAGCTCTCCCCCGCGCGGTGGGTGCTGGTGGCGGTGACGTGGGCGCGGACGTAGCGGGCGGTGGCCTCGATGGTGTCGCCGTCGGTGTCGCTGAGGACCTCGAACACCCGGTGCGTGGGGGTGGCGGCGTCGGCGACGCGGATGGTCTGGTTGCGCAGCTTGCCGACCAGCACCCAGCTCACCAGGTCCCAGCTGTGGCAGTGCGTCGGCGAGGTGGTCGGCGGCGCGACACCACGGCCGGGCTCCCACAGGTGCACGCACACCCCCTCGGCGCCGTCGCGGTGCACCGGCAGGCACAGGAAACCCAGCGGGTGCAGCACGGCCGTGACCGCCGCGGGTTCGGTGACCACGCGGTTGAGCGCGGCGCGCGCCCAGCTGAGCACCTGCTCGCCCGCGTCGCGCTCGATGGCGTCGGACAACTCGGAGTACAGCGTCATGGTGAACGCCCCGGAGTTAGGCTTGGAGTGGCGGCCAGCGTAGCAACGGGCGCGTGGGCGCTGGAAGGTCGCGCGCGGCACTGTCACGGTTCTGTCCGATACCGGCAAGTGGAACCCCGGGGGCGGGGCGGGCGTTGGAGGTGGCGTGAACACGGTCGAGCTGGTCCTGTCGCTGAGCATCCCCGCGGCGACCGCCGGCATGGTCGCGTTCGGCGTGTACGAGTTGCGCCGCCGCAAGAACCGCGGCGGTGACGGGGCGCCGGTGACCGCGACGTACGTCAACGAGTTCACCGCGATCTTCTACGGCACCAAGCGGATGGAGCTCGACCACCGCGACAGCATGTCGATGATGCGCGACGAGGACGCCCAGGGCGGCCGCCCGTGGGACCTCAGCGGCGGCATCACCATCGACCGCGGCGCGCTGGGGCGGGAGCGCACGCCCCCGCCCCCGCCCCAGCCGTGATCACCGCTGGAACGGCGTGATCAGCTCGGGCACCGTGTGCGGGACCCCGTTCTTGAGCACCCAGCGCACGTCGGCGAGCGCGGCCACGTCGGTGGTCGGGTCGCCACCGACGATGAGCAGGTCGGCGAGCTTGCCCGGTTCGACGGTCCCGAGGTCCGCCCCGACGCCGAGCTGCTTGGCGGGGTCCAGCGTCGCGGACCGCAGTGCCTGGAACGGGGTGACGCCGTACTTCACCATCGACCGCAGGTTCAGGTGCAGGCTGAGCGCGGTGGTGTCGAGCGGGGCGTCGGTCCCGGCGACGACGACCGCGCCTGCCGCCAGCAGCCGCTTGATCAGCTCGACGTCGCGGCGGGCCTGCGCCGGTGTCCCGTCGAGGAACCCGCACGGCCCCAACCCCTGCGCGCACAGCAGTTTCGCGTTGAGCGCCTGCTTGTCCTGCGTGGTGAACAGGGCCCGCACGCGGGGGTCGGTGACCATCGCCGGGTCGTCGGCGAGCAGCGTGCCCGCGCTGAACAGCGTTGAGCTGAACGGCATCCCGCCGCGCGCCGCGAGCTGCAGGACGTCCTCGTAGGGACCGCCGAGCGAGGACTCGCGGGCGAACCCGAACCCCCACTTCGACGGGCCGTACAGGTGTTCCTTCGAGTCGACGCCGTTGGCGACGGCCGGGTACAGGTAGTGCGACGTGGTCCCGACGCCCAGCCGGTGGGCGTACCCGGTGACCTTCGCCTGCCAGTCGACGCGGAAGCGCTCGTAGGTCTTGACCAGGTCGTAGTCGAGTTCCTTGATCCGGCTCAGTTCCAGGCCCAGTTGCCGCTCGTCGCGCACCGGGCGGGAGAACTCCCAGTTGACCCGGGTGCCCTCCAGCATCTCCCCGGTCATGAAGTACCGGGGTCCGACGCGGGTGCCCGCGGCCAGCGACTCGCGGTCCTCCACGGCCCGGTACACCGCGTCACCGGTCGAGCGGGTGGCGGTGATCCCGTAGGACAGCAGCAGCCGTCCTTGGCGGTCGCCGAAGGTCTTGGAGCGCATCTGCTGGTGGTTGTGCACGTCCACCAGGCCGGGGGTGACGGTCAGCTTGCTCGCGTCGATGAACCGGGCGCCGTCGCGGGGCCGGTCGGGTCGGTGCGGCTCGATCCGCCGGATGCGGTTGCCGACAACGGTGATGTCGACGTTGGTCTTCGGTTGCGCGTCGCGGCCGTCCCAGAGCCTGCCCGCGTGGATGATGATCCGGGTGTCCGGGCGTTGCTGGGTGTAGGTCAGCCGCAGCGGGACGTCCTTCACCACACCGTCCACTGTGGCCGTCCTCAGTGTCCCGTTGTGCAGGTGCAGCACGGTGCGGGAGTCGCCCGACCAGCTGGGGGCGTCGCTGGCCTCGGTGGTGATCCGCTTCGGGCGGCCGGTCGGGGTGCCGTCCGGGTCGACCGGCAGGACCCACAGCACGCTGTCCCTGGAGTAGGCCAGCCAGCGCCCGTCCGGGGAGAACACCGGCCCGTCGTCACCCCGGGTGGAGACCGAGCCCCCGGGGTCAACGATCTTGCTGGCGCCGGTCGCGAGGGTCACCAGCTGGATCTGGTTGCGCTCCGCGGCGTTCACCGCCAAGGCGAGGACCTTGCCGTCGGCCGACCAGCTCGGCTTCCCCGGCACGCTGAACGCCCCGGGCAGCACCGTGGTCACCGCGCCGGTCGCCACGTCCACGGTCAGCGTCTGGTTGGCGTGGTCCTGGAACGCCAGCGTCTTGCCGTCGGGCGACCACGCGGGGGCGAATTCAGCGCCGTCGATCGCGGTGATCCGCCGTTCCTGCCCGGACGCGATGTCGCGCACGTAGAGGTCTTCGGTGCCCGCCTTGTCGGAGGCGTAGGCGAGTTTGGTGCCGTCACGCGACCACGCCGGGTCGATCTCGTAGGCGTCGTCGTCGGTGAGCTTGCGCGGGGTTCCGCCGAGCGGGGAGAGCCACAGGTCGTTCAACGCCTTGAAGGCGACCGTGCGGCCGTCCGGGGACAAGGCAGGGCCAACGATGCCTTGGACGGGGCGTGGCTCGGTGTCGTCGAAGTCGCGGGCTTTCGGTTTGTAGCGGTCGCGGTGGAGGCGGAAGGTCGCGCGGAACGGGACGGTCTTGCTCTCGCCGGAGGCGGCCACCGTGGCGACGATCGCGCCGTTGGCGCCATAGACGAGCTCGGTCGGGGAGGACCAGCGGGCGGGGAAGGGGAACACGTCGGTGTGCGCTCCGACCTGCCGCACCACGCCCGCCTGCCACACCTGCAGCGTCCGACCGCCCGGGCCCGCGCGCAGGAAGGACAGCGACCTGCCGTCCGGCGACCAGGAGGGCGCGGCGACCTGTCCCTGCGTGGCGGGGACGAGGGTCGTGACGGCGCCGGTCGCGAGGTCGACGCTCTCGATGGTGTTGCCCTGCACGTAGGCGATGCTGCGGCCGTCGGGCGCCCAGGTCGGCTGGGTCTCGGCGGTGGTGGCCGTGGTGACGCGCCGGGGTTCGCCGCCGCGGGTGTCCACGGTCCAGATGTCCTCGCCGCCCGCGCGGTCGGAGGTGAAGGTGACGCGGGTGCCGTCCGGGGACCAGGCGGGGTAGGTGTCGTCGTGGTCACCGCGGGTCAGCGCCCGGGAAGACCGGCCGTCTTGGGTGAGCACGCGGATGTGGAACATGCCGTCGGCGAAGGACTGGACGGCGATCTGTTTGCCGTCCGGGGAGAACGACGGCCAGTACGGGTCGAGTGTGATGTCACCGATCGCGGTGGCGGTGCCGCCTTCTCGCGGCAGGGTAAACAGCTGACCTTGTAGGTCGAAGAGGATGCTGCCGTCGCGCGGCGAGGTCGCCACAGCGAGGTTGGTGCCCTCGGTGACGGTGACGTCAACTGTCTCCGTTGCGGGCGTCGGCGCCGGTTGGCTTGCCTGGGCTGTCGAGGTCGGTAGTGCGGTCGGAAGTACAGCGAGGGCGAACGCCATCGCCGCGCCACCGGCTCTGCGGGAGGTCGCGGGGGTCATGTCGCTCCAGGGCGCGCCCCGGCTGCCGGGGCCCGCACGGCCCCGGCGCCGGAGCGACTGGTCAGAGGCCGAATGCGAGCAGGACGTTGCCGTGGTCGGACGGGTAGCTGGGCCAGTACCCGGACTGGATGTAGAGCATGCCGTTGGCGACGACTGCGCCGCCGTTGCCGGAGATGGCGCTACCGCTGCCCGTTAGGCCGTTCACGCCTTGGAAGTCTCGGATCGTGTCGAACGTCCAGAGAACCTTGCCGTCTTTAGCGTCGTAGACCCGCATCTTGCCGTCGACGCTGCCTTCGTAGACAAGCCCAGGGCTGGATGTGACGGCTGGGGTATGGGCACGCTTGCAGACCGTGGGGTGCTGGGCAGCGCCACCTGTCGTGCAACCGTCGGCGGGGCTTTCGGTCTGCCATACGACATCGCCGTTGGTGGGGTTCAGCGCGAACAGGGTGCCCGGGTTGCCCCAGTTGGTCGCGACGTAGATGTTGCGGCCGTCGAAGCTGGTGCCCCACTGGATTCCGGATAGTCCGCCACCGGGCATGGGGACGGACAGTTGGCGTCGCCAGGTGGGGTTACCGGTGCGGGCGTCGAAGGCGTGGAAGACGCCGCTCTTCTGTCCGATGCCTACGTAGGTGCGACCGCGGACGTGGAACAGGGTGGGGATGGCGCCGAGGTCGTAGTCGAGCGCGGTGCCATCCTTCTGCCCGGGGCAATAGCCCTCGTTGTCGGGGAACCCGCACAGCAGACGCCAGGTGTCGGCCTTGGTGACCTGTTGCTTCCACTTGACCGCGCCGGAACGGGCATTGAGTGCCAGAAGCGTGTCGAAGTCGCCGGTGGTGCCCGAGTAGAGGTTGCCGGTGCCGACATAGAGGGTGCCGGTGCTCTCGTCGACGATCGGGCTGCTCCACACGCCCGCGCCTGCCGGTTCATACCGGGTCGCACCGCTGGGCCAGGTGCCGACGGCCTTGGGCTCGGGCACGGTGAAGTAGCGCCAGGCAAGGTCACCTGTGTTGGCGTCGAGTGCGTCGATGTGGCCGCGGAAGGTGCAACACGGGTAGTTGCGGTCTGGGCTGACGTTCTCACCACTAGAGGCACCGATGTAGATGCGGCCGTCGTGGTAGATGGGCGAACTTGTGTGCTGGCCCGCAGCGTGTGGCTCAGTGTCCTTGGCCCACACCAACTTGCCGGTTCGCTGCTCTAGCGCATAGACGTATCCGTTGGTGTCGCCGAAGTAGACCTTGCCCTTCGCTACCGCTGGACCATCGATGACCACCGCGCGCGGTGCGACGGTACTTAGGTCGAAGGACCAACGCGCAGCACCAGTACGCGCGTCTAGAGCATGGAACTTGCCGTCAGGGCTGCCGAAGTAGATGCCATCACCGACGACAGCAGGCTGACTCTTAGCCGGAAACCCGTTCTTGGGGTAAGCGAAGGCCCACTTCAGGCTCAGCTTGCCCGCGGTACGCGGGGTGATCCGACGCTCATCGGCGGCGAAACGGGACCCACCCTTGTCCCCCGTCCAGCTCGACCAATCACCGGGCCGGTGCCCACCACCCGCCGGGTCACCGGAGGCGGCGGTCTGGCCGCCGACCAGCAGCACGGCGATGGCGGACAACGCCAGCACGCGGCGTGTTCTCTGCGACACAGGCACTCCTCATGGGTCGTGCGCCACCGGAGGACTGCGCCAGCGGCGGATCCGGTCACTCGTCGGCCCAGTCTCGAACCGGGTCGGCGCGGCCGACCAATCACGCCGGGAGGATGGTCGAACGTTATCGACTGACCGAGTGACGGCCATCTTGGTGACCAACTGGCGAATCCGCTCCGGCGACCGAGGCGAGCGGGCGGGCGCCGCGGCCGCCCGCGCGGCCAACTGGGAAGAACAAGCACGGACAACTGGTTCCGGGGCGCGTCGAACC
This sequence comes from Actinokineospora diospyrosa, assembly GCF_024171925.1. GTDB lineage: Bacteria > Actinomycetota > Actinomycetes > Mycobacteriales > Pseudonocardiaceae > Actinokineospora > Actinokineospora diospyrosa. The sequence goes on along the minus strand of NZ_JAMTCO010000002.1, from coordinate 36,279 downwards.
CGTTGCCGGAACGCGGTTTTTAGTCAACAAGTGGAGCCGAACGGGGGTTGACCCGGGGCACTCGGCACCGCGTTCCGACACCGGGTCCCCGGGCCGGGCGGACTCAGGTGGCGGAGAAGCCACCGTCCACGAAGATCATCTGACCGGTCACGTAGACCGCGGCGGCCGAGGAGAGGAAGACCGCGGCGCCCGCGAAGTCGGTGACCTCGCCGTTGCGGCCGACCATGGTGCGCGCGGCCAGGGCGGCGATCCGCTCCGGGGTGGAGTACAGGCCCTCGGTCAGCGGGGTCCGGACGAACCCCGGCGCGACCGAGTTGACGCACACGCCGTGGGCGGACCAGGCCTCGGCCTGGGAGCGGGTCAGCCCGGCCAGGCCCGCCTTGGCCGCACCGTAGGCGCCGCTGTTGCCGAACGCGCGGACCGCCTGCTGGGAGGTGACGTTGATGATCCGGCCCCAGCCCGCGGCGGCCATGAGCGGGCCGAACCGCTGCCCGAGCAGGAACGGGGCGTCGAGGTTGGCGCGCAGGGTCAGGTCCCAGTCGGCCTCGGTCAACTCCCCCAGCGGCGGCCGCAGGTTGATCGCGGCGGCGTTGACCAGGATGTCCGGGGCGCCGTGCCGCGCGAGGACCTCGTCGGCGACCCGGTGGACCTCGGCGCGGTCGGCCAGGTCGGCGCTGATCCAGTCGGCCGGGGCGTGCTCGCGCAGCTCAGCGGCGGTCCCCGCCAGGGTGTCGACGCGCCTGCCGACCACCAGCACCTCGGCGCCCGCCCGGCTCAGGGCCACCGCCATCCCCTTGCCGATGCCGGAGTTGCCGCCGGTGACGACGGCGCGGCGGCCGGTGAGGCCGAACAGGTGGTCTAGGTACTCGGACATGGTTCGCGGACTCCCGTGGCGGTCGCTCTAGGCGGTAGTACTTGTCGGTAGCAACGAGCCAGTATCGCACCGGGGAGGCACGTCTTGTCCGATCCACTGGTCATCAGCAACGGCATCGTGGTCACCATGAACGACGCGGGGGACGTCCTGCACGGCGGCACCGTCGTCATCGAGGGCGATCGGATCACCGGGATACACCCGGCGGGCGCGGAAGACGTACCCACCGAAGGCAGGATCATCGACGCCGAAGGCAAGGCAGTGCTACCGGGATTGATCGACCTGCACTACCACACAGCGCTCGGCAAGGGGTACAGCGATCATCTCCCCCTCTTGGAGTACCTGGAGACCTGTTGGTACCCGATCATCCGGGCGTTGGACCCGGAAGCGGCGTACTGGGCGGCTTTGGCGAGTTACAGTGAATCCCTTCGCTGCGGAGTCACGACCGTCAACGACATGTACCGGCAACTGGACTCATTAGGACGGGCAGCCCAAGAGATCGGCATCCGCGCCGTCCTGTCCAACGACGTCGCGGATGCCGAACACAACCTGGACACATTGGCGGACAACGAAACCGCCTACCAACAATGGCACGGCAAGGCCAACGGTCGGATCGAGGTCTATGTCGGCATCGAGTGGTTGCCCCTGGCATCGCCAGAACTCCTCGTCAACGCGCGCGGCCTGGCCGACGACCTGAACACCGGCATCCACATCCACCTGAACGAGTCCCTGGGCGAGGTCGAAACCGTGCGAGCCCGCTACGGCAGGCGACCGACGGAGTTGGCCTACGACACCGGCATCCTGGGCCCGGATTGCATCGCCGCGCACTGCGTGTGGCTGTCGGACACCGAGATCGCACTGATGCGGGAGACCGACACGAAGATCTCACACAACCCGACATCGAACGCCAAGCTGGGCAACGGAATCGCCCGCATACCAGAAATGCTGGCCGCCGGCCTCACAGTTGGCCTCGGCCACGACGCTGCGGAGTGCAACAACAGCCGCGACCTGTTCGAGGTGATGAAGTTCGGCTCCCTGATCCACCGAGCCAACCGAGTCGACGCCAGCCTGTTCCAGGCACCACACATGCTGTCCATGGCCACCCGCTCCGGCGCTCTAGCACTCGGCCACGACACCGGCTCTCTTGAGGTAGGCCGCAAAGCCGACGTAGTACTGGTCGACCTACACCACCAAGCATTCACCCCACTAGAGCCCGGCAACGCCGACCACCTGTACTCCCACCTGGTATTCGCCGCAGGCGGCCCCAACATCACCCACACAATCGTCAACGGCACCCTCCTCCTCAACGACGGCGTATTCACCACCATCGACGAGGACGAGGTCCTGGCCAAGGCAAACGAGTCATTCCTCCGCGTCCTTGAACGCATCCGCTAACCACCACCCCTCCCCAACCGTCGCCCCCGCCCCAGCCCCCCGCCAGGTCCGCCCAATCCACCTAGCCGACCACCGGACACTCTGAAGCTAAGGCAGCCAACCCAGCCCTTGGACACCCAGAACAGTCGGTGCCATCCCAGCCCCGCCGAGTCAGCCCTGCCAACCCAGCCCCTGGACACTCGAACCCAGCGGTGCCAACCCGCCCCTCATCAGGTCCGCCCCAACCCACCTGCTCAGCAGTCGGCCCCAGCGGTGCAAACCCAGCCCCCACCAGGTCCGCCTCAGCCCACCTACTCAGCGCCTGGACACTCGGACCCGGCGGTGCCAACCCAGCCCCCGTCAGGTCCGCCTCAGCCCACCTACTCAGCCCTTGGACACTCGGACCCGGCGGTGCCATCCCAGCCCGCCCTCGTCAGCCCACCTACCCAGCACCTGGACAGTCGGAGTCGCTGGTGCCAAATGCTCGATGGGGCGAACTTGTTTTGCGTGGGGGGACAACACCCGTAGCGTTTCCGCGCGGCAGGGCCTGCTTTTGGGCCCCTGCTTTGCGGTTCTGCGTCGGGTGTTGTAGGGGCCCCGCGCAAAACAAGTTCGCCCCATCGAGCTCGTCGCATTGTCGCGGATCGGGCCCGATGTTGCCGCCAGGCAACGAGGCGTCCCCCGGAGCCGAAGGCGGAGGCCCGAATCCCTTGCCCCGCACCCCCAACCACGGCCTACGCCAAGATCAACCTGATCGAAAGCCCCCAAATACACAGCTTACCGCGCAGCACCGACAAACCGAGCCCAGCAACCGGAGCCTGTGGACAACCAGAACCATTGTGGACAACCACAACCACGCCCACAAGATCATCCGCCACAAGAGCCCCCAATACACAGCCTACCGAGGAAGCCCGACAAACCGGCAGCACCAACCACCCCCCTGTGGACACCAGAAGACGTTGTGGGCACCAGCAGACGTTGTGGACAACCAACCACCACAACCCACTAACCTGTCCCCATGATCAATGGGAACCAATTCCTATCCACACTCTGGTCTGACATCGAGCACATCCACGCCGCCGTTCTTGCCCACCCCTTCATCACCGGCCTATCCGACGGAACCCTCCCCCGCGCCGCCTTCCGCCACTTCATCACCCAAGACGCGCACTACCTCCGCGACTACGCCCGCGTCCTGGCCCTCTGCGCCACCAAAGCCCACCACGACGCAGATGTCACCATGTTCGCCGCCCACAGCGCCAACGCCGTCGCAGCTGAGCAAGAACTCCACGCATCCCTCTTAGCTGAACTCGGCACATCCGCCACCGCCGCAGCAGCCGAACCCATCACTCCCACCACAGTCGCCTACACCAGCTACCTACTCGCCTCGGCGTACCGCGGCTCTTACGCCGAAGCAGTGGGCGCTGTCCTCCCCTGCTACTGGCTCTATGCCCGCGTAGGCGCCCACCTCCGCTCCGCAGGCTCCCCGGACCCCCTCTATGCCCGCTGGATCGACGCCTACGCCGACCCTGCCTTCCAATCCGTCACAGACCAGGTCTTGGCCGCCACCGCCCGCCTGGCTGAAGAGTCCTCCCCCGCCGAGCACGCCTTGATCCGCAAGCACAACCACACCGCAGGCCGCCACGAGTACCTCTTCTGGGACGCCGCTTGGCGCCTGGAGCAGTGGCCGGTCTAGCTAGCCACTAGTCACAGCGACCTGGCGAGCAGGCCGGGGAGGTCGGCGATGATGTGGTCCGGGCGGGTCTCGGCGGTCACCGGGGCGGAGCCGACCAGGATGGTGGGCAAGCCCGCTCTGCGACCGCCCAGGATGTCGGTGTCCGGGCGGTCGCCGATGACCACTGTCGTCAGTGGGCCGAGCCGCGATTGGGCCAGTCGGAAGATGGCGGGTTCGGGCTTGCCCACCGCGGTGGCGCTCTGGCCCAGAGCCGTCTCCACCGCAGCCAGGATCGCGCCGGTGGCGGGCCAAGGGCCGTCTGGCATGGGGAAGGTCGCGTCCCGGTTGGCGGCGAACAGCTCAGCGCCCGCAGCACCGGCTCGGCAAGCGGCGCGTAGTTCGGCGTAGGAAAAGTCGCTATGGCCTGCGACGAGGATGCGGTCGGCGGTAGAGGCATCGGCAGCAGATAGGACTACCCCGCCCGCGCGGGTCACCTCAGCCCGTAGCTCGGCCGATCCGATCACGTACACCGAAGCCCCGCCCTCGGCGACGCGTATTGCGGCCGCCCAGCCAGAGGTCACCACGGAATCGGCGGCCACGTCCAGCCCGAACCCCCGCAGCCGAGACGTGATGGAGGTTCGCGCGTACCGAGGCTCGTTGGTCAGGTACACCACCCTCTTACCCCGCCTGCTGAGTTCCCGGAGGGTGTCGACAGCGCCAGGCAGAGGTTCCCAGCCGAGGTGGACCACACCGTCGAGATCAACGATGTAGCCGTCGAATATGTCCGCGAGGCTCATGTGGATACAACGGCGACAACCCGCTCAGTGGGGTCTTCGCCGGGGGCCAAGGTCAGGTAGGTCACATTGGTGACCGTGTGCAGCCCGCGCACAAGGAACGCGTACTCCACCCCTTCCTCCAAGAGCAGCACGACAGGCTTACCGAGCGCGGAAGCCCAGCCGATCTCGATGTGGGTGCCTGGCGAGGCGGGAGAACCGGGGAACGCCACGAACACGTCGCTGGCGGTGATCTCGTCCAGGTCCAGCCGGGTGCACTCCGCCGGGGTCAGGAACTTCGCGCCCCACCCTTCGCGCCGGTGGGCGTTGTAAACCGTGTGACCAGCTGATTCCAGCCCAGCGATGATCGACTCCAACCGGGCGCGCTCGTCGGGGCGCATCACCCCGTCCGCGTCGACCAGTGCCTTGAACGGGCCACCCAGGAACACGACCGCCATCACTTCACCCCTGTCGCGATGAGGAACGGAGCGGCTACAGCCTCCGCGGGCCGCTCAACACCGAGCAACGTGCCGCCGACCAGGGCCCCGTGCTCGCGGGGGTCGAGCAGCGGGGTCGCGTACTCGACCGCGGCGAAACCCGCCCCGATCAGCACGTCGCCGTAAGTCGAACGGGGCCAGTGGTGGTCCGACAACTCCAGCACCCCGCCGCCGGGCTGGTTCAGCAGGACCCGCCGCCGCTGGCCCGTGGTGTACGACGCGCCCGGGTCGCCACTGCGGAAGGTGGCGAACTCGACGCCGGTGGTGTCGGGGTTGGTGTCCAGCACGGCGTAGCGGCCGCCGGGGCGCAGGACCCGGTGCACCTCGGCGGCGATGGCCCGGATCGCGTCGAGGTCGCCGATGTTGATGAACACGTAGCACGACATGGCCGCGTCCACGGCCCCGTCGGGCAGGAACCCGAGCTTGCCGGACTCGACGTGGTGGTAGTCCACCCTGGGGTGCGGTCTGCTGTCCTTGGCGATGCGCAGCATCCGCTCGGAGATGTCGACCGCGACCACGTCCACGTCGAACCCGCCCGCGGCCCGCAGCGCGACCTTGCCCGGACCGCAGCCGTAGTCGAGCACGGTGCGCACGTCGGGGTCGTCGAGCCGCAGCCCGCGGAAGACCTCGGGGTAGCCCAGTACCCGCTCCGGCAGGTCGTCGTAGGCGTCGAACCCGTCGGCGACCCCGGTGTCCTGCCTCCAGTCGGTGCCCAAACCGTCCCCTTAGCTCGTCGGCGCCGCGACCCGCGGCTGCCAGTGCGTGACCAGGTGTCGGTACAGCGGCGGCAGCGAGGACAGCAGGTCCCCGTCCACCACCTCGTTCGCGCGGACCCGCCGGTGCAGCTCGAGCAGCCGCGCCACGTCCGCCCAGTACTCCGGTAGATCCACAGTGGACCCGAGGTGGCCGCCGGTGCGCAGCGCCTCCTCGATCCGCAGCACTTCCCTGATGTGCGGCCAGTTGTCGCCCTCGGGCATGCTCGGGAACGACCACTCAGGGGCCGCGCGCCCGGCCGGGTCGGCCAGCACCGCGTCGACCCGCTCGGTGTCCGGGTCGTAGATGTGCAGCGACCCCACCGAGTGGACGTACTCCCCCACCCGCAACCCCAGCTCCCGCGGCATCACCTCCTGCGGGAAGGTGAACGAGAACACGTCGCTGCTCATCCCGCGGAACGCGTTCCCCCGGACCGTCGAAGTCCTACTCGGCAGGCACGTAGTCGTTGGTCACCAGCGGTCCGGCGTCGATGGGCCGTTTGACCATGCCCTCGGTGTGCAGCCAATCGGCGAACGACTGCCACTTCGCCGGGTCCATCCGACCGAACCCGCGCGGGTTGCGCAGCAGCGGGAGCGTCGCGGCCACCATCTTCTCGATGACCGCCGCGTCGTAGCCGGTCGCGACCTTGCTGATCGACGTGGTGGCGAAGCTGGGCTCCCCCTGCGCGGCGGCGACGCCCTTGCCGAGGGCGGCGACGAACCGCTTCACCGCGTCGCGGTACCCGGCGTCGTCGCGCAACCGGTCGCGGTTGGCCACCAGCACGAGCTCGTTGTACTCCGGCACCCCGGCGTCGGTCACCGGCACGATGAAGGGCTGCTTGCCCTCCTGCGCCAACTGCACGCCCTCGATGTTGCGGTAGGCACCGATGGTGGCGTCGACCTGCCCGGACAGCATGGCCGCCACCAGGTTTGAGCTGACGTTGACCTTCTTGACCGAGTTGAGGTCCACCCCGTGCTTGGCGGCGATCTGCTTGAGGTACACGTCATCGGAGGGCAACCCGGCGGTGCCGACGGTCTTGCCCGCCAGGTCCCCGGGTGACTTCACCGGCGAGGTCCCCACGGCCATCAACGAGTTCAGCGCGACCGGGACCAGCGCGGCGACGGCGACCAGCGGCAAGTCCTGCTCGGCGGCCATCAGCACGTCGGGCTCGTAGGAGATCCCGAGTTCGACCTGCTTGGCGGCGACGAGCTTGAGCGGGTCGGCCGGGTTGGACGGCGGGGTCAGCGTCACGTTGAGGTTCGCCGCGGTGAAGAACCCCTTGTCCTGGGCGGTGTAGAGGCCGACGTGGTCGGGGTTGGGGAACCAGTCCATCAGCACCCGCACCTCGGCGTTGCCGCCGGGCTGGGCGCTGTCCCCTTCCCCACACCCCGCCGCGAGCAGCGAGACGGCGAACACCGCCGCGGCCGCGCGTCGGACCACCTGTCGAGAAGCGCCGATCAAGGCGCTCACCTCCGGTTCCATCTGAGGGTGACGTTCTCCACCAGCCGCACGAGCAGGAAGAGGGCGACGGACTCGACGGTGAGCACCGCGATCGCGGCGAACACCAACGCGGTGCGCAGCTGCGGGGTGGCCTGCAGCATCACGAAACCGAGTCCGTCAGTCGAGCCGGACCACTCGCCGAACACCGCGCCGATCGGGGCGTAGGTGACCGCGACGCGCAGGCCGGAGAACAGCCGCGGTAGCGCGGAGGGGAACTCGACCTTGCTGAAGATCGCCCAGCGGGTGGCTGAGAGGGTCCGCATCAGCCGGGGCAGGTCGGGGTCGACCGAGCGCAGCCCGTCGAGGGTGTTGACGACGATCGGGAAGAAGCAGATCAACGCGACGATCACGAGCTTGGGCTCGACGCCGTAGCCGAACACGATCGCCAGGATCGGGGCCAGCACCACGATCGGCACCGTCTGCGAGGCGATGAGCAGCGGGAACACGGTCGTGCGCAGGATCGCCGAGAAGTGCAGCGCCACCGCGATCAGCAGCGCGACGACCACGGCCACCAGCAGGCCGAGCACGACCTCCGTGGTGGTGACGAGGGTGGCGGCGACGAGCAGCTCCCGGTCCTCGACGGCCGCGCGCACGATGGCGCTCGGCGCGGGGAACAGGTACGCGGGGACGTCGGCGAGCGCGGTCACCAACTCCCACAGGCCGATCAGCGCGACGACCAGCGCCGTCGCCGGTCCCCACGTGGCCACCGCGCCGCGCTGCTCGGGCCGCGCGCGAGTGGCGGGCCGCGGGGTGGTCGACACCCGGGTCACGCGCTGCCCTGCGCCAGGATGGACAGGATCCGCGCGCGCAGCGCGGTGAACGCCGGGTCGGCGATGGTCTCCGCGCGCGACACGCGCACGGGGAGGTCCACCTCGATCCTGGCCACCACGGTCGCCGGTCGCGGCGTCAGCACCACGACCTCGTGGCACAGCAACAGGGCTTCTTCGACGTCGTGGGTGACCAGGACCGCCGTGCGCGGCTCCACGGTGAGCACACCGCGCAGCCAGTCCTGCATGTCGGCGCGGGTGATGGCGTCCAAGCCGCCGAACGGCTCGTCGAGCAGCAGCACGTCCTTGTCAGCCACCAGGGTGCGCAGGAACGCCACGCGTTGCCGCATACCGCCGGACAACTCGTGTGGCCAGTGCTGTTCGAACCCACCCAGGTTGAACCGCTCGAACAGCGGCGCGACCCGGGCGCGCGCCTGTTTGCGCGGCACACCGCGGTTCTCCAGTGCCAGCGCGGCGTTGTCTATCGCGCGCCGCCACGGCAGCAGCAAATCCTTCTGCGGCATCAAAGCGCACGCGGCCAGCCTGCCCGCGGGCGCGGTCTCGGCGCCGACGCGGACGCTGCCGCCACCGGGTTCGGCCAGGCCTGCGATGAACGTCAACAGGGTGGACTTCCCGCAGCCGCTCGGCCCGATCACACCGAGGCTGCGCCGCGGTTCGACGGTGAACGCGATGTCGCGCAAGACATCCACGTCGCCGAAGCGGTGCGCGACCCCGTCAAGGCCGACCCCCGCCCCGTCCGGCGTCACCAACCGCGCCCCCTCAGCTCCGCGAACCCGGCATCACGGTCACCGTACGCGGTGTCCGGCCCACCCACCAGCGTCCGGCCCGCGTGATCGTGCCCACCCGGGTCACCGCGTTGGTCCTTGACGCCGCGGCCGCGGGTGTGCCGATCACGAGCTCTGCCACGCCCTGCCCCCGCCCCGCCCCGGTGCGCGGGCGGCGGACTCGGTCGACGCGGCGGGCGGGAACGTCCACGCTGGCACCATGAGCCGATTTCTCGAGTTGGACGGGTGCTTCAACTTCCGCGACCTGGGCGGGCACCGGACGGTGGACGGCCGTGCGGTCGCCACCGGGGTGTTGTTCCGCTCCGACGGGTTGCACCGGTTGAGCGAGACGGGGCGGGTGGCGTTCGCCGAGTTGGGCGTTGTCACGGTGCTGGACCTGCGGACGCAGCGGGAGGTCGAGCACAAGGCCTGGCGGCCCCCGCAGGGGTGGTCCGGCCGGTGGCGTCATGTGCCGCTGGTAGCGGAAACACCGGACTGGTCGACTGTGGCGCGGGATGCGTTGGACGACCCGGGGTACGCAGCTACGCACTACGCGGAGATCGCCGCCGAGGGCGCGGCCAACTTGCGTGCCTCGGTGGAGGCGTTGGTGGAGCCGGAAGGTCTACCTGCGGTGTTTCACTGTGCCGCTGGGAAGGACCGCACAGGGATTCTCGCGGCATTGATCCTGCGCCTGCTTGGTGTGCCCGTTGAGGACGTCGCCGATGACTACGCGCTAAGTGAAGAGGCCTCCGCGCGCTGGGCGGCGTCGGTAGCGGCAAGTGGTCACGATGACACTGCCGCGACCTGGCCCTACATTCCGCCGTCAATGCTGCGGTCCGAACGCGGCACCATGGTGGCCTTCTTGTCCGGCCTGGGACCGATCGAGGAGTACGCCAGGTCATTGGGTATCACTGACGACACGGTCGCCCGCCTGCGGAGCGCCCTGCTGCGCTGACCCGCTCCGCTGTGACCAACGGCGCTTGTCCACCGCGGCGTGGCGGATTTCCTTACCCGACAAAAGGACTGGGCTCACCGGGCGACGAGCGGCAGATTCTGTGAATGGTGCAACCCAGCACCACCAGATCGGCGTTTGATGGTGCGACAGGGTTGTCCTCAGGTAGGAGTGCGCATGCGCGATCACAGGCGAGGACTCCTCGCCGGGCTGGCGGTTCTGCTGGCCGCGGTAGGGGTTTTGCCGATGGGGGGCACGGCTTCGGCTCAGCCGTCGCCGTCCGTGGGGGATGTCGGGGGGAGTCGGTACCAGGTCACACTGGTGACCGGGGACCGCGTAGAGGCCGTCAAGGACAAGCAGGGACGGTGGAGTGTCGGGCTGACCCGCTCCGGGCCGGTCTCGCAGTACAGCACCTTCGCTAAGAAGCGCGGAAAGACCACTGACGTCTACCTGGTGCCTACGAAGGCGGCCAGGCTGGTGCAGGCGGGGGTGATCGACCAGGAACTGTTCAACATCACCGGGTTGATCCGGCAGCGCTTCGACGACAAGAACAGCAAGACACTGCCTCTTCTCGTGGAGTACGGGCAGGCCGCCGTTGCCGCTGCCGCACCGCGTGGTGCCGTGGTGGAGCGAACGCTACCGAGCCTCGGCTACAGCGCTCTCGCTGAGGACAAGGCCAACGCGAGCCTGTTCTGGTCGTCCGTCAGCGGCAACGGTGCCGCCGCGTCGTTGGCCGGTGGGCCCAAGAAGATCTGGCTGAACGCGCGGTTCACCGCCAACCTCGACCAGAGCGTGCCGCAGATCGGCGCGCCCGCGGCGTGGCAGGCGGGGCACACCGGCAAGGGTGTGACGGTCGCGGTGCTCGACACCGGGTACGACACCGGGCACCCCGACCTGGCCGGGAAGGTGACGCAAAGCAAGGACTTCAGCGGCAAGGGCAACGTCCAGGACGGCAACGGGCACGGAACGCACGTGGCGTCAACCGTGGCCGGTTCCGGTGCCGCCTCCGGCGGCAAGTTCAAGGGTGTCGCGCCGGACGCGTCGCTCGCGGTGGGCAAGGTCCTCGACGACGGCGGGTCGGGCTCCCTCGACGACGTCATCGCCGGGATGGAGTGGGCGTCCAGCGACGCCAAGGCGAAGGTCGTCAACCTCAGCCTCGGTAGCTACCCCACCGACGGCACGGACCCCGCCTCCCAGGTGGTGAACACGCTGACCGCGCGCAACGGCACGCTGTTCGTCATCGCCGCGGGCAACTACGGGTCTGACAACACCGTGAGCAGCCCCGCCTCGGCGGATTCGGCTCTAGCCGTCGGTAGCGTCACCAAGGGCGGTGAGCTGTCGGAGTTCTCCAGCCGCGGGCCGCGTCTGATCGACGGCGCGGTCAAGCCGGAGATCGCCGCTCCCGGCTCGGACATCGTCGCAGCGCGGGCTAAGGACACCAACCTCGGCGAGAACGTTGACGAGAACTACGCGCGGCTCTCAGGCACCTCTATGGCTACCCCGCACACGGCGGGCGCAGTGGCGATTTTGGCGCAGCAGCACCCGGACTGGACCGCAGCGAAGCTGAAGTCCGCCTTGGTGGGTACGGCGGCGCCCGTAGGCACTAACGGCGTGAACTCCGTCGGCGGTGGCCTCATCGACCTAGCGCGGGCCACGACCCAGGCTGTGCGGGCGGAGCAGGCAACGGTCAACGGCTACCTCAGGTGGCCGTCGACCGCGGTCGAGCAGCGGAAGGTGACCTACACCAACGACTCGACCACCCCGGTGACGCTGACGCTCGACCTGGCGTTGCGCGACAAGCAGGGCGTGGCGGCACCGGCGAAGCTGGCCAAGCTGTCGGCCAAGACGGTGACCGTCCCGGCGAAGGGATCCGCCGACGTCACGCTGACGTTGACCCCGCGTTCGGGCGCGCCCGCCGCCTACAGCGGCGTGCTCGCGGCGACGAGTTCGTCGGCGCAGGTCCGCACCCCGGTCGGGGTGTACGACGAGCCGGAGCACTACGACCTGGACGTGAAGTTCAAGGACCGCACCGGTGCCGACACCACCGCGGGTCACGCGTCGCTCATCAACCTCGACACCGGCGAGTGGGTGTTCGGCAACCCGGGCGACAAGCTGCGGGTCCGGCCGGGGACCTACGCGCTCAGCGGTTCCATCGAGACACCGCGCGCGGGCCAGCTGCCGATCCAAACGCTGTACAGCAACCCGAACCTCAAGGTCGGCAAGGCGAACAAGACGGTGACCTTCGACGCGCGCGAAGGCAAGCGCGTCTCGGCCAGCATCGACCAGCCCGAGGCCAGGGGCGGCGTCTGGACGAGCCGGTTCCAGTTCACGGTCAAGGACTCGCCGTACCCGTACTCGGAGCTGTGGGGCTTCGACCCCCGGTTCAACGAGGTCTACGCGTTCTCCACGCGCGGGGTGAGCAGCCCCGGCTTCGGCTACGCCGACAACTTCCGGCTCGAGCAGCCGGATGTGGAGCTGCACGGCGAGGGGAGCCAGTCGTTCGAGACGATCGCGGGCTGGCTGCGCGGATCGGCGGACTCGGCGCTCGATGACCGGCTGCCCGTCGTGCACGGCGGCGCGGGCACCCCGGAGGACCTGGCGAAGATCGACGCCAAGGGCAAGTTCGTGGTGGTGGAGGTACCTGCCACCACCACGCTCGACGAGGTGTACCAGCGTATTGCGGCAGTGAAGGTCGCAGGCGGCAAGTATGTCGGCATCCTGCCCTTGTTCAACACGAGCTTGAGTGCGCGTGCGCTGAGCGAAGACCCTTCTCCTGCTCTGCCTTCCGTCATCCTCTTTGAGGAGCCGGGTAAGAGGTTCGCCGACGCTGCCAAGGCCGGTGGGCTTACCGCGCGGTTCATCGCTCGCACGTCTAGCAAGCACCGCTACGAGCTGTCCTACCCAGCCACGGGCAAGGTTCCCGCGAACCTGACCTACAAGGAGAAGACGGCGAACCTGGCCGCGGTGCGAACGGCCTACTACGAGGGCACCGAGGCAGAGCCGCCGATCGCCTCAGCGTGGGTGGAAGGCCTCGGCGGTGAGATCGGCACCCAGTGGGGTCTCGGCGCGGTCGCCAAGGCTGAGCGCACCGAGTACTTCACGCCGGGCAAGTGGCGGCTGGTGGTCGGTGGCTACTGGGGCATCGCGGGCGACGGTGAGGAGCGAATCACCCTGGAGCGGGGCAAGTCCTACCGCGTCGAGTGGGCTGCCTCGGTCCTCGCGCCCGCCTTCCCCGGCACCATCAGCAACGACCTGGGCCAGGACCACCCGTGGGCGTGGCGCAACGTGGAGCTGATCGATGTCACGGTGCCGTTCTTCACCGACCCGGCCGGGCACGCCCGCGGCGCGGACCAGTGGACCGGCTCCGACCTCGGCACGACCTCGCTCTACCGCGAGGGCAAGCTCGTGGGCACCCACAACCAGCCCGGTCGCGGTGTGTTCATCGCGGGCGAGCCCGGCAAGTACCGGCTGACCAGCGACATCGCCCGCGACCAGCCGTGGTGGCCGACCTCGACGAAGGTGAGCGCGGACTGGTCCTTCCAGCTCCCGCGCGACATCCGGGTCGCGCTGCCGCTGCTGACCGTGGGCTTCCGCCCGCCGGTCAGCTTGGCGAACACCACCCCGGGCGGCCGCGAGGTCAGCTTCCCGGTCACGGTGGCCCGCCAGGACGGTGTCCCCACCGTCAGCACCCTCACCGTCGACGTCTCCTACGACGACGGCGCCACCTGGACCCCCACCCGCCTCGTCCGCGACGGCGCGGCGTGGAAGGCCACGGTGACCCACCCGGCCAGCGGCTTCGCGTCCCTGCGGGCCAAGGCCACCGACTCGGCGGGCAACACGGTCGACCAGACCGTGATCCGCGCCTACCGGATCGGCTGATCCAGCTAGACCGCGGGCCCCGACGTCCCCCACGGGCGCCGGGGCCCGCCCTTTTTGCTCAGTACCAGCGCTCAGCGACCTTGGGGTGCGACCGCAGCCACCCCAGCAACGCGTTCTCCCCATACGCCGACAACAGCGGGTTATCCGCGTCCTGGCTAATCCCCCGCGCCGCAGCGGCCAACTCGGCGGGCAGCTCTATAGGCTCCACCACCGCATCCAGTCGTGGCCCCAGGAAGAACGGCACCGAGTACCGATCCACCCCAGCAGGCGGCGAGATCACCCGGTGCTTGGTAGCCACTAGATACCCCTGCGTGGCAATCTCCAGCATCTCCCCGATGTTGAGGATAAAACTCCCCGGAATAGGCGTCGCATCCACCCAATCCCCGTCCGGGATCTGAACTTGCAGCCCGCCTATCTCGTCCTGCTGGAGCAAGGCCAGGAACCCGTAGTCCTTGTGCGCCCCAACTCCCTGATCACTACCGTCATCCGCCCGCCCCGGGTACCTGACAATCTTCGCGTGGGTCGCCGCCTCCTCGTCGAACCACTTGTCGAAGTACCCCTCCTCCTGCCCCAAAGCCACCGACAACGCCCGAAGCACCTCTTGACAAACCCGCTGGGCCTCCGCCTGCCACGCCAAGGCAACCTCACGCAACTCCGGCAGCCCTACCGGCCACTGATTCGGCCCAACCAACCGCAACCACGCGGGGTCACCAGCCCCCAACTCGAGCGCCTCCCGCTCCGGCCCCACATCAATCTGCTCCCGCCAGTCCCGCCTCCCCCCGGTCCGCTCGTTCCCGGTCCGCGTATACCCCCGAAAGTGCGGCGAGTTGACGTTCTCGATCGCCAACCGCTCAGCCTCGGGCAGAGCGAAGAACTCCCGCGCCACCGCGAAGATCCCGCTGGTCAACGCCTCCGGCACCCCATGGCCGATGACGTAGAAGAACCCCACCTCGTGCGCGGCCCGCCGGATCTCCGCCAGGAACGCAGCACCCCCAGAACCCCGAAACCGAGAGATGTCAATCAGTGGCAGCGCAGTCATATGCCGAGCGTAGGTCGCGTACCGCCCGGTGCGCAGTCCTCCCACATCTCGGACTGGCGCTCTTGTGCGCCTGGGGGGCGTTGGGAGTTGTCCACAGGGGCTTGCTGTTTGGGCGGTGTTGTCGGTGGGGTTGGGTATTCTGTGAATCGGGGGCTTCTCAATTAGTTGATCTTGCGTGGCGGGATTGCGGCTGGGGTCGCGACTTGCTGGGGACTGAGTTGTCCACAACGCCGTCTGCTGTCCACAGGCCGCTGCTCGATGCCCCTTTCTGTCGGCGCTACTCGGTAGGCTGTGCATTCGGGGGACTCTATTTCAGTTGATCTTGCGGATGGGCTGCTGGGCTCCTCGATTTGTCCACAACGTCTTCCGTGGTCCACAGATCGCCGCTCTTTGCTCCCATTCTGTCGGTGCGCCTCGGTAAGCTGTGTATTGGGGGGTCTTGGTTGAGTTGATCTTGCGGGAGGTGTTGTGGTGGTTGGTTGTCCACAACGCCTGCGGTTGTCCACAGGGTCTTGCTTGCTGCTCCCGGTTTGTCGGTGGTGCGCGGTAGGCTGTGTATTTGGGGGCTTTCGGTCAGGTTGATCTTGGCGTAGACCGGGGTTGGGGGTGCGGGGCAAGGGATTCGGGCCTCCGCCTTCGGCTCCGGGAAACGCCTCGTCGCCTGGCGGCAACATCGGCGGGAAACGCGGCAATGCGACAAGCTCGATGGGGCGAACTTGTTTTGCGCGGGGCCCCTACAACACCCGACGCAGAACCGCAAAGCAGGGGCCCAAAAGCAGGCCCTGCCGCGCGGAAACGCTACGGGTGTTGTCCCCCCACGCAAAACAAGTCCGCCCCATCGAGCATTTGGCACCAGCGAGTCCGACTGTCCAGGCGCTGGGAAGGTGGGCTGGGGCGGACCTGACGGCAGCCGAGTTGGCACCGCCGGGTCCGACTGTCCAGGCGCTGGGTTGGCAGGGCCGACGAGGGCGGGCTGGGATGGCACCGGCCGTTCCGAGTGTTCAGGGGCTGAGCAGGTGGGTTGGGGCGGACCTGACGGGGGGCGGGTTGGCACCGCTGGGTCCGAGCGTCCAGGGCTGGTCAGGTGGGGTTGGGGCGGACCTGACGGCAGCCGAGTTGGCACCGCCGGGTCCGGGTGTCCACGGGCTGGGTTGACGGGTTTGGGGCTGGACCTGACGGAGGGCCGGGCTGGCACCAGCGGCTTCCGAGTGACCAGGGGGGCTGGCACTGTGGGTTAGGGCAGACCTGACGGGGAGCTGGGGTGACACTTCGGTTTCCGAGTGTTCAGGGGCTGACCAAGTGGGCCGAGGCGGACCGGACGGAAACCGGGGTGGCACCTTGGCTTCCAGGGGCCGACGTCAGTGGCTTGGACAGGTCGGCGAGAGAGGCAACCAAGCGTGGAAGTGAGGGTGAAACAGCGCAATGGTGGGGGTTACTCGGGTGTCCGGAGTGTGGTACTTCCCAAGGGGTTCGACCTGCCAGAGCCGACCTCGGGAGGTCGCGGTGGGTGCGGACCGGTGGGATGATCTTGGGTATGGCTGAGGGGGTCGGGGAACTCGAGTTGACCGTCGGGCAGTTGGCGCAGCGGAGTGGGACGTCGGTGTCGGCGTTGCACTTCTACGAGCGGCAGCGGTTGATCAGCAGTCGGCGAACGGCGGGGAATCAGCGGCGGTACCACCGGGACACGTTGCGGCGGGTGGCTTTGATCCGGATCGCGCAGCGGGTCGGGATCGCGCTGGTGGAGATCCGCGCCGCGCTGGAGACGCTGCCCGAGGGGCGGGTGCCGAGCAGGCGGGACTGGAAGCGGATGTCGCAGGGGTGGCAGGACGAGTTGAGCGAGCGGATCCGGTTGCTCACGCACCTGCGCGACAACTTCGCCGACTGCGTTGGGTGCGGGTGCTTATCGATCAGCCACTGCGCTTTAGCCAACCCCGACGACCACATGGGCGTGGTCGGGTCGGGGCCGAGGGTGTTGCTACCGGAGGAGGAGACCGGGTGAGGGGACGCCCCGGACAAGGCGTCCCCTCGGCGGGCTCACGCGGTGTACGGGCGCTTGGCCCTGGCCTCACCCAGCGCCAGGGACCACCACGTGAGCTGGTCGAGCAGGGTCTTGGCGGCGGCCTCGGCCGCGGCGGGCTCTCGGAGGGTGCCGTCGGGGTCGAACCGGTCGGGGTGGTTGTGGAAGCTGATCGAGTCGCGGATGGCGACCGCGTGCAGTTCGGCGAAGACCTGCCGCAGGTGCTCCACGGCGCGCAGGCCGCCCGCCATGCCGCCGTAGGAGATGAGGGCGACCGGTTTCGCCTGCCACTGGGTGAAGTGCCAGTCGATGAAGGCCTTGAGCGAGGCCGGGTAGCTGTGGTTGTACTCGGGGGTGATCACGACGAACGCGTCCGCCCGGGTGAGCCGGGGGTCCAGGGCGCCGAGCTTGGCCCTGACGTCCGCGGTGGGGTCGTCGGTGAGCGCGGTGGGCAGGTCGAAATCGATCAGGTCGATCACGTCGACCTCGATGTCGTCGCGTTTGCCCACCTGCTCGACGAACCACCTCGCCACGGTCGGGCCGAAGCGTCCTTTTCGGACACTGCCGGTGATGACGGCGACGCGGCTGGCTGGAGTCGGCATGACGGGAGTTCCTCTCGGTTCGCGCGACCGGGGTCACGCTGGGCGCACGCTGCGCCACTCGACGTCATCGACGCTATGACCTCCACCTAACTGGAGGTCAAATCATCCGCCCGGCAGCTTGCGTAGTCCGGCAGCAGGCCCGCGGCCAACGCCTGGGCAAGGGTCGGCGCGCTCTGGTCGCGCTCGGCGAGCACCAGGGTGAGCCCGCGCGGGATGGGCAGGTCGAGCCCGGCGTCGAGCGGGGACAGCGCGGCGGCGGTGTCGTCGTCGTAAGGCGTGGAGGTCAGCCGGGTCAGCGTGGTCTCGCCCGCCAGCGCGATCGACAGGTGCCCCACCCCGGCGGGCAGGTAGAGCGCCCGGAAGTGCCGGTCGTCGAGCATCACCGAGTCCCAGCGGCCGAAGGTGGGCGACCCGACCCGGGTGTCGACGACGATGTCGAGCGATTTGCCGCGCACGCAGTAGACGTACTTCGCGGTGGGCGGCTGGTAGTGGATGCCCCGCACGACGCCCTTGCGCGAGCGGGTGGTGGCCGCCTGCGCGACCGGGAACAGCGGGTGGCCGACGGCGGCGGTGAACACGTCCTCCCGGTAGGTCGACACCGTCACACCGCGCCGGTCGCCGACCTGCTCGGTGCCGAACTCCACGGCGCCCTCGACCCGCAGTCCCCTGGATAACATGGCAACTCCTCACTCGACACGCCCCTCCCACCGATGCTGGAACCTGAACTCGGGTTCAGGTCAAGCGGCGTGACTCCACTGGCCCAGCCCGGATGTCGGTGTCGGGTGGTGCAATGGGGGCAACAGGACGCGGCACAACCAGGAGGACGGGCGTGGACGGCTTCGCCGTGGTCGACACCGAGACCACCGGGATCGACCCGACGCATCGGCACCGGATCGCCGAGGTGGCGGTCGTGCACCTGGACGCCGCGGGCGCGGTGACCGGGGAGTGGTCGACGCTGCTCAACCCCGAGCGCGACCTGGGGCCGCAGGCGATCCACCGGATCACCGCGGCCGAGGCGCGGCGGGCGCCCCGGTTCGCCGACATCGCCGGTGACCTGGTCGAACAGGTGCGCGGTCGGGTCGTGGTCGCGCACAACTGGCCGTTCGACGCGATGCACCTGCGGGCGGAGTTCGCCCGGATCGGCGTCGAGTCGCCGTTCGACGACCTCGCCGGGTTCTGCACGATGCGCGCGGCGAGCATCGTCATGCCCAACTCCCGGCGGTCCCTGGTGGCCTGCTGCACGACGGCAGGCCTACCTGCGATGCGCTGGCACACTGCTCGCGATGACGCTATGGCGGCGGGCGCGCTGTTCGGCCACATGCTCGCCCAAGCACCTGAGGTCGTGCGGCCCACCGACGAGCAGTTACAGGCCGCCGCCTGGGGTTGGCCCGCGTTAGCCCGCGATCTGGCGCCCACTGCGCAACGGCTGCCCGCCGATCACGTCGAACCGCACTTCCTCGCCCGCCTGGTGCCCTGGTTACCGCGGGACGAGGAGCCCCTCGTCGACGCCTACTTCGCGGTGCTCGACGACGCGCTGCTCGACCGCCGGATCTCGGCATCCGACGCGGATGCCCTGGTCGGGGTCGCCACGCGCCTGGGTTTGCGCCGGGAGGAGGTACTCGCCATCCACCACACCTACCTGCGCGCGTTAGCCCAGGCCGCGGTGAGCGTGGGCGAGCGGGAACTGGCCGACATCGGCTTGGTCGCTACCCTGCTGGGCCTCGACGGCGCCGCGGTCGCCGATGTGCTGACGCCGGGTGATCGGGTGCGCGTGGACCCGGCGCCGACGGTGGGTGGTCTGGTGCTCCGCCCGGGTGACAAGGTCGTGTTCACCGGCATGATGACCGCCGACCGCGATGACCTCACCGCCCGCGCGGTGGCCGCGGGTCTTCGGGTGATGACTGCTGTGAGCAGGCAGACCCGCCTGGTCGCCGCAGCGGATCCGGACACCATGTCGGTCAAGGCGAAGGATGCCCGGGTGCTGGGCGTCCCGGTCGTGACCGAGGATGCCTTCGTGCGCGCGCTAGCGGCTTTAGCGGGCTAGACGAGAGCGATCAGGAGTCCACTAAGGACTACCGTGGCCAAGGTGAGCCAGCCGAGCGGAAGACGAAACCCGGTCGTCTTGGCTGGTTTCTCCTCCGGCGAGACTACCTCGACCGTCATCGGAATGTTGCGGTGCCAGAAGTGGCCCAGCCGCCGCCATTGGGTGCGCTCATCATCGCCCGGCAGCGCGAGGTGGGCGAGCAGTGCCTGCCTATAGAGGTCGAACGCGACCTTGACCTGCCCCGCATAGAGGCGGGCAGGTGCAAGAGCGCTGCGGTAGCTCCCCCACGCCACCAGCAACCCACCCCAGTAACAAGCCAACACCAAGACAGGTCCACTACGGACGAAGGCGAGGTAAGCGCCAGAGGTGATAGCGAAGAAGCCAGCCATGGCGGAGATGGTCAGCTGGAACTCCAACTCCGTGCGGGCGGCGGTCAGCGAGGCGATCAGCTTGTCCGGCAACAGCGGGTACAGGCGCGGCCACGTCACCACCGCGTCGAGGCCGTACCGCTCGGAGGGGTAGGTCTCAGCGTCACGAAGGACGTCGCCAAGCCGCGTGGGAGTCTCTCGGCGGCGCCAACGAGTGGCCCAACCCGCCATAGCGCTACCGACCCTGCCTGACCAAAGCCCTTCGTAGGCGCGGATCAGCGAATGTGCACGCCCAGCCACAACCGCGGCCACGAGCACGGCGACAACGACAACCCCCGTGCCCAGCAGCACGCGGACCATCCCGTCCAACTTGTTCCACGTAAGAAGGACCTGCCCGGGGTTAGCGAGCGTCCCCACCACTACCGCGCCTAGACCGCCCAAGGTGGCCAGAGTCGGCAAGAGGGCGTTGATCAGGAACCGGCGGTCGAAGAGGCCACCGGTCTCTCGCGCCACGTCGGCGAGCACGGTCAGGCCTCCAAGACGAGGTCGTGGGGTGCCCGGTCCGGGTTGGCGCACCGCGGCGGCTTCTGCGGGTGCCAGTAGGCGATCGCGTTGACGTAGCCGCAGTCCGGGTACTTGCACGCCACGTGCGCCAACGGCAGCAACACCGGGCCGGGCAGGACCCCGTCCGCCGCCCCGCCCCCGATGCCCATCAGGTTCTCCGAGGGCTTGTGCGCGATCGACGCCAGATATTCCGCCACGACCGACCTAGCCACCACGCCGAACACCGCGCCGTCGCGCACCAGGACCAGGTACGGCATGTCCAGCACCAGCAACGTGATCGCGCGCGACCTGGCGAACTCGGCGACCGTCATGTCCGCGTCGACCAGCACCGACGGCCGCTGGCCCGCGCCGGTCACGGTCCCGAGCACCTCGTCGTCGGCGCCGAGCAGCACCGCGGTGCCGGAGGTGAACTCGGCCGCGGCGCGCACCAGGGTCACCTCGGTGTCGGCGACCGAGGAGAACGGGTCATCGGGTCTCATCGCCAGTCTCCGATCAGCACGAACGCGGCCCAATTGGCGGGTGGTGCGTAGATTCTCCTGGAGTAGTCCGGGGTCCCGCCCACGCCCGCGGCCAACGTGCACGCCGCGTGCGCGATCAGCAGGTCCGGGCTGTCGTCGGTCGCCAGCAGTGCCGTGTACTCGCGCAGCGCGCCCGCGAAGTCACCGGCGCGGAAGCGGGTGTCGGCGATGTCGCGGGCGGGCATCCCGGTGCGCTCGCAGTGGGCGAGCACGTCGGCCGCGGTCGCCTCCCGGACCGCGGTCTGCGCGATCCGCAGCGCCTCCGCCTTGCCCGCGCCGTCGGCCCTGGCCCGGTAGAACGCCGCCATCAGGATCGTCGTCGGCAGTTCGTCGACCGACCACAGGCTGACCAGCACGCTCGCCGCCCCCGCGTACACCAGCGCCCTGGTCAGGCCGAACAGCTCGTCCCCGGGCCTGCGGTCGGCCAGTCCGCTCTGGCAGGCGCTCAACGTGACCAGGTCCGCGGGCAGCGACATCCCCAGGATCCGCTCGGCGGTCAGCAGCCCGTCGTCAGCCCCCGACGCCGCGAGCAGGACCCGCGACCGCACGGGCTGCTCGTGGTCGAACTCGCCGTGGCAGGCGATGTGCAGGACCGACACCCCGGTACCCATGGCGTCGGCCAGGGCGGGCACAGTCGCCTCGTCGCCGACTAAGCACGTGCGAGCGCCGAGTCGCTGGGCGTGCGCGCGGGAACGCGGCAGCGGTTGGTCGGCGCGGGAGTCGGCAAGCACGACGGTGCCCGTCGCGTCGGGGCGTCGTCGCGCTTGGCTATAGCGCATCACGGTGGCGCTTGCGGTGTAGCAAACCGGGTTCCGCGCGCCCAACGGCCGCCCATCGACCTCGACGGCGTGCAACGGCAAGCCGTGTAAGAGGTCGTGCGGCACGATCCAGATCACCGCCCCTTCAGCGCACGCTTCGACCAGCGGAGCCACCAAGGGCACCAACGGGACCCGCCACCGGTCCGGGTCGCCATCACCGATCTCGCGCGCGGTCTCACCGAACTCCGCGACGATCCCGACCAGCTCGTCGCGCGTCATCGGCACCCGCACCACCCGCGGCGCGCTGTCGCCGGACCGGGCCAGGAACAGCACCACCTCGTCGACCGTGACGTGGTACTCCGCGAGCGTCGCGTCGTGCAGCGTCGCCGCGATCTCGGCGAACCCCGCGGGCTCGCCCCGGCGCAATGCCGCGTACTCCGCCGCCCGCCCGCCGTGCTCGGCCATGGCCCGCCAGGTCTCGGCGAGCTCGGCGCGGGCGGCGCGCAGCAGGGCCAGGTTCCGGGTGCGCTCACCCGGTTTCCGCGCCGCGCTCGCGCTGCGGCGCACCTGCTCGAGGTGGCGCCGTTCCCGCGCGGCGAGCTCCGGCGGCACACCGCGCGCCGCGAGCGGCGTGGAGTCGCCGAGCAGCTCCAGCAGCAGGCGCGACCGGGCCCGCTCGGCCAGGTCGAACGCGGCCGTCGCGGGCCACCGGACCTCCTGGTCGCGGGCGAGCAGCGCGATCAAGCGGCTGTGCGGGTCGTCGAACCACCCGTTGACCTGGATCCGCAGCGGCTCGTCCACCAGGTTGTCGGCGAACTGGGACCGCAGCGCCAGCGCGGCCTGGAAGGTGTCGTGCGCGGCGACCGGGTCGCGGTCGGCCTGCGCCCGGCCGAGTTCGAGCAGCACGGAGGTCGCGGGGGCCAGTTGCGCGTTGTCCGCGAGCAGGGTCGCGGCCGCGCGGAGCTCGGTCGCGGCGCGGGCGTGGTCGCCACCGCGCCAGAGGCGCTCGCCGCGGGTGATCAGCCGCCGGGCGTGGCCCTCGCCCGCTCGGAACACCGCGAGCTGGTCCGGCGCGTCCCGCGGCGCGTGCTCCGGCAGCGGGTTCCACGGCGGGTCCGCCAAGGGGTGGACCGGCGGCAGCGGGCCCAGCGGACCGGGGAGGTCTGCCCCGGCAAGCCTGCGCACGGCCGGGGGCAGGGCGTCGTTCGCGGCGATCGCCGCGCGGACCGGCGCCGGGTCGGGCACCAGCCTGGCCTCCGCCAGCCGGGCGAGCGCGGCCAGTGCGGGCAGGTCGGCCTCGGTGAACGCGGCCGCGGCCGCCCGGTACGCGGCCAGCGCGGCACCGCGGTGGGTATGGACCTCGCTGATCTGCCCCTGGGTGAACAGGCAGTCGCCCCTGGCCGCGACCAGTGCCGGGGCGGAGTCGACCAACTGCTTCGCCACGTCCAACCAGACCTGGGCGGTCCGCACCGCCTGCCTGCTCGGCGGCCACCCGGCGGCGGTCAGCTCCTTCCTGGCCCTGGCCGCCAGCGCGTGCGGCACCGCCGGGTCCGGCGCGTACAGCCAAGCCCCGCGAGCACGGGCGCCGTCGGCGGTGCGCGGTTGGAACACCGAGGTGTCGGACAACCGCGCCCACCACGGGGACCGCACCTGGACCGCCACCGCGACCAGCCCGACCGAGGCGAACGCGACGCTGGTCCAGAGGAGCTCGACCTCGTGCCGGAGCGGGTAGCCGAGCACGGCGTAGAACAACGCTTGGCCGTTGAGCACGGGGCCGAGGGACTGGGTGACGGAGAGCGCCGAGCGGCTGCCGGTGCGGCGCAGCCGCCAGGTCAGCGCGATCTGGGCGGCGAGGATGAACGGGGCGAGGACCACCCAGACCTGCGTCGAGCGCGCGAAGACCGAGCCGTTGTTCAGCATCATCAACACCCACAGCAGGTGCACCTGCGCCTCGGTGAACAGCAGGGACCGCCTCGGGTACCGGCTGAACGGGCGCGCGCGCCACGCCGCCCCCCACGCCACCGCGGTCGCCGCCGCACCGGCGGCGATCAGCACCGGTGTCCGCCCAGTCGTGAGCACCACGGCGATGGCGGTCACCAGCGGCAGCGCCACCACCAGCCAGTAGCCGTACGTCGCGATCAGCACCGATGGCTCCGGCGCGATACCGGGTCGGCCCTGGTCGCCGCGACGGAGCCGCCGCCCGTACCAGAACATGTCCCAGTGGTGCGTGACCCACTGCCGCCGCGCCAACCAGGACACCCCGAAGCTCCCGAGCGCCACGTACAGCGCGAGCGTCGTCGACGGGAGCCCGCTGATCGCCGAGGCAAGGACGTACGCCGCGGCGGCCCAGGGGAGACCGACTCCGGCCACGGCGACGTACACCGAGAACAGCAGCCACCCGACCGGACCCGTCGCGGGCAGGTCGGCGAACGACCCGGTCACCGCGAACGCGACACCGATCAGGATCTGCGCGGCCCGCAACACCTGATCATCATGGCAGCGCGGACCGGCCGCCGGGGGCGAAGTCGACCCACTCCGGCGACACCCCGTAACGCGGTGGCCACCGGGGGCGACCAGACCTCACGTGGCCCCGCTCGCGCAGCCCTCGACCCTGGCGGAGGTGCTGCTGGTCTGCGCCGCCGTCGTGTTCGCCGAACTCCGCCGCCGCGAGTCCCTCCGCGTCCCGCTGACCCGCTCCCCGCTCTGGTACTCGGCCGACGTCCTGCTGGCGATCGCGCTGCCGCTGGTCGCGGGCCCGCTCGGGTCGCTCCCGGTCGCGGTCGTCGCCGTGGTCGGGCTGCTGCTCGGTGTGGCGGGGATGGCGACCACCGGCCTGGTCTGCGCGCTCGTGTTCACCTTCGGCTCGAACCCGTTGGCGACGTGGCTGGTGGCGCCGCTGCTGCTCGGGGTCGCGTTGCGCAACCTGCGGCTGCCCCCGGACCTGTGGGTCTTCGGACCCGAACCCCGCACCGACCCCATCTTCCCCGCCGCGCCCGACATCTTCTGGGGAGTGGCCGCGCGGGCCGTGTGCGTGCTGCCGCTGCTGGGTGTGCTGCTGATCCCCGGCCCGGCCCCCTGGCTGCGCGTCGCGGGCGCCGCGGCGGTCGGACTGGTCCTCTACAGCGCCGACCGCGGCCGCCGCCCGCTGCTCATGCCGCACCGCAGGACCGCCCGGATGGGCACCGTGGGCCTGCTGGCGGCGCTGGCCGTGGTCGCCGCCGGTCCGCTGGGTGAGTGGACCGCGCGCTGGTGGGCCGAGACCCCGTCGTTCACCGCGTGGGAGGTCTCCCGGTACATGTTCTACGCGTGCGGGGCCGAACTCATCGCGGGCCCGGCCTTCCACGGCACCCGGCTGGGGGTGGTCAGGATCCGCGTGCTGCAGGCCGTGTTCGGCGCGCTGCCGCTGGTCACCATCGTCTCGGTGACCCCGTTCCTACTGGTCGGGGTGTTCCACCCGAGCCACGAGCCGCTGGTCGCCGCCACCGCGGGGCTGGGCATCGGTCTGCTGTGGGTGTTCGCGGCGCACCTGCCCGCCAGGAAGAACCGGCTGGCCGCCGACGTGATCACCCTGCTGGGTGCCAACCCCCGGGTGCGCGGCAACCTGCTGCAGGCCTGGACCACCGACACCTTCCAGCGCCAACGCGGTTGGATCCGCCGCCCCTGGGACTACTCACTGGTGCACGCCTGCACCGAACTGGCCGTGCGCTGCTCCCGCGCCGCGCGCCTGACCACCGGCGTGGAGGTCCAACTCCCCTGGGCCAAGCACGTCCGGCTGACGCACCACGACACCACCCGGCTGCTCGCGCTCGCCGAGGAGGTCCTCGACTGGATCGGCACCCGCTTCCCCCCGGTCGACGACCAGAAGACCCTGCTGGGCCACCGCCAACTCACCGCCCGCGCCCACCTGGCCGCCAAGACCGCCGAGGTGGCCCAGAACCTCGACGACCCGCAAACCGCCTACACCGCCACCCGCCAACGGGTCGACCTCCTGCTGGAAGCGGGCGCCCGAACCCACGCCGCGCTGGCCCTCGTCGAAGGCGCGAACTACGCGGTCTGGCTGGACGACCAGGACACCGCGACCGAGCTGCTCATGGCGGCGGGCGAGCTCGACCTTCCCCCCGCGGTGCGCCGCTTGCTGCTGATCAACTGGGCTCACGTGGACAACGAAGCGGGGCTACCGGGGGCGCGGGAGCGGTGGGCGGCCGCACTCGCCCTGCGCGAACGCTCCGCCACGGCCCTGAAAGCGGCGATCGAGGCCGACCCGGTGCCGTTCGAGGAACAGGAGCGCCCGTCGGAGGTGCACAAGGCGGTGGCTCAACTGGAACTGCACCTGGAGCGCACCTTCACCTCCTGACGCCCCAACGGAAAGAGGCGGCGACGGGAGACCCGTCACCGCCTCCGATCGAGCGGGATCAGCCCTGCGGGACCTGGACGAACCGCAGGTACGGCCGGACCTCGTCCACCTCGCCGAACTTGCCGCGCGCGTCCTCAGTGGACACGGTCGGCGGCACGATGACCCGGTCGCCTGCGCGCCAGTCGACCGGGGTCGAGACCGCGACCCGGTCGGTCAGCTGGAGGGCGTCGAGGGCGCGCAGGATCTCGTCGAAGTTGCGCCCGACGCTCTTGGGGTAGGTGAGGGTGAGGCGGACCTTGTCGGCCGGGTCGATGATGTAGACGACGCGGACCGAGGAGGTGTCGCCCTCGTTGGGGTGGATCATCCCGTAGAGCTGGGCGACGGTCTTGTCCGGGTCGGCGATGATCGGGTACTCGACGGTGGTGTCGCTGACCTCGTTGATGTCGGGGACCCACTTGGCGTGGTCGGCGACGGAGTCGACCGACAGCGCGATGGTCTTGGTGCCGCGGGCGGCCCACTCGTCGCGCAGTTGGGCGACGCGGCCCAACTCCGTCGTGCAGACCGGGGTGAAGTCGGCGGGGTGGCTGAACAGCACCGCCCACGAGCCCTTCTTCCACTCCCGGAACTCGATGGGTCCGGCCGTGGTGTCGGCCTGGAAGTCCGGCGCGGTGTCGCCCAGTTGCAAAGCCACCAGGGGGTCCTCTTCTCCGATGTCAGGACATTTTGTCGGGATTCTAGGGATGGCGGCGCGACGCGGAACAGGATCCCGACTCAGATCACAGTTGCCAACTCGACCCCGGCCGCCAGGGCGGCCGCCTGGTAGGGCGGCAGGTCCTCCCCCGCGAGCACGACCTCCAGCAGGGCGCCGTCCATGCCCCAGTGCAGCGCGGCCTGGGCGTTGGCGACACTGCCCCCGGCCAGCTCGACCACGTAGACGAGCTGGTCCCCCGCCACCCGCCTGGCCCGCAGCACCCGCCGCAGGGTCGGGTAGGTGGCCGTCGTCGCCCGGACCTGATCATCCACTGTGGACTCAGCGGGTTCCGGCACGAACCGGGTGTCGGCGGCGGCAGGGGGCGGCAGGTCCGCGATGATCGGGCTGTCCACCCGCACACCCTCCCCCGCGAGCAGTTCCCGCTCCACGTCGGTCAAGCCGACGCCGTGGTCGGCCAGGGCGAACAGCAGGGTCCGCTCGAGGTCGGCCAGCTCACCGGCCCCCAGGGTGGCGCGCAGCACGGCCAGGTCGTCGTCCGGCAGGCGCCCCGCGAGGCGGCGGAGCACGGTCACCCAGGCGTTCACGGTCAACACCCTGCCACCGGGACGGGCGAGCCCGGTATCGGGACCCCCGCGAGGTCGGTGGTGTAGACGACCGGGTTGCCCGATTGGTCCAGCGCGGGCCGCCCATCACGCGCTACCGCCGGGTACTCCCAGGTGTCAGCGGTCTGGTTGTAGCGCGGCGGAAACGTCCGGGCTCCGTTGAGCTGGGGGTCGGCGGGCGGGCTCGGCGGGTTCTTGAAGATGGTTCGATCGTCGAGAGTCGTCGTCTTGTCGACGTGGACCTGATCGCGAGTGGCGATCTTGTTGGGTCCTGCTCCTCTATCTGACGGGTAGCCGTTCCTGAACACGCCGTCTTCATAGACATAGAGGTCCAGTTCGACGGTGATCCCCTTGACCGTCGCCTGCCCCAGGTAGCGCCAAGACCACACCTGCGCGTTCATGTGGTTGCGGTCGGCGCGAGGGTCATTGGTGGGCTGGAGCTGCTTGTCGACTGTGTTGCCTTGGTCGACAACCTGCGCGATGGCTTCCTTGATGTCGTCAGGCGTCCAAGCCTTGGGAAACTCGGTCTTGTTCGGCCCACCCGCGCCCGAAGCGTGTCCGCCTCGATCCTGCTTGCCGGGGTTGGCCGGGTCGTACGGGTCGCCTTGGAGCATGTGCTCGAAGTTGGGGGCGGTGTAGACGAGGTCCTTACTGGTTGGCTTCTTCGTTGGCGCTGCCGTGGGCCGTTGGTGCAAGAGGGCCCGCACGTCGTCGACACCGAAGACGTACCTGCCGCCCGGTACATGCGCTCGAGTGAGCCTGTTGGCGACCATCAGCTCGGCTATAGCCGGTTCCCCGGTGGCGTCACGAAGCAGATCGATCAGTCGCTTGCCGCCCGCGGTGTGCAAGCTGAGCTGGTCGACCAGGATGTTGCGCTGGACCTGGCCGTAGGCGGGGAACGCGTCACCGAAGTCGAGGACGAGGACCTTGGCGAGGCCGGTGGTGTCGACGCCCGCGAACGCCTGGACGCCCTTGTCGACCGCGTCGTACACCCGCTGGTCGCGGTCCTCCGGGTTGGTCACCGACGCGATCGAGTAGACCCGCTTGGCCTGCGCGTCGACCAGCAACCCCTTGTCCACCCGCAGCGTGTTCGGCGTCCGCCCGCCCTCCTGGGCCAGCTGCGACAACAACGACAACGCCTGCCTCGCGGCCAACCGCTCGGGCCCCTTGCCCTTCACCGCCGCCCTCGCGAGCGCGATCGCCGGGCTGGGCGCACCCGCGTCCACCGCGATCGCCGGGTGCTTGGCGAGCACGGTCAGCAGGCTCAGCAGCCGGGCGTCACCGGACTTCTGCACGATGCCGACGACCTCGTCGAGCAGCGGGTCGCCCTGCCTGGCGAACCCCGCGACCGCGGGCCCCGGCGTGGACAGCTTGTCGATCACCGAGTTGACGTCCGGCCCGGCGACCGCCGGCTTGCCCGGCACCGGCCGGTTCGGGTCCACGCCGCGCTCGTGCAGTCGCTTCCCGGTGTCCAGATCCGGCCCCGCCACCGCCGTGACCTGCGCGAACGCGGTGACCGTGTACGGCCGGGTGCAGGTCTGGGTGCAACTGGACGCCGGGTTGAGCACCTGGAAGACCTGCTGGGTGGACTGCAGCGGGCCGAGGGAGATCGGCAGCACTCCCCCGCCGCCGCTGGTCGAGGTCACCGAGAGCATGCCGGTGGCGGTCTCGTCACCGGCGTTGCGGACCTCGACCGCGGTGGGGCACATCGGGGTCATGCACGTCCCGGAAGGCAGCACCGTGACGGAGATGCTCGGCCCGTGGTTGGGCTCGGGCACCGGCGGCGGCGCCGGGGCGGTCGCCGCCTGCTGCTGGGCATCGGCGAGGGCGCGGCCGGTGCTCTCCCGGCACGGGTCGTCCACGCCGCTGGTGCTGACCAACGCGTACGGGAAGTTCGCCGCTTGAGCGCGGCCACCGAGTTTGCGGAGTTTGTCGCCGGTGGCCGCCAATGGTCCGCCGACGCCGAGCAGCCGGGTGCCACCCTCAGTAGCCAGGTACACCGTCCACGGCGACCCCCGTGGGGACAGCGCCATCGCGCGGGTGCCGTCTACGTAGACGGTCGGCTCGGCGGTCCAGTCGTCGCCCGCGAACATGTCGCGCAACCGCTTGCCCGACAACGCCGTCAGCATCCCGATCGGGAAGCCCATGTCCTCGGTCGCCTTGACCCACTTGCCCGCGATCTGGTGGGCGTAGACCGGCACGGTGTTGAGCCACCACGCGGCGTTGGCGTTGACCACGACCCGGTCGTCCACCGCGACGAAGGTGGCGGCCCCGCCCGCGCCGTCGGTGACCGACGCGGTGGTCTCCCCGCCCGCGAGCGCGACGACATCGATGCCGAGCCCGATGCCGCCCTCGGTTTCCAGGGTGCCGCGCAGCCTCAGGTCGCCGAGCTCGGCCAGTCGACCGAGCGCGGACGCCCCGAGATCCGCGGCGGCCGCCGCGCTCGGCCGCCCCACCACCCGGCCCGGCTCGGCGAACACCGAGACGAGCACGGCGGCGACCACCGCCAACACGACGACCGCCAGCGGCGCGCGCCGCGACGGTGGTCGCCGCGAAAGTTGACGCATCACCAGACCCCCGATCCGGATTCCCGGGTCGGTCACGCTCGACCCGTGCCCCCGCATTGTGCTCTCGGGGTACGACAATTCGGGTGGGGCCACGCCACACTGTCCGGTTGACACAGAGTGGACACTTTCGGGGCCGCGTCAGTGGTTCGCGTGATAGTGACGCCGGATCTGGGCGTCACTCAGCTGGGACCCGTAGACCGCGTACTCGTCCAGGGCCCCGACGAGGTAGTCGCTGATCGGTCGGTTGGGGTAGTTGGTGAGGATGCCGCCACCCCATCGCCAGTACCCGGTGTAGTTCTGCGCTGTCGTAGTTGCCGCGTCCTGTGCGACAAGCACTCCGTCGACATAGAGCTTCATGCCCGCTGAGCCGAGGCTAGCCGCCATGTGGTGCCATGTGCCGTCGTTGTACGAAGCCACCGAGTTGACCGATTTGATCCCACCGGCCGGGTTGACGGCGAACGTCACCCGACCGGCGCTGTCTAAGTACACAACCCTGTCTCTGGCGGTACTGCTAACGCTGACCGTGTCGAAGAAGCCCCCGATCAGCCCGCCCCAGTTGCCGCTTACCTTGAACCAGGCCTCGATCGTGAAGTTCGTGGGGTTGGCGAAGCTGGTCAAGTTGGTCGCGTTGGTCGTTCCGTTGAACCCGGTCGCCGTACTGGAGCTCTGCCCTTGCTGCGCACCTTGCAGCGCACCGGGTTGAGCCGCGTTCATGGGCGACAGAGCCCCCGCGACCGGGAGCGCGGCCGGAGCGGGCGCGCCAGCGTTGTAGAGATTCTGCACCTGCGCGGTCGACAGACCCGCCTGGATGGTGCGGACCTTGTCGATGATGCCGTCGAAGTAGTCCATCTGGCTGCCGCTGCGCAGCGCGCGACCGACCTGCAACGGGTTGGTCGCGTTCCAGGCGCCGGGATGCGAGACGCTGCCCTGGAGGACGCCGTCGACGTAGAACCGCATGAGCTGGGAGCCCGCGAAGAACACGCCAACGAGGTGGTACCAACGGTTTTGGGTAGCGTCGGCTGTGCTGTAGACCGTGTCGTAGGTGGGCGAGTTGCCATCGGTTCTTGGCATGCGGAACACCCACTTCACGGATGCGATGTCCGCGCCAAGCATGAACGCGCTGCCTATCGTGCCCTGTTGAGACACTACGGCGCGGTCCTGCGACGGTGTTGTCATATAGACCCACGCGGACGCGGTGAAGGTGAAGTCGGTGCGGATCGCGGGCGACTGGCTGACGGTCCAGCTGCTCGACCCGTTGTAGATGCCCGCAGTGCCTTCGTAGCCGGAATCAGTCCACTGCACGGCATTGAGCGCGCCGGTGTTGCCGTTGCCCGAGGAGTCGGACACGGTCGTGGCGATGTTGTCGTTGAACTGCCAGTCAAGCGTGGGCCGGGTGTAGGCGTCTTCCACGTCGGACGAGCTGAGCACGCGGTTGTAGAGGGCGACGTCATCGATTCGCCCGGGCCAGTAGTCGACGTAAGAACCGCTGCGCTGGCCGCGACCGATAGAGATGGATCCGAGTCCGTTCCACCCACCGGTCCGACTGACCGTGGACTCCAAGGTGCCGTTGAGGTAGATACGCATCTGCCCCGCGGCCGCGTCCCACACCCCGAGAACGTTCATCCACGCGTTGGCCACCGCCGGGTTGCTCGTGGTCGCGGAGACGGTGGCCGAGCCGACTGTGTCGGACGTGGGCATGATGAAGGCGAACTTGCCCGTCGAGGCCACGTAGGTCAGGGAGAAGCTGCTGTTGTTGACGCTGTCTTTGGACAGAATTGTCCTGTCAACGCCACCCGAGCTGCTGATGTACATCCATGCCGACGCCGTGAAGCTGGTGTCGGTGCGCAGCGAGAAGTGCGACGCGGTGACGTAGTCATCCACGCCGTCGAAGGTCAGCGATCGAGTGGTGTGGCCGTTGGTGTTCCAGGTCGCACCGCTGATGGTGCCGTTGTAACCGTTGGGGCCGGAGTCGGTCAGTACCGATCCGCTCTGCTCGAAGGCGTACTGCGCGTTAGGCGCCGTGGCCGCGCCCATGATGCCGGAGATCTCGCTGGCACCAAGCACGCGCGAGTAGACCCGCACGTCATCGATAGAGCCTGCCCACGGGTACAGCCACGACCCATTGATGAGCACGCCGCCTGCCGCCATGACGCCCCCGGCTCGCCACTCGTAGGAGTCCGAGCGAGGGCCGCTGGCCTCCAGAGAACCGTTGACATAGATGCGGAAAGCGTTGTTGGGGTCGTCGTACACACCGACGATGTGGGTCCACGTGTTGGAAGCAACCGAGGTCGACGAGATTACATAGTCTTCGGTGGGGTTCGCGACATCACTTCGAGGCAGGCCGAAGCGCCACTTGCCGCTCTGGGTATAGATGTACCAGGCGTTGTGGGTGTTGCCTGCCTGCGACAGGGCTACCGCGGTCGACGAGGCGGTACTGGTCCTTACCCACACGGAGACACTGAAGCTGGTGTCGGTGTTGGCGGACGGGCCGGTACTGACGACACGGTCGTTGACTCCATCGAAGGTCACCGCGGACCCGGTCAGCCCGGTCGACCACGTGGGACCGTTGATCAGGGTGCCCGAGTTGGCGCCGCCGGAACTGTCCGACGCCGCGATGCCGCTGGCGTCGTCGAAACGCCAGTAAGTGTAAGGCCCGTTGGTGGGCGCGTTGTACTGACCGGGACGGCTGTTTCCCGATGAGTCAGCCGCTGTGCTGGTAGCCGAAGAGGACTGAGCCTCGTCCTGCCGGTGGTAGAACAACGGGCTGTCGCCGGTGACCGAGGCCGAGTACGTAGGGAAGGATGCCGCAGTGCCAAGGGCGTTACCGGACGTCGTACTCGTGGAAACAAACTTGGCGAATCCACCGCTCTCCAGCACGATCGCCAGAATGACGCCTAGCGCTACCGTGGCGGAAACGCGCTTATCCGTCCGACGCCTGGTGACGTCGAACGGATGCTTGCGATGCCTGCCCGAAGTGGGCGGTAGATCTGTCGGGGGCGGTTGCCCGCGACTACGGCGTTCCCAAGCAAGTACGACCAGCCCACCGAGGGCGACAAGGCTCGCACCTAGCGCGAACCAGTTCTTGGTCTGTGCCCAGTAGGCGGGCAACCCGACCCACGGCACCCGCAGTCTGCCCTGACCGAGGACGTCGTCCTCGGTCACGGGAGTGCTGTCGGCCTCCGGGTTGGCATCACCCTTGGTCACGAAGGTGGCATCGTCGTTGAGCTTGATGATGCGGTGCATCAAGACGCGGTTGTCGTGCGCGGGGTCATCGAACGCGATAACGGCGCCCGCAGCGGGGTGATCGGTGAGCAGCGTGCCCACGATGACAACATCACCTGTGCGGATAGCAGGCGCCATCGAACCCGACAGCACCACGTAGGAGTGCCAGGAGACGATGTAGGGCAGTACGCACCACGCGAGCAGCCACACCAAAGTGGACAACACCGCTTGCGCCAAGAACGCCGCGACCGTGGGCACATAGCCCAGCAGTCGAGCGGCGTTCTTGGCGTTCACAGCGTCCTCCAGCACTCACTTAAGTGAGTGTTCTCAGTCTTCCAAGTGGTCTTACGTGCTCTGGGCTTCCCAGGTGAACCCGATGCCGGCGCTCTTGCTCTGGGCGCTGTTGTTGTCCTGCAGCGTGTAGGTGAACTGGAAGGTCTTCTTGGTGCCGTTGGTCGACGGCGTCCAAGTACCGATCCCGTTGCTGAAGTTCGTGTAGCCCGAGGAGAACGTGGCCAAGGTGCCGTTGTGCAGGGGGCCACCGCCGTCGGCGACGAACCCGGTGCAGTCGGCGTAGGTGCCGCCGGTGCCCTGGCGGACCACGAAGTCCAGGTACGGGCCGAGGGTGCCGGTGTACGAGGCCCCGGTCGTGTAGAGCTTGACCGAGGACGCCACGTTGCCGGTGAAGGTCACCTCGATGCAGCGCGATCCGGTGTCACCCGGCTTGAGGCCGGACACGTTGAAGAGCACCCCGTTGGAGTCGTCGTCGGAGATCGACACCGAACCCGAGTTGAACGAGTTGCCGCTGTTGGTCGTACTGGCGGAGAAGGCCGCGTAGCTGCTGAACCAGATGACCAGAGCGCTGGCGACCAAGCCGGTCGCCACCACCGCCGCTGCCTTGAGCCCGGACCTGTTCTTCTTGACCTGCATCGTCACTCACCCTCCTGTCTCTGCCCCACTGTCGGTCGACAACGCCCCACGATTAGGTGGTTCCGTTGTGAGGTGGTTGCTACTTCGGGTGCTCAACGGTTGCTCGATAGCGGAAGTGAGGGTGTTCACAGTCACCCCGCGGTGTTCCTCAGTTCGGTGTGGGCGCGGTCGATCACGCCACCATAGGAAGACACGGCGTCCCGCAAGGGCACTGGAAGGTGGCAACGATGTTCCTCGGCAGGGCCAAGGTCGGCACCCGGCTCGGCGGATCCTTCGCGATCCTGGTCTTGTTCATCGTCTTCGCCGCGTGCGCGGGGTGGTGGGGCCTGGCCAAGCAGGACGACATCAGCGGCCGCCTCGACACCCTGCGCCAGGTCCAGGACGACATCGACCTCATCAAGTACGACGCCGCCGACGTGACCGGCTGGCAGGCCCTGGTCATCGCCGACACCGGCGCCTACGGCGTCGCCGTCGCCACCGCCCCCGACGCGTACAACCACGCCGCGGAGCTCAAGGCCAAGAACGCCGTCTACACCCACCTCGACGCCAGCCACGTCGCGGCCATGACCGACACCGAGCAGGCCCTGTTCGCGCAACTGCGCCCGGCGTGGGACGAGTTCTTCGACTGGGACACCAAGATCATGGCGTGGCTGCAGGACGGCACCCAGGCCAGCATCGCCCGGTCCATGGACAGCATCAACGGCGGCGAGGCCTCCGCGGCCTACGGCAAGGTCCTCGACGTCACCACCGAGCTGACCAAGTCGATCGACGCCAGGATGGCCGACCTCAAGGCCGAGGCCGACAGCGCGCAGAACGGCAGCACGTGGGCCCTGGTCATCACCCTGGCCGTGGCGCTGCTGCTGGCCGCGGTGCTCAGCGTGTGGGCCACCCGCTCGGTCGTGCGCCCGCTCGCCGCGGTCGTGCGCGCCCTGGGCAAGCTCGAGCACGGCGACCTGACCACCCGCGTCGACCTGCGCACCACCGACGAGATCGGCCAGGTCGGCACCGCGGTCGACAGCACCATCGAGTCCCTGCGCAGCACCGTCACCAGCCTGTCGGCGCACGCCGAGTCGCTGTCCACCGCGGCCGACGAGCTCACCAGGGTCTCCACCGACATCGCGGGCTCGGCGAACAACGCCAGCACCCAGGCTGGCGCGGTCAGCGTCGCCGCCGAGCAGGTCCTGCAGAACGTCGACATCGTCGCCACCGGCGGCACCGAGATGGGCGAGTCGATCCGCCAGATCGCCAACAACGCCAGCGAGGCGGCCGAGGTCGCCAGCAAGGCGGTCACCGTGGCCGAGCAGACCAACCAGACCGTCGCCAAGCTGGGCGTGTCCTCCTCGGAGATCGGCAACGTGGTCAAGGTGATCACCTCGATCGCCGAGCAGACCAACCTGCTCGCGTTGAACGCCACCATCGAGGCCGCCCGCGCGGGCGACGCGGGCAAGGGCTTCGCCGTCGTCGCCGGTGAGGTCAAGGACCTCGCCCAGGAGACCGCCAAGGCCACCGAGGACATCATCAGCCGCGTCGAGGCCATCCAGTCCGACACCGCGAACGCCATCTCCGCCATCGGCGAGATCGTCAACACCGTCGGCCGCATCAGCGACTTCCAGATCGTCATCGCCGCCGCCGTCGAGGAGCAGACGGCCACCACCAACGAGATGAACCGCAACCTGGCCGAAGCCGCCTCCAGCAGCCGAGCCATCACCACCAACATCACCGGCGTCGCGAACGCCACCAACACCACCACCGACGGCGTCCACCAGTGGCAGCGCGCCGCAACGGAACTCTCCCAGATGAGCAGCGAAATGCACGCCACGGTGGCGAAGTTCCAGCTGTGAGCTTGGTGCCCGCCGGTCCACTGGGGGTCCGGCGGGCACCTCTTTCTCCCCACTCGCTCGGCATACACGAGTCGCTGCACCAACCCAGCGGCCGTCAGGCCCGCCTCAACCCGCCTGCTCAGCCGCTGGACACTCGGAACGGCCGGTGCCATCCCAGCCCGCCCTCGTCAGCCCTGCCAACCCAGCACCTGGACACTCGGACCCGGCGGTGCCAAC
The DNA here is from genome assembly GCF_024171925.1 of Actinokineospora diospyrosa. GTDB lineage: Bacteria > Actinomycetota > Actinomycetes > Mycobacteriales > Pseudonocardiaceae > Actinokineospora > Actinokineospora diospyrosa. Next base: position 102 of record NZ_JAMTCO010000002.1, on the reverse strand, counting down.
CGGCCTTCCGTCAGGTCCGCCCCAGCCCACCTTCCCAGCACCTGGACAGTCGGACTCGCTGGTGCCAAATGCTCGATGGGGTGGACCTGTTTTGTGTGGGGG
>NZ_JAMTCO010000001.1 GCF_024171925.1 Actinokineospora diospyrosa | reverse complement strand
AACACCGTTCGAGGGTCGCCACCACGACATTCACTGCCTCAGGAAATCAGGCATCCTGCAGGGCCGGGACACCACCTCCTGGCTCGCCGACAAAGGCTACATCGGCAGCGACATGATCACCCCGTTCCGCAAACCCCGCAAACGCGAACAACCCCGATGGCAGAAAGAATACAACTTCCAACACAACAAGATCCGCGTCGCCGTCGAACGAGCCATCGCCCACCTCAAAACCTGGCGGATACTCCACACCGACTACCGGCGCCCGTTCAACACCTTCACCGCCACCATCACAGCAGTCATTGGGCTCTACTTCTACGCACGCTCTGAATAACCCTCACAGCCTACCGCGCAGCACCGACACAACGGGAGCAGCAAACAACGCCCTGTGGACAACTAGAACCGTTGTGGACAAGCAGATCCCACAACCACCCACCACAAGATCAACTGAAACAAGTGCCCCCGATATACAGCCTACCGAGGAAGCCCGACACAACAGGAGCAGCGAACAACGCCCTGTGGACGGCAAAGACGGTTGTGGACAACCGTCAAGGACCGTCAATCCCCGGTCGCCAGCTCTCCGGTGCGCCGCTCTCCGTCAAAACCCGTTGCCACTCGGCGAACCCCTCCGGCGCCCCGGCACTCCACGGAAAGTGCCCCTCCGGCGTAGCGACGATCAGCTGCAACACCGGGAACTGCCCCGACGGGTACAACAGCAGCGCGCTGCCCAACAACGGGTAGAAGTCCGGGTGGACCCGTTCCACCACCACAGCGGTCCCGTCAAAGAAGTCCAGGTACGGCAGCCCAGGGAAGAACCGCTCCCCCGCGGCCGCCCGCCGCACGTACGCGTCAAGGAAGGTCTGGTTCATGTCCACAGGCAGCCCGAGCACGACAGCTTCAGGAGCCCCGAACCGACGCCAAGCACCTACCGTGAATGCGTAAGGCGGTCCGTGTTCGTCCCCCGGTACTTGGACCACCGCGTGGCCGTCCTCGTCCGCGGTCTTGAGCAGCCACTCGCGCAGCGCGGCCTGCTCCTCGGTGATGTCGTCCAGCGGCACGCCTGCTCCTCGGTGGGGACCGAAACGGGGCCCGGTTCAACCGGGCCCCGGTAGAACGTCAGTCGACCTCGGCCATCACGTCATCGGAGACATCGAAGTTCGCGTACACGTTCTGCACGTCGTCGCAGTCTTCGAGGGCGTCGATGAGCTTGAAGATCTTGCGGGCGCCGTCGGCGTCGAGGGCGACGGTGAGGGAGGGCAGGAACGAGGCGTCGGCGGAGTCGTAGTCGTAGCCCGCGGCCTGCAGGGCCGTGCGGACGGCGACCAGGTCGGTGGCCTCGGAGACGATCTCGTAGGTGTCGCCGAGGTCGTTGACCTCCTCGGCGCCCGCGTCGAGGACCGCGCCGAGGACGTCGTCCTCGGACAGGCCGCTCTTGGGCAGGATCACCACGCCCTTGCGGTTGAACATGTACGACACCGAGCCGGGGTCGGCCATGTTGCCGCCGTTGCGGGTCATCGCGGTGCGGACCTCGCCCGCGGCCCGGTTGCGGTTGTCGGTGAGGCACTCGATGAGCACGGCGACGCCGTTGGTGCCGTAGCCCTCGTACATGATCGTCTGCCAGTCGGCGCCGCCCGCCTCCTCGCCGCCGCCGCGCTTGCGGGCGCGCTCGATGTTGTCCTGCGGGACGGAGTTCTTCTTCGCCTTCTGGATCGCGTCGTAGAGCGTGGGGTTGCCGTCGGGGTCACCGCCGCCGGTGCGGGCGGCCACCTCCACGTTCTTGATCAGCTTGGCGAACAGTTTGCCCCGCTTGGCGTCCAGGGCGGCCTTCTTGTGCTTGGTCGTCGCCCACTTTGAATGGCCGCTCATCGGTCCTCCGTCAATGGCTCAGCTGTCGGTTGTGCGCCCGCGGACCCGGTCCCCACGGACCACGTCCACGAACAGGCGGTGCACGCGCGCGTCACCGGTCAACTCCGGGTGGAACGAGGTGGCCAGCACGTTGCCCTGCCGAACGGCGACGATCCTACCGGCGGCGGCTCCGGCCGCCGGGGTGTCGGGCACCCTGGCCAGGACCTCGACGGTCGGTCCGCACGACTCTACCCAGGGCGCCCGGATGAACACCGCGTGCACCGGCCCGTCGTCGATCCCGCTGACCAGCAGGTCCTCCTCGAACGAGTCGACCTGCCTGCCGAAGGCGTTGCGCCGCACGATCACGTCGAGCGCACCGAGCTGGTGCTGGTCGGGGCGCGCGTCCAGGGCCTTCTCGGCGAGCAGGATGAGCCCGGCGCAGGAGCCGTAGGCGGGCATCCCGGCGGCGAGGCGGGCGCGCAGCGGGTCGAGCAGGTCGAAGGTCTCCAGCAGCCGGGAGATGGTGGTGGACTCACCGCCGGGCAGCACGAGGCCGTCGACCTCGGCCAGCTCGCGCTGCCTGCGCACGGTGATCACATCGGCGCCACCGGCCTCGAGCGCGGCGGCGTGCTCGCGGACGTCGCCCTGCAGGGCCAGCACGCCGATGAGCGGTCGATCTGCGGACACTGGTGGGTCCTCCCTCGTTCCACGACCCGGTTGACCAGGGTAATCGGCCGGGTCGGGGTGTCGGGTCAGGCCACCCCGGCCAGGCGCAGCAGTGCGGTGGTCGCCGCCGCGGCGAGCACGACGACGACGAACGGGGCCTTGCGCCAGGCGAGCAGACCGCCGACGGCGACCCCGGCGGGCAGTGCCCACCCGGCGAACGCGTGCCCCTTGGCCAGCGTGCTGGTGGCGATGAGCGCGACCAGCAGCACGATGGCCCCGGTGGAGAGCAGCTCGCGGACCCGGTCGGGCAGGGTGAACCGGTCGCGCAGCAGGGTCCCGCCGAAGCGGAAGGCGAACGTGCCCAGGGCGAGCACCAGGATCGGCACGATGGTCACGCCGTCGCCCCCTTCACTTCAGCCGACTCGGTCCGGCGGGGCACGGCAACCAGCCCGAGCAGGGCCAGCAGCACGGGCACGCCCGGCGGCAGGAACGGGGTGGTGGCCAGGGCGATGGCGGCGCCGAGCAGGGCGGGCCGCAGCTTGCCCGCTTCCTTGAGGGCCGGGAGCACCAGCGCGAGCATGACCGCGGGGAAGACCGCGTCCAGCCCCAGCGCGTTCGGGTCGCTGACCAGCGAGCCCGCCAGCGCGCCGCCGAGCACACCCACGTTCCAGGCCACGAACAGCGACGCCCCGCAGGCCCAGTAGGCGGCCCTGGCGCGGACCGGGTCCTTCTGGGCCATGGCGAAGGCCACCGACTCGTCGATCAGCAGGTGGCTGCCCAGCACCCGGGCGGGCCAGCTCTTGCCGACCACGTCGCCGACCGCCAGGCCGAACGGCAGGTGCCGGGCGTTGAGCACGAGCCCACCCACGACCGCCGCGATCGGGCTGCCGCCGGAGGCGACCACCCCGACCGCCAGGTACTGCGAGCCACCCGCGAAGACCAGCACCGACATGGCGACCGGCACCCACAGCGGGTTGCCCGCGGCGACCGCGATCGCGCCGAAGGACGCGCCGTTGACCGCGGCCGCGGCGGCGATCGCCAGCACGCCGCGCCACAGCCCGGAATCGAGGGTTCGCCATATCGAACGCATAGTCCAGTATCATGAACACCCTGCCTGCGTTCGTCAAGGCGAACGCAATGTTCGCCACAACGAACGAACACGACGAAGGAGGAGGTCCGGTGCAACAGCGCGGCGCGCCGCTGGAGGTCATCGCCCGGTCACTGCGGCGCGAGCGCGACCGGGTCGGGCTCTCGCTGAGCGAACTGGCCAAGCGGGCCGGGGTGGCCAAGTCGACGCTGTCGCAGCTGGAGTCCGGTTCGGGCAACCCGAGCGTGGAGACGCTGTGGGCGCTGAGCGTGGCGCTCGACGTCCCGTTCAGCAGGCTCGTCGAGCCGCCGCAGCCCCGGGTGCAGGTCATCCGCGCGGGCGAGGGGCCCGCGGTGTTCTCCGAGCGCGCCGACTACGTGGCCACGCTGCTCGCGTCCTGCCCGCCGCACGCCCGCCGCGACATCTACCTGATCACCGCCGAACCGGGCGGCAAGCGCGAGTCGCACCCGCACTCCCCCGGCGTGGTCGAGCACGTGGTGCTGTGCTCGGGCCGGGCGCTGATCGGGCTGACCGACGACCCGGTCACCGTCGAGCCGGGCGACTACGTCTGCTACCCGGGCGACCTGCCGCACGTGTTCGAGGCGCTGGTCGCGGGCACGGTGGCCTGCATGGTGTCCGAGCACGTGTGAGCCCGGTGGTGCTCGATCGGGCGGGGTCCGGGCCCGATCGAGCACACCCCCGGGGACTACCAGCCGCGCTCGGCGAGCCGGTGCGGTTCGGCGATGCCCTCGACGTTGATGCCCACCATGGCCTCGCCGAGACCCCGGCTGACCTTGGCGATCACGTCCGGGTCGTCGTGGAAGGTGGTGGCCTTGACGATGGCCTCGGCCCGCTGCTCGGGGTTGCCGGACTTGAAGATGCCGGAACCGACGAACACGCCCTCGGCGCCGAGCTGCATCATCATCGCCGCGTCGGCCGGGGTGGCGATGCCGCCCGCGGTGAACAGCACGACCGGCAGCTTGCCGGTGCGGGCCACCTCGGCGACCAGGTCGTAGGGGGCCTGCAGCTCCTTGGCCGCGACGTAGAGCTCGTCGGCGGGCAGCGACGACAGCCGCTTGATCTCGCCGCGGATCTTGCGCATGTGCGTGGTCGCGTTGGACACGTCGCCGGTGCCCGCCTCGCCCTTGGAGCGGATCATCGCCGCGCCCTCGGTGATCCGCCGCAGCGCCTCACCCAGGTTGGTCGCGCCGCAGACGAAGGGCACCGTGAAGGCCCACTTGTCGATGTGGTTGGCGTAGTCGGCCGGGGTGAGCACCTCGGACTCGTCGATGTAGTCCACGCCCAGCGACTGCAGGACCTGGGCCTCGACGAAGTGCCCGATGCGGGCCTTGGCCATGACCGGGATGGAGACGGCCTCGATGATGCCGTCGATCAGGTCCGGGTCGCTCATCCTGGCGACGCCGCCCTGGGTGCGGATGTCGGCGGGGACGCGCTCGAGCGCCATGACCGCGACCGCGCCCGCGTTCTCGGCGATCTTGGCCTGCGCGGCGTCGACCACGTCCATGATCACGCCGCCCTTGAGCATCTCGGCCATGCCGCGCTTCACCCGGGTGGTGCCGGTCTCGGGGGCGGGGCTGGCGTTCTGCGTGGCTTCGGACACGGTGCGGCCTTTCGGGTCGAGTCGGCGCGCCGGGAAGGGCGCTGACCACAGGCTACGTCCCAGGTGGTCCGATCGGGGCGGCCAATCGAGGGCTATCTCGGCAGACCACTTCCGCGGTGGGGTTGTCCACCCGCCGATATCGGTGTGAGATCGAACACACGGGCTGACCAGCCCGCAGCAGCCGATGGGGAGCCCCGGCGGCTTCCCGACCCAGGGAGGTGGGGCACCGTGGGGTCCAAGCACTCCGAGCACGGCCAACCCGAGTCCGGCGTCGCGGTCAGCGACCCGGCGAAGGTGCGCAACATCGTGCTGGTCGGGCCGTCCGGGTCCGGGAAGACCACGCTCACCGAGGCGCTGCTGGCCGCCTCGGGGGTGCTGAGCCGGGCAGGGTCGGTCACCGAGGGGACGACGGTGTGCGACCACGACCCGGCCGCGGTGCGCCAGCAGCGGTCGGTGGGGTTGTCGGTGGCCCCGCTGCTGCACGACGGGGTGAAGGTGAACCTGATCGACACCCCGGGGTACGCCGACTTCGTCGGTGAGCTGCGCGCCGGTCTGCGCGCCGCCGACGCCGCGCTGTTCGTGGTCAGCGCCGCCGAGGGGGTCGACGCGGCGACCACCGCGCTGTGGGCCGAGTGCGCCGCGGTGGGCATGCCCCGGGCGCTGGTGATCGCCCGGCTCGACCACGCCAGGGCCGACTTCGCCGCGGAGTTGGCCGCGTGCCAAGCGGCGTTCGGGGCGAACGTGCTGCCGGTGTACCTGCCCGCCGGGGACGGCCTGCTCGGCCTGATCACCCAGCGGCGGATCACGGGGCAGCGGGTCGAGCCCGCGAGCCCCGACGAGGTCGACTCGATGGCCGCGGCGCGGGCGGAACTGCTGGAGGGGATCATCGCCGAGAGCGAGGACGAGACCCTGCTGGAGCGCTACCTGGCGGGCGAGGAGGTCGACCCGGCGACGATCATCGCGGACCTGGAGACGGCCGTCGCGCGCGGCGCGTTCCACCCGGTGTTCCCGGTGTGCGCGGGCACCGGCCTGGGGCTCTCGGCGCTGCTGGACGCGCTGACCAGGGCGTTCCCGTCGCCGCTCGAGCACCCGCTGCCCGCGGTGACCGATCCGGCAGGCCGCGCGCACGCCGCGCTGAGCGCCGACCCGGACGGCCCGCTGGTCGCCGAGGTCGTGCGCACCGCGGTGGACTCCTACGTCGGTCGGGTGTCGCTGGTCCGGGTGTTCTCCGGGACGCTGCGCCCGGAGCGCGCGGTGCACGTGTCCGGCCACGGCCTGGCCGACCGGGGCCACGAGGACCACGACACCGACGAGCGGGTGGCGCACATCTACTCGCCGCTGGGGGCGGCGCTGCGCGAGGTGCCCTACTGCGTGGCCGGCGACCTGTGCGCGCTGACGAAGGTGGGGTCGGCCGAGACCGGGGACACCGTGTCGGCGCCGGAGGACCCGGTCCTGATGGCGCCGTGGGCGATGCCCGAGCCGCTGCTGCCGGTCGCGGTGACCGCCAAGACCCGCACCGACGAGGAGGCGTTGGCGCGCAACCTGTCCCGGCTGGTCGCCGGTGACCCGACGCTGCGGCTGGAGCGCAACGCCGAGACCCACCAACTGGTGCTGTGGTGCATGGGCGAGGCGCACGCCGACGTGGTGCTCGACCGGCTGCGCGCCGGGGGCGCCGAGGTGGCGACCGAGCAGGTGCGGGTGTCGCTGCGCGAGACGTTCGCGACGCGGGCGCGCGGGCACGGGCGGCACGTGAAGCAGTCCGGCGGGCACGGCCAGTACGCGGTGTGCGACATCGAGGTCGAACCGCTGCCCACCGGGTCCGGTGTCGAGTTCGTCGACCGGGTGGTGGGTGGGGCGGTGCCGCACCAGTTCATCGGCAGCGTGGAGAAGGGGGTGCGCGCCCAACTGGAGCGCGGCCTGCACGACGGCCACCCCGTCGTCGACATCCGGGTGACCCTCACCGACGGCAAGGCGCACAGCGTCGACTCCTCCGACGCCGCCTTCCAGACCGCCGGGTCGCTGGCCCTGCGCGACGCGGCCGAGAAGGCCCGGATCTCGCTGCTGGAGCCGGTCGACGAGGTCCACATCACGATCCCCGACGACCACCTGGGCACCGTCCTGGGCGACCTGTCCGCCCGCCGCGGCCGCGTCCTGGGCACCACCACCGACGACAGCGGGCGGACCACCGTCCAGGCCGAGGTCCCGGCGGCCGCGCTGGTCCGCTACGCCATCGACCTGCGCTCGCTGACCTCCGGCGCCGGCACGTTCACCCGCGCCTTCAGCCGCTTCGACCCGCTGCCCACCGCGTTGGCGGGCCAGTACGCCTAGCGCACCGCGCGCAGGGTCCCGTCCCAGGGCTGGAGGTCGGCGAGGAGTTCGGCGAGTTGCGCGGGGTAGACGGTGTCGCCGGTGGCGCGCAGGTCCGGTTCGGACCACCAGCGGTGCTCGGCGATGGTGGCCGCCTCCACCTCGGTGAACCCCGAGGTGTCCACTGTGGACCCGTCGGGGACGCGCGCGAGGTAGAACCACTCCTCGCCGTCGTAGCTGCGGCCGCCGAAGCTGAACGCGACGCGGCGGCGCCAGACCGGGCCGGTGAGCGAGTCCGGCGCGAACTCCATGCCGGTCTCCTCGCGGACCTCGCGCAGGGCCGCCGAGCGCAGGTCCTCGCCCGGCTCCACGCCCCCGCCCGGGGTGAACCAGTAGTGCTCGTCGGCCCGGGCCGGGTCGTGCCCGCGGAACAGCAGGACCCGGCCAGCCGCGTCGAGCAGGACCACCCGGGCGGCGGGGCGCGCGACGTCCTCGGCGAGCGAGGGCTCCGCGATCTCCAGGTACTGCGGGCTGGGCGCGGTACCGGCCAGTTTGAGCCAGCGGACCGGGCGCCTGCGGCGGATGGCCAGGGTGTCGCGGACGGCGTCGCCGTGCACGCGGCGGGCGATGACGACCCGGTGCTCGGCGTCGCCGAGTTCGGCGACCAGGGTGAGCGGCAGGCAGCGGCGGTCGACCGAGGCGAGTTCCCTGGTCAGGGCGTTCTCGGCGGGTTCGCGGTCGGGGCGGGCGGCGTGCTCGGCGCGGTCGGCGAGCACCCGCAACCGGTCACCGGCGAGCGGGTCGATGCCGCCGGAGACCGCGCGGGCGACGACCGCCCGCCTGGCCAGGGCCGCGTCCAGCGCGGCCCACGCAGCGTCGGTGCGCACGTGCAGGCGGTCGAGCCGGTTGGCCACCCCGACCAGCCAGATGCCGACGAGCACCAGCACCGCCATGGCCGTGAACACCACCACCCAGACGGTCACGGCACCTCCCCCACCGCGCGTGGGACCGCCGCGACCGCCTGCTCGTAGACCCGCAGGACCTGCGCTGCGACCACCGACCAGTCGTAGTTCGCGACCCGGCGCTCCCCCTCGGCGACCAGGGAGGCCCGGTGCGACCTGTCCGCCAGCACCGCGCGCAGGCCGTCGGCCAGGCCTGCCGGGTCGCCGACCGGGGTCAGCACGCCCGCGCGGCCGTCGTCGAGCACGCGGCGGAACGCGTCGAGGTCGCTGGCGACCACGGCCGCGCCCGCCGACATGGCCTCGGTGAGGATGATCCCGAAGCTCTCGCCGCCGAGGTTGGGCGCGCAGTAGACGTCCACGCTGCCGAGCATGCTGGCCTTCTCGGCGTCGTCGACCTGCCCGAGCAGGTCGATCCGCGGCGCCACGCGGGGTCCGGCCGCCCGGAGCAGGTCCGCCTCGTCGCCGCGGCCGACCACGAGCAGCCGCAGGTCCGGGTGGTCGTCGACGAGCAGGTTCAGCGCGTCGAGCAGCACCGGCATGCCTTTGCGGGGCTCGTCGTAGCGGCCGACGAAGCCGATGGTGCCGCCCGCGCGCGGGTACCCGGGCATCGGTTGGGCGGAGCGGAAGAAGTCCACGTCCACGCCGTTGGGGATCTCCACCGCGTCGCCGCCGAGGTGTTCCACTTGGACACGCCTGGCCAGGGCCGACACCGCGATCCGGGCGGTGATCTTCTCCAGGAACGGTTGTAGGACGGAGTGGAAGGCGCTTAGCGTGCGGGAGCGAGGCGTCGAAGTGTGGAAGGTGGCGACGATAGGGCCATCGGCGACCATTAGCGCCAACATGGACAGACTGGGCGCTGTGGGCTCATGCAGGTGCAAGACGTCGAAGTCGTGTTCGCGGACCCAACGACGCACTCTCGCGTAAGAGACCGGACCGAAGGACAGACGCGCGACGGAACCGTTGTAAGGGATACCGAGTGCCTTGCCCGCGGGGCTCACGTAGTCGGGCAGTGGAGTGTCCTCATCGGCCGGGGCGAGCACGTCGACGTCGTGCCCGAGTCCGCGCAATGCCTTGGCCAGGTCCAAGACGTGCGCCTGCACCCCGCCGGGCACGTCGAGGGAATACGGGCAGACGATGCCAACCCTCATGCCGACCCCCACCCGCTCACCGACGGCGTCCTCGAGGTGCCTCCTCGACCGCCAACTCCCGCTGTCCCTGCTCGGTCAGGTCGGAGATCCAAAGCTTCTGCAGCATGTGCCAGTCGGCCGGGTGCGCTGCGATGTCGGCGGCTAAGACGTCCGCCAGTGCTTGAGTGGCGGCCGGGATCCCACGCACGCCGTCGACCTTCACCGGCGGGTGGATTCGAAGTCCCCAACCGTGGTCGGTGTACCAGCAGCCGACCGGGATAAGAGGGGCTCCAGTGCGCGCGGCAAGGTAAGCGGGCCCGCCCGGCATCCTGGTCTTCTCGCCGAAGAAGTTGACCGGTATGCCTGCCGGAGTCAGATCACGGTCGGCGAGCAGGCAGATCAGTTTGTTCTGCCGCAGTCGTTCGGCCAATACGGCGGCTGGGTTCTTGTCACCACCGGTCGCCGGGATGATCTCGAAGCCCAGGGACTCCCGGTAACTGACGAACCGGTTATAGAGCGACTCCGGCTTGAGGCGTTCGGCGACGGTGGTGAACTTGCCGTGCTCGCCCACCATCCACACCCCGGCCGCGTCCCAGTTGCCCGAGTGCGCCAAGGCCATGACCGCGCCGTTGCCCTCGGCGAGCGCGGCGACGATGTACTCGTTGCCGGTCATGGTGGCGCCGATCTCCGCGTGCACGGCGGCGTGATCCATGCTCGGTAGGCGGAACGCCTCCATCCAGTACCGCGCGTAAGAGCGCAGCGATTGCCGCACCAGGTCGTCCAGCTCGGCGGGCCCTGCGAGTGGCACGACGCGCGCGAGGTTGGCCCTCAACTGCCGCGTACTCGGGCCCTCGCGGCGTGCGGCGAGGTCGGCGACACCGCGGAAGAGACCGGCGGCCGCCCCCTCGGGCAGGGTCCGGACCAGTCGCCACCCGGCCCCGTAGCCGAGGTCGGCCAGGCGCTCACCCCAGCTCATGGGCCTTCTCCTCCGTGCGCTCCAGGGCGCTGCGGCGCACCGCGAGCAGCCGCTGCCCCACGGTGATCACCGAGCCCGCGGCGAGCAGCCACAGCGCGACCTCCAGCGCGTAGGGCACGCCGAGGCCGGTGAGCCCGGCGCCGACCAGGGTGGTGATCAGCCGCTCGGCGCGCTCCACCAGGCCGCCGTCCGCGTCGAGCCCGGAGGCCTCCGCGCGCGCCTTGACGTAAGAGATCACCTGCGCCAACACCAGGCAGATGAGGGCGGCGACGGCGGTGGTGCGGTCGCCGATGTCGAACAGGTACCAGGTGATGCCGCAGAACAGGGCGCCGTCGACGAGGCGGTCGCAGGTGGCGTCGAGCACCGCGCCGTAGCGGGTGCCCCCGCCCAGCGCGCGCGCCATGGCCCCGTCGAGCAGGTCGAACATGGCGAAGCCCCAGACCACGAAGGTCCCGGCGAGCAGGTGCCCGGTGGGGAACAGCCACAGCGCGCCGGCGATGGCGGCGGCGGTGCCCAGGAGGGTGACGGCGTTGGGGGTCAGGCCGAGGCGGACCAACCGCGCCCCGATCGGATCGGTGACGCGGGAGACGGAGGCACGGGCGAAGATGTTGAGCATGGGGCTGTGAGACGCACCTAACCGCGGGACGACCTGGCCCGGGCAGCGTAACCGCCGCGGGTGACCGTTGGTGCGCCCGGGCTGGTCAGCCCAGCTCCCGACACCCGGGCAGCGACTTGTCCGGATCTATGCCGTCGAGGATCGCGGCGCTGATGGCGCCAAGAGCCCGGACCTGCTCCGGGGTCAGCCGGTCGAAGACGGCCTCACGCACTGTGGTGACGTGCCCGGGCGCGGCAGCCTCAAGTGCGGCGAAACCGGCGTCGGTGAGCACCGCGATAGAGCCGCGCTTGTCGGTCGGGCATTCGCGGCGCTCGACCCAGCCCTGGGCCTCCAGCCGGGCCACGGCGTGCGAGAGCCTGCTGCGGCTGGACCCGCGCAGCCCGGCCAGCTCGCTCATCCGCAGCGCGCGGTCGGGGGCGTGCGACAGCACGACCAGGATCTCGTAGTAGGTGTAGGGCATCGCGGAGTCGCGCTGCAGCTGGCGGTCCATGTGCTCGCCGAGCGCGCCGAACATGGTCACGAACGTCCGCCACACCTCGAGTTCGGCGGCGGAGAGCCACCGGGTGTCGTCCATCCCACCACTTTACTAGTTGAGCTCTCAACTTGCAGCGGGTAGGGTTCCGGTTGAGAGTTCAATCAACCGATGGAGAGATTCGCCATGACCCTCGCCCAGCTCCCCGGGTTCGTCGCAGGCACCTGGGACATCGACCCGGTCCACTCCGACGTCGGCTTCACCGTGCGGCACATGGTCGTCAGCAAGGTCAAGGGCCGCTTCGACGGCGTCAGCGGCGAGATCGTCACCACCGAGGACCCGACCGCGGCGTCGGTGCGGGTCGCCATCGACCTCAACACCATCAACACCTACAACGAGCAGCGCGACGGGCACCTGCGCTCGGCCGACTTCTTCGAGGTCGAGACCTACCCGGAGCTGACCTACACCGCCACCGGCGTGCGCGCCGACGGCGACGAGTACGTGCTCGACGGCGAGCTCTCGCTCAAGGGCGTGACCAAGACCGTGCCGCTGCGCTTCGAGCTCAACGGCTTCGGCCCCGACCCCTACGGCGGCACCCGCGTCGGCTTCTCGGGCACCACCGAGATCAACCGCCGCGACTTCGGCGTCAACTTCGAGGGCGTGCAGAACGGAATCGCCGTGGTCGGCGACAAGATCTCCATCCACATCGAGCTCGAGGCCGTCCTGCGCCAGGGCTGAGCCGGGTCCCGGCCCACGCCCCCTCGGGCGTGGGCCGGTGTCAGGTCCCCGCGACGATCACGCAGGGCGGCTCGGGGGCCGGGCGCAGCACCGCGATCCCACCGGTGGTCACGGCGAGGATCAGCAGGGCCGCGCTAATCCTGTAGAGGAAGCGGGTCGCCGATCCCCGGTCGGCCGCGAAACCGGCGCCGTCGCGCTGCACCCGCACGATCGCGGTGACCATCGTCGCGACGCCCATCGCGCCGAAGCCGACGGTGGTCCAGGTCAGCGCCTGCGTGTCGGGGTCGGACAGCAGGTCGATCCCGGCCGCCTTGAACCCGAGCAGCACCAGGCCGCCGAGGGCGGCGGCCACCGCGAGCGCGTCGGCGGTCCTGCCGAGCGCGGTCCAGCCGGGCGCCTCGGCGCTCACCTGGACCGCTCCGAGATCGGGAACCGGGCGATCCGGGCCCGGGTCGTGACGTGCCGCAACTCGCTCCAGGCCTCCTGCTCGACGACCACCGGCAGCAGGTCGCGCGCCAGCCGCGAGAGCTGCACCACCGCGCGCCGCTCCCGCTCCCTGGTGGACTTGGTCTGCGCGTAGTCGCGGGCGACCAGCACCGCGCTCATCCCGGCCAACCCCGCCAACAGCACGCCCGCGGCCACGTTCCCCGGGGCGAAAGCCCAGGTCACCACGGTCGCGGCAGCCAACAGCACGATCAGTGCCAGCCCGATGAGGCGCACGGTCTGCATGCGGCTCTCGGCGCGGTCGAGCCCTTCGAGGGCGTGCTCGGCGTGCGTGAGGGCGTCCTCCAGCTCAGCGCCCAGGCGCCCCGGTTCCGCGGACCACGTCGACTCATCCGCCATCGCAGAACACCCCGATCCGGTTCGAGAACCTGCTCATCAGCGTCGCCACCAGCTCGTCGTCGCCGTGCGACGGTATCGCCACCCCGCCCACGGTGAACGGCTTGCGGAACGAGATCACCGGCATCATCGCCACCCGCGCGCCGAAGCGGTTCTCCCCCACGAAGTTGACCAGCGCCCGGACCTCCCTGGCGAACTCGCTGTCGCGGCCGGGGTCGGCCGAGGGCAGGTAGTGGCCGCCGACCGCGGCCAGGGTCGCCGCGTCGGCAGCGCGCGCCGCGGCCGGGTCGGGCAGGTTCCGGTGCAGCAGGTCGGGCATGGCCAGCACGATGACCAGCCACAACGGCCCGGAGCGGGATTCCCAGCTGCTCTCCAGCCAGGACCGGGTCTGGCGCAGGTCGTCCAGCTCGCCGCGCAGGTTGTGCGCGCGGGCCTGCTCCACCAGCTCGGGCAGGTGCGCCATGGCGCGCGGGTCGGTGGCGGGCAGCGCGGCGCTCTCGGCGATGGCGACCCGCTGCAGGTCCTCGTCCCAGATCTTGCTGAACCCCCAGGACACCACGTGCACGACGCCGGTGGGCGCGTTGCCGTTGGCGAAGTAGCGGTCCCTGGTGCGCCTGCCCTGCTCGGAGTCCTTCTGGCCCGGGACCACGACCAGCTCGACGTGCCGCTTGCCGCCGCCGGTCGCGGTGACGAACCGGTCGCGCTCGTAGTCGGCGCTCTCGCCCTCCAGCACGGGTTGGCCCAGCTGGAACCGCTGCCGCAGCGCCTGGTGCAGGAAGGACTTGCCGGTGCCGCGCATGCCGGTGATCGCGATGCCCACCGCGGGCCGGACCAGGAAGTTGTACCGCCGTTTGATCACCAGGCTGGCCGGGCGGCCACCGAGCTTGCCCAGCAGCGGCTCGGCGTTGGCCGCCCAGGTGGCGCGCGCGGCGTGCCAGATGTCCACCACGCCTCCCACCGGTTGATCACGGACATGATCGCGGGGTGGCCGGGCGGTGTTACCGGACCCCGGTCCAGCGCGGCGGGTCCAGCGCGGCGGGTCCAGCGCGACGCGGTCGCTCGGGTGTGGCCAGTCGGGCGCGGTCAGTCGTCCCAGGCGTCGGCGAGCAGGGCGCGGGTGTCGCCGAGCAACTGCGGGAGGACCTTGGTGTGGCCGATGACCGGCATGAAGTTGGCGTCCCCGCCCCACCTCGGCACCAGGTGCTGGTGCAGGTGGGCGGCGATCCCGGCGCCCGCGACCACGCCCTGGTTCATGCCGAGGTTGAACCCGTGCGGAGCGGCGACCTTGCGGGCGACGCGCATCGCCTGCTGGGTGAACCTGGCCAGCTCGTCGGTCTCGGCGGGGGTCAGGTCGGTGTAGTCGGCGACGTGCCTATAGGGCACGACCATGAGGTGGCCGGGGTTGTACGGGTACAGGTTGAGCACCGCGTACACCGTCTCGCCGCGGGCGATGACCAGGGCCTCGGCGTCGTCGAGGTGGACGAGGGCGCAGAAGGGGCAGCCCGCGCTGCTGTCGCCCTCGGGCTTGTTCTCACCCTTGATGTACGCCATCCGGTGGGGGGTCCACAGCCGCTGGAGGGCATCGGGGATCCCCACCCCCTCCTGGGGAACGAACTCGGGCCCCTCGGTGGGGATGGATCCAGCCATGCTCTGATCCTAGTGGCGCCCCCTGACGCCGCATCGCCCCTGGACAGGGACTCGGGCCCCTACGACAGCACAAGAGGCCCCACCCGGAGGTGGGGCCTCTTGCCGTACCGCTACTTGCCGTAGGTCGTCTGTGTCTGAGCGTTGAACTCGGTCCACCGGTAAGACTTGGCCGGGTCCGTCGCGGGGTCGTTGACCTCTAGGACGTCGAAGCCCTTACCGAGGCCGTTCGCGTAGATGTAGCCGTTGTAGTAGTACGCCGACCACACGCCGCCGCCCTCGCCGGGTACGGCCGCCGGACCGCGCTCGAAGAAGCCGATCTCCTTGGGCTGCGCGGAGTTGGTGTAGTCGACCAGCTGGATGCCGCCGGAGTACCAGGCCTGGACCATGATGTCGCGACCGGGCACCGGCAGCAGGGCCCCGTTGTGCGCCACGCAGTTCTCGTTCTCGGTCTGGTAGCGGCCGATCTTGTAGAAGCTGCGGAACTCCAGCGCGCGCTGGTCGCCGCGGCCGGTGATGTCGTAGATGCCGTTGGCGCCGCGGGTCGGGCCGATCTTGGCGTTGCAGGTCGCGCCACCGCCGCCGCCGAGCTCGTCGGTGAAGATGACCTTGGTGCCCTCGTTGTTGAAGGTCGCCGAGTGCCAGAACGCGAAGTGGTCGTCGTCCTGCACCCGGTTGATCACCCGCGGCTTCTCCCGGTCGGCGATGTCGAGCAGCACGCCGTCACCCATGCAGGCGCCCGCGGCGAGGTTCTTCGAGGGGAACACCGTGATGTCGTGGCAGCCCGAGGTCGGGACGACGTACGGGACGTAGATGTCGGCGGAGCTGCCGCGACCGGGGTTGCCGCCGTCGGGGAACAGGTTCGGCGTGGCCACGATCTCGGCCGCGCCCGGGTTGCGCAGCGGCACCTTGATGATGGTGATCTTGTCGTGCGGCGGCAGGCACTTGCTGATGTTGCTCGCCGGGGCGTAGGAGGAGACGTAGATGTAGACGTCGCGGCCGCGCTTGTCCGGCACCAGCGTGTGGGTGTGCGAGCCGCAGTCGGTCTCCACGGCCTTGATGTAGCGCGGGTTGCGCTTGTCGCTGATGTCGAAGATCTTCATGCCCTCCCAGTAGGGCTTGGTGCCGTCGTTCTGGGCGACCGAGGAGCAGGAGTCGTCGCTGCGCCTGGAGTCGGTGGACAGGAACACCAGGTTCCCGCTGACCGAGACGTCGTTCTGCGAGCCGGGGCACAGCACCTGGCTGGCGATGGTCGGCGCCTTGGGGTTCTTGATGTCGTAGATGGTGAAGCCGAGGTAGTTGCCCGCGATGGCGTAGTCGCCGGTGAACGCGAGGTCGGACCCGGTGGCGCCCGCGCCCTTGAGCGGTGCGGTCGCCGGGATGTTGGCGAGGTGCTTGACGTTCGGGCTGGTCACGATCTCGTCCGGCCCCGGGAACTGGTTCTGCGCCGCGGCCGAGGGCACCCCCAGTAGCGCCGAGATCGTCAGCACCGCCGCCCCGACGACCGCGAACGACGACGCCCTGCGCCTGCCGCGATGGGAAAGAGCCACCCTGCGCACCCCTCTCGTGAAGACCCTGGAACCGGCAGTATGACCCGGGCGCAAGATCGCAACCAGCCCCGTTTGTTGCTGCTTTTCACCATTTGGGTACGCCCTGTTGCCACTCGATCCGGTCAGGTACGTTCGGCGGTCGGACGCGGGGTGAGGGGAGTTCGAGCATGGTGCTGCGGGTGGCTGGGGCGGCCATCGCGGTCGTCTTCACGATCGGGATCGGCGGCTGTTCGACCGACCCCGCTGCGGTGAACCCGGTCATCCAGCCGGGTCGACCGGGCGAGGCCAACCACACCCTCTCGCCGGAGGAGATCGAGTCCGGTGTGCCCGCCGTGCCGCCGAACGCCGCCGACTTCAGCTACGCCGAGATGATGATCGCCCACCACCAGCAGGCCATCGAGATGTCGGCGCTGGCGCCGCAGCGGGCCGCCAACACCTCGCTCAAGGGGCTGGCCAGCCGCATCGCGGACACCCAGGGGCCCGAGATCGGGGCGATGAACAACTGGCTGCGCGCCAACGGCAGGCCCGCGATCGACCCGGCGCACCAGGGCCACAGCGGCCACTCCGGGCACCCGATGCCGGGGATGGCGACCGCCGAGGAGTTGGCGCGGCTCGAGGCCGCGACCGGGGCCGGGTTCGACGAGCTCTACGTGCGGCTGATGACCCGCCACCACGAGGGCGCGATCCAGATGGCGAACGTGGTGCGCAAGGACGGCGCGGACATCACCGTGCAGGAGATGGCCGACAACATCGTCGCCGAGCAGACCGACGAGATCCAGCGGTTGCGCACCATCCTGGGCACCTGATCGCGAGTTGTCCACAGGCGGGGGAAACCGGCGGGCGGGCGCCGGTCGGCGATCGCTAGCATCCCCGGTGTCGAGGTCACAGCCGTTGTGGCCGCCGAGCACCGAGGAGCACCCGTGTCCCAGCCACAGTCCCCAGCCGTCGCACCCGCCTCGAGCGTGGTGGTGCGGGCGGGCACTACGGCTGGCGCGGCCGTCCGTGAGGCTGGCCTGCCCGGCAAGGGCCCGGACGCGGTCGTGGTGGTGCGCGAGGCCGACGGCAGGCTGCGCGACCTGTCCTGGGCGCCGGAGGTCGACGTCGAGGTCACCGCGGTCGCCGCGGACACCGACGACGGCCGGTCGGTGATCCGGCACTCCTGCGCGCACGTGCTGGCGCAGGCGGTGCAGCAGCAGTTCCCGGACGCCAAGCTGGGCATCGGCCCGCCGGTGCGCGACGGGTTCTACTACGACTTCGCCGTGGACACCCCGTTCACCCCGGAGGACCTGCAGGCGCTGGAGAAGCGCATGAAGCAGATCATCAAGGGCGCGCAGCGGTTCTCCCGCCGGGTGTTCGACTCGCTCGACGCCGCCAAGGCCGAGCTGTCCACCGAGCCGTTCAAGCTGGAACTGGTCGACATCAAGGGCGACGTCGACACCGGCGAGATCATGGAGGTCGGCGGCGGCGAGCTGACCATCTACGACAACCTCGACCCGCGCTCGGGCGAGCAGGTGTGGGGCGACCTGTGCCGCGGCCCGCACGTGCCGACCACCAAGCACATCCCGGCGTTCAAGCTGACCAGGGTCGCGGCGGCGTACTGGCGCGGCAACGACAAGAACCCGCAGCTGCAGCGGATCTACGGCACGGCGTGGGAGTCGCAGGAGGCGCTGGACGCGCACCTGGAGCTCATCGCCGAGGCCGAGCGGCGCGACCACCGCAAGCTGGGCACCGAGCTGGACCTGTTCAGCTTCCCCGACGAGATCGGCTCCGGCCTGGCGGTGTTCCACCCCAAGGGCGGCATCGTGCGGCGCGCGATGGAGGACTACTCGCGGCGCAGGCACGAGGAGGAGGGTTACGAGTTCGTCTACTCCCCGCACATCACCAAGGGCACGCTGTTCGAGACCTCCGGCCACCTCGACTGGTACCGCGACGGCATGTACCCGGCGATGCACCTGGACGCGGAGTACAACGAGGACGGCACGGTCCGCAAGCCCGGCCAGGACTACTACCTCAAGCCGATGAACTGCCCGTTCCACGACCTGATCTTCCGCTCGCGCGGCCGCTCGTACCGCGAGCTGCCGCTGCGGATGTTCGAGTTCGGCTCGGTCTACCGCTACGAGAAGTCCGGCGTCATCCACGGCCTCACCCGGGTCCGCGGCATGACGCAGGACGACGCGCACATCTTCTGCACCCCCGACCAGGTGCAGGAGGAGCTGAAGTCGCTGCTCACCTTCGTGCTGAACCTGCTGCGCGACTACGGCCTCGACGACTTCTACCTGGAGCTGTCGACCCGCAACGAGGAGAAGTACGTCGGCTCGGACGAGGTCTGGGAGAAGGCGACCGAGGCGCTGCGGGTCGCGGCCACCGACTCGGGCCTGGACCTGGTCCCCGACCCCGGTGGCGCGGCCTTCTACGGTCCCAAGATCTCCGTGCAGGCCCGCGACGCCCTCGGCCGCACCTGGCAGATGTCCACCATCCAGGTCGACTTCAACCTGCCGGAGCGCTTCGAGCTCGAGTACACCGCCGGTGACGGCACCCGCCAGCGCCCGGTCATGATCCACCGGGCCCTGTTCGGGTCCATCGAGCGCTTCTTCGGCGTGCTCACCGAGCACTACGCGGGCGCCTTCCCGGCGTGGTTGGCCCCGGTGCAGGTGGTCGGGATCCCGATCGCGGAGGACCACGTGGAGCACCTGCTGCAGGTGTCGAAGGCGCTGCGGGCGAAGGCGGTGCGGGTCGAGGTGGACGCCTCGGACGACCGGATGCAGAAGAAGATCCGCAACCACACGCTGCAGCGGGTGCCGTTCCTGCTGATGGCGGGCGCCAAGGACGTGGAGTCCGGCGCGGTGTCGTTCCGGTTCCGCGACGGGTCGCAGCTCAACGGGATCCCGGTGGACCTGGCCGTGGCGGCGATCGAGGACTGGATCGCGCGGCGGGAGAACGGGTCGCCGTCGGCCGAGACGTTCGTCGTGGGGTAAGCGCACGCGAGAAGGGGCCGGGGCGGATGACCGCCTCGGCCCCTTCGTCTTTGTCGGCTTGTCTGCTTTCGCCGGGCCTGGTCAGACGGTGTGGACGACCTCGGCGTAGGACAGCCGGGGGTTGCGGGGGAACTCGGCGGGGACGGGGTTGCCGATGTTGACCACCACCAGGGCACTCAAGCGGCCGTCGGGGAAGAAGTCGGCGTTCAGCGTCGCGGCGTTGAAGCCGGTCATCGGGCCCGCGGCCAGACCGGCGGCGCGCACGCCCAGGACGAAGTACCCGGCCTGCAGCAGGGCGTTGAAGCGGGCCGACTCGGCGCGGGCCGCGGGGTCGGCGAAGAAGTCCTTGGCGCCGGGGACGTGCGGGAACGTGGTGGGGAGGTGCTCGTGGAAGTCGGTGTCGGCGGCCAGGATCGCCGTGAGCGGGGCGGCGGCGGTCTTGGCGCGGTTGCCCTCGGACAGGTGGTCCGCCAGCCGCGCGCGGGCGGCGGGGGTGCGGACCAGCACGACGCGCAGGGGCTGGCTGTTCATGGCGGTGGGCGCCCACTTCACCAGGTCGTAGATGGCCTGGACCTGCTCCTCGGTGACCGGCTCCGCGGCGAACTCGTTGGCGGTGCGGGCCTGGCGGAACAGCAGGTCCTGGGCGTCCTCGGCCAACCGCAGCGCGGCGGTCTGGATGGTGGTCATGGCAGGTCTCCCTCGATCGCGGATGGCACTCGGGAGAACTTGATTGAGCGCTTGACTATTTCCGGGATCGGGTATGCCGACGGTCACATGACCGGTGGTCGGTCCGGTTGTCGGGCACGACCACCGATCACATGGGTCACCACTCGCAGCCGTTGGTGACGAGCATCATGGACGAGAAGCAGTGGCTGCAGCAGCTGGAGAGCAGCTGCGGCTCGTCGCCGGTCTGCTCGACGGCGGGCAGCAGGTCGAGCGCGTTCACGGTCAGTTCCATCCTGGGCACCTCCCTTCGCTGGGGTCAGGCCGAGACGACGTCTCGGGCGTAGTCGGGCAGGAGGGGACGGGCGCCGCCGTGGTGCAGGCGGAGCAGGAAGGACAGGGCGCCCACGTACCCGTTGGCGAACGAGGCGACGACGTCACCGGTGTCGTCCGGGGTGAGCAGGCGGCCGCGGCGGCGCACGGCGCGGGCGGCGATGACGCGGGCGGTGTCGGCCGCCCGGTCGCGGTGGGTGGTGGCCAAGTCGGCCAGGCCTGCGCAGTCGAGCAGGAAGTCGCCGTCGGTGGCCAGGCCGTGGCACCACAGCGGCGGGGACGTCCAGTTGGCGTGGTGCACGGCGGTGGCCGCGCGCTCGGCCAGGTCGCGGGCCGCCCGGTCGCCGGTGAGCTGGTGCAGCCGCAGCAGGAACGTGCCGACGCCGGTGGCGCCGCTGCAGAACCCGGTGAGGCGGACCGTGTCGGCGTGCTCGTCGTCCTCACCGCTGGGCCAGAACGCGGCCTCGCCGTCGAGGATGGCGACGCGCCCCAGGGACTCGGCCGCGGCGCGGGCCACGTCGAGGTAGCGGTCGTCACCGGTGGCCTCGGCGATGTCGAGCAGGAAGGTGGCGATGCCCGCGGTGCCGTGCGCGAAGCCCCAGTGCCGGGTGCCCGCCAGCAGGAAGTTCCCGGTCGCGGTCCACTGTGGACCACCGGTGGCGCTGTCCTGGGTCGCGCTGCCGAGCAGGCCGTCCGCGCACCGGCGGGCCCGCGCGAGCAGGTCGTCGTCGCCGGTGTGCCGCCACAGCCGGACCAGTGCCAGCCCGGCGCCCGCGACACCGTGGAAGACGTCCGGCACGTGCCACTGCGTGGGCAGGATCCGCGCTAAGTCCAGGCCCGCCGCGGAGACGTCCTCTGCGCCTAACACCACGCCTGCCTCATAGAGGCTGACGGCGGTGCCTGCGCGCCCGAACATCAGACCGGGCAGCACGCGTGGCTCGTCGGGCAGCTTGCGCATCGTCCACCGGGCCGCGGTGTCAATGGTGTCGAGCACTTCGCTATAGCCAGCCCGCGCCGCTTGGCACAGCACCAGCATCACCCCGGGAGCGCCGACGTGCACAGAGCACGGGTCGTACCGGCTCGCCGTTTCCGAGTTGCGCCACATCGAGGCACCCGCCGGGTCCGCGGTGGTGACGACGTCGTCGAGCATCCCGTCGATGAGCTCGGCGATGTCGGGCTGGGCGGGCACCTCGGGCGCGGGTACCGGCCTGGCCAGGATCGCGCGAACGTCTTCGATACCCGGCCGTCGCGCGGGTTCCGGTGCGAGGAGCTCGGTGATGACCGGGGCGAGTCTGGCCGCGACGGGGTTGCGCAGTGCCATCGACCGGACCATCTCGCGCACCCGGGCGCCCTTGGACGCGGGCGGGTGTGCGCCGGAGGCGAGGTGGAACAGGGTCGCGCCGAGGCCGTAGAGGTCGGTGGCCCGGTCGGGCGCCACGGCGATCATCCTCGCCCGCCCTTCTTCCTCCGGGGCGGCGTAGCCGGGCGTGAGCAGCCGGGGAGCGATGTCGTCCGGCCGCAGCGCGGACTCCAGGTCGATCAGCACCAGCCGCCGCTGCTGGGTGACGAGCACGTTGTTCGGGGTGAGGTCACCGAGCACGTACCCGGCGGCGTGGACCTTCGCGAGCAACCTGAGCAGCTGCTCGGTGAGGTCCACGACGAGGTCCAGGTCCAGGGCGAGCGCGGTGCCGCTGGGGCGCAGCTCGCGGGCGACGAACCGGCGCAGCGGCACCCCGTCGATCCACTGCTGGGCCACGAAGATGTCGGTGCCGGAGGTGAAGATGTCGATGAACTCCGGCGCGGCGCCCTGCGGGCCGAGCAGCGACAACATGCGCGCCTCGGCGCGGGCGCGGGTGCGCGAGTCGCCGCCGTCCACGGTGGCGCCGGTGTGTTCGCGGAAGCGCTTGAGCACGACCCGGGTCCCCGCGGGGTCCTCGGCCAGGTACACCCCGCCCCGGTTGTTCTGCCGGATCGCCGTGCGGACGGTGAACCTGCCGCCGATGAGCACCGCCGAAGCCGCAGTGGCCGCAGTGGCCGCAGAGGCCGACGGGGGCGCCGAGACCGACGGGGCAGTGCGGGCCGCGGGGGCGGTGGAGGCCACAGTGGACGGTTCGGCCGTCGCGTGGACGAAGGGGTCGACCGCCCACGAGGGGGCCACTCGACCAACACCGCGCTGGTCCGGAATGACCGTTCCGTCCGGTGCGCGGAGCACGGAGCGGTACTCGCCGTCGTCGGTCAGCACCATCGGCGGGGTGAATCCGCCGTAGCGGTAGAAGACCTGGGAATGCGGACGAAACCGGCGGTCGGTGAGGATCCATTGGCCCGGTAGACCAAGAGTCGCCTCGTGGAGATCTTCGGCTACCGCACGCGCGTGGGCATCGTCGTTGGGGTACACGGTGAGGAACTTGCCCGCCGCGTTGCGATCGGCGTTGGGGCCAACGAGTTCGTGCAACTGGCGCAGGGTGGCGGCGAACTTGAACGCGCACCGGTGCCGGGCGAGCACTTCCACCGCGCGGGACAGCACTAAGCACGCCGACAGCGGAGTCGCGGGAACGTGCAACTTCCAGCCCTGGTCACGACGCTGGTGGTCGGCGGGCAGCACGTAGTGCCAACGCTCGTCGACGGCGTGCCGCCATTGCCGCGGCTCGTGGCGGGCGAGCACCGCCGCGGCGCAGTCGGCGAGCAAAGCGTTGTCCTCGAACGTCATCGCGACCATCCCCCATGATCTCGGGCCCGACGAGGGGCCCGTTCGCAACTAGACTCCTTTGTCCGCCCTGAAACAAGCCGTTCACCGTTAGATAACACGGTAGGTGCAGTGGGTTCCATCAATAGGATTGCCGGAGGTGACCGCCGGTGAACAGGCCCCGACCCGATTGCTCGAACGGGCTGCGGGCGCCCGGCGGGCGAGTTCCCGCCCACCGGCCGTGAATCCCGCCCGCCACCAGCCCGGGACCGCTACAGTGGCCGCCTGCCGATCCGTTGATCACCCGCCGAGGGACACCCGTGGCCGACGAACCGACCCAGAACCATTTGGCCGCAACATCATCGAACGTCGTCCAGGCGCACACTATCGCCGGCGGCGTTCACTTCTCCACCACGCAGGTAGCACTGCCGGTCCCCCGGCAGCTACCGGCAGATACCGCACACTTCAACGATCGAGAGAAGTACCTGGCGTCGTTGGGCAACTGGCTGGAGAGCCCTACTCCGGTTGTACCAACGATGATTGTGGGGATCGGTGGCGTCGGGAAGACTTCATTGGCAACGCATTGGGCCCATCAGGTACGGGACAGCTTTCCTGACGGAGACCTCTACCTTGACCTCCGCGGCTACCATGCCGACGACGCTGTGCCTGCCGAGGACGCGTTAGAGCAGATTCTGCGGTCGTTAGACATACCTGGCGAACGCATCCCGGTGGGTACTGAGCCGCGAGCGGCTCTGTACCGATCCCTGGTGTATGGCAAGCGAATCCTCATCGTCCTGGACAACGCGGCCACCCCGCAGCAGGTCCGCCCGCTGCTGCCCGGCTCGCCTACGTGCCGCGTGCTGATCACCAGTCGCAGTAGACTGACGGGATTGGCGACCAGGGAGGGGGCTCAACGGATGGCTTTGGACGTGCTGCCCCC
Source organism: Actinokineospora diospyrosa (assembly GCF_024171925.1). Lineage (GTDB taxonomy): Bacteria > Actinomycetota > Actinomycetes > Mycobacteriales > Pseudonocardiaceae > Actinokineospora > Actinokineospora diospyrosa. The sequence goes on along the minus strand of NZ_JAMTCO010000001.1, from coordinate 672,089 downwards.
GCAGCGGGCAGTCGAGGTGCTGGCCCGGATCGCGGGCAGCGACCGAGTGGCGGCCGAACCCGATGCGGCCGCGGAGTTGGCGCGCAGTTGTGGCTACCTGCCTCTGGCATTGCGCATCGTCGGCGGCAGGCTCGCCGCGAACGAGTCGTTGAGCCTGTCCGACTTCGCCGAGGAGTTGCGGCAAGAGCGCTTAGACGCTCTCACCGATGATGAGGACCCCACTGCCGCAGTGCGCGTGGTGTTCTCCTTGTCCTACCGGACGTTGCAGCCTGAAGCGGCCCGGCTGTTCCGCCTCCTCGGCGTAGCCCCGGGACCAGACATCAGCGTTGGTGCTGTCGCGGCACTGGTGGATCTCCCCGTGGCAACGACCCGTCGATTGCTGGACGCGCTCGTAAATGCCCACCTGGTTCGCGAAGACTCCCCCAAGCGCTACCGGTTCCACGATCTCCTTCGCGTATACGCCGCCGAACGAGCCGCCGAAGACCCAGAACACGCACAAGCACTACGACGTTTGCTCACCTGGTACGCGCAAGTGGCCGACGCTGCCGCTCGGGTGTTCGCGCCGAACTTCACCCGTATCGACATAGGTCTGCCCGACCCAACGGCAGAACTACCGACGTTCGCAGACAGGGCGGAGGCCCTCCACTGGTGCGACCAAGAGCGGGCAAACCTGGTGGACTCGGTCGCACAAGCCGAGCGCGCGGGTGAGTTGACGCTGGCATGGCAGCTGCCGGTGACCATGTTCGGCGAGTTCCTAGTCCGCCGTCCGCTGAACGACTGGGTGGACACCCACTTGGTGGCTTTGCGCGCGGCGCGGGCAACGGGGAACCAGAGCGCACTGGCGTGGCTGCACACGAGCATCGCGCTCGCCTACCGGGGATTGCGTGACTACGCCACCGCTCTTGAGCACTTCGACCTGGCTCGCGCGGGCTGGCAAGGACTAGGCGAGCGCTGGGCTCAAGCGTGGGCCCTCCGCGACATAGGCGACGTCCAACACCTACTCGGCGACGTCGCCTCAGCCGTCACGACGCTCACCGAAGCTCTGGACCTGCACATCGCCGAGGGAGACTCGTTCGGCGAGGCCACGGCCCTAAGGCTGCTCGGCGCGGCCCAACACAGCCTCGGCGAGTACGACGCCGCCATCGCGAGCCTGCTGCGGTCCCTGGAGATCCGCAAGGAGCACGGCGACCAGCGAAACGTGGCGATGGTCTACGCGGCCCTCAGCGGGGTCCACAACAGCATGGACGACCCCACCAAGGCCTTCGACTACGCCACCCAAGCCCTCCCCCTAGCCCAATCCCTGGACGACTGGCACACCGAGGCCCGCACACACGACGCCCTCGGAGCCGCCCTAGCAGGCCTCGGCAGGCCCGCCGAGGCCCGGGAGCACTGGGAGGCCGCGCTAGTCCTCCTGGAGAAGCTCGCCGACCCGGACACCGACACAATCCAGCGGAAGCTGGCCTAACCGGATACCCACTTAGCAAGGTGGAAATAACCCTACACATCTAGCCCCTACTGTGGCACTGTCCAACGACAGACACGCACCAGGAGGTGGGTCGTGGTTGGGGCCGTCACCGAGAAACACCGCTTACCCGTACGAAAGCTCATCGCCGCCAGCGTCGGAAACGCAGTCGAGTGGTATGACTGGACTGTCTATGCGACGTTCAGTACCTACATTGCCACCGCGTTGTTCGAGCCGGGTAGCAAGGCGCTGATCGCCACGTTCGCGACCTATGCGTTGGCGTTCTTCTTCCGGCCCCTGGGTGGGTATCTGCTCGGCAGGTTCGCCGACACCCGGGGGCGGCGGCCTGCGATGATCCTGACGATCGTGGCGATGGCGGGGGCGTCGTTGGCGATCGGGGTGTTGCCCACGTTCGCCCAGGTGGGGTGGCTGGCGCCGATCTTGCTGCTCCTGGCGCGGATCACGCAGGGGCTGTCCATGGGCGGCGAGGTGTCTAACGCGTCGGCGTACCTCGCGGAGATCGCGCCTTCGGATCGGCGGGGGCGGTACTCGGCGTTCTTCTACATCTCGACCGGGTCGGCGGTGTTGATCGCGTCGTTGCTGGGCTACTTCCTCAACAGCGGGTTGGGCAAGGCGGCCATGCAGGACTACGGCTGGCGGATTCCGTTCATCGTCGGCGGCGCTTTGGGCCTCGTCGGGCTTGTCTTGCGGCGGGCGTTGGACGAGACCGAGCAGTTCGAGGACAACAAGGAGAAGGCCCGGCGGTTGACCAACCCGCTGCTGTTGACGCTAAGAGAGCACCCCAAGGCGGTCGGGCACCTTGTCGGCTTCACGATGTTGTCGACCCTGTGCTACTACACGTTCTTCAGCGCACTGACGCCGTTCGCGATCAACACGAGGAAGGCCGATGACAGCGACGTGTTCCTTGCGTTGTCTATAGGCACAGCGCTGTTCGTGGTCTTGCAGTACCCGATGGGAGCGATCGCGGACAGGTTCGGGCGCAAGCCGCAGCTGCTGGTCTGGGCAGCGGCCATAGCGATCCTGAGCTACCCACTGTCCACATTGGTGCGGCCCGGCTTGGGCAACCTGGTCGTGGTGTTCTGCGTTGGCTTGGGCTTCTACACCGCGATGACGTCCATCGCGCCAGCCATCATGAGCGAGCTGTTCCCTACCGAGCTACGCGGCCTCGGCATCGGCGCTTGGTACAACCTCACCGTCGCCCTCTTCGGCGGCACAGCCCCTCTTGTGGTGACAGCCTTGGCAGACGCGGGCGCCTCGACGGTGTTCTTCTGGTACCTGGCGGCGGCTGCCGCAATCGCTTTCGTGGTGATCCTTACCCTGCCGGAGACGAAGGGCTCAGACTTGCGTTAGACAGCCCAGTGCCCGCAGTAGTGAGAAGACCACCACTGCGGGCACTGGGGCTAGCGGACTAGAACTGCGCTGTCGGCGGGAAGGTCGACGCTGCCATCGCGATGGCGTCGGCCACCGCGGTGAAGTACGCGTCGTTGAGCACCCCACCGGTCAGGTAGCTCGGGTTCACCAGATTCGCGTTGCTCGGGTCGGCGACGGTGCCCGCGATATCGATGATCTCGTCAGCACCCTGGTCGGTGTAGTTGAACAGCAGGTCGTTGTTGACCTGCTGCCGGACGATCTCCCGGGGGTCGTTCGCGGCCAAGCCCAGCGCGGGGATGGTGGACACGATGACGTGGGTGAGGTCGCCGTCGGAGCGTCGGGTGTTGCGCAACGCGCCCGCGTTGGCCTGGTGCATCACCTGGCGGAAGCCCGCGAGGATGTCGGTCTTGCTGCGCCCGGCCAAGACGTCGTTGGCGCCGAGTGCCACCACGACGGTCCGGAGGTTCGGCTGGTCGTAGACGTTCCTGCTCAGGGTGGTCGCGGCGTCGACCAGCGACGGCGCGTTCACCCCCGCCCGCTGACCGGTGACCGCGTTGCCCCGGTACAGCACGGAGACGTCGTTGGCGACCGCGGCGCTCTGGAACACGCGGACCTCGCTGATGGACCCGTTGAAGTAACCGGACACGGTGCCACCGGCAGACTTACCCGCGCCGATGACGAACGGACCGGCGCCGTCCACGGTGTTCCTCGAGCCAGACGCCACGAGCGCGCCGTTGACGTAGAGCCTCATCTCCTTGGACGCCGCGTCGTAGGTGCCGACCAGGTGCGTCCAAGCGTTGAGCGTGGGCGCGGGGCCGACGACAAGAGCAGACGCACCGCCCGCGGGGTTGGTCAGCGCCCAAGCGTTGTTCGGCTTGGAGTACAGCAACTGCAGCGACCCGGTAGAGCTGTCACCGCGGCTGAACACCGTGGCCGACGCGGCGGTCGACTCCAGCTTCGCCCAAGCCGACACCGTGTAGCTCTGCGTGGTGTTGATCGGGCTGCCGGGCACGGTGGCGTGACCGGTGCTGCCGTCGAAGTCGACCGCTCCGCCGCGCTCGGCGGTACGGGCGTAGCTGCCGACCAGGGTCGCCTGGTTCGACCCGTTAGCGTCGATCAGCGCAGTGCCGCTGGCCTCGTTCATCTGCCAAGAGGCGGCGGTCGGCAGCCCAGAGCGGCTGGCGTTGACGATGCTGCCGGGCAAAGGCATGCCTGCCGTGTTCAAAGCGTCAGGCAGCTTGTCCACCCACGTCTTACGGTGCCCAGCGCTGACATCACTACCGGCCGAGGCGGCCTGCTGGTCACCCAGCACCACAACCGTGCCGAGCGAGTTGTCAGAGGTGGAGACCTGAAGACCGGTCAGGACGTAGGTACCGGTAAGAGTCGTGGTGAATCCGGTACCGGAGGCGGTGGTGGTGAGGTCACCAGCACCGAGCCGCACAGCAGCAGTGGCAGCCGAGTGCGCGGGCACCCTGCTAACGGCCGCGGAGTGGTAGACGCTGACAACGAGGTTGCCGGAACCACCCGAGGTCGACGGGAACGCGATCGCGTCACTGACAACCTCGCCGCCCGCCGGGATCGTCACCGAGGCGCTGCCACCGAAGGCGAGCGCGACCGGCGCCGCGACAGAGTCAACTCCGGTGCCCTGCTGGGCGCCGACAGATGCCTTGTTGACGGTAAGAGGCGAGTGGTTGCCGTTGTTGGAGAGGGTGATCCGGACCTGCGAGCCGGTCAGGCTCGGGTGCACGACGGTACGCACGGTCTGGTTGGCGAAGTTCGCCCCACCCGGCGGCACAGTCACAGTGTCCGGCTGTGAAGCCCAAGCACCCAGCCACCCGGCCTGGACCGGGCGCGGAGCCATGGCCAGCACGTGCAGGGCGGACTTACCAGCGCAGCCCGGCAGGTACGGGGTGCCGTAGTTGGGCAGCGTGACGTTCTTAAGCGTCTTGGTCGGATCGGTCGGGATGAAGACCGCGTAGATCTTCGGCTGGTAGGCGTTGTTGGTCGAGGTGCCCCACGTGACGTAAGGCAGCACTACCTGCGCGGACTCCCTGGGACCCTGGAACCAGTCCGGCACCGACGGGAAGCGCGGCTTGTCGACGGTGTTGTCCTGGTAGGTCACCGAGCCGGTGCGCTCGGACACCGGGTCGCAGGTGTCGGCGACGAGGAAGCCGACCGCGCTGGCCTTGACCTGCTGCGCCACCGGCAGCGAGATCGTCTGGCCGAACGCGATGATGTTGTCGTTGCCGTCGGCGCGGTGAGCGGGCATCACGAAGGTGGCGCCATCGACGTTGACCGACTGCCCGGGCGCCATGCCCGCCGCCGCAAGGGTTTGCGCGGAGATGCCCGCGATGCCGTTGGTGTCGAAGTCGGCGGCGGTGCCATCAGGCGCGATGCCGTTGTTGTTCATCGCCGAGGTGAAGTCGGTGATGGTGGAGTTGGCGAACGCCACGGCGTTGACGTGGTCGATGCCGATCTTGTAGCCGGTGGACGAGGACTCCTTGCCCGCCACCGTCAGCTTCAGCGTGTGGACGCCCGCGGTCAGGTGCGCGCCACCGAGTCGGAAGTACTCGGTTCCCGCCGCCGCCTGGTAGCCCTTGAGGGGCACCACGTCGGTGTTGCCGACCGCGACGCCGTCCACCTGGACGCCCACGTTGCCCTGCTGCGGACCGGTGGTGAGGTTGATGCCCAGCGCGTAGTCCGCCTCGGTGGGGATGCGGATGGCGAGGTCGACCGAGGCACCGTTGGCGGTGGCGTCGAAGGCGAGCTGCGCTCCCTCGGACCAGCTGGCGGTCCCCGCGGTCTGGTCCTGCCGCCCGACAGCCACGGTCTGGCCAGGGGGCTGGGTCACGGTGACCTGGCTGGGCTGCTCGGCCTCGAAACGACCGGTGGGCGCCAACACCAGGTAGTCCACACCAGCGTGGTAGCGGCTACCGACGCTAGCGGCGTTGGTACCGGTCATGGTGACGGTGAGCGTGTGCGCCCCAGCCGTCAGACGACGGGTACCTAGCGACACCTGTCCATATCGGACAACGACGTCGTACGTGTCGTAGGAGCCAACAGGCCCTGTCGGCGAAGGCTGTCCTACCGACTGTCCGTCAATCTTGTAGGACACGATCCCGTAGTCGTAAGACTTCGTGATCCCGACGCCGAGGTCGTAGTCCCGCTCAGCGCCAACGTTGAAGCCCAGGGTGAACGTCTGGTTCACCGCGTTGCCGACGAAGTGGACCTGCCCGGTGCCCGACCAGTCGACGCCACAGCAGTCCGCCTGGACGCCAACGGTCGAGTTCTGGCCATTGGGCTGCGAGATCGTCATCGTCTCGGCCTCGATCACCGTGGACGGCGAGGCGACCGCGGGCGCGACGTAGAACTCGTAGGCCTGCGACTCCGGCGACAGCTTGTGCGCGCGGTCGAAGCTGCGGACGTGCATCGTGTGGTAGCCGGCGCTAAGACCCGCGGGCAGGCGCACGTTCACGTTGGACCTACCGGAGACCCAACCGCCCGTAGTGCCGAACACGCGGTCGTAGACACAGTCGGTCGGGCCTGGGATGACCTCGGTGCCGGGGCCGTTGAAGGTGTAGGTGAAGCCCTCGACCTCGGCGTTGCCCGGGTCGTTGACCATAACTGAGCCAGGCGAGTTCGACGGTGCTCCCCAAGCGAGCTTGGGGTAGTCCGAGCTCGTCCTGATGGTCGGCGTCTGCGTCAACGGCGCCGACCGGACGTTGAAGTCGAGGACGGACGAGTACGCGGGCCCCCAGAGGTAGCGGGCCGGGTAGCCGGGGTACAGCCCGATGGCACCCACCTGGTACCGGTAGTCGCCGTCCGGCAGGGCAGGCGGTGACCAGGACCCCATCGTGCCCGACGCGATCACCGGGTTCTCACCGGAGTGCACCACGAGCGCGTTGGTGGCGCGGTTGTAGATCTCGTAGCGCAGCACGATGGGCAGCGTCGGGCTGTTGTTGTCGGTCGCGGTGGCCTGCAGCGCGGGCGTCGAGGTGCCGACGACCTGCGGGTACGGGGTGCACTTGGCCGCGGCCGGGATGTCCAGGCCGGTCGGCTGGTTGGGGCGGTAGCTGAACTCGGCGACCAGCTTCGGCGCGGCGGCACCGGAGGTGGCGAACTTCTTCCACTGCAGCTGCTGGTTCTCATCGGGCGCCGCGAGGGCCACGGTGATGTCGTTCCACCCGCCGTTGGCCGCGGTCTGCACGAAGTCCTTGACCGGCGCCGCGTCGAACACGACGCCACCCGCGCCACCGCACTGGTCACCCGCGGCGGAGGACTTGGTGTCCAGGTTGCCGGAGAGACCCGGGTTGTTCCAGGACATGCCCGAGAAGATCGGCCCGGTGCTCCACAGGCGGACCGGCTCAGCGGTGCACGCGTGCGCGCCGTGGGTCTGCGTCACGTACACGCCAGCGGTCCAGACCACGGCAGCCCAGCCCGAGCGGGGCTTGATGGGCTCGGTGTTGAGCCGGAAGAACGAGCGCGCGGTGGTCAGCGAGCCGCAAGCGCCCGCACCGTTGTAGCAGCGGCCGACCTGGGCGTCCATCGCGGCGTTGAAGTAGCTGTAGCCGTTCGCGGTGGTCTCACCCCAGGCGAGCTGGCTGCCGGTCAGCGACGGGTCGACGAACACCGGGTACTTCACGCCGGGTCTGGTCAGCGCCGTGATGTCCGGCGCGATGGCGACCTCGGCCGCCCGGACGATGACCTGCTTCGCGGCCGCCGCCTTGCCCGCGACCTTGGCCGCGGGCTGCTCGACGGCGATCGCGCGGGAGCTGACGGCGACCTTGTCGACCCGGCCCGCCTTGGGGTCCGCGGCGGTGGGGGTGGCGTCGGTGGCGGTGGGCTTGCTCGAGTCCCACATGGTCGGGGTGGAGCCGGTGAACACGGTCTTGCCCGCGCTGTCGACGGCCGAGAGGGCGCCGTCGGCGCCGGTCTTCAGCTCGAGGCCGGTCGTGCGCGCGGTGACCTTGACCTGCCGCAGCGCCGGGTTCGCCGCGGCGGCGGCGTCGTGCACGACGAGGACCTGCTGGTAGCTCAGCGCGGAGGCGGTCAGCACCAGGTCGACGCCGGGCAGCACGCCCGCGTAGGTGACCTTGGAGCCCTCGACCTGCGGCGCGGGCAGCGGCGTCGGCCAGTGCAGCGCGACCTGCCCCTCAGCGGACTTGAGCGTGATGTAGGGCGCCGTCCCACCAGCGGAGAACGCCACGTCGAGCGGGGTGGCCGCGGGTGAGAGCGACCCGTCGGCGTTGGTGCGCAGCGCGGGGTCGATGCCGACCCAGCGGTCGCCGCGCTTGACCCGCTGCGGGGCCGCGCTCGACTCGTAGACGAACGACCCGTCCGGCTTCGCCAGGACCTGCGTCGACTCGGTCACCTGATCGGCGACGGCGACGGGCTTGCCGGTCGCCCGGGCCTCGGCGAAGGCCCCCTTCTCGGTCGCCGACATCGGCGCGGGCGCGGCGGCCTGCTTCGCGGGCGCCGCCGTGGCGGGCACCGACAACCCGGTCACCACCAGCGCGGCGGCGAGCAACGCCTGCCCGGCGAAGGCGGCTCCGCGTACCAGCGGACCGGATGAGGACAAGCGGGAACTTCGGCGCATGGTGTAACCCCCAGGAAAGCGCGTTGACGCGAGGACACTAGCCGCCGAATGCCGCCCGGGGAAGGACGCTGAGGGCACAAAGATTGTCCAGTGGACCGTTTGGAGCAACTTATGGCAGTGCCCCACAAGAAGGTCTTCCATCGCGCCAAAGACTGGTACCAGCGCGGCCGAAAGGTGGCTTTTCCAGGGGTGCGCACCCGCCGACGGATAGATCAACGCAGGTCAAGCCGCCGCGAAAGGCGACGGCGGGGCACTATTGATCTTGTATTCCGGGTCGGCACCCGACCCGGTGACTGTTGTCTCAGTAACACCCCAACCGGCGGTGTCGATTCCCGGTGGACATTCTCCCGTGCCGCGTCCCCACTAACTGCTGCGGACAAGTCGAAAATGCTCGACGGAACGCGGTACGGCCGCGGCGTGATCGATTACTCGGCGCCGCGGACGAGGGCGTGGGCGGCGGTGAGGGCGGTGTGGGTGTCGACCCGGATGCGCAGTGCCTGGGCGCACAGGGACAGGACCGGGTCGGAGCGGTCCATGGTGTCGATGAGCACCAGCAGCGCCCCGTCATCGGTCTCGGTGCCCGCCAGCGCGGTTTGGGCGAGGAGCGTGGACCAGACCTCGCCGCCGGTGTTGGGGTAGAGGCGGTGGATCGCGCGTTCGGCGTCGGCGAGGGTGGGGCGGGCGAAGTCGTAGGCGGCGGTCATCGGGTGGCCTCAGTAGTGGAAGACGCGGACTAGGGCGTTGAGCTTGGTGGCCAACGTGGACAGGTCGTCGGCGGCGGTCTGGCTCGCCCGGGCGCTGTCGGTCGTGGCGGTGGTGACCTCGGCGACCGCGCCGAAGGTGGCGGAGAGCTCACCGCTGCCCTTGGCGGCCTCGGCGATGGCGCGGCTCATCTCGGCGGTGGTCGCCGACTGCTGCTCCACGGCGGAGGCGACCGTGGTGGAGTGGTCGGTGATCTGGCCGACGACGTCCTGGATCTGCTGCACGGAGCGGGCGGCCCCGGCGGTGCCCGCCTGGATCGCCTCGACGCGGCGGGAGATGTCGCCGGTGGCCTTGGCCGTCTCCTGGGCCAGGTCCTTGACCTCACCCGCGACGACGGCGAAGCCCTTGCCCGCGTCCCCGGCGCGCGCGGCCTCGATGGTGGCGTTGAGCGCCAGCAGGTTCGTCTGGCCCGCGATGTCGTTGATCATCTTGACCACCTGGCCGATCTCGGCGCTGGCCTGGGCCAGCGCGGCGATCTGGCTGCCGGTGTCGGTGGCCGCCTCCAGCGACTGCTGCGCCACGTCGGCCGCCTTGCCCGCGCTGCTGGCGATCTCGGCGATCGAGGCGGTCATCTCCTCGGCGCCCAGCGACATCGACCGGACGCTCTCGCTGACCCGGCCCGCGGTGTCGGCCGCGGACCCGGCGCGCTCGGCGGCCTGCCCCGACCCGACGCTCAACGTGCCGCTGACCTCCGACAGCCGCACCGACGCCGAGGACAGCGCGATGGCGGTCCCGGCGAGCTCGGACACGGTCTCGCGGACGGTGCCCATGGCGGTGTCCAGGTCGCGGCCCATCACGGCGAGCTCGTCGCGGCCGCGCAGACCGGCGTGCCCGGTGAGGTCCTTGTCGGCCAGCGCGGCGATGGCGGTGCCGACCTTGCGCAGGCTGCCCAGGATGCCGCGCACCACGTAGTACCCGACACCCAGCGCGAGCAGGATGCCGACGACCAGGACGATGATGATCGTGGTGCGGGAGGACTGGTAATCGTCGGTGACCTGCTCGCGGCGCTGCTCGGCCGCGGCGACCTCGCGGGTGACCATCTGGACCACCAGGTCCTCGGCGGCCTTGGCGGCGGGCACCAGCAGCGTGTCGCGCAGTGCACCGACCCTCTCCACGTCGTGGGCGCGCCCGGCGGGCAGCACCTGCTCGTCGCGGATGCGCTGGTACTCGGCCCACTTCGAGCGGACCTGCTCGACCAGCGACGGGTCGGCGGTGTACTTGGCGTAGGCGTCGAGGTCCTCGGTGAAGGCGGCGTCGTCGTCGCGCAGCGCCTGCTCGTACTTGGCCAGCGTCTCGGGCGTGGTCGACAGCGCGTGGTTGAGCACATTGCGCCGCGTGCTCTCCATGTCGACGCGAACCTCGTAGATCTGCTCGACCGGCAGCAGCCCGTGCGTGTAGAGCTTGTCGGCGGAGGCGTCCATGGACCCCATCCGCGCGATCGAGAGCACGCCAACCCCGGCCGCGACCACCGCGAGCAACCCGACGGTGCCCAGCACCTTCGTCCCGACCCTGCGATTGGCCAACCAACGCGCGACCGGGTTGCGCACCGGTCGCCCGGTTCCGTGCTCACCCACCGAAGCCCCTTCCGTCAGCCCGCGCAGGGGCTCGCTGACGACAACAATCGGCGTGGGGGGCGTCGTTCTGAGGAGACTGCGTGGTTGCGTGGTTGCGGGTGCGTGGTGCTTCTGCGGTCGGCTTCGGGGTCGGCTCGCCTTCGGCATCGCGACCCGGGATCGGACGCCTCGTTGCCTGGCGGCAACATCGGGCCCGATCCGCGATTTTCGAGCTTTGCTCGATGGGGTGGACCTGTTTTGTGCGGGGCCCCTACGACACCCGTGGCAGGACCGCAAAGCAGGGGCCCAAAAGACTGGCCCTGCCGCGCGGAAACGCTACGGGTGCCGTCCCCCCACACAAAACAGGTCCACCCCATCGAGCACTTGGCACCAGCGAGTCCGACTGTCCAGGCGCTGGGAAGGTGGGCTGACGAGAGCGGGCTGGGATGGCACCGCCGGGTCCGACTGTCCAGGTGCTGGGTAGGTGGGTTGGGGCGGACCTGACGGGGGGCGGGTGGCACCGCCAGGTTCGACTGTCCAGGTGCTGAGACTGTCCAGGTGCTGAGAAGGTGGGCTGAGGCGGACCTGACGGAAGGCCAGTTGGCACCGTTGGTTCCGAGTGTCCAGGCGCTGATCAGGTGGGCTGGGGCAGACCTGACGGCAGTTGGGATAGCACCGGGTGGCCGAGTGTCCGGGGGCTGGGATGGGACCAACTGTTCTTAGTGTCCAGTGGCTGGATTTGTGGGTTGGGCTGGACCTGGCGGAGGACTGGAGGTGGCACCAGCATGTCCCGGGCGTCCAGGGGCCGGGTTGGCTGGCCTGACAGGTGGTTGTCCACAACGTGCTCTGTTGTCCACAGGCCATGATCGCTGCCCCGGTTCTGTCAGGCTCCCTCGGTAGGCTGTATATCGGGGGCTCTTGGAGCAGATGATCTTGCGCATGCCGGGGTTTGGGTTGCGGGGCAAGGATTTCGGGCTTCGCCCTCGGCTGCGGTGGACTTCCGAACGCAATAGTTCGACGAGCTCGATGGGGCGAACTTGCTTGCGCGGGATCTCTGCAGGGCCAGGGGCTGGGTTGGCGCCAGCGGGGTTCTGCGAGCGGCGGGGGCGAGACGTGGGCGACGGGGTGGGGTAGCCGCGGGTCCCCTGGACGTCTGGGGGACACGTCCTGGGGACCCGCGGGGGTGGGCGGCGGCTCAGCCGTGCCCGGGTCCTTGGCGGTCGCCGCCTCGGTTGCGGTCGCCGCGGTCGTGGTCGTCGCCGTGGCGGTGTTCGGTACGGCCGCGGGGGCCGCCGGGGCCTACGCGGTCGCGGGAATCGCTCACGGCGGGGCGGCTGTCGCGGTCGCCGTGTTGCACTAGGGCCATGGTCCCGGCGCCGATCACGCCGCCGATGAGGAGTGCGGCTACCAGGAGGGTGGCTCGGTGGCGGGCGACCCGGCCCGCGGTGGCACCGGCGCCGCGCCAGCGCGACCGGGGGACGGCGGGTGCGGGCGTGGCGAACGCGGACGTGTGCTGCTCGGCACCGGGTCCCGCTGCCGGGTGTTCGGGCTGCTCGGCGCTGGGGTGCTCGACCGTCGGCTGGGCGGGTTCCGCCGCTGGCTCTTGTCCGACCGCGGGGTGCTCGAGGCGGGCCGTGGGCTGCTCGGGCTCGGTGGGCGGCACCTGCGGTCGTGGGCCGTCCGGGTCCTGCGGTGTGGTCATCTACTGCGCCTTTCCTTCGGGATCACGCGGCGACGGCGTCGCGGTCGCGGGTGGTTTGGGGGTGGCTGTCGGGGACGGCGAGCGCGCGCACACCCGCGGCGGCGACCAGGGCGAGCACGACCTGGGCGGCGAGGGTGCTCGCGCTCGGGAGCGCGGTGCCCAGCAGGAGGGTCACGGTGACGGCGGTGACGGGGTCGACGATGGTGGTGGTGCCGATGGCGACGGTGGCCGGTCCGCCCGCGTAGGCCCGTTGCAACAACCAGCCGCCGGTGACCAGCAACCCCATCGCCTGGGCGCCCAGCAGCAGGCCTGCGGTGGTGCCCCAGTACCCGGCGGCGACGTGGACGACGGTCGAGCCGAGTCCGGACACCACGGCGGCGGACGCGCTCAACCGGGTGCACCCGCCCCTGGCCCGCAGCGCGACGACCACAGCGAGGCCCACCAGCAGTTGCGCCTGCCACACCGGGATCTCCTGGGCCACCTGGGAACCGGCCGCGAGGATGACGAACCCGCCAACGCCCGCGCAGACCGCCAGCACCGCGTTGCGCGTCCGCGCGTCGACCGAGCCCCAGCCGAGCACCACGATCAGCACGAACCCCAGCACCCCGATCGGCTGGACGATCGCAACAGGAGCCAACGCCAGCGCCACAATGTGCAACCCACTGCCGACAACGCCAATCCCGACGCCGCCGAGCCAGCCGGGAGCGCGGACAACGTCGGCCATCGCGCGCCAACCCAACGCCCCGATCGGCACCGTGGTTCGCACGGCCCGGTGTTGCGCTAGAACACCTGCGGCGAAGCAACACGCCGCGGCCACAGCGCACAAGACCGCCATCAGCGTCAGCACGTCGCACATCCACAGTGGACGGCGCACGCGTCAGCGGGCAGGTGGGTGGTCAGCACACCAGGAACAGTGGCTGACGATCATGAAGGTTCGATGAGAACTCGGCCCCGCTTGGTTAAGAAAGCGGCAGCAGGATCGACACCCGGGCACCGCCGGTCGGGGCCGTGCCCGCGTCAGTGGTGCCGCCGTGCTGGGCGGCGACCTGGGCGACGATGGCGAGTCCCAGGCCGGAGCCGGGCAGCGCGCGGGCGGCCTCGGCCCGGTAGAAGCGCTCGAAGACGTGCGGCAAGTCGTGCTCGGCGATCCCCGGCCCCTCGTCGTCCACGTCGACCCTGGCCCAGCCGCCGACCGTGCTGATCCGGGCGGTGACGGTGGCGCCGTCGGGGCTCCACTTGGCGGCGTTCTCCAGCAGGTTCAGCACGGCCCGCTCCAGCGACACCGGGCGCGCGCGGACGGCGGCTGGCGCGAACTCCGTGGCGTAGCGCACCCGCGAGGTCCTGGCGCGCGCCCGCTCCACCGCCGGACCGACCACGTCGGCGAGGTCGACGAGCTCCTCGGTCTCCGGGGAGCGGTCGCCGGTGGACAGCTCGACGAGTTCGCCGATGAGCGTGGTCAGCTCCTCGGCTTGCGACCGCAGGTCGGCCAGCAGCCGGGTGCGGTCCTCTTCCGGCAGGTCACGGGCGTTCCCGGCGGCGTGCACGAGCAGTTCGACGTTGTTGCGCAGGCTGGTCAGCGGGGTGCGCAGCTCGTGCCCGGCGTCCTGGACCAGGCGGCGTTGCGCCTCGCGGGAGCCCGCCAGGGCGGCGAGCATCGCGTTGAGCGCGCCACCGAGCCGGGCGATCTCGTCGGTGCCGCGCACGGCGATCCCGGCCGAGAGGTCCTGCGTCCTGGCCACCTCCTCGGCGGCGGCGGTCAGCGCGTCGACCGGGCGCAGCGCGGTGCGCGCCACCAGCCACCCCGCCACGGCGGCGAGCGCGACACCGACGAGCCCGACCAGGCCGTGCCAGAGACCCAGCTCGGCGAGGGTCCGCTCGACGTCCTCGGCGTCCATCGCGACCTGCACGGCGCCGCCCTTGCGCGGCAACGCCAACACCCGGTAGCGGTCGTCGTTGAGCAGGACCTCCTCGCTGGCCCTGGGCACCACCCCGGACAGCGCCTGGACCGCGCGGCTGGTGACCGGGATCGGCGGGCCACCCGCGGTGCCCTGGACCTGGCCCTGGACGTCGAGGAACTGCACGATCACGCCGTAGGGGTCGCGGCGGGGACCGCGGGGGGTGGCGTCGCCGCTGAGCAGCCCGAGTGCGACGGCGGGCGTGCGGGCGGTCGCGGCGAAGCGGGTGGCCGACTGCAGCCGGTCGTCGAAGTCCCGGTTGAGCTTCCCGCGCACCAGCAACCACGAGGTCAGCGCCACCCCGAGCACGGCGATGGCGACCGCGCCGACGGCGAGCACGGTCAGCCGGGACCGCAGCGAGAGCGTCACAGCGGGTCCTCCCGCAGCACGTAGCCGACGCCGCGCACCGTGTGCAGCAGCCGCGGCTCGCCCTCGGCCTCCAGCTTGCGGCGCAGGTAGCCGACGTAGACGTCGAGGCCGTTGGACGCGGCGCCGAAGTCGTAGCCCCAGACGTTGTCGAACATGACGGTGCGGGTGAGCACCACCCGCGGGTTGCGCAGGAAGACCTCCAGGATCGCGAACTCGGTCCTGGTCAGCCGCAGCGACCGGCCGCCGCGGCTGACCTCCCGGGTGGCCGGGTCGAGCACGACGTCGGCGAAGCGCAGGGAGGTGTCCGCGGCGGTGTCGACGTGGTACTCGGCGCGGCGCAGCAGGGCCCGCACCCTGGCCAGCAGCTCTTGCAGCGCGAACGGCTTGACCAGGTAATCGTCGGCGCCCGCCTCCAACCCGGCCACCCGGTCGTCGACCCCGGTGCGCGCGGTGAGCATGAGGATCGGCACGTAGTTGCCCTCGGCGCGCAGCACCCGGCACGCGTCCAGGCCGCCGAGCACCGGCATCATCACGTCCAGGATCACCCCGTCCGGCCGCTCGCCGCGGATCACCCCCAGCGCGGCCGCCCCGTCGGCCGCGGTCGAGACCGTGTACCCCTCGAACCGCAGGGTCCGCGAGAGCGAGTCCCGCACAGCCGCCTCGTCGTCGACGATCACCAGGTGCACCGCTCTACGGTCGCACACCGCGACCGCCCTGCCCACGCCCCCGGGTGATCGCGGTCCCCGGTGATCGCGGCCCGGCGCACCCACCCGGTGTCGGCGAAGACCGGGCTTGCGGGGGGTTGACCGGACCCGGTCGAGTGCGATGTGGACTGTCCTGTGCGCGGAGACCAGCTGCCGGCGCCGGTCGGGGTCACCCACAGGTGGGTAGTGGTTCCCCGGTCGAGCGAGTGCCATTGAGGGAAACGCCCGCGGTGATGAGACTCGGTGTGACGGTATCCGTCCGGTCGGGGGACCCCATTCAGCGCAGGAGGAATCATGTCGGCCACCAACCTCTCGAGTGCGAACGCCGCGTTGACGCTGTCCGCGAGGACGCTGCCCGAGACCCTGATCCACCCCTCCGCCCGCAACACCCAGGACCACAGCTTCACCTTCATGGGCGCCTTCAAGATCGACGCCCAGATCTCCACCGGCGACAGCATCACCGCCCTCATCACCGCCTACGCCGTCGGCATCCGCCTCTTCCAGTACACGGTCAACGCCGACCACCCCACCATGCGAGCCGCGGCCAGCATCGCGGGCTTCAAACTCGCCCTGGAAACAGACCTGATCACCGACCCCAGCCGACTCGTCTTCGAAGGCGAAGGCTGCGTCCCCATCGAAGGCTGCCAACAACTCCACCACGTCCTACCCGTGGACTGATTCCCCCTCTTACCTGCCACCGGGATCCGCGGCACCCCCTCCGCCCGTCCCGGTGGCTCCTCTATCCCCCAACACACTTTTGGCTACAGCTGAACGCTCTAAGCCTCAGGCCCATTCCAGCCACACACCAAAGATCAACTAGTCGAGAAGCCCCCGATATACAGCCTAACGAGGAAGCCCGACAGAACCACGGCAGCGATCATGGCTTGTGGACACTAGAACATGTTGTGGACAACCGCCCGCCACACCAGCCCCTGGACACTCGGACCCGTCGGTGCCAACTCGCCCCCCGTCAGGTCCGCCCCAACCCACCTACTCAGCGCCTGGACACTCAGACCCTGCAGTGCCATCTCGCGCCCCGTCAGGTCCGCCCCAGCCCACTTTCCCAGCGCCTGGACAGTCGGACTCGCTGGTGCCAAATGCTCGATGGGGTGGACCTGTTTTGTGTGGGGGGGACGGCACCCGTAGCGTCGGTAGCGGACAGGGCCAGTCTTTTCGGCCCCTGCTTTGCGGTCCTGCCACGGGTGTCGCAGGGGCCCCGCACAAAACAGGTCCACCCCATCGAGCTTTTACGCATTGTCGCGGATCGGGCCCGATGTTGCCGCCAGGCAACGAGGCGTCCGATCCCCGGGTCGCCGAGCTCGCCGCCAGGCGACGAGGCCGACCCAATCCCTTGCCCCGCACTCCCAGCCCGGGCATGCGTCAAGATCAACCTGATCGAAAGCCCCCAAATACACAGCCTACCGACGCACACCAACACAACGGGAGCATCAACCAGCACCCTGTGGACAGCCGCGGGCGTTGTGGACAGTCGCGCGGACCACCACCTCGGCGAGCCAAGCCAACCAGCCCACGCGAAAGATCAACTGATCGAGAAGCCCCCAATACACAGCCTACCGAGGAGGACCGACAAGACGGTGACACCGAAGGTTCCCTGTGGACAGCTGAAACCATTGTGGACAAACAGCTTCGACCAGTCCGGGTTCGCCACAACCAGTCCCAGCCGAGCAACCAGCCGCTCAACCCCGAAACCCCAGTACCCCGCACAAGCCCCGCCAGCTACTCCCCCGCCTCCGCCACCAACAACACCCGCCGCAACGTGTTCGCCAAGTCCACCAGTTCCCCCTCCGACAACACCCCCAAGATCCGCTGCTCCTCCACCCCCTGCACGTTCAGCGCCGACACCCACGCCGCGCGTCCCGATTCCGTCAGCTCCACGTCCACCCGCCGTCGATCGGCGGCCGAGTGCGTTCGCCGGACATACCCGCGCTGCTCCAGCGCATCCAGCCGCCCCGTCATGGCCGCGGCCGAGATCGTCAGGTCCGCAGTCAACTCAGACGGCGTCGCGTTGCCGCCGCGACCAGCCAAAGCGTGCAGGGTTGCGTACTCGTAGGGGGCGAAGCGGTACTCGGCCAGGGTGCGCTCCTTGACCCGGCGCAGGTGGCGGACCAGGTGTTCCATGCGGGTGACCACGGCCTCGACGTCGGGGTCGAGGTCCGGGAGGACGGCTCGCCACCGGGTGAGGTGGGCGTCCACCGCGTCTTGGGTCATGGGGCAGAGCTTACGTCGGGAACCCGGTAGTTAGTTGCCGAATAGTTCGGTACCGAAATACTATGGGCGCATGGCCCACCCCTTGCGTGAACGCGACTTCCGCCGGTTGTTCGTGGGGCGCAGTCTCTCCACGATCAGCGACGCGCTGGTCCCCGCGGCGTTGAGCTTGGCGATCGTGCTGGCCACGGGGTCGGCGGGGGCGCTGGCGACGGTGTTGGTGTGCGCGCTGGTGCCCAAGCTGGTGCTGCTCCCGCTCGGCGGCGTGCTGGCCGACCGGCTGCAGCCCCGGTTGGTGGCGCTGGTCGCGGACCTGGTCCGGTGCGCGACCCAGGCCGTCGTCGCGGTCGAGATCATCAGCGGTGACCCGCGGATCCTGGTGATCGCGCTGTCGCAGGCGCTGGCCGGGGCGGCGTCGGCGTGCGCGATGCCGACGGTGTCGCCGCTGGTGGCGGGGGTGGTGAGCGCGGAGCAGCGGCAGCGGGCGAACTCGTTGATGGGGGTGTCCAAGAGCGTCGCGCAGCTCGCCGGGCCCGCGCTCGCCGGGCTGCTGATCTTCACCGTCGGCGCGGGCTGGGTGTTCGTGCTGGACTCGGCGGCGTTCGCGCTCAGCGCGGCGTTGCTGGCCGGGCTGCGGGTGCGCCGGATCAACGACGGTCAGCCGCGGTCGTCGCTGCGGCGGGACCTGACGACCGGGTGGCGCGAGGTCGCCTCGCGCGGCTGGCTGTGGTCGACGCTGGTGGTGCACGCGGTGTGGAACTTCGCCGCGGGCGTGCTGCTCACCCTCGGGCCGCTGCTGGCGGTGCGCGAACTCGGCGGCGAGCAGGTGTGGGTCGGCGTGCTGCAGGCCGGTGGGCTCGGGCTGCTGGTCGGTTCCCTCGCGGCGGGCCGGTACCGGCCGCGCAACCCGGTGCTGGTCACCAACCTCATGCTGCTGACCTACACGATCCCGTTGGTGCTGCTGGCCGTCACCGCCCCGGTGCCGTGGCTGCTGGTGTCCTACTTCGTCGCGATCGGCATGCTCGGCTACCTGAACCCGACCTGGGAGACCGTGCTGCAGTCGGCGGTACCCGGGCCGGTGCTGGCCCGGGTCTCCTCCTACGACTGGCTGTTCTCCCTCGCCGCCCAACCGCTGGGCTACGCGATGGCGCCCGTGGTCGCCTCGGCGTGGGGCAGCGCCACCCCGCTGTTCGTCGCCGCGGGACTGGTCGCGCTCGCCTGCGTCGGGGTGACGGCGGTCCCCGCGGTGCGGGCCTTCCGGATGCCCGAACCCGAGCCGACCTCACTGGTGCCCGTCCTGGCCAAGGAGGCGTGATCGGCGAGCTCCTCGGCGAACTCGGCCAGCAGCGCCCGGCACCGGTACCGGCCTGCCGCGGTCACCTCCACGAGGTTGGCCGCCGCCAACCGGTCCGCGCACCTGGCCGCCACCAAAGCGTTGGCGCGCAACGGTTCGGCGAGTTCGCGCGCGGTGAGGCCGACCGGGCCCGCGCAGCCGAGCAGCCGGAAGGTGTGCTGCTCCAGCGGGGCGAGCAGGTCGTAGGAGCGCCGGAACTCCGCGCGGATCCCCGCGTGCGCCTCGTCCAGGGCGAGCAGGTCGAGCAGGTTGCCCGCGCGCAACTCGCGCACGTGGTCGGCCAGCGCGCGACGCGGGTTGGCCGAGACGCGGCTCGCCGCGCAGCGCAACGCCAGCGGCAGCCCGTCGCACAGGCGGGCCAGGTCGGTCAGCGCCGCGGTGTCGCGCTCGGCGACCGGGCCGATCAGCCTGCTGAGCAGTTCGGTCGCCTCGTAGTGGTCCAGCGGCCCCAGGGTCAGCCGGACGGCGCCGTCGCGGGCGCACAGGCCGTCGAGCCGGTTGCGGCTGGTGGCGACCACCGCGCACACCTGGCCGCCCGGCACGAACGGCCGCACCAGCTCGGAGTCGGGCACGTCGTCGAGCAGGACGAGGATCCGGCGGTCGGCCAGCGCGGTGCGGTACAGGGCGGCCACCTCCGGGAGCCCGGTCGGGATCCAGTTGTCCGGGATGCCCAACGCGCGCAGGAAAGCGGTCAGCACGCCGACGACGTCGGCGGGGGCGCCGGTGTGCGCGCCCAGGTCGGCGTAGAGCTGGCCGTCGGGGAACAGGTGCCGCACCGAGTGCGCCCACCGGGTGGCCAACGCCGACTTGCCGACCCCGGCCATCCCGGTGAGCACGGCGACGGCCGCCCCGGGCTGGTCCGGCAGCACGGAGTCCAAGCCCCGCAACGCTTCGAGCCGCCCGACGAACGGGCCCATCGCCGCGGGCAGCTGCGCCGGACGCGGGCACCTGGACCGCGCCGACGCCGCGGTGGGCCCGCTCGGGCGCGGTGGTCGCGACCGCAGCAGCGACAGGTGCAGCTCCTGCAGCTCCGCGGCCGGTTCGACGCCGAGCGCGTCGGCGATGCGCACCCGGGCGCTCTGGTAGACGTCGAGCGCCTCGGCCTGCCTGCCCTCCGCGGCCAACGCCTTGATCATGGCGCCGACCAGGGGTTCGGCCAGCGGGTGCGCGGGCAGCAGTTCGGTCATGTCCTGCACGACGTCGCGGCCGCGGCCGCGGCGCAGGTTGATCTCGGCGAGCTCCACCGCCGCGCTGACCCGCTGGTGGCCCAGGCTGGTGCGGACCCGGTCGGCCCAGGCGCCCGCCACGTTCTCCAGCGGGGTGCCGCGCCACAGGTCCAGCGCCGAGCGCAGCAGTTCCGCGCGCCGCTCCTGGGCGAGGTCGGGGACCCGGGCCGCGCGCACCATGGCGGTGAACCGGTGCAGGTCGATGTCGCGCTCCGGCACGTCGAGCAGGTACCCGCCGGACTCGCGGCGCGGGGAGACCGCCGGGCCCGCTTGGCGCAGTGCGCGGCGCAGGCGGGTGAGGTAGGTGTAGAGGACGTTGCGCACCCCCCGTGGCCGGTCCTCACCCCACACGCGATCGATGAGCTGTTCGGTCGGGACGACCCGACCGGGTTCGTAGAGCAGGGCGGCGAGCACGCCGCGCTGGCGGGCAGGTCCTAGATCGACGCGCTGTTCACCGGACCGGCATTCCACCGGTCCTAAGAGGTTGAACTCCACTTGATCCCCCCGGTACTCCGTTGTCGCGCGGCCCAGTCAACCAGAAGCGCGGCAAATCGGACCGATCCTTGTTCCGCGGGCTTTCCCCGCGGACCCGCCCTATGGCGGCATTGACGTGAATCAGGACTGGTCAGACGTCTTGTCGACACCCGCCGCTCGGCATGGCAAGCGATCCCATTACTCCACCAGGGTGATGTTCCCCCGGATGCGGCACGCGCCGATCTGCCGGTTGTCGAGGGATTCTCGGGCCGGGCGGCCGCGCCACCGCGAAGTGGACCGGCGCTCCGCCTCCAGACCTGCGAATTCGGTGCTGGTGAAAAATACCCAACCATCCGCGCTTGTCAAACAAACCGCACCGGTGCTGAATCACACCAGCTCCGGCCACGCATACCGCTGAACAGCCCACTCCGCCGAGCGGTCTCGGGGACGTCGGCACCCCGGTGCGGAGCGTCGCTAAACGTTGTTTGATCGTGTCAAGTTTTCCTCAAGGTTGTCTTCCAACCCGGTCGAACAGACTTGCTACTCGATCGGATATCCCCTGCCCGAGTTCGTCACCAGGAGTCAGCCTTGGATAACGGATCGACTTCAACCCTGACCGCGCACGACGAAGTCCGGCGGATTTGGTCGGATGTGCTCGACAGCGCCGATGTCGGCGACGACGTGAATTTCTTCGAAGCAGGCGGCGATTCCCTGCTGTTTATCGTGCTGGTGGAGCGGATCAACCGGCGCTACGCGCGCGACATCGACGCCGCGGAATTGTTCGAGCACCCGACGGTGCGCGCCCAGGCGCGCTTTCTGGACCCGGCGGCCGGGTCGGCGGCGCGGCAGGCGCCCCGCCCGGTGGCCGACCGGGGCAGGCTGCTCGGCCGCGCGGGTCGGGAGGGCGGGGCATGAGCGCGCCGACCGACATCGCGGTGATCGGCGTCGGCGCCCGGTTCCCCGACGCCCCGGACGCCACCACCTTCTGGGCCAACATCGCCGCGGCCGCGGTCGCGATGCGCGAGGTGGACGAGCAGGCCCTGGCCGCGGCGGGGATCCGGGCGGCCGAGCGGACCGCGGACTTCGTGCCGGTGGCGGCCCGGTTGCCCTCGGCCGCGGACTTCGCCGCCGAGTTCTTCGGCTACTCCCCCGCCGAGGCCGAGACGATCGACCCGCAGCAACGGCTGTTCCTGGAGGTCTGCCACGAGGCGCTGGAGGCGGCCGGTCAGCCGAGCCGACCGGGTGGCCCGGTCACCGGGGTGTTCGCGGGCTGCCACACCACGCCGTACTCGGCGGCGCTGCTCGCGGCGAAGGCCGGGCGCGACGGGTGGCTGGCCGCCTTCGACGACATGGCGCTGCACCTGGGTGGGCTCGGGGACTTCCTGACCGCCCGGGTCGGCTACAAGCTCGGGCTGCGCGGACCGACCGTCGGGGTGCAGACGGCGTGCTCGTCGGCGCTGTACGCGGTGCACCTGGCGGTGCTGAGCCTGCTGTCCGGCGAGACCGACATCGCGCTGGCGGGCGGCGCGACCGTGCTGGACCCCATGGTGGGGTACCGGTACGAGCCGGGCGGGGTGCTCTCCCGCGACGGGTACTGCCGCGCGTTCGACGCCAGTTCCACCGGCACGGTGTTCAGCTCCGGCGTCGGGGTGGTGGCGCTGCGCAGGCTGGGGGACGCGCTCGCCGACGGTGACCCGGTGCTGGCCGTGGTCAAGGGCAGCGCGGTCGGCAACGACGGCGCGGACCGGCCCGGGTTCACCGCGCCGAGTCCCGGCGGTGTGGCCTCGGTGGTGTCGGCGGCGTTGTCGGTGGCCGGGGTGTCCGCCGACCAGCTCGCCTACGTGGAGGCGCACGGCACCGGAACCGCGCTCGGCGACCAGATCGAGCTGCGCGGCCTCATCGAGGGCACCCGGGCGAGCACCTCGCGCACCGGGTTCGCCCGGCTCGGCTCGGTCAAGGCGAACATCGGCCACACCGGTCCGGCGGCGGGCATCGCGGGGTTGATCAAGGCGGTCGAGGTGGTGCGCACCGGCGCGCTGCCGCCGCACCCGCTGTTCGAGACGCCCCGGCACCCGGGTCTGCTCGCCGAGAGCCCGTTCCACCTCTCGGCGGAGCCGGGGACCGCGGCACCGGACCCGCACGCCCTGGTGAATTCGATGGGCTTCGGCGGCACCAACGCCGTTGTCGTGCTCGGCCCGCCGCCCGCGCCGACCCGCCCCTCGGCCCCGGCGACCGACCGGGTGCGGCTGGTGCTCTCGGCGCGGACCCGCACCGAGCTGGACGCGATGAGCAAGCGGCTGGCCGATGTCCTCGCCGAGGGCGGGTTGCCCGTCGGCGACGTCGCCCACACGCTGCGGGTCGGCCGCGCGTCGTTCGACGAGCGGCGGGTCGTGACCGCGGAGCCTGGCAGGCTCGCCGCCGCGCTGCGGTTGCCGCGCCCGCCCCTGGTGCGCACCCAGCGCGCGACCGCCGGGGTCCGGGTGGCCGTGGTCGCACCCGAGGGTGTCGACCTGCCCGCAGACCTGTTGGCACGACTGGCAATCGCCTTCCGGAGTGCGCCGGAGGTGCTCCACGGCGACCCAGAAGTCGCTCCCGCCAACGGTTTCACCGCGTTCATCGGCTACCCCAACCCCATCACCAAGGCCAACGGACACGCGCTCGCCCTGCCCGCGACCGAGGACGCGGTGGACGAACTGGTCACCGCGGCGTGGTTGTTCGGCGTGGACGTCGACTGGTCCGCCATCGCCGGTGACACCGGCAGGCGGGTCGTACTGCCCGGCTACCCGATGGTCCGCAAGCGCTACTGGGCGTTGGACCGGATCACCACCCTGGCCGACGGCGGAGTCGCGCCCGCGGCCGAGGCGCCCAAGCCCGCCGCCGCGCGGGTCACCGAGACCGGCGACCCGGTGGAGGCTGACCTGCTCGACGTGTGGCGCGAGGTGTTCGGGGTGCCGACCGTGGGCCTCGACGACGAGTTCGGCGCGCTCGGCGGGACCTCGCTGATGTCGGTGGGCATGGTGCTCGCCGTGCAGCAGCGCCACGGCGTGCTGGTCAACCTGCACCGCGCGGGCGGCAGCCAGGCCACTGTGCGCCGGGTCGCCGAGATCGTGCGGACCCTCACAGCGGGCGGCGCGGGCGAGAGCGAGCAGACCGACGCCGCCCTGATCGACGCCGACCTCGCACTGCCCCTGGGCGAGTTGGCCGCCGAGCCGGACCACCCGCGACCGGACCTGCTGCTCACCGGCGCCACCGGGTTCGTCGGGTCCTTCCTGCTGCACGAGTTGCTGCTGGCGAGCACCGGCCGGGTGTATTGCCTGGTGCGGGCCAAGACCGAGGACGAGGGCTGGGAGCGGTTGCGCGCGAGCGCGGCCAAGTACGCCCTGCCCACGCCCGACCGCGACCGGGTGCACGTCGTCCCGGGTGACCTGGCCGACTTCGGGACGCTCGGCGACGGCTACCGCGGCGGTGAGTTGGTGGCGCGGGTCGGCCGGGTGGTGCACGGCGCGGCGCGGGTGATCTTCACCGAGCCGTACCGGGTGCTGCGCGAGGACAACGTGCTGCCGATGCTGGACCTGGTGCGGTGGATGCGCGGGCACGGGATCCGCGACATCGGGTTCGTCTCCACGCTCGCCGCGACGCACTACGCCCTCGGGTCCGACCGGCTGCACCTGGAGACCCGGGACCAGCCGCTGGACCCCAAGCAGGGCGGGTACGGCACCAGCAAGTGGGTCGGCGAGCGGCTGCTGGAGCGGGCCGAGCGCGACGGGATGCGGGTGCGGGTGTTCCGGCCCGGGTTCATCCTCGGCTCGACCAGCACCGGCGCCTGCAACGCCAGCGACCTGATCTGGCCGATCCTGGGGGCCGGGCTGGTGCTGGGCGCGCACCCGGTGGACGACCGGATCCTGCCGATGGCGCCGATCGACGTGGTGACCAGGGCGATCGCCGAGCTGTCCCTGTCGGAGGTGTCGGTCGGCCGGGCCTACCACTTGGTCGCGCCGCGCTCACCGCGGCAGCGGCGGCTGTTCACCGCGCTCGCCGACGCGGGCCGGGCGACCAAGCCGATGGAGCTGGGCGAGTGGAAGCGGCAACTGGCCGAGCGGGCGGTGGCCACCGGCAGCGCCCTGCTGTCCACCGCGGCCGCCCTCTACGACCTGGAGGCCAACGACCTCAACGAGGACGACGTCGAGGCGGCCGCGTGGCAGCCGTGGTTGGCGGCGACCGGGCTCTCCCCCGAACCGACCGGCGACGTGCTCGACCGCGGACTGCGCTTCCTCGCCGAGCACGAGGCCCGCTTCACCGATCTCGCCCCACCACCCGTCCACCTGGACGGAGTGTCCACTGTGGACGTTGAGGCGGGGACCGATGGTGATGACGCCGTGCTGGGTGACCTGCTCGGGGTGATCACCAGCCTGGCCGAGGAGCCGATCACCGTGGACACCGACCTGTTCGACCGCGGAGTGATGTCCTCGCTGCTGTCGCTGGACGTGGTGGTGCACATCGAGACCGCCTACGGGGTGCGGGTCTCGGGCGAGGACCTGGACCGGGAGAACTTCCGGACCGTGCGCACCGCGGCCGCGCTGGTGCGCAAGCTGCGCGAGGAGGTGCCCGCGTGAGCGCGGAGATCGGGATCGGCGCGATCCACTGCGTGTTGCCCGAGGTCCTGGTGCCGGTGGCGGACCTGCCGGAGTTCGGGATGCTGGGCGCCGAGGAGGCCGCGTTCGCGACCTCGTGCGGCATCGACACCGTCGGCGAGTTCGCCGACCTCACCCACGCCGACCTCGCCGCGCGGGCCTGCCTCGGCTTGGGCGCGAGCGCGGACGTGCTGCTGCTGGTCGGCCCGCGGTCACCGGACGTGCTGCTGGGCTCGGACGTGAGCCGGGTGCAGCACGAGGCGAAGCTGGACGGCGCGTTCGCCTTCACCGTCGACGGCCTCGGCTGCACCGGCTCGTCGGCGGCGTGGGGTCTGGCCAAGGAGTTGCTGATCGCCGACCCCGGCCGCGAGTCGGTGGTCGTGGCGTTCGGCAGCAGACCGACCGGGGTCGACCGGATCCGGCCGCCGGTGTCGGTGATCGGTGACGGCGGCTACGCGATGAGCCTGGTGCGCGGCGGGCGACCGGTGCTGCGCGCGCACCGGGTGGAGTCCGACGGGCGGTTCCACGACCTGTTCGCCGTGGACTACAAGCAGGCGCCCTGGTACGAGTGGCGCGAGGTGTGCGCCGACCCGGACCGCTACAAGTTCGAACTGGCGATGGAGAGCCGCGGCAGGCTCAACCGGATGGTCGACGAGGTGCTGACCGAGGTCGGCGCGAGCCGGGCCGACGTGGCCGCGACGATCATGCAGAACGTCACCGCGAACGCGTTCAAGTTCTACTCGACGCTGTTGGGACTGCCGATCCACCCGGTGTGCGAGCGCCACCTGGTCGACTACGGCCACATCGGTGCGATGGACGTGGTGCTCAACTTCCAGGCCCTGCTCGCGACCGGCGACGTCGGCCGAGGCGATCTCGTCGTCGTCATCAACAACAGCCCCACCGCTGCGTGGTCGGCGACCCTGTGGGAGGTGTGAGGTGCGCTCGCTGTACGAGTGGTTCACCGACTCGGCCGGGCGGCACCCGGACCGCCCCGCGATCGTGGTCGACGGGGTCGAGCACAGCTACCGGGACCTGGCGCGGGCCGCGGCGGGTCTGGCCGAGAGGATCAGCCGGACCGGGGCACCGCGGCGGATCGCGCTGCACGGCATGCGCAGCCTCACCGCCTACACCGGCTACCTGGCTGCCCTGCACCTCGGCGCGGCGGTGATCCCGCTCAACCCGAGGTTCCCGTTGGCGCGCAACAAGTCCGTGCTGGCCGCGGCGGGCGCGGACCTGGTGCTGATCGACCCGGTGACCGGCGAACCCGACCTGGGCGCGCCGTCGCTGGTCATCGAACCGACCGACGGCGGCGCCGCGCCGGTTGTCCGCACCGGGCCGGACGAGCTGGCCTACATCCTGTTCACCTCCGGCTCGACGGGGCGTCCCAAGGGCGTGCCGATCAGCAACCGCAACCTCGACGCCTACATCTCCTACGCGGTGGAGCGGTTCGACCTGCGGCCGGGCGACCGGGTGTCGCACTCGTTCGACCTGACCTTCGACCCGTCGGTGTTCGACCTGTTCGTCACCTGGGCCGCGGGGGCCGCGGTGGTGGTGCCGAACCGGGTCGAGCTGCTCAGCCCGGTGGACTACTTGGTGCGCAACGAGATCACGCACTGGTTCTCGGTGCCGTCGGTGGTGTCGGTGAGCGCCCGGCTCGGCAAGTTGACCGGGTCGGTGCCCTCCGTGCGGCACAGCCTGTTCATCGGTGAGCCGCTCACCCTCGACCAGGCGCGGGCCTGGCTGGCGGTGACGCCGAACGCGCGGATCACCAACGTGTACGGCCCGACCGAGCTCACGGTGGCGTGTTCGGACTACCGGCTCCCGTCGCATGTGGACTCCTGGCCGGTGACCGGGAACGGCACGGTGCCGATCGGCGCGGTGCACCCCGGCCTGGACTGGCTGCTGCTCGACGAGGACGGCGCGCCCGCCACCGACGGCGAGCTGGTTGTCCGCGGCGCGCAACGCTTCGAGGGCTACCTGGAGTCCGCCGACGACGCGGGCCGGTTCGTCACCGGGGACGGCGCGGCGCACACCGGTGGGCCGCTGAGCGCCGAGCACTACTACCGCACCGGCGACCGGGTTCGGCTTGAGAACGGCGAACTGGTGCACCTGGGCAGGCTCGACGACCAGGTGAAGGTGCGCGGCTACCGGGTGGAGCTCGGCGAGATCGAGGGCGCCCTGCGCGGCCGGGCGGGCATCGGCGAGGTCGTCGTGCTCGCGGTGCCCGGCGCGACCGACCTGGAACTCGTCGCCTGCCACACCGGTGGCCCGGTCGACCCGGACGCCGTGCTCCGGGAGTTGCGCGCGGACCTGCCGATCCACATGATCCCGCGCCGGTTCCACCCGCTCGAGGAATTCCCCCGCACCCCCAACGGAAAGACCGACCGGCGCGCGCTGCGCGATCTCGTCCGAGGAGAACCATGGACTTCAGCTTCTTCTACTTCGGCAACGACAACGGGAGCGTGACCGACCGGTACCGGCTGCTCATGGCGGGCGCGCGGTTCGCCGACGAGCACGGGTTCACCGCGGTGTGGACCCCGGAGCGGCACTTCCACGAGTTCGGCGGCACCTACCCGAACCCGTCGGTCACCGGGGCCGCGATCGCCGCGGTCACCTCGCGGGTGCAGGTGCGGGCGGGCAGCGTGGTCGCCCCGCTGCACCACCCGCTGCGCATCGCCGAGGAGTGGTCCGTTGTGGACAACATCTCCGGCGGCCGGGTGGGCATCTCCTTCGCCAGCGGCTGGCACGCCCGCGACTTCGTGCTGCGGCCGGAGAACTACGCCGACCGCCGGTCGCTGATGTTCGAGCAGGTCGAGCAGGTCCGGCAGCTGTGGCGCGGCGCGGAGATCACCGCGCTCGACGGCGCGGGCCGGGAGACGGCGGTGCGCGCGCACCCGGAGCCGGTGCGCCCCGAGCTGCCGGTGTGGATCACCAGCGGCGGCGATGTGGAGACCTTCCGCTCGGCGGGCCGGATCGGCGCGGGCCTGTTGACCCACCTGCTGGGGCAGGAACCGGAGCAGCTGGGCGAGCGGATCGCCGAGTACCGGGCCGCGGCGCGCGAGGCGGGTCACCCCGGGCACGTCGTGCTGATGGTGCACGCCTTCCTCGGCGAGGACGACGACCTGATCCGCGAGACCGTCCGACCGCCGCTGCACGGGTACCTGCGCAGTTCGCTCGGCCTGCTGCTGGGTTCCCTGGAGAAGGGCGCTCGCAAGATCGACCCGGCGACGTTGCGGGAGAAGGACATCCAGTTCCTGCTGGAGCGCTCCTTCACCCGCTACTACGACAACGGCGGCCTGCTCGGGTCGCTGGACCGGGCCGTGCGGACGGTCGAGCGGCTGGCCGCGCTCGGGGTGGACGAACTCGCCTGCCTGGTCGACTTCGGCCTGCCGACCGACGACGTGATCGCCGGGTTCAAGTACCTCAACCGCCTGCGCGAGCTCAGCGGTGCCGATCTGGGGGTGTCGCGATGACCTACCTGGTGGTGGTCAACCACGAGGAGCAGTACTCGATCTGGCCGTCCGCGCGGCCGGTGCCGCCGGGCTGGGCCCCGGTGGGCGACCCGGCCGAGGAGGAGGCGTGCCTGCGCCGGATCGACGAGCTGTGGACCGACATGCGGCCGTTGAGCCTGCGCGGCGGTGCGCGGTGAGCGGGCTGCTGCACGAGCTGTTCGCCGCGGCCGCGGCGAAGTGGCCGGACGCGGTCGCGGTGTCGGACGCGCGGCGGTCGCTGACCTACGCCGAGCTGGACACGGCGGCGAACCGGCTGGCCAACCGGCTGGCGGCCTCCGGCGCTGGGCCGGAGACCTTGGTCGCGCTGTCCGCCCGCCGGTCGGTGGACCTGCTGGTGGGGGTGCTTGGCGTGCTCAAGGCGGGTGCTGGCTACCTGCCGCTGGACCCGCGCCACCCGCGGGCCAGGTCCCGCGACGCCGTGCTGGACTCGGGGGCGCGCCTGGTGCTCGCCGACGAGGACCCGGGGTACGGGCCCGCCTGGGTGCCGCTCGACCCGGCCGCGTGGGCGGACGAGCCGGGCACCGCGCCGCGGACCGCTGCCGGCGAGGACAACGTGGCGTACGTGATCTACACGTCCGGGTCGACCGGGCGCCCCAAGGGTGTGGTGGTCTCGCACCGCAACGTGGTGCGGCTGTTCGAGGTCACCGAGGCGGCGTTCGGGTTCGGGCCGGACCAGGTGTGGACGATGTTCCACTCGATCGCCTTCGACTTCTCGGTGTGGGAGATCTGGGGCGCGCTGCTGCACGGCGGCCAGGTCGTCGTGGTCGAGCACGACATCAGCCGCGATCCGGCCGCGTTCCTGGATCTGTTGCGCGCAAAGGGAGTCACCTCGCTGAGCCAGACCCCATCGGCGTTCCGCAGGCTCGCGGCGGCCGCTGAGGAGGCCGGGTACCCGGAGCTGCCGCTGCGGTTCGTCGTGTTCGGCGGGGAGAAGTTGGAGCCGTCCGCCCTGCGCCGCTGGGTGGAGCACTACGGGGTCGACGCGCCCCGACTGGTGAACATGTACGGCATCACCGAGACGACCGTCCACGTGACGATCCGCGACCTCACCCACGCCGACCTGGCGGGAACCCGCAGCCCGATCGGCGTGGCGCTGCCGGACCTGACCACGCGGCTGCTGGACGCGGACCTCGGACCGGCCCGGCGCGGCGAGCTGTACGTCGGCGGGAGTGGGGTGGCCAGGGGCTACCTGAACCGCCCCAGCCTGACCGCGAGCCGGTTCGTCCCCGACCCGGACGGACCGCCCGGGTCGCGCCGCTACCGCAGCGGTGACCTGGCCGAGATCGCCGACGACGGCGAACTGCTGTTCCACGGCCGCGAGGACGGCCAGGTGCAGCTGCGCGGGTTCCGGATCGAGACCGGCGAGGTCGAGGCGGCCGTGCTGGCGCACCCGGGGGTCCGCGAGGCGGTGGTGCTGCTGCGCGAGGACGACCCGGAGCACCCCAGGCTGGTCTGCTACCACGTACCGCCCGCCGGTTCGCCGCCCGCGACCGACTTGCGCGCCACAGTGGTCGACCGGTTGCCGGAGTACATGGTGCCTTCGGCGTTCGTCGCGGTGGACGAGCTGCCGATGACGGTGAACGGCAAGCTGGACCGGGCCGCGCTTCCCGCCCCGGTCACCGAGAGGTCCACTGTGGACATCTCTGGTGGCACACCGGCGCAGCGGTTGGCGGCCATCTGGGCGGATCTGCTCGGCGTGCCGTCGGTGGGGCCGGAGGACAACTTCTTCGCCATCGGCGGTGACTCGATCCTGGTGATCCCGATGGTCGCCGAGGCGGCCGAGGCCGGGCTTCGGTTCAGCGTGGCGGAGGTGTTCGCCAACCCGACCGTCAACGGTCTGCTCGCCGCCGCGTCGCCTGCGCCCCAAGAAGTCGAGGTCGCGCTGCCGTGGGGCGACCTGAGTGAAGGCGCGCCAGAGGACGTCGTCGAGGTCTACCCGGCGTCGTCGATGCAGCAGGGGATCATCTTCCACAGCAAGGTGAGCCGCGATCCCCGGCTCTACCACGACCTGCTCAGCGTCCGGCTGCGCGGCAGGCTGGACCTCGCCGCGCTGAACACCGCGCTGAACGCGGTCGTGGCCGGGCACGAGGTCCTGCGCACGTCGTTCGACCTCGGCACCCACCGCGAGGTCGTGCAACAGGTGCACGAGTCGGCACCGGTCGAGGTCGTCGAGGTCCCCGACGGCGACCTGCGCGCGTGGTGGGCCGAGCAGTCCGGCACCCCGTTCGACCTGACCGCCGCGCCGCTGATCCGCGGGCACGTGATGAACCACGGTGATGGCGAGTTCACCGTCATGATCTCCACCCACCACGCCGTGCTGGACGGCTGGAGCTTCGCGCTGGTGGCACAGGAGCTGATCACCCGCTACGCCGACGCCCTGGCTGGCCGGGCGAGCTCGGTGGCACCCAGCCCGCGGTACCGGGAGTTCGTGGTGCTGGACCGCTTGGCGGGCAAGGACGAGCGGTCCGCCGCGTTCTGGGCCGACCTGCTCGACGGCGTCGAGCAGCCGCGCCTGGACCCGCCGGACCCGGCCGCCGCCAAGCCCGGTGTCGACCCGGACGTCGTGCTCACCCTGCCCGACGCGGTGGTCACCGGCGCGCGCGAGTTGGCCGGGTCGACCGGGGTGCCGCTCAAGAGCGTGTACCTCGCGGCCCACCTGGCCGCGCTGGGTCGGCTCACCGACCGCAAGGAGGTGGTCAGCGGGCTGGTCGTCAACGGCAGGCCGGAGACCCCGGGGGCGGAGCGCACGCTGGGGTTGTTCCTCAACAGCGTGCCGGTGCGCGTCGACCTCGCCGGGTTGAGCTGGCCCGAACTCGTGCGGCAGTGCTTCACCGCCGAGCGGGACCTGTTCGCCCACCGGCGGTTCCCGCTGGCCAAGATGCGCAAGCCGGGCGGTGGGGCGCCGTTCGGGGTGCTGTTCAACTTCACCGCCTTCCACGCGCTGGACTCACTGTCCGCACTGGACGGGGTGGTGCCGGTGCGGTGGTGGCTCAGCGACCGCAACGACTTCGGCCTGTCGGTCGAGGTCGGCCAGGTCACCGCCGGGTCGGCGTGGGAGCTCACCGCGCGGGTCGACCCCCGCCACACCACCGTCGCGTTCGGGCGGCGGCTGGCCGAGGAGATCGTCGCCTGCCTGACCGAGGCGGTGGCGTCATGACCACCCTGACACCCGCGAGTCTGGCACCCGCAACTCTGGCACCCGCGGCGAGTGGGACCCTGTCCGACCTGTTCGAGTCCCAGGTGGACAGCACACCAGAGCACCAGGCCCTGGTGTTCGAGGGAACCGCCCTGAGCTACACCGAGCTCGACGCGGCGGCGAACCGGCTGGCCCGTGAGCTGATCACCCATGGCGCGGGCCGGGGCACCGTGGTGGCGCTGTCGCTGCCCCGGTCGGTCGAACTGGTGGTCGCGCTGCTGGCCGTCGGGAAGACGGGCGCCGCGTTCCTTCCGCTGGACCCGGACTACCCGGCCGACCGCGTCGCCTACATGCTCGACGACTCAGCGGCGTTGCTCGTCCTGACCACCGCCGCAGGCACCGCACCGCCGGACCGACCGCGGCTGGTGCTCGACGAACCGACTGTCCGACAACGGATCGACGGGCACGACGGTTCCCGGATCGCCAGGGACACCGAGCCCGACGACCCCGCCTACCTGCTCTACACCTCGGGTTCCACCGGACGCCCCAAGGGGGTCGTGGTGCCGCAGGTGGCGATCGTCAACCAGATCCGCTGGTTGCGCGAGGCCGACGTGATGGTGCCCGAGGACCGGGTGCTGCAGAAGTCGCCGTCGAGCTTCGACGTGTCGATGCAGGAGTTCTTCGGGCCGCTGAGCATGGGCGCCACCCTGGTGCTCGCCCGGCCCGGCGGGCACCGGGACCCGGTCTACCTGGCCGAACTCGTCGCGGTCGAGCGGATCACCTGGATCCAGTTTGTGCCGTCGCTGCTGCGGGTGTTCCTCGCCGAGCCGACCGCGACGCGCTGCCGGGGCGTGCTGCGGCGGATCGTGTGCAACGGTGAGGCATTGCCGACCGATGTGGCCGTGCGGTCGCGGGAAGTCACCGGGGCGCGGCTGTTCAACCTTTACGGGCCAACGGAAGCAGCGGTCGCGGTCACCTCGTGGGAGTGCCCCGCCGACTTGGCCCCGGGCGACCGCATGTCGATCGGCTACCCGGTCTCGAACACCCGGCTCTACGTCCTGGACGCGGACTTGCTCCCCGTGCCCGACGGCGCGACCGGTGAGCTCTACCTGGCCGGGATCCAACTGGCGCGGGGCTACCTGAACCGGCCCGGGTTGACCGGGCAGCGGTTCCGGCCGGATCCGTTCGGGCCACCGGGTGAGCGGATGTACCGCACCGGCGACCTGGTCACCCGCCGCCCCGACGGCGGGCTGGCGTTCGAGGGCCGGATCGACGACCAGGTCAAGATCCGGGGGCTGCGCATCGAACTCGGCGAGATCGAGGCCGTGCTGCGCGCCCTGCCCGGTGTGGCGGCCGCCGCGGTCGCGGCACGGGAGGACACACCGGGTCACCGCTACCTGGCCGGGTACCTGGTCGCTCGACCGGGAGCCGTCCTGGACCACGCGGCGATCCTGGCCGCGGCGGCGGCGAAGCTGCCCGAGCACATGGTGCCGCCGGTGCTGACCGAGGTGGAGGGGCTGCCCCTCACCCCGAGCGGGAAGCTCAACCGGGGCGCGCTCCCGGTGCCGGACCTCGGCGGTGGCGGTGAGCCGCCGTCGGGCGAGGCGGAGGTCTCGGTCGCCGGGATTTGGACCGATCACCTGGGTGTGCCGGTGGTGGACCGGGATCGCCCGTTCCTCGGCTTCGGCGGCGACTCGTTGTTGGCGGCGCGGGTGTTGGCCGCGATCCGCGCGGCGTCCGGCGTGGACGCCACGTTGGCCGAGTTCTTCGCCAACCCAACGGTTCGTGAGCTGGCGGCGTTGGTGACGGCTCGGGTCGGTAAGACCGCACCCGTTGTCGTCGCAGGCGATGGGCCGTATCCGGCGGCACCTGGGCAGTCGCGGTTGTGGGTGCTGTCGCAGATCGGGCGCGGGAACCTCGCGTACACCGTGAGTTTCGCGATCGACTTGAGCGCCCCGGAACCCGCGCGGGCCGCGCACGACGCGGTGGAGCGGGTGCTGGGTCAGCTCGCGGCGGCCCACGAGTCGCTGCGGTCGGAGTTCGTGCCGGGGCGCGGTGGTCTGGTCGTGCACACCCGGGCGGTCGAGGTGCCGTTGGACCTGCTGGACCTGGCAGGCTCGGAACCGGCGGCCATCACCGCGGCGGAGGCCGAGTTCGCGGACACGCCGCTGGTTGGTCCACTGTGGAGGGCTCGGCTGCTGCGGTTGGCGCCCGGCGGGTACCGGCTGCTGGTCGCGGTGCACCACACGGTGTTCGACGGGCTGTCGGCGGACGTGTTCGCGGCCGACTTCCGGCGGCGTTGGTCGGGCTCGACCGGACCGGCGCCGACCGCGCGGTACCGCGACCACGCGGCCCGGGAACGGGCGCGCGCTGCGGACCCGGCGTTCGTCGCGAGCCGGGTCGAGGCGTGGCGGGACCTGATCGGTAGCACTCCCCCGGTCGTCACCCTGCCCGCGGCGAAGGCGCGACCGGCGGCGCAGGGCTTCGACGGGGCCCAGCACACCGTGGACCTCGGAGACCTGCCCGCCCGGGTCGCCGCGCTGGCGACGGGGCTGGCGGTGAGCCCGTTCGCGGTGTACCTGGCGCTGTTCGGGGCGCTGGTGGCCGCCGAGTCCGGGCAGCCGGACGTGCTGGTGGGCACCCCGATGGCAGGCCGGGACACCGCCGGGGACGCTGAGGTCGTCGGGTTCTACGCGCGGACGGTGCCTGTCCCGGTGCGAACCGCGCCCGACCCAGACGTCGGCACCCTGGTCAAGTCGACCTGGCGGGCCGCGATCGCCGCGCAGGACGTGGCCGACATCCCGTTCGAGGTGCTGGTCAAGGAGTTCGCCGGACCGCTGGACCGGGCACGGCCCCCGCTGATGCAGGTGGTGCTCACCTACCGGCGCTCGCAGGAGCGGCTGCTGCGGAGCACGACGGCGAAGTTCGACCTGACCATCGACGTGGTGGCGGACGCGACCGGCGGCGAGGCGCTCGTGGAGTACAGCACCGCGGTGCACGACGACCACTACGCCCAGGGCGTGCTCACCCGCTACACCCGGCTGCTCGACGCGGCGTGCCGGGACCCGCACCGCCGCATTTCGGCGCTCACCAGGAGGCCGTGACCCATGCCCACCCCACTCGTCGTCGGCATCGGCGGCACCCCCCGCCCCGGCTCGTCGACCGACCGCGCCCTGGCCAGGGTGCTGGCCTCAGCGGCCACCCACGGCCTCGCCACGTCGATCTTCGGGGGCGCCGCCCTGGCTGAGCTCCCCCTCTACCGCCCGGACGACAGCACCCGCCACCCCACCGCCCACGCCCTCATCGAGGCCGTCCGCACCGCCGACGCCATCGTCTTGGCCACCCCCGGCTACCACGGCGGCGTCTCCGCTCTGGTCAAGAACGCCCTCGACTACCTGGAAGACCTCCGCGACGACACCCGCCCGTACTTCGACTCGAGACCGGTCGCCTGCCTGGTCACCGCCGCGGGCCCCCAAGCCCTCGGGTCGACCCTCACCGCCCTCCGCTCCATAACCCACGCCCTCCGCGGCTGGCCGACCCCGCTGGGGGTCACGATCAACACCACCACGCCAACGGCCGTGCAGGAGGCGGCTGGTCAACTTGATGCCTTGGGCGAACAGGTGGCCCGCATGACCACCGCCTTGCGGTTGGAGCTCGCGTAGCCTCCCGGGCTCGGCCGACCAGCGTCGGCCGAGCCCGCTGCTACCGGACGCACTCCCGCAATGTCGCCAGATGGGCGTCCGTGATCCCCGTGCGCGGATCGACCGAGACCAACTCCGTCACAAGCCCCTCCCGCCGCGCCAGGAAGCCCTCCCGCGCCGCCGGGTACAGCCCGAAGTCGTCGTCAAACCACACGAGCGGCCGCCCGTACGCATAACGCGCCACAGCGTCGAACTTCCACCCCGGCCCGGTGTTCGCGCAATCGACCACCGGCAGCGCGGGCAGCCCGATCGCCGGGGCGACCAGGGTGTTGGCCTGGTGGTTCCAGGTGGTCGCCCAGACCAGCTGCACGTCGCCCGCCGCGAGCAGAGCGGGCCCGTGCGCGGGGTTGAGCCACATCCGCAGCGGGTGCTTGCGGCTCCACCCCCGGAGCCGGAAGCGGTGCTCGACGAACCCCGGTGGCTTCTCATCGGCGGCGAACGGGTTGAGCGGGCCGTCGACGTCGAGGAAGACCAGCACGTCAGGACTCCGGTCGCCAGCCCGGGGGTGGGTCCTCGCCGACGCGGCCGTCGATGGCTTCGCGGATCAGGTCGGCGTGGCCGGTGTGCCTGCCGTACTCCTCGATGAGGTCGCAGACCAGGCGGCGGAGGCTGACGTGGGTGCCGTGCTCGTCGGAGAGGTGGGCGAGCTGGTCGAGGCCGCCGTCGGCGAGGGCGGCGGTGAGGCGGCCGCGGGCCCGCTCGACCGCCTGGTCCCACTGCGCGTAGTGCTCCGCCGGGGTGGCGTCGGTGGGCCCGAATCCCCAGTACGGGTCACCGTCCCAGTCGGTGCCGGAGAGCCGGACGCTGAAGATGTGGTCCTCGACGACGGCCAAGTGGCGCAGCAGGGTGCCGATGGTCAGGGTGGACGCGCCGACCCGGGCGGACAGGCCGTCGGCGTCAAGCCCGTCGGCCTTCCAGCGGAACGTGGCGCGCAGGCGGTCGAGGGAGCCGATGAGGTGCTCGGCCTCGGTACCCGCCAGAGGGGGTTCCCACGGGGTGTCGGTCATGGGTCCACTGTAGAGAGCGCGTCGCGGTCGGTCTTGCCGTTGCGGGTGATGGGCAGCTCGGCGCGCGGCAGGAACACGGTCGGCACCATGTGCTTGGGCAGCCGGGCCAGGGCGAATCGCCGCAGTTCACGGGTGTTGAGCGGACCCGAGGCGACGACGTGCGCGACCAGGCGCGGTTCGACCCCGGCGCGGTCGACGACCACCGCCGCCTGCCGGACCCCGGGGTGCGCGACGAGCACGTTCTCGATCTCGCCGGGCTCGATCCGGTGCCCGCGCAACTTGAACTGGTCGTCGTCGCGGCCGAGGAACTCCAGGACGCCACCGGTCACGCGGACCACGTCCCCGGTGCGGTACAGGCGTCCACCCGGCACGGACGGGTCCGGCACGAAGCGCTCGGCGGTGAGCCCCGGGCGACGCCAGTAACCCCGGGTGACACCCGCGCCACCAATATGCAGCTCCCCCTCCGTGGCCGGGTTGCCGTGCACGTCGAGCACGTGCGCGGTGGCCCCCTGGATGGCGGCGCCGATGGGGACCGACGTCGTCACCGGGCCGTCGACGAGGTGGTACGTGCTGAACGTGGTGCACTCGGTCGGGCCGTATCCGTTGACGATCCGGCAGTCCGGCACCTTCGACCGCAGCGCCAGCACGTGTGGGACCGACAGCACTTGACCGCCCGCGATCACGGTGTGCAGTCCATCGAACGCCGTCGGTGCCTCGTCGACCTGCCGGTGGAAGAGGGCAGCGGTCAACCAAGCGATGGTGATCCCGTTGTCCCGCATGAAGTCCGCGATGTCGCCAGCGGACAACAACCAAGTGGGGCCGATGACGACACACGCGCCGTTGAGCAACGGCGCCCAGATCTCGAAGGTCGCCGCGTCGAACGCCACCGGGGCGAAGTGCAGGACCCGGTCGGCCGGGGTGATCGCGACGTAGCTCGGCGAAGTGACCAGGTTGAGCACGTTGTCTTGACCGACCACCACCGCCTTCGGCCGCCCGGTGGACCCGGACGTGAACATGACGTAAGCGAGGTCGCCGTCCACGCCGGGCACGCCGACCAAACTCGGGTCACCGTCGGGCTCGCACTTCACCTTCGGCAGATCGGTCGCCACGGCCAGTCCCGGGCCGTCGCACACCGCGAGCACCGGTTGGACGTCGGCGACCATGGCCGCGCGGCGGATCGCGGGGTCGGCCGGGTCGAGCGGCAGGTACGCGGCACCCGCTTTGAGGACGGCGAGCAGCGCCACGACCAGGTCGAGCGACCGGTCCATGATCACGGCGACCACATCCCCGGGCGCCACACCCGCTTCGGTCAACCGAGCGGCGAACCGGGACGCGCGGGCGTCGAGCTGCGCGTAGGTCAACTCCCCGTCCACCGCTACCACCGCGGTGGCCGACGGGGTCCGGGCGGCCCACCGCTCGAACCGGGCGCTGATGCCTGCCATGTCAGACCATCCCCACGAGTACGCGCCGGTCGCCGGTGTAGGCCTCGCGGCCGTGCTGGACCAGCATGTTGTCCACGATCAACAGGTCCCCCGCCTGCCACGGCACCGCAAGCGTGTGCCGCCGGGTCGTCTCGCGCACCGCTGCTAGATCGGCCGCGCTGATGGCGTCGCCGTTGCCGTAGTAGGCGTTGTGCGGCAGGTTGTCCGTGCCCCCAACGGCTTCCAGCAGCAGGTCGGCGTCCTCGCCCGGCAGGTTCGACACGTGCCACTGCTCGGCTTGGTTGAACCAGACCTGCTCGCCGGTGCGCGGGTGGACCCGGGTAGCCGGGCGCCGCTGGGACACTCGGAGATCACCGTCTGCGGTCCAGCTGAACTCGGCGTCGGAGGCGGTGAGGAACCGCTCGACCACGGCCCGGTCGGCGGTCTCGAAGGTGTCCTGCCAGGACTTCCCGAAACCAAACCCGCCGTGCAGGTGCTGACGGTACTCCACGCCGAGGTCGATGAACCGTTGCTGGACAACGGGATCGAGGTCCGCCAGCAGTGCCCGGCCATCGCAGACCGGGGTCGCGCCGCCGGACTCCGCGGACACGAGGCAGGCGAAGAACAGGCGATCGGGCCACTGCTGGGCGTAGGAGAGTTCGTTGTGCTGGGAGATCGGGTAGCGGGGCGGGTACTCGGTGGAGGTGAAGACACCGCTGGCGACGACGTCTCGGGGAGTGTTGCCGCCCCGGTAGCTGGTCGCTGGTTCGCCGAATGTCCGCACCACGGAGCCGAAGCCGTCGGGTGAGGTGATCCCGAGGCCGCGGACCAGGACGGCTCCGTGCTGGGCCAACGCGGTTTCGACGTGCGGCAGTGTGTCCACTTCATACAGTGCGAGCGTGGTGCCGCCATGCCGTAGCAGGTCAGGCATCAGAGTCCTCCAAGCGGCGGCGTAGGGCCGAGAGCCGGGTGTTGGGTTCGGTGGCCATCAAGTCGAGTAGGGCGCACAGGCGGGTGGCGAGGTCAGTCGCGAACGCCTTGTCGTACAGCTGGGTTCGGTAGGTGAGCTGGCCGCGCAGGGGACCGCCGTCGTCGATGAGGTCGACGAAAACGTCACACTTAGCGCCGCCGTTGTCGACCTCGACCCACTCGGCATCCAACTCGGCCAGGGTCGGACGGGGTCCGGGTTCGTTGTGCATGGTGAGCATGACCTGGCACAGCGGTCGGTACGCGGGGTCGCGCTCACCGCCGAGTTCCCGGACTATGCGGTCGAAAGACACCCCAGGGTGGTCCAATGCGTCCACCGTGGAGCTCGCGACCGCCTCGAACACCTGCCGCGCCGTGGGATCGCCCGCCACATCAACTCGGATCGCGACGGTGTTGATGAAGCAGCCGATGACGGACTCGGCGTCCGGGTTGTCGCGTCCCGCCACGGAAGTCGCGACCACGACGTCGGTCTCGTCCGCGGCCCAGGACAGGAGCGTGATCAGGGCGCCCATGACCACGGCGTAGGGCGTGGCACCGGCGGCCCGCACCCGGTCGGACAGCGCCTCGACCGGGAGGTCGACGCTGTCGCCCGCGTCGGACAGGGTGGCGGGCCGGACGCCGCCGAAGGTCGTGCGGTTCGGGGCGCCGCGCAACCGATCCACCCACCAGCGCACGTCGGCCTCCCCGGGATCGTCGGGGATGACCTCGGTGTACTGGCGCGGCGGTGCGGGGGCGGGCCCGTGGCCGCGGTGGAAGGCGTACAGGGCGGCCAGATCGTCGAGCAGGAGCGGCCGGGACCACCCATCGCCCGCGATGTGGTGCAGGACAACGGACAGGACGTGGTCGTCGGCGGCGAAGCGGCAGATCGTGGCCCGGATGGGCAGTTCCACGCCGAGCCGGAACGGCAACCGCGCCTGGGTGCGCAGCCAGCCGTCGATCTTGTCCGCGCTGCCGCGGACCATCCCGACGACGAACCGGTCCGCCGGATCGACCTCGGGCACGGGGAGGCCGTCGCGCTCCGGGAACCGGGTCCGCAGCACCTCGTGCCTGGCCACCACATCCCGCAGCGCTCGGCGGAGAGCGGCGGTGTCCAGTCGGCCGCGGATCCGCAGGGTGAGCGGGATCGTGTACGGCGAGTGCCCGTCGGACAGCGTCTCCGCGAACCACTGCAGCCGTTGGATGTCCGACATCGCCCGCTGCGGCCGCCGTTCGGGCGGCAGGACAGGGGAACTGTCGATCCGGTCGGCCAGCTCGGAGAGGGTGCGGTGGTCGAACACGGCCCGCACCGGGAGGCTGACGTTGAACCGCTGCCGGACGCGGGCGGTGAGCCGGGTCGCGGTGACCGAGTGGCCGCCCAGGTCGAAGAAGTCCGCTTCCGCGCCGATCTCCGCCACGCCCAGCAGATCCGCCCAGATCTCGCCGAGGGCGTCGCGCACGGTCATGCCTGCACCTGCGCGGTCTCCGGCACCTCACGCAGCCGCACCAGCGGGGAGAGGAACTGGAACACCAGCGGTATCAGCATTCCGACCGCGCAGACCGCGATCGTGGCACGCATCCCGAGCGGCTCGGCGGCGAACCCGGCAGCGAGTGCACCCAAAGGGGACAGTCCCAACCCGAACGCTCGGAAGGTCGCGGCCACCCGGCCCTGGAGGTGATCCGGGGTGACGGCTTGGCGGACGGTCATGGTGACGATCACCCCGAGCGGCATGCCGACGCCGAACAGCAACTGCGCGAAGGCCAGCACGACAACGGCGAGCCACGTCGGCGTGGTTGCCAGTGGCAGCAGCAGGAACGAGCCGTTGCCGAAGATCCCGGAGATCAGCAACATCCGCCCCAGCCCGATCCGGTCGACCAGCTTTGGGCCCAGCGCCGCACCGACCATCGCGGCGGGCGCGCCCGCAGCGAGGATCAGCGCGATCAGGCTCGCGGGCACGCCCAATTCCCGGTAGGCGTAGGGGTAGTAGAGCGTCTGGATACCGGTCCAGAAGAACATGAAGAACGCCGTCGCCAGCAGGGTTGGCCGCAGCAGCGGCTGGCCCCACACGAACCGCACGCCATCGCGGATCGCCCGCAGGACCGGCTCGCGCTTGCCCTCGGGCCGGGCGGGAACGGTCTCGCGGTGCCGGATCAGCAGGCAGGCGATGCCGGAGGCCAGGTAGGTCACCGTGTCGATGACGATCACGACGGCCGCGGAGAACCAACCCAGCAGCAACGCCACTAGGCCGGGTCCGGCGACCTGCGCGACTGACATCGACAGCTGGACCTTGCTGTTCGCGTCAGTCAGCTGGTCTTTGTCCACAAGGGAGGGGAGGTAGGCGAGGTCGGCGACGTCGAACACGACTTGGCAGATCCCGACGAGCACGACAACGACGCACAACCAGGCGAGCGTCAGCCCGTCGGTGAGAAACAGGACCGGCACCGAGGCGAGCAGCGCACCGCGGGCGAAGTCGGTCGCGATCAGCAGGGGCCGCCTGCGCACCCGGTCGACCCAGACGCCGACGAACAGGATCAACACGAACGGCAGCCGTTCCAGCGCCGAGAGCACCCCAAGCTGCGCCGGTGACGCCGCGAGGAGGGTGACGGCCACCAGGGGCATGGCCACCAGCGTGATCTGCGATCCGATCAGGGACAGGCTCTGCCCGCCCCACAGCAACCGGAAGTCCCGGTTGCGCCACAAGCCCCGCTCAGCGACCTGAGTGGACACGGTCGAGCACCTCCCGAAACGCCATCGCGGTTCCCCGCACGTGTGGTTCTTCCGCTGTGTCGTAACGACTTCCCGGCACCGCGACAACGTCGAGCTCGCCGGTGATGACCTCGTCCCAGCCGTGCGCCCGGCCCTGCGCGTTGTCGCCGTCCTGCTCGGGCTTGAGCAGCACGAAATCACCGTCGTAGGGCGCGTGCCGGTACCCGCGCAGCGCGTTCGCGTTCGCGCGGAAGACCCGCAGCATGCGCTCGGCCTGGTCGAGATCCGTCACCGCCGGGTCGAGTGCCCCCGCCGCGGCGGCCCCTTCGACGATCGCGGCGAGCCGTTCCCGCGGCGGTAGCGCGGCGAGCGTCTCGTGGTCGATCCCGATCGGCGCCCCGGCGAGCGCGCTGAGCATCAAACTGGTGTCATCCGCCAAGTGCGGCGACACCGAGTCGACCGCTTGCGACCAGAACACCGCGACCAAGGGGACGGTGACGCCCCGAGCCCGCAACTCCCGAGCGACCTCGAGCGCCAGGTTCCCACCAACGCAGAACCCCGCAAGCACAACGGGTTGATCCGGCGTCGTCGCGAGGATCCGCTCGACGTACTCGTCCACCATCGCGGCAACAGACTCCAACGGCAGGTCCTCCGCCGCGAAACCCCGTGCTGGAATCCCGTACGACGGCTGATCGTCGCCCAGGAGCCCGGCAAGCTTGCGATACCGGAAGACCTGACCGCCCAATGCATGCACGAACCACACCGGCGGGTCGCCGCCCTGTTTGCGCAGCGGCACAACAGGTGTCGTGGGCGCCATTTGCCCCGGGGCACGAAGCAAAACCGCAAGCTGCTCGATCGTCGGGTGCGTCATCAGGGTTTCGATCGGCACTTCGCGACCGAAGTCCTTGCGCAGTCGCATGACCAACCGCAACGCGCGCAACGAGTGACCACCCAGCGCAAAGAAGTCATCCCTGATGCTGATCGCCGGGAGTTCCAATACCTCTTCCCACAACGCCTCCAACCGAGACTCCACAAAGTCCCTCGGTGGCTGGAAATCGGCACCACCCCCGGTCACCTCGGGTAACGCCGCCCGATCCGCTTTCCCGTTCGCGAGAACCGGAATCTCGTCCAGGAACTCATACCGCCCTGGCACCAGCGCCGCCGGTAACCTTTCACCGCAGAACGCCCGAATATCAGCGACCGCCCCTTCTTGCTCCCCCGCCCACACGACATAGGCGGTAAGCCCCCGCCCAGGCGGCAGCACCACGGCGGCCTGGAGCACCCGTGGATGCTCGGCGAGCCGGACCTCGATCTCGCCCAACTCCGCCCGAATCCCATTGATCTTGACCTGGTTGTCCCGGCGCCCGGCGAACTCCAACACCCCACCCGGCAACCACCGCGCCCGGTCCCCCGTGCGATAGAGCCGAGCCCCAGGCGGCCCATACGGACTAGGCACAAACCGATCCGCCGTCAGCCCTGGGTTCCCCAAGTACCCCCGCGCGATCTGCGGCCCCCCGGCATACACCTCCCCTGGCGTGCCTATAGGCGCCACTTCCCCTTTGTCATCCAGGATGTGCAGCTCGGTCCCCGGCCCAGGCCCCCCGATCGGCACCGGCCCATCCGGGTTCCCCGGGTCTGTCACCCACTGACTAGCCGCCATCCCCAGCTCAGTAGGCCCATAGATGTTGTGCAACGTCGCAGTGGTCTGACTACCAAACCCCTCCACCACGGCTCGAGCCAACAACTCCCCACCCGAAACCACATGCTTAAGCCCGGTGCGCCCAACCGCCCCAGCCGCAACCAACGGCGCAAGCAAACTAGGCACCAAATACGTAGCCGTGATGTCCTTGAAGGCCCCCTCAAACGCCTCCGGATCAATCACCGCCTCCGTAGGCACAACAACGACAGCAGCCCCAACCCCCAACGCCATCGCCAACTCAATGAACGTCCCATCCACACTAAGCGGCGACCGCTGCGCAACCCTGTCCGCCCCCGTAAGCCCCATGTACTTCCCATGCCACGCACAAAACTGCGTAACACCCTGATGCGTCAGCAACACCCCCTTAGGCCGCCCCGTAGACCCCGACGTGAACAGCACCGCCGCCACATCCCCACCCAAGGCAGCCCTAACTCCCCCGACATCCCCCACCACACCCCCGGCAGCCCTACCGCCACCACCCCGCGCGCGCCCACCGACCCCAGCCCGGCCCCCACCCTCTCCGGGGGGCGACCCCGGTGCCAGTCTACCGGGCTCCACCGACAGTGGATCTTGGGAAAGCGCCCCGAAGATCGACATGTGGATAACTTCTGTCGCTGGAA
This sequence comes from Actinokineospora diospyrosa, assembly GCF_024171925.1. Lineage (GTDB taxonomy): Bacteria > Actinomycetota > Actinomycetes > Mycobacteriales > Pseudonocardiaceae > Actinokineospora > Actinokineospora diospyrosa. The sequence continues at coordinate 627,917 of NZ_JAMTCO010000001.1, read as the reverse complement.
CGGGTGAAGCTTCGACCCTTGAGAGACCGCCGTCGGGGAAAGTGCCCAGGTCGGCGAGCGGTGCGGGGAGATCGGCGGGAAGAGGAGAAGGATCAGCCGGGACGGGCACAGGCAGGGCATCAGCGGCTGAACTCGACCACACGGATAGCTCGGACGCGGTCGAAGCCGAGCGACTCACACCAGAGGCCAGCGCAGGCAAGCCAACCGAGCCGGAGAGCGACCCACCCGCAGCCGGGACGGCCTCAGCCGCTCCACCCACAACGGCCGAGCCCAGCGCGCCAACAGCGTCCCAACCGTGCCCACCCGCTGCAGGCAAAGGCGACCCGATCGAGTCACCAGCAGCAGAGACCGGACCCGCTACAACGGACCCAGACGAGTCCAGCAAGACACCGGCGGCAGAGGCGGGCGCCAGCGGGGCTGCAGCCGACCCAGTCACCGCGGACATAGGCGCCCCAGACGAGGCAGCCGTGAGAGCAGCAAGCAGGGGCAGCGGATCAACGGCTGCCGTAGCGGCCGACGTGGCGGTGAGCAGAACACGGGCACCCGCGTCAGCCATCAAGTCCCGCAGCCGAAGCGGCGGATGGTCCATGTCGAGCGGCAACACGGCGCCGCCGGCCTGGAGCGTGGCCAGAATCGCCACCAGCGCGTCAGCAGAGCGCGCAATCCCAACCGCGACCACCACCTCCCGATCAACACCGATCGAGACCAGCCGTTCAGCCAGCGCAGCCACACGCCTCCAAAGCTCATCAAACGTAAGCCGCTGCGCACCGTCGATCACCGCGTCCGCGTCCGGCGTCAAAGCGGCCCAATGCGCAACCAACCCGTGCAGCGTCACCGCAGCTGGCGCATCCACCGCCGTCCCGTTCCAGGCAGCGATCGACGGCAAGTCACGGCGCACAAGAGGCCCGGTGCGGCGCGGATCCGACCGCGTGTCGGCGGCAAGTTCGGCAATGGCGGCGAGGTAGTACTCACCAATGGCCTCGATCTGCGAGGCCGGGAACCGCGTCCGGTGGTACGACAACGTCAGTCCGGCCTCGCCGCCGCCGCGGGCGAAGATGGCGGTGAAGGGGATGTCGGTGGTTTCGGAGTGCGCTTGCCGCAGCACGCGCACCGAGGACGTCGAGGGGGCCGAGGAGACGTGGAAGTCGTGGTAGTCGAAGGCGGTGTCGAAGACCGGGGAACGGGTGGCGAGGCGTTGGATCTCGAACAGGGGCAACCGGCGGTGCGGCACCAGGTCGACCATCGCGGAGTCCACTTCAGACACAAGAGTGGCCCAGCTCGGTTGGTCGACGCGCACCCGCAGGGGGACGGTATTGAGGAACAGTCCGGCGACCTCGGCGCCGCCCTCGGTTTCGGGGCGGCCGTGGGTGACCATGCCGGTGACGACCTCGGGGGACCCGGTGAGCAGGCCCAGGACGCGCAGGTGCACCGCGAGGAGCAGTGTGCGCGCCGGTGTCCGCAGCTCGGCAGCGGCCGCCGCGATCGAGGCTTGCAGGTCCGGGGAGAACTCGATCACGTGCCGATCGCTGACCAGGGGTCCGTCGGTCGGGTAGCCGGGCAGCGAGGGGACCTGGCTCAGCGGGACGCCGTCGAGCACACCGCGCCAGTAGTCCTGGACCTGGGGATCGGCGATCGCCGCCCGCTCAGCGGCCACGAAGTCGCGGAACGTGTCCACCGGTGCGACAACCGGAAGCACCTCCCCATCGAGTCGAGCCGCGTACCGGCGGATCAACTCGGCGACCAGACTCGCGAGACTCCACCCGTCCAGGATCGCGTGGTGGAAGCTCAACGACAACGAGAACTCATTGTCGGACAACACATGCACGGTAGCCCGGAACAGCGGCGCCGCACCGAGATCATGTGGCCGGAACTGCTCGCGCTCCCGCCACGCGAGCACATCACCATTAAGCACCTCAAGCGGCACAACAGCGGTGGCGTGTACCAGCTGAACCGGCTCAGAGAACCCAGTCAGGTCGAACGAGGTCCGCAACACGGCATGCCGTTCGACCAGATCAGCCAGGGTGTCACTCAACGCCGACCGATCGAACCGACCAGCGAGAGTCAGCGTTAGAACGTCGTTGTAGGCAGCGGTTCCCTCGCGGTACTCGGCGTGGTAGAGCATCCCGGCCTGAAGTGCGGCCAGCGGATAGGCGTCCACTACGGACTCAGTCATGCCGCCCCTTCCTTTCCATTGCCGGCGAGCCGCGCGCGGTCCTCCGGGCTGAGCAGGTCAAACGCGCCCAAAGCGGCAACCTCGCGCGAGCCCGACTCGGTCAGGTGCGCCGCGAGATCACGAACAGTGCGAGCCCGGAACAGGTCCGCCAACGACACCGTGAAGCCCGCCGCGCGGAGTCGGGAGATGACTTTGAGGCTGCGGATCGAATCCCCGCCGACAGCGAAGAAGTCATCGTCAGGCCCCAGGGCCCCCACACCGAGGACATCTCCCCAGATGGCGGCCACCACCTTCTCGCGGTCAGTGAGCACCCCGGAGACCTGGACCACCGGCTGCGGCGACGGCAGAGCGGATCTGTCGAGTTTCCCGTTAGCTGTCAAGGGAAGTGAATCCAGACTAACAAACAGGTCCGGCACGAGCTGAGCGGGCAACCGTTCCCTCAGCCGCGCCGCCCAGTCAACCTCGGCGTCAGCCACCAGATACGCGACCAAGCGGTTGTCGCGGGCGATGACAGCGGCGGCACGGATCTCCGGCAGGGCCAACAGGGCCGCCTCGACCTCACCCGGTTCGACGCGCATCCCGCGCACCTTCACCTGCTGGTCAAGCCGCCCCAAGTACTCCACCCCACCGCTAGTCCACCGGGCGAGATCGCCCGTGCGGTAGAGACGCGACGGCCCATAGGGATTCGGGACGAACTTGTCAGCGGTCAGACCCGGTTGCCCCAGGTACCCACGAGCGAGCTGAACGCCCCCAACACACAACTCCCCCGGCACACCAAGGGGAACACGCCGCGACCACGCGTCGAGAATCTCGATCGAAGTGTTGGCGACTGGCATTCCAATCGGCACCCCGTGCCGGAGGTCCAGCCCCCGAACCGCCTGCCAGGTCACGTCAACCGCTGTCTCCGTCGGCCCGTACAGGTTGTGCAACTCAGCCGCGGGCAGCGCCGAAAGACACCGAGCCGCGACATCGGTCGACAACGCCTCCCCCGAAACGAACACCCGTCGCACCGAAGAAGCACGGGTAGCAAGCGAGGGTTCGTCCAGAAAGGCATCCAACATAGACGGTACGAAGTGGAGCACCGTGATCTGCTCCCGCGAGATCAGGTCCGCGAGGTACCCGGTGTCCCGATGCCCACCGGGTTCGGCGACCACCAAAGCCGCACCCACGGTGAACGGCCAGAAGAACTCCCACACCGACACGTCAAACCCCGCAGGCGTCTTCTGCAGAACCCGATCCCCCTCCCCGATCGGGAAGTACTCCTGCATCCACGAGATCCGGTTCGCGATCGCCCCGTGGGACACCCCAACGCCCTTGGGTCTCCCGGTCGACCCGGATGTGTGGATCACGTACGCAAGCGCGTCATCCGGCGTCGGAACCGGCTCGCGCAACGGTTCCCGCGCGGTACCGACCCCCTCAGCCGTGATCACCAGTGCCGCTTCCTCCGCCAGCAACCGCAACCGGGCCTCGGGGTACTCCGGATCCATCGGCAAGTACGCCCCGCCAGCGGCCTGAACAGCGTGCAACGCCACCACCAAGTCCAGCCCGCGCGGCAGGCACACCCCGACCACCGTGTCGACCCGCACCCCCAGCTCCACCAAACGCGCCGCGAGTTCACCCACGCGATCAGCGAACTCCCGGTAGGTCAACCACTTCCCGTCCGCCTTGATCGCGGGGCGGTCCGGCCACCGGGCCGCTGCCTCGGCGATCCGGTCGGGCAACCGCGCCCCCGGCAGCGCGGCCCCGGTCCGGTTCCACGCACCGATCAGCGCCTCCTCTTCCAGCGTGAGCAGCGGCAGCCCGGACACCGGCGCGGACAGGTCCGCCACCGCACCCGCGAGGAGCGCGCGGTAGTGGTCGGTGATCCGGCGGACCCGGTCGGCGTCGAACAGCTCGGCCGCGTAGACCAGCTCACCGCGCAGCCGCCCGCCGACCTCGGTGATCTGCAGGTTCAGGTCGAACTTGGCGGTGCGCGGGGCCAGGTCGAGCTGGGCCAGCCGCAGCCCGGCCGCGGAGGTGAGCGGCGCCGGGGTGTTCTGCAGCACCAGCATGACCTGGAACAGCGGGTTGCTGGCGAGGTCGCGGCTGTCGGCGAGCTGGTCGACGAGCCGCTCGAACGGGTGGTCGCGGTGCTCGAAGCCCGCGAACACGGTGTCGGTCGTGCGGCGCAGCACCGTGCGGAAGTCCGGGTCGCCGGACAGGTCGCCGCGCAGCACCAGCGTGTTGAGGAACAGTCCGGCGACACCGTCGAAGTCCGCGTCCGGCCGGATCGACACCGGGCTGCCCACCGGGATGTCGGTCGTCCCGGTGTAGCGGGACAACAGTGCCTGCCACCCCGCCAGCAGCACGGTGAACAGCGTCGCCTTCTCCGCGCGCGCCACCGCGTGCAGCCGCGCGGTCAGGTCGTCGTCGAACCAGAAGGTGACCTGGCCACCGCGGTACGTGGGCTGGGCGGGACGCGACCGGTCGGTCGGCAGCGCCAACGTCTGCGGCATGCCGTCGAGCGCGGCCCGCCAGTACGGTGACTCATCCACTTGCCGGGCGGCGAAATCGGCGTAGGTGACGGTCAGTTCAGGCCAGTCGACCGGGATCTCCGCGACCACGGCGGCGTAGGCGGTCAACAGATCAGACACGACGAGCGAGAGCGACCAGCCGTCTAACGCGATGTGGTGCGCGCTAAGCACGAGCACGTGCTCGTCAGGCCCCATCACCAGCAAGTGCGCCCGCAGCAGCGGACCCGCACTCAGGTCGAAGCGCTCCCGGGCCTCGCGGTCCGAGATCCGCCGCACCTCGGCCTGCCGCTCCTCGCTGGCCAACCCGGTCAGGTCGACCACGGTGATCGACACGACCGCGGACCGGACGCTCTGGCGCGGTTCCCCGTCGACCTCGGTGTACACGGTGCGCAGCGCGGGATGCCGGTCCACCACCATCCCGAGCGCCACGCCCAGGGCCGCCCGGTCGACGGCGCCCTCGACCCGCCAGGCGGAGACGATCACGTACGCCGGGAACAGCGGCCCTAGCTGGTCGAGGAACCACATCCGCCGCTGCCCCGGCGACAGCGGCGCCTCCGCGAGCACCGGCGCGACCACCACGGGCGCGGCGTCGGCCCGGGCCCGGAGTCGGCGCTCGAGCGCGGCGCGCTGCTCGGGACCGAGCGCGGCCAGCCGCTCCAGCGCGCTCATCGGTCGGCCTCGACCTGGGCGAGCAGGTCCTCGGCCGCGTCGTCGGCGGCGAACTGGCCCACCAGCACGATCAGCGCGAGGTCGGCGACCGTGGGGCTGTCGAAGCACCAGCGCAGCGGGACGGTGACCCCGTACCGCTTCCCGATCCACGCCACGACCCGGGACGCGAGCAGCGAGTGGCCGCCGACGTCGAAGAAGTGGTCCGTGACGCCGATGTCCGGGTTGCCGATCAGGTCGATCCACAGCGCGCGCAGCTCGGCCTCCAGGTCGGTCCTGGGCGCGACGTAGTCCTCGTCGACCGCCACCTCGACCTCCTCGGCGGGGACCGGCAGCGTCGGGTCGGCGCTGACGATCCCGGCGATCGGGGCGTCCGGGTCGGCCAGCACTTCGGTGAAGACCTGCTCGAACCGGGCCGCGAGCGGGGTGATGCCCTCGGTGGTGAACAGGTCGGTCCGGAACTCCAGCTCACCGGTGAGCCCGCCCGCGACCACCTCGAACAGCGCCACCAGCTCCGCCTTGGCCGTGCCGGTGTCGATCGGCTCGGCCTGCAGGGTGACCTCGTCGAGCACGACCGGCGGCCGCTCCTCCTCGGCGACCATCATCATCACGTTCACCAGCGGCGTGTCGCCGAACCGGCGCCGCGGCCGGACCTCCTCGACCAGCGCCTCGAACGGCAGGTCCCGGTGCGCGATCGCGTCGAGGGTGACCGCGCGGACCTGGCGCAGCAACGCGCGGAACCCCAGGCCCCGGTCGACGTCGGTGCGCAGGACCAGCGTGTTGCCGAAGAAGCCGACCGTGCCCTCCAGCTCCGGGCGGGGCCGGAACGCGACCGGGATGCCGACCGCCACGTCGCGCTGCGCGGTCCGCTCGGCCAGCACCAGGTGGAACCCGGCGAGCAGGATCATGAACAGCGTCGCGCCCTCCGCGGCGGCCAGCGCGCGCAGCCGCCCGGTCAGGTCCGCGGACAGCTCGAACCGGACCCGGTCCCCGGCGGGGCTGATCTCGTCGGGGCGCGCTAGATCCGTGCGCAGCTCGACGCGGGCCGGTAGGCCTGCCAGACGTTCCCGCCAGAACTCCAGCTGACGGGCGTAGGCGCCGCGGGCAAGGAGATCCCGCTGCCATACAGCGAAGTCCGCGTATTGCGCGGCGGGTTCGGGCAGCGCGGGCAGGTCACCCCGGACTCGAGCGGCATAGAGGTCGCCGAGTTCACGATGCAGGATGCGCATCGACGGCCCCTCGGTGGCGACGTGGTGCATGGTGAGCAGCAGCAGGTGCTCGTCGTCGGCCAGCCGGACGGTCAGCACCCGGATCGGAACCTCGGCGGTCAGGTCGAACGGGCGCTCGGTCGAGGCCGCGATCAGCAGCCGGAGCTCGGCCTCGCGGTCGCGTTCGGGTGTGTCGGACAGGTCGACGTGGTCGAAGGGCACCACCGGGCTCGGCTCCACCACTTGGTGCAGGCCGTCCTGGCCCGCGACCAGGCGGGTGCGCAGCACCTCGTGCCTGGCGACGAGGTCGAGCACGCACTCGCGCAGCACCGCGGTGTCGAGCTCGCCGAGCGCGCGGACGCCGAGGTTGGTGTTGTAGAGCGGGCTGGTCGGGTCGAGTTGGTTGAGGAACCACAGGCGCTGCTGGCCATGCGAGGCGGGCAACGGCGCGGTGCGGGACGCGCGGGCGACCGGCGGGAGTTGGGCACCGCCGCGGGTACGGGCGGCGTCGACGTGCGCGGCGATCCCGGCGACAGTTGGCGCCTCGAAGATCTGCCTCGCGGGGATCTCCACTTCGAACGTCGCGCGCAGGCGGGACAAGAGCTTGGCGACGAGCAGCGAGTGGCCACCGAGGGCGAAGAAGCCGTCGTTGGAGCCGACCTGCGGTAGGCCAAGCAGGTCCGCGAACAGCCGAGCCACGGCCTCTTCGGTACTAGAGCGCGGGCCGGTGTCTTCAGTGGGCAGAACCGGTTCGGGTAAGCGTGCTGTGTCGAGCTTGCCGTGAGGCGTTAGGGGAAACGCGTCCAGAGCAGTGATCGCATCTGGCACGAGGTACTTGGGTAGCGTTGCCGCGGCGTGCGCGCGCACGTCGTCGGGCTCAACCGGCTCGTGGGTGCGGATGTACCCGGCGAGCCCGCCGCGCCACGGGACGACGACCGCGTCGGTGACGGCGGGGTGGCCGCGCAGGACCTCGGCGACCTCGCCCGGCTCCACCCGGAAGCCGCGGATCTTGACCTGGGCATCGGTGCGGCCGAGGAACTCGGTGGTGCCGTCGGGCCGCCGCGCGCCGCGGTCACCGGTGCGGTAGAGCCGGGCGCCGGGGCGGGCGCTGAACGGGTCGGGCACGAAGACGGCGGCGGTGCGCCCGGGCATCCCCAGGTAACCGCGGCTGACCTGCGGGCCGCCGATGGTGATCTCGCCGGGTTCACCGTCGGGCACCGGGTCGCCGTTGTCGTCGAGCAGGTGCAGGACGGCGTTGCGCATCGCCGGGCCGAGCGGGGTGTCGCGGCCGGGTTCGATCACGGCCGTGTCACCGATCAGGGCGGCCACGCCAACAGTGGTCTCAGTCGGACCGTAGTGGTTGATCACCGTGCGACCGGGCCCGGCCAGCCCGGTGAACCACGCCCAGCGGGACGGCTCGCCGCCGAGGAGCAGTGCCTTGCGCGGCAGCGGGATGGTCGCGGCGTCCTGGAGCGCGGCCAGGTGCGACGGGGTGATCTTGAGGTAGTCGACCCCGGCGAGGTGCTCGGCGAGCCAGCCCGCGTCGACCGCCCGCTCGGCGGGCACCACCCACAGCGTCGCGCCCGCGGCGAGGGCCGGGAACACCATGGTGCCGCCGGAGTCGAAGGTGAACGGCTGCACCAGGCTGAACACGTCGCCGGGACGCGGGTCCAGGACCTCCAGGACCTGCTCCAGGTAGGCGGCGAGGTTGGCGCGCGTCACGCCGACACCCTTGGGGCGCCCGGTGGAACCCGAGGTGTAGCAGACATAAGCGAGGCTGTCCGGCTGGTAGGACGCAGGCTGCGGCGACTGCTCGGGGGCGGCCTCGATCGCGGCCGCCAGCGACACCGACGCGACGCCGTCGACGGTGGTGGTGCCCTCGGTGAGGACCAGCCGGGCCTTGGCGTCCTGGATCAACGCTTGTAGGCGGTCAGCCGGGTCGGCGGGGTCGAGCGGGAGGTAGGCGGCCCCGGCGGCCAGGACGCCGAGCAAAGCCACGACGGTGTTCGCCGAAGGCGCGATGGCGAGCGCGACCACCGTTTCCGAACCGATATCGCGGGCCCGCAAATAAGCGGCCAACCGGGCTACTCGGTCGCGCAATTGCGCGTATGTGATCCGCGCCCCGGACGCGTCGGCGACGGCGATTGAATCCGGCCGGTCCGTGGAAAGTGGAATGTCAAGGTCTACTGAGGACACAAAGCCCTCTGATCGGGACATCATGCCTGGGCCGCCCGGCGTACGCTCGCGGGCCGCATGTCGGTCCACACCTGGTCAATGTGGTCCAGGCAGGCCTGCCGGGGACCGGAGAAGCCGCTCGCGCGCCACCCGGCCGGCAGCTCGCGCCCGGCGGCCCACACGGAGTACTGCTCCTCGTCGTTGACAACCACCACGAATTCGTCGGACACCGGATATTCCTCCCAGGAACTGGTCCACACGGTCCACCAACCGGACCGAAGAGGACGCTAGGGCGAAGTGTGGACAACGGGAGGACATTTATCGGACCGTCGCGGCGTTGCGGTGTTCTAGACTTTCGACTCGTCACGCTCCTGGGGGGATTTGTGATGGACTTTCGCGTACTGGGGCCGGTCGAGGCGTGGCGCGCGGGCGGGCGGCTGGCCATCGGCGGGTCCGTGCAGCGCAGCTCGCTGGCGGTGCTGCTGGTCAACGTGAACCGGGTGGTGCCGCTGGAGTACTTCGTCGACCAGCTCACCGCCAGCGAGCGGCGCGACGCGCGCGGCGCGGTGCGGCGGCGGATGTCGCGGCTGCGCGCGGTGCTCGACGTGGGCGCCACGGTGCTGGCGGCGCGGCAGGGCGGGTACGTGCTCAGCGTCGACCCGGAGTCGGTCGACCTGCGCCGGTTCGAGCGCCTGGTCGCCCAGGCCAGGGCGGCCCGCGCGGGCGGTGACCGCGCCAGGGCCGTCCGCCTGCTGGGCGACGCGCTGGGGCTGTGGCGCGGACCGGCGCTCACCGGGGTCGTCGACGGCGTGCGGGAAGCGGCGGCGTCGCACCTGGAAGAAGCCAGGTTGCAGGCGGTCGAGGACCGGGCGGAGCTGCGGATCGTGCTGGGCGAGCAGGAATCGGTGGTCACCGAGCTGAGCGGGCTGGTGGTGGACCACCCGGTGCGCGAGCGGTTGGTCGGGCTGCTCATGTTGGCGCTGTCGAAGGCCGGTAGGCGGGCCGAGGCGCTGGCGGTGTTCACGCGCACCCGGCGGCGGTTGGTGCAGGAGTTAGGCATAGAGCCGGGTGAAACCCTGCGGCAGGCCCAACGCGAGGTCCTGTCCGGTGGACCGCCTACGCCCGTTGTCGCAACCGGACCCGCGCAGCTCCCGGCGGCCCCGGCGACGTTCACCGGGCGCGACGAGGAACTGGCAGCGCTGCTGCGGTCCACCGCGGCGGTCACCGCGATCGACGGCATGGCCGGAGTGGGCAAGACCGCGCTCGCCGTGCACGCCGCGCACCGGCTGGCGGCGCGCTTCCCCGATGGGCAGCTGTTCGTCGACCTGCACGGGTTCACCGGCGACCGGGCGCCGGTCGACCCCGGCGAGGCCCTGGAGTGGGTGTTGCGCGCGATCGGGCTGCCGCGGATCCCGGCGGCGTTCCAGGAGCGGGCGGCGCTGTGGCGCGCGACGGTGGCCGAGCGGCGGTTGCTGCTGGTGCTGGACAACGCCGCAGGCGAGGCGCAGGTCCGGCCGCTGCTGCCCGGCGGCTCGAACTGCCTGGTGCTGGTCACCAGCAGGCGCAGGCTGGCCGGGCTCGACGACGCGGTGGCCCTGTCGCTGCCGGTCCTGCCCCCGGCCGACGCGGTCACCCTGTTCGACCGGATGTCCGACCGGGCCGCGGCGCCCGCGCTGGTGGCCGAGGTGGTCGAGCTGTGCGCCCGGCTCCCCCTGGCGATCCGCGTCGCCGCCGCCCGCCTGCGCCACCGCACCACCTGGACGGTCGCCCACCTGGCCGAGCGCCTGCGCGACGAGCGCAACCGGCTCACCGAGCTGGCCGCGGGCGACCGCAGCGTCACCGCGGCGTTCGACGTGTCCTACGCGCACCTGGACCACCGCCAGCAGCGGATGTTCCGGCTGCTCGGCCTGCACCCCGGCCCCGACCTCGACGCGACGGCCGCGGCGGCGCTCACCCAGGTCGACGACCCGGCTGGCGGGCTGGAGGAGCTGCTGGACGCGAACCTGCTGCAACAGCACGAACCCGGCCGCTACCGCATGCACGACCTGGTCCGCGCGCACGCCGCCCGCCTGGCCACCCGCACCGACACCCCCACCGACCGCCGCGCGGCCCTGAGCAGGCTGGCCGCCCTGACCCCGCGCCAGCCCGACTGACTCACTCGCCGCGGGGCTTGGCGCGCACGTGCATGCGTTCGCCCTGCGGGCCGAACAGGCTGAGGATCTCCACCGGCGCGGCGCCGGTCGAGCCGAACCAGTGCGGCAGGCGGGTGTCGAACTCGGCCGCCTCGCCGGTCTTGACGAGGATGTCGTGCTCGGCGAGGACCAGGCGCAGGGTGCCGCTGAGGACGTAGAGCCACTCGTAGCCGGAGTGGGTGCGCGGGTCGGGGGCGCTGCGGGTGGCCGGGATGACCATCTTGAACGCCTGCAGCCCGCCCGGGTGCTGGGTCAGCGGCACGATCACCGCGTCGGCGTGCTTGATCGGCTTGAGCCGCACCCTCGGGTCGCCGACCGGGGGCGCGCCGACGAGGTCGTCGAGCGGGACCTGGTAGGCGCGGGCGAGCGGGAGCAGCAGCTCCAGGTTGGGCCTGCGCTCGCCGGACTCCAGCCGCGACAGGGTGCTGACGGAGATGCCGGTGGTCTCGGCCAGCTGGGTCAGCGTGGTGCCCCGGCTCTTGCGCAGCGCCCGCAACCGGGGCCCCACGGCGGCCAGCACCGCGTCGTCGTCGGTAACCATGGCTCCAGTTTGCCATAGCGGCAAGAGACTTAGGTGAAATTTGCCGACCGGGCGCACGCTGGCCCGCATGACGAAGCGCTGGGCGTTGGCCGCCCTCTCCCTGACCATCCTGTTGCCGTCGTTGGGCACCAGCGTCGCCAGCGTGGCCGCCCCCGCCCTCGCCCAGGTGTTCAACGCCACTTTCGCCGAGGTGCAGTGGGTCGTGCTCGGCTACCTGATCGCGATCACGGCGCTGACCGTCGTCGCCGGGTACCTCGGGGACACCACCGGCCGCGGCAGGCTGTTCCTCGTCGGGATCGCGCTGTTCACCGCCCTGTCCGCGGCGTGCGCGGCGGCGCCGACGCTGTGGCTGCTGGTGGCCGCGCGGGTCGGGCAGGGCGCGGGCGCGGCGATCATGATGGCGCTGTCGATGGCGTTCGTCAGCGAGGCCGTGCCCAGGGAGCGGATCGGCACCGCCATGGGTCTGCTGGGGACGGTGTCGGCCGTGGGCACCGCGCTCGGGCCGCCGCTGGGCGGGCTGCTGATCGCCACCCTGAGTTGGCGGTCGATCTTCCTCGTCAGCACCGCGCTGGGGGTCGTCGCGTACGTCCTCGCCCGCCGCCACCTGCCGGACTCGCCGAGGGCGCCGCGGACCAAGCTCACCACCGCGGTCCTGCGCGACCGCAAGCTCGTCGCGAACCTCGCCATCAGCTCCATCGCGACGACCGTGCTGATGTCCACCCTGGTCGTCGGCCCGTTCTACCTCTCCGGCGCGCTCGGCCTCGACGCCGCGTTGATCGGGATCGTGCTGGCCGCGGGTCCGGTCGTGGCGGCGCTCAGCGGTCTGCCCGCGGGCCGGGTCGTCGACGCGCTCGGCACCCACCGCACGACGGTCCTGGGCCTGGGCGGGATGGCCGTGGGGTGCGTGGCGATGGCCGCGCTGCCCGCGAGCCTCGGGATCCCCGGCTACCTCGGGCCGATCATGCTGATCACCGCCAGCTTCGCCCAGTTCCAGGCCGCCAACAGCACCGCCGTCATGACGACCGCGCCCGCGACCAGCCGGGGCGCGGTCTCCGGGATGCTCGCGCTGTCGCGCCAGATCGGCCTCATCCTCGGCACCTCCGCCATGGGCGCGGTGTTCACCCTGGCCGCGGGCACCTCGGCCATCACCACCGCCGCACCCACCACGATCGCGACGGCCCTGCACCTCACGTTCGCCACCGCGGCCGTCCTCATCGCGGTCGCCGCCGGCATCGCCCACCTCCGCCAGGTCTGGGCCCGGCGCCCGGCGCCCCGACCCGAGGTGGTGGTCGCCCAGTAGTCCGGAGCGCGACACCCACCGTGACGAGCCACGCACGGGGTCACCTAATCGGGTAGCTTGCACTAAACCGGACGAATGGAACACCGGCCGATCGGGTGCGCGCGCCGTACCCCGATCGCCGCGCGGGAGGACGATTCAGCGCATGGACTGGATGCTCAGCCCCGAACTCTGGATCGCCTTCGGCACGCTGCTGCTGTTGGAGGTCGTGCTCGGGATCGACAACATCGTGTTCATCTCGATCCTGGCCGGGCGGCTGCCCGCCCACCAGCAGCAGCGCGCCAGGGTCGTCGGCCTGTCGCTGGCGCTGATCACCCGGCTGCTGCTGCTCGCGTCGCTGTCCTGGGTGGTCGGCCTGACCGCGCCGCTGTTCACCGCGCTCGGCCAGGAGATCTCGGGGCGCGACCTGATCCTGCTGCTCGGCGGGCTGTTCCTGCTCGGCAAGGCGACCTTCGAGATCCACGAGCAACTCGAGGGCGCCGAGCACAAGACCCAGCGGCGGGCCGCCTCGTTCGCCTCGGTGATCGCGCAGATCCTGGTGCTGGACGTGGTGTTCTCACTGGACTCGGTGATCACCGCGGTCGGCATGGTGGACGAACTGGGGATCATGGTGGCCGCGGTGGTGGTCGCGATGATCATCATGCTGGTGTCGGCGCGGGCGATCAGCGAGTTCGTCAACCGGCACCCGACGGTGAAGATGCTGGCGCTGTCGTTCCTGCTGCTCATCGGCGGGAGCCTGATCGCGGAGGGGTTCGACCAGCACATCCCCAAGGGCTACGTGTACGGGCCGATCGCCTTCTCGATCTTCGTCGAGTTCCTCAACCTGCGCGCCAAGGCCAAGCGGAGCCAGCCGGTGCACCTGCACCCGACCTACGTCAAGCCGGATGAGCAGGCCAAGCCGGACGAGCAGGTCAAGGACGACTGAGCGCGGCGAGCGAGCGCTCGATCACCTCCTCGGCCTTGGCCACGCTCGGGAACGTCGGCACCCGCTCGCTCACCCCGGCGATGCGCAGCACCCGGTGCGCGATCCCGTCGACCGCCACCACCAGGCACACCCGCACCTGCCCGCGCGCGCACGCCCCGACGAACCGGGTCACCACCCGCGCCCCGTGCGCCGACAGCAGCGCGACCCGGGTCAGGTCGAGCACCACGACCCTGGGCTCCGGGGCGAGCGCGCACGCCGCCAGCAGCCGCTCGCGCACCCCGGCCACGTCCACGGCCGCGACGTCACCCACGACCCGCACCACCGCGGCCCGCTCGGTCACCGACACATCGATCTCGACGCCGTCCACCAACACCTCGTCAACAACGCTGGGAGCCACAACCGGCGCCCCATCATGCTCCACGGCGGCGACCCGGGCCACGCGGCACCGGGGAAACACCCGAACGGCCCAGAGTTGGACCGTCTACAGTAGACAATCCCGAGTGGACCGAACCGGGCGCGACCTAGGCCGATGGGGTGAATCGTGGTCCGCGGACCCGGCAGCAGCCAACCACCGGCGGGATGTCCGCTCGACGACCACGCCCCGGGGCAGATCCCGGTCCGGCCCGGGTGGCGGCTGATCCGGGAGATCGGCGCCGATCCCGAGGTCAGCGCCCCGGCGGCCGAGAGCTCGCGAAGTCCCCGTCCACATAGCCCGGCGCTCCTCGGCGGCGGCACCGCCCCTCGCGAACGCGCCGACACCCACCGGGGCGCGTCACACTCACGGCCACCGGGTTGTGGTTTCCGAATGCTGGAACGGTGCACTGGGGCCGATCGGCCCCAGTGCACCCGAACCGACTACCGGATGCGCTTGATCTCGCCCCGGGCGCGGTAGAACGCCCCGCTCGCCGAGGTGAGGACCTCCGAGACCACGTAGCGGGCACCGGGGACGCGGATGTTCTTGGGGAACTGCACGAGCCAGGACGAGTCGTAGCCCTCGGAGACGACGTGCACCCGGACCCGGCCGTTGTGCTGGACGCACTCGACGACGACGCCGTCGGCCGGGGTGCTGTGGGTGATGACCTCGACCTCGGCGGTGGCCTCGACCCGGTCGAGGCTGCCCGCCTTGATGTCCTGGCGGGTGGGCAGCTGCCCCTGCTCGGCGGCGTGCACCGCGGCCGGGCTGGCGTCCACACAGGCCAGTGAGCCATCGGTGGTCACCAGGTACAGCCGCTCGTCGCGGTACTGCATGGAGTACGCCGAACCGCAGCCGGTGCCCAGTTTCCACAGGCGCGTGCCGTCCGCGGCGAAGCAGTACACAGAGGACTGGTTGTCGCCCGCGAAGACGAACTCCCCATCCGGCGACGTGGCGCACGAGAACACGGCGGCGTCGCAGCGGTAAGCGGCTTTCTCCCGGCCGTCGGACTTGGCGAAGCGGTGCACCCAGCCGCGGCTGGTGCCCGCGAAGACCTCGGTGCGCTCCTGCCAACCGAACAGCACGCTGCCGGAGGTGTCGGTGTGCCAGACGCGGTCGCCGCGGGTCGAGTAGTGCGTGACGCCGCTGGAGTCGCCGTGGAACACGCCCTCGGCGGCGTTGCGGACCATCCAGGCGCTGTCGCCGGTGCTGGGGCGCGACCACTGGAACTCGTCCTCGTGGTCGACGACCGTGACGCCACCGTGGCGATCGGACACCCCGAGGACGCCGTCGTGGATGTCGAGCCAGTAGATGTCAACGTCGCCCGCGATCTCGTAGGCCACGCGCGGCACCTTGGCGCCCAGGTCGTAGACGTTGCCGTCGTCGCACCCGGCGTAGACCCAGAAGTCGTCGGCGACGATGCACTTGACCGAGTCCGGCAGGCCGAAGCGGCCGGTGACGCGACCGTCGTGGGTCAGCGTGTAGACGTCGCCGTTCTCGTTGCCGACCCAGGCGCGGTCCTCACCGATGAAGATCCCGAACGCCGGTGCGCCGGAGGCGAAGCGCCAGAGCACCGGGGCCTGCCGCGCGGTGGAACGGGTGCTGACGATCTCGCGCCTGCTGACCGGCCTGCGCTGGCGCTCGCCCTTGACCGCCGCCGCGTAGCCCTTGCGGACCTTCTCGCCGACCTTCTTCTCCGCCGCCTTGAGCGCCTTGGCGTGGTCGGCGAAGGACGCGGTCCTGACCTGGCCCTGCTCCCCGATCCGCCCGTAGGTGATGGTGACCTCGGTGTCCTCGACGCGCACCTCGTAGAACTTGTGCGCACCGCCCCCGGTCTCGGACAGCTCGAGGTAGGTCGTGGCGGACATCAACTGGGGTTCCCCTCTCCGTGAACTTCTCGATCACCCTATCGAGGGGCACCGACAGTTCTTGACCGTCCATTGCGCACCCCGGGGAGGGGGTCCGGGGTGCGCTGCGCCCGACCGCTACTCCGTCGGGGCGACCGTCAACCGGGCCAACCGGCGCTCGTCCGGCCACCGCACGTTGCGCGCCCAGCCGAACTTCTCGAAGATCCAGATCACCCGGGCGGAGATGTCGAGCTGCCCGCGGCGCACACCGTGGCGCGCCGAGGTCGGGTCCGCGTGGTGCAGGTTGTGCCACGACTCGCCCATGGACAGGATCGCCAGCGGCCAGAAGTTGGCCGACTTGTCCCGGCTGGCGAACGGGCGGTCACCGACCATGTGGCAGATGGAGTTGACCGACCAGGTGATGTGGTGCAGGAAGGCGACCCTGGCCAACCCGGCCCACAGGAACCCGGTCAGCAGCCCCCACCACGACCAGGTGATCAGCGCGACCAGCACACCGGGCATGCCGACGCTGATCAGGACCCACAGCGGGAACAGCCGGTCGACCGCGCGGATGTCGGCGTCGGCGGCCAGGTCGGGGGCGAAGCGGTCGACGTTGGTGCGGTCGGTGCCGAACAGCCAACCCATGTGCGCGTGCCAGAAGCCCTTGGCCAGCGCGGCGGCCGAGGTGCCGAACAGCCACGGCGAGTGCGGGTCGCCCTCGCGGTCGGAGAACGCGTGGTGGCGGCGGTGGTCGGCCACCCAGGTGATCACCGAGCCCTGCGCGGCCAGCCCACCGGCCACCGCGAGGGCCACCCGCAGCGCGCGGTTGGCCTTGAACGCGCCGTGGGTGAAGTAGCGGTGGTAACCCACGGTGATGCCCAGCGCGGACACGACGTAGAACCCGGCACCGACGGCGACGTCGGCCCAGCCGATCCCCCACCCCCACACCGCGGGGACGACGGCGAGCAGCGCGAGGAACGGGATGATCAGGAAGAGCCGGATGGTCACCAGTTCCGCGCGGCCCGCCGGGGCACCGAGGACCGGTTTGGCCGTCGGGCGGGGTTCGTCGATGGTGGGTGTGATCGTGGTCATGTCCTGCCTTCGGGGTGGCGTACTGGGGGCGGCCGCCATGGCCGGGTGAGCTGGGGGTTCGGGTGCGCTCGGGATCGCCCGCCGCGGCCGTCCTCGGCCAACTCGATCGAACCGGGCGGCGGCCGGGCACCGCCGGGATCCACCCGACCGGTGTCGCGCCTGGGCCACCACCTCTTGTCCCCTTTGACGGTACGCGGCCCCGGTCCCGGTGACCGCATGGCGACGCGGAGTGCGGCCGGATTCACGCCCCGACCAGGCCTCCGACGTCCCGAAGCAGAGAGCCCGTGCGATCAGCGTGAAATCCACGCGGGCACACCCGATTCACCGGCCGGAGTCGTTGCCGGAGTGCTTGACCGGCGGGGCGACGAGCCCGTGCTCGATGGCGTAGAGCGCCATCCGCACCCGGTTCCGCGTCCCGATCTTGTTCGCGATGGCGGCGTAATGCGAGTCAACGGTGCGCACGCTGATCCCCAACTCGTCCGCGATGCCGGTCCTGGACAGCCCGCCGCAGATGAGCTCCAGAACTGTCAGCTCACGCTCGGTGAAGCCGTGCTTCGGTTCGTCCAATAGCCGCGGCGCGGCAGGATGCCCCCAGTGAGTCTGGCCAGCCGAGATGGCGCGAATCACCTCACTGAGCTCCGCGACCCGCGTGTCCTTGAAGAGGAATCCTCGGGCCCCCGCGCGAACCGCGGCCCTAAAGGTCTCCTCGCGGGAGTCCATGGTGAACATGAGAACCCGGGCGTCCGGCAGGCGGGCAACGATCTCCGCAGTGGCATCGATGCCGTTCCCATTCGGCATGACCACGTCCATGAGGACGACATCCGGTTGGGTGGCCAGCACCATGGCCACCGCGGCATGCCCGTCAAGGGCGGTACCCACGATGTCGAAGCCCGCAGCCCCCAACATTGTCTGCAGGCCATCCACCATGACCGGGTGATCGTCGACCAACGCCACTCGGATCGCACCGGTGTCGGGCTGGTGCGATGGAGTGGACTCGCCCGACCCGACGGGCGAAGAAGCCGTTCCCATCGCGGTGGCCCACAGCTGTCGAAACTGCTCAACATCGCCATCCAGCGCTGTGACGACGTCCTGCAGTGTCGACCACCTGGGAACCCTGTCCGCTGTGAGTGCGCGGTGCACGGTGTCGCGGCTGAGCTCGGTCCGCTCGGCGATGGCGCGCACGGTCGGCGCGCCCGCGGCCAGGTACAGCTCCCGCAGCGCCGCGAAGAGGGCCTTCCCCGCTTCGCCGGGCGGCTCACCGAATGTGATCACCGCTGCTCCACCTCGGCGGCCCGCGCGGCCACCCACAGCTCGTGGAACCGGTCGACGTCACCGCCGAGCGCGAGCACAACCAGCTCGAGGTTGCGCCACCGCGGCACCCGGTCTGCGGCGAGCACCCGGTGCACGGTGTCCCGGCTGATCCGACCGCCACTGCGCACAGCCAGGTCCCGCACCGTCGGCTCCCCCGCGGCGACGTGCACGAGGCGCAACTCGGCGAGCAGGGCGGCCAACGCGGGGTCGGCCACCACCGGCCTGCGAATAGGCACCGGCCCTCCCCTGTCCGAGTTTGTCAGAACCTGTCGCACGCTCTAGCGATTCTCTCTACGAGTGAACCACGATCAACTCACCGGAGGAAGGGGTGCTGATGGGCGTGGTTGAGCTGGTCAGCTCAGGGGCAGCGGTCTCCGTTGTCTCAACTTGTCTCACCCGGTACCTGATCGTCCGCGCCGCACTGCGCGGGACCAGGCCCGCCGAACGCCCGGCCATCCTGCGCGCCCTGTCCAGCGTCCTCGGCCGCCGCCGCCGGGACCGCTAGCGCTACCCACGATTTCCACGGTTGTTTCGCCCGCGGCCGGACCCGATAGTCCCCTTGGCCACCGCGGATGTCCCCGCCGGTGGTCCGGTCACCGGGCCCCGACCGTTCGATTCCCTGCAACCGAAGGACATCGAAGTGAGAAAGCACAAGCTTGTGCTCGCCGCAGCGGTGGTGTTGGCCGCGGTGGCCGTGCCGGTCGCGAACGCGGCGTCGGCGGAGCAGCCCGCCGTCGCGGCGACCCCGACCGACCAGCTGCGGGTGGAGGGCGGTAGCGCCCAGGTCGTCAACGGGCAGCGGACCACCGTGCGGGAGAACCCGTTCGTCATCGCGGGGATGCGCGCCGGTGGCGGCGGACCGCAGGGCCAGTCCTGCACCGCGTCGGTGGTGGGCAAGCGGAAGATCATCACCGCCGCGCACTGCATGATCGACGCGACCGGGGCGAAGCACTACCTCTACGGCGACGACGACCTGAACACCACCGGGGACGAGACCTTCCGCACGAAGCTGCTCTCGTTCAAGGCGCACCCGAAGTACAGCGGCACCGGCGGTTGGCAGACCGGCTACGACGTCGCGGTCGTGACGACCGAGGACGACCTGCCGGTGCCCGAGAGCCAGTGGGCGAAGGTGGCCGGTTCCGGTGACTCCGCGCTGACCCAGCCGGGCAAGAACGGCACCGCGGTCGGCTACGGGCGGACCTCGGCCAACGGCGGGTCCGGCGTGCTCTACAAGACGGCGCTGCCGGTGAACGACGCCAACAACTGCCAGGTGTTCAACACCCGGGTCAACCCGGACCTGATGGTGTGCATCGGGTACAACGACGGCCGCACCGGCACCTGCACCGGTGACAGCGGCGGCCCGTTCACCGTCGACGGCGTGATCGTCGGGGTGGTGTCGTGGGGTTCGAGCGGGTGCGACCGCTACAGCATCATGGCGCGGCTGACCAACGAGATGGGCGACTGGGCGAGGTCGGAGATCGGCGGCACTCCCCCGAGCGACGGCAAGTTCACCGTGGCGCTCACCCCGTCGTCGGGGCGCGTGGACCCGGGCAAGTACATCTCGGCGACCGTCGCGACCACGGCCGGTGACCAGCCGGAGCGGTTGGACCTGTCGGCGAACGGGCAGCCTTCCGGTGTCGCGGTGAAGTTCCAGCCGGAGTCGGTGAACTCCGGGCAGTCGGCGAAGGTCACCTTCGACGTCGCGGCGAGCGCGGCCAAGGGCAGCTACCCGATCACGGTGACAGCCAAGGGAACCAGCGGGACCAAGACCGCGGTCTACACGCTCACCGTCGGGGACGGCGGCTCCACCGACGGTCCCAAGCCGACCGCGACACCGTCCTCGGCGACGGTGAGCCGGGGCGGCAGCGTCAAGGCAACGATCACGGTGGCGGGCGGGACCGGCGCCAGCAAGCTGTCGGCCACCGGCCTGAGCTTCGCCCCGATGTTCTTCCCCTTCAGCGTCAACCCGGGCGGCAGCAGCCAGATGTCGCTGTTCGCGCCGTTCCAACCCGGCACCTACAAGGTCGTCATCACGGCGACCGACACGGCGGGCAAGACCGGTCAAACCGAGTTCACGCTCACCGTGACCTGAGCCTCGGCAGGGTAGCGGAGGAAGGCGGTGCGGCCGGGCGATCCCCGGCCGCACCGCCCGTTCGCCGTGCGCGGAGATCGTTGTGGTGGTGGGAAAGGATGGGTACCGGCGGCCATTCGGTGTCGGTATGCTCCGGCACATGGGCTACCAGGCCGATCGCGGAACGGAGTGCGGCGCGCCCGGCGTCTGGGTCCGCCCCGCCACGACGGCGCTGGTGGCCAGGGACCGCGAACTCGCCGCGATGACCGAGGCCGCGAAGTGGCCGCCGTCGCTGGTGCTGGTCGAGGGGATCGCGGGGGTCGGCAAGAGCATGCTGGTCACCGAACTCGTTCGACGGCAGGGGATCGAGCACTGGGTCGCCGCCCGCCGGTGCGACCCGTCGCGGCACCAGACGCCGTTCGGCGTGGTGGTGGACCTGTTGAGCGCCTATCCGCGCAAGCTCGGCAGGCTCAGCCCCGCCGCAGGCGCGATCCGGGCCCTGCTGCCCGAACTCGCCGACAGACTTCCACCGTCCTTATCGGACGCTTCGGCACCCGCGGCGGCCGCGGGCTTCCGAGAGGTGATCGGCGCCATGGGCCGCGTGACACTGGTGGTCGAAGACGCCCAGTGGGCGGACAAGTGGAGCCTGCGGGTCCTGCGCGCGATGGTCAACAACCCGCCCGCGGCACTCACCTTGGTGCTCACCTACCGACCGGAGCAGGTTGGAGCGGGCGGTCCACTCGGGACGCGCGCTGGGCGCATGACCCGCACGACAGTCGTGGTGGAGCCGCTGGGGCGCGACGGGGTCGGCCGTCTCGCGGCGGAGGTCGTCGGCGAGGTGTCGGACGCCGTGGTGAACGCGCTGTGGCGGCGCACAGCGGGGTTGCCGTTCGCGGTGACCGAACTCGTCGGCGCGGTGCGCGATCCCGGCACGCTCAGGCGGGCCGACGACGACGCGGCCGAGCGGGTGCTCGCCCGGATCCCGGTGCCGTGGTCGGTGCGCGAGGAGATGGCCGACCAGGTGCGGGGGCTCAGCGGCCCGGCGGCCGCGGCGGTGCGCGCGGCCGCGGTGTTGCGGCTGCCGGTACCCGCGTCGGTGCTGTGCTCGGTGGCCGGAGTGGACGGTGACGAGATCGGCCGGTTGCTGCGCCGCGCGGTGCTGGTCGAAACGGGCTCGAGCGTGGGGTTCCGGTACCCGCTGGCGGGCCAGGCGGTGTACGAGTCGTTGCCGGGCAGCGAGCGGCAGCGGTTGCACGAACGGGCGTTGGCGGTGCTCGGTCAAGACTGGCCCGCACACCAGTTGGCGACGCACGCGCGGGGAGCGGGCGCGGTGCGGGAGTGGGTGCGCCACGGCGTGCGCGCGGCGGAAGAGGCGATGGCCGCCGGTCGCGACGACACGGCCCTGGGCTGGCTGACCGAGCTGGTCGCCGAGCCCGCGCTGCCCGCGGCCGACCTGGCCAGGCTGGTGACGATCCTGTGTGGACACGGACTGCGCGGCAGCGGCCACCGCGAGGTGATCCCGGTGCTGGAACGGCTGTTCACCGACCAGCGGCTGCCCGAGCGGGTGCGCGCCGAGGTCGCGATCGGCCTGGGTCTGCTGCTCATGCGCGCGCCGGGCGACCTGCCGCGCGCCGACATCAAGATCCGGACAGCGGTGCGCACCCCGGGGGTCGCCGAGGCGTGGAGCCTGCGCGGGGTCGCGATCTTCGGCATGCCCTACCTGGGCAACCGGACGGTCGAGGAGTGCCGCCGCTGGCAAGGACTGGTGTTCGACCGCATCGCGGCGATGCCACAGGGCCCGGCGCGCACCGCGCTGCTGGCCAGCACGCTGCAATCACGGCTGACCCTCGGCGACGCCAGCGCCGCGGACCTGGAAGACCTCCTGCCGTCGGCGGTCGACCCGCACGACCTCGAACACCTGAGCCAATTGGGCCGCGCGCGGTGCAACCTCGCCGACGTTTGCGCGTGGCTCGGCCACTACGAGCACGCCAGAGCCCTGATCGCCGACGGGCTGCGCGGGGTCGAGTCGGCGCCGTACGTGCGCAGTACCGGCCTAGGCACGGAGGTCCGGCTCGACTGGCTGAGCGGGCGCTGGGCCGGACTCGACGAGCGCGCGGAGGCGATCGCGGAGGCCAACGCGGGCTCACTGCCGGTCGCGGGCGAGATGCGCTTGGTCCAGGGCTGGCTGGCGATCGCGACAGGTGACACCGCGCGCGCCGAGAAGTGCTTGCGCGAAACAGGAATCGCCGACCCGGAATCCGCCGTCGCCCCGGTAGCCCTCTCCGCCATCGCCGCGATGACCACTCTGGCCCTGGACCGAGGAGACACCCGCGCAGCCCGAACCCAAGCCGACGCGGGCGTCGCTCTCCTTCGCCACCAACGGGTCTGGGCCTGGGCAGGCGACCTAGTCCCCACAGCCGTCCTCGCCTACACCGCCGCCAACCGCCTAGACGACGCCCGCAGGCTCATAGCCCAAACCACAACCGGCATTACGACCCTCGACAGCCCGTACTTACGCGCGGCCCTCGCCACCGCCCGAGCCCACCTGGCCGCGGCCACCGCCCAAGACGCCGCTGCCCTGTACACGGCCGCCGCGACCGAACACCAGAGCCTCGGCCTCCCCTACCTGGCCGCAACACTCACCGAACGCGCCGCACTCCTAGGCGCACCACACTCGTTCCTAGATCTCGCCAAGACCTACGAAGAACTCGGCGCCGTAATCGCCGCCGCCCGCTGCCGCCACCAAGCCCGCCAAGCAGGCACCCCCCTCCGCTCCACCCGCGGCCGCCGCGGCTACGGCCAGTCCCTGTCCCCCCGAGAATCCGAAATAGCCCGCCTCCTAGCCGACGGTCGCACGAACCGGGAGATCGCCCAAACCCTCTTCCTCTCCCGCCGCACGGTGGAGGACCACGTGGCCAACATCCTCCGCAAACAAGGCGCCCCCTCCCGCGCCGCCTACGTCACCCAGACAAAGTGAACCGAACCTTCTCCACCGCGGTAGCCCCCAGCCTGCCGTAAAAACGAACAGCCCCCTCATTCCACCCCGGCGTCTGCCACTGGATCTCCTTCAACCCCAACACCTTCGCCTGCTCCCGCACCGCCTCGAACAAGAGCTGACCAACACCCCGCCCTCGAGCTCCGGGCCGAAGGTACAGGCAGTCCATGTGCAAGTACTCCCCACCATCCCACGTAGACACCTCAGCCACACAGGTCGCATACCCCACAACCCCCTGGTCAGTCTCCGCAACAAAGCACCGAAGCCGAGCCAACGGCCCAAACAACAATCCCCCCAACCGCTCCCCCAACCCCGCCGCGGGCGGAGCAGCCCGCTCATACTCCGCGTGCTCAGCGATCAACTCAACAACAACATCAAGATCAGCCACCCCAACCACCCGAACCGTCGTCATCGGACAACCCCGGTGACCACATCGCAGCCTTCACTCCAAGAATGCAGATACCCCTGGACCAGAGCGATCATTTTCGCGTTCATCTGACCATCATGCCAGCCAAGGAGATACTTGGGCGGTGGGAGTTCCAGCAGCCCGGCCTACGGCATAACCGATCAGGGTGCCCGCCACGAAGCTGTTGCACGAGGGTGCATCTGGAGTGCGCTTGTCGCGTCGACCTTGGACTTGTGGTGGACGGTGCTGCTCCCGATCTGCCTTCCAGGCACGGTTGTTGCCGCCTGGGGAGGCTGTCACGACGCGGTCCCCGGGCGCCACCCGGGAAGAAGAACACAGCGACGCGCCACTGAGTGCAGGTAACTGTCCTGGCGACCAGCGGGCTAGTCTGCCCACTGCACGCCGTGCGGCAGAGCTGCGGTGAGGTTGGTGAAGCGGAGGTGGATCTCCCCCGCCTCGTCGATCCGCAGTGGTGTCGTGCTGAATGCCCCCGAACCGTCTCGGGAGAGCCCACGGATCGCCCGCGCTTCGCCGGGAACAGCGGATTGAGCGAATCGCACGCGCAGGTCCAGTACCGCGTATGGGTGAGCAGGCACGAGAACCAAGGCGGAAGGTGCGGCGGCGAGCTGCCCGCGGACCGCGAAAGTGTGCGAAATGCCTCTGGGAACCGGCGCGGGTAGACGCAGGCGGTTGTCCGCGAGAAGGGTGCCACCGTAGAGAACACGTGGCTCCTGGGTCTGGCACGTGGTCGTGAAGTCGAGCTCGACCAAGCCGTCCTCGGCAGCGGTGACGCGGTGCAGTTCCAGCAACTCGGGTCGTGGACCGTCCAGGGACAGCACAACGTGCAGTTCAGTGGCGTGCCACTCGGCCTGCGGAGCGGAAACGAGAGCGATCTCCGCCAGCTCGGCGAGGTGATCGATCGCCTCGTCCACGCGGCGGCGGATCGTGCGGGTGTCGCAGTTGTCCTCGTTCGCCGCCCAGGAGACGCGGTCCTGGTAGAGCGCGTGCCGCGCCTCCGTCTTCAGTGCGAAGGCGACGCGTGCGACCTCGGCGAGGTCGTCAGGCAGTCGGCAGGCCAGCTCAGTCAGCCGGGCCACCACCTTGCGCCGGATCACCGGCTTGTCGTCACCGGTGACGATCTCGCAGGCCGCGCGCAGCGCGGGACCCACCCGGTCCTCGAGACCGCTCGCGAGCACGCCCCGGCCCTTGCGCAGCGACTTCAGTTCGCGAACCAGGTTCACATGACCGATCATTTTCGTCTCCCTCGTGGACCGCTCTCGCCCCGCGCAGCTTGCGCCTGCCGTGTGGACCGGAAGTGGACAGATGGTGGATGCCTCAGACGTGCTCGGGCGTGGCCTGCCGCGTGACCGACACGCCCAGGGCCGTCGCGACGGGGATGCCGTCCTGGCCGAGGAACACACCGGACACACCGATTCGGCCGAGCGTCCGCCGGTCGGCGACCCCGATGCCGTAGGCGACCACCCGTGGACGGGTCGGCCACCTCGGGTCGGCGAGCGCGTCGTAGGCCTTGGGCCACGTCGTCGGGTCCGTCGGCCTGCCGTCCGAGGCGAAGAACACCACTGGCCTGCGCACAAGGGATTGGTCGGCTTTCAACGCCCGCACATCGCGCTCGATGGTCTCGCGCAGGAACGTGAACGTGAGTCCGAAGTTCGTGCCCACCCTGGGGCGGGGCACGGTCAGCTCCGGGAGCTCCGTTATGGGGCGCAACGGATGCAGCAACCGCGGAATGCCCGCGAACCCGACGACCCCGACCCGCGTTCGTGCCGCGGCGGGGGCGTCGGCGCACACCGCGGCGCGAAACTCCCGCAAGCCCAGGTTCAACTCTCCGACGTGGTCGGCCATCGACGACGACAGGTCACAGACCACATAGCACGGCAACACCTCGGTGCGCATCCGCTCTCCTCCGTCCCGGTGGTGTGATCGTCTCCGGCCGGTGTCGACCAGAAGTGGACGAAATGCTGACGCCCCGATACCCGGACGGCCGATTGCGCGATGTGTTCGGCAGAGAACAATCTCGCACGCGTGGAGGCGCTGAGTGGACTTTCGGATGTTCGGCCCGTTCGAGGCGTGGCACGAGGGCAGGCCGGTGCACCTGGGTGACCAGCAGCAGCGGTTCTTCCTCGTGGTGCTACTGCTGCACGCCAACCGGCCACTGTCCCCCGAACGGCTGACAGAGATCATCTGGCCCAGCCTCCCGGAGCGGGTCAACCTGGTGCGCGGCTACATCAGCAAGCTGCGCACGGCTTTCCGCGACGCCGACGACGTCGATATCGAGAAGACCCCGACCGGGTACGCGTTGCGGGTCGCCGATGACCAGGTCGACACGACCAGGTTCTACCGGTTGCGCGAGGCCGCGCGGGGCACCACCGATCGCGCCGAGGCGATCGGCTTCTTGCGCGAGGCGGTCGCCCTGCGGCGCGGTCGGTTCCTCGAGGACATCGACATCGACCGGGTCGGCGGGCCTGACGTCGTCTTCTCCGAGGACGCCTTCCATGACGCGGTCGGCGATCTGGCTCAACTGGAGCTCGACGCGGGCGACCACAGGTCAGCGCGGGACCGGTTGCGCGATGCGGTGCGGATGGACCCGGTCCGGGAGCGCTACGCCGCACTGCTGATGCGGGCGCTACTCGCCGACGACGACCACCTGGCCGCGTGGCGGGTCTTCACCGAGACCGAAGCCGCCCTCGCGGAGATCGACCAACTCCCGGGCCCGGTGCTGCGCAACCTCGCCGCCCTCACGGAGCAGGGCGAACCGGTCAGCTCGCTGCCGCCGCGCTCGAGGAGCTTCACCGGCCGCGAGTACGAGTTGGCGGCGATCGAGGCCGCAGCAGCGGCGGACCGCGGCGTGTTCTGGTTGAGCGGTGCACCGGGCGTCGGCAAGAGCGGTCTGGCCATCGAGGCCGCGCACCGGATGCGCAACCGCTTCCCGCAGGGGCAGCTGCTGGTGCGGCTCAACGGGCACACGCCGAACGTGCGCACGACGACGACCGAGGACGCGTTGGCCCAACTGCTGGTGGAGATGGGAATGCCCGCCGAGCGGGTGCCCGCCACCGCAGGGCGGAAGTACTCGCTTTACCAGTCGATGCTGCACAACACCAAGCGGCTCGTCGTGCTGGACAACGCGGAGTCGGCCGAGCACGTCCAGCCCCTGCTGCCCCAGGCGCCCGGCTGCTTCGCCATCGTGACCAGCAGGCGGATGGGCGGGGTGGACGCCGGCGAACACATCCGGCTGGCCCCGCTGCCCGCGGGCGCGGCTGTCGAACTCTTCCGCGCGCTGGTCGGATCGCAGCGCCTGCCCGGCGACCCCGACGAACTCGCCGCCGTGGTCAGGCGCTGCGGCCACCTGCCGATGTCGATACTCGTCGTCGCCGCGCTGTTCCGCAGGCACATCAGTTGGCCGTTGCACCACCTGCTCGACCTGCTCGAGGAGAGCGGCCCGTGGAGCAACGACGGTGACGACCTCGCGGCCGCGCTGCGGATGTCGTACCAGCTGCTCGACCCAGCACGGCAGCGCATGTTCCGGCTGTTCGGGCACCTTCCGGGGCCGGAACTGGACGTGAAGGGTGCCGCCGCGCTGGCGGGTTGCGACGTGGCGACCGCCCGCACCGCGTTGGACTACCTGCACGAGGTCTGCCTGATCGAGGAAGTCACCACCGAGCGGTACCAGATGCTCGACCCGCTCAAGGAATTCGCCGCCGCCGAGCACTCCCCCGTCACCCCCACCGAGGCGGAGGCCGCCCTGCTGCGGCTGCTCGACTTCTACCTCGTCTCGCTGACCTCGGCCGTCAGCGCGGCCTACCCGTTCGACCGGCACCTCCAGCCGACCGCGCACCGCGACTGCGCCGCCGCGCTCACCTTCACCGATCCGCGCGACGCACTGCGCTGGGTCGAGGACGAGCAGGGCAACCTGGTCGCCGCCATCGGTCACGCCGCAGACAACGGCAAGTCGGGACACGCTTGGCGGATGGCCGTGCTCATGTGGCGCTACTTCCACACCACGAGCCAGATCGAGGACTGGATCTCGACCATGGGCCGGGCGAAGGAGATCGTGTTCGGCGAACCGGACTACTACGGTCAGGCGCATGTGTTGCTCCGGATGGCCACCGCGTACAACCGGCTCGGCAGGCTGACCGAGGCACGGGCGCTCGCCGAGCAGGCGTTGCCCCGCTGGCGACGGCTCGGTGATGCCCCCGGCGAGGCGGCGACGCTCTGCGCGCTGGCGATCCCGGTCGCGGAACTCGGTGAGCACAACCTGGCGGTCGAGTACTTCACCAGCGCGTTGACCAAGTACGAGCAATGCGCCGACCTGCGCGGTCAGGGGCACGCGTTGAGCATGCTAGGCCACTTCAGCCAGCTGCGCGGCGAGCTCGACCTGGCCCTGCGGCAGAACGAGGCCGCGGTGCCCCTGCTGCACGCGGTCAACCACGCGCAGGGTCTGGCGCACGCGCTGAACAACCTGGGCTCGGTCCAGCTGCAGCTCGGCCTGGCCGAGGAAGCGCTGGACAACCACGTCGAGGCCTACGAGAGCGCGCTGGAAGCCGGGGACACCTGCACGCAGGCCTATGCGTTGAACTACATCGGCAACGTGCACCGCGTGCAGGGCAGGTTCGCTGAGGCCGTGCACCACCAAGTTCGGGCGCGGGCCGTCGCCGAGCGGACCATCGACGCCGACCTGCACGCCCAGCTCCGCTGCGACCGGGGCGAGACCGCGCTGGCCATGGGCGAGATCGCCGAAGCCCACGCCGCTTACGAGGCCGCACTGGACCTCGTCGGAGGCGACGGCGACCGGATCCACCAGGCGCGCGCCCACTACGGTCTCGCCCGCGTTCTGCACGCCGCGGGCAAGCACGAAGAAGCCTCGGCGCAGTGGACGATGGCCGAAGCCGGGTTCGCCGCGCTCGGACAGCCGGAAGCCGCGGTCGTCCGAGCACAACGGGACACACTCGACTGCCCCTGCCACCGGCCGAGCGGATCGCGATGAGCGCGCACCGCGATCCGCCGGGGTCCATCCCGGTACCTCAGACCTGGTGCAGGACGCGGCTCAGGTCGGGGTAGACCTCCCGGACCGCGCGGTGGTTGCGCCAGCGGCTCAGCGTCCTCGCCACCTCCCGCAGGTCCATGCGCACGGTCGCCGAGTCGACGTGCGCCGCGTCGTCGAGGACCTCGAACAAAGTCACGCAGCTCTGGTCCACCTCCCCCGACAAGGCGTGGGCGAGGGAGCGGCGCACCCCGAAGCGGGCGCGCGAGCGGCGGGACGCAGCCGGTACCAGCACCATCGCCCGGTCGAGCACGGCAGCGGACTCGGCCGCTCTGCCGAGGTCGCACAGCGACCACCCCCTGGCCAGCTCCACCGGTTCCGGCGCGGTCGTACCGAGAACCGGGTACGCCCGATCGTCCGCGGTGGCCGCCTGGATCAGCGCGGCGGCTCGGTCCGACGCGCGTTCGTAGGCGCCGAGGTCGCCCGCGAGGGCGTGCCCCTGTGCCTCCCGGCGCGCGGCCATGGCGAGCGTGCGCCTGCTGGGCGTGCCGATGTGTTGGGCCTGCCGAGCCAGGTCGATCGTGCGGATCGGGTCGTGGCGGTAGAGGGCCAGACCCGCCTCACGGACCAGCGCGTAACTCGCTATCTCCTGGTCGCCACCGGCACGGGCCAACTCAGCGGCGTGCCTGGTCCACCACAGCGCGCTCTGGTCGTCCCCCGACTCCTGGTACATCCAGCCCGTGTACTCGGCCATCCGCCCCGCGAGCAGCAGCAGACTCGCCCTCGTCGGCTCGGGGTTCTCGGCGGCGAGTGCGTGCACGGTGCGCACGTGGGCGACGAGGGGCTCCAGCACCATCACCGGGCTCGCCTGCGCGCCGAGGACCCGCAGGTGCTCGAAGGAGGTCCGCATGCCGTCGATGACCCGGTCGTCGAGCGCAGGCCGGGGACCGCCCATGAGCGCCAGGCCGAGGACCGTGCCCGCGGTCAGCACCTGCCTGCGGTCCAGGGCAAGGGTCTCGGCGCGCTGGTCGCGGTCGGCGCGAGCGGCCGCGATCAACTCCCCGCCCGCGCCGAGGGCGGCGTCGCAGAGTTTGGCGAGGGTCTCGTTCGGCGCCCTGAGCCCCCGCTCGACCCTGCTCAGGTACCCCTTGCTGTAGTTGACCCGCTTGGCCAGCGCGCCGATCGACAACTCGGCCGCGGCGCGGTGTTGCCGCAACTGTTCGGCAAAGGGCTCAGCCACTGTTCCTCCCATTTCGGCCGACTTGAGTACAGCACTCGTGTCATGTTGGGCGCAATTGCCCACCGGCTTTCCGACGAAATCCGGTGGGCAATTCGCCGGTAGCGCTCAGCCGTGCCAGGGGTTGCCCTCGGTGGTGACCGTAGTCGTTGTGGTCGGCGGGTTCTTCGGCTCCTCGTCGGACAGGCTGGTCGAGCCCGCGGTGACCGACGCGCCCACCGCGAAGACCAGCGCGACCGGGATCGCGCACAGCGAGGCGGCGAAAGTGGACATGGTTTTGGACATGGCGAATCCTCCTGGCGAAAGGTGTGGGATGTGGTTTTCGGAAGTCCCGATCCCCATCACCAGGATTCAGCGCCGCGCCCACTGCCAACAAGGTGTTGCCCGTTGCCCAGACCGGTGGGCAACGGTCCACCAGGGCATCCACGAATCATCCACGGCTGGTCGACGACCTTCCCCGATGCTGCGCCCGTCCACCCAACGGCCCGCCGGAGGCGGGCGAGCACCGAGGAGATCGAGTGAACGACCCAACCAGCCACGCCCCAACCAGCCACGACGGCACCACGTACGACAGCCAGGACGGTCCGGCCGCGGCGAGTGCCGAACAGGACTACGACCTCGCCATCTCCTTCGCCGACGAGCAGAGCAACACCGCTGACGAGCTGGTGCGGGCGTGCGAACAGCGCGGCCTGATCGTGCTGCACGGACCCGAGCACACCCACGACTGGTGGGCGAGCAAGGAAGGCGGGGACCTGCCCAAGGCGCGGATCAGGTACTTCGTGCCCCTGGTGTCCACGATCGACGCGTTCACCGAGGCCGCCCTGCGCGCGGTCAAGGCGGGCGACGAGCACGTCCTGCCCGCTCTGGTCGGCGACGTCTCCGTGCCGGCCGACCTGATCCACCCGCACGTGACCTACCTGCGCGCCGAGGCCAGCAGGCCGGAGCGGTTCGTCGACTCGCTGGCCACCAGGGTCGAGCTCGCCGAGACCTCGGGCATCGGTCGGGCACTGGTCGCCGACGTCGTCAGCCGGACCAAGGCGCGTGCCGAGGTCTCGGGGACCCCGGTGTCCTTCAGCCGCTACGCCGAGCAGGACACAGTCCTGCGCTACCTGGGCGAGCAGTTCGCGGCCGCCATGCCCGGCCTGGACGCGAGCCGGTTCACCGGCACCGTGCACATCGGTGACGCCCGGATCGCCGTCCGGGTGGAGCAGGCGGGCGACACCGTGTACGCCCTGGACATCCAGCGGGGCGGCATCGGCGGCGACGAGACGGTGAACTTCGTCGTCGGCAGGCACGACGCGGGCAGCGCGTGCAGCAACGGTTGGGCCCGCCCGGTGTACGACGCAAAGGCAGGCGCCCTGCTCGAGCTGCGGGACCTGTCGCTGCTCGGCGGTGGCTCCGAGACGCGGGTCTACCGCAAGGACGAGCTGTTCGCCGTGCTCTGGAAGCGGGTCAACGCGGTGCTCACCGCCACGTCCGCGCGCTGAGACCGCGAACGGGACGTGCCCCGCACCTCACAGGTGCGGGGCACGTCCCGTTCGCGGGTCACTCCTCCTCGTTGCCGTCGCTGTCGTCGTTGCCGTTGCCGTTGCCGTCGGGGTTGCCGTTGTCGTCGGGGTCCCGAGCGCGGTCGAGCACCTCCTCCAGCCGCAGCGGGCTCGGTGGGTGGTGACTCAAGCACAGCGGTGTCCGCATCCGGCGGAGCCCGATCCCGTCCCCGGTCACGTAGAACTCGCCCCTGTCCAGCTTGGCGATGTCGGCGACGGCACTGCCCTTCGCCCTGGCGATCTCGTTCGCCGCGGCGATCTGCGTCGCGTTGTTCAGCCTGCCGAGGAACTGGGTCGTGGCGTTGCCGGTGACCTGGTTGTGCACGCCCTTGGGCGCCTGGGTGGCCAGCACGAGGCCCAGACCGTACTTGCGCGCCTGGGAAGCGAGCAGGATGGTGCTCTGCGTGCTGGCCGTGGTGCTCCCCGACGGGGCGATCGTCTGCGCCTCGTCCATCACCAGGAGCCCGCCGAGCGGCCGGTCCCCGGCGGGGTTGCGCTTGAGCCAGGCGAAGATCTCCAGCTGGAGCTGGCTGACGAAGCCCTGCCGCTGCTCCTCGGACGGCAAGCCGATGAAGCTGATCACCGACAGCCGTGCCCGGTAGCCCGGGGACGGGGTCAGCAGCATCCCGGGGTCGGTCGGCGCACCCGCGCCGCCGAGCAGCGGGTCGTTCACCATCGCGGCCCGCAGCGTCTCGGCCAGGTCGGCCGCGGTCGCCGCGCCGGTCCTCAGTTTGCTGACGCCCTCGGGCAGTTCGGCGAGCAGTTCGACGAAGTCGGCCAGGTCGCGTTTGCCGGTGCGCGCGTAGTGCCGCAAGGCCTCGCGCAGCACCGCTTTCCCGCGCTCGGCGGATTTGGTCCGCCCGTCGACCTTGGCGCGCGACACCAACCGCGCCACCGCGGCCTCCAGCGCCGCGGCGAACTCGTCGGTGTCCGCGCTGACCTCGGCGAAGTCCGGCAGCGGGTGGAAGCCGAGCGGACGACCGCTCTCCCGGCCCGGGGTCCACACCACGACCTCGGTGTTGGCGAGGTAGTCCGCAGCGGTGTCGGCGTCCCCCGGGTTCCAGCCATCGGGGGCATCCGGCCAGGCGTCGCCGAACCGCGCCAGGTCGTTGTTGGGGTCGAGCACGATGGCCGACACCCCGCGCAGCGCGCACTCCTCGACGATGCGCCGCAGCAGCACGGTCTTCCCGCTCCCGCTGCCCGCGATGATCATCACGTGCTTGCGCAACGACTCCAGCTCGATCAGGATCTCGCCGCCCGTACCGAGCGCGATCTCCTCTGGTCGTGGTGGTCGCTGCCCGGCGGGCGGGGGCCGGGTCTCCTGGTGACCTGCGGGGGGCTTGGTCGAGGTGGGCAGGATCTCCCGCAGGAACGTGTTGGTGCTCGCGGGTTTGCGCGCGACCAACCAGGTCAGCAGCCGGTGAGACCGCTGGGGCAGCATCGACCTGAGCGCGCTGAACGTGCGCAGGTCGTCGTCGGTGATCTCGATCCGCTTGCCGCCCACGCCGACGATGGCGGCGACCTCGTGCCTGGTGACGGCCCCGGCCCACCCCTGCGTCCCGTTGCCGAGCATCACCAGGAACCGGTTGGCCACCCCTTGCTGAACCCCGGCCGCCGACCGGGCGGAACGCAGGCGCTTGAGCACCCCGTTGCCGTGACCGCTGGCGATCAACCGGAACGACCAGCGCTGCGTGACGTCGAGCTGCTCGTCGGTGATCCGGTGCAGGGTGGCGTGGACCTCGTCACCACCGGGCAGGATCTCGCTCGACCACCGCATGTCGTCGTTGCCGAACTCGATGATCCACGACTGCAGTCCCGCGTGGAGCAGTTCTGGCATCAGGGCGTCCTCGTTGTGCTGCTTCAGCGCGGCCGCGGAGATGTCGGCCTCGCGGCGCAGCCGCTCGTACTGCGCGTCGAGCTCGGTGAAGTAATCGAGGGTGGGGACCACCTGCTCGACCACCGCCGCCCGATGCTTCTCGTCGAAGTCGGCCAGTTCCCGGATCTCACCGTGCAGGCACGACTCGGCGTGCGCGTGGACGCGCATCAGCAGTTGCCTGGGGGTGTAGGCGCCCCAGGACTCGTCGCCGAACGCGCTGGGCGCGACCGGCCACGTCGGGTGCGGCGGGGTGAACCCGACCCCCTGGTAGACCACCCCCAGCCAACGCTGGACGAACACCCGCCCGATGCGCGGGTCGTTGATGGCCCCCAGGATCGGGATCTCGGTGAACCGGTCGCCGAACGAGTCGCTCGCGACCGAGTGCAGCATCTTCCAGGTGTTGGGCAGGCACGCCACAATGGACAGAGTGCGCCGCGTCGTCTCCCGCAGCTGCATCATCCCGTCGGCGAGCAGGGCGAGCTGCAGGCCGAGCTCGGCGTCGGTCACCCGCTCACCGGTGACGTCCTGGGCCATGTTGACCAGCGTGTCCAGTTGGTCGATGGCGACCACGCACGGACCGGTGAGCGCGAGGACGCGAGAGATGTCCCGCACCAACTGCCGGGCCGCGGTGTTCGGGGTCGGCAATCCCCAGTTGCCGAACTCGCCGCTGGCCGACCCGGTCAGGTACGCCCAGCCGACGTCAGCGTGCTCCGAGGCGTAGAGCACCAGCGCGCGGATCGTGTCACCGCACTCGACCGCGATCCTGGGGTCCACCTTGCGCAGGCACGCGACGAAGTCCTTGAGGTGTCCCGGGTTCAGCGGCGCGTCCCCGAGGACCGCGCTCGCCACCTCGGCGGGGACCTCGGCCACCGCGCAGGCCTGCCGGAGGAACCGATTGATCTGCGTCTGGCCGCCGTCGTCTCCCCGGTGCAGCTCGGAGCGCATCGCACTCGCCACGTCGTCCCAGAACGTCGTGCCCGTGTTGAGCTCGACCAGGAAGAAGTAGCCGTCCACCGCTTGCACCATGTTCCGGACCGAGCCGAGCAGGTGCGTCTTGCCGACACCCTTGCGGCCCTGCAACACCAACCCGATCGGGCTGGGCCCGGTGCTCGCCTTGGCGTCGCGGAGACTGGCCCCGATCCGGTCCCGCGCTTTGAGGTGCAGGTCCTCCACGTGGGACGGTGAGGTGTGCCAGACGTCGTCCGGGGTCTCGGCCGAGTTGAAGCGGAGCGCGGCCAGCGCCTCCCGCAGTTCCTCGCTCATGACTCATCGACCGCCATCAGGTGGTTGTCCTCGCCGCCGATCCGGACAGCCGCCGCGTGGTCGGCTTCGGTGAGGACCTTGCGGTTGGAGTCGGGGGCCAGGTGGGTGTCCCCCGCCCGCACCATCGCCAGCAGCACCTCGTCGACCTCGGACTTGGCCGCGCCGTTGAGCTCGGGGCGGAGCTTGGCCAGGCGGACCCAGTCCTGGGGCTTGACCGAGAGCTCCTCGTACACCCTGCGGATCAACGACTCCAGCGCGGCGGGCTCCAGCGCGGCCAGCCCCGGATCTGCCGACTCCAGCGCGGCCGCGCGAGGTTCGGTCGGGCGCAGCTCGACCAGGTGCATCTCGGGCGGGCGCGGTGCGGCCGGGTGCAGGAAGCCGAGGATGGAGTGCTGCTGGAGCAGGCGCTCGATCACGGTCCTGGCGAACACGAACACAACCCGGGCCAGACCACCCGACTTCGGGGTCGGCTCGATGTGCGCCATCTCCCGCTCGCACCAGGCGATGCCCGCCGCGGTGATCTGGTGCACGAACGGGGTGCTCGTGGTGTGGCTGACCAGCAGGCCGTCCCGGTTCAGCCGCTCGCGACCGGCCCTGTCGAGCGTCACGCCGTGCCGCGCCTTGAGCTCGGTGTTGGTGATCTCCTCGTTGGCGAGCATGAGGGCTATCAGCGTGGCCTGCTCGTTGGCCCCGTACTTCTTCGGCATGGTGCCGCCTCTCAGTCGGTGAAGGCCTGGCCGCGGCGGTCGATCCGGTCCAGGAGCGCGTCGATCGCGGCGCGCAGGCCCGCGGGTGTCGCGACCCGCTCGCCGTCGGTGCGGGTCTTGCCCAGCAGTTCCACATCGGTGGCGAGGTCGCGCAGCAAGGACAGCTCGTCGCGGTCCAGCGCGGCGGCCATGTCGCGCACGACCTGCTCGACGAGCGCGAAGCGGCCCGCGTAAGGCATCTCGTCCGGTAGCGCGCGGAGAGCGGCCGCCGCTTGGTGGAGGACCTCTCGGTCCGGGGTCTCCGCCGGAACCGGCTTCCCGGTGATCAGGTCGTGCAGCTCGCGGGCCACGTCGACCGGTCGGGTGCGCGGCGCCAGTTCCAGCGGTCGCAGGTTGCGCAGGAACCCCGGCAGCTGCGCCCGGTCCGTGCCGTGGGTCAGCACGCAGAACAGTTGCCGTTCGTCCCCGTCGGGGTCGAGAGCGTGCCGCAGGAACCGTTCGGCCTCCGTGGTCTGCCACCGGCTCACCTCGCCGTCGACCATCAGGCACAGGTGCTTGGCAGGCTCCCGCGGGTGGTCGAGGAACTCCACGTTGGCCGACAGTGACCGGTCCGCGCGCAAGCCCAGCGCGCGCAGTTCGTCGATGAGCTCGGTCACGGCGGCCTGGGCCGAGCGCGGGCTGGACACCAGCAGGTCGAGGTCGAACTCCCGACGCCTCGACCTGGCCGCGGCGACATAGGCGTCCCGGTTGTCGGCCAGCAGGTCGGTGCGGTCGAACTGCTGGCCGATCACCGCCGCCACCGTTTCCAGTGCGTACGAGATCTGGTCCGGGGACGGCGTCTGCTCCGCCTGGACCGGGATCTGCTCGCCGAAGCTCCAGTAGGAGACGTACGGGACCGTGAGGTGCCGCAGCATCAGTTCTTCCGGCACGCTCGTGGCCAGCCAATTGCCGAACAGCGGCGCGACGGCTTCGGTGCACCTGCGGTGCCACTCCTCGGCCTGCTGGTATTCGACCCGGCCGTCGAACCTCGAGAGGACCGGCAACACCATGTGCGGGGGGCGGTCATACGGCAACCTGTCCCTGGCGATGTCAGCGCGTTGCGCGACGTCGACGACGTCCATCAGGTTCTGGTCGTTCGCGGTGAAGACGACCACGAGCCGGTCCGGCAGGTGCGCTGTGCAGATGCCCGCCGTATCGGAGATCCCGGTCCGGCTGTCGATCAGCACGAAGTCGTAGTTGTCGGTCCACTCCTCTCGGCACCGCTCCAAGAAGGTCGCGAAACCCTGTGCGTAGAGGTCCGCCCAGTCGATCCGCTGCATGCGGCTGCGGTAAGCGGGGTGCGTGCGGCGGGGATTGGCGGGATCCAGCCCACCCGCCGCCAACAGGTCAAGGGTGCCCTCGCCGATGTCGATCGGGACGATGTGCTTGCCAGGGGCCTTCGCGCCGCCGAGGAAGTCGTTGGCGAGATCGATCACGCCGCTCTCCGGGGGCGTGGGCAGAAGTCGGCCGAAGTAGTGGTGCAGCCCGGGCGCCTCGAGGTCCCAGTCCACGATCAGCACCTTGCGGCCCCACCGCGCCAGCAGCACCGCGACGTTGGACAGCGTTGAGCTTCGTCCAACCCCACCCTTGTAGGAGTAGAAGGTGATGACGGTGCCGGTCATTCCTCAGCCATCCTCTCGGCGCCATCGAGGTCGGTAGCCGGGAGTGATTGGGCGCGTTGTGCCGGATCACCGAACCTGGGAATCAGCGGTGGAGGCATGAGCACCGGGTCGGGGGTGACCACCAACGGCCAGTCTGGCTCCCACTGCGGCACCTGTTCCAGCACTTTCGCCAAGTCGGCCGCGAACTCTGCTACCCGGTCGTGGAAGCGGGGGTAGTCGCGCGTCATCTGGTACACCGGATCCGGGTTGGACACGTCCTTGAAGTTCCACCAGGAGAACTCACGGGCCTCAGGCGGGAAGTTGTCGGAATCCGAGTACAGGACCGGGTAGATCAGCCCCTGGGGTATGCGTCCCCCGCCGATTCCGAGCTTCTGCTGCCGCTCTCGCATGCTGTGGAACTCCGCCATACACCAGGGGGAACGGAAGTAAGGCGGGGTGAACAGCGGTACGATCGTCTTGCTGTGCAGCAGGGCCTGCTGGAGATCGGAAGGCCAATGTGACCCTTTGGCGATGGACAACCGATCCATGTACACCCTCGGCGTATAGGACATCTCGCCGAGAAGGCAGTCGATCAAGCGTTCGTAGAAGTGGTTCAGCAGCCACTGCTGCGCGCAGCCCTTGCGGCTATAGCTGATGAACACGTCGTACCTGTAGCCGGTCACGGGCGAAATGATAGACAATCTCTGCGAGGTGCAAATAGACGTAGAAGAGGACAGCCGAAGCGATAGTGGTCAAAAAATGGACAACTTGTGGCGAGCTACAACAGCGATAGTGGCTGAGCACCGTTGGCCTGCGGCATCGACCGCACCTCAAGCAGCTCCCGGGACGAAGTCGAGGTGCTCCATCAGCCACCCCACACCCGCCTTGACCAACTCCTGTGCCCAATGAAGGGCATGCGTGCGCAGATTGATAACGCACTGAAGGCCGGATAGGAGTCGCGCTTCAACCGCTCCGGGAAAACACTGAAGCCCCGCCCCCATGAAGGGGGCGGGGCTTGTCACCAGTGTAGGTAACTGGTGGGCGATACTGGGATTGAACCAGTGACCCCTACCGTGTCAAGGTTGCCTGACGGCGCGCTGACCTGGGGAAACGTGAGCTTCTCCAGGTCAGCGCAACGTTTGCTGCGGGCAGCTACGAGTTTCGACCCGTTCCGGCGGGTTGCGATCCCCACGGAAACCCCATCTGATCACCTCGGCACTGCATCTCAGACTAGGCTGAACACGATCACATACGGTGAAGGCCGGATGTCTGCGGGGGTGTCGGTGTCCTCTGCCAGACTTGGTCAATGTCTAGTGTTGCCCAGCTCAAGGTGCTGCGGGAAGTGCTCAGCTACCTGCCGGGCGAGGTCTGCGCCTGGTCTCACAAGGAGCTTCCTGCTGCCTGTGTTGCTCGTGGCTTGCCGGAGCCCGAGCTGGGTCCGGAGCACAAGAAGATCGATAGGGCGACGGCGAGCTTTGACGCGGTCGCCAATGTTGATCTGCCGGGTGTCGCGCGGACCGTGCTGGCTCTTGGTGTGATGGATGCCGCCCGACGGAACCTGGTGCAGGACGCCCTCTGGGCGTTGGAGGGGCATCCTCCCGTACCGGAACGGGCACGCCGGGACATCGCACGCTCGCTTGGCGGGGTCGAACTGTTCCGGGAGTTCGGGCGGTTGGAGCGGTTGCTCGATGGGTTGTGGGTGCTGGACAGCGACCCGTTCGGTGAGCTGTTCGGTACCGGCCGGAGCTTGCGCCGTGAGCTGGAGCAGCACATGGGCCGCAATGACGACTGGGATGCCGGGGAGTTGTTCACCCGGGTTGGTGCGTACGAGGCGTCGGATCGGCGGTTCGGGTTGTTCCTGGAAGGTCTGGCCTCCTCGGCCAACGTGCCGGATGAGGAGGTTCAGCGCGGGTTCGTCGCCGCGGTCCAGCCGCACCTGCGCGGCATCGGTCTCGAACTGAGGGAGACCAGCGAGAGCGGCGGCTACCCCGTGTTCACGCTCGTGGTGGCCCGCTCGACCCGGGGCAGGCCGAAGAACTTGCTGTTCGCGTCTCTGGGGAAGCCCGACCTTCGGATCGTCGACGCACTCGACAACGACATCGAGATCGTCGGTGACACCGACGGGCTCATCGACTACGACCTCCCGGTCGGCTCGGACGGGCTCCGCTGGCGAGACTTGCAGGACTGGTGGAGGGAGACCCGCGGCCACGACACCGACGAGGAGGCCAAGCGCACCCTCTACACCAGGCTGCTCGCCAGCCTCCCGGAGGACTCGCCGATCTACCCGGGCCACCACCCCCAACGGCTGCTCTTCCACCTCTACAACGCCATCTACGAGAAGTGCATCCCGGGCCTACCTGCCTTGCTTCCCGAGATCTGGCTGCACTGGGACCCGCGGACGGTCCGCGCCCGGGGTGCACAAGCCTTCCGCCATCACCGCATGGACTTCCTCCTGCTGCTGCCGAACAGTGTCCGCGTGGTGGTCGAGGTGGACGGCCAGCACCACTACGCCACCGGCGGCTATCCGGATCCCGCAGCGTACGCGGCGAACATGAAGGCAGATCGCGACCTCAAACTGAAGGGCTACGAAGTGTTCCGCTTCGGTGCCGACGAACTGCGAGACGAACACCGCGCACGCGGCCTGGTCGAGGCGTTCTTCCGCGACCTGTTCACCTGCTACCGCGTTCCCGTGCCGACACCCACGC
Source organism: Actinokineospora diospyrosa (assembly GCF_024171925.1). GTDB lineage: Bacteria > Actinomycetota > Actinomycetes > Mycobacteriales > Pseudonocardiaceae > Actinokineospora > Actinokineospora diospyrosa. Next base: position 588,119 of record NZ_JAMTCO010000001.1, on the reverse strand, counting down.
CGAGCACCCTGTGACCAAACCCAATCCTTCTCTGCCTGGTTCACCGGAGGATGGCGCTGCGTCCTATGGTGATCGGGTAACCGAGTCGACTTCCAGCGTCGGCGGAGATCGCGCGGAATATGTGGTCGTACTGCGGGCCAAGTCGTCCGCGAAGTTCCTGCCCGACGAGGTGTGGGAACTGTCGATCAAGGTGCCCGAGTTGGGCCTAGCGGACCTGCTGGTGCGGATGTTCACGCGCTGGGCGGTCGAAGCCGGTCAACGACTGCCACGCGAACTGGTCGTCGAGGTTCGCGGCTGGGCGAACTCGTTGGATGACGCGCTAGGCAAGTTCCCGATGGTCGCGCGCCCGCTGGTGACGATGGCGGGCTTCGTCGCGAACGTGCAGGTGGATGAGCCGGAGGTCCACCTTGCCTTCGACAGCACCCCAATGCGCAGCGAGCGGGGGTTTGTGGAGACCTACCTGCCCGACGAGAGTGGTGTGGTGGGTCAGGGCAGGGTGATCCACGTTCCCTCGCTCGTCGCCGCTTGCCTGGCGCTGCGCACGATGCCACGGGACGGCGCCCGGCTCAGCCGAGCGTTGCGCCACTACGAACTCGCCCTCCGCCGCTGGTACCTCGGCGGGGAGTGGTTGGCGCTCAACCACCTGTGGATCGCCGCCGAAACCCTGACCAAGGCGGTGATCCGCAACGCCATGGCTACTCGCAGAGTGTCCGAGCAGGAACTGGCACACGAGTTCGGGGTAGTCACCGATGATCCGGACCGGCCTCGTTGGAAAGAGATTTTACAGGCACGGGTCAGGGAAGCACTGGTGTTCAACGGAGACAACAACGCCTACAAGACGACCAAGGACGCCAGCGACGGACTCGAACACGGCATGTGGGACTTGGACAAGGTGGCGACGCACGCGAACCAGGTCATCGACGCCACATTCGGCCACATCCGCCGCACCATCGTCGACCTCCTCGCAGTCCCCGAGGACACCGCCACACGCCTCCTGGCCACCACACCGCTGGACGTGCAATCGCTGCGCAAGGTGATCCGCGGTCGTCTGATCGGCACGGCCGCCGACCCCGCCCCAGAAGGCGAGATGTACCCACGACTGCACTGGACCACCGGGATCGAGTCGGCAATCGATGGCCGAGCGGTCGAGATGAACCACCGGGAACAGATGACCTTGCTCGTCCATCCGGACATTGGCTTCCAACTCGACCGCATCGAGGTGCACGGCAGGCCCGTCGACGGACAAGCACCGATCAACCTGACCGACGACGGATTGGTCGTCAGCATGACGCCAGCCTCGCCTGCATTGCAGCTGCGCCGAGCAACCGCGTTGTTGATCGAGGAGAGTCTGGCCAACGGCTTGCTCCCCGACCGGTCGATCGGACACCGGTTCGCGTTCACGCTCTACGGACAAGCCGTTGCCTTCTTCCACAGCATCAGCAAGCTGATCGACTTCGGCCACCCGATCGAAGCACTACCAGTTCTCCGTGCGCTGGTCACCCTCTCCGCACGATTCAAGGAGATGGCGGACCCAACCGGTCCAGGTTTGGGGATCGCGGTGCGTCTGGCGCTCGACTCCGTCGACCAACACCATCCCGACGTCTCCTTGGAACGACAACAGGAGGTTCTCGCTGCTGCGGCAGGATTTGACCTCAAGGTCCCAGAGGCGAGTACCGACCCCCGCTCCAGCACCATCTACCAGCGCCTTCGCATGGAGATGCTGCTGGCCGACCTCACAAGTGTCGGAGCAGTGCAGACCGCGGGAATGCACCTGTTCGACGGCCACCCGACGTTCCGGGTGCAACAGCCGTCCGGACCACTGACCGACCTCGTCAGCTCAGCCGCCGCCATTGCCGCCCTGAACGTGCTTCGCAATGCGGCGACAGTACTGGAGTGGCCGCTTGATACCGACAAGCTCGTAGCACTGCTTGACCGCGCACACAGTGCCAATGAGGCAGCGGCTCAGAGTGACTTGAGCTCCAGCGGCTAGGCCATCGTCACAGCCTCGCCCTACGCTTCATCCTCATACGGTGCCCGTCCTGGCCATCAGCGCAGCAACCCTTGGTCCCGCAGCGTTGGAGACAATGGTCGTTCACCCGGTCGGCTCGATCTCAATTCAGCAGGCCATGTTGTCGAGTATCGCAGCACGTAGCTCCTACACTCGCATCATGGCCATTGAGCGAGGCGTGGAGGCCGGACTCGCCGGCGGCACCAGCAAGCCGCGGGTGATCTGGTGAGCAGCGAGATCAGCCAGCGGGTTGATGGTCCAGGACCGGGCCAGATCACGGTGCAGATCGCTGGTGATGTGCACGGGCCGCTGACGGTTAACCCGGCTACCGCACCTACCGACAAGGGCGCCGGAGATTCGCTTCGTGTAAGTGTGGAGTCGCTGCACGGAATGAGCCACGGATGGTTCCACGCATTCCCGCGGGCCCAGGCCGCCGCAGCTCGACCACTGACGGAGCGCCGGGATCTGCCCGGCACCACCGAGGCGATGGACCAGTTGCTCGCACGGCAACTGGCCGCGGGGGCCTACCTACTGACTGACACCTCCTGCCCCGCTGAGATCATGCTGGGCCTGCACAACTCCGGGCCTGTCGATGTCGCGGTGCGCGACATCCAGGTCGTCGATCGACAACGCGGTCCCATCATCGACGGGGTGGCGTTCTGGCTGGAGGCCGGGGCGATGAACCCAAATCCGATCACTTTCCACCTCGATACCGCAATCCCCGTAGCACGCCTCGTGGCGGACAATGGCAACGATCCCGAACCGTACTTCGGCCGCCACACCCTGGCCGTACTTCCTGGCGGCTACTTGGCCGTACCGTTGCGATTTGATGCGGCCACGACCTCACACACCTTCAACCTGTCCGTGAAATACCGGGTCGACGGCCAAGTCCACACCTGTACCGTGGACAACCACGGCACTCCGTTCCGCGTCTCGCCGACGGCTGGCCACTACTGTGCCGACAAAAGGTGCGAATTCTCGCTATCTAGTCGACTCGACCAACGCCATGACTACTACACAGAAGTGTACTCACTGGTTTTCGATGATGGTCTCGCTGCGCTTGCGGAGTGTACAAGCTTGAGGCTAGTGACTTGATCCGATCGAGTGTCCGTGTCTGGCGCAGGACGGCACTCCGCAGCCGCTATAGCAGGCCGCCATCAGCCGCCGGGTTGCCATGCCCATCGGTCCGGTTCGCGCGTATACGTGCGCCCATGTCCACAAAGTCCGTGCTGGCACCGGAAAACGAGATCTCCGTGGTGCGAGGTGGAGGTAGCTCGTTGCCGATGAGGCTGCTGTCATCTGGGTGGTGGAAGATCCAGCGCCGGGCATTGCGGGCCGTTGCGTGGTTGAACATGTTCGCGAGCCGTGAAGTCGGCGGTTCGCGGGTATCGGCTTGGCCTTGAGCGACATCCTCGAAGCGCAGGTGGTCGACGAAGGGAATCGGATCGATCATCATGAGGCCGACTGACCGGGCGAGGGGCAGAGTGAGGCTCCAGGCATTGATCAGGCCAATGCCCTGGACCGGAGGGCTCTGAGGGTCGGGGAGGAGCGCCACCGGGGTGTCACAGGTGAACAGTTTCTTGCGATCGAACCGAACCAGCACCCACGGGCGACCCAGGATGTACTTGGTGAAGTCGGGCACCGCCTCGATGATCTGCTCGATGTGCCCCCGCGGCGAGAGGGTGATCGGAGGACCGGTCGGGCTGATGACCTGTTCCCAGAGCATGTCCGCTTCGGCTTCGCTGACTTCGCGGCCCAGGTGCTCTCTTGCATAGCCAAACAGGTGTTCCCTTCCTGCGATACTTAGTTCGATCTTCGTCGTCGCGGCCATGATCTGCTCCATCGCCCGCCGCTGATCGGGACCCCGTAGGTGCTGCACGACAGCGAACTCGGCCAGGGCGCGCCGTTGCTCGGGAGGTAGTGGCCAGGTGTCTTCCTGCACCACACTGCGAATGATCGGAGCCACCACACCCTCGAACGCACCGAGGGCCGCCTCGAACGTGTCCGAGTCTCCCGGGTCTGGAGTGTCCAGGGAGTAGAAGTTGTTCATGGTGGCCGCGTACCGAACGGACTGGACGAAGCGCTTGACCCCGGGCAGCTCCACAGTTCCGATCTGACCGTCTCTGGCAAACGCATCGAGGTAGAACCTCGGCACGGTGTGATGCCTGCGCGCGACCGGTGACATGCGTTCAGGCTAGCGAACTCATCGCCCAAGCTCATCGGCTGCGCACAGGGGCGACGAAGGCCAGATCGCTGGGTTTATAAGCGCTCAAGTCCGCCAGCCTCGCCGCGGTGGAACGCGTCACCGGAGTGGCCTTCGAGGAGTCATGGCTGACGGAACCGCTGCCGACCTACCGCTTTCCGACCTAAGCCAGTCGCCGCAACCCGTCCAGCACCTGCTGCAACAAGGCCGGGTCGCGCTGAATCCACACTGGCCGACCCGGGTCGGGAATGACTGTATTCCGCGGGCGTCGAGCAACCTGACGTGGACGTTCCTGTCCAGGACGATTGGTTGCGATTGCCCCATCGCTGGGCTCGCCAGTGACACGAGGGAGTACAGCGGTAGGCCAGTCCAAGTCTTCTCCGTGCGTCATCTGGCCGCCGGTCGCAGCATCGGCTTCACGCCGTCGGGGTCGCAGTTCTCGGCCTGCCGCGACCGCACGCGCCACCAGCTCGGCGACCGAGACCCTGCCCGACCCCGCTGTGTGCCTACCTGCGGTCATCACGGAATCCACATCGCGCTGGAGCGGATTACCAGAGACGGTGCGCCGGGTTCCCCTGGAGCGGGGAGGTCGAGAACGTCCTGGACGATCTCCTGGATGTCGTTACCTTCCTTCATCCAGACGACGCCGTCGTCCAGCAAGCGGTTGGCCAGGATGTGCGTGCGATCGAAGACGAAGATCGCGTCGGTGAACTGTTGGTTGCTGTAGCTGGCGGCGACAGCGACCAGTTCGTCGTTCTCCTCCAGGAGGTGGAAGTTCCACCCGGCTTCACGTATGGACAGGAGATGGACAAGTTCGGGAAAACGGCGCAGGGCATCCGCTGTGGTGATGTGCTTGTTCACGATGCTGGGTGCTCCGCGTCCACTGGCTCCGGTGGGTGACACCCCACGCCGGAGACACGCGGCGCTGGCGAGGTTGGGGGTTCCCACCAGCGCGTCATCCGGCGCGGGGTGCCGTGCACCGAGCTTCGCTCTGGATCATCAGCGGTGGAACAGAGCCCAGGGGGCAGGTCAGGGCCGCAGGCGAGCCCGGTCGTTCAGCCGCCGCTCACCCGGAGGATTACTCGGAGGATTGGACAAGATCACCAGGTCAGCGCCCTGCCGCCGGTTACACTGAGCGCAGCGGCGAACACGGATCGAGGACCGGTGACACCCACCCCGAACGACCGGTTGCGCGCGGCACGGGAGGCCGCGGACCTGACCCAGGAGCAACTGGCCGAGCGAGCGAACGCCCAGGTCCAGACGGCGACGAACAAGCCCGGCGCGATGGATGCCGACTACATCAGCAAGCTCGAACGCGGCGTTCACCGTTGGCCGAACAAGGGCTACCGGGCCGCCTTCCGCGCCGTCCTGAGCATCGCCACGGACCGTGACCTCGGCTTCTTCAGCACCCGCTCCCGCGCGGTTACCGTGGAGATGACAGGCCCTCGCTACCTCGAAGGAGGGGACGACGTGGAGCGGCAGGCGTTCCTCCGGGTGCTGGCCGGATCAGTGGCTGGCCTGACCTTCGCCGATCCTCTCGGCGAGTTCGCAGCCCGAGCTGCGGCGGGCAACGGACGACAGATCGGGCAAGCCGACGTCGACCAGGTACGCGAACTCGCTCGCATGTTCGCCAGCCAAGACCACCAGTACGGCGGGCAGCTCGCCTCCCGAGCCGTCATCACCCAACTCGCCGCGACCGCGGAACTCACTGACAGTCCGTTCGCCGACTCCCGCGTACGCGGCGACTGGTTCTCCGCCGTCGCCGAACTCGCCGACACCGCCGCGGGCGTGTGCTTCGACGCGGGCCTGCATCCCCAGGCCGAACGAGCCTTCCGATTCGGCGTCGGATGCGCCACCGAATCCGGCGACTGGGCTATGCGCGCCAAAGCACTCTCCGGCCTCGCGAACCTCTCTGTCCACCTCGATCACGAATCAGTCGACCTTGACCACAAGGATCGTGCTCTCAGCTTTGCCGAGGAAGCACTGGTACGGGCTGACCGACTGACCCCCAAGGTCGGCGCGATGATCTACACCCGCCACGCCCGCGCGCTGGGGCTGATCGGCGCGTCGCGTGCCGAGGACTGCCGCACTGCCGTCGCCAAGGCTGAAGACCTGTTCGCCAACGCTGCGCCCGAGGATGAACCGACTTGGCTGGCGCACTACAGCCAGGCTCATCTCGACCGCGACGCCGGACGCGCGCTGTTCTTCCTGGCCCTCAACGGCGGCGGCCACGACCAAGCCCGTCAGCGACTCGAAACCGCTATCGCCCGCTTCCCTGATGGCCACTCCCGCGGCAAAGCACTGGCCAAAGCCAATCTCGCCGCCCTGATGATGGCCTGCGACGACCCACACGAAGCCGTAGTTCTCGGCAACGACGCCCTCGCTTCCGTCGGCGCCGTCCGCTCCGACCGAGTCAACGACGCCCTCAAACGCCTCGCCGACGCCGCCCGCGCACACCGGAAGACACCTGGGGTGCGTGACCTTGCCCAGCGAGTGCGACGAACACTCCAAATCCAGGTCTGACCAAGGCTCACAGCGCGTTCGCCGCGTCCTGCCGGTACAGCAGCTCGTACAGGTGGGCGCCCTTGATCAGGGTGGAGGCTTCGACCGGCCGATCCTGGTGGCTGTAGATGACGCGCAACTGCCGGATGACGGGCGTTCCGTCCGGCAGGTCCAGTGCCTCGATCTCCTCGGTCGTGGGTGGTCGAGCGGAGATCCGGTCGACGAAATGGTGCTGCGGGTGGCCGAGGTCGGCCAGCACCCGAGGAGCGCCGCCGCGGATCTTCGTGGCCTGGGCCAGGCTCGTGCCCGCGGCGATCTCGCCGGGGTAGTACGACATGGACAGTTCCACCGGTTGCCCGTCGTGCAGCAACAGCCTGGTGCGGACGACCACAGTGCCCTCGGGAGCCAACTGGAGGCCGTCGGCGATGTCCTTGGGCGGGACGACGGTGTCGACGGAGAGCAGCCTGTAGCGGAAGCGGCCCGGCTCGGGGGTGATGTAGGCCGCGGCGTCGATGACGAAGGGTTGGCGGTCGCGGACGAAGACGCCCTTGCCGACGTGGCTGTCGAGAAACCCTTCGTCTTTCAGCGCTTTGAGCGCGTGTTGGATGGTGGCGTTGGCCGCGCCGTAGCGTTCGACGAGTTGCGAGGTGGAGGGTAGGCGCTCGCCGGGCACCAGTTCGCCGCGCATGATCAGGTCGCGGATCTCCGCGGCGATCTGCTGATGGCGTGGCCGTGGGTCACGAGTGGGAGGCAAGACCGGCTCCCGGAATCGTTGTCGCCGCAGTCATGGTGTCAGCTCGTAGCGCAGCCGCCGCCCGTCGGCGATCATCGTCATCACGCTCGCTTCAACGGGTCGATCGTCGTCGGTCAGCAGGACTCGGGCGAGCAGCAGCACGCAGGCCGGGGCGTCCAGGTGCAGCACGGCCTGCTCGTCCGGGGTGGCCAACCGGGCGCTGACATCCTCGCGGAGCCGCCGGGGCGGGTGGCCAAGGTCGACCAAGAGGGCCACGGCGCCGCCGCGGATCTTGCGCGGTTCGGCCAGCTTGGTGCCGCGGGCGATGGGCAGCGGGTAGTAGGAGTCGGTCAGCTCGACTGGGTGGTCGTCGAAGAACATCACGCGGCGGCGGGCGATCACTCGCTCGCCAGGCTCGACGCCGAGCATGTCGGCGACCATCGCCGGGGCGGCCACCTCGTCGACGCCCAGCAGCTTCTGCGTGCCCGAACCGCCGTGTTCGGCCGCCTCGGCGGCCCACGCGTCACCGCGGTGGCCGCTCACATACGGCATCGACACGCTCGTCCACGGTCTCGTATCGGCCATCGCTCGCCTCCTCGGGTCTCGCGGTCGACGGGTGCTTACACCTGTCGACCTTAGTCGTAGGGCAGCAAGGCCACGTCCGACCCAGTCGCAATCTTGCTACCTTTCGGATATCGCAGTAAGGTTGACTGGTAGCCGGATCGCTACAGCTCGTCACCGGCCAGGTTCGGGCCGCAGGCCGCCACCAACACCGCAGGCGGTCATCCCGCAAGGTCGACTGGAGGGGTACATGAAGACCACTCATGAAGTGTTAGCCGCTGGGCAGGTCACCATCACGCAGTCGTTCGGCTTCAGCGCAAGCCACGAGCTGAGGCTGCTACCGGAGGGCCACAAGTGCCGACGCAACCACGGGCACAACTACACGGTCATCGTCACCGCGCAGGTCGATGGTGACGTCCAGGTCGACTGGTCGCCGTTCCGGGACTACCTGGCGTCGACCTTCGACCACCGCCTGATCAACGACCAGGTCTCCTTCCATCCGACGAGCGAACTGCTCGTCCACCACCTGGTCGGATGGGTCCGTACCCACGTCGAAACGGCCGCACCGATCACCTTGGTCGCGATGGCGGTCTCGGAAACCCCGTCCACCTCGGCCCGCTGGGACAGCGCGACCGACACGGTGACCATCTCGAAGACCCTCGACTTCGGCCAGGACGAGATCACGCTGATCCTGGGTGCCGACGAGTTCGACGAGTTCGGTTTCGTCACCGATTTCGGTGACCTGAAGCCGTTCAGGACGTACCTGCGGGCACGCCAGGTCGGCGCCGACCCGTTTCCCACTGCTTCCGCCATGGCCAGGTGGTTCCTCGACAACGTCGAGCAGACGATCCACGGTCGCCTCGCGTCCGTACAGATCGCCTCCGGTGCCGGGACCGAGCGGTGGGAGCGGGGCGACACGCTATGAGCGTTCTGCCCCTTCTGCCTGGACGTGCCGAGGGGACGGCGATCCTCGCGGAGAAGTTCGAGTCGTTCCAGGGTGAAGGCCCGTTGACCGGGCAGCGTTGTGTGTTCATCCGGTTCTCCCGCTGCAACCTCAAGTGCGGGTTCTGCGACACCCCGGAGACGTGGGACTGGAGCCGGTACAAGCCTTCCGAGGTCAGTGAGAGGGTGCCTGTCGCCGATTTGGTGTCCTGGGTGCGTGAACGTGCCGTCGATCTGGTGGTGATCACCGGTGGCGAGCCGATGCTTCAGCAGCCCGCCATCGCCGCGCTTGCCGGCGAACTGCCGGGCGTGCGGGTGCAGATCGAGACCAACGGCACGGTGGAGCCGGTCCCGGAGCTAGCCGATCGGATCGACCTGTGGGTGGTGAGCCCCAAGCTCGCCAACTCCGGCATGGACTACTCAGCCCGGATCAAGCCCTTGGCGCTCGGAGCGCTCGCCGCCACAAGCCGCGCGGTGTTCAAGTTCGTCGTCGCTGACCCCGCCAACGACATCGACGAGATCACCAAGCTGGTTGAGGAGTACCACCTGGCACCGGTGTGGGCGATGCCGGAGGGAACGACTCGCGAAGCTGTTCTCGCCGGTATGGACGCGCTCTACGGCCCCGCGGCTGCCCGCGGCTGGAACGTCTCCACGCGCCTGCACATCCTGACCGGCGCCCGCTGACCCCGAACTGATCGCGCAGTTCCCAGCACCAGCAACACCTTTCGACGATTCGCGATGACGCACGCCCTTTGACAGGAGGCATTCGCCATGACCGACATCCTTGACAGCACAACGCTCAACGGGAGCCAGGCTCCGCCCGGACGAGTCGACCGTGACCGTGTCACCGACCTGATCGGCCAGCTCCTGGTCGCGATCGGCGAGGACCCCACCCGCGAGGGCCTGGCGGACACGCCGACCCGGGTTGCCGCCTGGTGGAACGAGTTCTTCTCCCCTGACGCGGCGGTGCCGACCTGCTTCGCCGAGCAGCACCTCAGCGATCAGTTGGTCGTCGTCGGAGGCGTCAGCGTCTGGTCGCTGTGCGAGCACCACCTCCTGCCCATGAACCTGAACGTCACCGTGGGCTATGTGCCGGACGGGCAGGTGATCGGCCTGTCGAAATTCGGCCGTGTCGCGCAGCGGTATGCCGGTCGCTTCCAGGTGCAGGAGCGCTTCACTCGGCAGGTCGCCGACGACATAGCCCTTGCGATCGGCGGGAGCGACGTCGCGGTCGCGGTCCACGGCACGCACCTGTGCATGAGCGCGCGGGGCGTCCGCATGGAGTCGGCCCGCACGACCACGCTGGAAGCCCGCGGTCGGTTCGAGACCGATCCGATTCTCTCCCAACAGTTCCTCACTGTCGTCGCGACCCAGTGGGGGAACCCCTGATGGCCAAGAGCATCGACTTCTCGGTGATCGCCCCGCCGGACTACCTGGATGCCTTCGTCGCCCAAGAACCCGCCCGCGTGCACCACGTCGCCGCGCAACGCGTTCTGACCGACGCGCTGTACCGCGAGTTTTTCCACCGCGAGGCCCAGCGCGGCGCCGAGATCATCGTCGACAACGGCGTCTTCGACCTCGGCCACGCTCTGCCCGCCGCGGACCTGGTCGCCGCGGCCCGCGAGGTCGGGGCGAAGGAGATCATCCTGCCCGACGTGATGGGCAACGGCCCCGCCACAATCCAGGCCAGCGACGAGGCCGCCCGCGAGATCCACGACCTCAGCGACGAGTTCCGACTGTGCGTGGTGCTGCACGCGGCCACCGACAAGGAGTGGCTGCGCACCTATGACCACTTCGCCTCCAGCGCCTACGTCGGCGCCATCGCCTTACCCGCCTCGCGCAAGCCCGCGCCCGAGGAACTGCTGTGCCGGACCCGGTGGACGGCGACCCGGTTCCTGGAAGATCACGGCTTGGTCGAGGACCGGATCACCTACCGACTGCTCGGCCTCGGCCGCACCGGGCACCTGGAGCTGGTCGAGCAGCGCGAGCACGAGTGGATCGCCTCGGTCGACGGCGCCGCACCGGTCATCCTCGGCGCGATGGGCATTCCCATGCTGCCCGACGGCCCCTATGAGAAGCGCCCGACGCCGCGGATCGAGAACCTTGGCCCCATCCCCGAAGACCGGTTCGGCCTGATCCGCCGCAACATCGACGTCGTCCGCGAGGCCGCGGGCAGCACCGTGTGCATCCCGGAGGCCATCCGATGAGCCTGCTCACCGGAACGGCGCTGCGCGCGCACCCCATCGATGCTGGCGGGCACACGATGCCCCCGGATCGCCTGCTGCGCTACCTCCAGATCAAGGCGCACCACCTGATCCAGGACCACGACTGGGACAGCATTCACGTCATCGGCGGCTACGACCGCGGCGCGGTCATCTCCACCCACGAGAAGACCGGCAAGCTGTTCAACATCGAGCGCCCCACCGCCGAGGTCCACGGCCGCGACCTGATCGTCAAAGCGTTTCCCGGCATCGACTACGTACACCACTACGGCCTGATCATCGCCACCTACCTGGCGATGGTCGGCAAGGACGCGAGCATCGTCAGCTACGAGCCGCCTACCCCAGCGGTGTCCCGCGCCGCGGTCAGTCGGCTCGACCTCGACCTCGATGGCGACCTGGTGGTCGTCGGCTGGGGCCTGGCCCATCTCGTCCCCTCGGACGGGGTGTGGCACCGCGGGCACGGCTACGCCTGGCAACGCACCCGAATCCACGGCCGCCGCGTGGTCTTCCTCGGCTTCCAACACAGCATCTGGGGCGACGTCGCCGGGCGGGTCGTCACGCGCCTGGCCGAGCTGGGTGCGGGAGACGTCGTCTACGTCGGCAAAGTCGGCGCGCTGAACCCCGAGATCGAGCCCAACACCCTGCTCGCCACCGGCAACACCAGCCTGATCGACGGCACCCCGGTCACCTGGAACGACTTCTTCGACGACTTCGCCGCCTCCCAGCCGGGCGTGCACACCGGCATCCACGTCACCTCACCGTCGATCCTGCTGGAGAACCGCGCCTGGCTGGCCGAGCACGCCGACCACGCCTTCGTCGACCCGGAGATCGGCCCCATGGGCGCAGCCGCCCGCGACGCGGACATCGGGTTCGGCTACCTGCACGTCATCTCCAACAACCTCGCCCGGCACTACCCCGCCGACCTGTCCAACGAGCGCAACCACGACGTGCTCCAGCGCCGCGCAGCCCTGATCACCCAGATCCGCGACATCATCACCGCCCGCCTGGCCTGACCCCACGGAGGAACGCCCATGCCGAGCACAGCGACGCCCAACGCCCCGACCCGAGGGCGGGAGATCACGATCGTCGGCATCGACGGCGCGGGCAAGTCCACCCTCGCCGCGCGCCTGCACCAGGCCCTCAACGACGCGGGCCACAAGACGATCCTGGTCGGCAAGCACACCACCGACGTGCCCGCGGACCTGGAGCTGGCCGCCTACGTCGACCAGCTCAATACGCTGGTCTACCGCCGCGACGCCCGAGTCGCCCAGGAGTGCGGCGACCACTACTGGCTGCTCGCCCTCGCCGCCTGGTACACCCTGCAGGACAAGCTCGTGATCCAGCCCGCGCTCGCCGCGGGCACCCACGTCATCCTCGACAACGCCCACCACAAGATCCTCGCCCGCTACGCGGTCAACCCCGAGGTGTCCACCGAGCTGGCGGAACAGGTCTTCGCCCACCTCACCGAACCCGACCTGGTGTTCTTCCTGCACATCGACGCCCACACCGCGCTGACCCGCAAGGGCGAGTTCAGCTCCCTGGAAACCGGCCACTCCGGTGGCGCCGACGAGGACTTCGTCCGCTACCAGGACACTGTCCTGGCAACCCTGCGCGAGCACGCCGACCGCGGCGGCTGGCTGTCGATGGACGTCACCGACATGGACCGCGACCAGGTCTTCCACACCGCCGCCCAAGCCCTCACCGACCGCCTCCAGCTCCCCCTCTGAAGGACTCCACCAGTGACCCGACCGACTGACGGCGAATACGTGTGCCACGGCATCACCTGGGCAACCGGCGACCCACGGCTGCTCCTCGCCCCGCTCCCCGACGGGCCACTGGTCTACGCCGAGATCATGAACCAACGCCTCGGCTTCGCGACCGGTACCGGCAGGTGGTGCACCGGCCGGTACCGGTTCGTCGACACCGTCCGCGTGGAAGCCCTCGCCTGCCCCGACCGCGCACGTGCCGGGCAGGGCGACCAATGCCCGCGGTGCCTCAGCCAGGACGAGTTCCGCTTCGCCCACCAGTACCACCGCGACGGCAATGTCCCCGACGCCCTACGTCGGTACATGAACCAACCCCACTGGCTCTACCTGGCCACCTTCGCCGACGGAGCCACCAAGGTCGGCACCGCCGCCGAACCCCGCAAACACTCCCGCCTCAACGAGCAGGGCGCCCTAGTCGCCACCTACCTCACCACCACTCCCGACGGCCGCGCCGTGCGCTACCTCGAAGACGCCATCACCCGCGACCTGCGGATGCCCCAGACCGTCCGGGCCACCACCAAACTCAAGGCCCTGGCCAGTCTCACCAGCCTCGCCGTCGCCCACACCGCCCATGCCCAGCACGTCACCCGAGTGACCGACATGCTCACCGCGACCGGCAACCCGACCTCGCTGGAGAAATGGGTCCCGCCAGCCGAGGGCAACCGACTGCGCGCCGCCGGTCGATCCCGAGCGCTGTATCCCCACGACCTACAGGACGGCGAACACGGCGTCACCGTCACCTCCTGCATCGGCACCCAGGTGCTCACCACCCTGTCCGGCGACGACGAGATGGACTACGTCCTCGACCTCGGCACGCTCAAAGGCCGCCGCATCACCCTCGGCCCCTTCACCTCACCCACCGCCGCCGTCCAAGGCTCCCTGTTCTGACGAAACGAGGCCCACCATGGCGCCCCTCGACGCCGTACTCGGCTGGGACGAAGACACCACCGCCGAGGCGTACGCAGCCTTCACCCGCGAGTTCCCCATGTACTCCGCCACCAGCCGCGACCTCGCTCGCCGCGCCCAGCTCCCCACCAGCGACCTCGTCGTCGACCTCTGCGGCGGAGCAGGCGCCACCAGCGAAGCCATCCTCGAACTCACCCCACCGCAGGCCCGGGTCATCTCCCTGGACAACGCCGCCGCGATGCAACGCGTCGGCCGCCGCACCCTGACCGACCCACGCCTCACCTGGGTCACCGCCCCCGCCGAAGACCTCAGCGCCCACGTCCCTGGCCCGGCCGACGCCGTCATCTGCAACAGCGCGATCTGGAAGACGAACGTCCCCGCCGTGTTCGCTGCCGTGCACGACGTGCTCCGCCCCGGTGGCCGATTCGTCTTCAACATCGGCGGCGGCTTCGCAGGCGTCCGCCACCCCGACGAAACCACCACCCGCACCGGCCTCTCACTCAACACCCTGATCAACCAGGTCGCCGCCCGGGACCACGGCTACACACCACCAACCGCGGCCACCCCACCACCCAAGCTGCCACTCGACACGATCACCAACCACCTGGCCGCCGCCGGACTGGACCTCGTCGACACCGAGGTCACCGCCCACCACAGCACCATGGCCGAGAAGAAGGCATGGCTGTCCATCCCGATCTTCGCCCGCCCCGAGGGCGACTTCACCCACGCCCAACGAATGGACATCCTGACCAAGGCGTACGCCATGACCACACCCGAGACCCCGACCGCAACGAGCTGGCTGGTCGTCGTCGCCCAGCGCCCCTGAACGCAGCTCTAGTTGCACTGGTCTCGCGCTGCTCGGGTTCCCGCCCACCGCTTCCTCAATGCCGCAGGCATATCAGCTGCGCCAACTGCCTTAGGTTCGCGCTCAACTGGAGGCGGATGATACGTCGCGTCTCGGACTAGTGGAGTCATGGAGCACTAGCAGCTGGGGGTGGCTCATCCCCGCTATCCAGTAAAGGGGGCGGTCTCTCCTCAACCTCCGGAGGTGGTTCGTCCGAGCCAGGAAGCTCCAGTCGCAGCAGGTCCCGGGCCCGCTGGCGAAGCTTCTCAGACTTGCCGTAGAGCGCCTGGCGGAACAGCCGGTGCTTCCGAACCTCACCGAGGACGGTCTGTAGCGCGTGTGGACCGTGCTT
Organism: Actinokineospora diospyrosa; assembly: GCF_024171925.1. Lineage (GTDB taxonomy): Bacteria > Actinomycetota > Actinomycetes > Mycobacteriales > Pseudonocardiaceae > Actinokineospora > Actinokineospora diospyrosa. The sequence goes on along the minus strand of NZ_JAMTCO010000001.1, from coordinate 573,080 downwards.
GAGTATCAGGAACAACACTGCCGCCACGGAGGCACCTGTGGTGCCCTGCGTGACCAACACCCTGAGAATCTCTGTATCCACTGCTAGCTCCCACGACGAGGCGGAAGCCAACAGGCGCGCTAGGTGAGCGCGTGGCGACCGCGGACGACCATGACCGACGATGAGGTCATCCGCTGAGCACTGGGACCACGCGTTACCTGCCCGCAGGCGGTTACACACCGGCCTGGGGGCCAGAGCTTCGCGAGTCCACGCCATACCCGACCGATGCTCGCTCGCACGAGGTACAAGACATGTACGACGGGACTGCCGAGGAGGAGCAAGTGCTCAAGCCGCGTAAGGAAAGCCCGGACATAGTCTCGGATGGTTACCACCCGCTCGCACCAGTCAACCATCCACTCGATATCTGAACCATGAGAACTTAGATGGGCGACTTGTGAGCAGAGCAGCGGAAACGTTGAGAGATCACAGAGGTTCCAGTCCAACTGGATACCACGGAGGCGCAGTTCAAGCTCACCATTGAAAGGTTCGGGCTTTACCTTCCGGCCTACAACTCCCCAGAATGCTTCAATCTTGTCAAACATGCCCGAATCGGGCACCTTGCGGGCAGTATCGACAGCAAGGAGGTCAGCAATATAAGGCAGCGTCTTATGCTCGCCGACTAAGGTATTCGCTGCGGTCAAGTCACCATGGACAAGCGACGCAATGGTTCGAGCACTATAGCTACCCAGGATAATCGTGAGAGAGGTTCCAGACCGCGCGACTTCATGTGCGATCCTACTCAAAAGATAGCTTTTGCCCGTTCCGGGTGCTCCGACAACCATACCTCGGTAGCCCGCGCCCGGGTCCACCCCAAAGCGACGTGATACCGACGCCTCACCGCGCCACCACGTACCGACAGGCTCTTGCTCCCCTGGAGCCAGTTGCCTCATTGCCGTCACGACCACAGTATGGCACCGAACTAACGAGGCGCACGCCTGTGGCCTGCGTACCACCGCAGGCAACCCAACTTAAGGTCCGAGCAACCTAACGGTCCGCGGCTCGTCCGAGCGGTCAGGCTGGAGGTGCCAGGTCACTACAATGTGGCTGGCCTGCTCGGGGTTCATCGTCCTAGCGAAGATGTACGCCTCCTCATGTCCTGCCTCGAACTCCTCGAAGTCGACCACTTCGTCTTGGATACCCAGGCCACCAGTGTCGACGTGGACGCCATAGGCAGTGTCGGTCCCGCTGTTGCGCAGGGCGAACTGACGCCCACCAAACTGCAGCAACCCAAACACCACGCGGCGACGCGCAGCATCAGCGACTTCCTCAGCTCGACGCTCGCGCTCCACAGCAGCTACCGCTTCAGCGGCATCCGCCGATCGCTTGGCCTCGACCGCAGCCGACTCAGCCGCCTTCTTCTGGCCATGAGCGAACCAGGCAGCTAGGACGGCCACAGCGAAGCCGAGACATGAGAGGACGAAGGCAGCGACGGTCATGAACAGAGGATGGCAGTCGCGCGCAGCAGCGCAACAACATGAGATCTCTTCACGAATGGAACGAATCGATCAATAATGAAAGGAGTCTATGAAAATTGCTATACAGCATCTACAGGCGAGGAGGTCAACCAGGAACAAGGGGTGCAACAGACCCGATCGGCAAAGAGCGTCCTCCGTTGGTGCAAATATCGACTACGCGACTTGCATAAATTCGATGAGCCGAACCGCGGAGGACCATGCGCACCTAGCCGACAAATATGCCGAGGTTGATAAGTCTAAACTTCATAGCCTCGGTGCTGACGTCAAACTCATGTGCAAGTGTTAGCGCAAGCGAGTCCCTGCTGGCGACTTCACCGTCCAACTCTCTATCCACGGCGGCTTGAAGCAAGAGCCTTGGCATTAGCAGGGCGGCAGCAAAGTTGTTTGCTTCGATCTCTTCGATATCTGTTCCCGCGCTGGAAACGTGGTCACGGTTGTTGATCCGAATAGAGTGATCGACGATAAGTCGCTTTCCTTTGTGTAGCTGCCAATGTCCAAGTTCGTGAGCGATCGAGAACCGTTGACGACGAGCAGACGTCCGACTGTTTAGGCCGATGATAGTCCGACGACCATCGCGGATCAGGAATGCCGACTCCGTACCCTTAGCCGGGGCTCGTACAACCTTGATACCCTCCGCTACCGCAATCTCTTCCACTGGCGTGGGCGCCGATGTGACGCCATGTTTTTTAAGAAGTTGCTCGGCAAGGCTTACTGCCCGCGGCTTGCGGTATTCACTCATCATCGGAACTCCCCGCCCATCGTACGACGGTGCTCACAAAATCAGCAGTCGTATCTGGCTGCCCCTCTAGTGCCCGATAATCGTCTTCGTGCAGATTGTCATTTGGAGTTACAGTCCGAGCCTCGCCGCCATCACTCAAAGCGTCGGCATTGTGCACCAAATCGGTCAACTCAGTGCTGAGCGCCACGGCTGCTTGTACAAGCACGTGCAGCTGAACTCGCTGCCGTCCAGCTTCTATGTTGGCAACAGACGAGCGGGTGAGCCCTAGACGTTCCCCCAACTCCGTCTGGGTCACTCGCGCCGAACTCCGCGCATGGCGAATCCTCGCTCCTACAGCGGCGTAGAAACGATCAAGTTCGCCTTTGGACCACTCCATGCTCGCCCGCCTCCGTGGCGCACATGATGGCACGTTTGCCTGACAAACGCCATGCCAAGGCGGTCGAGCGGCGCCAACGCCTCCTCCGACGGGGTCGGTTGCAACCACATCGAGGCTACCTGTAGCGTCCAGTTCAGCACTCCGCCAGACGGAGGGTTTGTGATACTCAACAGATGGGAGCAGTTCAGTGGCAGGAGCCAACGACCGGCACGTCGTACCAAGCGAGGCTGGCGGTTGGGACGTGAAGAAGCCCGGAGCCAGCCGAGCCAGCAGCCACCACGACACTCAGGCCGAGGCGATCTCGCGCGGGCGCGAGATCGTCCACAACGCGGGAGGCGGAGAACTGGTCATCCACGGCACGGATGGCAAGGTGCGCGACTCCGACACCATCCCCCCCGGCAACGACCCGGTTCCGCCGCGCGATAAGCGCTAGGCGCACCTCTCCGAGACCGCACTCGGCGGCTCGGCCCACTGGAGTCGGACGACTCTGAGCATGTAAGGAAACAAGATGCCCACACGCAAGGTTTACGAGGTCGCCCCGGACGGGACCAGGTGGAAGGTGTCCCACAGCGGCCAGGTGCTGTCACGGCACGACAAGAAGGCAGACGCCGTCGACGCCGGTCGGAGGGTCGCGAAGGCGAACGCTCCCAGCCAGCTGATCATCAAGCGGGCCAACGGCACCATCGAGGACGAGTCGACCTACGGCGACGACCCGTACCCGCCGCGGGGCTAGTTGAGTCGAGAAACAAGCAGGGACCGCGCCGCTCGCGACGGCGCGGTCCCTGCCGCGTTTCGACTGTAACGCACCACCGACTTGCGCAGGCTACGAGCTGACTGCGGTTGCCATCGCCCCAGAGCAGTCAAGCCACACATGGGCCCAGTCGCGTCAGGCTCGATGTCCGCCTCCCGTATTTGATCAAGAACGGGCACGTTTCCGCTGGCAGACTGGACTCTGCTCGTGGGTGGACAAGCAATTCATCGCATCGTCGATCGAGCTGCCTCCTATAAGGCCAAACCCGTTGTCATCGCCGTTTGGCCACGCTGACTTGCAGGACACGCTCTAAATGGTGTCTCGTAACTGATCTTGGAGCAGTCGGACCGGGGCGCGTCAGCCGATGAGGATGATGTTGTGCAGGTTGGCTATGCCGGATGCGGTGTCGTTGAGCGTGTGGGCGGCGCGGCGGTAGTCGCGCAGGATCTTGAAAACCTTCATGCGGGCCAGCGTGTGCTCGACGCGAGCTCGGACCTTGCGATGCCCGGCGTTGAGGTCTTCCTGCCAGTCGGCCAGTGGTTGCCCGTCACGTCGTTTGCGAAAGGGCATGATCACACCCGGGTTGCCTTGGTAGCCGCCATCGGCCATCACCGGGCGACCGGCGAGTGTGGCGGCGATGCCGGAGTCCCGGTAGGCGGTGCAGTCGTTGCGGTTGCCCGGTAACGGGTCGCCGGTGGCGATCACCAAACGGGTGTCGGCGTCAATGGCGACCTGCACGTTCGTCGAGTAACGGTAGTTCTTCGACGGAGCGGCCAGCCGCCGGTCGCGGGTCGGGACCAGTGTCCCGTCCACGATCGCGACCTGATCGATGCGACGGCGCCGGACCGGGGCCAACGCCAGCAGCGGACCGATCGTGTCGATCACGCGATGCGCCGCGGAGTGCGACACCCCGAACAACGGGCCGATCTGGCGCATCGTCAGGTTCGTCCGCCAATACGTCGCCACGAGCAGCACCCGATCCGGCAGGTCAAGCCGCCACTGACGACCTGGTCGTCCATCGGCGATCTCCTCGCCACCCCGCTCGGCCACCACCCGCACCAACTTGCGGAACTGGCCCGGCTCCAACCCGGTGAACGGGCTGATCCACTCCGACCGCGACGCCGAGATCACCTGCACCCGACCATGATCAACCACCGCCACTCAGACCCGCTCACCGGGTTACGAGACATCCTCTAGCCATGTCGAACTCCAAGCTGGCGCACGTAAGCGCGGATACGGTGCCGATCCTCCGGGAACGCACTCTCCCACTCCTCATCCAAGGAGACCCACCGCGGCGGCTGACCCGCTTCACCGCCCAACGGCACATCACGATCGACCACAGCCGCATAGGTCAGCCCCAGCGTGGGAGACCAATCCGGCCTGAACGAGCGCACCGCCACCGCCGCGGGGAGGGGCAGCAACTCACCGAGCACACCGGTCTCCTCCACCAACTCCCGAGCAGCAGCCGCCCGCGGAGTCTCGCCCGCCTCGACCGTGCCACCCGGTGGCACCCAACCGCGGACACGATGCCGCACAAGAAGCACACACTCGAAGGACCGATCGGTAACCCACACCTCGGCCGACAGCGGGTCGGTCAGGACAGGACGGGCGCCCAGCCACGCATAGGCGTCATCGAACTCCATCACGGCAATACGAGCATCGGCGACTGCCGCATCCACCGTCCTCTGATCAATCACCGGCCAACCCTATGCCGACGAGGCGACCGGCTCCCACAGGCCATCTCGGGGCACGTCCCTCAACCATGCTTGGCCGCATCGGCGAGTTTCGTTGAGCAGGTTGTGGATGACGGGGGCGGACTGATCAATTGATGAGAATCGAACCGAGTGTTCCCAGAACAAGTGCTGGCCCCAGAGGAATATGACGAGGCCCGCTTCGTCCTCTGTCGGCTAAACGGACTAGCGCGTGCACGGCGCCGACTAGCAGTCCGATGGCGATGCCTTGAACCGCCGCCGTCCATCCTGTCCAGCCGAGGGCAAGCATGAGGAGAACCACGAGTCGGATGTCGCCGCCGCCTATGAATCCCGGAGTGATCAAGTATGCGGTGGTGAGCACCATAAGGCACACGGCGGCGCAGGCGAGGCTGCGGAGGAGCGGTTCCGGCTGCCTGTTTGCCGCAGTGGCACCTGCGAACAAGATCGCAATGGCCGCGGCGGTGACGACTATGGGCTTGGTGGGTAGGCGATGCTCGCGTAGGTCGATGGCTGCGAGCGGGATGATCAATGAGACCAGGACCGAGTACGCAACAAGCGTCGCGCCCATACCCAGTCTGGCCGCGAGTAGCGCATAGACGGCCATGCCGCAGGCCGTCACTAGGCGGTGGTTGACCGGAGTTGAGGTGGAAGCGCCAAGAGATCGCACCAGGGTGTTGGCGGGGTTGGTTACAACTGTTCCGACCAGTGTCCAGACTCCGATAAAGATCCAATCTTCCACCGTGTCCCTCCGGTTCTCGATGTAACCCAAATGATGGAACTGGGATTCTCCATGGTGGCAGCGTCAAGTCAATAGATCGCGGGATTGTCACGCTAGGTGTAGTTTGACCTAGAAATGACGTCGCCCGTTAGGCCGTTCGGGTTGTATCTGCGCTTTGGCGGCATTGCGTCATGTGCGACTCCACATGGAGACGTTGATGTCCCCTGGGTGAGTGGCTGTAGAAGTCATAGGACGATGCTGGTGAGCCCGTTGGGGCGAACTAACTCTCACTCTGGGGGTTCTTGTGTCTCCGAAGACGATCGCGGCCGTCGCCATGGCGGTGGTGGTGCTGACGGCGGGGTGCGGTGGCCCGTCCGCCGATCCGCCGCCGACCTCGGCCGGGCTGCCGACAAGCTCGACACCGAGCACCGCGGTGACGACGACTACCGAGTCGGCGGACGAGCGGGATGGCCGCGCGGCCTCCGACGCCTACCTCGGCATGTGGCGTGCGATGGCGCAGGCCGGGCTGACCTCGGACTGGCAGTCTGTGGAGCTGGCGAAGTACGCCAAGGGCGAAGCGTTGAGCACGATCACCCGCAGCCTCTACCGCGACCACACGAACCAGGTGGTGACCAAGGGCGAGCCGAAGAACAATCCGCAGGTCACCAGCGTGGAAAGCAACACGGTGAAGATCGCGGACTGCGGGGACAGCACCAACTGGCTGAAGTACAAGACCACGGGCGAACTGAAGGACGACACCCCTGGCGGGCGTCGGGCGATCACCGCGGAGGCGACGCGCCAGGACGATGGCTCGTGGCGGGTCACCTCGTTCGCCGTTCAGGCGGTGGGGACATGCTGAGGCTGACGATCTCCGCCGCCGGATTGGCCCTCGCCACGGCGGTGGCCTTCGCGCCCGCGGCGGCAGCGGACGATGGCTGGGGTGGTGCCGACTGCGGGCAGGTGCCCGTCGCCGGGTGTGATGTCAGCGCCGGGGGCGGCGGACACAACGGTGGAGCGGTGCATCTTCCCGGGACCGGCGGGGACGATGATTCCGCGGTTGGCCCGGACTACTCGGGGTGCCGGTGGGACAAGGTCGACGACTACTCGGAGCCGGGGCAGCCGACCACGGGCGGTGGTTGGTACCTGCTGACGTGCTTACCGGACTTTCAGGAAGGTCCGTTCTGGGTGGCGGATGCCGCTCCCGCGCCGGTGTCGCCGCGGGTGTTGGCGGAGACGGCGCGGAACAGGTTGTCGTTGCCGCGGCCGTCGGTCTCGGCGAGTCCGGCGCAGAACCAGCTTGTGAACCTGCCGACCTGGTTGTGGGTGGACCGCGGTGCGTGGGTGCCGGTGTCGGTGACCGCGTCGGTGCCGGGGGTGTCGGTGACCGCGACCGCGCGGCCGACGGCGGTGACCTGGTCGATGGGTGACGGGACGACGGTCACGTGCAACGGGCCTGGTGACCCGTTGCTCGGTGGTGATCCGCGGGCGGCGTCGCCGACGTGTGGGCACACCTTTCGGCGGGCGAGTGAGCGGTATCCGGTGACCGCGACGATTCATTGGTCGGTGTCGTGGGCGGGTGCCGGAACGGGTGGGACGTTCCCCGAGTTGACCACGTCGACCACGACGGCGTTCCGTGTGGTGGAGATCCAGGCTCTCGGCGCGCGCTGATCCATCCTGTGTAGACGTTCTCAATCTCATTCTTCTTGCTGGGTGCGCTGTTTCTCCGAATGCGTGCCGGGGCGGAGCTGTGCCTGAAGGAGGGCATCGGGTGGCAACTGTGACATCGCGGTCGGCCGCGGACGAGAGATCCGGTCCGCGTGGCTGGTCGAGCACCGGGCGGGCGGGACGTGCCGCGCCGGGTTCGCGGGTCAATGGGGTCGTGCGGCGGCGGCGTGCGCCGTATCTGTTGCTCGGGGTTCTGCTGGTGGTGGTGTGCGCGGGTGCGGGGGTGTACGTGGCAACGCAGGCGGGCAATCGGGTCACGGTGTTGGCGTTGGCGCGGGCGGTGACGGTCGGTCAGGTGCTTGTGGGGCAGGATCTGCGGCAGGTCAGCATGTCCGTCGACAGTGGACTGGACGTGGTGACGGCGTCGGAGTCGGCCACGGTGGTGGGGACGACGATGGCCTACCCGGCGCCTGCGGGGACGCTGCTCAGCAGAGGGCTTCTCGGCGCCGCAGAGGTTCCTGCCGCGGGGTCGGCGATCACCGCGGTGGGGTTGAAGGACGGGCAGTTCCCGCCGTCGCTGACCCCCGGCACGCACGTCCTGGTGCTCATCAGCCCACCAGCCTCCACCGGGACTTCGACGGCGTCGGTAGCGGCGCCGCGCACGGTTCGTGCGGTGGTGACCGATGTCCAGGCGCGGCAGAGCGAGCAGACCACGGTGGTGTCGCTGGAGCTGCCGGAAGCCGGTGCCCGTGAGTTGGCGGGCGCGTCCGCGGCGCAGGTGTCGGTGGTCGCGGTCGGGGGTGGTCGGTGATGTTGGTCGTGGTCTGCTCGGTCAAGGGTTCTCCGGGGGCGACGACCCTGTCGGTGGCGTTGGGCGCGCGGTGGACCGGCCCGGAGGAGCCGGTCGTGGTCGAGGCCGATCCGGGTGGCGGGGATCTGTTGGCGCGGTGGCGGCTGGAGGAGAACCCGGGGCTCAAGTCGTTGGCCGCGGCGGCGCGGCGCGACAGCGACCCCGGTCTGCTGGCCCAGCACGCCCAGGTGTTGCCCGGTGGGCTGCGGGTGGTGGCGGGGCCGGTCGGCGCGGAGCAGGCCCGGTCGGCGCTGGCGGTGTTGGCGGGTGGGTCGTCGTCGGTGGTGCGTGCCGCGGCGGAGGTGGCGGGGCAGGTGGTGATCTGCGATGTCGGGCGGATCGACGCCCAGTCCCCGGCGCTGCCGCTGCTGCGCGCCGCCGAGGTGACCGTGCTGCTGGCGCGGTCCAAAGATGACGAGCTGGCGCACGTCGCGCAGAAGCTCGACACCGTGGCGAAGTGGACACCGCACCCCGCTCTGGTGCTGGTCGGCGAGGGCTACCCAACCCGCGAGGTGGAGCGCGAGCTGGGGGTCGCCGTGCTCGCCCGGCTGCCTCATGACCCTCGTGGTGCCGCGGTGCTGGGCGGGCAGCCGGGGCGCCGCTCCCCGTCGCGGTCCGCTCTAGGCAAGGCCGCCGCGTCCCTGGCAGGACTCCTGCGCGCCCAAGCCCCCGCCCCGCAGGACGACCTGCCCGCCGATCTCCCCGCTCCCGATGTCCACCTGAACGGAACCCGCCCATGACCGAGACCACCTTCGCGCGAACGAATGTCGAGCCGAGTAGCGAGGTCGAGGCCATCGGCCGGATGCGGGAGTCGCTGCGCCTGGCCGTGGCGGCGCAGCTCGGTGACCGGGTCAGCGCGGACGACGCAGCCGGTCGAACGCCCATGACCCCGCCTGAGCGCCGCATCTTGGCCGCGGCGTTGGTGCAGGAGGCCGCGGACGCCTATGCCAACGGCGAGCTGGAGCGCGGCGGCACCCTGCTGTCCCCCGAGGTCGAGGCCCGGGTCACGGCCGCGGTGGTGGACGACCTGGTGGGGATGGGTGGTCTTCAGCCGCTGCTGGATGACGAGGCGATCGAGAACATCAACGTCAACGGGGACCGGGTGTTCGTCCGCTACGCCGACGGCCGCCGCGCCCGCCTGGCACCGGTCGTGCCGACCGACAGCGATCTGATCGACCTGATCCGGGATCTCGCCGCCCGCTCGGGGATGGAGGAGCGCCGGTTCGACCGTGGCTCGCCGATCGTGAACTTCCGGCTCCCGGACGGTGCCCGTGTCTCCGCGGTGATGTCGGTGACCGAGCGGCCGTCGGTGTCGATTCGGCGGCACCGCTACAGCACGGTCACTCTGGCCGAGCTGCGGGAGATGGGCACCCTGGACGTGGCGCTGGAGTCGTTCTTCGCCGCGGCGGTCCGGGCGCGGCGCAACATCCTGGTCGCCGGAGGTACCGCGATCGGGAAGACGACGATGCTGCGCGGGCTGGCGTCGGCGATCCCGCCCGAGGAGCGGTTGATCACGATCGAGGACGTGGCCGAACTCGGGTTCGGCGACGACGAAGACGCTCACCCCGACGTGGTCGCGTTGCAGGCGCGGGAGGCGAACATCGAGGGCCAGGGCGCGGTGAGCCTGGCCGACTTGGTGTGGCAGGCGCTGCGGATGTCGCCGGACCGGGTGATCGTCGGCGAGGTCCGCGGACGCGAGGTCATCCCGCTGACCAACGCCATGAGCCAGGGCAACGACGGCTCGATGGGCACCATCCACGCCAGTAGTAGCAAGGGCGTGTTCACCAAGCTCGCCGCCTACGCCGTGCAGTCCCCGGAGCGGCTGGACATCCACCAGACCAACATCCTCATCGCCTCCGCCCTGCACCTGGTGGTGTTCCTGGACAAGCCCCGCGGCGAACCCCACCGCCGGGTCGTGTCCTCCATCCGCGAAGTCGTCGACGCCGAGGGCTCCCAAGTCGTGTCGAACGAGATTTGGCGGCCCGGCAGCGACCGCCGCGCGGTCCCCGGTGCCCCGATCCGCACCGAGACCATGGAGCTGTTGGTGGACGCCGGTTTCGAGCCGGATCTGCTCGACAACCCGGACGGGTGGTGGCAGCCATGACCGCCACCACCGCACTACTCGCGCTCCTCGGCGTCGGTGTCGCCGCCGGCCTGTTGTTGATCGTTGCCGGTGCCCGCGGGGTTGAGGCCACGGACGTCCCGTCCAAGGCACAGCTCTGGATCGCCGGACTGCGTCGGCACGCCCACGCTCGCCTGCTCGCCGCCGCGGTGCTGGCAGGGTTGGTCGCGGGGATGGTCACCGGGTGGCTGGTCGGCGGGGCGTTGACCGCGCTGGCCGTGGCCGGGTTGCCGCAGGTGCTCGGCGGCACCCGCGGACACGACCGGGCGCTAGCGCGGATCGAGGGGATCGCGTCGTGGACGGAGATGCTGCGCGATGTCATCGCCGCCGCGGCCGGGCTGGAGCAGGCCATCCTCGCCACCGCCGCCACCGCCCCCGAGGCGATCCGCGGCGAGATCGAGGACCTGGCGACGCGGCTGGACCGCGGTGACCGGCTCGGCCCGTCCCTGCGGCTGCTGGCCGATGACCTGGCCGACCCGACCGCGGACCTAGTACTCGCCGCACTGGTGCTCGCCGCCGACCGCCAGGCCCGCCAGCTCGCCGAACTGCTCGGCGAACTCGCCGCCGAGGCGCGGGAGCAGGCCGCGATGCGGATGCGCGTGGAAGCCGGGCGGGCGCGGACCAGGACCAGCGTGCGGGTCATCCTGATCACCACACTCGCCTTCGCGGGCGGCCTGGTGGTGTTCAACCGTTCTTACCTGGAGCCCTACGACACCGCGTTCGGCCAGCTCATGCTGCTGCTCGTCGGCGCCCTGTTCGCCGTGTCGTTCGTCTGGCTCGGGCGCATCGCTCGACTGCGGCCCGCCGCGCGGGTCCTCGCCGGTCTCACCCACCTCCCCACTGGCGCGACGGAGGTCCAGCCATGATCACCGGCCTGCTCCTCGGCGTTGGGCTCGGCATCGGGCTGTGGTCCCTCGTCGTCTGGATCGCGCCGCCGCGGCAGGGTCTGCACGCGACGCTGGCCGCGATCACCGCGGCCCCCGCTCCAGCACCGCTGCTTACCGCGGACTCCGCAGGGTGGGGGTTGCGAGTCGGCAAACCGTTCGTCCGGCCCTTGGCCTCGCTCGGCCTACCGACGCCGCGGGCGCGGCGGGATCTCGCGGTGATCGGCAAGTCCCCACAGCACCACCTCGCCGAGATGGCCGTCTACGGCGTCACCGGCCTGATCCTGCCCACCCTCGCCCAAGCGCTACTGCTCGTAGCCGACATGCAGATGCCGTGGCAGATGCCCGCCCTGACCGGACTCATCCTCGGCATCGTCGGACTCCTTGTCCCCGACCTCACCGTCCGGCAGGAGGCAGCCCGTCGCCGAGACGCGTTCCGGCACTCCCTGGGGGCCTACCTCAACCTGCTGCGCGTCCTGCTCGCCGGTGGTGCAGGTGTCGACGGCGCGCTCACCGACGCTGTCAAGGTGGGCAACGGGTGGGCGTTCGCGCAGATCCGGCGCGCGTTGACCACCGCCGCCGCGACCCGCACCACACCGTGGGCCCGTCTCGGGCAGCTCGGCACGGAACTCGACGTCTCCGAGCTGTCCGAACTGGCCGCGTCGCTGTCGCTGGCCGGTACCGAAGGCGCTCGGGTCCGCGCGTCCCTGGCTGCCAAGGCCAGCGGGATGCGTACTCGGGAACTCACCCACGCCGAAGGGGAGGCCCAGTCAGCGACCGAACGCATGAGCCTGCCCGTCCTGATCCTGTTCCTCGGCTTCCTGATCTTCCTCGGATTCCCCGCCATGTCCCGCGTCCTCATCGGACTCTGATCACCCACTAGGAGAACCATGAACGTCCACCTGGCAGTCCTTGTCGCCCGCATCCGCGCCAACTGGCAGCGCCTGCGTGAAGACGAGAACGGATACAGCACCGAAACCGTCCTCGTCACCGCGCTGCTCGTGGTACTGGCCCTCGCCGCGCTCGCCATCCTCGCCGCGAAAGTGACCGAGAAGGCGAACGGCATCACGATGTGACCCCGCCCATGACCACAACCCCACCCCACACTCTGCGGGCACGCCTGCGGCGACTCGCTCGGGATGACCGCGGCGCGGTCTCGGTCGAACTCGTGATGGCCACACCAGTGCTGATCCTGTTGCTGCTCACGGTGATCCAGTTCGGGCTCTACTTGCACGCCTGTCATGTCGCGCAAAGTGCTGCGGCGCAAGGACTCTCTGCCGCACGCGTGGCGGGTGGCACGGCCGAGTCCGGTTCCACCGAGACCCGGCGCGCGCTGGATCTGCTGGGCAGCGGCGTCCTCGGCGGAACCACGGTCACGTCCACGCGGACCGCCGCGGACGTGTCGGTCGCGGTCACCGGTACAGCCGTGCAGGTGGTGCCCTTCCTGACCCTGACCGTGCACGCCGAGGCCCACGGTCCGGTCGAGGTCTTCCGAGGAGCGGGCTGATGCGCGTACGACTGAGATCGCGGTGGCAACGGCTACGCGTCGATGAGCGCGGGTCGGCAGCGGCAGAGCTGACGGTGTTCACGCCGGTAGCCGTGGCGCTGCTGTTGTTCGTCGTGTTCTGCGGGAGGCTGGCCGCTTCCGAGATGAGGGTGACCGACGCCGCGCACCAGGCCGCGCGCTCAGCGTCGATCTCCCGAACTCCTGGTCAAGCCGACCAGAACGCCCGCACCACCGCCGCGACCGCGCTCGCCCAAGCCGGGGTGACCTGCCAGAACCTCACGGTCGCCACCGACACCCAGGGCCTGCGCCCCGGCGCGGCGGTCACCGTCACCGTGTCGTGCACGGTCGGCCTGTCCGACCTCGGCTTGCTCGGCGTTCCTGGCAACCGCACGGTCAGCGCCACCTACACCTCCAACATCGACACCTACCGCGGAACCTGACCATGCCCCCACCCACCCTCCGCAGGCTGGCCGCCAACGCCCGCCGGTTGCGCCGCGACGACCGCGGGCGCGTCACCGCGTTCGCCGTGGTCATGGTCAACGCCTGCCTGTTCGTCGCCGGACTCGTCCTCGACGGCGGCATCGCCCTCACCGCCAAGGTCGACGCCCTCGGCCAAGCCCAGGAAGCCGCCCGCGCCGGAGCCCAACAAGTCGACCTCGGTGCCTACCGCGGCGGCGTGCTCCGCCTGGACGTCCCGCGCGCGAACCAGGCCGCGCGGGACTTCCTCGCCGCGACAGGGCATTCCGGCACGGTGACCGTCGCCGGGAACCGGGTCACCGTGACCGTCACGATCACCCGCCCCACCCAACTGCTCGGTCTCCTCGGCGTCGGGACAGTCACCGCGACCGCGACCGGCACCGCCGAGGCCGAACGCGGCGTCACCCGCGCCGACGCGTAACTCAAGAGGCCACCCATGACCAACCGGATGTCCGCTCTCGCCCGCAGCGTCGCCGCCGCCGCGGTGCTGGTGCTTGTGCTCGGTGGCCTGCCCTGGGCACTGGCCCACTACATCGGCTGGCCCCTGCCCACCCGGGTCCCGAACTGGAACGACATCACCGGGACCCTGCTGGCCCCGATGAGCACCAGCCTCGTCCTGGACGTCCTCACCTGCCTCGCCTGGTGGATCTGGGCCCTGTTCACCCTCGACGTCCTGCGCGCCGCCCGGGACGTGCTCCGCGGACTGCCGTTGCCCGACCTCCCAACCGCGGGCCCGATGCGCGCCGCCGCGGTCGTGCTGGTCGGCAGCCTCTTGGTGCCCCTGCTCGTCACCCGCACGCCCGCGGCACCCACCCACGTCGCCCTCGCCGCCCTGGCGACCCCCGCTACCTCGATCAGCGCCGCGGCCACCCCCACCCAACCGGCGCCTGCCACGCCGGTCCCGCTGGTCGCGCCGCCGCCGGGCATGGTGGCCATCGCCGACACCGTGCGCCTCCCGCAACACGGTGTGCACGACAGCCTCTGGCGCGTCGCCGACCGCCTCCTGGGCGACGGCAACCGCTGGCCCGAACTGCTCACCACCAACCGCGGCGTCCGCCAAGCCGACGGCCGCGCCCTCACCAACCCCGGCGTGATCCGACCCGGCTGGATCATCACCGCCTTCATCCCCGCCCAAGAGCTGGATATCCAGCCCCAGACAACGCCAGTGGACCCGCCGCCCCTTGTCCCCGAGCAACCGGTGCCCGCGCCGACGACACCTAACACGCCGACCACGCCTCCGACGCCGACGACCACAGCGTCCACCCAGACTCGGCCCACCTCCACCCCCAACACGACGGCAACAACTCCGCGCGCGCCTGAACGCCCGCCTGCGGACCTCGAATCCTCGGAGTCGACTGAACCTGTCGGCACCCTGACCACCGGCGCCTACGTCAGCCTGGGGTTGATCGCCGCGATCAGCACACTGGTGGTGGCGCTCCGGATGGCTCGTCGACGCCGGTACCGGCCCGGCAGCGGGGACCGCTCGGACCTCGCCCGCCCCATCGCCCCGGTCGTCCGCGCGATGCGCGCCCACCACGACGACTTGTCTCCAGGGCCGGACGCCGCCGAGGCCCAGGTCGGCCTGCTGCCCGCGGTTCCCGACGAGTCCGCACCGTCAACGGCGGTGCTCGTGCCGACAGCCCGGACGGCACCGCCAGGCCGCGGCCTGGACCTCACCATCGACCTCGCGCGAACCCGCGGAATCGGCCTGACCGGGCCGGGCGCGGCGGCGACCGCACGGGCGATGCTGCTGCACTTGCTCGCCCAGCACCGCGGGCGCGCCACGAGGGTCCTGATCCCCGAGCCCGACCTGGCCCTGCTCGGCCTCCCGCCTGCCGCGGCACCTGCCTCGCTGTGCATGCTGCCGACCCTGGACGACGTCCTCGACGAAGCCGAGACCGAACTGCTGAGCCGCACCCACCGACACCCCGACGACCGGGCCGACATACCGCCCCTGGTTCTGCTAGCCACCCCCGCACCGCACAACAATCGGCGCGCGCAGAACATCATCGACCTCGGCGCCACCGTGGGGATCGCGGCCATCCTCATCGGCCACTGGCGACCCGGCATCACCCTGCGCGTCCACGCCGACGGCACCGTAGGCGCCACCAGCACAGGCCCCGCCACCACGCTCACCGGCACCCGGCTCTACCACCTCGACCCCACCGACACCGCCGACCTCCTCCAGCTCCTCACCGAAGCAGCCGACGAACTCGACGACGAGGAGCCCGACCAGCTCACCGAGGAGCCCGCCACCGAAACAAGGCCACCATCCGAACCACTCACCCACGCGACCCCGCCACCACTGGCAGCTCTCCCCGCGCACCAACGACTCGACGCTTTCACGGCCGGGTGGCAGCTCACCGTGCTGGGCAACACCGACCTACGCCTGCACACCGCCAGCAACGCAATCGTCCCGGCCATCAGCCCCAAACACCGCGAAATCCTCGCCTACCTCGCCATCCACCCCGACGGCGTGCGCCGCGACATCCTCAACGACGCCCTATGGCCCGACGCTCCCCGCGCCCGCCCGTTCAACGCCCTGCACAACGCCGTGTCCACCCTGCGTAAACGCCTGGTCGAGGCCAGCGACGACCAGCTCGGCCAGCTCGTGCTCACCGACGACGGCCGCTACCGACTCGACCCTGCCCTCGTCCACGTCGACTACCACCAGCTCCAGCACGCGCTGGCCCACCCCGAGCCCGACACCGACCTCGCCGCCCTCTACCGCGGCGACCTCGCCCACGACATCGGCACCGACTGGATCGAGCCCGTCCGCGAACGCCTCCGCCGCGACGTCCTCGACGCCCTCAGCAGGCGCGCACTCCACCACGCGGACCAGCCCCACACCGCACTGGCCACCCTCGAACAAGCCCGCACGCTCGACCCGGTCAACGAAGCCCTGTACTGCCAGATCGCACGCCTCCAGGCCACCCTCGGCCAACACGACGCCGTCGCCCGCACCTTCGCCCTGCTACGCACCACGCTCGCCGACATCGACCAACGCCCCAGCCCCGACACGCTCAACCTGATGCGGTTCCTCCAGCAACGCCGCGCCCAACCGGACACAGCGGCAAGCTGACCGAGTACCCGGTTGCGTCAGCAGGCTTCGCTGCCGTCGTCGACGAGTCCTCGACGCTGCCGGTACCGCGTCCGCGCCTCGGCGATCACCTCGTCATGCCTGACCGCCCATCCGGCCAGCGCGCTCAACTCGGCCAGCAGGTCGTCCCCGGCCCGCGTCAGCTCGTAGGACACCGACCGCGGGAACGTCCGCTCCACCTCGTGGCGGACGATCAACCCGTTATCCACCATTCGCTGCAGCGTCCGCGCCAAGCTCCGCGGCTGGATGACCGCCTTCCGCCCCGACCACGGATCGAACGGCGCATCCGCCTGAATACGCTTCAACAACACCGAATAGTTGAGCTGGCCAGGCTTGAGCGCGACAAGAACATCACTCAGCCAATCGTATTCCAGGATATGCTTGAGGTCTCTCGACCTACGCAGAATATCCACATCCCCCATCGTCATCTCTCTCACTCCGTGATCAGTAAACGCTCAACCTCAACGATCGGTCGACCGCTGACGAGTGTGACAGTCTCAATATCGACATCTCCTCCCTGGCGCCGGTTCAACAAGGTTGCGAGATGCATCCTCACCGGGCGTGGCCGCCAACATACTATGAATAATGATCCTTTCCGAGGACAATCTCTACCTGTGTAGACGCTCGCTCTCCCAGAGTGGCTGGCGCAGGGGAATCTCGACGGAACGTAACCGTATGAATCCGGGCAGTTGTCCACGCACCTCCTCCTCCCACGCCTGCGCCCGTCCCTCCTCCCGCTAGGCGGGAGGAGGGTGCAAGTCGGGTCGCCGCTGATGGGAGGGGGTCCTAGATCCTCCCGCGTGTTGGCCAACTCGGCAGCAAGCCGGGTAGGTGCAAGTCGGCCTGGCTGTGCATGTGCCGGTCCGCGGTCCGCGGCTCCGGCTTGCCGCCTGGCGGGTCTACAGGTTTCAGCGTTGCTGTTTCTTCCGGCAAAAAGCACCGGAAGAAACAGCAACGCCACCCCGTGCGCACCTCCGCGTTTCGGCCCCGAATGGCGCACTTGCGGCCCGTGGAATGCCCCGTAGGATTCGCTGCCGCTCGATGATTTCGTCGACGCGCACTGTTGTCGGGCGTAGAAGCCCGTTCCTCTGTGTCTGCCGCCCTTCGTTCACACCATTGCGGCCGACGGCCGGCATCTCAGCGTCGCTCGATCGCCCAGCTAGGCGGCCGGACTCTTTCGACGACGTCCCTGTCCGCGATATGCGGCCCCCCGCCGCTTGGTCACGGAAAGGTAACGAGAGGAGGAGTGGGGTTGAAAAGTGTTGACCCTTGCTGTTGACTTCTACATGTCACCCCAACAGTCGGAGTCAACGGGAAGGCCAGTCGACAGGGCGGGGGCGTTGCCCCCTAGCTCTTGCGAACCGGTTGATCCTCTTTCCTCTGACGTTCGGACGACGAAAGTCCCGCAAAGCGCGGGCAACGGCTTGGGCCGTGCGGACAGCAGCGAAACCGTGCAGAGCAGCGTGAAGAACGACGCGTAGCCAAACGCGCATCCCTAGTCTGGGGTGTGTAGTAACTGCGCTTGCAGCTTCACTACGTAAAGCTCTTGCTATAGAGCGGAGTAGCGCGCATAAACGCATACCTACTACAGGTGTGTCCCAAGATAACTCCATGGTGGTCTAGCACCGACAGACGTCGCGATGCGTGGGCGTTCGGGGTTGTCTCAGGCGGTTGCCGACATTGGGCATTCGATGCTGAGGGCTTCGCTCTCACGTGCCCATAGCACGCCACACCCTTACGGGCATGGTTCCCTGCATTGCGCGCTAGACACAACGTCACTTCTCTATCTCTTGATTCACGCACTTCTGAGTGCGCGTGGTCATGCACGGTCTTCCCTTGCAGGTGACCGTGCGTGGCCACGCCTGCTTAGGCGAACACATGCATATACGGGTCTGGCCTGATGCCAGACCGGCAGGCACGCCGTGTCTTGGCTGCCCGCCGTCGTCGGGGGCGCGTTTCGGCCCCTTGCTTGCGTTGGCGAGGCCGGTAGCGGGTTGCCGCCCACTACCGGCCTCTTGGCACCACGGGAGTAAGCCCGCTATGCCTACGTTAACTCTACCCTTCGCCCCGCCCGTGCCCGTAGTCCAGTGCGACGGGTGCGGTGTTGAGACCGGTTGCACCACCGTCACGATGGACGGCAGCGAAGTCTGTGCCGATTGCCTCACCGGCTATGAAAAGTGCGGCCGATGCGATGAATACGCATCGTCGCTGACTGAGACGGACTTTGACCGTTCGGTCTGCGATGAGTGCGCGTGGGGCATGTCGACATGCGTCGAATGTGACACGCTCTCCGAGGACTCGCGCTCGACCGACAATGGTGGCGAGGTTTGCGACTCGTGCAGTGACGCGTACTGGTCGTGCGAGAACTGCTACATCCTCACCCGGAATGGCGACTACTGCGAGTCGTGCGAGCCGGAGCAGGCAGACGACGCGTCCGACTACATCCATTGCTACGACTACCGTCCGGCGCCGGAGTTTCACGGCACCGGACCGCTGTACCTCGGGGTCGAGCTGGAGATCAACACTCCGGATCTTGGCTACTGTGCCGAGACCGCGACTGATCATCTCGGGTCGGTGGGCTACCTCAAGGAAGACTGCTCGATCGGTCGCGGCTTTGAGATCGTGACTCACCCGATGTCCTACGACTGGGCCATTGGCCACTTTCCGTGGGGCATGTTGGACGAACTGGCCGCATTGGGTGCGAGCGGTGACGGGAACGGGCTGCACGTCCACGTCAGCCGCGCCGCGTTCGACGGACCGGCTCACGTGTTCCGGTGGCTGAAACTCTTCTACCGCAACCAAACCGAGGTCATCGAGATCGCGCGCCGAGAGTCGAACCAGTGGGCGCCGTTCTCTCCTGAAGGGCGCCGGTACGCCAAGCACGCAGCCAAGGGCGGCAAGTGCACCAACCGGTACCAGGCGATCAACGTGCAGAACGAACACACCTTCGAGCTGCGCATCTTCGCCGGCACGGTCAACGAAACCGAGGTGAAAGCCGCGCTGGCACTGGCAGCCGCGTCGGTGGAGTACACCCGCGCCCTGACCGTTCGGGACATCGCGACCGGGGGCGGGTGGGGCTGGGAGTCCTTCGCTCGCTGGGTTGCGGCACAGGGCATCTACCCCGACCTGGCCGACCAGATGGAGGCCCTGCCGTGTGCTTGCTGACGTTCTTCCCGGAGGGTGTCCAACCCAACGTCGCCGCGCTGGAGCGGGGGGCGTTGGCCAACGAGGACGGACACGGCTACGCGATCGTGACCGCCGATCGGCACCTGATCGTGCGCCACGGGATGAAACCCGATGCCCTCATCCGACAGTTCCAGAGCGACCGGGAGCAGCACCCCGACGGGCCGGCGCTGTTCCACTCGCGCCTGTCGACCGGCGGGACGACCAGCACCCGGAACTGTCACCCCTTCACCCTGGGAGACGACTCCCGCACGGTCTTGGCCCACAACGGGGTTCTTCCGTCGGAGCTATGGCCGCGGGGCCGGGACCGGCGGTGCGATACCCGGATCGCGGCGGAGGACTTCCTACCCCGCCAACCGTTCGGATCGTTGACCACCCGGCAGGGGCGAACGGCGTTCCAACGGTGGCTAGGCGCGTCCAACAAGGTCGTGATCTTGACCGTGAACCCACGGTACCGCCGGTCCGCCTACATCCTCGGTGAGGACAGCGGGATGTGGGATGGCGGCATTTGGTACTCGAACGGCAGCTATCAGGCGGAACCGGTCTCGGACCACCCGTTCCTGTTGGATGGCCAGTGCACAGGATGCCTTGAACTTGACTCCGTGGACTTCGTTACCGGCTTCTGCCGGGTCTGCGGAACCTGTATGGACTGCGAAGAGTTGGACGGCCACTGCGTGTGCTACCTCCCCGTCGGCTGGGCGACCAGATCCGACGATGTGGGCGGCCAGGTGTGGGAGACCTTCGACCAGCCGCCGTCCCTCTTCGATTGGGCCGCCCACTAGCCAGTCCTCATAGGACCTCCCTGCTCCTCCCATAGTGTTGCAATCGTGTGCCGGACGCCGCGTGCGTGGGGCGTCCGGCACACGCCGCTAGAAAGAAAGTCGCAAGTATGGATATCCAGCGCGTCACCATTCTCCGTGGCCACACCAGCCCGGACACCGCATACCTGGTCGACGACTACCCCTACGGACGCACGTTGCGGTGCCAGATCCGTTACTGGGTCGAGAACGGGAAGAGAGGCAAGCATCGGGGGCTGCAACGCTTCATGTCGCAGACCACCGACCCCCGACGGGACTACCTGTATTGGAACAACCCGAAAGCCAGCACCTACACCGACCTGGTGGTCATGTTCCTGAACTCCGAGGAACACGTCCGGTCGTTCCACGTGTCCGAGCACATCACGCCGGTCGCTGACGCCCGGTTCCGGCTCATGGGCTTGTACGACCAACTCGATGAGGGCACGCGGGCGCGGTATGACCTGCTGCTGCGCAGAGCGCAGGGCTACCTGCCGCCGTGGGAGCGGTTCGAGGCGACGCTATCCGCGCTCGCCTCGCACATCACCAGGCACGGCGCGGCCCCGCTGTTCGATGGTCCTGTCTGGACAGATGACACCGGAGAGCGGCACCACGTAGGGGAGTCCCCCGTCGTGTACCTCATGCTCGCCCACCAGCGAGCGGAGGAAACTCCGTGAGCGCGCCCGATCGCGGCGAGGGGCCGGTCGAGCCCACCGTGGTGCGGGTCGGGGACCTGGTGTTCCTTGACGCGTACCTGGTCGGTCTCGTGCCCGCCAAGGTGACCGGCTACACGGCTCACGGCAACATCGAGATCACGATCACCGCCACCCGACGCGGCCACCAGCGCGGCGACGAAACGACCTCAGGGCCGAACTACTGCGTGCCACGCGCACATGTCCGATGGCACGACGGTCGGCACGAGATCTCCGGCCGGTGGCGATTCGAGGGACTACCGCGCGAGTTCCAACCCTCCTGGCCCGACTGACACAGGTCCGCGTTCTGCGGTCTGGCCCCAGGTGTGTCGAACACCGGGGTCAGGTCGCAGACCTGAGCCGACACGCTCCGGTCCCGTCCGCGTCAGCGCACATGATCGCCCGACACCACAGCAAGAAGAAGATCATGACTGCCTCTGCCGTACCGCCCATCCCTGAGCCCCTGCGACAGCTCCCCACCGTGGGCGGACTGGTTGTTCCCTGGGTCACGCCCCGCACAGCCGACGGGCGATTCCTGTTCGGATCGGTCGATCGCGACCGCGTGGACCAAGCCCTACACGGACGGCTGTGCGGGGTCTGCGGCCTGCCGCTGGAACACCGCGCGGTGCTGATGATGCGCATGTCCGACGTGGCCCGCCAGTGCTCCAGCGAACCCGCCCTACATCGCTGGTGCGCGGCCTACACCATCCAAGCCTGCCCCATGATCAACGGCCGCCTGAACCACTACCGCTCCACCGCGCCCCGGCTGGACCCCAACATGGTGTCCGCACCCGACGCGGCGGCTCGCCACGGCGCCGCCGCGGAACCGTGGTTCGCGGTGTGGATCGCCGGATACCGCGTGATCACCGACCACGGGAACCTCGCCGCCTCCTACGCGGGCACCACACCCCTGCGGCTCCGGCCCATCACCTGGCGGTTCCCGCCGAGTCTCTAGCCGCTGCACCACACCGAACATCACCGCGGAGAGCGGCATGACCAAGACACGAACCCCTGTCAGCCGCCGCTACCCGATGTTCTACGTCTGGTCCTACGGGATGGGCGCTGAATCGACAGCGGGCCTCCTGCGGATGCTCACCGACCCCGCTGCGCGGCCCGACACGATCGCTCCGGACTTCTCGAACCTGATCATCGTCATCGCCCAAACCGGCGACGAGTGGAGCACCACGGGCAGGCTCGTGCAGCACTACATCCTGCCGTTGCTGCGCCGGCACCACGTCCGTCTGGTCGAGGTTGCTCGCAGCGGCCCCAGGAGGGCGGACGGTGTCGCAGTTCTCCAGGACACCCGCCAGCCCTACCGGCTGCACCTTGATGGGGTCTACAAGCTCTCGCGCGAGAACCGCGTCACCGGCACCATGCCTCAGCTCGGAGGGGTCCGGAAATGTAGCCAGAAGGCCAAGGGCGCTCCGCTGGACGCTTGGCGCGCCCGCGAGTTCGGCGACCAGCCCTACCTCCACGCCATCGGGTTCAACGCCGATGAAGGCGCCAGGATCACACGCGATGCCGCGTACTCCATGGGCGGACGGCGCATCCCGACCTACCCGATTCACGAGTGGGGATGGACCCGACAGGACTGTGTCGACTACCTCCTGCGAGAGCTGGGGGTGGTGTGGCCGAAGAGTTGCTGCCGCCACTGCCCGTACGCAGGCAACCGACTCGGCTGGCCCGAACAACGCGCCCGGTTCGCCGCCCTGCCCGAGGAAGCGGCGCAGCACGTCATCGACGAGTACGTGTGCCTGGCCCTCAATCCGCGCTCGGGCCTGTTCGGCCCCGGTAGGTCACTCATCACGCGGCTCCGCCGCGACCAGGTGACCGAACCCGTCACGCTAGCCGTCGCGCGAATGAAGACGATGCCGTGGGCGATCTACCGCGTGCGCCGCCTCTACCACGCTCCCGCGAACGCGATCCGATCCGTCGACCGGGTCCTGTTCGCGGGACACCGCACCATCCACACCGAACTGGCCGAGATCGGCCGACTCTCCGGCATCGCGTTGACCAGGAACGAACAGATCGCCGGAGCACCCGTCCGCGACGGCGACCGCGACATCCACCCCCGCCTCTGGCTCCGCAGACGCAGCGAGAGCACCTACCCCACCTTGGAGGAGTTCTACACCGTCGCTCCCGCCCTCGCGCAGGACAAGGAGCTGTCCACCTTCGCCGCCACGTGGGCCACCCACACCGACCCCGTCCTCGCGCGGCTGGAACACCGCGCGGAGGCGGCCATCACCGCCGTACATCGAGCCCGCCATGTCGCGGCCTGAAAGACCCAGCAAGGAACCGATCATGACCGTCCTCGACGACCTACGCGCCCGCCTGTTTCTTCTCCGCGCCGCCGAACCACCGGCGCCTGCCCTTCACCAGTACGTCGCCGTTCACGGAGTGGTCGAAACGGTCGAACACATCTGGGATCGCAGCGCGCCCGCCGCGGTCCTCAACGAGATCACCCGCCCGGGAGCGCAGATAGGCGACGACCTACGCGCACTCGACGCGGGCACGGCACGCGTCATCACACCCGAGGACAACGACTGGCCCACCGGCCGCCTCACCGCCTTGCCAGGTGGCGGCGCCCCGCTGGCCCTCTGGACGCGCGGCGACGCATCCCTTGCCGAACTCACCCACCAGGCCGTCACCATCACCGGCGCCCGCGCCGCCTCCCCCTACGGGGAGACGATCGCGGCGGAGATGAGCTACGACCTCGCCGAAGCAGGGGTGACCGTCGTCAGCGGCGGCGGGTTCGGTGTGGACGCCGCCGCCCACCGCGGCGCGCTCGCAGCCAACGGGCCGACCATCGTCGTCCTGGCGCACGGGGTCGACCAGACCTACCCCTCCGCACACGCCCGGTTGTTCCAGTCCGTGATCGACAACGGCGGGCTACTGGTCAGCGAGTACCCGATCGGTGCGCGACCATCTCGCGTCCGACTCCACACCCGGTGCCGACTGCTGGCCGCCCTCACCGCGGCGACCGTGATCGTCGAAGCGGGCCAGCGCAGCGGTGCCTTCGCCGTCGTCCGAGCCGCCAACGAGTTCGGCCGCCGGACCTACGGCGTACCCGGCCCCATCAACTCGGCCACGTCGGTGGGTGTCCACGAGCTGCTGCGCACCGGCGCCGCGACCCTGGCCAGCTCCGTCGAACACATCAACTACCAGGACGGCCTGCGATGACAGACCCCCACCACGTCCACACCGCGCTAGCAGCGCTCGACCTGCCCGCCGCATGGCGGATGGACGTGACGATCCGCCCACGACGCCGCACCGCGGCAATCCAAATCCACCCCGGGGGCACCGTCGTCATCCTGGTCCCACCGACGGCCGAACCGGACGACATCGCCCGGTTCGTCGACCGGCACCGCCACCGGATCGCCGAGCATGTCGACACGGCCACGCGTCTCGCTCCCAACCACGCGGTGAAGGACTTCGTCGACGGCGAGGAGTTCGCCCTACTCGGGCGCAGCTACCGACTCCGTCTCGTCACAACGCCACCGCCGGGCGTCGACCAGCTCCCTGCGATCACCGCGGACGGTGTCCTGTACGCGCGGAACCAGCGCCCGGAGCTGGTGCGTCGCGCGGTCATCGGCCTGTACCGGCAGGTCGGACTCGCGTGGCTGCGTCGCGAGGGTCGTCGCTACGAGGTCGACGGCCGGATCATCGGCCTCAGCTACGCCGTCCGCGACCTCGGACGCCGCCGCTGGGGCATCTACACCTCGCCCTCCGTCCACACCACCACGCTGCACTGGGCAGCGTTCGGCCTGCCGACCAGGCTGATCGAGTACGTGCTGGTCCACGAACAAGCCCACGCCACCCAGCCCGGAGGCACGGCCCACGGACGCGCGTGGCAACGACGGATGAGCCTGTGGATGCCCGACTGGCGACTGCGCCAGTCTGAGCTGGAAGAGGTGGGCCGTCACGCGTGGCTCGGCGACTGGAGCGGCAGGTCATAGAAGGTGCCGGTGGGTTTGTCCGGGTGGTGTCGTGCCAGGAACGTGAGCCTGGCACGACACCACCCGGTGTGGAGTCGAGGTGTTGTCGTCTTCGCCGTGGTACAACGTGGTCGAACAGCGGTGCGACTCACCCCACAGCAGACTCGGAGGCACGACGTGGACAGGGCAGAACACCTCAAGCTGCTCCAGGAAAGCGCCGCCGAGATTCAAAGGCTCC
This sequence comes from Actinokineospora diospyrosa, assembly GCF_024171925.1. Lineage (GTDB taxonomy): Bacteria > Actinomycetota > Actinomycetes > Mycobacteriales > Pseudonocardiaceae > Actinokineospora > Actinokineospora diospyrosa. The sequence goes on along the minus strand of NZ_JAMTCO010000001.1, from coordinate 547,823 downwards.
AGGACGAACTCCAGCAGATTCGTGATCAAGAAGCGGAGCTTCAAGAGCAGCGGGTCGCGAAGCTAGGCAAGCTCAAGAAGGCCCGCGACACGCGGCATAGGCGGATGACAGCCGCCATCGACGACAGCGTGCCCAAAGCTCAAGTCGCACGCGCCTCGGATATGGACCGCACCAACTTGTACAAACTACTAAGTGACTACAAGCTGTCGGACGACGATGATGAAGCCTCGACGACTTCCGAATGACGCCGATCCAGTAGGCTGTGCAGCCATGTTCTATGATTGAAGATTGATCTAACGCAAGCGGACCTGTTTTGGCGAACTGATTTCGCTAGACACAGTTCATCAACGCGCTGCTACGATTGGCCAATCGCGGCCCACAAGTAGCTTCGATACGCTGGCGGAGCAGCAGTATTCAACCTCACTCGCATCCCCGAAAAGCTGACGTATGGGCTCGCAGTGCCAGCCTTAGAGTGTTAGGAGTATGTCGGCCACAAACTCGGGATAGCGCTCCAACGCTCCGCTCGCGACTGAGATGTCGCGCAGGTTCTTCCAGAACATCCGACGTACGTGCGAGGGCGTCACGCCGAGTAGTCCAGCGACCTTGACCTCGACTGGCTCAGTGTCGCCTGGCATCCGACCACCACCGGTGCGGCGGCCGGCCGGGAAGTCTGTCTCTGGCAGCATCCGGTCTTGAGGGATGTGGTGCAGAACATCCATAGGCATCGCCGCGTTGACCGAGAAATAGCAACCAGCGGCGACGGCTGCGGCCACTTCCGTGGGGGTGCCAAGGAACCAGTGCAGGACGAGACCGGGATGAGTGTGGGTGCGAACCGTGTCGATCACGGCGGCCGTGCGACCGGTGCTATGTACCGAGATCAGAACCGGCTGCCCCTGCGCGGCCTGTAGGGCAGCGGCGAATACCGCGGTCTGTCTTTCCTTCGAACCGCGGCGATCAAGGCCGATCTCACCGACGAGCGGCAGCCGGCTTGTCAATGTGGCTGCTCGTTCCGGAGTGAAGGTGTCGAGCGCCTCGGGCACCGCTGGGTGGGCACCCCAACCCCAGATCAGGCGATCGTCGTTGCGTCGCCGCAGCGCGGCGTAGCCCTCATCCAGGGTGCGGGAGACGGCGTAAACCACGCAGTCGCCGAGTCGTCGGATCTGCTCGGTAGTGACGTCGGGAGCGATGTGGGCGTGGCAGTCGAGGCGGGGCAGGTCAGGGTAGAGGGACACGGGCAATCTCCTGCAGACCGCGTGCACATAGGGCTACGGCGGCGTCGAGGTCGAAGTCGTCCGGCCAGGGGCCGCAAGCCAGCAGTTCATCTTCGGAGATGCCTCGGCGGAGTGCCTCCTGGATCGCCTGGACGTCGTCGGAGCGATTGTTGATTAGCCTTGGACGGGAAGCTGCTGGCAGAGTGTCAGTCAAGTAGGGTGTCCGATCGTCGAGGCCAGCCGCGGATATTGCACTCCTTCGGACAATGCACGGTACGCACAGACCGCAGCCGTAGTTGGGGTCGCCGCCCTTGTAGTACGTCCCGTCCAGCTTGCCGCAGGACAGCGAGGTGGCGACGACTGAGGCAAACGCCGCCGGGTCTACATGGGCCACTGCTTGCGCTACGAGTTCACCTTTGGTGAGCCCAAGGTAGGGGTCGTCGATGGCGACGCCGATGCCGAGCGTGGCTAGAAGGCGGTTGATGCGAGCGAACGTGGTCGGATGCGTTGAGCGCGTTGACAATGCACCGCCACGGGCTGTCGTGAGTGGAATGTTGATGCTGGTGTAGCCATTCTCTGGCACCACCACACGGCTCGCTCCACGGGCGGTCGCAGCGGCGGCTGCCAGGGCAGCGAACAGCAGACTCCGGCTCCGACTTGACGATTCCGCCTTCGCGCCGTTCTGCGTGAATGTGACGGTCAGGAACTCTGGCGGGTTGGTCGCGCGCTCGGTAAGCCACTCGCGGATCTGGCGCTGAGCGTGCTTAACGGCCGTTGTGCCGTCCGCGTGGCTCAGAAAGAGGCGGCTGGTCCCGTCGTTGAGCTGATCCACGGCGCCACACAGGGAATCGAGACCGCCGCTGAGCAGAGCCACCTCACGGACAGGCGGCTGGATAGGAAGCTCGGAAGCTTCGCTTGGCCCGGCGGGTACGACTCGGATGGTCCAGTCGTCGGCCGTCAGCCACCACAGGAGGTCCGCGACCTGCTCGACGGCGTCCGCGGTCCAGGCTGCCGTCTCGGTCACATGCACGGTCAGCTCGATCGTGCGGGTGAACGCCTGGCCTCGGCTGGTCAGCCGGTCCGCGAGGTAGGCGCCAGCGCATATGCGTAGCAGGTCGGCTGCGACGGGATGCGGCGTTGCCAGCCGAGTGAGGCTCCAGTCGAGGTTGCCGCTGATTGGTCCCGTCATTCCGCTCGTACGGCTCCAGTACAGGGGCCGTGCGCCCGGATCGAATTGGCTGGCGTCGGTGGGCAGGAGTTCAAACTGGCTCATGGCGTACCCGCTTTGATCAGTCGCAACGCTTCACCGGTGATCTTGGCTGTGATGTCGGCCAGGTTCTGCACTGACGGTCGGTCCTGCGTCGACACCTCGATGCGCTGCACGCGCCGCTTCAGCCAATCGCGCAGCTGGCGTTCGGCCCTGTCGACCTGCTGTTGGTTGCGGCCACGGGTGGCTCGGGCAGCCTGGAGTTCAACCAGGCTCTGCTGAAAGATCCATTCCGCGACGAAGTTGCGGATGCTGACCTCGGGCGGTGGGGGTGTGTCGGCCAGTAGCACCGACTTGAGATGCTCGATGGTAGCCCGCTTGAGGGCATAGTCGTCGGGGTGACCGGCCTCTCCGATTGTCGCATCGATGATCTTGGCCAGCTGAACACGAGGCGACAGCTGCGATAGTTCGCCCAGATCGAGCCCCAGCTCGCGGAGGCCGGCGGCATCACCAAGGCGAAGCGCGTACGCACCACCCAGTGCGGCACCCCCGCGACGAGCGCCGGACGTCACCTGCCGGCGCGATCCGCCTCCCGCTCGGCCAGACGTGCCGCTCCGGCCGGTTGTACCTCCTCCGCTCCCGCCACCCCCGCGACCACGTGGCAATAGCGTCGATAGTGGAACCGAACTGGCGGGTCGTCGCGATTGTGAGTCATCGGCGAGCAGTGCCGCGGCAATCGCGGCTGCGACCGCTGCCGCTGCGGCATCTGGGGCAGGCTGTGGGTTGTCGGGAGGCGGTGGTGGCGCATCGGATCCCGTACCGGCCCCTCCGCCGCCCAGACCATCAAATGCCTGGCGGGCGTTCTGCCAGTTCGTGGAGCCACTGCCGCCGTACGATCCAGAGGTACCCACTACTGTCCCCGCGCTATTCGGACGGCCTCACGAACGGCAGGATCGACGCTTTCGTCGGTTTCGAGCTGGTCGGCGAGACCGCTCAGGACGGGTACGGTGCTCTCGGCCAATTCGAGGGCATTGCGCAGTTCGAGCCTATGCCAGCAGCTCTGCCGGATACCATCGGCGATCTCGTCCGCCAGCTCTGGCCGGGCCTTGGCCATCTCCACCAGCGAGCTGACAAGATCCACGATGGTTTCGAGCTTGCGTACGCGGCCGAATAGCCCGGCGACGACGGCTCGCTGCTCAGGGAGCGCCTTGCCCTCGATGCGGCCCAATGCGTCGGTCCGGATGGTCTCCGTCGGCGAGGACAGGTCGGCCACCAGCTGCGCCTGCTCGTCAGTCAGGTTAGCGCCAGCGACCAGACTGGTGAGCGATGCGGCAAGCGTGAGGTACGGCGCGAGCGGCTCCGCGGCCAACCACGGCTCGGCCGCAGCCCAGTCTCGTGTCTCTTCACTGACCTTGCCTGGCCGGTCTTCGGTTTCCCTGCGGCCCCACTCCTCCCACTCCGCGATCAGCTCCTGGCGTTCCGCCTCAGACAGGCTCACTAGGTGCTCAAACTCGTTGAGGAACCGATCTTCAAGAAGGTAGAGCTTGGCCAGCACGGCTGGCGCGATCGTCAGCCCTTGCGTCATGGCGATCTGGTTTCGGACACCGAATGCGTTGAGGAAGCGCTTCACGTGACGCGGGTTACTGGCCTTGTCGGACGCCAGTCCGGTGGCGATCTGATCGGCCAGCTTGAGCAGGGACTCATCCGGTCGCCAAGCCAGCCGGTCAAGGTCTGCCAGGAGCGGTGTCTGACCGGCCTGCCTGCGTGCGCGGCAGTGCTCAACCAAGCTGGTATAGGTCTCATTGTTGGGGCTGGAACCTGCTGCCAGGAGCAAGGCGACGTAGTTGGAGGTTTCGTCCGCTGTCAGCCGCGCTAGGGAGATCGGCAGCTGGACGATCTTTTCGAGGTATCGATTCGCGAAGATCTCGCTCCGACCGCTGGCATCGAGGCTCGCAGCGATGGCGTCTCGGACCATCTCCTGGTCGGCCGCCAAGACAAAGGTCATCTTGGGCACCGACAGGAACAGCTTGATAGCTTCCAGCGTCGCCATCGCAGCATCCGGCAGACAACGATCAAGATCATCGACGAGGACAATCACGCGCTTAACCTGCGGCAGGTTGTCTTTCAAGAAGTTCGCAAACGCTGGCCGAAAGCCGGACATTGATTCAGGTGTTTCACGAGCTTTGGGCTTGAAAGCTTCGATTACTTCTACGGGATCCCATTGCATTGTGATGGCACCCTTGGCGACGGCCTTGGTGACGCGGGACCAACTGACCCGCTTCACAAGGTCCTTTACTTTTGCGCCAACCTCACCATCGCCCTTGAATTTCTTCTCAAGCTCATGCAGGACTTCTGCGATAAGAGTGCCGCGTACATCGTCGTGGTCGTCATATTCCCATGGGTCGGTACGGACGACTACGTAGCCCGAATGGCCTTTGAGGCGTTCTTCAACCATTCCGAGTACCGATGTTTTCCCGCCGCCCCACGGCGCATGGATACCAATGGTGAGTGGGTCTAGGCCCTCGACCGCCAAGGCGCCTTCAACAGCTGCGACCACCGTGTCGAAGCCCAGCAGGTCAACGGCCGACGGGTTGTCATCCCACAGGGCCATCCGGGCCGGGTTAAGGCTGGTCGTCACGGCACCTCCATGATCCTCGGCGACCGACATAGACTCGGTCACCCCTCATCTTCTGAGCATGGCAGTCAGGCGCGGCTCGGAGTCGGAGCGACACGCCCACATGACGGCGCGGGAGCCCGATGGTCTCTGCCGGAAGAAGTTGGCGACAAATATTGGCGGCCCCGGACCAGCACCATCGCGTCAAACACCGCAAGCTGACAAAATCTACAAAACCCCAGCTGTTTGGCATTGTCCGGCTCTTACGAGCGACGGTCAGCGGGTGACACAGCTGTCAAGCTAGCGATGGCGTCCTTGTTTCTCAAGTCCGGCGACCTTCGAGGGGCGGTGGATTTCGATCTCGATGACGGCGATTGGCGTGCTGTTTCTTTGCGCTTGCCAGTCGCGAGCCGCAGCGTTCGCGTGTCTATTCTGCTGCGCTAGCTGTCAAGTAAGTGATGGAGTGGCGCGATTAAACCATAGGCGTGTGCCCCTGTTGCATAATAGTCATTCAACTGATGAAGTGGCAGTATCAACCCTGCCGTATTCGCGCTCCCGAGGGGTTGAAGCCGGCTGACTCTGGTAGCCACACCCCCGCAGGGGTGACCATGTGGTAAGAAGGACATATGGGTCCAAGGGTTCTCCATCAACTGGTGGCGTCTCGCCTCCACGAACTCCTCTCGAAGGTAAGTCCGCCGGAACTCCTGGTGATGGCTGATCTGGCAATCGACCATAAACCCCGTTATCAGCGCGACATCTCTGTCGTGCACAAGTTGAAAATCAATCTCGCTCTGCGGGCAGTTCCACCGGAGGTGGTCAAGCTTGCAGTCGAGATCGTGAGCCCGTCGAGCAGGCGACGAGACTGGGTTGAGAAGCGGCGAGAGTATGCCCGAATGGGCATTCCTAACTACCTGCTCGTGGAGCTAACCGGCATTGACTCTCCTTGCGTCTACTACCACAGACTAATCGATGGTACGTACCAGTTGGCGAGCAAAGCTAAGACTGGTGAGATGATACGGATCGACGATCCCGTCGTGGTCGAATTCGATCCAGCGGACCTTATTTATATCGATTAGCGGCGTGACAGGACGTCGACCTTTACTGGCGATAGTTCGTTATATACATCGCCACCATTCCTATTTGTCGACTGTACGTTCCGGACGAACATGAGCAACCTGATCGCTGGACCTGGTGTTTCCGTGCGATGTGAGCGGCTCGTCCGTGGACGGTTTCCGCGCTACTTGAGCGTTCTCTGCCCTGTGTAGTGCGCACGGTCTGCGGCATGACCGGATGTTCGTGATGACGCGAACAAGATGGTCCTGTGGTGCTTGCCGGTCTGCGATTGGTCCATGATCGTCGTGATTGGCGGTGTTGTCGATCCATGTTTGTAGTGCGTCGGCTTGGTCGTGCTGATCAAGGTCGCGGAGAACCGAGACGAGATTGCGCCCCGTCCGCAGGATGTCGGGGTGGTCCTCGCCCAGCACGCGGCGGTAGCGCGCCAGAGGGTGTCCTCGTCGAGATCGCGCGCGGCCCGGTGGTCGCCTGTGGCATGTAGTCGGAGGGCGAGGTCGTTGGCGGTGCCGAGGGTGGTGGCCTCGCGGTAGCGGGCCACCGCCTGGCACAGGATGGCGAAGGCGTCGGCGCCCCAGACGGTCAGCACCTTGCGGGCGACCAGTCCGGGTGCGAGCCGGTCCCGGATCGCGCGGGCCGAGTCGGACAGCCGGTCCGGCGGTTCGACCTCGGCATCGGGTGAGACCGGCTCGCGGGTGTTGATCCGGTCGGGGCGGTCACCGTGCAGCACGCGCGGCGACGTGGGCTTGGGTGCGGGTCCACGCTTGCCCACAAGTCCGCACGGGATTGGTCATCTTGCTGCGGAAGCTACAGCGGCCTTGGTGCGTGCGGTCGAGTAGCACCGGCGTAGTCATCTCCTCGCCAGCGATACGGAGCAGTTTTGATCTTCTGTCCGAAGTCTGGTGCGTGGATCATCTGGCCGTTGCCGACGTAGAGGCCGACGTGGTGGATGCGGCTGGGGGTGCCGTAGAAGACGAGGTCGCCGGGGATGAGGGATTGACCCTCGGGTACGCGGGGGCCTGCTCGGAACTGGGTGGCGGCGGTTCGGGGAAGGGTGATTCCGGCGGAGGCGTAGGCGGCGGTCGTGAGGCCGGAGCAGTCGAATCCGGCGTCGCCTGCGTCGGGTCCGTTGCCGCCCCATTGGTAGGGCAGGCCGAGTTGTCCGGTGGCGTAGTTGATGGCCTGTTGGGCGGCGGAGGCTGGTGAGGTGTCGGCGCCGCGGCCGATGGTGCTGGAGTAGGTCTGGGCTTGGGCGAGGACTTGGGCGACGTACCAGTCTGCGTGGTTGTAGGAGTAGATGGCGGCGTTGAGGTCGCCGCGGTTGATGCCGTTGTCGCAGAGCAGGTGGGCGGCGGCGAAGACGGCGTCGTGGGGGTTGTAGCGGGAGGGTGGGGTGGCGCCTCCTGGGGGCAGGGTGTGGCGGGCGGTGACGCTGGTGAAGGTGGCTTGGAGGAACTGCATCGGACCGCCTGCACCCTTGTTGTTCTCTTCTCCTTCTCGCACGCCGGGAAGTTGGCTGCGGCCGTGATCGGTTTCGATCTTGCCGATGGCGGCGAGGATGCTCCAGCTCAGCCCAGGGCAGGTGGGTGCGGCGGCGAGGTAGAGATCGAGGTAGTCGGACGGGATGTCGACGATGGCTTGCTGGTTGGGCTGGTCGTCGCCACCGAACAGGGCGGTGACCAGGCCGTTGCCGATGGCTCCGATGATCGCGGGGATGGAGATGACAGCCGCAGCTCCGATGAGCGCCAGTTTCAAGCGGCTCCCCACTGCTGGCGGGTTTGGCCGTCCGGTGGTGTGGGTGAGGGGCTGTCGAGGCGTGATCGGGTCGCGCTCGGTACGGCGGTGGTCAGGCGGTGCACCAGGTCGGCGGCGGGCGTTTGGCGGGGCCACCTGCCAGCAAACTCGGCGAGACGGACGCGCCTGCTGGAGCCGACGGTGGCGGACAGGGGCAGCCAGCGGTCGGCGGCGGGGTCGTCGCTGGTGGCCGGTTGCTGAGGTGAGCTGGTTGCCATGGGGACGAGTTCGGGCCGGGGCAGGGCGGCGTGGGCGTCGGCGAGTGTGCGGCGGGCGTTGGCTTCGCGTTGTGCGGTGGGCAGCCAGAGCAGCAGCGGGGTGATGATGCCGGTGTTGACCGCTAGGCGGTGGTAGTCGTGGAGCTTGGCGGCCAGGATGCGGTGGGCCTCGGTGCCGAAGTCGAACTCGACGAAGAACTCGACCTCCATGCCGTGTTCGGCCCAGCGGCCGTAGCCGTCGGGGCGGACGATGTCGCCCCAGTGCCTTGCACACCGGGTTTCGGACCACCAGGTGGTGAGTAGGCCGGTGTTGGGGTTGGTACGGCTGGCGTTGCTGAGGCCGGTGAAGAAGCCGTTGCAGCCGACGGTGTGCGCCAGGCGCAGCGAGTGCGCGATGCCGATCGCGGCGTCGTGGCGGTAGCCGAGTTCCTTGGGGTCGAGGCCATTCTCGTAGGCGAGCACGGCGGCTCCGGCGATGTCGAGTACGTAGTGCATGGGGGCCGACCCGGTGGTGACGAACGGCTGGAAGCGGTCGATGACCCGCCACTCGTAGAGCTTGCGGAGCCGTTGATTGGCCGTTCGGCGGGCTGCGGCGCTCCAGGCCAGTTCGACGACGTGGTGGGTGGTGAGGACCTTGTGCTCCCACAGCATGTGGGCGAGCCACCGGTCGCGGTGGGTGAGTCGACTGACCAGCCCCGCGTGGTGTTCGCCGCTGACCGCGGCTCGGGGATTCGGGCGGGTGGGCGTGTGTCCGCGCAGGGCGCGTTGGGGTGTCGCGTTGGTGATCACAGGTTTCTCCAGGTAGGTGATGTGGACGTGTTCCTAGGTGGTCGGTTTACGTGGCGTGGCGGGGATCGTGAGTTCTCTGTGGAGCGTCGGTTCGGGTTGCCGGTGGTTGGTTGTTGTTGCGTGCTGCGGCGCGGATGGCGCGGGCGCGTCCGGGGATGGCGGGCGGCAGTTTCTCGGTGACTGCGGTGAAGGCCGGTGTCTCGGCACCGTTGACGACCAGGCGGGCGACGATGTGGAAGACGTCGAGGTGGGACAGGTCGTGTTCGGTGACCCGTGGGCCGGTGTGGCGGGCGAGTTTGCGGGCGTCCTCGGGGGATGAGTTGAGGATGATTTTGGTGCGGGCGTTGGCGCTGATGGCTTCTTCGAGTTCGCGGGTGAGTTGGGACAGGAACTGGTGGGCCAAGACGAATCCGACTCGGTAGCCGCGGAACTCGGCGAGCATGTCTTCGAGGCTGAACGGGAGGTTCATGAAGTTGTGGACCTCGTCGAGATAGACGCTCGCGTCCCGGCGCTGGTGCTGGGGAAGGCGGGCGCGGCGGGTGGCGGCCTGCCAGACCTGGGCGACGACGATGGAGCCCATGAGGCGGGCGGTTTCGATGCCGAGCGCGTCTTTACCGATGCGCACCAGGCAGATGCCGCCGTCGAGGATCTGGTCGAAGTCGACTGTGGACTGTCCCTCGGCGATGGCGGCACGGACGAACGGGCGCAGCAGGAGGCCGCGGAGTTTGTTCATCAACGGGGCGATGATTTGTGCTCGGTAGGACTCGGAGAGGCTGTCGTACCACTGCCAGAACCCGGCGAGGACGGGGTCGTCGATCTGGGCGATGGCGCGAGCGCGGGTGGAGTCGACGGTGAGCAGGCCGGGCAGGTCGATGAGTCCGGGGGTGCCGGGCATGGCGGTGAGGGTGAGCAGTCCGGAGCGGAGGATGTCCTCGGTGCGGGGTCCCCAGGATGAGCTGTAGATGCGGCTGAAGATGGACACGAGGTTGTCGACGGTGCGCTCACGGTCGACACCCTGGAGCGGGTTGATTACCGGCGGGCGCGAACGGGAATCGGCGTCGAACAGGGTCACCTTTGACCCGAGGTGTTCGGGCAGCCGGGCGAGGACGTCGTTGACGAGGTCGCCCTTGGGGTCGACGACGACCACACCGCGGCCTGCTTCCGCGTCGGCGAGGATCATCCGGGCCATCAACTCGCTCTTGCCGGAGCCGGTGGCGCCGAGGATGTGGACGTGGTGGCGGGCGTCGGCGACGTGCAGGCCGACGGGGCGGGAGTGTCCGGAGTCGCTGCGCCCGATTGGCTTGATCAGGTCCCCGGTGGTGGGGATGCCGGGCGGTGGAGGTACGGCTCGTGCTCCGGCGCGTTGTAGGCCGGGGGTGGCGTCGTCGGTGGGGAGGTGGGCGAGCGCGGCCAGCTCGTGCACCGACAGGAGGTCTCCGCGGTTCATCCGGCGGGCGGCGAGCGTCGTGGCGGGGTTGTTGAGGCGGGCGCGGCGGTAGCGGTTGTGGCCGCTGTAGGCGGCGAACGCCGAGGCGATGGCGTGCGCGCGCCCGGCCATCACCTCGCGGGCGGCGGTGACCGTGTCGGGGTCGTGGCTGGGGGCGGTGGTGGTGACGGCGTAGCGGACGCGGGTTTCCCATTGGGCTCCGCGGAGCTTGTCGACGATCGCCCGGTCCTGCGCGCCGAACTCCAGCCGGGACTGTGCGTCCACGATGCTCGACGACCGGGCACCGGATCGGCGGTGGCGGGCGCCCGGGGTGATCAGGTCCAGGATGCGGCCTGCCCTGCTGGTGGAGCGTCCGGGGTGCAGGCGGCGGGCTTGGACGCGGGCGCGGGTGACTCGCCGTCCGGCGACCGGGCGGGCCAGGATCTGCACGCACGCCTGCTCCCCGGGTGCCATGCCGACCGGGGCACCGAGCAGAGCGCGGATCGGGTCCACCGGGTGATCGACTCGCAACGGCAAGCCCTCGTGCCGGGCCAGGCGCAGCTCGCCGCCCGCGGCGATGGTCTCGGTGCCGTGGGTGAGCGGCGGGTTCGCGGGGGTGGTGGAGGTGTGGGCGCCGGGCCAGGCGGCTTCGATCGCGCGCTCGACCATGCCGGACGGGATGACACCGGGTACCCAGACGCGGATGTCGACCTGGTCGGCGCGGAAGCGGTACTCGAACGCGAGGTGTGGTTGCCCGCGCAGGGCCCTGCGCCAGCCGGGGCGGATCAGGCCGAGGAGGTTGGACCACAGGGCGGTCGCGCCGTGCGGGTCGACCACGGGCGGCGCGAGGATGGTGATCACCCGGGCGTCGGCGACGAGGCGTTGGTGGAACCGCTCGCGCATCCGCCGCCGGACCGCGACCAGCACGGTGACCGCGATGACCAACGCGGGACCGGCGATAGGCCCCCACACGATCGCCCAGGCCCGCAGGTGGGCAAGCACGAGCTGCATCGCGCCGAACGGGTCGCGCAGGTAGCGCCCGATCCAGGAGTTCACGCGGCCTCCCGCTCGGTACTGTCGGTGGGGACGGTCCGCAGGTGTCCCGTGCTTGATTCGGCTTGCCAGTCGCTGAACCTGCGGCGGTTCATGCGGTTCACGGCTGAGGGGATGCGGTTTGCCGGGATACCGACGAGTCGCGGCCCTTGGACCGCGTGCAGGTCGGATGAACTCTGGGAGTGCCATCCGGCGTCGGTGATGGCGGCTTCGTCGGGGAAGACGTCGGCGACCCTGTCCGCATCCAGGTCGATCGCGGCGTCCTGGGTGCCGCCGAGGGAGTACGCCCATCGCAGGTTCGGGGGCGGGTCGGGTTCGACGAGCCTGCGGAATCGATCGATCTCCTTGGTGTAGGTGTAGAAGGTCACCGCGGGCCGGGCGCGGCAGACGCGCAGCCAGGCGGTGAGGTAGTCGTCGGAGAAGAAGTCGCCCGAGTCGTGGATGCGCACCCACGCGCCCGCGGCGAAGCGGCGGTGACCGAGTTCGGCGATCATCCGGGCTTCCCACCCGGGCAGGTCGTCGAGCAACAGCGCCAGGTTGGCCTGGTGGCGGGCGCGGACGACCGGCCAGGTGTAGGTGCCGTGGCGGGCGTAGCAAACCTGACGGCACACCCCGGCGGACGGGCAGGTGTTGTAGGTGCGCCCGTCAGGCAGGCGCCCGGCCCAGGCGGGCAGGGTCCAGTTGTGCACGCCGATGGCGCGCAGGCGGCGGTTCTGGGTGAGTAACCGCGATGGGGCGGCGTCGCGTGGCAAGGAGTTCTCCCGGGAGTGAGCAAGCAGAGTGGTGTGAAAGTGGCCTGGTGTCAGGCGGCGTCGAGTTCGATGTCGTCGGCGACGTCGATGTACTCGGACTCCGCATCGCCGTCGGTGAATGCGGCGAGCTGTGCGGGGTCGGTGGTGATCAGGTAGTCCTCTGTGGGCGAGGCGAGTGACTGGAACGCGACTCGTTGCAGGCCGGCGGAAAGCAAGCCTTGGCCGCGGTCGGCGGCGAGGAGGAACTGGCGTTCGCCTTGGCTGAGGTTGAAGACCTCGGCGATCTCGTCGATGGCCTGAGGTGCTTGGCGGAGCAGGACGGTGGTCGCGGCGTTGGCGATGACGGCTTTACCCAGTGGGGACCGAAGGAAGTCGAGGATGTCCTGTGTGGCCAGTAGAAGTCCGGCCCAGCGTTTCCTTGCGGCTTTGGCCATCTGGTAGAGGAATCGGGCGCCTGCCTCGGTGGCCATGAGCAACCACGTCTCGTCGACCACGACCAGGCGGGGTTTGCGGATGGCGGGGTTGGACACCTGACGCCACACCGTGTCCAGCGTCAGCAGGGTGCCGATCGGCTTCAGCTCCTCGGGCAGGTCCCGCAGGGAGTGCACGACCAGGTGCCCTTCCGGGCGGGTGGTGGTCGGTCCGGCGAACAGGCCGGAGAACGCGCCCTCGGTGAACGGGGCCAGCCGCGCGGCCAGCTCGTGCGCTCCCGGCTCGGTTCTGGAGGCAAGGGTGGCGGCGAGGTCGGCGAGCAGAGGGGCCTGGCGCGTCCATGTGCGGGGGTCCGCGGTGATCCCGGCCTGCTGGTAGGTGGCCGCGACCGCGCGGTCCAACGCGGCGCGCTCGGACGCGGATAGTTCCTCGCCGAACAGCACGGCCAGCACCGTGTGCAGGAACAGGCTCCGGCGCAGCAGCGCGTCCCTTGGAGCGGTGCGTCTGCCGTCGGCGCGGGTGTGGATGGGCAGGTCGAGCGGGTTGACGTGGACTCCGTCGGCGCCGAGGTGGACGTAGGTGCCGCCGACGGCGTGTGCGAGTCGGGCGTATTCGTCTTCGGGGTCGATGACGTGGATCTCGACGCCGCGGTAGAGCGAGCGCAGGATCTCCAGCTTGGTCAGGTAGCTCTTGCCCGCGCCGGACCGGCCGAGGACGACGCCGTTGTGGTTGTCCAGAGCCCACCGGTCGTGGTGGACCAGTCCCGAGGAGCCGAGGTTGTAGCCGTAGAGCACCCCCGCGGGTGCGGCGACCGAGGTCGGGTCCGGCGGCGGGAGATCGGGCGAGGTGAAGGGGAAGGCTGCGCTTAGGGCGGCGGTGTCGAAGGTGCGCTTCATGCCCACCAGGTCCAGGCCCATGGGCAGGCAGGTGACCCAGCCCTGGACGCTGCGGTAGGTGGTCGGTTTGGCGTCGAGCAGCAGGGACGCGGCCAGGGAGCGGACCGCGGCGACCTCGGTGGCGAGGGCTTGTTCGGTGGCCGCGTGCACGGTCAGGTAGAGCCCGAGCCGGAACAACCGCCCCTCACCGCGCGCGACCCGGTGGGACAGGTCGTGGGCGTCCTCGGTCGCGGCCTCCACGTAGGGGTCGAGCAGCCTGCCTTTGTCCGCGGTGTGCCGTCGGCCGGACTCCAGCTTGGCCAGTTGCTTGCGCAGCCGGGTCGCGGCGGTGGCGGGGTCGATCGGGTCGATGTGCAGACTCACGTCGACCCGGCCCGGGTAGGTCAACAGTGGGGAGAGCCATCCGGCGTGAACTTCGCGGGGGTAGCCGGTGATGGCGAAGCTCGCGACGAAGTCACCGCCCCCGACCTCCAGGTGCCGGGCACCGACCGAGATGGCGTCCGGGGTGAACGCACTCGCACTGCTGGCAGGCTGCTGTCGCATGGTCTTAGTGCGCTTGGTCATGGCCGTACCTCCCCGCATCGATTTCGGTGTCGAACTCGTCGTGCGCTTGGTCGTCCCAGTCGCTGTCCGCGGCGGTGGTGATGACCTCGTCGGCTCCGGCGAGGTCGCTGGAGGGTGGGAGCAGCGAGTCTGGGTTGAGCGCGGCGGAGAGCACGCTGGTGGCTTGACCCGCGTCCAGTGCCGTCACCGTGATCCCCGCCGGGGTGAGCAGTTCGGCGGCCTCGGCCAACCGGCGGGCCAGCCGCGTCTCCGCGGCGCGGCGCACCGCGTCGTCCTGTTCGGACTGCTGCGCCAAGCGCTTGCGCCGCTGTGCACCGAGGACGGCGAGCACGGACCGGCCGTCGGTGTCGGCCTGGGCGAGTGCGCCCAGGGGTTCGCGCAGCACCAGGAGGATCTGCCTGCGCAGCAGGTCGGTGGTCGCGGACAGGTGAGCGAGGTAATCGGCGTGTTCGCGGGCGGCGGCCTCCAGCGACGGGTGCGGCAACGCTCCCGCCCTCTCGTGCAGCTCCGCGATTTGCCCGGACAGGTCCAGGCGCTCGGCACGGATGAGGATCTGCACGGGCGCAGTGAGGCTGTGCAGATAGCGGCCGAACGTGGCCACGAGGGCTTCCTGCTCGGTACCGGTACGGAGGCTGAAGTTCACCGATCCACACACCGCAACCACAGCCAACCCGTCCCGCCCCAGGTCAATGACCCCGGTATCGGTCACCGCCTCGGCGGGCAACCGCAGCGGCGCAGGCGAGACCGCGGGCGCGGCGTCGTCCCCCTGCGTCGCGGTGACCCACTCCGGTGCCGGGCGCACCCCTTCAGGTGCGGCGACCCGGCGAGACGGGCTCATCCGCTGCCGGACCGCGGCCAACACGAACGCGTCCATGCCGATGCCATCCCGACGACCCAGGGCCAACAGCGCCGCGGCCCCGGCGACCGGGATGGCGAACGCCAGGAAGATCGGCAACGGCAACCAGGACCGCGTGACCCCATAGACGACATACAGCAGCAGGCCGGGCACGGTCAGCAGCAGGAGCTGGCGAGCGGTGAACGGCCCGAGGACCTTGTCCGCCATCTCGACATCAGCGGGAATACGCACGACCTGGCTCATGTGGATTCACCTCCAGTGGGGCGAGACGACGTCGTCCGGGGCGCGGGCTTGGGTGCCGGGTGCAGTGGCGGCGGGGTGGGTGCGACAGAAGCGGGTGAACTGAAGGTGGGCGGCGCGGGCGCCTGCCGGTTCCGGGGCACGGACTTGGGTGCCCGCGCTGCGGGCTGGACTGGTTGGGGTGTGCTCCAGGTCGTGGTTGCCGCAGGTGTGGCAGGTGCCCGTCGGCTCCGCGGGGCCGCGGGCGTGGGTGTCTGTGCTGGCGGCTTGGTCGGTTGGGGCGTACGTCGGGCCGTGGTTGCCGCAGGTCGTGCCGGTGCGGCGGGGGCTTGGCGGATGGGCTTCGAGTTGGGCGGTGCAGGTGCCGCGGCCCGTGAGGGCGCCGGGGTGGCGGGAGGCGGTGCCGGGTTCCTGCGTGCGGCGCCTCGGCGAGCCGGGCGAGTGGGGCCGATGGGGGAATGGGACAGGCGTGCCTGGCCGCCCGGGGGCTGGAACAGCACCGGGGCCGCCTCGGCGGTGTGGCCGCGGCGCTCGCGCCCCTGGTCGGGGACGGCGGTGCTGAACCGGGTCGCAGCGGGTGCGCCGTCGGCCTTGGCTGGGCGAGGCACGACCGAGGGCTGCTCCGGCCGGAACCGGGGCGGGGTGGCCGGTCGGTTCGCGCGGCGGGCGACTTCGGCGGGAACCTCGGCGCTGAACCCGGCCGGTTTCGGCGTGGTGGTGGGCGGAGGCAGGGGTGTGCTGGTGGCGGGGTCGTCGGGGGTGGCGGGGCGGAAGGTGAGCACGGTGTCGTCCTGGTGCGGTGTCCACGCGGCGTGGTCGCGGGTCGGGGTCTGGGGGCTGGATTGCAGGAACCGCGGCTGCGCGGGCGCGGTGTGTCGACCGGCGCGGCGACGTTCCCGGGCCTGCTGCGCGGTCAACCGCGCACCAAGTCGTTCGATCGGGTCCCGACGCAGACGGGCCGTGCCCTTGGCGGGGCTGGTCCGCGCGGAACCGGCTTGCCGCGGTCTGCCGTAGCCGACCGGTGCGGGTCCACGTCGACCCGGGCGCCCGCCAGCGGAGCTGCCGCCGCGGAGCAGTCCGAAGGCTTTGCCCATGACGTAGGCGCGGGCCAGGCTGCCGAGCATCGACCGGCCGCCACCGCCGCGGGCGGGGCGCAGGCACCAGAACGGGATGCGGAACAGCACGTAGAACAGGGCCAAGCAGACCAGGATGTTGACCAACCCGCTCGCCGTCGGGCCGAACACGGTGAACCCGCCCGGGGCGAGGAACACGCGCAGGCCGGTGACCAGGGTGAAGCTCTGCCCGATCTGGATGGCCAGGCATCCGGCGAAGGCTTTCCACCAGGTACGCGGGATGCTCTCGGTCTGCGGGAGAGCGTGGAGCATGTGCGCAAGCGGGGCGGAGGCGATGAGCATGATCGTGATCGCGACCCGCACCGCGTAGGTCACCAACAGCGCGATCAAGATCCCGGCCAGGACCATCCCGAGCAGGATGATCCACAGCCCGCCGGTGAGGCTGTTGATGACCAGCGTCTTCAACGTGCCCGCGGCCGAGCCGGGGTCGACGCCGCCGTCCAGGATCGCGACCGCGAGACCGTTGGCGATGTCGATGGCCTTGGTCGCCAGGAACAGCGACAACGCGCCCATCAGGAAACCGACCGCCATCCGCGGCGCGATCTCCTTGATGGAGTATCGGGTTTGGACGGTCTGGTAGCTCATGACGATGATGCCGCCGATGAGCACCAGGACCACGTAGCAGGCGAGCAGGATTTCCCAGGACTGCGCCCACAGCTCCCCGACCCGAGGAATCGACGACGGCGTCGGTGTCGACAACAACGTCTGACCGAGGAGGTCGAGTAGCGGGTTCAACGCGGCGGTGACGATTCCGCGGAAGAACCCGTCGATCGCCTCGGAAATGCACGCGCCGATATCGGTGATGCCGCAGTCATCGCTGGGTTGCTCGCCGGTGCCGGGCTGTCCTGGTTGATTCGGGCCACTCGGCGCGGTGGTCGCGGTCGGGTCGGGAATACAGTCCTGACCAGTGCACGGCGGGCGAGTCGTGGTGCTCGGTGCCGGTGGCTGAACACAATCGACCGACGGCAACGGCAGGTCCGGCGAGCAGGTCGGCAGCGGCTGCAACATGCAGGTCGGGGTCCACGGATTGCACGGGTCGGGCGCAGTGGTGGGACCACCGGGCTGCGCGACCGCGACCAGACTCACCGCGGGTGCCGACGAGGCCGCGGTGCCCTGCCCGGCGGAGAACAGCAAGATCGTTGCCAGCGCCACGGGAACGATCACCAGCAGCGCCGTCCACCGCCGCCTGCGGGTGCCAGCGTGACCCTGCAGTGCCCGTGTCAGGTGTCGGCCACGGACGGGTCCGCGTAGCGAGGCCGGTGGTGTGAGCATCGTCCGCGCGTCGGGGGCAGCGCTCGGGGGGTTGTCGGGATCGGCCATCGTCAGAGCCCCACGATGGTCTTCAGCGCCTCGACCACCAGCGGCGCCAGCGCCGCGAGGCCGTAGCCGAGACCGGCGGCCTTGAAGCAGTCCTTCGCCTTCTCGTGCTCGCCCGGGTCGCCCCCGGCCATGCTCCGACGGACACCGCCGAGGGTCAGGAACACTGTGGCGATGCCGCCCAAGATCCCGATGAGCCAGTTGCGGATGTTGTTGAGCACGTCGGTGAAGCTCGCCGCCAGCGCGATGTTCATCGTCTCGGCGTGCGCGACACCGGGGGCCAGGAGAACGAGCAGAGCGAGCGCGACGACCGCGGCACGGGCGAGGCGACGGCGCTTCGCGGTCGGGCGTGCACTGTCCTGAGTGGATCTTGGGCTCTTGGTGGGGCGGGTGTTGGTGGGGTTGGTCAAGCGCATCGGGGGACCTCCGGGGAGTCGATGGAGCGCGGACTTTCGCCGCGGCCCTGAACTCCGGATTTCGGGTCGTTTTTGGACAGCCCGGGTCCAACTTTTTCGACCGACTTACGCTCGCCGCCGGTCACCACGCGTGACGGCGAGGCTGGGTGCGGCGGCTCGTCTCCGGCCGCGTCGGCGGGGTCCTGCTTCGGCTCGGTGGTGGTCCGGGTGAGGACCAGGTCGGCGACCGGGTCGGCCGAGTCGGTGGCGACGGTGCTCTCGCGCAGGTACTCGGCGAGGCGGTGTTCGGCGCGGCTGCGGAACTTGTAGGCGGCCCACTCGCCGACCCCGCGCTCGCGCGCCCAGTCCGCGATCGGGATCTCGTCGAGCCGGGTCGCGCCGATCACCTCGGCTTCGAGCCGGATCAGGACCCCGGCCTCGACCGCGCGCGCCAAGACCAGATCGGGATGCCCCCACGGCGGTGTCGGTGGGCGCGACCCGCGCCCGGCCGGGACCGGGGTCGGGCGGTCCAGCGCCTCCCTCAGAGCGCGGTGCCCGGCGCGGTAGGCGGCCCACCGGAGCCGAACCATGATCCGCGGCTGGGTCAGGTCCACGCCCGCCAGCGCGGACAGGAACCCGCGCAGCACCTCCGCGTGGATCTCGCTCGGGTCACCCGCGAACCGCCGGGACAGAGTCGCGGCGACCGAGGTCAACGCGGGCAGGGCGACACCCGTGGCGACCACCGTCCACGTGCCGCCCTCACGGCGCGCGCGGCCCGCCAGGTACATCCACATCGCGTCCCGGGTGGACCGCGGGCAGTGCCGCGCCAACAGCAGGTCCCGCAGCTCGTCCACCGGCACCAACCGCCCCGGCAACCCGCGGAACCCACGGCAGTCCACCGACACCGGACTGGGCCCGGCGGTCAACGCAGCGAATGTCTCCCGGGCGATATCCAGTGAATTGCGCTCACCCGAGCGCCGTCGAGAACCAGGTCGAGAGAGTGACACCAGAGGCTCCTTGCGTCGAAGAGGAAATCAACGACGCCAGCAAGCCACGGCCACTACTAGCAAACAGCTAGCCGACAACCACCGATCGCCTAGCAGACGCTTAGCGCCCGACTAGCAAACGACTAGTCCCACCACCGCGGACGGCCGGGCAAGATCACCTCGCCGACGAGGGCAGGACCTCCCGGCCGCGCCGACTAGTGGGGCTGACCAGCGGCGCTAGTAGCTTGCTAGTCGCTCTGTACGTCATCGACGTGCCCACCAGCGCGCCAGTCGACCAAGCCGGGCAAGATCGTTCGTCGGTGTCGTAAAGAATCTTGAGATTGTCACGGGCGTGATCGGCCGGCCTGGGAGCGCGCTAAGCGCTGCTTGGGCGGTCAAGGTGACCAGTGGTTGAAATAGTTCAAGATTTTCGTCGTTTCCGTGTCCAAAACCGGCCGTGATTCCGGAGTTCAGGGACGTTCACACACCCCACCGCAAAGGACTCCTCATGACCGCCTTGTCCGACAACGAACACCCCCGGCGCTGGCGCCGCACACCGACCGAAGGCAGACCCCGAGCCGACGGTCGGAACCACGCCGTTCCCGATCTTCCCGGGTCGCGGCGACCGGAACACCGACGCCGTGTCCGTGTCCGTGCGCCCCGCCCGGCGACCGTCTGGCCCTGCGCCTCCAGCCCGACCCACCCCGCCACCACGGGTGATCTCGGGCGGCTGGCGCCGTGGCTGCTGACCGCCACCGCCAAGATCGTCACCACCTACACCACACCCGGCCAGAGAGTCCTGCTCGTCGGCACCGTCGACCTGTTCGACCCGACCGGCCCGGCCCACCTCGGCGTTCCGCGCCCGTCCCGCCCGAGCCCGTTGTCGGGCCTGACCGAAGCCGCCTGGACCGTCCTCCGGCTCGGCCGCGGCACCCGGACTCACCTCGCCGGACCGACCTCTACCGACCTCACGACGTGGTCGGAGACATCGACCCGCCACAGCGCCGCTAGCTCGCGTCGAGCCTCCGCCGGGGATGGCCCGAGCGAGTCCGAGTGCGGACCCGGACCGCGCGTTGCGGGCCTCCTCCGCACTGGTGGAGGTAACTCGGCTCGGGCCGACGACGAGCCCCAGACCGAACGCCCCGGAGATCAGACCGACAGGTCCGTCGACCGCTACGACCTGATCATCACCACGGTCCCGCCCAGCGCCACCGACTGGCTGCGACCCGCCGACTGGGCGCCCGTGCTGACCCCGACCGGCATCCTCGCCGTCATCACCCACAGTCACAGACACGGCGGTCGACTCATCGACCCCGCCACGACGGTCATCCCCCAGACCACCCGCGCCGGACTGCTCCTGCTCGACCGCGTCGTGCTCCTCACGACCGCTCCACGACGCGCGCCCGCGCGCCGCGGCCACCGCCCCGGAACCCTCGACCCCGCGGGCCCCGCCGACACCACCGAACACGCCGACCTCCTCGTGTTCACCACCCCCACGACCAACACCGGTGAGGCCCGATGAACACGAACACCCCCGACTTGTTCGATCATCCGGCCCCCGGCGGGGGCTCGGTCTGGCTCACCGGACAGACCGACCTCGCCACCCAACTCGCCGACGGCGGCTACCACCCCCGCACCGCCACCGACCCCGACCTCATCCCGCCCGCCATCGCCGCGGAAATCATCACCCGCTACACCTGGCCCGGCGAACTCGTCCTCGACCCCGACTGCGGACCCGCCACCACCCTCGTCGAAGCCCTCCACCATGGACGCCCCGCCCTCGGCCTCACCACCAACCCACGCTCGTGGCGACTCGCCCGCACCAACATCACCACCGCCAAACGCTCCGGCGCCTGGTCCGACGGCAGCATCCTCGACCACCCCGCCACCGCCCTCACCCACATCCGCGCCGCGGGCACCCGCGGAACCGCCACCCTCGCCATCACCGCCCTCCGCAACCCCACTCGCTCGACAGCAACCACCGACCTCACCACCACGCTCACCCACACCCGGAAAGCACTCCACCCCGACGGCCACATCGCCATCGTCGCCACCCCCACCCGCGACCGGAACGGCGAACTTATCGATCTCCCCACCGCCGTCCTCGCTGCAGGGCAAGCTGCCGGACTCGTCCTCGTCCACCACGCCGTCGCGCTCACCGCAGCTCTCCACCACGACGGCGTCCGCACACGAGCTGGCATCACCAAACGACGCCGAGCCCACAACCACCCCAGCGGCAAGCCCATCGCACTGACCGCCCACCGCCACATCCTGGTCTTCCAGCCCGCACTGGCGACCGTGTCCGCGGTCGCTGGCGCGGGTCATCACCACCTCGGAAACACAGCGGTTCGGGAAGCGCCTTTCCTACACATCGGCCGTACAGACCTGGACGCGGTCGGAGCCGCTGCATGACCGAACACGCAGTGAATCCACCGGCCAAAGTAGATAGCGACGAGGCCATCCAGGACCGCACTCTCGCGGGCAGCGTTGATGAACTGGTGAAGGCAATCCGCGCTCTCGTGCCGAAGTCGCCCGTTCAAGCGGAAGAACTTCTTACGGCCGAGCAGGTCGGAGACCTGTTCCGGATTTCCCCGCGCACATTGCGCGACCTAGCCGCAACCGGCCGCGTTCCGCATCGCCGGATCGGCAAGCACTACAGGTTCAGCCGGGACGACATCGTCGAGATCATCCGGCGAGCTGGCCAGAGCCACAACAGCCGCACCCGTCGAAGCGGGTGACTGATCAATGAAAAACAGGAAAGGAAGGTGGTCCGATGGCGCACGCTGAACCAACCGGCAGCGGTTGGCGCGCTAGATTCAAGCGCCCGGACGGTTCCTGGGGAAGTCAGTCGGGCTTCTCGTCCGAGAAGGCGGCTCAGGACTTTGCGGATGAGCAGGAGGCGCTGATCCGGCGGCACCTGTGGGTCGATCCGCGCGAGGCCGGAACGCTTTTCGGTGTCTTCGCCGAGGAGTACCTGGCCGCGATCAAGCCTCGGATCGCGGAGGGCACGGCGGCGAAGTACCGGTCGCACCTGGACACCCATCTGATCCCGCAGTGGGGCGAGTGGCCTTTGATCGGGATCTTCAACAGCTACGTCGAGATCGAGAAGTGGGTCTCGGAGCTGCACGAGGAGTACGCGGAGTCGACGGTGTCGTCGATCTTCGCCACGTTCTCGACCTTCATGAAGGCGGCGGTCAAGGAGCGGACCATCCCGGCCAACCCGTGCAGCGGCGTGCGGGTGACCTCGGGCGACTACGAGCCTGATCGACTCGTTGCCTCTCCGGTGCAGGCACTCCGGGCGGCGATGCGGTTGTACGAGTCGGGTCTGGGTGTCGGCGGGTTCACCCTCTGCCTGCTGGACGTCTACACGGGTGCTCGCTGGGGCGAGCTAGCCGGGCAACAGCGGCACGAGTACGACACCCAGACCAAGGAGATCAGCGTGCAAGCCCCGCTGAAGGAGGTGGGCGGAACGTTGAAGAAGTACGGGGCGGCGCTGCTCGACACGGCACCCGCGCCCCAACCGACCACTCGACGGCGCCGCGGGCTCTCGGCACGGAAAGGGCGCACCAAGACGCCTGCCGGTACACGGGTAGTGGAGCTGCCACCGAGTATCGCGGTGTTCTACGAACTGCTTCTCGGCAGCCACCGCCACGCGTTCGCCTTCACCAGCCCCGAGGGACGACCTTGGCGGCGGTCCAACTTCCGACAACGCTTCTGGCGACCCGCCTGGGACGGCAAGAACCCCGAAGCCCCGGCCGCCGCTGATCACGTACCGGCGATCCTGCCGTGGTTCACCTTCCACGAAGGCCGCCACAGCCACGCCACCTGGCTAACCGAGGACGGTGTTCCCGAGGTCGCCCGCCGGGCACGGTTGGGCCAGAAGATGAAGGGAATCGGCCGCACCTACGACCATGTGACCGCGGTCATGCGCAAGCAGATCACCGAGGCGTTGGAAGCTCGGTGGGAGGGAAGTCTGGTCGCGTTGACGACCTCGGAAAGGTCACAGCTAGTGACGTGGTTCCCGCATCTGAAGCCCGTGTTCGCGCGGCTGGAGGCTGGGGTCCAGGACGGTAAAAATCCGACCGACCCCATTTCCACCCCATTTGATCACTGAAGCCCCGCCCTCCGAGGTGGAGGACGGGGCTTGTGACCAGTGTATATAACTGGTGGGCGATACTGGGATTGAACCAGTGACCCCTACCGTGTCAAGGTAGTGCTCTCCCACTGAGCTAATCGCCCGAGGCGGAGGCGGGAATCGAACCCGCGTACAGGGCTTTGCAGGCCCTTGCCTAAGCCACTCGGCCACTCCGCCGGATCCCGAAGGGGTTGGCCCCCGGGGGGCCGGCGCAGAGGCCGAACCGCTTTCCGAGCGGATGACGGGATTCGAACCCGCGACCCTCACCTTGGCAAGGTGATGCGCTACCAGCTGCGCTACATCCGCACACCCACCCGGCTTCCGGTCAGGACCCCCAACCCGTCCGCCGTGGTGCGAGCAGAACTCTATAGGACGCCCGATCCCGGCTCCAAATCGGGGGTCGGTTCCCGGCGTTCGCTCAGGTCAGGTCGGTGGAGATCAAGTGCGTGAGGGCTTCGTCGACGTCCACCCAGAGGTGTTCGTTACCGGGGACGACGACGTCGTAGGTGCGGTCGAGGAAGTCGGCGAGCTCTTGGGCCGAGGCCTCGAACACGGCGTGGCCGGAGGGGGAGCTGAGCTCGATCACCACGACCTCGGGGTCGTCGACGGCGGGGCGGATGCGGACGTCGCCGTCCCCCGCCTCGGCGATGAGGCCGTCGGCGAGCAGGTCGCGGGCGAAGACCCACTCGACCCAGCCCGCGCGGCCGGTGCGGAACGCCGCGACGACCGCGTACGGGTCACGCGTGTCGTAACGCAGCTCGACCTTCACCGGGACCGCTGGGGTCCTCGGCGCGAGGAGGTCGAACACCGCGGTTGACCGCAGCGTGACGTGATCGTTTCGCATCGTCGCTACCCTTCTGCTCCCCTCCCAGCCAAACGACTGAGTCCCTTCTATGTGACGGCACCACGCCGGGAGCGGGACGTGGATCAGGTGCACATCACCCGTCCGGTCCACTACCCTGTGCGTAGGGCTGTCGCGCCGCTGCGCAGCGTGACCAATCTGCGTGAGGCGTCTCCATACTGGCTGGTTTTCGGCCGCGCCGGTAGCGCCCTGAGCACGAATGTTCCTTCCCTGTTTTCCTCATCAGCGCCAATGTCGCGCTGACCTGCGGGGCTGCCCGACCGTTGTGGTGTGACCCACCCTTCGCGCAGGTCACAGGTGGGTCAAGACGATTGGTCGTGCCGCTCGAACGGCCCAACGGCACAATGGGGAAGCGCGCGAGGGAGGTGGTACCAACGTGACGAACGAGGCCCGCGAGAAAGGTGCGATGCGCCCCGATTGGGCTAACCGCAACGCAACGACCCGGACCGTCTGGCGGGTGGGGGTTGGACTGGTCGGTGGACTGGTCCTGGCCGCCGGAATAGTCATGATCCCCTACCCCGGCCCCGGCTGGCTGGTGGTGTTCGCGGGCCTGGCGATCCTGGCCGTGGAGTTCTCCTGGGCCCACCGCACCCTCACCTACGCCCGCTCCAAGTACGACGCCTGGACCGACTGGCTCCGCCGCCAGCACCTCGCCGTCCGCCTCCTGATCCTCGCCCTCACCGGCGTCATCGTGGTGGCCACCATCTGGCTCCTCAACGGCTTCGCCCTGGTAGGCGGCTGGATCGGCCTGGACTGGCCCTGGCTGGGGTCCCCCCTGTTCGCCTGACCAAGACCATCCTGTACTCTTTCCCCTGTCGATGCGGCCCCGGCCGCACCGGGCGATTAGCTCAGCGGGAGAGCACTTCGTTCACACCGAAGGGGTCACTGGTTCGATCCCAGTATCGCCCACGCAGGTCAGGCCCGGTTCGCAGAGGTTGCGAACCGGGCCTGATTGCTTCCTGAGTGACATAGTGACTGACTCAGCCGCAGACTCTTCCGAGAAGATGCCGTCCATGGTCCGCGCTCCCTCCTCGATGACCGGTCGGAGTTGGTGGCGGTGGATCCGGTCCGTGACCGCAGGGCCACTGTGTCCAACTAGCCGTGATACTCACCTCGATCGGTGTCCCAGCGTCCGACAGCGGCGACACGAAGCTGTGGCGCAGCTCTCGCGGCGTCCAATCCCTGGAGTTGAGCTTGGTGGCCTTGACGATGCGTCGGAACGCCCGCCGGAGGTTGTGCGCGTCGAGTGCGGTACCGATCCCGGTGGTGAGAACAGGCTGGCCTCAACCCAGTCGGCACCGGCGAGTTTCTTCGCGCTGACCTGCCGCTCTCACTGCTCCTTGAGCACGTCCACACACCGCTCGGGGCAGAGCAAGAGAGCACAGACTGCCTCGCCAACTCTCAGCGCTCCGACTGGTACAACTGTCGACCCGCCGGAGCTGACGAGTGGGCACCGCACGTGTCCGCAGGGATTCCGGTGTCCAACGCTGGTGATGCGCACGCCGGCCCAGTATCCGAGTGGATTCTGTCCGCCATCTTGACGCAACTTCGCCGGTGGCCATCGTTGGTGAGATTCCAGGAGCAACACGTGTGGGCGCATCGCAAGTTCAACGCTGAAACCCTTGCAGGCAGGCGGGTCCTGATCGTTGGCGCGGGCAACATCGGCAAGGCGACCGCGGCCAAGCTCGCACCATTCGGCGCACACGTGACCCTGGTGGGCCGCACGGCCCGGGAGGGGGTGCACGCCACTAGCGAGCTTGCCGACCTGCTTCCAGGCCGCCAGGTCGTGGTGGTCGTAACTCCGCTGCCAGAGGTTACCAAGGGGCTGGTTAACCGCGACTTCCTAGCGCGGATGGACAGTGGTGCCCTACTGGTCAACGCGGGCCGCGGACAAGTGGTCGACACGAATGCCCTCCTGTTCGAGTTGCAGCACCGGCGGCTGATAGCCGCCCTCGACGTCACCGATCCTGAGCCCGTGCCAGCCGAGCATCCGCTATGGAGGCAGTTGGGCGTCACCATCAGCCCCCACCCGGCTCGAACCGTTCCTGGTACCAACGACCTGTGTTACTCGGTTGCGGCCGCCCGGATCAAGGCGTTCGCACTGTCACACCTGTCACGCCGGTCACCCGATGCCCTCTGAACTGCCATGATGCCGCGCTAGTGTGTCTGCGCCGGTGTCACACCTGTCACCTCCAATGGGCTGTAACAGCGGGGGTGAGAGACCCCCTCTGTTACAGCCGCGAGTAGACGCGACCATTCGATTCCCATTACGATAAGGGCCGCCTGCTATGAAGAATGATTTTCCATGTGAAGCCTACCTTGACTGGCCAGCAGGAAAGACGATGTGTTGGGAACCAGCTTCCTTCCTAATCGAGCGCGTAGCGGACACCACGTTGAGCACGTGCGCCGAACATTTGGGTCCTGTGCTTCAGCATGCCGTGGGGGTGCTATGGCCTCAGCAGATCGAGTGGATTGGGCCTGGACCAAAGCCGCACAACGCAATCGCGGCCGGGCAAGAAGAGCAGGAACACCTGAGGAAGTTGGGCTGGATCTAGTTAGCTGCCGTACCGAGACTTGCCGCCGCATCCGTGACTGCTTGGTCTCCAGTGGTGAGTGCGCCGGGTGTGGGATGATCTTCGTGTCGGAGTGATCGGAGATTGTGTCTGTGCGTGATGTCGTGTTGGGTTCGCATGATCGGGAAACGATCTCGCGGGAGTTACGGTCGGGCCGGTCTTTCCGGTCGATTGCGTTGATACTGGGCCGGCATCATTCGGTGGTTGTCGCGAGGTGGCCCGCAATGGCGGGCGGGATGGATATCGGGCCGTGGCGGCCGAGCGCCGAGCGGGAGAGAAACTGGCTCGGCCGAAACCGCGGAAGTTGGAGTCGGCTGGCCGGTTGCGTGACTATGTGATGGCCGGGTTGGAGCTGTTGTGGTCCCCGCAGCAGATCGCCAGGAAGATACGAGCGGAGTTCCCCATGGACGAGGATATGCGGGTCTCGCACGAGACGATCTACCAAACCTTGTTCGTCCAAGGAAAAGGCGAGCTCCGAAGGCTGCTGTACAAGGCGCTGCGGTCGGGCCGGGCCCGGCGGGTGTCGCCGTCACGCAGACCCGCACGTCACGACACGATCGTCGGCATGGTCACCATCAGCGAACGCCCCAAAGAGGCCGAGGATCGGGCGGTGCCCGGCTTCTGGGAAGGCGACCTCATCCTCGGCTCCGCCTGTAAATCACAGATCCTGACGTTGGTGGAACGACAGACCCGGTTCGTGATGCTGCAACGCGTCCCCTACGACCGGGCCGCCGATCGGGTCGCGGCGTTGTTGACCCACCGCATGTCACACCTTCCCGGGTTCCTGAAGAACTCGATCACCTGGGACCAAGGCAGTGAAATGGCCGACCACGCCAAGTTCACCATCGCCACCGGCATGCCCGTCTACTTCTGCGACCCGCACTCGCCCTGGCAGCGAGGAACGAACGAGAACACCAACGGGCTCTTACGGACCCTCGGGTGGGCGTCGCCCACCGAGAAGATGAACGAACTGCTGATCAACCACGGTGGCGCACCCATCACCTGAAACCAAGCTGCGCTAGGGCTGTGGTGCGCAAGCGGGTAGGGACTAGTTCGCTCTCACACTGAGCGATAAGGCGAGTGATAACCTCCTCGGGAGCGACCGAACCCGGACGGACGTCCACGAACTTGCCAACCTCGCCAACTGCCACTTAAATCCAGCCTACTTTCGTGCTGCCGATCTCACGAGGAGAGCATGTCAAAATGAAACCCAACTACAAACAGGACCAGGCTGAAAGATTTGGTGAATCGAACGAAATTGCCCCCCTCGCAAGAGTTTTCCTGACGTCATGAGCCAGCCCGTAGAATACCCACGCGTTGACAGCTAGCACAATTGCTATAGCGATCAGGAAAGTCGGCGTCTTGGCCAATCCTGGTTTTACCAGTAATCCCTGAGATAGGATTCCAAAGACAAGACTAAGGGGAAATAAGGTGAGCGTGAATCTCTCTCCGTTCATCCTTAACCCAAGACTCCGACATCTTCTCTTTTATAGTTTCACCCCGAATCAGATCAAAGACCACAAATGCGCCTGATACGAACGCAAGAACCTTTCCTAGGCGACCCCACCAGGCGATCTTCATTCCCCACATGTACGCATGCTTTAGGGAGTCGTCGACATCGAACCAACGAGCCCAAGCATCGAAGTAGCTAACTTTGTCCATGTCGTAACCCTACCGGCAAGAGGTTCGCCGCCGACCAACAGCAGCCTCCTCCGTCCAGTGAGCGGTGAGCGACAAAGTGAGTGACAACCGCAGCGAACGCACTCGAACGCTTACGGACTTCAGTACACCGAAGACCCAACTGACGGGCAGGGGTTCGCAGATCAACGGCGGTGGCACATTTCTTCACACCGAAGGAGCCACTGATTCGATCCAGTATCGCCCACTGTGTATATTTGCAGGTCAGCGTCCTGTCAACGGATCACGTTGGTGGGGTGTTGACCGTTTCGGGGAGCACGTGGGGAGCAGCGTGATCTGACCCCAATGCGCATAAGAGTCCGTCGTGGGCGCCGGTGAACACGACTGGGCGTCGGGGTTGCGTTCGCGGTGGTGTCGCAGTAGGTCGGCGAGGAACGGTGGTAGGTGAGCAGTCTGGACGCTGGCTGCGGTCTTGGGTGGTCCGAGTTCGTGGACCACTTCCGGATCCACTCATCGATCAACATCTGGGTCGAGCGGACTCAGTGAAATGGTTTCGTCGAATCTGTATCGGACACGAAGGCCGTCTTTGTGTTGTTCTACCCATGCCCGGAATTGGCGTACGGCCACATGCAGGCTCCATGGGCGGGAACGAGAACTGCGTTCACCACGCTGCCAGGCACCACGGCGAAGGCACCAGCCGTCTCGATGCGCGGGCGCGGAGGACTCCGCGAGCGGGGGTCTGCTGGGGTGGGCTGGACTACTGACGCCGACCGGGTGGTAGGGGCGTTGGTGTTTGAACGCGTATCCCGCTACTGCCAAGGCGGACTGCGCTCCTCAGCGTGTTCCATGCTTGAGTCGTTAGTTCGTCGCGCTGTCTCTTGGGGCGTGCGACACCGGGTCGCGGGTGGGTGCAGCGCTCGTGAGATGGCATCAGAGACTCCAACTCACATGTAAACTCAGGCGCGAATGAGGGAAAGCGTTCTTCGCGGCGGTGTCAACAGCACGGCAGCGCACGATGATTGTCTGGGGCGGTCGGCGGCTTGCTGGCGGAAGAGACCTTCGGTCAAGGGTGTTGTTCTTGGACCGGAGGCCGAGCCGAGTGTCGAACTTCTTCTTGCTGACTGTTGCCGCTGCCGTCGGCTTGCGATCGGCGGTGGTGTTGCTGGTGGTCGTGGCTGCGGTGTACTCGCGTCAAGCCGGGCGGCGCACTGCTGCGTTGAAGGTGCTGCGGCTCCTGTTGCACCGCAGCGAACGGCGTCAGCGGCCTGCCGTTGAGAGCGCTAGTTCCTCGACAGGTACAACACCGAGTATCAACTGACGCTGGACAACCTGTCGAGCGAGGTCCGCTGCGGGCGATGGGCTGTGCAGGAGGGCAACGCCGCAGGGCTGATCGGGCCGTAGGGTGTTGGTATGGGTGGTGTTGTGCACAAGAAGTCCTTGGTGCTCAAGGTGATCCTCGTGGTGGGCGTGGGGCTGGTGGGGGCTTGTTCGGCGGAGGGGGAGCTGCGGCGGGAGGAGGTGGTGGCGAAGTTGGTGGCAGATCCCAGGACTAAGGATGCGCCGAAGCGGGTTGTGGACTGTGTGGCGGATTGGTACATGGAGTACGCCAGCCCTGAGCAGGTGCGGGCGTTCCTGGATGGTGGGGAATTGGGGCAGGTTGGGGGTGGTGAGCGCGGGCGGGAAGTGATCACCGGGTGTCTTCGGGGCGCGGCCGACAACGGGTGACGGGACCGGCGGGTTGGTGGGGATCAACTGATCAGACCTGTTCTCCGTCAGTGGGTGCCGGTTAGTTTGGGGGTGCGGCTTCGGCGCCATCTCGACTGGGGGGATGGCGGGCCCACGGGTCTTGGGGGATCCAGTGCGTCGGTTTGCTGTAGTGGCTCGGTTCCTGGTCCTGTCCCTCGTCCTCGTCTTCCTGGCGGTGGACCTGTCGCCCGTTCCGCCGCCCACCGGGGGCGAGGTCGCGGCCGCCGCGCCGCAGGGGCCGCCGGTGCGGGTGCGGGAGGTGGTGGAGCGCAGGACCGCGGGCACCAAGGACTACCAGCTGTCCGACGGGGGCCACGAGGTCGAGCTTTCCGCTCAGCCACTGCACTTCCGGCACCAGGGCGAGTGGCGTGACGTTGACACCACCGTGCGGGGGCTGCGCAACGAGACCAACACTTTCACCTCCTCGTTCGGCACCAACACCGCCGAGCTGGCCACCTTCGGCTTCGCGGGTACCAGCGTCGGCATGGGCCTGGACGGGCCGTCGCGGGCGGCCACGGCGGTTGAGGGCGGCAACAGTGTTCGCTACAACGATGTCTTGGCTGGGGCGGAGTTGCGCTACCGCGTCACCCCGTCGGCGCTGAAAGAGGAGATCGTCCTCCAGGCCCCTCCTCGGGAGGCGGTGTACCGGTTCCGGTTGCGCCTCAACGGTGTCACCGCGCAGGCGATGCCCGATGGCTCCATCGCGTTCCACGGGCCGGACGGCGGTCCGCCGCTGTACACGATGCCGAAGCCGTTCATGACCGATGCCGCACCGGACGCCAAGTCGCCGCACGGGAAAGCCTGGAGCGACAAGGTAACCCAGACCGTGCAGCAGCGTGGTGACGACATCACCGTCACCATCGCGGCGGACCGGGGGTGGCTGGCCGATCCCGCGCGCCGCTACCCCGTGGTGATCGACCCGACCATCAAGGTCGAGCCGACCTCCACCGGCGGGCAGGACGCGCAGATCTGGTCGGACTCGCCCGATCGCGCCGATGGCGCGCTGTTCCAGCTGTCGGTGGGCACCGACGACACCGGTGTCGCGCGCAGCCTCCTCAAGTTCGACACCTCCGTGGTCCCCGCGGGCACGAACCTCACCGCGGCGAAGCTGCGGACCTACTACGACAACGAGCTCTACACCAATGCCAACGACGTCACCCTCGAAGCCCGCCGGGTCACCGCCGCGTGGGCCGAGAACACCGCTACCTGGAACAACTCCAGCACCCTGTTCGCGGAGGCCGGGCTGGACACCGCGATCAAGCGCGCCAACGTCGCGCACTCCTGGTCGGAGTGGGACGTCCGCAACATCGCCCAGTCCTGGGTCTCCGGGTCGGCGCCCAACCACGGCCTGATGGTCAAGGCCACCGACGAGACCCTGCGCCGCGGTGGGGCCGTCTACCAAGCGGGCGAGTTCGACTACAACGGTGACACTGAAAGCTTCCCCAAGCTCATACTCACCTACGGCCGCCAGGGCGCCGTGCTGCAGCCCATCACCAAGACTTACGCCACCGGCGCCGAGTTGGTCTGGACCCCCTACGCCGACCCGGACGCGGGCAACACCGCTGACGACATCGTCGAGTACCAGGTCCACCGCTCCGTTTCGCAGGTCTACACCCCGTCGGCCGCCACGCTGGTCACCGCGGTGGGCGCGCAGGCGACCCGGTTCGTCGACACCACCGCGCAGGCCACGCCGGACAACGCTCCCGACCTGGGCTGGAACGCCTACTACTACTCGGTCGTCGTCAAGACGCGCGACGGGCAGCTCATCCCGAGCGCCACGCAGCTGACCCGCACACCGAAGGCCGGTCAGGTGCGGCAGGTCTTCCGCGGCGCCGCCGACGCCACCGTGTCGGCCAACCAGGCCACCACCAACCTCGACGCCATCGGTGGCCAACCCTGGCTGATGGTCGGCAACAGCAGCGGTACCTACGGCAAGACCCGCGCGCTGCTGCGTTTCGACGGGCTCACCGCGATCCCCGCTGGCACCACTGTCGTCGACGCCGACCTGTCGGTGTGGGCCTTCTACAGCAACGGTTCCGGCGCGACCTTCGACGGCCACACCCTGAGCCGGGGTTTCGTGGAGAACCAGGTCACCTGGAACCGCGCGTCAACGGCGACCGCGTGGACGGCGGCAGGCGGCGATATCGCGGCCACCCGCTCGGACTTCGTCTCCGGCATCACCGACCGGCCGACCTGGCACATCTGGGAGAACGCGGCCATGGTGCAGGGCTGGGTCGACAACCCGGCCACCAACCACGGTTTCGCGGTGAAGCTGCGCGACGAGGCCGGTGCCCAGCAGCGGGTGTTGCTGCTCACCGACGAGGCGCCCGAGCCGCTGCTGCGCCCGACCCTCGCGGTGTCCTACCTCGGCACCCCGCCCGCGCCGCCTGCCGCGCCCACGGTGTCCTCTGTGGACTACCCGGCCGACGGTCTGCCGCACGGCGCCCCCGGTCGGGCGGGCGCGTTCACCCTCTCCCCCGGCAACGGCGTGGGCATCGCCAAGTTCGCGTACCAGCTCGACTCCGACACCAATCCCACCGAGGTCCCCGCCACCGGTCCGGTCACGGTCAACCTGACCCCCGCCGCGTCCGGCACCAGGACCCTGACCGTGCGGGCGATCACCGCGAACGGCGTGTCCTCCCCCGCGGTCGTCTATTCATTCGTCGTCGCGGAATCGCCGCGACACCGCAAGACCAAGGCCGACTTCAACGGCGACGGCAAGGACGACACCGTCACCTTCACCAGGGGCTCCGGTGGCGCCGTCTACACCTCGCTGTCGGACGGCACGAAGTTCGTGCAGGACGGCTGGCAGTGGCACGCCCGTTTCGGCGTCGACAACGAGATCCCGCTGACCGGCGACTTCACCGGCGACGGCAAGTCCGATGCCGCGACCTTCGTGCGCGGCTCGGCGGGCACCGTCTACGTCGCCCCCTCGGACGGCACCAAGTTCCTCACCACCGGCGGCGTGTGGCAGTCCACCTTCGCCACCGGCACGGACATCCCGTTGGTCGGTGACTTCAACGGTGACGGCCGCGACGACATCGCCTCGGTCGCCCGCGACACCACCGGCGCGGTCCACGTCGCGCTCTCCGACGGCACCAAGTTCGCCGCCACACCCGTCCAATGGCAGGCATCGTTCGCGCACGGCACCGAGATCCCCGCAGTGGGCGATGTCAACGGCGACGATAAAGACGACATCGTCTACTTCACCGGTGGCGAGGCAGCCGACGTCTACGTGGCACTCTCCGACGGCACGAAGTTCGCTACCACACCGCAGAAGTGGCACGACACCTTCGGCCAGGACGCCACCAAGGTCGCGCTCGGCGACACCGACGGCGACGGCAAGGACGACGTCCTCACCTTCGGCAACGGCCAGGTCAACGTGGCGCTGTCCACGGGCAGCGCGTTCGGCGCGGCCCGGCAGTGGCACAGCGGTTTCGCCGCGGGCGGTGAGCTGACCGGCGTCGGCGACTTCACCGGCGACGGCAAGTTCGACATCGTCGCCTACACCCGTGGCACCGACGGCAAAGCCTTGGTCGCCACCTCCAACGGCACGAGTTTCGGTGCCACGGCGCAGTGGCACGGCCACTTCGCGCTGGGCGCCGAACTCCCCCGGCCGAGCCTGTTCCCGGCAGGCCCCGGCACGCCCGCACCGGTGCCGCCCGCGGCGCCGCTAGTGTCCTCAACGGACTACCCGGCAGACGGCCAGCCGCACGGCGCCCCCGGCCGCCCCGGCGCGTTCACCCTGACCCCGGGCGACGCGGTCGCGATCGCCAAGTACACCTACCAGCTCGACACCGACCCGCTGCCCAGCGAGGTCGCCGCCACCGGCCCGACCACGGTGACCTTGTCCCCGACCGCGGCAGGCACCCGCACCCTGACCGTCCGATCAGTCACAGCGGGCGGGCTCGCGTCGGCACCCGCCGTGCACACCTTCGTCGTCGCGGCACCCGCGCAGGCACCCGCCGCGCCACAGGTCTCCTCGAGCGACTACCCCGCCGATGGCCAACCGCACGGCCTGCCTGGTCAGGAGGGCGTGTTCACCCTCAAGCCGGTCGGCGCCATCCCGGTCACCGGCTACCGCTGGAAGCTCGACGACGGCACGGCCACCGACGTGGCGGGCTCCGGCGAGGTGTCCGTCCGCGCCACCCCGACCACCCCGGGCCAGCACACGCTGACGGCGTGGGCGCTGGGCGCGGAGAACCTCGTGTCGGCGCCGACGACGCACACCTTCGTGGTCGCCGACCCACCGAACGGTCCCGGTGCCCCGCAGGTCGTGTCGCTGGACTACCCGGCCGGTGGCGCCCCGCACGGCGCGCCGGGCAAGGAGGGGGCGTTCACCTTCCGCCCCACCGGGTCCGTCGCCATCGCCGGGTACCGCTGGCAGCTCAACGGCGGCCAGAGCACCGAGGTGCCCGCGACCGGCAAGGCCATCGTCAAGATCACCCCGACCACCGCCGGACCGCAAACGCTGTCCGTGCGCACCTACACCGCCGCGGGCTTGGTCTCCGCTGCAGCGACCTACCAGTTCGTCGTCGCACCCGGACAGGTACCCAACGCGCCACAGGTGTCCTCTGTGGACTACCCGGCCGATGGTGTACCGCACGGCAACGCGGGCCAGGAGGGCGTGTTCACGCTCCGGCCCACCGGTGCCACCGCGATCACCGGGTTCCGATGGACGCTCGACGACGGCCCGACCACGGACGTCCCGGGCACTGGGGACACCGCAGTCCGCCTGACGCCGACGACCGGTGGCTCGCACACCCTGACCGTGTGGGCGCTCGGCCTCGGCGGCAACGCGTCCGCCCCGGCGACGTACACGTTCCTGGTCGTCGGCCCCACCCCGACGCCCTCGGCGCCGCTGGTGTCCGCCACCGACTACCCGGCCGACGGGCAGCCGCACGGCAGCCTGGGCCAGGCGGGCACCTTCACGCTGCGCACGCAGGGCAGCGTCGCCGCCGACGTCTTCCGCTACCAACTCGACACCGACGCCACGGCCACCGAGACGCCCGCGGGCACCGGCACCGCCGCCGTGTCGATCACGCCCGTCCGCTCCGGGCAACGCACGCTCACCGTGTGGGCGAAGCTGAGCTCCGGTGTGCTCTCCCCCGCCACGACGTACACGTTCGTCGTCGGTGCCCCGGCCGGGCCGCGGGAGTACTTCTACGACGCGGCGGGCCAGCTCGTGGGCGTCACCAACAACTCCGGTGAGGCCGCGGCCTACCGCTACGACGCGGCCGGGAACCTGGAGGCCACCGACCGGTACCGCACCGACACCGCCTCGGTTTTCGCGGTCGTCCCGGCGCGCGGCCCGGTCGGCGGCACCGTCGAGATCAGCGGCACCGGGTTCGCCACCCAGGCCGCGGGCAACGCCGTCACCTTCGACGGAGTAACCGCCCAGGTCACCGCCGCCTCGGCGAACCGGCTGAGCGTGGTCGTGCCCGCGGGCACTACAGCGGGCGCGGTGAAGGTGGTCGCGGGTGGCAAGACCGCGACCAGCAGAACCCCGTTCACCGTCACCCGTGGTCTGCCCGTGCCGACGCTGGCCTCGGTCTCCGCCGACCGCGCCAACCCCGGCGAGACGGTGACCATCACCGGCACCGGGTTCGACCCGGACCCGACGCACAACGTCGTGCTGTTCCACCAGACGGTGGCGCGCGTGCTGCAGGTCGGGGCCACGACGCTGACCGTGGAGGTGCCCGCCGCGGCCGCCTCCGGCAAGGTCAGCGTGCGCACCCCGGGTGGTACCGCGACCGGCACGACCGACTTCCTCATCGCGCCGCGCGGGTTCCGCACCGACAAGCTCGTCTTCGGCGGCCGCCTCCAGCTGGGCCAACCGCTGGACCTGACCATCCCGGCCGGTAAGGACGCCGTCGTGCTCATCGACGGCACCGTCGGCGAGCGCGTCCACCTGGACCTGGAGAACAACACCGTCCCGGTCCGCTCGGCGATGTGGATGTTCACCCCGCACGGCGGCGACTTCGCCCGCCGCACCATGGGCGACCCGCTCGACCTGTGGGCGGGCAGCACGCTGCGCCAGGACATCCCGGTCTTCGTCGCCAACGGCACGTACGCGATCGTCGTCGCCCCCGACGACGACGCCGCGGGCTCGGTGCGGGTGACCGCGTCGCACAACCTCACCGGCGACAAGCTCACCCGTGACGGCGCGGGCGTGCCGTTCACCGTCTCGGTCGCCGGGCAGCGCAGCGAGATGACCTTCACCGCCACCGCGGGGGAATGGCTCAGCTTCGGCCTCACCGACCTGTCGATGCCCGGCCACACCTTCGACGTGCTGGTCACCGACCCCAGCGGCCAGGGCGCGAACACCTGGAAGGCCTCGCTCAACGCCTACATCCCGACGATGGTGTTCAAGGCCAAGCAGAGCGGCACCTACAAGGTCGGCGTCACCTTCGGCGCCGGGCAGCTGGGCGCGGGCAAGGTGTGGCTCTCCGGGGTGGTCGACGCGGGCCGGGTCACCGCGGACGGACCGGGCATCCCGCTCAAGGTCAACCGGCCTGGGCAGTCGCTCAAGATCACTTTCGCCGGGGTGCGCAACGCGCCGCTGCGCTTCGCCATCACCGAGAACACGCTGCGCGAGAACGGCCGCCCCGGCTACCTCGGCGGCATCCTCAGCGAGCCCGACGACAAGCAGGTCGAGCTGCGCGTCGGCACCCAGGAGATCAAGTCGATCCCGGTGGCCAAGGACGGCGACCACAACCTGTTCCTCACCGGCTGGGAGGCGGTCGGCGCCGCGCGGGGCTGGCTCACCTCCCGCACCGAACGCGGGCAGTTGCCGCTCAACGCCCAGACCGGGGTCACCTTCGACCGACCGGGCCGGGACGTGTGGTTCGACTACGACGGTGTCGCCGGTCGCCCGCTCAAGCTGCTCTCCCGCGACCGCAGCATCCCCGGCGTGGTCACCACCCGGGTGTACCGGCCCGGCACCGGCGGGCTGCTGGCCACCGCGAACGACGGCAAGATCGATATCGGCGCGCTGCCCGAGACCGGGCGCTACCGCGTGCACCTCGACCCCGCCTACGCCACCACCGGCCAGCTGACCCTCGCGGCGAGCGAACCGGTCGACCTCGGTGTCCTGCAACCGGACGGACCGCTGGTGACCGCGAGCGCGGTCATCCCCGGCCAGACCCTGGTCGGCAAGGTCAACGGCCAGGTGGGGCAGCGGCTGAGCCTCGGTGCCACCGGGGGGTCGAGCACCCCAGTCCTGCGGGCGAAGATCACCAAGCCGGACGGGACCGTCCTGGACAACCCCGCCGCCGCGGGCGCGCCGCTCGGTGTCGACCTGACGACCCTGCCGGTGGCCGGGGAGTACACGGTCGCGGTCGAGCCGCTCGACAGCTCCAGCCAGGGCGCCACCGGCGAGCTCACCATTGCCCTGTCCACCGAGGCCGACGGCGGCAAGGTCACCATCGGCGGGCCAGCCCGCACTGCCGTGATCACCCGCGTGGCGCAGAACGCGAAGGTCACCTTCGACGGCACCGCGGGCGAGGTGCTGCAGGTCAACGCGACCCGCGACTTCCCCAGCAACCTCGGCGCCTACTACAGCCTCATCGCACCCGGCGGGACAGTCGCGCCGCGCGGCACCTGGATGAGCACCGACCAGTTCCGGCTGCCCGCGCTGGCCGAGACCGGCGTCTACACGCTGGTGTTCGACCCGGCCGGTGCCGTCGTCGGCTCGATCGGCGTCGCCATCAGCAGGCCCGCCACCGCGGCGGCGGCCCCGGCCGGACCGGTGCTGGACCCGCCGACCCCGATCACACCGCAGTGCGTGCCCGGTGACCCGGTGCCGCCGACGGCCAAGGTCGCCAGGGCCCAGGGCAGCACCGAACCCGACCCCCAGCCGCTACCGCAGCCGCCCGCGTCCACCTGCGCCTGGCAGCCCGACGCCGCCAACCTCGACGGCGCCGACTGGAGCACCCGCTACGACCCGGCCCCCGGCCGGGAGCGGCCGCTGGAGTTCGACCTCGGCTTCACCGGCTTGGTCGGCAAGGTCCAGTCCACCGGCGGCCAGCCGCTGGCCGGCGTGCGGGTCAGCGTGGGCGACCGGCGGGCCACCACCGACGCCAAGGGCGCCTTCGTGCTGGCCGACCTGCCCGGCGGGCACGTCGCGGTCCGCGTCGACGGCACCAGCAACCAGACCGGGCGCAGGCACGCCGCCTTCGACATCGGCGTCGACCTGAAGCCCGGCAAGGTGCTCGTGCTGCCGCACACCGTGTTCCTGCCCGAGGTCGACGCCGCGAGCACCGTGCGCGTCGCCAGCCCGACCACGGCCGAGACCGTGCTGACCACGAAGGCCATCCCCGGCCTCGAGGTGCGGCTGCCCGCGGGCACGGTCGTGCGCGACGCCGAGGGCACCGTGGCCACCGAGCTGAGCCTGACCCCGATCCCGATCGACCGGCCGCCGTTCCCGCTGCCGCCGACCAAGGTCCCGGTCTACTTCACCGTCCAGCCCGGCGGCAGCTACCTGTTCCCCGAGGGCGCGCGGATCATCTACCCCAACTACACCAAGGAAGCGCCGGGCACCCGCACCGAGTTCTGGAACTACGACCCGGACGGCAAGGGCTGGCACGTCTACGGCCACGGCACCGTTTCCGCCGACGGCAAGCAGATCGTGCCCGACCCGAGCGTGCGGTTCTACCGCCTCACCGGCGCCATGACCGCCGTCCCCGGCATGAACCCGCCGCTGCTGGCCCCGCGCGCCAACGGCATGCGCGTGGGCGACCCCGTCGACCCGTCGACCGGCCTGCTCGTCGACGAGGCCACCGACCTGGTCGTCGACGACATCGCGCCGATCGAGATCAAGCGCACCTACCAGCAGGGCGACCAGGACATCCGCGCCTTCGGTGTGGGCACCAGCATCAACTACGGCGAGTACCCGTGGTCCCCAGGTGTGATCGGCCAGTTTACCTTCCAGGAGTTCGACCTCGTCCAACCCGACGGCAGCCGCATCCACTACCGGCGCACCAGCCCGGGCGAGGACTACGCGGGCGCGGTCTTCAAGGCCGACCCGACACCCACCAAATACGACGGCTCCACCGTGCGCTGGGTCGACAGCGGCTGGGACGTGTCGCTGCGCGACGGCACCACCATCGTCATCGGTGAGGAGGCACCGGTCCAGGAGGTCAGGGACAAGTTCGGCAACACGACCACCATCACCCGCGCCATCGCCCCACCGGGCACCGACGGCAAGGTGCGCGCCAACGGCCCGATCACCCAGATCACCTCGCCCAGCGGCCGCTGGGTCCGGTTCGCCTACGACCAGGCCAACCCACCGCGCGTCGCCGCGGTCGAAGACAACATCGGCCGCCGGGTCTCCTACACCTACCTGTCGACCGGCCACCTGGAGACCGTCACCGACGTGCGCGGCGGGATCACCCGCTACGGCTGGGAGAACGGCCGCCTCAAGAGCATCACCGACGCCCGCGGCACCCGGTACCTGCTCAACACCTACGACGAGAAGGGCCGGGTCAAGACGCAGACCGCCGCCGACAACGGCGTCACCACCTTCGACTACGTCGAGTCCGGCAACGCCATCGTCGAGACCCGCGTCACCGACCCGCTCAACCACGTCCGCCGGTTCACCTTCAACGCCCAGGGCTCCGTCCTCACCGACACCTCGGCCCACGGCACCCCGATCGCGTCGACCACGACCAACGAGTACGAGCCCAACGGCGTCCGCCTCACCGCCTCCACCGACTCGCTCGGCCGCCGGACGACCCTGGCTTACAACGCCGTCGGGCAGATCAACGAGAAGACCCAGCTCGCAGGCACCCCGCGGGCGCGCACGGAGCGGCTCGAGTACAACGGGCCCTTCGCCCAGCTGAGCAAGTACACCGACAGCTACGGCAAGGACACGGTCCACCAGTACGACACCCGCGGCGCGCTCAAGTCCACAACGGACCAGGCCAACCGCACGACGACCTACCAGACCAACGCGAGCGGGCTGGTCACCAGGATCA
Organism: Actinokineospora diospyrosa; assembly: GCF_024171925.1. Classification (GTDB taxonomy): domain Bacteria; phylum Actinomycetota; class Actinomycetes; order Mycobacteriales; family Pseudonocardiaceae; genus Actinokineospora; species Actinokineospora diospyrosa. The sequence continues at coordinate 507,938 of NZ_JAMTCO010000001.1, read as the reverse complement.
CCGACCCGGCGGGCAAGTACACCACCGCCGAGTTCGCGGGCGCCGACGAAGTCCTGACGACGGACGCGCTGCGCCGGGAGAGCCGCGCGTACTACGACGCGATCGGTCGGAAGGTGGCCGCGGTCGACCCGCGCGGCACGGTCAGCGAGATCTCCTACACCCCGACCGGGCAGATCGCGGGCACGGTCGACCCCCTCGGCCGGGCGATGTCCTACGAGTACGACCCCAACGGCAACCAGACACTGGTCGTCGACCCGCGCGGTGGTCGCACCGGCTACCGGTTCGACGCGTTCGACCGCGTCGACCGGGTCACCGACCCGCTCGGCCGGTCCGACTTGGCGGAGTACGACGCCAACGGCGGCCTCAAGCGCTACACCAGCAGGCGCGGCGTGCTCACCAGCTACACCTACGACGAGTTGGGGCGCCGCAAGGAATTGCGCTACGGCACCGAGGGTGTCGTCACCTACACCTACGACTCGGCCGACAGGATACGCCGCGCCGAGGACTCCGTCACCGGGGTGCAGACCACCGACTACGACGACTTCGACCGGATCACGACCGAGACAACCCCGCAGGGCACGGTCACCTACGCCTACGACACCTCCGGGCGCGACCGCACGATGACCGTGCCGGGCAAGCCGGTGGTGCGCCACGTCTACGACGCGGTGGGCGCGCTGACGGAGGTCCAGCAGGGCGGTACGGCGGTCACCACCGTCAGCCGCGACGCGGTCGGCCGTGCACTGCGGGTCGGCGCCCAGGGCGGTGGTGTGTCGCAGACCTACGCCTACGACGACGCGGGACAGGTCACCACGCTCACCTACCGCTCGGGCACAACGGTTCTCGGTGACCTGAACTACGAGTACGACCGCGCCGGTAGGCAAGCGCGCACCACGGGCAGCCACTCGCGGACGGTTCTGCCGGAAGCCTTCGGGCCCGCGGCCTACGACCTGGCCAACCGCACGAGCAGCGTCAACGGCAAGGTGGTCGGCCACGACCTGGACGGCAACCTCGTCTCCGATGGCCAGGCCAGCTACACCTGGAACTCGAAGGGCCAGCTGGCAAGCGTGTCCGCGCCCGGGGTGAACGCGGGCTTCACCTACGGTCCGGACGGCCGCAGGCAGGGGCGCACGGTCAACGGTCAGACCACCGGCTATCTCTACGACGGGCAGAACCCGTTGCAGGAGAAGGTAAACGGTTCAGTCACCGCGACCATGACCGCGACGGGCGTGGACGGCTTCCACCTCAGGGAGTCCGGTGGCACGACGCGCCGGTACCTGACCGACGCGCGCGGTAGCACCGTCAGCCTCGTCGATGGGGCGGGCGCGGGCGCGTCCTACAGCTACGAGCCCTTCGGCCGCACCTACGTGACGGGCTCCGACGCGGGCAACCCGCACCGCTTCACCGGGCGCGAGGACGACGCCACCGGCCTGTACTACTACCGGGCCCGCTACTACAGCCCGGTCCTGCAGCGGTTCATCAGCGAGGACCCGATCGGTTTCGACGGCGGCACCAACCTCTACGGCTACGTCGCCAACGACCCGGCGGACCTGGCCGACCCGATGGGCACCAAGCCGACCTCGGCGGGCAACTGCTACGGCAACAGCTTCACCCCCGACACGCAGGTGGTGCTGGCCGACGGCTCCAGCAAGGCCATCGGCGAGGTCGAACTCGGCGACCGGGTCCTGGCGACCGACCCGGCCACGGGCCGCACCGACGGACGCCCGGTCACCGCGACCATCGTCGGCGACGGGCAGAAGGACCTGGTCGACATCTCCGTCGACACCAACGCCGACGGCCGCGCCGACGCCTCGGTCACCGCGACCTCGGGGCACCCGTTCTGGATCGCGCCGGGAACCTGGGTAGAGGCGGGCAAGCTCCACGTCGGGGCACTGCTGCGCACCTCGGCGGGCACTTACGTCCAGGTCGTCGCGGTGGCCCAGCGCAGCCAGGCGCAACGGGTGCACAACCTCACCGTCGACGGTCCGCACACCTACTACGTGCTCGCCGGGACCACCCCGGTCCTGGTCCACAACTGCCAGTACTCCGACCGGGCGGCGCAGATCCACGCGGCGGAGCGCAGCCAGATCGTGCGCGAGCGGTACAGCACGGTCGCGGTGGTACGGGTGATGACGCCCAACGGCCCGCGCGACCTGATCGCGGGCAGCGGTCGCGGCCTGACCAAGGACCAGCTCGCGGTTCCCCTGCGCCCGGGCGAGGTCCACGTGCCCAACATCCCCGGCACGCACGCCGAGCAGAACGCCTTCCTGTTCGCCAACAAGCAAGGGTGGACCCCGATCGCGGGCGGCACCTCCCGTAACGTCTGCCTCGAGGTCTGCGCCCCCTGGATCCGAGGCAGCGGTGGCCAGATGACCGGCCCCATCTATCCGGCCGGACCGAAGCCGACAACCCGCAGGAGGAGCTTCATATGGCCGCAGACGTGAGCGCGCAGCTGGTGACGCGCGGGCCCACCGAGGTGGCGGCGTTCGTGGCGGGGTGCGCGGAGCGGGTGGCCCAACTGTTCACCGGCCTGCGCGGGGATGACCCGGAACGCGCCGACGACGTGGACACCTACCTGCGCGGACTGGACTTGCTGTGGGACGTGAGTGCGCCGAGCACGGAGTTCGACGAGGTGGCCGCCGCGATGGCGCGGTGGCCGGAGCTGGACACCGAGCAGGAACCACTGGTCGAGGACGACGACATCGACTCCTTCTACGCCGTCCTGGCGCTGTGGCACGCGGTGTCGTACCGGACCGGCGGGGACGTGGCGGAGGCGCAGGCGTGCGCCCACGCGGTGTGGACGGCAATGGGGTTGCTCGACGAGAACCTGCCTGATTCGGCGCTGGCCGAGGCCGAGTTGGAGCAACAGCGGCAGGCGCTCGCGAACACCGTCAGCCCGCCGGAACTGCTCCGGCGGCGCGCCGAGGACCAGCGGGTGTCCCGGGAGCGGCTGCTCGTCGCGCACGGCTCCTGAGGGGTTGCCGGTGGTGCGCGAGCTGGAGGTAGGCGAGCGGGTGGCGTGATCGTCGTGCCGTAGCGACGCGGTTCGACCGGACGACTGGGGGAAGTGGCAGTGACGATCAGGTGGCGGAGTCTGGCCGTTGTGGCCGCGGTGCTCGCGGCCGGGGTGGTGACCACGACGCAGGCGGCAGCGGCCGCCGAAGGCGTGGTGCACAAGGCCGCGGGCGCGCAAGCCGTGCCGGGCAAGTACATCGTGGCGCTCAAGCCGGACCAGCGCGGCGCGGCGAAAGCGTTGGTGGGCAAGCACGGCGGTCGGGTGGATCGGGCGTACCGGGCCGCTCTCAACGGGTTCGCCATGACCGCGACCGAGGAGCAGGCGAAGCGGCTGGCCGCGGACCCCCGGGTCGCGCGGGTCGAGGCCGACGTCGTCGTGCGCGCGTCGGGCAATCAAGTGCTGCCGCCCTGGGACCTCGACCGGATCGATCAACGGGACACGGTGCTCAACGACAGCTACCGCTACCACGACACGGCCGGGGCGGGCGTGACCGCCTACGTCCTCGACACCGGTGTGCGCACCACGCACAGCGAGTTCGAGGGCCGGGCCAGCATCGGCTTCGACGCGGTCGACGACGGCTGGAACGGCGGCGACTGCAGCATCAACGGCCACGGCACGCACGTGGCGGGCACCATCGCGGGCAAGACCTACGGCGTGGCCAAGAAGGCGAAGATCGTCTCCGTCCGGGTGCTCGGCTGCGAGGACTTCGGCACCACCAGCCAGGTCGTCGCGGGCGTCGACTGGGTGACCGCCAACGGGCAGGCGCCCGCCGTGGTCAACATGAGCCTCGGCGGTGGCGTCTCGGAACTGCAGGATTCCGCGGTCACCAAGTCCATCAGCACCGGGTTCAGCTACGCGCTCGCCGCGGGCAACGACGACCGCAACGCCTGCGACGTCAGTCCCGCCCGCACGCCGCGCGCGATCACCGTCGGCGCCAGCAACCCGGTCGACGAGCGCGCCGAGTGGCGCACCCCGGGCAGTAGCATCACCCGCGCGTCCAACTACGGCCCGTGCCTCGACCTGTTCGCGCCCGGTGAAGCAATCAAGTCCGCGCACAACGCCACCGACAACGCCACGGTGACCCTGTTCGGCACCTCGATGGCGGCGCCGCACGTGGCTGGCGCGGCGGCGTTGCTGCTGTCGGAGTCGCCGAACTTGGAGCCGGACCAGGTGACCGCCGCGATCGTCAACAACGCCACCGCCGGTGCGCTCAAGCCGGACACGCTCAAGCCGGGTTCGCCCAACAGGTTGCTGCACACCTCGCCGCCGCCGCGTGGGCAGTGCGTCCTCGGTGACAGCACCCGGCGCCCGATCCCGGATCTGGGCAGCGTCGAGGCGACCCTGGATGTGACCGCGTGCGACCGCGCCGTGTCCAGCACCGCCCGCGTCGCCGTGCGGGCGCAGCACCCCTGCCGCGGTGACCTGGCGGTGCGCCTGATCGCGCCCAACGGGGCCGAGCGGGTGCTCAAGTCGCCGGACAGCGGGGACTCAGTCGCCGACCTCGACCAGACCTTCCCGATCGGCGACCTGACGGCGGTGGACGCCAACGGCAAGTGGAAGCTGGTCGTGCAGGACAGCTTCGGGTTCGACGAGGGCGCGTTGCTGGGTTGGACGCTGACCTTGGCCGATCCGCGACCGGCGCCACCGGTCGTGTCGTCGACGGTCTACCCCGCCGACGGTCAGCCGCACGGTGGGATCGGTGTGCCGGGCACGTTCACCCTCCGGGCGGGCGACGCCGTGCCGGTCGTCAAGTACGCCTACCAACTCGACACGGCGGCGCCCATCGAGGTGGCGGGCAGCGAGGCCACGGTGACCGTCACCCCGACGGCGGGTGGTCGCCGAGCCTTGACGGTGCGGGCGTACACCGCCGCGGGTGACCCGTCAGCCGCGACGCGGTACGACTTCCTGGTCACCGAGCCCGCACCGCAGGCACCGGTAGTGTCCTCTTCGGACTACCCGGCGGATGGGCACCCGAACGGCGTGGCGGGCGGTGCGGGCACGTTCTCGTTCCGGCCCGGGGGTGCGGGGCAGGTGACTCGCTACACCTACCAGCTCGACACCGACGGCCAGCCCAAGGAGGTTGTGGGCAGCGGCGAGGTCAAGGTGAGCATCGCCCCGGGTGCGGGGTCACGCACGCTGACGGTCCGCTCGTACAACGGGCTGACCGCCTCACCGCCGACGACCCACTTCTTCGTCGTCGCGGGTCCGGCTGACATCGTCGAAGCGGGCGACCTCACGATCGACGGCGTGGGGATCACGGCGACCGCGGCGGCTGACAAGTCCGTGCGCCTGAGGTACACCGCCGCGGCAGGCGACCGGCTGGGGATCGGCTTGGACGACAACACTTTCAACGCGGCGACACGGGTGTGGGTGACGGACCCGGCGGGGCGCGCGTTCAGCGTCGAGCCCAACCAGGAGCCGTCGTACGCGGCCACGGGAGCCGGGCGCTCGATCCCGTTGCCGATCGCCACTTCCGCTGGGACGTACCAGATCGTGGTCGATCCTGACGGTTCCGGGGCAGGCTCGGCCACGGTTTCGGTATCGCGCGCGGCAGCGGGCACCACTGACACCGCTGCTCCGGGCCACGCCTTCTCATTCTCGTCGGCGGGCAAGTTCGCCGACGTGACGTTCGACGCGGCCGCGAAAGCCTGGTACAACATCGGTTTCACCGACCTGACCGGATCTACGGCGCCCCGCTCGATCGACGTCTTCGACGCGGACGGCACGCGGGTTGGCCAGACTCTGCTGCTCAACGGCGTGGGCCGGTTCCAGGCGCAGGTAGCGGGCCGCCACCGCATCCTGGTGGGCGTGCACTCCGGTCAAGCGGCCGCGGGCAAGGTGTGGTTGTCCAACGAGTTCCTCGGTGGCCAGCTCACCACCGGCACCACAGGCAGGCTCGCTTCCCTCCCGCGGCCGGGGCAGCAGGGTCGGTTCACCTTCACCGGCACCGCCGGGCAGCGGTTGAGCTTGGCGTACACCACCGTTTCGCTCGGCGCGGGCACACCGGGCGGGTACGTCATCGACCCCACTGGCGCCGTGATCACCCCGACTGGCCTCGGCGCGACCACGGCAATGCCGAGGCTGACGCTTACGGGTGCCTATGAGGTGGTCGTCAACGGTGGCTCCGGGACGGGGTCGTTCGCTGTGTGGCTGTCGCAGGAAACCGCGGGCGGTGCGATCACGACCACCGGCTCCGGACGCACAGCCAGCGCGGGTAGGCCGGGGCAGCGCACCAGGTTCACCTTCACGGGCACGGCAGGGCAACGGCTCAACGTCGGGTTCACCAACCCGGGAGCCGGAATCGACGGTCAGCACGTGCAGCTTGTTCGTCCAGATGGGACGGTCAGCGAACTGGTGTCGGTCGGTGCGCCGGGGAGTCTGCAACTGGAAGTGCTGCCCGCGACCGGGACGTACGAGCTTGCGGTGAACCCCGCGAGTGCGGTCACCGGGTCGGTGCTCACGACGCTGTCGACACCTGTAGACGGCGGCCTGGTCACTATCGGCGGTGCGGCGGTGAACCTGTCGGTGACCCGGGCGGGACAGGACGGGCAGGTGTCGTTCAGCGGGGTCGTGGGCGACAGGTTGCGGGTGACGTTCGCGAACAACACCTTCGCGAACAAGACCTTCGCGCTGACTGTCCTGCGGCCGGACGGCACCCGGTTGGTCGACCGCGTAGTACGGACCGACCTGACCCCGTACGACCTGCCGGAACTGGCCGTGGCCGGGAGCTACGTGGTCATCGTCGACCCGGCGGTGGCGGGGACCGGCGCGATGGCGGTCGGGGTGGCGCGAACACCGTGACCGTGGACAGGCGGTCGTTCCTGGCCGCGGTCGGCACCTTGGGCGTCGCGAGCTGCGCGGCTCCCGAGGTTGCCGCGCACCCGCCGGTGTCCTCGGCCCCGCACACCGCGCTGCACGCCTTCGACGTCACCGCTCGCGACCGGGCAGGCCTCGCCACCGCGCTAGAGGCCGCCCGGTCGCTCCCAGGTGCCGCCGTGTCCGTCGGCGCCTCGCTGTTCGATGCCCGCTTCGGCCTGACCCGCCCCCGCCTCCTGACCCCCATGCCCGCCTTCCGAAACGACGTCCTCGACCCGGCCTGGTGCCACGGCGATGTGCTCGTCCAACTGACGGCCGACCACCCGGTCGGAACCGTGCCCGACATCCCCGACCTCACCCCGCGCTGGCAGATGACCGCCGCCCGCCACGACCGGAACCTGTTCGGCTTCAAGGAAGGCACCGCCAACCCCGCGGACCCCGACCCGCACATCCGGATCCACCCCGAGGACCCCGAACCCCCCTGGACCGTGGGCGGCAGCTACCAGGTGGTCCGCTTGATCCGCCTCGCCATGCCCATCTGGAACGCCGACTCCGTTCCTGCCCAGGAACGCGTCTTCGGCCGCCACAAAGCCACCGGCGCCCCCCTCGGCCAACAAGGCGAGCACGACCTCCCGAACTACCCCGCCGACCCCCACGGCAGCACGATCCCCTTCGACTCCCACATCCGCCGGGCCAACCAAGCAGCCACCCCCATCCTCCGCCGCGGCTACACCTACCGCCTCACCCCGGACAACGAAGGCCACGTCTTCATCTGCTACCAACGAGACCTGGTCAAAGGCTTCGCCACCATCCAGTCCCGCCTGGCAGGCGAAGCCCTGGAGCGCTACACCCTCCCCTTCGGCGGCGGCTACTTCTTCCTCCTCCCCGCATCCGACCCGCGACAGACCTTGCTGGCCTAGGCGGCCTTCGGTCCCTCGCGCTGTCGCACCCTGCCGATCGAGGTGTTCGGGGAGTTGTGCGGCTACTCAGACGATCTCCACGAGGGCGGCGGATTGGACGATGCCCACGCCCTCGCTGTAGATGATGGCCAGGTCGCCGGAGGTGAGCTCGCCGGAGGTGGTCGCGAAGTGGAAAGAGGCGATGGGGTCCGCTCCGCCTAGATGGCCGATCTCCAGTCCTCGCTCGATGCTGGATTGCGCGGGCTCGAGCTTGTCGAGGTAGGGCAGGTACTCCTGGTCCAGCACTTGGCGGCCCTTGAAGGGGAGTACGACGCGGGATATCCGCTTGCGTTCGATGCCTGCGTGGGCCAACACCCGCTCGATCACGACGCGGATTCCGGTTCCGCGCATCTTCCAGGCTTCTTCGCGGGAGATGGCGGATGTCGTGTAGAAGGCGCGGGAGCGGTCGGTGAGGGTGACCGGCAGGCTCGCGCCGTGACCGAACACGCGCGGGCCGCGGTGGACCCCTTCCAGGCTGGGCTGGGTGTACGTCGTCGCCGCGAGCAGGCGGGCGGTTCCGTGGTCCTTGGCGAGGACCAGGGCGGCTCCGCCGTCTCCGAACGGCGCGTCCGGGTCCACTGTCCAACGGTCGATGACCTCGGCCGGTTGCCAACTCTCGGCGGCGCTGATCAGTGCGGCCGGGTTCTCGTCGTCGCAGCTGAGGTGTGCGGCGGCCCAGCGGAGCCCGGTCATGACGCCGTCGCAGCCGTTCATCAGTTGCGCGACGTCGCGGAATCCGCCTCGGCCGAGTTCCCGTTCAAGCCATGACGCGGGGTTCGACATGCGGGGGGACGGGTCCAGGACGGAGGTGTGGACGAAGAGTCCGACGTCGTCGAAGTCGTACCCCGAGTTGGCGAGAGCGGACCTGGCCGCTCGGGCGGCGAACGCGCCCGGAGGTTCGTCCGCCGGGGCAACGGTGACGGAACGCTGTTCGGTGCGCTCGGCGAGTTTCGCCGGGTAATCGCCGTTGGCCACTGCTCGCGACACCGGGATGGCGGGCGGGAAATCTACAGCGGTTGCCGCGATGAACACATTCCCCCAACGTGCCACGATGGCCTCCGTTCATATTGCCGTGACCAGGTCCGCTTTGCTTGTCTGGCCTGAGGAATTCCCCACGACCGTAGCAGAGGTAACGCACACGCGGCAGCCGTTGCCTCGGCGCGCGATTGGGCTGGGCGCCCAGTGCGGCAGCTTTTCGCGTCAGCACGAGAATCATGTTTGACTCGTCCCAGAACGAGGTACTGGGCGTCTGGCATTCTTTCGATAATCGAGTCATTCCAAGTCCGCACGCCGCCAACTTCCGCACCCGTTTGACCACGCAGTGAAGCCGTGCTTTCATCGATGAAGGCCATTGAGTGCCGCGAACCAAACATTCAGCCAGCGAACTGGGTACCCGACGCGACCAACAACGCGAAATGGATTCCCGTTCTGCCGGGTTGTTTCAAACGAAGCCTGGGTACAGATAAATCTCACTGGGGGATTTGTGTCCGACGCCGACGGCGCCACGACATCGCCAGCACGGTTGATGCCCGCGGTTGCGCCCGCGAGACGTTCAACCGCCGGTTCTCGGCGGTTGAACATGCCCCTGGTGGCGCGACTCAGCACCGATCCCGAGCGATCAAACCAGTGAGTTCCGGCCGGACATGAGGAGGACTCTGTGCGCAACGGCCTGCGGGTGGTCATCAGCGGTGGGGCCGGGTTCCTCGGCTCCCACCTGGCCACGCGGCTGCTCGACGACGGCCACGACGTCGTCTGCTTGGACAACTTCTCGACCGGTCGACCGGAGAACGTCGCACACCTGATGGGCCGCACCGGGTTTCGCCTGGTCGACGTCGACGTGACCAACGCCTGGCGGGTCGACGGCGCGGTGGACGCCGTGCTGCACTTCGCCTCGCCCGCGTCGCCGCCGGACTACCTGAGCAGGCCGATCGAGACCCTGCTGGTCAGCTCGGTCGGCACCATGCACATGCTCGACCTGGCCCGGGCGAAGGACGCCAGGATGATGCTGGCCTCCACCAGTGAGGTCTACGGCGATCCGGAGGTTCACCCACAGCCGGAGCAGTACTGGGGCAACGTCAACCCGATCGGCCCACGCAGCGTCTACGACGAGGGAAAACGATTCGGCGAAGCCGTCACAACGGCGTACCGCGTGACCCACGACCTGAACACGACGATCGTGCGGTTGTTCAACTCCTATGGCCCACGGATGCGCGTCGACGACGGGCGCATGGTCCCCACCTTCATCAAACAAGCGTTGCTGCGGCAGCCGCTGACAGTCGCCGGGGGCGGCACCCAGACCAGGTCGCTCTGCTATGTAGAGGACACCGTGGAGGGCATCGTGCGCTTGCTGCACTCCGGTCACAGCGGGCCGGTCAACATCGGCAGCGAGTACGAACTGAGCGTGCTGGAGATCGCGTACCGCATCTGCAGGCTCGCCGGATCGGACTCGCCGGTGCGCCACGTCCCGTTGCCGCAGAACGACCCGCGGCTGCGCAGGCCCGACATCACGCTCGCCAAGAACCTGCTCGATTGGCAACCCGAGATCTCGATCCAAGAAGGGCTCCGCCGAACGATCGCCTGGTTCAGGAACCGACTCAAGCAGACTGGTTGACCTCGGGCACGTGGTGCGGACGGCCCGAGTCCGGAGCGCGGCCACAGCGCCTGGCAGGCAGCCGTCGAATGAGATCAACCAACGGGAGGCTACTGGCGTATGCCGTCAAGTGTGTCCACATCGGAGATGAAGGCTGAACAGGAGGACTCGGAGTGAAGGCCATCACGAAGTCACCTACCTCAACGATTGAGGTGCGGCCGCACGATGCTGAAGAACTGTGGTCCGCGCTTGGTCGATTGATCGACGACAGAGACCTTGAGACGTGCACGCCGGACGAGTTCGTCGATCTGGCACTCGCGGCCACACCGCTCTTGCCCGCCGACCTGCGCCGCGGCGTCATCGAATACCGGCGCTACGCGCCGGAAGGGGACGTGATCCTCGTGCGCGGGCTCTTGCCCGATAGCGCGGAGTTCCCCGAGACGGCGAAGGCGCCGTACGCGCCGCCGCCGCCCGGGCAGGCGCAGCGGGCTTCCCTGCTGCTGGCGTCGGTGACGACCATGCTCGGCGAGCCGTTCAACTACGCGAGCCTCTACCACGGCCGTGTCGTGCAGAACATGGTGCCGGTGCGGAAGATGGAGTTCACCCAGACGAGCCAGAGCAGCACCGGCATGCTCGACTGGCACTGCGAGGACAGCTTCCGCGATGACCGCTGCGACTACGCGGGCCTGTTGTGCCTGCGGGGTGATCCCACCGCGGCGTCCAAGTACTCCCAGGCGAGGGACGTCGACCTCGCACCCGCCCACATCGCCGTTCTCCGCCAGCCGCGCTACCACGTGCGGCCGGACCCCGCGCACGTGCTGGCGGGTGAGGTGTCGATGCGCCGCCTCCCGATCTTGTCGGGGTCGGCGTCGTCACCGGAGATCGCCTACGACACGCACCACCTGGAGCCCCTGGACGAGGCCGACACCGAGGCGGCGGAGGCGTTGCGCGAGCTCGGCGCGGCGCTGGACGAGGCCGCCATCTCCCACGTGATGGCGCGGGGCGACCTGCTGATCTTCGACAACAAGCGGGTCGTGCACGCCCGCACGCCGTTCACCGCGCGCTACGACGGCACCGACCGCTGGCTGATGCGGACCATGATCTGCGGATCCGCGCTCACCTTCCGCCGCTGGGGCACGCGCATACCGGACTAACCCACCAGGACAGTCGAAGGACAGAGGAGGACGGAAACGTGACAGTGCGGCCCAGCACAAGGTCCGAAGTGGACATGAACGGCAATGGCGCGACATCACCGGAGTACCCGCTGAAGGCGGTGAACTCGTGGGACGAGTTCACCCCGCTGCGGGAGGTCATCGTCGGCGACGCCACCCGCGCGGGCGTCCCGGCGCAGACCGATCTCTCGGCCTGGCTCAACGACTACCCCGAGCTCTCGGCACCGGAACGGGAACAGGTCGGCGGGCAGTTCCCCGAGCGGGTGATCGAGGAGACGAACGAGGACCTGGCTGATCTCGTGACGACGCTGCGCGAGATGGGTGTGGTGGTCCACCAGCCGCCCGCCTCCGATCACGAGCAGGAGTTCGGCGGACCCGGCTGGCGCACCCGGGGACGTCATTCGTACTGCCCCCGGGACCTCGCCCTCGTCGTGGGTTCGACGATCATCGAGACGCCGAGCCCGTCGCGCGGCCGGTACTTCGAGCTGTCCAACCTGCGGGAGTTGTTCCAGGACTACCTGGTGCGCGGCGCGCACTGGCTGGGCGCCCCGCGGCCGCAACTGCGCGACGAGCTGTTCCGCACCGACGAGGCGGGTAACCCGACGCTGGGCGAGGCGGAGCCCGCGTTCGAGGCGGCCAACGTCCTGCGCCTGGGCCGTGACGTGTTCTACCAGGTCTCCCGCAGCGGCAACGAGATCGGTATGCGCTGGTTGCAGTCGACGTTGCGGCTGCTGGGCGACATCCGGGTGCACCCGCTGCGCGGCCTGTACCAGGGCACCCACATCGACAGCACGATCTGCTTCCTGCGGCCGGGTCTGGTGCTGCTTAACCCCTCGCGCGTGAAGCCGGACACCATCCCGGATGTGTTGCGCGGGTGGGACGTGCTGTGGTGCCCGCCGATCAACGAGCCAGTGGCGCCACTGCTCCCCCGTACGTTGAGCACGCCGTGGGTGGGGATGAACCTGTTGATGGTCAGCCAGGACCTGGCCATCGTCGATCGCAACCAGCCCGAGCTGATCCGGTTGCTGGAGTCCAAGGGCATCACGGTCGCTCCGCGCCGGTTGCGCCACTCGCGGGTGCTCGGTGGTGGATTCCACTGCGTCACATTGGACACAGTGCGCGCGGGTGGACCCGAACGCTATCTGGACTGATCAGAGAACGAAGGGATTTCAGTGACTGCAGGACGTAAGAACAGACGACCGTTGTTGAGCCTGGCGGACCTGACCGCGGAGGACATCACCGACCTCGGCGACATCGCGTTCCGTTACGGACAGGAACCGGAGGCTTTCGCGGACCGGTTGGCCCGGACGCGGGTGGGCCTGGTGTTCACCGCGCCGTCGACCAGGACCCGGATCTCGTTCTGGAGCGCGGCGCAGACCCTGGGGTGCGACGTGCTGAACCTCGGTCAGGCCGATCTGCAGCTCTCCACCGGTGAGACATGGGGCGACACCGGCGCCATGCTGGCGAACTACCTCGACGTCGTCGTCGCGCGCACCAACGGCCCGCAGCGCGACCTGGCTGAGTTGGCGGTGCACGTACCGGCCACGATCGATGCCCTGACCCACGAGGAGCACCCCACCCAAGCGATCGCGGACCTCTGCGCGCTGCGCGAACACTTCGGTGATGTCAAGGATCTGCGTTTGGCCTATCTGGGCGAGGTGAACAACACCGCACGGGCGCTGGCGCTGCTCGTCTGCAAGCTGCCGTTCCGCGGCCTCGACGTCTACAGCCCAGATGGTTCGGGCTTCTCCGCGAAGGAGGTCGAGTCGCTGAACGCCATTCGCGGCGGGGACGTCGTGCGCCAGTACAACGAGATACCGTCCACACCGGACCCGGTCGACGCCGTCTACACGACGCGGTGGCACTCGATGAGCGCCGCCCGCCAAGACCCGGACTGGCTGTCGCGTTTCGCGGACTTCGCTGTCACCAAGGACTTGGTGCGGCGCTTCAGCGGATCGACCGAGGCGGTGTTCATGCACGACCTCCCCGCGGTCCGGGGGCAGGAGGTGACTTCCGATGTCCTGGACGGCAACAGCGTGACCTCGCTCGTGCAGCGGCAGGCCTACCACAAGGCTTCCGCCGCCGCGGCGGCGCTGCTGTGGACAACGGGCGCGGTGCGCTGAACAAAGCCGAGCAGTCGCGATCCACGCGCGTCTGAGCCTGACGGTGCCGGTATCAGATCATGGGAAGGGTACATGTCGAACAACGATGACATCTTGGTGCTGACCACCCGGGAGAAGGACTGGTGGTGGAGCATGCAGGAGATCTTTCCGGCCATCGAGCGGGTCTGGACCGGCATCGCCCGGCGGGAGCGGGAGCGGGTCCGCGTGCTGTGCGCGCCCCTGCTGCCGGGGATCAGGCAGGACGTCGAGGCTCTCGCGGCACGGGTGAAGATGATCGTTCTGGCCACCGTGACGCCGGGGACCGTGGAGATCGCTCTGCACCTGCGGTCGCGGTTGGCGGTCGACGCGCCGATGATCGTTTACGTGCACGGCGACTCCACCGAGGGCTTTCACGCTTTCGGTGCGCTTCCGGACCTGCTGACCGAGCGGGACGTGTTCGTCGTGGCCTCCGGATCGGAAGCCGCCGCGACCCGCCTCTGCTTCCCGAACGCCCGGATCAGCGTTATTCCCTTTCCACTGGTGGACCAGTTCAAGGTGTCTGGCGCGGAGCGCGGCACGAAGTTCAAAACGGCGCGGTTGGCCTACGTCGGGCGCGTCGCGGAGCAGAAGAACCTGCACACCCTGCTGTTCGCCATGTGGATCCTGCGCACCGCCCACGACAGCGCTCCGCGGATCACGCTGGACGTGTTCGGCGGCGAGGCGAACCCCGGGAGTCCGATGATGGGCTTCGAATACCCGGACTACGGCGGCTACCTGCGAGAGCTCGCCGAATCGCTGGGCCTGGCGGACGCGGTGACGTGGCACGGGACCAAACCGCGCGACTGGCTCTTCTACAACGTGCACTCGGAGCCTTACATCTTCGTGCACCCGACCTTGCTCTCCGACGAGAACTTCGGCTCGTCCGTGCTGGCGTCCCTGGTCAACGGTCATCAGGTGGTGACGACGGAGTGGGGCGGTCCCCGCGGGTGGCAGGAGTGGTTCCCGCACCTGACACTGGTTCCCGTCCGCAGGTCGACCAGGGGACCGGTCGTCGACCCCGGCACACTGGCGAACGCCATCCTGACCGCGACGGACAGGATGGCGACCCTCGCCGTGGACGACGCCACCCTCGACAGGGCGCGCACAGAGTTCTCCGAGCGTGCCGCGGTGACCCGCGCGGCCGAACTGCTCGACAGCCCACTTGGAGATCCCGTACCGCTGCGGAAGTCGCCGGTTCTCCAGCACCTCGACAAGCAGAGGGTGCGGTTCGGCAGCGAGCGCAAGATTTACGCGGATTACGACGACCCCACCGCGCAACTCTTCTTCGAGGCATACGGGATGAAGAACCCACTCGCTTTCGAAGACGGGGCGTCCTACGTCCTCGCGCCGTGGGTGAGCTACTCGGATCAAGTCCTGCGCATCGACGACCCCCATCGCGGACAGCAGAGTTTCACCATCGACCCAGAAATCCCCGAGCCGGTGGATGTCACCCTGTGCCCATCCACGGACACGTGTACGCTGCCGAAGAGCTTGGTCGAGAAACTGGTGGCACAAGGGTACGCCTTTCACCTCCGTCGACCCGTTGTCATCAATGACCTCGGCTGATCGTGCACGGAATCACCGAGTTCACCTGGCGGGAGAATGGTCGATAAACGTCCGGATGGCGGCGAGGGGGACCGGGTGAAGGCCCCGAGCGCGACCCGCTCCCCGCTGAGCCCCCGAGCGCTGCTCCCGTTGGCCTCGCTCAGCGTGTTGGTCGGGCTGCCGACCGCGTTGACGATGCCGTTCACGGGGCTCTTCCTGGCCGACGGGGTCAAGGCCAGTCCGGCCGCGCTCGGTGCGTTCCTGTTCATCTCCCCCGCCGCCGGTCTGGTCGCGAGCACGCTGCTGGCACGGGTCTCCGACCGGCGCGCGGTGCGCCGGAACTTGCTCGTGATCGGGGCGGTGGCCGGTGCCACCGGATCCGCGCTTTTCGCGGTGGTCCGGTCGTACTGGGTGTTGCTGGCCGTGTCCGTGACCCTGCTGGCGGTGTCGTCGTCGTTGATCGCGCAGATGTTCGCCTACGCGCGTCAGTCGCTGGAGCGCACCGACTCGGCGCGGGCACCGCTGGTGATCAGCATCCTGCGGACGTTGATCTCGTTGACGTGGGTCGCCGGGCCACCCGTCGGCGCGTTGCTCGTGGCGAAGACCGGGTTCGGCGGGATGTTCCTCGCGGCAACGGCTTTCTACCTCGTGGTCGCGCTGCTGGCGGTCCGGTTGCCGGAACTGGGCAGCACGGGGTCAGCGCGGCCGGAGCAGCGGCGGGGCGGGCTCGGCGTCCAGTTCGCGTTCGCCGCGCCTGCTTTCGCTCTGCTGCAAGGCGGCTCGGCGCTGGGTGTGAACGCGATGCCGCTGTTCATCACGGACGTACTGGGTGGCACGGCTGGCGACGCGGGACTGGTGCTCGGCCTGTGCGCCGCGTTGGAGATCCCGCTGATGCTCGGTTTCGGAGTGCTGGCGGTCAAAGTGGACCAGCACCGGATCATCGTGCTCGGCGCCGTTGTGGCCCTTGCCTACCAGAGCGTCATGCTGGCCACGGACGCGGTGTGGCAGATCGCGGCCGCGCAGGTGCTCAGCGCGGTGGTGATCTCCTCGGTGATGGGAATCGGCATCTCCTACTTCCAAGCCATGGCACCGGATCGGCCGGGGTTCGCGACGACGCTGTACGTCAACACGATCACCATCGGCATCATGGTGGCCGGGCCGCTCCTCGGGCTCGCCCAGCAGCTCGGCTACCGCACGGCGTACCTGATGAGTCTGGTGATGTCCGCTCTCGGTGTGCTGTTGTTGCTCGTGAGCCGGGTTAAGCAGAATGGGGCAGGGAGTCGATGATCCTCACCGCCGCGATCGCCACCCGTCTCGGGGGCAAGCCCACCAATGCCGACGCCGCCGCCGTGCACCACCTGCCCGACGGCCGTTTCGGTGCAGCACTGGTCGACGGGATCGGTAGCGATCCGGTGGTGGTCGACACCGCCGTGCTGGCCGCGCAGGTCGCCGCCCGTGTCGGCAGCCACCGGCAGGCCCTGACCGGTCTGCTCGCCGCCGCCGATCTCTACCCCCACCCCGCGGGCCCACCCGACGCCGTCGGTGCGGTCGTCACGGTCGACCACGAGGGGCGGATCGACATCGCCCACGTCGGCGACGCCGCCGTGCACACCTGGCGCCCCGACACCGGGCTGACGCACTGGACCCCCGCCCACACCGTCGGTTCCCAGGCGTCCCACATGGGTTTGGCGCCCGGTCCAGTGCTCGATCAGCTCGACGACTACGTCCTGACCACCCTTGTCGGCGCCACAGCCACCACCGTCGCCACCGGACTGATCCCCGCCACCGACCCCACACCCCACCACGTGCTGCTCACCAGTGACGGCGTCCACAAGACACTGACCACCGCCGAGATCACCGAGAAAGTGCACCTCCTGGGTGCCGACCCGCAGGCGACAGCCAACCGCCTGGTCGACGATGCCATCCGCGTCGCGGGCCACCACGCCGACAACACCACCGCGATCGTGATCCGCATCGACTTCGGGAACACGACCGGCTGACCAATCGCGCGCACCCAGCGGTTATCGCGGGGATTCGATGAACGATCACACCACTGACGAGTTGTATGAGTGGTGACGAGAGATGCGTGTCGGTCGCGTGCGCATTTCGGTGTGTGGCCGATCCCGCGGACCGGGAGCCCAGTGGGCAACCGAGTACTCGGCAGGGCATTTGCGGGTATCGCCGCCGCGTGGTCAGATGGAGCGGTGGCCAACCATGATCAGGAAGCAATTGTCCGACCAACAACCCTGGCTTGGGTGAGCGAGCACTTGGGGGCAGGCGAACGGATCCTCCGGGCAGAGGTGTTGCACGGCGGCATCACGGCCGAAATGCGGCGGCTGACCATCGGCACACCGGACGGGGGCACTCGTCACCTCGTACTGCGGAGTTTCGTCGACCCGATCTACGTCGAGCAAGCCGAGGACGCGCTGACCAGGGAAGCCGACGCGCTGACGCTGCTCGCGGGCACGGATGTACTGGCTCCTGGGCTGGTTGCCGTCGATCCGACCGCTGTGCGGTGCGAGTATCCGTCGCTGCTGATGACACATGTGGCGGGGCGCTCGATCCTCGATGACGAAGGCGTGGAGTCGCGCGTTCCTCTGCTCGCTCGTCAACTCGTGTCGATCCACGCACTGCGGCCCGCCGAACAGCCGCGGGAATTCAAGACGTTGACGACTCCCGAGAGTGTTGTGGTACCGGAAGGTGCCGACGCTGTGGCGTGGGCCGCTGCGATCGATGTGATCCGCGAGCCCGCGCCGCCCTACGAGGGACGGTTCCTGCACCGAGACTTCCAACCTGGGAACGTCTTGTTCGACGTGCCGCCCGCACGCCCAGCGGACGCCCGGATCACCGCGGTCGTCGACTGGGCAGCGACCTCCTGGGGCCCCGCGGACCTCGATGTCGCGCACTGCTGCACCAATCTCGCGCTGCTGCACGGCCCGCACTGGGGTCTGCGGTTTGTCGAGGCGTACGAGGAAGCGGGTGGAGTGCTGGCCTCGGTAGCGAGCGAGCGACTGTACTGGCTGGTGCGCGACGGGTTGTCGTGCTCCGAGGAAGTGCACTTGTGGGCGCAGGCGTGGCAGGGAGCGGGACGGACGGACCTGACGACGCGAGACCTGGAGCAGCGGCTCGACACTTACGTAACCACCCTGATCAACACCCTGGCGTGAACCAGTCGTGATTGATCAGCGACGACCTCAGGCGTCGATCATCATCCCGACGTACAACCGCGCGCCGTTCCTCGAGCGCCAACTGCGCAGCCTGGCGGGCCAGCACCTGGACCGCGAAGAGTTCGAGGTCATCGTTGCCGATGACGGCTCAACCGATGAGACCCGGGATGTGGTCCGAAAGTTCACTCGGCTCCTCCGGATCAACTACGTTTACCAAGAGGACCGGGGATTCCGCGTCGCTCGCGCGAGAAACCTCGGAGCCCGCGCGGCAACATCGCCCCTGCTGATATTCCTCGACGCAGGTACGTTGACTGGACGTGACTTTGTCCAGAGTCATATTGACGCCCACGCTGATGACGACCGAAAGTTCGCAGTGGGTTTCACGCACGGCTACAACCCTTGGCAACCATATCGCCCGCTCGCGCATCTCCTTGAGGAGCTCGGCCCAGACGAGACGATGCGCCGATGTCTAGGGGATGCCGGCTTCCAAGACCTGCGTTATTCACGCTATGAACGCCTCAAGTTCGACTTGAGCGGTCTGGTCGCACCGTGGGTTGACTGCTGGTCGGGGAATCTCTCGGTCTCAACCACCGACTTCACATCAGCAGGTGGTTTTGACGAGAGTTTCGAGAGTTGGGGAGGCGAGGACCTGGAACTGGGTTACCGCCTCACCAAGGCGGGCCTCGCGATGCGGGTGGCCGCGGACGCTTGGTGCATCGAGATCCCCCACGATCGGGACCAGGCGGCGAACGACCTCGCAGGCAGGTCGAACTCGTGGAAGGTCTGGGACAGGCACCCCGCGCCCGAGACCGAGATCTTCGGCGCGATGTACGGCTCAGGCCGGATCGAGCCGTCTTTCGAGCACGAGTACGCCACCTTCCTGGCCTGGCGCGAAGCAGCCGCACCCATCGATGTGCGGCACGAGGTGCGAGCCGCGATCACCGCGACCCGCTCGGCTGCCGCCCGGGTCGCGGTGATCGGTTGCGGAGCGGTTCTGGAAGACATGCTTCCCCGCGACTCCGCGTACACCCTCATCGACTTCGATGCCGAGTTCATCGGCAACCTTCAAGGCCATTCACCATCACCGAGAGTGCATGCGCTGGGAATCCGCACCCCGCTCAGGACCGCTTCGCATGACCTCGTCATCGTCACCTCTCGATTGCGCGGCCTCTGGAAGAGGTGGGGACCGGACATCCTGCAGGAGGCCGAGCGCATCGGAACCCACACCCTGGTTTCAGACTCGCTGAAGCCGACTGACGCGCGATAGCCGCGAACCCGAGGCCTGCGAGGACGTTCGAAGTCGACCGCGGGCCGAGTAGGTCGCCTCTTGGACTGGCGCGGTGGTTGCATGTCGTGCCACCGAACGGGGCACGCGGGGCGGGTGCGCGGCGTCGTGGTTGGGGACACAGTCGAGTGCGGAGGGTGGCGGTGGAGGTCGTTACTCCGTTGGGGATCGTCGCACGCCGGGGGTGGTGGTGGGGCGGTGGGCGGGCGTCAAGATCACGGAGTGTGGGCGGCGGCGACCCGCAAACAGTCCATTTGGGTCTTTGGGGACCGGTTAACGTCGGTGACGCCGTGTGGCAACACAGACATGTCCGCGGCGGGAAGCACCTCGAAGACTGGAGAACACCATGTCCGCAGGTACTCGTATGTCGACAACCTCTCGGATCGCCCTCGCCGCCGTGGCCGGTGCCGCCGCCGCGCTCGTGCTGGGGACACCTGCCACTGCTACCCCCACCCCTACCGTCTACATCGCTACTTTCCCGACGCTGAGCCAGTGCACCGACGCGGGCAACCGCGCGGTGGCGGGTGGGGTTTTCGTCGACTACGACTGCCGCAACGGGGTTGCCGGGTACGACCTGCTCGGGGAGCCCAAGACCACCGGCACGTACACCGATGTCTACATCGCCACCTTCGGCACGAACACCGCCTGCGACAACGCGGGCGACAACGGCGACACCCCCTCCCCCATCGCGTGGGTCAGCCACACGTGCCGGTCCGGCTTCACCGGCTGGGATCTGCTTGTGAGCAAGTAGCACGGGCCTCGGCGCCGTAGTGCGGCCGAACTCGAGACATGTGTCCACATCAGACTAGACGAGTGGGCGCCCGCTGTGGGCTCGTAGCACCCCGGTCCGTGGACCCCGCCGACGTCGGCGGGGTCCACGGTCGGTCAGAACAGGTCCCAGCGCTTGCTGAAGGGACCGGTGCAGTTGTCCTGCATCAGGTCGACGTCCGGGCCGGGCACCCTCGCCACGAGGCACTGGCCACTGTGCAGCACACGCCACTGCAGCGTGATGATGTCGTAGGTCCACAGCTGGTTCCTGGTACCGGGGTAGCAGGTGTACTGCTCCACGGGGGCACCGGCGACGGTGGAGGCGCGCTTGACATCGGCGCACTTGCCGGAAGCCCGGTTGACCAGGTAGCCGTAACCGGGGAACGGGGTCCCGGGCTCGGAGACGTAGTCCCAGAGCTGGTTGAGACCACCGTTGCAGTTGTAGACCTGCACCGGCTTGTGGTTGGCGGTGCTGCCGCGGGGGATGTCCAGGCAGACCAGGCGGTTGTCGTGGTTGTAGATGCGGTAGGTGGCGGTGACCGGCCCGATGCCCGCCGCCGATTCGGTGGATGCGGTGGCCGACGCGGTCATCGCCGGGATCGGCGCGAGCACCAGTGCGACGATCGCGGCCACACGTTTGATGAACGAACTCATGGAACTCCTTCTCTTGGGAAACCCGGCCGTCGACCACGGGTCGAGACGTCCTGCCGGGATGTGGGGAATCGGTGGCGGATCAGGCCGCAGTGGCGACCGAACAGCGGTCCGACGGACAACGCCACCGTTCGTCTGCAAGAGATTCATCGAGGCGGGGGTTCGCGCGCACGGGTGCCGCGCCCCCAGTTTCCCGGCCGCCCCGGGCAGGCAAAGATGGGTACCGGTTACCCATGCGCGACCTGGTCTGCCCCAGCATGTTGTTCGGGTGACAGCAACCGTCCCGGGCCAGGGTTGGCAAGTAGCGCTCGGGGAATCCGTCGGCATCGACACCGGGCACGTCCGGATCGCGGTGCGCACCCTCGTCCTCGAGCTCGGCCGAGCTCGGGGCCGCAACGCGTTGCGCGGTGACACCCCGCAGGAGCGCTTCGCGTACTTCTGCCGCACACTCGACCGCGACGACCTGTTCGCGCGCTATCCGGTTCTGGCGCAGCTGCTGGTCCAAGCGGCGCAGCAGAGCACCGACAGCGGACGTGAGTTGGCCGACCGGTTCGCCGCTGACCGCGCGCTGATCACCGAGACGTTGTTCGACGGGGTCGATCCCGGTGACCCGGTGGCCATCGAGACCGGGCAGGGTGACGCCCATCGGGGCGGGCGCTCGGTGTCGGTCCTGCGGTTCGCCGATGGTCGGCGTTTGGTCTATCGACCGCGGCCCATCACCCTGCACGCGCACTTCAACGACCAGCTCGCCTGGTTGAGCGAACGCACGTCGATCACTCTGCGCTCACTGCGTTTACTGCCGCGCGACGGCTATGGGTGGCTGGAGTTCGTCGCGCCCACCCCTTGCGCCGATGTGGCCGCGGTGAACGCCTTCTACCGCAGGCTCGGCGCGCTGCTGGCGTTGGTATACGCCCTAGACGGCACTGACATGCACTGCGAGAACCTGATCGCGTGCGGCGATCAACCGGTGCTCGTGGACGTCGAAACCCTGTTCCACCCCACTTTGCCGATCACCGACGACCCGGCCAACCTCGCGCTGGCGCGTTCGGTGCAGCGCACGGCTTTGCTGCCACTGGTGATGCTCGGCGACAACGGAGCCGTCGACATCTCCGGTGTTGGTGGCGACGACGGTGCCCCACTTCCCGTGGACGTCGTCAGCTGGGTCGACGCCGGGACCGATCGGATGCGACTGGCTCGCGTCCCCGGCACAGCGGCGGGAAGGCACAACCGGCCGGTGTTCGACGGGAAGGCCGTTGAACCGACCGACCACGAAGTCGCCCTGCTAGCGGGGTTCGACCTCGCCTACGACGCGATCGCCTTGCACCGCGACGAATTGCTCGATCTCATCGGCGCGTGCACGGACGACGAGACCAGGGTCATCGCTCGACCGACCCGGCTGTACGCCACGCTGTTGGACGAGTCCACCCATCCTGAGGTGCTGCGCGATCCCGCCGACCGCGACCGCTTCTTCAGCACCCTAGACGATCTATCCCAGGACCACCCGCTGTTGCGCGCATTGGTGCGGCACGAGACGCGCGAACTGTGGGCCGGTGACATCCCGCTGTTCACCACCCGGCCGGGGTCCCGCGACCTGTGGACCAGCACGGGTGAGCGCCTGCCGGACCTGTTGCCGCACGACGGGCTCACCGCGGTGCGCACCAAGATCGCGGCGATGGGCGACATCGACCGGTGCGACCAGCGGTGGGTGATCCGCGCGGCCCTCGGCAGCAGATCGGGTCCGGTTCGCCACAGCGGCGACGAGAGGCGGCACTGCGCGAACACTGTCGTGCCGCCCGACCAGCAGAGGCTGCTCACCGCGGCGTGCGGCATCGGCGACATGATCCTCGCGCACGCCAGCGTGGGCCCCGATCGGACGAACTGGATGGGCCTCGAACTGGTCGACGACCGGTACTGGGCGGTCATGTCCCTCGGCGCGGGATTCTCCACTGGATACACCGGTGTCGCGCTGTTCTTGGCCCAATTGGGCGAACTGACCGGTGGTACCCGCTACCTCGATGCTGCCCACGCGGCACTGCGGCCGATCTCAGGTCTGCTCCGGTCTTTCGCCGCCGCGCCTGACCTGGTGCGCGCGGTGGGCCCCGGCGGCTTCCACGGTCTCGGTGGAATCGCTTACGCCCTGGCCAGAATGGCCTCGCTGCTGGACATGGACACGAACCTCGTCGACGGCACAGTGTCGCTTATGCCCGATTGTGCGGAGTTCGCCGTAGTCGACGGGATCGCGGGCGCCGCGGTCGCGATGCGCTCGGTGCACGCGGAGACCGGGTCGACCGAGGCCGCCCGATTGGCGGAGCGGTACACCGATCAGCTCAGCCGGATTCCCTTGTCCGAAGGCGGATTCGCCCGAGGGGTGGCGGGGGCCGATTGGGCGCTGGGGATACCCGCGCGCGGCGCAGTGGGCGTGGATATGGGCTGGTGCTCCGGGGTGGCCGGTATGGTGCTGGCGGGCGCGGACAGGCTTCCCGGGCCGGAACCGTTGCGGGACATGAGCTTGTGCCACGGCGAGCTGGGTGTGCTAGAAGCACTGGTACTTCTAGCCGAGCGTGGGCGTGACGACGCGCGATCGCTGTTGACCCGGCGGACGGGACTGCTGCTGGGCACACTGGACCAACGCGGTCCGCGGTGCGGCACACCCGGCGGGGTGCCCTCACCGGGACTGCTGACCGGACTCGCGGGGATCGGATACGGACTGCTGCGCCTGGGTTTTGGCGTTCCGTCCGTGCTGTCCCTCGCGCCATCGGCCGAACGGAGTCGGTGGAACCGAAGAAGAGGGGAAGATGGGTGGGAATGAACCGAGTACCGGATGACCGCGCGCTGAACGGGATCGACGACGCGGGCGACACCGAGAACCCGGTGGGTGAGCTGGGTCTACCGGCGTTGTCCCGGGTGACGGCGAGGATGTGCGCGCTGGCCGGGCTACCGGTCACCATCGCCACGACCTGGCTGCTCGGCAACGAAACCTCGGCCACGGTGTCGCAGACGATAGCCTGACCGGGTTTTCACCGCATCGATCGCCGACTAGGGTCGGCGATCATGCAGACTGGCGTGCCTCCGATGATCGGACGTGTCCAGGAGGTCGTAGCGCTCGGGCGGGCGCTGGACAACACCGGCGGGGGTCGCGGGCTGGGCGTGTTCATCGCGGGCGAGGCGGGAATCGGCAAATCCCGCCTCGCCCGGCACACCGCCGGGGTGGCGTTCGAGCGGGGCATGCGCGTGCTGCGCGGTCGTGGCACACCCGTCGGACCGATGGTGCCGTTCCGGCCGATCGCCGAGGCGCTGCTGTCGCTGTTGCGCGGGGGCGACATCGCCGTCGCCGGGGAACTGGGCCCCTACCGGCAAGTGCTCGGCAGGCTCGTGCCGGAGTGGGCCGACCTCAGGCAGACCACCGAGTCGCTGGTCGTGCTCGCCGAGGCCGTGCTGCGGTTGCTGTCGCTGGTCGGCAGGACCCAGCCGTGCCTGGTGGTGCTGGAGGACCTGCACGAGGCCGACCCCGAGACCCTGGCCGTGGTCGAGTACCTGGTCGACAACCTCGCCGACCAGTCGGTGCTGGTCCTCGCGACGATCCGCCCCGACCCGGGCACCGCGCTCGAGGTCGCCCGCCGCCTCGTCCGGCACGGGGCCGGGGTGCTGCTGGAGTTGGAGCCGTTGGACCGTTCGGAGGTGGGGCTACTCGCCGCGGGCCACCTCGACACCGCCGAGGTTCCCGCCGCGGCCGTCGAGCGGCTGTGGGCCGACAGCGCGGGAAATCCCTTCGTGGTCGAGGAGATGCTGCACGGCCTGGTGTCCACCGGGTTGCTCGTCTCCGGGCCGGACGGCTGGCACGTCAACGGCGAACTGCGCGTCGAGGTCCCCGAGGCGGTGGTGTCCAGCATCGTGGCGCGCGCCGACCGGCTCGGGCCGCAAGGGCGCGAACTGCTGTCCGTGGCGGCCGTGCTCGGGCACCGCTTCCCGTTGAACGTGGTCCGCGCCGTGACCACGATGGACGACCGCGACTTGGTGCGCCACCTGCACGCGGGCGTCGCCTCCCGGCTCGTCACGCCCGACGAGCCCGCCCCCGACTGGTACGCCTTCCGCCATCCGCTGACGGCCGAGGCGTTGCGCACCGCACTGGGACCCCTGAAGCGGTCCGACTTGGCCAGGCGCGCCGCGTCGGCGATCACCGCCCTCATGCCCGGCCTGCCCGGTGACTGGTGCCCGATGGCGGCCTCGCTGCTCACCGAGGCGGGTCTACCCGAGCAGGCGGGACCGCTGTTCGCCGAGGCGGGCAAGCGCGCGATGCACGCCGGTGCCGCCGACTCCGCCGTCCACTTGCTGGACCAGGCGTACCTGCTGGCGACGTCAGCCGAGACGCGGGCGGACGTGCTGGACGCGTTGCTACCAGCCCTGTCCGAGGCAGGCCACTTCGAACGCGCGTTGCAGCTGGGCGAATCCATCGCCGAGCTGACCACGCTGTCCGCCACGAGACGGGCCTCCCTGCACGCCCGTGCCGCTCGGGTCGCCTGCCTCGGGGGACGGTGGCCCGAATGCGGGGCACAGATCCGTGATGCCCGCGCGTTGTTGGGGCCGGACGCGGCCGACGAGCACACCGCCCCGATCGATGTGATCGACGCCTACCTCACGCTCAACACCCCGTCGCCGGATCGGGTCGCGGCGGCCGCGGTCCTCGCCCGCCGCGCCGCCGACGCCGCTGACCGCGCGGGTGTCGCCGCGGTCGCCTGTGAGGCGTGGCAGATGTTGGGCGTGATCGCGCGCGAGGCGGACCTCGAAGAGGCAGACCGGTGCTTCGACCACGCCTTGGCCCTCGCCGAACGGGAGAACATCCCGATCCAGCGCATCTACGCGCTGGTTCGGGCCGCGGGCAACGACTGGCTGCGCCTGGGCAGCACCGAGAGCCTCGACCTCGCGCGAGAGGAGGCGCTGCGCGTGGGGGCGATCACGTTGGCGTACAACGTGGACGCCATCGAGGTGCTGCAACACGTGCTGTGCGGCGAGTACGCGACCGCCGCGCGGAAGCTGGAACCGGTGTCGAACGCGGTGGCGCAACTGAAACTGGGCAGTCTGGTCGGCTACGTCCTGATGACGAAGGCGACTCTGTTTGCCCACCAAGGCAAGCGTAACGAGATGGACGAGGCCATCGACGCGCTGGCCGAGCACTCCCGTGGCGGTTTGCCTGAGTTACCACTGTGTTTGGGCCTCGCTCGCGCGTTCTGCGCGCTACTGGAAGAAAATCGCGACCTCGCCGAGACCGAACTCGCCAAGGCGGCTGCCTACGAAGCCGAGAACCCCACCACGTTCCACCTCTCGGGGAGGTACGGTCTGGCTCTCCTGCTGGGTGTCTTAGCCGGGCGGACAGGCGCGCCGCACATCGCCGAATCCGCCTCCCCCAGCACCATGCGGTGGAACCGACAGTTCGTCCTATTGGCACAGGCGGTCCTGCTCGGCCGTGACGGCCACCTCACCGAGGCCAATGCCAAGTGCGAGGCCGCCTTGGCGGCAGCCGCGCCCTATCCCCTCGCCCGCCACCTCGGTCTGCGCCTCGTGGCCGACGAAGCCCACGCCGCGGGGTGGGGTGCCCCGATCTCCTGGCTGCGCGCCGCCGACGACTACTTCCACACGGCGGGCATCATCCCTGTTGCCTCTGCCTGTCGTGCGATTCTCCGCCGTCTCGGTGCCACCATTTCCCAGCGCCGCACCGGCAATGAGCAGGTTCCGCGCGCGTTGCGCATGGCGGGGGTCACGGTGCGGGAGTTCGAGGTGCTGGTGCTGCTCGCGGACCGCATGAGCAACAAAGCCATCGCGGCCCGCCTGCACATCTCGCCGCGTACCGTCGAGAAGCACGTCGCCAGCCTCATCACCAAGACCGGCAGTGACGACCGGGTCGCTCTCAGCGTGCACGCCCCGGCTCGTTAGGACGGTCGCCTCCCCGCGTCCGAATAGTCGGGTTCCCAAAGTCGTGCGGAAAATCTTGGGAGCCGATGTCGAAACCGGGGTGGCCCGTTCGACGCTCTGGCGGATCGGGGTTGGGACCGGGTGGATGGCCTGGGGCTCCGGGTGTTGCGGAGGTGGCTGCGGGTGCGGTTCATGGTGATCGGGAAGGCGACGGCGGAGTCCGAGGCCGGGGTGTTGCCCAGTACCGAGGCGATGGTGGCGATGGGGCGGTACAACGAGGAGCTGGTGAAGGCCGGTGTTCTGCTCTCCGCCGACGGGCTGCACCCGAGTTCGCGGGGTGCCCGGGTCCACTTCGACGGCGACGACCGGACGGTGGTGGACGGGCCGTTCGCGGAGACGAAAGAGCTGATCGCGGGGTACTCGATCCTGGAGGTGGCGTCCCTGGAGGAGGCCATCGAGTGGGTCAAGCGGGCGCCCAACGTGGCCGACGGGCAGGTGGGCGAGGTTGAGATCCGGCGGATCTTCACGGCTGAGGACTTCGCCGAGGTCGCCACGCCCGAGGTGAGCGCGTTCGTCGACGGGGTGGGCGAGCGGGGGCAGGCGGACGCGGCCCGGTGGCGCGCTGAGCGGGACGGGAGCTGACGTCGGTCCGGTCCCGGTTCGGGCGCGCGCCGGTTGCGTGCGCCCGCCCGGTGCGGTTGAGTCCGGGCGTGCCGCCCGCCGAGATGCCCGCCGCCCACCGGGTGGTCGACGCGGTCTGGCGGATCGAGGCGGCCCGGCTCATCGCGGGCCTGGCCCGGGTGGTCGGCGAGGTCGGCCTGGCCGAGGACCTGGCGCAGGACGCGCTGGTCGCGGCGCTGGAGCAGTGGCCGGGGTCCGGCATCCCGGACAACCCGGGCGCGTGGCTCATGACCGTCGCCAAGCGCCGCGCGGTCGACGGCCTCCGGCGCGAGATCCGGCTGGAGCGCAAGGTCGCCGAGCTCGGCCGCACGATCAGGACCACCGCGGAGATCGACGTCGAGGAGCACGTCGAGGACGACGTGCTGCGGCTGATGTTCACCACCTGCCACCCCGTCCTCACCCCGCCCGCCCGCGCCGCGCTGACCCTGAAGATGCTGGCCGGGCTGCGCACCGAGGAGATCGCCCGCGCGTTCCTCGTCCCCACGACGACGATGGCCCAGCGCATCGTCCGGGCCAAGAAGACGCTCACCGACGCGCGGGTGCCGTTCGAGGTGCCGACCGGCGCGGAGCTCGCACCCCGGCTGGCGTCCGTCCTCGGCGTGGTCTACCTGCTGTTCAACGAGGGCTACTCGGCCACCGCGGGCCCCGATCTCGTCCGCCCGGCGCTGTGCGCGGAGGCGATGCGGCTGGGTCGGGTCCTGGCGGCCTTGGTCCCGACCGAACCCGAGGCGCACGGGCTGATCGCGCTGATGGAACTGCAGGCATCCCGACTGCCCACCCGCACCGACGCGTCCGGCGAGATCGTCACCCTGCTCGAGCAGGACCGCGCCCGCTGGGACCGGCTGCTGATCCAGCGCGGGCTGGCCGCGCTGGACCGGTCGGTCGAGCTGGGCGGGGCCGCCGGGAAGTACACCGTGCAAGCCGCGATCGCCGCCTGCCACGCCCGCGCCCGTACAGCCGACTCGACCGACTGGGGCCGGATCGCCACGCTCTACGGCGTGCTCGCCCAGGTCGCGCCATCCCCCGTGATCGAACTGAACCGCGCGGTCGCGGTGTCCATGGCCGACGGGCCCGCGGCGGCGTTGGAGCTGGTGGACGCGCTGGTCGCGGGGAACTCGCTGGCTCGCTACCACCTGCTGCCCGCGGTGCGGGCCGACCTGCTGGTCAAGCTCGAACGACCTGACGAGGCCCGGGTGGAGTTCGAACGGGCGGCTGGATTGACCGACAACGAGCGCGAACGCGACCTGTTGCTGAGCCGAGCGGCGGGGTGCGCGCCCTAGCCGCAGGCTTGCCGAAACAGCAACAGACTTTGCCGAGTTGGCGGGTTGGCGCGCATGGTGGTCGTGGAGGTGGTCACGGTGACCGAGGTTCTTGACTGCGATGTGTTGGTCGTCGGCGGTGGTGCTGCCGGGTTGAGTGGGGCGTTGACACTCGCGCGGGCTTGGCGGGATGTGGTGGTGGTTGATTCGGGGGAACCGCGCAATGCGGTTGCTGGTGGGGTGCATGGGTTGCTTGGTATGGATGGGATAGCGCCTGCGGAGTTGCTTGAGCGGGGCCGGGCCGATGTTCGGCGGTACGGGGGGCGAGTGGTCGCCGGGGAGGTTCGGGCCATGAGGCGCACGGTGAGTGGCTTCGTGGCCGAGTTGGCGGGCGGTGGGGTGGTTCGGGCCCGCAAGCTGTTGGTCGCGACGGGGTTGGTGGACCAGCTTCCGGACATCCCGGGGATGCGCGAACGTTGGGGTAGGGATGTCTTGCACTGCCCGTATTGCCACGGTTGGGAGGTTCGCGGCGGGGCGGTCGGGGTGGTGGCCACGGGGCCGATGTCTGTGCACCAGGCCCTGCTGTGGACACAGTGGACACCCGACCTCGTGTTCTTCCGCAACGGCGTCGAGATCTCCGACGAGCAGGGCCAAGAGCTCGCCGCGCGGGGCGTTCGGGTGGTCGACGGTGAAGTGGTCGCGGTGGTCGGTGAGGACAAGATCACCGGAGTGCGGTTGGCCGATGGCACCTCGATCGCCAGGGAGACGATCGTCGTGGCGCCGAGCATGGTGGCGCGTGTGGGTTTCCTGGCTGGACTCGGCCTCTCCCCCGTCGAACACCCCATGGGTCGGCACCTCGCCGCGGACGCCGCTGGCCGCACCGACGTGCCGGGGGTGTGGGTCGCGGGCAATGCAGCCGATCTGGCCGCGCACGTGGTTGTCGCTGCGGCGGCTGGAGTTACAGCGGCGGCGGGTATCAATGCCGAGCTCGTCCGCGAAGACACCGTGCGCGCGCCGTTCGACGCGCGCACCGAGGCCGAGGTCACGACCCGGGTCCTCGGCGACCGCCGCCACGGCTTAGCCGCACAGGTGTCTGGCGAGTGACCCTGGCGGCGCTCACGCCTCGTCCGGCACCAGGATGTCCAGGGTGCAGGAGACGGAATGCCGGGCACTCCTGGTTTGCCCGGTGATCTGGATCGGGTAACTCCCCGCTGTGGCGCCGGATCCGACGGTGATGGTGGCGTTTGCTGTGGTCCCGACGGTCACCGAGCTGGGGTTGAACACGATCGACACGTCCGGCGGCATGCCTGACGCGGTGAACGACACCGCCTCGGCGGCCCCGTTGGTGACAGATGTCGAGATCTGCGCCGTGTAGCCGTTCCCGCGGTACAAGGACACCGAGCTGACGTTCAGGCCGATGCTGAAGTCGCTCGGCACCGGCGAAGCCGTGGCAGCGGGCGGAACCAGCCCGGCGAACGCGAGCAGGACGACCAAGAGCAGGGTGGCGCTGGAGCGGGACACGGCGGCCTCCAGGAGTCGTGGACGTGCTCCACCAGTCTGTCCGGTCCCGCGCTCGCGGCCCATCCGGCGACAGAGTGGACCGCGAGAACCTCGTCAGCTGTGAACGTCGTGGCGGGAGGGGGCGTTCTGCTTGCGGCGGACCTTCACCACGTACTCCTCGACCGTGCGGCGGGAGATGAAGAGGGCTTGGGCGATTTCGCGGTTGGTGTGGCCGCCTGCCAGGAGTCGCGCCACGTCCTTCTCGCGAGGGGAGAGCTCGCTGCCGTAGCCGCGGCGGCCGCGACGGGAGGGGGTGGGGGTGCCGGAGCCTCGGATGTGGTGGCGGCAGCGGGCAGCGTCGACGGTGGCGCCCAGGGTGTCGTAGGACTGGGCGAGCATGTCGAGGACCGCGGGGTCGGCCCGGGCTGCTTGTTCGGCGAGCTGGGTGACGCGATACGGCAGGCCGAGGGCACGGTACTGGTCGATCGCCTGCTGGTACAAGCGATCGGACTCTTCGTCGTTGTTCGCCGCGGCCGCCAACCTGGCGTGGCAGGCGGTCATCGCGGCTTGGGCGAGCGGGGCCTCGACACCGTTCAGGCCCGCGGCGGTTTCGGCGACGAGCAGGTGCGCGTCTTGGGCGCGGTCGGTCGCCAGGTAGCAGTCGACGGCTTGGGGCAGGATGTCGCCGGACCACATCCACGCGCCCTTGCGCCGCAGCATCGCCACGCCGCGGTCGACGTGGCCCACCGCGGCGGCGGTCTCCCCGCGGCCCAGCAACATGCCCGCCATCCCCCCGGCCGCCGAGATGCCCACGGGGTAGGAGCCCGCGGCCGCCTCGAACGCACCTTCAGCCCGCATCCAGTCACCGCGTGCGGCCGCCAGCCACCCGCGCGTGAGGTTCAGGTCGGTGGCCAGCAACAGGTTCCCGTAGCTCCCCACCAGGCGGTCGATCCGCTGCTCCAGCCCCGACCACCGCCCGCTGAGCCAGTCGAGCCGAACCGCGGTCGCCTCAGCCGTACCGACCACATAGGACGCCGCGACCCGCTCGGCCAGGGCGATACCGGTGCGCAAGAACTTCCGCGCCTGCGGGTAGTGCCCGATCCACGAGCACGCGTCCGCCAGGTTGCAGTGCGCCCGGGCGAGGTGGTGGATCTCCTCCGGTTCGTGGACCTCCGACGGGGACGGCAGTTGGCCGATCCGCTCCCAGGTGCTCGGGTCGCCGACGATGAGCCGCCCGCCCAGCGTCGTGGCCAGCATGGCGGTGCGCAGCGCCAGCGTCGGCAGGTGCTCGATGATCTCCTCGACCCGCCCCAGCGAGGCCTGGTACTCGGCGATGGACGTGCTGCCCAGGTACGGCCCGGCCATCGCCGCCAGCCCGCGCACGGCGCGTTCGGGCTGGTCACCGAGCAGGTCGATGGCGTGGGCGATCTCCTCGGCGCCGCGGTCGACCCCCTCGGTCTCGCGCTGCAGCAGCAACCCGAACCACAGGTGCACCTCCCCGCGGACGTCCGGGGCCAGCCGCGGGTCGGCCAGCAGGCCCTCGACCCGGGCGGTCAACTCCCCGCCGGGCAGCCCGGTCAGCGCGTAGCCGCACAGCTTGGTGGCCAGCCGGTTGGTGTCCTCGGCGCCGATCAGCGGATCGGCCAGCACCTGCGAGAGCAGGTCGACCGCCGTGGGCACGTCCTTGGCGTCCTCCGCGGCCTCGGCGGCGAGTTCGCTGTAGCGCAACCACTCGGCGGTCATGCCAGCCGCCTTGGCGTGCCGGGACAACCGGACGAGCGGCAGGTGATCCACAGTGGACAGCACGGCCGCCGCCCGCTCGTGCAGTTCCCACCGCCGCGGCCCGGGCAGGGCGGCGCACACCGCGCGCCTGCCGATGGCGTGCCGGAAACCGTACCTGTTCGGCGCCGCCTCCACCAGCACCCCGGAGCGCACCAGCGCGATCAGGTCCTCCGGCGAGGCCTTCCCGGCTACCGCGTCCAAGACCTCGACCGCCTCGGGCACCTCCAGCACCGCGGCGGCTTCGGCGATGGACCGCGCCGCCGCGGGCAGCGCCGCCATCCGCTCCTGGATCGCGTCCGCCACCAGCACCGGCACGTCGATCGCGGCCAGCACCCGCTGCGCCGCGACCCCCTCGGTGCGCACGTCGCGCACCGGGTCGCGCAGCGCCCGCACCGCTTCCTCGACCACGAACGGGATCCCCGCCGTCTCGCGCACGACGACCTCGGCGAACCCCGCCGAGGTCACCGCGGCCCCGACGAGCGTGTCGACCATCGCGCGCACGTCCGCGGCGCCGAGCGGGCGCAGGACCAGGTTGATCCCGGTGACCCCGGGCGGGGCGTGGAAGGCGTGCCCGAGCGGGGCACCGGCTGGCAGGTCCGCGCGCCGGTGGGTCGCCACGACCGACAGACCGGGCGGCGGGTTGCCCAGCACGAACCGCAGCACCCGGCGGGTCTCCTCGTCCGCCCAGTGCAGGTCCTCGAGCACGAGCACGGTCGGCCCCAGGGCGCCGAGCAGGTCGCGCACGGCGCGGAAGACCCGGTGCCGCTCGGCCTCGGGATCGCCGAGGGCGCGCGGGGCAGGTGGCAGGCGGTCGGCGAGTTCGGGCAGGTGGTCGCGCAGCGCGCCGGTCACCGGACCGGGCTCGCCCAGTCGCTCACCGCACTGGCTGAGGCAGTCCAGCAGCACCCCGTACGGGAACGGCTCGGGCAGCGGCTGGCAGGAGCCCGTGACCACCCACGCGCCCGCGGCCCGGGCGGCGGCGGCGAACTCGGTGACCAGCCTGGTCTTGCCCGTCCCCGCCTCACCCTCCACGAAGGCCACCGACGGCGCGTCCCGCGCGGCGGCGAGCAGGGCGGCCAGTTCCGCGTCCCGGCCGATCATCGGCGACGAGCCGGATCGGACGTAGCGGGGTGTCGCGACACCGTCGCCCATGCTCGCTCCCGTCGGTGCCGCGGCTGACTGCCCGAAAGGGTAGGTCGGCGCGGGCGGCGGCGGAACCCCCGCGGGGTACGGCACCCGCGCCCCGCCCACGATCCCGTACCCATACGGGTCGCGACCACGCTTGTTCCCCCATCTGCCAGGCCGAAGGGTGATTCCAGAGCGGCCGGACGCGCCAACACCCTGCAGGCGGCCGCACGATGGAGGAAGCGATGCAAGAACGCGGAAAGCGTTGGACATCAAGTCTGTTCGCGGTGGCGATCGCGGCCGCGGCGGTGGCCGCCACGGCGGGCGTCGCCGTGGCGCAGCAGGCGGAAGGGGCCGTCGTCCCGGCGGCCAAGCCCTACCCCGGACAGTACATCGTGGTGCTCAAGAGCGGTGCCCAGGCGGCCGCGGCGGGCCAGGCCTCGGCGCTGACCCAGCGCTACGGCGGCTCGGTGACCGACACGTACTCGGTGACCTTGAACGGGTTCTCGGTCCACGGCATGTCCGAGCAGCAGGCGCGGCGGCTGGCCGCCGACCCGTCGGTCAAGGCGGTGCACCAGGACGGCACCACGACCGCGACGGTCGACCAGCTGAACCCGCCGTCGTGGGGTCTGGACCAGATCGACCAGAAGACGGCCACCCTGGACAAGAAGTACACCTACCCGAACTCCGGTGAGGGCGTGACCGCCTACGTCATCGACTCCGGGGTCAACGCCCAGCACTCCGAGTTCGAGGGCCGGGCGAGCTACGGCTACGACTTCCTCGACAACGACACCGACGCCGCCGACTGCTACTTCCACGGCACGCACGTGTCCGGGACGATCGCGGGCAAGACCGTCGGCGTGGCGAAGAAGGCCAAGATCGTGGCCGTCCGCTCGCTGGACTGCAAGGGCTCCGGCCCGGACTCGGCCACGGTCAGCGCCATGGAGTGGGTGGCCAAGAACGCGGTGAAGCCCGCGGTGGTCAACCTGAGCCTGGGCATGGACACCGTCGGCGTCGGCGACGAGCAGGCCAAGGCCATGGTGGCCAAGGGGATCGTGGTCGCGGTCTCGGCGGGCAACGCGGGCCAGGACGCCTGCGGCGTCAGCCCGGCGCGCGTCCCCGAGGTGATCACCGTCGGCTGGTTCAACAAGGACCGCACCCGCGGCGGGAACTACGGCAAGTGCCTGGACCTCTTCGCGCCGGGCGGCAACATCTACTCCAGTGACCACACCGGACAGTTCCGCAACGCCAGCGGCACGTCCATGGCCTCCCCGCACGTCGCGGGCGCCGCGGCGCTGTACCTGTCGGCGAACCCGAGCGCGACCCCGCAGCAGGTCCGCGACGCGCTGGTGCAGAGCGCGACCCCGGACCTGGTCAGCAACCCCGGCACGGACTCGCCGAACAAGCTGCTCTACGTCGGCGACATCGGTGGCGGCACCCCGCCGTCGCAGTGCGGCGTCAAGACCAACGACGAGGACGTGGCCATCCCGGACGCGGGCACCGCGGTCGGCACCTCGGTGAGCCAGAGCGGCTGCCCCGGCAAGGCCTCGGCGGCGCTGCAGGTGAAGGTCGACATCGACCACGCCTACACCGGTGACCTCGCCATCGACCTGGTCGGGCCGAGCGGTACCGCCTACTCGCTGAAGAAGTCCGGCGACGTCGGCGAGTCCGGTGTCCACAAGAGCTTCACCGTCAACGCCTCCAGCGAGGACGCGAACGGTACTTGGAAGCTCGCGGTGCGCGACGTGTACCGCTTCGACACCGGCACGCTCACCGGCTGGTCGATCACGTTCTGACCGGACCGTCCCAAGTCCGGCAATCCCTGCCATTGAAGGAGAACGATGAGGAAACGACACCTCGCCGCGGCGGTGAC
Organism: Actinokineospora diospyrosa; assembly: GCF_024171925.1. Classification (GTDB taxonomy): domain Bacteria; phylum Actinomycetota; class Actinomycetes; order Mycobacteriales; family Pseudonocardiaceae; genus Actinokineospora; species Actinokineospora diospyrosa. The sequence continues at coordinate 472,704 of NZ_JAMTCO010000001.1, read as the reverse complement.
CCTGGCGCTCGCCTCGGTGACCGTGGCGATCACCACCAGCGCGGGCGCCGCGCAGCCCGAGCGGATCAGCATCGCGGCGAACCCGACCGCCGACCTGCGCGGGCCCGACGCCAGTGCCCAGATCGTCAACGGGACCAAGACCACCGTCAAGGAGCACCCGTTCATCATCGCGGGCATGCGCGTGGGCGGCGGCGGCCCGCAGGGGCAGTCCTGCACCGCGTCCGTGGTGGCCAAGCGCAAGATCATCACCGCCGCGCACTGCATGATCGACGCGGTCGGTGACAAGAGCTACATCTACGGTGACGACGACCTGAACTCCCCGGGCGACGAGACCTTCCGCACCAAGGTGGTCTCGTTCAAGACGCACCCGAACTACTCCGGCAACGGCGGCTGGCGGACCGGCTACGACGTCGCGGTGGTCACCACCGCCGACGACCTGCCGGTGCCGGAGGCCCAGTGGGCCAAGGTGGCCGGGTCGGGCGACGCGGCGCTCAGCGCGCCCGGCAAGTCCGCCCTGTCGCTGGGGTACGGCAAGACCTCCTCCGGTGGCGGCTCCGGTGAGCTGCGCAAGACCACGCTGCCGGTCAACGACCCGTCGACCTGCAACGTGTTCGACATCAAGGTCAACGGCGACCTGATGGTGTGCAGCGGCTACAACGACGGCCGCACGGCGAACTGCTCCGGTGACAGCGGCGGTCCGCTCATCGTGGACGGCGTGATCATCGGCGTCTCCTCGTGGGGCGCCACCAACTGCGACCGGTACAGCATCTTCGGGCGGCTGACCAACGCGATGGGCGACTGGGCCAAGGGCGAGATCGGTGGCGGCACCCCGCCCACCGACGGCACCTTCTCGGTCGCGCTGTCGCCGAGCACCGGCAAGGTCGACGCGGGCAAGTACGTCTCCACCAGCGTCACCACCAAGGCGGGTGACCAGGGCGCGGAGAAGCTGGACCTGAGCGCGTCCGGCATGCCCGCCGGGGCGACGGCGACCTTCCAGCCCACGTCGGTCACCTCCGGCGGCGTGGCCAAGCTGACCCTGGAGACCGCCGCGACCACCCCGTCGGGCACCTACAAGGTCACCGTCACCGCCAAGGGCACCTCCGGTTCCAAGACCGCCGAGTACACCCTCACCGTCGGTGACGGCGGGAACACCACCGGCCTCAAGGTGACCGTCTCCCCCAACACCGCCACCGTCGGCCCCGGCGGCTACGCCAACGCGACGGTCTCGGTCACCGGCGGCACCGGCACGGTCAAGCTCACCGGCACCGGCGGCCTCTCCGGCCCGTCGTTCTCGCCGCCGACCATCACCAAGCCCGGCGGCACCTCGCGGCTGACGGTCGCGGGCCCCTACCAGCGCGGCACCTACAAGGTGACCATCACCGCGACGGACAGCACCGGCAAGACCGGCACCGCTGAAATCACCCTGACGGTCCGCTAACCCCGGACCGGCGGTCCACGAGGATGGGACCGCTGCCCACTGAAATACCCGTGGAGCCCGTGATCGCCTCGCCGATCACGGGCTCCACGGCTGTTCGCAGACCACCTGGTCGCCGCTCCCGCCGGCTCAGCGGAAGCGGATCAGGAAGGGGATCGTGCCGGGGTGGATGTAGGGGTCGTCGGGCAGGTGCTCGAACTGCACCGTGTAGTCGTCGGTGGCGTCGCGGGCGAACTCCACGAGCTCGTCGGCCAGGAAGTCGAGCGCGGGCCGGGAGCCGGTGACCCGCAGCGCCCGGTGGTCCGGGGACACGGTCACCAGGAGGAGGTCCTCCGTGCGGGCGTGCTCCAGCTGGGCGAGCGCGTGGTCGTACGGGGTCGGGTCCTCGTCCCGGGTCAGGTCCAGGGTGCCGCGCTCGGCGCGCAGGTGCGCGCCGAGCGACCCGAGGGCGGCCCGGGTGCCCGAGATCTCCAGGAACGGCATCGCCACGTGTTCGCGGACCCGGACACCCGAGCGCTCGGTCATTCCCACCAGTCCCCTTGTCGGATCGTCGAGGCGGCGATCGGGTAGTGCGGGTCGGCGTACTCGGTCTTGGCGATCGGTTTGCGGTTGACCTGGATCTCCAGGTTGAGGTGCGGCCCGAGGTCGCGCACGTGCGGGCTGTTGGGGTTGACGTCGAAGCGGGCGATGCGGGTGATCACCCGGCCGCGGTCGTCAGTGTAGGACTTCATGAACTGCACGGCCCCGCTGCCGGAGCGCACGACGCTCGGGTTGTCGCCGACGTGGTCGGCCGCGAGGTCGAGCGCCTCGTCCATGGTGATCGTGCGGCAGTTGTGCACCAGCACCGCCGCGGCGCCCGCGAGCACGTAGTACGTGTGCACCGCCTCGACCGTGAGGTCGTAGGTGCGCGTGGTCATGGTGTGCACGCGCGCCCCGGCGACGACCGCGGTGCCGCGCGGGGTGCGCAACCTGCTGCCCGCCGCCAGCTCGTCCGCCCTGGTCCACACCCGGCTGTCGGTGTCGAAGAACAGGTGGTGGTCGGTGACGACGACCTGCCCGACCCCGGTCTCGTTGGCGACGGTCAGGGTGACGTAGGTGGTGTCCTTGTCGGTGACGTGCAGGTCGGTGACCGGGTGCGCCTCGAGCCCGTCGCCGCCGGGCGCGGAGTTGGCGACGACGTCGCCGACGCGCACCTCTTCGATCGGCTTGGTGCTGCCGTCGGCGAGCAGCACCGGGGTGCCCGCGACGAAGCTGTTGCAGGACGGGAGCTGGGTGAACTGGTCGGCGGTGTGGTCGTCGAGGTCGAACTTGGTCCGGTGCTTGCCCCCGGCGCCCGGTTTCACGCTCCAGCCGCGGTCGTTGCCGCTGAACGGGAGTTCGGCGCGGCGCGGGGCGAGGGCGTCGATGAGGAACCCGCTGCCGCAGAAGTCCTCGTCCGGGCCGCAGATCGCGACCAGCAGCTCGTGGACGTCGCGCTCGGTCCAGATGCCGTCGAAGTACAGCCAGGCGCTGGAGTCCTTCTTGGCGAACTCCACGGTCTTGTCGTCGAAGCGCTGGCCGAGGGCGAACAGGTCCGGTCCCCCGCTGGGGATCTTGCGGCCGTTGATGTAGTTGCCGTGCGGGGACTTGATGACGACGGTCTGGTTCGGGTACTTGCGGACCGACCCCTCGGCGCGGGACCTGCGGTCGTCGTTGATCTTCTGGTACTTGACCGGGTCGGTGTCCCAGCCGGGGCCCTCGTAGAAGCAGGCCGGGCCGCACTCCTGGTAGAGGCCGCTGGGGTCGGTGAAGGTGGTGGGGTTGCCCGCGGCGTAGGCGTACCCGGTCCAGGTGCGCGGGTCGTCCAGGCCGAGCAGCGGGTCGACCGTGAGGAAGCGGCCGGTGGTCGAGTCGTACTGGCGGGCGCCGACGTCGGTCAGCCCGGTCGCGGGGTTGGTGGGCTTGTCGAGGAACCCGTGGTTGTCCGCCCAGGTCCCGACGCCGGTGCCCAGCGGGTTGCCGTAGGGGTCGAACTCGCGGCGGGTGAGCGCGAACCCGACGCCCGACACCGAGACCTGGGCGGTGCCGTGGTGGTCGGACTGCAGGTACTCGGGGTTGGCGGAGCCGACCCGGCGGGCGACGACGGTGCCGTTGTGCTCGTAGTAGCGGGTCCCGGTGACCGTGCCGGTGGCGGTGTCGCGGGCGAACTCCTGAGCGGGCAGGTAGAGGACCACCTTGCCGGGTTCGCGGCGCACCAACTGCTTGCCGTCGGCGTCGTAGACATACCGGGTGTCGCCCGCGGGCGACTGGACCTGGCCGAGGCGGTTGTTCTTGTCCCAGGTCAGCGTGTGGACGGCGCCGTTGATGTCGCGGGTGGTGGTGTTGCCGCCGTTGTCGTAGGCGTAGGTATTCCCGCTGGTCCCCGCGGGGCCGGTGGTCGCCGTCGAGGTCAGGCTGTGCGGGCGGGCCGCGCCCGCGGCGGGGTAGGTGTAGGACGTGGTGGTGTTGGCGGCGCCGATGCCGTGCTTGGTCTCACCGGTGCGCAGCCCGATGGTGTTGTGCGTCCACGACGTCCAGTACGGGGTGGGCCCGCCGACGGTCGTCGCGCCGGGTGCCGTGCTCGGCTGGCCCGCGCAGTTGTCGGTGGCGGTCCACGCCTCGTTCAGCCGGTTGAGCGGGTCGTAGCCGAAGCACTGGGTGCGGGTGCCGCCCGGTCGGGCGTTGACGATCTTGGTGAGGTTGCCCGCCGGGTCGAAGGTGTAGCGCAGGTCGTCGACCAGCGGGGTCGCCGCCTGCACCGACAGGGCCGTCCCGGTGACCGCGTGCGTGCGCGCGTCGCGCTCGAAGTCGAGCGTGCCCGCGTTGTTGCCCGAGCTGAGCCGGTACTGGGTCGCCTCCCCGGCGGCGTTGTGCGTGCTGCCGGAGACGTAGTCCCACACGTTGCTGCGGGTCTCGGACCGGTTGCCGTACTTGTTGACCACGTAGGTGAGCGCCTCACCCGGCAGACCGCCCTTGGTCGGCAGCGCGGCCCCGGAGAGCTGGCCGGTCGTGGTGTAGGAGTAGGTGGTCGTGTAGAAGCCGTTGAGCCCGGTCTCGTAGGCGGGCACGCCGATGACGTTGTTGACCGGCAGGCCCTGCGCGTTGTACCCGCTGACGCCGACCTGGTAGTTGCCGTTGGCGGTCACGCGCGTGGTCGAGGCGAGCTTGCCGAGGCCACCGGTCGCGGTGTCGTAGGTCCAGGTCGCCAGGGTGGTCCGCCCCGCGCCGACCCCGTCGTACTCGGCGGTCCGGCGACCGATCGCGTCGTAGTCGTAGCTGAGCACCTGGCCGCGGCCGTCGGTGACCGAGGTCAACTGGCCGAGCAGGTCGTAGCCGCGGGTGGTCTGGCCCGCGTCCGGGTCGGTCAGGCCGGTCTGCCTGCCCAGGAAGTCGTACTGGTACTCCCAGTCGTTGCCCGCCGCGTCGACGGTGCGGGTCAACTGGTCCACCGAGTTGTACTCGTAGGTGCTGGCGCGGTAGGTGCCGCCGGTGACGACGTTGCCGCTGACCGTCGGCGGCGCGCTGTACTCGCGGACCTCGGTGGTGCGCCCGCGCGGGTCGACCACCGTGGTCTTGGCGACCCCGCCCGGGGGCGGGAGGGTGGTGACGCGGTCGCCGCCGTGCACGGTCGTCGCCGTGGCCTTCGCGGTGGGGCCCTGGTGCGACACGCTCTGCACGGTGCGCCCGGCCCCGTCGAACGCGGTGGTCGTCCGGTCGTCGACGGAGGCGTCGGGGACGGTGATCAGGGTCGTCGCGGGCACGCCGGTGGTGACGTAGCGGTTGTGCGAGCCGATGACCCAGCCGTGGGAGTCGTAGAAGATCTCGCCAACCACGCGGTTGCTGACGCCCGCGGGGTCGCTGACGTCGTCGGCCTGGGTCTGCCGCGGCTTGCCGAGGGCGTCGTGCAGCGTGATCGAGGTGACGTAGTTGGTGCCGGTGCCGTAGTCGACCAGGCTCTGCGTGGTCACGGCCAGCGGGCCGTTGTTGCGCACCAGGTAGCTGTGCTTGGCGTTGGGCAGGTCACCGGCGGTCTTGGAGCGGCCGGGCTTCCAGAGCGCGGTCAACCGGCCGAAGCTGTCGTAGGTCGCCTCGGTGATCCGGCCACCGATCTCCACGCCCTTGACGACCGCGCCCCGGGCGGGCTCCAGCGCCACCGACGACACCTGCCCCTTGGCGTTGGTGGTGGTGACGTCGGCGACGATGCCGCCGAGGGCGGGGGTGTAGGCGGTCGTGGTCTGCTGGTTGAGCGCGTCCTTTTTGGACAGGATGCGGCCGGAGGCGTCGTAGGTCGCCGACTCGGTGGTCTGGAAGGTCAGCGTGCCACCGGTGTTCGCGGTCGCCGAGTCCGTCCGGGTCGGGTTGCCGACCCCGGGAACGGCGCCGAGGGTGGTGGCCGCGTCGTAGTAGGTGCGCTTCGCGCCGACGACCGGGCTGGGCGGCGTCGCCGGGCCGGAGGTCGGGCAGGCGGCGGTGGACTGCCAGACCTCGGCGGGCCGGTCGCGGATCCACGAGGTCGTGTTGTCGGCGTAGGTGGTAGTGGCGCAGGTGTCGGTGACGCCGTCGGCGGACTCGGTGGTGGAGACCTTGCGGCCGGTGGCGTCGTAGCGGTGCGTGGCCGAACTGGTCCGCACGCCGCCCGCGGCGAGGGTGGTGATCTCGCGGGTGCGGGTGGGGGCGACGATGCGCGCGGTGGCCGCGGGCAACCCGGTGCGGGCCCGGGTCGCGGTGGTGGCGAGGTCGGTGGTCTCGGTGATCGAGGTGCGCAACTGCGCGCCGCCCGCCCCGAGGTAGGTCTGGACCTCGTGGGCGCTGCCCGCCAGCACGTTGTCGTCGTTGCGGACCTCACCCAGGGAGTTGGTGACGGTGGCGGTGCGCTGCTGGTTGCCGGGCAGGGTGTCGCCGTGCATGCCGCGGAAGTAGGTGGTCTTCGACAGCGTCCGCTGGTCGGTGCCCGCGCCGGTGCGGGTCTCGACCTGGCCGTAGCCGCGGAACTGGCCGTAGGTGCGGTTCGCGGGTTTGACGACCTCGTTGTCGTCGTGGTGCCAAGCGGGGGTGCCGAGATAGGTGTAGCCGGTCTGCTGCGTCGGGGAGATCCCGTTGCCGTCCTGCACCTGGACCTGGGTGACCGGGTAGACGTGGAAGAAGTCCAGCGTCGGGTTCTGGTTCAGCGGCAGGCGCCAGTAGACCGGGTAGCAGCGCTTGGTGTTGTTGGGCAGGTCGGTCGGCACGGTGGTCGAGGTGCACTCGGTCGGCGAGTACGTCACCGACACCTGGCCGCCGGTCTCGGTCGCCACGTTGGTGAGCCGCCAGTGGCCCATGGCGGGCTGGTTGTTGTAGCCGCTGACCCGGTTGTCGAACACCTGGCTGGTGAAGGTGACCGCGGGCAGCGCGGTCCCGGTGGTGCCGGACTCCCAAGCGGTGCGGACGATCTGGTCCAACCGCAGGCTCGGGTCGGTCAGGGTGGGGAAGGACTGGGTCAGGGCGTAGGAGTCGACCTTGACCGGACCGGAACCGGTGTCGTACTTGGTGGTGATGGTCGTCAGCCGCTTCGTCGACCAGAAGCTGGGTGAGTGGTTGTTGCAGGTCGCGCTGGAGAGGCACTGCTGGTCCTGGGGTGTGTCCGGCCAGGACGCGGCGTTGGCGGCGGTGAACTGGGCCGGGGCGCAGGTGATCGCACCCGCGGGGGTGCAGCGCTCGGCCACGTCGAAGACGACCTGGGCGGGGGTGGAGCCGTAGACCGAGCCCGAGGTGAGGCGCAGGCCGTAGTCGATGCGCTTGAGGGTGCCGCCGCGGGTGTACTGGACGCCGGTGGTTCCGGTGTTGGCGCCGTAGAAGTTGGTTTCCGGCGTGTAGTAGTACAGCGAAGCGTTGCCGTGCGGGTCTTCGACGTAGTCGAGGTTCCACCGCCACACCTGGTCACACTTGGACTGCGCGAACCCGGCGGCGTTGTAGCAGGGGTCACCACTGCGCGGCCCGTAGACCGGGACCGTCCACCTGGAACCGGTGGTGTCCTGGCTGGTCCGACCAGGGCCCTCGTTGCGGCCGAAGTGGTACTTCACACCGTCCCTTGTGGTCACCCGCCAGTGGTCGCCCGCGGGCGTGCCACCGGAGACCAGCTCGACCCGGGCACCGTCGTCGGAGGCCGGGCGCCAGGTGCCGTCGGCGTCGTTGCGGATCAGCGCGGTCGCCCTGCCGCCCAGGCTCATCGTGACGATGTGCCCGGCCCAGCACAGGTCCCCGGTCTGCTGCGCCTGCGGCAGGGTCGTGTCGTCCGAGCAGGAGCGGTAGGTGCGCTCGATGTGGCCCGGCGCGTAGTCCCACCCCTGGCCGACCCACGACCCCTGGTTGTTGGTCGCGGCGGTGCGACCGTCCACACCGGCCGAGTTGTAGGACAGGGCGACCTCGGGCATCGCGCTGGTGCCGCTCGCGGTGGGCGGCAGGGTGATCGGGTACGACCAGGTGAACGCGCCGGTCGCACCGGTCACGCCCCAACTGCCGGACGGGCCGAGGGAGCTGGCGGTGAACGCCCCGCCGGGGCCCGAGGAGCCCGCGGTGGCGGCGAGGACCGTCGCGGTCTTGACCGCGACGGTGGCCGACACGGACTGGGCCACGCCGTCGTTGCGGGATTCCACCGGCGTCTGGACCTGGCAGGCGGGCACGTGCGGGGTGCTCAGGACGCACTCGGGCAACCGCACCAACCGCAGGCGGCTGCCCAGGTCGGCGCCGCCCGCGTGGCGGAACGACGAGTAGTCCACGGTGATGGTGGCCGAGTCGATCGGACCCGAGGTCGGTCGGACGGCCAGCAGCACACCGGACACGCCCGCGCGCTCGACCACGGACCGCTGGGCCAGCTCGACCCGCGCCGTGGGCGTCCGCCCGATCGCGGGTGCGGCGATCCGCACCGGCAGCGAACCCGCCTGGCGCGCCACCGGAACCCGCGCACCGCGCTCAGCCGAGTTGGCGGGCTCCCCCGTCGCGGCTGGCTTGTCGCCACCCAGCACGACCTCGGCGGATCCGGCCGCGGGCCACGTCGTCGCGGCCCGCGCGGCCGGTTGGTCCACAGCCGGGGGCACCCGCCCGCTCAGCGCGACGTCGCTGTGCGGGATCACCTTCTCCGCACGGGGTTTGGGCAACCGCGACGGCGTCGCCGCCGAAGGGGGCGGTTCGAGCGCCGCGACCCCCGAGAACAGGACCACGAACACCAGACCGAACACGAACAACCGAACCCGCCGAAAAACGGCATGGCTGCGCAACGACCCATCGGCCATGAAACCCACCCCAGTGTGCCGAAAACCCCAGAAAGCCCCAAACGAATCGGAACTCAACCAGACGGGCAGAGCGGCAGGAACCCCGAACAACCCGACACACGGCCGAACCGCCGCGACACGCCGGTCACTGGCCCGAAAGGCGGAGGGCGTGGTCACCCACCAGGCGCAACCCGAGGGGGTTCTTTCTGCCGGTTGGCCGCGAACACCGATTCAGGGCTTTAGCCGTGCGCCCTACGGGAATGATTCACCGGGAATGCCGAATGGCGGGTGCGGGGGTTGGGTCGGCACCGGAGACGAAAACGCCGATGAGGTGCGCGCCGGACAGCGCGCACCTCATCGGCGGGGGGACGGACACCGGGTGGGGTGTGTCCCGCGATCCCGGACTCGGGATCGGGTGGGACTCAGCTGCTGGTCGCCAGTTCGTCGGTGGCGGTGGCGGGGGTGGTGGACCGCCTGCCGGTGACGAGGGTGAGCAGGAGTGAGGCCGCGGTCAGGGCGACGCCGAACCAGACGACGCTGGTGACGCCCAGGTTGTCGGCGAAGAGGCCGCCGAAGAGGGCGCCCAGGGCGATGGAGGTGTTGTAGGCCATGGTGTTCAGCGACATCGCCGCCTCGAACTTGTCGGGGGCCGCGGCGAGGGTCATGTTGACCTGGGAGAGCTGCACGACGCCGAAGGAGACGCCCCACAGGACCAGGGCGATGATGACGCCCGCGACACCGCTGCCCAGGGTGAGCAGGAGCAACAGCGAGACGACCAGGCCGATGGCGCCGACGATGAAGCTGCCGCGCATGCTCTTGTTGACCGTGTAGCCCGCGATGAAGTTGCCGACCGCGCCGCCGACACCGAAGATGATCAGCACGACGGTGATGAAGATCGGTGTCGCCCCGGCGCTCTGCTCGAGGAACGGGCGCACGAAGGTGTAAGCGCCGAAGTGGCCGAGCACGAACAGCACCACGGTGAACAGCACCAGGCGCAGCGGGATGTTCTTGAACGGCAGGGAGAAGACCTCCCGGACCGAGACCGCGTTCGCCGAGGGCAGCGACGGGACGGTGATGGTGACGGCGAGGAAGACGACCACGCTCAGCCCGGCCCAGATGAGGAACGTGGTGCGCCAGTCGGTCATGCTCTCCAGCACGGTGCCCAGCGGGATGCCGACGACCGTGGCGATCGAGATGCCCGACATCACGACCGCGGCGGCCTTGGTGGCGTGCCGGTCGGGGACGATGCGGATCGCCATGCTCACGCCGATGGCCCAGAACACGCCGCTGGCGAAGCCCATGACCAGCCGGGTGGTGAGGATCAGCGCGTAGTTGGGCGAGATGGAGGTGATCAGGTTGCCGACGGCCAGGATGGCCAGCAGCGTGGACAGCAGGACCCGCCGGTTGATCCGCCTGGTCCAGGCCACGATGAACGGCACGCCGAGACCGGCGGAGATGCCCTGCAGCGTGACCATCAGCCCGGCGACACCCACGGTGATGCCCAGGCTGGTGCTCAACGGGGTGAGCAGGCCGATGGGCATCAGCTCGGTGGTGAGGAAGACGAACAAGCTGGCCGTGATCGCGGCGACACCCAGCCATGCGCGGAACGTCGAGGTCTGGCTTTCTTCCTCTGTGGACATCTGTTTCTCGCTAACTGTATTGGGTTCTAGAGCTACCGGTTGAGTGGGGAACGTCCTCAGCGGACGGATCTGGATCCGCTCACGCACGTCTCCCTTCCACTGTGGACGTTTGAGTCGACCGCGCCTGACCGGTGTCCTCGTCCGGACCCGGGTCGTCGTCGGGCTCGGGGTCGGCGTCCGGACCCGGCTTGGCCGCCTTGGGCGGCCTCGGTTGGGCCAGCAGCGCGGCGCCGATGGTCACCACGACCCCGACCAGCTGCAGGACCGACAGCGTCTCGTCGCGGAACACGAACCCGAGCAGGGTCGCCACGATCGGGCTGCCCAGCGCCAGGACCGACACCGCCAGCGCGGGCAGCCGCTCGATGCCGCGGAACCAGATCGCGTAGCTGATGACCGCGCCGAAGCTCATGAGGTAGACGAACCCGATGACGTTGGGCCAGGAAATGCTGCTCGGCACACCCTCCAGGGTCACGGTGAACGGCAGCAGCACCAGGCCACCGGCGACCAACTGCCACCCGGTGAACGGGAGCAGCCCGACACCGGCGGGCTTGCCCCACTTCTTCGTCATCGTGATGCCCGCGGCCATGCTCGCCGCACCCGCCGCCGCGGCGGCGACACCGACCGGGTCGAGCGCGTTCGCCGCCTTGAACACCAGCAGCATCACGCCCGCGACGCCGAGCACACAGGCCAGCACGTGCACGAATCTGATCTTGTCCCCGATGACCAGCGCCGCCAGCACCAGCACCAGCATCGGTTGCGCCGTCATGATGATCGCCGCGACACCACCGGGGAGCCGGTAGGCGGCGACGAAGAGCAGGAAGTTGAACGCGCCGATGTTGAGCGTGCCGAGCACCAGCGAGCGCCAGATCCAGATCCCGACCGGCATCGTGCGGACGAAGGCCAGCAGGATCAGCCCGGCCGGGAGCGCGCGCACCGTGGCCGCCAGCAGCGGCCGGTCCGGTGGCAGCAACTCGGTCGTCACCAGGTACGTGCTGCCCCAGATCGCGGGGGCCAGCGCGGTCACCCCGGCGGTGAGCAGCAGCCTGCCGTTCCTCATACCGCGCCGCCCTCCTCGCGCTGGGACCGGGAACCGGTGTCGGACAACAGATGTGCGTTCACGGTGAGCCATTCCTCGGTTCGGCGGTGGTCACTTCGGATTCGGGGGTCGCCGAAATCGACGACACACCCCACGTGCAGGAGCACCGCCCAGGTGTTTCGCGAGCCGTCGGTCAGTCGAAGATCGGGTCGCGGTCGCGGGTGCGCTTGAGCTCGAAGAAGCCGTCGGTGCCCGCGAGGGCGAGCACGCCGTCCCACAGCCGACCGGCGGCGTCACCGCGCGGCGCGGGGGTCAGGACCGGGCCGAAGAACGCGATGAGCTCGCCGTCGGGCCCGGGCACGTGGATGACCGGGGTGCCGACCTCGGAGCCGACCGGGTCCATGCCCGCGTGGTGGCTCTCGCGCAGCGGCACGTCCAGCTCGGTCTGCTCGGCGGCGTCGATGAGCTCCGCGGGCAGCCCCGCGTCGGCGAGGGCACCGAGCATCATGTCCCGGCCGAGGCCCTCCTTGTGGTTGTGGATGCGGGTGCCCATGGCGTTGTAGAGCAGCCGCAGTGCGTCGTTGCCGTGCTGCTGCTCGGCGGCGATGCACACCCGGACCGGGCCCCAGCCGTCGATCATGCCCTGGCGGTACTTCTCCGGGACCTCGCGGCCCTCGTTGAGCACCGAGAGGCTCATGATGTGGAACCGGGCCGCCACCGGGCGGACCTGCTCGACCTCCAGCAGCCAGCGGGAGGTGATCCACGCCCATGGGCAGCGGGGGTCGACCCACACATCGGCGGTGGTGGTCGCCTCCGGCTGCGGCGTGTCGCTCATGGTGTGCCTGTCCTCTCGAGTGAACTTCCCTGCGGGCCACCTGGCCCGGTGACGAGCGTGGGCGCGGGCCGCCCCACGCCACAGGAGGGGGGAAACGCCGTGGCGTGGGGCGATTTCCCGCGGGAGCCTCCCGTGTGGGCTCCGTCGGAAACCGTCCGTGCCGGACTTGTCACGTTCGCAGTCTCACGCCAGGCGATCAATGAGTCCAACACATGTTTGTCACCCCTTCCATCTCGATGCAAGATGGATCGGTGGAACTCCAGCAGATGCGCTACGTCATCGCGGTCGCCGAGACGAGCAGCTTCACCCGCGCCGCGGAGCGGTGCCTGGTGGTGCAGTCCGCGCTCAGCCACCAGATCGCCCGGCTGGAGCGGGAGCTGGGGGCCAAGCTGTTCGAGCGGACCAGCCGCCGGGTCCGGCTGACCCCGGCTGGCGCGGCGTTCCTCACCGCGGCCCGCCAGTGCCTCGACGCCGCCGACCGGGCCGCCGCCGAGGTCGCCGCCGCCGTCGGGGAGGTCCGCGGCCGGTTGGCGGTCGGCCTGATCCCGACCGTCGCGGCGGTCGACATCCCGCGCGCGCTGGGCGAGTTCCGCCAGGACTACCCCTCCGTGCGCATCAGCCTGCGGGTCGGGGCGAGCGAGGAGCTCGTCGAGCAGGTGAAGGAGGGCGGCATCGACGTGGCGTTCCTCGGCCTGCCCACCACCCAGCGGCCGGAGGGGGTGTTCTCGCACGAGCTCGCCCGCGACCGGTTGGTCGCCGTGGTGTCGCCGGACCACCGGTTGGCCAACGAGCGGGCGATCACGCTGCGCACGCTGTCCTCGGAGATGTTCGTGGACCTGCCGCCCAAGACCGCCGGGCGCGCCCAGTCCGACCAGGCGTTCGCCGCCGCGGGACTCACCCGGGACGTGGCGTTCGAGGTGACCAGCGCCTACCTCATCGCCGGGCTGGTCGGGCAGGGCCTCGGGGTGGCCATGCTGCCGTCGGCGTACGTACCCCAGCTGACCGGCGTGACCACGATCGAGGTCGTCGACGCCCCCGCGCGGGTCGAGTACATCATCTGGAGCCGGGTGAGCCGCACACCGGCGGCCACCGCGTTCCTCGCGATCCTCGACATCCCCCTCGGGCAGCAGTAGCCCGGAGCGGATCGACCGGGTGACGGCAAGCGACCAGCGGAGGCGTGCACGGCGCCGCACCTGGACGTGGATGAGGTCGCGCGCAAGGTCTTGGGCTGAAGTGCACCCGTTCTGGTGTATCCCGAGGCGTAGGTGTAGCTCGTGACCACAGTGGAGCGATGTCGCGTGATGAAGGGGCTACCGAGAGGGGCACGTGATGTCTGACTTGCGGATCGAGCTTGTCCACCGGGAGCTTCCCGCGCCGGGGGAGATCGTGCGGATAGATCGGGATGGCTATGTCCTCTTCGTCCAGAACACCAACCCGGCCAGCTCGACTCCCTCCCAGCAGGACGATGTGGTCAAGTATGTGCCGGTGACGATCACCGCTCCCACATCTGAGTCGCGCCACGCCGCCGCGGTCCACCGGCGTGGCGCGAAGACGCGCAGGGAGAACTGGACTCTGTGCGACAAGTCGAGGAAGCGGAAGGTGAAGGCCCGGCTGGACGCTGAGCCGCTGGGGACGGTGACGTGTGTGCAATGTCGGCGGGCGTTGGTGGACAAGGGGGCGTTGGGGGCGGGCTGAGCGTTTGTCCAGAGTGGAGTGCGCGAAGGCCCCCGCCCGGAGGCGGGGGCCTTCGGCGGTGGGTGCTACTTGAGGGTCACGCGGAAGGTGAAGAAGTCCGCGGGCATCCCGGCGAAGTCACCGGTGTGCTTGAAGACGACCTCGCGCTCGTAGCCCTCGGCCTCGATGAGCCTGCGCAGGTACTCGACGTCGCCCGCGGTGCTGAAGAAGATCATCATGCGGCCGTCGGTGGCGAGGTACTGCTTGGCCTCGCGGAAGAACCTGGTCAGGGCGCCGTAGTTCTCGTCGGTGGTCGCCGACTCGACGACGTCGCGGGCGGGGAACCACTGGAACGGCGGGTTGAAGATGATCAGGTCGTACTGGCCGTCGACGGCGGTGAAGACGTCGCTCTGGCGGGTCTCGACGAGGTCGGCGACGCCGTTGCTGGCGGCGTTGGCGCGGGCGGTGAGGACCGCGTGCGGGTTGATGTCGACGGCCAGGACCGAGGCGGCCTTGCCCGCGGCGAGGATGCCGTGCGCACCGCTGCCGGTGCCCATCTCCAGGACGCGGTCGCCCTCCTTGACCTCGGCGAGGATCGCCTGGCCGAACAGGTGCGACACCGGGCACGGGGTCATCACCTGCGGCGGGACCTGCAGGGTCAGGCCGAGGAACTCGCGGGTCTCCACCTCGGTGGGGCCGCCGCTGGAGTCGGTGAGCATGGCGTGCAGCCCGCGCAGTTGCTCGACGCGCTCGTCGGACATCAGCGGGCGGTAGGCCTCGGTCGTGCCGCTCTTCGGGTCATTCAGAACCACGGTGCTGTTCCTCTCACGATCAACGGATCCCGCGAACGGGAATTGGCTTTCTCCGAACTAGGGCTTGTGGATGAAGTCGTTGACCAGCTCCACGAACTCCACGGGCTTCTCGAACAGCACCATGTGGCCACTGTCCATCTCCACATACGACGCACCAGGAATCGTCGCCGCCAACTCACGCGAATGCTCCGTCGGCACCGCCGCATCCGGCGAACACCCCACCACAAGAGCCTCCGCCTGAACCTTCTCCGCCAAACCCCGAATATCCACCCGAACCAACAAATCCAACTGCCGAAGCCGACCCGACGACGGAGACAACTCCGCCCCCAACCCATCCACCTCAGCCAACCCAGACAACCCATTCACAAACCGCGGACTAAACGCCGTCGTCGTCAACACCCGACCAAACGCCACCGCATCATGCGACAAACTCAACGTCAAACCAATCAAATTCCGCATATACAAATCAGTCTCAACCAAACCACCCACCGGAACCACCCGACGCACCTGCTCCGGATGCAACCCCGCGGTCGCGACCACAACCGAACCACCCAGCGAGAACCCAACCAGGTCAACAGGATCCGACGTCACATCCGCGATCACGGCGGACACTTCCTCCGCCAACTGCTCGATCGTCAGCGCGGCGCCATCGTCCACAGCGGCCTCACTACCCGACAAGTCAGGTATCACCACGGTGTTGCGCTCAGCGAACTGATCCACCAGGTGCCCGAACGCCGACTGGCCACCCTTGCCGACGCCGTGCACCAACACCAGGACCGGCCCGGACCCCACCACCGAGTAGCTCACCCGGGCACTACCCACAGACAACGAAGGCATGGCTGAAAACCCTTCCTGAATCCGGAAACAGTGGGAACAGCTTGGCGATAGCGGTCTTCACGCGTGCCCATCGAAGAGACTGGTCACCGAACCGACCTCGAACACCTCGTGGATCGCCCTGGCCAGCAGCGGGGCGATGGACAGCACGGTCAACTGCGGGAACCGCTTCTCCTCCGGGATCGGCAGCGTGTTGGTGACGATGAACTCGCGCGCCCCGGACTCGGCGAGCGCGGTCGGTGCCTGCGCGGACAGCACGCCGTGCGTGGCCGCGATGACCACGTCCAGCGCGCCGTGCTCGAGCAGCCGCCGCACCGCTTTGGCGATGGTGCCGCCGGTGTCGACCATGTCGTCGACCACGACGCAGGTGCGCCCCTCGACGTCACCGACCACCCGGTTGGCGACGACCTCGTTGGGCCGCAGCGGATCGCGGGACTTGTGGATGAACGCGATCGGCCGACCGCCCAGGTGGTCGGCCCACTTCTCGGCCAGCTTCGTGCGGCCGGAGTCCGGGGAGACCACGGTGATGTCAGCGCCACCGTACTTGTCGTTGACGTAGGACGCCAACAGGTTCTGCGCGAACAGGTGGTCGACCGGGCCGTCGAAGAAGCCCTGGATCTGCGCGGTGTGCAGGTCGACGGTCATGATCCGGTGCGCACCGGCGGTTTTGAACAGGTCGGCGATGAGCCGCGCCGAGATCGGTTCCCGGCCGCGGTGCTTCTTGTCCTGCCGCGAGTACGCGTAGAACGGCATGATCACGGTGATCCGCTTGGCACTGGCCCGTTTCAGCGCGTCCACCATGATCAGCTGCTCCACCAGCCACTTGTTGATCGGCGCGCAGTGGCTCTGGATGACGAACGCGTCGCAGCCGCGCACCGACTCCTCGAACCGCACGAAGATCTCGCCGTTGGCGAAGTCGTACACCGACTGCGGGGTCAGCGGTACGTCCAGGTACTTGGCGACCTCCTCGGCCAGTTCCGGGTGGCTGCGCCCGGCGAACAGCATCAGGTTCTTGGCGACCATCAGCCCCACACCTCCTTGCGGTAGCGGGCGTGCGCCGCGGCGAGCCTGCCGCCGACCTCGGCGGTGCTGATGAGCACCGCCATGTTCGCCTTGGCGGAGCGGCCACCCGTGGCCGCGTCCACCGCGCGCATGAGGTACTTCGTGACCGCTTGGCCGCGGATGCCGTCGCGCTCGGCCGCGGTGATCGCCTCGGCGATGGCGGCGTCGACCTCGTCGCCGTCGATCGCCTCCGCCTCCCGGACCGGGGTGGTGATCAGGAACGAGCTGTTGTTGCCCAGCCCCCAGTGGTTCTCGATCGCGCGGGCGATCACCGCGTCGTCGTCGAGCCGGACCGGGCTGCGCAGACCGCTCGACACGCAGTAGAACGCCGGGAAGTCGTCGGACCGGTAGGACACCACCGGCACGCACTGGGTCTCCAGGTACTCCAGGGTCAGGCCGAGGTCGAGGATCTTCTTGGCGCCCGCGCACACCACCGCGACCTGCGACCGGGTGAACTGCACCAGGTCCGAGGAGATGTCCATGGACCGCTCCGCGCCCCGGTGCACCCCGCCGATCCCGGCCGAGGCGAAGAACCGGATGCCCGCGAGCTCGGCGGCCACCAGGCAGGACGCCACGGTCAGCGCGCCCATCCGCCCCTGCGCCAGCACGATCGGCAGATCGCGGCTGCTGACCTTGGGGATGCCCGGGGTCGAGGCGAACCGCTCGATGTCGGCCTCGGTCATGCCGACCACGATCTCGCCGCCCTCGATGGCCAGGGTGGCGGGCACCGCGCCGCCCGCCCGCACCGCCTCCTCGACCTTGCGGGCGGTCGCGGCGTTGTCGGGGTAGGGCAGGCCGTGCGTGATGACGTTGGACTCCAGGGCGACCACCGGGCGGCCCTCGTTGATCGCGTCGGCCACCTCGGCCCGGAAGACCAGCGGGATGTCGTCGTGCAGAAGGGGGGTCATGGTCGTCCCAGCCATCAGTTGAAGTCGGCGCCGTAGTTCGGCACCTTGCCCAGGGTGTGCCTGCGGTTCACGATCTCCGGTAAGTAGACCTGTTCGTTCCACACCTCTTTGGCTATCGGTTCGAAGGCTATGGAGACGGCTCCGTCGTCACACCCGAAGGCGTTCGTCATCGCCCGTGTGACGGCGGAGACCAGTTCGGACTGCTGCTCTGCGCTGAGCGACACCGGGAAGTGCTTGATGTTGACGTGCGGCATGATGGTGTCCTCCCGGGTGTCGTCCAGGGTCGCGCGCTGGGTCTCGCCGCGCAGCCGGATGGCCGCGGTGAGCTCGTCGATGTCGGGGTCCTTGAGCATCGAGTAGTGGTCGGCCACCAACTCCACGACGGTCGGCGCCGTGGCGGCGTACCCGCTGGCGCCCTCGAGGAACGAGTAGTCGTCGCCGCGGGCCTTGAAGATCGTGATGGGCGCGCTGATCCGCCGTTCGGTCAACTCGCGGAAGGTGTAGCTGAACTCGAACGTCGTGCCCACCACCTGGATGATCCGGGCGACCAGGTCGATGTCGAGGTTGGTGAAATTGGCGCTGAGGAACTCCGCCAGGCTCTTGTCGTCCTTGGCGACCTCAAGGCATTGCCGCAGCAGGGATCCGCTGATCGTGCCGGAGAAGACCGAGAACAGGATCGTCACGTACGCCTGGTTGTCGTACGTGGCAACGCGTTCCTCCGCCCGCGTCCCTTCCGTGTGGACCTTCGGCGATCCGGGCGCGATGAGGAAGAGGTTCTCCACCCGCTCCCCCGCTTGTTCGAGCTGGTGAGCGGCCTCGAACGCCACCCGCGCGCCGAAGGAGTAACCCCACAACGTGTAGGGCCCCTGCGGTTGTAGCCGCCGGATCTCCGCGACGTCCTCGGTCGCCATCTCCTTGATGGTGGCGTACGGGACCTCGCCCTCGTTGATGCCGTGCGCCTGGACACCGTAGAACGGCCGGTCGGTGCCCACCTTCCCGGCGAGGGTGCGCAGGTTCATGGTGTAGCCGCCCAGCCCGGGCCAGCAGTACACCGGCGCGCCGGATCCCGCTGGCTGCAAGGGAACCAACCGAGAGGACCGGATCGAGTCCGCCCCCTCCACCCGCTTGGCGAGCTGCTCGATGGTCGGCGACTCGAACAGCACCTGCAGCGGCAGGGTGGACCCGAACTCGCGGTTCAGCTTGTTGATCAGGCCGACCGCGATCAGCGAGTTGCCGCCGGAGGCGAAGAAGTCGTCGAGCACCGAGGCGCCCTCCCGCTTCATCGCCGCCTGCCACAGCTCGGCGATCCGGCGTTCGACGCGGGTGCGCGGCGCGACGAACGGGCGGTCGGAGCTGTCGGCGGCGATCGCGTCGGACTCGACCAGCGCCTTGATGTCGATCTTGCCGTTGACCGTGGTCGGCAGCCGGTCGAGCACCAGGACCTTGTTCGGGATCATGTAGTCGGGCAGCAGGGTGATCAGGTCGTCGCGGATCATCTCGGCCGGGCCGCGCATGTGCACGACGTCCTCCTTCATGCCGTCGTGCAGCCGTTGCTGCGCGCTGACACGACCGCCGACGAAGAAGTACGACGGCCCGCTCGGCCTGCCGAGCCCGCGCAGGACCGCGTCGATCCGGGTGTGCGACGGCAGGTCGTCGCCGCTCTTGGAGCTGTAGCCCGACGACATGAAGCCGAGGTCCACCTCGTTCATCGACAGCCGCTGCAGCACCCGGCCGAGGTCGACGTAGCGCCGCCAGCCCTGCCCGGTGCGGCTGATCACCGAGATCCCGATGCTCGCCCGGTCGTAGACCGCCTGGTTGATCGCGATGACCTGCTTGCGCAGCACGAGCTCGGCGGAAATCCGCTCCAGCCGTCCACCGGTGTAGGCGTACTGGCCCGCCGGGAGGTCGGCGACCTTGCCGGGGTGGGCCTGGACGTAGATGTCGACCTCGTCGCGCGGACGCGGGCCGCCGTGCCGGACCAGCGCGAAGGTGCCGAGGTAGAAGTCCTCGTCGGCGACCTCCAGGCTGTCCTTTGTAGCCGGTTCGAACGCGGCGTCGACGACGTCGAGCCCGTGGCCGGGCAGGACCTCCTCGAGCAGGCCGACCATGTGGCCGGTCTCGATCTCCAGCACTTCCTGGATGTTGTTCTTGTACACCGGCTCGATCGCCCGCTTCTTGCCCACGAAGTGCAGCAGCACCTCGGGTTCGGCGGCACCGACCGTCTCGGTGATCAGGACGAGCTGGTGGGTCACCGGGTGGTAGTAGTAGATCCCCGGCCGCAGGTCGCCGATCCCCGTGATCTGGAGGTACAGCTGCGTCGCGTAGAGCGAACCCGGCGAGGCGTAGGCGTACTTCGGCAGCAACCGCTCCGTGCTCAGGTGCTGCCCGAGGTAGCGCAGGATCTCGCCGAACTCGGAGAGGTCCACTTCGGTCAGGTCGCGGGGCGCCCCGGCGGCTGGCCGCCTGCCGAGCAGCTGGAGGACGTCGGCCTTGGTCACCTCGCCGCCCTCGTAGAACCGGTAGGTCTTGCGCGCAAACGCTTGCCGCCGCTGGCCGTCGGTGGCCACCCGGCCCGGCAGGTCGACGACCGGCTTGCCATCGAGCTCCGCGGCGTCGCGCGCGCCCGCGTTCGACAGCTGCGCCTTGACCTGGAGCTTGCTCGCCTTGGACTGGTGGTGCGCGCCGTGGTTGCCCTGGTCCATCAGGGCCGCTTCCCTGGGGTTGAGCTCGACGCAGGCGATCAGGTTCTGGAAGCCGGTACGCGAGTCGGGCTTGACGACCACCGCGGCGTGCTTGACCCAGTCGTGCGTCTCGATCGCCAGCTTGATCTCGTCGAGCTCGACCCGGAAGCCGCGCAGCTTCACCTGGTTGTCGGCCCGGCCCATGAACTGCACGGTGCCGTCGGCGTTCCAGTACGCCAGGTCACCGGTCTTGAACAGCAGGCCCGCGCCGAACGGGTTGTCCACGAACCGCTGCGCGGTCAGCTCCGGCTGGTGCAGGTACCCGCGCGCCAACTGGATCCCGCCGATGTGCAGCTCGCCGATCTCGCCGACGGCCGCCTCGGCCCCGTCCGCGGCCAGGATGTGGTACTCGGTGTCGGCGACCGGCGTGCCGATGGACACCGCGTTCGGCCCGTCCTCGACGGTCGCCCTGCTGACGGTGAACGCCGAGGAGTTGATCGTGCACTCGGTCGGCCCGTACAGGTTGACCAGCTCGCACCAGGGCAGCGTGTCGAGGCAGTACTTGGCCAGCGGTTTGGGCAGCGCCTCGCCGCCGGTGAAGATCTGCCGCAACGAGGTGCACCCGGCCAGCTCGTCGGTGTCCAGCAGCGCCTGCAACAGCGTGGGCACGCACTGCAGCGTGGTGACCCCGTGCTCGCGGATGGTCCGGATGAGCCGCTCGGCGTCGCGGTAGATCCCCGGCATCCCCATGACGACCGTCGCCCCGCACGCGGGCGCCAGGATCTCCCACTGCGCCGCGTCGAAGCTCATCGGCGTCTTCTGCAGCACGGTCTTGTCGCGGTCGATCCCGTAACTGGCCGCCAGCCAGGACATCTGGCTGGCGATGCTGCGGTGTTCGATCATCACCCCCTTCGGCTTGCCGGTGCTGCCGGAGGTGTAGATGACGTAGGCGAGGCTGCCCGGCGCGGGCGGCGGGACCGTGGACTCGGCGGCGAACCTCGCGGCGTCGTTGAGCGTGACGATCGTGGTGTCCTCTGTGGCCAACTCGGCCAGCCGGTCCGCCAGGTCCGGCTGGGCCACGATGACCTTCGTCCCGGAGTCCTCGATCATGTAGCGCAGCCGCTCGACGGGGTACTCCGGCGAGAGCGGCAGGTAGGCACCACCGGCGAACAGGATCCCCCACGCCCCGACCATCAGTCCGACCGAGGGTTCGACGAACAGGCCGACGCAGTCGTCGGCCGCCACGCCCAGGTGCTCCAGCAGGCCCGCGAGCTCGCTGGAGCGCCGGACCAGTTCGCGGTAGGTCAGGATGTCCACGTCGGACACGATGGCCGTGTCGTGCGGCCGCGCCCTGGACTGCTCAAGGAGCAGTTCGGTCAGCCCCGTGAGCGCCGACGACGTGTTCCTCGTTTTGTCGAGCCGTTTCATATCTCCCCCAAAGGAGTTTCACTTCGCCCCCAATGGATAAGTGGCACAGGTGGAGCTCCCGCGCGCCGACGCGCTGGCGCGCCGGTCGGCAGGCCGTGCTCATCGCGACGCGCCGACCGCGAGACCGAGGCGCAGCCGGGTGGCGATCTCGACCGCCCGCCGGGTCTGGTAGGCGATGGCGGCGAGGTTGTCGTCGGTGACGTTCTCGGCCAGCCGCCCGGCGACCGCCTTCGGCCCCGACACCGAGCTCACCCCGTAGGGGTTGCCGTTGCTGGGCGCGAGCTGGATGTCGTCGGCGGTGCCGGGCGGCACGATGACCGCGCCCCAGTGGTAGAAGACGTTGTTGAGCGACAGGATCGTGCTCTCCTGGCCGCCGTGCGGGGACCCGGTCGAGGTGAACGACGACATGACCTTGTTGACCAGGCCCCGGCGGGCGTGCAGCGGCCACGCCTGGTCGATGAAGTGCTTCAGCGGCGCGGCGATGAGCCCGAACCGACCGGGACTGCCCCACAGGACCACCTCGGCCCAGTCGAGGTCATCGACGGTCGCGGTCGGCAGGTGCGCGACCGCCGCGGCGTGCTCGGCCCACGCCGCGGTCCACTCGGTGAACTCCGGGGCGAGCGGCTCGTTGACGTACTCGGGCACCCGGCGCAGCCGGACCCGCGCGCCGTCGGCCTCCGCCGCCTCGGCCGCCGCCGTGGCGAGTCGGTGGATGTTGCCGGTTCCGGAGTAGTAGACGATGGCGACCTTGGTGGCGCCGTCGATGACCGCGGTTGACATGGGTCGTGGTGCTCCTTGGCTAGTGGGACAACGTCTTCAGCCGGGTCGGCGCCCGCTCACACCAGCACGTCGGTGCCGAAGTACCGGTCGCCGAAGTCGCCGATGCCGGGCAGCATGTAGGCGTTCTCGTTCAGCCGCTCCTCGATGGACGAGGTGACCATGCGCACCAGCGGGAACCTCTCGTGCACCGCGGCGATGCCCTCCGGCGCCGACAGCAGGTTGATGAACACGACGTGCTCCTGGGGCACGCCCCGGCCGAGCAGGACCTCGATGGCGGCGAGGGCGGTGCCGCCGGTGGCCAGCATCGGGTCCAGCAGCAGCACGTGCCGGTCGGCGATGTCGTCGGGCAGCTTGGCGTAGAACAGGTGGGGCAGTTTCGTGGTGGTGTCGCGCTGGATGAGGATCTTGCCGATCCGCACCCCCGGCGCGACCGCGCGCAGTTCGACCTCCATGCTCTCGCCCGCCCTGGCGATGGACACCCCGCAGATCTGCGAGCTGACCCGCAGGCCGTGGTAGGTGCGCCCCACCGGGGTCTGCACGTCGTGCGGTTCGAACGGGAGCAGCTCCAGCCCGGCCTCGACGAGCAGGCGGATGATCCGGCTCGCGTTGAAGACGAAGTCCTCGCGCTGGGCGTGCCGGTCGCGGATGCTGGCGTGCAGCGCGCGCAACTGCTTGGTCTGCGGCAGCAGGTGCACCACGTGCTCGACCGAGCGGATCACGTTGGTCATCGCCCCGCCTAGACCTGGGCGGCGATGTGGGCGAATGCCTTGCGCGACTCGGTGACGAACTTGCGCACCTTCAGCCGGTCCTTGCGCCGGGTGGCGTTCTCCAGGCCGGTGTGCGCGTCCACCGCGGCCGGGCGGACCTTCTCGATCGCCGCGGCGACGTTGTCCGGGGTCAGCCCGCCCGCCAGCATCAGCGGCCGGGGCGAGACCCGTGCCAGCTCGGCGCTGATGTCCCAGTCGTGCACCAGGCCGGTCGCGCCCTTGGCGCCGGTGGCCGGGTTGAAGGTGTCGGTGATGAACATGTCGACCCACTCCGCGGCGTGCTCGACGACCCCGGTGAGCTCACCGATGTTGTCGGTCTTCACCACCAGGCTCTTGAGCAGGTACAGCTCCGGGGCGATGCCGCGCAGCTTGCGCAGCTCGGCCGGGGTGATGTCGCCGTGCAGCTGGATGGCGTCGACGCCCATCTCGGCGCAGAACGCCTTGATCTCGTCGGCGTCGGTCAGGTAGGTGATGATGACGCCCTTGTGCGCGGGCTGGATCTTCTTGACGATGGCGGCCGCGTCGGCCTCGGACAGGTCCTCGTTCTTGGCGGGCAACCGGAGCGCGAAGCCGAGCCAGTCAGCGCCCTCTTCGATGATCATGTCCGCTTCGGCCTGGTCGATGATTCCGGCGACCTGGATCAAACCGTGCATGGTGCTCTCCTCGTGGTGACGACCAGTGGTGACCAGTGATGACGACCGCGGGAGCCGGGTCGGCCGACCCCGCGGCGATCCGTGCGCGGCGCCCGTTGCCGGGTCCGGTGTGGACGGTGGGTCAGCGGTCGGCTGCCCGCTTGAGCTCCTCGACGACGAGCTCGGCGACCACGGCGGCGGACGCGGGGTTCTGCCCGGTGATCACCCGCTGGTCGCTCTCGGTGTGCGCGACGTAGTTGGCGGACTTGGCGTGCCGCGCGCCGCGCTCCTTGAGCCGCTCCTCCAGCAGGAAGGGCATGACCTCGACCAGGCCGAGGGAGGCCTCCTCCTCGTTGGTGAACGAGCTGATCCGCTTGCCCGCCACCAGGTAGGAGCCGTCGGGCAGGCGCAGGTTGAGCAGGCCCGCCGGGCCGTGGCACACCGCGGACACGACGCCGCCGTCGGCGTAGATCTCGGTGGCGAGGCGGGCCAGGTCCGGCGAGTCGGGGAAGTCCCACATGGCGCCGTGCCCACCGACGTAGAAGATCGCCGAGTAGTCGGCCGAGGCCACCTGGGCGGCGGGCTTGGTCGCGGCGAGCTTGGCGCGCACCTCGGCGTCGGCGAGGAAGGCCACGATCCCGGGGTCGTTCTCCTCGCCGTCGAACACGACGGCGGGCGGTTCGCCGCCCAGCACCGACACGAAGTCCACCTCGTGCCCGGCCGCCGCGAAGACGTAATACGGGTGGGCCGCCTCGGAAACGCTGTACCCGGTCTTGTTGTCGGTGTCGCCCAGTGTGTCATGACTGCTGACCGCGAGCAGGATCTTGGCCATCTTTCCCTCCAGGGGACTTACGTTTCACGTGTTCTGAAAAAGCGCGTGCTGTGCACTCCATCGAATTCCGGTGGTACAGCGGGCGTGGGCGCGACCGCGCGCGGGGTCGCCGTCATCGGCGCGTCGCCCGGATCGGGCCACGCCCACCGCCCTAGTCCGTCAGTGCTGGTCAGGGCTTGTGGATGAAGTCGTTGACCAGCTCCACGAACTCCACGGGCTTCTCGAACAGCACCATGTGGCCGCTGTCCATCTCCACGTACGACGCACCAGGAATCGTCGCCGCCAACTCACGCGAATGCTCCGTCGGCACCGCCGCATCCGGCGAACACCCCACCACAAGAGCCTCCGCCTGAACCTTCTCCGCCAAACCCCGGATATCCACCCGAACCAACAAATCCAACTGCCGAAGCCGACCCGACGACGGAGACAACTCCGCCCCCAACCCATCCACCTCAGCCAACCCAGACAACCCATTCACAAACCGCGGACTAAACGCCGTCGTCGTCAACACCCGACCAAACGCCACCGCATCATGCGACAAACTCAACGTCAAACCAATCAAATTCCGCATATACAAATCAGTCTCAACCAACCCGCCCACCGGAATCACCCGACGCACCTGCTCCGGATGCAACCCCGCGGTCGCGACCACTACCGAACCACCCAGCGAGAAACCAACCAAGTCAACGGGATCACTGGTCACATCAGCGATGACAGCCGAGACCTCCTCGGCCAACTGCTCGATCGTGAGCGCCGCGCCATCGTCCACAGCAGCCTCACTACCCGACAAGTCAGGTATTACCACCGTGTTGCGCTCCGCGAACTGATCCACCAAATGCCCGAACGCCGACTGACCACCCTTGCCCACGCCGTGCACCAACACCAAAACCGGGCCAGACCCCACCACCGAGTAACTCACCCGGGCACTACCCACAGACAACGAAGGCATAACTGAACAACCCCTCCTGAATCGATGATCTCGGATGTAGGTCTGACACTTCGAACGAGCGCCGGCGGGACGCGCGGTCACTCGCGGGGTACGCGCCCGGCACCCGCGCCGCACCCCGGTCGCGCGGCCTGGCGCGACGAGGGTGACGGCGTCGAGGCCCGCGTGGTGACCGCGTGTGGAACCGGACGCGGTCGTGGGCACACGTGCGCTCCCGGCGGGCCAGCGGCCGCCGTCGAGTGTGGATCGACCGTGCGGCCGGGCGCGCTGCCGCGAAGCCCGCCGCGTGGTGCGGATCGGCGCGGTGGAACGTGGTCGGATCCCGCCGATCCCACCCCGCGCGGCCTACCGGTGGCGCTCGCCGCTCACCGCGGCAGCCCGAACCGCGGGCCTGGCCCGCTCACCAACGACCGAGCTGCGAACCCGCTGCGCCCCGGCGGCCCAGGGCGGCGCGGCGCGGTTCCCCGGTACGCCGCCGTCGCGCGGTTGTGATCAGCACATCGTCCCCCTTGGCGTGCTTCATCAGTGCGTCGAGGTGCTCCAACGATTCCGATGCTGGCACAGCGGATTCGGCGTTGGCCATCCCCGGCGCCCGTCAACTTGTTGCATGGCAACAAGGGGAGCGCACCGTGGCGAGCACGTTGTAGTCGTGCAACAACATGATCCCCTACACCGGTGGACACCGCACGCCCGGACGGGAACCATTCGCGCGCCCGCCAGCAGATCCCGCAGCGCCGCGGGAGTTCGCCCGCGCGCCAACCGATCCCGCCTGGGCCGCCGGGTCCGGCGCACCGCGCCCGGTGGGCCACTTGCCGGTGTGACAAGGAATCCACTCCTCGTCTCGGCGACATCCGCTGTGACGAGGTAGGTTCGTAAAGGTAAGTACGCACCAACGACCGCCGAGGTCGCCCCGCCCCACCGCGGCGAAGGCACGACAACTTCCTGCCACCACCCCGGCAACCACCCCCCAGCCGGCACGATGAGCCGTGCTCGGCAAGACCACCGCCGCACCAGGACCTGCCAGGGGCCTGCCTGCCACCCAGATGCGGCCACCTCACCAACGGCGAATTGTAGGCGCCGCTCCGAGCAATCCCCCCGCACGAACGCGCGCACGCCTTCCAGCCAGCACCGACGCACCCCTGTTCGCGACACCGCAGCTGCCGTTCCAGCCCTAGATGGCGACGCCTGCCGCTGACTCCCGGCAGCAACGGTGCCAACCCGGCCCATGGGGACTAGGAAGTCGCTGGTGCTGGGCGCTCGATGGGGCGGACTCATAGCCGCGTTGGCGTCTGCTGGGCTACCCCTTCAACCCCCAGCTTTGAGACCAGCACGGGTGCAGCACGAACCCACGCAAACAAGTTCGCCCCATTGAGCTGCACCGTCGCGGATCCACACCGGCGGCGAACAAGGCACACCCACAGCCGAAGGCAGAGGCCCGAATCCTCGGTCCCGCGCCCTCACCCCGGCATGCGCAAGATCATCTGCCACAAGAGCCCCCGATATACAGCCTAACGAGGAGACCTGACAGAACCGGGGCAGCGATCACGACCTGTGGACACCAGAACACGTTGTGGACAACCACCCGCCAGCCCACCTGGCAGCCCCTGGACACTCAGACCCGGCGGTGCCAGTCTGCCCCATCAGGACCGGCCCCAGCCCACCCGGCCAACCGTGGACACTCGGACCCGGCGGTGCCAACCCCGCCCCCGTCAGGACCGGCCCCAGCCCACAGTGCCAGCCCTGGACACTTGGATCCGCCGGTGCCAACCCGCCCTCCGTCAGGTCCGCCCCAGCCCACCTACCCAGCCCCTGGACACTCGGAAAATCCGGTGCCATCCCAGCCCGCTGTCGGCTGCCCTGCCAACCCAGCCCGGCGGCCGTCGGACTCGCTGGTGCCAAATGCTCGATGGGGTGGACCTGTTTTGTGTGGGGGGACGGCACCCGTAGCGTTTCCACGCGGCAGGGCCAGTCTTTTCGGCCCCTGCTTTGCGGTTCTGCCACGGGTGCCGTAGGGGCCCCACACAAAACAGGTCCACCCCATCGAGCTCTTCGCATTGTCGCGGATCGGGCGCCGAGCTCGCCGCCAGGCGACGAGGCCGACCCGCACGTCGCGAAGTCGTAGCCGAGCCACCCCCGCACCCTCAGATCCGCTCCGACCGAGCCTCCACCCGTGCCAACTCCTCCTCCGCCAGCATCTCCACCGACGGCGTCTCCAGCATCCCCAACTTCGCCGTCAAGTACCCCGCCTGGAACCTCGTCTCCGCCCCGATCTGCCCCAGCACCTCCGCTATATGCCGACGGCAGGTCCGCACCGACACGCCGATCCGCCGTGCGATCCGCTCGTCGCGCATCCCCTCGGCCAGGAAGTAGATGATCGCCCGTCGCACGTCTTCGCTGAGTTGCATGCCCTCGGTCCGCGTCACCGTGTGGCCCTGGAACGGTCTGCCCTGGCTCCAGACGTGTTCGAACAGGGCGGCGACGGAGGCGGCGACGGCGGGTTGGCAGATCGCCACCACCCCGCTGTGGTCGAAGACGAAGACCAGTTCCTGGTCGACGACGCAGATGTGGTTCCACAGCTTCTCGATGGTGCGCACCTGGCCGCCCGCGCCGGTGATCGCGGCGGCGTGGTCCTGCACCGCGGGGTGGTACCTGGCGGCGTGCTGGTGCAGCACGCACAGCCGGACGCCGTCGCGGGTGGGGCCGCCGTCGGTGACCGGGATCGACTCGAACCGGTCGGCGGCCTTGGGGTCGGTGCCGCACATCACCAGCACCTCCTTGCGGGCGTTGGCGATGCGCTCGTGCACCAGCACCGCGGCGGTGTGCCGGTCGGTGATCGTGTCGATCTGGCCGTACTGGCGGTTGCGCTGCTCGACGGCGGACTTGTACACCGCCATCAGCCGGTCGAACTCCCCGGAGATCCGCTCGATCCGGCGCTGCGCGTCGCGGATGGTCGTCTCCAGCGGCTCGATCATCGTCGAGGCCGCGACGTCCGGGTGCAGCACCGCCATGCCGCCCAGCTCCGGCGCCTCGCGCACCAGGTGCGCCTCGGCGAGCTTGCGGACCACCCGCCTGGCCCCGTCCTGGCCGAACTCCCGCTCCAGCGCCACCGCGTCGAGGCAGTCCATCTCCAGCACCCGCCGGTAGAGCGCCAGCGTCTCCTCGTCCACCCGCGGTAACGCCGCGCCGCCCCCGTCCTCGGGGCGGAAGTCATATACCCCCACGTTCGGTCCCCCCACTGTGGTCGTGCACGGTTCTCCCCTGCCGTTCGTCCGCGCCCGGCGGCCCCGACCGCCGAGCGCTCGAGCACCCGCACAACGACACCGCGACGGCGGCCGAGACCTCGCCGGGCCGGTTCCCCCACCGGGTCCCGCCGGGTCCCACCACCGGCGCCGCTCCCCGGCGCCCGCACCCACCAGCCGAATGCGACTGCCCACCCCACTCCTGGGCGGTCTCGGGTGAACTCACGACACTTCGCTACATCGTCTCGCTGTGCGACACCCGGGGCGGTCGTTAAAGAACTGGACGCTCACTGATAATCCCTTATACCAGTCAACTAATTGATTTAGTCTCCCACGGTCGGCCGCGCCCGGTCAACCGAGGATGTCCCGACTTCGTGCTCCCCCAAGGGTATGACGGAACGGACAACCCCATCCGATGATCATCTCCGCTGCTGGCGAGCCGATCGCGACGTGGGCCTTGGCACTCGGCCGACGGCCAAGTGGCCGAGTTTCCCGGTAACCGACAACCTGCCGACGGGGTCGCCGCCGCGGGGCATGACGCGAAACCGCCAGCGAAATGGACCGGTCCGCCACCTGGCACCCGGGGGCGCGTCCGCGAAACAGGTCGACCGGCCACGACCCCGCTCAGATCGTCGATTATCCGCGCCTATTCCCGGCCAAATGGAATGGTCTTGGCGGTGTTGTCACGACTTTGTCCTCTATCGGGTTGGCGAGGGTGGGATCACCCGATGTGAGGTGGCCGTGGCCGGTGGGCGCGAGCAGACTCCGCGGCATGAGGCGCACACGGGTGTACTTGGCGGCCGCATTCGCCGCCGCGCTGTCCGCGGCGTTGCTCGGCGGGGGCACCGCGGCGGCGGGTCGGTTCCCGGCGGAGCTGCGGCTGCCGGACGGGTTCCGGCCGGAGGGGATCGCGATCGGGACCCGGCCGGTCGCGTACTTCGGCTCGCTCGCCGATGGCCGGATCCACCAGGTCGACCTGCGCACGGGCGCGGGCAGGCAGCTCAGCGCGCCCGCGGGTGGGCCGTCGGCCGGGCTGGCGGTCGACCCGGCGCGGCACCGGCTGTTCGTGGCGGGCGGCACCAGCGGGGAGGTCCGGGTCATCGACACCCGCGACGGCGCGCTGCTGGCCAACTACCCCGTCGCCGCGAGCGGGTCGTACGTCAACGACGTGGTGATCGCGGGCGACGCGGTGTGGCTGACCGACTCGTTCCAGCCACGGCTCTACAAGCTGTCGCTGGGTCCCGGCGGTGAGCTGCCCTCTGCTCTCGAGACCGTCACGCTGGGTGGGCAGTGGCAGAACCTGCCGGACTCGTTCAACGCCAACGGCATCGCGACGACACCTGACGGGCGGGCGCTGCTCGTCGGCCACAGCGCTGCGGGGGCGTTGTTCCGGGTCGACCCAGGCACGGGGGTGGCGTCGGTGGTCGACCTCGGGGGTGCGACGTTGCCTGGCGCTGATGGGCTGTTGCGGGTCGGTCGGGACCTCTATGTGGTGGAGGGTGACGGTGGACGGGTGAGCAAGGTGGGATTGCGCGCCGATGGGGCGGTGGGGCTGGTTGAGCGGGCGCTCACGGACCACCGGTTCGATCACGCCAGCACGGTCGCGGCGTTTGGGGATCGGTTGTACGTGGTGAACGCCCGGTTCTCGGTTGTGCCGGTGGCGGGGACTAGGTACACGGCGGTGGCGGTGCCGCGCTTCTAGTGGTTGCCGCTTCGAGGTCAGCGGGCTCCCGCTATTTGGGAGGGGGAATAGGGCTTGGGCGCAGGTGTTCGACCTGGTGACGAGGGCGGACACTGGCTGAACGGGACACGGACATGGGTGACGCGGAGTTCACGGCGCTGTGGCAGGACTGGAAGCGGGAGCGGGAGCGGAACCTGGCCGACCCGCTCGGGTGGTTGGCGTTGGTCTCGCTCGACTGGCTGACCGAGCGGCCGACGGCCTACCACGGGTTGCCCGGGTTGTGGTGGCAGGACGAGGAGGCGGCCTACGTCGACCCCGATGGGGGTGCGCTGAGCCACGACGGTGAGTTGATCGTCGGGGTCAAGCGGTTCGAGCTGGTCAACAGCGGCGCCGGGACCCGGGTGCGGATCGGTGAGGTCGAGGTGGAGCTCGCCAGGCGCAGCGGGTACCTGGTGCGGGTGCACGACCCGGCGGCCGAGGCGGTGCGCGGGTTCCGGGGGGTGCCCTCGTACGAGCCGGACCCGGCCTGGGTGCTGCGCGGGGTGTACGAGCCGTTCGACGAGCCGCAGCCGACGACCGTGGGCGCGGTGGTCGCGGGGTTGAGCCACGTCTACACCGCGCCCGGGGTGGTGCGGTTCTCCCGTGACGGGGTGGAGCACACGCTGACGGCGTTCAACGGGAAGGCGGGCGGGTTCAGCATCCTGTTCACCGACGAGACCAGCGGCGTGACCACCTACGCGGCGAACCGATCGCTCGCGGTGGCCGATCCGGACGCGGACGGCGGTGTGGTGCTCGACTTCAACCGGGCGACGAACCTGCCGTGCGCGTTCACGACCTACGCGACCTGCCCACTGCCGCCGGAGGGGAACCGGCTGTCGTTCGCGGTGGAGGCGGGCGAGAAGACGCCGCTGGAGGCGTTGGCGCACTGACTGGCGGCTGAGCTCGCCGTCGGCCTCGTGACCAGGCGGGTCGGCCTCGTCGCCTGGCGGCGAGCTCGGCGACCCGGATCGGACGCCTCGTTGCCTGGCGGCAACATCGGGCCCGATCCGCGACAATGCGTAAAAGCTCGATGCGGTGGACCTGTTTTGTGCGGGGCCCCTACGACACCCGTGGCAGAACCGCAAAGCAGGGGCCGAAAAGACTGGCCCTGCCGCGTGGAAACGCTACGGGTGCCGTCCCCCCACACAAAACAGGTCCACCCCATCGAGCACCTGGCACCAGCGACTCCGACGGCCGCCGGGCTGAGCTGGCAGGGCAACCGAGAGCGGGCTGGGATGGCACCGGCCGTTCCGACTGTCCAGGGGCTGAGTAGGTGGGCTGGGGCGGACCTGACGGAAGGCGAGTCGGCACCGCAGGGTCCGAGTGTCCAGGCGCTGAGTAGGTGGGTTGGGGCGGCCTGGCGGCAGGCCGGTTGACACCGCCGGGTCCGAGTGTCCAGGTGCTGGGTTGGCAGAGCCGACGAGAGCGGGGCTGGGATGGCACCGGATCTTCCGAGTGTCCACGGGGCTGGCTAGGTGGGCTGGGGCCGGTCCTGGCGGGAGTTGGGATGGCATCTCGGGGTTCGAGTGCCCAGGCGCTGAACAGGTGGGCTGGGGCGGACCTGCCGGCAGCTGAGATGGCACCGCCGGGTCCGACTGCCCACGGGCTGAGCACGTGGGTTGAGGCGGGACCTGACGGGGCTGGGATGGCACCGCAGGGTCCGACTGTCCAGGGCTGGGCAGGTGGGGTGGGGCGGACCTGACGGGGGCGAGCTGACACTGCCGGGTCCGAGAGTCCGGGAGTCGGCCTGGCGGGGTTGGGCTGGCACCGTGGCTTCTGAGTGTCCGGGGGTGGGCTGGCGGGTGGTTGTCCACAACGTGTTCTGGTGTCCACAGGCCGTGATCGCTGCCCCGGTTTTGTCGGGCCTTCTCGTTAGGCTGTATATCGGGGGCTCTTGCGGCAGATGATCTTGCGGGGCGGGCAGGACCCAGGGCTTCCGGGGGTCCAGAGGTCGGCTAGGTGGGGCGGACCTGACGGAAGCCGGGATAGCGCCTGCGACTCCGGGGCTAAGCAGGTGGCGAGCACGGGCCCAGCTCCGGGCCCGTGCTCAGGTAAGCGTTGAGTCGCGTCAGTTGAGGAGGTCGTCCGCGGGGATCTCGCGGATGGTGCCATCGGTGGTGCACGCGAGGAAGCGGTCGGCCGCGTAATGCAAGGCAGTGATACCGGTGATGGGGGCGCTGCGCCATCGGCGGGTGGGTAGGTCATATGCCGCGAGCGGGCCGGTAGGGGAACCTGCGGCGATGAGCATCCCGTCGTCGGTGACGGCTACAGCGGCGAGTGGGTGCGGCGCGCGGATTGTCACTACCTCCGACTCCGACCACAGGCGCAGGTCCGCGCCGACTGTGGCGAATCGGTTGTCCGGTAGGGCAATGCAAGCGATTGCGCCTGCGTGGCGCACCTGGCCCAGCCGTTCGTGGGTGGCGAGGTCCCACCAGGTAGCGGCACCGTCGGCTGATAGTGCAAACAGGACGTCGCCTGCCACGGCCACATCGACGACGGCGGCGTCGTGGAGCCTGAGTGTGGTGATAGGCAAGAAGTCTGCTGATAGCAGCACCGCTTCGCCCGTGCTGGTGCCCAGTACGACGTTGTCGGCGAACGCAGCTGCACTCGTTAGCGCTGACGGGTGTCGGTAGACCGCGCTGCCGGTGATGGCGTCGAACAGGCCTCCGCAGGTACCGCCTGCCACGACAGTTGGGCCTGTCGAGCAGAGGAAGGCGCACGTGCTGTCGAGGAGGGTGGCCCCGTCCCTGCGAACGACCCCGGGCCGCTCGATGGTGAGAACCGTGTCGCCGAATGTGGTGATCGCGGTCGGGGCGGCGCACCGCTGGCTGTCGGGATAGTGATCAGATTTCGCGGGCGCCCCGGTTGGCCGCGGGCCGCCGTGGTCGAACAATCCGGGATGGTCCATTAACTACCTGCCTCACCTGGGGTTTTGTGCTTCGATAGGGCCTTTCGGCAGTTGTTCCGCAGCGCGCGGAGAATGCTTTTTCTCGACCGTACCGAGCGTGTCAACCAGGTGCGCGGAATGTGGGAACGCGCCCATTTCGGCCACCGCGGGCGCCAGCGGGCCCGCCGCGGACGAGCAGGGGCCGTGGTCGGCGAACCGACCACGGCCCCTGGGGAAGGACCTACTTGAGCCCGTAGGCGCGGATGACGGTCTGGTCGACGGTCGCGCCGTCGACGGCCTTGGCGGATGTCTTAAGAGACACGTACTTCGCCGATGCCGGGTGGTGGAGCAGGGCGAACCACTTGCCACCGTTGGCGATGACCGGCGTAGGACGCCAAGTGGCTCCGTCGTCGTAAGAGACCTGAAGCGTGAGCGTGGAGATGCCCGCGTTGTCCCCGCCAGAGCGCTGACCGTAGAGCGGCAGGACAAACAGGCTCCCGGCCTTGGCCTTGTTGTGGTCGTCCAAGGTAGGCGAGAACCGAACCACCGGTAGGCGGATCTGGGTGTACCTGTCCTCGGGGGTGCGCTCCGTCGCGAAGCTCCACTCGGCGGTCAGCTTGGTGCTAAGCGTGAACGGCGCTTCCCGCGTGTCACTCGTGCGGAGCCGGTAGGTGCTCTTCTCCGCCGGGAGAGCGGCGAACAGGGAACCGCTGCTGTTGTTCTTGGCCACCAACTCGGTGCCTCGGTAGAGCTCAGTGCTCGCTGTCGCGGTGCGGGAGCGGCCTGCGTGGTTGGGGTCTTGGTCGCCGTACAGCGGAATGGAGATGTCGAGCTCGTTCCCCATACGGACGATCCCCGCGAACTCTGAGCGAGTGAAGGTGGGGCCGAAGGCGGCGGTGTTCCACCGTTGGACGGCGGGCCTACCGCGCTCGTAAACGACCGGCTCCTCGGTGACCGAGGTGCTGTCGTAGTTGTCCTGGGTGGCCCCTTCGCTGAAGACCTCCAGCCACGACAGGCCTGGGCTGTAGTGCCGGTCGAACTTCGCGGGCAGCGGGCGGGTCGTCAGGTCGTTGAACCATCCGATGGCACCGGCGCTCTGGGTGGCGACCTCGGTCCGCACGACCACTAGGTCCCGGTCGGCGAAGTGGCGTTGAAGCTTGGCGGGTACTACCTGGTCGTGCTCGTAGCCGACCGCGTAGTCGTAAGGGCTGTTGGTGAACCCACCGTCCGCGTCGGGCTTGGCCAGCCGGGCGCGCAGGCTGAAGGTGGCCGTGCCCTTCGGCGCGCTGGTCGTCGACGGCACCAAGAGGATGGATCCGAAGTCGGGGGCGATGATGCCTGACCCCATGGAGCCCTTCTTCAAGACCACATTGAGCCTGAGTTCGACGGCGCCGACCTTCGCGTCCTTGCGGTCGATGGACGCCCCTGGCTTGACACCCTTGGCCCCGTCCACGACCAAGGTGCTGTCCTTGGTGACGACGATCCGGGGTTCCCAAGCGAAGACGTCGTGGTCGCCGAAGGTCACGCCCTCGAAGAAGTAGGTTCCCTTGCGGAGCCGGACGACGTTCTTAGCGGAGTTGACGAAGTTCCCCGATGACCACAGCCGGTCTAGATCGCCGAAGGCGAGGAAGCGGGCATTGACCTGACCAGGCCGGTCCTTGAAGTCGACCGTGACGTTGTAGCTCTCCCCCTCCTTGTCGACCGCGAGAGGCGTGCGGACCACGGTAGAGCCGCCGGTCGCCACTACCGCCCCCGTGTAGATGCCGTCAGCACCCGCGAACCTGGTGTCAGCGCTAACTGTGACGGGAACTTGCCCACCGGCAGGTACCTCAACCCGCGCTGGCGAGATCGTGAAGGCGCCCGCAGGCGGCACAGAAGGACCGCGAGCATCCACGGTGAGGTCAAGAGCCACTGGCGAGGTACCCGTGTTGCGGTAGGTAAGAGTCCGCGTGATGACGGCATCGTCGTGGTGCGGCCACAACGCAACACCCAGGCTCAGCGATGCCGCATCCGCGGTCACCTCTTGGACAACCGCGCGGGCAACGTCAACGCGGCCACCACCCTGCTCGAACGGGGTCAATGCCGGGTTGGGCTTGGCGCTGCCGACTAGAGCCGACTTAAGGCGGTCTGCCTTCCAGTCCGGGTGCTTACCCGCGAGGAGCGCCGCTGACCCAGCCACGTGCGGGGCAGCCATAGAGGTACCCGACAGGGAAACGTGCTTGTCCCCCACCGGATCGCCGATCACGCCGTGCGCGGCTCGCGCGGCGACGATGTCGACGCCTGGCGCGGTGATGTCGGGCTTGATCGCGCCATCGCCCGCCCGGGGTCCTCGGGAGGAGAACGAGGCGAGTGCCTCGACGCGGTCGACAGCACCGACGGTCAACGCCGCATCAGCCGCGGCGGGCGAGCCGATCTCGCGGCCGGTGTTGCCCGCGGCGACCACGAACAGCGTGCCGGTCTCGGCGGTGAGCCGGTTGACCGCGAGCGAGGCCGGGTCGTCCCCCTTGGAGGGCCACGAGGAGCCCAGGCTGAGGTTGACCACGTCGGCGCCCGCTCCGGCCGCCCACTCCATGCCCGCGATGACGTCGGACTCCGCGCCGCTGCCCTCGTCGTCGAGGACCTTGCCGACCAGCAGCGCGCTGTCGGGTGCGACGCCCTGATAGCGGCCGGACCCGGTGATGGTGGCGGCGACGTGGGTGCCGTGGCCGACGCGGTCGTCGGTGTCCGGCGACGAGCTGAAGTTGCGCGACTGCGTGACGGCGCCTGCCAAGTCGGGGTGCGTCTGGTCGATGCCCGTGTCGAGCACCGCGACGGTCACGCCCTTGCCGGTCAGCCCGGCCTGCCACGCCGCGGGCGCGCCGATCTGCGGCACGCTCCGGTCCAGCGACGCGGTGACCTTGCCGTCGAGCCAGACCCGGGCGAGTCCGGCGGCCCGCGCGCCGCCGGTGGCGAACGGGGTGCCCTTGGCGACGGTGAAGGACGCGCCGTTGATGCTGGGCAGCGCGCGCACGTCGGTGGCGGCCGCGATGCGGGGAGCCGCGCCGTCGTAGGTGACGATCAGCGGGGTGGTCGAGGACGAGCGGTCGTCGTAGCCGTCGCGGACGAGGGCGGAAACGTTGAACAGCCGCCGGTCGAGCCTGCCCGCGGCGAGGTCGGGCAGCACGTCGGTCGGGTAGACGGTGAGGTCGCCGCGCTCGTCGACGCGGTGGTGGAAGGCGACGCGCTCGCGGCCGGGGCCCGGGCGGACCGCGGCCTGCCCGCCGGTGAACGCGACGTGGTCGCCGGTGATCAGGGTGACTTCACCGCGCTGGCCTGCAGGCGCGGCGCTGCTCGGTGCGGTGCCGCTCGGCGCGGCCTGGGCTCTGGCATCGGTGACCGGCCCGGTCGCGATCGCCCCGGCGGCCAGCGCCGCGGCGACGACGACCCCGGTCCGGGGTCGGTTCGGTCGAGGTGTCATGCGGGATCTCCCCCGGGTACGCGGCGCTGTTCGCCGCTCACAAGGGGAAAACGCCGAATTGATCACCGGCGTTGCATGGGAATCTTCACCTGCCGCGGAGGAGTCGGCCCGGCTGGCGGCGGGCGAGCATGGTGACCTGGGAAGACCACGGCGGTCGGCGCCGGGCGCCGGCACCGGAGCGGGGACCTGTCCACCGGTCCCCGCTCCCTGGTGGAGGGAACCGAGATGACCGAGATGGTGCCGCTGTCGACCGGGTTCGACCTCGCCTGGCGCGGCTACCGCACAAGGCAGGTGCAGCACTACGTCACCTGCGTCGAAACCGACCTGCGCACGCTGACCGAGGACCGCGACGCGGCCGTGGCGAAGGCGCAACGGCTCGCGGGCGAACTGGAACGCGCCCGGCGGGAAGCCCTCGTGCTGCGCGACCGCATCGACCGCCTCTGCCGGGCGCCGGTGGACCTGGTGGGCGCGGAAGTCCGCGCGCGGCGGGTGATCGAGCTGGCCAACGCCGAGGCGGAGGAGGTGCTGGCCAGGGCGCGGGCGGTGGCCGAGCGCACCTGGTCCACGGTGCGCGCCATGGAGACCGCCGCCCGCGACCGGCACGAACGCCTGGCGCGCAAGGCCGAGGTAGAACACCAGGCGTTGACTAAACGCACGCACGACCTGATCACCACGCAGTCCTACCTGGCCGAACACCGCCGCCGGGAACTCGACGAGCAGGCGAGCGCCCTGCGCGAGCAGGTGCAAACCGACTTCACCACAGCGATGGCGGCGCGGCGCGCGGAACAGACCCGGGAACTGGCCGCACTGCGCGCTTCCGCCGAGACCGAAGCCAACGACTTGGTGGCGGGCGCGGTGGAACAGGTGCGGGTCCTGCACCGGCACCGGGACGCGGTGGCGGCCCGCTTGCGCGCGGTGCGGACGCTGCTGACCGAGGCTGACGCGGAACTGAACTACCGGACGCGGGAGAACGGGGTACGCGCGTTGCCAACCGCTGGATCTTGACGAGCGCGGGTTGGCGACCGCTGCGGGTTCACGGCGCAGTCGAATGGCAGGATCTGGCCCCGTACGAGGGAGAGGGGCTAGATGATCGCCGACTACGTGGCCACCGCCGCGGTCGAGATCGCCCGGATGGTCAACCACGGCCAGGTCACGGCGGTCGAGATCGCTCGGATGGCGTTGGCTCGACTGGACCAAGTGGACGGTTGGGCCAACGCCTTCCGCACAGTGGAACGTGAAGGCGCCGTGGTCGCGGCGCGCCAGGTCGACCGCCTGGTGGCCTCCGGTGCGGTGCTTCCGTTGGCGGGAGTGCCGATCGGGGTGAAGGCGAAGACCGGACGTGCGGCCTTCGTGCGGGCAGGCTGCGTGGTGTTGGGCACGACGAGCGTTCCCGGGCCGGGAACGCCGTGGCGGACTTGGGGGCGCAACGACCGAGGGCTGACGCTCAACCCGTGGCACTCGGAGCGCAGTCCCGGGGGTTCGTCGGCCGGGTCGGCGGTGGCGGTGGCGACGGGCGTCGTGCCGATCGCGACGGGTGGGGATGGAGCCGGGTCGGTGCGGATCCCGGCGGCGTGGTGCGGGGTGATCGGGGTGAAGGTGACGTCGGGGGACGTTGTGGCGCCGGGGGTTCTGGCGGCTTGGCCACAGGACGCGAAAGCGGCGGCGGAAGTCCTTCTTGGACGTGAGCTCGACCCCCGGGCCGCGGCGGGGGTGTGGTCGGGCGACCTCGGGTTCGCCACGACCGACCCGGAGCAGGCGGCCGTGGCCAGGGAGTCGATCCGGGTGCCGCTCGAGGACATCGCGGTCGATCTGGTGGATCCGCAGGAGGCGTGGTTCCGGCACCGCGCGGGCGAGGGAGTCGACGTGAGCGAGAACCTGAGGCGGTTGGCGGCGATCTTCGAACGGGTCGACCTCATCCTCACGCCCACGACGCCGAATCCGCCGCACGGGCACGATGGGCCGGGCGCGACGATGAGCACCGCGCTCACCTGGCTGTTCAACCTCACCGGCCACCCCGCCGCGAGCATTCCCGCCGGGTTCACCGAAGACGGGTGCCCGGTCGGGCTTCAGGTCATCGCGCGCAGGGGTCGCGAGGAAGACCTGCTCGCACCAATAAGACCACAATGGACACAAGCACCGATCCG
Source organism: Actinokineospora diospyrosa (assembly GCF_024171925.1). Lineage (GTDB taxonomy): Bacteria > Actinomycetota > Actinomycetes > Mycobacteriales > Pseudonocardiaceae > Actinokineospora > Actinokineospora diospyrosa. The sequence continues at coordinate 433,690 of NZ_JAMTCO010000001.1, read as the reverse complement.
ACCACCAGCGTCCCCGCCGCCCCGATAGCTGCTACACCGAGAGGGGCGAGGAGATACCCAAGCGGACCGGCGGCGGTGAACACTAACCAGTCGAATGAGGACACTCGGGCCAGGACGTCACCGGGAACGCCGTCCTGCAGGGCTGTCTGCCACAGCGTCCAGTGGGCCGACTGCTCGACTCCCCACACGAACGCGCCCGCCAACACGAGCGGCAACGGCGCGGCTGCGGCGACCAGGAGTGGCAACGGCAACAGCAGCAGTGCGCCGAACACCACCCACACCAGCGGCCGCCGCGGGCGCGGCCACGTCACCAGCACGCCGCCGATGAACGCACCAACACCTTGAGCCGTCAGCACCGCGGGCCAGGTAGCGCCCAGCACGACCGGCCCTAGCACTGTGATCGGCGCGAAGACAACTAACCCACACGCCCCGGCGAGCACGGTCACGCTCCACAGCCACCGCCGCGAGCGGAACTCCGACCAGCCCACCAGCAGACCTGGCCGCCCGCCGGACGCCGCCGAACCCGATCGCATCGCCGCGACCAACCCCGCGCTCGCGAGGAAGGTCACCGCGTCGACCGCCAGCGCCGCGCCCGGTCCCACCGCGACCACCAGCAGACCGCCGATCGCGGGGCCGACGACGGCCGACAGCGCGTTCACCAGGCCGCGCAGCGCGTTGGCTTCCTTTCGGTGCTGAGCGGAAGAAACCTCGGCGCCGATGGCCGTGACCGCGGGCAGGTAGACCCCGGCGGCCACCCCGGCGACGGACTGCGCCAGCGCCAGGTGCCAGACCTCGGCCGTGCCGGTGAGCAGCAGCAGCGCGGTCAGCCCCTGCGCGGCGAAGCGGACCAGGTCGGCGGCGACCATCGCGCGCCGACGGGGGACGTGGTCGGCCAGCACGCCGCCGACGAGCAGGAACGCCGCCATCGCCAGGGCGCCCGCGGCCAGCACAACCCCGATCCCGGCAACCCCGCCGCCGATGTCGAGCACGGCGAGACCGGTGACAGTCACCGCGGCCTGGTTGCCCAGTTGTGAGATCAGCCGGGCGGCGACGAGCAGGCGGACGTCGCGCTCGGCCAGAGCGCGGCGGAAAGGAAGCACCAAGCGGGCCACGGTCGTTGTTTTCAGCGGTGGAAGAAAAGACGGGAATGGACGCGGTCGTGCACGGGGATTCGCATTCGCGGAGAGTGACCGGCGCCACTGCCCGCGAATGCGAATCCCCGTCGGACAACCCCGGCGGGCGCCGAGCTCAGTGCACCTCGGCCGGCTCCGGGTAAACGGTCGGGAAGTGCGGCAACACGTTCTCGGCGATCTCCTGCAACACCTCGGGAGCGGGCCTGCGCCCGTACTTGAGGTTGAGCGCCACGTGGTTCACGCCGATGTCGCGCAACTGCCCCAAGTGGTCCAACAGGTGCCGCCACCCGGACCGGAACCCGAGGTGGATCGGCTTCGGCGCGGCACCGGCGTCCTCCTCGATGTCGATGTAGAGCGACTGGGCGAACGGCTTCCACCGCGGCGTCGCCTGCTGCCAGGACGTGGTGATCATGCGCTGCTGCACCAGCGGCCTCGGGTACATCAGCCAGCCGTCGCCGTGCTCGGCGATCCAGCTGATCTCCTGGCGGCTGTTGCCGGTGATCAGCAGCGGTACCCGCCGCCCGAGCGGCTTGGGCAGCAGGTCGGTGCCGCGCAGGGTGCCGTAGACCGAGTCCACGTCCGGGAAGTCCTCGGCCCACAGGCGCCGGATGACCTCGACCGACTCGCGGAACAGCACGCCGCTGTGGTCGCGGTTGAGCCCGTAGGCGGGGAACTCCACCCCCCGGTCGCCGGTCGCCGCGCCGATGACGAGCCTGCCGCCGCTGAGCTGGTCGAGCGAGGCGGCCGCCTTCGCGACGTCGATCGGGTTGCGCAGCGGCAGCACCGTGGAACCGGTGGCCAGCGCGATGCGGGTGGTCCTGGCGGCGATGGTGGCCAGCCAGACCCAGGTGTCGAACAGCTGGCCGCCGTCGCCGAAGGACAGGTCCAGCAGCGGGACGTCGCGCGCCCACAGCGCGGCGAACCCGCGCTGGTCGGCGAGCACCGACTGCTCGACCTGCTCGGCGACGTCCAGCCTGGGCACGGCGCCGCTGTAGGACTCCAGCGGGTACATCAGCCCCAGCGTCAACTCACCCTGCCGGAACATGGTGTTCCAGCCGGGTCGGTCGCCGAACGTGTGCGTCATGAGCGCTCTCCTCGCCGAATACTTGACCTCAAGGTCTAAAACAGTCTACCGTTCCCGGCCATGGGGAGACCCCGGAAGTTCGACCAGGACCAGGCGGTGGCGCAGGCTGCCGAGACCTTCCGGGTCAACGGCTACGCCGAGACGTCCCCGCAGGCCCTGGCCGACAGCATCGGGATCGGCAAGGGCAGCCTGTACAACGCCTTCGGCAGCAAGCACGAGCTGTTCCTGCGCAGCCTGGAGCACTACGCCGACGTGTCGCTGCACGACCTGCGGGCCGTGCTCGACACCGACGAACCGATCCGCGACCGGATCAAGGCGCTGCTCACCGGGTTCGTCGACGCCGACCTGGCCGACCCGGACCGGTGCGGCTGCCTGGTGGTCAACAGCGCGGTCGAGATCGGTCCGCACGACGAGAACGCCGCCCGGCTGCTGGGTCGCTCCTTCGACTCCAGCCAGGCGGTGCTGCACGCCGCGTTCATCGCCGCCCAGCAGGCCGGTGAGATCGCGCCGGAGAAGGACCCGAAAGCGTTGGCGTGCTTGATGCAGAGCACGATGATCGGGCTGCGGGTGCTGGCCAAGGCCAGGGTGGACCGCTCCCGGTTCGACGCGGCCATCGACGCGGCCGTCATGGCGATCTGACCCCGACCGACCCCGGCCACCGGGGCGGCAGGCCGCGCCGGAGTTTTGTACCTCAAGTTCAAAAAATGTTGCCCGTCCGAGCCCTGTTTGTTCAACCTGGAGTGGGGAAAGAAGCATGACTGCGTCACAGGAAGCGACGCCCAAGGAGACGCCGCCGCCGGTGGTGGACCCGAAGGCCGAGGTCACGACCTCGAGCACCGACACCAGCGGCGAGAAGTGGACCGGCAAGCTCTGGGCCACGCTGATCGTGCTGTGCAGCGCGATGTTCCTCGACGCGCTCGACAACGCCATGGTCGGCATCGCCGTGCCGCCCATCCAGCAGGAGCTGGGCATGTCCACCTCCTCGGTGCAGTGGGTGGTCAGCGCCTACGTGCTCGGCTTCGGCGGGTTCCTGCTGCTCGGCGGCCGGATGGCCGACCTGGTCGGCAGGCGCAAGGTGTTCCTGGTCGCGGTCGCCATCTTCGGCATCGCCTCGCTGATCGGCGGCCTGGCCACCGACGGCTTCCTGGTCATCGCGGCCCGGTTCGTCATGGGTGTGGCCGCGGCGTTCACCGCACCAGCGGGTCTGGCGATCATCCTGACCCAGTTCCCCGAGGGCGCCGCGCGCAACAAGGCCGTCGCCATCTACACCGCCTGCGGCGCGTTCGGCTTCTCGCTCGGTCTGGTCGCCGGTGGTCTGCTCACCGAGATCGGCTGGCGCTGGACCTTCCTGCTGCCGGTGCCGATCGCGCTCGCCATCCTGGTCGGCGCCTCCATCCTGGTCCGCAAGGACGAGGCGGCCACCGGCAAGCGCCACTACGACATCCCCGGCGCCATCAGCGTCACCGGCGCGATGCTGCTGCTGGTCTTCACCATCGTGCGCGCCCCCGAGGTCGGCTGGGCGTCGGCGCAGACGCTGCTGCAGTTCGCGGGCGTGATCGTGCTGGTGGTGGCGTTCGTGCTGATCGAGCGCAGCACCGCCAACCCGCTGATCCGGCTGGGCTTCCTGCGCAACGGCGGCCTGATCGGCGCGGCGCTGACCGCGGCGGCCATCCTGGGCACCTACATGAGCTTCCAGTTCATCGGCTCGCTGTACCTGCAGGACAGCCGGGGCTGGTCGCCGCTGGAGATGGCGCTGGCGTTCCTGCCCTGCGGCATCCTGATCGCCATCATCGCCCCGCGCGCCGGTGGTCTGCTGGGCAAGTTCGGCCCGAAGTGGATGATGTTCGCGGGCTTCGTGGCCTACACCCTGGCCTACATCTCCTTCCTGCGCATCGACACCGACTCCAGCTACGTCGCGGTGCTGCTGCCGACCATGCTGCTGATCGGCGTCGCCTTCCCGCTCTCGTTCACCGGCTCCTACGTGCAGGCCACCAGCGGTGTGGCCGACGCGGAGCAGGGCCTGGCCGCGGGTGTGCTGCAGACCGGCTACCAGGTCGGCGCGGCGCTGCTGCTGGCCGTGGTCACCGCCACCATGGCGGCGGGCACCGGTGGTGCTGGCGCGACCAACACCATTGACAGCTACCACAACGGCATGTACGTGATCACCGCGGTCTCGGCGCTCACGCTGCTCGCGACCCTGGTGTCGGCGCTGCGCAAGAAGCGCGTCGCCGCCTAGCAGGACAACCCGGTGCGGGGCGTGCCTTCGGGCGCGCCCCGCACTCGCGACCGGGTGTGCCCGTTTCGCCCCGCTCGACCGCTTCACCCCGTTTCACCGCTGCGCCCAGTTCCACTGCTGTGCCCGCTCCACTGCTGTGCCCGCTCCACTGCTGTGCCCCCGCTCGGCGAGGTCGTCCCACCCGCCCCGGGTTCGCCCGCTTGCCCCAGAAGGAGGTTTCCCATGTCCGAGCTGTCGGTCCTCGACGGCGGGCCCGCCCCGCGGCTGGACGCGCAGTGCCTGGGTGAGCTGCTGCCCAGGGCCGCGGCCCGCTCGATCGAGCCCTCGATCCACCTGATCGCCGCCGACGGCGCGCAGACCCGGCTGTCCTACGCCGACCTGCTCGACGCGGCCGCGCGCGTGTTGGGCGGTTTGCGCGCGGCGGGCGTGCGCGTGGGTGAGCGGGTGGTGGTCCACCAGGCCGACAACCAGGACCTGCTGACCGCGTTCTGGGCGTGCGTGCTGGGCGGATTCGTCGCCGTGCCAACCGGAGCGGCACCGAGCGGGCTCGGCCGGGACTACCGGTGGCTGGTCGCCGACGAGCCGCTGCCGCGCGGACCGCGGTGGGCCGGTTCGGTGGCGCGGCTGCGGGACAACGCGCCGGACAAGGACTGGGTGCAGACCGAACTGGACGACGTCGTCCTGCTCAGCAGCACGGCCGGGAGTTCCGGCGCGCCCAAGACCGTGGCGCTGACCAACCGCGCGGTGCTGAGCCGGTCCGCGGCGACCATCGAGGACAACGACCTCGACGAGCACGCGGTCACCTTCAACTCGATGCCCCTCGACCACGTCGGCGGGCTGGTCATGTTCCACCTGCGGGACGTGCAACTGGCCTGCACGCAGGTGCACGCGCACCGGTTGTGGATCAGCGGCGACCCGGCGCGCTGGCTCGACATCGCCGACCGGTTCGGCGTGACCCTGGCCTGGGGCACGACCTCGGCGCTGGAGGCGATCGCCGCGCGGGCGGGCTCCGGCGCGTGGGACCTGTCCGGGCTGCGGTACGTGATGAACGGCGGCGAACCCGTGCTGGCGGCGACGATCCGCCGGTTCACCGCCGCTTTGGCGCCGTTCGGCCTGCCCGCGACCGCGGTGCGGCCCGGGTGGGGCATGTCCGAGACGGCCGCGGGCGTCATCGACCACCGCGTCGACCCGGCGGAGCTCACCGACCCGGTCCCGGTCGGCAAGCCGCACGCGGGCATCGCCGTCCGGGTGGTCGACGCGAGTGGGATCGTTCCCGTTGGCGCGCAAGGACGATTGCAGATCCGTGGTGAGTCGGTCACCCGCGGTTACATCGACGGCCCCACCACGCCGTTCACCGAGGACGGTTGGCTCGACACCGGCGACCTCGCCGTGGTGCGCGGTGGGTTGCTCACCATCACCGGCACGCTCGCGGGAGCGTTGACCGTCGACGGGACGACCCACCACGCGAGCGCGATCGAAGCCACCGTGTCCGAACTCCCCGGCGCCCGCAAGGGTTCCGTCGGCGCCACCCTCGGCGACGACGGCCTTGTCCTGCTGCTGGAAGGGAACCCGGACCCCGCGCAGGTGCGCGCGGCGGTCTCGGCCGCGCACGGCCTCACCCCCGCCCGCCTGCGCTACCTGGCCGACGGCGAGTTCCCCAAGACCCGCACCGGAAAGCCGCGCCGCGCCGCACTGCGCGAATTGACCTCCACAAGCGACAGTCTGTCATCAACACACCCCCACTGAATGAGGAGAATCGTGTACGTCACCACGGAGCAGGCCCTCAGCGCCGACACCGCGTCCGCCCTGCGGGAACTGGTCGACCGCCAGGAGATCGTCGACACCCTGCACCGCTTCGCCTTCGGCCGCGACCTGCACGACCGCGCCCTGTTCGAGTCGGCGTTCACCACCGACGCCGAGTTCGACTTCCGGCCCGCCGCCACCAAGTGCGGCCTCGAGGTGCCGCTGTTCGAGGGCATCGAGATGATCGCGGGCATCGTCCTCGACCCGCGCCTGCACACCACGCACAGCGTCACGAACACCCGGGTGAGCGTCGACGGCGACACCGCCAGCCTGTCGGCGATCGTGGAGGCCCAGCACCTGCCCGCCGACGACCACAGCAGGCACGCCCTCCTGAAGAACCTCTACGCGGCCACCCTGGTCCGCGACGGCCAGCGCTGGCGCATCAAGCACGTCCGCATCGACAACGTCTGGTACACCGGCGACCCCAAGGTCATCGTCGGCGGCTGACGAGCAAGGGCGCTGGGCTGGTTGAGTCGCCGGGGCGACTCAACCCACCGCCGGGGCAGCGCCCGCTCAACACCCACTTGTCCACAACAGGTTCAGTTGTCCACAGGCCACCGCTCACCGCTCCCGTCTTGTCGGGCTGCGCCGCTAGCCTGTGCATTCGGGGGATCTTCATCCGGTTGATCTTGACGCGGGACGAGGACAGCGGCTTCAGCACCACCGGACACTCAGACCCAGCGGTGCCAACCCGCCTCCGTTAGGTCCGCCTCAGCCCACAGTGCCGGCCCCTGGACACTCGGACCCGGCGGTGTCAGCCCGCCCCCCGTCAGGTCCGCCCCAGCCCACCTTCCCAGCGCCTGGACAGTCGGAGTCGCTGGTGCCAGGCCTGCTCGATGGGGCGGACTTGTTTTGCGTGGGGGGACAACACCCGTAGCCTCGGTGGCGGCTGGCTGGGCCGGCTCTTTGGCCCCCAGCTTTTAGGCCCAGCACGGGTGTTGTAGGGGCCCCACGCAAAACAAGTTCGCCCCATCGAGCTCGTCGCATTGCCGCGGATCGGGCCCGATGTCGCCGCCAGGCGACGAGGCGTCCGATCCCGGGTCGCCGAGGTTGCCGCCAGGCAACGAGGCAGACCCCAGCCAGATGACGCAAGGGCCCCGGGACGTTCATCCCGGGGCCCTTGCGCTACCTGACAACTACTGCACGATGCCCAAGCTGAACGGGTTCTGCGGCGTGCCGCCCAGCAGGTGCGCGCCGACCGACTGCAGGACCTGGTCCTGGGCGATCACGTGCTGGCGCATGGTCTGGGTGTCGCGCAGCCAGCGGTCCAGGGGGGACGGCTTGTAGATGGCGGTGGTGGCGACCAGGTCGCAGAGCTTGGCGACGATGTCGCGGGCCACCCGGAAGGAGTTGGTGCGGGCCAGGACCGTGGCCACGCGCTGGTCGGGGGTGAGCTCGATACCCGCGTTGAGCAGCTCCCACTGGGTGCGCAGCGAGCCGTACACCTGTTCGCGGACCGCGCCGAGCTCCATCTCCGCCTCGGCGATGGTGTACTGGATGCGGTAGATCTCCGACCACGGCACGCCGCTCATCCGGTCGGTGCGGTTGACCGCGAGGTCGCGGACGAAGTCCAGGGCGGCGCGGGCGACGCCGAGCGGGACGCCGGGCATGTTGCGCAGGATGGCGTCCGGGGTGGAGTTGGGGCCGGTGACCGTGGCGGTGGCGAAGCTGAACGAGTGGGCCTCGGGGATGAACAGGTCGATCGCCTCGTAGTCGCGGCTGCCGCTGCCCGCCAGGCCGGTGGTGTGCCAGGTGTCGTGCACGGTGAACTGGTCGCGGCGGGCGATGAAGATGCGCCAGTGCATGGGCTGCCCGGTGGGGCTGGCCTCCGGCTCGCCGTCGGTGTGCACGAAGGCGCCCGCCACGACGTAGTCGGCGTGGGTGATGCCGCTGCCGAAGCCCCAGCGGCCGTTGAGCCGGAACCCGCCGGGCTCCCGGTCGGCGCGGCCGATGGGCAGGATCAGGCCCGCGGTGACCGTGTCGTGGTCGGTGAACAGCTCAGCGGACACCTCCGCGCCGAGGAACTGCGCGTACAGCGGGGTGTCCATGCCGATCATGGCGCACCAGGCGGCCGAGGTGTCGCCGGTGGCCAGGGTCTCGATGAACTGGGTCTGCTCCATCGGGTTGAGCTCGGGGCCGCCCTTGTCCTTGGGCAGCGCGACGCGGAACGCGCCGGTCGAGCGCAGCAGCGCCACCACGTCGGCGGGCAGGCGGCGCTCCCGCTCGATGTCCACCGACCGCTCGCGCAGCAGCGGCACGGCGGCCTGGGCCCTGGCGAGCACGTCCTGCGCGGTCAGCGGCGCGGTGGTCTCTACGGTGTCGACAATGGTCATTGCGTGCCCTTCCTGGCCTAGAGGTAGCGACCGGGCGCGATGACCCCGGTCGGGTCGAGGGAGTCCTTGAGCCGCCTGGCGAACGCCCGGGCGCTCGGTCGGCCCCCGACCCGGTCGATCCACCCGTGGTGGTCGACGTCGAGCCGGTAGGGCAGGAAGCCCTGCTCGGAGAACAGTTCGTACAACCGGTCCAGCGCGCGGTGCGCCGCTCGGGCGTCGGCCCGGTCGAACTTCATGGCGACGACGAGGTCGACCAGGTCGGCGCCGAGCACGTTGCCGGTGCCGCCCGCGAGGATCCCGGTGTCGGCGTGCACCCGGGCGAGCAGTTCCTCGGCCTTGACCACGGCCTCGGCGGTGAACGGCAGCAGCGGCAGGAAGAACAGGAAGCCGAGGTCGGAGTCGAGCTGGTCGGCCCGCATCCCCATCTTCTGCTCGAAGACCCGGTCGGTGACGTCGGGATCGCCCAGGTAGGAGCGCTCGACGAGGCTGGTGACCGCGTGGTGCTCGGCGGTCGGGTCGGTGGCGTCGGTGGTCGACACCTCGGTGAACACCCCGGAGCGGGTGGCCTCCTCGGCGATGATCGCGCTCAGCGCGGCGACCGCGGCCTCGGTGCCGTCGACCGGGACGTGCAGCAGGAACTGCCCCGGCGCGCTGCCGTAGCCGCGCGCGGCGGTCGGGTTGTAGAACTTCGGCACGCCAGCGGCCAGGCCCTGGGTGACCCAGCGGCGCAGCAGGTCGGTGGCCGCGCCGAGGTTGTCCGGGGTGAAGTTGAGCCGCACCACGCGCAGCGCCTCCGGCCGCGGCAGCAACCGGATGGTCGCGCCGGTGACCACGCCCAGGTTGGACTGGACGAACAGCTGCACCAGCGACGGGCCGAGGGTGTGCGGGTAGACCGGGGTCTTGCGGTCCTGCTCCGGCCACCAGCCCACGTGCACCAGTTCGCCGTCGGGCAGCACGACCTCCAGGCCGACCAGGTCCTCGACGCGCTGGTGGCGCAGGCCGACGCCGCGGTCGAGCGCGTTGCCGAGCACGCTGGAGTGCGCGGTCGAGACGGTCACGTTGACCATGCGCTCGGTGTCGGCGAGCAGACCGGCGAGCTGGCCCTGGGTGACCCCGGGTTCGACGACGGCCCACCCGGCGGCGACGTCGATGTCGCGGATGGCCGTCAGGTCGGACAGGTCGAGCGCGACGACGGTGTCGGTGGCGGGTTCGCGGGAGCCAAGGCCCCAGTTGCGGCCGGTGCTGAACGCGTGCACCGACACCGCGCCGCGAGCCGCGGCGATGGCCGAGACGACCTCGCGGGCCTGCTCGGCGCTGCCCGGCTTCACCGAGGCCAGGACGTCGCGCTGGCGGAACAGGCCGGTGTTGTCGCCGAGCCCGCCCCGGGTGACCCGGTCGGCGCCGACGATCCCCTCGACGGCGGCCAGCGCCGCGCCCGCGTCGGTGGTCTGCGATGTGGTCATCGGGTGCGAACCTCCCTGTCGAGCCGCGCGGCGCCGCCTGCGCCCACGGCGTGGTACTCCCCGTGCAGGAAAACCAGTGGTGGCCGCCGGTCCTGCGAGCCGGTGGCGAGCACGTCGCCGATGAGCAGCGTGTGGTCGCCGACCTCGACGGCCTGCCGCAGCCCGCACTCCAGCCAGCCGGGCCCGTCCAGGACCAGCGCGCCGGTGTGCTCACCGGCCACCGCGGACACCGTGGCCAGCGCGGTGCGCCGGTGCTCGCGCCCGGCGGCGAACGCCCTGGCCACGTCGGACGCCCCGATGTCCAAGATGGACAGTGCCCAGTGGCCGCTGACCAGCAGGTCGGCCAGGAAGACCGAGTCGCTGCGCAGGCACACCGACACCAGCGGCGGGTCGAGCGAGAGCGAGGTGAGCGAGTTGACCGTCACCGCGTCGTGCACAGGTCCGTTCGGACCATCGACGCGGGTGGTCATCACGCACACCCCCGTGGCGAAGTTCCGCATGGCTACGCGCAAGTCAACGCCCACCGCAGGCTCCTGTCGGAAGATTCGTGGTTCGGTCGATGCCGTTGGGCGGGGCCGCGCTCCAGGCAGGCGGCGGGCGACCGGAGATCCCCAGCACCGGTGGCCACCTCTGCCCCGCTGGAAGCGATAGTATCCGGGCGGTTGCGCCTGCCGTCGTGCTTGCGCGCACGCTCTCTGCTCATTTCACGCACAGGACCAAGGGGTGCTCAGCCATGGCTGGCAAGGGGTTCAACACGGAGACCGGACTGGCCAAGGTGGCCGCGCTCGCGTCCACACAGGACTGGCTGGCGGTGCTGGTCACCCAGCGCGCCGACGGCGACCCGGCCACCTCGGTGGTCAACGTCGGCCTGGTGGCGCACCCGGTGACCGGCGAACGGGTGCTCGCGCTGGTCTCGCGGGGGAACACGACGAAACTTCGCAACCTGCGGCGCACGCCGAAGGCGACGCTGGTGTTCCGCTCCGGTTGGGACTGGATCTCGGTGACCGGCGCGGTGGAGATCGCCGGACCGGACGACGCGCACGCGGGCGTGTCCGCCGAACGGCTGCCGACGTTGCTGCGGGAGATCTACACCGCGGCGGGCGGGCAGCACGACGACTTCGCGGTCTACGACCGGGAAATGGCCGCCGACCGGCGCGCCGCGGTGTTCGTGCGCCCGGACCGGTTCACCAGCAACCCGACCCCGCACGACCGCGAGGACTGAGCCGAATGGTCCCGCCGCGCCACCTGGCGCGGCGGGCCGGGCACGCGACACCCCCGCACCGCAACACTTTCCCAAACGCGGACTTCCCAGATCCGTTGCCGCTCAGTGGCAACAGGACATCCGCCCTGACGGCTCAGCGCCAGCCGGGCGCGGCGCGGCCGAGCGGGGTGAGGTTGGCGGTCTCGCCCCGGGTCCTGCGGTACTCGCGCGGTGAGACCCCGTACTTCATCCGGAACAGCCTGCTCACCTGCGAGGCGTCGACCAACCCCCAGCGCTCGGCGATGGCCGAGACGGTGAGGTGGTCGTAGCGGGGGTTGACCAGGTCGGTGCGCAGCCGCTCGAGCCGCTGGTCGCGGATCCAGCGCGCCGGGCTCGACCCCTGCTCGGCGAAGAGGACCTGCAGGTAGCGCAGGGAGATGTTGTGCCTGCGGGCCAGCATCGCCGGGCCGAGCGAGCTGTCGCCCATGTGCTCCTGCGCGTATCCGCAAATGCGCAGCACCAGCAGTTGGCGGGCGGCGGCCGGGTCGACCACCGCCGAGCACAGCCGCTCGGCGAACAGCGTGGTGATCATGCCGCCGACGGTCGTGCCCAGCGGTTCGCGGGCGGCCTCGTCGAGTTCGGCCAGGTGGTAGCCCAGCGCGGCGAAGGTGTGGCTGGCCAGGGCACCGACCCCGGTCTTGCCGTTCCACGGCGCGGCGGTGATGGAGCTGGTCTTCTGCGGGGTGACCCCCAGCGCCCGGTGCGGGGCGCGCACGCCGACCATGGTGAAGGGCTGCGGCATCGCCAGCGTGTAGGGCCTGCTGCTGTCGAAGGCGACCAGGTCACCGGTGCGGACGGTGATGTCGGTGCCGTCCTGGCACAGCCGGGCGGTGCCGTTGAGCAGGGTCACCACGTAGACGTGCCCGCCCTCGTTGCTGGCGACGCGGTCGTGGCGCACCACCGCGTGCGGGTCGGCGGTGATCCGCGAGACGCGCATGGTGCCGAACACGCGGGTGGCGATGGTGCCGCTGCCGAAGCGGTCCCGGTCGCCCAGGACCTGCAGCGTGCCGCACACCCGGCGGACCTCGTCCTCCCACAGGTCGAACGCGCGCGCCGGTTCGACGACCGGCGTCGTGGCAACCTCCGCGACGGACGCACTGGCCACTGCGGGACCCCCCGGGATCTTCTGTCGGACCATGGCCGGGCAAACTCCGCACGCGAGCGTACCGGAGCTGACTAACCAGGTGAGCTGGTTTTGAGAATCACCCAAAACCGTACAGCCAGATGCATCACAATATGATCACTGTAGGTATACAGGGGGTCACTTATCGTCTACCAGGGGTTCGGCTGCGCTAATTCGCAACTGACTGCGCGCGAGATCGCTAACTAGACCCGAACACCGACGGTAATGTGAGGCCGAACAGTGCGACAACGATGCTCTTTTTGCGCGCACTGATTACGCCGGCTTGGCGTTTGACACCACCGGGGGTTCGGATATCAAAGGGGGGACATGTCGTCCTTATCCAGAATTGGCGTGGTCGGCGGCGGCGCGTCAGCGGTGTGCCTGCTCGACGCCATCGCGGCCGAGACCGACCTGGCGCCGGGCACGATCACCGTGTTCGAGCCGTCCAAGCACCTGTGGCGGGGCAGGCCGTACCAGCCCGACCTCGACGTCGTCCGGGTCAACGCGACACCGGAGGACATGTCGGTGCGCGCGGGTGATGATCACCACATGTTCGAGTGGTTGGCCGGGCGAGACCTGTTCACCGGTTCACGTTCGGTCTATACCGACCCCTTGTCGGGGGCGCAGTTCGTCCCCCGCGCGGTCTACGGGGATTACCTCGAACAGTCGGCGCGCGCTGCGCTTTTAGCACTAGTGCGCAAGGGCTGGCGGGTGGAATTGGTGCGCAACCGGGTCGAACGCGCCCAGCCCGGCGCCGACGGGCTCACCATGTGGACGGACCGGGGTGTGCGCCACGAAGTGGACTACGCTGTGTTCAGCGTGGGCGCGGGCCGACCGGCCGACCTGTACGCGCTTTCCGGACACGCCGGATTCATCGGTGAACCATATCCGGTTCGCGACTCGCTGAGCGGTATCGCCGCCGACGCCGACGTCGCGGTGATCGGCGCGGGCCTGACCGCGGTGGACGTGGTCCTGGCGCTAGCCGCGCGCGGTCACCAGGGCAAGATCCGGGTGTTCTCCCGGCGCAACGTGCTGCCCGCGGTGCGCCAGCGCCCGATCCACCACGTGTTGCGGCACTTCACCCCGGCGCGGTTCCGGGCGCTGGCCGCAGGCGGTGCCCGGCTGACGCTCAGCGATCTGATCGCGGTGATGGCGGCGGAACTGGCCGAGGTCGGCGAGGACATCGCCACGGTGAGCCGGGAGTTGGACTCGGTGCGCACCGAGGACGCGGTCGAGCGGCTGCGCAGGCAACTGGCCGAGGTGGACTCGCCGAGCGTCGCGATGCGCGTCGTGCAGCAGGCGGTACCCGAGGCGGGGCCCGACATCTGGCCGCTGCTGACCGAACAGGACAAGAACCTCGTGCTCGCCGAGCACGACCGCGCGCTGATGAGCCTGTGCTGCCCGATGCCACCGGGCAACGCAGCCGCGCTGCTGCGGCTGATCGACTCGGGCCAGGTGGAACTGGTCAGCGGGCTGGTGGGAATCGAGCCGACCGGACACGGCTTCCGACTCGCCACCGCCCGCGGCGAGCACGCCACCGAGCACCGCGCCGACGTGGTGGTCAACGGGGTGAACGCGCGGCTGCGCAAGCTCTCCGAGAAGGCCACCCCGCTGTTCAGCTCACTGGTCTCGACCGGTGTCGCCGAGCCGCACCCGCGCGGTGGTCTGCACGTGGAGCGGGCGACCAGCAGGCTGACCGTGGACGGCAAGGCGAACCCCCGGCTCTACGGCCTGGGCGACCCGACCCTGGGCAGCCTGTTCTTCACCTTCGGCGTGCAGTCCCTTGTGGACCGCGCGGTGGACATCGTCGCGGCGATCCGCGAGCACAGCAGCGCAGGCGCGGTGCGCACCGACGACGAGCTGCTGCCAGCCTGAGAACCCGGAAGCGAGGAGTACCTGATATGTCTACTGTGGAGCAAGCGAAGCCGGGTTACCTGGCCGACACGCACACCGGTCTGCCGATGCCCTCGGCGGAGACCTTCTCCGACCCAGCCGTTGAACGCAGACACCGCAAGCAGCGCTTAGCCGCGGCACTGCGCCTGTTCGGCAAGTACGGGTTCGGCGAGGGGATCTCCGGGCACATCTCGGTGCGCGACCCCGAGCACCCGAACCTGTTCTGGGTCAACCCGTTCGGCGTGTCGTTCAAGCTGGTGAAGGTCAGCGACCTGATCCTGGTCGACAGCGACGGGACCGTGGTGCAGGGCAAGCACCCGGTCAACCCGAGCGCCTTCGTCATCCACTCGGCGATCCACGACCTCGGCCCGCACGCCGAGGCGGCCGCGCACGCGCACACCGCGCACTCGCGGGCCCTCGGCGCTCTGGGCAGGCTGCTGGAGCCCTATGACCAGGAGTCCGCCGCGTTCTACCAGGACCAGGTCCTCTACGACGACTACCGCGGTCCGTCGATCGCGGTGGAGCAGGGTCGCGACATCGCCGAGAAGTTGGGCGACAACCGCGCGATCCTGTTGCGCCACCACGGTTTGATCACGGTGGGCGGGTCGCTGGAGGAGGCGGTGCACTGGTTCTTCACCTTCGACAGCTGCGCCGAGGTCCAGCTGCTCGCGCTGTCTGCTGGCGATCCCAAGCCGATGGCCCACGAGCAGGCCGTGGCGGCCAAGGACGGCTTCGGCGACCCGCAGCTGGGCTGGTTCAGCTTCCAACTCCTCTACGACGAGATCGTCGCCGAACAGCCCGACTTCCTCGACGAGTGACGCACCACCGATAGTCGCCTGGCACTGAAGACCTGCCGCCAGGAATGACCCACCGAAAGGCCGCCGCCCGCCTGCGGCGCCCCCCGGTAGGGGTGTAGTAGCTCCCCGGCTCCCACACCCCTACCGGCGGTGGGTCCTACGCGACCGCGCCAAACGCGAGCCCCGCTTACTTCCGGGCGTTTCGCAATTGCCCCAATGTCAGCCCAGTCGCGCGCTTGAACAGGTACTCCGCCCGCTCGTACGACAACCGCCCCCGTCCCGTCACCGGGCACAAGTCCTCCGGGCGCGGCACCCGCCCCGGGCCAGGGCGGCGATCCGCCAGGAACAGCGGGCCGCGGTCACGTCCCCCGAGCAGCTCCGGCAGCAGCCGCGCGGTCTCCTCGCGCCACCTCACCCCACCGAGAGCGCGACGGTGCGCCAAGTCCAGGTGCTCGACGTCCAAGTCGAGCACTGCCCGCACCGGCGACCGGGACTCGCGCAGCAGAGTCCACAACAGACGCTCGCGGATCGGCGCCCCCTCTTCCCATGGTTGCCCGACGATCGGCGCGGCAGCGCGACGAGTCTCCGCCCGTCGGTCCACAGAGGTCGAAAGGTCGGGGATCTCTGCCCACGCGCAGAAGGATCGAATAGCGGATCGGTGGCGGTTCCACGTCTTGGCCGATGCCGATTCCCACACGGCGGTGAACATCTCACCGATGTCCTCTGTGGTCACCGAATCGAGCGGGGTGCGGTCGCCGACCGCGCGGCGCAGGCGCCCCAGGGTCTGGCCGTACGAGCGGATGGTGGAGCGGTCGAAGTCTTCCCTGGCAAGGAATTCCGCGACCACCTCGGCCACCGTGCGACCGACCGGCGTCGCGGCCTCGTCGGCGCGGCGGCGGAGGAAGGCGCGTTCGGCGGCGTTGTCGGTGAGGGCGGCGGCGCGTTCGAACTCGCGACGGGCTTCCACGCCCCGCCCGAGGCGCAACAGCAGGTCGCCGCGGGCACTTGGCAGCAGGTGGTAGTCGCGCAGGTCGGCGGCGATGGCGTCGAGGAGTTCCAGGCCCGCCTCGGGACCGCGGGCCATGCCGATCGCGACGGCGCGGTTGAGGTGGACGATCGGGGTCGGGAGCAGGTGCACGAGGGCGTCGTAGAGAGCGGCGATCTGGGCCCAGTCGGTGTCCTCGGCCGAGCGGGCGCCCGCGTGGCAGGCCGCGATGGCCGCTTGCAGGACGTAGGGCCCCGGTGGTCCGGCACCGCGGGCCCGGAGCAGGGCGGTGAACCCTCGGCGGATGAGCAGCGGGTCCCAGCGGCCGCGGTTCTGCTCGTGCAACCGGACCGGTTCGCCGTCGGGGCCGGTCCGGGCGGCGGCGCGGGATGCCTGCAGTTCCATCAGCGCGACCAGCCCGTGCACCTCTGGGTCGGCCGGGACGAGTTCGGCCAGGACCCGGCCCAGCCGCAGCGCCTCGAGGCACAGCCCGGGGCGCAGCAGGTCGTCACCGGAGGTCGCCGAGTAGCCCTCGTTGAACACCAGGTAGATGACCTCGCACACCGAGCTGAGCTGCCCCGGCGTGCGCGGCGGGTGCTCGGCCAGGGTCCGCTTCGCCCGGGCGACGCGCTCGGCGACGGTCGCGGTGTCGACCAGGAACGCCCGGGCGATCTCCTCGGTGGTGAGCCCGCAGACGAGCTTGAGGGTCAGCGCGACCCGCTCGACCGTGGGCAGCACCGGGTGGCAGGCCAGGAAGACCAGCCGCAGCACGTCGTCCTCGGCGGGCCGCTCCTGCTCGGGTTCGACCGCCACCGCGCGCTCGCGGCGCGCCCGTCGGAGGTGGTCGACCGCGCGCCGCTTGGCCACCGCGGTCAGCCACGCCGCCGGGTTGTCCGGGACGCCGTCGCGCGGCCACTGCCGCAGGGCGGTGACCAGCGCGTCCTGGGCCAGCTCCTCGGCGAGGCCGACGTCGCCGACCATCCTGGTCAGCGCACCGACCACCCGCGCCGCCTCCAGCTTCCAGACGGCGTCGAGTGTCCGGTTGACCTCCACCGGGCTCAGAAGACCTGCTGGATGTAGCCCTCGCCGTCGCCGACGATGCGGCGGAAGCGCTTGGCCAGCTCGATGACCTCCGCCTCGGAGCGCACCTCGACCAGCGCGAACCCGGCGACCGCCTCCTTGGCCTCGGCGAACGGGCCGTCGGTCACGGTGATCTCGCCGTCGACCGAGGCCACCCGGATGCTCGCGGGGGCCAGTCCCCCGGTCGCCAGCAGCACCCCGGCCGCGGTCAGTTCCTCGACGAACTTGCCCATCTCGGCGAACAGCCGCTCGTCGGGGGCCTGGCCGCCTGCCTTGGACATCATCAGGTAGCGCATCTCGGGTTCTCCAGTCTTCGGGTTGGCTCCTGCTTACACCGCTACGTCGTTCGGGTCCATGTGACAGGGAACGCAGCCCTGAGCTGCCCGAACGCGCGAACGGTGACCCCGGCGAACCGTCACCTCCTCGGGTGGAGTCCTGGTGTTGACCACCACCGGGCAGGCGAGTGTGGTCCCCTGGACGGCGGACCGGCTAGGTGGGACATCACCCGCACCGCGCCTCACGGTGTGAATGTCTCACTCTGTCGGGTGATGTCACCTGCCGTGCAGGCGGGCTTGGCGCACGCTCGGGTGGTGAAAGCATCACCGCTCAAGCGGGTGCGCGGGCTGCAGTGGACCTGGGTCCTGCTGCACGGGCTCGCGGTGGTGGTCGCCGTGCTGCTGCCCAGCGACGGGGCGCGGGTCGCGCTGGTGTTCGCGCTGCTCGGGGTGGACGCGCTGGCGATCATGGCCAAGGACCGGGACTGGCGCGGGCCCTGGGGACCGCTGCTGCTCACCCAGGCGCTGGCCACCGCGGCGTGGGCGGTCGACGACGCCCTGCTCGCCCCGGCGGCCGTCCCGGCGATCGGCGCGGTGATCCTGCTCGGCGCGGTGCGCGGGCGACCGGGGGTGGTGTCGGTCCTCGACGCCTGCGTGGTCGCCGTCGCCGCGGGCGCTCTGGTGTGGACGGTGCCCGGTGCCGGACCGGCGACGCCGCTGTGGTTGTGGGTCCCGGTGTTCGCCGGGATGGCGGCCGGGTTCGCGCACTCGGGGTGGCGGGCGTCGACGTGGTTGTTGGCTTGGGCGGGTTCCTGGCTGCTGTACGCGGTGCTGTTGCGCGCGGGGCTGGGCGGTCAGCTCGGCTGCGTGCTGCTGTCGGGCGCGGTGCTGGTCTCGGCGCGGTTGGAATCGCGGCTGCGCAAGCTGCAGCGGGGCTTCCGGTGGGCCAAAGAGGTCACGCTGACGGTGTGCGTGGTGCTGCTGCCGGTGGTGTTGCTGCTGCGCGCCTCCCACGCGACCACCCGCGACATCGTGGTGATCGCGGCGGGCTCGCTGGTGGTGACCGCGCTGCTGCTGCTGAGGCTGTCGGTCTCGCACCGCGAGGTGCGCACCGATCCGGTGCTGCGCCGGGAGTTGCGCAAACGGCTGACCCAGCTGTGCGCCGGGTTCGTGCTGCTGGCGCTGCTGCCGGTGGTGCTGCTGGCGTATGTCTCCATCAGCGTCGCCACCGGGATGACCAGCGGCGAGATCGACCGCAGGCTCGCGCACAGCGCCGACGCGGTCGCCGCGGAGTTGGACGACCGGTTGAGCGGGATCGGGTCGCTGGTCAACGCCTACGCGCAACGGCCGAGCCTGCGCGCGGCCGCGTTCACCTCCACCGCGACCGAACCGGCGGTGGCCGAGGCGGTGCGGTCGTTGCAGGAGCAGCGGCCGCCGTTCCTGGCCGCGTGGGCGCTCGACGCCAACGGCCGGTTGATCACCATGGCCCCGTCGACGCTCGCGGTGCAGGGCACCGACTTCGCCGACCGCGACTACTTCCAGGGCGCGGTGCGGCGCGGCAGGCCGTACGTCTCCAACACCTTCGAGTCCGCCGTGCTCGGCCACCCCGAGGTCATCGCCGTGTCGGCCCCGGTCACCGACGGGCGGGGCCACCTGCTGGGGGTGCTCGCGGTGAGCTACCCGGTCGGGCCGCTGACCGACCTGGTCGACCGGGTGTCCAACGCGCAGGACGTGGACCTGGTGGTGTCCGACGCGCGCGGCAACGTCGTCGGCGACGACACCGCGCCCGGCCTGACCTCGGCGCTGGGGTTCGCCGGGATCGAGGCGGGGCTGCGCGGGATGAGCGGGTCGACGACCAGCACCGTGGGGGAGACCGAGTACCAGTCCAGCTACCGGCCCGCGCCCGCGCTGGGCTGGGCGGTGGTGGCGCGGGTCGACGCGACGCAGGCGTACGCGGGCACCGCGATGCTCACCGGGCGCATCATCGCGATCACCACGCTCATCGTGCAGGTGCTGCTGGGCGCGCTGGTGCTGGCCGCGCGCAACGAGCGGCGCAAGCGGCTGGCCGAGGTGCGGCTGGCGGCGCGGGGTGAGCAGGTGCGGGCGATCCTGCACGCGGCGGGCGACGCGTTCATCTCCATGCGCCCGGACGGCCGGGTGTCCTACTGGAACGCCCGGGCGGAGACGATCTTCGGCTGGACCGCGGCCGAGGCGCTCGGGGTACCGCTGGTGGAGCTGGTCGTGCCAGCCGAGGCGAAGGAGGCGCACGTCGCCGGGGTGCGCCGGATCGTCGACGGCGGGCAGCCGCACCTGCTGGGGACCACCAGCGAGGTGCTCGCCCAGCGCCGGGACGGGTCGGTGTTCCCGGCCGAGCTGACCATGTGGCGCTCCGGGGACGAGGACGAGCTGGTGTTCAGCGCGTTCGTGCGCGACATCACCGAGCGCAAGCAGAACGAGCGCGACCTGGCCGACGCCCGCGACCAGGCGCTGACCGCGTCGCGGATGAAGTCGGCGTTCGTGGCGAACATGAGCCACGAGATCCGCACCCCGATGAACGGCGTGCTCGGCCTGGCCACCCTGCTGCTGGACACCGAGCTCGACCAGCGCCAGCGCGACTACGTGTCCACGCTGCAGCGCTCGGCGGACGCGCTGCTGGAGGTCATCAGCGACATCCTGGACTTCTCCAAGATGGAGGCGGGCAAGCTGGAGATCGACCCGGTCGACTTCGACCCGCGCGCGCTGGTCGAGGACGTGGTCAGCCTGCTGGCCCCGACCGCGCGCAAGCCCGGCCTGGAGATCGCCGCGGTCGTGCACCCGGCCATCCCGCCCGCCCTGCACGGCGACGCGCACCGGATCCGGCAGGTGCTGATCAACCTGGTGTCCAACGCGATCAAGTTCACCCCGGCTGGCGAGGTCGTGGTGTGGGTGTCCATCCCGGCACCGGACGCCGACGGCCGCCACCCGGTCACCTTCACCGTCACCGACACCGGGATCGGCGTGCCGGAGGACCGCCAGGAGCACCTGTTCGACGCGTTCACCCAGGTCGACGTGTCCACCACCCGGCGATACGGCGGCACCGGCCTCGGCCTGGCGATCTGCAGGCAGCTGGTGGACCTGATGGAGGGCACCATCGGCATGCGCAGCGCCCCGGACAAGGGCAGCGCCTTCCACTTCACCCTCCCGCTGGCCCCCGCGACCGCCCCGCTGCCCTCGACCCGCCCCAGCGGCGCCGTCTCCGGCGCGGCGATCCTGGTGGTCGACGACAACGCCACCAACCTGCAGATCGTCTCCCAACTCCTGCGCACCTGGGGCGCCGAGGTCGCCACCGCGTCCACCGGCGCCGAGGCGATGGCCGTCCTGCGCGCGGCGACCGAGGCGGGCCAACCGTTCGACGCCGCCCTGCTGGACATGCGGATGCCGGACCTCGACGGGATCCAACTGGTCGCCCGGATCCAGGCCGACCACACCACCGGCGCCCCCCGCCTCGGCATCCTCACCTCCACCAACGACGCCGAAGAAGCCCGCCGCGTCCGCCGCATGGGCGTCGACGTCTACCTGGCCAAACCAATCCGCGCCGCGGCGCTGCGGGACGCGCTGGGCCGACTGCTCGCGGTCGGACCTGTTGTGCCCCAACAGGAAACACCTCCCCCGCGACCGGTGATCCCCGCGGACCGACCCACTGCCGGACGGGTGCTGGTGGCGGAGGACAACGACATCAACCAGCAGGTCGTGGTGCAGATGCTGAGCACCCTCGGCTACAGCGCGGACATCGCGGAGAACGGCGAGCAAGCACTGAACATGGTCAGCACCGGCGACTACGACGTCGTGCTGATGGACTGCCAAATGCCCATCCTGGACGGATACCAGGCAACGACCCAGATCCGCCAACTGCCCGCGCCGCGCAACCAGGTACCGGTGATCGCCTTGACGGCTTCCGCACTGGCCTCCGACGAGAAACGCTGCCGAGACGTAGGGATGGACGACTTCCTGACGAAGCCGCTCCGCCGGGAACAACTGGAAGCGGTCCTGCGGCGCAACGCCATGCCTTCGGCGCCGCAGCCGCGCAAGGAGACGGACCAGTTGTAGCGCCTGGGTTTGGGGCAAGATCAGGGCGTGCAACCAGCCTTAGTGATCTTCGATTGCGACGGCGTACTGGTCGACAGCGAGCCGATCGCGATCCGCGCGAACATGGCAGTGGGCCCGGACCTGGGTTGGCCCATCACCGAAGCCGAGGTGATCAACCGCTTCGTGGGACGGTCCGCGACCTCGATCGCAGAGGTGATCGCCGACCGACTGGGCCGACCCGCGGCGGCGGTGTGGGAGCGGCGGTTCCACGAGCTGCACACCGCGGCACTCGCAACCGAGCTGACCGCGGTGCCGGGGGTGTCGGACGTGCTGGACGCACTCGACGCCGCTGGGGTGCGGTACTGCGTGGCTTCTAGCGGGACCCACGAGAAGATGCGGGGGACATTGGGGGGAACGGGGTTGTACTCGAGGTTCGTGCGGCGGATCTTCAGCATGTTCTGTTGTCCACAACGTCTTCGGTTGTCCACAGGCCTTGGTCGCTCGCGCGGTTCTGTCGGGCTTCCTCGGTAGGCTGTATATCGGGGGCTCTTGTGGCAGATGATCTTGCGGACCTGGTTGTGGTGGTTTGTTTGTCCACAACGGTTCTGGTTGTCCACAGGGCGTTGGTTGCTGCTGCCGTTGTGTCGGTGTTGCTCGGTAGGCTGTGTATTTGGGGGCTTTCGATCAGGTTGATCTTGGCGCATGCCCGGGCTGGGAGTGTGGGGCAAGGGATTCGGGCCTCCGCCTTCGGCTCCGGGGGTCGGCCTCGTCGCCTGGCTCGGCGACCCGGGATCGGACGCCTCGTTGCCTGGCGGCAACATCGGGCCCGATCCGCGACTTTGGGTCTTTGCTCGATGCGGTGGACCTGTTTTGCGCGGGGCCCCTACGACACCCGACGCAGAACCGCAAAGCAGGGGCCCAAAAGCAGGCCCTGCCGCGCGGAAACGCTACGGGTGCCGCTCCCCCACACAAAACAGGTCCACCCCATCGAGCACTTGGCACCAGCGACTCCGACGGCCGCCGGGCTGGGTTGGCAGGGCAACCGAGAGCGGACTGGGCTGACACCGCCGGGTCCGAGTGTCCAGGCGCTGAGTAGGTGGGCTGAGGCGGACCTGACGGGGGGCGAGTTGGCACCGCCGGGTCCGAGTGTCCAGGCGCTGAGCAGTGGGCCGGGCCCGGACCTGACGGGGGCAGGCTGGCACCAGCATCTTCCTGGTGCCCAGGGGCTGTGTTGGTGGATCAAGTCACGCCCACCCGGGCGACGGCAGACCCCCGCCCACCCGGGGGGCCACCCACATCCAGCTTAGTCGAAGCCGGCGGCTGTCAAGGGGGTTCCGGCGAAACTGTGGATGGCTGAGCGGGTTGTGGACAACTCCCGGGCGAAACGGCGGGTGGGGGGCTAGGTCACTCGGATCAAGCCCCACCAGCCCTCGCTCACACCCCAGTGGAGGTTGGGAGTCCGGTACACGTAATCGCCGGGGTGGTGGGGGGTGAAGCGGATGGTGCGGGTCGCGCCGGAGGCTAGGGCGCCCAGGGTGGAGACGTGCGGGCCGTGGTCGGTGAGGGGCCAGGTTTGGCCGTGGATGGTGAAGCCCTGGTTTCGGATCCGGGAGCCCGCGACCGCCAGGTGGAGCACGACCTCCTGCCCCACCTTGGCCCGGACCAGCGGCGTCGGCGGGGTGTGGTCGGCGAGGGAGGGGCTGACCGGGTGGAGGTGGGCGGAGCGGTAGTTGTACGCCTTCTGGCCGAGGTCGTCCTTGGCCTCGGACACCAGGTCTCGGACGGGTTGGGTGAGGTCGCCGTCGTGGTAGAGGCGGAGGGCGTCTTGGGTGATGAGCACCTGCTCCACGGTGGCGGGCTTGCCCGGGCGGCGGAGGCGGGTTTGGGTGCCGGTCCAGGATTCGGGCGTCGAGTCGGCGGGTTCGACGACGAGGGCGCCGATGAGGCCTCGGCGGAGGTGGGTGATCGGGTCGGCGTGGTCGCGGAGTAGGACGACGCCTGGTTCGTCGGTGTGCCACCAGTATGTGTGCGTGCCGCCGGGTTTGACGGTGCTGTCCGGGTTCGTGCCGACGCGGGTGCCGTCGTGCAGTGCGGTGTCGTAACGCAGGCCGACGGGGTGGAGCGAGACGCGGCCGGACACGGTGCGGCGGCCGGGGATGTCGCGGGTGAGGAGGACGGGATCGAACTCGCTGGCCGGTGGTGGACCGTCGAGTTCGTTGATCAACGTCACGGCCACCCATTCGCCCGCCCTGGCCCGCAACACCAGCGGACCGGTGAATGGCACACCATCCACTTCATACACCAAACCGTACGGATCATACCGTTCCCCGCTATATTCCAGAGTCCGCGCCCGAGCTCGCACCGTATAGCGGCGAACCTGGCTTCGGGCGGGCAAAGCAGCGGACCTGACACCAGGCAACGCGGGCAGGTCGTCACGTGGGCCGTCGTGCACGCGGATCAAGCCCCAGCAGCCCAGCCACAGATCGTCGGCCGCCGCGAAAGACCAGAGGTGGTCACCAGGACCAGCCGTGGGCTCCAAGTGCAGGTCGGCGGCGTTGGAGACACCCAGGGTCTGCTGGGAGCGCCACGGGGTGTCGGCGCGATCGGGCCATTCGCGCCAGCGCAGGCCGTGCGTGGTGAAGCTGTGCTGCTTGTCGAAAGACCCGTCCACCAACCGAATGCGGATCCGCTCACCCGGGTACGCGCGCAGCAGCGGTGTGGTCGGGTCGCCGTGGACCTCGGTGGCGAACCAGTCCGCCGGGTCGCCGCCGCGCAGGTCCAGCGGTTCGGCGCGGTAGTTGACGGCCATGACGCCCTGTTCGTCCATGCTGCCGGGCGATGGCGGTGGGTTGATCGCGCCGCCGTGGCCGTGGGCGGTGTGTTCGAACGCGGGGACGAAGTCGGCCACCGCGAGGACCTGTTCCCGAACGGCCGACCCGTCCGCCAGCAGCACCACGGCTTGGCTCCCCGAGGGCAACTCCCGGCTGTGGTCGGCCGGGTCGACCCACCGCGCGCCCTCCGGTTCGGCGACGAGCACGCCGTAGAGGCCGTGCCGTTGGCGGTAGTTGGGCAAAAGATGGTCGTGGAACAGCACCGTGCCGAAGTCTTCGTCCACATACCAACGGAAGACCCATGACCGGTACCCGTCGGCCCCGGGATCGTGCAGGTCCGCGGTGGTCGTCGCGGACAGGTAGTTCCACCCGATGCAGGCGCCGTCGGACACCAGCGGGTCGTACTTGACCAGGTGCGAATGCAGACCGCACTCGGGCTGGAACGGCAGCGGCGGGTCGAACGCACTGCCCTCGCGCGCCCCCGTGGGCAACCCGTTGGTCAGCGTCATCTCCAGGACCTCGCCCTTGCGCGCCCGGATCACCAGCGGCTCGACAGTCCGCTCCCCCGCGTTGACCTGTCGCCGGAACTCCTCGATCCCGCCCGCCGCATCGACATCGGAGTGCAGCGCGAAGAAGTGTCCATTGTGGTCATGCCACAGTGGACGGTGGTGGTCGTGCGGGTCACCGGTGTGCACGATCGTCGCCGAGGTGACGACCAGGTGGTACCGGCGCACCGGCGCGTCAGCGGGCCCGACCTTGGTGAACGCCTCACCCGGCTGCGCGTCCGGCACGAACGCCGCCGCTTCCAACGACGTCGGTTCGCGCCCCATCCCGGCGGGCATGCCAGGGGTGCGCGGCGGCCGGGGCGACTTCTGCGGGAACGTGGCCGCCTCTCGCATGAACGCGGGCCAGCCCGGCCGCTCGGTCGTGGGAGCGGGCGGATCGTTGCCCGGCAAGGGAACCAGCGCTTCGATCACCGTGCCGTCGGGGTAGCGGCCGGACCCGTCCTGCCGGGTGTCGAACGCGCGCAGCAGGCCCCACATGCCCATGTGGAAGTGCGGGTAGAGGTGGCAGTGCCACACCGCGTCGCCGACCGCGTGCTGCACCGAGCCCGCACCACCGACCAGGTCCAGCGTCAACCCCTGCTGCGGGCCGAAACTGACCGAGTCGACCAGCGGCGACCGGTCGTCGTCGGGGTCGACCCGCCACTGGTGCAGGTGCGTGTGGAAGACGTGCGTGTCCCGCATGCCGCCGTGCAGCAGGCGGAGCACAACGTTGTCACCCCGGTAGCCGAAGAACACCGGGGTCGCCGGGTCGCCGTACACCCAGGAGCTGTGGTGCAACTCCTCGCCGGTCTGCGCATCGCGCAACGGATCCAGCCGGTGTTGCTCCAGCAGCTGGTTGTAGACGTACTGGCGCCACCCCAGCGGTTCGATGCGCAAGTTCACCGGCAGCATCGCATTGCTGACCGGCTCCAGGTCACCGATGTCATCCGGTCGCTCATCCGACGGCAGCGCGAACGGCGCCTGGCCGGACAGCATCGGCGCGCCGTGACCGCCGTGGTCGTGCGCCACGGGTGGGGTGACCGGGTTGTCGTTGCTCGGGTACTCCATCATCACGATCACGTGCTCGCGGAAGCTGCGCCCCGGCGTGTGCACATCGGCGGAGATGCCACTGGCCAGGGGGCCGCCGGTGCGCGGGTCGGTCCAGGTCGCGTCGCGCGGCTCGACCACAAGCGCCCCGTTGAGGCCGTGGCTCTGCGTGCCCTCACCGCGCACGTCGGCCATGTCGCCGAAGTGGAACACGCCCTCGTGCTCGCACAGCCACTCGTACACCCGCGAGTCGCCGGGCTGCACCGAGGTGTCGGGGTTCGCCCCCGCCTCCAGGCCGTCGTGGCGGCGGGCGTCGTAGCGCACGCCCTGCGCGGTGATGCCGACCGGCCGGGGCAGCTCGTTGGTCAGCCGCACCCGCACGCGCTCGCCGCGCCTGGCGCGCAACACCAGCGGCACGGCGAGCGGGTGCGGCTTGGGCACCAGGTCCGGGTCGGTGAGGAAGCTGGGGAACGGATCGGGCCAGGTCTGGGCCACTTCGCGCAGCGCGGGCGCGTTCTCGGCGAGGACGTACAACGCGCCATGGCGGTCGTGGTCGCCGAAGCTGTTGTAGGCGACGGGAACCCGCAGTGCGACGACGTCGTATTCACGGACACGGGACTCGCTCATGCCGCACCTCCCACCAGGCTCGCCGTGCCGTGGTCGAACGTGGCGACCACCTCACCGCGGCGCAGCACCCGGCCGCTCCACCGGTAGTCGTTGCCCAGCGACCCGCGCGGGGTCCAGCCGAAGTCCAGCACCAGCCGATCCCCTTGGCGCACCTCGACCGGTTCCCGCACCGGCAGGTACGCGTGCTTCCAGCTGTCTGAAGTGGATCCGGCGTCGATGTCGTCGCCGGACAGGTCCAGCGCGATCGAGGGTGACAATGTGGACACGAAGTACCCCTTGAACCCGGTGAACACCCCATCGCGGCGAACTGTGTACGGAGTGGACACAGAAGCTGGCGAGATGGGTTCGTCACCGAAGGTGTGCGTGGTGACCGCGCGCGGTGAGGCGAGGTGCGTCGCGATCGGGATGATGGTGTCGTAGTAGAGCGTGAACGGGTCGCGCGCGGCCAACCCCAGGTCGCTGCCCGCGACGGCGCGCGCACCGTGGACCTCGCCCGCGGCCACCCGGCCGTGCGCGGTCAACGCGGCGACAGGCGCCAGGTAGCACTGCGCGGAGATGGGCAGCACGACCCCTCCGTCAGCGAGGAACCTGCGCCGCGCGTCGGCCAGGATCGTCCCGCAGCCCTCGTTGTCGACCAGGTTGCCCAGGGTCTCCGAGATGATCACGTCCACCCGCTCGGGCAGCGCGACGTCGAACGACAGCCCCGCTACCGGCACGAACCGGTCCCCGAACCCGGCCTCGGCGAGCCGGGCCGCCGCGGTGGCCAGGACTGTTTCAGCGAAGTCGAGGCCGTAGACGCGCGACGCGCCCGCCTCCAGCGCCCACCGGGCCAGGATCCCGGTCCCGGTACCCAGGTCGAGCACCGTCGCGCCGGGCCGGACCACCTCGGCGATCGCCTCGGCGTAGGCGCTCATCCGCAGCCGGTCGCCCAGGAGCAGGTCGTGGAAACCGGAATCCCAGTCCGCGATCAGCTCCGAGGCGGGCAGCCACACCTCCTCGGCGGAGTACGTCTGGCTCATCGTCGAGTCTCTCCCCGTTGTGCTTGCCCTTCGGTCACCGGCAGGTCGCCGCTGACCGGACCCGCGACCCGGCAGCCGGTGGCCAGGTCGAACACCGACTTGTGCAGCGGGCAGGTGATCCGCAGGGTGCGCGGGTTGACGTGCGCGTGCACCAGTCGCCCTTTCCGGTGTGGACACTCGGCGGCGATCCGGAACTCCCGCTCCCCCACTGTGATCACCACCTCGTCCATCGACGGTTGGCGGATGACCGGCTCGTTCACCGCGCGCTCCCCGCGGCCACGCGCACGGCCTTGTCCACCGCGGCGTCCATGGCGGCGCCGAGCAGCGACGACAGCAACTTGGCGCCGACCAACAACTTGGTCGGGTCGACGCCCAGCGCCGCCTCGTACTCCTTGATCGCGGTCTGCATCTCCCGCATGTGGAAGTCGTCGATGTGGATGTGCTCGGTGTAGTAGCGGCCGTTGGCGACCCCGAGCCGCTCACAAGCCCGCGCCTGAAAGGCGAAAGCGTCGGGGATCGCGGCTTCCAGGTAGGCCAGGGCGCCCAGGAAGTACTCCACATCTCGCGCTCGCGAGGCCATCCAGTAGAACGAGTTCAGGAAGTGGTAGGTCTCGTCATTGGTGTCGCGCAGGACTTCTGGCAGCTCGGTCGGCAGGCCGAGCTCGGCGAGCAACAGCCGGTAGAGCTGCGAGTGCGCCTGCCCGATGTTCCCGCACCCGAACTCGTCGATCATCACCCGCATGACCGCCATCTGCGCCCGGATCGGCAACCGCGCCACCGCCGGGAAGAAGTTCTGCGCCTCGGTCAACCCATCCGGCGCGAACTCCTCGACCACAACGGCGAACTGCTCCACGGTCGCCTCTTCAGCCAAGTACCGACTACTCGGTGCCCCGCCACGCTCCTGATCGAGCATCTCCGCCAGCGCCCCGACCCACTCCGGCCGGCTCGCCAGGGGTGGCGTCTCCGCGGTGATCCGAGCCACCAGGGGCACAATCCAGTCGGTCTCGGCGGCCTCGATCCGCGCATAGCGCGCAGCATCCGGCACAGTTCGATTGTCCAGGAACAGATCTCGCGGCGGACGATCACCCGTACGCAGCCGGGACAGGTCAACAGCGGTCATGATTCCTCCACAGTCGCTGCCGATGAGAGGACGCCTTGGCGGCAGAGGTGGGCTTTCACGTGGCGGTACCAGTCCGGCTCGGTGAGCCGGTAGCGGGCGCATGCCGCGTCCAGCTCGGCCGGGTCGGCGTGGCCCGCGAAGTGGCGGGCGCACAAGCGCGGCTCCAGGTTCGCCAAGGCCAGGACGTACCCGTCGACGCCCGGGGTGTGTTCGACCAGGTGCTCGTGGCCCTGCCACACCCCGACCGGGGGCGAGGTGGCCAGCAGGGCCCGGGTGGCTTCCGGGTCACCCGCGGAGTCCTTCACGGCGACAACCTGGTCCAATGCGGACACTCGCGCCAGTGTGGCCGGGTCGAGCAGGTTTCCCGACACCATCGACTCGTGGTAGACGATGACGGGGGCGGGGATCGCCGAGGTGACCGCCACGTAGTGGTCGTACATCTCGTCCTGGGTGATCTCCGGGCCGCTGGGGGTGGGTACCACGACGGCGGTGGCGCCGAGGGCGACCGCCCGGGCGGCCCGGGCGACGATCTCGGCGGTGCCGGGTCGTTGCACACCGGCGAGGACGGGCAGCCCTCGGGCGTGGGCGACGGTGTGGGCCACCGCGGCCACCCACTGCTGGTCGTCGAGTGCCCAGCCCTCGCCGGTGCTCAAGCCCGGGATCAGCGCCACGACATCGTCGGCCACCCGACCGATCAGCCGATCGAGGTCCACTTCGGGCACCAGACCGCCGGTCGTGACCGGTGTGACGAGCGGGACGATCACTCCCGGGCGCAGCCACTCCACCTCGGGCTCACCACCCTCCGCGGGCGACGTCGTCCACCCGCAGTGCCAGCGATTCGCGGTAGAGCCGCTCGAGCCCGTCCGGGAACCGCGGCTCCACCTCGACCGGCTCCGGCCCCCGCACCGCCGCGCTCACCGGGTACCGGGTGTCCACTGTGAACAGCGTGCCGCCCCGGCCGATGGCCTGGCCCAGGGTCAACCGGACGGCCAGCGGCAGGTGGGCCAGGGTGATCGCCTCCAGCGCCCTGGCGAGGTCCTCGGCCGTGTAGCCGACGCGCGCGACGGCCATGTCGGTGTGCAGGTTGTCCATGAACGGGTAGTAGGCGTCCTGGACCTCGCGCGGGTAGGACCACACGATGTCGTCGCAGCGGCCGACCTGTTCCAGGCTCATCACCACACCGGTCGCGAGCCGGTCGACGAAGAACCCCTTGCAGGCACGGCGGATCCGCTCGTCGGCGCTGTGCATGCCCATGAACAGCGTGGCGTCGACGAACTCGGCCGAGCGGACCAGGAGTGCCCCCGTCATCGGGTGTGGGCGTCGAGGACGGACCGCAGTCGGGTCATGGCCTGGGCGAACATGCCCGGGTCGCGCGCGAGCGCCAGCCGCACGAACTCCTCGCCCCGGCTGGGCTCGCTCCAGTGGAAGTACCTGCCCGGCAACAGGTACAGGTCCTCGTCGGCGAGCAGGTTCTGCAGCCGGGTGGCCGTCGACAGCGGAGACAGCACCCGGAACCACGCGACGCTCACCTTCGCGACCGGCTCCTGGTAGAGCAGCGGCGACCCGGCCAACGCGCGGATCGCGGTCCGCCGGTTGGTGTCGAGCACCGAGCGGACCGAGGCCATCCGGTCCGCGGCGGAGTCCTCTATGTACTGGGTGAGCATGGTCAGCACGAACGGCGAGACGTTGAGCAGGACGCTGGTGTGGATGTTGTAGACGTCCAGCCAGATGTCGCGGCTGCTGGTGAGCAGCGCGCACTTGGCGTCCTGCACCGGCCAGGTCTTGCCGGTGTCCTCCAGCGCGATGTAGGAGACGCCGGAGTCCTCGAGCATCCGGTAGACGTCGAAGCGCTCGAGTTCGTCGTCGAACAGGGTGAACGCGGCGAAGCAGAAGTCGAGCAGCAGGACCTTGTCGTGGTCGCGGCAGAACCGCAGCACCTCGGCGAACCCGCGACTGCCGTGGCGCAGCAGGGTGGCGCCGGTCGGGTTGTTCGGGTCGACCAGGAACAGCGCGTCGGTGCGCACGTGCGCGGCGAGGTTGTCGTAGATGGAGCCGACGTCGGCCAGCAGCGACTCGTCGACCGGGTACAGCGGGACGCCGACGTTGCCGAGCACGTCGTGCAGGTTGTCGAAGCACGGCTCGATGAGCGAGACCGACATCCGGTGCCGCTTGAGGTAGAGGGCGGCGACCAGGGTGGAGACGGACGCCGCGTAGGACAGCAGGGTCCGGTCGAGGGTGCGGGCGGTGTGCTGGCCGTGCAGCCGGAAGAACGCGTCGGTGAACCGCCGCTCGTGGTCGGCCTGCTTGCCGTCCTCGGCCTCGTACCACAACTGCGGCAGCCGGGCGACGATCGCGCGCTGGCTGGGTGACTGGCGCTGGTGGGTGTGCGCGTCGGCCAGGTTGAACTCGGTCTTGAGCGCCTGGATCTCGTGCTGGGTCAGGTCCACTAACCCGGTCGAGAACACCTCAGCGGTGGCGGGCACGGTGTTCACAGCGATATTCCTCCCCCTGTGGCCGGTGGCGGCCCGGGTGAAAGGAACACCGCGCGCGGAATCAGGGCGGCCGCGATCCGTTCGACCGTCCCGGTGTGCGCGCCAATGGCGAATTCCGCGCACACCCGCGATGTGGTGTCCAAACCCCCTCGGCCACCACCGCACCACGTCTGTGCGTCGGCCGAACACGGCGGCCTGGACGTGATGTTGTGGAGCTGCAACCGTTCATCACTCGTCGCCGGTCGAACCGGCGACCCCCACGTGATCGAGTTGACCTCGATGGACCCGACGATGCCACACCCCGGCGGCGCGGAGCAACCAATGGTCGGTAATTCACTCCATGAGGACGCCTCGGCTCCACCACGACACTTTCCGCAATAGGGACATCCAGGTGACAACACCGTGCCAAACCCGCAAGAGAACGGATGCCGCCCGCGTTCTGGTAATTCGCGCGACCGGCTGTGCGCTCCGTTTCGAATGGCTGATTGTTCCGGCCGATCGGCCGAACACCCTCACACCGCGGCTGGCGTGGGCGATACGGCCCCCGCGGGCCCCGCGCCCACACCCGCCGACCGGGGCGCCACGCCCCCTCGGCGTGGCGCCCCGGTCGGCGGTGGCGGGTCAGGCGGTCTCGCGGACCAGTTCGACCTCGAGCTCCAGGTCGATCTCCTTGGAGACCAGGATGCCGCCTGCTTCGAGCACCATGTTCCAGCTCAGGCCCCAGTCCTCGCGGTTGATCCGGCCCTTGGCGGAGAACACCGCGCGGTCGTTGCCCCACGGGTCGCGCACGACGCCGAGGTGCTCGACCTTGAGCGAGACCGGCCGGGCGACGCCCTTGATGGTCAACTCGCCGTCGAGGACGCCACCGGAGCCGATCCAGGACACCGACGTCGAGCTGAAGGTGGCGGTGGGGTGCGCGGCGACGTCGAAGAAGTCGTCGGAGCGCAGGTGGTCGTCGCGGGTCTGGTCGCCGCTGGTGACCGAGGTCATGTCGATGGTGACCAGGACGGCGCTGTCCTCGGGCCGCTCGGCGACGGTGACGGCGCCATCGACACCGGTGAACCGGCCGCGGACCTTGGTCAGCATGAAGTGCCTGCCGATGAACCCGACCTCGGCGTGGCCGGGGTCGATCTTCCAGACGCCCGCCGCGGGCAGCTCGACGCCGCCGACGACCCGGGTCGCGCCCGCGCTGGTTGACGTCGCGCCCGCGCTGGTTGACTCGGTGTTGGTCATGGATATCCCTCCAGTGTGGTTCTCGCGCTCGAACGGGTGACTAGTGGCGCGACCCAGAACGTCGACCGTGTCTCGACCCGCCCACGACGCGCCTGGCGGCGTTGCCGGAAGCGCCCAAGTACATCCAGTACGAGGACGTTGCGGCGCCTTGCCGGCCACGCCGTGGACCCGCCGATACACGGCCAACGTTCTGAGTCGAGCCACTAATCGGTCTCGGTGGGCAGCCCGGCGCCGACCCAGTCCCGCTTGCCCGCGGTGTACTTGAAGACGTTGGTGTAGCCCAGTTCCACCAGCCGGTCGGCCGCGATGCCGGAGTTGGCGCAGGTGTCGTCCGAGCAGTACACGATCACCTCGGCGTCCTTGCTCGGGATGAGCGCGGCCGCGCGGTCCTCGACGTCGTCGAGCGGCAGGTTGAGTGCGCCGGGCAGGTGGGCCTCGGCGTAGTAGGAGTGCGGTAGCGCCTCCAGCACGACCGCCGAACCGGCGTCGATGCGCTGCTTGACCTCGTCGGTGTCGATGACGCGAGCCATGGCGGGCCCCCTTCTGGATAAATGTGCGTCTGCACGCACCATAACAGATATGTGCGGACGCACGCAATCGCTTACACTCGACGCATGCGACTCCCACTGCGCACCGACGAACTCGGCATCGAGGCGTGGCGGTCCGTGCTGCTCGCGTACAACGCGGCCCTGCGCGCGATCGAGGCCGAACTCGACCGGGCGGGCACCGTCCCGCTCACCTGGTACGACGTCCTGCTCGAACTCCAGGCCGCCGAGGCCCCGGGGCTGCGCATGCGCGACCTGGCCGACCGGGTGGTGCTCAGCCGCACCCGCGTGAGCAGGCTCGTCGACGAGATGGCGGCGGCCGGGCTGGTGCGCAAGGAGACCGACGGCCAGGACCGTCGAGTGGTCTGGGCGGTGCTAACTGATGAAGGCAGGACTGCCTTCCGCAAGACCGTCCCGGTGTACCTAGGTGGCATCGAGAAGCACTTCGCCGCCCACCTGACCGATGACGAGAAGCAGGTCACCGCCGCCGCCCTGCTCAAGGTCGCCCACGCCCACCGTCCGGGCGCCTGCGACCCAGCGAAGGAGGAGACATGACGGTCGACCCGCGTAAGGACCCGCGGCTGCCTGAGAGCCCGAACGCCGTGGTGGTCTTCACGGACCTGAACTGCTCGTTCGCCCATCTAGGGGTCTACCGGCTGCACGAAACACGGCGCCGGTTGGGACTAGAGGGGCGCTTGTGGTTCGACCACCGGGCGTTCCCGCTGGAACTGTTCAACCACTCGGTCAACGAACGGCCGGGGGTGGACTCGGAGATAGCCGTAGTGGGGGCCTTGGCGCCGGACGCGGGCTGGCGACTGTGGCAGGGGCCAGACTGGACATACCCGGTGACGACGCTGCCCGCGTTGGAGGCGGTCCAAGCGGCTAAAGCGCAGGGCCTTGCCGCTAGCGAGGCGCTGGATCGGGCCCTGCGATGGGCGTTCTGGGCCGAAGGCAGAACCATCTCAATGCGTCACGTCATCCTCGACGTAGCGAAGGAGACGGGCGCGGTGGACGTGTCCGCCCTGGCAGAGGCTCTGGACGACGGTCGAGCCCGCCGGACGGTGATGGACCAGTTCGCGATAGCGGGCGAAGGCAGGGTCAACTGCAGCCCTCACGTCTTCCTGTACGACGGCACTAACGAAGCCAACCCAGGCGTATCCGCCAGATGGCTTAACGGCGACTTCGGCACCGGCTTCCCAGTGATCGACTCAGACGACCCCTCGGTCTACGACCGCCTGCTCAACCACGCGGCGGACCTCCTACCCGGCTGAGCACGGAGTGCGGTACCGGCCAGGCACACGACGGCCCGTCCGCCAAGTGCCCGGCGAGCCTCAGCTGGTCCACTGTGGATGGGCCGGACAGCCCTTGATCACCGGTCCTCGGTGGTATTGGATCGGCCAGACGGCTCGCTCGGCGGACGAGGGACGGGCAGATGACCCACGCGCGGTGGACCAATCCGTTCACCACGGCCCTGTTCACCACTGGCCCGTCCAACCCCGCACCGCCCGACCCCAGCCTGATCACCGTGCCCCCACCGGCCCCGCCCACGTCAGCGCCCCTCCCCCTGGTCCGCCGACCGGAACTGGCCGCGCTGCTCGCCGAGCTCGACCACTTCGCGATCGAGTTCGCCCGGTTCACCTCGGTGTTCACCCGCGATCCCGCTCGATTGGTGCTGGTCACCGGTCCGTCAGGGTGCGGGAAGTCAACATTGGTGCAGCGATGTGCGCGGTGGCTTCTCGACACCTTCGCCAGCGTGAGGTGCGTGGATCTGTCCGAGGAACCGGCAGCTCTAACGGTGCGGGAGCGCATAGACGTCGTGTGCGGCCGATTGGCTGAAGAGGTGGGTCTGGCTCGCAATGACCCTCGGCAGGTGTTTGACGAGCTCGCGGGCAAGTTGCCGGATGACTCGCTGCTTGTGGTGCTGTTACCTCCGGTAGAGCTAACTGCCGAACTACGCTGGTACGCGGCGGCAGCTCCACCACGAATTGTTCTGCTCACCGAGTCATCCCACCTACGCGAGGCCGACCGCGACGCGGTGGTGTTGACGCTCGGCCCGCTGCTGCCCGGGGATGTCGGCCGGTTCGTCGAGGCCCGCTTAGCGGGTGCTCCCAAGGATGTGCCAGCGCTGAGCCCGGCCGCCATTGAGTGGATCGAGCAGCGCTGGGCGCCTATAGGGCTGTCGGCGGAAGCGTTGCGGCAGTTGCTGTTCGAGGCATACGAGGACGTCCGTCACCGTGGCGCTGGCGAGGTCGACCTGGACGGGATCATGGCGAGCCGACTGCGCAGGCTGCTCGACCAACCCTAAGCCCGCAGCCAACATAGGTCCTCTATGGACAGAGGATCGACGCTGGGGTCCCGGGAGCACCGGGAAGCCGATCACCTGTTCGGCCGGTCGGGTCACCACCCGTCGGGGGCAACGGTGGCGGGCCTGGTCGCGATACCATCGGTAGTCTGGTACCGCGAAGCGACCAACGAGGGTCGCCCAGGGGGACGTCATGTCTCAGCTATCGGTGGCATCGCCGCCTACGAGCGGTAGTCGCCTGCCGCTGGCCCTGTTGGCCATCACCGTCGTCTGCTGGGCTCTCGCGGACTTGATAGGTGTGGCGGATGTGCACACCGCGGGCGGGTATCACCTGGCCGTCATGGTGTTGCTCGCCGTAGGGCTCTACGGGAGCACGCGCGGCATTGTGCTGTCGGAGTTGCGCGGCAACATCGGTGTCGTCGTGCTCGCGGTGACTGTGGGTGTGCTGGCCAAGACCGCACTCATTGCCGGGGTGATGTACCTGGTCGATTCGCGGCCGGTAAGCCTCGTGCTGGGAGTCGCGGTCGCGCAGATCGACCCGTTGTCGGTGGCCGCGACGATGAACAGGCGGATGTCGGACCGGGCCAAGGCGATTCTGTCCGCTTGGGCGGCGTTTGACGACCCGGTGACGGTGTTGCTCGTCGTGTACTTGTCGGCGTTCGCCATGGACACGCCTGGTGTGTTGTCGACCGGCTTGGCGGACTTCGGCACCAGCCTGCTCTACAACGCCGTCTTCGCTGTGGCCGCGGCAGCGCTGTGGTCCCTCTATGTGCGGTACGGCAGGCCACGGATATCCGGTGCGCTAGTCCTCTTGGCGGCAGTTGTGGCTATCGGGTTCGCCGTGGTCGCTGTGACGCAAGGGCTGATGCTGGGTGTTGCGTTGGCGGGCTTGGTAGTCCGGCCGTTCGAAGGCAACCCCCGGGCGGAAGGGGTCGTCGAGAAGGCGTTGACGGGGGCGCTGTTGCTGGCAGGGGTAGCGCTCGGTGTGGTGCTCGCGGGCGCGGTGGGGCCAGGGTCCTTGGACTTGGTACTCAAGGGGATGCTGCTGGGTCTGACGGCGTTCGTGGCGCAGATCGCGGTGGGATCGCTCATCGCGGCCCGGCTGAGCCGCTATGACCGGTGGTGTCTGGCGTTGAGTCAGCAAAACGGCCTGACCGCGATAGTGCTGTCGTTGCTGCTAGAGACGAGCTTCCCCGGCACGGTCGCCGTGGTGGCCCCGGCGATCGTGGTGACTTACCTGTTGTTTACGGCCAGTCGGCACATCCTGGACCAGGTCGACAACGGCCCTAAGATCCCAGTGAACGTGCCGGCCAGGCGTGCGTGGATCGCAACTCTTCTTATGCCGCCGGTCCCCTAGACCAGCGACCGCGGTGCTCAGCCAGGAGCTCGGTAGCGGCTCTTAGGTCCGCAGCAGGTACCGACTCGGTAAGCCAACCTTGCACCTGCGCGCTGATCCGCTCAACGAACCTATAGCCCAGTGGTGTCAGCGCGCCGCTCGTAAGCAGGTCTTGGCTCGCCGACCATGTCGCGGTGCGCCACCGGGCGAACTCTTGGTGCGCTCGAGAGCTCTCGGCCACCTGCCTGCGCCGACGCCAGAACGCCGCGATGGCGAGGTGCGCGTAGATGCCGTGCAGCAGCCCCGCGACGGGCCGGGGATCGGTGCGCCACGGCGCGTAGAAGCGGCGGTCGTCGTCGACGTCGAACAGCGGGAACAGGTCCATCAGCACGGCGAGCTTGGCGTGGTGCAACTCGTGCGCCAACGTCACCGCGACCGATTCGGCGTCGGGGCCCAGGGACAGGAACACGCACCCGAGCGCGTCGCCCACGGTCGCGCTCATCTCCCCCGCGTCCGAGGGGTCCAGCGGCGCCACAGCGGTGACCACCACCGCCAACTCCCCAGCCAGCACCGGGTGGTCGGCGGCGATCAGCTCCCAGGCCCGCGTCACGCGCTCCGCCCAGAGCGGCAGATCAGGGGCCTGCGACAGCCCTAGGCCGTCCGGCAGCAGTCCGGGTGGCCAGCCGCCGAAGGTCCAGCGCAATCCTGGGGCCGGGACGAGCGCGGGGAACGGGCGCCACCGGAGTTGGTCGGTACGAACCCGACCGCTGACAGGATCAATTGGTCCTAGGGACGGCAAGACGCGGATCTCTTCCGGGAGCGTCAGGCTTACCCGAACGTCCGCCCGAATCGCGGCCGCTGCGGCTACCTGCGCCAAGCAGCCCACGGTGGCCAGACCGCGTTCGCGGCGCAAGAGGGTCGCGGTTGCCCATAGGCCCACCATCGGGTCATCCAACACGCGGTTGACGGCGTCCGGCGCGTGCTGGCGCAGTTCGCCCAGCACAGCGAACGCCTCGCTGTCGTTGGCCAAGAGGCGGATGAACGACAAGGTCCGGCTGCGGCGCGCGGACACCAAGAGCCTGGCGGCAGCCTCACCTCCACCACCAGCGGCCAAGTCGTCGAAGAGCTCCTCGGACACCGCGTGCTGGGTTGGTTCGACCGTCACTTCAGCGCGGCGAGGTCGTGTGCGAGCCGTGCCCGCACGTGGCTGGTCAGCCGGAAGAGGTCGGGGCAATACACCGACGGGTTCTCGAATCCGTGACCGGCGCGGTAGCGGTGCGCGGGATGCCCTCCTCCGCAACCCGCCAGCACCGGGCAAGCTTGGCACTCAGCGGCCAGCTTCTCCTGCGGTAGCACTACCGCGTCGAAGGGGTCCGTGGCGACGTTGAGGCCCGTGTCGACCGCGTCAGGCTCAACGGCGGCGATGATGTCCGACAGCTCTATAGACCCATCGGTGGCGACGACCAGCGGTGGCGAGGTCTGGTCACCGAGGCCCTCGACCCCGGAGCTCCCGCCCAGCCAGAGGGTCACCATTTCGGCGAACTGCCGCACCACGGTGGTCGGTGGTGACGCGGCGTACCACTCGTCGAACACCGGGATCAGCCAATCGGCGTACGGGGTCGCGAGAACCGGGGTCGCCGGGTCACCGGGGTGTCGACCGGGCGGGGGTGCGCTCCAGCTCCCGTGCGGGAGCAGGAAGTCGAGCACCGGCGGGTCGAAGTCGAGCAATTCCCGATAGCAGGCGAGCGGGTCCTCGGCGAGGTCGACCACGCACAGCAGGCCCGCGAACAGGTGCCGGAAATCCGGTCCGGCCAGTTTCCGCACCGCGGCGGCCACGATGTGGTGAGTTCCGGCGCCGTTGTGCCGTTTCCGATGTCGGTCGTGTCCTGCTTTTGTCCCGTCGAGGCTCACCCCGACCCGGACATTCAACTCGTCGAACAACCGCAGGAATGGTTCGTCCAACCGCATCCCATTGGTCTGCACGGTGAATCCGATCGACGCCGGGACGCGGGCCCGCGCCGCGCGCACCAGCGCCCCGATCCGGGCCGGGCCCGCCAGCAGCGGCTCACCGCCGTGCAGCACCACGTCCAGGTGCTCGATCCGGTGCGCCGCGGCGTGCTCGGCGAGCCGTCCGACCAGGTCATCGGCGGTGCGCTCGGACATCACCGCCGGTGCCGAGCGCCAGCGCGCGTCGGCCATCTCGTAGACGTAGCAGTAGTCGCACGCCAGGTCGCAGCGGCTGTGCAGCTTGACGACGAACTGGCGCGTCGGCGGTCGTACCCGCATCTGCGCTCCCCGTCCCCGTCCACCCCCGGTGGCCCCGACCGGGTTTCCCGTTCCATGTAACACGGCGGCGGCGGGTCGGGGTGTCGGCTGATCGGTGTATCTTCGGCCCGCACGGGCACAGCGCAACGCACCGGCCGATAGGGTCGGGGAAGTAGGCCACCCGATCGGGGGCTCGGACGGGTCGAACGTCGAGCGGCGTTCGCCGAAGGGGGTGCGGATGGACGGTTCGGGGATCGCGCCGGACACCGCGTCCGCGGATTCGGGTCCGGTGGAATCGGGCGTGTTGCGCTCACACTTGCTCGACGTTTCCGATATCGATTTCGCGAAGCTCGCCGCGCTGCCGGAGTGCGTGCTGCGGGAGTCGCTGGCCGGGGTGCTCGGCAGGCTCGCCGCGGTGCCCGACCGCTATCAGGCGCACCAGAGCTCGCTGTCGGGCGGCGCGTCAGGGTGATCGGCGGCCGGTAGCGCAAGAGCTTGAGTGGAGCACGGGCGGATGGGAGCGCGATGAGTCGGCCCACGACAGGCGGACAGGCCGTCCTGACCGTGTTCGTGTCCGTTGTGGACAACGCGGGTCGGGTGGACGCGGTCGCCAACCTGTGCGGTGTGCTCGCGGGCGCCGGGCGGCGGGTACTCGTGCTGGACTGGTCCGACGAGCTGACCTCGGTGCGCGACTACCTGCGGGTCTTCCACGTCGGTCGGCGGGCCTGCCCGGACGGGGTGTGGACCGCGGCGCAGGCCATGACCGGTTCGGTGGTCACCCGTCCGCGTGAGCAACGGGAACTGGCGACGCACGTCATCCCCGGCTTGAGCGGGTTGGTCGAGGTGCTCTCGGTCGCCGATGGGCTGCCGTCGCTCCGCCACGCGGGCCTGGACGAGCGCGCGCTCACGGACTTGCGGGCCGCTCTTACCTCTGCCGAGTACGACGACGTGCTGGTAGCACTACCTTCCGGCGGGCACTCCACGACGTTGCGCGTGGCGGGTGTCCTGGGCGACACGGTCGTGGTGTGTTTCGAGCCGCTGATCCCGACTCTGGGCGCGGCGGTCGACATCGTCGACGGTGTGCGCCGGGGCGCCCCGCTGCGGGTGGACATCGTGGTGGCGGCCACCCGGTTCCGCCTCGATGACGCCGAGCGCAGGGTCAACGGCTTGCGAACCGCGATCCGGCAGGCGTTTGGCCCGGTACTGCCACCGCGCTCCCGGCTGACCGATCCGTACGTGGAGCTACCTGAGCTGTCTTACGTCACCCCGGCGCCATTGCTTGCCGTGGTTGCGGAGGATGCCGACGATCTGTGGTCTCGGTACACGCGACTGGCAACGATGATCGACGCGGACCGGGGCATCGCACCGGAGCGGGTCAGTGCGTTGGTGCGCGACCGATATCGCCGGGTCGCGGGGGTGGACGTGGGCGACGAGCAACGGGTCGTAGTGACCGCGGAGCCCGCACTGCGACCCTGGGTGGACTGGGTGGCATCAGAGCTGGCCGAGGTCAATGTGCGGGTGTGCGCGGCCGATTCGCCGGACGCGGCAGACCTACCGGTGGTGCGGGTGGCGACGGCGAACTCGCCCACCGGGCACGCCGACGTCATCCTGCATCCGGTGACCGTGCCGGGTGGGCGGATCAGCGATTCCATGCTGAAGGCGGTGCGAGACCGGGTAGATGTCGTGCGTGAGCGGCTGTTCTCCGGCTTGGGCTACCCGACGCCGCCGCTGGCCGCGGACGCGTCACCGAAGATTCCCGGTCTGCCGTCACCACTGTTTGGCCTACCGGAGTCGAGCACCCGTTTCGGGCACCGCGATGTTGAGCTGGGCCAGTTGCGCAGCGCGCTCACTGAGGGCCAAGTGGGGATCACCACGGTCGCGCTGACCGGTGAGCACGGGGTGGGCAAGTCGGAGCTGGCTCTCGCTTACGCCCACCGCTATGCCTTCGCCTACGA
The DNA here is from genome assembly GCF_024171925.1 of Actinokineospora diospyrosa. GTDB lineage: Bacteria > Actinomycetota > Actinomycetes > Mycobacteriales > Pseudonocardiaceae > Actinokineospora > Actinokineospora diospyrosa. The sequence continues at coordinate 392,842 of NZ_JAMTCO010000001.1, read as the reverse complement.
CGTGGTGTGGTGGCTCCCCGCGCAAGAGCGCCAGGCAACGCTTGTGCAGCTAGCGGAACTGGCGTCGCTCCTTCGCGCGGAGCCGGAGCACTACGGCAGCCTCGCCGCCCTCGACCGCTTGGCGGGTAACCCCGACCTGCGGTTCCTGCTGGTCTACGACGGCGTCGGCGATGTCGCGGAGCTGGCCGACGTCCTGCCCAAGGGCGGCCGTGGCCACGTGCTGATCACCGTGCCCGCGGCGACCGACGACCTCGTCGACACGGTGCTGCCGGTGTCCGGCCTGTCCACCGAGCACGCGGCGGTCCTGGTCGGGCAGGGCGCGGACGGCCTCCCGCTGGCTCTGGCGGCGGAGATCGCCGAGGAGCTGCGCAACTGGCCGCTGGCGTTGAACCTGGCCGCGAGCTGGCTCGGTGAGCGGGTGCGGGTGCTGACCGACGGCACCCGGGAGACCTACCTGGACATCTACGAGGCCGCCGAGGTCGCGGGCGCGGACCTGCTGGCGCGGTTGCGCGCCGACACGACCGGGCCGACCGCGATCCACCGGATGGTGCGGCTGGCCCTGGCCACCGCCCGCGCGCACGGCGCCGACGGGCAGACCAGCGCGGCGCCGGTGGACGCCCGGCTGGGCGCGGTCGCGGCCCTGGTGGCCGAGTACGGCGCGTTCCTCTCGCCGCTGGGGGCGGCGCTGGACCTGGTCCGGTCGCTGCCGTGGCGGGCCGAGCTGGGCGCCGAGGTGGCGGCACCGGAACTGCTGGTGTTCCCGCCGCTGATCGACCGGGCGCTCTGGCTGGGCGAGCGGTACGGGCTCTTCGAGGTCGACTGGGGCCGGGAGTGGGTGCGCGTCGGCGACGTGCTGCGCTCCACCATCGCCGAGCTGATCGACCCGCCGAGCCGCGACGCGCGCAGGCTGGCGGTGCTGCGCGCGCTGGCCGGGTACGCCCCGTTCGAGGTGACCGCGGCGCAGCGCAAGCGGTTCGTGGAGCTGGGCACGCACATCGAGCCCGCGGGCGCGATGCTCAGCGACGACCCGGCGGTGCGGCGGTGGCTGGTCAACCAGGCCCGGTTCTTCTTCTCCTTCGGCGGGGTCGGGGTGCGGCGGGCCGCGCTGGAGTCCGGGCTGCAGCTGTTCGAGGCGTGGACCGAGCGCTTCGGCGAAGAGGACGAACTGCGGCTGCGGCTGGGGACGCAACTGGCGAACTTGCGCCGTGAGCTGGGTGACCGCGAGGGCGCGTTGGCGATGGACGAGGCCGTAGTGCGGGTGCAGAAACGGGTGCACGGCGTCGCCGACCCGCGCACTCTCGCGACGGCCCGCGACCGGGGCGGCAACCTGCGCGGGTTGGGGCGTTTCGCCGACGCGCTGGTGCAGGACTCGCTCACCTGGCAGCGCCACGTCGACGTACTGGGGCCGGACCACCCGGAGACGCAGTGGGCGGCCAACAACCTCGCGGTGTCGCAGTTCCTCGCAGGCGACCCGCGCACGGCACTACGCACCCAACGCTCGCACCTAGAGCGGTTGCTGCGCCTCTATGGCGACTACCACAAGGACACCGTGTGGGCGCTGGGTAAGGCCGGCATCTACGCGTCGCAGTTGGGCCTGCCGGAAGCCGAGGCGTACCTGGAGGAAGCGGACCGGCAGGCCCGCCACTCGCATTGGAATGACCTGCAGTTGCGTGGCGGTATGGAGTGGCACCTCGGTATCGCGAAGCGGGGCCGGGATCCACGGTCGGCGCGAGCGGACATCAACAACGCGCTGCGGCACCTGACCACGGTCCGCCGGGACACGCACCCGGACCGGTTCGCGTGCATGTTGTCGCTAGCGGCGACGCAACGGGTCTACGAGTGGGAACCGGCGGAGACGGTGCGGCTGGCGAAGTCGGCGCTCACCGGGCTGGTGGACACGATCGGGTTGACCGAGGACCACCCGTTCGTCGGGTTGGGCCGGGTGGGGCTGGGGTTGGCACTGCGCGCGCGGGGTGCCGCCGAGGACGGGTTGGTGGAGGTCCGCGCGGGCTATGAGGTGCTGCTGGACCGGCTGGGCGGAGCGCACCCGTGGACGCTGGCGGCGGCGGTGGACCTGGCCGCGGCGACCGCGTCGGCCGGTGACCGACCGGGGGCGGTCGGGATCGCGGCCACCGCGCTGGTCGACTGCGAGGAGTACCTGGACCTGGACCACCCGTTCACCAGGGCGGCCGGGGACAACGCGCGGGTGGCCGAGGCGGGCACCGGGACCTGGAAGGTGATCGATGTCGACATCCCCCAGATCTGAGCAGGCCTGGCGGATCGAGACCGCCGACGAGCGCGCCGAGGTCCCCCCGGAGCTCTCGCGGCGGCTGCGCGCGGCCACGGTCGCCGCCCCCGGCCTCGACAGCGTCGGTTTCTTCGACCACGACGACTTCGTGTACGGGCTGAGCCGGGTGCCCGGCAGCGGCCGGTGGGACGCGTTGCTGCGCCTGGGGGTGCGGTTGGCGGTCGCGTGGCGCGCGCTCGACCGCGACCTGCAGCCGATGCGCACCGGCAGGCTCATCCGCACGGTCCTGGACGCCGAGGGCGGCGCGGTGTTCTGCGAGACCGTGCGCCCGGGTCGGCACGTGATCGGCTCGGTCACCGCGAGCGCCACCCCGCACGACCGCGAACGCGCCGACGCGGCCCTCGCCCAGGTCGTCGACCACCTGCGCGTCGAGGAGAACCTGCCGACGCAGAACCACGGCTCCTTCGCCGACGAGGGCACCCCGATCCCGGACGCCCCCGACCCCCTGCACACCACCGGCGACGGGGCCGCCCTGGCCACCCTGACCCCGGCCATCCGGCTGGACGGCCTGCACGCGCTGTCCTACTTCACCCGCACCGAGAAGCTGGCCGAGGTCGACTGCTTCGACGCCCCCGCGCTGGCGCCCTTCCACGAACTGGCCACCCCGGCCCACCGCCGAGCCCTGTACGACACCCTCGGCCGCGGCTTGTCCACCCTCGCCAACCAGCTCAACCAAGCCATCTCCCCAGCCCTGGGCGGCCGCCTCCAACGAATAATCCTCGACGTCCAATCCGGCGCCATCTACTACCGCCGCCTCCCCCGCCAGCACTACCTGGTCGGAATCACCCTCGACCAGACCCGAGTACGGCGAGCAGACCACGAAATGGACGCGTTGGTGGCCCAACTCAGCTAGGACAAGGCACATCCTCAGGCGCAACCCCAACAGCCCGCCAATCCGCTTGCTCACCAACCACCCGGCAAAGCCGCTGCACAACGCGCTCGGTGTCAACGTCCCAGATCCCGATCTTCCCGTCCTCGGCCGTGGTGATGAGCTCCCCGTCCGCGGTCCACTCGACATCAGAGATCGGTCCACTGTGGGCGGTGAAAACGGCGAACAGATCACCGCTGTCGGGATCCCACAGCCGTACAACCGAGTTCTCACCGGTGGCGATCAGGCGCGAGTCGGACGAGGCGGCAACAACGGTCGGCGGGATCGGGTGGTCACCGAAGGATGCCACCCGGGCACCGGTATCGATGTCCCACACGTCGATGTCCCGCCCGGGCCCCACGGTGGCAGCTCGGCTCCCCGACATCATCGCGAGGTCGTTCGTCGTGCCGGAACCCAGGTTGATCACCCGTTCCGAACGGAGATCAGGCAGTCCCAACACGCGCAACATAGAGGCCACCGCCGGCTCCTCCGATGAGCCCGCGGTCACAACAACCAGCCGCGCCTGAGCGGGCACCGATTCAAGAGCCAGCACCTGACCCATGTAGTCGAATCCGACCCGCGCCGACTGTTGCCCGGTAAGCGGATCGATCAACGCCAAGTCTGACATCCCGCGCTGCGCGGTGCCAGGAACGGGTCCACCGCTGATGGCTAAGTACTTGCCATCAGCGGTGAAGGCAAGTGGACCGATGTTTCGAGAGAACTGGATGTCTTGCAGTACCTTTCCTGCCAGATCGCTCGCCTGGACGGCAGCCGGAGAGACCTTCCGCGCGATCAACCCATCCGCGCTCCGCCTGACTCGGCCAGGAGCGTGGAAGGCCCCGGTCTTCGTCCGCGACCGCGAGGACAACTGCCACACGGCGAAGTCCCCCGTGTCGGCACTGACGGTCAGTTGATCACCGAGGCGCTCCAAGCGCGCGGCGCCGGACGGCCGGGACGCGATCCACCCGTGATCTCGTCGCCACAACACCACCGCTCGCCCCTGCGACACGAGCGCGGCTGTCCGACCATCCGCGGAGATGTCGCCACCCACCACCGCGGTCCCGGTAAGGATGTCTTCCGAAGACCACGTGTCGTACCGCGGATCCCAGACCTGGATCGAGCCGGAGCGGCTCAAGATCGCCAGCCGCGAGTCAGGACCAAATGCGAGCTTCCCCGGGTTCCAGGCGTTCGCCTCGGCTCGGAGGTCTCCCGACGCCGAGTCGCGGAGGGAGACCTTGGCTTGCGCGCCGTTCGCCATCGCCACGATCGCGCCGTCGGGACTCCACGCCGTGTACCACGGCCCACGGCCGGGTACCCGCCAAAGCAGCTGACCGTTGGCGGACAATAGCGACAGCTCCCCGACCAGGTGGTCGCCCACCAAGACTCCACCCCCATCTGGGCTCACGGCGATGGAGTCCGCCCGACGCACAGCCATCTCCCGCGTCACGCGCCAACCATCCGTGCTCCAGAAGCGCAGCACCCGTTGAGTGCCCGAGTGCACGACCAGGCTCTCGCCGTTGAGTTGCCAAGCGATTGCCCCCGAACCGCTGAGCTGAGCGACATTGCGCCCCATGCGGGCATCCCAGATCCACACCCGGTCGCTAACCGGCAAGGCGATGGCGAGCCATCGGCCGTCCGGCGAGAACTTCATCGCGGAATGCGGTTCAGCGGGCAGGTTCGTGGACAGCCGCGTGCGCTCGCGCGTGCGCCACACCTGTGGCGGCTCGCCCCCGCGCCCCGTGGCCACCATCGTGCCGTCCGGGTTGACCGCCACGTCGTCCACGCCCACGTCCCCGATCGTGCCGTCCAAACCGGTCATCGCGGCTTTCAGAAGCGCACCCCTGGCTTCCGCGGTCGGAGCTGCCTGCAAGGCGCGCAGGGCATACATGGCCGCGCGATCACCGGAGACCGCGGAGTTAGCGAGGACCGCGTACTGGCGGGAGATCGCCATCGCATCACTCGTCTGCGCACGGTGCCATTGATATGCAGCGACGGAGCCCGCTGCCAGGGTGAGAACGAGGATCACGGCCATGCAGCCGAGCAACCGTTTGAAGCGACGCAATCGAAGGGACTCGCGATGTGACTCGGTAGCAGCCGCGGAGCGAGAGGCGTGGACGAAGCGGCTTTCTGCTGGGCCTAGTAAGGCCATCCTGCCTGGTTCGGCGAGCAGCCAGGCCTGAGTAAGGGTCAGTTGAGCGCCGCGGTCGAGGCTGCCGGGGTCTTGGGAGAGGTCTAGCCAGGTGTGGGCTCTTTTGGAGAGCCTGTCGAGGAAGGGGGCAGATTCGGCGGCTTCGGCTAGCCAGGTCTGGAGGCGGGGCCAGGAGCGGAGGAGGCGTCGTGGGAGATTTCGGCTTGGTTGTCGGTGATGGTGACCAGGCGAGCGGCGTGGAGTTCGGTCAGGACGGGGCCCGCGATGAGCTCGACGGGGACTCGGCGGCGGCGGTGGGCGCCTTCTTCGCCCAGGGTTACCAGGGCGACCAGGACCGCGCGGACGTCGGGTTCGGGGAGGGATTCCAGGACCTGGTCGGCGGCTTCGACCAGGGCGCCGCGGACCCGGCCGGACGCGTGGTAGTCGGCGAGGGTGAGGGTGGTGCCGCGGTGGCGGTGCCAGGTGGCGTGCAGGGCGTAGCCGAGCAGGGGCAGGGCGCCGGGGTGGTAGTGCGGGTCCGGGCCGAGGTCGCGCAGGTCCTCGATCATCAGGTCGGCGAGGCCGTCCGCGAGGGTTACGCCCGCGGCACCCGCTGGGGCGGTGATCGCGCGGGCGAGTTCCTGCTCGCTCATCCGACCGACGGTGAATGTGTTGCCCTGTAGGGAGAACGCCGCCGAGCACAGGGCGTATGCGTCAGCGCGGAGGCCGATCACGACCAGGTGGTCACGAGCTGCTTCCCTTACCGCGGCGAGGAAGGCGCCGCGTTCGGGGTCGCGCTCCAGCAGGGCGTTCTCGAACTGGTCGATCACCAGCGCCGTCCTGCCATCCCCCAGCACGGCCCGCAATCCGGTCAACGGCGCACCGCGCGGGGTGAACACGACCCGGGGCCACGACGCCGATCCGGGAACCAGCAGCTCACCCCGCTCGATCGCCGGGACCAGTCCCGCGCGCAGCAGCGAGGACTTGCCCACGCCCGACACGCCAATGACGAAAAGTGGCTCTGTGCGGGGCTTTCCCAGCTCGGCCAGCAACCGTGCCAACGTGCGTTCGCGGCCGAAGAACACCGACGCGTGCCGGTCGGTGTAGGCGGCCAGGCCGGGGTACGGGCCATCGGCTCCCCAGTCGAGCTGGCCGGCCTCAGAGCGGGCCGATCGCATCCGTTGCCGGACACCGACCATCTCGGCGAGGCCACGGTTCCACTGCTCGGACACCGCTGTGCTCATCCCCGCCGCGGCCTGGCCCACCTGGCCCAGCAAGCCGCGGAACTCGCGGCGCACCGGGTCGGACAGGTCGCCCTCCGCCGCGGCGGCGGCCTGGTTGAACCGGCTCCACAGCTCGGGATCGCGCCGGAACAGGTCCACCACCCACTCGGCGAGCCGTGTCCGGTCCGGTGGTGCTTCGGCGAGGTCCGAGGAGTGCACGACCAGTTCGACGACCAACTGCTGGGCTTGCACGACGGGGCCGTGGACTGTGCTCCCGGTGACGTGGTTGCCGGGTGGGTCAGCGGTTGGCAACTGACTCGAGGACTGCTTCGCGGACTCGGAAGCTGAAGTCCGACAGCGCCCGTTCCGCCCGCTGGCGCACCGGGCCCGCGAGCAGGCCAGCTCGGACCAGGTCGACGAGGGCGCCGCGGGCGGGTAGGGCGTCGGTGATGTTGTCGTAGGTGTCGCACATGCGGTCGAGCAGGTCGCGTGCGGCGGAGTCCATTCGGGACTTGTGGGTGCCGTACCACTCGGTCAGCACGACGCGGAAGGTTTCCACGACTTGGCGCAGGAGCACGGCAGAGCCGGTGGCGGCCACAATGGACGGTTCGCGCAGGCGGATGACCAGGGGGTCGGCGGTGGCGATCACGTCGTGGGCGAAGACGCCGGGGTCGACGCGGATGTGGGCCAGGTCGTCGAGGGAGGCGGCGGCCTCGTCGAACAGTTCCGCCAGGGCGGCGGGCAGGGTGTCGTCCTGGACGCGGGCGGTCTCTCCGATGTGGACGGTCGCGGCGAGGTCGTCGACCCGGCGGGTGAGGGCTTCGGCGAGTTCCCGCTGGCTGGAGGCGATGCGGGCCAGCCAGGTGTCGAGCTGCCTGCGGACCCCGCCGAGCGAATCGTCGGACGCGGCGCGCGGCAACCGGGTGCGGGCGGATTCCAGGACCGCGGTGAGGTCTTCGGTGAAGCTGTGCGGGCGCACCACGAGCAGGTCGCGCTCGAGCGCGTCGCGCACCCGGACCACGGCCAGGTCGGTGGGCACACCGACGACGACCACCACGATCTCGGCGGCGGGAGCGGCGGCGCGCAGGGCGGTGATCCGGTCGAGCAGCCTGGCCACCTCGGCGTCCTCGACCAGCGACGGGGCGATCAGCAGGGCGGCCCCGCTGTCGAACTCGGGGAAGGTGATCCAGAAGTCCGCGCGCGCCAACGGCGCCGCGTCGAGCATGTGGTCGCGGCGCGGGTCCCAACCCCGCCGCTCGGCCAGCCGCCAGACCTGGCCGACGACGTCGTCGAGGTTGGGGGCGCCGAACTCGTCGGCCGCGGCCGCCTGCAGGATCGCCTCGTCGACGAGCACCTCGTGTCCCGCGGCGGTCGAGGCGTTGTCGGCGAGCCGGAATGCCTTGCGGCACAACCGGATCACGTCGCGCGCGTGGCCTCTGGTCAGCCTGCCGATCATGCGGATGGCGACCGGGGTGAACGGTTGGATGCCGTCGTACCCCAGGACCTGCCGGTGCGACTGGAGCACGAACTCGGTGATCTCGTCGTCGGTGAGCCCGGCGAGGTCGAGGCGCACCGGGATCCGCGCCCGCACCGCCGGGGTCAGCACCTCCCAGCTGTCGGGCAGTCCACACAGGACCAGGCAGGCGCCGGTGCTGGCGCTGACCGCGAGCAGGTCCTGGAACCGGGCCATCAGCGTGTCGTTGGGCCGGTGCCCGGTGGAGAAGATCTTGTCCAGCTCGTCGATCACCAGCACGAACCGGTTGCGCAGCCCGGCGAACAGCAGCGCGATGACCCGCATCGCCTCCAGGGCGGCGAGTTCGTTGTCGATGCGCCGGGTGATCCCCCGGTCGACCAGGATCTCGTCCGGCTCGCCGCCGGTGAGCCAGCGCCAGACGGCCTCGTCGAACCCGGACCGCAGCAGCAGGGTCAGCACGGTGCTGAAGTCGTGCTCGCCGGTGACCCCGACCAGGGTCTCCTGCACCCGCCGCAGCAGCGCGCTCTCCAGCATGCCCAGTTCGCGGATGACCCGCTGCGGGGTGACCTGCCCCGCGGTCAGCGCCCGCAGCGCGTCGCCGGAGAGCCCGGTCTCCTGCAGCGCGGCGGCGACCACGTCGGCGTAGTAGTCGCGGACCTGGGTGACCAGCGCGTCCTCGCCGACCTCGCGCATGAACCGCAGGTACAACGACAGGAAGTCCTCGGCGTTGGCGTCGAGGTAGATCGCCTTGGTCGGGCCGCCCAGCACGGCGCGGGCGTGCCGGACCAGCCGGACCGCCAGGTGGGTCTTGCCCATGCCGTAGTTGCCCAGCAGGGCGACGACCACCCCGGCGGAGGCGGGGTCGGCATCGGCGTCGAGGTAGTCGTCGAGCAGCCGGTAGGCGCGGCGCATGGCGTCGGTGACCACGGTGACGTCAGCGGTGGCCGCGTCCCCGCCGACCACCGAGGTGGTGGCGACCGCCATCGCGTTGTACGGGTTGCGCCTGCGCTCCCGCCTCCGGGTCGGATCGACGCCGCTCATGACTGGATTCCCTTGGTGTATCGATTCAGATCCTCGACGGTCACCGCGTAGGACTCAATGTAGTTCACGGCCTCACCGCGCAACATCTCGAACGTGCGCAGCAGGGTCCGCTGCAGCGTCTTGACCGACTTGGTGGACACGAGCTCGCTCACCGCGGCCTCGGTGAGCCCCGGGTAGCGCCCGGCCCCGCGGTGGCGGTCGAGCCGGTCGTCGACGAACCGCAGCACGTCGGGGCGGGTCAGGGTGCGCAACCGCAGCACGGTCGGCGGCCGGGTGTCCTCCAGGTCCAGCTCGATCTTGCGCACCTGCGCGTCGGTGAGCAGGGCGGACTCGGCCAGGTAGAGCACCCGCGGGCTGAGCATGCCGCTGGCGTAGAGCAGCACCTCGCGCACCAGGTCCAGGTGGTCGGGCAGCAGGACGACCAGCGCGAGGCTCGGGTCGAGCAGGGAGTCGAGCTCGGGCAGGATCTGATCGGGGTCCTCGGAGTCCAACTCGGGGGCGGCCGGGTCGACCAGGGCCTTCTCGTCGCGCAAGGCCCTGACCAGCCGCTGGCAGGCCCACCCGATCCGCGTCGCCACGCTGGATGACTCCAGCGCAAGAGCGTGTTTGCGCAGGTCAACGACCACAACCCGGGCATCGAGCGCCTCGCGCAGGGCCTCCCGCACCCAATGCGCGCACCGGTTGACCAGCGCGGTCTTGCCGCAGCCGGACTCACCGAACGCCAGCACGTAACTCCCGGTGGTCACAATGTCCTCGACCACATCGGGAGAGCCCACCAACCGCTGATAAGCCCGCGCGCTACCACACACGTCCACGTAGTGGTCATCGTGCTCGGGGTGGTCAATGGGACGCAGCGACAGCATGGCCTTGCTCACCCACCGCTGAGGCGGCACAAACGGGTTGAACGCGGGCCGCTCGTCCATCCCGCACCCGCCCCTCTCCCCCACACCAGCCAGCCACTCCAAGGCCGACCGATGCTACCCACCGCCCCACCCCCACGTCCGCCATTCCCCCCACCCCACCCCCCATCGGGCGTCACCACCCGCTCAGCCACCCAACTGCAGGAAAGCCCACCAGGGCCGCCCCACCCACCTGACCGACCGCTGAACACCCGGCATTCGCTGGGACCTGCCCGCCCCCGCAAGATCATCTGCCACAAGAGCCCCCGATATACAGGCTAACGAGAAAGCCCGACAGAACCGGGCCTGCGACCAAGGCCTGTGGACAACAGGGCACGTTGTGGACAACCACCCGCCAGGCCACCCCAACTCGACTCCGCCCCTGGACCCACGAAACCTGCTGGCGTCACCCCAACCCACCGATCCAACCCACCCAAACCCGGACACTCGGACGCAGCGATGCCAGCCCCGTCAGGACCGCCCCAGCCCACCCTGGCCAGCCCCGGAACACTCGGACCCAGCGGTGCCAACCCCTCCCCCCGTCAGGACCGCCCCAGCCCACCTGATCAGCCCGTGGACACTCGGACCCGTCGGTGTCATCCCAGCCCGCTCTCGTCGGCCCTGCCAACTCGCCCCCCGTCAGGTCCGCCCCAGCCCACCTTCCCAGCCCCGCGCAGTCGGACTCGCTGGTGCCAGGCCGGCTCGATGGGGCGGACTTGTTTTGCGTGGGGGGACAACACCCGTAGCGTCGTTCGCAGCAGGGCCTGCTTTTGGGCCCCTGCTTTGCGGTCCTGCCACGGGTGTTGTAGGGGCCCCACGCAAAACAAGTTCGCCCCATCGAGCTCTTCGCATTGCCGCGGATCGGACGCCGAGGTTGCCGCTAGGCAACGAGGCCGTCCGATCCAGGTCGCCGAGCTCGCCGCCAGGCGACGAGGCCGACCCCAGTCCTTTGTAGACCCCACAACCCCGTTCACCTGTTGGGCAACCTAGACACCCCCCAACCCACCATGGTTGAACAAACCATGCGATCCCACCTAGCAGCCCTAGCAGCACTAACAGCAGCCACCGCCCTCATCTCCCCACCACAAGCCCAAGCAACCCGCATCGACCTAGCCCAAGAGTGGTACGACATCACCGCTCGAACCATCGCCGCCGCACCCGCCCCCACCCAGATAACCAACAATCGAACATGGGCCATCAGCTGGCTAGCCGCAGCCCGGGCAGCCCGCCACGGCCACGACCGCACCTTCACCGAAGCAGCCGTAGCCACCGCCGTGCACGACACACTGATCAACCTGGTACCCAGCCAAGCCCCCGAAGTAGACCGCGCCCTAGCCACCACCCTCGCCAGAATCCCCAACGGCCCAAGCAAATCCCGCGGCACAAGCGAAGGTTCAGCGCAAGCGAAGCGAATCTTGACCGAGCGCTCAGGCGACGGCCTAGACCCCGCGTCAGTGAACGCGCCATTCGTAGTACCACCCGCCGCACCAGGCGCCTGGCGGCCGACACCACCCGCGTACTCCCCCGCGATCCAGTACGGCAACCGCGCGGCCAAGCCCTTCGCGCTGCGCCGGGCCGACCAGTTCCGGCCAGCCCCGCCACCCGCGCTGGACTCGGCGCGCTACCAGCGCGATCTCGCCGAGGCGCGCGACTTCGGGTCGAGCACGAGCACGGTCCGCACCGAGGCCCAGACGACGGTGGCGTCGTTCTGGTACCAGGGTTCGCAGCCCGCTTTCCTGACCCCGCTGCGGGTGGCGCTGACCGAGTCGCGCGGGTCGTTGACCGACCGGGTGACCCTGGTGGCCGTGTTCAACATCGCCGCGGTCGACACACAAATCGCCACTTCCGACGCGAAGTACACCTACTTGCTCTGGCGGCCGGTGACCGCGTTGCGGGCGGGCGGGTTGCCGGACTGGACGCCGTTGCACGTCACGCCCGCGCACCCGGACTACCCGAGCGGGCACGGGACGTACGCGGGGGTGGCCGAGCAGGTGCTGACCGCGCTGACCGGACCGCGCACCCGGGAACCGTTCGAGCTGACCAGCCCGACGGCGCCCGGTGTGGTGTTCCGCTACCAGGCTTGGCGGGAGTTGAGCCGGGACAACGTGAACGCTCGGGTGTGGTCGGGGATCCACACGCGGGTCGCCGACGAGGTGGGGGTCGAGTTGGGCCGGAAGGTGGGCCGCTACACGCTCGACGCCCTCGACCGGTTGGTCCGCTGAGCGGGGCGTCCGGTGCTGCGATAAGCCGAACGGGGTGCGCCGTTTCCGCGCGCTCGCCCAGCAGCCCGGGGACAATTGCGTCGTTCGGGTGAACTTCGGTGGTTGCACCGGACGCGGTGGCGGCGACGCGCGCGCCTTTGTCCGGAAAACGCCCAACGGGAGTGGACCACCACGGGGCCAGGACGCGCGCGCCGCCTGCCCGCAGCCGTGTTGATCTGGCGAATCGACCGGTCGACGAGTGGACCAATCCCCGCCGCCGGGGCCAGGTGTCGATCAAGGAAGCCGAGATCGCACCGTTTGTGGATATCAGTCCGCGTCTTGGAGGCTTCCCGGCCATGGAGACGACGCGGTCTTCCCCGGTGCGGTCTTCCCCCGCGGGTATGTGGATCCCGGTGCGCGACGGGCGGGACACCGTGCCGCGGCGGCTGGTGGCCGAGGGGGCGTTCCTGCCCAAGCCGCTGCCCTCGGACGTGCTGCTGTCCTCGCGCACCCACCGCGGACTCGCCGACGCGCAGGAAGCGTTGGGGCGCTTGGACGAGGCCACCGTGCGCCTGCTCGACCCGTCGGCACTGGTGCGCGCGACGCAGGTCCGCGAGGTGCAGCGGTCGGCCCGGCTGGACGGGATCAGCACGGCGCTGCTGGAGGTGCTGGTGTCGCAACTGCCCGGCGTGCGGCCGGAGACCGCGGTCGAGCCTGCCATCACCAGCTACCTGCGCGCGGGTGACACCGGGTTCGCGGCCGTGCGCGCGGGGGTGACCGACCACGTCGCCCTGATGTCGGCCGTGGCGACCGCGTTCGGCGGCAGCGAGACCGAGGTCTGGCGCACCCACCACTCCTGGCTCGGCGGCAGCGACCCGTTCCTGCTCGCGAGCCCGCCGGGGGCGGCGAGCCGGGCGGCGTTCGAGCAGTTCGCCGCGTGGTCGGTCGGCGAGACCGAGGTCCCGGTGCTGGCCAAGGTCGCCCTCGGCCACTTCTTCCACGAGGTCGTCCGCCCGTTCCGGCACGGCAACGGCCACATCGCCCGGCTCTACGTCGGCCTGGAGCTGGCCCGCTCCGGTGTCCTGCGCGGCCAGGTGTTGCCGCTGTCCACCTGGATCGATCGCAACCTCGGCGAGTACCGAGCACGCGTGCGCCTACTCGCCGACGAGGGCGACTACGAGCAGTGGATTGCGTTCTTCGCGAACGGCATCCGCACCGTGTCAAGGGAAGAGCTGTTGCTGATCACCAAGCTGGAGGCCGCGCACGAAGCCCTGCACCACCGCCTCCCCGGTCGACGCACCGGCAACATCCGCAAGGTCCTCACCAGCCTCATCGCCACCCCCGTCACCAACCACCGCCAGATCGCCGAACTGCACGGCATCACGACGAAGAACGCGGGCGACCTCTGCGCCCGCCTAGTGGACGCCGGAGTCCTACACCGCCTGGACGAAAAGCCCTACGCCAAGGCCTACTACGCCCCAGACCTCCTGCGCTTGCTCAGCCTCACCGACCCCTTGCCCTACCGCACTTAGGCCCCTGGACACCCGGACGCCGCTGGGTCCCGCCCGCCTCGCAAGATCATCTGCCGCAAGAGCCCCCGATACACAGCCTAACGAGAAACCCCGACAGAACCGCGCCAGCGATTGCGACCTGTGGACAACAGAACACGTTGTGGACAACCGCCCACCTGCCCAGCGCCTGGACACTCGGACCCGCCGGTGCCAACCCAGCTCCCGTCAGGTCAGCCCTTGGGCACCGAATCAGCCCCTGGACACCAGAACCCAGCGGCGCCAACCCGACCCGCCCCAACCACCTAGCCGACCCCTGGACACCCGGAAGCCGCTGAGACCTGCCCGCCCACGCAAGATCATCCGCTGCAAGAGCCCCCGATATACAGCCTACCGAGCGAGCCCGACAGAACCGGGCCAGCGACCAATGCCTGTGGACAACAGAACACGTTGTGGACAACCACACGCCAACCCAACCCGGCCAGCCCCCGGACACTCGGACCTGGCGGTGCCAACCCAGCTGCCGTCAGGTCCGCCCCAGCCCACCTTCCCAGCCCCTGGACAGTCGGACTCGCTGGTGCCAAATGCTCGATGGGGTGGACCTGTTTTGCGTGGGGGGACAACACCCGTAGCCTCGCTCGGCGGCTGGCTGGGCCGGCTCTTTGGCCCCCAGCTTTTAGGCCCAGCACGGGTGTTGTAGGGGCCCCGCGCAAAACAGGTCCACCGCATCGAGCTTTTCGCATTGTCGCGGATCGGGCGCCGAGGTCGCCGCCAGGCAACGAGGCGTCCGATCCCGGGTCGCCGAGCTCGCCGCCAGGCGACGAGGCCGACCCCCGAAGCCGACCAGGTGCTACCGGCGGCGTTGACGGCGGGCCAGGTCCAGCGCGCGGGCCCGCCGGAGCGGGGTGAACGGATCGGGGATTGTTCCGGCGGCCACCAGAGCCCGAACCGCCTGAGCGGCAGCCGCAGGAGTGGCGTCCAGTGCGAAGTGGCCCTCTTGAGGAGCACTGGGATCGTCACCACCCCAACGAACAGCCGGGCTGCAATCGGCGAGGATGTCTCGGATTGTGGCGATCTCATGCGGGTAGAGGCCGCCGGCAACAGAAAGAGGGTAAGCGGCGGGGAGGATGGCGATGGCGGTGCCGGAGAGGTGGTTGGACTGGAGCGCGCCGACTCGGCGGTCTGTTGTGTGGCCGAGGATGTCACCGGGGCCGAGAGGGGCGATCTCGTAGTGGAAGCGGCGGGCCACATGCGCCAAGAGGATGGCGGCAGGGCCTGCCAACACGGTCATGGTGGCGGTGGAGCCCTCGACGCGGACTTCGGTCATGCCGCGGGTGCGGATGGGCCAGCCGTTCGCCGAGTCGCGGCCTCGCCACTCGGTTGGCGCGGCGGTGGCCTCGGTCGCGCCGACGGAGAGGGTGAGCGCGACACCGCCCACGCCCGCGAGGAAACCCCGTCGTCCCAGTGTTGTCATGTTCGGACTCCTCCCAGAGTTCTTGTCCACGCGCGGGCCGCCATCCCCAGGCAGGCGGTCACCGCCAGTGCGAGTCCGGCCAGTGCCGGGTTGACGTAGCCGGGCACCAGGTCGACGCCTGCGGCACATTGTCTGCTCAGTGGTAGTAAAGTCGTTCCGCCGACGCGGGCGTCCCAGGCGATCCCGTGCACCAGCGCGCAGGTCTCACTGATGTCCGGTGTGTACAGATGAGCGGCGCCCCACCCATACGTCGCGACGGTCAACACTCCGATGAGGACACCAGCGACGACCCAGGGGCGGACGGACCGGGGCAGTCGCCTGCTTGCGCGGTGCGCCAACAGGACCACCGCGCCCGCGATGGCCACCAGCGGTACCGCGGTGACGACTGCCCCGACCATCAGCCCAGCCGCAGCCTGCGGGCGTTCTCCTGGCCGACCAGGCCGAGTAGCGTGTCGGCGTAGCCCTGCAGGAACGGGTCGAGCTTGCTGTCGGGCATGTGGCCGGGCAGCAGCGTGTCCCACCCGCCGGTCCGCTTGATCGCCGCCGTGCGCAGGGCAGCGAGTTCGGTGTCGCCCGCGCTGCCCAGCAGGTTGCGCGCGGTCGACACCACGTGGTCGGCGCGGCCACCGTGGCGCAGGTCGACGAACCGGCGGAAGCGCGACAAGTGGCCGCTGGTCAGCTGGTCGCGCACGGCGACGTTGATCGGTGTGCCCGCCAGCACCGCCGCGGCGACCAGGTAGCCGTCGACGTCCTCGACCAGGTCGGCGAACGGGAACGAGGAGCTCACGTTGATCTTCGCGAGCCGGTTCCGCGCAGCAGCACGGCGTTCGCGGTCGCGCCGAAGTGGTCGACGCCGATCTCCACGCCGTAGCAGGGGTCGAGGTAGCGGGTCACCTTGCTCAGACCGGCGCGATCGGCATAGGCGATCCAGTCGCGGTTGACGTCGCCGATGAGGTTCTGCCAGCCGGAGTAGAGGTCGACGTAGTTCGGGTAACGCAGGTACTCAGCGGTGAGCAGGTTCGGATCGCCCTTGCCGTAGCGAACCGCGGTCGCGTACAGGTCGTCGACGTACCGGAGGTAGGTGTCCACAGGGGACTGTTGTCCGCCAACACCCTCCGGCCCGACACCGGGATCACCGCCGACCCGGTGCACCACGCGGTCCAGGTCGAACCGGTCGGTCCCGGAGACGAACGAGAACTCCTTGATCTGGTTGAACGACCAGTTCGCGGGCAGCGGGAAGCCCAGGTTCCCGGAGAAGCCCCAGGACATCCCGGACACGAAGGAGAACCGGGCGTAGGCCTCGTCGGTCACCCGCGAGCACACGTTGCGCGACCCGTACACGCCCGCGAGGTAGCGCTTGCCCTGGTTGGCCAAACCCGCCTGCACACCGCGGAAGTAGGGCAGGATGTTGCTGTCGATCTGCTCGTCGGTCGCGTCGTAGTCCACCGCGAAGTAGATCACCGCGCCCCGGTTGAACCCGTAGCCGACGGCCCGCGCGTGGGCGCGCAACGCGTGCTGGTAGCCCTGCTCGTAGGTGAAGTCGGGCAGTTCGCGGGCGTTGTACTGCGAGATGGGGAACACCCGCAGCCCACCGGCGAAGATCGCCTCCAGTTCGCCGGGCTGCAGTTCCTTGTCCAGGGTGCTGGTGGCGTCCTCGTCGAGGTAGCGCCCGACGACGGTGTACCCGGCCGCGCGCAGCGCCTGCGCCCGGGTGATGCTGATGTGGAACCGGGTGTCGCACGCGGTCGCGGGCCGGTCCGGGTCACCGCTGGAGACCAGCAGTTGCGACCAGGTCTGGTAGTCGCCGTAGCCGGAGGCCGGGAGCGCGGAGAACCGTTGGAAGAACTCGACGAACTGCTTGAGCGCGGGGTCGAATATGGACTTGAAGGCGGTGCGGATCGGGATCGTGTTGTTGCCCGGGATGGTGTCGTCGGGCACCGGGCCGTTGAACACGCAAGCCGCGCTGAACAACTGCACGAACACCCCGGATTGCCCCAGCGACACCGGGTGCGCGCGCAACCCGCTCTGCGTCGCCGGGCCGAAGTTGCCGGTCACCTGGTCTTCGGGGATGCCGAACTCGTACTGCAGCGCCTTCATCAGCGCCTTCTGCACGTCCCGCGAGAAGTGCCCGTCGCAAGGGGTCGCGAAGAAGGTGGACTTGGCCAGGTACCGGTTGTTGAGCCACTGCTGGATCAGCCGCACCTGCTCGTCGCCGCCGGAGAGCAGCACGTAGGCGTCCATGGTCAGCAGCGCCTTGAACACCTTCGGCGGCAGGGTCCCGTCACCGCCGACGCCCATGTCCGACTTGAGCTGGGTGACCGCGGTGAGCGTCGCCTGGCTGTAGACGCCGTTGGTCGTGCCGCCCCAGTAACCCTTGCAGAACAAGGCGTGCTGCACGATGCGGACGATGTTGGCGTTGGCGTACCCCGGCCCGACGTTGCCGCGTTGGGTGAGCAGGGACAACGTCGTCGGACCGAAGCTGTCCGACAGCGTCGCGATGCCCAGTTCCCGTTGCAGCGCACGGGTGAGCGAGAACATGGTGCTCCACGCCGTCTTCCCGTCCTCCGGGCAGCGCACGTACCCGGGCACAGCGCCGTACGTCGCGTTGACCCAGCGTTGTGCTTCCAGCACCTTGACATCGGCCATGGTTCGCCTGACCCCCAGCAACTCCCGCGTGGCCCCCAGTGGGCGTTCGGAGCTTAAGCCGGAGATCATCGGGAGAACCGGGTGCGCACACAGACTCCGCACACCCTCACCATTCCTCCACAACCGGGGAACTGGTGTGCGGGGAGCGGGTGGCTCGATGGGGCGCAGTGTCGACGGGGTCTGCGGTGGTTCGGAACGCAGTGGGCTCGATGGCGCGCGGCATCGACAGGGTCCGCGGTGGTTGCTAGTGCGGTGGGCTCGATGGGGCGAACTTGTTTTGCGTGGGGCCCCTACAACACCCGTGGCAGGTCCGCACAGCAGGGGCCGAAAAGACTGGCCCTGCCGCGAGGAAACGCTACGGGTGCCCCCCCCCACGCAAAACAAGTCCGCCCCATCGAGCAGGAACAGGAGGCGGGGTTGGTGGGGAGGTGGGGGTGTGCACAGCTGCCCCATCGAGCAGGAACAGGTGGGAGGGGGCAGGGGCAGGTTGGCGGGGTTGGGGCTGTGTGTGTGTGGGTGAGAGCGGGGGGGTGAGGGTGGGGGGTGTGCGAGGGCAAGGGGACCGGGTGGGCGCCGAGCGGCTTCGGCGCCCACCCGGAAGTCAGAAGGGGTACCGGGGCAGGTCCCCGCGCAGGGTGACCCACTGGGTCTCGGTGAACGCCTCGATGTTGGCCTGGGCGCCGCCGTGGCGGGAGCCGGTGCCGGAGGAGCCGACGCCGCCGAAGGGGGCGGTTGCCTCGTCGTTGACGGTCTGGTCGTTGATGTGGACCAGGCCGGACGGGACGCGCTCGGCGAGGTCGAGCCCGGCCTGCAGGTCCCGGGTGAGGATGCCCAGCGACAGCCCGTACTCGGACCCGGCGGCCAGCGCGGCGACCTCGTCGATCGAGGCGAACGGCGTCACCGGCGCGACCGGTCCGAAGATCTCCTCCTGGTAGGCGGGCACGTCGACCGGCACGTCACCGAGCACCGTCGGCCGGTAGAACAGGCCGTCGTACGTGCCGCCGGTGCGCACGGTCGCGCCGCCCTCGGCGCTGGCGGTGACCAGGCCGTGCACGCGATCGCGCTGCCCCTGGTCGATCAGCGGGCCCAGCGCAACCTGCTCGCGGTACGGGTCGCCGACCGGCAGCGCGGACACCTTCTCCGCCAGAACAGCCGTGTACTCCTCGGCGATCGACTCGTGCACCAGGTGCCTGCTGGTCGCCATGCAGATCTGCCCGGAGTGGGTGAACGTGCCCCACGCGCCGACCGACGCGGCCGCGGTGACGTCGACATCCGGCAACACGATCAGCGCCGAGTTGCCGCCCAGTTCCAGGTGCGCCCGCTTCAGGTGCTGACCGGCCAGCGCGCCGACCGCGCGCCCAGCCCTGGTCGACCCGGTGAACGCGATGACCCGCACGGCGGGCTCGGTCACCAGCGCCTCACCGACGTCCGCCCCGCCGGGCAGCACCTGGAGCAGACCGTCGGGCAGCCCGGCCTCGGCGAAGATCCGGGCGAAGATGGCGCCACCGGAGATCGCGGTGCGCGGGTCGGGCTTGAGGATGACCGCGTTGCCCAGGGCCAGCGCCGGGGCGACCGCGCGGATGGCCAGGATGGTGGGGACGTTGAACGGCGCGATCACGCCGACCACGCCCACCGGGAGCCTGCGCGCGAAGGACAACCGGGGCGCCCCGGTGCGCAGCAGTTCGCCGTAGGGGTGCGAGGGCAGCGCGGCGGCCTCGTAGCACTCCTGGGCGCTGGTGTGGACCTGGAACTCGCCGAACGGGCGGATCGCGCCGGACTCGCGGGCCAGCCAGTCCTTGATCTCCTCGGCGTGCAGGGTCAGCAGGTCACCCGCGCCGCGCAGCACCGCGGCCCGCAGCTCGTGCGGTGCCGCCGCCCACGCCTGCTGTGCGGTGACCGCCCGCTCGGCTGCGGCGTGCACGTCGGCCGGGGTGGCCTTGCCGACCTCACCGAGCGGCTCCCCGGTGGCGGGCTCCACGGCGGTGTACGTCCCGCCACCGCCCTCGGTCCAGGCCCCGGTCCAGACCTTTCCCCGCCACGCGCCGTCCTCGAGCAGTGCCATCGCGTCGTCCTCCGTCTGCGGCGAGCACACCGGTCAGGGTGAGCCTGCTGCATTGTTGAAGTTGAGACAACTCGATCCCGGATGACCGGCCCTCCCCCGGACGGAGGAGGCCGTCGTCAGACATCGGGAGGACGCCCGCCGCGGGGACCCGCCGAGACGATGGTCAGGTCCACAACAGGGGGGAGTTTGTCCACAATGAACCGGCGAACGCTCGGCGCGGTGCTCGTCACCGCGATGACCGCGACGGTGCTCATGGCCGTGCCCGCGACGGCGAGCCAGGGGGTGAGCACGCCGGGCCTCAGCGGCCGGTACCCGGTGGGGACCCGGGAGGTGCACGCGGTCGACCCGGGCCGGGCCGACCCGTGGGTGCCGCAGCGGCGCCGCGAGCTGATGCTCACCGTGAGCTACCCGGCGGCGCGGGCGGGTGGTCCGCGGGCGCCTTGGCTGCCCAGCGGGGTGGCCGCCGCGTTCACCCAGCTCGCCGCGAGCCCGGAGTTCCTGGGGTTGCCCGCGGGGACCGTCGACTGGACCTCGGTGCGCCGCCGGGCCGTGCTGGACGCGGCACCCGCGCGCGGCCGCTGGCCGGTGGTGCTGTTCTCGCCGGGCTTCGCGGGCCCGCGCGAGTTCTACGCCGACAAGGTCGACGACCTGGCCAGCCGGGGGTACGTCGTGGTGTCCATGTCGCACACGTTCGAGTCCGCCGCGGTGCAGTTCCCGGACGGCCGGGTCGAGTACGGGCGGGCCGACGTGGGCAACGGCGCGGACAAGAAGAAGGCGATCGACACCCGCGTCGCCGACACCCGGTTCGTCCTCGACCGCCTCGCGGACCTGTCGTTCGCCGACACCAGCCGGATCGGCATGGCGGGCCACTCCTACGGCGGCTACACCACAGGCGAGACCATGGTCGTCGACCGCAGAGTCAAGGCGGGCGTGAACATCGACGGCGCCCTGGGCCACGGGGTCGGCCAGTACCTGCCCGGGCGGGTGGTCACCGAGGGCCTCGACCGCCCGTTCCTGCTGTTCGGCGGGGACGACGTGGACCCGGTGACCGGCCGGGAGCTGGAGCACTCGCACGTGGACCGCGACCTGGACCCGAGCTGGGCCGACTTCTGGGCCACCCAGCGCGGCTGGAAGCGCGACCTGCACCTGGACCGCAGCACGCACTTCTCGTTCACCGACCTGCAGTTCATCGTCCCGCAGGTGCGGGCGCACCTACCCGCGGGCGCCCAGGAGCGGGTGATCGGCACGGTCAACCCGACCCGGTCGGTGGCGGCGCAGCGCGACTACCTGGCGGGCTTCTTCGACCTGCACCTCAAGGGCTGGGACCGGCACCTGTTCGCCGGGTCCTCCCCCTGCCACCCGGACACGCGGCTGATCCCTTAGCCAGTCGGTGGGGTGCGAGGTCCGCACCCCACCGGTGCCGCGTGCCGGGAGGTCCTGTTCCGCAAGAACCCAGATCGCCTCGTGTGCGTGTCTTAGCAGGTTGCGGAGGTGGGCTGCCTCGGCACCGACTGCACCACGGCAACCGCGAGGGTGACCGCGCTTGCCCACCCCGCCCTTGCCGGAAGCGGCGCTGTAGACCCTCAGCAAGCCGGGCTCGGCGACCGGGCTGCGCAGCCTCTTGCGCAGTCCAGTTCGACCGCGACCAAGCGCCCCGGGCAGAGCAGGCACGCGGCAGGCTGAGTTCAGCCGAGGTGGGCACCGAACGCGGAGACCGCGTGATCCCGCCTAGTCCGCCGGGTGGTCGGGCAGCCCGGTTCGCCTGTGCGCGCGGACTTATGTGGACACCAGCGACAGGTTCACGCTCGCAGCAGCGCGCGGATGCGGGCGGCGGCGACGTCGTCCACGTCCACCGCCAAGGCGAGGGCTCGGTGCAGGTGACGCCGGGAGGCCGCGTCGGCGCCCGTGCCGCGTTCGGCTGCCGCGCGGGAGACCAGCAGGTCCACCGCCGGGCCCAGGGCGAGTTCGGCCCGCTGGAGGTACCGGGCCGCCGCCCCGGGCCGATCCGCGCTCAGCATGACCTCGCCGATCGCCAGCAAGGTCTCCCCCACGGGCTCACCGCGCCGTCGCTGTTCGCCGTGTAGTTCGAAGGCCGCGTCCAGGGCACGGTGCCACTGCCCGGTCCGGCGGAAGAGATCCAGCAGGGCCGTCAAGACGCCCGTAGCCGCGGGTTCGGCGGTCTCGTGCCACAGCAGCAAGGCCCGTACCAGCTGCGACTCCGCCACCGCCACGTCACCCGCCGCCGCGGCGACCCTGCCGGACCGCTCGTGCAGCACCGCGAGGGCCGCTCGATTCCCCCACTGCCGGGCGGCGCCCTCCCCCCACTGGCCCAGCTCGCCGCGCCACGCCGCGTCGTGCAGCAACGGGGGTTCGGCGGTGAGGTCCCAGAGGGCCAGCGCCAGTTCGCACTGCGCCGCCGAGACACCTGCCTGCGCAACGGCGCGGAAGGCCGAGGACAGGTGTGGTCGGTGCTCGGCGACCCAGTCGGCCGAGGTGGCGGCCGTCGTCAGGACGGTCACGAACCGCGCCCGCAGCGCCGGGTCCGCGCTGGACTGCGCATGCCCGGCCGGGGCGAACCAGCCGGGGCGGGTGCGGACCAGGCCACCGGCGGCGGTCAGCTCTGCGACCACGTGGCGGGTGGTGTCCAGCGGCCAGCCGAGGGTGTCGGCGAGCAGCGGGAGCGACAACTCGGGTACGGCGAGGGCGGCGAAGGTGGCTGCCACCCGTTCCGCGGCCTCGTCTCGCCCCACCGCACCCGGCTCCGTTCGGCTCGGCTACCCCGTGCACGCCCTCCCGTGTGCTGATCCGCCGCGGTCCATGATGCGCGATCACCGCGCCGGGGTGAACCCCACTTGGTGGTGGCGCCGACCCCCGGCGACGCCACCACCAACACCCCCCTTGGTGGTCGCGGTCACCGCGACGGCTCGCCCCGAGCCATCGCGGACCCCCAGTCACCGCTCGTTCCCCCCTCGGTTCGACACCGGCGCACCGGCCCCCCGGTCGGTGCTGGGCCGCCCCCGATCGGCCCCGGTGTCGGGATGCAGGACAACACCTACCCGACCGGCGGTGTTCGGCGTCGTCCCCGCGACGCTGAACAACAACCTCCGAACAACGCCCGGCCGCGGCTGGTCAACCGCCGAAGGCCGCGGTCAGGGTGAACCGGTCGCCGCGGACCAGGGTGTGCCGCCACTCCATGGGCTGGCCCTGGGCGCGGCTGAGCCGGTGGATGGAGAACCCGACGCCGCAGCCCAGGACCGCCCGCTCCACCGGGGACAGCGCGACGGCGCGGATGCTCTCGCGGGCGCGGTCCAGGCGCAGACCGGTGCGGGCGAGCACGGCGTAGACGCCGACGTCGGTCAGGTCGGCGCTGAGCAGGCAGCGGCCGTGCTCGGCCGGGAGCCACACCCGGTCGATGGCCAGCGGCTCGTCGCCCGCCAGGCGCAGCCGCTCCAGGTGCACCAGCGGGGCGGAGCCGTCGAGGCCGAGGTGGTCGGCGACGACGCCGTCGGCGTGCACCTCCAGCTTGCGCACGACGCTGCACTGGGTGAGCCCGGCGGTGCGGACCGAGGCGTTGAGGCTGTAGAGGGTGCCCAGCGGCTGTTCGACGCCCTGCTCGGCGCGGACCCGGGGGCGCCTGCCGCGTTCGGCGGTCACCACCCCGTCGGCCCGCAGCTTGCTCAGCGCCCGCCGGACGGTGGTCCGGCTGACCCCGTAGTGCGCGACCAGCTCCGCCTCGCTGGGGAAGAAGCCGTCGAACTCGCCGTCGCGGAGCCTGCGCAGGAGGTCGTCCTGCACGCGCCGCCACCGGATTCCGTGATCCATCCGCTAAATGTACCTACTTTTGGTCCCGAGATGAACCCGCCCGGTCGTACCGTAAATGTCCGAACATTGAGGGAGGCACGATGGTCGTGATCGTGGGCGGCGGCACAGCCGGGATCACCGTGGCGGCGCGGCTGCGGCGGGCCGGGCTGCGCGACATCACCCTGATCGATCCGGCCGACACGCACCACTACCAGCCGCTGTGGACGCTGGTCGGCGGTGGCCGGGCGCCGCTGCGGGAGAGCGCGCGGCCGCAGGCGTCGGTGGTGCCCAAGGGGGTCACCTGGGTGCGCCGCGCCGCGGTGGGGATCGACCCGGACGCCCGGCGGGTGCGCTTGGACGACGGCACGGACCTCGGCTACGACCAGCTCGTCGTCTGCCCGGGCATCCAGCTCGACTGGGACGAGGTGCCCGGTCTCACCGACTCGCTCACCGGCTCGGCGTCGAGCAACTACAGCGCCGAACTGGCGCCCCGGACGTGGGACCTGATCCGGCGCACCCGGCGCGGGTCCGCCGTCTTCGCGATGCCGTCGGGGCCGATCAAGTGCGCGGGGGCGCCGCAGAAGATCGCGTACCTCGCCGCCGACTACTGGCGCGAGCAGGGCGTGCTGCGCGACATCGACATCCACCTGGTGCTGCCGACGCCCGCGCTGTTCGGGGTGCCGGAGTTCGCCGAGGTGCTGGCGGGCGTGGTGCGCCGCTACGGGATCACCACGCACCTGTCCACCGAGGTGACCGAGGTCCGCGACGGTTCGGTGGTGCTCAGCGACGGGACGGCGCTGCCGTACGCGATGGCCCACCTGGTGCCGCCGCAGAGCGCGCCGGACTGGATCAAGAGCGGTCCGCTGGCAGGCGCGAACGGCTACGTCGAGGTGGACAAGCACACCCTGCGCCACGTCCGGTACCCCGAGGTCTTCGCCCTCGGCGACGCCGGGTCCACGCCGAACTCCAAGACCGGGGCGGCGATCCGCAAGCAGGCCCCGGTCGTGGTGGCGAACCTGCTGGCGGTCCGGCGCGGGCAGGAACCCACCGCGAGCTACGGCGGGTACGCGTCCTGCCCGCTGACGACCGCGCGCCGCCGGATGCTGCTGGCCGAGTTCGACTACACGATGCGCCCGACGCCGTCGATACCGGTGATCAACACGGTGCGGGAGCGCACGGACATGTGGTACCTCAAGCGCTACGGACTGCCGTTCCTGTACTGGAACCTGATGCTGCGCGGGCGCGCATGACCTCGAACCTGGTCTTCGCCCAGTACTACACCGAGTGCCTCTCCCAGGCGTCCTACCTGGTCGGCGACCGGCGCGGCAGGCGGGCCGCGGTGATCGACCCGCGCCGCGACATCGGGACCTACCTCGCCGACGCCAAGGCCCTGGGGCTGCGGATCGAGTGGGTGCTGGAGACGCACGTGCACGCGGACTTCCTGTCCGGCCACCTCGAACTGGCCGAGGCGACCGGGGCGGTGATCGGGTACGGGAGCGCGGCGGAGCTGGACTTCCCGGTGCACCGCCTGGTCGACCGGCGGCGGATCTCGTTGGGCGAGGTGGACCTGGAGGTCCTGCACACACCCGGGCACACACCGGAGTCGATCTGCCTGGTCCTGCGCGAGCACGCCGACGACGAAGTGCCCTACGGCGTGCTGACCGGCGACACCCTGTTCCTGGGCGACGTCGGGCGGCCGGATCTGCTGTCCAGCAACGGGTGGAGCGCACGGGAACTCGCCTCGGCGCTCTACCGTTCCACGCGGCGGTTGTTGGAGCTGCCCGATGAGACGCGGGTCTTTCCCGGTCACGGGGCCGGGTCGGCATGCGGGAAGAACCTGTCGACGGCGACGATCGGCACCATCGGCGAGCAGCGGCGCACCAACTACGCGTTGGCGTCAACCACGGAGCGGGAGTTCGTGCGCGCGGTGTGCGCGGGACAGCCGACGGCACCGCGCTACTTCGCTTACGCGGCAGGCCGAAACCGCGCTTCTCGGCCGATCTTCGATGAGCACGATCCTGTACCTGAAGTGTCCGCTGTGGAGGGTTCGGTGTTTTTGGACACGCGAGACCCAGAGGAGTTCGCCGCCGGGCACCTACCAGAGTCGGTGAACGTTGGGCTCGGCGGGCGGTACGCGGAGATCGCGGGGACGGTGTTGGGGGCCGAGGACGAGATCGTGCTGGTGTGCGAGCCGGAACAAGCGATGGAGTCCCGCAACCGGTTGGCACGCATTGGATTCGACCGAGTCCGCGGATACACCCGCCCACAAGCGGTGCGCCGCGCCACGCGGTTGAGCGCGCTGGAGTTGGCACTGGTGGCGAGTGAGCGGCAGTTGGTGGATGTGCGCGGTCCGGGTGAAGTCGAGTCATCGGGCACCATCACCGGGGCAGTGCTGATCCCACTACCGGAGTTGCTGGCGCGACTGGACGAACTGGACCGCGACCGGCCAACAGTGGTGTTCTGCGCAGGCGGCTACCGATCCTCGGTCGCTGCTTCGACATTGCGCGCCAACGGTTTCGCCGATGTCGCAGACCTGGCGGGCGGCTTCTCGGCCTGGACAGACAGCGACTTACCGACAGTTGCCGGGGAGCGCGGATGACCCCCACGACGCTAGCGGCAGGCAGGGTGGTCGGACTCACCATCGACACACGCGGAGGACAAGCCCACCGTGGCGTTCTGCGCGGACGGCTACTCGGCCCGAGTCCTACCGGCCAGCGGCTGAGAGTGGCCTCCGGGGGGCGAGGATGATCCTCACGGCGCTGGCGGCGGGCGGGGTGGTCGGGTTCGCGATGGGCACGCTCGGTGGCGGTGGAGGTGTGCTGGCCGTACCCGCGTTGGTGTACCTGCTCGGCATGACGCCCTCGATGGCGGCCACGGCGAGCTTGTTGATCGTGACGGCGACCTCGGTGACGGCGCTATCCCGGCACGCCCGCGGCGGGGACGTCTGCTGGCGGACGGGATTGCTGTTCGCGGGCGCGGGTGTCCCGGTCTCCGCGGGCGCCGCCGTGCTGTCGACCCACCTGCCCGCGTGGTCGCTGACGGCGGCTTTCGCCCTGCTGGCCATCGCCGCGGCGGTGGCGATGATCGGGGGCGCGCCAACCGAGTCCACTGTGGATGGTCCACGGCCGGTGCGCGCGGCGCGGGCGGTGGGGGCGGGCGCCGGACTCGGCGCGGTAACCGGCTTACTGGGCGTCGGCGGCGGGTTCCTCGCGGTGCCCGCCCTGGTGGGCGCACTCTCACTGCGGATGCGCGTGGCGATCGGCACCAGCCTGCTGGTCATCGCGGTCAATTCGGCAGTCGCCCTCGGCGCCCGCCTGGCCACCGGCCCCACCGGCCCCCAGTGGTCGGTGATCGCCCCCTTCACCGCAGCCGCCGTCCTAGCCGCCTGGGACGGCCGACGACTGTCGATCTCACTATCCCCAGTCCTACTACGCCGCGCCTTCGGCGTCGTGCTGGTACTGGTCGCAGTAGCCATGCTCGCCGACCTGACCCTGTCAGCGGTTCGCTAGCAGAGTCCCCTGACGGCGCCATGGCGTCAGGCCCGCTCGCCCGCAGTAGCTAGGGTTCCTCAGCCGCGAGCTGCAGACCCGTGACGAGCGCGCGATCGAAGGTCAGCGTTGGGTGCACTGGCCCGCGGAGTGGGTGCCTGGTAGGCGACCGCAGCGGCAGGCGCAGAGGTCGTCGTATTCGGCGTCGTCCATGGGGGTGGTGGGGTGGGGGGTGGTCGGTGCGGTGGTCGGCATGGCGCACTCCGGGGAGTTGGCGACAGGGCGAGATGTGGGACACGTACCACCGGTGGCGCGGGTTCAACCACGATCAGGTGAGTCCACAGTGGTCAGCGGGCCGGGTCAGGAAGTCCTCGAAGGCCAGTTCGGCCGCGCCGACCAGAACCGGGCCCGCCACCTCGCCGACCACGACCGGGGTGGCGTCCGCGCGGGCGACCACCGATCGGCCCAGTTGTTCGCGGATGCGGTCGCCGCCGAGGCGGTGCAGGTCGGCCAGGAAGCCGGTGAGGACGACCTTCGTCGGGGACAGGACGTTGAGCAGGTTGACCAGGCCGGTGCCGAGGTGGTCGGCGGCGGTCAGCACCGCCCTGGTCTCGCGGGCGGCACCCGCCTCGGCGCGGGCCAGCACGTGCGGCAGGTGGTCCACCGGGACCCCCGCGTTCCTGGCCACCGCGCGGCCGTCGGCGTAGAGCTCCAGGCAGCCGCGTTGACCGCACGGGCACGGGAGGCCCTTGCGGTCGATGGACAGGTGCCCGGGTTCCAGGACGTGCGAGCGCGCGCCCACCAGTGCGCCGCCGATGCCCGTGTGCCCGCCGACCAGAACCAGGACCGGGCCCTCGCCCCGGCCCGCGCCGCGGCGCTGTTCGGCGAGGGCGGTCAGGCCGGAGTCGGTGGCGACCCGCACCGCCGGGCCGTCGGGCAGCATCGACTGGAGCAGGTCCTGCGCGGGGACGTCGGTCCAGCCGAAGTGCACCGCGTTGCGCACCACCCCGCCCGGGCGGGTCATCCCGGCCAGGCCGATCCCGACCCCGACCAGCGGTCGCGCGTGTTGTCGTGCCAGCGCCGCGAGCCGACCGGCCAGGGCTTTGAGCACGGCGCGCGGCCCCTGCGCGGGTAGGGCGAACCCGCACTGCTCCAGCAGGCCCGAGCCGAGCCCGACGACCGCCACCTCCGCCCGGCGCGGCCGCAGGTGCACCGCGAGCACCACCGGCCCGTGCTCGGCGAACCCCAGCGTCGGCGACGGGCGACCGCGGCCCGCGGGCTCGGCGACGGTGGCGGCGAGCACCCCGGCGTCGGCGAGCCAGCTCGCCGCGTCACCGGTCGCCGTCCTGGTGAGACCGAGCCGGGCGGTCGCGGTGGCGCGGCTCATGGGTCCCTCGTCGTGCAGCAGCCGCAGCAGCCGGGTCACCGCGGTGGGTCTAGCGGGGCTTTGCACGGGCGTCTCCTTCGCCTACCGTTGGCGATGTCTGATTTTATCCAGTCCTGGGACAAAAAGGGAAGTGAGCCGGTGCGCCGACCACTGTGGACGCTGCCGTCCGCGTTCGCGGTGTTCCTGGCGCTCGGCGCCTCGGCGGCGGCGTGGGGTGCGGCGCTGCCGCAGTTGCGGCAGCGCTACGACCTGGGGCCGACCGGCGGCGAGGAGGTCATCAGCGCGTTCAACCTCGGCGCGCTGGTGGCGGTCCTCGGCTGCGGTCTCGCCGCCCGGTACTTACCGCCGAGGCCGACCCTGGCCGGGCTGCTGGCCGCGTTCGGCTGCGGCCTGGTGGGCGCGGCGCAGGCGCCGAACTGGGGGTTCCTGCTGGTCAGCGCCCTGGTCGCCGGGGTGGGGTTCGGCGGGGTGGCGCTGCACCTGAACACCACCTACGCCGCCGGACCGCGCGGGGTGCTGCTGGCGAACCTGGTCAACGCCATGTTCGGCGTCGGCGCGATCGCGGCGCCGCTGCTGGTGGCGGGCCTCAGCGCGTCGACCGCCCTGATGTCGATCGCGGCCGTGGTCGCGCTGTCGGTGCCGCTGGTGTCCGGGGCGGTCCGCGAACGCCCCCCGACACCGCCGGTGGGGCGCGCGACGGTCGTGCTGCTCGCGCCGTTCGCCCTGATCGGGTTCCTGTACGCGGGGGTGGAGACCTCGGCGGGCGCGTGGGCGGGCACCCACCTGACCTGGACCGGCACCGCGCCGGACACGGCCGCGCGGCTGACGGCCCTGTTCTGGGCGGGCTTGGCGGTCGGTCGGCTGCTGGTGCCGCTCGTGGCCACCCGGCCCGCGGTGATCGTCCCCACCGCCTTCGCCGTCACCACCGCCGGACTCCTCCTGGCGACCCACCCGCCGCTGGCGGTCGTCGGCTACGCCATCGCGGGCCTCGGCCTGGCCCCGATCATCCCCACCGCCCTGGCCTGGCTGGCGCACCTCACCCCGCACGCGCACTTAGCGGGCTCGGCCCTGCTGACTTGCAGCATGCTCGGCAGCGCGCTGCACCCGCTCTTGGTCGGCCTAGTTGCCAGCCCCCAACACCCGACGACGATCCCCTTAGCCCTCACCACCTACGCCGTCCTCGGTCTCCTAGCCGCCCTCTGGACCGCCCGGCACCGCACCCCTCACCTGGCCGGCACAACACAGCCCTAACGCGCGTACCGCACAGCCAGGAGCTCAACCAACCCCGACACCGCAAGGATTCGGGCGGGACCACTCCCCTCCGCCACCACGACAGTCACCGGGGCGACAGCCGCCACCTCCAGCAACAACGCCACTCCCGCGCTGCTCATGTAGTCCACAGTGGAGAGATCCAGCACGACCGGCCCAGCCGATGCCTTGGCCAGCAACGCCGATCGCCAGGTGGACACGCCCGGCAAGTCGAGCGAGCCGGTGAGTTCGATCGCGGTCGCCGCCGCGTGCGGGTCGACCACGGGCAGCATCGGGTGCGTGCCCGCGCCCGTGACGCGGAAGCCGACGGTGGTGCCGGTGGGACCTCGTTTGTAGGACACGGCTTCGGCGAGTTCGTGGATCATGTCGACGCCGCGGCCGCGGTGGGTGTTGTCGGGGGGTTCGGGGCGCCAGCGGCCCCGGTCGCGGACTTCGGCGACGATGGCGCCGTCGGGGGCGCGGGACACTTCGACGTCGAAGGTGCCCGCGTCTCCGGGGTAGGCGTGTTCCACCGCGTTGGCGGCAGCCTCGCCGAGGGCCAGGTGAAGGTCATTGCGAACAGCTCGCGGTAGACCTGCCGCGTCGGCCCAGTGGTCTACGGCGGCGCGCAGCGGCCCGAGCTCGGCGACCACTGCGGGCAGGTCACGCGCCAGCAGCGGCGGCGGGATGAACCGGGCGACGACCAGCGCCACGTCGTCGCCTTGGCCGCCGTCGAGCAGGGCGGTCGTGACGCGGGTGGCGAGGCTCTCCGGGTCCAGCCCGGCCCCCGCGGCGGCCTCCTCGGCCAACCGGGCCAGGCCGGTGTCGATCACCGTGCCGGGGCGTTCGACCAGGCCGTCGGTGTAGAGCAGCACCGAGGCGCCGGGTCGCAGGGTCGCCTCCCCCTCCCGGTACGGCCCCCGCCCGGCCACGCCGAGCACCGGTCCGGCGGCCCCGGCGAGGTAGCCCACCTGCCCGTCGACCAGCAGCGGCGGCGGGTGCCCGGCCAGCGACCAGCGCAGCAGCCCGCTCGCCCAGTCGAAGGTCAGGCACGCGCAGGTCGAGCCCATGGCACCCGGGGTGCGGGCCACGAAGGCGTCCAGCCGCTCCAGGGCGGCGGCGGGTGAGTGGCCGTCGAGCAGGTACCCGGCGAGCGCGCTGCGCAGCTGACCCATGACCGCCGCCGCGGTCGGTCCCTTGCCGACGACGTCACCGACCGAGAGGGCCACCACGGTGTGGGTCAGCGGCAGCACCTCGTACCAGTCGCCGCCCGCCTGGGCGTGCCGGGCGGCGGGCAGGTAGCGGGCCGCGGTCGCCAAGCGGGCCAGACCGGGGAGCTCGCGCGGCAGCAGGCTGTGCTGCAGCGCCTCGGCGATCTCGTGCTCGCGGCGCAGCAGCAGCTCGCGCTCCTCCTCGGCCCGCCTGCGCGCGGTCACGTCGCGCCCGATGGCCTGCACCCCGGCCGGGGTCGCCTGGATGCTCAGCTCCAGCGCCACCACGCCGCCGTCGCCGCGGCGGACCTCCCACACCTCGGTCGCGACGTCACCGGCGGTGAGCCTGCGCCACAGCTCCTGCAGCCGCCCGGCCTCCTCGACGGCGACGAAGTCCTGGATCGTGCGACCGAGGATCTCCACGCGGGTCGCGCCGAACAACGCGCACCCGGCCGGGTTGACCTCGACGTAGCGCAGCTGCTCGTCCACGACCCACACGCCGTCGGTGGCCCGCTCGAACAGCATCCGGTACCGCTGCTCGCTCTCGCGCAGCGCACGACCGGCGTGCACCCGCTGCAGGGTCTCCCAGCAGCGCGCGACCACCACGCCTACGGTGTCGACCTCCTCGGCGGTCCAAGCCCGCGGTGTCGCCTGGTGCACGGCCATCGCGGCGACGAACCGGCCCGCCTTGCGCAGCGGCACGCAGGTCACCGCGCGGATCCCGGTGACCCGGTAGGCGTCGAGGTCGGCGGCCACCAGCCGCGGGTCGTCCTCGGCGTCGACGACCACCCACGGCAGCCCCGCGCGCATGGCGGTGAGCGCGCCCGCGCCGAACGCGGACATGGCGAACCGGCCGGGCAGCGGCGGCAGGCCCGTCGCGTGGTCGCCGCTCATCACGAAGTGGTCCTCGTCCGGCTCGACCCTGGCGTACGCGCAGCGGTCGGCGCCCAGGTGCGCGCCCAGCCTGCGGGCCGCGGTCTGGATGACCTCCTCGGCGTCGTCGAGCGGCTGCAGTTCGCGCTCCACGGCACCGAGGAAGCGCTCCCGCTCGTGCGCGGCCCGGCGCGCGGTGATGTCGAGGGAGACCCCGCGCAGGCCGACCGGGGTGCCGTCGGCGGCGCGCTCCACGTGCACGACGTCGTGCAGCCACAGCACCGAGCCGTCGGCGGCGACCACCCGCAGGTCCAGTTCGTGGTCGGTGAGCGCGGCCCTGGCCGCGACGGCGGCGGCGCGGTCCTCCGGGTGCACCACGCTCGCCCAGAACCCCGGGTCGGCCAGCCAGGCCTCGCGCGGGTACCCCAGCAGGGCCTCGACCCGCGCGGACACGAAGCTCAGCCGCCCGGTGCCCGCGTCGGCGGTCCACACGACCACGGGGAGCCCGCCGAGCAGCCCGGCGGCGTCCGACCAGCCCGGTGCGGTGCTCCCCATCGCGCTCACGCCTCCCCGCCACCGGCCCACCCGCTCGACCGGGTCGGACCAGGCACGCGGGGGTGTCCACTTCGACGCAGACCCTACCCCGGGTGCCCGCGCGCGGCCGCCGACCGGCCTTCGGCATTTCTCCGCCCATTTCCGGTGAATACCTTTTCCCGGGTCTTTCGGAGGAATCGGACGCACCGCCGCCCTTTCTGCGCACTGTCGCCCGAATTGACGCGTTAACACTTGCCCTATGTGAATATCTGGACGTTCCGCGTGAAGTTCACCGGAGTTAACGTCTATTCGTCCGGCACCGGCGGCGGGCGAGCGGCGAGGGACCTCACTCGACCGACGCGACGGTGGGCGGATTCCTGATGCGCCACGAGCGCATTTCCCTGCATTTTCCGGTCCGTGCGTTCGAACACGGCCGGGAAAGGAGCCATTTCCCCATGAAGCCCAGTCATCGCCTGCTCGCCGTGGGTGGCGCGCTGGTGTCCGGCCTGGTGGTGATCGGCAGCGCCGTCGCGGCGACGTCGAACCAGCAGGACGCGACCGCGCAATCCGCCCAGGTGGCGCAAGACAACGCCGCGCACGCCGCGGCGGCCCTGGTCGACTCCCGTCCCGCGGCACTGCACGCCTCGGCCGACGACGCGTTCGTCCAGCGCAAGGTCTACGCGGCGGGTTCGACCCAGTACGTGTCCTACGACCGCACCTACAAGGGCCTGCCGGTCGTCGGCGGCGACTTCGTCGTGGTCACCGACAACGCGGGCACCGTGAAGTACACCTCCGTCGCCCAGGAGCAGACCATCCAG
The DNA here is from genome assembly GCF_024171925.1 of Actinokineospora diospyrosa. Classification (GTDB taxonomy): domain Bacteria; phylum Actinomycetota; class Actinomycetes; order Mycobacteriales; family Pseudonocardiaceae; genus Actinokineospora; species Actinokineospora diospyrosa. The sequence continues at coordinate 359,650 of NZ_JAMTCO010000001.1, read as the reverse complement.
GGCGTGGCCACCTCGGCCAAGGTGACCAAGGAGCAGGCGGAGACCACCGCCCGCGGGCAGCTCAAGACCGTCGAGAAGACCGAGGCGAGCAGGCTCGTCATCGTGTCCCTCGGCACCGCGCGGCTGGCGTGGGAGTCCACTGTCGACGGCAAGACCGCCGAGGGCGAGCCGAGCAGGCTCAGCGTCTACGTCGACGCCGCCGACGGCAAGGTGCTGCGGACCCAGGAGCACGTGGCGCGCGGTAGCGGCAGCTCCGCCTACAGCGGCCCGGTCACCATCGACACCACCCACTCGGGCAGCAACTACGTCATGCGCGACCCGAACACCACCAACCTGTCCTGCCAGGACATCAGCGCCTCCACCCCGTTCAGCAAGACCTCCGACACCTGGGGCAACGGCCAGGCCACCAGCCGGGAGACCGGCTGCGTCGACGCGCTGTTCGCCGCCGAGACCGAGCGCAAGATGCTCACCCAGTGGCTGGGCCGCAACGGCATGGACGGCAACGGCGGCGCGTGGCCGATCAAGGTCGGCCTCAACGACCTGAACGCCTTCTACGACGGCAGCCAGGTCCAGATCGGGCACAACCAGGCCAACGGCTGGATCAGCTCGATCGACGTCGTCGGCCACGAGATGGGCCACGGCATCGACGACCACACCCCCGGCGGCATCTCGCAGGCGGGCACCCAGGAGTTCGTCGCCGACACCTTCGGCGCGGCCACCGAGGCCTTCGCCAACGAGCCCTCGCAGTACGACCCGCCGGACTACCTGGTCGGCGAGGAGATCAACCTGGTCGGCAGCGGCCCGATCCGCAACATGTACAACCCGTCGCTGGTCAACAACAACGCCAACTGCTACTCCAGCAGCGTCCCCGGCGGCGAGGTGCACGCCGCGGCTGGCCCCGGCAACCACTGGTTCTACCTGCTCGCCGAGGGCAACAACCCCGGCGGCGGCAAGCCGACCAGCCCGACCTGCAACAACAGCTCGGTGACCGGCCTGGGCATCCAGTCCGCCATCAAGATCATGTACAACGCGATGCTGATGAAGACCTCGGCCAGCTCCTACCTGAAGTACCGGACCTGGACGCTGCAGGCGGCCAAGAACCTGTACCCGGGCAGCTGCTCCGAGTTCAACACCGTCAAGGCCGCCTGGGACGCGGTGAGCGTGCCCGCCCAGTCCGCGGACCCGACCTGCACCGGTGGCACCACCCCGCCGAGCAGCACCACGACCACCCCGCCCACCACGACCACGACCCCGCCCACCGGCGGCTGCTCGGGCCAGAAGCTGACCAACGCGGGCTTCGAGTCCGGCGCGACCGGCTGGACCCAGACCTCCGGCGTGATCGGCCAGTTCGCCAGCCAGAACCAGCCCGCGCACGGTGGCACCTACTCGGCATGGCTGAACGGGTACGGCTCGGCGCACACCGACAGCGTGGCCCAGTCGGTGACCATCCCGGCGGGCTGCAAGGCCACGCTGACCTACTACCTGCACATCGACACCGCGGAGACCGGCTCGACGGTCTACGACAAGCTCACCGTGACGGCCGGTTCGTCCACTGTCGCCTCTTACTCGAACGCCAACAAGGCCGCCGGTTACACCCAGCGGACGGTTGACCTGTCCAGCCTCGCCGGACAGACGTTCACCCTGAAATTCACCGGCACCGAGGATGCGTCACTGCAGACGTCCTTTGTCCTCGACGACCTGGCCCTCACCCTGGGCTGACCAGGTAGAGCCAACTGGGCGGGCATCCGATTCCGGGTGCCCGCCCGCTCTATATCCCTAGCCGACCGGGAATGAAAGCGACACAACGCCCAGACCCAATGCGGCCGTTTGGGCATCGGCTCGCCGATATCCGCAGTGACCCGGGTGAACGCCGGCAATGATTGCCTTAAGGCCAGCCGAACACCTGCCGCAGGTCCACCGAGAACACCACCGCCACCACGCTCGGCGCTGACACCAACGCCGCGGCCACCAGCCAGTACCACCAGCCGAGCACCCGACCGGCCACCCCGATGAGGTAGGTCAGCGCCCCGGACACCACAGCGACCGCCAGCCAGTAGAACAGGACCAGGGCGTAGTACACCCCGACGTACAGGTTCACGGCCCCCTCGGCGGACTCCGCCTCCCCCGGGACCAAGGTCAAGTCCAGCGCGTACAGCGCGAAGTAGCCGATCGCCGCATTGAGCAGCGCGGCTCCGGTCCAAGCCCCCAGTTGACGCATGCCCCGGACGCTAGTTGGCCGAGAACTCCCGCCCGGGACGCACGGACGCCGAATGCGATCCAGGTCTCTACAGGGCGATCTCCCGCCAGAGGTCCCACCGCAGCATCGCGAACAGGGTGGGCACGAGCAGCACGGCCACCGCCGTCCACCAGAAGGCTCGCCCTCCTATCCGCCCCACGGCCGCGACCAGGTGGTTCACCACCCAGAACACCGCCGCGAACAGCAGCAGGAGCAGGCTGACGAAGATCAGGTAGGGCGCCAGGCCGCCCATCTCGTCGGCCTCCTCCGGCGCCACCACCGCGACCGCCACCAGGGCCATCGGGAACACCGCGCAGTACCCCAGCCCCAGGTTGAGCAGCACCGCCGCGCTCCAAGCCCCCACTCGTCGCATGCCGCCCAGTCTATTGACCGGGAGCGACCAGCTTTTGCCCCCCAGCGCTCGGCCGGGGCGCGTCCGCTGGCCGACCCGGCGGTGGGCTCGCACGATGGGCGCATGTCGACTCCTGCCGAGGACGAGTGGCGCACCTACGACGAGTTCGCCGACGGTATCGCCACCTACCGCCTGCCCAACGCCGACCTGACCGGGCGCGAGATCGTGATCGCGCTCGAGGACGGCCCGGTCCTCGACCTGCGGTTCGAGGACGCCACGCACGTCACGTGCAACGGCGTGCGCGACCCGTACGACGCGGTGGCGGTGCGCGAGGACGTCTTCTTCGTGAACCTGCCGCTGACCAGCGTCGAGGGCGAATCGCTGACCCTGGTCTTCTCGACCACCACCCACCGCGCGCTCGGCGTGCTGTCGGTGATCGGCACCGAGGACGTCGAGGGCCAGCCCCGGGTCCGGCAGTCGTTCTGGGCGGGGACCACCAACGGTGGCGAACCGACCGGTGACGCGCCCGGCCCCTCGCGCGACCTGATCGGCAAGCGCAACCTCTACCGCTACAGCCCGAACCACCTCTACGAGCACGTCTACGTGTCCTCGCAGCGCTACACCTGGCAGTGCCTGGAGGGCATCCAGCGCGGGCACGGCGACACCGACCTGTCCACGGTCTGGAAGTTCGCCGACGGGCTGTACCTGTTCTGCTTCCGCGAGTTCCGCATCGCCGTGGCCAGCGTGTGGCTGCACGACCTGAGCATCGCGCTGCGCACCACCGGGGTGTTCCTCGGCCTCAACGGCGAGGGCACCTCCGAGCACTCCACCGGCGGTGGCCACATCTACCCGCTCGGCGCCGTGGTCTACCCCGACGTCCAGCCCGTCTGACCCGTACCAGCAGAGGAGAACCCATTGTCTACTGTGGACGTCGTCGCCGCCCACTACGCGGCGAGCGACCGCGGTGACCTCGACGGCATGCTCGCCCCGATCACCGCGACCACCACCTGGACCGAGGCCGCCGGGTTCCCCTACGCGGGCACCTACACCGGGCCCGACGAGGTGCGCGAGAACGTGTTCATCGCCATCGGGCGGGACTGGGACGGCTACACCTTCACCCTCGCCGAGCTCGTCGACGGCGGCCAGACCGTCATCGGTTTGGGTCACTACCGCGCCAAGAACCGCCAGTCCGGCCGCGAGTTCACCGCCCGGGTCGCGCACGTGTGGAAGTTCGAGGGCGACACCGTCGCCAGCTTCGAGCAGATCGTCGACTCCGTGCCGGTGGCCGCCGCCATCGACTAGGCGCGCCACCGTCTGGCCGCACTGGCCAGCAGTAGCGCCAGCAGCACCACGAGGTCCCCACCACCGACGGGGTGAGCAGTTGTCACCTCCGCGGTAGCAGGCCGTCTCCCCGCGCACGTTCGTGCGCTCCGGGAGGCGGCCTGCGCCGTGTGCGGGCAAGGTCGGCGAGTGACCTGGATCGCACCCCGTGCTGCGCACGACAACACGCGTGCCCGCAAAGTCAAGGAGCGTGGGCCAGACCACTCATAGGGTCCGTTCCACCTTCGAAGAATTGAGTGAATCCCATGCCCTGCGCGCGCAAGCGACCGCAGCCGAGAAAGACAGGGACCGCTATGAGAAAGATCATGCGCAGCGTGGCGGTGGCCGCCGCGGTCACACTCGTCGCAGCCGGGTGTGCCGACAGCGGCAGCAGCGGCAGTGGCGGTGGCAGCGGGCCGATCGTGGTCGGCTCGGTCAACGCGCTCAGCGGCGCGGCGACCTTCCCGGAGTCCTCGGCGGCGGCCAAGGCCGTCTTCGACGCGGCCAACGCCTCCGGCGGGGTGAACGGGCGGCAGATCCAGTACAAGGCGCTCGACGACAAGGGCGACCCGGCGGCAGCCGCGGCGGCGGCCCGCGAGATCGTCGGCGCGGACAACGCGGTCGCCCTGGTCGGCTCGTCGAGCCTGCTGGAGTGCGAGATCAACAGCAAGTACTACGAGCAGCAGAAGGTGCTGTCCATCTCCGGCATCGGCGTGGACCCGGCGTGCTTCAACAGCCCCAACATCTCGCCTGCCAACGTCGGCCCGTACCACGACATGACGCTGACCCTGCTCTACGGGTCCGAGGTGCTCAAGCTCGACAACATCTGCGCGCTGCTGGAGATCGCGGGCAACACGCTGCCCTCCTACCAGGCCGCGATCGACGAGTGGACCAAGATCACCGGCAAGAAGCTGACCTACATGGACGCCACCGTGCCCTACGGCGGCTCGGACTACACCTCCTACATCGTCAAGGCGCGCTCGGCGGGCTGCAAGGCGATCACGGTGAACCCGGTCGAGCCGGACTCCATCGGCCAGCTCAAGGCCGCCGCGGCGCAGGGCTGGAACGACGTCACCTGGCTGCTGCTGACCAGCGTGTACAGCGAGAACTACGCCAAGGCCGTGAGCAACGCCGGTGCGGGCGTCTACGTCCCGGCCGAGTTCTACCCGTTCACCGACGCGGGCAGCGCCCAGAACAAGGAGTGGCGGGAGCTGATGACCAAGAACAACATCCCGCTGACCTCGTTCAGCCAGGGCGGTTACCTGGCGGCGAAGTACTTCCTGCAGGTCATCAAGGGCATCAAGGGTGACATCACGCGGGAATCGGTCACCAAGGCGCTGCAGGAGATGCAGCCCATCTCCGACCCGATGGTCGGCACCCCGTACGTGTTCGGCAAGGGCCAGACCCACCACGACAACACCGCGGGCTGGCCGATCAAGCTGATGTCGGGCACCAACAAGTGGGAGCTGGCCGCCGAGGACTGGCTGCGGATCCCGAAGAACTAGTGCAGTACCGGCTAAAGGGAGTTTCCTAGATGCTGCAAGGAGCGCTGGCAGGTCTTGCCGCGGGCGGGCTGTACGCGGTGCTCGCCGTGTGCCTGACACTCATGTCGCGGCTGGTGCGGGTGGTCAACTTCGCCCAGTCGGCGACCGGGATGTTCGGCTGCTACGTCGCGGTCTGGCTGTCGGTCCACGTGGGACTCCCGACGTGGGCGGCGACGGTGGTGGGCATCGTGCTCGGCGGTGGGCTGAGCGCGCTGCTCGGGTGGATCATCTCCACCTGGCTGGCGGAGGCCGACATCGGCACCCGCTCGGCGGTCACCGTCGCCGTGCTCCTGCTGCTGATCTCGCTGTCGTTCATCCTGTTCGGCAACAAGCCGCAGCCGTTCCACCCGATCCTGGACGGCCCCGCGTTCTCGGTGAACGGCGTGGTGGTCAGCCAGGTGACGGTGGTGACGGTGGTGCTGTCCGTGGTGATCGCGCTGGGTTGCCGAGCACTGCTCACCAAGACCTCGTTCGGGTTGGAGCTGCGGGCGCTGTCCGAGCGGCCGACGACCGCGGAGCTGATGGGCATCCCGGCCAAGCCGCTGGCGGTCGCGGTGTGGGCGGCGACCGGGTTGCTGAGCACCCTGGTGATCTCGATCGTCGCCCCGTCGCAGTCCAACGACGCGACGTCGCTGTCGATGCTGGTGGTGCCCGCCTCGGCGGCCGCGCTGCTGGGCGGGTTCCGCAGGCTCGACCTCGCCGTGGTCGGCGGGCTCGTGCTCGGCATGGCCCAGGGCGCGGTCGCGCAGGTCGACAGCCTCTCGGTGGTCCGCTACTTCCTGCCGTTCCTGGTCATCGTCGGTCTTCTGCTGTGGTCGCAGCGCAAGGAGGTGTGGGATGTCGCGCGCTGAAACCGGCCCGCTGACCCGCTTCGGGGTCCCGTTGGTGGTGGCCGGGGCGGCCATCGTGGTCGGCTACCTGTTCAGCGTCGGGCTCGACGGGTACTTCGTGTACCTGGGCATGAGCGCGATCGTGGCGGGCATCGCCCTGCTCGGCCTTGGCGTGGTGACCGGCAGCGCGGGCATGGTCTCGTTGTGCCAGCTCACTTTCGCCGCGGTCGGGGCGTGGGTGGTCTCCTACCTCAACCGCGCAGGCGCGCCGGGCGGGTTCCTGGTCTGGCTGCTGTGCGGCGGCATCGCCGCGGGCCTGGTCGGGGTGCTGGTCGGCCTCCCGGCGTTGCGGTTGCGGGGGATCAACCTGGCCGTGGTGACCCTGGGCCTGGCGGCCGCGGCGGACCTGACGCTGGTGCAGATCCAGTTCCCCGGGACCGTCGACGGGGTGTCGGTGGAGCGCCCGGAGGCGTTCTCCGACGACCGCGGCTACTTCTGGTTGGGCACCATGGTGCTGACCGCGTGCTGCCTGCTGGTGCACTTCCTGCGCCGCACCCGCTGGGGCAGCGGCTGGCAGGCGGTGGCCTTCTCCGAGCGCGGCACCGCGGCGGCTGGCGCGTCCGTGCGCACGTCGAAGCTGAGCGCTTTCGCGGTGAGCGCGGCACTCGGCGGCGTCGCGGGTGGCCTGCTGACCGGTCAGGTCGGCCTGGCGTTCCCGGCGAGCTTCACCGCGATGCAGTCGCTGGCGCTCTACGTGCTGGCCATCATGTCCGGCGCGCACCTGATCGACATGGCCATCTTCGGCGCCGTGCTGTGGGTCGCGGTCCCCGAGCTGCTCAAGCGCTGGGGCGTGCCGCAGGACTGGGGCTTCGTGGTCTTCGGCCTGCTCGGCACGCACGCCCTCGCCACCGGCGGCAACCTGGGCACCGCCGTGCGCGAGCTCTGGCGGCGGCGGTCCAAGGGCGCGGCGAGCATCGAGCTGAGCGCGCCACCGTCCGATGTGGAGCTACCGACCCCCGGCGAGCCCGTGCTGGTGGTCCGCGACCTGAGCGTGAGCTTCGGCGAGGTCAAGGCGTTGTCCCATGTGGACATATCGGTGCCGTCCAACGGCGTCCTCGGCGTCATCGGCCCCAACGGCGCCGGTAAGTCCACTTTGGTCGACATCCTCAGCGGCTTCCTGCCCCAGGCAACGGGATCCGTCGAGTTGGACGGCCTCAAGCTCAACGGGCTCTCCCCCACCCGCCGGGCCCGCGCTGGCCTGCGCCGGACCTTCCAGCAGGACCGCGTCCCCGCGGGCCTGACCGTCGGCTCCTACGTCCGCTTCGTGGCCCGCCGCAGGCTGTCCACCGCCGAGATCACCGACGCCCTGGAGTTCTTCGGCTGCCCCCCGGCCAGGACCCCGCTGCGCCGCGTCGACGTCGGCGCCCGCCGCCTGGTGGAGGTCGTCGGCCACCTGCTGGCCAAGCCGAAGGTCCTGCTGCTGGACGAACCGGCCGCGGGCCTGCCGCACGAGGAGCACGTCGCCCTGGGCCTGCGCCTGCGCCAGGTCCCCGCTCGCTTCGGCGTGTCGGTCCTGCTCATCGAGCACGACCTGGACCTGGTCCGCTCGGTGTGCGACACGATCACCGTGCTCGACTTCGGGCAGGTGCTGGCCAGCGGTCCGCAAGCCGAGGTCCTCGCCAACCCCGAGGTCCTCAAGGCCTACATGGGCGAAACGGAGCTCCTGTGAACGCGCTGCAGGTACAAGGCATCACCGTCACCCGCGGCGCGGGCCCGGTGATCCGCGACGTCGGCTTCACCCTGGAGCCCGGCCGCATCACCGCCCTGGTCGGCCCGAACGGCGCGGGCAAGACGTCCCTGCTGGAGGCGATCTCCGGCGTCGTCCCGGCCGCCCGCGGGTCGGTGCGGATCGGGTCCACGGAGATCACCAAGCACTCCCGGGTGGCGCGGGCGAAGCTGGGCCTCGCGCACATCGAACAGGGCCGAGCGGTCTTCCCCGGCCTGACCGTGCTGGAGAACCTCAAGCTGACCGCGCGCACGTGGCCGAGGGTGGAGGAGGTGCTCGCCCTGTTCCCCGAACTCGACAAGCGCCGCAACTCCCCCACCGCCCTCCTCAGCGGCGGCGAACAGCAGATGGTCGTCCTGGCCCGCGCCTTCGCCGCCCGCCCCAAGTTCCTCCTGATCGACGAGATGTCCCTCGGCCTCGCCCCGGTGGTGTTCACCCGCCTCCTGCCGATGGTGACCCGCTTCGCGTCCGAGGGAGCCGCGATCCTGCTGGTGGAACAGTTCACCCACCTAGCCCTGGGCGTCTCCCAGGACGCGATCGTGGTCTCCTCCGGCCGCGTCACCTACCAGGGATCGGCCCAGGACCTGCTGGCCGCCCCAGAAACCCTCCACTCCGCCTACCTGGGGGAATAAGACCGGCTGGTGACGCCCTGGGGGCGTCACCAGCCACTTTCAGGCCTGGCTTGGCGACAGCCGCCGGGTCCACGTGGTCAGAACAGGCCGGTACCCGAACCTCACCCACATCGAAGCAGCAGGGTGGTTGTGCGCCGAATAGTGCACCAAGGCGACTTCAGCACCCTGTTCTCGGAGCAGACCATGCGCGGCGTCGACCAAAGCCCTGGCTACGCCACGCCGTCGCGCACCAGGTTCGACAAGAAGCCGCGACACGTAGCCCGCGTGGTTCGCCGCCACCTGTTTCTCGATCCACGCACCCTGTGGTGGCTGGGCCTGGACGAAGCCCACGACATCGGCGCCATTCATGGCGATGAGCACGGACTGCGTGGAGCTTTCGATGGCGGCCGCCATCTCGTTCCGCAACCTCGTGCGTGTCCCAGGTCGATGTGGAAGGGCGCCCAGTCGAGACTCGTGTTGATGCAAGTGCTCCGCCAGCAGCAGAACCTGGTCCACGTGCTCGTCCCCGGCTTGGGAGATCCGCTCGGGGGGTGCCACCGGACAGGAGCCTGCCTCGGCAGAGGTGAGGTCCACGGTGCCCAGCACGGTCAGCGGGGCGAACCCGTGCCGGACGAGTGGACCCGCGCCTGCCGGATCCATGCTGGGCCAGGTCAGGCTGATGCTGCGATCGGATGAGGCAACCCGCCGTCGGACAACGAGGTCGACTGCTCTGGTGAGGGCTTGCTCGAACGCGCCGTCGGCTTCGGGACCTGCCAGGGCGACGGTGAGGACGTGCCGGTGCAACGCTCCCCACATCGCCTCGTAGCTGTCTTCAGTGAAGACGAGGTCGCGGATGGCGCAGGCCGCGAGCAGATCCCGATCACCTATGCGCACCTGCGGATCAGCCAGCGTCGGAGAGGCGGCAGCAGCCGGGTCGATCTGCCCCATCCGCCGGACATGCGCATGTACCAGGGCGGCCACCTCCTGCTGGACGCCGGCTGCCACTAGCGCTCTCCGAGTATGCGGAGCCGGAGCCGACTTGCCCTGGTGTCCGCGAAGCCCCGCAGGGCGAGGGTCGCCTCGTCGACCAGCGCAGAGGTGTCGTGCGTCGCGTCCACAGCACGCACCGCGTCGGCCAAGTTGGCCAGTGCGTTGGCGAGGAGCCAGCGATCCCCGGTATCCCGGTAGATCGCGATGGCTCGACGGTGGAACTTGGCCGCGTCCTCGAACCGCCCCAGGTCCCGGTAGGCCTCACCGGCACCGTCCAAAGCACCCGCCTCGCGGTTGCGGTCCCCGATCTGGCGCTGCGCCACCGCTGAACGCTGGCAGGCGGTCAGGGCTTGTCCGGGGTCGCCTTTGGCACGTCGGATCCTGGCGAGTTCCAGCAGCCAGAACGCGCCCCATGCCACCAGCGCGTCTTCCTCGGCGATCACCAGGGCGCGATCGATCGCCGCTTGTGCGGCGTCGAACTCGCCCAGTTCCCGCAAGGGCATCGCGAGGTAGAAGAGTGCGTTGCCGGTGTACGCCCGGTCGCCCCGCTGCTCGCAGAGCTGTACGGCCTCGCGCAGCACGTCCACCGAGGCTTCGAGGTCGAGCAGGTCGTAGTTGACCATGCCGATGTTCGTGCGGACGAGTGCCTGCCAACGGGTGTCGGCGAGCTCGTCGAACACGGCCAGGGTCTCGGTGAACCGCTGTTGGGCGTCGACAAGCGCGCGGCGGCGCCACGCGATCAACCCCAGTGCGTTGGTGGCGACGCCTTCGCCATAGCGGTCTCCGATCTCGCGCCGCACTCGCAATGCCGCAGTGTGCGCGGCGGCCGCGTCGTCGAGTTGCTGGGACTGCAGGTACGCCTTACCAAGACTGTCCAGCAGTTCAGCCTCTCCCCGCTGGTCGCCGAGCGTCCGAGCAGAGGAAAGCCCTATCCGAGCCGTTTCGAACCACTCGTCGAAAGGGTTGTGGGAGACGTACACGCTCCGCAACAACGCGGCTATCCGCCAGGCCACGTCATGTCTCTCCCCGGCGGCGGCAGACCGCACGGCGGAGACGAGGTTGGCCTGTTCACGCTCGTACCAGGCGAAGGCACCGTCGCGATCAGCGAACTCCTCGGGAATCGCGTCAGGCGGGACGGACTCCAGCGGGACGGGCCGGTCCAACGGGGCGATGAGCGCGATGGCTCCTGCCAGCGTGTGCAGGTAGTGGTCCAGTGCCCTGCCGAGGGCCGCGGCGCGATCCTGCTCGGTCTCCTGCTGTACCGCCTGTTGCGCCGCGTATATCCGGAGCAGGTCGTGGAACTGGAAGCGTCCCTGCGCGTGCTGTTCCAGCACGTGAGCGCCCACGAGGAAGTCGAGCAGCCGCCGGGTCTTGGCCGTGCTCGTCCCAGCGAGAACTGAGGCCGCACCGGTCCCGAACTCCGGGCCCGGGTGCAGTCCGAGCAGCCGGAACAGCCGGGCGGCCTGTTCGGGGAGCGCTCTGTAGGACCAAGCGAACACAGTTCGCACCGCGTCGGACTCGTCATCGTCCTCCACGGTCAACGCGTCCCAGAGCGCCGACTCATCCCTGAGGTCTTCGATCAGTTCGCGCAACGGCATCAACGGCCTGCTCGAGGCCCGCTCAGCCGCGATGCGCAATGCGAGGGGGAGTCGGGCGCACAACCGAGCCAGTTCGACGAGGTCCTCGTCCTTGTCCGGACTGCGGTACCCGGATGTCACCGCGCGCAGCAAGTCCACCGCGTCGCGCTCGGACAACATGTCCAGCAGGAGACGATGCGCACCGTCCCTGGCCACCAGCCCCGAGAGCCTGCTGCGACTGGTGATGAGCACGAGGCAGCGCTCCGTGGCCGGGAGCAACGGCCGCACCTGGCTCACTGTGGCGGCATTGTCGAGCACCAACAGCACACGCCGATCCGCCAGCAGTGACCGCAACAACGCCGAACGGTCGTCCGTCGCACTCGGGATTCCCTCTCGCGGCAACCCCAATGCGCGGAGGAATCGGTCCAGGGCTTGCGCCGCGCTAACCGGCACCCCGGGGTCGTAGCCGCGCAGGTTGACATAGAGTTGACCATCCGGGAAATGCCTCCGCACACTGTGCGCCCAATGCAGGGCCAGCGAGGTCTTCCCGACACCCGCGGTCCCGGTGATCACATACAGCCCACCCGCGGCCGCTCCGCCGTCGAGGACGGCGTCGAGCACCCGGCGTTCGTGCCCACGGTTGACGAATCCACTGACATCTCCCGGCAACTGACTGGGCACGGGATTGCGGGTATGCCCGCCGTGGAAATGGATATCTCCGTGTACCGCATTGGCCTGCACGACATCATGAGCGGAACCAGACACCTCGGACGAGGTGTTGGCTACCTGATCCTCACGCCGATCACGGTCACCCATGCGGGAGGGGTGACCGCTGGTCAGCGGCCGCGCGTTCCACGAACCCCTCAGTAGTGGTACCAACGCTGTACAGCCCTTGGATGAACTCGCGCACGGCGACCGTGAGGCCTTCATCGTCGTAGCGGACACCACCCTGCTGCAGTCCGGTCTCGTCATAGAGCAGGCGATACAGGGTCTCGTCGCCGAGAGTGATCAGTTCAGGCAGCACACCCGACGTCTCCAGGTGTTCGACCCTGCTCGCGTCCAGGAACCTGGTGTGCCCACCCAGTTCATCGCGCAGTGCCAGCAACTCCGACTCCCACCGCAGGTAGTCGGTGAGCGGCCACTCGACAACCCTGATCCGCCACGTCTCGAACCCGTGTTCGGAGATCTTGCGGTAGTGCTCGGTCAGCGCTCCCCTGCGCTCACGCAAGGCGTCCACCGCGTCCTGCCACCGGCCCTGGTCGAACGCCACCCAACTGTCATCAGTGGGCTCACGGAAGACTTGGAGCCGCTCCAACTTCCAGAACCCCGATGGTCCGGTTCGCCAGAAACGTTCGTTGAAGTCATCGAGATAGGCATCCCCGAGCAATCGCGTTCCCTCGGCAGCCGCCAGCGTGGAAATCACTGAAGAGTCACGCATCAGGTATATCCCTCTTCGCCGCGCGCGCCATCCCTCTGGGAATGATGACGAGACTCTCGCCCGGACCAACGGAGACACCCGCGGGAAGCTGACTCGCGTAGTGCGCCGTGAGGTCGCGCCCGATCACCGCGACATCACCGTTGTCGAGCTCCCAGATATCAGGACATCCGCCCTCACCCCCGCTGCCGGTGGTGTCCGGGTCGCGCCCGCTGCCCGGGTCGGTGGGGGCGATCCCCAGTCGCCGGTGGAAGGTCGCGCCCGGATCCGGCGTCCACACCTGTGCCGACATGGTGACTCCCTCTCGCACACAGCAAGGGAATTCAGCGTATCACGTACGACCTTGCGCGCACCCGGGGCTTAGGTCCCCCATTAGAGGGTTCAGGCGGGGAATCCCGACCGCGCGGAGTAGCCGAAATCGGTCAGGATCGCCTGCCCATTCACAGTCCGAGACCGCTCAGAGGCCAAGAACAGCACCTGGTTGGCCACATCCCCAGCTTCCTGCACCGGAAACTCAGCCTCATCAATTGCCCGATCCCCAAGATCCCCCCGAGCCATCGGCGTATCCACAATGGACGGACACACACAATTGACCCGCACCGGCGAGAACTCCACCGCCAACGCCCGCGTCATGGAAACGACAGCCCCCTTGGACGCGCTATAAGGCACCATCCCCGGTACTGACACGAAGGCCGAGTCGCTCCCCAGCAGCACGATCGAGCCGTCGTAGCCCATGTGTGGGTACACGTGTTTCGCGAGCAGCAATTGGCCAAGCACGTTCACCGCCAGCACCGAGGCGATATCAGCGGGGGACGTGTCGACGAGCAGGTCGCCCACTGGGCCTGAGATGCCCGCGCACCCGACCACGACATCGAGACCGCCGAGCCATTCGACGGCCGAGCTGACCGCGGCGGAGAGGGAGTCCGAGTCGGTGACGTCGGCGACGAAGGGGGCGGTGGGGGCTCGGTCCAGGATCGCGACCGCGGCGCCCTCGGCTTGCAGGGCGCGCGCGCAGGCCTGGCCGATCCCCGATGCGCCACCGGTGACCAGGGCTTTCTTGCCTGCCAGAGCGAGGTCCATGTCCACATCCTGCGGTCAGCCGGGCACGGGCGGTTGGTCTCCGGCGCACCATCCTTGTCCGGTGCCGCACGGGGCGGGGTGACATGGTTCCACCGGGGGGCTCCCAGGGCCAAGACTGCCGTCTACCCGGAGAAAGGAACGCCGATGACGTTGTCCGATACCTCGACGTGGTTGCCGCTCGACGGGTTGGCGCCCGGGTTCGACGAGAACAAGGCGCCGACCGTGGGGGACCTGCACGGGCGGACGGTGACGCTGCTCGGGGCCCAGGGGCCGGTGCTGACGGCGTCGTTCACCGGGGCGCGGGTGGTGTGGGACCACGGGGTCGACGACTGCGAGACGTTCCTGGTGGACGAGGACCTCTACTACACCCAGTTCCACCCCAACGAGCGGCCGGACGAGGCCATTTCGCTGTTCCTGGACCTGCGGGCCGGGCGGGCGCTGCTGATCACCACGACCATCAACGGCGGCGGGACGCCCCGGGTGACCCAGGTCTTCACCCCGGCCACCATCGAGGGCGCCGACGTCACCGGTGAGGCCCCCGCCCCCTCACGCGCGCTCATCGGGCGCCGCGCGATGTGGGTCTACAGCCAGGAGCACGCCTACGAGCACGTCTACCTGAGCCCGCACTGGTACACCTGGCAGTGCCTGGCAGGCCCCGAGAAGGGCCTGGCCGACACCGACGAGAACTCCGTGTACCAGCTGCGGCCGGGCATCTACGTGTTCACCTGGCGGGAGAAGGTCATCCACTGCGCCTCGGTGACCGTCGCCGACCACCGCGACGTGCACCGGCTGCGCTCGCACGGGGTCCTGTTCGGGCTCAACGAGAGCGGCGACGGCCAGACGCACTTCACCTTCGGGGCGCACGGGCGGCTGCTGAGCAACACCGTGCACCCCGAGGAGTACGACCCGGCGCTGGGCTGAGCGCTCACCGCGCGGGCGCGATCCGGAACGTGAACGCCAGGTCGCGCCAGTCGCCGGTGACGTGGCGACCCGGTGGGGGTGTGCCGACCCCCGCCGGGAAGTCCACGACGAGGTCGGACTTCACGCCGAAGACGGCGTCGGAGTCCAGGTAGTCGCCGCCCGCCACGAACAGCTGGGTGATGAGCCGCTGGTAGCCGGGGGCGGCGATCATGAAGTGCAGGTGCGGCGCCCGGTACGGGTGGCGGCCGGTCGCGGCGAGCAACTCACCGACCGTGCCGTCGGCCGGGATCGGGTACGCCGAGGGCAGGATCGACCAGAACCGGACCATCCCGTGCGCGTCGGCGCGGAAGCGGCCGCGCAGCACCGGGCCCTCCAACTCGGGCAGCTGCACGTCGTAGAAGCCGTCCTCGTTGGACTGCCAGATGTCGACCACCGCGCCCGGCAGCGGTGTCCCGTCCACCGAGGTGATGGTGACCTCGACGTGCAGCGGGACACCGGGGAGACCGTCGGCGACGTCGGTGCCGTGCTCGAGCTCGGGCGGGCCCTCGACGTAGAACGGGCCCAGCACCGCCGAGGGCGTGGTATCCGGGGTGCGCGAGTTGGTCAGCGCATCGACCACGCTGGACACGCCCAGGCTGTCCGACAGCAGCACGAACTCCTGCCGCTTGTCGTCGCACAGCTGCCCGGTGCGGGTCAGGAAGTCGATGCCCGCCTGCCATTCGGCCTGGGTGAGGTCGTTGTCCACAGCGAACCCGTGCAGGCGCCGAACGAGGTCGCCCACCAGTTGCCGCAGCCGGGGCTCGCCGCCGAGGGTGCTCACGACCTGCTCGGTCAGCCAGTCCAGCCGGGGCACGCCGCCGGAGGTGGGCCGCTCCCCCGCCCACGCCGCGCGCAGCAGGCCCGTCAGGCCGTCCTCGGTCAACGGCGCGGGGTTCGGGTAGGGCTTGGCCACCGCGAGCTCGACCGCGCGGGGCAGGTCGGTCTCGGACAGGCCGAGTTCGCGCAGTGACGTGGGCGCGCCGGTCTCGACCAGCAGGTCGAACAGCGCGGCCGGGGCGTCGGGGCTGCCCAGGGCCTCGCCGATTCGGCGGACGGCATCTGGGGCGTGCGGTGCGTTGTAGGCGAGGGCGTGCGGGAGCACGACGGCGTGCGTGGGTGAGTGCGGGAGGCCGAAGGCGCCGCCCAGGGTGTGGCAGAGCTTGTGGTGCAGGCCCATGCCGACAGCGCCCAGGCAGGTCCCGGCGAGCCAGGCGCCGGTCAGCAGGTCGGCGCGGGTGTCCTCGGCGCCGGGGTCGGCCTTGATCCGGCGCAGCGCGCGGGCGATGCGCTCGATGGCCTCCAGCGCGAGCCGGTCGGTGACCGGGTTGGCGTCGGGGGCGTAGAGCGCCTCGACGGCGTGCGCCAGGGCGTTGACCGCGCTGGTGACGGTGATGTCCAGCGGCAGGCCGCGGGTGAGCTCGACGTCGTAGATGACCGTCTCGGGCAGGATGTCGGGCGAGGAGCGGGTCGTCTTGACGCCGCCGTCGGTCTCGCCCAGCACCGGCGTGACCTCGGAGCCCGCGTAGGTGGTGGGCAGGATGACCTGGTCGACGCCGGTCCGCACGGCCAGCGCCTTGGCCAGCCCGGTCGTGGAGCCACCGCCGATGGCCACCACGCAGTCCGCGGCCACCTCGCGCAGCAGGGCGAGCGCCTTCTCGGTCACCGCGACCGGCGTGTGCATGGCGGCGCCGTCGAACCGCCCGACGGCGAGGTGCCCCAACGCCTCCCGGATCCGGTCGCCCAACTCGGGCAGCCCGGGGTCGGCCAGGACCAGGACCCGCTCACGACCGAGTCGCTCCACCTCCGGCCGCACGTCGGCGAGGGTGTGCGACCCGAACACGACGCGGGCCGGGTGGACGGTGTAGCGGAAATCAGACACAACGGCTCCAGGTCCTGCGGTTCGGGCCAACTGCTCGATGGGGCGGACTTGTGTGAGACGGCGGCCGTAGCGTCGCCGCAGGGCGTGCTTCGCGGTCTTGCCACGGCTGCCGTCAAGGCTCCACGCAGACACGTTCGCCCCATCGAGCCGCACGCATTAGGGCTCTACTCTGCGCCTGTCCGTTCCCCGGCGCCTTGGTCGGGCCGGTCGAGGAGGGCGGCGAGCGCGGCGGTGAGGTCGCCCGCGGGGTCGTTGGGCAGCGTCAACGCCCGCCAGCCGACGTGCGCGTCCGGGCGGACCAGCACGCAGCCGGACTCCTCGACCTCGCGCAGCCGCGCCCAGTCGTCGTAGAGGTCGATGTGGTCGCGGCCCGCGCCGATGACGAAGGCCGCGATCTCGATGTCGAGCTGCTTGGCCGCGATCTCCGCCGCCGCGACCCACTCCTCACCGGAGATGCCGGTGAACAGCGCGAAGCGGCCCTTGCCCGCCAGGTCGTGGGTGCTGACCTTCTGGCCGCCGTGGCCCAGCCAGCAGTGCGGCAGGCGCGCGCCCGGCCAGGTGGTGGGGTGGTAGTACAGCTCCGGGTCGCGGGTGTACTCCGGTTCGGGCGTGCCGTCGCCGATGACCGCTCCCGAGCGGTAGCGCTGTCCGAGCTCGACGCCGTGCGCGTTGAACTCGTAGTCCTTGAGCTCCAGCGCTTTGCGCAGCGCGACCCGCTGGTCGGCGGCCTTGGCGGTGTTCTCGGTCCGGGCCCGCATGTTGGCGACCTTCTCGGCGGGGTCGTCGGACTCGGTGAAGCCCAGCGCCTCGAAGATCGGGCCGAACTCCTCGATGGACTTGTTGGCGCGCAACACGATCTGCTTGCCGACCGGCGCGCGCTCGGCGTCGTAGCTGTCGAGCAGCCCGGGACCCGCCGCGCCGGAGAGCACCATCGCCAGCTTCCAGGCCAGGTTGTAGGAGTCCTGGATGGAGGTGTTGGAGCCCAACCCGTTTGACGGCGGGTGCCGGTGCACGGCGTCGCCCGCGCAGAAGACCCGGCCCGCGCGGTAGCGGGTCGCGTACATCTTGTTGTTGCCCCACAACGAGGTGGAGCGGATGGTGACCGGGATCGTGTCGTCGCCGATGAGGTCGTGCACGATCTTGGTGGCCATCGCGTCGTCCACCGCGGGCGGCGGACCGGAGATGTCGTAGCCCCAGACGATGAGCCACTCGTCCCACGGCCGCACCATGCGCACCAGGCCCATGCCGATGCCGCCGATGTCGGAGCCGGGCTGCAGCACCCAGTACAGGACGCTGGGCCGGTGCTCGACCAGCCGGGACAGGTCGGCGTGGAAGACGATGTTCATGCTGCCCGCGAGGTCCATCTGCCCCTCGAACGGCAGCCCGACGTCCTTGGCGACCTGGCTGCGGCCGCCGTCGGCGCCGATTACGTACTTGGCCCGGATCGGGTAGGTGTGCCCGCTGAGCCGGTCGCGCACGGTGACCGTGACGCCCTCGTCGTCCTGCTCCAGGCCCAGGTACTCGGTGTCGAAGCGGACGCGGCTGCCGCGCTCGGCGGCGTGCCCGACCAGGATCGGCTCGAGCAGGGTCTGCGGGAGGTCGCAGTTGCTCGACGGCGACGCCAGCGTGTAGTCGGCGCGGCGCGCCGGGTGGGTGCCCCAGGTGCGGACCCGGCCGATCTCGTCGCCGGTGAGGCTGGTGCAGAAGACGGTGTCGCCCATGAGGTCCTGCGGGGTGCCCTGGGCGCGCACGTCGTCCTCGATGCCCAGGTCGCGCAGGATCTCCACGGTGCGCTGGTTGGTGATGTGCGCGCGGGGGGTGTTCGCCGTCCAGCGGTACTTCGTGATGACGATGTGGTCGACGCCATGGGTGGCCAGGGCCAGTGCGGCGGAGGCCCCGGCGGGACCGCTGCCGATCACCAGGACATCGGTGGTCAGGGTGCTCACGCCGCCTCGCCTTCGGTGGGGACCGGGTCGGTGCGCGGTGGTGCGGCGCACGGTGGGTCTGCTGAACGGTGGGTCTGATGATGCGAACCCGGGGGCCATTCGTCCAATACGTCTTGCAGACGCCTGCTATAGCCTGCGGGTATGGATGTGCGGGATCTGGAGTGCTTCCTCGCGGTGGCGGAGGAGGGCACGATCAGCCGGGCCGCCGAGCGCCTGCACATGACCCAGCCGCCGCTGACCGTGCGGGTGCGCGCCCTGGAGCGGGAGCTGGGGGTGGAGCTGCTGGTCCGGCACGGGCGCGGGGTGACGGTGACCGCGGCGGGCCGGTTGCTGGCCGACCACGCCCGGCGGCTGCTGGCGGACCTCACCGCGACCACCGAGACGGTGCGCGCGGTCGGCC
The DNA here is from genome assembly GCF_024171925.1 of Actinokineospora diospyrosa. Lineage (GTDB taxonomy): Bacteria > Actinomycetota > Actinomycetes > Mycobacteriales > Pseudonocardiaceae > Actinokineospora > Actinokineospora diospyrosa. The sequence continues at coordinate 340,704 of NZ_JAMTCO010000001.1, read as the reverse complement.
TGGGCACCCGGGGCCGGTTGGCGCTGGCGATCGGGCACTCGGTCGCGCCGCGGCTGCTCAGCAGGCTGCTGCGCTCGGTGGGCTCCGATGTGGACCTGGCGCTGGTCGAGGTGTCCGACGCCGAGGTGCTCGACCGGGTGCACCACCGCGAGGCGCACGCCGGTCTGCTCAGCCAGTCCCGGTCGTCGCCGCGGCGGGCGGCTGGTCTGGAGGTCGCGGTGGTGAGCCGGGCGCCGCTGGTGGTGGTGCTGCCGCAGGCGCACCCGTGCGCCGACGCCGAGCGGGTGGACCTGGCGGAGTTGCCCGACGACCGGGTGGTGGTGCCCGACATCGCCGAGTTCACCCCGACCGAGTTCACCCCGACCGGCGGCACCCGGCACCGGGCGGAGTCGGTCTCGCACGCGTTGGCGTTGGTGCAGGCGGGGATGGGGGTGGTGTTGTTGACCACCGAGCACGTGCCGCAGGTCTGGCCCGGCCTGCTCGCCCGGCCGCTGCGCCAGCACACCGAGATCGTCGAGTCCGCGGTGTGCTGGCGGCCGGACGAGCACTCCCCGGTGATGCGCCGGTTCCTGCGCGCCGCACTGTCCACACCGGAGCCCGACGTGCTCGGCCAGCGCTTCGCCAGGGACCGCCCCGCCGACTCCTGAGTCAGCCGAGCAGGGTCCCGCCCGCCAGCTCCAACCGCCGGGTGGTGCCGATCTCGTCGAGGAACCGCTCGTCGTGGCTGACCACGACGAACGCGCCCCGGTAGGCGTTCAGCGCGTTCTCCAGCTGGCCGACGCTGACCAGGTCCAGGTTGTTGGTCGGCTCGTCGAGCAGCAGCAGGTGCGGCGCGGGTTCGGCGAACAGCACGCACGCCAAGGTGGCCCGCAGCAGCTCACCACCGGACAGGGTGGACACCTTCTGGTGCGCCCGGTCGCCGCGGAAGAGGAAGCGGGCCAACAGGTTCATCAGGTCGGCACGCGCCATGCTCGGGGCAGCAGCGGCAAGGCTCTCGGCGACGGTCAGGTCCGGGTCGAGGACGTCGAGGCGCTGGGACAGGTAGGCGGAGGGGACGGCGTCGCGGATCATCCGCAGCAGCGTCGACTTGCCCGAGCCGTTGGGGCCGGTGAGCGCGATGCGCTCCGGTCCGCGGATGTCCAGGGTCAGCCCGGCGCCCGCGAAGAGGTCGCGCGCCCGCAGTCCTTCGCCGTGGAACAGGGTCCGTCCTGCTGGGACGGTGGTGTCCGGCAGCTCCAGGACGATCTTGTCGTCCTCGCGCACCGCACGGCTCGCCGCGTCGAGCCTGGCGCGGGCGCCGCTGACCCGGGACGCGTGGGTGCCGTCCGCCTTGCCCGCGGACTCCTGGGCGCGGCGCTTCATGTTTCCCGCGAAGATCCGCGGCAGGCCGGCGCTGTCGAGGGTGCGCGCCGCGTTGCCCGCGCGTCGGGCGGCGCGTTCACGGGCCTGCTGCAGCTCCCGCTTCTCGCGCTTGACCTCCTGCTCCGCGTCGCGCAGGGTCCGCTCGGCCGCCTCGCGGGCGGCCCGCGCGGCGGCGTCCCACTCGGTGTAGTTGCCGCCGAACACGCGGATCTCGCCGTGGTCGACCTCGGCGATCCGGTCGACCAGGTCCAGCAGCTCCCGGTCGTGGCTGACCACCACCAGGCAGCCGCGCCAGTCGGCGAGCACCGAGTGCAGCCGGGCGCGGGCGCCCGCGTCGAGGTTGTTCGTCGGTTCGTCCAGCAGCAGCACGTCCGGGCGCTTGAGCAGCTGCGCGGCCAGCCCCAGCGACACGACCTGGCCGCCGCTGAGGGTGCCGATCCGCCGGTCGAACTCGACGTCGGCCAGGCCGAGCCGGGCGAGTTCGGCGCGGGTGCGCTCCTCGAGGTCCCAGTCGACGCCGATGGTGGTGAAGTGCTCGTCGCGGACGTCGCCGGACTCCACGGCGCGCAGCGCGGCGAGCACCCGGTCGACGCCGAGGACCTGCCCCGCGCTGAGGTCGTCGCCCAGCGGCAGCGTCTGCGGCAGGTACCCCACGACCCCGTCGACGACGACGGACCCGGAACTGGGCCGGTACTGCCCGGCGAGCAGCTTCAGCAAGGTCGACTTCCCGGCCCCGTTGGCACCGACGAGCCCGGTGGCCCCGGTGCCCGCGGTGAACGACACCCCGTCGAACACGGGGGTGTCGTCCGGCCAGGTGAACACGAGATCGGTGCAGGTGATAGCCATCGCCGACCACCGTAAGCGCGGACCCGGCCCGCCACCAACCGGTTATCCGGCGCGCGGTCCGCCTACGCCGAACGGGTTGTTCACCCGCGTGCGCCCGGTGCTGGACAACCGAACCTGAACAATGGACGCGGCTGACCGGGGGGTGGGCGCATGCCACGGGCCGAACGACCGCTGGAGGCGGGCGACAGTCCGTTGTTGGGGTTCGCGGGCGGCCTGCGGCGGCTGCGGGAAGAGGCGGGGAGCCCGACCTACCGGCAGCTGGCCGCGGAGGCGCACTACTCGGCCGCGAGCCTGTCCGAGGCGGCGGCGGGGCGCAGGCTGCCGAGCCTGGCGGTGACCCTCGCCTACGTGCGGGCCTGCCGCGGCGACGCGGCCGAGTGGGAGCTGCGCTGGCACCGCCTCGCCGCCGAGCTCGCCACGCGCACCGAGCCCGCGGAGCCGACCGGCGCGCCCCCGTACGCGGGTCTCGCCGCGCTGCAACCCGAGGACGCGCACCGCTTCTTCGGCCGCGAGCACCTGGTCGACGCCCTGGTGCAGCGGCTCACCGGGCAGCGGTTCGTCGGCGTGTTCGGCACGTCCGGGGCGGGCAAGTCCTCGCTGCTGCGGGCCGGGCTGCTGACCCGGTTGAGCGCGGCGGGCAAGGTCGTCGTGCTGTTCACCCCCGGCCCGCACCCGCTGGAGGAGTGCGCGGTCCAGCTGGCCAAGCACACCGGTACCGCGGCAGGCGCGCTCGGGCTGGCCGAGGACCCGGCGAACCTGCACCTCGCGGTGCGGTTGGCGCTGGTCGACCAACCGGCCGACACCGAGGTGGTGCTGGTCGTCGACCAGTTCGAGGAGGTGTTCACGCTGTGCGCGGACCCGGCCGAGCAGGCCTGGTTCATCGAGGCGCTGATCACCGCCACCGCGACCAAGACCAGCCGCTGCCGGGTCGTGCTCGGCGTCCGGGCGGACTTCTACGCGCACTGCGCCCGCTCGGCGGCGCTGGTCGAGGCGCTGGCCGACGCCCAGGTCACCGTGGGTCCGATGAGCATGGACGAGCTGCGCCGGGCGATCACACTGCCCGCGACGCGCGCGGAGCTGGTGCTGGAGAGCGGTCTGCTGGCGACGCTGCTCGCGCACGCGGACGGCGAGGTGGCGGTGCTGCCGCTGCTGTCGCACGCGCTGCTGGAGACCTGGCGGCGCAGGCGCGGGAAAGTGCTCACGCTGCAGGGTTTCCAAGCGGCGGGCGGGATCGACGGGGCGTTGGCGCAGACGGCCGAATCCATCCACTCCGGACTCGGCTCGCGGCAACGGGTTCTGATGCGGACGCTGCTGCTGCGGTTGGTCGCGCTCGGCGAGGGGACCGAAGACACCAAGCGCCGGATCAGCCAGTCCGAATTGGACTTCGACGACCCGAACCTGGCCGTGGTGCTGGAGAAGCTGACCTCGGCGCGGTTGATCGCGCGCGGCCGCGACACGGTGGAGATCACCCACGAGGCGCTGATCCGGTCCTGGCCCCGGCTGCGCGACTGGCTCGCCGAGGACCGCGAGGCGCTGCGCGCGCACCGGGCGCTCACCGAGGCGACCGAGGCGTGGGAGGCGCTGGGCAAGGACCCGGGCGCGCTGTACCGGGGCGCCCGGCTCGTGGTGGCGAAAGACCTGGTGAGCAGCGACTACACGGTGCTCAGCGGCCGCGAGCGGGTGTTCCTGGAGACCTCCGCGGCCGCGGCGGCGGACGCGGTGGCGACCGACCGGCGGCGCACCCGCTGGCTGCGCCAACTGGTCGTGCTGCTCACGGTGCTGCTGGTGCTGGCGGCCGCGGCGACGGTGTTCGCGGTCAACGCCCAGCAGATGGTGACCCGCCAGCGCAACGACGCGCTGTCGGAGAAGGTGTCCGGGCAGGCCGCGGCGCTGCACGCGGCGAACCCGGCGCTGGCCGCGCAGCTCAGCCTCGCCGCGTACCGGGTGTCGCCGACCGCGGCGGCCAGGGGCGGGCTGCTGAGCCTGTTCGCGACGCCGTTCGCCACGTCGGTCAACGGGCACACCACGACCGCGGTCTCGGCGCTGACCCCCAACGGGCACGTGCTGGCCACCGCCGGGGTCGACGGGTACACCAAGCTCTGGCTGATCGGCGACCGGCGGCGCCCGGTGCTGCTGTCGTCGCTGCGCACGACCGCGGTGGAGTACGGGTTCGTGGCGATCAGCGCGGACAACCGGCTGCTGGCCACCGGCGGGCGCTTCCCGGACCACTCGGTGCGGGTGTGGGACATCACCGACCCGGGCAGGCCGACCCTGCGGCTGTCCATCGACGACCTGCCGGGGACGGTGCGCGCGGTCGCGTTCTCCCCCGACGGGCGGACCCTGGCCACGGTCGGCAACCACCGGTCGGTGTGGCTGTGGGACATCGGCGGGCGGGTGGCGGTGCGCGGGCACGAGCTGGTCGGGCACACCGACTGGGTGACCTCGGTGGCGTTCAGCCCCGACGGGCGGACCCTGGCGACCGCGGGCCTGGACGGGACGGCCCGGCTGTGGGACGTCGCGGCGGGGCGCGCGGCGGGGGTGCTGGTCGGGCACACCGGGACGGTGCACGCGGTGGCGTTCACCCCGGACGGGCGGACCCTGGCCACCGGGGGCGACGACCGCGCGATCCGGCTGTGGGAGCTCGCCGCGCCGCAGCGGGCGTTCGCGGTGGTGGCGGGGCACGACGACGCGGTGCGGGCGGTGGCGTTCAGCCCGGACGGGCGGACGCTGGCCAGCGCCAGCAGCGACCGCGGGGTGCGGCTGTGGCGCTACACCGGCAAGGGCGACCCGGTGTCCGGGCTGATGACGCTCACCGGGCACACCGCGCCCGTGGTGTCGGTGCAGTTCAGCCACGACGGGCGGACGCTGGCCACCGCGAGCGAGGACCACACGGCGCGGCTGTGGGACGTGCCCGGGTCGGTGCTGGCCGGGCACACCGACTCGGTGTACGGGGTGGCCGTGCACCCCAGCGGGCGGGTCGCGGCCACCGCGGGCCGCGACGGGACGGCGCGGGTGTGGCTGCTGGCCGACCCGAGCCGGGGCGCGGAGATCGCGGTGCTGAGCAGCCACCACGCGGTCGTGCGGTGGGTCGCGTTCAGCCCGGACGGGCGCACGCTGGCCACCGCGGGCGACGACGGCACGGCCCGCCTGTGGGACATCACCGAGCCGACGAGCATCCACGAGATCGCCGCGCTCACCGGCCACACCGGCCCGGTCACCTCGGTCGCGTTCAGCCCGGACGGCCGCACCGCGGCGACCACCAGCGACGACGGCACGGTCCACCTGTGGTCGGTCGCCGACCCGCGCCACCCCAGGCGGGTCTGGACGATCGCGCACCGCGGCCCGGTCACCTCCGCCGACTTCAGCCCCGACGGCCGCCACCTGGCCACCGCGGGCCGCGCCGACCGCCTGGTCGTCACCTGGGACCTCGGCGACCCGCACCAGGCCCCCACCCGGCTCGCCGAGCGGGTCCACCCGGACGCGGTCACCTCCGTGCGCTTCAGCCCCGACCGGCGCGGCATGGTCACCACCAGCGTCGACCGCACCGTCCGGCTGTGGGACGTGACCAACCCCGCCGACCCCCGGGCGGGCCCCATCCTCACCGACCACGCCGACGCCGTCTACTCGGCCGCCTACACCCCCGACGGCCGCATGCTGGTCACCACCAGCGCCGACCACACCGCCCGCCTCTGGGACGTCAGCGGCACCCCGCAGGAACTGGCCACCCTCACCGGCCACCCGCACAGCGTCCTGATGGCCGCGTTCAACCCGATGAACGGCAACGTGGTCACCGCCAGCCACGACTTCACGGCCCGCATCTGGGACACCGACCCGGAAGAAGCCGCTCGCCGCGTGTGCGCACTCGCCGAACCGGCGATCTCCCGCACCGAGTGGGAGCGCTACCTGCCGGGACTGCCCTACGAACCCCCCTGCCCGAACTAGCCCTCTGGCCTAGCCCCTTGGCCTGGTTCCTTGACCTGGTTCCGCTGCCCCGGCGAGTTGTCCACAGGCCCGTGCTCGCTCGATACCTTCCCGCGCTTCCCTTGCGTAGACTGGATTCGGGGGCTGCTCAGCGCGGTTTGATCTTGCCTCGCACCCGGGCGGCTCGGGAAGCCCTGACCACGCAGGGGATCGACGGGATCGGCCAGTCGAGGACGGTGCAGCAGCCCGCCAGCCTTGGATGCCCGGTCAAGATCAAACCGCGCTCGGCAGCCCCCGAATCAAGCCTACTCAGAGGGGACCGACAATCCGGGCCGAGCGAGTCGGGCCCCTGTGGCCAACTTGGTGCCCTCAAACGATTCGACCGCCGCCGAGCCCGCCACTGCGAGTTGTCCACAGGTCCGCGTTCGCCCGGCTTGGTCGCTGCTTTCTTCGCGTAGACTGGATTCGGGGGCTGCTCAGGATGGTTCGATCTTGGGCTGCTTGCCAGGAGCCCTGGAATCGTTGCCGCTTCAGGGATTGGAAGGCCGGATCCAGGTCGCCTCGGATGCTCGCCAAGATCAAACCGCGCTGAGCAGCCCCCGGATCAAGCCTACCCAAGGGGGCCGACAATCTGGGGCGAGCGAGCGGGGTGCCTGTGGACAACTGGGTGCCCGCCAATCGATCCGACCGCTGGCGGGCCCGCCACAGCGAGTTGTCCACAGGCCCCCTCTGGCCGGTCCCGTTCGCGACCTCCCCCACGTAGACTGATTCGGGGGCTGCTCGACGCGGTTTGATCTTACCGGACCGCCGCCCACCCAACAGAAAGCCGCGAAATCAAGACTGCGCAAAGGATCGACGGGAAGAGGCACGCGACGCCGCGCATGCTCGCCAAGATCAAATCGCGCTGAGCAGCCCCCGAATCAAGTCTAGGCGAGGGGGACTGCCAATCGAGCAAGTCAAGCGGGCGGCCTGTGGACAACTCCGCCGACCACGACCCAGACCGCGCGAAGTGCCCGGCCGCGCCGAGTTGTCCACAGACCCCTCGCTCGCCCGCCCCACTCGCGACCTCCCCCGAGTAGACTGGATTCGGGGGCTGCCGAGCGCGATTCGATCTTGCCGCGGAGTGGAGCTGCCCAGGCACTCGCCACAGTTGTCCACAGTCCCCCGCTCAACCTGCCCGCGAGTGGCCGTCCCTTGCGTAGACTGGATTCGGGGGCTGCTCAGCGCGGTTTGATCTTGCGAACCGGTGCCCGCCCCGAGGTGTCCCACCGCGAGCCGCAAGATCCACAAGCGCTCAGCAGCCCCCGAATCCAGCCTACCGGGCCGGCAACAGCAAGGCCCAGAACCAAGTTCGCACTGTGGACAGCGCAACCCGTTGTGGACAAAAGGGAAACTACCAGCGAAGCCCATACGACAGGTGCGGCGTCAGGTCCGTGAACGTCACCGTGATCTGGCCCGTTCCGTCCAGCGCCAGCCGGTGGTGGTCGGCCAGGTCGTCCTCCACCTCGCTGGGCGGCACCCCGTCCACCAGCAGCACCCGCTCCGGCAGGTCCGCCAAGGAGAACGCGACGCGCAATGTGAAGAACTGGCACCGGGTGTGGGGTGTGCACACGTAGTGCCGGTGCATCGGCTGCGGGCGCAATCGCACCGCGAGGTCGTGGACCTGTCCCGTCCGCAACGGCACCGGCAGCCGGACAGTTGTTGCGACTCGATTGCGGGCTTTGCGCACCCGCTCGGTCAGCACGCCACCGTGGATCAGGTCGATCGCCAGGTCCTCCACCCCCGCCTTCGTCGACCACCCCAGGTCGACGTCGGTGATCTCGGTGTCAGCGACCAGCCTGCGGAACTCGAACACCTCCGGCTCGGCCGTCAGCGTCACCACCGTGCGCAACTCCTCGGTGTGCCACGTCGCGCGGGGGCGGGAGTGCGCGAGCTGGGTGACGGTCAGGATGCTCTCGTCGACGCGGCGGCGGATGGTGCGGCTCTCGCGGCTGAGCTGCGCACCGGCCCAGGCGAGGCGGTCGACGTAGAAGGGGTGGCGGGTCTCCTCGGTCAGCGCGAACGCGGCGGTGAAGCAGAGCCGCAGGTCCTCGGGCAGCTTCTCGGCCAGCTCGGTGAGCGTGTCGACCACCTTGGTGCGGGCGGCGACGTCGTCGTCGGTGGGGGTGATCGCGCAGAGGGTGCGCAGGGCCGGGCCGATGCGCGGCGGGAGCGGCGTCGTGTGCACGGCCCGGCCGCGGCGCAGGGCCTTGAGGTCGGCGGCGAGTGGGTGCACGGTCCGATTGAACCGGGCGCGGGCCCGCGCGTGTCCTGTTGACCAGGAGTTGTCCGGTACTTGTCATGCCGGGCGGGTTTCCCGGGCAGGCACCGCGCAGGCGACAGGAAACCCCTCGTCACCCCCGCCGGGCGGCCGCACCATGGGAGGGGTCGGGATCCGCGGATCGAGGAGGGGCGAGATGGCGATGTTGTTCTCACCGGGGCAGGCCGCCCGGTTCGGGCTGTGGCTGCTGGTCATCGGGTTCATCACGGGGTGGGTGCTCGGCATCCTGTCGTGACCCAGCGTGACCGGCTGGTTTGTCCGGCGCCGCACTGTCGTTGACTGCGGGCGAATCGATCGCCGCCGGGGGCAGCCGGGGCGGGCGTGCCGTTGCCAAGCTGTGGCCAGGCACACAGGGAAGGCGGGGCGCATGGACGTCATCGTGGTCGGAGCGGGCTCGGCCGGCTCGGTCGTGGCGCGTCGGCTGGTCGACGCGGGGGCGCGGGTCACCCTGCTCGAGGCGGGCGGCCCGGACACCAACCCGGCGATCCACGACCCGGCGCGGGCGGGGGAGCTGTGGCACGGGCCGCAGGACTGGGACCACCACACCGTGCCCCAGCCGCACGCGGCCAACCGGCGCCTGCACCTGCCGCGGGGCAAGGTGCTCGGCGGGTCGCACTCGCTCAACGCGATGATCTGGGTCCGCGGCGCGGCCGCCGACTACGACGGCTGGGGGCAGCCGGGCTGGGCGTGGGCGGACGTGCGGGCGGTGTACGAGCGGATCGAGAACGACCTGCTCCCGATCACCGCCAACCAGCCGCTGCACCCGGTCCAGCAGTCTATTTTGGACGCGGCTGGGCAGATCGGCATCGAGTTCAACCCGGACTACAACGACGGCGACCTCGACGGCGTGTCCGTCGAGCAGATCACCGCCCGCGACGGCCGCCGCATCAACACGTGGATCGCTTACGGGGAGCCAATTCTTGGCGATCCCAAATTTACTGTCCACACAGGATCCTTGGTGCACCGGGTGCTGTTCGAGGGGACCCGGGCGGTCGGCGTGCTCGCCGAGGTCGACGGTGAGCTCCGGGAGTTGCGCGCGGACCGGGTGGTCCTGTCCGCGGGCGCCCTGGCGTCCCCCACGATCTTGCTCCGCAGCGGTGTCGGCCCGGCCGCGCAGCTGCGCGCGCTGGGCATCGACGTGGTCGCCGACCTGGCCGGGGTCGGCGAGAACCTGCACGACCACCTGCTGGCCCCGGTGATCTTCGCGACCGACCGGCGCGAGGTCGAGCCCCCGGTCAGCGGCCGCTCGGTCACCCAGACGCACCTGTTCTGGCGCAGCAGGCCCGGGCTGGCGCTGCCCGACACGCAGCCGATCCACTTCAGCGTGCCGATGTACGAGCCGTGGATGTCCGGACCGCCGACCGGGTTCTCCCTGATGGCGGGCATGGTGACGCCGCGCAGCCGGGGCAGCCTGCGCCTGTCGGGGCCGGGCGCCGGTGACGAGCCGCTGATCGACCTGGCCGCCCTCGAGCACCCCGACGACCTCGCCAGCCTGGTCGCCTCGGTCGAGCAGTGCCGCCGCCTGGGTGCCGCGCCCGCCCTCGCCGAGCAGTGGGGCGCCCGCGAGCTCTACCCGTCGGCGGGCACCGACGTCGAGGACTACGTGCGCCGCACCGCGATCACGTACCACCACCAGGTCGGCACCTGCAAGATGGGCACCGACCCGCTCGCGGTCGTCGGCCCGGACCTCGCCGTGCACGGCCTGACCGGCCTGGCGGTCGCCGACGCCTCGATCATCCCCACCGTCCCGACCGGCAACACCAACGCCCCGGCCGTCATGATCGGCGAACGCGCGGCGGAGTTGCTGTCCCGCTAATCGCGTTCAACAGCCCCCGAATCCAGTCTACCCAAGGAGAGTCGATGAGCGGGCCGGGTGAGCGTGGGGCTGTGGACAACTCGTGGCCCCTGCGGGCACTGGCCAGCGAGTTGTCCACAGGCCTCCCGCTTGACTTGCCCGATTGTCAGTCCCCCTTGCGTAGACTGGATTCGGGGGCTGCTCCGCGCGGTTTGATCTTGAGAGACACACCCGAGCCCGGTACGCGCCCTGGGCGCCGAGTTGTCCACAGGCGTCCCGCTCGACTTGCCCGGCCGCCGATCCCCTTGGGGTAGGCTGGATTCGGGGGCGACTCTGCCCGCTTTGATCTTGGCGAGCACCCGAAGGTCCCGACACGAGACGCGGATATCGAGTTGTCCACAAGCCTGCCGCTTGACCTGCCCGGCCGCCGATCCACTTGGGTAGACTGGATTCGGGGGCTGCTCAGCGCGTTTCGATCTTGGCGAGCGTCCGAGGCGACCTAGATCCGGCCTTCCGATCCCTGCAGCGGCAACGATTCCAGGGCTCCTGACAAGCAGCCCAAGATCACACCGTCCTTAGCAGCCTCCGAATCAATTCTACGCGAAGAAAACGGCGACCGAGCCGAGCGAACGCAGGCCTGTGGACAACTCGCTATAGCGGGCCCGCCAGCGGTCGGATCGCTTGGCGGGCAACAAGTTATCCACAGGCACCCCGCTCGCTCGACCCAGATTGTCGGCCCCCTCGGGTAGACTGGATTCGGGGGCTGCTCAGCGTGGTTCGATCTTGGGCGAGCATCCGAGGCGACCTGAATCCGGCCTTCCGATCCCTGCAGCAGCAACCATTCCGGGGCTCCTGGCAAGCGACAGTCCAAGATCACGCCGTCCTGAGCAGCCCCCGAATCAAGTCTACGCGAAGAAAGCAGCGACCGAGCCGAGCGAACGCGGACCTGTGGACAACTCGACGCAGCAAGCTTGCCAGCGGCTGGATCGCTTGGCGGGCACCAAGTTGTCCACAGGCACCCCGCTCGCTCCGCCCGAATTGTCAGTCCCCCTGAGTAGACTTGGATTCGGGGGCTGCTCAGGACAGTTGATCTTGGTGGGTGCACAGGACCCAGGCCCCTCAAGATCAAACCGTGCGCAGCAGCCCCCGAATCGAGCCTACCGAGTCCCACCCACAACGCGGGTGGGCCAAGCGAGGGCCTGTGGACAACTCCGGCGCACCCGCCAGAGGTGGCTGCCCCACAGGCAGCCGCCGCAAAAGGGCATCGCTGAATCCCGCACCTTCATCCCCCTAACTCGCGCCGAACCCTCTCCTCCTGCAACACCTCCGGCAACAACCGCGTCTCCTGCCGGTCCGCCTCCCCCCAATGCGCCCGCGAAGCCGCCACGTCCCCTCGCGAAGCGGCCACATTCCCCAAGCCCGTCAAAGCGCGCGCTCGCTCGTACGCGCTGCCCGCCAGTTCAGCCAAACCGCACGCTTCGGTGTACAGCCGGACGGACTCGTCGAGGCGGCCCGCGCTGTAGTGGATCCAGGCGAGGCAGTTGATGGCCATCAGGACGTCGACCGGTTGTTGTTCCGGTTGGGCGCGGGCCCTCTCCGCGAACTCGAGCGCCTCGTCGTAGCGCTCGAGCATGGTCAGGGCCAGGGCGATGCCGCGGGAGGCGATGGCCACATTCCGCATCCGCCCGGCGCTGCGGTACGCCGCCAGGGCCACGCCCAGGTCGCGCGCGGTCACCTCCGGTTCGTCGTGGTAGAGGCGGGCCCAGGCGAGGCTGGAGAGCGCGTCGGTGCGGCCCCACTCGTTGCCCGCGGCGGTGAACGCGGCCAGGGCGCGCTCGTGGGAGGAGATCGCGTCGGTGATGCGGCCCGCGTCGATGTAGGCCATGCCGAGGTTGTTGAGGATCATCCCGGTGGCGGAGAGGTCGCCCAGCGCCTCGGTGGCGTGCAGGGCCCTGGTGTGGGTCGCCAGCCACGGCTCGTACAGCTTGTCGCGGAAGAAGAACGCCCGCAGCACGAACGCGAGCTGCCAGCACGCGCTGTGCAGGGCGTGGCTCGCGGCCAGGTCCACCACGCGCTCCAGGGTGGGCCACTGCGCGCGCAGCCAGCCCAGCGCGCCCTCGGGGTCGGCGAAGGGCGGCAGCGGGGTGTGCTCGATCGCCGGGCGGTAGCGGGAGGGTTCGAGGGTCTGGTCGGCGGCCAGGACCTTGGCCAGGGCGTACTCGACCAGCCGGACCACGGCGGTGGCCCGGACGTCCTCGGCGGGCGTGGCGTGGCGGGCGGCGAAGGCGCGCACCAGGTCGTGCACGCCGATGTGCCCGGAGGCCTCGACGGTGATCAGGTTGGCGTCGTGCAGGCGGTCGAGCAGGACCTCGGCCTCGCCGACGGGCAGCGCGGCCATCGCCTCGACGGCCGGGATCTCCAGGACCGGGCCGGGGTGCACGGCCAGCAGCCCGAACAGGGCGCGTTCGGCGTCGGTCAGCGCCGCGTGCGACAGGGCGAAGGCGGCGGCGACGGCGCGCTCGCCGTCGTCGAGGGCGAGCAGGCGGGTGCGCTCGTCGACGAGGCGGTCGCGCAGGCGCGCGCCGGTGCCGGAGACCAGGCGGGCGGCGGCGATGCGGATCGCCAGCGGCAGGTACCCGCAGAGGGCCACGATCTCCGCGGCCTCCGCGGCGGTGGGGGCCCGGTCACCGGCGACCGAGCGCAGCAGGGTGACCGCGTCGGCGGGGTCGAGCATGCCCAGCGGGATCGGCCAGGCCTCGTCCAGCGCGGGCAGCCTGCCCCGGCTGGTGATCAGCACCCGGCAGCCGTCCTCGGCGGGCAGCAGCGGGCGGACCTGGGCGGCGCTGGCGACGTTGTCGAACACCAGCAGCATCCGCCGCCCGCGCAGCAGGTCGCGCAGCAGGTTCGACCGGCCGTCCACATCGGGCGGGACGCGCTCGCGGGCGACGCCGAGCAGGCTGAGCAGCGCGTGCAGCGCCTCCAGCGGGTGCACCGGGGTGGCGCCGGGGGTGTGGCCGCGCAGGTCGAGGAACACCGACCCGTCCGGGAAGGCGTCCTCGGCGTCGCGGGCCGCGCTGACCGCCACGGTGGTCTTGCCGACCCCGGCGAGCCCGTGCACGACGCACATCCGCACGAAGTCGCCGTGCAGCACCGAGGACAGCTGGTCGAGGACCTCGGCGCGGCCCACCAGGTGGCCGGTGGCCTCGGGCAGGCCGCGCAGGCCGCCCCCGGCGCGCCGGGGCTGCTGCCCCGGCTCGTCGAGCAGGGCGAGCAGGCCGCCCTGCGCCTGCAGGGCGGCGTCGCAGGCGGCCGCGACCTCGCGGCTCGCCCTTGCCTTCCCGGTCTCGATCTTGCTGAGGTAGCCGCGGCTGATGTAGGCGGCCTCGGCCAGCGCCGTCAGTGACATGCCCCTGGCGTGCCTGCGCTGGCGCAACGCGGTTCCGAACTCGGTCATGGCTCCTGGTTCTCGATCCGGCGGCTGGGCGCACCCGGGGGCGGGTTCCGGCCGCCCCCGGGTGGTCGCGGTCATCCGAGCAGACCGACGGCCAGCAGCACAATGGTGACGTAGTGGGTGTGCACCGGTCTCCCCCCTCCATTGTCGTGAAGTTCTCGCCTGGTGCCGGTAAATCCGACACACCAATGGTCTTCCGGGGTGGGCCGGTGGCGACAGGGGTTTCCTGTTTCCTGGTTTTTCCTGTACCAGGAAACACCTGGAGCCGTTTCCGGAGCCGAACGTGAAATAGGGTGCGGAATTCGCGCGCGGTGGCGCGCTGGGTACACTCGGGTGCCCGCCGGGGAGATGGGGGTGAGGGGTGTGGACACCGATCGTCGGCTCGAGATCCTCAACCAGGAACTCAAGCACGTGCGCAAGGGCCTCGGGGTGCACCAGGTCGGGCTACCGGCCTCGGCGGGCCCGGTGCTGCGCGAACTGGCCGGGGTGCGCGCGGACGACGCGCCGGGCGCGGTGCGCGACAAGCTGGTCGCCGCGGTGCGCGGGCTCGTGGAGCGGCTGCCGCAGGGGCGGCGGGCGTTGGCGCGGGTGGTGTTCGGGTTGGACAACCCCACCAACGCCGGCTACACGACCCGCCTGGCCGAGTTCGGGCGCGCGGCGGACCGGGACGTGCGGACCATCCAGCGGCGCGCCGACGAGGTCGTCTACCTGGTCGCGGAGCTGGCCTGCGCGGCGGCGGCGCGCGAGGGCGGGGACCCGGGCGTTCCCTGGCACACCAAGCGGTTGCAGGTCCGGCTGGTGCTGCGCGGCGCGGAGGTGGAGGTCTTCGAGACGCGCCGGATCGTCAGCCACCAGCGCGGCCTGACCGACGTGCGGCACGCCATCTCGGTCGGGCGGCTCGGGCTGGCGGGCGGGTCGGTCGACCTGGCCGCGCTGGGCATCGACGAGATCTCCGGCGGCGAGGTGCGGTCCCCGGCCATGGTGTCGGCCGACCGGGTGGCGTTCACGCTGCGGCCGCCGCACCCGCTGGAGCCCGGCGACGAGCACGACTTCTTCTTCCGGGTGCGCACCGGTGAGATCGCGCCGTTCTACTGCTGCACCCCGGAGTTCGATTGCGAGCGGTTCACCCTCAACATCCGCTTCGAGCCCAAGCGGCGCCCGAGCGGGGTGTGGCGGATCGACGGCGAGTTCTCCAAAGAGGTCGCCGACCCGACGCCGGTGCGCCAGCCGCTGCGCATCGACGACACCGGTGAGGTGCGCGCGGACTTCACCAACCTGCGGCCCGCGCGGTCTTACGGGATCGGGTGGGCGCCCACCTCCTGGGCGAGCACGGAGTCCTGACCGAACACCACCGGCCGCTGCCGACGGCGGCCGGTGTCCCGGCCGAGGAAGGCGCGCAATGCGCGCGACCACCGCGGCTGGGTGGGTTCCTCGGGTTCCGGTCGTGGCGACAAACGGCCACAGAGGTCACGTAGGCGGGTGGTGAGCGGGTCGGTGCGGCCGTACCAGCGCTCCACCTGGTCAGCGGCGCGACACGCGGCCTGGGCGTCTGCTGTGGCTTCAATGGCGATCGCGTTGGCCTCTAGCGCCAGCCGGTGCCGGGATAGTCCTGCGGCGGTGAACGCGTTCACGATCTCCTCTGCCTTCTCCCGGGCAGCGTCAACGCTCCCGGTGAGCAGCAAGAGGTGAGCGTGCTCTACCGCTGCCACTGACCATTCGCCACGGTGTGTCAGTCCCGGGGTCATGCGCTGGATCCTGGGGAGCAGTTCCTCTACGAGATCGCGTGCCAGCCAGTGCTGGCCGCGCAGTCGTAGAGCTCTTACCCGAATCAACGCCATACGACCGCGTTCGGGCTCGGACACCCAGACAGGCTCGATCCCCCTATCGCCTAGTACGGCGTTCGCGGAGTTGTGGTCGCCGAGGAGGTCATGAGCCGCGGCGCGGAGGAACCGCGCGCGGTACTCCGTGACTGGGTCTCCGGTGAGCGTCGCGACATTGGCGAGGACAGCGTTGGCGTCACCTGCGGCCAGTGCCATCCACGCCGCGGTGAGGTTGTCTCCAAGAGCCACCCGGACCGTGTAAGCCGCGGCGACGTCTCCACGTTCCTCAAGACGGTCGGCCACGGCGCGCAGTAGTGCCTCCCTGGTCCGGGCGGGCAACGTCTGCTCGCGCGCGACCCGGACCGCGTGCCGGAGAGTGTCCAGCCCGACTTTGGGGTCGGCCACGGCCCGCTCTAGGACGAGCGCGGCTCGCTGCACCATCGTCGTTACGTCTGTTCCTCGACGGACCTCAGCGGCGATCAGCGGGTGCAACCGCCAGGTTTGCCTGCCCGCGCAACCCGGGTTGTCGACGGCGTGCAGGACCCCATCGAGTTCGTCGAGTACTCGCGCCACCAGCATCGGCGCAGAGCAGCCGAACGCGGGAGCCACCCCTTCGACCAAGAGGTCACCGGTGAACGGAACCGAGTCGAGCACGGCAGCGAACGCCAACACGGCACGGGCGTGCTCGCCGTCCGCACGGCGGGCCTCGGGCGTGAACGGCGGCACAGCGATCTCATTGAAGCCCCACCGGCGGCTCGCGGTACGAGCTGTCAGCACTGTCCGCACGCGAGGCGACGGTAGGACCAACCGCGCCGCGTCGAAGTCCGCTGGCACGTCGTCAATGATCCAGCAGACGTCGACGCCGGCCACGGTCATCAAGTCGGCAAGCGTGTCACGGGCTTGTTCGAACTCCAGCCCGCCCAGGTCGACACCGAAGCGCTCCGCCGCGACGCGCCTTAGGTCTGCCGCGTACCAGGCAAGCGGGTCGAGGTGGTCAAGTCCTGTCCACTCGACGCCACCGGGGTAAGCGGTTCGGAAGAGGACCCCGTACTGCTCAGCGAAGGTTGTCTTACCGGTCGCAGCCTCTCCAGTGACAACGACAGGCTTAACAGCGCGGTGGAGGTCCCACAGTGTCGAGTACCCACCGACGAACCGCCGGGGTCGCGTCACGCGCTCTGGCAGGCCTCCTTCACCTAGAGGCACTCCACGCGTCTTCTTGACCTTCCCGACCACAGCGTCACCAACCGCCTCTATGCCGATCAGGTCGGCCAGTCCGGTGGGATCCGTGCAGCCCACGGCCACGACCCGGTCGCGGGGCGCGCCCAGCCGTTCGGCGGCCAGTAGCGCCCTGGTGAACTCCCACTGGCAGACGTGGTGGTCGAGGTAGGTCGGCGAACAAACGGCAACGAACACCACGGCCTCGTCGAGCGCCTGCCGCAGCTTGTCGGTGACGCCGTCGAAGAGGGTCAGGTCGCGCCCCCTCGACACCGGGACACCCCGAGCCAGCAGCGCCGCCTCGATGAGCTCGGCGGTCGCCTCGTCGCCATGGGCGTAGCTCAGGAACACCCGTGCAGTAGTCACCCGGACAACGATGCCTGATCTTCACGCGCAGCGAATCGGTGAAGTCGCGACAAAAACATGACAGTAAAGTGTCATGGCACCCGCTCAGGCAATTACGCCATCAAGGTAAAGCCACCGCCCGCCGTCGCGGACGAATTGGCTCCGCTCGTGCAGGACACCGCGTTGGCGGTTCTGCCGGTAATGCGCGCGGAACTCGACCACGCCCTTCGCGTGGAACGGCCCACCACCCTGCGTGGACACGATTTCCAGGTGCGTCCACCGCTGGTCGGCGTCCAGCGCCAGGTCCGCTGGCCGGGTGTCGGGGTGCCAGGTCAGGTTGATGTAGTCGACGTCACCCAGGGCGAACGCGCTGTAGCGGGATCGCATCAACGCCTCCGCCGTCGCGGCGGGTGTGCCCGCGTGGGCACGACCGCAGCACTCGTCATAGAGGAGACCTGTTCCGCAAGGGCAGCGCTCAGACATGCGACCAGTATCGCGCCTCTTACGACCACAGGATGACGGCAGGACCAGCCCGGGGCGTGAGTCCGGGCAACACCCACCTTCCGTAGAAGTGGGTCAAGCCCAATAGAGGGGATCGACATGCTCAAGAGATCAGTGGCGGTCTTAGCGACAGCCACGCTCGCCGCGATGGCGTTACCAGGCATCGCCGCCGCGGAGCGCGGGGTCCAGGTGCGGTGGGCGCAGTGTCCGGATGACACAGTGCTCCAGTGCGCCGCCATCGTGGTCCCGCTCGACCACGCGCGACCGAAGGGCCCCACCATCACGCTGCGGGCGACGAAGCTCCCCGCGAGCGACCAGAGCCGCAAGATCGGCACCCTGTTCATCAACAACGGCGGACCCGGCGGTTCCGCGGCCGACTTCACCCTCACCGCCGCCGCGCTGCTCGGCACGAAGGTCACCGCCCGCTACGACGTGGTCGGGGTGGACCCGCGCGGCATCGCCGGGTCGCGCAACTGCGTCACCGCCGGGTGCGGCTCCGAACCCATCACCTGCGCACCGACGCCGGGTGGCCCCACCGAGGTCGCCAAGCCGGTGGAGCCGTTCCCGGCCAGTCCGGAGGAGTTGCGCGGGCACCTCGCTTACGCGGACTACCTGCGCGCCCTGTGCGCCACCGGCGCCAACCCGATCATCGGGCACATGTCCACAGCGGACACCGTCCGCGACCTGGAACTGGTGCGGCGGGCCGTCGGCGACAGCGCGTTCAGCTTCTACGGCCTGTCCTACGGATCGATCGTCGGCGCCACCTACGCCGCGCTGTACCCGAACCGGATCCGCAACATGATCGTCGACAGCGTGGTCGACCCGGTCCAGTGGAGCACCGGCAAGGGCGCGGACTCCCGGTACCTCGTCACCGCCCGGATCAACAGCGCCGACGGCGCCTGGGAAGCGCTCACCAGCGCGCTGGCCGAGTGCGACCGGGTCGGCCCGAGCCGGTGCGCCGCTTCGGGTTCGGCCCTGCACAAGTGGACCACCGTCGTCGAGCGGGCCAAGCAGGGGCCGCTCACCACCGCCGAGGGGCCGCTGACCTACCAGACCCTGGTCAGCCTCGCGCACAGCGCGCTCACGGCCGCAGACTTCTACCCGCTCCTCACGAACCTTATCGAGGAGCTGTACCAGGGCATCACCGCCCGCAAGGCAGTTGCGGCGCCGTCGCTGGCGGCGTTGCGGAGCAAGGCGGCACCGGTGAGCCCGTTCTTCGAGGGCGTCGCCTGCGGTGAGACCGACAACCCGACCGACCGCGACGCCGCCACCCGCTCGGCGGCGTGGACCAACCGCACCGCACCGGACTTCGGTCCGTTGTGGTCCTGGCTCGGCGCGATCTGCGGCAACTGGCCCGCCCACTCCCCCGGCGCCTTCCAAGGCCCCTGGCGGGTCCGGACCTCAGCACCCCTGTTGATCGTCAGCAACACCCACGACCCGTCCACCCCGATCAGCGGCGCACGCGCGTTGCACCGGCTGATGCCGAACTCGGCCCTGCTCCCCGTCTCGAACTACGGCCACGGCGCCATCGGGATCTCGTGCGTGGGCAAGACCTACGAGCGCTACCTCCTCAACGGCGTGCTGCCGACCACAGGCTGCAAGGCCGACAAACCGCTTTTCCCGTAGCACCCCTTGCCCCTGTGTCCCGCCAACGGGGCACAGGGGATTCACCCCTCGCGCCGGACCTCACGATGGCTGGTGTCGCACAACGGGTAGATCTTGCTCCGCCGACACGTGCACACCGCGGTCACGAACCGCTCGGACCGCACCACCGAGCCGTCCTCGCCGTGCACCACCACAGGACCATCCACAAGAACCGGTCCGCTCGTCACCCGCACAGTTGCTTCCACAACCCCGTCTACCTCACCAAGCGGCACGGGAAACCTTTTCACACAAGAACATCAGCCGCCTCACGCAGCGACGAGACGCCGTCCTGCCAGGCTCCCAGCACGTGGTTGGACAGCCTGTCCTCGAGCAACTCCGTCGCCATCAGTCCGAACGCGACATCGCCTGCCAGGTGCGGCTCGTCTTCGAGCAGCCCGCCGATCACCTCGTGCCGCAACACCTGCTCGTGCACCGCGTCCGCCTCGATGTGCTCGGTGTAGAACCGGACGCACTCCCGCGGCGCGGACAGCTTGCGCAACGCGCTCACCATCCTGCGCGCGCTGGGCCCGGTGGTGATCTCGGTGGCGGCGAAGTGCCCCACCAGCGCACCCCGCAGCGACCGGTGCAGCCCGAACATCGACATGAGGTTCACCGTCGCGAGGGCGGGCGCGGGAACCACGTCGAGGTAGTGCAGGTACTCGCTGGAGAGACCGGCGGCGTCCAGCAGGTCGGCGAACAGCCGGGAGTGCATCCGCTCGGCGCGGCCCCCGCCGTACTCGTCGAACTCCACCGCCACCAGCGCCGCCTTCGCCCGGCCGCGCAGCCGGGGGATCACCCACGCGTGCGGGTCGGCCTCCTTCAGGTGGTAGATGGACCGGTGGGTGAACACCTCCTGGAAGTGCCACCACTCACCGCGCTCGCGCAGGAAGTGCGAGACCCCGCTGCCCGGCAGCCGCTCCACCAGCAGGTCCTCGACGACCGCGGCCACCTCGGCGGTGCCGACCTCCTCGCGCACCGCCGCCAGGAACGGGCGCTCCAGCGCGGCCCGCAGGCGCAGCAGGTCGGGGTCCCACTCCAACCCCTCGTCGACGCCGTCGAACCCGCGGTAGTGCAGTTCGTAGAGCACGTGCAGCGCCAGCGTCAGGTCCTCGCCGTGCGGGTCGACCCCGCGCACCGGCGGGAGCGCGCCTCGGTGGCCGCCGAGCGCGGCGGTGACGGCGGCGGAGAGCTCGCCGCGGGGAGCGGGCAGGTGCATGGGGGTCCTTTCGGGCTGCTGCCCGGCGATTACCCCGATCCGGTGATCCCCACACCCGTCACCTCGGCGATCAGCGTGCCCCTGCGCAGCGCGGCGCGTTGCCTGCTGGCGCCGGTGCCCTTGGTGAGCAGGCGGTCGACCGCTGCTCGGGTGAAGGCCCAGTCGCCGGTTTCGCGCAGGGCGGGGGCGGTCAGCCGCAGGAGGGCGTCGATGCGGGCGCGGGCGGTGGTGGCCACGCCAGCGACCGGGTCGATGGCGGCGCCGATGCCGTGCCGGGCGGCCGACCAGAGCGAGGCGGCACCCAGCTGCGGGTCCAGCCGCGGGCCCTCGCGGCCGCGGTCCAGCTCGTCGAGCGCGACCCGCACCAGGGCCCTGGTCAGCGCGGCCTGCAGCACCGCCTCCCACGGGTGTTGCACCGTGTCGGCGACGCGCACCTCCACGGTCGGCAGGTGCGCGGAGCGGCGGGCCAGCCAGAACGTCATCCGGTTGTCCACGATGACGCCACAATCGACCAACCGGGCGATCTGCTCGTCGTGGTCGGCGCCCGAGGCGAAGTACGGCGGCAACCCGGCGCCCGGGAAGCGGGCCTGGTCCAGCAGCCGCAGGCTCTCGTGCCGCCGGTCGCGACCACTGCGGACCGGCGAGTTGACCGACAGCGCGAGCAGCGTGGGCAGCCACGGCGCGAGGTGGTTGACCACGGCGGCGGCGGTGTCCGGGTCGGGCACGCCGACGTGCACGTGGCAGCCGCAGGCCTGGTAGTCCTCCAGCACGGCGGTGAACCGCTCGTGGATGGCGGCGAAGCGCGCCTTGTCCGAGCGCGGCGGCGGTGGACCGTCCACGACCGGCACCCCGGAGGCCATCGGCAGCACCCCGTGGGCCACCGCCGCCTCGCGCACGGCGCGGCGCGCCCCGGTGAGCTCGTCGCCGAGGCAGGCGAGTTCGGTGCACACCCCGGTGGCCGTCTCCACCTGGGTCGGGAAGAACTCCGCCTGCCCGGTCCACGGCCCCACCCGCAGGTCGGCCAGCACGTCGGCCGCGGCGGGCACCGGGTACCCGGTGTCCGGGTCGACGAGCAGGAACTCCTCCTCCACGCCGACGGTCAGGCCGCTCAGGTCGTCGGTGGCGCCAGGACCGGGAGCGGGCAAGGTGATCACCACGGGTGCCTCCAGCGGGGTCGCGGGTGCCTTCGGCGCGGCTACCCGGATCTCGACATGATCAACCACCGGCGGGCCGATCGGCGCAGAGTCAGCCCGTTTGGGCGATCCGGCTCACCCGCGCGTCCATGGCGCGGACGATCTCGAGGTACCCCCGCTCGGCGGCCGCGGTGTCCCGTTCGACCACGACCACACCGAAGCGGCCGATCTCCAGCCCACCCAGCATGTAGGCCACCGCGCCGGTCCGCGTCCCGGTGCGGAAGTGCAACCGCTCGCGCACGAGGGTGTCCACGACGTCCGAAGGGGACAGTGCCCGGTACTCGCCGCGGTAGAGCCGGTCGGTGGCGAAATACGCGCGGGGAGCGCCTTCCGGCGTGAGATAGCGCCCGGTCACCGGGTCGTATCCGCCCTCGACGAGCCCGTGCAGCAGGAAGTACGGCGCGGTTCCGCCGCCCATGCGGAGGTTGAGCTCCAACGCGTAGTGCCGCCACTGGGAACCCGAGCGGACGGACACGAAGTCGACACTCGCGATCCCCACGACCGATCGCGACGCCAGTGCCTGCCCGGTGCGCAGCGCGAGGTCCTGGATCTCCAGCCGGTATTCCGCACGGGCGGGGAAAGCGCAGCCCGCGAAGATCTGCCCGTCGAGCACTTGGTCGTGCGTGGTCAGGACGCCGACGCCACCACCGACGCCCAGCAGCACCTGCGCCGATGGTGAGGTGACCTCATCACCCTCCACCAACCGTTCCACGACCGCGCCCATGACCTCGACCTGCGCGAGGTAGTTGTCCCACTCGTCCGGTGGGGTCGCGAACACCGCGCGGCGCGGCAGTTCCCGGCGGACCCAGTCCGCCAGACCGGACACCGGCGCGTCGGCGAAGGAGAAGATCACGTTCCCGCCCGCGCCGAAGCTCTCGTTGAGCTTGATGATCGCGCGCGCCATCGTCGGGTCCGCGCGGCGCAACGACACCAGGGCGTCGACGACGTCACCAAGGTCCCGCAAGCCCTCTACGCCATCGGCGACCGGTACCCCCGCGTCCAGGAACAGCCTGCGGGAACCGGTTTTCGTGCCCAGTTCGGCCAGGTCGGGGTCCGGCGCGTAGAGCGGCACGCCGAGCCGCACGGCGAGGGTGCGCTCCAAGCCGGAGCTGGTGAAGGTCACCAAAACCGCGTCGTCGCGGGAAAAGGCGCGCAGCCGGGCCAGAACACCGGGGTGGCGCAGGATCTTCGCGGTCAGCGGGATCGGGTCGCGGCTGCCGCAGTCGAGCATCGTCAAGCGGGCCCTGGCGTGCGCGCGCGGCAGCGACGGCACCAGGTCCAGCGCGTAGTCGACCACCTCGGGCGCCACCGGTTCGCTGGTCACGTACACCACGCGCGTCGCGGGTTCGTGCAGCAGCTGCAGCGTGAACAGCAGCCGTTCCTCGTAGTGCTCGATGCCGGGGATCTTCACCAACCCCGCGCTGTCCATGCTCAGGCTGGGTACCACCACCACGGTGCGCGGTGGGCCGGTCCTGGCGAACAGGTCGGGGACCCGCCGCTGGGCCCGTCGGAAAGCCGTCCGCTCCAACGTGTCATCCACCCTCGGCCCCCTTCGCCGCGCGGCCTGCCCGCTCCTGGGCCGCCCGCCCATGGTGGGTGCCGCGACGACCGGCGAGCAACCTCCGGCGGGCGAACTGTAAACGAGTGGTCTAGAGCACCAACCCCGCGTAGTCGGGAGCGTTCCCAGCGGTTTTCCTTTGTGCGGAAGGATTTCCAGGGATCTTGACACCGCTGTGTAACCCAGGCCACACTGATCATCAGCTCCGCAGTGGGAGCGCTCCCAAACCCCGACTCGACTGCTGAGGGGTCCCGTGCGCCGTCAACCGTGGAGGGTCCGCGCCCTCGCCATCGCCACCGCAACCGCCCTCATCACCACACCGTCCGCCTGCGGCACCGGGGTCGTCGCGCACGATCCGGGTGCCCCGCTGGAACTGACCATCGCCACGTTCACCGAGTTCGGTTACGAGGACCTGCTCATCGAGTACCAGCAGACCCACCCCGGGATCAAGGTCCGGCACCAGCGGACCGGTCAAGGAGGCCCCTACCACCAGCAGTTGTTCACCCGGTTGGGGGCAGGGTCGGGGCTGGCCGACGTGGTCGCGATCGAGGAGGGCCACCTCGCCGACGCGCTCGCCGCCGCCCGCCGCTTCCACGACCTGGCCGCGATCGGGCCCCGGGAGGTGACCGGCGACCGGTGGCTGGACTGGAAGTACGCCGCCGCCAAGGCCAAGGACGGCTCGCTCATCGGTTATGGAACCGACATCGGGCCGCTCGCCATGTGCTACCGGGTGGACCTGCTCGCCGCGGCGGGGCTGCCGACCGCGCCCGAGGCGGTCAAGCCGCTGTTCGCCTCCTGGGAGGCCTACTTCGCCGCCGGGGACGAGTACGTCGCGCGCACCGGCAAGCCGTGGTTCGACTCGACCGGGCAGATCTTCAACGCCATGCACAACCAGCTCGCCACCGGGTACTTCGACACCGACGACACCCTGGTGGTGGCGTCGAACCCGGCGATCAAGCGCAACTGGGACGCGGTGACCGCCGCGGGCGCGCGCGGGCAGTCCGCCGGGCTGACCGCGTTCTCCGCCGAGTGGGAGGCCGGGTTCCGCGCGGGCGGGTTCGCCACCAAGACCTGCCCGTCGTGGATGTTGGGGGTGATCAAGGCCCAGGCCGGTCCGCGCAACGCGGGTCTGTGGGCGGTCACCGACGCGTTCCCCGGTGGTGGCGGCAACTGGGGCGGGTCGTACTTGGCGGTGCCCAAGCAGAGCGCCCACCCCGGGGAGGCCGCCGCGCTCGCCGCCTGGTTGACCGCCCCGGAGCAGCAGATCAGGGCGTTCGCCCGCACCGGGAACTTCCCCAGCCAGGTCGCCGCGCTCACCTCGCCGCGGTTGATCGGCACCGTCGACGACTACTTCGGCGGCGCCAGGACCGGTGAGCTGTTCGCCGCCCAGGCCCGCAAGGTGTCGGCCCCGCAGTACAAGGGGCCCGGCGACGGGCGCATCCAGGAGAGCGTGGCGACCCCCGCGCTGTGGGCGGTGGAGCAGGGCACCGACCCGGAAGCGGGGTGGCGGCAACTGGTCGACGGCGCCAAGAAGATCGCCCGGTGAGGTTCACGCCGTACCTGTTCATCGCGCCGTTCTTCCTGCTGTTCGTCATCACCGGGCTGTTCCCGCTGCTCTACACCGGGTACGTCTCGCTGTTCTCCTGGGGCCTGGTCGACGACGCGCCCAGCTTCGTCGGCCTGGCCAACTACGCGGAACTGCTCGGTGACGAGCGGTTGGGGACCGCGGCGGTCAACACCCTCAGCATCTTCCTGCTCACCACCGGCCCGCAGCTGGTGGTGGCGGTGGTCCTCGCGGCGCTGCTGGACGCGGCGCCGCGGGGGGCCACCGGGTGGCGGGTGGCGGTGCTGGCGCCGACGGCGATGAGCGCGGTCGCGGTGGGGGTGGTGTTCGCCAACCTCTTCGGGCCGCGCTACGGGTTGGTCAACGAGCTGCTCGTCGCGCTGGGGCTGGACACCGTGGACTGGCAGGCCAACCGGCTGGCGAGCCACGTCGCGATCGCGGTCATGGTGAACTGGCGCTGGACCGGCTACAACGCGCTCGTGGTGCTCGCGGCGATGCGGGCCATCCCGCCGTCGCTGCACGAAGCGGCCACTGTGGACGGTGCGGGTCGGCTGCGCCGGTTCTGGCACGTGACACTGCCGATGCTGCGCCCGACACTGCTGTTCGTGGTGGTGACCTCGACCATCGGCGGGCTGCAGGTGTTCACCGAACCCAAGCTGCTCGACGCGCAAACCGGTTCGGCCAACGGCGGCGCGTCCGGGCAGTTCCAGACGGTCACCCTCTACCTGTACCAGTCGGCGTTCGAGACGCAGCGCCTGGGCTACGCCTCGGCGGTGGCCTGGGTCCTGCTGGTCGCCGTCGGCTGCCTCGCCTGGGTGAACTACCGGCTGACCAGGCGGATGGCGGGCACCGGCCGGTGAGGGCGTGGGTCTACGGACTGCTCGTCGCCTTCGTCGCCGGGTCGCTGTTCCCGTTCTACTGGGGGTTCCTGATCGGCAGCCGGGCCGAGGTGTCGGCCGCGGCGTTCACCCCGGGCGGGCACTTCCTGGACAACGTCCGGCGGGTTTTCGACACGGTGCCCTTCTGGCGCGCGCTGGGCAATAGCGTGGTCGTGGCGGGCACCGTTACCGTGTCGACGGTGGTGTTCGCCAGCCTCGCCGGGTTCGCGTTTGCGCGGGTGCGCTTCCCCGGTCGCGACTGGCTCTTCACGTTCGTGGTGGCGACGATGGCGGTGCCGACCCAACTCGGGGTCATCCCGCTGTACCTGGCGATGGCGGAACTGGGCTGGGCAGGCGGGCCGCAGGCCGTGATCGTGCCGAACCTGGTCACCGCGCTTGGGGTGTTCTGGATGCGGCAGTACACGGTCTCGGCGGTACCGGCCGAACTGGTCGACGCGGCCAGGGTGGACGGCTGCTCGCTGCCGCGCGTCTACTGGCACGTCTGCCTGCCCGCGGTGCGCCCGGCGCTGGCGTCGCTGGGGATGTTCACGTTCATGGCCAGCTGGAACGACTTCCTGTGGCCGCTGGTGGTGCTCGACGCCGACCACCCTACCGTGCAACTTGCACTGGAACGGTTGCAGTCAGGGCATTACGTGGACTACCCGCTCGTGCTCGCGGGCGCCACACTGGCCACTGTGCCGGTACTCGTGGTGTTCGCCGTGCTCGGTCGGCGCTCGGTCGACGGGGTCGCGCTGGGGTGAACCTGGAAGAGGTCGCCCGGCTGGCCGGTGTGTCCCGGTCGACGGTGTCGCGCGTGCTCAACGGCTCCCCCGGGGTGAGCCTGCGGACCCGCGCGGCGGTGCTGTCGGCGGTGGCCGCGCTGCGGTACCGGCCGAACCAGGCGGCGCGGTCGCTGGCGAGCACCCGCACCGACACGGTGGCGGTGGTGGTCTCGGAGGACCCCGACCGCTGCTTCGACGGCGAGTTCCTGGCCGGGGTGCTGCGCGGGATCACCTCGGGCCTGGCCGGACGGCGGGTGGTGGTCGCGATGAACCCGTTCGAGGTGTCCGATGTGGATGGTGCGATCGTGCTGAGCCTCAACGGCCACGACCCGCTCCCCGGTCGGCTGCCGATCCCGGTCGTGCTCGTCGGCAGACCGCTGGGCACCGGTATGTCCTATGTGGATTCCGACAACCTGGGCGGCGGCGTGCTGGCGGGCAGGCACCTGGTCGCGCGCGGGCGGCGGCGGGTGGGGGTGCTGGCCGGTCCCGCCGACGTGGCGGCGTGCGTGGACCGGGTGGCCGGGGTGCGCCGCGCGCTGGGTCAGCCCCCCGCGGCGGTGCTGCGGTGCGCGATGACGGCCGAGGCGGGCGCCGCGGCGATGGCGGGGCTGCTGGCGTCGGCGCCGGAAGTGGACGGGGTGTTCTGCGCGTCAGACGCGATCGCGATCGGCGCGTTGCGCTACCTGCGGTCGGTGGGGACAACGGTACCCGAGGAGGTGTCGGTGGTGGGCTTCGACGACTCGGGCCTCGCCCGGGTGTGCACCCCGGCGCTCACGACCGTCCGGCAGTCCCCGGAGGACCTCGGTGCGACGGCGGCGTGGCGGTTGGCGGCGCACCTGGCCGGGGAGCAGGACCTGCCGCAGTCGATCGTGCTCCCCACGGAACTGGTGGTGCGCGGGTCGAGCTGACCCCTGGCGGCGGCCGGTGCCGCCGCCAGGTGCCGGGGTCAGACCTGGTCCATGGCCTCGCGCAGGGAGCGCGGCCGCATGTCGGTCCACACCCGGTCGACGTGGGCCGAGCACTCGTCCTTGGTGCCGGTGGTGCCCTCGGCGCGCCAGCCCGCGGGGATGTCGCGGTGGGCGGGCCACAGGGAGTACTGGTCCTCGTCGTTCACCAGGACCTGGTAGGCGATGTCGTCCCTCACTGTGCTTCCTCTCTGTTCCCTGGATACCGACGCAGCGTCGGGTTGACTGTCACGAGCAGGGTCACCACCACCATTCCCGCCGCCGCCACCAGAACCGCGGTGTCGGGCGACACGAACTCGACGAGCACCCCGCCCAGCGCGGGCCCCAACGCCGCCGCCCCGCCGACGACAACGCTCATCACCCCGCTCATCCGCCCGCGCAACGCGTCGGGGGTGAGCAGGAGTTGGTGGGTGGTGATGGTGGTGTTCGCGGTCGGCGCGAACAGCGCCATCCCGGCGAACAAGGCCCCGAGCAGCAGGCCGCTGTCGATGAACACGGCCAACGGGGCCAAAAGGCTCAACGCCCAGAACACCCCCGCGATGGAGACGTACGGCGAGAGCACCCGGTGCAGGTAAGGCGCGACGAGGGACCCGAGGATCCCACCGACGCCGAGCATGGCCGCCATGATCCCGATCTCGGCCGAGGAAACCCCCGCCCGCTCAGCGAGCACGATGACGACGAGGTAGTACGCGCTGAAGAACAGGTTCAACGCCAACGCGCACACGGCCGTCACCCTGACCTCGCGGTGCGCCAACACCCACCGCATGCCCGCCAGGATCTCCCGACCGAGGTGCGTGTTCTCAACGGGCACCGTCTTGCGACGGGGCAGCCGGATGAAGGAGATCGCGACGAGGGAGATGAAGTGGGTGACGAGGTCCACCAGGAACGGCACCCACCGCCCGATCGCGAACAACACCCCACCCAGGGCATTGCCCGCCATCTGCCCAATCGACGACCGCGCCGCATTCATCGACACCGCTGTCGCCAACTGCTCCTCGGGGACCAGCGACGGCAGGCTGGCATCTTCGGCTGGCTCGAACAACGCCCGGCACACACCGAGTACTACGGCCACAGCGACCATGTGCGGAATAGTCGCCACCCCGGCGATGATGGCAACCACTAGGGAAGCCAACGCCAGGACGTTCCCGGCTTCGCAGGCCAGCATCACCTTCCGGCGATCCCAGCGGTCTACGAGTGCGCCTGCGGGGAGCCCGACTGCCAACTGCGCAACCGCGTCGGCTGCGAGGACTAAGCCGGAGGCTGCGGCGGATCCGGTGAGGGCTAGGACCAAGAGGGGGAAAGCAATCATCGAGGCGCTGAAGCCGACCTCGGCGCATGCTTGGCCCACCCAAAGCAGGGTGTAGTTGCGGTTGCGGGAGAGCGGCACTACCGCCTGGTCAACCTCGCGCTCAACGGTCATGCCGCACCCCCACCCTGTCCAAGTACCCGGTTCGAGCCCGATCGCACCACTGTCCGAGCCACCGAATCGACAAGCAGCGGCGTCGCCTCAGCCGTACCGATCCTGCACCTCCCGAAGGTCGCAGCGCCAGACCGGTTCCGCCGGCTCGACCCCCCAGATGACCACCGGCCGCCACCGGCGTTGGGCCAGCCCACCCGAGTCAGCCCTGCCAACCCAGCCCCGCGCTCCTCGGGCTCGCTGGTGCCAGCCCAGCTCCCGTCAGGTCCGGCCTCAGCCCACCTACTCAGCACCTGGACACTCGGACCCAGCGGTGCCAACCCAGCCCGCCCTCGTTGGCCCTGCCAACCCAGCACCTGGACAGTCGGACTCGCTGGTGCCAAGCCTGCTCGATGGGGCGGACTTGTTTTGTGTGGGGGGACGGCACCCGTAGCGTTGTTCACGCGGCAGGGCCTGCTTTTGGGCCCCTGCTTTGCGGTTCTGCCACGGGTGTCGTAAGGGCCCCGCGCAAAACAAGTTCGCCCCATCGAGCTTTCCGCATTGTCGCGGATCGGGCCCGATGTCGCCGCCAGGCGACGAGGCGTCCGATCCCGGGTCGCCGAGCTCGCCGCCAGGCGACGAGGCCGACCCCCGGAGCCGAAGGCGGAGGCCCAAATCCCTTGCCCCGCACTCCCAGCAACGGCTGACGCCAAGATCAACCTGATCGAAAGCCCCCAAATACACAGCCTACCGCGCAGCACCGACAAACCGGCAGCAGCAAGCAAGGCCCTGTGGATAGCCGCAGAGGTTGTGGACAACCCACCGCCCACAAGATCATCCGCGCCAAGAGCCCCCGATATACAGCCTACCGAGGAACACCGACAAAACAGTCTCAGCACAAACTCCCTGTGGGCAACCAAAGCCCTTGTGGATAACTCGACAGCAGCCAGCCCGGTAGCAGCCAACTCGACAGCAGCCAACTCGGCAGCAGCCAGTTCAGCCGGCGGCTCGGCGATCAGTGTTCTCATCGGGCGCAGTCCTGCGCGATCGCGATCAGCGCCGACTCGAACTCGCGCGCCGCCGCCTCCACTGTCGCCCGCTCGAACTGGTCTGCCGCGAAGTACCACACGAACGTCATCTGTCCGTCCGAGGTTTCCCCCACGATGTCCACCAGGTGCCCCGTCCGATCGGCCGGATCGTGATCCGCACCAATAGCCCCCAACGTCTCCCCGAACAGGCTCTCGTCGGCCGCGGCAGCACGGGAGTCGAACTGTCCCAGGTAGTTGAACGACACCGAAGGCGACACGTCGGAGTTCAGCGAGCCCAGGTACCGCAGTGCGCTGTACCCGAAACCGTTCCCCGGCAGCTTCCGCAGTTGCTTGCGGACGTCCTTCACCACGGTTCGCCAGCTGCCCTCGGGCACGTCCAGCACCACCGGGAACATCGTCGTGAACCAGCCGACCGTGCGCGAGAGGTCCACATCGGACAGGACGTCTTCGCGGCCGTGTCCCTCCAAGTGCACCCCAACCCGCGATCGACCGGTCCACCGACCCAGCGACCAGGCCAGTGCGGCCAGCAGGACGTCGTTGATCCGGGTTCGATAGGCGGTCGGTGCCCCGCGCAATAGTGCGTCGGTCACTGAAGCGTCCAGCGATACCGAGATCGCGTCCATCGACGCGGCCCCAGCTGGGCGGTCCACCGGGAGGGATACGTCGCAGGAAATGGACTCCCAGTACGGGAGCTCCTCGTCCAGGCCACCGGAGTGGACGAAGGAGGACAGTTTGCTCGACCAGTCCTGGAAGGAGGTGGTCTTCGCGCCCAGGTCGATGTCACCGCGCAGGGCCTGGTGGTACGCCGTGTCGAGGTCGTCCAGGAGGATTCGCCACGACACGCCGTCGACGACCAGGTGGTGGGCTACGAGTAGGAGGCGGTGGCGGTCAGGGAAGCGCAGGAGCACGGCGCGCAGCAGCGGGCCGGTCTCCAGGTTGAAGCTCGCGTGAACGGTGTCAGCGAATTCCTCCGCCTCGGCCTCGGAAGCGACCGACACGATGTCCAAGATGGACTCGTCGGACACCTCGGCGTTCCATTGGCGCCAGCCGTCCGCGTCGGCGGCGTAGCGCAGGCGGAGGGCGTCGTGGTGCGACATCAGAGCGGCGAGCGCGGAGCGGAGAGCCGCGACGTCCGGGGCGGCGGTCAGTTCGACGTAGTGGGCCTGGTTGAAGTGGTGGTGTGCGGCGCGCGGCGCGGAGAGGAACCAGCGCTGGATGGGGGTCAGCTCGACCGGACCGGTCACCGGGGCGCGGTCGACCACGGTGTCCACAAAGGTCACGACGGGCGCCAGGTCGGCGATCGTCTGGTGGAGGAAGAGGTCCTTGGTGGCGACCTTGAGACCGGCCTGCCGGGCACGGGCCGCGACCTGGATGCTCAGGATCGAGTCACCACCTAGGGCGAAGAAGTTGTCGGCCAGGCCCACGCGGTCCATGCCGAGAACGTCGGCCCAGACCTTCGCGAGGGCCTGCTCCACGGGGGTGGTGGGTTCGACGTAGACGGTGGTGCTGGTGGTGAGGTCGGGGGCGGGGAGGGCCTTGCGGTCGACCTTTCCGTTGGGGGACACCGGCAGCGCGTCGAGGGTGACGAACGCGGTGGGGATCAGGTGGTCGGGCTGGGTCTCGGCGAGGAACTCGCGCAGCGCGGCGCTGTCCGGCAGGGACGGTCCGGCGACGTAGCCGACCAGGCGCTTGTGGCCCGCGGGGTCGGTGTGCACGGCGGCTGCCGCGTCGACCACCGAGGGGTGGGCGCGCAGGGCCGACTCGACCTCGCCGAGTTCGATGCGGAACCCGCGCACCTTCACCTGGTCATCGGCGCGGCCGACGAACACCAGCTCACCGTCGGCGGTCCACCGCACAACATCGCCGGTGCGGTACATGCGGCCACCATCGAACGGGTTCGCCACGAACCGCGACGCCGTCAACCCCGGCCGCCCTAGGTACCCACGAGCCAGCCCGGCACCGGCAACGTACAACTCACCGGGAACACCAACCGGAACCGGCGACAAGTCCGCGTCCAGCACGTACGCGCGGGTGTTCTCGATCGGTCGCCCGATCGGCGGGACCCCGCCGGGCACCAGCGGTGCGCTCCACGTCGCGACCACAGTGGACTCGGTCGGCCCGTAGGCGTTGATCATCGAGCGGCCGGGGGCCCAGCGGGCCACCAGCTCGGCCGAGCAGGCGTCGCCGCCGACGACCAGGGTGCGCAGGTCCGGCAGGTCGATGTCCGGGACGGTCGCCAGCGCGACCGGCGGGATCAGCGTGTGCGAGATGCGCTGCTCGGCCAGGACGGTGCCGAGCTGCTCACCCAGCAGCGGTCCGGGCGGCGGCACCACGATCGCCGCGCCGCCACCGAGGGCCATGCACAGCTCCAGCACCGACGCGTCGAAGCTGGGTGAGGAGAACGCCAGCACCCGGTCATCCGGGCGCACGTCGAACCGGCGGACCTCGGCGGCCGCGAAGCTCGCCAGGCCGAAGTGGGTGACCACGACGCCCTTGGGCCGCCCGGTGGACCCGGACGTGTAGATCACGTACGCCGGGTTGGCCAGGCCGGGTTCCACGAGCGAGCCGGAGTCGGACTCCGGGAGTTCGCCGTCGAGGACGAGCACCGGCTTGGCGTCGTCGAGCATGTACGCGATCCGGTCGGCCGGGTAGTCGGGGTCGATTGGCAAGAACGCGGCACCCGCCTTGGTCGCCGCCAGCTCGGCGACGATCAGCTCGGCGGACCGCCCCAACCGGACGGCCACGACCTGCTCCGGTCCGGCTCCCCCGGCGACCAGCGCCCGCGCGACCCGGTCGGTGCGCGCGTCCAGCTCACCCCAGCTGATCACCGCGTCCCCGCTGATGATCGCCGGTGCGTCCGGTCGCACCGCGGCCTGGCGGCGCACCATGGCGGGCAGCGTCCGCGGCTCGGTGAGGACAACGGTGTCGTTCCAGGTGGTCAGCACCCGCTCTCGCTCCGCGGCCGTCAACACCGGCAGGGTGCCGACCGGGGCGCCCGGGTGGGCGCTGGCCGCCGCGAGGAGCGCGTCCAACCCGGCGACGAGCCTGCGGGCGGTGGCGTCGTCGAACAGGTCGGTGTTGTAGTCCAGCGTCGCGTGCAGCCCGCCGTCCTCGGCCTCGTGGAACTCGACGGTGACGTCGTAGGCGGCGGTCACCACCGGGAAGCCGACGTCCGACGCCTCGACCCCGGGCAGGCCGGAGGCGCGGCCGACGGCGTTCTGCAGCACGACCATCGCCTGGAACAGCGGCGTGCGGCTGGTGTCGCGCTCGGGCGCCACCGCGTCCACGACCCGCTCGAAGGGCACGTCCTGGTTGGCGAACGCGTCGAGCACGGTCGAGCGCACCCGGCCGACGAACCCGCTGAACGGCTCCGCCGAGTCCACAGTGGAGCGCAGGACCAGCGTGTTGACGAAGAAGCCGACCAGGTTGTGCAGGTCCGGGTGGTCGCGACCGGCGGCGACCGTGCCGACCGCGATGTCGTCCTGCCCGGTGAACCGGTGCAGCAGCGTCTGGGTCGCGGCCACCAGCACCACGAACAGCGTGGCGTCCTGCGCCCGCGCCACCTCGCGCAACCGGTCGGCGACCGCGGCGGGCACCGCGAACGGCACCTGCGCGCCGGAGGTGGTGTGCACGGCGGGGCGCGGCCGGTCGGTCGGCAGTTCGAGTGCGGGAACCCCGGCCAGCGCGGACTTCCAGTGCTCCAGCTGCGTCGCCAGCACCTCGGTGCGGCCGCGCTGCCAGGCGGCGAAGTCGCGGTAGCGCACCGGGAGTTCGGGCAGGTCCGGCTCGTCGCCGTCGACCTCCGCGCGGTAGAGCTCGGCGAGGTCGGCCATGAGCACACCGGCCGACCAGCCGTCGGTGACGATGTGGTGCATGGTCAGCGCGAGCACGTGGTCCTCGGCGCCGACCCGGAAGACGACCGGCCGCACCAGGGGACCCGCGGCCAGGTCGAACGGCTCCGTCGCCACCCGGTCGAGCGCGCCGGTGAGCCCGTCCTCGGCGATGTCCACCACCGGGAGCGCGATGTCGGTCGGCGGGTGCACGACCTGCGTGCCGTGCCCGTCGACCCCGTGGAAGGTGGTCCGCAGCGACTCGTGCCGCGCGGCAAGGGCGGTCAGCGCCGCGCCCAGGGCACCCAGGTCCAGCGATCCGCGCAGTCGCACCGCGAGCGGCGTGACGTACTCGGTGCTGCCCGGGTCGAACTCCTGCAGGAACCACAGCCGCTGCTGGGCGAACGACAGCGGCGAGTCGGCGCCATCGGCCAGAGCTGGGATCGACTCCGCCGCAGGTGCCCCACCGAGCGCACCCGCCAGCGACTCCACAGTCGGGTTGTCGAACAGGACTCGGGGCGACACATCGGTTCCGAGTGCGTCGCGCAGACGGGCCACGACCCGGATGCTGAGGATCGAGTCGCCGCCGAGCGCGAAGAAGTTGTCCGTGGCGCCAACTCGGGCGATCCCGAGCACGTCACCCCAGGCGGCGGCGACAACCCGCTCGGCGTCGGTGCGCGGCGGCACGAACCCGGCCGCGTCCGTCCACTCGGGAGTGGGCAGCGCTCGCCGGTCCAGCTTCCCGTTCGCGGTCAGCGGAAGCGCGGCCAGCTCGACGAACGCGGCCGGGACCATGTGCTCGGGCAGCGCGGTCAGCAGAGCGTCGCGGAGTCCGCCGGTCGAGCCGACGACATAGGCGACCAGCCGCTTCACGCCGGGCTCGTCCTCGCGGACCACCACGGCCACCGCGGACACCTCAGGTCGTGCCCCGATGACCGACTCGATCTCGCCGAGCTCGATCCGGAACCCGCGCACCTTCACCTGGTCGTCCGCCCGGCCGACGAACACCAGCTCGCCGTCGGCGGTCCACCGCACGACATCGCCGGTGCGGTACATCCGGCCGCCACCAAACGGATTCGCCACGAAGCGCGACGCCGTCAGACCCGGCCGACCCAGGTACCCGCGAGCCAACCCGACCCCGGCCACGTACAGCTCACTGGGAACACCGGGCGGCACCGGACGGAGGTCCTCGTCGAGCACGTACACGCGGGTGTTCGGCAACGGCCGCCCGATCGGCGGTGCGCCCGCGCCGGGTGACAGCGGCGCGGTCCAGGTGGCGACCACGGTGACCTCGGTGGGCCCGTACGCGTTGATCAGCGCCGTGCGCGGCGCCCACCGCCGGACCAGGTCCGCTGAGGTCGCGTCCCCGCCGACGATCAGCGTCCGCAGGTCCGGCAGCTCCACCTCCGGCACGGTCGCCAGCGCGACCGGCGGGATCAGCGTGTGGGTGATCCGCAAGTCCCGCAGCGCGGTCCCCAGCGGCTCCCCCACCAGCGGCCCGGCGGGCGGCACCACCAGCGTCGCCCCGGCGGGCAGCGCCATGCACAGCTCCAGCACCGACGCGTCGAAGCTCGGCGAGGAGAACGCCAGCACCCGGTCACCGGCGCGCACGTCGAACCGGTCGATCTCGGCGGTGGCGAAGTTCGCCAGCCCGCGGTGGGTCACCACGACGCCCTTGGGGCGCCCGGTCGACCCGGACGTGTAGATCACGTACGCGGGTGCGTCGACCGCGATGTCCACCTCGGGCGCGGTGTCGGGGAACCCGCTGGCCTCGGGCAGCCGGTCGAGGGTGATCACCGGTTGGGCGTCCTCGAGCATGAACGCGATC
The DNA here is from genome assembly GCF_024171925.1 of Actinokineospora diospyrosa. Lineage (GTDB taxonomy): Bacteria > Actinomycetota > Actinomycetes > Mycobacteriales > Pseudonocardiaceae > Actinokineospora > Actinokineospora diospyrosa. The sequence goes on along the minus strand of NZ_JAMTCO010000001.1, from coordinate 305,225 downwards.
CGCTCGGCCGGGTAGTTCGGGTCGACCGGCAGGTACGCGGCACCGGACTTGAGCACGGCCAGCTGCGCCACCACCAGGTCGGTGGAGCGGGGCAGCCGTAGCGCCACGATCCGCTCCGGCCCGGCGCCCAGCGAGCGCAGCAGGTTGGCGACCCGGTTGGCGGCGGCGTCCAGCTCGGCATAGGTGAGCTGGACACCGTCCTGCTCCACCGCCACACCGGACACGCCCGCGAGCAGGCTGGGAAAAGCGACCGGCTCAACCGCCGCCGCGGTGTCGTTCCACTTGCCGACAACCAGTTCCCGCTCGGCCGAGGTCAACCACGGCAGGTCCGCCAGGTCCCGCGACGGCTCACGGGACAGCGCGTCGACCAAGGCCACCAAGCGGTCGACCAGGGTCTGGGCGGTGGTGTCGTCGAACAGCGCCGGGTCGTAGCCCAGTTCCAGCCGCAGCCGGTCGCCGTCGAGGTGCGCGGACAGGCTGAGGCCGAGGGTGGTCGCCTCCTCGCCGTCCACGGTCTCCACGTCCGGCGCGCCGTCGGTCTCGGCGCCGTCGGGGAAGTTCTCGAACGCGACGACGCTGTCGAACAGCGAGCCGACCCCGCTCCAGGCCTGCGCCTGGGCCAGCGACACGTAGTCGAAGCGGCGCGACTCGGCCTGGCCCGCCTGCAGCCCGCGCAGCCAGGTCAGGGCACTGCCGCGGCCCTCGACCAGCACGCGGCTGGGGACGGTGTTGATGAACATGCCGACCATGTCCTCGACCCCGGGCAGGTCGGCAGGCCGGCCGGACACGGTGGTGCCGAACACGACCTCGCGCTCACCGCTGTAGCGCGCCAGCAGCAACGCCCAAGCGCCCTGCACGACGGTGTTCAGGGTCAGCCCGTGCGCGCCGACGTCACCGACCGGGAACGCGGCGCGGACGTGGGAGCCCGACCGGGCGCGGTGGGCGTCGACCGGCGGCCGGTCGTACGGCAGCGGTGTCGGGCCCTCGACGCCGTCGAGCACGGCCCGCCAGTGCCGCTCGGCGGCGGCCACGTCCTGCTCGGCCAGCCACGCGAGGTAGTCGCGGAACGGCCTGCGCGCGGGCGGGGTCGCCCCGGCGTAGCGGGCGAGGACGTCGGCGAACACCTGCGCGGTGCTCCACCCGTCGAGCAGCAGGTGGTGCGAGACCCACAGCAGGTCGACCACGCCCGGCTCGACCTCGTCGAGGACCACCCGGGTCAGCGGCCCGGTGGCCAGGTCGAGGCCGGTCTCGGTGGCGGGCCCGTACTCGACCGCGACCCGGGAGCGCTGGTGCACGACCTGCACGGGCTCCGCGACGCCCTGCCAGACGACACTGCTGCGCAGCACCGGGTTCTGGTCGGCGACCTCGTGCCACGCCTGTCCCAGCCGCCGGACATCGGTCACGCCGCGCAGCCGGACCTGGGTGCGGTTGACGTAGGAGTCGGCGTCGAGCAGGCCGTGGAACAGCATCCCGGCCTGCAGCGGGGTCAGCGGGTAGATGTCGGCCACGTCGGAGCCGTCGCCGACCAGTGCGTCCACTTCGGACTGGGTGAGGCGGGCGAGCGGGAAGTCCGACGGGGTGCGGCCGCCGGTGCCGGGCTCGGCGCAGTGCGCGACGATCTCGCGCAGCGCGGCCACCACCCGCTCGGCAACCGCGCGAACCGTCGTCTCGTGGTGCACGCCGGGCGCGTAGTCCCAGTCCAGGGTCAGCACACCGTCGGTGACCGCGGCGGTGACCTCGATCAGGTGGCTGCGCGGCATCACGGGCCCGGTGGCAGCGGGTTCGGCGACCTGCTCGCGCAGGATCGAACCGGACTCGTCGCCCGCGTCCCAACGGCCGAGGTAGTTGAACGCGATCTGCGGCTCGGGCGTGTGGTCGAGGCTGCCCTTGATGTAGCGGAGCGCCTCGTAGCCCAAGCCCTTGTGCGGGATCGCGCGCAGGGCCTCCTTTACGGACTTCAGGGTCGCCGACCACTCGTCGGCAACGGGCAGCGCCACCGGGAACTGGCTGGTGAACCAGCCGACGGTGCCGCCGGTGTCGAGGCCGTCGATGATCTCCTCGCGGCCGTGGCCCTCCAGGGTCACCAGGGCGTGCGGCTGCCCGGTCCAGTCGGTGACGGCGCGGGCCAGTGCGGCAAGCAGGACGTCGTTGACCTGGGTGCGGTAGGTGTCCGGCACCTGGTGCAGCAACGCGTCCGTCGCCGGGGCGTCCAGGGAGACGCTGAACCCGGCCGCCACGTCGGGGTCGCCGGTCCCGTCGACCGGGAGCTGCGGGGTCACCGGAATCGCCTGCCAGTGCGGGAGGTCGGCGTCGAAACCGCCGCCGAGGGTGAAGTCGGCGAGCCGGTGCGCCCAGTGTCCGAACGGGACGGCCGGGGACAGGAACTCGCCGCGGTAGGCGCGTTCCAGGTCGGCGAGCACGACGCGCCAGGAAACGGCGTCGATCACCAGGTGGTGCACCCGCAGGTGCAGGTGGCCGTCCGCGATGACCGCGCGGACCACCTGGCCGGTGCCGATGGTGATCTCGTCGGCGATCTCGGCGTCGGTCGGCTCCTGGACCCAACCGGTGCTGGTCTCGACGAACCGGGTGCGCAGCGCGGCGTGGTGGCGCACGACCCGCTCGACCGCGGCGAGCAGCTTGTCGTGGTCCACCTCCGGCGCCAGCGCGAAGGACATGGCCATCGTGAAGTGGTCGCGCTGCTCGGGCGCGTGGGTGGCGAAGAACCAGTGCTGGATCGGGGTCAGCGGGGCGGGTCCGGTGATCACCGGCTCCGCGCTGACCACAGTGGACTCCGTGGCGACCGTGGCCAGCTCCGCGACGGTCTGCCGGACGAACACGTCCTTGGAGGTGATCGCCAGGCCCGCTGCCCTGGCCCGGGACACGACCTGCATGCTCAGGATCGAGTCACCGCCGAGGGCGAAGAAGTTGTCCGACGCCCCCACCTCGGGCAGACCGAGGACATCGGCCCAGATCTCGGCGAGCGTGGTCTCGGTACCCGGCCGCGGCGGCACGTGGCTGGTCGGGACCGCGGTGGGCTCCGGGAGCGCGCGGTGGTCGAGCTTGCCGTTGTGGGTGACCGGGAGCCGGTCGAGCCGCACGAACGCCGACGGCACCATGTAGTCCGGCAGGGTCTGCCGCAGGAAGGCCGCGAAGTCGGCGTCGGCAGAGTCGGCGGCGTCGCTGACCAGGTAGCCGACCAACCGCAGGTGGCCGCCGTGCGGGCGGGCCACGACGGCCGCGTCGCGCACCGCGTCGTGGCGCAGCAGGGCCGCGGTGACCTCGCCGGGCTCGACGCGGTGGCCGCGGATCTTGACCTGGTCGTCGGCGCGGCCGAGGAACTCGAGCGTGCCGTCGGCGAGCCAACGCGCCCGGTCGCCGGTGCGGTACATGCGGGTGCCCGGCGCGCCGAACGGGTCGGCGGTGAACCGGTCCGCGGTCAGGCCGGGGCGACCGAGGTAGCCGCGGCTGACCTGCGGGCCTGCCAGGAACAGCTCGCCGGGCACGCCGATCGGCTGTTCACGCAGGTCCTCGTCGAGCACGTGCGCGCGGGTGGTGGACAGCGGCCTGCCGATGGTGGCGCGGTCGCCGGTGATCGTGGCCCAGGTGGCGTCCACGGTGACCTCGGTGGGGCCGTAGAGGTTGACCGCGAGCAGGTCCGCGGCGGCCAGCTCCCGCCACAGCGCCGGGTCGATGGCCTCGCCGCCGAGGGTCAGCGCGCGCAGACCGGCGTCGAGCAGGCCCGCCTCGACCAGGCGGCGGGCGTGCGCCGGGGTCACGTCCAGCACGTCGAGGTTGGCCGTGGCGTAGTCGACCAGGGCGTGCGGGTCGAGCCGGGTGTCGTCGTCGAGGACGTGCAGGGTGTGGCCCGCGGCGAGGAACAGCAGCCCCTCGACGGCGGTGTCGAAGGAGAACACCGAGGTCTGGCCGTAGTCGAGCCCGGGGCCGAGCGGGTCGATCAGCTCGGCGCGCTGGTGAGCGGCGAGCGCGGCCAGGTTGCCGTGGTCGACGACGACGCCCTTGGGGGTGCCGGTCGACCCGGAGGTGTGGATGACGTAGGCCGCCGAGCGCGGGTGCGGGTCGATCCCGAGGTCGGAATCATCCCGGCCGGTCAGGTCCGGCCAGGTGTCGAGCACGACGGTGGGGGCGGCGTCGGCGAGCAGGAAATCGATCCGCTCGCGGGGCAGGGTCGTGTCGATCGGCAGGTAGGCGGCACCGGACTTGAGCACGGCCAGGATCGCGACGACCACGTCGGCCGAGCGGGGCAAGGCCAGCGCCACGAGCCGCTCCGGACCGGCGCCGTTGTCGACGAGGTGCCGCGCCAGCTGGTTCGCGGTGGCGTTGACCTGGGCGAATGTGCGCCGATCCGCACCGAACACCACGGCCGCCGCATCTGGCGCGCGCGTCGCAGAGTCTGAAATCAGACCCAGGATTGACCGGAAATCATCCGTGCGGGATCCCTGCCACGACTCGATCCGCTCGCGTTCGGTCGCGTGCCGCAGGTCGATGTCGGCCGCCGCGCTGGCCGGGTCGGTCGCGATGGCGGTGAGCAGGGCGGACAGGTGCTCGACGAGCCGTTCGACGGTGGTGGCGTCGAACAGGTCCGGGTTGAACTCGACCGCGCCGCGCAGGCCGCCGGTCGACTCCTGGAACTCCAGGGTGAGGTCGTTGGTGGAGGTGGTGACCGGGATGTCGACCTCGGTGACGGTCAGCCCCGGGATGACCGGGACCTCGTCGGGGGTGTTCTGCAGCAGCACCATGACGTCGAACAGCGGGCTGCGGCTGGTGTCGCGCTCGGGCGCCACCGCGTCGACGACCCGCTCGAACGGGACGTCCTGGTGGGCGAAGGCCTCCAGCGCGGTGGCCCGCGCCCCGGCGAGCACGTCGGTGAACGGGGCCCGCAGGTCCACTGTGGAGCGCAGCACCACGGTGTTGACGAAGAACCCGACGACCCGCTCGACCTCGGCCCGCTCGCGACCGGAGGCCACGGTGCCGATGGCGATGTCGGACTGGCCGCTGTAGCGGGCGAACAGCACCTGGCAGGCGGCGAGCAGGGTGGTGAACAGGGTGCCGTCGACCCGTCGGCCCAGCTCGCGCAGCGCGTCGAGGGTCGCCGCGGGCAGGGTGAACTCGTGCTTGGCGCCCGCGGTGGTCCGCACGGCGGGGCGGGGGCGGTCGGTCGGCAGCTCCAGCGGCTCGACCCCGGCGAGGGCGGCCTTCCAGAAGTCCAGGTCGATGCCCTGGTCGCGCTGCCACGCGGTGAAGTCGGTGTAGCGGACGGGGAGCTCGGGCAGGTCGGCGTCCACACCGGACAGCTCGGCGCGGTAGAGCGCGGCGAGGTCCTCGGTGAGGACGGCGGTGGACCAGCCGTCGGTGATGATGTGGTGCAGGGTCAGCACGAGCACGTGCGACGTGGCCGACTCGCGCACCAGCGCGGTGCGCAGCAGTGGGCCCTGCCGCAGGTCGAACGGTCGCGCGCTCTCGTCGGCGACGACCTGCTCGGCGTCGCCGTCGAGCAGGGTCAGCTCGGCCGGGTACGGCTCGTGCACGATCTGCACGGCCTCGCCGTCGACCTCGTCGAAGGTGGTGCGCAGCGACTCGTGCCGGGCGATGAGCGCGGTGAGCGCCGAGGTGAGGGCGGTCTCGTCGAGCGGGCCGGTGAGCCGCAGCGCGGTCGGGCTGACGTACTCGGTGTCGCCGGGCTCGAACTGGTCCAGGAACCACAACCGACGCTGCGCAAACGATTGCGGAACCGGTCCACTGTGGTCGATGACCGGGATCGCGTCGGTCCGCTCGCCCGGCACCGCGCGGGCCAGGGCCGCGACCGTGGGGTGGTCGAACACAGCGCGCGGGGAGATCTGGGTGCCGAACGCGGTGCGCAGCCGGGACACGACCTGGATGCTGAGGATCGAGTCGCCGCCGAGCGCGAAGAAGTTGTCCTGCGCACCGACCTTCGGCACCCCGAGCACCTCGGCCCAGGCAGCGGCCACGACCCGCTCGGCCTCGGTGCGCGGCTCGACGTGCGTGGCCGAGGCGGTGAACTCCGGGGCGGGCAGGGCGCGGCGGTCGAGCTTGCCGCTGGAGTTGACCGGGAGCACCGGCAACGCCATCACGGCGGCAGGAACCATGTAGTCGGGCAATTCGCGGGCCAACTCGGCGCGCAGGTCGCCGACGGGCTCGCCCACGACGTAGGCGACCAGGCGGGTACCGGTCGCGTCGGTGAACGGGACCACGGCGGCGTCGCTCACGCCAGCCTGTTCCCGCAGCACGGCGGCGATCTCGCCCGGCTCGATGCGGAAGCCGCGGATCTTGACCTGGTCGTCGGCGCGGCCGAGGTAGTCCAGCAGGCCGTGCTCGGTCCACCGGACGCGGTCGCCGGTGCGGTACAGGCGGGTTCCCGCCGGGCCGTACGGGTCGGCGATGAACCGGGCGGCGGTCAGGCCGGGGCGGTCGAGGTAGCCGCGGGCCACCTGGACACCGGCGAGGTAGAGCTCACCGGGAACACCGGGCGGCAGCGGGTCGAGGTTCTCGTCGAGCACGTAGGCCTGGGTGTTGCGCAGCGGTCGACCGATGAGCGGTCGCTCGGCGTCGCCGGAGAAGCAGACCGTCGCGTCCACTGTGGTCTCGGTGGGGCCGTAGTAGTTGACCACCCGCAGGCCCTTGGCCTGCGCGTCGCGCCACAGCTTCTCGGGCAGGGCTTCGCCGCCGAGCATGAGGACCTTCAGCCCGCTGTCGAGCAGCCCGGCCGCCGCGAGGTGCGCGGCGTGGGTGGGGGTGAGGTCGACGTACTCGATGCCGTTGGCGCTGACGTACTCGACGAAAGCGGCGGGGTCGATCCGCAGGTCCTCGCTGATCACGTGGACCTCGTGACCGTCCACGAGGAACAGCAGGCCCTCGAGCGAGGTGTCGAACGAGAAGGTCGCGGTTAGCGCGAACCGGGTGCGGTCGACGCCGGTGATGTCGACGCGGTGGTCTTGGTGCAGCGCGGACAGGTTGCCCTGGCTGATGACCACGCCCTTGGGGCGGCCGGTGGAGCCGGAGGTGTAGATGACGTACGCGGTCTGCTCGGCGTGGATCCGCCTGCCCGGGCTGGTGTCCGGGAACCCGGCGGTGTCGGTGGTGCCGTCGAGCACCAGCACCGGCTTGGCGTCGTCGAGCAGGTAGGCGATGCGCTCGGCGGGCAGGGTCGGGTCGACCGGCAGGAACGCCGCGCCCGCCTTGCCGACGGCGAGGATCGAGATCACGGTGTCGGCTGAGCGGGGCATCGTCAGCGCGACCACGCTCTCCCGACCCGCGCCGTCGGCGATCAGCTTGTGCGCCAACCGGTTCGCGGCGGCCTCGACCTCGGCGAAGGTCAGCGCACGACCGTCGAACACCAGCGCGGTCGCGTCCGGGGTGCGGGCGGCCCGCCGCTCGAACACCTCGGTGAGGGGCTCGAAGGGCAGCGGGTGGTCGGTGTCGTTGAACCCGGTGAGCACCCGGGCCCGGTCCTCTGTGGACACCCAGGGCAGCGCGCCGATGGGCCGGTCCTGGTCCTCGACCAGCTCGGTCACCAGCGTGCGCAACCACCCGGCGACCCGCTCGGCGGTGGCGCGGTCCAGCAGCGCCGGGTCGTAGCCGAGGTCGAGGTGGACCCGGTCGTCGACGTGCGCGGCCAGCGTCAGCGGCAGGTTGGTCGTGTCGATCGCGGTGACCTCGGCGACCCGCAGGCCGTCCTCGCGAGAAGCGTCCTCGAAGGGGTAGTTCTCGAACACCACGACGCTGTCGAAGAGAGCGGCGCCCGGCGAAACGGCGCTGTGCGCCTGGATCCGCGGCAGGGCGAGGTAGTCGAAGCTGCGGGACTCGCTCTGCCCGGCCTGGATCTCGCGCAGCCACGCCCCGGCGGGCCGGGCCGGGTCGGCGAGCACGCGGGTCGGGACGGTGTTGATGAACATGCCGACCATCGACTCCACCCCGGCCAACTCGGGCGGGCGGCCGGACACGGTGGTGCCGAACACGATGTCGGTGGTGCCCGCCCACCTGGCCAGCAGCAGCGCCCAGGCGCCCTGCACGACGGTGTTGACGGTCAGCCCGGCGCGCTGGGCGGCGAGCCGCAGCCGCTCGGACCCGGCGCGGTCGAGGTCGGCCTTGACCGACGCGCTCGACTCGGTGCGGTGCGCCTGCGCGGGCGCGTGGTCCCACGGCACGGCGACCGGGTCGGCGAACCCACCGAGCACCCCGGCCCAGTGCGCGTCGGCGGCCGCGCTGTCCTGCTCGGACATCCAGCGCAGGTAGTCGCGGAACGGCCTGCGCGCGGGCGCCGAGGGCGACCGGTGCTCGACCAGGTCGGTGTAGCGCTCGACGACCTCCCCGAAGACCTGCGCGGTGCTCCACCCGTCGAGCAGCACGTGGTGCGACGACCACACCAGCACGACCCGGTCGTCGGCGACCCGCAGGGCGGCCACGCGCAGCAGCGGCGCGGTGTCGAGGGTGAACGGCCGGGCGCGGTCCTCGGCGAGCAGGTGCCCCATGGCCTTGTCGCGGTCGCGCTCGGACAGGTCCCGCCAGTCGCGGATGTCGGCGTCGAGCCGGACCGAGCGGCGCACCACCTGCACCGGCTCGGCGACGTCCTCCCAGACCACGGCCGTGCGCAGCACCGGGGTCCGGTCGATGACGGCCTGGAACGCGGCCACCAGGGCGGCCGGGTCGGTGACCCCGTCGAGGACGAGGCGGACCTGGTCGACGTAGGCGCCGCCGTCCGGGTCGACGAGGCTGTGGAAGACCATGCCGGACTGCAGCGGGGTCAGCGGGTAGATGTCCTCGACCGCATCGTCGAAGACCGCCCCGCCGCCACCGCCCACCAGTCGGTCCACTTGGGACTGGGTGAGCCGGGCGAGCGGGAAGTCCGACGGGGTGCGGCCACCGGAACCCGGTGCGGTGCAGTGCTTGGCGATCTCGCGCAGAGCGGCCAGCATCGCGTCGGCGAGCCTGCGCACGGTCGCCTCGTGGTGCAGCGCGGTCGAGTACTCCCAGGTGAGCACGAGCTCGTCGGACTCGACCAGCCCGATGACCTCCAGCACGAAGTCGCGCTCCGCCGCCGGGTCGACCTCGGGTCCGGCCTCGTGGCGACCGCTGAGCAGACCAGCGGCGTCATCGGTGTCGAAGCGGCCGTGGTAGTTGAACCCGATCTGCGGCAACGGCCGACCGGCGAGCGGGCTGTCCGGGGTGAGGTAGCGCAGCGCCTCGTAGCTCAGCCCGTTGTGCGGGACCGCGCGCAGCCGCTCCTTGACCGACTTGAGCACCGAGCCCCAGTCGGCGCCCGGCACGTCCAGCGCGACCGGGAACTGCGTGGTGAACCAGCCGACGGTGCGGGTCAGGTCGGCGCCGTCGACGACGTCCTCGCGGCCGTGGCCCTCCAGGGTGATCATGGCCGTGTCATCGCCCGTCCACCGGGCCAGGACCCGGCCGAGGGCGCTGAGCAGCACGTCGTTGACCCGGGTGCGGTAGCGCTCGGGGACCGCGCGCAGCACCGCGTCGGTCGTGGCGGGATCGAGCCGCACGGTGACCGAGGCGGTGCTCCCCGCGGTGTTGCTGCCGGTCCGGTCGACCGGCAGCGGGGCGGGGTCGGGCACCGAGGTCCAGTGCTCGAGCGCGGGGTCGAAGCCGCCACCGGCGACGAGGTCACCGAGCCGGTGGGCCCAGTCGGCGTAGGTGGTGCCGACCGGGGGCAGCTCGACGGGGCGCTGGTCGCGCAGCCGGGTGTAGGCGGTGACCAGGTCGTCGAGCAGGATCCGCCAGGAGACGCCGTCCATCACGAGGTGGTGGACGGTGAGGAACAGCCTGCCGTCGTCGAGCAGCAGGGCGCGCAGCAGCGGCCCGTCGGCGAGGTCGATCTCGGCGCGGGCGGCCTCGATGCCGCCGCCGCGGGCGAGGGTGACCTCGACGTCGGCGGGTTCCTGCCGCCACTGGCCGTCGACCTGGCGGAACCGGCCGCGCAGCGCGGCGTGGTGGGCGACGACGGCCCGCAGCGCGCCTTCCAGCGCGCCGAGGTCGGTGTCCTCGGCGAGGTCGAACAGCACGGACATCGTGAAATGGTCCCGCGCGCCGTGGGTGTCGAAGAACCACCGTTGGATCGGTGTCAGCGGCGCGGGCCCCTCGGGCGCGGCCCGCTCGGTCGGCGCGGTCTCCGCGGTGACGACCAGCGCGAGTTCGGCGATCGTCTGGTTGACGAACACATCGCGCGAGGTCAGCCGCAGACCGGCCTGGCGGGCCCGGGAGACGATCTGGATGCTGAGGATCGAGTCGCCGCCGAGGGCGAAGAAGTTGTCGGTGACCCCGACCCGTTCCGCGCCAAGGGCATCGGCCCACAGCTGGGCCAGCAGCTGTTCGGTCTCCGTGCGCGGGGCGACGAACTCGGCCTCGGCGGCGGCGCTGAACTCCGGCGCGGGCAGCGCCTTCTTGTCGAGCTTGCCGTTGCGGGTCATGGGAAGCCGGTCGAGCTGGACGAACGCGGCGGGCACCATGTAATCGGGCAGGGTCTCCTTGAGCCCCGCACGCAGTTCGGCGGCCTCGACGCGGTCGGCAACGAGGTAGGCGACGAGCCTGCGGTGGCCGCCGTCCTCGCGGGCGACCACGGCGGCCTCCCGGACGCCGGGGCGGGCCAGCAACGCGGCCTCGATCTCGCCCGGCTCGATGCGGAAGCCGCGGATCTTCACCTGGTCGTCGGTGCGGCCCAGGTACTCGACGGTGCCCTCGGTGGTCCACCTGGCCAGGTCGCCGGTGCGGTACATGCGGGCACCCGGCGCGCCGAACGGGTCGGGGAGGAACCGGTCGGCCGTCAGGCCGGGGCGGTGCAGGTAGCCGCGCGCGAGCTGCGCGCCTGCGATGTGCAGCTCCCCCGGGACGCCGACGGGCAGCGGCCGCAGGTCGGCGTCGAGGACGTAAGCCTTGAGGTTGCGCAGCGGGCGACCGATCGTCGGCCGATCCCCGTCGACCACAGTGGACAGTGCGTCGACGGTCGTCTCGGTGGGGCCGTAGAAGTTGTGCACGGCGGTGTCCGGCAGTGCGGCCAGCTCGCGCCACAGGTCGTCGCCGAGGGCCTCGCCGCCGAGCATCAGCACGGCGGGCCGGTGCTCGGGGTGCGCGAGGAGCCCGGCGGGCAGCAGCTTGCGCAGGTACGACGGGGTGAGGTCGAGGAAGTCGATCCGGTGCGCGACCACGTAGTCGACCAGCGCGTCGGGGTCCAGGCGCACGTCGTCGCCGAGCAGGTGCAGCTCGTGGCCGCCCGCCATCAGGACCGGGCCCTCCAACGAGGTGTCGAAGGAGAACACGGCCGACAGGGCGACCCGCATCCGGTCGCCGCCCGCGAAGTCGGCCAGGTGGCTGCGCAGCAGGTTCACCAGGGCCCGGTGCTCGACGGCGACGCCCTTGGGTTTGCCGGTGGAACCGGAGGTGTAGATGACGTACGCGGTGTTGTCCGGCCGCAGCCCTGTGTCGGGGTTGTGATCGGGGTCGGTCAACGGCAGGTCCCCGTCGAGGACCAGGACCGCGCCGGAGTCCTCGACCAGGTGGGCGCGGCGCTCAGCGGGCAGCGACGGGTCGACCGGCAGGTAGACCGCGCCCGCCTTGAACACCGCGAGCTGCGCGACCACGGCGGCGACCGAGCGCGGCAGCGAGACGGCGACCACCTGTTCCCGACCGACGCCTTGGCCGATCAGGTGGTGCGCGACTCGGTTCGCGCGGGAGTTCAGCTCGGCGTAGGTCAGCGACTCGCCCGCGAACACCAGCGCGGTGGCGTCCGGGGTGCGGCGGGTCTGCTCCTCGAAGACCGCCGGGAAGGTGGCCGCCTCGACGGGCAGGGTCGTGTCGTTCCACCCCTCCGTGACGGCGCGCAGCTCGGTGCCGGTCAGCCAGGGCAGCTCGGCCATCGGGCGGTCGGGGGCGGCCGCGATCGCGTCGAGCAGGGTCAGCAGGTGCCCGGCGAGGCGGTCGATGGTCTCGGCGTCGAACAGGTCGGTGCTGTACTCCAGCACGCAGTCCAGCTCGCCGGTGCCGCTGAGCTCGCTGAACTCGACGCTGAGGTCGAAGTTCGCCGCCCACCGGCGCAGGTCGACCTCCTCCACGGTGAGGCCGGGGAACTCCGGGAGGCCCTTCGACGCGTTCTGCAGCATCACCAAGACGTCGAACAGCGGGTTGCGGCTCGGGTCGCGCGGCGCGCCGACGGCCTCGACCAGCCGGTCGAAAGGCACCTCGTCGTGGCTGAACGCGTCGAGGGCGGTGCCGTTGACCACGCGCAGGAACTCGATGAACGAGGTCCGCTGGTCCACAGTGGAGCGGAGCACCACGGTGTTGACGAAGAACCCGATGACCCGGCTCAGCTCGGCCCGGCCGCGCCCGGCGGTGACGGTGCCGAGCGCGACGTCGTCGACACCGCCGTAGCGGGCGACGAGCAGCTTGCAGGCCGCCATGAGGGTGGTGAACAGCGTGGTGTCGTTGGCGCGGGCCAGGTTGGTGAGCCGAGCGGCGAGCGCGGCGGGCACCGTGACGTGGCGCGCCGCGCCCGCCGGGGTCCGAACCGGCGGGCGCGGGCGGTCGGTGGGCAGGTCGATCGGCTCGGTCCCGGCCAGCGCCTCGCGCCAGTACTCCAGGTGCTTGTCCATCGACGGGCCGGTGAGCCTGCCCTGCTGCCAGACGGCGAAGTCGGCGTAGTGCAGGGTCGGGGCGGGCAGGTCGCGCCCGGCGTAGAGCTCGGCCAGTTCCTCGGTGAGCACGCCGAGCGACCAACCGTCGACGGCGATGTGGTGCACGGTCAGCAGCAGGACGTGTTCGTGGTCGCTCAACCGGAGCAGCACGGCGCGCAGCAGCGGCCCTTGGCGCAGGTCGAACGGTTGGGAGAACTCGGCTTGCAGGGTGTCCGCGAGCGCTTCCGCGGCGCAGTCGAGGACCGCGATCGGGACGTCGACCGAGTCGTGGACGACCTGCACCGGGCGGCCGTCGACCTCGCTGAACGTGCTGCGCAGCGATTCGTGCCGCGCCGCAAGCGCTTGCACGCCCGCGATCAGGGCCGCGGTGTCGAGGTCACCGGTGAAGCGCAGGGCGGTGCCGGAGTTGTAGTCGTTGCCGCCCGGGTTGAACTCGCTGAGGAACCACAGGCGCTGCTGCGCCGAGGACAGCGGTAGCGCGCCGTCGCGGGGAGCGGGCGGGATCGTCTCCACCTTGGCGGGCGCGCCTGCCTTGCCCGCCAGGCGCTTCTCCATCTGCGCGCGGAGGTGGGCCGGGAGGGCGTCGAGGCGGCTTCTGCGGGAGTCTGAAGTGGTCATCTGGGGTGCCTCCGGGGGCTCAGAAGGTCTCGCCCGCGAGGGCTTCGAGTTCGCGCAGCACGTGGTCTTCGACCACGTCCGCGAGGGCGCGCACGGTGCGGGCGGTCAGCACGTCGCGCGGGGTGAGCTCGACGGCGAACGCGGCGTTGGCGCGCGCGGTGACGTGCAGGCTCAGGATCGAGTCGCCGCCGAGGTCGAAGAAGCTGTCCGCGACACCGACCTTCGGCACGCCGAGGACCTCGGCCCAGATCTCGGCGAGGGCCTCCTCGGTGCCGGTCTCGGGCGCGACGTAGCCGGTGGCCTGGCTGAAGTCCGGGTCGGGCAGCGAGCGCCGGTCGAGCTTGCCGGACGGGGTGAGCGGCAGGGCGGCCATGGCGACCAGCGCGGCGGGCACCATGTGCTCGGGCAGTTCCCGGCCCAGGGCTTCGCGCAGCGCCCGGGTGTCCACATCGGCTGGTGTGAGGTAGCCGACGAGCTTGCCGTCGCGGGCGATGACCGCGGCCGAGATGACCTCGGCGCGCGCGGTGAGCGCCGCCTCGACCTCGCCCGGCTCGACCCGCATGCCGCGGATCTTGACCTGCTGGTCGGTGCGCCCCAGGTACTCGACCGCGCCGGAGCGGTCCCAGCGCACGAGGTCGCCGGTGCGGTACATCCGGACACCCGCCGGGCCGTGCGGGTCGGCGACGAACCGGTCCGCGGTCAGGCCGGGGCGGTCGAGGTAGCCCCGGGCGAGCTGGACCCCGGCGAGGTACAGCTCCCCGGGCGCGCCGACCGGCACGGGGTTCAGGTCGGCGTCGAGCACGTAGAGCCGGGTGTTCCACACGGGTCGCCCGATGGGGACGGTCGACTCGCCGGGCTGGCAGGCCCAGTGGGTGACGTCGACAGCGGCTTCCGTTGGGCCGTAGAGGTTGTGCAGTTGCGCGCCGAGCCTGCCGTGGAACTGCTCGGCCAGCTCGGCGGGCAGCGCCTCGCCGCTGCACAGCACCCGCCGCAGCCCGTCGAGCCCGGCGAGGTCGGCGTGGGTGAGCAGTGCGCGCAGCATCGACGGGACGAAGTGGACGGTGGTGATCCGCTCGGCGCGGATCAGGTCGGCGAGGTACGCCGGGTCGCGGTGGCCGTCGGGCTTGGCGACCACGAGGGTCGAGCCGACGGTCAACGGCCAGAAGAACTCCCACACCGACACGTCGAAGCTCGCCGGGGTCTTCTGCAGCACCCGGTCGTCGGCGCCCAGGTCGAACTGGGCCTGCGTCCACAGCAGACGGTTCACGATCGCCGCGTGTTCGACCACGACACCCTTGGGGCGCCCGGTGGAACCGGAGGTGTAGATGACGTACGCGGCGTTGGCGGGCGTGATCGACACCTCCGGCGCGGTCTCGGGCTGGTCGAGGGTGTCGGGCATGCTGTCGAGCAGCAGCACCGCGTCGGTGTCGGCGACCAGGAACGCCGCGCGGTCGCGGGGCAGCTCCGGGTCGACCGGCAGGTAGGCGGCACCGGCCCGCAGGACGGCGTGCAGCGCGATGACCAGTTCGGCCGAGCGCGGCAGCGACACCGCGACGACCCGCTCGGGGCCCGCGCCGTGGTGGACCAGCCAGTTCGCGAGGCGGTTGACCTCGGCGTCGAACTCCGCGTAGGTCCAGCGGCGGTCACCGCAGACCAGGGCCTGCGCGTGCGGGGTGCGCGCGGCCTGCTCGACCAGCAGCGCGGTCAGGGTCGTGTCGGGGACCTCGACCGCGGTGTCGTTCCAGGTCTCGAGCACCTGGGTGCGGTCGGCGCCGTCCAGCGCGGGGATGTCGGCGATCTCGCGGTTCGGGTCGGCGACCAGCTCACCGAGGAGCCTGCGCAACTGCCCGGCGAGCACGTCAATGGTCTCGGCGTCGAACAGACCGGGCTCGTAGCCGAACAGCAGGCGGAGTTCGGCGCCGGGGTAGACGGTGACGCTGAGCGGAAAGGTGGTGCTCTCCACCGCGGTCAGCTCGCCCAGCTTCGGGCCGTCGGCCGGGTAGTTCTCGAAGATGACCGCGCTGTCGAACAGGTCGACGCCGCCGGGGACGGCGCTGTAGCTGTGCAGCCGGGTGAGCGGGGTGTGCTCGAAGGCGCGGGAGTCGACCTGGGCGCGCTGCAGCTCGGCGAGCCACCCGGCCACCGTGCCGTCCACAGTGGTCACCACCGGCATGGTGTTGACGAACATGCCGGTGATCGCCTCGACCCGCGGGATCTCCGCAGGGCGGCCGGACACGGTGGCGCCGAAGCAGACCTGGCGCGACCCGTCGTCGTGCAACGGGCTGTGCTGGGCGAGCATGAGCGCCCACGCGCCCTGCACGACCGTGCCGAGGGTGAGCCGCTGGTCCTTGGCGAAGCGGGTCAGCCGCTCGGTGTCCTCGGCGGTGAGCGCGATCTCGGTGCGAGCCGAGGTGCTCGGCTGCGCGACCGAGGCCCGGGGCCGGTCGAAGGGCAGCGGCGTCGGCGCTTGCAGGTCGCCCAGCACCGCCCGCCAGTGCAGCTCGGCCGCGCCGCTGTCCTGCTTGGACAGCCACCGGTGGTACTCGGCGAAGTCCGGCCGGTCCGGCAGCGCGCGACCGGCGTAAGCCTCGGCGACGTCGGACAGAACACCGAAGATGCTCCACCCGTCGAGCAGGACGTGGTGGAAGGTCCACAGCACCTGCACGCGACCGCCGCCCAGCTCGGCCAACGTCAAGCGCATCAGCGGCGGGGCGGCCAGGTCGAACCCGGCGCGCCGGTCGGCGTCGAGCAGGGCCGCCAGCAACGCCTCGCGGCGGCCGCCGGTCCAGTCCCGCACGGAGATCGGGAGGTCGACGTGCTTGTGCACCACCGACACCGGCTCCGGCACGCCCTCCCAGACGACCGACGAGCGCAGGATCGCCGCCCGGTCCACCACCTGCCGCCACGCCAGGGCGAAGCGCCGCACGTCGTGGATGTCGTCGAGGACGAAGGCCGTCTGCTGGAAGTACGCGCCCTGCCCCTGCTGGGACAGCCCGTGGAAGACCATGCCCGCCTGCATGGGTGTGAGCGGCAAGATGTCCTCGACATCCACAGTGGCCAGTGCGTCCACGGCGGTCTGGTTCAGCCGCACCAATGGGAAGTCCGACGGGGTTCGGCCGCGGCCGCCCTCGGCGCAGTGCCGCACGATCAGGCGCAGCGCGTCGGCGATCGACTCGGCGAAGGTGGCCGCGGTGGTGGCGCGGTGCAGGTTCTCGCTGTAGTACACGGTGATCGCGAGCTGGTCCCGCAGCACCTGGCCGACGACGTCGAGCACGTGCGGGCGGCGGGCGTCCGGGTGCGCGTCGAGGGCGAGTTCAGCGGTTCCGTCGAAGCGGCCCAGGTAGTTGAACGACACCTCCGCGTCGCCACCGAGGTCGGCGCCGACGAGGTACCGCAGCGCGCCGTACCCGATGCCGCGGCGCGGGATGGCCCGCAGGCTCTCCTTGACGGACTTGAGCGCGGTACCCCAGTCCTCAGACCCCGGCAGCACGACCGGGAACATCGTGGTGAACCAGCCGACCGTGCGCGACAGGTCAACGCCGTCAAACAGATCCTCGCGGCCGTGGCCTTCGAGGTGGACCAGGGTTTCACCGCGGCCGGTCCACCTGGTGAGGGCGGCGCCGAACGCGGTGAGGAGCACGTCGTTGACCTGTGTGCGGTAGGCGTCCGGCACATCCCGCAGCAGTGCCGCGGTCTCCGCCGGGGTCAGCGTCACCGTGACCGACCGCTCGGAGGCGGTGATGTTGGCGCCCGCGTGGTCGCGCGGGATCCGGGTCTCGGCGCGCAAGTCCTTCCAGTGCTGGAGTTCGTCGGCGAACCCGCCCGCCACCGCGTGCTCAGCGAGGCGGGTTGCCCATTCGCGGAACGAGGTCGTGCGGCGCGGCAACACGATCGACTCGCCCGCGACGGCCTGCCGGTGCGCGGTCCGCAGGTCTTCCGCGATCACCCGCCACGACACGCCGTCGACGACGAGGTGGTGGGCGCGCAGCCGGACGGTCGTCTCACCGTGCAGCTCGACCAAGAAGATCGGGCCGTGCTCCCCCACCGCGCCCGACTCGCCGACCGGCGCGTTCTCCTGGTGCCAATCGGCGGCCTTGCTGAACCGCATCCGCAGCGCGTCGTGCTGCTCGATGAGCGCGAACATGGCCGTTGCCAAGGCTTCCGGGTGCACCGGCTCGCCTAGGTCGATCACGTACGTCTGGTCGAAGTGGTGCGGATGGGCGGTGTGGGTGTCAAAGAACCAGCGCTGGATCGGGGTCAGCGGAAGGGATCCCGACTCCGGGCCGACCTCGGTCAGCACCTCGGCGGCGACCTCGGTGACGTGCGGTGCGAGGTCGGCGACGGTCTGGTGCACGAACACATCGCGCGCGGTCAGCACCAACCCGGCGGCCCTGGCCGCGGTGACGACCTGGATGCTGAGGATGGAGTCACCGCCCAGGGCGAAGAAGTTGTCCCGGACGCCGACCCGGGGCGCGCCGAGGACCTGGGCGAACACCGCGGCCAGGGTCGCCTCGACCGGGGTGCGCGGCGCGAGGTAGCGGTTGGGCTCGGCCGGGCGCGGCGCGGGGATCGTGGTGACCGGGCCCTCGGGGAGGTCGGCGAGGACGCCGAGCGCGGTGTCCGGTCGGGTGGCGACCAGCCGCAGCAGCGCGGTCAGCTCGGCGGCGAGCGCGGCGATCCGGCCCGCGTCGAACAGGGCGGTGTCGTACTCCAGCACCATCCGCAGGCCGTCGTGGGTGGGCCAGAACTCCACGACCAGGTCGAACCGGGCGGCCGGGCGGGGCAGCGGCTCGTCGGCCCAGCGCAGGCCAGCGGCGTGCTCGGTGGCCACCAGCGGCTGCTGCAGCGCCACCACGGCCTGCACCAGCGGGGTGCGGCTGGGGTCGCGCAGCAGGGCGAGCTGGTCGGCGAGGCGGTCGAACGGCACCTCGTCGTGGTCGAAAGCGTCCAGGACGGTCTCGCGCACGGCGGTCAGGAAGTCGCTGAACGGCAGTGTCGGGTCGATCCGGGAGCGCAGCACCAGGGTGTTGACGAAGAAGCCCGCGACCGCGTCGAGCTCGGCGACCGGCCTGCCCGCGCGGACGGCCCCGACGGCGACGTCACGGGTGCGGCCGTGTTCGGCGAGCAGCACCTGGACGGCGGCGGTGAGGGTCATGAACAGCGTCGCCTCGTGCGCGGTGCCCAGAGTGGCGAGGCCGTGGACCAGGTCGGCGGGGAGCTCGTGCCGGTGCACCCCGCCGGAGCCGACCCGCGCCGGCGGCCGCGGCCGGTCGGTGGGCAGGTCCAACGGGAGCAGGCCGTCGAGGCGCGCGCGCCAGTGCTCGGTATCGGACTCCGGGCGGTCCAGCTGCCAGGCGGCGTAATCCGGGTACTGCGCGGGGAGTTCGGGCAGGTTCGCCGCCGGGCCACCGGTTTCCTCGGCGTAGAGGGCGGTCAGCTCGGCGACCAGCACCGCGGCCGACCAGCCGTCGGTGACGATGTGGTGCTGGGCGAGGACCAGGATGTGCTCGTCGGTGTCGATGGCGAGCAAGGTGGCCCGGGTGAGCGGACCGGTGGCGAGGTCGTAGGGGGCGGCGACGAGGTCGGTGAGGGTCGCGTCGAGGTCCGTGGTGGTGAGCTCGGTGAGCGGCAGTGCGGCGGGCGCGGCGACGATCTGGTGTTCACCGTCCACTGTGGTGCGTAGCGCGTCGTGCCGCGCGGCGAGCCGGTCCAGGGCCCGTCGCAGGGCCGCACGGTCGAGGGAACCGGTCAGGCGCAGGGCGAACCCGGTGTTGTTCACCGGGCCGACCGAGGTCTGCTCCTCCAGCCACAACCGGCGCTGCGCCGGGGAGAGCGGCAACGGCTCGTCGCGCGACACCCGGGGGATCAACGCGCCCGTCGCGGCCTCCTCGGGCAGCAGGGCGGCGAGGCCCGCCACGGTGCGGGCGTCGAACAGGGCCCGGCCGGAGAGGGTGGTGCCGAACGCGGAGGCGATCCTGGTCTGCGCGCGCACGGCCAGGATCGAGTCGCCGCCGAGGGCGAAGAAGTCATCTGCGGTGCCGATCGAGTCGAGGCCGAGGACCCTGGCGATGATGTCGGCGACGAGCCGCTCCCGCTCGTCGCGCGGGGCGGTGTGGTCCTGTGCGGCGATCCCGACGGTGGGCGCGGGCAGGGCGTCGCGGTCGAGCTTCCCGTTGGGGGTCAACGGGAACGCCTCAAGCACGACGATCGCGGCGGGCACCATGTGCGCGGGCAGCCGCTCGATCAGCAACTCGCGCAAAGCATGTGGCTCGGGGTGGCCGTCGCCGGGCACGACGTAGGCGACCAAGCGCTTGAGGCCGGTGTCCTCGCGCGGGACGACGACAGCGCGGCCGACCGTGCGGTCCTTGGCCAGTTCGGCCTCGATCTCGCCCGGCTCGATCCGGAAGCCGCGGATCTTGACCTGGTGGTCGGCGCGGCCGACGAACTCCAGGTCGCCGCCCGCACCCAGCCGCACGACGTCGCCGGTGCGGTACATGCGTTCGCCGTCGGGGGCGGCGAGGAAGCGCTGCGCGGTCAACCCCGGGCGGTCGAGGTAGCCGCGGGCGACGCCGACCCCGGTGACGTAGAGCTCGCCGGGGGTACCGTCGGGGACCGGCTGGAGGTCGTCGTCGAGCACGTGCACCCGGGTGCCGGTGATCGGGCGGCCGATCACCGGGGAGTCCGGCGAGGGCACCAGCGGGTCGCTCCACGAGGTGACCACAGTGGACTCGGTCGGCCCGTACGCGTTGATCATGTTCCGGCCCGGGGCCCAGCGGCGCACCAGGTCGGCCGAGCACGCGTCGCCGCCCACGATCAGCGTGCGGAACTCCGGCAGCTCGACGCCCTCGGGCACGGTGGCGAGCGCGACCGGCGGGATCAGCGCGTGGGTGACCCGCTGCTCGCGCAGGACCTGGGCGAGCTGCTCGCCCAGCAGCGGCCCCGGCGGCGGCACGACCAGCGCGGCCCCACCGGCGTAGGCCATGCACAGCTCCAGCACCGAGGCGTCGAAGCTCGGCGAGGAGAACTGCAGCACCCGGTCGCCCGGTCGCACGTCGAACCGCTCGACCTCGGCGAGCGCGAACGTCGCCAGGCCGCGGTGGGTGACCACGACGCCCTTGGGCCGCCCGGTCGACCCGGAGGTGTAGATCACGTAGGCGGGCTGGTCCTCGTGCGGGCGGCCGGGCAGCTCAGCCGTCGCGTCCGCCCCATCCGATCCGTCCATTTCGGACAGGTCGGTGAGCACCAGCAGCGGCTTGGCGTCGGCGATCATGTCGGCGATGCGCTCGGCCGGGTACGCCGGGTCGACCGGCAGGTACGCCGCGCCCGCCTTGAGCACCGCCAACTGCGCCACCGCGATGTCCACCGAGCGCGGCATGCGCAGCGCGACCAGCCGCTCCGGTCCGGCCCCGCGCGCCACCAGGGCCCTTGCCACCCGGTCCGACCACCGGTCCAGCTCGCCGTAGGAGATCTCCCGCCCGCCCGCGGCCGAACGCAGGGCCGGGGCTTCGGGGTCGCGGGTGACCTGGGCGGCGAAGAGGTCCAACAGCGTCGGGTTCGCTAGCCGGGCGGACATCGGGAGCCTTCCTTGAGCACGGTGGGTTGGCGCGCGGGGACGACCGCGCGCTCGGGGATGACGGGGGGTTGCGCTCAGGCGGCCGCGAACGCGGCCGTGGTCTTGCGGGCGAGCCTGCCGCCGACCTGCAGCCAGGCGGGGCTGCCGGTGTGGTCGGTGAGGAAGCGGCCGACCTGGTCGGTCTCGCCGGTGTCGCAGTCGCGCATGGCGAAGCGCAGGTCCGCCAACGGGGTCAGGTCGGCGAACGGCTCACCGTCCACGGTCAACCGAAGCCCCTCGACGGCCTGGGCGACGGTGTACACGGTGTCGCCGTTGGCGTAGTCGCCAGCGGCGTCCGCGGGGGCGGGGACCGGGTCGACCGCGCTGGGCATCGGGTCGAAACCCGACACCGGGATCCCCAGCTCGGCGAGCTCGTCGGCCAGCGTCCGCCACAGCGCGAAGCCGGAACCGGAGTTGGCGGTGAACGCCACCACCGTCCCGCTGGACGGGTGCATCCGCAGGTGCGCCGAGGTGCCGTCGCCGGTGCCGTCGTGCCCGACCACGGCGCGCTCGCCGGACCCGTAGACCGCCAGGCCCAGACCCCAGCCGTCGGCCATCCCGAACGGCTCCGCCGAGGCGACCGCGCCGCGCATGTCCTTGAGCGAACCGGGGTCGAGCAGGTCGTTGCCCTCGGCGCCCGCCAGCGAGCGGCCCAACCGGACCAGCTGCCAGGCGCTCGCGGCGAGCGCGCCTGCCGGTGCCTCCAGCGGGGTCAACGACTGGCCGACCGGGCGGACCAGACCGCGCGAGCGGTTGACGGTGTGCCCGGTCACCACGTCGGTCGACGCCCGGGGGCCGACCACGAAGCGGGTGTCCACCTCGAGCGGGCCGAGCACGATGGCGGTGACCGCCTCGTCCCAGTCCATGCCGGTGATCGACTCGATCGCGTGGCCGAGCAGCAGGTAGCCCACGTTCGAGTAGGAGAACGCGGTGCCCGGCTCGGCGATCGGGGTCAGCCCGGCCGCCGAGTCGTGCAGCAGCCTGCGCAGCGAGGTCGCCGAGGTCAGCGCGCTCTCACGGGTGTCGGACGGCAGGCCCGCGGTGTGGCTGAGCAGGTGGCGGGGGGTGATCTCACCGAACGCGGCCAGGCCCGCGACCTGCTCGGCCAGCGGCTCGTCGAGTTCGAGGTCGCCGTCGGCGGCGAGCGCGAGCACCGCGGCGGCGGTGACCACCTTGGTGATCGAGCCGATCGGCACCGCGTCGTCGTCGGTCATCGGCAGGCCCGACCCGTGCCTGGTCTCCCCCGTGGACCAGGACCAGGTGCGGTCGTCGTGGTGGATGGCCAACTGCGCGCCGGGAACCGAGTGCTCCGCGACCAGCTCGGCGAGCCGGGTCGCGACGCGGGTTCTTGCGGATGCGTCCATGGGTCCTCAATGGTCGGTGCCGGTGGGCACGGTGGGACCACGCGCCAAAGGGTCGTCGGGCGTGGCGTGGTGGTGGGTCGGCGTTCGGGAATGGATGGCCCCGCCGGGCACTCGGCCCCGTGTTCGGAGTTCCCCGAGTTCGCCGCATTCAATCGTCGAACCTAATCAATGTTGACCAGCAGCCAAGCCGACCAGCTACCGCCGAACGGAGCAATCGGCCCCCTATAGATAGAGGTCACGGTAATGCTGCGGGCCGTTCGGCGAAATCCCGCCAAACTTGTTTGAACGCCCAGGCGTCGCTTTTGTAAAACGGATTCGCAACCCAACGACGGGATTGCAGGGCCGTTCCTGTGACCCCGGTCACAGGAATTAGGGAGCGATTCCATTGTCCATCGTGGACGGCCGACGATCCATTTGGCACAAAGGCAGTCGCAGGTCAACCGGCTAACATGAATGCCATGCGCGTTGCCCGATAAACGTACCGAGCGGTAACTTGCACGTGCATCTGAAAAGGCGTATTACTGTCTCGGTGGTCGAGTAACAGCAGTGCGAATAAAATGGGAACACCGGACTCCGAGTAACACCCGAGAAAAAGATCAGCGAGATGCGCACCACAATCTCCCCCAAGTGGACCAGCATCTGGGAAACGCGAATAGACGAATGTGGTCGAGGTCTCAGTAACCAATCCGCGGTCGCGCCGTTCCGCGCATCAGCATTTAGCCCTGGATTTGCCGCCGAACGCCGCACCGACACGTCCGGGTGACGGCGGTGGTGCCGCGCGGCCCGGCCGGGCAGGCTGCGTGCTCGACGCGTGTGCTCGACCCCGGGAGGGTCGACGGCCGAGGACGAGACGAGGAACCCGGTTCGGATGATCAGCACCAAACCCCTGCCCTTCGCCAAGGTCAGGGTCACCTTCACCCTCGAGCGCGACAGCCCGCCCGGCTCGACGAGCGTGGTCGGCTGCTTCAACGGCTGGACCCCGGGCAGGCACGTGCTGCGCGGCCGCTCGAACGGCAAGCGCTCCACCTCGGTGGTGATACCCGCCGGGACGTCGGTGTCCTTTCGGTACCTCACTGAGGGCGGCGTGTGGTCCGACGACCCCGCCGTGCGCGAGCGCGACCCCCAGGGCAACCCGCACATCACCGTGTAAAACCCCCGAAAACGGCCGAAGGCCCGCGCCGTGGTGGCGCGGGCCTTCGTCGTGGGCGCTCAGACGCGCGCGGGCACCGGCTCGGCGGTGACCGCGGCGTCCTTGCGGCCCGCGAGCACGAGGAGCACAAAGGACAGCGACGCCACCGCGGCGGCCACCGGTGGGAGCGCGACCACGCCCCAACCGCCGATCACCAGCCCGCCGACGACGCCGGAGAGGCCGACCCCGAGGTAGATCGCCGAGGCGTTGATCGACAGCAGGAGACCGCTGGTGGTGGGCGCCAGCTCGATCAGCCAGTTCTGGATCGGCGGGTTCACCGACCAGGTCGACAGGCCCCACAGGAAGAACACGACGCCCGCCGACACCGCGGTCACCGCCGTCAGCGGCAGGGTGGCGAGGATGACGACGAAGAAGGTGAACGACCACAGCAGTGGACGCCTGCTGCCGAAGCGGTCGGTGAGCCTGCCGCCGAGGGTGTTGCCGATCGCGCCGCCGACCCCGTAGCAGAGCAGCAGGACGCTGATCGTCCCGCCGCGCACGCCTGCGGTGTGCGCCAACAACGGTGCGACGTAGGTGAAAACGGCGAAAGCGGACAGGCAGCCGAGCACGGTCATGCCCAGCACCATCCGCACCCGGCTGTCGGCCAGCACCGCGAACCGCTCCCGCACCCCCACCGCGGGCGGCGGCGCGACCCTGGGCAGCCCGACCGCGCTGACCACCGCGGCGAGCGCGGTCACGACCGCCACGAGCGCGAACACCCCGTGGTACCCCAGCGGCGCGCCGAGCAGGCTGCCCGCGGGCACCCCGACGACCAGCGCGGTGGTGAGCCCGCCGAACACGACCGCGACCGCCCGCCCCCGCCGCTGCGGCGGGTTGATCTCCGTGGCGATCGACGTCGCCACCGGCGTGAACACCGCCGCCCCCAGCGCCGCCACCACCCGCGAGGCCAACAACAACTCGAACGTCGGCGCCACCGCGGACAGGGCGTTGCCCACCGCGCTGGTCACCAACGCGGCGATCACCAGCCGCTTGCGCTCCCAGCGCCCGGTGACCGCGGCGAGCAGGGGCGAGGCGATGGCGTAAGCGATGGCGAACGCGGTGACCAGCTGGCCCGCGGCCGCGGTGGAGACGTGCAATTCGCGACTCATCTCGGGCAGCAGCCCGGAGATGATGTGGCTGCTGGTACCCACCGTGAACGCGCCCACCGCGAGCAGGTACGTGCGTGGTGACATGCGCTTCCCCCTTGGTCGATGGTTGTACGAGAGGCATCGTAGTACGAAGGTTCTCGAACTACGAAACCTCTCGTACCATGGACCGCATGCCAGAGGACATCCCGCACCCCAGCCTCGACGAGATCCGCATCGAGCGGGTCCTGCACGCCCTGGCCGACCCGATCCGCCTGCACCTGGTCCGCGAACTGGCCCGCCTGGACACCGGGGTGGCCTGCGGCTCGATCGACCTGCCCATCACCAAGTCGACCCGCACCCACCACCTGCGCACCCTGCGGGAAGCGGGCGTGGTCACCATCCACCCCGCTGGCACCTCCCGCATCACCACCCTGCGCCGCGCCGACCTGGACACCCTCTACCCCGGCCTCCTCGACGGGATCCTCAACGCCCCCCACTAGCGCTACCACCCCGGACTCCCGCCAGTCGGCGCCCGGTTCCGCCCTCGGGCCTCGCCTCAGCGTTGCTGGCCCCTCCCTCGGTCCAGGTTCTACCCGAGCCCTGGTGCCGCTACACGTGGCCGCCCACTGGCTCCGGTCAGCCGGAGCACCTCGACCAGCCACCTCCGCACGGCTGCGGCCCACCCAGACACCACGCGGCGCTCCGCACCCGGCGGCCCTACCGGGCTGCGAACTCATCTCCCTCCCGCCGATCGAGCCCCCACCGAGCGGGCACAGCCCAGCGCCCGTGACCAGATGCCAAGCAGCACAACGACAAGCCGCTCGGCAAGCACTCCAGCCGACTCCAGGACAGCTGTTACCGGCGGCCCGCGAGCCAGCCACCACCCCAGCCCGCAGCCGAGCGGACTCGGCCCAGCGCTTGTGCAACCAGACGCCGAGCGACGCGGCACGCCACCAGTTGGTCGATCAGCACGGTCGCCCACCACGTCGGACCGGACCGCTGCCCCTCGGGCTCGAGTGCGGTGGGTGCTCGGAGCCCGGCCTCGTCAGGCCGCTGTTGCGCGCCGCGAGCGCCACGCCGATCGAGCTCCGGCTCGGCAACCAGGAGACCCGCTGCCGAATCGACGCAGCAAGGCGGGCGGATCCAGCGCCGTGATCGGCTAGTGGGTGTTGCGCAGCGCGGCGTTGATCGTCCCCGCGAGCGCGGTCGCGGCGCGGGCCAGGGTGTACCAGTCGATGCCGGGTTCGTCGTGGGCGCCGTCCTGTTCGGCTTGCCACGCGGCCTGCTTCTGGGCCAGGTTGGTGAACAGCGGCTCGTAGGCCGAGGCGAGCAGGCGCCAGATCTGGTTGATCAGGACGGCCGTGGTCCCCTCGACCGCTTTGGCCAGCCCGCCGCTCAACTCGGGCAGCGGCACCAGCGTCGACTCGGTCGAGGTGGTGATCGTGGCCAGGTCGCTGGGCGTCGGGGGTTGGTCCACCTTCAGCACCAGGGTCCGCGGCGGCCGCCACGGCGGCGTGTCGGGGAGTTGGCCCGCCAGCCAGTCCGCGTCCTTGGCGATGCCGGTGAGGATGAGGTGCTCGGCGCGCACCGCCTGGTCCATCAGCTCCGCGCGCAACCTGCCGGGCAGCTCCGCGCGCCACCACGCCCTGCCGTCGCCGGAGCGCGAGAGGTCCGAGGCCAGCCGCGCCGACACCGCGGCGCGGTCCGCGCGCAGGTGCTCGCCGATGCGGCCGATCAGCGCCAGTTGCCGGTCGGAGAGCTGCACCCGCAGCGATTCCCAGGTCCGCGCCCGGCTCGACCGCTCGTCGATCGACTGTCCACTGTGCACACGGCGGGCGTCGGCGATGGTCTCGCCGGTGCTGGTGGCCATGGCGGTGCACTGGTCGGCCAGCCGCGCGGCGATGCGCCGGGCGCGCAACTCGGCGCGGTCGGGCAACGGTGCGGAGTCCGAGAGGAACGCGCGCACCGCAGCCCGCGCCGGGTCCTCCGTTGCGACCCCAGGGCCGGAGAGGACCACGACCCGGCCCACCCGCGCATTGATGTAGGTCAGCACCCGGCCGCGCTCGGCGGCGCTGAGCCGGTCCAGCATGGTGACCACGACCGCGACCGAGGTGACGTGCGTGGCGAGCGCGTCCTCGAGCAGCCGCGACTGCGCGGCGCCCCACACCCCGGTGGCGGGCACGGCCAGCAGCACCCCGTCGGTGTCGGTCGCCGCGGCCAGCGGTGGCCCGCCCGGCTGCCAGTGCGCTTCAACCAGCTCCACCCCGGGCAGCCCCTCCCGCCCCAGCACCCGGCTGACCAGCGTCGACTTGCCCACTCCCGGCTCGCCGACCACGGTGACCCGCCAGGACTGCCGTTCCCGGCCCGCGGCGAGCCGCTCGATCGCCGCGGCCGTGCGACCGCGGCCGTGCTCGGTGGCCAGCATCGCCACCTCCCGCAGCCACCGCGGTGTCAGCGTGATGATCTCGCGGCTGTCGATGGTGCCCGCTCCCTCGTGATTCGCTGCCACTGCGCGGTCATCATGGGCCGCCGCGCCCGTGCAGATGCCATCAGCGGAGGGGATTGCGCGAACTGCCCGGCATGCGGGCCCGGTTGGCGTCCACAGTGGAGCGGTGACTGGCGGGAAACGGCCACGCCAGGCCCCAACCGTGGTGCCGGTAGCCCCGTGTGGCATGGTTGAGGACCGCGAACGGGGCTGCTGATAAGGGGTTCGGCGCTGCTATGATCATGGGTCGACCCGGGGGCCGGGGCGCCACCCCGACCTTGCTCGTCGCCGTCGGCGGCCTGGCCGAGTTCGGCCCCCTGCGCGATGTCGTGCACCCGGTCGAGGTGGCGCCGGAGGTCACCGTCCGCTGGAGCGCGGTCGGCGGGGCGCCCGCGGTGGAGCAGGTGCTGCGCGCGGCCGCGGTGCCGTCCGTCCCCTGGTCGCGCACCGACGGCTACGACCTGGTCCTGGCCAGGCACGCCACCGGCGAGACCACCGGCCTCGTCGTGACCATCACCGACGCCGACGACATCCCGGTCGCGGTGGGCGTGTCGGCGGAATCCGACCGCGCGGCCGCCGAAGCCGCGATCCCCGGCGCGGTCGGCCGCACGTTCGTGATGGGCGACCCGACCTGGTCGCGCGTCCTGGCCATCCGCTCGCGCCGCGCCGAGTTCCGCTCCTTCCTCGGCGTTCCCGACCGCGCCCGCCTGGTCGGCGTCGCGTGCGCCCGCCCCGACATCGCCGCGCATGTCTTGTCCCGCTTGCCTTTCGACGAGTTCCGCGTGGTGGCCCTGGTTCCCGGCGTGGCAACCGACTTCGGCGGCCTGATCGCGTTGTCGCCGGACTCGGACTGGACCGCCGCCCTGGTGGCCTCCGACATCGTCGTCGGCGACTCGGGCCCCATCGCGACCTACGCGGCCGCCCTGGGCCTCGCCGTCCTACCAGCCGACGCCGTCGACAACGACCTCCTCACCTCGGTTCGCGCCTTGTCGTCCACATCGGACAGACCGCACACCTTTCCCGCTCCGTCACACCTGTTGCGCGACAAGGTGTACGACCTCCTCGGCCTCGCCACCCCGGTCCGCTCCACCGCCCCCCGCCCGTTCGGGCCGCTGAACCTCAACGCCCAACCCGCTACCGCCTTCGCCGTGTCCACCACCCTGGAACAGGGCGCGATCACCGTCACCCGCTTCCCCTTCCCACCCAGCCGCCGAACCGGCGAAGACATCCTCCTCATCGACGACGACGAACAAGACCCCACCCTCCGCGCCAACGCCGAGATCGTCGTCCGCCCCCACTCCCCCACCGACTGGGTCGACCGCACCATCCGCCAAACCCACTGCGCCCTAGCCGCCACAACCAACCGATTCGCTTGGTACACCGGGGAGCAGTGGACCGCCGCCATCCCCGACACCATCCCCCTGATCACCGCCGCCGCAGCCATCTACCACCACGTCGTAGAACACGACGTGATCACCGCGGAGATCACCATCCCCATCCGAATAGCAACCCGCGTAGAACGCCTCACCATCCGCCCCGCCCACCCCGAGTGACCTCCCCCCTTCCTCGAAATCACCCAGCCCTAACCCCACAAGTAGCCGCGCCGACCCACCCCGCCCACCTGGTCGACCACTG
The DNA here is from genome assembly GCF_024171925.1 of Actinokineospora diospyrosa. Taxonomy (GTDB): domain Bacteria; phylum Actinomycetota; class Actinomycetes; order Mycobacteriales; family Pseudonocardiaceae; genus Actinokineospora; species Actinokineospora diospyrosa. Next base: position 276,557 of record NZ_JAMTCO010000001.1, on the reverse strand, counting down.
GATCGCAGGAAGCCGCCGGTACCAACCCAGCCTCCGTCAGACCGGCCCCTGGACACTCGGCCCCAGCGATGCCAGCCCGCGCTCCGTCAGGTCCGCCTCAGCCCACCTGATCAGCCCCGCGCCCCTCGGAGCCGCTGGTGCCAACCCAGCCCCCGTCAGGTCCGCCCCAGCCCACCTGGCCAGCTCGTGGACACTCGGACCCGACGGTGCCAACTCAGCTGCCGTCAGGTCCGCCCCGACCCACCTTCCCAGCCCCGCGCAGTCGGAGTCGCTGGTGCCAAGCCGGCTCGATGGGGCGGACTTGTTTTGCGTGGGGGGACAACACCCGTAGCGTCGTCAGCGGCAGGGCCTGCTTTTGGGCCCCTGCTTTGCGGTTCTGCGTCGGGTGTTGTAGGGGCCCCGCGCAAAACAAGTTCGCCCCATCGAGCTTTCCGCATTGTCGCGGATCTGCACCGATGGCGAAGCCGAGGCGGTTACCGGAGCCGAAGGCGGAGGCCCGAATCCCTTGCGACGCACTCCCAGCAACGGCTGACGTCAAGATCAACCTGATCGAAAGCCCCCAATACACAGCTTACCGAGCAGCACCACAAACCGGGAGCAGCAAGCAGCAGCCTGTGGACAGCCAGAACCGTTGTGGACAAGCAACAACCAGCCCACAAGATCAACCAGATCAAGAGCCCCCGACATACAGCCTACCGCGCAGCACCGACGCAACGGGACCAGCGACCAGCGCCTGTGGACAACAGAAGGCGTTGTGGACAACCACCCCCACAAGATCATCCGCAGCAAGCGCCCCCGATACACAGCCTACCGAGCAGCACCCACAAACCGGCAGCAGCAACCGCACCCTGTGGGCAACTCAAGCCGTTGTGGACAACCACGTTCCATCACCACACGCACTCCACGACCTGTTCCTCCCCCGCCACCCGCGCCACCCCCGCCACGTCAACCACCACCACCCGCCGGTACCGCGTCTCCACCAGCCCCGCCGTCCGGAACTCCCGCAGCACCCGCTGCACCGAAGGGACCGAAGTCCCCGACAGCGCAGCCAACTCGGCCTGGCTCAGCCGTACCGGGATGGCGGTTCCGTCCGCGTGGCGCAGGTCCTTCTCGACCAACTCCGCGAGCACGCAAGCGACCCGGCGCTGGACCGCGTAGCCCGCGAAGTCGGTCAGCCTGCGGGTCACCCAGCGGTGCTTCGCTGAGACGGCGCGCAGGACCGCTCGCAACGCTGAGCCGTGGTGGGTGAGGAAGCTCAGGAAGTCCTCCCGCTCGATCCGGCGCACCACCCCCGGACCGCAGGCCCGGACCGACACCGTCCGGGGTCGTCCCTCGAACGCGGCCAACTCGCCGACGAGGTCGCCGCCGGAGCGGACGGCGATCAGGGCCTCGTCGCCGCTGGGGCGGTTGGCGTGCACCTTGAACCAGCCCAGCAGCAGGAGGTACACGTGGGTGGCCGGGTCCCCCGCCCGCAGTAGTCGATCGCCATCGCGCACGCGCACGGACTGGCCGAGCCCGAGCAGCTCCCGCCGCACCCGCTCGTCCAGACCACCCAGCAAACTCGCCTGCGGCCACCGGCTCGCAATGGTCATCAGCCCACCGTTCCCGTGGTCGACACCCAGCGCCGGAGCCCACTGTCCCACCCAGCCACCCCCAGCGGCCCCGAACGACCGACCGTCGCCTGATCGGCCCACAGTCCACATGAGCATTCCGCCCCGGTGCGGAAACTCCCGTCCACGAAGCACTGGCGTGCCGCAATCGCACCCCCGCTGCCCCGTTCGGGTGGTCCTCACTGTCGAAGCCCCCGCACAGCGCTGGGGCGGCCACCCGGACCAGGAGTCGGACGTGGACATCGCCCGGGCAGTCATCCCCTGGGCACACCACGGCACCGGGTCGGCTGATGACCATCGATACCGGCGCACTCGGGTTGTTCGCCCGCACAACGGGAACATCCCCCGCCGCCGACCCGGTGGGTCCGTGAGCCGGAACACCACTAGTTGTGTTCCACAACCAACCTCTTTATAGTTGGCCATCCCAACCACCACCGGGAGGCGGTCATGATCGCCGGGGAGACGGCAACCGGGCTCATCGAGGCGTTGCGGGCGGTCGTGCGGACCGGGCGGGCGCTCAAGCAGGACGACCACCAGGCGGCGGCAGCGGTGTTGGCGGGGCTGAGCCGGGGTGGGGAGCAGCGGCTGGGGCAGCTCGCGTGCGGGCTGGCGGTCGACCCGTCGGTGGTCAGCAGGCAGGTGGCGGGGTTGACCAGGGCCGGGCTGGTCGCGCGCAGGCCCGACCCCGGGGACGGGCGGGCGGGATTGCTCTCGCTCACCGACCGGGGGGCCGACTGGCTGGCCGCGCACCGGCGCAAGGAGGCGGATCGCCTGGTCGGGTTGCTGGCCGGGTGGTCCGAGGACGACGTGGGGTGCCTGTTGGGGTACCTGCGCAAGCTCAACGACGACATCGGCAAGGAGCAACACCGTTGACCACCCCAGTGCTGTCCGCTGAAGAGAGCGGCCGAATGGACCACCGGCGCGTGGTAGAGGCGTTGACCGGGCTGTTGCTGGCGATGCTGACGGCGTTCCTGTCCTCGACGATCGTGTCCAACGCGCTGCCGACGATCATCCGGGACCTGCACGGGTCGCAGCGGCAGTACACCTGGGTGATCACCGCGGCCCTGCTCGCCTCGACCGCGAGCACGCCGATCTGGGGCAAGCTGTCCGACCTGGTCAGCAAGAAGCTGTTGGTACAACTGGCGATCGGGGTGTTCACCGCGGGCTCGGTGCTCGCGGGCCTCGCGGGCTCGGTGGACATGCTGATCGTGTGGCGGGTGGTGCAGGGCCTCGGCCTCGGCGGGTTGCAGTCGCTGGTGGTGATCGTGATCGCCGCGATGATCAGCCCTCGTGAGCGCGGCAGGTACTCCGGGCCGATCGCGGCGGTCATGTCCGTCGCGACGGTGGCCGGGCCGCTCCTGGGCGGGGTCATCGTGGACACCAGCTGGTTGGGCTGGCGGTGGTGCTTCTTCGTGTGCGTTCCGCTGGCGGTCGTGTCCGCGGTGGTGGTGCAGCGGACGTTGAACCTGCCGGTGGTCAAGCGGAAGGTGCGCATCGACTACCTGGGCGCGGCGCTGATCACCGCGGGCGTGAGCGACCTGCTGATCTGGGTGACGCTCGCGGGCAGCGAGTTCGCCTGGGGCTCGGGGACCTCGTTCGCGCTCGTCGGGACCGGGGTGGTGCTGCTGGCGCTGGCCGTGTGGGTCGAGTCGCGCGCGGCCGAGCCGATGATCCCGTTGCGGCTGTTCCGCGACCGGACCACCGCACTGGCCACCCTCGCCAGCGTCGCGGTCGGCACGGCGCTGTTCGGCGGCGCGGTGTTCCTCGGCCAGTACTTCCAGATCGCCCGCGGCCACTCCCCGACCGCGGCCGGGCTGTTGACCCTGCCGATGATCATCGGGTCGGTGCTGTCGTCGACGCTGTCCGGGATCCTGATCACCCGGCTCGGCCGCTGGAAGGCTTTCCTGGTGGCGGGTTCGGCGTTGATGGTGGCCGGGTTCGGTCTGCTCGGCACCATCGACCACAGCACGGACCTGGCGCTGATGGGGGTGTTCCTGTTCGTCCTCGGCGCGGGCATGGGCATGACGATGCAGAACCTGGTGCTGGCGGTGCAGAACACGGTCGCGCCGTCGGACCTCGGCGCCGCGAGCTCGACCGTCGCGTTCTTCCGGTCCCTGGGCGGCACCGTCGGCGTGTCCGTGCTCGGCGCGATCCTGGCGAGTCGGGTCACCGCGCTCACGACGCAAGGCCTGGCAGCACAAGGGATTCCGGTCGCCCCGGGCGGCGCGGGCATCGGTTCCCTCGACCAACTGCCACCGTTCGTCGCCGACATCGTGCGCGCGGCCTACGGCGACGCGACGGCGACGATCTTGCTGGTCGCGGCAGTGCTGTCCCTGGTGACGGTCGCGGCGATCGTCGCGATCAGGGAGGTCCCGTTGCGCACCCAGTCCGGCCTGCAGCGCCAAGCAGCCGAGGCGGAGCTCGCCACGGGGTAGAAACGTCTTGGCCGGTACCTCCTCTTGAGCTATATCGGCAAATGCGGTCGATCCCCAATCCAGCACTGTCCCCCGCGACAGGGGATCCCCTCGACCGGGCGCGGCGGATCGTCGACTACGCCCGAAGGCCCCGGGACCGCGGTCCCGGGGCCAACTCCTGATCGGATCAGACGGGGATGTGGTTGGCGAACAGCAGCAGGTTGGGCGATCCGGCGCCCTGGAGGGTCACCACGTTCGGGGTGGCGTTGGCGGTCAGCGAGGTCGCCGTCTGCCACGAGGTGTCACCGGGGAAGCGCTGCCGCCAGAGGGCGGCGGTGCCGGTGACGTGCGGGGCGGCCATGGAGGTGCCGCTCAGCGTTTGGTAGGAGTTGTCGGCCAGGTGGTAGGCGGAGTAGATGTTGTGGCCCGGGGCGAAGATGTCCACGCAGGGGCCCCAGTTGGAGTTGGGCCAGCGCTGGTCGTTGATCTGGGTGGCGGCGACGGTGGTCGCGGCCGGGGTGCTGGCCGGGGAGAAGCCACAGGCGTTGGCGTTCGAGTTGCCCGCGGCGACCGAGTAGTGCACGTTGGCGGCGATCGAGTTGGTGACGGCGGTGTTGAGCGGCGGGAAGTTCGCGCCGCCGAGGCTCATGTTGGCAACACCCTTGCGGTTGTTCATGATGGCGTCGTTGGTGACCCAGTCGACGCCCGCGATCACGCCGCCGCCGGTGCCGATGCCCAGGCAGTTGAGGACGCGGACCGAGACCAGCTGGACCTGCTTGGCCACGCCGACGTTGGTGCCGCCGACGGTGCCCGCGACGTGCGTGCCGTGGCCGTTGCAGTCGTTGCCGGGCGGGAACACGCCGCCGACGGTGTCGATGCCGTAGAACGCCCGGCCGCCGAACTCCTGGTGGGTGTAGCGGATCCCGGTGTCGATGATGTAGGCGTAGACGTTCGGCGCGGTCTGCGGGTAGTGGTACTTGGTGTCCAGCGGCAGGGACCGCTGGTCGATGCGGTTGAGCCCCCACGACGGGGGCGCGTTCTGCACGCCGAGCGCCTGGGTCTTGAACTCCTGGTCCTGCGCGATGTACTGGTAGGCGATGTCGGTGGACAGCTGCCTGGCCTGCTCCTCGGAGCCCTTGACCAGGAACCCGCGGATCGCGGTGTAGTACTGGGTCTGCACCGTGATGCCGTACTTCGACGACGCCTCCGCCGCGCGCCGCTTCACCACGTCCGGGGACGCCTGCTGATCGGCGAGCACGGCGATGTAGGTGTCGGGGACCGCGTTCGGTGTGTTGGCGTACAGGATCGCGGCCGGTTTGGTCGCCGCGGCGGGGGCGGCGGCCACCGGTACGGCACCACCGAACCCGGCCACCGCGACGACGACACCGGCCAGGAGAGCCGCTCTCCTGGACACCTTTCGGAACCTGGCGTTCATGCCTTGGGCCTCCACTGAGCTGGGACTAACAGGGAAGCCGAGCACATCGCACCGTGGTTGTGGATCGGTTGCGGTTCGCTTGCAACACCTTTTGGCGCAACGGGTTCATCCACCGTACGCGCGAATCACTGTCTGTTCCACCTCATTGCCGTCGCGGTCAACCGCATTGGCCCGTAGCGACACGAATGCAGTACCCGCTGGGTGCGTTACCGTCGCCGTTGCGTCAACAACGGGTACGTCCACCCAGGTGATCCCGTCGTTGAACGAGGCAGATAGGACCAACCTCGTCAGCGGCACGGCGGGCAGTTGCGGCTGTTTGCCAACGGACACCACGACCTTCGTCGTTCGGCCGACCGCGTGGTTTCGCTGGTCCAAACCGATCGGCGCGAAGCGAAGGGCCATCAGCGGCAGGATCGCCCCACCTTTGGCGCGCGGCTGCGGTCGGACCGAGGTGAACGTCCACGAGGTCAACACCCGCGCGGACAGCGGCGCGGCGCGTTCGACCTTGGCGTCCAAGCGGTACCTGGCCGAGGCCTCCGGCACGTCCCACGTGCCCTGACCTGGTTCGGTCGAGGTACCGACGAGTTCGCCCTCGCGGTACAGGGAGGTCTCCGCCGTGTCCACAAGGGATGATCCGACCCGGTCGGCGGAGTCGACGAGCATCGGCACGCCGACCGAGATGGTGTCGTTCACCCGAACGGCCAACCCGTCCTTGGGCAGGGACGGCCCGAACGCGGCGGTGTTCCAGTCCTCGCGGTAGGTCTGGCCGGGGGCGTGGCGCACCACGTCACCAGCGGAGACCGACTCGGTGATGACCTGCCCCTTCACCACCCGCCACTGCTGGAACTCCGCGGACCACTGCTCACCGTTGGCGCCGTGGAACTCGGTCCTGGTCAGCGGCAGGGTGATCGGCAGGCCGTACCCCGAGCCGGTCTGGAACACCGGGTCCGACACCAGCCAGAGCTTGGTGCCGCTGCGCTTGGTCTGGACCTGGCGGTAGGTCGTGTCGACGCGCGCGAGGTCCCCGTCGGCGACCTGCTTGGTGAACCCGGTCGGCAGCGCCCCGCCTTGGAACCACGCCACGTTGTAGGTCACCGGCGCGCTCTCGACGCCACCGGTCACGTCGGGCACGTAGAAGGCGCCGCCGACGTCGGCCACGACGTCCTCGATGGGGTCGCCGTGCTGGAAGGTGAAGATGCGTTCGAAGTTGTCGCCGAGGATGCCCGCGTAGAGCGTGCCCCACGGCAGGCGGCGTCCGTAGCCGGTGCCGACCGCGCGCGGATGCACGTTCGGCCGGTCGAAGCCGATGGCGATCGGCTTGGCGTCGGCGGCGTTCAGCTCGACCGTTGTGTCGGCGGCCACCTGCACGTTCGGCTGCACGACCTTCCGGGAGGTCGTCCGGCCCTCCGGCGTCGGCGCCGAGATCACGGTGTCGAGGTGGTAGGTGCCCTTGCGGACCCGGACCCCGCCCTCGCCGCCCACTGTCCAGATCGGACGGTACTGGTTGCGGCTGACCCCGAACAGCAGGGTGAAGTTGCTGTCCGAGCGGTCACCGGCGGCGTTGACGGTGTGCACGGTCAGGTCGTAGCTCTCCGGCTCCCGGTCGACGGCGACGGGTGTCGTGATCCGCTCGACCCCGCCCTCGGCGATGACCCACGCGCTGTGCACCGACTCCGTGGCGTCGACCTTCGTGTCGACGGTCACCTCGACGTCGGTGCGGCCGCGGGCGGGCACGGTGATGTCCTGTGCCGACAACCGGAACATGCCTGCGGGCGGGTCACCGGCCAGCGAGAGGCGGAGCACCAGCGGGACGGTCGCGGTGTTCACATAGGACAGTTTCTTGGTCACCGGCTGGTCGTCGTCGTGCGGCCACGGCTGTCGACCGATCGACACGACGGGTGGTTCGGTGACGCCGACCTGGGTGACGGCCCTGGCGACGTCGACCCGACCGGCGCCCTGGTCGAACGCGGTGGCGTTGTCGACCCGCTTCGCCGAGCCGATCAGGGCGGCCTTCAGCTGCTTCGGCGTCCAGTCCGGGTGGCGTTGGACCAGCAGCGCGGCGGATCCGGCGACGTGCGGGGTGGCCATCGAGGTGCCGCTGAGGTTGGCGTACTTGTCCTTCTTGGTGCCCAGGTTCGAGTACTTCGACCTGGCGGCGACGATCCCGACGCCGGGCGCGGAGATCTCCGGCTTGAGCGCGGCGTCGCCGACCCGGGGGCCGCGCGAGGAGAACCCGGCGAAGCGGTCGGACTTGTCGACCGCGCCGACGGCCAGCGCGGCGTCGGCACTCGCCGGTGAGGCAACGGTTTCCGCGCCGTAGCCGCCGTCGTTGCCCGCGGCGATGACGAACAGCGCCCGGTCGCTGAGGCGGTTGACCGCGGCCTCCAGCGGGTCCTCGTCGGCGGTGTCGGTGCCGCCGAGGCTGAGGTTCACGACCTTGGCGCCCGAGGCCACGGCCCACTCGATGCCCGCCAGGATCGCGGACTCGGCGCAACCCCAGCCGCCGCACACCTTGCCGATGAGCAGCTTCGCCTCGGGGGCGACGCCGACGTACTTGCCCGCGGAGGCCGAGCCGGTGCCAGCGACGGTGGAGGCGACGTGGGTGCCGTGGCCGTCGGAGTCGGCGAGCTCGCCGCCCTCACCGGTGAAGTCGCGGCTCGCCTGGATGCTCTTGCGCAGGTCCGGGTGGGTGGCGTCGATGCCGGTGTCGAGGACGGCGACGGGCACGCCCTTGCCGGTCCAGCCCGCCGCCCACGCGCTTGGGGCGCCGATCTGGCGGACGCTGACGTCCAGGCTCGGCTTGCGCACCCCGTCGAGCCAGACCCGGCCCGCCGCCCGGCTCTGGCTCAGCTGGGCCCAGTACGCGCCCGCGTCCGACTTCCGCACCTTGACCGCTTTAGCGTCCACACTGGACAGCGTGAGACCCGCTCCAGGCGCGGCGGCGGGAGCGATCAGCGGGAGGTCGTCGCGGTCCTCGTCGCCGTAGCCCTCGCGCAGCAGGGTGGCGACGTCGAACAGCCGCCGGTCCAGCCGCCCGGCCTGCAGCGCGGGCAGCGCGTCGGACGGGATGACGGTCAGGGCGTCGCCGGTGCCCGCGGTGGCGAACTGGACGCCGTCGCGACCCGGGCCGGGGTCGACCGCTGGGACGAGGCGGCCGCCGGTCTTGCGCAGGGTGACGTGGTCGCCGGTGATGAGCGTGAGCGAGCCGAGGTAGTCGGTCGTGCTCACTGCTGCCGCGGTCGGGTTCGCGTTCGCGGCGGGGATGGCAAGACCGAGCAACGCGGACGCGGTGACGGTCAGCAGGGCCAGGGCTGGGCGCATCAGTTCAACCAACTCGACGCCCGCGGGCAGCGTCTAGGGTCCGTTCGTAGGCCACCATTCCCAGTCCGGGCCGGTCACACCGCCAGTGGCTCATCGCGGGTGCTGACAGGCTTCTAAGGGAGCGTGGGTGACACTGCCCGCATGCTTCGGGGAATCTGGCGCACTGCGCGGCCGGTGGAGCGGTGGTCCTACGCGGTGGGGGCCGCCCTCTTCGCGAGTGGCGCGGTGCACGTGGTGGTGCTGTTGGTGACGGGGTGGACATGGTTGGGTCCGCTGTCATTGCGGAAGGCCGCGACGTTTGGGCTGTCGTTCGGTCTTACGCTCGCCACGGTCGCTTGGGCTACCTCGTTCGTCGCGGTCCGTGCGCGGAGGCTGCTGTTAGGCCTGTTCGCGGGTGCCAGTGTTGTCGAGGTGGTGCTGGTCAGCGTGCAGGCTTGGCGTGGTGTGCCGTCGCACTTCAACTTCGAGACGGCGCTGGACACCGGGGTCTCGATGACCTTGGCGGCGGGTGGCGGGGTCCTCATCCTTACGACGATCGCCTTCACTGTGGCGGCGGTGGCAGGAACCAGGCAGTCCACCCCCACGATGCGCGTTGCCATTCGCTTCGGTCTAGTCGCTTTATTGGCGGCGTTGGGAGCTGGCGCCGCGATGATCGCGCGCGGTGTTGTCGCTGCCCGCACGGGTGACCCTCAGATCGCCTACACCACCGCAGGTGCTCTTAAGCCTCTTCACGCGGTCGCGATGCACGCGATCCTTGTCGTGCCTGCGGTTGCGTGGCTGCTGGATAAGTCCACTGTTCGACCGGATCTGAGCCTGCGGCTGGTGTGGTCGACGGTTGTCGCCTACGCGGCTCTCATCGCCTTGGTGGCCGTCGAGTCCATCACGGGTGTTTCGCCGTTGGCGCCGCCGGTCGCCGCTGCCATCGCGTCGGTGGTCGCTGTCGTAGCTCTAGCTGCGGTGGGGTCGTACGCGTTGTTCGAGGGAGTCAGACGGAGGCGAGTTCAGTGACCTTGGGGCGCGCTACTCGCGTGGTCAGGACTGCGTAGGCGGCAAGTGCGACTCCGGCAGCGAGCATGACCCAGGCCGCGGTGGCCTGGTTCGCCAGCACGTCGTTATGCCATCCCAGTGCTAGGCGGCCATAGAACTCCCGGCCGAGCGCGGTGTCGCGCATCAGCAACGCCACACCGGTCACGACGTAGGCAGCGGCGACCAACAGAACCGGACCGCGGCTGACTCGCGCGAAGAGAACCAGCCCGGTCGCTAGAGCGGCCCCGAAGATGACCAGCCGGGCCCAGTGAAGGCCGGCGGCGGAGTCGTAGAGACCGAGTGCGTAGGTGACCAGCGGGACCACAGCGGCAAGGTAGGCAGCCACCAGTGGGCGAGGTAGCCACACCGCGACCGGGCCGACAAGGGCGAGCGGCTTCCCCCGGGCGAGTAGCGCAGGCACGGCCAAGCCCACCAAGACCTGGACACCCACATGCGCGGAGAACAGCACCGGTTCGTACTTGCCCAGGCCCGAACTGGTCGCCACGAGCAGCAGCGCGCATCCGGACAGCCAAGCGAGAGTGCGCTCTACCGGCCACGGGTCGGTCCGGCGGCGCAACCGGTCCAGGTACCAGAGCGCGGCGGCGACCGCCGCCGAGCCGAACACCAAGTCGAAGCGCCAGTCCAAGACGACCCTGATGAGGCTGATCGGTTCTGGCAGCGGGAAGCCGATCAGAACTTCGGTGGCCGATAGCCTCCGCCGCTCGCCGATAGGGCCAGATGTGCGGCTAAGACCCACCGCCAACCCGATGGTCGCAAGCATGACAAGCACCTCAACGGCGCCTAGCTGCAAGAGCGCTCGAGGGCGACCGGCGTCCATCATGCGCAGCGTCCGTGTGCGGTGCAGGTAGCCGAAGAGCCCAAGAAGTAGCGCGGCGGCCGTCTTGGCGACGATGAGCAGCCCGTATTGCGTGCCCAGATCGGCGAATGACAACCGCAGGGACGCGTTCACCACGCCGGTCGCGACCACCGCCAGCCAGCAGCCCAACGCCACTGCTGAGTACACCCGCGCCGCAGTGGCGGCGTAAGAGCGGTTGACCAGGACTAGAAGTGCGACGAGCCCACCAACCCACAGCGACATGGCCACTACGTGCAGCATCAGGCTGTCGCTGGCGATGTCGTGGTCTCCGCCTGCCGAGGAGTGACCGGTCAACGCCACAGGAGCCACACCGATGAGCGACAGCACCAACAGCGCCAATGGCTTTACCTGAAGCCGAACGCCGACCCACACCAACGCGGCCAGGTTCGCGACCACCAACCACGCCAGAGCCACCGACAGCTGTCCTACGGCGGGCCCGAGAAGCGGCAAGACACCCACCACGGTCTGCCCAAGCGCATCCGCGACGGTAAGCACGACCATGGCTGCAGCGAGCAGTGCCCACCATCCGGCGAAGGTGCCAGCGACCCGGGCAGCCCTACCGGAGTCCCGCTGCGGGACCAGCACGGCAGCGGCCAGCAACGCCCCCACCACGAGGACCGCGGCAACCTCCGCGAGGACTCTTACCGACGGCAGCCCGTAGCGGACAAAGGCACCTGGGTTCGGTAGACCTATCACCGGTACCGGCGCGACAGCCGCGATCCCGGCGGCCACGACGGCGCCGGTGACCGTACCGATGGCCACCAGCGGCGCCAGCCTGGTCTGCTGCTTCACCCCACGACCTCCACAATCAGGGACGGCCGTGACCCCGGTCCGAGGACAGCACCTCGAACGAGGCGATCTTCCACTTCCCGTCGACCTGGACCATCGTCACCGCGTCCACCAACGTGAGGTTCGGCCGCACCAGGGTCACCGTGACCTTGGCGCCCTCCGGCGTGGTGACCGTGTCACCCACCTGGAAGTTGACCATCGTGTCGGCCTTGGCCCGCTCGCACAACCGCTCCACGGTGCCGTAGCTGCCCCGCACGGGGTCGGTGAGCAGGTCGAACGCGGTCGGGCAGTCCTCGGCGATCGCGGCGGTGAAGTAGCCGGACACCGCGGCGGCCGGGGTGTCGTCCGGGGTGCTGAACAGCCAGACCTGGGCGGCCACCGCGGCCACGACCGCGGCGCCGACCCCGGCCAGGACCCCCGGCCGCCGGGTGAGCGGCGGTCGGGTGTCCTGGACTGGGGTCGCCATCAGCCGTGCTTGAACACGACGGTGGTGACCATCCACGGCGTGTTCGCCACCGTGTTCACCGTCGCGTTGGGTCGGGCGCCGAGCACGGCGAGCTGGTCCTCGATCAGCATCTCCATGTCCCCGGCTGGCGAGGAGTTGAGGCGCTGGGTGAACCCGGCGCCCGGCGTCAGGTTCCGGGAGAACCCGGAGTCGACGTAGAAGCCCACGGCGAGGTGGTTGTTGTCGGTGACCGCCGTGGTCTGGCCGGACGAGGCCGCCGCGGTGCTGCCCTTCGCGGAGATGAAGGAGTCGACCGCGCCGAGCCCGGTGGCCAGCGACAACCCGGAGTACTCGACGACACCCACACCGATGTCGGCCGAGGCCGACGCCGAAGCGGTCACCGTCAGCCGCTGACCGCCACCGGAGGTGATGGGCGCGGTCCAGATGCTCTGCTCGGTGTTGTCCGTGGCGACGATGCTCGACACCTTGGTGTAGACGTTGCCCGCGGAGTCCCGAACGCCGGTGGCCCGGGAGCCGACGGTGTTCCAGATGCCCACCTGGACCACCAACCGGTCCCCCACCTGCACCGCGGACGGCGTGGTGACCGCCCGCTCGGCACCCGGTCCGCGACCGGTCACCTGCTGCACGTACCCGGGGATCGGAGTGGCAGATGGGGTTACCGAGTTCGACGGGGTTGACGGGGCACTAGTACCGATCCCGTTGGTCGCAGTGACCCGGAAGGTGTAGGCGGTGCCGTTGGTAAGACCGGCGACCACGGCGGTCGTGCCAGTTACCGCTACCGGGGTCTGCGGGGTCGAGCCGATGTAAGGCGTGACGGTGTAGTTGGTGATGGCGTTGCCACCGTCACCGGGCGCCGACCAGGTGACCGTCGCCGAGGCGTTGCTCGCGACCGCGGCCACCGCCGAGGGGGCGGACGGGGCGGTGATCGACGGCAGGATCCGCACGGTCTTGGCGACCGAGGGCACGCCCGCGGAGTTCACCACGAACAGCATGTAGTCACCGGGCGGGGCCAGCGCGGCGCCCGCCGGGGTCTGGATGTCGAGCTTGCCTACGCCCTTGGTGAACTGCAGCGGGACGAACCGCTGGTCCATGTCGCTCTGGTGGGTGTTGGCGCCCATCGACACCAGGTTGACCGCGCTGATGTCCGCCGCGTCCGGGGTGGACACCGAGATGGTCTGCGCGTACGCGGTGCTCGCCGGGGCCGCGGTGACCGTCGGGCGGGCGCCGTTGAACAGGTACGGCGGGGAGAAGATCTGCGCGGAGAGCTGGCCGGGCACGGTGGCGCTGATGTGGTGGCCACCGCCCGCGACCAGCACGCGACCGTCGGCCATCAGCAGCGCGGTCTGGTGGTACTGGCGCGGGACGGCCATGGCGCCCGCGTTGGTCCACTTCTCGGTGGCCGGGTCCCAGATCTCGGCGTTGAGGATGCCGGTGTTGAGCTTGCTCTGGTCGCTGGTAGGGGCGCCGCCGACCGCGAGGACCTTGCCGTCGGCCATGGTGGTGAGGGTGTGGAAGTCGCGCGCGGTGTTCATCGGCGAGGTCTGCCGCCACGCCGCGGTGGGCGCGGTCAGGTCGATCACCGAGGTGTTGGCCATCGCGGGCGCGCCGTCGGAGACCGTGGTGGACCCGCCGCTGTAGAGGATCTTGCCCGGCCGGTACATGGTGGAGGAGCCGTTGATGACGCCGCTGGCGCCCACCGGGGTCCAGGTCTGGTTGTTGACGTCGAGCCAGTAGGAGACGTCCTCCGACGGGCCCATCGTGAACACCTTGCCGTTGGGGGCCAGGTAGGCGAAGGGGTACTCGACCTCGTGGATCTGCGAGGTGTTGACGTTGTTGAGGACGGTCCAGGTGTTGTTGGCCGGGTCGTAGACCTCGGGGTGCTCCGCCCAGGTGTAGGCGTCGGAGGTGTTGCCGCTGATGGTGACGTAGCGGCCGTCCGGCAGCTCGGTGATGCTCGGGTACCACCGGGGGTAGTGCATGTCCGCGACGCGGCTCCACGCGTTGGTGGCCGGGTCGAAGATGGTGGTGTCCTTGATGCCGAGCTCACCGGTCGAGACGACGCCGTAGCCGCCGACGACGAGGACGCGGCCGTCGGGCAGGTGGGCGTTGGCGGCGCAGAAGATGCTGTCCGGCGCCATGATGGTGGTGAAGTTGTTGGTCGCCGGGTCCCACAGGTAGGTCGGCTCCGGCTGGTGCCAGCCGTCCCACAGCAGGTACTTGCCGTTGTTCAACGCGACCATGTGCACGGCGACGAACGGCCAGTCCATGGCGGGCGCCCACTGGCCCTGCGGGGACGCGGTAGGCGTAACTGCGTTGGACGGGGCAGACGCGGCACTAGTGCCGATCGCGTTGGTCGCAGCGACGGTGAATGTGTAAGGGGTGCCGTTGGTCAGCCCGGGCACTTGGAGTGTGGCTGCCGGGGCGCTAAGGACGATGGGCGCCAGCGCGGTGCCGTTCGCGTACGGGGTGATGCTGTACGAGACGATCGGGCTGCCGCCGTTGGGCGGGACAGTCCAGTTCACGGTGGCGCTGGCATTACCTGCCTGCGCGGTGACCGACGTGGGCGTGGACGGCGCGGTAGGTCCGCCGCCGCCGGTGTTGCCCGAGGCCTTGAAGACGATCGTGGCCATCAGCCAGGGGACGCCGGAGCCGGTGGACACGCCCGCGCTGGGCTGCTCGCCCGCGCCGACCGGTCGGTCCTCGAGGACGAACTCCATGTCCGAGGTCGGCGACACGTTGACGCGCTCGGTGAACCCAGCGCCCGCCGCGAGGGTCTTGCCGAAACCGGAGTCGACGTAGAAGCCGAGGGCGAGGCCATCACCGGTGGTGAGCGGCGTCGGACCGGACGTGACGACCCCGGCGACCGTGCTGGTCCCCGTCGCCTGCGCCTTCTGGTCCACCACGGTCGCGTCGGCCACCTGGGACAGCCCGGAGTACTCGGCGACGGCGATCCCGAGGTCGGCCTTGGCGGTCGCGGTCACGGTGATGGCGGGCTTGGTCCCACCCCCGTTGACGACCGGCGCGCTCCAGACGCTGAGCTCGGTGCCGTCGGACGCGGTGACCGAGGACAGCAGGGTGTAGGTGTTGTTCGCGGCGTCCTTGACCGACTTCGCCTTGGCGTTCCCGCTGCTCCAGACCCCGACCTGCACGACGATCCGGTTCCCGGTGGTCACGTTGCCCGGCAGCGTGACGGCCTTGCTGGCCACGATCGCCCGCGCGCTCACCTTCTGCACGAACGCGGGCGCCACCGCGGCCGCGTACCCGGGTAACCCGAACCCGACCAGCACCATCGACACCAGCGCGGCCAACACCACACGCGCCCGGCGGGGGCGAAGCAATCCCATGACCCGTCCTCGACCGAAGTTCCCAGGCCGACCACGCCGGCGTCGCTTACATCGCTACCCCCGGAACAACGTTTCGCCTGGAGAGGGCCAATCACACAATTACGCCCTTCGGCGGTATGTACGACGGATCCCCTTGCGGGGTAGGGATTTTCCGAGTCCGCGGAGTGACTGCCGCCCGCCCACGAAAAATCCGGACAAAGCGGATTCCCTAACCCCAATTGAGCCCGACCACCGAATTGCGCACCGCACTGTCGCGCCCGTTCGAAGCGTGGGACCACGTACCTGGGCTCCCGGGCTTGCCGGTCAAACAGCCACCCCGCGTTGACTCGGCTTACGGCTGGCCGCTTGGGGTCGTGGACACCCTCTGCGCAACCCCGCCGCAACGCCGCCGCACCGCCAGGCGGCTGGAGGGCCAGGCGCGCTGACGAGGTCTACGCGATCACCAGAGCGGGGCAGGCCCAAGTAGAGGCGACGGGATTGCTGGACATGGGGTGATCCGTCCTGCCGGTCGCGCCTCGGGTGCGACCGGCGGGTGGTCAGTGGTTGTTGAGGCCGCCGTGGAGGTGACCTACCTGGATGGCGGTGCCGGTGTGGATGCCGCTCATGACGTTGTGGACGGGGCCAGTGGTGGGAGTGGGGTCGGGAGTAGCGGGCTGGTCGGCGGGGTCGGGGGTGGCGGGAGGCTCTGGGATGGGGACCAGGCCGGAGGTGAGGAGGTCGCCGCTGGGGGTGGGGACGTGGAGGTGGGCGGTGGCGCGGTACTCCTTGATCTCCACCTCGACCGGGGCGGTGGGGAGGGTGGCGTAGTCGGTGTGCACGACGTCCTCGTGGACCCGGTTGGAGAGGAGGGCGGCGAGGTAGGTGCGCTCGGGGTCGGACCGCTTGAGGGCGTCGCGCAGGGGGGCGGCGTCGAGGAGGCGGTGGGCGGTGACGAGGGCCCGGCCGCCGCCGACGCGCAGGACGGGGCCGACGTGCAGGGCCGCGCGCAGCCGCAGCCGCAGGGCGCGGTTGTACCGGCGCATGTAGGCGTCGCGGGCGACGAGGACCTCTTGGAGCGCGCCGAAGAACCCCTCGACCACGGCGGGCAGGTGGCGGGTGTCGAACGCCAGGCCCATGCCGTCGCCGGTGTCCTGGGGGAACAGCTTGCCCTCCCAGACGTGCGCCAGGCCGCTCTCGTGGAACGCCGCCTCGAGGACCTCGGGGATCGCCTCGGCGAGCTTCTGCTGACCGGGATCGGTGTTCGACCCGTACCGCTCGGCGTCCACCACGAGCACACCCAGGTACGGCGGTAGTTCCTCGCTCACAACGTCCTCCCCATCGCGTCTCCCCGTGCACGACCACCGTACTGGGCACGCGCGCCCCGCACGGGTGACAAAAGCTGGTCGGTTCCCCGCCATTGCCCGAACGGGCAGGCCTGGACCGCGCGCCATCACACCCGGTCGCGGCCGGGCGAGGACAACGGAAAGCCCCCTCGCGGAAGGAGCCCCCCGATGGCGACCGAGTTCAAGTTCGTGGTCGACGGCCTGGAGTTGTCCGACGCCCAGCGCGCGGTCATCGCCCAAGCGGTGGCGGAGGCGGGCACCACCGCGGTCGACAAGGTCATCGGCCGCGACGTGCCCTACTTCGAGTTCGGCGGCACCCGGCTGCGCAAGTGGGAGCTGATCGGCCGGTACCTGCTGGCCGGTCCGCGCGCGCTGGAGCTCGCCGACCAGGTGCAGGGCTACCTGGCCAAGCGGGAAGGGTGAAGGCCACCTGCCCGAGCGGGCAGGCCACCCCCGGCGCCACCCTGCTCGGGATCATGGGCCCCGGCGGCCGGGTCGTGTTCACCCCGCACGGCCCGACGCTGACCCCCACCCTGCGCACCCACCTCGAATCCCAGGTCGACGGTCCACTGGAGTCGCGGTACCGCTTCGCGACCCCCTGCGCCACCACCGGCTGCGCCTTCTGGGACGGCGCCTGCCGAGCCCTCGACGCGGCCCACGAGGACTACCCGACCCCCGCGGACGGCCCGCTCGCCGAGTGCGGGATCCGGGACAGTTGCCGCTGGTGGTCCCAAGAGGGCCCCAGCGCCTGCGCGGTCTGCCCCCAGGTCAGCACTCGGGCATGACCTGCCGGGCCTTCGGCTGGTAATCGACGGCCGAAGGCCCGGCTCTGCGGGCGATAGGTTGCCCGCATGGAGTTCTTGAAGGTCGCGGGTAAGACGCTCCACCGTGCCTCCATCGAGGAGCAAGACCTGGTTGACGAACCGCTCGATTTCGCGGGGGCGTTCGCATACCGGGACGCGCGCCTAGGGCCGGGCGAGCAGTCGGGCGTCACCGGCGGCGGCTCGCTGTCGGTGGTGGTGATCACGGATGTTGACCTTTCAGGATCTCGGTTGAGCCCCGTGGAGCTCGCCAACGTGCGGTTCGACGGTGCCGACCTCGCCAACGCGACCGTGTCCGCGCCGGTCGCCCGGCGCACGGAATTCCTGCGCTCCCAAGCGATCGGGCTGCGGCTCGACATCGACCAAGCCGCCGACGTGTACGCGCGGGACTGCCGGTTCGACTACGCGACCCTCCGCTTCGGGGACGTGAAGAACACAGTTGTCTTCCAGCGCTGCTCGTTCCGGGAGAGCCTCTTGGCTGGCGACCTGTCGAACGTGGTCTTCGACGAGTGCGACCTGATCGACACCGACTTCGAGGCGACCCGGGCCACCGGCTGCGACCTGACCGAATCCAGGGTCACCGGCGTGCGCGGCCTGCTCAGCATGCGCGGCGCGCGGATCTACGCCGATCAGGCGAACGCGCTCGCCAGCCAACTCGCGGCCGAAGCGGGCCTGAACGTCATCCCCTGACCGCCCCTCCCGTCGCGCCACGCGGGCGGACCAACGGAGGGACCAAGGGGACCTACTCCGGTAAGAGGTCCACTACCCCGTGCCATCGAGCTTCTCGGGAAGCGAATTCGAGTCGCGTCCGGCCCGAATCGTCGGAATTCCGCTTGGACGTCGGGTTCCCATTTATCGGCGGCATTCCCATTTTCCACTCCTTCCGGTGGGTACACAGCGACCGTAGCGGGGGCTGAGCTGCGGGAACAACGGGGAAGTCGGTTCTGTGGACGGCGTGGGGGGTTGTGGACAACTGGGCATCCGGGGCGGGCGGGCAGGAAGCGGTCACGGGTGGCCAATGCGACCGCGACGGCCGGACCCGGGGAGCGCGACCAGGGCCAACTGGTGAATTCCGCCGGTTTATTGGTCTAGACCTAAACCGATCCACCCGCTAGATTCGAGTGTGGTCTAGACCACACAGGGCCTACTCCGTCATCCCCTGGAGCCACCCCATGAGACGTACTCTTCGTCGTTTGTCCACCGTGGCGGCGAGCCTCCTGCTGGCCGCCTCCGCACTGATCGTCGTGAACCAACCGGCCTCCGCGGCTGGCTCGCTGCGCGCCGCGCTCGTGTTGACCGGTACCAGTGGCGAGTACACCGTCACCAACTCCGGCAGTGCCGCCGTCACCGGCTGGTCCATCCAGTTCGAGTTGCCCGCGGGGGTCACCGCGACCGCGAATGCCAACGCGACCGTGAGCCAGACCGGTACCCGCGTGACCCTCACCCCGGCGTACTACATCAACACGATCCAGCCGGGTCGCTCCACCTACCCGTACAGCCCGTCGTTCCGGTTGAGCACCACCGCGACGCCGAGCAAGTGCCGGGTCGACAACGGCAACTGCGATGGCACTCCTGACACCCCGCCCGCTGCCCCGGCGAACCTGCGCGCGACGGTGAAGACGACCAAGACCATCACGCTTGCCTGGGACGCCTCGGTGATCGGCTCGCTGCCGGTCGCGAACTACGAGCTCTACCAGGGCACGGCCCTTGTCGCCACGACGCCCGACCTGACGGCGAGCGTCAAGGACCTTACGCCGAACACGGCCTACACGTTCACCGTGAAGGCGAAGGACACGAACGGTCTGTCGTCGGCGGCAAGCACGCCGTTGACGGTTACGACCAACAACCCGTCCGACGACACCCAGGCTCCTACGGTGCCCGGCGGTCTGCGCTCCACCGCGACCGACTCCGGCAGCGTGTCCCTCGCCTGGAACGCCTCTACGGACAACACCGGTGTTGTCGCCTACGACATCTACGTCAACGGCGCCGCAGGCCCCACCGTGACCACCACTACGGCCAAGGTGACCGGCCTATCGCCCTCCACCGCGTACAGCTTCACCGTGCGCGCACGGGACGGCTTCGACAACGCGTCGGCTCAGAGCGGTGCTGTTTCCGCTACCACGAAGGACATCGTCGACGGGTACGCCCGCATCGGGTACTTCGTGCAGTGGGGCATCTACGGCAGGCAGTTCTTCGTCAAGAACCTCGTCACCAACGGGGCCGCGGCGAAGCTGACCCACCTGCTCTACGCGTTCGGCAACATCGACCCGGTCAACCTGACCTGCCTCACCGGCGTCACCAAGGGCACCACGGCCAACCCGCAGGACCCGAGCCAGGGTGACGGCGCAGGCGACGCCGAGGCCGACTACTCGCGCCCGTTCTCCGCGGGCCAGTCGGTCGACGGTGTCGGCGACACCGGGTGGGAGACGCTGCGCGGTAACTTCAACCAGCTCAAGAAGCTCAAGGTGAAGTACCCGAACATCAAGATCCTGATCTCCCTCGGCGGGTGGACCTACTCGAAGTACTTCTCCGACGTGGCCGCCACCGACGCTTCCCGCAAGAAGTTCGTGTCCTCCTGCATCGACACGTACATCAACGGCAACATCAAGGCCTACGGCGGCGCGGGTGGCCCTGGCACCGCAGCAGGCATCTTCGACGGTATCGACATCGACTGGGAGTGGCCCGGTAGCGCTGACGGTCACCCGGGCAACCACTGGTCGCCCAACGACAAGGACAACCTGACCGCGCTGCTCAAGGAGTTCCGCGAGCAGTTGGACGCTAAGAGCAAGACCACGGGTAAGAGGTACGAGCTCCAGGCGTTCACCCCCGCTGACCCGGGCAAGGTCCAGGCCGGCTGGGACGTCCCGAAGATCTTCGACTACCTGGACGTCGCGAACGTGCAGGGCTACGACTTCCACGGCTCCGGCAGCGACAACTCGTGGGAGCCCAACCGCACCGGCCACCAGGGCAACCTCTACCCGGACGCGGAAGACCCGTACAACAACAAGTTCAGCGTTGAAGGTGCCATCAAGGCCTACACCGACAAGGGCGCCAACCCGAGAAAGCTGACATTGGGTCTAGCGTTCTACGGCCGAGGCTGGCAGGGCGTGCCCGACAACGGTAAGAAGGGCGAATGGCAGTCCGCGACAGGTGCGGCACCTGGCCAGTTCGCGGAAGAGGCAGGCACACGCGGGTACAGCAACCTGCTCGCTAGCGTGCCCAACTGCACCATCTACCACGACACAGCCTCTATCGCGACCGCCTGCCACACGGGCGGCACGAACGGCCAATGGTGGACCTTCGACGACGCTTGGTCGATCCAGCAGAAGATCACCTGGCTGAAGCAGAAGAAGCTGCTGGGTGTGATGGCGTGGGAGATGTCCGGTGACCCGGGCGCTCTTATGACGGCGGTGGACAACGGCCTGAAGTAAGGGCCTGACGCCAGGGTGGGCTCCCCGTTCGCGGGGAGCCCACCTTTGTCATTTCACGGCCCGCTTGCCGTGGCGGAGACTGGGCCACATGTAGGGCGGGTAGTCGTCGAGGAGGATGTACTGGCAGCTGTAGTCGGGATGAGCGTCCCTCTCGTAGTCGAACTCGCCGGTCGCCCACTGAGCGTGCGTGATGACGTCCTCTTCGACGAAGATGTCGAACTGCCCAGGGTCACAGACAGGCGGCGGCGCATAGGGACCACCGCAACCAGGGCACCCGTCGCCCCAGCCCTGCGTGACCACAAGCCGATGCCCCGGCTCCCCTCCGTTGCCGTCCTCCTGCCAACTGATTTTGTCGCCAACCTCGAAATCCTGCACGCGGCAGAACCCGAAGTGGAACTGGACCCAAGTGTCGCTCTTGACACCACACTTCGGGCACTCGATCTGGCGTACAAGCACTTGGCTGAACATGCGGTAATCCCACCACAATTCACGAGCGGTTGTCGCGGGCGTTATTGAGGAACGCTTTGACACTTGGCGGGTAGTCGTCGAGGAGGATGTACTCGGAGTTGGGATCGGGGTGAGCGTCCCTCTCGTAGTCGAACTCGCCCGTCGCCCACTGCACGTGGGTGATGACGTCGTCCTCGATGAAGACGTCGAACTGCCCGGGGTCGCAGATGGGCGGCGGGGCATAGGGGCCGCCGCAACCAGGGCAGTCACCACCCCAACCGTCGGTCACCACCAGGCGGTGACCTGGCTCGCCCCGGTCGTGCCTGTTCCAGGTGATCTTGTCACCGACCTCCAAGGTCTCCAGATCGCAGCCACCGAAGTAGAACTGCACCTCGTGATCGCTACGGACACCGCATTTCGGGCACACGATCTGATGCAGACGCACAAAGCTGAACATCCCCATGCGGCGATCACACCACGACTCACGACCGGCTGTCGCGAAGATTTCCGGAATTGAGAACCGCCTTGACGCTGGGCGGGTAGTCGTCGAGGACCGCAAAGAGGGCGTTAGCGCGGAAGGGGCCGGATTGCAGGTCGAACTCTTCCTCAGACCAACGAACGTGAGTGATGACGTCATCCTCGATGAAGACGTCGAACAGCGCCGGGTCACAGATCGGCGGGGGCGCATAGGGACCGCCACAGCCAGGGCAGGCGTCGCCCCAACCGTCGGTCACCACCAGGCGATGGCCAGGCTCGCCCCGGTCGTGCCCGTCCCAGGTGATCCTGTCGCCGACCTCGAAGGTCTCCAGATCGCAGCCACCGAAGTAGAACTGCACGTCGTGGTCGCTGCGAACGCCGCACTTCGGGCACTCGATCTGGTGCAGGCGCACGTAGCTGAACATCCCCATGCGGCGATCACACCACGACTCACGACCGGTGGTCGTGCTCGTTTCCGACCTTGATGCCAGGCGGGTAGCCATCGAGTACAGCGAAGAGGGTATCGGCCCGGATCGGGCCGAGTTCCAGGCCAAACTCGTCCTCAGACCAGCGGGCATGGGTGATGACGTCGTCCTCGATGAAGACGTCGAAGAGATCGGGCCCGTGGTTCGGGGAGGACGCGTAAGGACCGCCACAACCGGGGCACGGATCGCCCAAGCCCCTGGTCACGATGAGCCGGTGGCCCGGCTCGCCGCGGTCGTGCAGACCCCAGGTGATCTTGTCGCCGATCTTGAACACCTCCAAGCCACAGCCACCGAAGTAGAACTGAACCCAGTGGTCGCTCTTGGCACCGCACTTCGGGCACGAGACCTGGTGCAGGCGCACACTGCTGAACATCCCCATCTGGCAATCACACCACAGCTCAGGAGGGGCTGTCGCGATCGTTTCCGCTGCAGAGGAACACTTTGACGCTCGGCGGATAGTCGTCGAGGACGGCGAACAGGGCACCGCGCGGACAGGCTGAGCCGCAGGTAGGCACACGGCTGCACATCCCCGTGCGGGATCACAGCACGGCTCACGGCGGACTGTCGCGCCAGTTCCCCATACTTGGTGGGTAGTCGTCGAGGACGAAGAAGAGGGAGTCGCTGCGCCAGGGTTCCAACTGGAAGGGGAACTCGCCGTCGGACCAGCGGGCGTGGGTGATGACGTCGTCCTCGATGAAGATGTCGAAGGTGCCGGGGTCGTAGACGGGTGGGGGTGCGTGGGGGCCGCCGCAGCCGGGGCACGGCGCGCCGAGGCCTTCGGTCACCACGAGCCGGTGGCCCGGCTCGCCGAGGTCGTACTGGCCCCAGGTGATCTTGTCACCGATCTCGAAGACCTCCAGGGCGCAGCCGCCGAAGTAGAACTGCACCCCGAGGTCACTCCTGGTCCCGCACCTCGGGCACTCGATCTGGTGCACACGAACGGTGCTGTACATCCCCATGCGGCGATGACACCACAGGCCCCGGCTGGGTGTCGCGTTCGTTTCTGGGCCTGAGACCGGGCGGGTAGTCGTCCAGGACGAAGAAGTGGGAGTCGTTGCGGTAGGGCTCCGCGTAGAAGCGGAACTCGCCGGTGGCCCAGCGCACGTGCGTGATGACGTCCTCTTCGATGAAGATGTCGAAGGAGTCCGCGTCACAGCCGGGGACGGATGGGCCGGGGCAGTCGGGATTATCGGAGCAGGCGGTGATGGTGGTGCCGTGGGTGACCACGAGACGGTGCCCAGGCTCACCGTTCTCGAAGGAGCTGCCCCAGATGATCTTGTCGCCGACCTCGTACTCGTGCACGCGGCAGTACCCGAAGTGGAACTGGATCGTGTGGTCGTCGCGGGAGCCGCACTCCGGGCACACCAACTGGCGCCCCATGACCATGTCGAGGGTCACCGGAGGGACCGGAGCAGGGCGCGGACGTCGCCGGTGAGGACGGGGCCCTGGGGGTTCTTGCTGTCGCGGAGGTGGGACAGGGTGTGGGCCACCTCCACGCAGTTCGTGTGGGAGCCAGACCGGCTGGACTTCTTGAACCGCAGGGTTACCTGTCGCAACTCAACCTCCAAGAGCACGCTCGATCTCACGTTCGAGCATATCCCTCGTGTCCTGGGCACTCAGAGCTACTTTCTCGATGGCCCGCTTGAGCGAGATGTAGGGTGTCGCCTCTTCATCGAAGAGGTATGTGGCCGACTTGAAGTGTTCGATGTGGACTACTGGCCTCCCCTGGGCGAACTGCATCAGGTACCACCCGGACATCGACTGCGAGGTGGGCTGATCGACAACCCGGATGGACATGCGGGCGTTCTGGCTCAGCCGAACGATATGGCGCAACTGGGTGACCAAGGACTCGCCTGAGCACAGGGGGTTTCGGATCGCCGACTCGCCGATCAAGGCGGTGTAGTCGGCCTCTCCCGCGAGGAGCACCCGCTGGCGAGCGCGGCGCGCGTCCACACGAGCTGGGATGTCGCGCTCCGGAATCCCACTTTCCCGCATGACGGCTTCAATGTAGGCAGGGCTCTGGAGGAGACCAGGAACGATGCCGGGACTCCAGTCGATCCTGTGCGTGGCCTCGTTCTCATACGACGCGAGCGCGCCGAGATCACTGGGAACGCCCGGGGTGGGCCGATCCCACCAACCGAGGGAGGGCACTTCCTTGGCCCAGGCGACCAGCCTGTCACGTCGCTTGCCGGGCAGGCCGTAGACCACCGCCAGCGCCGTCACCGTTTCGGGTGAAAGGCTGCGGAGCCCCCGCTCGAGCCTGCTCAGCGTCGACTCCTTCCACTCGAGCACTTGGCACACCGCCGCGAGGCTGAGACCTGCGGCGTTGCGGATCGTCCTGAGTTCCGCGCCCAACGCGCGGTCCTTGGGCGACGCGGGCTTGTGGTTGCCGTTGGGCACGACCGTCCTCCCTGGGGGTTTCTGTCACGGTGGGCAACGCCCTAGTTTCGGTGGCCCGACGCGGAATGGCCGCGTTGTGTGGCAAATAGTGAAGGGTATCCCCCGTGACGCGCAATCCAGACATCGACGTGTACGCCACCATCCGCCCCGGCGCCGAAATCAGCTGTGAGGTGACCAAGACCGAGGTCCAATTCCGCTTCGGCAACCGAGCCGACGGCTTCCACCTGATCGTCGAGGCAGGCGCCCTGTCACAGTTTGTCACCAGCATCCAAACCGCCGCCGCCCAGTACTCCCAGGCCGCCTGAGGGGTGTCGGTGGGGACCGGGTCCGCGTCCCCACCAAACCTCCCGACATCCGGGAGGCGCAACGCATGTGCTCGTTCAGCGAGACGTGACCGGACCCGACGTCGACCGCACAACCCGCGTTACGCGGAGATGCCGGTTGGGTTCACTCAGTCGAACCGCGACAAGAGCGTCGCGGCCTCGACTCAGGCGACACAGGTTGGGCGGGTCCGGGTGACAACGAACTCGGCGATCGCCGCGTAGGCGGTGTCGAGTGGGACGTGGGCGTTCGGGGGTACGTCACCGGGGTGCAGTCCGGCGATCCAGTACTCGCTCCAGTCCGGGTGCGTGCCGGTGGCCGGGACGTGGCTCTTCTGGCCGTCGTTCCACTCCAGGATGCCGATGCCGTTGTTCACACCGACCGTGAGCGCTGGGTGCTCGTCGACGTCCGCCCGGGGGTGAGCGACAAGGTCCCACATCCACCCGATCGCGACCCCCGCGTCGTGGTGGGCACGAACGGCGGCGACCAGGTCGAATCGCGGCGGCAGCTGATCCACCACGATCTGCCCGTGGTGCAGGACCGGATCAGTCACCTGGCTGCCTTTCCGCGGTAGGTGTGGGCGAAGGGTTCACCTCGGGCGTCGATTCCCAGCACGGTCAGCGTACGACCCTCGGGCAGGCACTCAAGGAATTCGGGTGAGGGTCATAGGGAGGTTGTCCACCGGGATCGGCAGGGCGGTCGGGTCCCAGCGGGTTCGGTAGTTGGGGGGTAGTTCCCAGCGGCGGGTCAGCAACAACTGGTGCAGCAGGGTTTTCACCTCGTACATCCCGAACCGCAGGCCGATGCACTTGTGCGCGCCCGCCCCGAACGGCAGCCAGTTGTACCGGGGGATCTCCCGGGAGAACCGGAGCGGGTCGAAGCGGTGGGGATCCGGCCAGTATTCGGGGAGCAGGTGGTTGAGCCACAACGTCACCGAGACCATGGTTCCGGCGGGGACGAAGTGGCCCTGGATCTCCGTGTCGGCGATGGCGCGGCGGGCTGGGGAGGGGACCGGGGTGACCAGGCGCAGG
Organism: Actinokineospora diospyrosa; assembly: GCF_024171925.1. GTDB lineage: Bacteria > Actinomycetota > Actinomycetes > Mycobacteriales > Pseudonocardiaceae > Actinokineospora > Actinokineospora diospyrosa. The sequence goes on along the minus strand of NZ_JAMTCO010000001.1, from coordinate 250,540 downwards.
GATTCGCGGATGACCATGTCGAGCACCTCGAGCCGGTCGAGGTCGGCAACGGACAAGGGGCCGGAACCGACTGAGCGGGCCTCGGCGCGGGCTTGTTCCTGCCACTCGGGGTGCAGGCCGAGGTGGTAGAGCGCGGCGGTCGTGGTGATGGTGGCGGTGTCGTGGGCGGCCATCATCAGGAAGATCATGTGGTTGACGACGTCCTCGGTGCTGAAGGCGGAGCCGTCTTCGAGGCGGGCGTGGCAGAGGGCGGTGAACAGGTCGTCGCCGGACCGCGGGGAACTTGCGCCTGCGCGGAAGTACTCCTCCAGGCGCCGTCGGCCGCGGAGGCCCGCTGACCACCGGCCGCCGGGGACGGGGAAGCGGACGATCGAGGTGCCCGCGCGCACGACACCCACGAACGCCTCGTTCAGCACGGGGTCGCTGGGTTCACCGGTGAAGACCTCGGCGGCGACGTCCAAGGTCAGGGCCTTGAGCGCCGGGTAGACGTCCAGTTGCTCGGGCCAGGACGGCGTTTCCCGCCGAACGACCTCGGCGACCCGGGCCATGTAGCCACTGACGCGCGCGGCGGTGAAGGCCTCTTGCATGAGCCGCCGGTGGAACAGGTGCTCGTCGAAGTCGAGCAGCATCAGCCCGCGCGGGAAGAACTTCTCCAGGAAGTACGCCCACCCGTCCTGGGAGAACGCCTTGTCCTTGTTGACGAACACCTCCCGCGCCGCCTCCGGCCCGACGGCGGCGACCATCTTGGTGCCGAACACGTTCGCCCACGACACCGGCCCGAACTCCCGGTACCGCCGGAGTTGGTACTCCACCCCGTGCCGCAACAACCCGACCGTGTGACCCAACACCGGCCACCCGCTGTCCCCCATCACCGGCTTCAACCCGGCAGGCGCCACCGCCAGTTCTCGTGCCACCCAACAAAACTACACCGGTGGTCACGACCACACAGCAGGCTTGACGCTGAATGAGCTGGTTCCGCTGGGGTTCACCGCGGCGATGCTGATCAAGCTCTCCCGGCCCAGCCCCAGTGCGTCGACCGATGCGGCGGGCACGGTGATGCTCGTGGTGCCCGCGCGACCGAGGACGTACGGCAGGGGGCTCTCCTCGTTCGGGTCTGACACCACCAGTACGTACCCGGTGACAGCACCCGCGGGAGCCGTCCACGCGATCCGGACATCGCCAGAAGGCAGCTTGACGGCGGTGGCGGCAGGCGGCGGCTCAGGCGCCAGCGATCCAATGTGGACAACCGCTGTTCCTTGTGCCGCCGGGCAGCCGCTCGTGGCGCTCTGCTTGACGACGACATAGGCGACGGTGTGGGCGCTTCCGCTGGGCGCGGTATAGCGGCCCGCGCTGTTCACGTTGCCCTTGCTGCCCGGTGCCAGCTCCCAACGAGTCGGCGGATTGTCGCCCGCGCAACCGGATAGGTGCCGAGAAGCCGTCAACTGGACCGATCCGGCATTCCGCGAGAGGGGCGCGATCAACGTGGCCGGTGGGTCGACGGCGACGAGTGGGAACTGGCCGCTGGAGTGCCACACGTTGAACGTCTTGCTCCACAGGTTCATCTCGTACTCGAGCGACACGATCTTGACGTCGAGCCTGAACTTCACCTTGGCCGCCAACGTGAGGTCGATTGTCCCCCACGGGTCCGCGGTGGGTTCCCCGCGCAGGGTGAACGACGGTTCGAAGCTCAAACCCGGCCCAACCACGCCGAACAGCAACAGGTCCAAGCTGCCCTCGATGCCGAACCCGGTCTCGATCGAGCCGGTCATGGTCGGGTTGAACGCGAACGCGGCGTCGGTGCCGAGCTTCTGGCCGTGCCACGACCCGTCGTAGGTGAGCCTGCCGCCGAAGGTCTGGTCGTAGGTGGCCGCAACGGAAAGCGTGACGGAGGCGTCGAAGGAGGCACGCAGTTCGACGGTCAGGGTCGGCACGAACACGATGGGGCCGATGGTGATCGCCCCGAGCCGCAGGTTCGCGATGGGCTTCTTCTCCACGCCCACGTGCAGGTTGCCCTCGAGGTTGAACCCCACCGAGGTCGCCACCCTGGTCGTGGCGGCGAACGACATGCGCGGCCGCAGCCAGCTGAACCACAGCTTGGCCTCGATGTGCGGCGTCAAGGTGTACTGCAGGACCCCCTCGCCGCGGATGCCCGCCGAGACGCGGCCGTCCTTGCTCTCCTCCTTGAGTTCGATGCCGAGGTTGACCGAGTGCTGGTAGTCGGAGTCCTCGACCGTGACCCGCGCCCCCGGCACCTGCGACTGGACCCGCACGTCATCGAAAGACTCCTCCGGGATGGCGATGGTCATGTCGCCGTCGTCGATGGCCTCGTCGAGGCTCGCGCCCACGGTGGTGAACGTCTTGCCGTCCTGGCTGATCGCGGTGATCTTGCGCAAGGCGCCGGTCGGCGAGTGCGCGGTGGCGCCGATGACCATGACCTTGCCGACCGCGGGCGCCTCGCTCGGCCGCGCGCCGAACACGACCGTGCTCCCGTTCAAGTCGACCAGCGTGGCCAGCGTCGCCGTGGACAGCACGACGGCATTGTCGGTGTAGCTCAGGGCGGGCCCCGCGGAGACGGGTGCGCTCGGTTCACCAGCCGCGCGGGCCGACCCGGTCAAGGGCGTGACCGTGATGGCGTAGTGGCCCGCCGGGGCGAGGTTGACGAGCCGGAACTCGGTGGTGTCGCGCCCGGACACGCGGAACGAGCCCGGGGAGCCGTGGTTGTCGACCGTGTCGTGGTTGTCGACCGTGTCGACGCGGTAGCCGGTGATGGGGGTTCCGCCGTCGTCCTTGGGCGGCACCCAGCTGACCTCGACCGTGCGGCCGTCGGTGCCGACCGGGACGGCCATGACGTCGGTGACCGCTTTCGGCGCGTACGGCGGGGTCGGCTTGACCCGGGGGCGGTTGTCGCGCAGCTGCGGCTTGCTGACCCCGACGTCGTTCTTGGCCTGGACGGTCACGGTGTACTCGGTGCCGTTCGCGAGCCCGGTGACCGTGGTCTGGCGCACCCCGCCCGCGGTGCTGACGAGGACGTGCCCCGGTTCGAGGATGACGATGTACTTGGTCACCGGCGAGCCGCCGTCGTTGGCCGGGTTCCACCGCACGAGCAGGCTCCGGTCGCGGCCGAAGACGCTGTGGATGGTGGGCGCCAGGGGTTCCGAGGGTGGCTTGGGCGCCACGAACTCCGAGGGGGCCGAGCTGGGTGAAGTGGCGCCGTAGCTGGTCTCCACCGCGGTCACCGAGTACGCCGTGCGGTTGTCCAGGCCGGTGATGACGCCGTGGGTGGCCCCCGCGTTCGGGGCGTTGACGTGCTCGACGGTGACCGAGCGCCCGCCCGGCTGGGCGGTGAGCACGACCCTGGCGGCGGGGTCCTCCCCCGCGCCGCGGACGAAGGACACGTCCAGCGCCCCGTTCAGCGGGAACACCTCGGTGATCACCGGTGCTTGCACGGACACCGGCGCGGCGGCGGCGACGGGGGCGACCGCGAACGAGAGGGTCACCACGGCGGAAAGGCACAGAGCGGTCCGAACGGTGTGCGCCACTTGGACTCCTTCGACGAGTACCCGGCACAGCCACCGTCGCGCGCCCCAGGTCCCCGAGCCAGGACCACCACCTGTACGAGTGGCAGAACCGCCCAACAGGGCCGTCAGGCGCGGAGCACGGCCGCGACCAGCCCGGCCAGTTCAGCGGCCAACCCGGGCCGCCCGGCGAGTCGCCCGGTGCGCGGCAAGTCGTTCACGATGGTCAGGGCCGCGTGCACGGTCACCCGGGCGGCAGCCTCGGACATCGGTCGGGTCTCGCGCAGCAGGCGGACCCACTCCGCCACGTACCCGCGCTGCAACGCGCGAAGCTCCTTGGCATCGCGCTCGGACAGGTTCATCAGCTGTGTCGTGTACACGGCGATGAGGTCGTCCGACCGCATCACCGTGTCGACGTAGGACCGGGCTAGGCGTCTTAGCGCGTCAGCCGGATCTGAAGCGGATGACAATGAGTCCTCTAGACCCCATCGCAGCCGGTCGGCCATGCGGCGACTAGCGGCCAAGAGGATGTCGGACTTGGAAGCGAAGTGCCGGTAGACGCTAGGGCCCGCGATACCGGTCGCGGCGCCGATGTCCTCCATGCTGACCGACGGAAAGCCGCGCTCGCGAAACAAGCGGGTCGCGGACGTCAGCAGTTCTTCCCGCCGCGTCGGGGCAGGGCCACCGCGCCAGACAGGGGCGACCACGCCGACTGCGATAGGCGCACGGACAACAGCCTCAGCAAGGGACGCCAGTAGCTCAGCGAACTCCTGGGCCGGTAGTCCTACCCGGTGGTCGCCGACGCTGCCGAAGACGCTCAGGGCCGCGAAGCACAAGAGGTCGGCCTCCCCCGCGTCGAGCGAAGGACGCAACCGGCGCAGCCCGGTCATCCACTGCCCGAGCAGTGCGCCCACCCGGCGGCGGATTTCTTTCTGGTCACCTTGGTGCAGGTGCCTGCCCTGCCACCGCCACAGCGAGGTAAGTGCCCGTTGCTCGATCGAGACCTCGGCGGCGGTCAGCAGCAGCGGCCGCAGCGCCCGTTCCGGGTCGGCCTCGGCCAGCTCGACCGGTTCGGCCAACCGCTCTGCGAGCCGATCGATGCCGGTGAGCAGGACAAACCCCAGCACGTCCTGCTTGTTCTGGAAGTGCCGGTACAGCGCGGGCCCGGTCACCCCCGCCGCCGCGGCGATGTCGTTCACGCCGACCGCGTGGTAGCCGCGCTTGCCGAACAGCTCGGCGGCGGCCGCGGCGAGTTCGGCCTTGCGGCTGCGCCGTGGCATCGGGCCTCCTCGCGGGTCCTGGCTGGTCGGGGCGGGTACAGAGTGGGTGCAGAGCGGGTCGGGGTGAGAGCGGAGTTACAACGGTAGGGGGAACCCCGACCGTTGACAACCAGTTGATACTGGTGAGTATGTTAATGGGGATTAGCGCCAGTCAGCTCGAGAGAGGATCGGCAGAGTGAGTACCGAAGCCTTCATCTACGAGGCGATCCGCACACCGCGCGGGCGCGGCAAGCAGAACGGCTCGTTGCACGGGGTCAAGCCCATCTCGCTGGTCGTCGGCCTCCTCCACGAGCTCACGGCCCGCCACCCCGGGCTGGACCCGGCCACCATCGACGACATCGTCCTGGGCGTCGTCTCCCCGGTCGGCGACCAGGGCTCGGTCATCGCCCGCAGCGCCGCCCTGGCCGCTGGCCTGCCCGACAGCGTCGCGGGCCTGCAGATCGACCGGTTCTGCGCGTCGGGCCTGGAGGCGGTCAACATCGCCGCCGAGAAGGTCCGCTCCGGCTGGAACCAGCTGATCGTCGCCGGCGGCGTGGAGTCGATGTCGCGGGTGCCGATGGGCTCCGACGGCGGTGCCTGGTTCAACGACCCCGAGACCAACTACGACACCTACTTCGTGCCGCAGGGCATCAGCGCCGACCTGATCGCCACCACCGAGGGCTTCACCCGCGAGGACATCGACTCCTACGCCGTCGAGTCGCAGCGCAGGGCGGCCGCGGCCTGGTCGGCCGGGTACTTCGCCAAGTCCGTCGTCCCGGTCCGCGACCGCAACGGCGTCACGCTGCTCGACCACGACGAGCACATGCGCCCCGAGTCGACCGTCGAGAGCCTCGCCAAGCTCAAGCCGTCCTTCGCGGGCATCGGCGACTTCGGCGGGTTCGACGCCGTGGCGCTGCAGCGCTATCACCACGTGGAGCGGATCGACCACGTCCACACCGCCGCGAACTCCTCCGGCATCGTCGACGGCTCGGCCCTGGTTCTTATCGGCAACGAGTCCGCTGGGTCTGCCGCTGGGCTGACCCCCCGCGCGCGGATCGTGTCGGCAGCGGTGACCGGCGCCGAGCCGACCATCATGCTCACCGGCCCCACCCCCGCCGCCCAGAAGGCGCTGCGCCTGGCAGGCCTGACCCCGGACGACATCGACGTCTGGGAGCTCAACGAGGCGTTCGCCGCGGTGGTGCTGAAGTTCATCCGGGACCTGGACATCCCGCACGACAAGATCAACGTCAACGGCGGCGCGATCGCCATGGGCCACCCGCTCGGCGCGACCGGCGCGATGATCACCGGCACCGTCGTCGACGAGCTGGAGCGGCGCGGCGCCCGGCGCGGCCTGGTCACCCTGTGCATCGGCGGCGGCATGGGCGTCGCGACCATCATCGAGCGAGTCTGAGGAGCCATGAGCATGATCGGCTGGGACGTCGACGCCGACGGCATCGTCACGCTGACGATGGACGACCCGAACCAGGGCGCCAACACCATGAACGACCTGTTCCGCACCTCGTTCGCCGAGACCGTGGACCGGCTCGAGGCGGAGAAGGACGGCATCACCGGTGTTGTCGTCACCTCCGGCAAGAAGACCTTCTTCGCGGGTGGTGACCTCAACCAGCTCATCCAGGCCCGCCCGGAGGACGCCGCCGAGATCACCAAGCGCGTCAACGACATGAAGTCCGCCATGCGCCGCCTGGAACTGCTGGGCAAGCCCGTGGTCGCGGCGATCAACGGCGCCGCGCTGGGCGGCGGCTACGAGATCGCGCTGGCCACCCACCACCGGGTCGCCCTGGACGTCAAGGGCAGCGAGATCGGCCTGCCCGAGGTGTCGCTGGGCCTGCTGCCCGGCGGCGGCGGCATCACGCGCACGGTCCGGTTGCTGGGCATCCAGAACGCGCTGCTCTCCGTGCTCCTCCAGGGCCAGCGGCACAAGCCCGCCAAGGCGAAGGAGCTCGGGCTGGTCGACGAGCTCGTGGCGACGCCGGAGGAGCTGCTCGCGGCGGCCAAGGCGTGGATCAAGGCCAACCCCGAGGCGAAGCAGCCGTGGGACGGCGAGGGCTACCGGATCCCCGGCGGCACCCCGTCGAACCCGAAGTTCGCGGCGAACCTGCCCGCGTTCCCGGCGAACCTGCGCAAGCAGCTCAAGGGCGCGCCGATGCCCGCGCCGCGCAACATCCTCGCGGCGGCGATCGAGGGCGCGCAGGTCGACTTCGACACCGCGACCCGGATCGAGACCGAGTACTTCGTGAACCTGGCCGTGGGTCAGGTCGCGAAGAACATGACGCAGGCGTTCTTCTTCGACCTGCAGGCGATCAACAAGGGCAACAGCCGTCCCGCCGGACAGCCGAAGTACACCGCGCGCAAGGTGGCGGTGCTCGGCGCGGGCATGATGGGCGCCGGGATCGCCTACTCCAGCGCGCGGGCCGGGATCGAGGTCGTGCTCAAGGACGTCACCCTCGAGTCGGCGGAGAAGGGCAAGGCGTACTCGGCGGGCATCCTCGCCAAGGCCGTGTCCCGGGGCAAGATCACCCAGGAGAAGGCCGACGAGGTGCTGGCGCGGATCACCCCGACCGCGGACGCCGCCGACGTCGCGGGCGCGGACCTGGTCGTGGAGGCCGTGTTCGAGAGCCCGGAGCTGAAGAAGAAGGTGTTCGCCGAGGTCGAGGACCTGGTGGCGGCGGACGCGCTGCTGGGGTCCAACACCTCGACGCTGCCGATCACCGGGCTGGCCGACGGGGTGAAGCGGCAGGAAGACTTCATCGGGCTGCACTTCTTCTCCCCGGTCGACAAGATGCCGCTGCTGGAGATCGTGGTCGGCGAGAAGACCTCGGACGTGGCGCTGGCGAAGGCGTTCGACTACGCGCTGCAGATCAAGAAGACGCCGATCGTGGTGAACGACAGCCGCGGCTTCTTCACGAGCCGGGTCATCGGGACGTTCATGAACGAGGCGCTGGCCATGGTCGGCGAGGGCATCGCGATCCCGTCGATCGAGCAGGCCGGCTCGCAGGCCGGTTACCCGGCGCCGCCGCTGCAACTGCTGGACGAGCTGACTCTTACGCTGCCGCGCAAGATCCGCGACGAAGCACGCGCGGCCATCGAGGCGGCGGGTGGCGTGTGGCCCGCGCACCCGGCGACGGAGGTCCTGGACCGGATGGTCGTGGAGTTCGACCGCAAGGGCAGGTCTGCCGGTGCCGGGTTCTACGAGTACACCGACGGCAAGCGGACCGGACTGTGGTCGGGGCTGACCGAGGCGTTCGGCTCGGGTAGCACCGAGATCCCGTTCGTGGACATGCAGGAGCGGATGCTCTTCGCCGAGGTCCTGGAGACGGTGAAGTGCTTCGACGAGAACGTGCTGCGGACGGTGCCGGACGCGAACATCGGGTCGATCTTCGGCATCGGGTTCCCGCCGTGGACCGGTGGGATCATCCAGTACATCAACGGGTACCCGGGCGGGCCAGCCGGGTTCGTGGCGCGGGCCCGCGAGCTCGCGGCGGCCTACGGGGACCGGTTCCTGCCGCCCGCGTCGCTGGTGGCGAAGGCCGAGAAGGGCGAGACGTACGCGTGAGCGCGCGGGGCCCGGTCACCGCGGTGGCCGGGCCCGCCGTCACGACCTGATCGACTTCTTGGCCAGCAGGTACACCGGCAGGATCGACTTCTCGTAGTTGTCCTGGTCGGCGCGGTCGACGAGCACCAGGACCGCCAGGTTGGCGCCGGTGCGCACGACGAAGGCGCGGTCGATGTAGTCGCCCACCCGCCAGGTGGCCTCCGCCCCCGGGAAGCCGCCGATGGTGGCGTCGCGGATGTCGACGTCGGTGTGCTCGTAGCCCGCGTCGATGGTGTCGCGCAGGACCTCGCGCGGCTCGGGGTCGCCCGATCCCTTGTACACCTTGAGTTCGCCGTCGCTGAAGGTCCCGGTGCCGATCTCGCACTCGAGGTCGAGCCGGAAGTCCTTGCCGCTGGCGGAGGAGCTCTCCGGCCGCTTCGCCTGCCAGCCGGCTGGGACGTCCAGCACGGCCCCGCTCAGACAGGACTCGGTGTTCCCACCCGCGGCAGGCACGTCACCTTCGGCCCACGGGTCGGGCGAGTCCGACCCGCACCCGGCGAGCACGACCCCGACCACCGACAGCACGACAACAGCGGCACGCATACCAGCACCCTAGAGCACCAAGATCATTAGCGGGTGCCTGGCGCCGATCGGCGCACTCGGGGGGCTCGATCCACGACGGCGCCGGGTGTCTACTGGGGGGATGCCGTCGCTGCTTGAGGTGCTGAACCGGGCGGGCGAGGACGACCTGCTGCGCTGCTGCGGGTCGGCGCGGTGGGCCCGGGAACTGCGGGCGCAACGGCCGTTCCGCTCGCTCGGCGAGGTGGAGGAGGTCTCCGCGGCGGTGCTGGCCACTCTGGACTGGCCCGAGGTGGTGCCGCTGCTCGAGCAGGTGGCCAGGGTGCGGCAGCGGTGGCCGGACCTCGGCCGCGGTGAGCTGATCTACGAACAGCGGTTCGGGCACCCGTTCGTCCTGCGCGCGGAGTCGATGAGCCGCGCCGCGGTGCTGGCGCAGCTGCGGCACCGGTCGGGCAACGACCGGGCGACCGAGCGGGCGACCGCGATCGCGGAACTGGCCGGGGTGGTCGCGGTCCGGTTGCGCGGCTTGGTGCTCTGACCGTCCACAGTGGCCTCATCAGGCCAGGTGGCGATCTGCCAGGTGGCAGATGATGATCACTCTCAGTGCACCGAACCCGACCAAGGATGACCCGTTCGGACGCGGGGGTTTGTCAGTAATCTGAGGGGCACCATCGCTGAAGCAGAGGTGCTCTCCGTGGCCGAGTCCGCCAGATGGGTTCCCCCAGGCGTGAACGCCGAACCCGCACTGCCGCCTGCCCACCGCGCTCGACCGCCGGGGGCGCCCCCGGTCGTGGGGTCGGCGACTTAGCGCCGCCGATGCGCGACAACCCACCCGTTTGGACTAGAAAACTCCCGGTTGACTTGGGCCAATGGGGTGGCGCTTGGTACACGTTCGGGTGCAAAGTGGTACCTCTCAGTCAGTACCGGCGGCACTGCCCGGCAGCACATCCGGGAGCCGCCACTTCGGAGTCGGAACGAATGCGGGCGAGGACTTCTCTGGCGTGGACCGGCTTGAGTTGGCCACCGAGTGGGCCGCCGCGTTGACCACGGTCGTCAGCGCGGGACGGGCGATGCCCGCGCGCGAACTCGAGGACATGATCGCCACCGTGGTGGCCGACCCGGCGCGCGCGGCGCAGGTCGGCGCCGCGCTGGTGGCCGCCGGGTACCGCGACCCCCGGTCGCTGGAGGTCAGCGTGTCCGCGCTCGCCTCCGGCCTGCTCCGACTGACCACAGTGGACGCCACGGCGGTAGCGCTCGCGGCGCTGGCGAGCGGGTTCGCCGAGGCGGTCGCCAGCAGGCCGCCGGACGCGCTGGTGCTGGCCGACTTCGAGCGCGACCTGCGCGCCAGCGAGGGCCGCTTCCGGGAGCTGTTCACCACTTCCGCGCTGGGCATGGTGATCTCCGACCTCGACGGCGGGTCGGTGCGGGCCAACGAGGCGCTCGCGGAGATGCTCGGGCACCGGCCAGGCACGCTGGAGCCGGGCTCGATCGACGAGCTGTTCCACCCGCAGGAGCGCGAGTACCTGCGCGAGCGCTACGACGAGCTCGCCGCGGGCGTGTGCGACTCGCTGCACGAGCGGACCCAGTTCGTGCGCGCGGACGGGGAGACGACGTGGGTGCGGATCGGGGTGTCGCTGCTGCGCGACCGCGACGACCTGCCCGCGCACCACGTGACCATGGTCGAGGACATCTCCGACCTGTACCTGCTGGAGAACCGGCTCAGCTACCAGGGCACGCACGACCCGCTCACCGGCCTGCCCAACCGGCAGGCGTTCCTGGGTCGGCTGGAGGAGGCGCTGAGCGCGGGCGCGGACGTGTCGGTGTTCCACCTCGGCCTCGACGACTTCGCGGTGATCAACGACGGCATCAGCCGGGACGCGGGCGACCACCTGCTGCGCGAGGTCGCCAAGCGCCTGCGCGAGGTGGTCGGCGAGCACCCCGGCGTGGTCGCCAGGCTCACCGGCGACGAGTTCGCGATCATGCTCGTGCACGGCCCCGGCGACCTCGACGTCGGCACCTTCGCCGCCGAGATCAACGAGGTGCTCGCCGAAGCGACCTATGTGGACGGCGAGGGCGTCGCGGCGTCGGCCACCATCGCGGTGATGAGCCTGCCCTCGCCGACCAGCGACCCGGACGAGCTGCTGCGCGCCACCGACATCGCCCGGCGCAGGCTGAAGCTGCACGGGCGCAGGCAGTGGTGCATGGTCGACCCGGAGCAGAACCTGCGCTACCGCGAGCACTACCGCCTCGCCGCTGGCATCCCCGGCGCGTGGGAGAACGGCGAGCTCGACCTGGACCTGTGGCCGCTGGTGTCGCTCGCCGACCACACGCGGATCGCCACGCAGGCGCTGCTGCGCTGGGAGCACCCCAAGTTCGGCACGCTGGGCAGCGAGCGGCTCGAGCAGATCCTGCGCGACACCGGGCTGGGTGTCCCCTTGGGACACTGGGTGCTGCACCACGCCGCGCAGGTCGCCGCGGGCGCGTGCTCGGCGCTGTACCTGGAGCTCACCCCGGAACAGGCCGCCGACCCGGACCTGGTCATGGTGGTGCGGCGAGTACTGGCCGAAACCGGGCTTGAGGCGGACCGGTTAGAACTGGGCATGCCGGTGCAGTCGCTCTGCTCACCGGACATGCCCGCCGAGGAGAACCTCAACGTCCTGGTCGACATCGGCGTCCGCTCGGTGCTGACCGGCTTCGGCCGCAGCCGAGGCGACCTGGCCTGCCTGGAAGACCTCCCGATCCAGACCGTGCGCATGTCCGAACACGTGGTCCGCCGCCTGGCCAAACCCGACCCGCACGCCCTCTTCACCCGGGCGACCCTGGGCCTGATCCCGATGGTGCGCGAAGTGGGCATCTCGGTCCTGGTGACCGGCCTGACCGAAACCGCCCAAGCCCAGTGGTGGGCCCAAGCCGGAGCCGACTTGGCCTCAGGCCCGCTGTTCGCCTAGCCGACCACGCCAACCAAGGCATGATCGAGGTCGCGATCATGCCTCGGCGCAAGACAGCACGCTGTCCGAGACAACCGTCGCGTGGCTATGGATCCATCGGAAGCACGACCGGGACTATCCTCATCCACTCCCCTTCCTGATCATCCACCGACCGCGCCACGTCCTCCACAATCCACCCCGATGGCCAATGGTCCAGACGTGACTTGGCCCCGCCAAGCGCGCCCTTCGGGACGATGCGGACCATCGCTCTGCCGAACGCCGCGTTAGTTATGAACCGTGCCTCACGGAACCACGCATCCCCACCGAACCGCACCCCACCGAACCCCGCTTCACCGTTGAACCACGCTCCACCGAATCCCGCGTACCCATCGAACACCGCCCGACCGAAGCTCACGGCCCCGTCGAACACCGCCCGGATGAACATCGCGTCCCCACCGAACCGCATCCCGCGGAACCACACGTCCCCGCCGAACTCCGCTCCATCGAACGAGACTGTGCCTGTGGTCCGCGCGTTCCGAAAGGTGGTGGAGCCGGTGAACGTGGCGGTAATGAAGGTGGCAGTAGCGACGTGGCAGTCAGCGAAGTCAAAGTTGATGAGGGTGGCACCAGCGAGGTCGATGACGATGGCGGGCCAGTAGGTCGGGAGAGGGGCGTCAAGATCAGACCCAGGGCGCAGGTGGGTGGCCAGAACGCGTTGGGCGGCGAGTCGGACCTCGCGTTCCTGGAGGGCTTCGCGGCGTTCCACCTCGTCCAACTTGCCAGGCGGGGTGTAAGGCATGCGGAGGTACGCGCACCAGACGTTGACCACAGTCTGGCGTAGGTGTGGGTCGTCGGCGTTGTCCTGGGCGAGACGTTCCAGGGCGTAGAGGCCTGCAAGTCGGACGGCAGCCTTGTCGGAGCCGAGTTGGTCGCTCGCCTTGGTGTACAGCTCCGTAATCCGGCGCGCCTTCGCGTCCTCGCGAGCATCGACGGCCACCTGCCGCTCGTGGGCGTGGACGCGGTCCTGGTGCGCTTGGTCGTCGCGCTTCTGCTGGAGGGCGATGTCGGTGGATTGCTGGCGTCGCCAAGCCAGGAAGAGCGCGAACGCGCCGCCGCCACCGAGGCCGACGGTGAGGCCGATCTTCACCGCCTCGAGAGCGGTGCTGTTGCCGCCCCGGCCCAGCCACAGCAGCGCCCCGATCGCGGCGGCGGTCAGCAGGACGATCGCCACCGCGACCGTGGCCAGGAAGCGCTTGGTCAACGGGGTCGGCAGCCCGGTCCGGTCCGGGCTCACCGGCGGGTCGGGTTCAGCGCGCTCGATCACCTGGTGATGATCGTGCGCGGCCGGGGAAGTGCTTCACCCGGCCGACGGGCGCGCCGCGAACGTCAAGCCGCGAGAACCGCGGTGCCCAGGGCGGCCGAGCCAGCGGCGGTGAGGGTCGCGGGGACCAACTCGCCGAAGCGGCCGTGCGGGCCGGTGACCAGGCCGTCGTGGGTGAGCAGGTGTGCGGTGAACTGGTCGCAGCACGGGACGCCGTCGATGTAGAGGTCGGGCTCGCTGCCGCTGGCCAGGTGTCCCCGGCCCTCGGCGACCGCGCGCAGCATGGCGCGGGCCCGGTGGCTCAGCTGATCGGCAGGCTCACTCATGGCTTGTCATCCCCCTTGGCGGTGGCGTATCGGGTCAACACCTCAGATGCTCGACCCCCTCACGGGGTTGCATCGGATTTGACCCCCACCGACGTTATGAACGTGACCTTATCGTGAGATAAGAGGGCGCAACTCGGCCGCCAGATACCACTCTTATCGGTGAGTTCCGGTAATCGGTGTATTGAAAAGTGGCAACTGGGTACGCAGCCCGGTTGCGATCAGGTTGACGAGCGCTCCACCAGCGCCGTTGGCAGCAGCACCGAGGGCGGCAAGACCTGCTCCCCGGCCAACTGCGCCAAGAGGTGCCAGGTGGTGGTGCGCCCCAACTCCTCCACGTCCTGGCGGACCGTGGTCAGTTGTGGCGCGGTCGTGGTGGCGAGGACGGAGTCGTCGAAGCCGACTAGCGCTATGTCATCGGGTACGCGCTTACCGTGTTCGGCGAGGGTCCTTAGCGCACCTACGGCAATAATGTCCGCGGCCGCGAACACGCCGTCGATGTCGGGGTATTTGTCGAGGAGTTCGGCCATCGCGCGGGCGCCGCCCTCGACGCTGAAGTCCGAGTGGGCGATGCGGTCGGCGGGCTCGACCATGCCTGCTTGCCAGCCGTTGAGCCTGTCCACGCCCGCTGCCATGTCTTGCGGACCGGCGATCGTCGCGATCTTGCGCCTACCGGAGCTGACGAGGTGCCGGGCGGCGGTGACGGCACCGGTGAAGTTGTCCGAGTCGACGTAAGGGACCTTCACGTCAGCCAGTGGTCGGCCGACGAGCACGACAGGTAAGCCTGCCTCGACGAGGCGGGCCGGGAGGGGATCACCGCGGTGGAGGCTGACCACCACGGCACCGTCTACGTGTCCGCCGCAGAGGTACGCCTCTAAGGCGCCGTCTTCGCGGTCTTGGTCCATCAGCAGTACGAGCTGCCTACGACTCCCAGCCATCCCCGCGTAGACGCCGCGCAGGATCTTGGCGAAGAAGGGGTCGCTGAAGACCCGGTCGCCGCGCTCGGAGACGACCAGCGCGATCGAGTTGGTCCGCCGGGTGACCAGGTTGCGGGCGGCCTGGTTGGGCACGTACCGCAGTTCGGCGATGGCCCGGTCCACCGCCAGCTTCGCCCGCTTGCTCACCCCGGGCAAGTTGTTGATCACCCGCGACACCGTCGACCGGGACACCCCGGCCGCGCGCGCGACCGCCTCCAACGTAGGGGCCTGCGATCCCCGCATCCTCACTCCGATCCCGTGCCCCAACCGTCCGTGGTCAGCGGCGGTGCCGGTCCTGGGGGTTCTTGGCCAGGCCGAACAGGATCCGCTGCATCACGTCATCACCGTCATCCGGGAGCGGGTCGCGCGCCGCCTCGATCGCCGCCGCGGGCGACGGCCTGCGCTGCCGCCGGGGCAGCGGCACCGAAGACGCGCTCATGCCGCCCGGCAACGGGAGGCTCGCCCACAGCAGATAACGCCCGGCGCCCACTTCGGTGACGCCCACCCGCGGACCGTGCGGGATCGCCGGGACGCGCAGCACCCGCGGCGTCTCGATCTCGATGACCAGGTCCGGTCCGGCGACCCGGATCCGCGCGGTGAGCATGCCGGGGTTGCCCGGGTCCGCCGCGCCGACGACGGCCTCGGCCAGTGCCCGGCCCGCTTGGGCGGCGGCGTCGCGCATCGGGCGCAGGTTCCACTCGGTCGCCGAGAACCGCACGAACATCTCGGTGCACCCGACAGCGGTGGGCAGGGCGACCAGTTGCAGGTCGTCCATCTGTTCGGTCCGGTTGTTCATCGATGCGTCCTTCCCGGTCCCCGCGCGTGCGGAGATGGTGCCACGTCACCCGTCGGTAGCGGCACCCCAGGTCGTCTCCTTCACGGAGAGTGCACACAACCGGCCACGTGGTAACCCACCGCCGCGAAACCGGGTCCTCGCGGGGGTGTGGGCCCGGTGGCGCGCGTCAGTCATCGACGACCGTACCGACAAGATCGGCCGGACTCCACGGAGTCCGGCCGCGACACCCCGAACGGCCGCGCGAGTCCGGTCGCGACACCGGCCCGACGGCGGTTCCCGGCCCGGTGTCCCTTGCCCGGACCGGGAACCACC
Organism: Actinokineospora diospyrosa; assembly: GCF_024171925.1. GTDB lineage: Bacteria > Actinomycetota > Actinomycetes > Mycobacteriales > Pseudonocardiaceae > Actinokineospora > Actinokineospora diospyrosa. Next base: position 234,978 of record NZ_JAMTCO010000001.1, on the reverse strand, counting down.
CTCATCCCCGGGGCAGGTGGGCCCTGGGGTCGAGCGAGCCGGGGAACGGGCGGCCGCAGCCGAGTTCGTCGACGAAGCCCCAGTAGCGCAGCACCGCGCCCCGCGCGCACACCAGACCGCCCTCACCGAAGACTGGCGCCGCCTTGGTCGCAAGCGCTTTGGGCACCACCGCGTAGACGCCGTGGCCCAGGTGGGTCCGCTTGCCAGCCACCGGGTTGACCCCGCCTATCCGACCGATCAGGGTCCGGGTCCTGGTGTCGTCGAACAGGGTGTTGACCTGGTCCACATAGGACTGGACGGAGAACGGGACGATCGCGCCCGGCCGGGTCAGCACAGTCGCGTCGTCGTGCTCCACACCCTGGTCGCGCACGCAGGGGTAGGTCGTCGACAGGTCGGGTCCGTCCGGGATACCGACCTTGGCCAAGAACCCCTGCCGCACCCACGATCCGTACTGGGGCAGCACGGGACTGTAAGAGGGGTCCAGGCAGGTGTAGATCCTCTTTAGCTGAGCATCTGTCAGGTCTCGGTTGCCGCTCTCGTGCGTGACGTAGCTGATGGCGCTAACAGGGATCGCTGGGTCTATCCGGACGCTGGAGATCTCGTCCAATCGTCCGATCCCGGCGCCACCGTTGTTGCCGGGGACAAGACCGTTGAGTTGCGCCAGGTAGCCGGGCACGCCGTAGGGGATCAACTGGTTGGGCAGCGTCAACTGCGCGCCGTTGTTCTCCTCGATCGGGACGCCGTTGACCGTGTCCTTGATGCACGGGAATCTGGTCGTGAAGTCTGGTCCGTCGGAGACGTTCCAGAACATCGTCCGGATGAACTCGGTGCGCACGGTGGACCCGTACCGGGGCAACAGCGGCTGGTAGGGCGAGTCCGGGATCTGGCACTTATAGAGAGCGCCCAGGTACTGCGTGTGCAGGTCCTTCGGGACGATCGTGTTCTCGGCGGCCGCGTAGGTGATGGGCGCGAGCCCGATGGGGAAGTACACGGCGTCTTCGGTGATGGTGTTGTACGTCCCGGCTCGGGCGAACTGCAGGCACCCGTCCTTGGCGGCGATCGTGTGGGTCCGCGGGACGACGCAGTTCGCGCGAGGAGTGATCGTAGGGCTACCGGTGGTGTCGTAAGAGCCGATTATCTTGGTCCGGCTACGGGTAACCGACTCGGACAGGCCGTTGAACAGCCCTTCGGTCGTGGCGATCCCAGTCCCCGCCCACTCCCGGTACGTCGGTGCCCCTACCGGGTCCGCCCCCGCGGTAGAGCCCGCCAACAGAGTTATCGCCAGTGCGACAAGGCCCGCCTTCTTCATGGATCGCCTCCCCGGTCGGCCGCTCACGCTAGCGCCGTTACCAGGGCGTTTCCCGACGTGGGAAGAAGCTGCGCTATTCACCGGACATACCACTGGCGCGTCCGGCCGCCTACCCACGGCTACCGGTGGCGCGCCTACCCGTCCAGGGTCCTGCCCAAGACGATCGCCCACTCACCGAGCACGCGCCGCCTGCGCTTGGTGTCGTCGGTGAGCAGGTTGGCCAAACCGAGGCCCCTGGCGAGGTCCAGGGTCGCCTGAACGGCCTCCCGCACACCGGGGACCGCCTCGTCGGCTCCCAGGGCGAACACGGTCAACTGGTGCGCTTCCCGACCCACCCTGGCCTCCAGCGGCACCACTTGGGCGAGCAACTGCTCGTCCGAGGCCGCGGCGACCCAGAGCTGCAGGGCGGCTTTGAACAGCTTGCCCGCGTACATCTCGCCAATGGCCTCGACCACGAACCGCGTGCGGTCTTGGCCCGGGGGGAGGGTGGGCAGCGCTGAGCGCAGGAACGCCAGCCGTTGGTCGGTCACGTAGCCGATCGCGGCGGTGAAGAGGTCCTCGCGGGTCGGGAAGTGGTGCTGCGCGGCGCCCCGGGAGACGCCCGCGCGCTCGGCGACCACGGCGACCGTGCTCCCGGTCCACCCGACCTCGGCGAGGCAGTCCACCGCCGCCTCCAGCAGCCGCTGGCGGGTGGCCCGGCTGCGGTCTTGGCGCGGTTCGCGGACTGCCTCACCCAACGCCGGTCCTCCTCTAGTAAGACTTGGGCAGCCCCAGTGTGAACTGCGCGATGAAGTTCAGGATCATCTCGCGGCTCACCGGGGCGATCCGGGTCAGCCGGGACGCCGCGACGAGCGCACCGAGACCGTACTCGCTGGCCAGACCGTTGCCGCCGTGGGTTTGCACGGCGGCGTCGACGGCGCGCACGACGGCCTCGCCCGCGGCGTACTTGGCCATGTTCGCCGCCTCGCCCGCGGCCATGTCGTCGCCGGAGTCGTAGAGCCAGGCGGCCTTCTGGGTCATCAGCTTGGCCAGGTCCAGTTCGATCCTGGCCTGGGCGAGCGGGTGCGCGACGGCCTGGTGGGCGCCGATGGGCTCCTTCCACACCTGCCGGGTCTTGGCGTACTCGACGGCCTTGTCCAGCGCGAAGCGGCCCATGCCGATGGCGAAGGACGCGGCCATGATCCGCTCTGGGTTGAGGCCCGCGAACAGCTGCATCAGCGCGGCGTCCTCGGAGCCGACCAAAGCGTCCGACGGGAGCCGCACGTCGTCGAGGAACACGCTGAACTGGTAGTCGGGGGAGACGATGTCCATCTCGATGCGCTGGTAGGTGACCCCGGGCGCGTCGGTCGGCACGATGAACAGCACCGGCTTGAGCTTGCCGGTCTTCGCGTCCTCGGTGCGGCTAACGACCAGGACAGCCTGCGACTCGTCTACGCACGAGATGTAGACCTTACGACCGGTGATGAGCCACTCGTCCCCTTCACGGCGGGCGGTCGTAGTGATGCGGTGGGAGTTGGAGCCCGCGTCCGGTTCGGTGATCGCGAACGCCATCCGCACCGTGCCGTCAGCGAATCCAGGTAACCAGCGCTGCTTCTGTTCCTCGGTGCCATACCGGGCGATGATGGTGGCGCAGATGGCGGGCGATACGACCATCTGCAGCAAGGAAGCGCCAACGGAGGCGAACTCCTCGCACACGGCGGCGAGGTCGCCGATGCCGCCTCCCCCACCGCCGAACTCTTCGGGCACGTTCACGCCCAGGTAGCCGAGCCTACCCGCCTCGTTCCACAGTTCGGTGGTGTGGCCGCCGGACCGTGCGGCCTTGAGCACGTACTCGTGCCCGTACTTGCGCCCCAGGTCCCCGACCGCCTTACGCAGTGCCTGCCGTTCCTCGGACTCGACGAAACTCACGACCCCTCCTCCACGACGGCCAGAACCCGACCCACATCAACCTGGTCACCTGGGGCTACCGGCAGCTCGGTGACGACACCGGCCACCGGTGAGACCACCCGGTGCTCCATCTTCATCGCCTCCAGCCAGAGCAGCGCCTGACCGGCGGCCACCTGGTCCCCCGCGGCGACTGCGACCCGCACGACCGTCCCCGGCATGGGCGCCAGCAGCGAGCCCGCGGCCACGCGCGCCGCCGGGTCGGGGAACCGCTCCGGGACGGCGAACGCGACCGAGCCCGCCGCTGTATCCACAAAGGACCACCCGGGGGCGCGGGCGACGTCGAAGCGGCGCACCACACCCCCGACCGACAACCGAACCAGATCGGGACCGGCCTCGACAAGGCGCACGCCGCCGAACCCGACCAGGTCGCCGCGGTCCACCCGGTAGTGGACCTCGTGCCCGCCGAACACCTTGACCTGCGGCTGGGAGGCGACATTGCGCCACCCGCTCGGCAGCCGACCCAGCACCCGGGCACCCGCCCGGTTCGCCGCGGCGTCGGCCAGGGCGGCGGCGAGCGCGGCGAGCGCCTCGGCGTCGGGGTCGAGCAGCGGCGCGGTGAGGTCGTGGCGGGTGAGGAACGCGGTGTCGGTTTCTCCCGCCAGGAACGCGTCGTGGCGCAGCACCTGGACGAGCAGGTCGCGGTTGGTGCGCACGCCGTGGACGCGAGACCGGACAAGAGCACCCGCGAGCATCCGCGCGGCGGTAGCCCTGTCCGGAGCCCACGCGATCACCTTGGCGAGCATGGGGTCGTAGTGCACGCCGACGACCGAGCCCGCCTCGACACCAGAGTCGAGTCGGACGCTATCCGTCGGTATCTCGAACCGGTGCAAGGTGCCTGTTTGTGGGCGCCAGTCGTTAGCAGGGTCTTCGGCATAGAGGCGGACTTCGATGGCATGCCCGGTTGACGCGGGAGGCTCATCCGGCAGGCGTGCACCTTCGGCGATGGCAAGCTGTAGATGGACCAAGTCCAGACCGGTGACCATCTCGGTGACAGGGTGCTCTACCTGCAGACGGGTGTTCATCTCCAGGAAGTAGAACCGGCCGGACTCGTCGGCGAGGAACTCGACGGTGCCCGCTCCGGTGTACCCAACAGCCTTGGCGGCGGCTTTAGCGGCGTCGAGCAACCTGTCGCGCATTCCACCGGTGCGCTCAACCAGCGGCGACGGCGCTTCCTCAACCACCTTCTGGTGCCTGCGCTGAATAGAGCACTCACGCTCACCGACTGCCCAGACCGTGCCGTATTGGTCCGCCATGATTTGGACCTCGATGTGGTGCCCGGTCTTCAGGTAGGGCTCACAGAACACGGTGGCGTCGCCGAAGGCCGATAGAGCTTCCGAGCGAGCAGTGGCCAACTCGGCTTCTAGGTCTGCCAGGTCGCGCACAACCCGCATCCCCCGGCCTCCACCACCGGCCGATGCCTTGATCAGCACCGGTAGGTCTGCCTCGGTCACCGGATCGACCTCGGTCAGGATCGGCACACCGGCGGCCGCGACCAGCCGCTTGGACTCGATCTTCGAGCCCATCTGCTCGGTGACCTCCGGCGCGGGCCCGACCCAGGTCAGCCCGGCGTCGAGGACGGCGCGGGCGAACCCGGCGTTCTCCGAGAGGAACCCGTACCCGGGGTGCACCGCGTCGGCACCGGCGTCGAGCGCGGCCCGCACGAGCAGGTCGGCGCGCAGGTAGGTGTCGGCGGGCGCGGCGCCGGGCAGGCGGACCGCGGTGTCGGCCTCGGCGACGTGCGGGGCGTCGGCATCCGCGTCGGAGTACACGGCGACGGTGGTCAGCCCGAGCGCGCGGCCGGTGCGGAACACCCGGCGAGCGATCTCACCGCGGTTGGCGACCAGGAGCGAACGGATCACGGCGGTCACATCCGGAAGACGCCGAAGGCGGTGGTGCCTTCGACCGGTCCGGAATGGATGGCCGACAGCGACAGCCCCAACACGGTGCGGGTGTCGCGCGGGTCGATGATGCCGTCGTCATAAAGCATCCCGGACAGGAACATCGGCAGCGACTCCGCCTCGACCTGCCCTTCGACCATGGCGCGCATCGCTGCGTCGTGCTCCTCGTTGTAAGGCTGACCACGGCGTTCGGCGCCTTGGCGCATGACGATGGACAGCACTCCGGCAAGCTGGGCGGGCCCCATAACCGCGGATTTGGCGCTAGGCCAGGCAAACAGGAACCGCGGGTCGTAGGCGCGTCCGCACATGCCGTAGTGCCCCGCGCCGTAAGAGGCGCCGACGAGCACGGACAGATGCGGCACCCGGGAGTTGGACACCGCGTTAATCATCATCGCCCCGTGCTTGATGATGCCGCCCTGCTCGTACTCCTTGCCGACCATGTAGCCGGTGGTGTTGTGCAGGAACAGCAGCGGGGTGTCGGTCTGGTTGGCGAGCTGGATGAACTGGGTGGCCTTCTGCGCCTCTTCGCTGAAGAGGACACCGCTGGCATTGGCAAGGATGCCGATCGGGTAGCCGTGCAGCTGGGCCCACCCGGTGACCAGGCTGGTGCCGTAGAGCGGCTTGACCTCGTCGAAGTCGGAGCCGTCGATGATCCGGGCGATGACCTCGCGCGGGTCGAACGGGACCTTGAGATCGGTGGGCACGATGCCGAGCAGCTCCTCGGGGTCGTGCACCGGCTCGGCGTAGTCGGTCGCGGGCGCGGGGCCGTGCTTGCGCCAGTTCAGCCGGGCCACGACGCGGCGCCCGAGGCGGATCGCGTCGCGCTCGTCCTCGGCGAGGTGGTCGGCCAGGCCGGAGACGCGGGCGTGCATCTCGGCGCCACCGAGCGACTCGTCGTCGGCGTCCTCCCCGGTGGCCATCTTGACCAGCGGCGGGCCGCCGAGGAACACCTTGGCCCGCTCGCGCACCATCACCACGTGGTCGGACATGCCGGGCAGGTAGGCGCCACCCGCGGTGGAGTTGCCGAAGACCAGGGCGATGGTCGGGATCTTCGCCGCTGAGGAGCGGGTGAGGTCGCGGAAGGTGCGCCCGCCGGGGATGAAGATCTCCTTCTGGGTGGGCAGGTCGGCACCGCCGGACTCGACGAGGTTGATCGTCGGCAGCCGGTTCTGCGCGGCGATGTCGGCGGCGCGGAAGCCCTTGCGCATGCCCCACGGGTTGATCGCGCCGCCCTTGACCGTCGGGTCGTTCGCGTTGACCAGGCACTCGACGCCCTCGACGACGCCGATCCCGGTGACCAGGCTGGCGCCGACGGCGAAGTCGGTGCCCCAGGCGGCGAGCGGGGAGAGCTCCAGGAACGGCGAGTCGGGGTCCAGCAGCAGCTCCACCCGTTCGCGGGCGGTCAGCTTGCCGCGCTCGCGGTGGCGGGCCAGGTACTTCGCGCCGCCGCCCGCGACGGCCTTGGCGTGCTCGGCGGCGATCTCGGTGAGCCTGGCCAGCATGCCCTCGCGGTTCGCCTGGAACTCGGCGGTGCCGGGGTCGACCGAGGAGCGCAGCACTGTCACCGCTCCACCGTGGCACGGGCGGTCGGGCTTTTCAAGCATGCACGCTTGATTGTTTCGCTAGTGGTCCTGGCTCGACCGGGGCCCGGGGAGCGGGTCGGCGTGCGTCCAGGCCTCCAGGGCCCGCCGGTGCGGGCTGTCCGGGATCTGCGCCAGGTGGGCGTGCGCGCGGTCGACGTAGTGCTCGGCGAGGTCGGTGGCCTGGTGCACGGCGTCGATGAGGACCTGGCCGCGGTGCTGGGTGAGCAGCAGCGGCAGCGTCGGGCGGCGCGAACTGGGGGCGCCGACCTGGTCGCCGTGCGGGCGGTGCGGCGCGAGGTCGGCGCGGATCTGGGTCGCCATGCCCAGCGCCTCGCCGAACCCGGCGAGGGCGGCGGTGCGCTGCGGACCCGCCCCGGCGAGCAGGGCACCCACCCGGCAGGCGGCCGCGGTCATGGCCGCGGTCTTGTAGTGGACCATCTCCAGGTAGGTCGACACCGGCAGGTCGGTCTCCAGCGCCATCGCCAACTCCAGCGCGACCCCCCGGCACGCCAAGCGGCCCGCGTCGGCCTGCACGCGCATCACCTCGACCAGCGTGTCGGCGGGGACACCCGAGTCGGCCAGCGCCTCGAACCAGGTGAACAGCAGGGCGTTGCCGGTGGCGACGGCGGTCCCCGCGCCGAAGCGGCCGTGCACCGAGGCGCGCCCGCGCCTGGCGTCGCTCTGGTCGATCAGGTCCTCGTGGATGAGGCCGCCGACGTGCGCGCACTCCATCCCGACCGCGGCGGGGACGGCGTCCTCCACGGCGCCGCCGAGGGCCAGCGTGCTGCGCAGCAGCAGGAGCGGCCGCAGCAGCTTGCCCGGGGGCAGCATCGCGTACCTGGCCGCGGCCGAGATCGGGTCGTCACCGGCCCAGCGCGCCGCGATGCCCTCCCAGAGCCGTTCGGCCAGGTCGGCGTCGGTGGTCACCGGTACCACCGGCCCGCGGTGTCGCGGTAGCAGAAGGAGGTGTCGCGGTGGCCGGGCGGCGGCGCGGTGGCGAGCGCGCGCGGTGGGTCGCTGCGCGCCCGGGGGACGCGGTTGGTCTCGGCTGCCGCCGGGGGCGGGCAGAACACCTTGGGATCGGCCACGTCCTCGATGGTTCGACCTCGGACACCCGCTAGTCGAGCAAGACCACCCGATCGGGAGGGTTACCCGGTGAGCCCCAAGCGCTTGGCGGCCAACAGGGTCATGATCTCGGTCGTCCCACCGCCGATGGCAAGGATGCGCATGTCGCGGTAGTGCCGTTCCACCTCGGACTCGCGCAGGTAGCCCAGGCCACCGTGCAGCTGGACGGCCTCCCTGGCGACCCACTCCCCCATCTCGACGGCGGTGTTCTTGGCGAAGCAGACCTCGGCCAGGACGTCCGCGCCTGCGAGGTGCCTCTCCGCGGTGGACCGGGTGTAGGTGCGGGCGACATCGACGCGGCGGGCCATCTCGGCGAGGGTCATCTGCACGGACTGGCGCGAGATCAGGGGCCGCCCGAAGGTCTCGCGGTCCCGGCACCACTGGACGGTCAGCTCGTAGGCCCGTTGCGCGGCCGCGTAGGCCTGTACGGCAAGGGTCAGCCGCTCGGCGACGAAGTTGACCGCTATCTGAATGAACCCGGTGTTCTCCGCGCCCACCAGGTTCGCCACCGGGACCCGGCAGTCCACGAAGGACAGTGAGGCGGTGTCCGAGCAGTGCCAGCCCATCTTCTCAAGTCGTCTGTCCACTGTGAAACCCGGTGTGCCTGCCTCGATGACCAGCAAGGAGATCCCGTGCGCGCCTGGGCCGCCGGTGCGGACCGCGGTGGTGACGAAGTCGGCGCGGGCACCCGAGGTGATGAACATCTTGGCGCCGTTGACGACGTAGTGGTCGCCATCGCGGACGGCGGTGGTGCGGATGCCCGCGACGTCGGAACCGCCGTCGGGTTCGGTGATGGCGAGGGCGCCGATCAGCCCGCCCGCCAGGGTCGGCCGGACCCAGCGGTCGACCTGGTCGGCGTTGGCGGCGTTGACCAGGTGCGGCAGGGCGATCCCGCAGGTCAGCAGGCCCGCGACGAGACCACCGGAGCCACCCGCGTAGTGCATCTCCTCGACCACCACCATGGCGTCGATGAGGTCACCACCGCCACCACCCACTTCCTCGGGGAAGGCGACGCCGAGCAGGCCGATATCGCCCGCGGTGCGGTGCAGCGAGCGCGGCAACTCGCCTTCGCGCTCCCAGGTTTCCAGGTGTGGCAACACTTCCTCGGCCATGAACCGGCGGACGGTTGCCCTCAGGTCCCGGCGTTCCGGTGTGTCGAACGGGTTCACAGCAGCTCCTCGGGGACCTCGGCGTGCCGGGAGCGCAGCCACTCGCCCAGGGCCTTGGCCTGCGGGTCGAACCGGGTCGAGGCGGCGACGCCTTGGCCGAGCAGGCCGTGGATGACGAAGTTGACCGCGTTGAGGTTGGGCAGCGGGTGGCGGTCGATGTGCAGGTCCGCGGTCTCGGGCAGCAGTTCGCGCAGCCGGTCGGTGGTCAGCTCGGTCGCCAGCCAGGGGAAGGCGGCGGGGTCGCGGACCCAGACGCCGAGGTTCGCGTCACCGCCCTTGTCACCGGACCTCGCGCCGAGGACCGTCCCCAGTGGAACCCTGGTGGTGGAGCCGAACTCGGCCATGCCCTTCTCGAACATCCGCGTCTCGACCACGCGCGGCTCGACCGGTGCGCCCGGTGTCCACGGGATGGACTGGCGGGTGCCGTCGGGCAGGACCGCCGTGTGGTGGACCGCCGAGGGGGCGGCGTACTCCGGGCGGTAGACGCCGATCGGGGTGCCGTCGGAGGGTGGGGCGGTGAGGGTGAAGCCGGGGTAGCTCGCCAGGGCCAGTTCGACGGTGGCGCGGGAGAACTGCTTGGCGACCACCGGGTCCGAGGTGCTGATGGAGCCGTGCAGCAGGGCGCTCGCGGTCTCCTCGGTGTCGGCGTCGGGGTGGTCGGTGCGGGCCAGCGTCCAGGTGACGCCGTAGAAACCGATCTGCTCCTTGACCAACTCGGCCTTGCGCTCGATGTCGAGTCCACAGAGGACGAAGGTGGCGCTGTTGCGGAACCCGGCGAGGGTGTTCACGCAGACCTTGACCAGCTCGGGCGGTGGTGCGCCCTGGACGCCGCTGACCAGGACGCGATCGGGGCCGTCGTCGGTGAGCGTGATCGTGTCGAACCGGGTGGTGACGTCGGGGCCGAGGTAGTCGGCGCCCTGGATCTCGTAGAGCAGTTGCGCGGTCACGGTTTCCCGGGTCACCGCGCCCCCGGTGCCGGGGTGCTTGGTGATCACCGCCGACCCGTCCTCGCGCACCTCGGCGATCGGGAACCCGGGTCTGGTGGCGTCGAGCTCGGTGAAAAAGGCGAAGTTCCCGCCGGTGGCCTGGGCACCGCACTCCAGGATGTGCCCCGCGACCGTCGCCCCCGCGAGCCGGTCGAAGTCCTCGCGGCCCCACCCGAAATGCGCCGCGGCGGGCCCGACCACCAACGACGCGTCCGTCACCCGCCCGGTGACCACGACGTCCGCACCCGCCCGCAGGCACTCGGCGATCCCCCACGCGCCGAGGTAGGCGTTGGCGGTGAGCGCACCGGGGAAGTCGGGTCCGCGCAGGTCATCGCCCTCCACGTGGGCCACCCGGACGTCCAGCCCCCGAGCCGCGGCCAGCTCCCGAACGGCGTCGGCGAGCCCGGCCGGGTTCAGCCCGCCCGCGTTGGTGACGATCTTGACGCCCCGGTCCACCGCGGTCATCAAGGACCGCTCCAACTGCCGCAGGAAGGTCTTGACGTACCCGCCCGCCGGGTCCTTGAGGAGCTGCCGCCCCAGGATCAACATGGTCAACTCAGCCAGGTAGTCCCCCGTGACGACGTCGAGCTCGCCCCCGGTCACCATCTCGTCGAACGCGTCGAACCGGTCGCCCCAGAACCCGGACGCGTTGCCGATGCGGATCACGCCTCGCTCCTCCCCGCTCCAGGCGGCCCGGCGAAGGCCTGCGCGATGTCGAGCCAGGTGTCCGCGTCGGGGCCGGTTGCGGTGAGGGTGGTGTTGGCCCGGTGCACTCGTTGGGTGACCAAGCGGCAGAAGTCGAGGGCGGGGCCGCGGACCTGCTGAGCCGCTTCCGGGGGACCCCACGTCCACAGGCCGTCCGGGCCGCTCAGCTCTATCCGGAACTCCTCGGCGGGGGCGGGGAGGCCGCGCACCAGGTAGGCGAAGTCACGGGTGCGGACGCCCAGGTGGGCGACGTGTCGTAGCCGGTTGGTGGGCACCCGCACCACGCCGAGGGCGTCGGCCACGTCACCCGCGTGGGCCCAGGTTTCCATGATCCGCGCGGTCGCCATCGACGCCGGGCTCATCGGGGGGCCGTACCAGGGGAGTTTGCCGGTGGCGGAGTCCAGGGCGGCGGCGAGGCGGTCGCGGGAGGTTCGCCAGCGGCGCAGCAGGTCGGCGGGCGGGAGGGCGGCACCCTCGGCCGCGCCCCGGTCGACGAAACCCGTGGGGTCGGTGATCCGGCCGAGTTCGGCGGCGAACGCGTCCGGGTCGGTGGCGGCCAGCAGGGCCCGCTCGTCGGTCCAGGCCAGGTGGGCGATCTGGTGCGCCACCGTCCACCCGGCCGCGGGGGTCGGGGTGGACCAGTCGGCGGCGGGCCGGTCGCCGACGACGGCGTCCAGTTCGGCGCCCTCGGCCCGCAGGTCGGCGAGCAGGGCGGACAGGTCGATCACCACCTCACCGTGGCACGGCGGGCGGCGCATTTCAAGCATTCACGCTTGATTGTTTTACCCGGCTCGGCGATCACGATTCGGCGTCGGGTGGCCACCTGATCGGGCGATCGGTACCGCCGTTCGCCTGGACGACGGCAACCGGACACCCGGTGTCGCCAGGATGGCGGCATGTCGGTTCGGGACGCCAAGCGGGCGGAACGCGGTGAGCGGTTCGCCGCGCTGATGGCGGCGGTGGTGCGGCGGCTGCCGTTCGGGCTGGCCCGGGTCGTGCCGCCCAGCCTGCTCGGGTTCGGGGTGATCAACGGGTTCACCTTCGCGGTGGACATCGGGCTGCTGACCATCATGCGCAGCGGGCTGGGCTGGCCGCTGCCGGTGAGCATCACGATCGGGTACATCGCGGCGTTCGGGCTGAGCTTCGTGCTGAACCGGGCCTTCAACTTCCGCTCGCACGCCGACGTCGGGCCGCAGGTCGGCAGGTACGTCGTGGTCGTGACGATCAACTACCTCGCCTGGATCCTCGGGGTCGGCAGCGGGCTGGCCGCCCTCGGCGTCGACTACCACCTGGCCCGCCTCGCCGCGGGGGCGTGCGAGGGGGTCTACATGTACGTCTGCATGCGGTGGATCGTCTTCCGCGAGAAGCCCTAAGCGCGCAGGTCACCCCGCTCGCGTTGCCAGGAGGAGACCGCCTCTAGGCCCGCGTCGAGCTCCTCTCCAAGCATCGCCACTCGATGGTCGACGACCTCTTGCCCCAAGAGGGCAACGGCGAGCTTGGACGTGCTCAAGCGCTGCAACGCCTCCCACGGTGTCCGAGCGAGATCGCCGACCAGCTTGTTCTCGGCCGGCGGCGCCAACCGCTCCTCCACACCGGACAGCCCTGCCGCGATCAAGGCAGCGACTACGAGGTGCACTTGGGCGTCAGCGCCCGCGAACCTGGCCTCCATCCGCAGCGACGGTCCGTGCCCAGCGAGCCGGACAGCGGCGGTGCGGTCATCGCTCCCCCAGCGCAGCGAGCGAGGCGAGAACGGCGATGTGCGGAGGCGGACGTAAGAGTTCCACGTAGGAGCCCAGAACGCAGTGAGGTCTGGCGCGGCGCGGAGGACCCCGGCGAGGAAGTGACCGAACAACGTCGACATCTGCCCCGGCTTAGCGCCCGCCATAAGCGACACACCGGACGGGTCCGATAGGGACAAGTGCACGTGGCAGGACCCACCGGTGCCTGATGACTCTGCCGCCAGGTATCCCGCGCGGACCCCGTGCTCGGCTGCGACCCGACGGACGGCCAGTTGGTGCAGCATGGCGTCGTCGCACGCGGCTAGAGCGTCCCGGTGGCGCTGTACGACCTCGTACTGCCCGGGGTGGCACTCGCCGCGCGCGGACTCCACACCCAGCCCGAGGCCATAGAGCGCCGAACGCACGTCAGATAGCAGCCCAGAGATCGGCGATAGGCCACCGACCGCGTAGTCCAAGCCTCCCCCGGTAAGAGGGGTGCCGTCGGGAGATGTGAAGGTGACCTCGTGCTCGATACCGATAGACGGGACCAGGCCCAACTTCTCGGCCATCACGACCTGGTCGCGCAGGGTCGAGCGCGGCGCCTCGGGGATCGACCGGCCGTCCGGCCACTCGACGTCGCACACCACCAGCCAGGTGTCGGCGCCGTCGGGGGTGAGGGTCGCGAGGTCGGGCCGGATGCGCAGGTCGCCGTAGCCGCCGAGGAACTGGTCGACGGCGGAGGCGTTCACCGCCTGGCGCGCCGGGTTCCAGCCGAAGACGTACGCGCACATCCCGTAGCCGCCGGTCAGGACGCTGTCGACGAAGAAGTCCGCCGCCAGCTCCACCGAGGCGAACCGGGCGTGCGGGTCGGGCACCAGGCACACGACGCGGCGCACCGACCCCGCCGCCACGGCACCGCGCAGCGCGCCGGAGAGCGCCGAGGCGGTCTGGGCGCGCTCGGCGAGGGTCCGGGGGCCGACCGGTCTGCGGTGCTCGACGCTCACCAGGCACCGTCCGGGTCCGCCGCGGCCAGCGGGTTGAGCGCGCGGCCGAACCGCACGTCGAACTCGTCGTCGCGCTCGACCTTGTCGAAGCCCTGGCCCGCGAGGTGCTCGCGGTTGAGGCAGACCCGCTCCACGTCCGGGGCGAACAACCGGCAGGCGTCGAAGCGGGCCGCGGTCTCCGGGTGCTCGTCGCGGTAGGCCGAGACGATCTCGCGCACCAGAGCCCACAGCCGGGGCCGGGGGAAGCCGAGGTCCTCGTCCAGGATCTCGGCGAGGAAGCGCAACTGACCGGCGAACACCGAGCTGAACAGGGACTGGGCCAGCAGGTGCGCGGGCCAGCGCAGCATGTCGGCGCGCGCGGCTGGGCCGAGCCGGTCGTAGCCGGGCAGCGGCTCGTCGAGCAGGTCGACGCCCTGGGCGAAGTCCTTGATGGCGACGTGCTTGGGCCTGCCGTGCTTGCCTGCGACGAGGATCAGGTTCTGCCCGTGCGGGCAGAAACCGACGCCGTGGGCGAGCAGCCAGTGCAGCAGCGGGGTGAGGGAGATGTCGAGCAGCCTGCGCATCCAGTCCTCGGTGGACATACCGGACTCGGTGATCAGGTGCGCGATCACCGACACGCCGTCGGCGCCGCGGTAGGGCAGGGCGGCGAAGGAGATCGCGCGCTCGCCGTCGGCGAGGCGGGTGCGGATCGGGTCCCGCCACAGCGCGCCGAGGGTCTCGTGGAAGCGGTAGGGCAGCTCGTCGACCGCGCCGAAGAGCGGGTGGCGCACCGAGACGCTGGCGACCTCACCGAGCAGGTCGAACCGGTAGCGGTCGCGCAGCAGCTCGTCGCTGTCGTGCACGCCGCGCAGCCAGGTGGTCACCTCGGGGGCGGCCAGCGTCGCCGCGGCCGCCAACCCCCGGTACACCAGGGTGTTGCGCACCGAGACCGCGGTCTTGACGTCCAGCCTGCTCGGGTGCGAGGCGTTGGCCAGCGTGCGCACCGTCTGGTGTGGACGGTAGCGGTCGGTGCTCTCGCCGACCGCTACGATCGCGCCGGTGGCCAGCTCCTTCGCGTAGAGGGTGCCGATGACCTCGTCGAGCTGCCAGGGGTGGACCGGCATCAGGACGTAGTCGCCGGGGTTGGCCAGCTTGGCGCGGAACGAGGCGAGCTTGTCGGCACCGAGTTCGCCGGTGAGCAGCTTCTCCTCGGTGAGGGTGCTGACGCAGGCGAAGGTGGCGTGGTCGCGGTGCACGGCCAGCCAGGGCAGCGCGAACCCGGCGCCGGACTCGGGGGCGTACTTGGCGCGGTCGTGCGCGGAGAACCCGACCCGGCCCTTGTTGAGCACCAACCTGGGGTGGCCGGTGAGGTGCCCGTCGGCCTCGTCGTAGTCCAAGGTGGACAATTCGGCCGCGGTGGGCGCGTGGCCGAGCCGGGCCGCCTCGTTGGTGACGGTCGCGGTCAGCTCGGCGAGCACGTCGGCCAGCCGCAGGCCGGTGAGGCCCAGCTCGGCGCGGGCGTCCACGACGAGGGTGCGCGGGTCGTCGGCGGGCTCGCCGTCGCGGGTCGCGGTGCCGGGGCGCACCGCCCAGGACTCGAAGGCGCCGCGGCGCGCCTGGAACCGGTAGACGACCTCGCCGAGGCGCAGCCGCCACGAACCGGGTCCCTCCGGTTCGGGCCGCAGCAGGCCCTCGTAGCTGAGTTCCCCCAGCATCTTGTGCGTCACCAGTGCCCCGGCGTCCCGCCAAGCAGCCGTCACGTCGCCCTCCTTCTCTCCCGCACGAGCCCGAACGTGGTGAACGCGGTGCGCTCGGGCAGCGCGTGCGGCGCGCGCCCGGTCACGGCGTTGAGGATGGTCGCCGACCGCCAAGCGGTCAGACCCAGGTCGGGGGCGCCGACACCGTGGGTGTGCCGTTCGGCGTTCTGCGCGAACACCGACCCGGTGATCCCGCGCGCCAGACCGACCCGGAACTCGGCGTCGACGGTGAAGCGGCCCGCCGCGTCGCGGGGACCGAGGAGCGGCCCGAGCAACGCCGCTGCGTCACGTTCGGCGTAGCCGGTGGCGCAGACGACGGCGTCGGTGCGCACGGTGGCCGTGACCCCTTGGTGTCGGTGGTGGAGGGTCAACTCGATCCCAGCCTTCTCGGGGCGGGCTGCGGTGACCTCGACGCCGGGGGTAAGAGACACATCGGGCCAGCCACTGCCGACAGTGCGGTTATAGAGCTCGTTCTGGATGTCGGCGATGGTGTCCGCGCTGATCGCCTTGTAGAGCTGCCACTGCGTGGGGACGAGGGCGTCGCGAGCGGGTTCAGGGAGGTCGTAGAAGTACCGGGTGTAGTCCGGGGTGAACTGTTCTAGCCCGAGCTTCGAGTACTCCATGGGCGCGAAGGCCGGGGTGCGGGTGAGCCATCTCAGCCCACCGCCCCGTCTGCGTAAGAGGTCCAGGAAGACTTCCGCGCCGGACTGACCAGAGCCGACGATCGTGACGTCGTCTAGGGCTAAGAGACTGTCGCGGATGTCTAGGTAGTCGGCCGAGTGGTGGGCTACGCCCTTCAACGGGTCGGGGACTACAGGCTCTGTGCCGATGCCCAAGACGACGTTGCGGGCTAAGAGGGTCTCGGTCTCGGTGATGACTTCGAATGTCTCTTGTGCTGCCGACCAACGGACTTCGGTCACGTTCTGGCCGAAGGAGCAGGAGGGCAAACGTTTGACAGCCCAGCGGCAGTAGTCGTCGTACTCGGCGCGCGGGATGTGGAAGCGCTCGGCGAAGTAGAACGGGAACAGGCGGCCCTTGTCCCGCAGGTAGGCCAAGAATGACAGCGGGTGGGTGGGGTCCACCAAGGAGACCAGGTCGGCCAGGAACGGGACTTGCAGCGTGGTGCCGTCGATGAGGAGACCGGGGTGCCAGTGGAAGGCGGGTGCGCGGTCGAGGAACCGCGCGCGCACGCCGTCGACCCCGGACGCGAGCGCGGCCAGGGACAGGTTCGCCGGCCCGATGCCGACTCCGACCAGGTCTAGCGGCACCGGTCCGCCTTGTCGGCCACCAGGTCGAGCAGCGGCAGGTAGTGCTCGGGGGTTGCGTGGGGGTGCAGCAGCGTCAGCTTCAGCCACAGCCGGGAAGTGCCATCGGCGTCAGGCATGGTCGCCCGGCCGAGGACAGCGATACCGTCGTCGAGAAGTCCTCTTCGGACAGAAGCGATAAGAGCGTCACCGTCGTCGGACTCGTCTGCCGCACGGGGCCGCAAGAGGACCGTGGACAGCGACGGCTCGCCCCACAACCGAAGCCTGGGGTGCGCAGTGACGGCGCTGGCGACCTGGGTGGCGGTGTCGCAGCAGCGGTCGACGAGCTCACCGAGGCCCGCGGTGCCGAGCGCGCGGGCGGTGACAGCGATTTTGAACGCGTCTGGCCTTCGGGAGGTGCGCAGTGAGCGGCCGAGGAGGTCGGGCAGGCCTGCCTCGGTGTCGTCGGCGGCGTTGAGGTAGTCGGCGTTGGTCGCGAGCTTGGCGGTCAACGCGGTGTCGCGGCAGGCGATCATCCCGGCCGCGATCGGCTGCCAGCCGAGTTTGTGCAGGTCCAAGGCGATGGAGTCGGCCTGGTCGATGCCCGCGAGCTGGGCCAAGCGGCAGGAGCTGAACAGCAGCGCGCCGCCGTAGGCCGCGTCGACGTGCAGCCACGCCCCGGCCGCGCGAGCGACCTCGGCGATGGCCGCCAGCGGGTCGATGGCACCGGAGTTGGTGGTCCCGGCGGTCGCGATGACGACGGCGGGGCGGTCGAGGGTCGCCAGGGTGGCCGCGAGCCGGTCGGGGTCGAGGCGGTCGCGGTTGGTCGGGACGGTGATGGGGCGGGGCAACCCGAGCAGCCAGGCGGCGCGCGCGACGCTGTGGTGGGAGTTGTCGCCGCAGACCACGACCAGGTCGGGGCCGAGGGTCTCCCGGGCCAGCAGGACCGCGGTCAGGTTCGACTCCGTGCCGCCACTGGTGACGAGCGCGTCCGGCCGCTCGGCGCGCGGGTAGCACAACCGGGCCACGCGGTCGGTCAACGCCCGTTCCAGCGCGCTCGCGGCGGGCGCTTGGTCCCAGGAGTCCATCGAGGGGTTCAGCACGCTCGCGACCAGGTCGGCGGCAGCGGCAACGGCCAGCGGCGGGCAGTGCAGGTGCGCGGCGCACCACGGGTCGACCGGATCGGCGGACCCGGTGGCCAGCACGGCCGACAGCTCGGCGATCGCGGCCTCCGCGCCGATCCCGTCGACCGGCAGCGGGTCCATCTTGGCGATCGCCCGCTCAACGGCCAACGGCCCGCCCGCGGGGAGCGGTCCCCCGCGCTCGCGCACCCCGGCCCCGAGCGCCGCCAACGCGACCGCCACCAGCCCGCCCACCGTCTCCGCCCCCGCCAGCGCGGCGGTCGTCTCGCCGACCCCGGCCGGTACCCAGTCGAGCCCGTTCGCGTGCACCCGGACCATCCCGCGCCTTCCTTAGGTTTGCCTACCCTTACTCACCCTAGTCGGCAGCCACCTCTCACGATCGAGCGACACTTGGGATCTTGCTTGCCTCAGCCCTTCGGCGCCAGGGTGCGCACCACCTCGGCAGGATCACCGCCGGTGGGCAGCACAGACATGATCGGCACCGTCACCCCGGCGTCCACATAGGAAGCCACCCGCTCCCGGCACTCGTCGGGCTGCCCGTGCACGATCAGCTCGTCCACCACCGAGTCGGGAATAGCGGCATTGGCGGCGGCCCTATCGCCCCTTGCCCAGGCCTCTTGCATGGGCCGCAACATCTCTCCCCTGCCGAGCCACTCATGGAAGGCCGCATAGACGGGGACGGTCAGGTAGCTGCTGATGAGGAGCCTGCCCAACGCCCGAGCCGCGTCCTTGTCCGCGGTGGGGCAGACCAGGATTCGCGCCACAAGCTCGGTACCGGGCCTCAACTCGGCCCGAACAGCCGCAACATCCGCCGGAGCCAACCAGTTCGTGATAGCTCCATCACCGAGCCTCGCCGCCAACCGCAACATGCCCGGCCGCAACGCCGCCACCATGATGTCGGGAGGCGTGACCGGAGGCCGATCCAGCCGAAACCGCGAGATGGAGAAGGTGTCGTAGTCGGCACTGACCTTCTCGCCCGCGAGCGCGGCCCTTAAGAAGACGAGCGTGTCACGAACCCGCTGATAGGGCCGATGGAACACACCCCCGTTCCACCCCTCAACGATCGTGGCCGACGAGGACCCGATCCCCAAGGTGAACCTGCCCGGCGCAAGCTCGGCGATAGTGGCCGCGCTCATTGCCAGCAGAGCAGGCCCCCTCGTGAACACCGGCGCGATGGCGGTACCGAGGTTGAGCGCGGGCGCCCACTCAGCGGCAAGGGCCAGAGGGGTGAACGCATCGGTGCCCGCGGTCTCAGCGGACCAGAGGTCGGTGTAGCCGAGATCGGGCAGGGACCGCACGAGGTCGCGGTGCGCGGGGAGCGGAATACCGCTCAATGGCAGTGAAAGCCCCCACCTCGGTGCCATGCCACCCCTCCTAACCAGCCACGACTCTGGGCGGAGGGTACCGGCGGGGGCACGGGGTGGAGGTGGGACGACACACGGGTTGAGCGGGAAAGTTGGACAAACCGCCGCGCGGGGCGTGTTGGGGTTGCTGTTACTGGGCGTTGGTGCCGCTGGGTTGGTGCCGCTACGGCGGGTTGGCGCTCTTGCCGGGCGTTGGTGTGCTGCTGGGCGATGGTGTGCTTGCGGCGTGGGGTACTGCTGACGGGCGTGGGTTGTTACTTCTGAGGGCTGGTGTCGCTGCGCCGAAGGTTGGTGTTGTTGCTTCGGGAGGTCGGCATTTTCGCTTCGGGGGTCGGGTTGTGCACAACGGTGGTGGTTGTCCACAGGCTCCGGCCGCTGCGGCTGTTTTGTCGGTGTCGCCCGGTAGGCTGTATATCAGGGGCTCTTGTGGCAGATGATCTTGTGGGCGCGGCTGTGGTTGTCCACAACGGTTATGGTTATCCACAGAGCGCTGTTCGGCACTCCCGTTGTGTCGGTGCTGCGCGGTAAGCTGTGTATTCGGGGGCTTTCGATCAGGTTGATCTTGGCGTAGGCCGGGGTTGGGGATGCGAGGCAAGGGATTCGGGCCTCCGCCTTCGGCTCCGGGAAACGCCTCGTCGCCTGGCGGCAACATCGGCGGAGATCCGCGACAATGCGGAAAGCTCGATGGGGCGAACTTGTTTTGCGCGGGGCCCCTACAACACCCGACGCAGAACCGCAAAGCAGGGGCCCAAAAGCAGGCCCTGCCGCGCTGAAACGCTACGGGTGCCGTCCCCCCACGCAAAACAAGTCCGCCCCATCGAGCCGGCCTGGCACCAGCGAGTCCGACTGTCCAGGCGCTGGGTTGGCAGGGCAGACGAGAGCGGGCTGAGTTGGCACCGCCGGGTCCGAGTGTCCACGGGCTGGCACTGTGGGTTGGGGCGGACCTGACGGGATTGGCCTGGCACCGACAGCTCCAAGGAGCGCGGGGCTGAGCAGGGCTGAGGCGGGACGTGACGGAAGCACGGCTGGTACCGGCGGCTCCGAGGAGCGCGGGTTGCTCAGGCGGGCCGGGGCAGACCTGACGGACGCCAGCTTGGCACCAGTGACTTCAAGCGACTTGGCCACGGCAAGGCTGTCGTGCAATACACGCAGCTGTTCAATGGAAGGGTGGGGTGCGGCGTGAAGTAAGAGGGCCGCACCCCACTGCAAGCTATTCCACGCCCAGCGAGGACTTAAGCCAGCGAACCTGCAAGAGCAGGAAGTTCTCCGCCACGTCATCCTCTTGCGGCGTCATGTGCGTAACGCCCGGCAGAGGCAACAGTGCGTGTGGGCGTCCGGCAGCTACTAGAGCGCTGGAAAGACGGATTGCGTGGGCGACTACCACGTTGTCGTCGGCGAGGCCGTGGATGATGAGGAGGGGGCGGTCCAGTTTGGGGGCGTCGTCGATTAGGGAGTTGTTGGTGTAGGTCTGGGGAGATTCGTCCGGGTGGCCTAGGTAGCGTTCCGTGTAGTGCGTGTCATAGAGGCGCCAGTCGGTCACGGGGGCGCCTGCGATGGCGGCGTGGAATACGTCGGGGGCGCGGAGGACGGCTAGGGCGGAGAGGTAGCCGCCGTAGGACCAGCCTCGGATGGCTACCTTGGTCAGGTCCAGGTCGGGGTGGGTGGCGGCGACGGCGTGGAGGGCGTCTATCTGGTCGGTGAGGGTGGGGCCCGCGAAGTCGCCCGCGATGGCTCGTTCCCAGACGGGGCCTCGGCCGGGGGTGCCTCGGCCGTCGGCCACCAGGACGGCGAAGCCCTGGTCGGCGAGCCACTGCGGGGCCAGGAACGCGTTGCGGGTCGAGAGGACGCGCTGGGCGTGGGGGCCGCCGTAGGGGTCCAGCAGGACGGGGAGGGTGCGGCTGCCGGGGACGTGGCCGGTCGGGTAGAGCAGGGCCACGCGCAGGTCGCGCTCACCGACGGTCAGCAGTTGGAGGTTGGGGGTGAGGCCGGGGTCGACCGTGTGGGTGGTGACCTGGCCGACCGCCTCGCCGCCGCGCAGCACCTGCACGCGCGGGCCGGACCACTCCAGCGACCACGAGGTGAGCACGACCACGTCGCCGGACCTGGCCGCCGAGTGCACGCCGTCCACAGTGGACAGGCGGCGGTCGCCCGCGTAGACGTGGACCTGGGTGGGGTCCTCGGCCGAGGCGGTGTAGAGCACGTCGTCCGCCACGTCGAGGACCGCGCGGACCTGCAGGTCGCCGCTGACCTCGGTGTCGCCGACGACCAGGCGGTTCGCGCCGTCGCGGGCGGTGACGCGGACGAGGTCGCCGGACGGGGTCCAGGCGGGCACGCCGGGGGTGATCTCCACCCAGTGCTCGTCGGTCTCGGTGTGCAGGACCTCGGTGGCGCCGGTGTCCGGGTCGACCGCGCGGACCTGGACCTGGCGCTGGTCGCGGGACTGGACCGCGATCAGCGGCTTGCCCCCGGCCGACCAGTGCGCGGTGACCAGGTACGGCTGGTCGACGCCGTCCCAGTCGACCTCGACGCGGGTGCCGTCGAGGGAGATGACCGCCAGCGAGACGCGCACGTTCGGGGTGCCCGCGGCCGGGTAGGCCACGACGGCGGGTTCGACGCCCGGGTTCGCCGGGTCGGCGATGTGCCAGCGCTGGACCTCGCGCCGGTCGGTGTGCGCGACCAGCAGCCGGTCGCCCTCGGGGGACCACCAGTAGCCGCGGGAGCGGTTCATCTCCTCGGCGGCGATGAACTCGGCCAGGCCCCAGGCCCGGTCCTCGCCCTCGGGGGCGGCCAGCGCGCGGTCGTCGGCGCCGTCCACCCCGACGACGCGCAGCGCGTTGTCGGCGACGTAGGCCACGTGGGTGCCGGTCGGGTTCGGCCGCGGGTCCACGACCGGGGTCACCGCGGGCAGTTCGCGGGCGTCACCGGTGAGCGCGTCGGCGGCGAACAGCCTGCCCGACAGCGCGAAGGCGGCGACCCGGGCCGCGCCGTCGGTGCCGACGCCGACCACGCCTGCGCCCTGCTCGCGGCTGCGCTCGCGCCTGGCCCGCTCCTGCGCCGAGAGTTCCTCCGCGCCGCCGAGCAGCACCGCCGGGTCACCCAGTCGGGTCTCCTGCCCGGTGCCGAGGTCCTGCCGCCACAGGACGTGCGTGCGGTCCTCGCCGGAGCCGGAGCGCAGGAACAGCAGGTGGCCGCCGTCCGGGGCGATCCGGAACTCCCTCGGCGAGCCGAGGGTGAAGCGCTGGGTCCTCGCCTGTAGGCGGAGGAACGAGTTCTCACTGGTCACGCGGACAACCTATCCGGAGCGGGGCCGCCGCGGCAGCCCGTGCTCCCGGCCTGTGGACAACCGCTGTGGATTTCTTGGCGAACCCCTTGGGATTCCACAGGTTCCTCACATGCGCGGCGCCGACAGTAATGGCATGGACGGATACCCCCAGCCCCAGCCGCAGATCCCGCACCAGCAGCAGTCGGTCCCCACCCACGGGCCGATCCCCGGACCGGTCCACGGATCGATCCCCCCGCCGTTCCTGCCCCACCCCGGTCTCGCCGAACCGCCACGCAGCAAGATCCGGCGCGGCACTGTGGCCATGGTGACGGCCGCCGTGCTCGGTGCGGGTGTGCTCGGTGGGGCTGCCGGGGCGTACTTCGGCTCGGACGGCGCTAGCACCCCGTTCACCACCATCAGCGCCTCGGCCCAGACCGTGTCGGCGACCACTCCGACCGATGTCAGCGCTGTCGTGGCGAAGGTAATGCCAACTGTCGTCGAAATCACGACCCGCACCTCGACCGCGCAAGGGATCGGCTCCGGGGTGATCCTGACCTCCGACGGCCGGATCCTGACCAACAACCACGTCATCGACGGCGCCCGGGAGATCACGGTCACCTTCGCCGACGGCAAGACCGCCAGCGCGAAGGTGGTGGGCACGGACGTGAACGCCGACCTGGCCGTCATCCAGGCCGACGGCGTGAGCGGCCTCACCGCGGCCGTGCTGGGCGACTCCTCGCAGGTGAAGGTCGGTGACGAGGTCATCGCCATCGGTTCGCCCGCCGGGCTGCAGGGCACGGTCACCACCGGCATCGTCAGCGCGCTCGACCGCGACGTGTCGATCCCGTCGGAGTCCAGCTCGCGTGGCATGCGGGGTAGCGCTAACAGCGCCGCCAACAGCACGGTGTCCTACAAGGCGATCCAGACCGACGCATCGATCAACCAGGGCAACTCGGGTGGCCCGCTGTTCGACACCCTCGGCAGGGTTATCGGCATCAACTCGGCCATCTACTCACCGGTGTCCAGCATGGACGGTTCGGCGGGCAGCGTCGGAATCGGTTTCAGCATCCCGATCGACACCGCGAAGGAGGTGGTGACGCAGATCAGCTAAGAGAGCTCGGGGTATCCGGGTCGCGCGATCGGGTTCGCGCGACCCATACCCATGTCAGTCCTGAGTGGAGCTACCCACGCGGTAGCGGAACTCCTGGGTGGTGGTCTCCCGTTCGATGGTGACCTCCATGCGGTCGCTGACCAGGATGGCCTCATCATCGACCAGCGGCGTGGAATCGCGCTCTAACGTCAATCGTGTACTACGCAAGCACAAGGATCCCTGCGGCACGGCTAAGAGGGGCGCGAGTTCCGCGCTTACCGCTATCGGGGCGATCGTCTCGGTAGCCCGCGCGGGGACCTTGCCGCAGAGTTCCGTCAGCAGGTGGTAGAGCGACTTGGTGCGGAAGTCGGCATCCAACAACGCTCCCCCCAAGGGGTTGGGGATCCGCGAGAGCTGGTGCACGACCGGCCGGGAACCGACCAGTCGCAACCGCTCCACCTCCAAGACCCGGTCCGCGCGCAGGCGCCGCGCGATGTCCGGTGACGGGGTCACCACTTCCGCGCGCAACTGGACCGTGGTCATCGCGATGCCCTGCGCGGCCAGGTCGTCGACGATGCTGCCCAGCCCGGCGGCCAGGTAGGGCACCCGGTGCGCGCGCACGAAGGTGCCCTTGCCCGCGACCTGCTCGACGACCCCCTCGTCCTCCAGTGCGCGCAGCGCCTGCCGCAGGGTCATCAGGCTGACCCCGTACTCCTCGCTGAGCTCGCGCTGCGGCGGGAGCGGCCTGCCCGCGCGGAACTCCGCGGTGGCGATCCGGCGCACCAGGTCGTCCTGGATCGCGACGTACTTCGGCGGCAAGCCGGACCTCCCGCTAGTGGATCCACGTGGGTGCTCCACCGTACCGCCGACCCGTTCCACTCTGGACCCCGTCCACGATCGGGTGGCCCGATGATCAGCCCAGCGCCGCCCGGAACCCCGCGACCAGGTCCGCGACCGAGCCGCCCTCGGCGATCCGGCGCATCACCGGGGCACCGATGATCACCCCGTCGGCGTGCGCGCTGAGCAGGGCGGCGTTCTCCGGTGTCGACACCCCCACCCCCACCAGCACCGGCTTGTCCGCCACGGCCTTGACCCGGTCGGCGATGTCGCGGGCGGAGTCGGCCAGGACCGCGCGTTCCCCGGTGACGCCCATGACCCCCATGGCGTAGACGAAGCCCTGGCTGCGCGTGCACACCTCTTCCAGCCGACTGTCTGGTGTGCTGGGAGCCGCTAGGAGGACGGTGGCTATACCGGCCGCGTCAGCGACCTCGGTCCACTCAGCGGCCTCCTCCATCGGGAGGTCAGCGAGCACGACACCGCTAACACCGGCTTCGACGAGTCTCCGCGCAAACGCAGCATGGCCGTACCGGTGGACCAGGTTGTAGTAGGTCATCACGACAAGAGGCACCGAACCGCGATAGGCGGCCAAGTCCCGCATGACTGTGTCCGGGGTGGTGCCACGCTCGAGGGCCTGCACGGACGCTGCCTGGATGACCGGACCATCGATCACCGGATCACTGAAGGGGATTCCGATTTCCACGGCGTCCGCACCGGCGTCCACTGCCGCGTGCACATAGTCCAACCAGTTCTCGGTGACCCCGCCGGTGACGTATGGCATCAGGACGGGGTGGCCTACCGCGCGCAGGCTTGCCTCAAGGGTGGTCACTGAGTCTCCTTGTGTTCGGCGAGCAGATCGCTGATCTGCTCCATGTCCTTGTCGCCGCGACCGGACAGGTTGACCAGCACGGTTGAGCCGTGCGGGATGGACCCACCTGCCTCGCGCAGCAGGTAAGCGAATGCGTGCGCGGACTCCAGGGCAGGGATAAGACCTTCTGTCCGACTCACCACGCGAACGGCGTCGAGGACCTCGGCATCCGTCACCGACGGGTAGCTAGCGCGTCCGATGTCGGCCAAGTGCGCGTGTTCGGGTCCGATGCCGGGGTAGTCCAAGCCCGCCGACACGGAATAGGCCTCAAGGACCTGACCTGCGTCGTCTTGCAGCAACATGCTCTTGGAGCCGTGGACGACGCCTACGAGGTCTCCACCGATGGCAGCCCCGCCCGCAGCCTCTACCCCGATCAGCTCAGCGTCGGTGTCAGCGAACCCGGCGAAGATCCCGGCCGCGTTGGACCCACCGCCAACGCACGCCAGAACATGGCTGGGGATGCCCCCATCGAGCAGGTCAGCGCATTGCGCGCGGGCTTCCTCGCCTATGACGCGTTGGAACTCGCGCACCATCCACGGGTAGGGGTGGGGTCCCATCACGGAACCGATGCAGTAGTGCGTGTCGGCGACGGTGGCGACCCAGTGCCGCAAGGCTTCGTTAACCGCGTCCTTGAGCGTGCGGCTGCCGGAGGTGACCGGCACGACCGTCGCGCCGAGCAATTCCATCCGGAAGACGTTGAGCCGCTGCCTGGCCACGTCGACCTCGCCCATGTAAACGACGCAATCGAGCCCGAACAGCGCGCACGCGGTCGCGGTGGCCACCCCGTGCTGCCCGGCACCGGTTTCCGCCACCACCCGCCGCTTGCCCATCCGGCGGGCCAGCAGCGCTTGGCCGAGCACGTTGTTGATCTTGTGCGAGCCGGTGTGGTTGAGGTCCTCGCGCTTGACCAGCACCCGCACGCCGAGCAGGTCGCCGAGCCGGTGGCACTCGGTCACCGGGGACGGCCGCCCGGCGTAATGGCGCAGGTGGGCGTCCAGTTCGGCGCGGAAGGCCCGGTCGGCCCACGCCCGGCCGAAGGCGGACTCGAGCTCCAGGCAGGCGGGCATGATCGGCTCCGGGACGAACCGGCCGCCGAAGCGCCCGAAGAACCCCCTGGCCGAGGGCGGCCCCATGGTCGTGTTGGTCATGGCAGCGATACTCGACGAGCCCGTCGGACAAAGTCAAGATGTTTCTGTTCTAGAACTCTCGTGATATGAGTTCTAGAGCTTGCAGGCGACCACGGAGCGTCTCCGCGCACGCGCCCACAAGCCCCTGACGTGGCGATGGCCGGTATCCGCCGCTGTAGCGGGGTGCCCGAGAAGCCCAAGCGGACTGTTCACCCACCGGCCATCTGACGGTCCGGAACGCCGTGGTGATCGTTAGGCGAGTGCCAGAAGGGTGGTGATCCCGAACGGACTACCGAACCAGGGAAAGGCTTGGACATGTCCAGTCGCAAGGCCAGTCGGACGACCAGGACCGCCGGGGTGGTGGCCGCGGTGGTCGGCGTCGCGGCGGCCACCACCGTCGCGGTCCTCTCCGCCCCCACCGCCACCGCGGCCACCAGCACGTTCGCCCCCGTCGCTGACACCTACGTGGACAACGGCAGCACCGGCACCAACTACGGCACCTCCGGCCAGCTCGGGGTGGACGGCTCCCCGGTCAAACGGATCTTCCTTCGGTTCACCGTGAGCGGCCTGTCCGCCCCGGTCACCGGCGCGACCCTGCGCGTGCACACCGACGACGTCAGCGGGTCCAACAGCCCCGCGGGTGGCACCTTCAAGGCCGTCAGCAGCACCTCGTGGTCGGAGACCGGCACCACCTGGTCGAACCAGCCCGCGATCGACGGCGCCACCCTGGGCACCCTCGGCGCGGTCAGCCGCAACGCCTGGTACGAGGTGAACGTCGGCTCGCTCGTCACCGGCAACGGCACCTACAGCATCGCCATCAGCTCGACCAACAGCGACGGCGCCGACTACGACTCGCGCGAGTCGGGCTCGTCTACCGCGCCGCAGTTAGTGATCAGCACGAACACCCCCACCACGACCACTCCGCCCACTACGACGTCGCAGCCCTCCGGCGACCCCGTGCTCGTAGGAGCAGGCGACATCTCGGACTCGGGGTCCGGCGATACCGCTACCGCCGCCCTCTTGGACAACATCGCGGGCACGGTCTTCACCACCGGCGACAACGTCTACACCAACGGCACAGCGTCGGAGTTCAACACCTATTACAACCCGACCTGGGGTAGGCACAAGGCCCGCACCAAGCCGTCCCCCGGCAACCACGACTACAACACCTCCGGCGCCACCGGCTACTACAACTACTTCGGTGCGCAGGCAGGCCCGTCTGGTCGCGGTTACTACTCCTACGACCTCGGCAACTGGCACGTCGTTTCGCTCAACAGCGAGATCAGCAAGTCGACGGGCTCGGCCCAGGAGCAGTGGCTGCGCGCCGACCTCGCGGCCAACACCAAGCCGTGCACCCTCGCCTACTGGCACAAGCCCCGGTTCACCTCCGGGTCCAACCACGCGCCGGACGCCTCCGCCGGTCCGCTGGTGCAGGCCCTCTACGACTACAACGCCGAGGTCATCGTCACCGGCCACAACCACCAGTACGAGCGGTTCGCGCCGATGAACCCCAGCGGCGCGGCGGACTCGGCGCGTGGCATCCGGCACTTCGTCGCGGGCATGGGCGGCGCGGGCTTCTACGGCTTCGGCACCATCCAGCCCAACAGCGAGGCCCGCAACAGCAACACCCACGGCGTCCTGAAGTTCACCCTGCACGCCAACAGCTACGACTGGCAGTTCGTCCCTGAAGCAGGCAAGACCTACAACGACAGCGGCACCAACGCCTGTCACTGAAACATTCTCTCCCGCCACCCACCCCTCATCCCCACCCGGCATCTTCCCCGACTTGGCGGGTACGGCCCGGCATCGGCCCAACTTGGGTGCGGCCCGGCATCGGTCTCGGCTGAGTCGCGGCGGTGAAGGTGTCGGTGGAGATGTGGGTGTCGTAAGGCGCTAGCCAGTCCTTGTGCTGCCGGGCCACGATGGTCTTCCGTGGTCCGGCAGCACTCCCCCATGGAGGTTGCGGGTGTACCTGTCCACGGTTAGCCGACCGGAGGTGACCGAGGTGCTGGGCCGTCGCAAGTGGAGGGTGAGCGGCAATGTGGTCGCCCTCGGTGCGGTCAGCCTCATCACCGACATCTCCTCGGAGATGGTCACCGCCGTCCTACCCCTCTACCTCGTCGTCGGCTTAAGCCTGAGTCCGCTCGCCTACGGCGCCATCGACGGTCTCTACACCGGCGCCACCGCCTTACTTAGGCTCGTCGGTGGCTATGTCGCTGACCGCACGCGGCGGCGTAAGACCGTCGCCGGTCTTGGCTATGGTCTTGCTGCCATCGCCAAGTTGGGACTCATCGCGGCTGGTAACTCTGCCGCCGCGATCGGGGCCGCGATCACGGCAGACCGGGCAGGCAAAGGTTTGCGTACCGGCCCTCGGGATGCACTGATCACGCTGTCGACTCCGCAGGACCAGTTGGGCCGTGCGTTCGGGGTGCACCGCTCGATGGACGCCATGGGTGCGTTCATCGGTCCGCTAGTAGCCGTGGGCGTGCTCGCATGGGCGGGGTCGCAAGAGTTCGACGCGGTGTTCTTCGTCAGTTTCCTCATCGCCGCGTTCGGCGTCGTTGTCCTGGTGTTGTTCGTCAGGGACCGGCGAGAGGACGTGCCCCCAAAGGCGGTGAACCTCCGCGCCGCAGCTGGCCTGCTGCGGCACAAGGGCGTCGGTGGCCTGCTGCTGGCGGCATCCTTGCTAGGACTCGTAGTGGTCGGTGACGGATTCGTGTACCTGCTGTTGCAGAAGCGCGGAGACCTGTCGATGGGCTGGTTCCCGCTCTTGGCTGTAGGAACGAGCCTGGTCTACCTGCTGCTCGCGACCCCGTTGGGCGTGCTGGCGGACAAGATCGGTCGAGCGAAGGTCATGCTCGGCGGCTATAGCGCGCTCGCCTTGGTCTATCTGGCGTTGGTGAGCACTCTTGAGGGCCTTCCGCTGATCATCCTCGTCCTGGTGCTCTATGGCGTCTTCTACGCCGCAACCGACGGCGTGTTGATGGCGCTAGCAGGCCGGATCCTGCCGGAGTCGCTGCGCGCTACCGGCATGGCGTTGGTGCAGACCGGGCAAGCATTGGCGTACCTGGGTTCTTCTGTCCTGTTTGGCCTGTCGTGGCAACTGTGGGGCCCGAACGCGGCGTGTGTCGCCGCCGCGGTCGCTGTCGTCGTCGCCATTGTCGTGACCGCGTTGATCTTCGCGCGGGTGAACCGGAGCGTGCAGTCATGATGAGTGCCAGGAACCGAATCCTCGTCGCCCTCGCCGCGGCCGCGGTGCTGGCGGGTGCCGCCGTGTTCTACGTGATGCGGTCGACACCCGCGGATCCACCGTTGGCGGCGAGCTCCGGACCGCTGCGGCAGCTCGACCGCAGCAGCTTGCAGGTCCTCACCAACGGCGTCCTGTCCGTCGCCTCGGCGACCGACCCGCACGCCCCCAGGTCGCTGAGCAGCCGTCGTTGCGACCGCGCCTACGCCGCTGCTCAGACCACGGTGTGCCTGCTCCCGGTGGATGCCTTGGTCGGGACCAAGCTGGTGGTGATGGACGAGAAGCTGAACGACCGTAAGACGCTGCCGCTGACCGGCTTCCCCAACCGCCTCAAGGTGTCGTCAAGCGGCCGGATGGTGTCGTGGACGGTGTTCATCGACGGCCACTCTTACGCGACCACCGGCTTCTCCACGCAAACCGGCATCTTCGACACCAAGACCGGGACTGAGGTGCACTCCCTAGAGGAGTTCTCTGCGACTGTCGAAGGTAATCCTTCTCAGGCCGTCGATTTCAACTACTGGGGTGTCACCTTCACGTCTGACGACAACCGCTTCTACGCCACCCTGGGCACCGGCGGTAAGCGCTACCTGATCGAGGGTGACTTAGCCGCGCGCACCGTGCGGACGCTGACAACCAACGTCGAGTGCCCGTCACTTTCGCCGGACGGCAAGCGCATCGCCTATAAGTCCGCCATCGACGCGGACCCGAAGAAGGGGTGGCGTCTGTCGGTGATGGACCTGTCCACGCTGCGCAGCACTCC
Source organism: Actinokineospora diospyrosa (assembly GCF_024171925.1). Lineage (GTDB taxonomy): Bacteria > Actinomycetota > Actinomycetes > Mycobacteriales > Pseudonocardiaceae > Actinokineospora > Actinokineospora diospyrosa. The sequence goes on along the minus strand of NZ_JAMTCO010000001.1, from coordinate 204,857 downwards.
CCTAGCCGAGACACACAGCGTCGACGACCAAGCCGTCTGGCTCGACGACACCACCGTCGGATACGGACTGCAGCGCGACGACGGCGTGAACGACGTATGGTCGGTACCCGCCGATGGCACCGGGCAGCCCAAACTCCTCGTCGAGGGCGCGAACTCGCCAGCCCCGTTGAGCTGAACTCGTTCACCAGATCGGGGTGTCACGCAACGATCCGCCTCCCCTGTGCGTGATGGCGCAACGAACAGCCGCTAGAAGCAATGGCCAGCGGATGAAATCGACATGCGCTGGTCTTAGCCTGGGTCCATGACCTCCGTCGTCTCTCCCGCCACCAGCTCGCTCTCCTCGGCTGAGTACATCGAGCTCGACAACCGGTGGAGCACGCACAACTACCACCCGCTGCCGGTGGTGATCGCCGAGGCCGAGGGCGCCTGGGTGACCGACGTGCAGGGGAAGCGCTACCTGGACTTCCTCGCCGGGTACTCCGCGCTCAACTTCGGGCACCGGCACCCGGCGCTCATCGCGGCCGCCGTCGAGCAGCTCGGCAGGGTCACCCTGACCAGCCGGGCCTTCCACCACGACCAGCTCGGGTTGTTCTGCCGCGAGCTGGCAGAGCTGACCGGGACCGACCTGGTGCTGCCGATGAACTCCGGCGCCGAGGCGGTCGAGTCCGCGCTCAAGGTCGCCCGCAAGTGGGCCTACCAGGTCAAGGGCGTGCCGCAGGACACCGCGGAGATCATCGTCGCCGGGTCCAATTTCCACGGCCGCACCACCACGATCGTGTCGTTCTCCACCGACACCGTGGCCCGCGCCGACTTCGGCCCGTTCACCCCCGGCTTCACCTCGGTCAAGTACGGCGACCTCGAGGCCATGGCGGGCGCCATCACCGACCGCACCGCGGCGATCCTGGTCGAGCCGGTGCAGGGCGAGGCCGGGGTCGTCGTCCCGCCCGCCGGGTACCTGCGCGAGCTGCGGCGGCTGTGCGATGAGCACAACGTGCTGCTGATCGCCGACGAGATCCAGTCCGGCCTGGCCCGCACCGGCGCGCTGTTCGCCCTGGACCACGAGGGCGTCCGCGCCGACCTGTACACCCTCGGCAAGGCCCTGGGCGGCGGCATCCTGCCCGTGTCGGCGGTCGTCGGGCGCGGTGACGTGCTCGGGGTGCTCAAGCCGGGCGAGCACGGCTCCACCTTCGGCGGCAACCCGCTGGCCTGCGCGGTCGGCCGCGCGGTCGTGCGGCTGCTGGCCACCGGCGAGTTCCAGCAGCGCTCGCGCGAACTCGGCGACCACCTGCACCGCGCGCTCGGCGAGCTGGTCGGGCGCGGGGTGGCCGAGGTGCGCGGGCGCGGGCTGTGGGCTGGCGTGGAGATCGCCCCCGGCGGCCCCACCGGCCGCGACGCCTCCCAGGCCATGATGGCGCGCGGCGTGCTGTGCAAGGAGACCCACGACAGCACCCTGCGGGTCGCGCCGCCGCTGGTCATCACCGCCGCCGAGATCGACCGCGGCGTCGAGGTCATCGCCGAGGTCATCGGGCACTGAGCTCCGCGCGGCGGCCGGGCACGAGGGCTCCGGCCGCCCCGCGGTCACCACCGGCGGTGCTCCACCGGGTTTCCCGGTCCGGCCGGGTTCGCACTCGGACGGCGCTTCCAGTAGCCCGACCGCCACGGCATAGTGGTCCGGATGGAGCTGGAGGTGCGGCACCTGCGCTACCTCGACGCCGTGGGCAGCGCGGGCAGCGTGACGCAGGCGGCGGTGGCGCTCGGGCTCTCGCAGCCGTCGCTGACCGCGCAGCTGCGCCGGATCGAGCAGGTGCTCGGCGCCCCGCTGTTCGACCGCGGCAGGCACGGCGCCCGGCCGACCACCCTGGGCCGGGTCCTGCTCCCGCACGCGCGCGAGGTGCTGGCCGCGCTCGACGAGCTGGGCCGGGCGATGCGCGGGGTCCGGGCGCTCCCGCGCACCCCGATGCTGCGCGTCGGCGCCAGGTCCACCGTGCTCGCGTCCCGGTTCTGCGAGGTCGTCGGCGAGGTCTTCGGCGACCGGTTGATCGACCTGACCGTGCTCGACCGGCAGGCGCCCTGCCTGGACGCGCTGGCCAGCGGCCTGGTCGACCTGGTGCTGCACGTGGACTTCCCCGGCCGGGAGACGGTGCCGCCGCCGGGCACGCGGCTGGCGGTCGTCGGGCTGGAGCCGGTTTTCGTGCTGCTGCCCGAGTCGCACCCCGCCGCCGCCCGGGCCGAGGTGGACCTGCTCGACCTGGCCGACCTCACCTGGCTGCTGTGGGCCAGCGGTGACGACGAGATGAACCGGCACCTGGTCGCCGAGTGCGCCAAGGCCGGGGCGGGCGCGATCGCCATCCGCGAGTTCGACCAACTCGTCGCCGCCCAACTCATCCGCCGCGGCGACCCGGTCGTCTTCCCCGTCCAGGCGTTCACCAGCGGCGTCAGCCTCCCTGGCGTGGTGCGCCCGCTGCGCGGCTCCCCGCTGCGCGTGCGCCACGTCCTGCTGTGGCCCGCCGACGGCATCGCGGCCGAGCACGTGGAACAGGTGCGCGACAAGCTCATCGACACCTACCGAGCCATGGTCCCCGACCACGGCCGCGTCCCCGGCTGGTGGACCGCCAACCCCGGCTGGCTGGGCTCTTAGCCGCTCAGCCCGCGACCGGCGGTGTGGTGACCCACTCGGGGTGCTCGGCCAGCCAGTCGCGGTAGTGCGGGGTTTGTTCGACGACCTCGTGCTGGGCTTGGACCAGGTGCAGCCAGAGGCGGTCGATGGTGGTGGCGTCGAGGGGGCCGTCGGTGTGCCAGAGGAGGCTGGTGGTCGAGCGGAGCGGGGTCCCGACGAGCTGGATCTTGGCCAGGCCCTCGCGCGGGCGCGAGCCCGCCATCGAGACCAGCACCGCCTCGCCGAGCTCGGCGAGCTGCAACGCGGTCGTGTAGTCGACCCCGACCCGGACGTCCACAGAGGTCTGACCGATCGCGGCGATGAGGTTCTCGCGCAGTCCGTCGTCATCGGACTCGCCGACGCACCAGATCTCGCCCGCCAGGGCGGTGATCGGGACCTCCGGCGTGCCCGCGAGCGGGTGGTCCTCGCTCACAGCGACGAACAGCGGCTCCACGGCGACCACCCGGCGCCGGATCCCCGCGGGCAACTCGGCCGGGCCGTGCGGGTGCTCGACGACCAGGACGGCCTCGACGCGGTGGTCGGCGAGCAGTTCCACCTGCGGGCCCACGTCGCTCATGGTGCGGACCGACACCGGCGCGCCGAGTTCACCGGGGGGCAGCACGGACAGGCTGGCCACCAGCATCCCCGGCGAGCAGGCGAAGCGGATCTCGGCGGGCAGCCGGGTGGGGTGGCGCTCGGCGGCGGCGGTGAAGCGGTCCATGGCGTCGAGCACGGCCATCGCGTGCGCGAGGACGACCTCGCCGAGCTGGGTGGGCAGCGCGCCGCCGGGACCGCGCTGGAACAGGGCGCCGCCCGCGACCCGCTCGGCGCGGCGCAACGACTCGCTCACCGACGGCTGGGTCACGCCGAGCCGCGCGGCGGCCGCGGTCAACGACCCCGCCTGGGCGATGGCCAAGACCGCCCGCAGGTGGCGCAACTCCATGTCCATAGGCGAACCCTATGCAAGGTTGGGATTGTTTCGGAAGTTCGCGCGCCGCACATAGTTGATCCCACGCCCGGCCACCCCGGTCCCGGGCGGGAGCAGATTTCTCCCTGCGTCAAAGGAAACCTCCTCATGAAAATCCGCACGTTGCTGCGGGCTGCCCTCATCCCGGCGGTTCTCACCGCCGCGGCCGTGGCCATGCCCAGCGCCTTGGCGGCACCGCCGCCCGCCGAACAGCCCACGATGTCGCCCGCGATCGTCGGCGGCAGCCAGGCCACCGAGACCTACTCGTTCATGGGTTCCATGCAGGTCAACGGCAGGCACGGCTGCGGCGCCTCCCTCGTCGCGTCGCAGTGGATGGTCACCGCGGCGCACTGCGTCACCGGGCAGGGCGGGCAGGTCATGCCCGCCTCGCAGTTCCGGATCCGGATCGGTTCGACCAACACCGGCAGCGGCGGAACTCTCGCCTCCGTCTCGCAGGTGGTCCGGCACCCCTCTTACAGCGGTCAGGTGGGGCCGGGTGACATCGCTCTATTCAAGTTGAGCAGCTCGGTTTCGCAGACGCCGATCTCCATCAACGACTCTTCGCCTGCCGCGCAGGCTTCGGCGCGGCTGATCGGCTTCGGGCAGACCTGCCCGCAGCAGGGTTGTGGTGGGGCGTCGACGACGCTCAAGCAGCTCGACACCCGCATCAACCCGGACAACATGTGCTCGCAGGGCTTCAACGCCTCTAGCGAGCTCTGCGTGTACGGCACCAGCAGCGCGACCGCGTGCTACGGCGACTCCGGTGGCCCAGCGGTGGTCAAGTCGGGTACCGCGTGGCGACTCGTCGGCGCGACCAGCCGCGCGGGTGGCAGCGGCAGCACCTGCGGTGGCGGCAACTCCACCATCTACACCGACGTGACCGCGTACCGCTCGTGGGTCAACCAGTACATCGGCGGCACGGGCCCCGGGCCGGACCCGGACCCCAACCCGCCGGGCTGCTCCGCGGCGGCTTGGAGCCCGTACACGCAGTACCCGCCGGGTTCGAGCGTGTCCTACCAGGGCTACGAGTGGCGCAACAGCTACTGGAGCTACCGGGAGGTCCCCGGGTCGAACTACAACTGGCAGCGCGGCGCCACCTGCGCCCGCCGCTGAACGACCTGGTCCGAGTGAGCTGATTCCCGTAGTGCGCCGGGGGGTGGAGGCACCCCACCCCCCGGTCCCCGGGCCGGGTCTGGGAGCCCTCACACGCACGACCAACCGGGTCGGGCGTGTTCCCAAGCTCCTAGCGCGATCGGGAGCACCCGGCCCGGAAGGTCTGGCAGCGCGTCGGCCCGCGCTGGTCAGGGGATAGGGAGCCGGGTGGGGCGGGCGCAGGAACGCCCCACCCGGTTATCGCCGTTCGCGGACCACCCTGCGCTCGTCCCACACCGGCCGGTCCACTTCGGACACCTGGCCGTCGGAGCGGAAGACCAGGAACCGGTTGAACGAGCGGGCGAACCAGCGGTCGTGGGTGACCGCCACGACCGTGCCCTCGTAGGCGGCCAGCGCGTCCTGCAGGGCCTCCGCCGAGTGCAGGTCAAGGTTGTCGGTCGGCTCGTCGAGCAGCAGCAGGGTCGCGCCGGACAGCTCGAGCAGCAGGATCTGCAGCCGCGCCTGCTGCCCGCCGGAGAGCGTCTCGAACCGCTGGTCACCGGCGGCGGCCAGGCCGTAGCGGCTCAGCGCGGACGCGGCGGCGCCGCGGTCGAGACCGGCCCTGGTGTCATCGCCGTGCCAGAGGATGTCGGCGAGGGTGCGGCCGACCCACTCCGGGTGCTGGTGGGTCTGGGCGAACAGCCCGGGTGACACGCGAGCACCAAGCCTGCACACGCCGGTATGCGCAACCGAGTCCATATCGGACAAGAGGCGTAGGAAGTGGCTCTTACCGGAACCGTTGGACCCCAAGACCGCGAGCCGGTCGCCGAAGAAGACCTCGGAGTCAAACGGCTTCATCAGGCCAGTTAGGCCCAACTGCTCACAGGTGATGACACGCACCCCGGTGCGGCCACCGGTGAGCCGTGGGGTGACCTTCTGCGGACGCGGCGGCACCGGTGGCGGCCCGGCCTCCTCGAACTTGCGCAACCGGGTCTGCGCGGCCCGGTAGCGGCTGGCCATGCCATCGCTCATCGTCGCCGCGCGCTGCAGGGACCGGACGAGCTCCTTGAGCTTCTCGTGCTCCTCGTCCCACCGCCGCTGTTGCTCGGCGATCCGGTCCCAGCGAGCTTCACGGGCGTCGCTCCAGGTCGCGAACCGGCCCGCGTGCGTCCACGCGGTCCCCGCCTCGACGGTCACGACGTGCGTGGCGACGGCGTTGAGCAACTCGCGGTCGTGGCTGATGAGCAGGACCGCCTTGTCGGACTCGGCCAGCCGCTCCTCCAGCCAGCGCTTGCCGGGCACGTCCAGGTAGTTGTCCGGTTCGTCGAGCAGGAGGACCTGTTCGCGGCCGCGCAGCAGCGCTTCCAGGACGAGGCGTTTCTGCTCGCCGCCGGAGAGGGTGCGGACCTCGCGGAACCTGGCCCGGTCGTAAGGCATGCCCAACGCGGCTGTGGTGACGGTGTCCCACAGGACCTCGGCGGTGTAGCCGCCCGCTTCGTCGTAGTCAGCGAGCGCGGCGGCATAGCGGAACTGGGTGGGTTCGTCGTCGGTCTCCATAAGCGCCAACTCGACGGCGTCCAACTCTTGCGCTGCCTTGCGCAGTGGGGCCGGGGCAACGGCAAGAAGGAGATCCCGCACGGATCGGTCATCGCGGACGGAACCCACGAACTGCGGCATGACGGCCAAACCGCCACGCACGGAGACAGACCCATCTGGCGCGGTCAGCTCGCCCGCGATGATGCGCAGCAGCGTCGTCTTACCCGCGCCGTTCTCACCGACTACCGCCACAACCTGGTTGGCGTTGACCTTGAGACCGGCGTCGCGGAAGAGCACCCGCCCGTCCGGCAAGGTGTACGACAGTCCTATCGCCTCAAGGTGGCCCACACCCAGCATGGTCGCTCACCACGGGCTGTATCGGCGAGTGACTTTCGGTTGGGGGTTCACCGCGTCGCGCCCACGTGGACGGCCGTGGGGCAGGGTGGTTGGGCATTGTGGTTGGGCATAGTGGTGGGTGTCGGGGAGGCGCTGTGCTTGATAGGCCGTGCTCGGAGAGGTGGTGCTGGGAAAGGTGGTGGCGTGGAAGCACACCGGTTGATGCCCAGGTTCATGGTGCTGCCCGCGGTGGGGGTGGCGACCGCGTGCTTCGGCGCGGTCGGGCTGGTCGGCCGCGAGGTGTCCGGGCCGGTGCCGACGATCGACCTGCTCGGCTTCGAGGCGGCCGACCGGGTGTTCGCCGCCGCGCCGGGGGTCGCGCGGCCGCTGCTGTTCGCACCCACCCGGTCGCGCTGGTCGGTGTGATCATGCTCATGGCGGTTCTGGCCTATCGGGTGAGCCGACCGCGGATCGCGCTACTCGCCGTGTTCGGACCGGTGGCGGCGGTGACGGTCAACACCTGGGTGCTCAAACCGGTTGTCGGCCGCGAACTCGACGACTACCTGGCCTACCCGAGCGGGCACACCACCGCACTGGTGTCGATCTTGACGGTGTTCACGCTGGTCACGGCCTCGAACGCGGCGCCTGGCCAACGGCTGCGGGCCACGATCGGCACCGCGGCGCTGGCTCTGGTACTGACCGCGGTCGCGGTGAGCGCGATTGTTGGCCTGCGGTACCACTACCTGACTGACACGGTCGGTGGTTTCTGCTGGGCCGTCGGCGCGGTGATCACCGTCGCCGCGGTGCTCGACCTGGTCCCCGGCCGACACCCGGCGCTTCGCCACCGGCGCGAAGGGGCGTACCGTGCGTAACCTGGCAGTGTTTCCCGGTAGTGCCTTCGCGTGTGAGTGGTTGTGCGGGTGAGCGGTGCGGTGCCTTCGCGTGAACGGCGTTCGTGTGAACGGAAAGGATGGCGGTGACCGACACACCCATCTACGACCAGATACGCCAGGAGCTGCGTGCCAAAGCCGAGGAGCCCCAACCCCAGGGCGGCAAGCGCGGCCAGCCGGAGTCCGGCACCGGCGTCTCGGTCTGGGCGCTGATCGACGAACACCGCACGACCGACAAGCCCGGCCGTCGCCGCTCTTGACCTCTAGAGCGAGGCGTCGCGCGATAGGGCCACCAGCCTGCTGACCGCGCGCAGGTACTTCTTGCGGTAACCGCCGCGCAGCATCTCCGGCGTGAACAGCGCCGACAACGGCTCACCGGAGACCACCACCGGGATCGCGCGGTCGTAGAGCCGGTCGGCGAACGCCACCACGCGCAGCGCGACGTCCTGACCGGTCAGCGCCCGCACACCCCGCAGGTGCACCGCGCTGACGCCGTCCACGAGCTTGCCGTAGCGCGACGGGTGCAGGCGGCCGAGGTGCCCGCAGAGCGCGTCGAAATCGTCCACAGTGGACTCCGGCAGCGCCGCGGCTGCGGCGGCCAGCTCGGCGTCGGACACCGGGGGCGGCGCGTCGGGCAGGCCGCGGTGGCGGTAGTCGGGGCCGTCCACCCGGACCACGGTGAAGCGGGCGGACAGGGCCTGGATCTCGCGCAGGAAGTCGTCAGCGGCGAAGCGCCCCTCGCCGAGCTTGTCCGGCAGCGTGTTGGAAGTCGCCGCGACGGACACGCCCGCCTCGGTCAGCTCGGCGAGCAGCCGGGTCACCAGCATCGTGTCGCCCGGGTCGTCCAGCTCGAACTCGTCGATGGCGAGCAGCCGGTGCGTGCTGAGCTTGGCGACGGCCTCGCGGAAACCCAGCGCGCCGACGAGGTTGGTCAGCTCGACGAACGTGCCGTAGGACTTGGGTCCCGGCACGGCGTGCCACACCGAGGCCAGCAGGTGGGTCTTGCCGACCCCGAAGCCGCCGTCGAGGTAGAGCCCCGGCTTGCCGTCAGGCTTACCGCCGCCGAACACCCGGCTCAGCAGCGACCGGCCCTTCCCGGCCTCGGCGACCCTGCCCGCGAACGCCTCGCACGCCACCACGGCGGCGGCCTGTGACGGTTCGTCCGGGTTGGGCAGGTAGGTGTCGAACCGGACCCCGCCGAACCGCGGCGGCGGCACCAGCTCGGCGACCAGTTCCTCGGCGCCGACCACGGGCTCCCGGTCGACCAGGTGAGCGGACATGCGGGCGAGCGTAACCGCGTGCTCTGATGGTGCCGTGCACAGGCTGTATCCCCCCGCGACGCTTTCCTCACCCGATGTGGTGGACGACACCGAGCTGGAGCGGCTCTACGACTACCCACCCGCCCTGACCCGAGCGTGGGTGCAGACCAACTTCGTCACCAGCACCGATGGCGCGGTCTCGGTCGACGGCCGCTCGGCAGGCCTGTCGAGCCCCGGTGACAAGCGCATCCTCGCCCTGGGCCGCGACCTCGCCGACGTGGTCCTCGTCGGGTGGGGCACTGCGCGCGCGGAGCACTACCGGGGGGTGAAGTCGACGGAGGTTAGAGCGGCGCGCCGGGAGCGGCTGGGGTTGAGCCCGCTGCCGCCTATCGCGGTCGTGACGGCGCGAGGGTCGGTTGAACCGGACTCGCACTTGGTGCGCGACACGGTAGTGCCACCTCTGGTGATCACGACCGGGCTGGCTTCGGAGTCTCGTAGGGCAGCTTTGGCGGACGCGGGTGCTGACGTAATCGTGGCCGGGGAGACCGAGGTGGACTTGGCGGTGGCGCTGGCAGAGCTATCGGCGCGAGGGTTGCGGCGGGTGAACTGCGAAGGCGGGCCGACGCTGCTGGGGTCTCTTATCGCGGCTGATCTGGTGGACCAGATGTGTCTGACGGTGTCGCCGGTGCTTGCGGGTGGATCTTCAGGCCGAGCGGCTGTTGGGCCTACCGGAGTACCGGTAGCGCTGTCGCTGGCCTCGGTGTTGACCGATGAGGGGTTCTTGATGCTGAGGTATCGGCGGGCTGTCGCCGCTTAGTACCGGCGGAACGGGCGCTGACAAGGCAGGATGGCGTTCGTGGCGCTTCCGCTGACCCCGCCGGTCCAACCGATGCTGGCCAAGCCCGCTAAGTCCATCCCGGACGGAGCGGGCCTGGTGTTCGAGCCCAAATGGGACGGTTTCCGCTGCCTGGTGTTCCGCGACGGGCCGGAGATCACGCTGCAGTCGCGCTCCGGCAAGCCGCTCAACCGGTACTTCCCGGAGGCGGAGGTCGCGTTGCGCGCGGCGCTGCCGGACCGGGTGGTGATCGACGGCGAACTGGTCGTCGACCTGAACGGCAGGCTCGACTTCGACGCGCTCGCCGAGCGGATCCACCCCGCGGCGAGCCGGGTGAGCATGCTGGCGGAGAAGACGCCGTCCCGGTTCATCGCCTTCGACCTGCTCGCCCTCGACGACGACCTGTTCCTCGAGTCCTCCGGCTACGACCGCAGGCGGCTGCTGGAGAACGCGGTCACCCCCACCGACCGGGTGCACCTCACCCCGGCGACCATGGACGCCGAGCTGGCCAGGCAGTGGTTCACCATCTTCGAGGGCGCCGGGCTGGACGGGGTGATGGGCAAGCCCGCGGGCGGGCCGTACACGCCGAACAAGCGCACGATGCTCAAGTTCAAGCACTCCCGCACCGCCGACTGCGTCGTCTCCGGCCTGCGCTGGCACAAGGGCAGCACCCCCGGCGAGGCCGTCGGCTCCCTCATGCTCGGCCTCTACGACCGCACCGGTGGCCTCAACCACGTCGGCGTCGTCGGCTCCTTCACCGCCGCGAACCGGCGGGCGCTCGCCGTGGAACTGGCCGACCTGATGGTGGGCGGCGGGTCCAACCACCCTTGGGTGAGTGGCGCGCAGACCGACCAGGCCCGGGTCCCGGGAGCGATCAGCCGGTGGCGAACCACTGAACAGCCATGGGTACCGCTGCGCTTGGAGCGGGTGGTGGAGGTGGCCTACGAGCACACGGAAGGCGGGTACCCGAGCCGATTCCGGCACACGGCCCAGTTCATCCGCTGGCGCCCGGACCGGACACCGGACTCGTGCACGTACGAGCAGTTGGAAGAACCCGCGAACTATGACTTGTCGTCGGTGCTTCGGGGTGAGGTCAAGGCTCGCGCCTGAGGCTTGTTGCCGGGGCTTGCCTGGTTTCTTGCGATTGCCTGGTAACCGCGGCCGATCTGGTCCTTGCGGTTGGCCTGGTCCTTGCGACTGCCCCGGTTCTTGCGACTGCCCGGTTACCGGGGCCAGTCTGGTTGCTGCAACTGCCCGGTTGCCGCAGCTTTCCTGGCTATTGCGACTGCCTGGCTGCCACGGCTGATCCTGGTTCTTGCGGTTGGCTGGCGCGGTGCCTTCGTTGACCTGGTTGGTGCGCATCAGCCAGCTCTCGCGGTTGGCCTGGTTCCCGCGTACTAAGCGGCTCCCCCACAGTTCCTGCGATTCAGCTGATTCCTGCCGTCCCACCAGCTCCTGCGGTTCGCCCGACTCCCACGGTCCCGGCGCACCCGCTTCCCCGTGATCCGCCTGAATCCGCGCAGTTCACCCGTTCCAGCGACAGAAGTTATCCACATGTCGATCTCCAGCGGCCCTCTTTCAAGATCCACTGTCGGTGGCACCTAGTAGACTGGCCCTGGGGCCGCCCCCCGGAGAGGGTGGGGGCTGCGCCCCGACCCGCGCGTGCGGGGAGCGGGGGCGGGTGGGCTCTTGTGGGCTCGACGGAGGGGGCGGGGTTGGCGTGGAGTTGTGGTGCGCCAACGACACCTGAGCGGGGGTTCGCTGGAGGACATGCAGCGTCAGGGTGGGCAGACGGTGCCGTCTCGGGGGGTTGTGCCGTTGAGGAGGAATGCCTGGGCGGCTTCGGTGGCGCAGGGGGAGTGGCCCAGGGCGCCGTGGCCCGCGCCTTGCCAGGAGATCAGCACGGCCGTCGCGAGTTGTTGGGCGGCGTGTTCGGTGGCGGTGTGCGGGGTCACGGGGTCGGTGGCGGTGGCCAGCAGGACGATCGGCGGGGCTGTGCGGGCGGTGGCCGAGGGGACCGGGTGCGACGGGACGGGCCAGGGGCTGCAGACGGCAAGCCATTCGGCGGTGAGGGCGCCGAAGAGGGGGTAGCGGGTGTTCCAGTCCTTCGAGGCGGCGGTCAGGGCCTCGGTGGACAACCGGGACTTGGTGTCGTTGCAGCGGGTCACCAGGGTGGCGTCGAAGGTGGCGGGCACCTCCTCGGACTCCAGCACCAGCGGGGTGACCGCCGCGGCCAAGCGGGTCGGGTTGCCGCTGCGGGCGTCGGCCAGGGCCGTCGCGAGGGCGGGCCAGTTGGCGCGGTCGGCGAGGCCGAGTTGGACCGCGCGCAGGACGAGGCCGGGGGTCAGGTCGATGTCGTCGGTGGCCAGGGGTGAGCTGGCGGCGCGGTCGAGGACCTCGGTGAGCGCCTGCCGCGCGTTGGCACCGAGCTCGCAGGCCCGCTTCGCGCAGTCGTCGGCGAACGCCGCGAAGGTCGCGTCCGCGCCAGCCGCCACGCCCTCGAGCGCCACCACGGCGTCCTCGTTCGGGTCCGGCGCGCCGTCGAGCACCATCCGGCCGACGCGGTCGGGGTAGCGCTCGGCGAACACCGACAGCACCCGCGACCCCTCGCCGTGGCCGATGGCGTGCAGCTTGTCCATGCCCAGGCTGATCCGCAGCGACTCGACATCACCAGCGGTGCGCCAGGTGTCGATGGCGGGCAGCCGGGTCTCCAGCGCGATCGAGCACTGCTGCCCGGCCGTGCGCGCCTGGTCGACCAGGCCCTCCAGGTCCAGCGCCCGCGGGTCGGCGTCGAGCAGGCCGAAGCGGACCTCCTCGGGCACGCACCGGATCGGGTCGGAGTTGCCCGTCCCCCGGCGGTCCAGGCCGACCAGGGAGAACTTGGCCAGCAACTCCGGTGGCATCCGCGCGGCCAACTGGGCGGCGTACCGGGTGCCGGGCAGGCCGTCGACCTCGTTGACCACCACGAGCGGGATCGGTCCGGACCCCGCGCGCAGGACCTGCAGCCGCACACCGCCGCGACCGGGGGCGTAGGGCGAGTCCAGCGTGCCGGTGACCTTCCCGCAGGTCAGCTCGATCCCGGGGGTGGCGGTGATGCCCTCGAGGACCTCGGGCGAGCACGGCCCCCAGATGCTGCGGCCTGCGTTCGGCGGGTTCAACTGGGGCAGCGGCGCCGGACCCGGTGCGGCGCTCGAGGTCGGCCCGGCCTGGTCACCACCGTCGTTGACCACGATCCCGGGTCGCACCGACGGTCCCGCCGTGCAGGCGGCAAGCAGGACGAGCGGCAGCAGGACGACACCGCGACCAACCCTCACGCCCGCGCCATCCCTCTCCCTCGCCGACCCGACAGCCCCCACCTTCGCACGCCCTGGGTGAGGACGCGGTGAACGTCCCCGGGACGGCCGGTCAGGCGACCGGCCACATCGGACCACTGGCGAGCACCGACCGGCTGCTGCTCGGTCCCGGGCGAACCGCCGATCAACGTCGCAGTGGCGAACGAGAAGACCATTGAGGCAGGCCACGAACGATGGACGGCGGCGGCACCGGTCAGCTCGCCCACCACAACGGCTCCGACCTGGGGAGCGGCCCGCTCAAGCAGCCACGGGCACGGGTTGCCAGGGGCCCTGACCTGGGGCGCGGCTCGGGGTGCGGCGCGAGGTAGCTTGGGGCCGTGGGGGCAGCGTCGCGGTGGTCGGTTTCGCGGGTTCCGGGGCTGGTCGGCACCGTACCGCCGACGGTGAGCGTGCTGGTGGCCATTGTCAGCGTGCAGGTGGGGGCGGCGCTGGCCAAGCAGTTGTTCGCGGTGGCGGGCACGGCGGGCGCGGTGACGCTGCGGCTGGTCTTGGCGGCGGTGGTGCTGGTCCTGCTGTGGCGGCCGTCGATCAGGGCGCAGCGGCGGGCGATCCCGGTGATCCTGGCTTACGGCGTGGTGCTCGGGGTGATGAACCTGTGCTTCTACGCCGCGCTCGAGCGCATCCCGCTGGGCATCGCCGTCACCGTGGAGTTCCTGGGGCCGTTGGCGGTCGCCCTGGCGGGGTCGCGGCGGTGGCTGGACGGGCTGTGGGCGCTGCTCGCGGGCGCGGGCGTCGTCCTGCTCGCCAACACCGGCGGCGCGGTCTCGGTGCCCGGGTTGCTGTTCGCGCTGGCGGCGGGGGCCTGCTGGGCCGGGTACATCCTGCTGAGCGCCGCGCTGGGCAGCCGGACCACCGACGGGTCCGGGCTGGCGTTGGCAGCGGTGGTGTCGGGGCTGCTGGTGGCGCCGTTCGGGATCGTGGACGCGGGCACGGCGTTGCTGCAGCCGTGGGTGCTGGCCGCCGGGCTCGGGGTGGCGCTGATGTCGTCGGTGATCCCGTACTCGCTGGAGCTGACCGCGCTGCGCAGCATCCCGCCCCGGGTGTTCGGCGTGCTGATGAGCCTCGAACCCGCCGTCGCCGCGCTCGCAGGCCTGGTGGTGCTCGGCGAGGCGTTGCGGCCCGCGCAGTGGATCGCGGTCGTCTGCGTGGTCGCCGCCTCGGCCGGTGCCACCCGCTACCGCCGGGAGTGAGCCGGACCGGCCGCGGCACACGACGTGCCCTGTGCTCGCCCCCGAGGTCCACGACCCGGCAGTCACCTACGACCAGGCCAAAGCCCCTACACCGAGCAGATCCGCGCACTCGCCGAAGGCGGGTCACCACCTTCGACACGCACAACCGCAGCGCACGGGCACCACGGCGACCCGGTCACCCGTGCGACCACAGTGGACGGTCAGCCCAGGTCGCGCAGCGCGCGCTGGGCGGCCTCCAGCTCCGCCTTGAGCTGCTCCACCCGCCGCAGTTGGCGTTCGCGGGCGGTGGTGATCGCGACGCCGATCGCTTCGCCCACCTCGGCGGGCAGCAGGCGCCCCACCTTGGCGACGTCGCCCGCGGGCACCGGGACCCAGCGGACCGTGCGCTTCTTGCCGACCAGCACGTCCACGGTCCACTCCCCCTCCGGCGTGGAGTGCAGCGTCACGGTGATCTCCACCGGTTGCTGCGGCTGCCTGCGCTGCCGGGGCTTGGGCTCCTCAGCGGTGCCGGGCTCGATCCCCTCGACGACCGCCACCGGGGCGGGCGGCGGCGGGGGCGCGACCGCCACCGGCTTGGGCCGGGCGGGCGGCTTGACAGTGGTCAGCTCGGCCGGGGAGAAGGTCAGCACGTCGCGCGAACCGTGCGGCCGCACCTGGATGAAGTCGCCCTCCGCCGGCTCGTCGAACGCGATGACCTTCGCCTGCTGACCGGCCTCGACGCCCACCGCGGCCGAGGTGAACCACACCGGGGTGGGCTTGCCCTCGGCCAGCGCGGCGCGCAGCCGCTCGACGTCCCCGTCGTCGAGCGCCCTGGATTCCGCCGCCCGTGTCCCCGCCATGTGCTTCCCCTCCGTCGCACCAACCGGGTGCCGAGTGTGCCGGGTGGCACCGACAGTCACTCGTTCGGGCGGCCCGAGGTGCCCGCGGCGGCGGCGGGACCTAGCTTCTCGGTGATGAGCGTCCGGTACCTGTGGTGGCGAAGCTGCTACGACGGCGTTCTGCACGCGTTCCCGATGGCGGCGGGCGCCCGGCTCAGCCACCAGCACTACCGCGCGTCGTGCACCCACGCCGCGCCGCCCGACCTCGCCGGTGGCGGGTCCGACGGACCGCGCTGCGAGCTGTGCCTGCTCATCATCGGCACGCCCGGCGAGCGCAACGCGGTGCCCCAGCCCGCGTCCACTTAGGACTCGCGGACCCGGTACTCGCAGCCGTACTCCAGCGCGTAGTGCAGGTCGTAGTGGTGCACGATCTTGGGGCCACCATGCAGGTGCACGTGGGTGACCGTGGACCGCGGGTCGACCGGCACCCCGTCCAGGGTGTCCACCCGCCCGTCGAGGGGCCCGCCGACGTAGCGGACGAGATAGGTCTCCGCCATGGTGCGCCCCTTCCGCTCCGCGCCTCTCCGGCAGTGTAAGTGCTCGGACCGACGTTTCCGCCGGTCCGATTCCGGCGATCACAGCGCGGTCAACCGGATGGAGCAACCTCGGTGCGGCCACGGGGATTCCCGCGTACTGTGGTTGCCCCGCCCGCGCCGCCCGCCATCACCGAGTGGACGGCCACAAAGGAATCCGGCCAGCGAGCGACCGCTCAGTCGCGCGCTTTCGACGGCTGCACGCGCTTGGGCTCGCCCGCCATCTTGGGGTACTCCGGCGGGTACGGCAGGTCGCCGAGGCCGTGGTCACGCTCGTCGCGCTCGACCATCTCCAGCAGCGGTTCCAGCGAGTACGCCCGCTCGGCCACCCCGGCGTGCAGATCGCCGACCTCGGCGAAGCGCGCGGGCACCGTCAGCACGCTGAAGTCCTCCGGGTGCACCGAACCCAGCTCGTCCCAGGTCACCGGCGTGGACACCAGCGCGCGGGCGGTCGGGCGGATCGAGTAGGCCGAGGCGATGGTCCGGTCGCGGGCCATCTGGTTGTAGTCGACGAAGATCCGGCTGCCCCGCTCCTCCTTCCACCAGTTCACCGTGACCCGCTCGGGCAGCCGCCGCTCCATCGCTCTGGCCAGCGCGATCAGCGCCCGCCGGGCCTCGACGAAGGTCCACCGGGGTTCCACCGGGATGTAGAGGTGCACGCCGCGGCCGCCGGAGGTCTTGGGGAAGGCGTCGAGCCCCAGCGACCGCAGCAGGTCCCTGGTCTCGAACGCCACCGCGACCGCGTCGCCGAAGTCGGTGCCCGGCTGCGGGTCGAGGTCGACGCGCAACTGGTCGGGGTGGTCGACGTCGCCGCGCGAGACCGGCCACGGGTGGAAGGTCAACGTCCCGAGGTTGGCCGCCCACGCGACCACGGCGAGCTCGGTCGGGCACACCTCGTCGGCGGGCCTGCCGCTGGGGAAGGTGATCCGCGCGGTCTCGACGTAGTCGGGGGCTCCCTTGGGGATGCGCTTCTGGTAGAAGGCGTCGCCGCCGTGGTCGCCGCGGGTGGACAGGTGGGCGCCCTCGAACACCCCGCCCGGCCAGCGCTCCAGCGTGGTCGGCCGCTCACGCAGCGCGCCCAGGATGCCCGGCCCGACGGCCAGGAAGTACTCGACCACCTGCCGCTTGACGATCCCCAGCTCGGCGAAGTACGGCTTGTCCGGATTGGACACCCGCACCACCCGGCCACCGACCTCGATCTCCTCCGCTGGCGCCATGGCCGCCAGCCTACGGGCGGCGGTAAAACCGCGCGCGTGTCTCGGTAACGTGGTCACACCACAACAGCTAAGGACCGCTACCGGTGAAGATGGACAACAGCCCCGCCCGGGGCACCCGTGACCTGCTGCCCGCGACCGTCGCCGTGCGCGATCACGTGCTGGCGAAGATCACCGAGGTCTACCACCGGTACGGCTACCAGCGCATCGAGACGCCCGCCCTGGAGAACATCGAGCGGCTCACCGGTGGTCAGGGCGGGGAGAACGAGAAGCTGATCTACCGGGTGTTGCGCCGGGGTCTTGACGAGGTCGTCGCCACCGAGACGTCGCTGTCCGACCTGGTCGACCTGGGGCTGCGCTACGACCTGACCGTTCCTCTTACCCGCTTCTACGGCGCGAACCAGGCGACCCTGCCGCAGCCGTTCCGGTCTTTCCAGTTCGGCCCCGTCTGGCGTGCTGAGCGCCCGCAGAAGGGCCGCTACCGGCAGTTCTACCAGTGCGACATCGACATGCTCGGCGAAGAGAGCGTGCTGGCCGAGGTGGAGCTGATCGAGGCGACCACGGAGGCACTGGCCGCCGCGGGTCTTAGCGGTGCGACCGTGCGCGTGTCGGACCGGCGGTTCCTCTCCGCTCTCGCGGCCTCGGCGGGTCTACCGGAAGAGGCGTGGACCGGGCTGTTCATCACCCTCGACAAGCTCGACAAGATCGGCTGGGACGGCGTGCGCGCCGAGCTGCCGAGCCGGGGGCTCGACGACGCGGCGATCGACCGCTTGCAGGAGAGCATCACCGGCTTGCAGGGCGGCGATCCAGCAACGTTGGGCAAGCGTTTGGCTGACGCCGTCCCGGGTCTTCCCGAAGAGGTCCTCGGCGACCTCACCGAGACCGCGACAGCGCTATCAGCCCTCGGCAGCCTTCAGTGGGAGTTCGACCCGACTCTGGTGCGGGGCATGGGTTACTACACCGGCCAGATCTTCGAGATCACGCACCCGGCCAGCTCCAGCTCCATCGCGGGCGGCGGGCGCTACGACAAGCTCATCGGCCGGTCCCTGGGCCGTGACGTGCCCGCGTGCGGGTTCTCCATCGGCTTCGAGCGGATCGTGGACCTGATCGAGGGCGCCGACACCCGGGCCGCGGTCGCGGTGCTCTACGAGGCCGACGTGCCGCTGAGCGTGGTCACCGGCACCGCGCGCGAGCTGCGCCGCGACGGGCGCACGGTGTCGCCGGTGCGCAGGCGCGGCAAGTTCGGCGCGCAGCTGGGCAAGCTGCAGGACTGGGGCTTCACCTCGATCGTGCACCTCAAGGACGCCGACGGCCCCGGCGAGGAGCGTCCGCTCAGCGAGAGGTAAGCCAGGTCACTGGACCTCCGGGTTACCGTTGAGCCATGGGCGTCACTGGAGCGTTCGGGGACCGCGGCGAGTCCGGCGGCGAGGAGCCGGGGGGCGCGTGCGGGCGCTCGCGCGAGGACCGGTTCACCGACGACCTGATCGGGCTGGACCCCGCCGACCCGGAGGCGCGGGCCTTCGCCGAGCACCTGGACCGGGTCGAGCAGGTCCGCCCCAGCTACACCGTCGAGGGCTACCTGGGCGGGGTGCGCGACTTCGCCGAGTCGGCGAACCGGCTCGGTGGCCACTACCGGCTGACCGCGGGCATACTCGCGACGCTCATCTTGTTGGGAGTGGTGGTCGCCGCGTGGGACGCGCTGGTGTTCATCGTGAGCGTGCTCTTCGGCTAGTCCGGCGCCGGGCGACCCGGGTCGAGGCCTGTCGAAGACCGAGTCGAGAACTGAGGAGTGCGGCACGTGGCGATGGAACCGGTGGTCGGCGCGACCCCGCGCGTGGTCAAGTCCGAGCAGGAGTGGCGCGCGCAGCTCGACGCCAAGGAGTTCGCGGTCCTGCGCCAAGCGGGCACCGAACCGGCGTGGACCGGTGAGTACACCGACACCAAGACCACCGGCGTCTACCGGTGCCGGGCCTGCGGGGCCGAGCTGTTCCGCAGCGACACCAAGTTCGAGTCGCACTGCGGGTGGCCGTCGTTCTTCTCGCCGCTGGCCGGGGAGAGCGTGGTGCTGCGCGAGGACCGCGCGCACGGCATGGTCCGCACCGAGGTGCTGTGCGCGAGCTGCCACAGCCACCTGGGCCACGTCTTCGAGGGCGAGGGCTACCCGACGCCGACCGACCAGCGCTACTGCATCAACTCGGTGTCGCTGACGCTGGTGCCGGATCAGGCGTCTTAGCGGCGAAACACCTTAAGGCGAGGTCAAGAAGCCTAAATCCCGCCCTCGGTACCCCTAAATCTTGCTCAAGCACGCTTGTGCCGCCGGTCACACCGCGCGGAGCATGGTCGCCAGCCGGGACGAGAAACCGGTGGCACAGGAGGGAATCCGCCCGCGGGAGCGGTCACGGGCGGTTCCCCCCGGGGGTAGGGGGAGCGATGGATCAACCATGGGGTGTCACAGGACCTGACTTCCTGCGGGTGTACCTGGTCGGCGTGCTGTTCGCGGTACTTCTCGCGTCGGCGGCGCGGATCATGGCGCGGACCGGGCGGGCGGTCGAGGTAGCCGAGCTCGAGCTGGGCGAACTCGCCTACCTCGTGGGCGGCCCCCGGCGGGCGGTGGAGCTGTCCATCGCCCGGCTGGTCGACCGGGGCGTGCTGCGGGTCAGCCGCGAGGGCCAGCTGCAGGCGGTCGAGGGGGTCCGGCCGGGGGGCGACGCGGTGGACCGGGCGGTGGCCGCGGCGGTCGGCAGGCGCCGAGCGCGCTCGGTCGCGCTCGTGGTCGACGAGGTCGTGTCGAGCAAAGCGGTGGCGGAAGTCGCCGCGGCGATGGTCCGCCAGGGGGTGCTGGTAGCGCGGCGGCGCCGGTGGGCGCGGCTCTCGGCGCTGCCGATGGCGGTGCTCGCCGCGGTGGGCGTCCTGCGCTGGCTGCTGGAGCTGCGGACCAACGACGACACCGGCTGGCTCACCGTGTCGGTGATCGGCGTGATCGGGCTGACCGCGCTGATCGGGACCCGGCCGATCCCGGTGCGGACGTACGCGGGCGACAAGGCGCTGCTGGAGTTCCAGCGGTCGACGGCGTCCGACACCGCCTCGACGACCGCGCGGCAGGGCCTGGCGGGTCACCCGGACTTCCCGGACGTCACGGCCGAGGTGCCGCCGCCGCGCTCGCGGACCCGGCGGCGGGTGCGCTCGGGACTGCACGCGACCTCGAGCGGCTCGGGCTACGCGGCGGGGTGCGGGGGTGGTGACTTCGGTGGCAGCAGCTGCGGGGGTGGCAGCAGTTGTGGCGGGGGCAGCAGTTGCGGTGGCGGCGGGGGCTGCGGGGGTGGTGGCGGGAGCTGAGCGCCCCGGGGGTGGGGAGAACTGGGGGACGAAGGGGGAGGATGACGGCATGGGTGAGCACCTGGGAGTGGGCATCGGGTGGCGGTTGGAGATCGATCTGACCGTCGAGCGGATGCAGGGGGTCGATTTCGTCGAGGTGGTGGCGGAGAACGTGCACCGCGACCACCTGCCGGAGTCGCTGCGCGTGTTGCGCGAACGGGGGCTCCCGGTGCTCCCCCATGCCGTCTCCTTGTCGCTGGGCGGCGCCGAGCCGCTGGACACCGCCCGGGTCGAGCACCTCGGCGCGGTGGGCGAGCTGCTCGACGCGCCGCTGGTGAGCGACCACGTGTGCTTCGTGCGGGCCGGGGGGCTCGACTCGGGGCACCTGATGCCGGTGCCGCGCACCCGCGCGGCGCTGGACGTGCTGGTGGCCAACGTGAACCAGGCCAGGTCGATCCTGGGCAGGCCGCTGGCGCTGGAGAACATCGCGGCGCTGCTGCGCTGGCCGGACGCGGAGCTGACCGAGGCCCAGTTCCTCACCGAGCTCGTCGAGCGCACCGACTGCCTGCTGCTGCTGGACGTGGCGAACATGTGGGCCAACGCGCTCAACCTCGGCGAGGACCCGGTCGACCTGCTCGACGGCCTCCCGCTGGAACGCCTCGCCTACGTCCACGTCGCGGGTGGCGTGGAGATCGACGGGGTCTACCACGACACGCACGCGCACGCGGTGCCCCAGGGGGTGCTGGACCTGCTGGCGCAGCTGTGCGAACGGGTGCGGCCGCCGGGGGTGCTGCTGGAGCGCGACGACCGGTACCCGTCGGACGCGGTGCTGGCCGACGAGCTGGCGGCGATCCGCGCGGTGGTGGCCGGGTGAGCCGCGAGGACCTGGCGGCGGCGCAGGGGGAACTGCTGCGCGCCCTGCTCGCGGGCGGCTCAGCGCCCAGCGGGTTCGACCCAGACGCACTCCGCGTCGAGGCGACGTCATTGTTGGCGAAGCGCCGTCGAATTGTCAGCCAGCTTGACCCGGACACGGCCGAGAATCTCGGCGAGCGATTCACTGAACTGTTCGCCGAATACGCCATCGTGAATCCACGACAGGCAGGCTCGCGATTCCGCGACGATGCGGCGGCGTTCGCCGAATGGGCGGTCGAACACGGCCACATGACGCCGCCGCGCCCAGAACGCCGGTGGTGGCGCCGCAAGGGCTAGCGCCCAGGCCGGGTGGCGGGTGCCGCCAAGGAACAGCAGATGTACAGCAACAAGCACACAGAGGCAGCGGTACCGCGACGACCACACAGGTGGGTTGGGTGGCCTGGTGGCGTCTCCAAGGGTGGACAGGTGACGCCACCAGGCCGGGCGTTGCCGCTTCGGATCGCGTGTGAGCCCCTGCCGAACCACGAGGCGATCGACGAAGCGGCCTGCCCTGGTCGGGTGCGGGTCAGCCGCGCGGGGGCTGGAAGATGCAGACCAGTCGGGCGGCGGGGCCGCGGTCGGGGGCGGGCGGCGGTGTCGACCACAGCGCCGCGATGGACCAGACGACCTGTCTTCGGGGTCGCTCGCGCCCGGGAACCGGTGCGCGGCACCCGATCCACTTGCTCATCGGTACCTCCCTCGCCACTGGGCCGACGGTGGTGGCGCTCGGGTGGCACCCGGTCCCACCGCCCGCCCCCGGCGAGTCCGGTCGACGACGGCCGCCACTGGGGGGACGGCCACCGCCTGCCGGGCAAGCCCTGGTCAGGACCGGGGTGAGGTGATCACCACGAAGCGCGCGCCCTGGTCGTCGGTCACCACCGCCTGCCTGCCGTATGGGGTGTCGGTCAGCTCTTGCTCCACCGTGCCGCCGAGTTCGATGACCTTGGCCACCGCCACGTCGACGTCGCTCACCTCGAAGTACACCGTCCAGTGCGCCGGGGTTCCCGCGTCGGCGGCACCGATGCCCGCGACTGGCTCGTCCTGCTCGCCCAGGTGCACCGTGGCGTAGCGCGGTTCGGCCGAGACCTCGCGGTGGGTGTGGCCCGCCACCGCGCCGTAGAACGCTTCCGCCGCCGCGGGATCCGTGCTCAGGTGGTCGCTCCAGGTGATGGAGCCGGGCTCGCCCGCGAGGTTGGTGCCGGTGTGCAGGTTCGACTGCCACAGGCCGAAGAACGCCCCGGTCGGGTCAACGGCGGCGGTCATCGAGCCGCGGTCGGTGATCGCCATCGGCGCCACGACGACCTGGCCACCGGCGGCGACGACCTTGGCGGCGTCGGCCTCGATGTCCTCAGTGGACAGGTAGACGGTCCAGGCGCTGACCTGGCCGTCCTGCAGCGGGCCGAGGCCAGCCACCGGGTGCTCGCCGACGTAGCAGTTGGCGTAGCCGCCGAACTCCGCCGGGCCGCGCTCCACCCGCCAGCCGAACAGGGCGGAGTAGAACGCGCTCGCGCGCTCGATGTCGGTGCCGAGATCGACCCAGCAGGGCGTGCCCGCGGGCCATGCGGTCGTACGGGTGACCATGGGATACCTCCGGGGGTGGTTGACGTCCGCGCCGTCGCGGACGCCCGCCACGCTAGCCCCGGACCCCGACAGGTTCGCGGTACCGCGAATCGGCGCCTTTACCGGCGATTTCGCCAACGGATCGCTCCGGGCACCGTGAATCAATCAGTCAGTTGGCGGATTGCGGCGCGACAGCGGCCTGGATAGCTTCATCGGCACTGGGGCTAGACATTCGACATTCATTTCTCCTGTGCCGGTGTTCCGGCCCTTCAGTGCGTCCCCTCATTCCCATCACGGACCGGGGTACTTTCATGCGAAATAGAATCTCGGCGGCCTTGACCGCCACCGCGCTCGTCGGCGGGCTCGCCGTCGCGCTCAGCCCACCGGCCGCGGCCTCGCCCGCGGCGACCGCGGGCGAACCGACCACGACCGTCACCCTGATCACCGGCGACCGCGTCGGCCTCACCAAGGCCGACGCGACGGGCACCCGCAGGCCGGTCCTGCTGCCCGACACCCGCCGCAAGGGCGGTGGTTTCCGCAGCTTCACCGTCGGCGAGCACGTCTACGTGATCCCGCTCGAGGCGCTGCCGCTGGTGGCCTCCGGGCAGCTCGACCGGCAGCTGTTCGACGTCGCGGGCCTGGTCGACGCGGGCTACGACGACCGGCGCGCCGACCTGCCGCTGATCCAGACCGGCCCGAGCACCCGGGCGGCAGGCGTGCGGACCGTGCGCGAACTGCCGCTCAGCGGTGCCCGCGCGCTGGCCGCGGACAAGTCCGCGCTCGCCGACTCGTGGCGGGCGCTGACCGGGGCGGGCGGCAAGGTGTGGCTCGACCGCAGGGTCGCGCCGTCGCTGGACCGCAGCGCCGCGCAGATCGGCGCGCCGCAGGCGTGGCAGGCGGGGCTGACCGGCGCGGGCGTGACGGTCGCCGTCGTCGACACCGGCGTCGACCAGACCCACCCGGACCTGGCCTCGCGCGAGATCGCCCAGCACAACTTCACCGACGAGCCGACCGACGCCGACGTCGTCGGGCACGGCACGCACGTCGCCTCCACCATCGCGGGCACCGGCGCGAAGTACCGCGGCATCGCCAGCGGGGCCAAGATCCTCGACGCCAAGGCGCTCGGCCTGGCGGGCGGGCAGCTGTCCTGGGTCATCGCCGCGGTGGAGTGGTCGGTGGCCAACGGCGCCGACATCGTGAACATGAGCCTCGGCGCGGGCGACACCCCCGAGATCGACCCGCTCGAAGAGGCGGTCAACCGGCTCAGCGCGGAGAAGGGCACGCTGTTCGTGGTGTCCGCGGGCAACTCGGGCCGGGCGAAGACCGTCGGCTCGCCTGGCAGCGCGGACGCGGCGCTGACCGTGGGGTCGGTGGAGCGCGACGACTCGCTGTCGTTCTTCTCCAGCCGTGGACCCCGCGTCGGCGACGGCGCGGTCAAGCCGGACGTCACCGCGCCCGGTTCCGGGATCGCGGCGGCCAAGTCGGCCGACGGTTTCCTCGGTGACCCGGTCGAGCCCGGTTACGTCGCGATGTCGGGCACCTCGATGGCGAGCCCGCACGTGGCCGGTGCCGCGGCGCTGATCGCGCAGAAGCACCCCGACTGGAGCGGCGCGCAGTTGAAGGCGGCGCTGACCGCTTCGGCGAAGCCCAGCGCGGGCGCCTCCGGGTTCGACCAGGGCGCGGGCCGGGTCGACGTGGCCAGGGCGGTGGCGCAGGCGGTGACCACAGCACCCACGACGGTCAGCTTCGGCACGCAACTGTGGCCGCACAACGACGACAAACCCGTCAGCAAGGAGCTGACCTACCAGAACGCCGCGAGTGCGCCGGTGACCCTGGACCTGGCGGTCGACGCGGTCGGACCGGACGGCAAGCCCGTCCCGGGCGGTCTGCTCGCGGTCAGCCCGGCCAAGGTGACCGTGCCCGCCGGTGGCAGCGCGAAGGTCACGGTCACCACCGACACCCGGCTGGGCACCCTTGACGGGTACTTCAGCGGTTCCGTGGTGGCGACCGGTGGCGGGCAGGTCAGCCGCACCCCGGTTGGCGTCGACCGCGAGGTCGAGAGCTACGACGTGACCCTCAAGTACCTGGGTCCGGACGGCAAGCCCAACGCGAACTGGTACACCGCCGCGCTCGGCGTGGACAGCGAGGGCTTCGAGTTCGTGCTCCCCGGCGCGGACGGCACCGCCAAGGTCCGCCTGCCCAAGGGGCGCCACATCCTCGACAGCGTGTACACCAGCGGCCCGGAGACCCGGCACCTGGCGTACCCCGGGTTCGAGGCGACCGGCGCGACCGAGGTCGTGGTCGACGCGCGCAAGACCAAACCGGTCCGGGTGAGCGCGCCGAACACCGGCCCGTCCCTGCTCGGCCTCACCGGCTACGAGGCCCGCTTCGGTGACCGCCGGACCGGCGCCGTGCTCGGCCTGGACTCCCTCGACGGGCTCTGGACCGGGCAGATCGGCCCCGACCTGCCCGCCGACGTGTTCACCTGGACGGCGAACGCGTTCTTCTGGGACGGACCGGGCACCGATTTCCACGCCCTGGCCTGGTTCCAGGACAAGTCCGTGCCCACCGGCTTCACCAGGGTCCTCACCCGCAAGGACCTGGCGACGCTGCGCACGACGGTCGGCGCGGGCAGGCCGGGCAGCGAGGTGGGCCGCACGCTCGGCGCCTCCTCGCTCACCGGCCGCGCGGGCCTGGTCCTGGTCGGCCGCGCGGCCGACCAGGAGATCACCGACCACGTCTCCGCCGAGAACGTCCAGTGGGAAGGCGGCGTCACCGTCGGCGCGCAGGAGCTCGACTCCTACTACCTCGCCGAACCGCTGCGCCCGCGAGCGGGCCAGACCTACCGGCTGCGGGCGAACTACGGGATCTTCGGCCCGGCCCTGCCCCGCTCGACGGCCCCCTGGGCCGTCCGGGAGGGCGGCAACCTGCTGGTCAACGTCGGCCTGTGGAGCGACGGTCCTGGCAACGCGGGCTACTCGCTCACCAGCGCGGGCAAGACCACGTTGTACCGCAACGGGAAGAAGGTCGGTGAGACCGCGGGCGCGGGCAGCGGGCAGTTCACGGTTCCCGCCGCGGCCGCCGACTACCGCCTCGACACCGAGGGCACCCGCGACGCCAGCTTCCTGGTGAGCACCAAGGTCTCGGCGACGTGGACGTTCCGCTCGGACTCGCGCCAGACCACTCTGCCGTTGTCGGCGGTGCGGTTCGACGCGAAGCTCCGACCGGACAACTCGGCGTCCCCGGGCCGGTTCAGCATCCCGGTATCCCTGCAACTGGAGGACGGCAGGCACATCCGCCCCCGCGACCTCGACGTCGAGGTCTCCTACGACGAGGGCAAGACCTGGCGCCACGCTCAGGTCCGCGACGGGTCGGTCCAGCTCGACCACCCCCGATCCGCCGCATCGGTCTCCTTGCGCGCCAAGGCCGACGACGGCCGCGGCGGCACGGTGAAGCAGACCATCATCCGCGCCTACCTGATCAAGAAGTAGCCCAACGCGCAGCGGCGGTCCGCCTCAGCGGTGGACCGCCGCCGCACCCTGTCACTGCCGGTCGACGAGCTACCACCAAGTCGCGGGATCGGAGCCCGGGACATGCGGCCCGTGATCCCAGCGCGGCGGAGCACCGGGGAGATCACCCGGCACCCGCACATGTCGGACCCGACCCAGTTGACTATCCACTTCAGACAGATACGCGTCAACCGGCGCCTGATCCTCCACCGAGTCAACTCGGCCAAGCGAATCCAGCCAGAGCGCAGTGCGGGCAAGCGAAACACGAACGTGCCACGTGCCGCCCACGGCAGCCCGTCGACGCAGTGCGGTGATCACGCCGAGGGCGGCAAGCCAGCCGGTGCCGTGATCCAACGCTTGGGCGGGTAGGGGAACTGGCGCGTCCGAGTCCCGGTAGGCGATCCCCGTGGCCAATTGCAGCAGACTGTCGAACCCTCGCCGACCCCGCCAAGGACCAACCTCACCATAGGCGGACAACGTCACCAGAACAGTCCCTTGTGGAGCATCGGAAGGCCCGAACCCCTTGGACGCCAAAGAATCCGGTCGATAGGACTGGACCATGACGTCAGCGTCAGCCCACAGGTCGCGCAGCCGGGCCGAGTCCTCGGACTCGCGTAGGTCCAGCCGCGCGCTCCGCTTGCCGAAACCTGTGTCCACTAGCACCGGCCGCATGACCGGCAGGTGTTGCGCGCCGATGTGCAGGACGTCGGCGCCGTGGGCGGCCAGGGTTCGACCGCAGACCGGGCCCGCGATCACGTGGGTCAAGTCGAGGACGCGCACCCCAGCGAGTGGCCGGTCTGCCCTGGGCAGTGTCCTGCGCGGACCGTCACCAACCCGTTCCACCGTGACCACCGGCAGGGCGGCGACCGCGCGCCCCTGCGGGTGATCCGCCCACGCGGCGGGCGATCGGAGCGCGGCGGCGGCACCACCGGCGGCCAGCACCGACTCGACCACGTCGTCCGCGTCGCGGGCAGCGACGGCCGCCGCGACGTCATCGCCCAGGACAGTGCGCACGGCGGCTTCGTGGTGCGGGTAGTTGCAGTGCAACCGGACCCAACCGTCCCGCGCCCGGTAGTCGCCGGACAGCGGCGCCCACAGGTCCCCCACCGGGGCGCCGTCGAGCAACAGGTGGCGCTCGCTGCGGAACGACTCGGCTGCGTGCCGGACATCGACCGACACCGGGCCCGGCTCAGTGCCCCGCGACCGCGACAACTCCCCCGCCGCTTCGGTCACCAGGCCAACGCAGCGGGCGGCGAGGTGGGCGACCCGGTACGGCCCCGCGACCACCCGCTCGTCGCCCACCAGCCTCACGGCAGGTTCGCCACCAACTCGGCGGGCGCCACCCGGGTGCCGGTGTAGAACGGGATCTCCTCGCGGACGTGCAGGCGGGCCTCTGTGCCGCGCAGGTGCCGCATCAGGTCGACGATGCGGTGCAGTTCGTCGGCCTCGAAAGCGAGGATCCACTCGTAGTCGCCGAGGGCGAACGAGGCGACGGTGTTGGCGCGCACGTCCGGGTAGTCGCGGGCTTCCTTGCCGTGGTCGGCCAGCATCTTGCGGCGCTCGTCGTCGGGCAGCAGGTACCACTCGTAGGACCGGACGAACGGGTACACGCAGATGAAGCGGCGCGGCTCCTCGCCGGCGAGGAACGCCGGGATGTGGCTGCGGTTGAACTCCGCAGGCCGGTGCAGCGCGACCTGGCTCCACACCGGGGTGGACGCACGACCCAGCGCGGTGCGCCGGAAACCGGTGTAAGCGGCCTGCACCTGCTCGATCTCCTCGGCGTGCCACCAGATCATGTAGTCCGCGTCGGCGCGCAACCCGGCGACGTCGTACACACCGCGGACCACGACCCCCTTGCCCGCCAAGGCATCGAGGTACTCGGTGGTCTCGGCGGCGGGGGCGCTGCGGTCGTCGGGCAGCCTGCCCGGCTCGATCCGGAAGACCGACCACATGGTGTAGCGGATGGTGTCGTTGAGCTCGGCGAAGTTCAGGCGGGCCATGCCCACCATGGTCGCACCCTCACCCCGGCCGGTGCGCCGCCAGGTGGTCAGCGACACGCCGGGCGGCCGCGTCCCCGGTCGCCACGCACGCGGGCAGGCCGACGCCGTGCAGGGTCGCGCCCGCCACGGCGAGCCCCGGTTCGGCGGCGACGGCGCGCTCGATCTCGGCGACCAGCGCCGCGTGCCCGGTCGCGTACTGCGGGAGACCGCCGCCCCAGCGGGTCACCACCGCGTCGACCGGCGGCGCGGTGACCCCGGTGAGCTCGACTAGGTCGGCGCGCACCAGGCGGACCAGCTCGTCGTCGTCGGCCTTGAGCGCGCCCGGGTCGCCGAAGCGGCCGACCGAGCCGCGCACGATCACCGTGTCCCCGCCGAGGTGGGCCCACTTGGACGCGGAGAAGGTGAACGCCTTCACCGCGTACGGGCTGCCGTCGAGGCGCCGCTCCCCCGCACCCAGCAGCACCCCGGAGGTGCCCGGCAGCTCAGCGCCCTCCGGGAGCGCCAGCGCGACCACGGCCATGGAGGCGACCTCGACCCGCCCGTAAGCGGCGGACGCGGCGGGCACGACCCCGTCGAGGAGCTTGCGCGCGGAGGCGGCCGGGACGGCCAGCACGACGGCGTCCACGTCGAGGACCGGGTCGGGCGGCTGGTGGGCGGGGGCGTTGGCACCGAGGGCGAGCCGCCAGCCGGTCGCGGTCCTGGCCAGCTCGCGGACGGGGACGCCGAGGCGGACCGTGGCGGACTCGGCGAGGCGCTCGACCAGGCTGCCGAGGCCCGCGCGCAGGGTGCCGAAGACGGGCTGGCCGGTCGGGGTCGGCAGGGAGCGGGCGGCGGCCTCGGTGAGGGACGTGGCGCCCGCGTCGAGGGCGGCGGCGATGGCGGGCAGGGTCGCGCGCAGGCCGAGGCCGTCGACGCTGCCCGCGTAGACGCCGCCGAGGAGCGGGTCGACCAGGCGTTCGGGCAGCTCGTCGCCGAAGCGGGCGCGCAGCAGGGGGCCGAGGGCGGTGTCGCCGTCGAGGGTGAGCGGCGGCAGCCCGGGTTCGGCGGCGACCCCGGCCAGGCCCTCGGGGGTGAGCAGGTCGGCGACGGCCCCCGCGCTCGCGGGCACGCCCATGACGTGGCCGCCGGGGATGTGCCGGGTGACCCCGCCCGCGCGGATCGTGGAGCGGGCCCGGGTCGGGTGCGTGACGTCGTCAGCGAGGCCGAGCTCGGCCAGCAGGGCGCTGACCTCGGGGCGGCGGGCGAGGTAGGCCTCGGCGCCGACGTCGAAGCGGCGACCGGCGAGCTCGGTGGTGCGGATCTTGCCGCCGAGCCGGTCGGCCTGCTCGACGACGGTGATCTCGGCGGTCGGGCCGAGCAGCGCGCGCAGCCGGTGCGCCGCGGCCAGCCCGGAGATCCCGCCCCCGACGACCGCGACCCGCACCGCTCAGCGCCCGGTCGGCAGGCTGTGCGCGTACGCGACGGTGCGGGTGATCACATCCGGGTCGGTCTGCGGCAGCACGCCGTGGCCCAGGTTGAACACGTGGCCCGCGGCCGCCCTGCCCTCGGCGACGATCCGGCTGACCTCGGCGCGGACCACCTCGTCCCCGGCGAACAGCACGGCCGGGTCCAGGTTGCCCTGCACGGCGGCACCGGGGACGGCGCGCGCGGCGACGTCGAGCGGGGTGCGCCAGTCGACGCCGACCACGTCGGCGCCCGCCTCGCGCATCGCGCCGAGCAGGTGCGCGGTCCCGACGCCGAAGTGGATCCTCGGCAGCCCCGCGTCGGCCAGTCCGCTGAGGACCTTGCGCGAGTGCGGCAGGACGAACTCGCGGTAGTCGCGCAGCGACAGCGCGCCCGCCCAGGAGTCGAAGAGTTGCACCGCGTCCACGCCTGCGTCGATCTGCGCGCGCAGGAAGGTCAGCGCGGTGTCGGCGAGGTGGTCGAGCAGCGCGTGCCAGGTGTCCGGCTCGCCGTGCATCAGCGCCTTGGTCCGCTCGTGGTTGCGGCTCGGGCCGCCTTCGACCAGGTAGGACGCCAGGGTGAACGGCGCGCCCGCGAAGCCGATCAGCGGGGTGTCGCCCAGTTCGCGGGTGAGCAGCCGGACCGCCTCGGCGACCGGCTCGACCTGGTCCTGGTGCAGCCCGGGCAGCGCGCGCACGGCGGCGGCGTCGCGCACCGGGGCGGCCACGACCGGGCCGGTGCCCGCGACGATGTCCAGGTCGACCCCGGCGGCGACCAGCGGCACCACGATGTCGCTGAACAGGATGGCGGCGTCGACGCCGTGGCGGCGGACCGGCTGCAGGGTCACCTCGGTGACCATGGCCGGGTCGAAGCAGGCGGCGAGCATGGCGGTACCGGCGCGCAGCGCCCGGTACTCCGGCAGCGAGCGGCCCGCCTGGCGCATGAACCACACCGGCACCCGCTCCGGCACGCCACCGCGCGCGGCGACCAGGAACGGTGCGGACGGCAGGCTCCGGCGGCGCACGGCGGCCGGGGTGATCAGTTCAGTCATCGCTCCCCCATGCTCCCACGCCGCCCGGTGTCCCCGTTCGCGTGGGCGCAAGCTCACACTGTCGGTGGCCCGAACCCGTGGCGCACCCTCGGCGCGCCCTACCCCCTCACCGACTCGGGTGGTCCTACAGTTACCAGTCGTGACTGGAACGTCGACCGCGCCTGAACTCTTCACCCAGGCCGTCCAGGCGCTGAAGTCGCTGCGCCCCCGGCCAGAGCTGCAGCTGGCCGAGGTCCGCCCGCCGCAACGGCTGGCCCCGTGGGCGTTCGCCCTCACCGCCGAGGCGCTGGGCCCGGCCGAGGTCCAGGCCACCGGCAGGCTCATCCTGCTGCACGACCCGAACGGCCAGGAGGCCTGGGACGGGGTGCTGCGCGTGGTCGCCTACGTCCGGGCCGAACTCGACGCCGAACTGGCCGACGACCCGCTGCTGCCCAGCGTGGGCTGGTCGTGGCTGACCGACGCGCTGGAGGCGTCCGGGGCGGCGTTCACCGCGCTCGGCGGGACGGTCACCGACACCTCCTCGGCGCGCTTCGGCGACATCGCGGGCCCGGAGCGGACCGACGACCTGGAACTGCGCGCGTCGTGGACGCCGACCGGGGAGCTCAAGCCGCACGGCGAGGCGTTCCTCGACCTCATGGCGAGTGTTGTGGGGTTGCCGCCGGTGGGTGTGGCGCTGTTCGAACAGCGCAAGGGCGAATAAGGACGTCCGTACTGCTTGGCGCTATCGGGTTGTCCTCCGCTTGTCCTGCGCGCGCAACCAAGCGGTGCGGTAGCCGGTGCCGAACCCCTCGTGATGCCCCGCGTTCGCGGGTCGCGCGAAGGTGGTGGGTCAGTGTTGACGCTCGCGCTCATCGGACTCGTCGGTGGTCTGGTCACGGGGATCTCGCCGTGCATCCTGCCGGTGCTCCCGGTCCTCTTCTTCTCCGGGACGCAATCCGCCCGGCTCGACGCCGGGGGTGGTGTCGCCGTCGCGGAGCGGACGGTGTCGCGGGCCCGGCCGTACTTGGTGATCGCCGGTCTCGTCGTCAGCTTCACGCTCGTCACGTTGCTGGGGTCACTGCTGCTGTCGGTCTTGGGACTGCCGCAGGACGTGTTGCGCTGGGCGGGTTTGGTCGTCCTCGCGCTGATCGGCATCGGGTTGATCGTGCCGCGCTTCGAGCACCTGCTGGAGCGGCCGTTCAGCTGGATCCCGCAACGGAACCCGGATGCGTCAAAGGGTGGTTTCGCACTGGGTTTGGCGCTGGGCGCGGTCTACGTCCCTTGCGCGGGGCCGGTTCTGGCGGCGATCACGGTCGCGGGGTCCACCGGGCAGATCGGGCTCGACACGGTCGTGCTCACCACGACGTTCGCCTTGGGCGCGGCCACTCCACTGCTGGTGTTCGCGTTGGCCGGGCGGCGGGTCGCTGAACGGGTGCAAGCGTTCCGCAAGCGGCAGCGGGGAATCCGGATCACCGCGGGCGTCGTGATGCTCGCGCTGGCCGTCGGGTTGGTGTTCAACCTGCCGCAACTGCTCCAGCGGGCGATCCCGGACTACACGGCTCCGTTGCAGGACAAGGTGAACAACTCGGCACCGGTTCGCGAGGCGCTCGACCTGGCCAATCTGGCCAACGACCAGAACCGCGAACTGTCCAAGTGCACCGTCGGCGCGCCCGAGTTGCTCAGCTGCGGCACGGCGCCCGACATCCGCGGCATCCAGCAGTGGCTCAACACGCCCGGCGGTGCCGCTGTCGACCTCGGCCAGGTGCGCGGCAAGGTGGTGCTGCTGGACTTCTGGGCGTACTCCTGCATCAACTGCCAGCGGTCGATCCCGCACGTCACCGCCTGGGACAACGCCTACCGGGCCGCGGGTCTGCAGGTGATCGGCGTGCATTCCCCCGAATACGCCTTCGAGAAGGAACCGGGCAACGTCGCCGACGCCATCGCGGAGTTCGGCATCCGCTACCCCGTCGCGCTCGACAACTCGTTGTCCACGTGGACGAACTACCGCAACCGGTATTGGCCCGCGCACTACTTGATCGACGCGCAGGGAACTGTGCGGCACATCAAGTTCGGCGAAGGCGACTACGACACGACCGAGCGGATGATCCGAGATCTGTTGCGCGCGGCCAATCCCTCCGTCACGTTGCCCGCGCCGACAGACACCATAGACACCACACCCAAGGTCGACGACATCACCCCCGAAACCTTCCTCGGTTCCACCAAGCAGGTGAACTTCGCGGGAAGCGACTACAACGCGGGTATGCGCACCTTCGCGTTCCCGTCCGGTCAAGCGGAAAACTCCTTCGCGTTGGACGGGAACTGGACGCTGGACACGCAGAACATCACCCCGTCCGGGGCGGAAGGTCGGATCCGACTGAACTACCGGGCGAAAGAAGTCCGTTTGGTGCTCTCCGGAAGCGGAGTCGTCACCCTCGACACACCCGCGGGCCCGCGCACCGTGACCGTGTCCGGAACACCGAAGTCGTACCAGGTCACGGCCACTGACGACACCCGGTCGGGGACCGTCACGGCGACCGCGAGCGCCGGGGTGCAGCTGTACTCCTTCACCTTCGGCTGAAACTCGTTGGAAGAACGACCAAACCGGTCCAGCCGCGGCGGCGAATGACCGGTGAGACCGAAGCCAGTCCCGGCCGGAACCTATGTCCTCACTGGACTCTCCCAAGTACTGGAGTGGAAGCGCAATGCAGAACAAGATTCGCACGGCTGTTGTCATCACCGGGATCAGCGCGCTCGCGCTCCTCGCGTCGGCCTGCGGTAGCAGCGACAACAACGCCGGTTCCACCGCGACGACCACCACCGCCGCCATGGCCCCCGCGACGACCACCACCAAGGCCGCCATGGCCGACGCCGCCGCCGGTCTCGTCGGCCCCGGCTGCGCCGACTACGCGAAGGCCGTGCCCAGCGGCGCGGGTTCGGTCTCCGGCATGGCCGCTGACCCGGTCGCCGTCGCCGCGGGCAACAACCCCCTGCTGACCACCCTGGTCGCCGCCGTGTCCGGCAAGCTCAACCCCAAGGTCAACCTCGTCGACACCCTCAACGGCAGCGAGTTCACCGTCTTCGCCCCGGTCGACGACGCCTTCAAGAAGATCGACGCGGCCACCATCGACAAGCTCAAGACCGATGACGCGCTGCTCACCAAGATCCTGACCTACCACGTGGTCGCGGGCCAGAAGTCCCCCGACGCCATCGCGGGCACCCAGACCACCGTGGAGAAGGGCACCGTCGAGGTCACCGGCTCCGGCAACAGCCTGAAGGTCAACAACGCCAACGTCATCTGCGGCGGCGTCAAGACCGCCAACGCCACCGTGTACCTCATCGACTCGGTCCTCATGCCCACCAGCTGAGCGGTTCCCGCCCCCGGCCCCTTGGACCGGCTCCCGGGGACCCGGTAACTGCTCCAAGCCGCGCCTGCTGCGTTTCTCCGCACAGCAGGCGCGGCTTGCTGCGTCCAAGTGGGACACTCCGCCCATGGACATCCCCGCGACGGGCAACGGCCCCAAGCCCAACCAACGGGTCTGGGCCCGCCCGTCGGAGATCCCTACCGGAAGCTCTGTCGCACGACAGCTGGACGTGATGCGCAAGCTGGTGCGCGGCGAGGTCGGCGGCCCCCAGTTCGCTCGGGAGTGGTTGGCGGGCAGACAGGCCGCGTTGGCAAAGGGGGAACGCGTTCGCGAGCCGTTCGAACGGGCGCTGCTTGACGTGTTTTACGCGCTGGACGAAAGCTACGCGATAGATCCCCTAACGCGTGAAGCCTCCGACATGACGGAGGAACAACTGGTCAAACTCGTGGGCGACGCATTGGAACGCCTCGATCGCCTGAACACCTAGCGGACTTCACGGTTGTCTGAGCCCGCTGGAGCCTGGACCGAGGCAGCCGTCTCTCGATCCCCTGCGGTTTCCTGCCTCCACGCTGCTGGTTCCTGCCTCCACGCGCGCCGTAGGCCCCCGCCCGCTCTGCCCCAGAGCACCCCAACCTTCACCCGGTTCAGCGACAAAAGTTATCCACATGTGGATCTCCAGCGGCCCTTTTCAAGATCCACTGTCGGTGGGGCCTAGTAGACTGGCCCAGGGACGCCCCCCGGAGAGGGTGGGGGCCGGGCTCAACTCGGTACGCGCGCGCAAGCCTTGTGGCGGCGGGGTTGCCTCGAGGTGTTGGGCCTACCGGGCGGCGGCGGGGTTGTCTTGGGGCGTTGGGCCCGCCGGGCGGCGGCGGGGCTACCTCGAAGTGTTGGGCCCACCGGGCGGCGGCGGGGCTACCTTGAGGCGGTTGGCCTGCCTCGCAGTGGTTGGTTTGTCTCGCAGTGGTTGGGATCCACCTTGCGGTAGTTGGCCCGCCGCGCGGTAGTTGGCCTTGCGATGGTTGGCTGCATCCCGCAGTGGCTGGACGGTCGCGCAGTGGTCGACTCCACCCACACCAGTCGGCCCGTCCCGTAGTTGTTCGCCGTCTCGCGGTGGCCGGCTCGTCGTGCAGCAGTTGGCCCGTCGCGCAGTGGGCGACTCCACCCACAGCAGTTGACCCGTTGCGTAGTGGTTGGCCGTCGCGCAGCAGTCGGCCTGGCGCGCACGGATTGGCCGTCGCGCAGTGGGCGCACCGCCTTGCGACGATCGACTCAACTCCACAGCAACCAGCCCGTCGCGCCGTGATCCGGCTCCACCACGCAGCGGCTGGCCCGTTGCGCGGTGACCGGGCTCGTGCGATCAGCACCACCCCGCAGACCCGCCCAGCACCGCCCAGCGCCACAGGCCAAGAGCCCCAGAAAACACAACGGGCCGCCCCCAATGAAGGGAGCAGCCCGTGTGCCTAGAAGAAACTCAGCGCTTGCGTTCCTTGTTGGACCGCGCCGAGCGCTGGCAGACATCGCCCACGTCGACGGTCTGGCCGCGGTCCACGTACACGTCCGACAGGCCGACCAGGCGGCCGCGCTTGTCGCTGCACGTGAGCTGGTAGGGCTCCTTCGGGCCGTACGTGGTCGGGAGCGGCGAGGCGAACTCGACCTTCAGGTCGCCCCAGTCGTCGGTGGTGGGGCCCGCCTGGGAGAAGTTCACGATCGCGGCGGTGTAGTCGCCAGCGGGCGGGTCGAACAGGACTGCCCGCTCGGAGTTGGTGCCGCCGCTCGCCGACGAGGTCACCACGTTGCCCGCGGCGTCGAAGATGTACAGGTCCCAGTCGGTGGCCGGGTTGGCCCACGCGATGGAGACCTGCAGCTTGCCGTTGTCCACCTTCGGCAGGCCGTCCACGTGGAACGAGACGCGCTCGGCGGTCGTGTCCTCGGGGAAGTTGGTGTTGATGGCGGGGACACCTGCCGGGTTGGGCAGGGTGATGTTGGCCTGGGCCGGGCCCTTGGGGTCGCGACCGTAGCGACCCGCGACGTAGGGGCGGGTCGAGGGGTTGACGGCCCAGCTGAAGCGGCCGCCGGTGCTGGTGAGGTTGGACGTCAGCGTGTCCGCGACGTACAGCGGCGGGCCGACGGTGCCGTCCGGGTTGACGACCGGGGAGGTCGGCGTCTGGAAGGCCTTGCGCAGCTGCAGCTGGTAGCCCTTGGGCGCCGAGCCGATCAGCGTGGAGTGCGCGGCCGGGGTGGCGGCGTTGGTCAGCATGTCGATGAACGCCTGCCGGTTGCCGCCCTTGCCCGCGCCCGCGGCGGGCGCGGTGCCGGTGTACTCGGCGACCACACCGGACTCGAAGGTCGGGTGGAACTCGCTGGTGCCGATCTCGAAGGTGAAACCGAAACCACCGGTGGCGAAGTACGACCAGTCCTCAGTGGACCCCGTGGTGTCGTAGAGCATCCACGACGGCTGGCTGGTGTACCCGTTGCGGGAGGCCATCTTGTCGCCGAGCGCCTTGTACACCGGCTCGTCCAGCGGCGGGCGGACGTCGGCGACGCCCGGGACGCGCAGGACCAGGTTCGAGTAGGTGTGCAGGGTGATCAGGTTGGTCACCTGGCGGGTGGAGACCAGCGACCGGATGTTGCGGGTCTCCGGCTCCGAGAACGGCGCCGAGCCGCGGTAGGTGTCGCTGCTCCACGCGGTGGACGCGCCAGCGCCGCCCCAGAAACCCGCGTAGTTGCGGTTGGGGTCGGTGCCGCGCTGGCGGCCGGCCGGGTTCGCCTTGCACACCCCGGTGCGGTAGGCCTCCGGCGAGTCGTTCACGTTGCAGTTCTTGCGCTTCATCTCGTAGTCGAACCGGCTGAAGTCGCCCTTGGGCTCGGCCTCGCGGGAGATGGAGAAGCCGTCCACGTTGACGATCGGGATGACGATGTTGCGGGTCTTGCCCACCAGCGACCGCAGCTCACCACCCGCCTTGTAGCCCTTGACCAGCTCGTGCGCCCACTCCATGGCGTGCTCGCCTGCGGGCCACTCGCGCGCGTGGTGCACGCCCATCAGCACGTTGACGGCCTTGCCGTCGGCCGCGTTGTCGACGTCGGTGCCGATCTCCAGCGCGCCGACCTCGCGGCCCTCCCAGGTGGTGTTGGGGAGGGTGAACGCCTTGACCAGACCGGGGTTGCGCCGGGCGAGGTCCTTGATCTCGTAGTCGTACTCGTAGAGGTGCCGGTAGGAGGTCCGGCCCGACGGCAGTGCCGAGGCCTTGCCCTTGCCCGCGTAGTCCTTGTCGCGCTTGGTGTTCTCGACCGAGCGGGCGGACAGGTCCGCCTGCACCACGGTGGAGCGCAGGCCGCTGTCGGCGAGGGTCTTGCGGTCGGCGTCGTTGGCGAGCACGACCTCGACGCCGGTGGCGTCGGCCTTCTCGGTGACGTCGAGGTCCAGGGCCAGCAGGCGGTCCTTCTGCTGGCGGGTCGGGGTCTCGACCCGGACGATCTCGGCGCGCGCGGTGGCGGTGGAGCCGCCCTGGTTGTTGATGGCGAGGAAGTCCACGCCCAGCTTGACGGTGCGCGACGAGCCCGCGTAGCGGCAGGCCTGCACGACTAAGCGCTGGTCCTTGGCGACGAAGCTCTCGGCGAGCTCCGCGCTGCGCAGCGCGGCGGAGGCGGCCACGACGGCGCCGGTCGCCTTGTCGAACACCGCCAGGTCCCAGTCACCGGTGCCCGAGCCGGTCGGGCTCAGCCTGGCCTGCACCAGACCGGTGACCGCCGAGGTCACCTCGCGGTGCGCGGTCCCCCTGGTGCCCGCGGGCAGCACCCGCTCGAAGCAGGAGCGGGCCACGTCGGAGTCGGCCCGCAGGATGTTGTCCGCCGCGGCAGCCGTGGGCGCCGTGGCCGTGGTGAGGCCGAACACCACGGCCCCGCTCAGCCCGACCGCGGCGAGCACCCGCGCCGCTGGACCGCGTCTGGATGTTGAGCTCAAGCTCGTCTCCTCCCGAAGCGCGCCCACGCACGCGCGGGGGCGACGTGCGTGACGCTAGCCAGGGATGGATACGTCGAAATGCGTTACCGGTTGCCAGTTGGGAGACAGCGCAACCCCGTTGCGCCGATGGGGCCACGACGGGAATTGGCCGATTCCAGCGCGCTGTCCGATTACCGGACGCTCAAGGCAAATTACCTTTTGCCAGTTATCCGACGGTCCGCGCCACCTCTTCGGCGCAACGCAGGACCCGTAGGACGTTACGCCCTGCAACCTTCGCGCAGTCGTCCTCGCTCCAGCCGCGGTCGAGCAGGGCGCCGAGGAGCCTCGGGTACCCGCCGACGTCGGTGAGCCCGGTCGGCATCTCCGGGCAGCCGTCGTAGTCGCCGCCGATGCCGATGTGCTCGATGCCGACGACCTCGCGCGCGTGCTCCAAGTGCGCCACGACGTCCTCGAGGGTCGCCTGCGGCTGCTCGTGGCGCCCCTCCCAGGTCTCGTGGAAGCGCTCGCGGACGGCGAGGTCGGAGTGCTTCAACCCCTGCGCGGCCATCGCCTCGGCCATCCGGTCGTCCCAGGCGGCGATGGCCGGTGAGACGAACCGGGGCACGAAGGTCACCATGACCACGCCGCCGTTGCCCGGGATCCGTTCGAGCACGTCATCGGGCACGTTGCGCGGGTGCTCGGCCACCGCGCGGCACGAGGAGTGGCTGAAGATGACCGGCGCGGTGGTGACCGCCAGGGCGTCGCGCATGGTCGTGTCCGCCACGTGCGAGAGGTCCACGAGCATGCCGAGCCGGTTCATCTCGGCGACCACCTCGCGGCCGAAATCGGACAACCCGCCCACCCCGGGCTCGTCGGTCGCGGAGTCCGCCCACGGTGTGTTGTCGTTGTGCGTGAGCGTCATGTAGCGGACGCCGAGGCGGTGCAGGGCGCCGAGGGCACCGAGCGAGCTCGCGATGCTGTGGCCGCCCTCCGCGCCGATCAGCGAGGCGATCCTGCCCGAGGCGAAGGCGGCTTCGACCTGGTCAGCGGTGGTGGCCAGGGCCAGGTCGGCCGGGTAGGCGGCGATCAGCCGGTGTACCAGTTCGACCTGTTCGACGGTTACCGTGACCGCCTCGTGCTCGGCGAGCGAGCAGGGCACCCACACCGACCAGAACTGGGCGCCGACCCCGCCCGCGCGCAGCCGGGGGAGGTCGGTGTGCAGGCCGGGCAGGGTGTTGGCGAGGTCGCTGAGGGCGGCGGTGACGGCGGGAACGCTCCCATGGCGGTCACGCAGAGCCCACGGGAGATCGTTGTGGCCGTCGACGAGCGGGGTCCTCGAGAGCAGCGCTCGGGCCCGGTCAACTGAGGGGTTGTGCACTACCCGTGACTCCATTTCATCGCGTAGCGGGGCCTGCCCGTTACGTCACCGTTCGGGGACTCACCCAATCGTGTGACATCAGCGCCCCTCAGTCACAACCCGATCGGATACTTACCCGATTGATCGTCCCGCTAACCCGCTTGGGCGGCTAGGCTGCCTTCGTCGACACCACTTTCGGTCCAACGGCGGCGCGGCTGTTTGGTCGAAAGTCCCAGTGCCGGTCGGGGGGCAACGACCGACTCCAGGGAGGTAGTGACGTGGCTGCCGTCGGCTTAGGTCAGGCCGTTCGAACCACGCCAGCCGGTGCCTTGCCGGCGAACATGGTCCCGCACCCGCGGGAGGA
Source organism: Actinokineospora diospyrosa (assembly GCF_024171925.1). GTDB lineage: Bacteria > Actinomycetota > Actinomycetes > Mycobacteriales > Pseudonocardiaceae > Actinokineospora > Actinokineospora diospyrosa. The sequence continues at coordinate 165,326 of NZ_JAMTCO010000001.1, read as the reverse complement.
GCTGTTCTCAGTGCTGGTGGTTGACGACCACCCACTGTTGAGGGAGGCGATAGCGGCTCGGCTCACACAGATGGGCGCGGGCACAGTGCACGAGGCCGCCACGGTGGCCGAGGCGAGGGCGCGAGCGCAGGCCACTGGGCCCTGCGATCTGGCGATCCTCGACTTGGGTCTCCCTGACGGTAGCGGGATCGAGCTGGTCACGGAACTGCGCAGCCACGGTTGGCCGCGCATCGTCGTGCTCGCCTCGTCCGACGACCCGTACGCCGTTCGATCGGCCTTCCAGGCGGGCGCACAGGCCTACCTGCTGAAGTCCGCATCGCCGGTCGTGGTGACCGACGGGGTCCGCAGGGTGCTCGAGGGTGGCGTTTACGCCGACCCGAGTGTCGCCCCGGTCCTCGCCACCGGCACCAGGGTCCCCGGCACCGACAACACCCCGCGCGAGCTGTCGGCGCGCGAGGTCGAGGTGCTGCAACTGGTCGCCGACGGCCAGTCCAACAAGGAGATCGGCGAGGCGCTGAACCTCTCGGCGCTGACGGTGAAGTCTCACCTCTCGCGGATCGGCCGCAAGTTGGGCACCGGCGACCGGGCACAGATGGTCGCTCTCGCCATGCGCGCGGGCGTCATCAGGTAGACAACAGCAGTCGTGTGGCTGGGCTGGGCATGGCCCAGCCACACGACTGCTGCTGATCTCCGACGATTGTCACCGGTCGTGCCGTAGGGTCATCGGCCGTGACGACCCCCGGCTCAGGACCCAGCGCTGTCGAACCGCCTGCTCCGGTCCTGCTCACCGAGCCCGCGGCGGGCACCCCCGATGTCGTGGTGGACCTGGCCGCGCTCGAGCGGGCAGCCGACCGGATAGCCGCCGGTCGCGGACCCATCGCGGTCGACACCGAGCGCGCCTCCGGTTACCGCTACTCCCAGCGCGCCTACCTGGTCCAGGTCCGCCGGGAGGGGGCCGGGACGTTCCTCATCGACCCCGTCGCCGTGGACGACCGGGTGGACGCCCTCGTGGCCGCCCTGGACACCGACGAGTGGGTGCTGCACGCCGCCTCCCAGGACCTGCCCTGCCTCGCCGACCTCGGCCTGCGCCCCACCCGGTTGTTCGACACCGAACTCGCCGGTCGGCTCGCGGGCTTCGAACGGGTCGCCCTGGGCACGCTGGTGGAGCTGCTGCTGGGCTACCGCCTGGAGAAGGGCCACGGCGCGGCCGACTGGTCCCGCCGCCCACTGCCGGTCGACTGGCTGAACTACGCCGCGCTCGACGTCGAGCTGCTGATCCAGCTGCGGGACGCACTAGAAGCCGAGCTGCGCGAGCAGGGCAAGCTGGAGTGGGCCCTCGAGGAGTTCGAGGCGCTGCGCACCGCCGAGCCCGCGCCACCGCGCAAAGAGCCGTGGCGCCGCACGTCCGGCATCCACAGCGTCCGCACGCCGCGCGGGCTGGCCGCGATCCGGGCGCTGTGGGAAGCCCGCGACTCGATGGCCAGGGAGCGCGACATCGCCCCGGGCCGGGTGCTGCCGGACAGCGCGATCATCCAGGCCGCGTCGGTGAACCCGCAGGACGAGCAGGCGCTGCTGCAGCTACCGGTGTTCAAGGGCCGGGCACAACGACGGCTGTCGAGCACCTGGATGCGCGCCCTGCGCGCCGCCGCGGCGCTGCAGAAGGCCGACCTCCCGGACCCGGCCCCGCCCGCCGAGGGCCCACCCCCGGCCAACCGCTGGGCCGACAAGGACCCCGAAGCAGCCGCCCGGCTCAGCGCGGCCCGCTCGGCGTTGAGCAAGATCGCCGAGGCGCACCGGGTACCGGTGGAGAACCTCCTGCAGCCAGACCTGGTCCGGCGCACCTGCTGGCAACCACCCGCCGATGTGGACAGCGAGTCGGTCGCGGCGACACTGCGGGCCGGGGGCGCGCGGGAATGGCAGATCGGCCTGACCCTCGACGCGCTGTGCACGGCGCTGATAGCAACGGCCGGGTAGTCGGCGGGACCGGCACCTCGGTTGATGACCCGGGTAAGCCGGTCCGGTCAGTCCTGGGTGGACACGCGGAAGACGGGGTGGTCGGGGCCCACGGCCCGGAGTTCCTCGTCGGTTGAGCGGGCGTTGACGCCGGTGAAGAAGGCGCCGACCTCGAAGGACCAGCGCTTGAGGTAGGCGCGCAGGACCGCGGGCTTGGCCTCGTCGGGCAGCTCGTGGGCGGTGAAGCGCTGGACGCGCTTGCCGACGCCCAGCTCGCCCTCCCCCGCGGCGCGCAAGTTGCGGACCCACTGGGTGTGCCCGCGCGGGGCGACCAGGTACTGGACGCCGTCGACGGTGAGCAGGTTGACGGGGGTCGTGCGCGGCTCACCGCTCTTGCGCCCGCGGACGGACAGGACCCGCGCACCCCACACGTCGACCCCGCGACGCACCAGGAACGCGACGATGGCGTCGAACCGCAGAACGCGCACCAAGCGGCCGGGCCGCTGGTAGCGAGCCCCGCCTGCGGTGGGCGCGCCTGGGTTGACCCCGCCTTCGGTGGGTGGCGCTGGGGCTGTGTGCGCTCCGGCGGTGTTGAGCGGCTGGTTGGCGCTGGTCATGGTGGGTCCCTCCGGATGGCGAGAGCAGTGCTCTCGTTTGTGAGCGATGCTCTCTGCTGGCACCAGTGAACCGGAGAGCAGTGCTCTCGGTCAAGAGCGGCGCTCTCTAAAGAGAGCAGTGCTCTCGAATTTGTGCAGTGCTCTTTCCGCTGGTAGAATCGCCCGGCATGAGCGCAGGTCGAACCGCACGCGACAAGGCCAGGCACGAACTGACCCAGGAGATCAAGGACGCGGCGCGGCGGGAGTTGGCCACCGAAGGGGCGCACCAACTGTCCCTGCGAGCGGTGGCACGAGCCCTCGGCATGGTGTCCTCGGCCCTCTACCGGTACTTCCCCAGCCGCGACGACCTGCTGACGGCGTTGATCATCGACGCGTACAACGCGCTCGGCGAGGCCGTCGAGCGGGCCGACCAGGGCGCGACCCCCGCCGAGCGCTGGCGCAACGCGTGCACCGCGGTCCGCACCTGGGCGCTGGCGCACCGGCACGAGTACGCCCTGATCTACGGCTCCCCCGTCCCCGGCTACCAGGCCCCGCAGACCACCGTCGCCCCCGCCGTGCGGGCGCCGACCGTCCTGCTCGGGATCGCGCACGCGGCGGGCGCGCCGGACAGCGGGCTGCCCGAGAACCTCCGGGAGCAGCTCAACGGCGTCCTCGGCGCGGTCGCGGTCGAACTGCCGACGGGCGCCATGGCCCGGGTCATGATTGCCTGGACCCAGCTGTTCGGGATGGTCAGCTTCGAGCTGTTCGGCCAGCTCGTGGGCAGCGCGGACCCGGCGGATGAATTCTTCGGGTACGCGGTGGACCGGATGGCCGAGTTCGTCGGCGTCGCCTGATTACCCATCAGTAACAAGCGCTAGAGTGGACCGGGGTTACCGGCCGGTAGCCCGGACTCGACCCGAGGAGCACCCGTGGCCGCACCCGCTGCCCCCGCCGCGCGCGCCAGCCGCGACGTCGTCTTCGTCGACGGTGTGCGGACGCCGTTCGGCAAGGCGGGGCCGAAGGGCATCTACGCCGAGACGCGCGCGGACGACCTGGTCGTGAAGGTCATCCGCGAGCTGCTGCGGCGCCACCCGCAGCTGCCGCCGGAGCGGGTGGACGAGGTGGCGATCGCGGCGACCACGCAGATCGGCGACCAGGGCCTGACCATCGGGCGCACCGCGGCGCTGCTGTCCGGGCTGCCGAAGTCGGTGCCCGGGTTCGCCATCGACCGGATGTGCGCGGGCGCGATGACCGCGGTGACCACGACCGCGAGCGGCATCGCGTTCGGCGCCTACGACGTGGTCATCGCGGGCGGGGTCGAGCACATGGGCCGGCACCCGATGGGCGAGGGCGTCGACCCCAACCCGCGGATCGTGGCCGACAAGCTCGTCGACCCGACCGCGCTGGTGATGGGGCAGACCGCGGAGAACGTGCACGACCGGTACCCGCACCTGACCAAGGCGCGCTGCGACGCCTACGCCGCGCGCAGCCAGGAGAAGTTCGCCGACGCGGTGAAGGCGGGCAAGATCGGTCCGGAGCTGGTCCCGGTGGCGACGCGCTCGGCCGAGCTGGGCTGGGGACTGGCCACGGAGGACGAACCGCCGCGGCCGGGGACGACGGTGGAGACGTTGGCGGGCCTGAAAACCCCGTTCCGCCCGCACGGCCGGGTCACCGCGGGCAACGCGGCCGGGCTGAACGACGGCGCGACGGGGTGCCTGCTGGCGGCCGAGACGACCGCGCGGGAGCTGGGGCTGCCGATCGGGATGCGGCTCGTCGGGTACGCGTTCGTCGGCGTCGAGCCGGAGGTCATGGGGGTCGGTCCGGTCCCCGCGACGGAGAAGGCGCTCGCCCGGTTCGGTCTGTCCATTTCCGACATCGGGCTGTTCGAGCTGAACGAGGCGTTCGCCGTGCAGGTGCTGGCGTTCCTGGACCACTTCGGACTCGCCGACGACGATCCGCGGGTGAACCAGTGGGGCGGCGCGATCGCGTGCGGCCACCCGCTGGCCTCCTCCGGGGTGCGGCTGATGACGCAGCTGTCGCGGCAGTTCGCCGAGCGCCCGGACGTGCGCTACGGGCTGACCTCGATGTGCATCGGGATCGGCATGGGCGGAACGGTCATCTGGGAGAACCCGAACTGGGACGGGGGCAAGTGATGCTGACACGGCAGCAGGCCGAGCGGGCCTACCCCGACGAGGTCGTGACCAAGGCGGTGACCAGGCTGGTGCGGGTGGCCGGGCTGAGCAAGCCAGTCGCGCTGATCACGATCGACAACGGGCTGGACCACACCCGCCCGTCCACCTTCGGCCCGCAGGGCCTGGTGGGCCTGAACGCGGCGTTCGACGAGGCCGTGGCGGCCGATCCGGCCGCGATCGCGGTGACCGGCAAGCCCTTCATCTTCGCCGTCGGCGCCGACCTGTCCGGTGTGGAGCAGGTGGCGACTCGCGAGTCCGCTTTGGACATCGCGCGGACCGGGCACGAGGTGTTCCGCCGGTTCACCGAGTCCTCGGTGCCGACCTTCGCCTTCGTCAACGGCGCGGTGATGGGCGGCGGCCTGGAGTTGGCGCTGTCGTGCCACTACCGGACGCTCTCGGACAACACGGCGGCGATCGCGCTGCCGGAGGTGTTCCTCGGGCTCTTCCCCGGGTGGGGTGGCACGCAGCTGTTGCCGAACCTGATCGGCCCGGACGCCGCGGTGACGGTGATCTTCGAGAACGCGTTGAGCCAGAACCGGATGCTCAAGCCGAAGCAGGCCGCGGACCTGGGCATCACCGACGCGTTGCTCGGTTCTGCCGACTTCATCGAGCAGTCGCTCGCCTGGGTGTCCGATGTGGTTAACGGCCGGGTTTCCGTGCCACGCAAGGAGATCGACCGGGGCGCGGGTTGGGACGCCGCTGTCGAGCGCGCCAAGGGCATCGTGCACGGCCGGACCAAGGGCGCATCGCCGGGCGCGTTGAAGGCGCTGGAACTGCTGGAGTTGGCGCGCGCCAACGATCTCGACGCGGGGTACGCCGCCGAGACCGAGGCGCTGGCCGATGTGTTGATGAGCGACGCGCTGCGGGCGGGCCTGTACTCGTTCAACCTGGTGCAGAAGCGGGCCCGGCGACCCGCGGGCGCGCCGGACAAGTCGCTGGCCCGGCCGGTGACCAAGGTCGGGATCGTCGGCGCCGGGTTGATGGCGAGCCAGATGGCACTGCTGTTCGCGCGCCAGCTCAAGGTCCCCGTGGTGCTGACCGACATCGACCAGTCCCGTGTGGACAAGGGCGTCGGGTACGTGCACGACGAGATCGACAAGCTGGGCGCCAAGGGCAGGCTGTCGCCCGACGGCGTGAACCGGTTGAAGGCACTGGTCTCCGGCTCGCTGGACAAGGCGGCCTTCGCCGACGCGGACTTCGTCATCGAGGCCGTGTTCGAGGAACTCGGTGTCAAGCAACGGGTGTTCGCCGAGGTGGAGGCGCACGTCAGCGCGGAGTGCGTGCTGGCGACCAACACCTCGTCGCTGTCGATCACCGAGATGGCGGCCGGGCTGGCGCACCCCGAGCGGGTGGTCGGGTTCCACTTCTTCAACCCGGTCGCGGTGATGCCGCTGCTGGAGATCATCCGCGCCGACCGCACCGACGAGGCGACCCTGGCGACGGCGTTCGCGGTCGGCAAGGCGCTGCGCAAGTCCTCGGTGCTGGTGAAGGACGCGCCCGCGTTCGTGGTCAACCGGCTGCTGACCCGCTTCATGGGCGAGGTCGTCGCCGCGATCGACGAGGGCACGCCGTTCGAGGTGGCCGACCGGGCGACCGAGCCGCTCGGGCTGCCGATGAGCCCGTTGGTGCTGCTGCAGCTGGTCGGCGCCCCGGTCGCCCTGCACGTCGCGGAGACCATGCACCGCGCCTACCCCGACCGGTTCGGGGTGAGCGAGAACATGCGCCGGTTCGTCGAGGCGGGCAAGACGGCGGTGTGGACCTGGGACAGCGCGGGAAACCAGTCGGTCGACCCGGAAGTGGCCGCCCTGTGGCGGTTCGGCCCGAACCCGCTGACCGCCGAGCAGGTCCTGGCGCGCGTCCTCGACGGCCTCGCCGAGGAGATCCGCATCATGCTCGACGAAGGCGTCGTCGCCGAGGCCCAAGACATCGACCTCTGCCTGATCCTCGGCGGCGGCTGGCCCTTCTGGCTCGGCGGCATCACCCCCTACCTGGACCGCACCGGCGTCTCCGAACGCGTCCACGGCAAGCCCTTCCTGGCCCCCGGGGTGGCCTCCGTCCCCGCTTGACCCGCTCGGTGCCCCCTGGTCCGCCAGGGGGCACCGAGCTGCGGCCGTTGATCAACTGCGCCACCATGGACGGATGATCCGCGTCGGCACCTCCGGCTGGACCTACCGCCCCTGGCACGGCGACTTCTACCCGCGCGGCACCCGCGACGACCTCGCCCACCTGTCTCGGCGGCTGGCCACGGTCGAGGTCAATGCCACCTTCTACGGCCCCCGCAAGGAATCCGACTACCTGCGCTGGCACTCAACGACCCCGGACGACTTCGTGTTCGCGCTCAAGGCCCCGCGCGAGGTCACCCACAACCGCCGCCTGCGCGACGCCTCCGCTCTCGTGGCCGAGTTCCTTTCGTCCGGAATCTCCTTACTGGGCAACAAGCTCGGTCCCATCCTGTGGCAACTCCCCGCGTCCTTGCGCTACGACCCCGTGCTACTGGCCGAATTCCTACCGCTCTTACCCGCCGCCAACCGCCACGCCTTGGAAGTCCGCCACTCCAGCTACTACAACGACCAGTTCATCGACCAGCTCACCGAGCACCGCGTCGCCCTGGTCACCTCCGACTCCCCCGGTATCTGGCCGTGTTTGTCCGCCAGTACCAGCGACTTCAGCTACTACCGCTTGCACGGCGACACCGAGCTCTACACCAGCCGCTACACAGACGAAGCTCTCGACGCTTGGGCCGCCCAGATCCGAACTCCCCCGGGCGACGCCTACGTCTACCTCGACAACACCATGGCAGGCGCCGCCCCCTGGGACGCGATGCGCCTGGCGGGGCGGCTGCGTGATCCATACTTACCCGGTGACGCACAGGCCCCGGACGCGCAGGCCCCGGACGCACAATGAGGTCAGCGGCACCGTGCACGGCCCGGTCATCCAGGCTGACCACGTCACGATCACCGGTGGCGCGGTGGCCGCGGACGTGTGGCTGGTCCCCGAGCCGGATCGCGATCTCATCGACCGCGCGGAACTCGCCGACCTGATCGCCGCCGTCCAGGCGGGCACGTCGGTCATCGGTGTGATCGGCAGCGGCGGCTTCGGCAAGACGACGCTCGTCGGGCAAGCCTGTCGTGCATTGCGCGCGGACTTCCCCGGCGGCGTCCTGTGGATCACCCTCGGCGAGCACGTCCCGGACCCGGTCTTGGCCGACAAGGTCAACGACCTCACCGAGGCCCTGACCGGCACCCGCCCGTCCTTCGCCGACCCCGTCGTGGCCGGGCACCACCTCGCCCACCTCCTCAGCACCCGGCCGCGCACCCTCCTGGTGGTCGACGACGTGTGGGCGACGAGCAGGCTGGCACCGTTGCTCGGCGCGCCGCAGGTCATCGCAACATCCCGAACCCGTGGCACGGTTCCGCTCACCGCGACCGTGGTGCCGGTGGGCTCGCTGAGCGCGGCGGAAAGCCACTCCCTGCTCACCCTCGGCCTCCCCGGCCTGACCCGAACCGCCCCCCTGACCCGCCTCACCGGCCGGTGGGCCCTCCTGCTCTCCCTGGTCAACAGCGCCGTCCGGCTCGCGACCGAGGACGGCACCGACCCCGACCTGGCTGCCGAGGAGGTCGCCGAACAGCTGCGCGCCGAGGGCCCGGACAGCCTCGACCTCGACACCCGCGACGGCCGCAACCAGGCCGTGCGCGCGACCGTGGAGGCCAGCACCCGCCGCCTGTCGCCCGAAGACCGCGCCCGTTTCGCCGAACTGGGTGCGTTCCCCGAGGACACGGCCATCCCGATCGACGTCGTCCGCGCCCTGTGGCCCACCAGCCGCCGCCTGGTCCGGCAGCTGACCGACCTGGCCCTCATCACCCGCACCGGCGACTCGCTCCGCCTGCACGACGTACTCCGGACCTACCTGCGCCACGTCCTCGGCCCCGCGCTCACCCAGGTCAGCTCCCGCCTGGTCGAGATCCTGCGAGCCTCACCATGGGCCACCGCAGGGCCGTACGCACTTCGCCACCTGTCCACCCACGCCGCCGAAGCGGGCCTACTGGACGACCTGATCTGCGACCCCGAGTACCTCCTGGCTGCTGATCAGCCAGAACTACTCGCCGCCCTCCCCGCCACCCACACCGACAGCGGCCGAACCGCGGCCCAGATCTACCGACGGGTCGCCCACCACCTCCGCGACCGGCCCCACGCGGAGCGACCGGCCTATTTGGAGCTCGCCTCCCTTCGCATGAGAGCGGACTTGCCGTTCCCGCAGGCGGAACAGGCGCCGTGGCGGTGCGAGCGGGCCGAGTGGGTACCCGAGCACGCCCACACCGTCGTCGCCAGGCACCCGGTCGCCATCGTCGGCGCCGCTGTCGTGCCACGGGCGGATGGTCGGACCTGGGTGCTCAGCCTGGACAAGAGCGGCGCGCTGTGGGTGATCGACCTCGAGCGCAACGAGCGCGTCGAACCGACGTGGACCGCGCGAGCCCAGGGTGCCACGGCAGTGACGAGCTTCCCGCACGGTGTGGGCCACGCGGTCCTCTTCGGCTTCCCGTCCGGCGAGTTCCGCGGCTGGGACGTCGAGTCCGGCGAACCGCTGCGGTGGGCTTTTCCCGATCCGGACAAGGGAGTGGTCACCGCCATCGCCTCGACCCCGGCGGGCCCGGTCGTGGTCGCGGCACTGGGGAACACGTGGCTCTGGTCATGGGATGTCGCCGCTGGGCGCCCGGCCGGTCCGATGATCAGAGCGGCGGGCGCGAGAGGCGATCTGGCCGTCTCCTCCCGCGCCGGACACCCGATCGCGACGATCTCCCGGCACTGGCCCGCGGTGGGCACCAGTTGGAAACTGACGACGGGGGAGGCCGTCGAGCAGGCGGCCCCTCCTCTGCCCACCCTCGGCCGTGACGTCTCCACCGCGATGTTCAACGCCCACAGCGGGACCTGCGCGCGCATCGATTCGCCGCGACCGGGTTGGGCGGTGACCTGGGGGCGCTTCGACCACACCGTCAGGTTGTGGGACACCACCGGATCCACGCCCGCGGCGGAGACCCTCTGGTCGGTGCAGGCGGTGGAACTCCTGGTGCGGGCCGGGGAGTTCGTCGTCAGCGCCCAGCCGAGCGCCCACCACGTCTGGCGCGCGGACGGCACTGGTCCTTGGCTGACCGGCGAACCGCTGTGGTCGGCGGCGGCTGCGGACCCCGCGCTGCTGGTCTACGTGACGCCGGACACGACAAAGGTGGTCAACCTCCACGACAACACCGTGCGCCACCTCCGGGGCTCCCGAGCCGGTGAGCTGGTGCTGGCGTGTCTGAGCGAGGGCAACCGGGTCCTCGGGGTGTTCGCGTACGGCCACACGTGCGCGCTCCGCGACCTCACGGCCGGTACCGAGGTCTGGGCGACGAACACCGCGTCGCACGGCGGGCACGCCGTGTTCCATCCCGCGAGGGGGGTGGTGCTCACCGACAGCGGCCCCGACTACTCGCTGGAAGCCCGCACGATCAGTACCGGCGAAGAGGTTGTCCTCGAAGGCCCCGCGGGTCCCGTGCTGGCGATGTGCGTGGCCGACCACGCTTTCGCGCTGATCGAGGCGGAGAACCCGGAAGTGTGGGACGTCGACGCGATGGTGTGTTTGGCTGTGCTGCCACCGTTCGAGCTCAATCCGGTGGTGGCGCTACACCACTGGGGAGATGCTCTGATCGTGCTCGCGGGCGGCCATCGCTTGACGGTGCACATCGTGCCGCTGACAGGTGGGGCCGGGCCAGTGGTGCCGCCGATCGATCTCGACACGAACATCACCGCGCTCGCTGTGGATCACTTGGGGCGGATCGTTGTCGGCACGGACCTCGGGTTGGTGTGGCTGCGGCTGCGGTCTCCGCAGGGGTGGCGGAAGATGGGCACGTGACCGGCGAGGCGCGTGTTGGCACGTCAGGGTGGGTGTATCCGCCGTGGCGGGCAGTGTTCTACCCGGAGGGGTTGGCTCAGCGGCGGGAGCTGGGGTACCTGGCGGAGCAGGTGAACTCCGTGGAGATCAACGGGTCGTTCTACGCGTTGCAGAAGCCCGAGAGCTACCGGCGGTGGCGGGAGGAGACGCCGGAGGGGTTCGTGTTCTCGGTCAAGGGGCCGAGGTTTGTGACGCACATGAAGCGGTTGAAGGATGTCGAGGGGGCGCTGGCGAACTTCTTCGCGTCGGGGGTGTTGGCGTTGGAGGAGAAGTTGGGGCCGGTGTTGTGGCAGTTGCCGCAGAACTTCAAGTACGAGCCGGGGGTTGTGGCGGCGTTCTGCGACCAGCTGCCACGGACGACGGCGGCCGCGGTGGAGGTGGGGCGGGGGCATGAGGAGCGGCTGAAGGGGCGGGAATGGCTGCACACCAACGAAGACCGGCCGCTGCGGTACGCGGTGGAGGTTCGGAATCCGGACTTCGGCACGCCTGAGTTCGTCGAGCTGTTGCGGGACAAGGGAGTTGCGCTCGTGGTGGCGGACACCGCGGGGAAGTGGCCCTACTTCGAGCAGGTGACCGCGGATTTCGTCTACGTCCGGTTGCACGGGGACAAGGAGTTGTACGCCAGCGGGTACACGGACGAGGCGCTCGACAAGTGGGCGGCGAAGGTGCGGGGATGGCGGGAGCACGGGGATGTCTTCGTGTACTTCGACAACGACCTGAAGGTCAGGGCGCCGGAGGACGCGCGGGCGTTGGCGCGGCGGTTGTGAATCGGGTGGCGCGGATGGTGGTCATCCTCGCTCGGGATGGGCCGACGTGTGTTTGGTGTGCCCGGGTGTTTCGCGGCCAAGCGGTGCCGACCACCGATCACCTCGTTCCCCGCGTCAAGGGTGGTCCGTCGTGGCTGGAGAACGAGGTCGCGGCTTGCCGCGGGTGCAATCGGTTACGGGGGCACGTCAGCCCGGTCGACTGGCTCGGGGAGTGCCTGCGGCTGGGCTGGAACCCCGACGTGGAGCGGGTTTCGCGGGTGTTGACCCTGTTGGAGGCGGCGATCGCCGAGCGGGGTGGGCAGCGGCGGGCGCGCACCTACGTGCAAAGCCAGCTGCGCCGGCTCGCCAAGGGTTAGAGCGAGGGGAACGCGACGACCACGCGGAGGCCGCCGGTGGGGACGGGGGTGGCTTGGACGGTGCCGCCGTGGGCCCGGGCCACGGCTCGGACGATGGACAGGCCCAGGCCGGTCCCGGTGTGGGAGGTGCGGTCCACGCCGCCGCGGCGGAAGGGTTCGAAGAGTTCGGGGACCCGGTCGGGGGCGATGACGGGGCCGGAGGAGGCGACCTCCAGGGAAGTCCACTGTGGACCGCTGGTGGTGCGGACCTCGATCCAGCCGCCGTCGACGTTGTGCCGGACGGCGTTCTCCAGGAGGTTGCCCGCGACCCGCTCAAGCAGCGCCGCGTCACCGGTGACAGTCGCGTGGTCGTGGTGGAAGCGGGCCGTGATGCCCCGGCGCTCGGCGTCAGCTTTGGTCGAGCGCCAAGCGCCGGATACGACGACCAAGAGCTCTACAGGGCCGGTAGCGCCAACACCCAGCCCGTCGGTGCGGGCGAGAACCAGCAATGCCTCGACTAGGTCACCGGCGCGCAGAGTCGCAGTGCGCACGACGTCAGCCATGCGTCGGAGCTCGGCGGTGTCAGCATCCGGATCGGACAGAGTTACGTCCAACTCTGTGCGGATAACGGCAAGAGGCGTGCGCAGCTCGTGGCTGGCGTTGGCGACGAACTGCCGTTGCGCGGAGAAGGCCGCCTGAAGCCGGTCAAGCATGGCGTCGAAGGTGTCGGCCAGCTCGGCCACTTCGTCTCGGGCGCCTTGGTGACCGATCCGCTGCCCTAGCGACTCCACGGACAATCGGTGCGCGGTAGCCGTAACTTCCCGCAGTGGCCTAAGAACCCGCCCGGTGATTACCCATGCCAGCAACGCGGTCGCCGCGACCACACACACAAACGCCACGGAGCCAGCGAGCAGTACCCGATCCCGGGCGTCGTTCGACAACGCCTCGGCCAACTGGTCTGCCTCAACACGGATCCCGCCTACGACCACCGTCGTGCCCGTAGGTAGCGCGGGCACCGAGGCGACCACCTCACCGGCCAAGACCCATCCGAGCCACAGCAGCAGAACGCTGACCACCGCGACGAGCCCGGTCGCCAGCAACGTGATCCTGGCCCGCAACCCCGGGCCGCGTCCGCGCTCGGTCACACTCCCGGCTCACCCGCGGACGCCGGGACGCGGTAACCGGAGCCAACAACCGTGTCGATGACCCCGGGGTCTCCGAGCTTCTTGCGCAAGGTCATCACGGTGACCCTGACTGTCGTGGTGAACGGATCCGCGTTCTCGTCCCACACCCGCTCTAGGAGCTCCTCGCTGCTGACCACGGACCCACGCGCGGCGAGCAGGACCTCCAGCACACCGAACTCCTTACGAGTCAGCTCCACCGGCCGACCCGCGCGGGTCACCGTGCGCCGGGCAGGGTCAAGTTCGACATCCCCCGCGATCAGCACCGGCGGCGTTACCGGCGTCGCGCGCCTGGCCAGCGCCCGGACCCGGGCCACCAGCTCCGGGAAGGCGAACGGCTTGGCGAGGTAGTCGTCCGCGCCCAGGGACAGGCCCTCGACCCGGTCGGCCACCGCGTCGCTCGCGGTCAACATCAGCACCCTGGTGAGCGCGCCGGACGCGACGATCTCCCGGCACAGCTGGTCACCGTGCATGCCGGGCAGGTCGCGGTCGAGCACGACCACGTCGTACCGGGTGACCGAGGCCTTCTCATGCCCCTCGTCGCCGTCCAGGGCGATGTCGACGGCCATGCCCTCGCGCCGCAGGCCCCTGGCGACCGCCTCGGCGAGGGCAGCCTCGTCCTCCACGATAAGAATCCGCACCCCACCACGGTGCCACACGCCACGACGGGACCACTCGTTCGGGCATGATCAGCGCCATGATGCTGCGGTCGCTACGCGAACAGGTGGCCTCCCACGCCCGGCTCCTGGCTGAGGCGGGGCTCGTGTTGGGCACGGCGGGCAACCTCAGCGCCCGGCAGGGCGACCTCGTCGCGGTTACCCCTACCGGCGCCCGGCTCGCGGACCTGCGCGCAGAGCACGTGACGGTGGTCGACCAGCACGGCGACGTGGTCGAAGGCAGCCTCGCCCCCACATCCGAACTGGACCTGCACCTAGGCGTCTATAGGCGCTACAGGGCGGGCGCCGTCGTGCACACCCATGCACCCATGGCCACCGCGCTGTCGCTGGTCCTCGACGAACTCCCGTGTGTGCACTACCAGCTGATGGAGCTGGGCGGCACGGTCCCGGTGGCGCCGTACCGCACTTTCGGCACCACCGAGCTGGCCGACGCCGTGCTGGACGTCCTCGAAGGACACACCGCCGCCCTGATGGCCAACCACGGTGCCATCACCTTCGGCGCCGACCTGGCGACCGCGGCCACCCGGGCCCAACTGCTGGAGTGGGGCTGCGAGCTGTACTGGAAGGCCGCCCAGCTGGGCAAGCCGCGCGCGCTGGACCGGGCCGAGCGCGCCGACTACGACCGCCAGGTCACCCGGCTGCGCTACGGGGTCACCCGCGAGCTGGACCAGCGCGGCTAGCCGCTAGGCGCTGTCCCGCAGGACAGCGCCTAGACGGTGACGACCTCGTTGACGAACGGGGCGTTCTTGATCTGCGACCCGCGCACGTCCCACTTCTTCACGACCGCGCCGTCGACGGTCAGCTGCGCGACGAAGTTGCCGGGGCCGAGCTTGTTCTCCGCGACCACGACGAAGGTGTTCTCCCCGGCCAGCTTCGCGGTCAGGTCCGCCACGACCTTCGGCTGGTTGCCGCGCAGCAGGCCGTTGGTGAACACGACCGCGTCGTTGACGCGCACGCTGGCGACGTCGTCGATCTCGGTGCAGGTGAGCACAACGACCTTGGTCGGCGTCGGGGTGCTGACCTGGTAGTCGAACTCGAAGGTCTCGTCGACGAACACGCCGTGCTTGCTGCCGTCGTCTGGCAGCCGCCACTCGCGCACGACCTGGCCATCGGCGGTGAGGGTGGCGGTCAGCCCGGCGACACCCGGCCCGTTGGTCGCGGTGAACACCAGGGTGTTGCGGCCGGGGACGAGCTTGCCGGTGAGGCTCACCGCCACCTTCGGCTGGGTCACCCGCAGCAGGCCGTGGGTGAACGCCTCGGCCCCGTTGATGGTCACCCGAACCGAGTCGTCGACGTGGGCAAGGGTCAGTTCGAGGTGCTGGGCAACGCGGACCGGGTCGGCCACTGGGACTTTCTCCTCCACCGTGGAAACGGGTGACCACCGCGAGATGATCACCATTGGTGTCGAGATCGTCCGTTCCCGCTGGAACGTTTCACCTACGACAACTGTCCCGGGTTCGCCTGCCCGCGAACCCGGGAGCGCTCGTCAGGCGCGGTCGACGGCCGGTTCGGCCGCGGTGCCGATCAGGTCCGAGGCCCACCCGGTCACCCGGCGCGCGATGTGCTGCGCGGTCAGGCCCAGGCGGACGAGGACCTCGTCGCGGCTGCCCTGCGCGTGGAACTCGTTGGGGATGCCGAGGTCGCGCAGCGGCACGTCGACGTCGGCGTCGCGCAGCGCGGCGGCCAGCGCCCAGCCGAAGCCGCCGTGGCGACCGCAGTCCTCGACGGTGACGACCAGCTTGTGCCGCCGGGCCAGGCCCGCGAGCTCGGCGGGCACCGGCGCGACCCAGCGCGGGTCGACCACGGTGACCCCGATGCCCTGGTCGGCCAGCCGCTCGGCCGCGGCGAGGCCCAGCGCGGCGAAGGAACCGACGGTCACCAGCAGGACGTCCTGGTCGGCGTCGCGGCGCAGCACGTCCACCGGGCCGAGCCGCTCGACGGCGGGGATGTCGTCGCCGACGGTGGCCTTCGGGAAGCGCAGCACCGACGGGCCGTTGTCGATGGCGACCGCCTCGCGCAGCTCCTCGCGCAGGGTGGCCGCGTCGCGGGGCGCGGCGATGTGGATGCCGGGGATCGCGCCGAGGATCGACAGGTCCCACATGCCGTGGTGGCTGGCGCCGTCCGGGCCGGTGATGCCCGCCCGGTCGAGCACGACGGTGACCGGCTGCTTGTGCAGCGCGACGTCCATCAGCATCTGGTCGAAGGCCCGGTTGAGGAACGTCGAGTAGATCGCGACCACGGGGTGCAGCCCGGCCATGGCCATCCCGGCGGCCGAGGTGATCGCGTGCTGCTCGGCGATGCCCACGTCGAAGACGCGGCGCGGGAAGCGCTCGGCGAACGGCGCGAGGCCGGTGGAGCGCAGCATCGCCGCGGTGATCGCCACGACGTCCTCGCGCTCGGCGCCGATCGCGGCGAGCTCCTCGGCGAACACCGAGGTCCACACGGTGCCCTTGGACTTGCGCGGCTTGCCGGTGACCGGGTCGATCGGGTCGGTCTGGTGCATCTGGTCGAGCTCGTCGTTCTCGGCGAGCGGGTAGCCGTTGCCCTTGCGGGTGACCGCGTGCACGATCACCGGTCCGCCGAAGTCCTTCGCCCGGCGCAGCGCGACCTCAAGTGCCTCGAGGTCGTGCCCGTCGACCGGGCCGAGGTACTTCAGACCGAGGTCCTCGAACATCGCCTGCGGGCTCAGAGCGTCCTTGATGCCGCGCTTAGCAGCGTGCAAGGCGGCGTAAAGGGGCTTGCCGACGACCGGGGTGCCTTGCAGGACCCTCTTACCGCCCTCAAGCGCGCGCTCATAACCAGGACGCAGGCGCAGCGTGGCGAGGTGGTCGGCGAGGCCGCCGATGGTCGGTGAGTAGGAGCGGCCGTTGTCATTGACCACGATGACGACCGAGCGGTCTGTACCGGCGGCGATGTTGTTCAGCGCCTCCCAGCACATACCGCCCGTAAGAGCGCCATCGCCGACTACAGCGACAACAGAGCGCTTCTCGCCGCGCAACTGGTGGGCCTTGGCCATGCCGTCGGCGTAAGAGAGCGCGGTGGAGGCGTGGCTGTTCTCCACCAGGTCGTGCTCGCTCTCGGCCTGGCTCGGGTAGCCGGAGATGCCGTCCTGCTGGCGCAGCTCGTCGAACCCGTCGCGGCGGCCGGTGAGGATCTTGTGCACGTACGCCTGGTGGCCGACGTCGTAGATCAGGCCGTCGGCTGGCGAGTCGAACACCCGGTGCAGCGCGATGGTCAGCTCGACCACCCCCAGGTTGGGCCCCAGGTGCCCCCCGGTCTTGGTGACCTTGTCGACCAGGAACGACCGGATCTCCACCGCGAGCCGGTCGAGTTCCTCGTGGGTCATCCGCCGGAGATCGGCCGGGCCGTGCACGGAGTCCAGCAGGGTCACGCGTCGTCACCTCGTCTAGAGAGCGGTGTCGTGTGGGTGGGTTCGGCAGTCGGCTTTCGATCCAGTCTACGAGCGGTGGGCGGTACCCGACTTCCGGTATCGGCGCCCGGGGGCCGCGCGGTGATCGCCCATCCGGGTCACCCTTGCCGCCGCGGCAGTGGGGTGTTCCTGCTGGACCCGGCCGTGCGCGTCGCCCCGATTGGGTAGGGTTCGGCACACAGCGGGGGTGTCGGACAGGGGGCTGTGGCAGTGGTGTGGGGAACAGCTGTGCCCGGGGCTCACCCAGCCCGGGCCCGGGTGGTTGTGGCGTTGGTGACAGTCCCGGTGGGGGGCGCGGCGTGAGCGAGCCGGTGGCCGGGCAGGCCGAGCTGGACCGGATGACCAAGGCGGTCGGCCGGGCGATGGTGCGCGCGGCGGGGCCGGGGTGGACGCGGGTGCGCGCCGAGTACCGGTCGGTGGGCAGGCACATCGAGGTGGACCTGCTCGTCGCCGGACCGGACGGGGTGCCGCGGCCGGTGCGCCCACCCGCCGAGGTGGTCGACGGCCTGGGCAGGCTGCGCGCGGGGATGTACCGACCGGGTCGGGGGACCTGGATCGGCGCGGTCTACGACATCGAGCCGCCGGGGACGTTCACCTGCGAGTTCGAACCGGACGTGGAGCCGACGTGGCGCCGGGTGCCGCCGCCGATCGGGTTCGTCGACGAGCTGCGGGCGTTCGCGCGCTCGGAGGAGTTCATCCCGGACTGGTTCCGGGCGCGAGCGGGCATGCCACCGGCCGTCTCAGCGGAGGCTCAAGCGGCGGGCACGCCGCCGCAGGGCATCCCGGTGCAGCAGCCGAACCAGGTAGCGCCACCGCACCAGGCAGCGCCACCTTTCCCAGGAGGGCCGTCTGCCCCGGGTGGGCCGTCTATCCAGGAAGGGCCGCGGCAGGTCGGTAGGCATGCCGCGCCACCCCCGCCGTGGGAGAACCCACCGCCGTCGGGTGGACCGGGCAGGCACGCGGCCAGGCCCGGTCGGCCGCCGCAGGGTGGACCGCACACATTCGGACCACAAACCGGTCCACAGTAGGGTCCGTCTGATGGTATCTGGCCTGGTCCTAACCGACTGTTGAGCGCCAGTCAGCTTGGACTCAATGGGCGTTATTCGCGGCCGCGCCAGCCGCTACCGTCGGCTCATGAAGAAGCTCCTGGTGATCGCCGCCACAGCCGCGGCGGCGCTCGGCCTCGCCGCACCGCCCGCGGGCGCCGTGACCTCCGCCGCCGTGTGGTGCGAGTCGGCCTACACCTACTACACCTGCTCGGTCGGCCACGACGCGATCGCGCCGTACACCATCCGGTGGACCGTGAACGGGTCCCCCGCCCCGTCCTTCGACAACGCCGAGAACACGCCGCTGACCCGGTGCTCGGTGCGGGTCTTGCTCGACATCGGCGTCACCGTGACCGACTCGACCGGGTCGCGGTCGGCCACGACCCGGTCGCGCTGCAGCTCGGGGCCGTGGCCGTGAGCCAGGTCCGGCGAGCCTTGGGCCGGCTAGGGATAACCGCCGCCGTCGCCGCCAACGGGATCGTCCAGGTCATCAACGAGTCGGAGATCTGCCGCACCGGGGAGTGGAACTGATGAGCACACGTGCACGGATCACGGCCACCATCGCCTCGACGGTGGCGGTGCTGGGCGTGCTGGCCCCGACCGCCGCCACCGCGAGCCCGACGGCGGACTACCTCAGCTGCGACAGCGGCGGCAGCAAGTTCCAGTGCGTCGCCTACGCCACCGGCGTCCGCCCGCTGCAGAGCGTCCAGTGGACCATCAACGGCAACTACCGGCCGCAGCTCAACGGCATCACCCACACGTCCGTCTTCAGCTGCTCACCGGGGTCGACCCAGTTCGTGATCACGATCGTGGACGCGAACGGGGTCACCCAGGTGATCGACGACTACGACTACTGCAGAACCGGTCCGTGGACCTAACGCTCGAGCAGGGCCACGCACTCCACGTGGTGGGTCATCGGGAAGGTGTCGAAGGCCCTTAGCTCGGTGAGCGCGTAGCCGTGGTCGGCGAAAGTGGCCACATCGCGTGCCAGGGCGGCGGGATCACAGGCGACGTAGACGACGCGGGCGGGTTCGCGGGCGGCGATAGCGTCGACTACCGGTTTTCCCGCCCCCTTGCGCGGTGGGTCCAAGACGACGACGTCGGGGTCGGGCAAGTCGCCGTCGGCCAGGACGTCTTCGACCTTGCCCGCGAAGATCCGGATTTGAGGTAGGTCCGCCAGGTTCTCGGCGCCGTCTTCGGCCGCCCGACGCGACGACTCCACAGCGACGACCGACCCGTCTTGGCCGACCTGCTCGGCCAAGACAGCGGCGAACAGCCCGACCCCCGCGTAGAGGTCCCAGGCCGCCTGACCGGCCACCAACCCGGTCCAGTCGGCGACGACCTCGGCGAGCACGTCCGCCGCGTCCGGGTGGACCTGCCAGAACCCGTGCGCGTCCAGCCGCCACTCGCGTCGGGCGGCCTGCTCTACCGCGACCGACGAGCCAAGAACGCGGTGCGGGCGCAGCACGGGTTTACCGCTGCGCAGCCGACCCTTGTCCGGCAATAGCTCACTGGCGTGGGTGCGACCGGTGGCGTCAACTGACACCTCCAGTTCCGCTCCTGGCGTCCACTCCTGGCTCGCTAGCACGTCAACGGTGCCGGGGGCCGCGATCACGCAGTCCGCGACCGGGACGACCCGGTGGCTGCGGTGCGCGCGGAATCCGACGCGACCGGACCGGTCCACAGCGAGCCTGGTCCGGGTGCGCCAGTGCTCAAGCCCGCCAGCCAATTCCTCGACCTCAACGTCCCATGTGACGCCTGCGAGCCTCTGCAGCTGCTCAGTGACCACGGCCGCCTTAAGCCGCCGCTGCTCGTCCGCGGAGGCGTGCTGCCAGTCGCAACCGCCGCAGCCGCCGGGGGCGGCCACCGGACACGGCGGGGCTACCCGCTCCGGTGAGGCTGTCAGCACCTCAACAGCGTCACCTCGGCAGAACGAACCACCCTTGTCTTCGGTGATCGCGACAACCACCACCTCGCCCGGCAACGCGTGCCGAACGAAGATGACCCTGCCTTCGGCTCGCGCGACGCAGTGCCCGCCGTGGGCTACAGCGCCGACCTCTACCTCGAACCGCCGTCCGGTCCAATCCGTCACTTATGTGCGTCCTTGCCGGTAAGACCGCGGCGGATAGCGCCAGGAGCGACCAGATCGCGTTCAGCGACCTTCTCCGACGACGCCAACTGCCACGGCACGCTTGTCACCATCACGCCGGGCTGGAACAAGAGCCTGCCCTTGAGCCGCAACGCGCTCTGGTTGTGCAGGACCTGCTCCCACCACCGGCCGACGACGTACTCGGGGATGAAGACCGTGACCACGTCGCGCGGGTTGTCCGTGCGGACGCGCTTGACGTAGTCGAGCACCGGTTTGGTGATCTCCCGGTACGGGGATTCGATGACCTTAAGGGGCACCGAGAAGCCCTCTTTCTCCCACTCGCCGACGAGCTTCTTGGTGTCCACGTCGTCGACGTTGACCGTGATCGCCTCCAGCACGTCCGGCCGGGTGGCCCTGGCGTAGGCGAGCGCGCGGCGGGTCGGCAGGTGCAGCTTGGACACCAGCACGATCGTGTGGATCCGCGAGGGCAGCACGAAGGCGTCCTCGCCCTCGGCCCTGGCCAGCTCGTCGGCCACCCGGTCGTAGTGGCGGCGGATCCCGGTCATCACCAGGTAGATCCCGGCCATCGCGGCGATCGCGATCCAGGCGCCGAGCAGGAACTTGGTGATCAGCACGACCACCAGCACCGAGCCGGTCAACGCCAGGCCGAAGGCGTTGATCGCCTGCGACCGGCGCATCCGGCGCCGCTCGACCGGGTCGCTCTCGCGGGCCAGCAGCCGGTTCCAGTGCCGGATCATGCCGGTCTGGCTCATCGTGAAGGAGACGAACACCCCGACGATGTAGAGCTGGATGAGCCGGGTCACCTCCGCGTCGAACGCGATGACCAGCACGATCGCGAACCCGGCCAGGCCGATGATGCCGTTGGAGAAGGCCAGCCGGTCGCCCCGGGTGTGCAGCTGGCGGGGCAGGTAGCGGTCCTGGGCCAGGATCGAGCCGAGCACCGGGAAGCCGTTGAACGCGGTGTTGGCGGCCAGCACCAGGATCAGCGCGGTGACCACGGTGATGAAGAAGAACCCGAGCGGGAAGCCGTCGAACACCGCCGCCGCGACCTGGGCGACCATCGTCTTCTGCTCGTAGCCCGGTGGCGCGTTGACCAACTGCGTCGCCGGGTCCTCGGCGATGCGGACCTGGGTGAGCTGGGCCAGCACGATCAGGCCCATCAGCATCACGACGGCGAACAGGCCCATCAGCAGCAGCGTGGTCGCCGCGTTCTTGGACTTGGGCTTGCGGAAGGCGGGCACGCCGTTGCTGATGGCCTCGACACCGGTCAGCGCCGCGCAGCCGGAGGAGAACGCGCGCAGCACCAGGAACACCAGGGCCAGCCCGGCCAGCTCGCCGTGCTCGGCGTTGATCTGCAGGTCAGCGCTCTCCGCCCGCAGGTTGTCGTCGAGCACCAGGCCGCGGAACAGGCCGAACCCGATCATCAGGATGATGCCCGCCATGAAGGCGTAGGTCGGGATGGCGAAGGCCGCGCCGGACTCGCGGATGCCGCGCAGGTTGATCGCGGTGAGCACCACGATCGCCACCACGCAGAACTCCACCTTGTGGGTGGCCACGAACGGGACCGCCGACCCGATGTTGGCCGCCGCCGAAGCGATCGAGACGGCCACCGTGAGCACGTAGTCGACCAGCAGCGCGCTGGCCACCGTCAGCCCCGCCTGCTTGCCCAGGTTGACCGTGGCGACCTCGTAGTCACCGCCGCCGGAGGGGTAGGCGCGCACGTTCTGCCGGTAGCTGGCGACCACGGTGAGCATGACGATGACCACCACGACGCCCACCCACGGGGCGAAGGTGTACGCCGAGAGCCCGGCCACCGACAGCATGAGGAAGATCTCTTCTGGCGCGTAGGCCACCGACGACATCGCGTCGGAGGCGAAGACCGGCAGCGCGATGCGCTTGGGCAGCAGCGTGTGCGCCAGCCGGTCACTGCGGAACGGCCGCCCGACCACCAGTCGTTTCGCCGCCGTGGAGAACTTGGACACGGACGCACAGCGTAGGCGGTCACATCACCGATCCGGCGCACCCACCGGTAGGTTCGTCCACGATCGGGCACCATCACCCGCGGTGGGTGCCGATCGGGTTCACCGGAGCGAGGAGGCGTTTGGCGTGCACGTGGTGATCATGGGCTGCGGCCGCGTCGGGGCCATGATGGCCGCGGCGCTGGAGCGGCTCGACCACAGCGTCGCGGTGATCGATAAGGACGCCCAGGCCTTCCGCAGGCTCGGCTCGGACTACCACGGCCAGCAGGTCGTGGGCACCGGGTTCGACCGCCAAGTGCTCATCGAGGCGGGCATCGAGCGGGCTGGCGCGTTCGCCGCGGTGTCCAGCGGCGACAACTCCAACATCATCTCCGCCCGGGTGGCCAGGGAGACCTTCGGCGTCGAGCACGTCGTGGCCCGCATCTACGACCCCAAGCGGGCCGAGGTCTACGAGCGGCTCGGCATCCCCACCGTGGCGACCGTGCCGTGGACGACCGACCGGCTGCTGCGCACGCTGCTGCCCGACGGCGTCGCCTCGGCGTGGCGCGACCCCACCGGCCGGGTCGCGGTGCTGCAGGTGCCCTACCACGAGGGCTGGATCGGCCACACGGTCAAGGAGTTCCAGGGCGCCACCGGCTGCCGGGTGGCGTTCGTGATGCGCTTCGGCACCGCCGTGCTGCCCTTCGCCAAGACCGTCATCCAATCCGACGACCACGTCTACGTCGCCGCCCTCTCCGGCACCCTCAGCGACGTCACAGCGGCCGCGGCCCAGGCCCCGGAGGAGAACTGATGCGCGTCGCCATCGCCGGAGCGGGCGCGGTCGGCCGCTCCATCGCCGCGGAGCTGGTGGGCGGCGACCACCAGGTCATGCTCATCGAGCGCGAGGCCAAGCAGTTCGAGCCGCACACCGTCGAGCAGGCCGAGTGGGTGCTGGCCGACGCCTGCGAGCTCGCCTCGCTGGAGGACGCCGGGCTGCAGCTGTGCGACTGCGTCATCGCCGCGACCGGCGACGACAAGGTCAACCTGGTCGTGTCGCTGCTGGCCAAGACGGTGTTCGCGGTCAAGAGGGTCGTGGCCCGCGTGAACGACCCGAGCAACGAGTGGCTGTTCACCGGCGCCTGGGGCGTTGACGTCGCTGTGTCGACCCCGAGGGTGCTAGCGGCGATGGTGGAGGAGGCCGTCAGCGTCGGCGGTCTTGTGCAGCTGCTGACGCTGCGCCAGGGGCAGGCCAACCTGGTGGAGATGACGCTGCCGGACGACACGCCGTGGGCGGGGAAGCCGGTCCGGAACGTGAAGCTCCCCCGCGACGCTGCCTTGGTGACCATCCTGCGGGGTGGCCGGGTGATCGTGCCGCAGCCGGACGACCCGCTGGAGGGCGGCGACGAGCTGCTCTTCGTGGCATCGGCCAACGTCGAGGGCGAGATCCGCAAGGCGCTGGGGCACTGAAGCAATTGAGGGGCCGACCCAGTGGGTCGGCCCCTCAGTGTCAGTGCTTGTCAGTCCTGGGTGCCGCTGTACTTGGCGCGCAGGGCGGCCTCGACGGTCTCGTCGTCGATCGTCTCGGTCTCTTCGAGTTCCTTCTGCCGGAGCTGGGCCTTGCGGACCGCCCACACGGTCACGACCAGGGCGATCGCGAACAGCGGGTAGCCCATGGCCAAGCGGGCGAAGGCGAGCCAACCGGTGAGGTCTTCGTCGTAGAGCCACTTCTGCACGATGAACCGCGCAGCGAAGATGAGGACGAAGGTGGCCGTGGCGAGGTCGTAGGCGAAGACCGACTTCTTGTCCTTGCGCCAGCCCTGCCCGTGCCCGTTCAAACCGGACCAGATGACGCCGACGAGCGGCCACCGGAACAGGATGGACAGGGCGAACACACCGCCGTAGACCAGGCTCGTCCAGATCCCGAAGAGGAAGAAGCCCTTTGCGGAGCCGGTCTGGTAGGCGATGAACGCGGCGATGCCGACGCCGAAGAAGCCGGAGATGGCGGGCTGCAGCGGCTCCTTGCGGACCACCCGGATGACGGTGATCAGCACGGCGCTGCCCAGCGCGCTCCAGATGCCGACGGTGAGCCCGCCGAGCGCGTTGGCCAGCACGAACACCAGGACCGGCACCGACGAGTAGATCAGCCCGCTGATCCCGCCCATCTGCTCCAGCAGCGTGGGCTCCGGTTCCTCGGGCCCCGGTTCCCCGTTCTGGGGCTCGCCGCTCTGGGGCTCGAGGACCTCCGGGGCGGGCCCGGTGGACTCGTCACGGCGGTCGGGGTCACCCGACCCATTGACATGTGCGGCCGGGTTGGTCATGGCACCGGTTTCG
Organism: Actinokineospora diospyrosa; assembly: GCF_024171925.1. Classification (GTDB taxonomy): domain Bacteria; phylum Actinomycetota; class Actinomycetes; order Mycobacteriales; family Pseudonocardiaceae; genus Actinokineospora; species Actinokineospora diospyrosa. Next base: position 140,824 of record NZ_JAMTCO010000001.1, on the reverse strand, counting down.
TCAGGGAGCCGTGGTCTGCAGCTCGTAGTACGGGTTGTAGAGCACCTTGCGCCCGTCCCTGACCGCGATCCTGCCCTGGGCCTTGACGGTCCGGCCAGGTTCGATGCCCGGGATACGGCGGCGCCCGAGCCACACTAGTGTCACGCCCTCGGTCCCGTCGAACAGCTCCGCCTCCAGCGTCGCCGCCGCGTCGCGCGGGCACAGCTCCACGGTGCGTAACCTGCCGAAGACCGTGACCTCTTCACCGGATCGGCAGTCGCAGGCCCGCCGCGCGCCCTGGGCCTCGGCGTGCGTGGACAGGTCGTCCGCGTCGAGCTGGTCCACGTCGGTCGTGAGCCGCTTGACGAGACGGTGCCAATATCCGTCCCCCTTGGTGGCCATAGCGCAGTCTTCTCCCGTGAGGGGGCCGTCCCCGACGACAGCGGCCCATGCCGAATCAGCGTAACCGCGCCGGGTGGGCACTGGACAAGGATCGAGGCGTGAGTGTGACCGAGCCGCCAACCGCGGTGCTGCTGCCCGGAACGGGGTCGGACGAGGTGTTTGTCCGGTCCGTGTTCGCCGGACCGCTCGCCGCCGTCGGCGTCGAGCTGCGCACCCCCCGGCCGCGACCGGGAAAAGAGCTGGTCAGAGCGCATCTGGCGACGCTGGAGGCGACCGACGGGCCGGTGCTCGTTGGCGGGATCTCGCTGGGCGCGCACCTCGCGGCGCGGTGGGCGGCGAGCAATCCGGACCGGTGTGCTGGTTTGTTGCTCGCCCTTCCCGCGTGGACCGGCGTGAGTCCGGACGCGCCCGCTGCCCTCGCCGCCCGCTACAGCGCGGCTGACGTGCGCGCCAGGGGCACCGGGGCGGCCTTGGCGACCGCGGTCACCGGCGTGGCGCCGTGGCTGGCCGCCGAGCTGACCCGGGCGTGGACCGGGTACGGCGCGGGGTTGGCCGACTCGCTGGAGGTCGCGGCCGCGGAGCCGGGGCCCGCGGTGGCGGAGTTGGCCGGGCTCGCCGTGCCCGCGGGGGTGGCGGGCTGCACCGATGACCCGGTTCACCCGATCGAGACCGCACGGGCGTGGGTCGCGGCGCTCCCGAACGGGCGGCTGGGCACGACCTCGCTGGCCGCGGTGGGCGCGGACCCGGAAGCGCTCGGTCGGGCCACCGTGCTCGCCTGGCTGCGGGCCCGTTTCGAACGCTGAACCCGCGAGCCCGGGCGGGGCCTACCGCGCTCGCTACTCGGCGGGCTGCTGGGAGGCGATGTGCTCGGCGATCGCCTTGGGCAGGTCGATCTGCAGCGGGGTGCGCACCGGCATCGGCTGCTGACCCCGAACCACGACCGTGTTGCGGACCAACTCGCGCAGCGCCGCCGCGCTCGTGTCGGCCAGCTCGGGCGGGCCCGCCACGACGCCGCGCAGCATCCACCTCGGACCGTCGACGCCGACGAACCGCAGCGTCATCTCGCCGAGGGAGGCGCTCAGCTCCTGGCCCCAGTCACCGGCGTGGCTGCGGACCGAGGCGCCGTCGCCGCGCAGCTGCTCGGCGAGCTCCCCGCACACCTCCCGCCACAGCCCGCCGGAGCGGGGGGCGGCGTAGGCGTTGAGGGTGATCTGGCCGACCGGGGTGAGCACGTGCACCGCGCGCACCGAGCCGGACGGGTCCATCTCCACCTGCAGCTGGGCGCCGTCGGGCACCGGGATGCGCACCGACCCCAGGTCGAGCCGGGGGAAGTCGTCGTCAGCGGCGTCGGCCTCGTCGTACGGGCCGTCCGGCGCGTCCACCGGGACGGGTAGGTCCTCATCATCGCCGGTGATGGCGCCGACCTCGACGTCCTCGTCGCGTCCGCGTCTCCCGCGCCCGAACAGTGCCACTACGCCTCCGTCGCGTTTCCCGACCCCGCCGAACCGGCGAGCACCACGTGCCCACCGGTCGACCCGTACCCGCCGTCGCCGCGCTCGGACTCGCCGAGCTCGGCCACCTCGCGGAACACCGCGTGCTCGACCCGCTGGAGCACCAGCTGCGCGATCCGGTCGCCCCGGCGCAGCGCGATGGTCTCGCGCGGGTCGTGGTTGATCAAACAGACTTTGATCTCGCCGCGGTAGCCCGCGTCGATGGTGCCCGGGGTGTTGACCACGCTCAGCCCCAGCCGGGCGGCCAGGCCGGAACGCGGGTGCACGAACCCGGCGTACCCCTCCGGTAGCGCTATCGCGATGCCGGTATCGACGAGCACCCGCTCCCCAGGGGGGATGACCACGTCGGACGTGGTCACCAGATCCGCCCCGGCGTCACCGGGCCGGGCGTAGGCCGGGATGGGGACGCCGGGGTCCAACCGGGTGAGCAGGACCTCCACGCTGGGCACGAGCGGCGAGACTACCCTGGGCCCGTGACCGACACCTCAGGCACGGCCGCGCAGCCGCGCGCCGCCTACCGCGAGCGCCTGTACGTCACCTGGTACTGGTGGCCGCTGCCCCTGGTCGCGGCCGGGTTGCTGGCCGCGGAGATCCACATGGGCTACCCCGGGGTGCGGGCGTGGCTGCCGTACGTGGTGATCCTCCCGCTGACGCTGCTGCTGATCCTGCGCGCGGGCGCGACCAGGGTCGCGGTGGTCGACGGGGAGCTGTGGGTCGCCGACGCGCACCTGCCGCTGGAGTTCGCGGGCGAGGTCGAGGTGTTCGGCGCCGAGGACACCGGGCAGTGGGGCGGGCAGGCGGCGGCCAAGCGCAAGGTGCTCGGCCCGAACCTGGACCCGGCGGCGTTCCTGCTGCACCGCGGCTGGGTGCGGCCGCTGGTCCGGGTGCGGGTCACCGATCCCGAGGACCCCACGCCGTACTGGGTGTTCAGCACGCGCCACCCGCACCGGCTCGCCGAGGTCATCGCCGGGGCGCGGACCGCGGCCGAGCACGGCTGAGCCCCGAGCTCGCCCGGGGCCGGGCCTGGGTCGGTCGGGCCGGGTGGGCCCGCGCGGGCAGAGCCTGGGTACAGCAACAGCCGGGTGCCCTCGGTTGGGCTACCCGGCTGTTCCCCAGCCCTTGCTCCCCCGGCGTCGCGGCAGGCTCTGCCGGGGGGTCGAGCCTCACGCGCAGTCGCGGCAGACGAACACGCCGTTGTCGTCCTCGGCCAGCCTGCTGCGGTGGTGCACCAGGAAGCACTTGGAACAGGTGAACTCGTCTGCCTGCTTCGGCACCACGCGCACGGTGAGGTCCTCACCGGACAGTGCCGAGAGGTCGGCACCGGGTAGCTCGAAGCTCTCCGCGGTGTCGGTCTCGTCGACGTCGACCACCCCGGACTGGTTCTCGTTGCGGCGCGCCTTGAGCTCCTCGAGGGAGTCCTCGGCCAGATCGTCGGCCTCGCTGCGCCGTGGTGCGTCGTAGTCGGTCGCCATCTATTTCACCCCTGCGGTCCTTCAGGATGTGGGTCGTGCCGCTGGACAACGTTCCAGCGCCCCGGTTTGTGCCCGCCACCCGAGTGACGGAGGTCTCGCAGGCCGCGTCAGGTCCGCGGTGCCATCGGAATCGATTCCGCGGGGCGTCTTCGGCGACTGGAGCGGGCAGAGGGTAGCCCATGGCGGGACCCGGTGCGCACAGCGTCACCCCTCTGGGTGTGTCAGCGGAGGTGACGCGGTGTGCCCGGTGTGTCGCGGACCGGGCGAACCCGCTTGCCCAACGCCGCCGCGCCGTGGTGCGATGCCCACGGGTGACCAGGCGCCTGCGGGTGGTGGCGTGCGCGCACCCTGGCACACCGGCGGGTCCGTGCTGCGACCCGCGCCGAAACGAATAGGCTGGCGGCGACGACTGACGGCCCAGGTGTGCGACCCGGGTCCGGCGTCCAGGGGGTGGGGCCATGGGGCCCGTAGGGAGGGTCCGCTCGTGTCTACCGGCGGTCTGAGGGCTCAGCGCTACCGCAGGCGGCGGCCGTTGCCCGCCGTTGTCCTGATGGCCGTCCTGGGCCTCGTCGCGGGCATCGTCTGGCTCCGCGTCATCCAGACCGACGGCGCCGTCACCACGGCCCAGGCGTGCGACCCGCCGCCCGCGGTCGTCCCGGTCGAGGGCCAGCCGCTGCCCACCCTTGGCCAGCAACTCCCCGTCGACGCCCTGGACCGCACCCCGCCCAGCCCCGCCGCGGGCGGCCTGGTCCGGGTCGTCAACGCCAGCGGCCAGAACCGGTTGGCGGGCGCGGTCACCGAGGCCCTGCGCGACCTGGGTTTCACCCAGATCGGCGAACCCGGTAACGACGCCCTCTACCCGAACGGCTCCCTGAGCTGCCGCGCCCAGATCCGGTTCGGCCAGCAGGGCATGGGCGTGGCCCGAACCCTGAGCCTGGTCGACCCGTGCGCGGAACTCGTCCGAGACGAGCGCCAAGACGCGACGGTGGACCTGGCCCTGGGGAAGAAGTTCGACCACCTGCAGCCGACCGCCTCCGCGCGGCGGGTGCTGGACGTGCTGGCGGAATGGGCGCAAGCCAACCCGGGAACTGAAGGCGGCCTGCAGAACGACGGCTCAACGGCCGCGCCGATCGACCAGGCGCTGTTGGATTCAGCCCGGTCGGAGGGGTGCTGAGCCAGCTCACTCACCCATTCACGGTGGCGTTGCGGGCGGGTTTGGTCGCGGCGGCTGTGCGGGCTGCTTGTTATTCGCTGGGGTGAGGTTGTCCACAACGGGATCGCTTGTCCACAGGCCGCTGATCGCTGCTCCCGTTTTGTTGGGCCTTCTCGGTAGGCTGTATATCGGGGGCTCTTGGAATAGTTGATCTTTCGGGGTTGGCTGTGCGACTGGTTGCGACGACTGGTTGTCCACAACGTCTTCTGCTGTCCACAGGGTGCTGTTTGGTGCTCCCGTTGTGTCGGTGCGTCTCGGTAGGCTGTGTATTTGGGGGCTTTCGATCAGGTTGATCTTGACGTCAGCCGTTGCCGGGAGTGCGGGGCAAGGGATTCGGGCCTCCGCCTTCGGCTCCGGGAAACGCCTCGTCGCCTGGCGGCAACATCGGCGGGAAACCGCGACAATGCGACAAGCTCGATGGGGCGAACTTATTTTGCGCGGGGCCCCTACAACACCCGACGCAGAACCGCAAAGCAGGGGCCCAAAAGCAGGCCCTGCCGCGCGGAAACGCTACGGGTGTTGTCCCCCCACGCAAAACAAGTCCGCCCCATCGAGCCGGCCTGGCACCAGCGACTCCGAGGAGCGCGGGCTGGGATGGCAGGGCAGACGAGGGCGGGTTGGTTTGGCACCGCAGGGTCCGAGTGTCCAGGTGCTGAGTGGGTGGGTTGGGGCAGACCTGACGGAGGGCGGGTTGGCACCGACGGGTCCGAGTGTCCAGGTGCTGTGTTGGCAGGGCCGACGAGAGCGGGCTGGGATGCGGCCACCGCTCCAAGGAAGTCGGCCGCTTGTCCCAAGGTCGCTAAAAGGAGCCCATCCCCGCATCAATCAGCGCCGCCCGCAAATCCCCCGCGATAGAGGGAGCCGCCGCGAAGATTGCGTCCTCGCCTAGTTCGATTGCGTCTCCCGGTAGCTCCACATGCGCGCCCGCCTCAGCCGCGATCAAGGCCCCCGCTGCCCAGTCCCACCGAGACAGGCCTCGTTCGCAATACGCGTCCACCCAGCCCGCTGCTACCGCGCAAAGGTCCAAAGCGGCGGAGCCGCTTCGGCGGATGTCTCGGATGTTTCCCAGCAGTGCTGCGACAGCCGCCGCCTGGGCGCGGCGGCGGGGGGCCGAGTAAGAGAAGCCGGTAGCGAGAAGGGTCACTGACAGGTCTACCGGGGATGACACGCTCAAGCGGGTGCCATTAAGCCAGGCGCCCTCGCCTTTAGCGGCCCACCAGGTCCGTCCAGATGCTGGTTCCACGACAGCACCCGCCACGGACACGCCGTCCACCTGGGCGGCCACGGAGATCGCGTACCAGGGGTAGCCGTAGAGGTAGTTCACGGTTCCGTCGATCGGGTCGACCACCCAGGTGATGCCGGAGCCGGTGGTGCCGCCCGCTTCCTCGCCCAAGACCGCGTCACCCGGGCGGAGGGTGGTCAGGCGGTCGCGGATGAGGTCTTCGGCGGCTTTGTCGGCGGCTGTGACGACGTCGGTTCGGGTGGACTTGGTGGCGACGTGGTGGATGGCGTTGGGGCGGGTGGACTCGACCAACTCACCCGCCTGGGTGGCGACGGATACCGCGATCTCGGCTAGGTCTCGCACCCGGCTATCCGACCACACCCCCTGACCGGCGGCTAATGTCTGGCCCACGGACTGAATCGAGTACGAGAGGACCGGGGATGGGTGTAGCCCGCGGCTTCGGCGTGGACATCGGCGGATCGGGCATCAAGGGGTGCGAGGTCGACCTGGAGGTGGGGGCGCTGGCCGGGGAGCGGCTGCGCATCCCGACGCCGTCGCCGTCGAGTCCGGAGGCGGTCGCCGAGGTCGTGGCCGAGATCGTGGACCGGTTCGGGTGGACCGGGCCGCTGGGGGTGACCCTGCCCGCGGTGGTGAAGCGGGGCGTGGCGCGCTCGGCGGCCAACATCGACAAGGCGTGGATCGGGACCGACGCCGCCGCGCTGTTCGCCAAGCGGCTCGGCAGGCCCGAGAGCGACGTCGTGGTGCTCAACGACGCGGACGCGGCCGGGATCGCCGAGATCAGCTACGGGCGGACCGACGACCGGGAGGGCGTCGTGGTGCTGCTGACCTTCGGCACCGGGATCGGCAGCGCCCTGTTCCTCGACGGCGAGCTCGTGCCCAACACCGAGTTCGGACACCTCGAGATCGACGGCCACGACGCCGAGACCAGGGCGGCGGCATCGGTCAAAGAGGAGAAGGACCTGTCATGGGAGGACTGGGCGCGCCGGGTCAGCCGCTACATCAACGGCCTGGAGGACCTGATCTGGCCCGACCTGATCATCGCCGGTGGCGGGGTCAGCAAGAAGGCCGACAAGTGGCTCCCGCTGCTGGACGTGCGCACCAAGGTGGTCGCCGCGCAGCTGCGCAACGACGCCGGGATCGTGGGCGCCGCGGTGGCTGCGCGCCAGGTCACAGGGGCTTGAGCGGCCCCGGACGGGTCTGATCCACACATTGCGACCTTGGCGTTTCCCGGGAACACGCCGTACGTCGCTACAATGGAACACGGCCCACGGCGGAACAAGCCCGAGGGCTCTCCCCCGAACTCCCGGCATCGGCCTGGTCGCACCCAGGCCGCGGCCGTGATGGACTGTTGTGAAAGGGCGTACGTGGCAGCCGCACGAACCGCAACCCGACGCTCGACGGCGTCGGCCAGCGCCGCCAAGACGACCAAGGGCGCCGAGGACGAAGACCTGACCGGCGCGGCGAAGACGACGGCGAAGAAGCCAGCCGCCCCCCGCGCACCCAAGAAGGCCGCCGCGGGCAAGGCCGCTCCGAAGAAGGGCGACGGGCCCGAGGGCGAGGAGCCCGAGGACCTGGAGAACCCCGACCTGTCCGACCTCGAGGAGGTCGAGGTCGAGCCGGTCGAGGAGCCCGTCGAGGAGCCCGAGGAGAAGGACCCGAAGGAGTCCAAGGAGGGCGACTTCGTCTGGGACGAGGAGGAGTCCGAGGCGCTGCGGCAGGCCCGCAAGGACGCCGAGCTCACCGCCTCCGCCGACTCGGTCCGCGCCTACCTCAAGCAGATCGGCAAGGTCGCCCTGCTCAACGCCGAGGAGGAGGTCGAACTCGCCAAGCGGATCGAGGCTGGCCTCTACGCCGCGGAGCGGGTGCGCAAGTCCGAGGACGACAACGAGAAGCTGCAGCCGCAGATGCGCCGCGACCTGCGGTGGATCGTGCGCGACGGTGAGCGGGCCAAGAACCACCTGCTCGAGGCCAACCTGCGCCTGGTGGTGTCGCTGGCCAAGCGCTACACCGGCCGCGGCATGGCCTTCCTGGACCTGATCCAGGAGGGGAACCTGGGTCTGATCCGCGCGGTGGAGAAGTTCGACTACACCAAGGGCTACAAGTTCTCCACCTACGCGACGTGGTGGATCCGCCAGGCGATCACCCGCGCGATGGCCGACCAGGCCCGCACCATCCGCATCCCGGTGCACATGGTCGAGGTCATCAACAAGCTCGGTCGCATCCAGCGCGAGCTGCTCCAGGACCTCGGCCGCGAGCCGACGCCGGAGGAGCTGGCCAAGGAGATGGACATCACCCCGGAGAAGGTGCTGGAGATCCAGCAGTACGCCCGGGAGCCCATCTCGCTCGACCAGACCATCGGCGACGAGGGCGACAGCCAGCTCGGTGACTTCATCGAGGACTCCGAGGCCGTGGTCGCGGTCGACGCGGTGTCCTTCACGCTGCTGCAGGACCAGCTCCAGTCGGTCCTGGCGACGCTGTCCGAGCGCGAGGCGGGTGTCGTGCGGCTGCGCTTCGGCCTCACCGACGGCCAGCCGCGCACCCTCGACGAGATCGGTCAGGTCTACGGGGTCACCCGCGAGCGGATCCGCCAGATCGAGTCCAAGACCATGTCCAAGCTCCGGCACCCGTCGCGGTCGCAGGTGCTGCGCGACTACCTCGAATAAACCGCGTCGTCACCGCAAGGGCCGTCCACTCGAGCAGGGTGGGCGGCCCTTGCTGGTGGAATCGGCCGCGACGACCACCTCGCCGTGCGCGGGTGGCTACCCGGCGTGGCCGAGATGGGGCAACCGTTCCGCTCCCGAAGGCCATCTGGCTTTCCCTACTACCGGATCCGCGTTCGCCGATGGTGAACTACGTAGGGAACAACATCGGGTAACCACCACCCCGCCGCTGGAAGAAGCCCAGCGTGGGGCCCGAATCGGCCAGAACTCTGGGCCATCCGGGTTAATCAGTGGCCGCCCGCGCTGAGAACAGGCGCGGGAACACTGCCGGAGCCCCGAGCGTCTGTAAGAGTAGGAAGCGCGACCACGGCGGAGAGTTCGCCTCCGTGACCGCAGCCGATAAGGGCACCGGGAACAAAACCGGTGCCGGACGGAGGGAGAACTCCCATGACGACGACGACGCTCACCCGCCAGGAGCTGACCGCCGCCGACCGGTGTGACCGGTGCGGTGCGGCCGCCCAGGTTCGCGCCGTGCTTCCCTCCGGAGGCGAGCTGCTGTTCTGCGGACACCACGCGAGGGCCCACGAGGACCGGCTGCGCGAGATGGCCGCCGAACTCCAGAAGGGCTGATCCTTCAGCCACGGCGCCCCACTGACCACCAACGAGCGAACGGGCGGGACCCCACGGGTCCCGCCCGTTCGGCGTTCCCGGCCACGCCTGGCGCGGACGTGGTCGAGCACGGGCCTCGGGTGGTGTCGGTGTCGGTGAGGAGCTCGAACGCCAGGTACGCGCGGGGTGCCCGGTGCGCGCGGGGCGCCGGGGGTGCTGCTGGGCTTGCCTTGGGAGTTATCCACAGGCGTGGGGTTGGCGTGTCCGTTTTGTCGGGCTGCGTCGGTAGGCTGTATATCGGGGGCTCTTGAATCAGATGATCTTGGGGTAGGCCGGGGTTGGGGATGCGGCCTTCGGGTCCGGGGTCGGCCTCGTCGCCTGGCGGCGAGCTCGGCGACCCGGGCGGACGGCCTCGTTGCCTAGCGGCAACCTCGGCGTCCGATCCGCGACAATGCGACAAGCTCGATGCGGTGGACCTGTTTTGTGCGGGGCCCCTACGACACCCGTGGCAGGACCGCAAAGCAGGGGCCCAAAAGACTGGCCCTGCCGCGCGGAAACGCTACGGGTGCCGCTCCCCCACACAAAACAGGTCCACCCCATCGAGCACTTGGCACCAGCGAGTCCGACTGTCCAGGCGCTGGGAAGGTGGGCTGGGGCGGACCTGACGGCAGCTGGGTTGGCACCGACGGGTCCGACTGTCCACGCGCTGGGTTGGCAGGGCCGACGAGAGCGGGCTGGATTGACACCGCCAGGTCCGAGTATCCAGGCGCTGAGCAGGTGGGCTGGGGCGGACCTGACGGGGTAGCGGGTTGGCGCCGCCGGGTCCGGGGGTCCAGGCTGGCCAGGTGGGTTGGGACAAGGGTGGTCACGAACGTCCGCGTCGCTGTGTTGAGCGGGTGCGGGATGGTCAGACCATGTCCAGGACCGGCTCGAAGGCGAGTTCGGCGGCGCCGACCAGCTTGACGTCCACGCCCATGGTGGAGGTGACGATCTTGGTGCCGCCGATGGCCCTGCTGACCAGGCTGCGCTCGGCGACGGCCGCGGCGACCTCGGTGACCAGGGAGGCGGGCAGCGCGGTGAACAGGTCGCCCAGCACGACGAGTTCGGGGCCGAAGACGTTGACGATCGTGATCAGGCCCGTGGTGAGCCAGCGGGTGAAGTCGCCGAGGGCGGCGCGGACCTGGTCGGGGTGCGCGGAGAGGGCGCGCAGCTCGGCCACGACCATGCCGCGCGGGGAGTGCTCCGGCAGGTCGAGGGCGCGGCAGAGGGCGATCTCGCCGACCTCGGTCTCCCAGCAGCCGTGGCTGCCGCAGTAGCAGGGGCGACCGTCGGGGTTGACGACCATGTGGCCGAGTTCGCCGACGTAGCCCGCGGTGCCGCGCAGGGTCGCCCCGTCGGAGATGACGCCGCCGCCGACGCCGACGTCGGCCGAGACGTACACCGCGTCCAGCGAGCCGCGGGCGGCGCCGCGCAGGTGTTCGGCGAGGGCGGCGATCTCGGCGTCGTTGGCCACCCGCACCGGGACGCCGAAGGCGGCGGTGAGCCGGTCGCCCAACGGGACCCCGGTCCACTTGAGGTTCGGCGCCTCGTGCACGTACCCGTCGCCGCGGCGGACGACGCCGGGCACCGACACCCCGCCCGCGATCATCCGGACGTCGAGCTCCTCGGCGAGCAGCCGGGTCGACTCGATGATGCGGGTGATGATCTCGGCGGGCTCGGCAGCCCTACCGCGCAGGTTCCAGCTGTCGCGACCGAGCATCTGCCCACCGAGCCCGACCAAGGCGATAGCGACCTGCTCGACCCGGATGTCCACCGCTAGGACTACCGCGGCGAGCGGCTGCGGTAGCACCAACAGCGACGGGCGACCCGCCCCGGAGCGGGCACGAGGAACGCGCTCTTCGACTACCCCGGACTCGGCGAGCCCATCGACCAAGGCTTTGATCGTGCTCCGGTTAAGACCGAGCTCGGTGGCGAGAGCTGCCCGCGTGCACGGACCGCCGACGTGCAGCCTGCGCAAGAGGGCGGTGCGGTTGTGCCTGCGCACCTCGTCGGGACGCGCGCCCGCCGTGGGTGTGCTGGTCACCTGCTCGCCCTCCTACTTGCTAGCCGCCCGCCTACGGGAGAGTGCGTCGACGGTCGCCGCGAGCAACAGTACGAGCCCGGTGATGATGTTCACCACCGCCGCGGGCTGCTTGAGCAGGCCCAACCCGTTCTCGACGACGGCGAGCACCAGCCCACCGACCACCGCGTGGAAGACCTTGCCGCGCCCGCCGAACAGCGACGTGCCGCCGATGACGGCGGCCCCCACGGCGAACAGCAGGGTATTGAGGCCACCGGCCTGCGGGTCGACCGACCCCACCTTGGACGAGTACACGATCGCGCCGAGCGCCGCGGTCGAGGAGGCCACCACGAACACGCTCGCCCGGATCCTGGCGACGTTGATACCCGCGCGCCTGGCCGCCTCGGCGTTGCCGCCGACGGCGTAGATGTGCCTGCCGTAGCGGGTGCGGTTGAGCACGTAGGTGCCCGCGACCAGCAGGACCAGCACGATCGGCACCACGTACGGCACGCCCTGGATGACCACGAAGTCGTTCTGCGAGCGGTTGAGGTTGAGCGCGTAGGTGGCCGGGACCGCGACGGCGGCGACCGCGGCGATCTTGGCCAGCACGATCGGGGTCGGCGCGGTGACCAGGCCGCGGTTGAGCCTGATCAGGTGCTCGCCGAGCACGACGAGCGCGTACCCGGCGACCGCGACCCCGCACAGCACCCAGCTGCCCGCGACCGACATGTTGCCGTTGGCGACCGAGAACAGCACCGGCTGGGTGCCGATGCCGAACACGCCACCGTCGCCGATGAACTGCAGGATCACGCCCTGCCAGGTGATGAACAGCGCCAGCGTCACCACGAACGAGGGCATGCCGATCTTGGAGACCAGGAACCCGGTGATCACGCCGATCGCCGCGCCGACGCACACCGCGAGCAGCATCTCCAGCCACGGGTTGGGGGCGGCCCCCGACAGCGCGATGCCCACGGCGACCAGCGCGAGCACCGAGCCTGCCCAGATCCGCATGAGCAGGGCGAGCAGCGCGGCGACCACGAGCCCGCCGACGAAGACGTAGAAGACCGTGTTGCCCATGCCGCCGAGCAGGTTGCCCGCCCGGACGTAGTGCATGGCCATCACCGCCGCGCAGACCCCGGACGCGGTGCCCGCCGACAGGTCGATCTCGCCGAGCAGCAGGACGAACACCAGCCCCATGGCGATGATCATCTTGCCCGCGCCCTGGGCGAGCAGGTTGGCGGTGTTGTCCAGGGTCATGAACCCGTCCGACAGCGCCCAGAACACGACCACCAGCGCGGTGAGGCCGAGCACAGCGGGCAGCGACCCGAGGTCACCGCCGCGCAGCCGGGCCGCGTAGTCGCGCACGGCCTCGCCGGTGGACTGGGCCGTGGTGTCGATGCCGAAGTCGGCGATGGCCCCCTCGCTGCGGGGGGAGGCGGTACCCGTCATGGTGTCCTCGCTCTGGCTGGGCGATCGGGGTGGGGGCGGTCAAGCGGGTGAACCCGGGTCGGGACGTCAGACCGTGGCGCTCTCGGGGCGGGCCAGGCCAAGGTCGCCGGAGCGGCCCGCGGTGATGAGCTCGACGACCTGGGCGTGCGTGACGTCGCGGGTGGCCACCTCGGCGACCATCCGGCCCAGGTAGAGGGTGGCGATGCGATCGGCGACGGAGAACACGTCGGCCATGTTGTGGCTGATCAGCACGACCCCGAGGCCCTGCTCGGCCAGCCTGCGGACCAGGTCGAGCACCTGCCTGGTCTGCGCGACGCCCAGCGCGGCGGTGGGTTCGTCGAGCAGCACGACCTTGCTCTCCCACAGCACCGCCTTGGCGATCGCCACGGTCTGCCGCTGCCCGCCGGAGAGCGACGAGACCGGGGTGCGCACCGACTTGACCGTGCGCACCGACAGCGACGCCAGCGTTTCCCGCGCGGCCTGCTCCATCGCGGCCTCGTCGAGCAGCCAGCCGCTGCCGCGCTCGCGGCCGAGGAACATGTTCTGCACGATGTCGAGGTTGTCGGCCAGCGCGAGGTCCTGGTAGACGACCTCGATGCCCAGGTCGGCCGCGTCGCGCGGACCGGCGATGGCGACCCGCTCGCCGTTGAAGTGCACCGCGCCGGAGTCCATCGGGTGGATGCCCGCGACGCACTTGACCAAAGTGGACTTCCCGGCGCCGTTGTCCCCCACCAGCGCGGTGACCTCGCCCGCGCGGACGGTGAAGTCGACGTCGTGCAGCACGTGGACCGGGCCGAAGCTCTTGTTGAGCCCGGTCAGTTCCAGGATCGGTTCGCTCATGGCCGTTCTCCCGTCGAAGGGGTCGCCCCCGCCCGCGGTGTCCGAGCCGCGGGCGGGGGCGGGTCGTCAGCTGATGCCCAGTTGCGCGCAGACCGCGGCCAGGTCGCCGCCGCAGATGTCGCCCGCCTTGACGTAGCCCTGCTCCACCACGGTCTTGACGTTGTCCTTGGTGGTGAGCTGCGGTTCCAGCAGCAGCGACTTGACCTTGCGGTTGCCCTTGGGGTCGTCGCTGGTGCCGTTGGCGATCTGGTCGGCGGCCGCGGTGTCGCCCTTGGCCAGCGCGGCGGCGAGCTTGGCCGCCGCCTCGGCCTCGGCCTTGATCGGCTTGAACACGGTCATGTACTGGTCGCCGCGCAGCACGGCCATCAGCCCGTCGGGGGTCGCGTCCTGGCCGGTCACCGGGACCTTGCCGTTGAGCCCGTTCTTGCGCAGCACGGTGATCACCGCGCCAGCGAGGCCGTCGTTGGCCGCGACGACGCCGTCGACCTTGCCGCCGTTGGCGGTGAGGATCTGCTCGAAGGTGACGCCGCCCTTCTGGTTGTCCCAGCCGTCGATCGCCTGGGACTGCACCAGCTTGAGCGTGCCCGCGTCGTAGAGCGGCTTGAGCACGTTCTGCTGTCCATTGTGGAACAGCGTGGCGTTGTTGTCGGTCGGCGCGCCCTCGATCTCGATGACCTGCGCGCCCGGCTTGGCCTTCAGCGCGTCGGCGAGCCCCTGCCCCTGCAGCTCACCGACTTTGACGTTGTCGAAGGACACGTAGTAGTCGGAGCTGCCGCCGAGGTTGAGCCGGTCGTAGTCGATGGTGGGGATGCCGCGGGCCTTGGCCTTCGCCGCGACCGAGGAGCCGACCTCGCTGTTGATGGCCGCGATCACCAGGACCTTGACCCCCTGGCTGATCATGCCGTCCGCCAGGGTGCTGAACTTCTGCACGTCGCCCTGCGCGTTCTGCACGTCGGCGTCGATGCCCTGGGCCTTCATCGCCGCCTCGATCATGGGCTTGTCGAAGCCCTCCCACCGCGCCGAGGTGGCCGTCTCGGGCAGGATCACGCCGACCTTGATCCCCCCGCTCGGCGCCTCGGTGGTGTTCCCGGAGGAACCCCCCGAGGCCGGGGGCGTCGCCTGGTTGGCACCGCAGGCCACCAGCGAGAGCGCACAGACGGTAACCGCCGCCAGTCTTGTCCACCGCATCGAAGAGTCCCTTCCGCGATCGTGACGCACCACCTGGGCCCGGGCGGCTCTCGTCCAAGGAGAATGTTGTGCGGCACAACATATGCCTGCGCCGCAGTGGGCGAAAGCACACTGTTTCGATTCAGACCCACTTGCTTGGACACGATCCGGTAACGAACGTAACCCCCAGGACACGCTCCGGCCATCTCACCCGCGCTCGCGCGCCCCGATCGAACCCGCCAGTAGCACCGCTTCAGGCCCGCGGCGATCATCACCCTGCGTACCCGACTAGCGGAGCACGACTAGCAGCCCCCTCAGAGCGCGTGAGGGGGCTGTTGCTCGCTGGCGGTGTCTTTAGTCGAAGATCCCGCGCGGGGCGGCGACCTGGCGGAGCCAGCCTTCGAGCTGGCGCTCCCAGGGGGCGTTGATGTCGCGGACCACGAAGGACCCCAGGAACGACTGCGTGCGCCCGCCGAGCCCGCCGCCCTTGGCGACCCGGACCTGCTTGACCGCGTCCAGCACCACCTGCAGCTCCTGCGGCCCGGCGAGGAAGGTCAGCGCGACCGACTTGAGGCCCGAGGCCGCGGGGGCGTCGAAGGTGATCTCCTGGAAGAAGGGGAGCTGCTGGTCGACGCCGTCGAGGCGGTCGCGTTCGAGGTTGGCGGCGCGGAAGGTGTAGCCGAGCCTGCTGAGGGCGTCGAGGACGCGGTGCTGGGCGGGCAGCGGCTCGATCGCCACCGCGTCGACGTCCTGGGCGTCGACGACCGACCCGGCCAGGTCGAGGGTGGTCTGCAGGCCGACGGCCATGCCGACCAGGTGCTTGCCGAGCACCGAGGTGATCGGGGTCTCCCACGGCATCCGGACCTCGAACGGCACGGTGACCCGGCTGCCCGCCCGGACCAGCTCCCGGCCCGCCAGGTGGACCTGCTGCACGGGCAGGTCGCGCGGCCCCTCCGGGGTGTCGACCCTGGCCAGCAGCGCCACCCCGAGCGCCTCCACCTGCTGGTCGACGCTGCCGCCGAGCAGGTGCACCTCACCGCGCAACGCACCACCCGGGCGGCCCGCCCGGTCGAGGATCTGGGCGTCGACCTTGGCACCACCGGCGCCGAACCCCGCGAGGACCTTCTGGAACATGCGCGCATCCTGCCAGGGCGAACCCGCCCGCGGCAGCACTTCCGGGTCAGCCCGGGCCGGTGCGGGTGTCAGAATGGACCGGTGAGCGCACCAACGCAGACTCGGCCGGACGTCGACACGCGGCCAGAGGGCACCGAGACCACGGGCGACGACACGCCCAAGATGTTCCACTACGTCCGGAAGAACAAGATCGTCGAGAGCGCCGTCATGGGCAACATGGTCGTGGCGCTGTGCGGCGAGGTCTTCCCGGTCACCAAGTCGCCGAAACCGGGGTCACCGGTGTGCCCCGACTGCAAGAAGATCTACGACTCGATGAAGGACTGACCGGCACCCGCCCCAGCACCTCCACCGGGTTCATCCACAACCCCCCGCACCATCCACAGCCCGCCCGCACCCCCCTTGACAACCACCCCGTTCGGCTAGGCTCGAACGTGGGACCCCAGACCCCGGGTGGGCGGGCCCCACCACGCGAGTTGATCATGGACTCCGGCCGGTGGGAGGCGGGTTTCGGGTCGCCGGACGGCGCGTAACACGCGTCACCGGGCAGGTGTGGCAAGTAGAGCCCTGGCCAGCAGGCACAGCCGAGCAGCACACCGCAGGCAAAGACGTTGGCAGGCAGGGCAACGCCGAGCAGAGCGCTAGCAGCAACACCTTGGCAGCAGGGCGTCAGCAAACAGGTCGCCGCCGGGAAGAGTGTTGGCTGGCTGTGGGCCAGCGAGAGAGTGTGAGCGCGCGACAGGGCCCGCCTCGGGGGAGGCGGGCCCTGTGCGCACCACGGGTCAGACGTGCTGGAGTTCGGGTTCGGGCGCTGGGCGGGGGGCGTGCTTGGCCGCCCGCTTGGCCCGGCGGCGCTCCTTGAAGTTCTCGACCATCGTGTAGAGGGTCGGGACGAGCACCAGGGTCAGCAGCGTGGAGCTGATCAGGCCGCCGATCACCACCAGGGCCAGCGGCTTGCCGATGAACCCGCCCTCCCCGGTGACGCCAGCCGCCATCGGCAGCAGGGCGAAGATCGTGGCCGCTGCGGTCATCAGGATCGGGCGCAGTCGCCTGCGGCCGCCCTCGATCACCGCGTCGCGCACGCTCATGCCGTCGGCCCGGTACTGGTTGATCAGGTCGATGAGCACGATGGCGTTGGTGACCACGATGCCGACCAGCATCAGCATGCCGATCAGCGACGGCAGGCCGAGCGGGGTCCCGGTGATCAGCAGCAGGCCGATGGCACCGGTCGCGGCGAACGGGATGGACACCAGCAGGATCAGCGGCTGCACCAGGCTGCGGAAGGTCGCCACCATGATCAGGAAGACGATCGCGATGGCGGCCAGCATGGCCAGCCCCAGGTCGGCGAAAGTGTCGGCCTGGTCGGCGCTGACGCCACCGACCTTGTAGGACGCGCCGCCGGTCAGCTGGAGCTTGCCCAGCCGGTCGGTCATGTCCTTGGTGACCGCGCCCAGGTCCGACGAGGTCGACTTGGCGGTGACGGTGGTGCTGCGGTCGCCGTCGGTGCGGGTGACCCGCACCGGGCCGTCGACCGTGCTCACCGTGGCGACCTGGCCCAGGGTGACCGGGCCAGCCGCGCTGGGCAGCGGCAGCGCCTTGAGCGCGGCCAAGTCCGCCGGAGCGGTGCCGGTGCGCAGCACGACCTGCTGGCGGGCGTCGCCGATGGGCAGTTCGGCGACCGGGGTGCCGCGCAGCGCCTGGGCGGCGAGTTGGGTGATCGTCTGCGTGCTCAAGCCCTTGGCTGCCGCGGCGGTCTGGTTGACGGCGATCTCCACACGCGGTGAGCTGCGGGCCAGATCGCTGGTCACGTCGGTAAGACCCGGCGTCCCCGCCACAGCGTCTTGCACGGTCTTAACCGCGGCGGTCAATCCAGCCGCGTCCGGTGCAGTGACGACGACCTCGATGGAGCTCGACGTGCCAGAGCCGGTGTCGCTACCGGTCTCCAGCTTGCCCGCGTCGGCGCCAAGGCGGTCCTTGATGCCCTTAAGCACCGCGGCGCGGTCAACATCCGGCTTGAGGGTCGCGTAGACGGTGGTGTTGCCGCCGCTGCTGGCGCCGAAACCCGCGAAGAGGTCGTCGGTGCCAACGGTGACCTGGTAGACCTCGATCTCCGGGGTCGTCTCCAGCACGCTTTCAAGCTTCTTGGCCGCGGCGTCGCGAGCGGCAAGGCTGGCGCCGGGAGGCAACTCCTGACTCAGTTGAACCGACGTGCCGCCGTTGTCATCGATGAAGCTGGTCTCCAAGCGGCTCGCCAGCCCCATGGTGAGGACGAAGATGACGATCGCCACGAGGATCGTGGCCCACCGGCGCGTGGTCGCGAACCGCAGCACCGGTACATAAGCGCGCTGCAGCGGGCTACGACGTTCCTTGTCCAACGCCTCCTGCAGTGCACGCTCAGCGGCGGCAGGGTCAACGGCAACCGGCGGGCGCTTGAGGAACCAGTACGCCAGAACCGGAACGACCGTCAGTGACACCAAGAGCGACGCGATAAGCGCAACTGTGACAGTTAGCGAGAACGGCCCGAACAACTCGCCAGCGATACCGCCGACGAACGCGATCGGCGCGAACACGGCCACGGTGGTCAAAGTGGACGCGGTGACAGCACCCGCAACCTCCTTGGTGCCATCGAGGATCGCGCGGTGTTTCTCCTCGCCGTACTCCAGATGTCGTTTGATGTTCTCCAGAACGACAATCGAGTCGTCCACCACCCGGCCGATCGCGATCGTCAGCGCGCCAAGGGTGAGCATGTTCAGCGATAGGTCGCCTGTCCACATCACCAGTAGCGCCACCAGGACCGATAGCGGGATGGACACCGCGGTGACGACGGTGGAGCGGATGGAGAGCAGGAACAGCAGGATCACCAGGACCGCGAAGGCGAGGCCGAGCATGCCCTCGGTGGTCAGGCCGCTGATGGCCTTCTCGACCTCGGGCCCCTGGGAGAAGACGACGGTGAGGTCGGTCTGCGCGGAGCGCTCGAGGTCGGCGAGCTTGTCGTTGACCGCCTTGGAGATCTCGACGGCGTTGCCGTCGCGGGTCATGGTGACCACGACGCCCAGGGTCGGCTTGCCGTCGGTGCGGGTGATCACGGTGGGCGGGGCGAGTCCTGACTCGACAGTCGCGACCTCGCCGAGGGTGACCGGTTTCCCGGGTGCGGGCAGCTGGAGCGCGCGCAGGTCGTCCACACCGCTCAGCGGGCCGCCGGTCTGCACGGTCAGCGTCTTGTCGGACTCGGTGATGGTGCCCGCCGGGACGGTCGCGCCAGCCGAGGACAGCACCGCGGCCAGCGCGGCCGGGTCGACGCCCGCCGCGCCGAGCTTGGCGTAGTCCACCCGCACGACGACCTGCTGGGTGCGGGCTCCGCTGACGGTGGCCTGGCGCACACCCTGGATCCCCTCCAGGGCGGGCACAACCTCCGACCGCAACCGCTTGGCCGCGGCCACCTCGTCGTCACCGGTGGTCGCCGCCAGCATCACGACCGGGAAGTCGTCGGTGCTGCCCAGCAACACGGTCGGCTCGACGCCTTGCGGCAGCTGCGCGCGCAGCCGGTTGACCGACTGCTGCAGCTGGCCCACGGCGGCGTTCATGTCGGTGCCGTAGACGAACTGGACCTGGATGGTCGTCGAGCTCTCCGCGGACTGGGTGGTGATCTTCTCCACCCCGGCGATGCCCCTGGCCCCAGCGGATATCGGCTCGGCCACCTGGCTGTCGACCACGTCCGGCGACGCGCCCGGGTACGGCGCGAGCACCACCGCGGCGGGCAGCTGGATGGACGGCAGGAGTTGTTGCTTGAGCGACGGTAGCGCGATGGCGCCGAAGCCGATGATGAGCAGGCTGAGCAAGCCCACCAGGCCGCGGTTGCCCAGGCTGAGTCGTGCCAGCACGGACATCTGCTTAGTTCCCCTCCCAGAGCGGACACCGATGACCCCCGGGCGCGCCCCGCGCGCCACATCACCGGTGAATCGGGGAAATCCTGGCACAGCGCAGCTGAGGACCGACTCAGTCCACGGGGCGAACCCGTGGTCATACAAAAGTATGACTCAGTGGTCGGTGCTGTCCCGATCCCTCGACCGGGTGGCATCGGCGAGCGGCTCCGGCGCGGACTCCGGGTGATCTTCCCGTCGCTGCCGGTTCTTACCGGCAGCTTTCTCCATCTCCAACCGCCGCCAGCGCCGCCGTTGCCGCTTAGTCATCTTGGCGGGCCACACCTCTTGGATCGCCGCGTTGAAGTAGGCGCCGATGACCACTGCGAGGCCAATGAAGAAGGCGAACAACAGGAATGCGATAGGCGTCGCGAGAGCGCCGTAGGTGTAGCCGGTTGTGGTGATCCAGCCTATGTAGAGCCGCAACCCGATGCTAGACAGGACAAACACCGCCATAGCCAGCACAGCGCCAGGCAGACCGCGGTGCCACGGCAGTTTCCGCGGCAGGGCGAGCTTGTAGAGCGTCGCGAGGGCGAGCACGGTGAGGATGCCGATCACCGGGTAGTAGGCGATGTTCACCCACCCGCTGATCGTCGGCCGCCAGGACATCGGGAACAGGTTGGGCAGCAGGTCCGGTCCCAGCGCGAGCACCGGCAGGCCGATGATCAGCAGCACCAGGCTGGCCACGTAGAGCAGCAGCGCGAAGATCCGTTGCCACACCTCGTGTCGGACCCCGTACTGACCGTGTGCGACAGTGATCGCGTCGACGAACGAGGACATCGCCGACGACCCCGCCCACAGCGAGATGAGGAAGCCGACGGAGACGATCTCGCCACGCCCGACGGTGAGGATGTCGGACACGGTGGGCTGGATGATCTGCGTCACCACGCTCTCGCTGAACGCCTTGCGCGAGATGTCGAGGATGTCGGCCTGCACCGCCAAGACCACGTCCGGGCCGAACCACTCGGCGACGAAACCCAGGCTGCCCAGCAGGCCGAGCAGCAGCGGGGGCAGCGACAGGACCTGCCAGAACGCCGCCTCGGCCGCCTCGGAGAAGAGGTTGCCCGCCCACGCCTTGGACAGGGTGCGCTTGATCAACCGGGACGGGCCCCGCCGCGCGGGCGGGCCGCCGGGGGTGCCGTCGCGGCCGTCCTGGGGTCCGGGCTGCGCGGTCATACGGGGTCAAGCATGGTCCATGGGGGTGCGATCGGCTTGATCGCGGTCCCCGGTCGTGCCCCGGCGTGTCGCGGGCGCGGGCGATCTTGGCCGGGCGGGCGGTATCCTCACGGACGCCCTCAACCCGGTCTCGTGCCGACCCGCTGAGGGCATCGCCGTGTCTGGAGCAGGTGGAGAGGAGCTGGGGCATCCCGTGACCCGGGCCGAGGTGGAACCGGAGACCCGTGCGCAGCCCCCCGCGGCGCGCCCGCTGCGCGACTGGCAGCGCCGAGCGCTGACGAAGTACCTGACGACCCGCCCGAAGGACTTCCTGGCGGTCGCCACGCCGGGCGCGGGCAAGACCGTGTTCGGGCTGCGGGTGGCCGCGGAGCTGCTGGCCGACCGCACGGTGGAGTCGCTGACCATCGTCGCGCCCACCGAGCACCTCAAGCACCAGTGGGCGTCGGCGGCCTCGGCCGCGGGCATCCCGATCGACCCGAACTTCACCAACTCGATGGGCGCCACCTCCCGCGACTTCCGCGGCGTCGCGGTGACCTACGCGCAGGTGGCCGCGCACCCGAGCCTGCACCGGGTGCGCACCGAGCAGCGCAAGACGCTGGTGATCCTCGACGAGATCCACCACGGCGGCGACGCCAAGAGCTGGGGCGACGCTGTCCGCGAGGCGTTCACGCCCGCGACCCGCAGGCTGGCGCTGACCGGCACCCCGTTCCGCAGCGACGACTCGCCGATCCCGTTCGTGGACTACGAGCCGGACGGCCAGGGGTTCCAGCGCAGCCGCTCGGACCACACCTACGGCTACTCCGACGCGCTGCGCGACGGCGTCGTCCGGCCGGTGATCTTCCTCGCGTACTCGGGTGAGGCGAGCTGGCGGACCAGCGCGGGCGAGGAGTTCACCGCGCGGCTGGGCGAGCCGCTGACCGCCGAGCAGACCGCCAGGGCCTGGCGCACCGCGCTGGACCCCTCCGGCGAGTGGATCCCGTCGGTGCTGGGGGCGGCCGACATCCGGTTGACGCAGGTCCGCCAGCACGTGCCGGACGCGGGTGGCCTGGTCATCGCCTCGGACCACGTGTCGGCGAAGGCGTACGCGCAGATCCTGGAGACCGCGACCGGGCAGGCGCCCACGCTGGTGCTCTCCGACGACCCGAAGGCCTCCGGGCGGATCCAGGAGTTCGCCGACTCGGACTCGCGCTGGCTGGTCGCGGTCCGGATGGTCAGCGAGGGCGTCGACGTGCCGCGGCTGGCGGTGGGGGTCTACGCGACCAGCGCCTCCACGCCGCTGTTCTTCGCGCAGGCCATCGGCCGGTACGTGCGGGTGCGCCAGCAGGGTGAGACGGCGAGCGTGTTCCTGCCGTCGGTGCCGGTGCTGCTCGACCTGGCCAGCCAGCTGGAGGCCGAGCGCGACCACGTCCTGGGCAAGCCCCACCGGGAGAAGGAGGGCTGGGACGACGACCTCGTCGCCGACGCCAACCGGACCAAGGACGAGTTGGGCGAGGAGGAGAAGGCCTTCACCTCGCTGGGGGCATCCGCCGAGCTCGACCAGGTCATCTTCGACGGGTCGTCGTTCGGGACCACGGCGATGGCGGGCACGGTAGAGGAAGAGGAGTACCTCGGCCTGCCGGGCCTGCTTGAACCGGAGCAGGTCAAAGCCCTGCTGCGGCAGCGCCAAGAGCAGCAGCTCGCGGATCGGACCAGACGGGCCGCGGAGGCCAAACCCGCGGAGCCGGTACAGGCCCGGTCGCAGTCGGTGCAAGAGCGGTTGGCGACGCTGCGCAAGGAGTTGAACGCATTAGTGGGGATGGCCCACCACCGCACCGGCAAGCCCCACGGGACGATCCACGGTGAGCTCCGCCGCAGCTGCGGTGGGCCGCCGACGGCGATGGCCTCGATCGAGCAGCTCGAGGAGCGCATCGCGACGCTCCGGTCGTGGTGACCCGGCTCGCTTTGCCATGATGTCCGGGTGAGCCTGGTAATCGCTGATGAGGTCGCCGCCGCCCTGTCCGACGGGCGCGGCGTGGTGGCGCTGGAGAGCACCCTGCTGGCGCACGGGCTGCCTCAGGGGCGCAACCTGGAGGTCGGGGCCCGGCTGGAGCGGATCGTGCGCGAGGCGGGCGCTGTGCCCGCCACGATCGCGGTGCTGGACGGCGTGGCGCACGTCGGGTTGACGCCCGGGCAACTGGAGCGGGTGTGTTCGCCAGGCCTCGCTAAGTTGTCCCTGCGGGATCTAGGGCCTGCCTATGCCCTCAAGCGCGATGGCGCCACCACGGTGGCGAGCACGGCCGCGTTGGCGCATCGCGCGGGGATCTCGGTGTTCGCGACGGGTGGGCTCGGTGGGGTCCATCTGTCGATTCCGGCCGGTAGTGCCTCTTGGGACGTTTCGGCAGACCTGGATGTATTGGCGAGTACGCCGGTGACCGTTGTCTGCTCCGGGGTCAAGTCGATCCTCGACATCGCCGCGACGGTCGAGGTGTTGGAGACCAAGTCGGTTCCGGTCGTCGGCTACCGCACCGACCACTTCCCCGGTTTCTACCTGCGGGAGTCAGCTCATACCGTGCCGTGGCGGGTGGATAATCCTGCCGACGCCGCAGCGGTGATCGCGGCGCACCGCACGGTGACGTCATCGGGCGTGTTGTTGGTCAATCCTGTCCCGGTGGAACACGAGCTGGACCGGGATCTGCACGACCGGCTGCTCAGTGAAGGCATGGCGTTGCTACAGGAACGTGGGATTCGCGGTAAGGACGTCACCCCGGCGTTGTTGGAGTTCTTCCACAACGGCAGCGGCGGGACGAGCTTGAACGCGAACACCGAACTTGTGGCTAACAACGCCCAGGTAGCGGCAGAGGTCGCCGTTCAGCTTTCGTCCCGGTAGAGCCTAGAGACGACGTCTTCGATATTCGGCTCTTGCACGGACAGGTCTCGTAGTGACACCGCCTGCGCGAGAGCCGCGACTACCTCACCTGCTGCTGCGCCATCGAGTGTGAGGGTTACTCGGCGCGCGTCGGCTTCCACCGAGGTAACGACCGCGCCGGGCAGCGTGAGACCTTCCGGCCAGGGGGTGTCGAGGTCGGCGACGATGATGCGGCGGGAGCGATAGCGGGCATGCAGCTCATCGAGCGTGCCGTCGTGCACTACGTGCCCGTGGTCGATGACGACGAGTCTGCGGCACAGCTTCTCGATGTCGGCGAGGTCGTGGGTCGTCAGGACGACGGTGGTGTCGCCGCGCCGGTCGAGGTCAGTGAGGAACGATCGGACGGCCTGCTTGCTGAGCACGTCGAGGCCGATCGTGGGTTCGTCGAGGAACAGCACCTCGGGGCCGTGCAAGAGTGCGGCGGTGAGCTCACCGCGCATCCGTTGGCCTAGAGAGAGCTGTCGGACTGGGGTGTGCCGAAACTCGTCAAGGCCAAGTAGGTCCGAACACTGCTTAAGCCGAGCCGCGTGGTCACCTTCCGGGACACGGTAGATGTGCCGTAGCAAGGAAAACGAGTCCTCCAGCGGTAGGTCCCACCAGAGCTGAGAGCGCTGCCCGAACACAACACCGATGCGCCTCGCCAACGTGGTGCGCTTGGCGACCGGTTCCAAGCCGCAGACACGGACCTCTCCCCCGCTCGGGGTGAGCACGCCGGTGAGCATCTTGAGCGTGGTGGACTTGCCCGCGCCGTTGGGGCCGATGTAGCCGAGCAGCTCACCGCGTTCCACGGTGAGGTCGACACCGTCCACAGCGGACACCACGTGCCGCTCCCTGCGGAGCCGCCCGACCTTGCGGGTCACGGTGAAATCCTTGCGCAGGCCCCGCGCTGAAATGATCATGACCCCGTGCTCCGGTAGTGGCGGACGCCGATCCGCCAGAACACGGCGGCGACGCAAGCGGCGATGACAGCGACCAACGGCGAACACCAAGCAACCGCGGTCGGTAGGCCTAGCGGGTCTGGTTTGCCCAAGAGGACGAGTCCCGGGAAGTAGGCGACGAAGCCGAAGCCGAGGCCAAGGGTGAACAAGTCCCGGAACCAGCCGCCGTACATGGTGCTCGGGTAAGAGGTGAAGTCACGCCCGCCATAGGTGAACGCGTTGGCGACCTCGCCAGACTCAATCCACCAGAACGCGACGGTAGCCCCACCGATGAACAGGCTCGCGAAGAACACAGCCCCCGAAATTGGGACAATCACAGCGAACAGGACGCGTCCAACCGTCCAGGGGATGTCGGCGACACACAAGGCGACGACGTAGAGCACCAGTCCCTGAGCCGCCCGGCCGACACGGCGCAAGGCGAAGGTGATGACCGCCAGCTGCACCAACGCCGACAGAGGGCGCACCAGCAGCGAGTCGAACAACCCCGAGCGGACGTACTCGCGCAATCGATCCGAACTACCCGCGACCAGATCGCCCACAGTGAACCCGGCGGCCGCTAGAGCAGTCATCAGGAGGACCTCGGTGCCGTTGAAGCCACCGAGCGCGCCGGTGACGCTGAACAACACGAAGACCGTGGCGATGTCCAGTCCGTTGACCACCATGCTGCCGAGGATCTCCAGCAGCATGGACGTGCGGTACTGCGCCTGGCTGCGGACTTGAGCGCGGAGTACCCGCCCATAGACACGCGTCGTTTCGAGGATCTCAGCCACCTTGCACCACCAACTTCCGCACAGCGCGCGACTGCGCCCATCGGCAAGCGAGGAACAGGAGCACGCCCCAGACGGCCTGGCTTAGACACACCAAGAGGGCTTGCCCAGTGCCACCTCGCTCGACGGCGATGTCCAGCGGTGCTTGGAGCAAGGAAGGAAAGGGAGTGGCGACCCACAAGGTGGTGCTAAGCCAGTCCGGCAGCACCGCCAGGGGAAAGTAGAGCCCGCTAGCGGCACCGGAGACGAACACCCAGAACATGGTCACTCCGCGGATATCAAGCAACCAGAACGCTGTTAGGCCTATCAGGTAGCGGCAAGCGAAGCAAACGACTATCGCTAGGAGCGTGGACAGGATGAACAGCGGGTAGGCCAAGAAGCTCTGGGGGACATAGAAGTCGAACGCCAGGGCACCCACGACAAGTGGCGCGACGAACCGGGTCAGCAGGGCGAAGCCCGCGCGGCCGATGTCGGTCCACAGGTAGGTCCACAGTGGATCGACCGGGCGCAGCAGGTCGGCGACGACATCCCCGGTGCGGACCCGTTCGGCCAGGTCCAACATGGTCCACGAGTTCACCACGGCGAGCAGCCCTTGCCCCAGCCAGACGTAGCTGACCAACTGCGGGCCGCTGTACCCGGCCATGGCCCCGCCCGCGGCGGCGGCGACGCTGAGCAGGATGTAGCAGCGCAGGAACCCGAACACCGTGTTGGTGAACGCCCCGGCGAACGTGGCCTGCCGGTAGGTCGCGTGCCTGCGGAACCCAGCCGCGATCAACGCGGCTTGGACACGCGCCATCACGAGTCTCCTTCGGGGACGGTTGCCGCAGAGTGGCGGGGGTGCTTCTTACCGTATCGTCCGATGGCGGCGCGACTTGGTTTCGGAGGTTCCTGTGGGCGTGGTCGTCGTTGGTGACACAGCACTGGACGTCGTAACCCGGCATTCCACACCTATCGCCTGGGGCGACGACACTCTGGCCACCACCACGTTGAGGCCAGGAGGCGCCGGTGCCAACGCCGCCGCCTGGCTCGCCCACCTCGGCGAGCCGGTGACGCTGGTGTCCCGGGTCGGCGATGACGCAGCCGCGGCCCAGGTGCGGGCAGACCTAACGAGCCGGGGCGTCAGGTGCTTGTTCACCGTTGATCCGTCGGCGGCTACTGGATGTGTGGTCGTGCTCGTCGATGGCACCGGCCAACGAACGATGTTCCCGGATAGAGGCGCGAACGCCCTTCTCCGTCAGGCAGATCTACCGCCGCTCGAACAGGCCAAACACCTGCACTTGTCCGGATACGTGCTCTTGGACGCGGCAACCCGGCAAGCCGGTATCGACATCCTCGCCACAGCGCGCAGCGCAGGTCTGACGACCTCGGTGGACCCGCAATCAGCCGCGTTGATCGACGACACATTCCTGGCCACGCTCAACGGTGTGGACTTGCTGCTACCGAACCACGACGAGTTTCTGGCTCTAGGTGGGCAGAAGGTGCTCGACACCGTTGGCGCTGCCGCCGTGACCCACGGCGAACACGGGGCGTACTGGGTCGACCGCGATGGGGTGGTGGAGGAACCCGCGCTGCCAACGGAGTGTGTCGACACCACCGGTGCCGGTGACGCGTTCAACGCGGGCGCGCTGCGCGTGTGGTTGGCGGGCGCGACACCGCGTGAGGTGCTGCGCGCCGGGGTGACGGCGGGTGCCGCGGCCGTCGGCCAGGTCGGCGCCCAGCCGCTCAGCCGTCGATGACCTCGCGACCGGTCGAATCGATGGCCTTGGGGTCGCGCTGGTAGCGGTTGACCTTCTCCACCTTGCGCGGCGGGCGGTCGTTGGCGACGAGCACCGCCATCCACGGCAGCGGGATCGACAGGGCGACGAAACCCAGCGCCAGCCACCAGGTCTGGTAGGTGAGCCCGGCCAGCAGCAGGCACGGGATGCGCAAGCCCATCATGATCATGTACTTGCGCTTGCGCGCGGCGAACTGGTCCTCGTACGACGGCGCGGCCTCGGTGATCAGAACCGGGGTGTCGTCCCGCTCGGAGCCCTTCACGACACCACCTCCGGCCACCATCCTCTCACCTCGGCGGGCCTACTGCGCCATCCGGGTAGAACTGGATCGGGAATCCCCCGGTTGCCGGTAAGAAGATGGTTTATGACTGGATTCGCGGTCGAGGGATTCGGGGCGTCGACCCGACACCGCATGGCCGAGGCCAACCTGGTCCGCCACCTCACCGAGCCGTGCCGGGTGCTGGACGTGGCGGGCGGGCGCGGTGAGGACGGCGTGCCGCTGGCCGCGCTCGGCCACGAGGTCACCATCCTCGACCCGGCTGGCGCGATGCTCGCCGACGCGCTGGCGCACGCCTACGTGCGCGGGGTGACCGTGCGGGTGGCCCAAGCGGGCGCCGAGGACGCGCCGGAGCTGTTCCGCGCGGGCGACTTCGACGTGGTGCTGTGCCACGAGTTGCTGCACTACGCCGAGGACCCGGTCGCGCTGTTGCGCGCGGTGACCGCCCCGCTGCGCCCCGGTGGCCTGCTGTCGCTGCTGGGCCCGCTGCCCACGGCCGGGCAGGCGCGCGACGCCGCGACGCTGCTCGGCGCCGAGATCGTCGCCCGCTACCGCCTCCCCGGCCACTTCCACCTCATCACCCGCGTATGACCCGCTGACCCCTGTGGACAACTCGGCGCGCCGCGCGCCGAACCCTGTCACCCTGCGGTCATGCGATGGGGGACAGCGGACAGGGCGCGCAGCGGCGCACCCAGCGGGGTGCGGGACAGGGCACAGAACAGGGCACAGGACGGGGCGCCGGGCGCGGCCCGGGCCCGCGGGTCGGCGGCGGGGTGGCGTGCGAGCATTCGGGCGTGCTTCCCCACTTCTCGGACGAGTTCTGCGCGCGCTTGGCTGAGGCGCTTCGGGTGGTCGGCTACGACGCGGACGGGGTGGTGGCGGCGCTGGGCGACCAGGCGCACGCCGCGCTCGGCCGCGGTGAGCCCGAGCCCGCCCGCCGCCGCACCGCCGACGGCGGGCCGCTGGCGACGCTCATCCGGATGTTCCTGGTCGGCGACACCGTCCCGCTCGCGCGGGCGCGCGCCGCGCTCAGCGGGCTCGACCTGGCCGACGCCGCGGCGGTGGGGCTGGTGGCGGTGTCCGGCGACACCGCGCGCGCCGGGCTCGACCTGCGCCCGTACGGCGACGACGAGGGGTCCTGGTGGGTGGTGGCCGACCTCGACGCCGAGCAGGCGGGCCGCCCCGTGGGCACCGACCACGTGCTCGGCATCGGGCACGCCTCGCTCAGCTTGGCGCGAGCGACCGTGCGCAGGGAGGTCGACTCGCTGCTCGACCTGGGCACCGGGTGCGGGGTGCAGGCGCTGCACGCGAGCAGGCACGCCGCGCGGATCACCGCGACCGACCTGTCGCCGCGCTGCCTGGCCCTGGCCTCGGCGACGTTCCGGCTCAACGGGCTGGACGTGGAGACCGCCCGCGGGTCCTGGTTCGAGCCGGTCGCCGGGCGGCGGTTCGACCAGGTGGTGTGCAACCCGCCGTTCGTGGTCGGCCCGCCCCGGGTGGACTACACCTACCGCGACTCGGGGCTCGCGGGCGACGACGCGAGCGCGCTCGTGGTGCGCGGGCTCCCGGACGTGCTGGCGCCGGGCGGGGTCGGGCAACTGCTGGCGTCCTGGCTGCACCGCCGCGGCGAGGACTGGGCGGAGCGGGTCACCGGCTGGCTGCCCGACGAGGGCGTCGACGCCTGGTTCGTCCAGCGGGACGTGGCCGAGCCCGCGATGTACGTGGGCACCTGGCTGCGCGACGCCGGGATCGACCCGCGCTCGGCCGAGGGCTCGGCGAAGGCGGCGGCCTGGCTGGACTGGTTCGAGGCCAACGACGTGGTCGGCGTCGGGTTCGGGTTCGTCACGCTGCGGGCCACCGGAACCGACACCGAGGTCGCCTGCGAGGACCTGCGGCACGCCTACGACGACCCGCTGGGCCCCGAGGCGGGCGGCTGGCTGGACCGGGTCGCCTGGCTGCGCGCCAACGCCGACCCCGCGCGGCTGGTGGGCACGCGGTTCACCGTCTCCCCCACCGTGGTGCTGGAACGCGTCGCCGAGCCGACCGGGGACGGCTGGAAGGAGCTGGTGCGCAGGCTGCACCGCACCGACGGCCCCGGCTGGCAGCAGGAGACCGATGAGCTGGTCACCGCGCTGCTCGCGGGCTGCCAGGGGCAGGTGCCGCTGGGCGACCTGCTGAGCCTGCTCGCGGCGGCCAACGGCCTGCCGACCGACGAGGTCGTGCGAGCGGCGCTGCCGGTCGTGGTCGACCTCGTGACGCACGGGATGCTGCTGCCCGAGGAGAGCGCGTGAGGCGGCAACCGGACCAGAGTCCGTTCCGGGTGCGCGGGTGAGGGCCGTCGCGGCCCGGGTGAGCCGGGCGAAGGTCGTCGTCGACGGGGAGACCGTCGGCGAGATCACCGAGGCCGGGTTGCTGGTGCTGCTGGGCGTGCATGTGGCCGACACCGAGGACACCGCGGCGACGATGGCCCGCAAACTGCACGAGTTGCGGGTCCTGCGCGATGAGCAGTCCTGCGCCACGACCGGCGCACCGCTACTCGTGGTGAGTCAGTTCACACTCTACGGCGACACCCGCAAGGGGAGGCGGCCGTCGTGGACCGCGGCCGCCCGACCGGAGCACGCGGAACCGCTGGTGGCCGCGACGATCACCGCGCTGCGCGCCCGCGGCGCGCGGGTGGCCACCGGCAGGTTCGGCGCCACCATGGCGGTGGAGAGCGTCAACGACGGACCGTTCACCGTTCTGATCGACCTCTGAACCGGGGCATACCGCACTGACCGTCGCCGTTAGACGGTCGTACTCACCCACACGGTTGACTTGACCTTCCGCCCAAAGGTTGATGTGACACCGGATCCCGCACTGCCACCGTGAGCCGTGACCGGCACCCGGGTTCTCAGCGAAACCTCAGGCAAACCTGAACAACGCCAGAGCGCCCGGCGACGTCATCACAGTGGGAGGGCACGGGAACGAATCCACCCCCCGCCACGTTTGACAGGCAGAACCACCTACAGGGGGAGGGAGCACCATGACGGTCCCGCAGCAGCGTGAGCCGGGAGAGCTCACCTATGAGGCCGACCTCGACGCGCAGGGCCCCGCGGCCGACTTGGTGCGCGTCTACCTCAACGGGATCGGGCGCACCGCACTGCTCACCGCCGCCCAGGAGGTGGAGCTGGCCAAGCGCATCGAGGCGGGGGTCTTCGCGCAGCACATGCTCGAGACCTCCCCGGAGCTGTCCCCGGCGCGGCGCGCCGAGCTGCGCGCGCTGATCGCCGACGGGCACGTGGGCAAGAACCACCTGTTGGAGGCGAACCTGCGCCTGGTGGTGTCGCTGGCCAAGCGCTACACCGGTCGCGGCATGCCGCTGCTGGACCTGATCCAGGAGGGGAACCTGGGTCTGATCCGCGCGGTGGAGAAGTTCGACTACACCAAGGGTTTCAAGTTCTCCACCTACGCCACGTGGTGGATCCGCCAGGCGATCACCCGGGGCATGGCCGACCAGGGCCGCACCATCCGGCTGCCGGTCCACCTGGTGGAGCAGGTCAACAAGCTGGCCAGGATCAAGCGCGACCTGCACCAGCAGCTCGGCCGCGAGGCCACCAAGGACGAGCTGGCCAAGGAGGCCGGGCTGACCCCGCAGAAGGTCGCCGACCTGCTCGACCACGCCCGCGACCCGGTGAGCCTGGACATGCCGGTCGGCGCGGAGGAGGACGCCCCGCTCGGTGACTTCATCGAGGACGGCGAGGCCACCGACGCCGAGAGCGCGGTCATCTCCGGGCTGCTGCAGGACGACATGCGCCGGGTGCTGGCCACCCTCGACGAGCGGGAGCAGTCGGTCATCCGGCTGCGCTACGGCCTCGACGACGGCCAGCCGCGCACCCTGGACCAGATCGGCAAGAGCTTCGGCCTCTCCCGCGAGCGGGTCCGCCAGATCGAGCGCGAGGTCATGTCCAAGCTGCGCCAGGGCGAGCGGGCCGAGAAGCTGCGCGCCTACGCCAGCTGACCCCGGCCGAACCGGGGCGGTCCGGTTCGCGACATCACACGGATAGCGGCGTTGACATGTGACGCGAGTCACGGCAGCGTAGTGAGCACACACCCACACACACCACGCGGCGCGGAACTCGATACTGGAGTCCTCCGCCGCCCGCGACGGGAGGTCGGGACGGCCGGGGGCCGCCCCGGCCTTCCGGCATGTGCGGCCCCGCCAGTCCGGTCGGCCCCGCTGGTCGTGCCGGTCCGCTAGTCCTGCCGGTCGTCGGTGCCGCGGACGTCGACGGTGGTGAAGGTCGTGCCACCGAGGATCGCGTCGGTCAGCACGCCGAGCATCTGCTTGATCTCGGCCACCCGGTAGTCGAGCGCGTCGAGCCTGCCCGCGATGTCGGCGTCGGAGCGGATGGCGGGTTCGCCCAGCGGCTGCGGCTCGCGGTCCTGCGCGATGTGCCGCAGGTGTTCCGGGTGCAGGCCCAACGCCTCCGACAGCGCGCGCAGCACGTGGTCGGATCGGGTCCGCCGCTTCGTGTTGTTCTGCAGTTCGGCGACGACCGCTTTCGAGATGCCGGATTTCTCGATGAGCGCGGCCTGGTTCATTTCCCGCTCGTCCATCCGCCGCTTGATCTCGCGCGACACGGCGTCCCAGTCACCAACAACGCCAGCCACGTGACTCCTCCGCGCTCGGCACACCGAAAGCAAAGAATAGCCGCTCGGCATTTCCGACAAGCAGGGCAGCGGTATGGATAAAAGCATTCTCAAAGCCGGGATAAAACCATCCCGCTTATGTCCGAAAATAGCCGATAGCGCCGCGCGCACCCGGTTTCGCGGCCGGGCCGGGACCGCAGCGCGCCCGCGTGGCCAGGACCACGTGCGGAGCACCCCGGCGGAGGCGGCGCCGAGGAGTACGTTTTGCGGATCCGGACGCGTGCAAGGGAGCCCGCTCATCGTGACCACCACCACGAACTTCGACTACACCGATGTCCTGCCCCTGGGCCAGGACCGCACCACCGAGTACCGGCTGGTCAGCCCGGACGGGGTGCGCGTCGTCGAGGCCGCCGGTCGGCGGTTCCTCGAGGTCGACCCGGCCGCGCTGACCGCGCTGGCCAAGGAGGCGATCAAGGACATCCAGCACCTGCTGCGCTCATCGCACCTGGCGCAGCTGCGGGCGATCGTCGACGACCCCGAGGCCAGCGGCAACGACCGGTTCGTGGCGATGGACCTGCTGCGCAACGCGTGCATCGCCGCGGGCGGGGTGCTGCCGATGTGCCAGGACACCGGTACCGCGATCGTGATGGGCAAGCGCACCGAGACCGTGCTCACCGGCGGCACCGACGAGCAGGCGCTGGCGCGCGGGATCTACGAGGCGTACCAGGAGCTGAACCTGCGGTACTCGCAGATGGCCCCGGTCACCTTCTGGGACGAGAAGAACACCGGGACCAACCTGCCCGCGCAGATCGACATCCACACCAAGCCGGGCACCGACCCGGTGTACGAGTTCCTGTTCATGGCCAAGGGCGGCGGGTCGGCGAACAAGACGTTCCTGTACCAGGAGACCAAGGCGGTGCTCAACCCCAAGCGGCTCGCCTCGTTCCTCGACGAGAAGCTGCGCTCGCTGGGCACCGCGGCGTGTCCGCCCTACCACCTGGCGGTCGTGGTCGGCGGGCTGTCGGCCGAGCAGAACCTCAAGGTCGCCAAGCTGGCCTCGGCGCGCTACCTGGACACCCTGCCCACCGAGGGCTCCCCGCTCGGCCACGCCTTCCGCGACGTCGACCTCGAGCAGCAGGTGCTGGCGCTGACCCGCGACTTCGGCATCGGCGCCCAGTTCGGCGGCAAGTACTTCTGCCACGACGTGCGGGTGATCCGGCTGCCCCGGCACGGCGCGTCCTGCCCGGTGGGCATCGCGGTGTCCTGCTCGGCCGACCGGCAGGCCAAGGCCAAGATCACCCCGGACGGCCTGTTCCTGGAGCAGCTGGAGCGCGACCCGGCGCACTTCCTGCCCGAGGTGCACGGCGAGGAGCTCTCCGACGAGGTCGTGCGCATCGACCTGACCCGGCCGATGGCCGAGATCCGGGCGACGCTGGCCACGCTGCCGGTGAAGACGCGGCTGTCGCTGAGCGGCCCGTTGGTGGTGGCCCGCGACATCGCGCACGCCAAGATCAAGGAGCGGCTGGACGCGGGCGAGCCGATGCCGCAGTACCTGCGCGACCACCCGGTGTACTACGCGGGCCCGGCCAAGACCCCCGAGGGCTACGCCTCCGGCTCGTTCGGCCCCACCACGGCCGGGCGCATGGACTCCTACGTCGAGCAGTTCCAGGCGGCGGGCGGGTCGCTGGTCATGCTGGCCAAGGGCAACCGCTCCAAGCAGGTCACCGAGGCCTGCCGCGCGCACGGCGGCTTCTACCTCGGCTCCATCGGCGGCCCGGCCGCCCGGCTGGCGCAGGACTGCATCAAGAAGGTCGACGTGCTGGAGTACGCCGAGTTGGGCATGGAGGCGGTCTGGCGGATCGAGGTGGAGGACTTCCCGGCGTTCGTCGTGGTCGACGACAAGGGCAACGACTTCTTCGCCGGGACCAGCACACCGACGCTGCAGGTGACCTTTCGCAAGTAGCGGCAGGTTCGGGCCGCGCGTTTGACCGCGCGCGGCCCCCGGTGTTGCATCGAGGGGTATCGCGTGCCGGGGCGGTCAACGCCGCGGCATGGAGGTACCGAGACGCGAGGACCCCACCTTCGATGGCGATCCAGTTCAACCACACAATCGTTCCCGCGCGCGACAAGCGGGCCGCGGCGCACTTCCTCGCCGACATGCTCGGGCTGCCCGCCCCGGTGCCGTTCGGCCCGTTCTACGCGGTGACCCTCGCCAACGGCGTGAGCCTCGACTACGCCGAGCCGGGCACCGACTTCGCGCCGACGCACCTGGCGTTCCTGGTCAGCGAGGCCGAGTTCGACGAGATCTACGCGCGGATCACCACGCGCGGCATCGCGCACTGGGCCGACCCGGCGCAGAACCGGCCCGATGAGATCAACACCAACGACGGCGGGCGCGGCGTCTACTTCGTGGACCCCGACGGGCACTACCTCGAGGCCCTCACCGTCCCCTACGGCGGGTGGCCCGCGCGGTAGCGGTTTTTGGGGTCGGGGCAGACCACAGGGTTGGCTGCCCCGACCTCGGGGACGTGGGTACCGCGGTACTGCGGCGGGGTGGGCTCAGCCGCCCGCGACGACCTCGACGGTGCGGTCACCGACGGGCTGCTCGAGGGGGACCTCGACCGGGCGCGGGGTGATCACGGTGGCGCACATCTTGCCCTCGGTGCCGCCCTGCGGCGAGGTCATCGGGGCCAGCGAGACCTTGACGACGGCCTCGGTCGCCTCGAGGACCTGGGCATCGACGCCCGCGCACGAGTCACTGGCGATGCCGACCAGCTGCAGCGACTTGCCGTCCTCGGACGCCCACACGCGGCGTTCCTTGTAGCTCTCCGGGAGGGCCTTGGCGTTGACCTGCTTGGCGGGCAGTTCCTTGAACCCGGCGGGGACGCTCACCTTGCCGTCCGGGGCGATGGTGACCTGCGGGACCTGGGGCTTGGTCGGCGCGGGGCCGGTCTGCGGGGGCTGCGAGCCCTCGGTGGTGGGTGCGGCCGAGGCGGGCTGGGTGGTGCCCGGCGCGGGCGCCTGGTCGGCCTGGTCGGCCGCGCCGCCGCAGCCCGCGAGCACGAGCAGGGCCAGGGCCGCGACGGCCGTGGACAGAGTGGTCTTCATAGTCCCAGGACGGTAGCGGACACCGTCGCGGTTGCACGGACGCGCAACGGTGCCCCGGTCGGCGGGGCAATGCCGACCGGGGCACCCGGGGGGAGGATGTTCGGTTTATGTGGTCGGTGTAAAGGGAATTACCCGACCCGCTGCTCGCTCTTGAGCACGACCTTGCGCTCCCCCAGCGGTTTGTCCAGGTTCACCGACAGCTTCGGGAACCGGAGGTCCATCGTGCACTGCACGGGTTTGGCGGGTTGGGTCTCCACCAGCGTGATCACGACCTGGGTCGCGGTCTGCGCCGCGACCTCGGCGCTCGCCTTGCCGCAGCCGCCTTCCTGGGCCACCACACCGACATCGGTGCCGTCGTTCTCGGTCCACACCACCGTCGGGTAGTCCTCGACCACCCCGGTCGCGTCGATCTGCCCGGCCGGTACCTCGGTGCCACCCGACGGGGGTGTCCGCGCGGGCTGGCGGTCCGGCTCGGTGGACTCGGTCGGCGGGACACCCGGCGGGATCGCGGCCGACGACGAGGTCGGCGGCGCGGACGCGGGGTCCGGCGGCGGGCTGGCGGTCTCCTGTCCGGCGCACGCGGTCAACACCGTGAGCAGAACGCCTGCGCCAATGCTGGTTCCTAGGCGTTTCATGCCCTCAGGACGGATCCCGGTCACCCTGGGGTTGCACGCCGATCCGATCAGTCAGCGGGGACCTCCTCGATCGTGCGGCCTGCCAGCGCCTCGTCGCACACCGAGCACACCAGGACCGGCACGAACCGGTGCCCACCGTGGTCGAGCACGGCGGCGGGCCCCTCGGGCGCGACGAACCACCGCTGCCCCCAGTCCAGCGCGCTGATCACCACCGGGAACAGCGCCCGCCCCTTGTCGGTGAGGTGGTGGTGCGACCGGGCCAGCGGCTCGGGGCCCTCGGACGGGGCGAGCACCCCGAGCGCGGTGAACGTGCGCAGCCGCTCGGCCACCACGGTCGCGGGCGCCCCCAGCCTGCGCTGGAAGTCCGCGAACCGCCGCGCGCCGAGGTAGGCGGCCCCGAGCATGGTCGCCGACCACCGGTCGCCCAGCACCGCCCGGCTCTGCGGGAAGAACCCCGGCCCCAGGCTCGTCGACCCGCTCGAGCGCCGCCGCATCGTCGCCGTCGGCGTCGACCGCGGCCACGACCCGCTCGGCCCGAACTCGGCGGCCACCTCGCGCGGCGCGACCGGCACCCCGCAGGTGCGGCACACCAGCACCGGGGTGAACACCGCGCCGCAGGCGGTGTGCCGCATCCGCGGCAGGCCGGGGCGCGTCCCACCCGCCCAGGTCAGCTCCCAGGCCCACACGCTCAGCAGGAACGGCCACAGCCCGACCCCGCGCCTGCTGAGCGCGAACTCCCGCTGCCCCCGCTCGCCCTCCGGCACGAGCACACCGACATCGCTGAGGTGCCGCAGCCGCGACCGCAGCACGGCGTTGGAGATCGGCAACAACCGCTGCCAGTCCCCGACCCGCCGGGTGCCGTCGCGCAACGCGTACCGCAGGATCAACAGCGTCCACTCGTCGGCCACGGTCCCCACCGCGTAGGCGATGGCGTTGTCCCCGCCCACGCCGAGCTCACTGGGCCGATCCGGCGGATGCACCATCACCTGGGCAACCCCGCCACGACACCCCGCGCACCGGCCGCCACGACGACCGATCCGATCACAGCCGCCCCCGTCGCCCACCACGAACCGTCATCGGCGAGCCCTCGACGACCCCGCCGACCCAGACTCCGCCGATCCAGACCCTGCCGATCCAGACCCCGCCCACCCAGACCCCACCCAACCGGACCCCGACGACCTAGACCCCGCCCACCCGGACCCCACCGACCGGGATTCCGCCGACCCGGATCCCGGCGCCCCGGCCAACCCGAGCGCCGCCGCCGGGTCCTCGGCGTCCGACCAGCCGGGCAGGTCCGCCCCAGGCGCCCACGTGCTGTGGGTCCCGCTGCTGACCCGCTCCGGCAACCGAACGCGGGCGAGCGGCCCATCACCGATCCGGGCGGCGTCGAGGATGAGGCACTCCGAACGGTCGGCGTTCATGTCGGTGGTCATCGTGATCAGGTAAGCGTCATCCTCACCACGCCCCTCTGGCCGCGGCGCCACGGCGGTCTCACTGCCGAACACCCCAGCACCGTAGCGGTAGCGCTGTTGGTCCCCGGTGCGCAGGTCGTGCCGGACCACACCGTCGAACAGGAACCACCCCGGTTCCCCGGTCGAGGCGTAGGCGTACCGGTGGGGTCGACCGGCACGACCCGGATCGATCACGCCGAACTCGGTGATGTCGTCGCTGAGCCGCTCCTCCCGCGTGCGCCCGGTGACCAGGTCGAGCCGCCACCGGTGCAACCGGGTCCCCATGCCGTCGAGCGACAGCATCCGGAACAACCGCGCGTACGCCGGATCACCGGGCCACCGCCCAGCCCGCCCCTCCGGGTCGGACTGGAAGAACCCGTCGACCACGATCTCGTCGCCGTCCTCGTAGGCGTTGACGAAGTGCAGCACGAACGTCGGATCGGCCTCGAACCACCGGATCCGGTCCCCGCCACCCCGCCGGGGCAACACCCCCAGCCGAGTGGGCAACTCGGGGTGGAACCGCGCCGCGTGCACCCCCTTGGCCAGCAGGCCCGGCTCCCAGAACAGCGGGCAGTCGTTGAGGATGGCGTAGTTCTCGGTGAACGCCATGTCGTGCGGCAACCGCGGCCCGGGCAACTCGACACCGGTGTAGTGCACCAACCGGTCATCGGCGTCGACCACGCCGTAGTGCAGGTAAGGCTCCTCCTTCCCGTAGTTGAAGAACAACAGCTCCCCGGTGACCGGGTCCACCTTCGGGTGCGCCGACACCCCACCCGCGGGCGCCCACGCCGACCTCCCCAAGGTGTCCAGCGTCAACGGATCGATCCGGTACGGCTCACCGCACTGGTAGAAGGTCGCCAGCGCGACCCCGGCGTGCACGACGATGTCGGTACTGGCGGAGTCCTTCATCCGACCGCGCGCACCCCAGCCATCCGCCCGCGGCGCGCTCTCCGGGGCTTCCGCGATCCCCGCCCACAGCGACCGCCCCGCCTCCTGCTCGGCCAGGAACCCCTCGGTGCGGACGAACCGGTTGCGGTAGAACGCCTTCCCGTCCCGGAAGCCGACCACGTGCACCATCGCGTCACCGTCGAACGGGTGGTAGGTCGCCACCGCCGGGTGCACCGGGTTCTCGGTGTTGCGTAGGTACACCCCGTCAAGGTCGGCCGGGATCTCGCCGATGACCTCCAGGTCGGTGGCCGCCCGCTCCACCGTCTGCGGCCGCCACGGCCCGCTGCGGTACGGGTGGTCGTCGTGCTCGGGCAACGTGCTCAGGACCCGGCCGAGGATCTCCACCTCCACTTGGGACCCCCCAACTCGGCGCCGCGACCACCCCACCACCAGGCCGGGTGCCCCACCGACACCGGCAGGGTCCACCGCCACCGGCGGTATCGGCCACCACCGGCAGTGCTCCGCCACCGCTGGCAGTGTCTGCCGCCACCGGCATTGTCTGCCGCCACCGGCAACGGCCCGACCGCGGCGAGGTCCCGGCGGTTGCCAGTGCCGGGAATCCGAGACTACAACTGGGGCGGTGACCAGGCCAGGCTCCGGAAGAGGGGGTGTGCGGTGGGTGAGCCCTACCTGCTCGACTACGTCCGCACGCCGCGCGGGCGCGGCTCAGCCCGCGGCGCCCTGCACCACCTCCCCGCGCTGGACCTGCTGGTCCCCCTGCTGGACGCGCTGGTCGAGCGGGGGCTGGACCCGACAGCGGTCGACGACGTGGTGCTCGGCTGCGCCTCGCAGGTCGGCGAGCAGGGCGGCAACCTGGCCCGCACGGCGACGCTGCTGGCCGACTGGGGCCACGGCGTGCCCGGTGTGGTGGTGAACCGCTTCTGCGCCGCCGGGATCGACGCGATCGCGTTGGCCGCCGCCAGGATCCGCTCCGGCGAGGTGGACCTGGTGGTGGCGGGCGGTGTGGAGAGCACGTCGCGGGTACCGCCCTTCACCGATCGGGCTCCACTGTGGACCGACGCGGAAGTGGTGCGGCGCACCGGTGCCGTGCACATGGGTGTCGCCGCCGACCTCAACGCCACCCTCGACGGCTTCTCCCGCGACGAGCTCGACGGCTACGCGCTGGAGTCGCAGCACAAGGCCGCCGCGGCCTGGCGGTCGGGCGCGTTCGCCCGCTCGCTGGTCGAGGTGGGCGGACTCGCGCACGACGAGCTCGTCCGCCCGGACAGCAGCCGCGCCGCCCTGGCCGCTCTGCCGCCCGCGTTCGCGGGCATCGGCGCCGACGGCCAGGACGAGTTGGCGCTGGCCAACCGCGGCCACCCGACCCGGATCGAGCACCGGCACACCATCGCCACCTCCCCCGCCCTGGCCGACGGGGCCGCCCTGGTGCTGATCGGCGACGTCCGCGCCGCGCGCAGACTGGGGCTGACCCCGCGGGCACGGGTCGCCGCCTCGGCGGTGGTCGCGAGCGACCCGGTGACGATGCTCACCGCGGGCCAGGACGCCATGGAGCGGGCGATGCGCCGAGCGGCGGTGACGGTGGACGAGGTGGACGTGTTCGAGTTCGCCGAGTCCTTCGCCGCGCTGTGCCTGCGGCTGCGGCGGGCGTTCGACGCGGGCCCGGACTGGCTCAACCCCGCGGGCGGCACGATCGCCATGGGCCACGCCATCGGCGCGACCGGCGCGATCATGGTTGGCGGGTGCCTGGAGGAACTGGAGCGCCGCGCGGGCCACTTCGGGGTCGCCGGGGTGAGCGCGGCGGCGGGCCTCGGGGTCGGCCTCGTCTTGGAGCGCGGCTGAGCGGACGAGCCGGAGCAGCCGCGCCCACCATTTCCTCCACAGTGGACGGACTGGCCACCGCACGCCGGTCCCGTTGGCGCACCAAGGATTCCTCAGCGCCGTGCACGTCATCGTCGAACTCCCCCTCTCCGTTGTGGACCACCGGCGGCGGCCACATCCTTCTACTGTGAAGAACACCGGAGGGGTGGGTTTTGTGGAGGTGGTGGCCGCGCCGGCGACGCGGGACCACCCGTTCGTGTGTACTGGGGCATTCGGCGCAGCCCATTCACTCGGCCGCCACCCGCAGGCTCGATCGTGTTCACTGCGTGGTCGTGGCCCCGCCTCAAAGTGATCATGTGACTCGCCTCTGGGCGCTGGCCCTGGTCGGCGCGCTCGCCGCCTGCTGTGCCGCCGCGCCGTCCGAGCAGATCGACATCAGGTCCGTGCCACCGGTCGCCACGGCGATGGCGACCGGGGCCGCCTCGACCGGGAGCTACGTGGTCGACTGCGGCCGCAACGAGGAGGCGCACCGCAACTCGGACAACCTCGTGGCCTCACCCGGGGTCCGCGACGGCGCCCACCACCTGCACGACTACGTCGGCAACCTGGCCACTGACGCTTTCAGCACCGACGCCGTCCTCTCATCCGCGAAGACCACCTGCCGCGACGGCGACCTGTCGACCTACTACTGGCCCGTGTTGCGCCTCGGCGGCCACCACAGCGAGGTCCGCGCCCCGGAGTCGGTGACCATCACCTTCCTCGGCAGCCCCGTGAGCGAGGTCGTGGCCATGCCGCGCTTCCTCCGCACAGTCACCGGAGACGCCAAGGCAGCCTCAACTGTGCGCGGTACGTGGACCTGTGCCGGGTTCACCGATCGCCTCGCCTCCGCCTACCCCACCTGCCCGTCGGGAACGCGCACATTGCGGGTCTATGAGTTCCCGAGCTGCTGGGACGGCAAGAGCACAGACAGCGCTGACCACAAGTCGCACCTGCGCTTCCCCGCAGCAGACGGATGGTGCCCGCGCGCCACTTTCCCCGTGCCGAAACTGCGCATAGAGGTCGGCTACGACCTACCCGAGCACAGCGAGTTCACGATCGACAGCTTCCCGGAGGTCGCCGACCGCGCGGCCGCCTCCGATCACGCGCACTTCGTCAACGTGCGCACGGACGAGGCCATGGCTGAGCTCGTGACCTGCGTCAACTCGGGCCAACGCTGCTAGTCGGGAAATAGTTCGAACCTTGGCGGCCCGGCGGCCGTGTCTGCTGGGAAAGCGCAACCGGACGCCGTTGGACAGGGAGTCGGCATGGCGAGGCTGTTCGCCCGGACACGGGCGACATCGAGGGACGAGGCGCTGGTCCGCTCGCTCTACGAGGAACACGGCAAGGCCCTGCTGGCCTACGCCGTGCGGCTCACCGGCGATCGGGCGGCAGCCGAAGACGTCGTCCAGGAGACACTGGTGCGGGCGTGGCGACACGCGGACAACCTGTTGACCAAGGAGGGGTCGGTGCGCGCGTGGCTGTTCACCGTCGCCCGGAACCTCATCGTGGACAAGGCCAGGGCCAAGGCGGCCAGGCCTGCCGAGGTCGCCGAGTCGCCGTCGGCGGTTCCGGTGACCGGTGACCACTCGCAGCAGGTGGCGGACTCCATGAGCGTGCTCGCCGCGATCGAGGGCCTGTCCGAGGAGCACCGCAAGGTGCTCGTGGAGATCTACTTCCGCGACCGGAGCGTGGCCGAAACCGCTCAAGAGTTGGGCATCGCCCCCGGTACCGTGAAGTCCAGGTCGCACTACGCGCTGCGGGCGCTGCGCGCGGCGATGTCCGGACGAGCCGCGCTGGAAGGGACGCCCGCATGAGCGCACACGAGACCCCGCTGCTCGGCGCCTACGCGCTGGGCGTGCTGGACGACGACGAGCGTGGTGAGGTGGAGCGGCACCTGACGGGCTGCGCCGACTGCCGCGCGGAACTGCACGCGCTAGAGGAGGTGCGAGACATGGCGGGTGAACTGCCGCCGGAGGCGTTGCTGGACGGGCCACCGGACGACGGGGACCTCCTGTTGGCGCGCACCTTGCGCCAGGTCCGCTCGGAGTCCAACGCCTCACGGAACCGCTCTATAGCGATCGCAAGCGTCGCTGCGGCTGTTGTCATCGCCGCTGTTCTCGGTACCGGCATCGTCATCGGCCGGTCGACGGGCACACCGCAGGCACAGACAACGGTGACAGTTAGCCCCACCGAGCCGCAGATTGAAGGAACGCGTTTCCTCTCAGGTAGCGATCCGAACACAGGTACTCGGCTGACCGCAAAGGTCGTGCCCGCCGCTGGGTGGGTGCGTCTGAACATCGCGGTGACCGGTATCCCTGCCGGGGAACGTTGCCGGGTGATCGTGGTCGGCAAGGATGGCTCGCGTGAGGAAGCTGGCAGTTGGCTGGTGTCGACGCGGGGTGCTCAAGAGGGCACAACCCTGGACGGGGCCGCGTTGGTCGCACCCGGCGACGTCGAAGCCATCGAGATCGTCAACACCGACGGCAAGCGGTTCGTGTCCGTCTCGGCATAGGTCCAACACCTGGCTCCCAGGACTACCTGGGAGTCAGGTGATCGGCCGTAGCCTGCGCGGCCCGCTGTCGTGCTTCGACGGGGGCGGGCCGACAGTCACCCGGCCTCCGGTGACGAACGCGCCAGCGGCAGAAGCAAGAATCGGCTCGATGGTCAGGGCGCGGATCTCCGGTATGTCCTCCGCAATCGCCGAGACCCGCAGGACCAACTGTTGCAAGGCCACCAGATCCGCCGGTTCGCCCCCCGCATAGCCCGCCAAGAGCGGGGCGGCCCGAGGTGACCGGATGAGCCCAGCGGCGTCGGTGTCGGTCAGGGGCACGGCTCGATAGGCGCGGTCCCCGAGCAGGTTGCTTACCACGCCTGCCAAGCCGAAGGACACGACCGTGCCGAACGAGGGATCGTCCTGCAGGCCGATGCTGCATGAGTTGCCCTTCGGCGCCATGCGCTGGATGTAGACCTCGGGAACCCCGGCTACGGCCTTCAATTCGGCGTAGGCGTGGCGAATCGCGTCGTCGGCTGTCAGGTCCAACCGCACGCCTATCAGGTCGCTGCGATGGCGGAACTGCCTACTCGCCGTCTTCATCACGACAGGCAGACCCAACTCGCCACCCGCCGCGACAGCGCTATCCGCGTCAGAGACCACGTGGAAGGGCATGACGTCGATGCCATAGCAGTCCAGAAGCTCGATCACCTCGTCATCGGTTAGCTCTACCTCCGTGCCGTCGGCGCGCAGCAAGGCAGCTTCCACCACAGCGTTCGCCCGTTGTGGGTCAATGCCTTCAGCACGGACGAACGTACCCGGTGGTGATGACCGCCAACGGGCGTAGGCCGTCGCCCTGGCAAGAGCGAGGGTGGCACGTTCGGGACTCGGGTAGGACGGGATCGAACCGTGAGTGGGTGCGCTGTCGGGGCCGAGTACCGCCAACTCAGCCGGGATCCCTTCCGCCGCAAGAAAGGTCGATACGATCGGCTTACTACCGGCTTCAGGCAGCCCTTCCGCCGCTTCTCTCAACGCACGCGCGTAGGCGGTGCCAGGGATCGCTAGCGGCGGTACGAAGACCACGATGAGCGAGTCGACGTCATCTCGTCGGAGCGCGTCGGCAACGGCGGCAGCGAATTGATCTGGCCCAGCTTGAGCGCCAACGTCGACCGGGTCGCTTGCGAGCACCAGCCCGTGCCCAAGCGCCGCGTCTGCGGCTAGGACGCCGATGGCCGAGGAGTTTCCGACCACCGCGACTCG
Source organism: Actinokineospora diospyrosa (assembly GCF_024171925.1). Taxonomy (GTDB): domain Bacteria; phylum Actinomycetota; class Actinomycetes; order Mycobacteriales; family Pseudonocardiaceae; genus Actinokineospora; species Actinokineospora diospyrosa. The sequence continues at coordinate 96,991 of NZ_JAMTCO010000001.1, read as the reverse complement.
CTCGCCCGGCGGCAACGGTTGGTGCGCGAGCAGCAGCGCTGTATCGAAGAGTTGGGCGATGGACTCGACTCGGATGACACCCGCTTGTTCGAAGAGGGCCTGAACACTGGCTTCCTCCACCGTGACCCCGGTCGCTGCCAGCGCCGGTAGGACTGTGTTGCGCCCAGACTTGACCGCCACCACCGGCTTAGTCCGTCCTAGTCTCCGAGCGAGTCGGGCGAACTTGCGCGGATTGCCGAAGGACTCCAGGTAGAGCAAGACGACGTCGGTAGCAGGGTCAGTCTCCCAGTACTGCAAGAGATCGTTGCCGGAAACGTCCGCGCGGTTGCCTGCGGACACGAAGGTCGACAGTCCCAATCCGCGCGCGGCGGCGTCAGCGAGGATCGCCGTGCCCAGTGCTCCTGACTGGCAGAAGAACCCCGTGCGGCCAGGCCCTGGAAGGGTCGGCGCGAGAGTGGCGTTGAGTCGGACAGCGGGGTCGAGGTTGACAACGCCGAGGGCGTTCGGCCCTACGACGCGCATGCCGTGTGCTCGTGCCTCGTCGACGAGGCGCCGTTCCGCGCCACGCCCGTCAGGACCTGTTTCACCAAACCCGGCACTTACGACAACGAGCGTCTTGACCCCCTTGACCAAACACGCGTCCATGACCTCATCGACCCCTGCGGCCGGGACGGCGACTACAGCAAGGTCGACGGGGTCTGGGATGTCGAGCACGGTGGGATAAGCGCGGACGCCACGAACAGATCGGTGCTCCGGGTTGACCGGGAAGACAGGACCAGCGAAATCCGCGGCCAAGAGATTGCGCAGTACGGCATTACCGACCTTCGCGTGATCGGTCGAAGCACCGATCACAGCTACAGACCTCGGATGCAGCAGGTTGTGCACACTGCGCGCCTCGGCGGACTGTTCCCGAGCCCACGCAACAGCCACCGATGCCTCGGTAGGGTCAACAGCGAACTCTAGGTGCAAGACACCCTCATCGAACGCCCTGCTGACCTGGTAGCCAGCATCCCGGAAGACCCGAACCATCTGAGCGTTCTCGGCTAGTACTTCTGCCTCGAACTGACTCAAGCCGCGCTCTCGGGCCGCAGCCGCGAGATGCTCAAGCAGAATTGACCCCAGCCCTCGCCCTTGGTGCGCGTCTTCGACCACGAAGGCGACCTCAGCGGAAGAAGTACCAGGCAAGCGCTCATACCGCCCGACGGCAATGATGTCGTCCCCGAGCAGGGCCACGAACGCCACACGGCCGTGGTGGTCGACGGTGCTGAACCGCTTGAGGTCCTTGTCCGGGATCGTCGGGTACGGCCCGAAGTAGCGGAAGTACCTGGTGCGCTCGGAAAGCCTGCCGTGGAAGGCGCGGAGGGCGTCGGCGTCCGTTGGCACGATCGGGCGCAAGTGGACGGTACCGCCGTCCGTGAGCACGACATCGGCCTCCCACCGCGGCGGGTAGGCGAAAGGGTCGTGCTCCTCGGACATGTCAGTCCCTGGGGTCGTCGGGGTCCAGGCCGTGCAACGGGAAGATGGCCCCCCGCACGTCCCGGATCACGGTGTCGACTGGTTGGTCACGCCCGCCACCCCAGCGCTCGAAGGTGACATCAGCACCGTCACCCATGACCGTTGGCAGTACCGTGTTCGGGGCGATCTTCCGGACAGTGGTAGCCCAATCGACCGGAATGGCGGTCTCTACGGGGATGTCGCGGTCAAGGACGGTAGCGAGTAGATGAGTCCACGAGCGTGGGACCACCCGTAGCAGTTCATACCCACCGCCGCCGGTGACGAGCCACTTACCGCCTGTATGCAGTTCAGCGAGTTCGCGCACGGTCCGGTAGATCTCCCTGTGCCCATCGACCGACAGGGCCAGGTCCGCCAACGGGTCCTCTACGTGTGTGTCCACTCCGCACTGGGTGACCAAGACCTGCGGCCGGAACGCGGCCAACAACGAAGGCACCGTCGCGTGGAACGCGCGCAGCCAGGCCGGGTCACGCGTACCCGGAGCCAGGGGGATGTTGACCGAGGTGCCCTGCGCACCCGGGCCACCCAGTTCGCTGACCGACCCGGTCCCCGGCCACAACGTCGCCGGGTGCTGGTGCAGGGAGATCGTCAACACCCGGGGGTCGTCGTAGAACACCGTCTGCACGCCGTCGCCGTGGTGGACGTCGACGTCGAGGTAGGCGACCCGGTCGAAACCGTTGTCCAGCAGCCAGGAGATCGCCACGGCGCAGTCGTTGTAGACGCAGAAGCCCGCGGCGCGGTCAGGCATCGCGTGGTGCAGCCCACCCGCCAGCGAGATCGCCCGGTCCGCGTTGCCCTCGGCGATGTGCCGAGCCGCGGCCAGCGATCCACCGACCACCAGGGCCGAGGCGGCGTGCATCTGGTCGAAGACGGGGTTGTCCGCAGTGCCCAAGCCGTGTCCGACGTCCCAGGACGCCATCGGGGCCTCGCGCACCGCCGCGACGTAGTCCGGCCGGTGCACCCGCCCGAGCTCGGCGTCGTCGGCCGGATCGGGCGCGATGAGGTCGATCCCGTCGAGCACCCCGAGCGCGCGCGCCAACCGCATGGTCAGGTCGAGGCGGATCGGGTTGAACGGGTGGTCGCCGCCGAGGTCGTAGCCCAGCAGGGCGGGGTCCCAGACCACAGCGGTGTCTACTCGATCACCAGTGTCCATTCGATCACCCATGCCAGCACCTTAGTGGCCGTCGGGGAGTCCTGCCGTAACCCGTTGGTGGCCGCGTGGTCGCTCAGTTGTCACCGGTGGCGACCGGTCGCTCGGGATCGCGGCTCCAGTGCGACCACGATCCGGCGTAGAGCGCCGCGGGCCGCTCCGGCGTGGTGATCCCGGCGATCTCCAATGCCAGCACCACCGACGACGCGGTGACCCCGGATCCGCAATACGCCCCGACCGAACCACCCTCGACGCCCAAGCCCGCGAACCGGTCCGCGAGAACCGCGGGCGCGAGCCACCGCCCGTCCGGACCGGTGTGGCCGGCGAACGGCGCGTTGACGGCGCCTGGCACGTGCCCGGCCCGCGGGTCGATCGGCTCGACCTCACCGCGGTAGCGCTCGGGTGCGCGCGCGTCGAGGAGGATGCCGTCCTGGGCGAGCGCGGCTGCGCCTTCGGCGTCGAGCACCGGCATGGCGCCGGGGCGGACCTCGAAATCACCCGGCTCGGGCGAGGGTTCTTCCGTGGTGGACGCACCGCCATCGGCGACCCACGCCGCGTAGCCACCGTCGAGCACGGCCACATCGCTGTGCCCGGCCCACCGCAGCAGCCACCACGCCCGCGCCGCGACCGACCCGTTGTCCGCGTCGTAGACGACGACCGGCGCGTGCGCACGCACACCGGCGGCACGCAACGCGGCCGCCAAGTCCTCCGGCGCGGGCAGCGGGTGCCGCCCTCCGTCGCCGGGGGGCGCGGCGAGATCCCGGTCCAGGTCCAGGAAAACGGCGCCCGGGAGGTGCCCGGCCGCGTAGTCCTCGCGCCCGGGTGGGCCGCCGAGGCGCCAGCGGACATCCAGCAACACCGGGGGGCGACCACTGTCGAGTAGCGACACCAGGTCGGCGGTTGACACCAGGGCGGAGGGCGCTTCGCTCACCGGCCCATCCTGCCGGCTCGGGACTTCGGTCACTGCCTGCTACTACCCCGCTGCTCTGTCGGGGCGAGCGACTAACATGGAGGTGACGAAGGGGAACCGGCGTGAACGATCTCATCGACACCACCGAGATGTACCTCCGCACCATCTACGAACTCGAGGAGGAGGGCGTCGTCCCCCTGCGTGCCCGCATCGCCGAACGGCTGGGCCAGAGCGGCCCGACGGTGAGCCAGACGGTGGGCCGCATGGAGCGCGACGGCCTGGTCGTCGTCGCGGGCGACCGGCACCTCGAACTCACCGACCACGGCCGCTCCCTGGCCGTCGCGGTCATGCGCAAGCACCGGCTGGCCGAGCGGCTGCTGGTCGACGTGATCGGGCTGGAGTGGGAGCACGTGCACAGCGAGGCGTGCCGCTGGGAGCACGTCATGAGCGAGGCCGTCGAGCGCAAACTGGTCAAGCTGCTCGGGCACCCGACCACGTCCCCGTACGGCAACCCCATCCCGGGTCTGGACAAGCTCGGCGACGGCGAGCCCGCCCCGCCGGTCGAGGCCGGGCTGGTGCGCGTGGACGAGGTGGCTCGCCGCGGCGGGGGCCGCGTCGAGGTGCGCCGCATCGCCGAGCACATCCAGATGGACCCCGACCTGATGACGGAGCTGAAGTCGGTCGGCGCCCTGCCCGGCAACGTGATCGAGATCGGCGCGATCACCCCGGACGGCAGCGGCATCGCGATCACCGGCGCGGGCACCACGGCCAACCTGAGCCCGACGATGCTGCACGCGGTGCTCGCCCGGCTGCTGTGACCCCTGCCGACCGGGCCGCCGACCGATACCGGGGGTTGCACGGTCATGCCCCGGTCGGGGTGTGGTCGGCTCCCGGTCGAGTGAACCTGATCGGTGAGCACACCGACTACAACAACGGACTGGTGTTGCCGTTCGCTCTTCCGCACCGGGTCGCGGTGGCCGCGGCGCCGAGGGCTGACGGCCGGATCTCCGCCACCACGATCGGGGACGACGGCGTCCCGCAGCGCGCGGCGGCGGTCCCGATCGCGGAGCTGGCGCCGGGCGGTGTCACCGGGTGGGCCGCTTACGCCTACGGGGTCGCCTGGGTGCTGCGCGCGGCGGGTTTCACCTCCGGCGCGGAACTGGTGATCACCGGCGATGTGCCGACCGGCGCGGGCCTGTCGTCCTCGCACGCGCTGCAGTGCGCGGTCGCTCTCGCCCTGCTCGGCCTCGCGGGCGTCACCCCGGCCGCAGAGGGCCCGACCCTGCCCGAGGTCGCCGAGTGGGTGCGGCGCAGCGAGAACGACTTCGTCGGTGCCCCCACCGGTCTGCTGGACCAGACCGCGGCCCTGCGCTGCGTGGCGGGCCACGCCCTGTTCCTGGACATCCGGTCGGGCGCGGCCGAGCAGATCCCGTTCGGGGCCCCGGTCCTGGTGATCGACACCAGGGTGCGGCACGCGCTGGCGGACTCCGCCTACGGCGAGCGGCGCCGCGGCTGCGAGCGGGCCGCCGAGTTGCTGGGCCTGCCGTCGTTGCGCGAGATCGGCCCCGACGCCGACCTGCACCGGCTGCCGGGCGACCTGCTGCCGCTGGTGCGGCACGTGGTCACCGAGAACCAGCGGGTCCTGGCGACCGTGGCCGCGCTGCGGGCGGGCACCGAGATCGGACCGCTTCTGTCGGCCTCGCACGCAAGCCTGCGCGAGGACTACCGGGTCTCGTGCCGCGAGCTCGACGTGGCCGTCGAGGCGGCCGAGGGGGCCGGTGCGCTGGGTGCCAGGATGACCGGCGGCGGCTTCGGCGGATCCGCGATCGCGGTGGTGCCACCCGCGGCCGAGGAGGCCGTGCGGGCGGCGGTGCGGGCCGCGTTCGCCGAGCACTCGTTCACCCCGCCGAGACTGTTCACCGCGGCGCCGTCGCCGGGCGCGGGCCGCGACCACTAGTGCGCGAACCAACAGGAGGACCACGGTGAAGCTGCTCGTGACGGGCGGGGCTGGGTACGTCGGCAGTGTGTGCGCGGCGAGGTTGGTCGAGTCCGGCCACGAGGTCGTGGTGGTCGACGACCTGTCCACCGGGCACGCCGACGCGGTGCCCGACGGTGCCCGGTTCGTCGAGGCCGACATCGCCGACGCCGCCGCCGACCTGCTGACCGGTGGGTTCGACGGCGTGCTGCACTTCGCGGCGAAGTCACTGGTCGGCGAGTCCATGGTGGACCCGGCCAAGTACTGGGCGGGCAACGTGCTCACCTCCCTGCGGTTGCTCGACGCCATGCGCGACAGCGGCACGCCCCGGCTGGTGTTCTCCTCCACGGCGGCCACCTACGGCGAGCCGGAGCAGGTCCCGATCCTGGAATCGGCACCGACCCGGCCCACCAACACCTACGGCGCGACCAAGCTCGCGATCGACCACGCCATCACCTCCTACGCCAAGGCCCACGGCCTGGCCGCGGTCAGCCTCCGGTACTTCAACGTCGCGGGTGCCTACGGCCGCTTCGGCGAGCGGCACACCACCGAGACCCACCTGATCCCGATCGTGCTGCAGGTCGCGCTGGGCACCCGCCCGGCCATCTCGATCTACGGCGACGACTACCCGACCCCGGACGGCACCTGCGTGCGCGACTACATCCATGTGGTCGACCTCGCCGAGGCCCACCTGCTCGCGCTCGAGCACACCCGCGAGGGCGAGCACCAGATCTACAACCTCGGCACCGGGACCGGGTTCTCCAACCGGGAGGTCGTGCAGACCTGCCGGGAGGTCACCGGGCACCCGATCCCGGCGGACTTCGCCGCCCGCCGCGCGGGGGACCCCGCCGTGCTGGTCGCCTCGGCCGCGGGCGCGGCGGAGAACCTGGGCTGGACGCCCAAGCGCACCGACCTGCACACGATCGTCAGCGACGCCTGGGAGTTCACCCGCGCCCGCCCGTGAGCGGGCTCAGCCCGGCCGCGCCTGGGTGGACTTGACCTGGACCTGCGCGATGAGGTCGCGCAGGTCGGTCGGCGGGATGCCGTGGTGCGCGGCGGAGTCCAGCAGCGCGGCGAGGCTGTGCCGGGGATCGGCCGCCAGCGCGACGCCGAGCGCGACCCTCGCGTAGACGCCGTCACCGCGCAGGTAGGCGCCGACCGCGAGGTGGAAGGCGGCCTCGGCGCGTTCAGGCGCGGGCAGGGACCTGGTGAGCCGGGTCCACAGCCGGGCCGCCGGGCGGTCGCGGCTGCCGAGCGGGATCGACATGCACGCCTCGCGGACCTCCGGGTCCGAGAGTGCGATCGCCAGCCGGGCCAGCCGGGTGTCGTCGAGGTCGGGATCGGTCGGCGCCGGGTCGGTGGTGTGGGCGGGCCCCGGTGGCGCCACAGTGGACAGCAGGCGCGAGTCCCGCGTCGGTGGGCCGTCGAAGTCCTCGATCACCTGGTGGACGAGGGCGAGTTTGTCGGCGACCGCGTCGTCGGCGTGGTGGGCGGCGAGCTCGTCGATCAGCGCGGCGCGCCGGTCCAGGTCGGCGTCCGGGTCGGCGGCGAGGCTGTCGGCCATGGCCTCGCGGGACGGGTAGACCACCACGCCTTGGACGGTGAACTGGGCGGCCAGCGCGGAGGAGTCCGGGTCCGCGACGGTGCCGGTGAAGTCGGGGCTCTCGTAGGACAGCCAGGGTTGGCCCGCCTCGACGGCCCGTGTCCAGAACGCGTGCTCGACCGAGACGCCCGACTCGACCAGGGTCTGGGTGACCGCGTGCACGAAGGGCTTGTCGTGCAGCGGTTCCCGGCCGCCCACCACGATCAGGAGCGCGTCCTCGACGCGGTGGGCGGTCAGGATCTCGGCGAGGTGCTCGGCCATCGGCCAGTGGTCGGCCGGGCGGGGCAGGTCGACCCGGATGACCGGGCCGACCTCCCTGGTGTCCCGGATGGTCAGCGCGACGAGGGAATCGGTCGGCGCGAACCCGATGAGGTACGGGAGCGCGGCGATGATCTGGTCGGCGTGGTGCAGGTTGGTGGTCGTCATGCGGCCACTGTGCGCGGCTGTCGAGCCGCGGCACAGCGGTCCGGCTCGACGGTGGATGAACCGGTGCTATGTGGACAACTTGTCCACAAGGTGGCGCGGGCCGGTCGGTCGGCAACCGTCGCGGTTGGCGTGGCCGCGCCTGGAGAGGCGGGCTGCGTGGTCGACCCTGATCCATCGACCGCAGCTGACGCCACAAAGACCAATGGCCGGGTCGTTCGCGACTCCACTAGGGAATGCCGCGAACGATCCGGCCATTGCCTGCGGGGCAGCGGAACATCCACTAACCCCTATAGGTCTTCCTCAACAATGACAACCTCGGTAGAGCTATCAGCCCACCGCGGTCTTCAGCGCGTCGAGTCCACCAACGATCGGCAGGGTCAGGTTGCTGCCCTTGAGATCGACGGAGAAGCCCGCCCCAGGAGCTGGGCGCAAGGTGTAATCGTTGTCGCTGGAGAGCACCACGAGCCCGAACTGGTGACCCGCTGGGAGCACGTAGTCGTCCGGAACCAGGTCGACCCGGAGGTCGTAGGCCTTGCCGGGCTGGATGGCCTCCGTGCGGCTGATGTTCTTGCGGTTCTGCGGGTCGGTCCAGCCCCGGGTGACGACGGTGGACTTGCCATCCGGACCGCGGTCGACGAGCAGCGCGGTGACGTTCGCGGCGGGCCGGGTGAACGACAGGCGCAGGTAGACCTCGCCCTTGCCGCTGAAGCGGAGCGGCGTGCTCGACGGGCGGCTCAGGTAGACGAGCCGGTTGGGCGAGCTGGCGGCGTTGGCCAGGGTCTCGGCGAGCTTGGTGGCGTCGTCGGTCAGCGACTCGACCACACGGCGGTCGGGGCGCCAGATGGTCAGCGCACCGGAGTTGGCGCCACCGGCGCCCGGGTAGAGCGTGGCGAGCGAGGCACTGGGCGCGGGCCACTCCGCCTCTTCGACCCAGGTCTTGTCCTCACGCTGGATCGTGAGCTTCGGGCCGTTCTGCGCACCGTTGTCGATGCCGTAGAGGTAGTGGGAGAACCACTGGTTCAGCGTCACCAACCACGGGTCGCGCCGGAGGCTGTAGGGGTCGGCGTGCCCGGACTGGTGCAGCCAGATCTTGTGCTCGACACCCTGCTTCTTAAGTGCCTCGTACCACTGGGCCACGTGGGTCATCTTCACGTTCCAGTCGTTGAGGCCGTGCACCGCCAGCACCGACGCGCGGACCTTGCGCACGTCGTTGAGGTAGTTGCGCTCGTCCCAGAAGTTGCTGTAGTCGCCGGTGACACGGTCCTGTTCGACGGTCAGCTCGTCGAGAACCTTCGCGCACGCGGTGCGGTCGGCCCGCGTGTGCACGTACTTGGCGAGCACATCAACGTCTTCACCCTGGAAGGTGCCAGGGGCGACAACGGCACCATCAGCGCGGTAGTAGTCGTACCAGCTGGAGATGGCGGCGATCGGCACGATCGTCTCAAGGCCCTTGACGCCGGTGGTGGCAACCGCATTGGGCAGGGTGCCGTTGTAAGACACACCCATCATGCCGACCTTGCCGGTGGTCCAACCGGCGGTGACACGGGTACCGGCGGCGTCTTGCGCCGCTGCGCGACCATTGAGCCAGTCGATGACCGAGCGAGCCCCGATGGTCTCGTTGCGGCCGCCGCTGGTCGGGCAGCCGGTGGACAGCCCGGAGCCGAGCGATTCCGCGTACACCACGGCGAAACCACGCGCGGTGAAGTACTGCTCGTAGCGCCACGTGATAGCGGGGTTGGGTCCGCTGAGGCCCGTGGCTGCCGCGTTCGGGCCAGGACGGTTGTCGGGGACGTGCAGTTCGACGTCGACGTTGTGGTTGTCGATGGGGTTGCCGCCCGCGTAGTACGGGCTCGCCTGGTACACCACGGGGACCTTGAGGCCCTGCTCGGTCGCCCTCGGCCGGACGATCTCGACGTGGACCAGGTCGTCCTTGCCGTCGCTGTCGCTGTCGACCGGGGCACTCACCCACAGCGACTCGCGCACGACATCGGTCGGGCTGAACACGGGCTGCGCCTGACCGTCGACGAAGACGGGGGCGGGGGGCTCGGCTTGGGCGGACGCCGGGGTGACCACGAGCGGCACGGCCAACAGGGCGGTGATGACACCAGCGACGGCGGATCTCGCACGTCTCATAAGGTTCTCCAGATCTTCGGCAGGGGACCTGCCCGCACCCTTGCCCGCCGCCGAGCGGGTGTCAAGGGGGTTGCTCTCTGTCTACAAGGGATGGTCGCCTTGACGACCTCCGGCGCCTGGGCCAGACTCGGACTGTGCCCGTGATCCTCGGCTGGTTAGTGCCGCTCCCCCTCTACGGGGAGGATCACGAGCGCGGCGACCTCGCCTGGTGAAGTGCGTGCCTCTTAGCGCAGCGCACCCATCCCACATTCCGAGAGGTCATCAATGCGCGCATACGTGCACGCCCTGCCCAAGGTTGAACTGCACCTGCACCTGGTCGGCTCCGCACCGCTGGACTCCGTGCTTGAGCTAGCCCGCCGCCACCCCGATGGCGGTGTCCCGGTCGACCGCGACGACCTGGTGCGGTTCTACGAGTTCACCGACTTCACCCACTTCATCACCGTGTACGGCAACGTTTCGCGCCTTGTCCGCACAGGCGCGGATATCACTACCTTGCTCGTCGGCATCGCCAGGGACCTAGCGGCTTCCAACGCGCACTACGCCGAGGTGACCATCACGGCGTTCGACCACTTGAAGAACGGCATGGACCCGGCTGAGTTGGCCGAAGCTCTGACCACCGGCCGTAAGAGGGCTCACGCGGAACACGGCGTGATCCTGGCCTGGGTGTTCGACATCCCAGCGGGCCTTGAGCGCGCAAGCAGCGAGACGAGCGTCGACTGGGTTCTTACTTACATGCCTGAAGGTACGGTCGCCTTCGGCGTGGGAGGACAGGAAGCCGGGATGCCACGCAGCTCATTCCGCCGTTCGTTCGACCGAGCACGTGAAGCAGGCCTGCACTCGGTGCCCCACGCGGGTGAAACGGTGGGGCCAGAAGAGATCTGGGCTGCCATCCGCGATCTCGGCGCCGAGCGGATCGGTCATGGGGTGAGCGCGGTCCGCGATAAGAACCTCTTGCGCCATCTGGCCCACGAGGGGATTCCACTCGAGGTGTGCCCAACGTCGAACCTGCGCACACGCGCTGTCGTCGACATCAACAGCCATCCGTTGCCGCGGCTGTTGGAGGCAGGTGTACCGGTCACCTTGGCGACCGACGATCCCGGCATGTTCCACACCGATCTCAACCGGGAATACCTGCTGTGCCACGAGCACCTGGGCCTGTCCCGGGGCGAGCTGGCCGACATCGCGCGAACCGGAGTCCGGTCCGCGTTCTGCGCCCCGGCGCTGCGGGACGAGCTGATCGCCAGGATTGATGCCGTCGAGCGCTCTGGTGGGTAGCCTCGCGGCGTGACCAGTCGAGTTGACGCCAGCATCGTGGCCGTGACCGTCTACCCGGGACAGGCGCGGATCACCCGCCGCGGGAAGGCGGTCCTTGCCGGGGGTGAGCAGCGGGTGGCCGTGGGAGGCCTGCCGCAGTACCTGCACGCGGACTCGGTGCGGGTCGCCGGACGCGGGCCCGCGACGGTGCTGGGCGTCGACGTGCGCGCCGAGCGCAACCCACGCACCCAGGACGCCGCGTTGGGTGACCTGGAGGCTCGTAGGGACGCGTTGCTGGCGCGATTGCGCGAGCTGGCCGACCGCAACAGCGTGTTGGACGCGCGCGCCGAGCTGATCACCGCGTTGGCTCGGCGCGCGGGCAGCACCTTCGCGCAGGCACTGGCCAAGGACGAGACCGACACCACGCGCGTGGCCCAGGTAGGGGATGCCTTGGCTGATCAGCTGGCGGGGGTCTACGCGCAGCGGCGGGAGCTGACCGAGTCGGTGCAGACCACGCAGGCAGAGCTGGACGAGGTGCATAGGCGTATTGCCGACAGGGACGGCTACCGGCCGCCGGACAGCACGGCGATCGAGGTCGAGCTGGCGGTGTCGGAGCCGGGTGAGATCGAACTGGAGGTCTCTTACCTCGTCGACTCCGCCAACTGGGAGTCCCGCTATGACATCCGGCTGGTGTCCTCGACGCTGAAGCTGACCTGGTACGGGCTGGTCACGCAGCACACGGGCGAGGATTGGCCGGAGTGCGACCTTCGCCTGTCCACGGCCAGGCCCGCGACCAGCGTCGACGTGCCGGAGCTCGATCCCTGGTACCTCGACGTGCTGCGACCGACGGCGCGGACCTACGGGGGCGCGCCTGGCGCGGACCAGAGCCAGTCGCGCATGGGCGCTCAGGCCATGGGTGGCGCCCCCATGATGCCCGCCGCCGCTGCTCCAGCCGGGTACTCGCCTGCGCCGATCGCCGAGTCGGTCGCCAGCGTGGAGCACGGAGAAGCAGCGACTGTCTACCGCCCATCACGTCCGGTAGCGGTGCCTTCCGACGGTAGCGCTCACCGCACGACGGTTGCGAATGTGGAACTGTCCGCCGAGGTCGACCACATCACCGTTCCCCTGGTGGGCCCAGAGGCGTACCTGCGCGCTACCGCCACCAACTCGTCTGAGCACACCCTCCGCCCGGGTAGGGCGTCCCTGTTCCACGACGACGAGTTCGTCGGGGTGACCAACCTGGCCGCCTGGGCACCGGGTGAAGAGGTCGAGCTCACCCTGGGGATCGATGACCGTGTGCGTATCGAGCGCGAACTGGTTAAACGATCGGCGAGCAAGGCGGTGCTAGGCAGCACGCGCCGCCAAGAGGCGACTTGGCGGATCAAGGTGGGCAACTTCGGGCCGCGACCGGCGCGGATCACCGTGGTCGACCAGGTACCGGTGTCGCGCAGCGAGTCGGTGGTGGTGCGCGACTTGGCGCTCAAGCCGCAGCCCACCGAGCAGACCGACATCGGCGAGGTCACCTGGAAGCTGACAGTGCCGCCGGGGCAGACCAGCGAGATCACCATCGGCTTCCGGGTGGATGTCGCCAAGGGCGTGACGCTGACGGGCTGGCGCGACTAGTGGCTCGGCTCGGGGCGCAGGCCGTGTATCGGCGGGTCCACGGCGTGGCTGGCAGGCGCCGCAACGTCCTCGTACTGGATGTACTTGGGCGCTTCCGGCAACGCCGCCAGGCGCGTCGTGGGCGGGTCGAGACACGGTCGACGTTCTGAGTCGCGCCACTAGGCGCTAGCGCCCCGGCGCGAAGTCGGCCAGGACCGACTCGGCGTGCGCCATCGACGCCGCCGGGTCGGCGTCCGGGGTGCCGATCGCCGGGTCGAAGTTGAGATCGATGAACAGTTCGGTGACGCCCTGCTCGGCGAGGGCACCGAGATCGTCGCGGATCTTCTCGACGCTGCCGGTCAGCGGGCGTTCGCCCTGGTCAGGCCGGGCGAGCAGGACGCCTCGGCAGATCACGCGGAGCTGGTCGGGATCGCGGCCCGCCGCGGTGGCGGCGTCGCGGACGAGCCGCGCGCTGGCACCGATCGTGGTCAGGTCTGCCCGGCTGCTGCTGATCCAGCCATCGGCCAGGCGGCCTGCCCGGCGCAGGGCGGGCTCCGCGGCGCCACCGAGCAGGATGGGCGGCCCTCCCGCCTGAACCGGCTTGGGGTCCATCCGGCTGGCAGGCACCTCGTAGCGGGCACCGTGGTGCTCGATGACCTCTTCGGTCCAGAGCTTGCGCAGCAGGGGGATGTATTCCTCAGCTCGTTTGCCCCGCCCTGCGATGTCAGCGCCAACCGCGGCGAACTCTTCAGTCGACCAACCAACGCCGAGACCCACGTCGAGCCTGCCACCGGACAGCACGTCAAGAGTGCCCAACTGCTTGGCTAGGAGCGCGGGAGCGAAGAACGGCATGTTGAGGACGGCGACACCCAGTCGGGCGCGACTGGTGCGGGCTGCGACGAAGGACAGGGTCGCGATCGGGTCAAGCACGCTGCGGTAGGCATCACCCCAACCGGCGTCCGGTGGGGACAAGAGTCGTTGCATCGTCCACAAGGACCGGTAACCCAATTCCTCCGCACGCGTTGCTACACGCAAGAGGTTGTCGACAGTGGCCCACGAGCCCGACACGGGCAAGGCGAATCCCAGCTCCACAACCCCCACGCTAGCCCACCCGCCGGCAGACTGGCGCGCATGACCGACGACGCCGACCCATACCTCTGGCTCGAAGACGTGACCGGTGAGCAGGCCTTGGACTGGGTCCGGGCCCGCAACGCGGAGACCACCGCGGTGCTCACCGGCGGAGAGCGGTTCGAGACAACCAAGGCCAGGCTGCTTGAGGTGCTCGACGCGGACGACCGCATCCCGTACCCGAGGCGGCGCGGTGAGTACCTCTACAACTTCTGGCAGGACTCCACCCACCCCCGGGGGCTGTGGCGGCGGACCACGCTGGAGCAGTACCGCAAGCCGGCACCTGAGTGGACCGTGTTGCTGGACGTGGACGCGCTCGCCGAGGCCGAGGGGGAGAACTGGGTTTGGAAGAGTGCTTCGGTACTCAAGCCCGGTTATGACCTGGCGCTGGTAGAGCTGTCGCGCGGTGGCGCCGATGCCACCGTGGTTCGCGAGTTCGATCTGCGCACCGCGGAGTTCGTCGCTGACGGGTTCTCGCTCCCAGAGGCCAAGTCTCGGGTGAGTTGGATCGACGAGGACAACGTCTACGTCGGTACCGACTTCGGGGAGGGCTCCCTCACGACCTCCGGCTACGCGCGTGTCGTCAAGAAGTGGCGCAGGGGGACCCCGCTGGAGGAAGCGGTAACGGTCTACGAAGGCAAGGTCGAGGACGTGACCGCCTACGCGTACCGCGACCACACCCCCGGGTTCGAACGTGATCTCGTAGGCAGGTTCCCCGACTTCTTCACGTCGGAGGAGTTCCTGCTCAACGCGGACGGCAGCCTCACCAAGATCGAGGTACCCGAGGACGCGAACGTCGATGTGCACCGCGAGTGGCTGTTGGTCACCCTGCGATCGGACTGGACCGTCGGTGGAGCCACCTACCGGACCGGCTCATTGCTGGCGGCCAACTTCGACGCGTTCCTGGCCGGTGAACACAACCTGACTCCGTTGTTCGTACCTGACGAGCACACCTCGCTGAGTGGCATCTCGTGGACGCGAAACCACTTGATCCTCATCGAGTTGTCGGACGTCAAAACGCGCCTAGAGGTCCTCACGCCCGGGCCGGATGGATGGAGCCGGGCAGAGCTACCAGGTGCGCCAGAGGTGGGGTCCGCCGATGTCATCGACACCGACCCGGAGCACAGTGACGAGTACCTGCTCAACGTGAGCGGATACTTGCAGCCCGCGACACTGCTACGCGGGGAGATCGGCGGAGAACTGGAGGAGCTGCGACAAGCTCCGGCGTTCTTCGACTCCGATGGGCTAAGCGTGGAACAGCACTTCGCGACCTCCGACGATGGAACGAAGGTGCCTTACTTCGTGGTTCGCGGTGAGGACACGAGTGGTCCCACGCTGCTCTACGGCTACGGCGGCTTCGAGGTATCTCTCACCCCCGGCTACAGCGGCGGGCTGGGACGTGGCTGGCTTGAACACGGCGGTACCTACGTGGTCGCCAACATTCGAGGCGGCGGCGAGTACGGACCCGCCTGGCACCGGGCAGCTTTGCGGGAGAATCGCCCACGCGCCTACGAGGACTTCGCAGCGGTCGCGAAAGATCTTGTGGCAAGAGGCATCACCACGCCTGAACGGCTCGGTATGCAGGGGGGCAGCAACGGCGGCCTCTTGGCTGGTGTGATGTTGACCCGCTACCCAGAGCTGTTTGGCGCCGTAGTGAGTCAGGTACCGCTGTTGGATCTCAGTCGCTACCACCTGCTGCTCGCAGGGGCCTCGTGGATGGCCGAGTGGGGCGACCCGGACAACCCCGACGACTGGTCTTACCTCAAGACGTTCTCGCCGTACCACAACGTCCATAGTGGAACGAAGTACCCGCCGGTCTTCTTCGTGACCTCCACCCGTGACGACCGGGTTCACCCCGGTCACGCGCGGAAGATGGCGGCTCGGATGATCGAGCTGGGCCACTCGCCGCAGTACTACGAGAACATCGAGGGCGGGCACGGCGCGGCCGCGGACAACTCGCAGCGGGCGTACATGTCAGCGATCGTCTACGAGTTCCTGCTGCGCACCCTCGGCTAACAAGTCGCCAACGGATGCCCCACCGGGATCGTCGGTCCCGGTGGGTAGTGTCTACCGGGTGTTGGCGCTGCACTGTCTGGTCACGGCCGCCGGAGAGGTAGCGCTCTGGGCGGAGGACTCAACGCTGCCCGCGCGTCGCCCCGGTAGGGCCTCCAAGGTCGTCGTGGCGCACCCGTTCGCGGTACCGGCCCGCACATTGGCGGGATTGGTCGCTGGCGTGTCCGACGAGGTGCCGGTGTTGTTGCCGTCGTACCCGTCCGGTCCGGTCGCCTCCCCTGAACTGGTGCTCGACCCGCTGGCGACCCGGGTCGCCCCGCGCGGGCAGGTGCGCCTGACGCCGTGGCGAGTCCCCGTAGCGAAGATGTCACCGGCCGTGTTCGCTCGACACGGCGTCCCTCGGCTTGGTGACGTCCGCACAGGCGCAAGCGTGCGGTTCCTGACGACTGTGGTGGCCTTCGCCGAGGACTTGGTCGACCGGGGTCGGGTGCTGCCCACGATCGTGAGCGAGGAGGACGGGCTCGTAGCCCGCTGGCGGCCTGCCCTGTCGGGAACCGACTCGGCGCGCTATGCGCGCCTGCGGGACGCAGTACCCCCGGTCTTGCGCGCCGCCCAGGTCGAGGGCCTGGTAGGTAGGCGAGCCGAAGACGTGCTGCAACCCGCTCTAGACGCGTTCGTGGATTCACTGGCGCGCGCCCGATTGGCCGGGATCCGGCTCGGCCCCGTCAGCGCCACCACCACGTCGGCTTCTCGTGCGCTGCTGGTGGCGCTAACCGGGGATCCACTGCTGGAGGTCGCGCCTGACCAGGCAGCGCAGTTGGCAGACACCCTGCGCACCTGGCGGTCGGCGGTCGAGTTCGATGGGCCAGTCCGCGCTTGCTTCCGGCTTCGCGCCCCTGAAGAGGACACGGACAACACCCTCGACCCGACGTGGACATTGGAGTTGCTGCTCCGCGCCGTAGACGACCCGAGCGTGCTGGTGGAAGCCGACCAGGTGTGGCGCGGTGACGGTGGCACGGTGCTGCGTCGTTGGGTGAGCCGCCCGGACGAGTTGCTGCTCGCCGAGTTGGGGCGCGCGACCCGCCTATTTCCCGATCTGGACAGCTGCCTACACGAACACGCCCCGGTAGGGCTAAGTCTGGACACGGAAGGAGCCCACCGATTCCTGACCGCAGCCCCCGCACTCGATCAAGCTGGCTTTGGGGTCTTGCTCCCTTCAGGGTGGCGTCCGTCCTCGGGTGTAGGCCTGCGATTGACAACTACGAGTCGAGGCACAGCAGGCACTGTTAGCCGGAACTCGATGCTGGGTAAGGGCGAGTTGGTCGACTACCGCTGGGATCTCGCGGTGGGCGACCTAACGCTAACCGAGCAAGAGTTGACCGAACTAGCGGCGGCCAAGGTGCCGCTGGTTCGGGTGCGTGGACGTTGGGTGCAGGTCGACCAACGTGGGTTGGCTGAGGGCTTGGCGTTCTTGGAGCGCGCGAGGACCGGGCAGATGTCGGTCGGTGAAGTGCTCGACCTGGCAGGGATGCCCCCAGACGAGGACAACTTGCCGATCCCGGTCGTGGGCATGAGTGGCTCAGGTTGGTTGGCCGATCTCCTGAGTGGTGCCATCGAAGCCCACCTAGATCCAGTCACCACCCCAGAGGGCTTTACCGCTGAGCTGAGGCCCTACCAGCGGCGCGGTGTGGCGTGGCTGGCATTCCTCGACAGTGTCGGCTTGGGCGCTTGTCTTGCCGACGACATGGGCTTGGGCAAGACAGTTCAGCTCTTGGCACTAGAGGCAACATCTCGGGCGAAGGAGAAGAAGCCACCGACGTTGTTGGTGTGCCCCATGTCGTTGGTGGGCAACTGGCAGCGAGAGGCCGAACGGTTCACGCCAGGTCTCCGCGTCCACGTCCACCACGGCGCGGACAGGCTCGCAGGGGCTGACTTGGCCGACGCGCTCGACGGGGCAGACCTGGTTCTCACCACCTACGCCATCGCAGCCCGTGATGCTCCCTTGCTGGCAATCCTGCCGTGGGACCGGATCGTGTTGGACGAGGCCCAGAACATCAAGAACAGCGCGTCTCGCCAGTCGCAAGCAGTGCGGTCGTTGCCTGCCCGGCACCGGGTAGCACTAACAGGCACGCCAGTGGAGAACAGGCTGGCCGAGCTGTGGTCGGTGATGGACTTCGCCAACCCTGGCCTGCTCGGCCCTCTAGCCCGCTTCCGCGCGCGTTTCGCGGTTCCCGTAGAGCGACACGGTGACGAGGAAGCGGCGGCACGGCTGCGCAGGATCACCGCGCCATTCGTGCTGCGACGAGTAAAGACCGACCCGGCGATCGTCGACGACTTGCCGGACAAGCTGGAGATGCGCCAGCTGTGCAACCTCACCGCCGAGCAGGCTTCGCTCTACCGCGCGGTGGTCGACGACATGCTCGTGAAGGTGGAAGAAGCCGAGGGGGTCCAGCGCAAGGGGCTCGTCTTGGCCACGATGACCAAGCTCAAGCAGGTGTGCAACCACCCCGCGCACTTCCTCGGTGACGGGTCACGGATAGCGGGGCGCTCCGGCAAGCTCGCCCGACTCGAGGAGACACTCGAGCAGGTGCTCGCCGAGGGCGAGCGGGCGCTGTGCTTCACCCAGTACACCGAGTTCGGCGCGATGCTGGTGCCGTACCTGGCCGCACGGTTCGACACCGAGGTGCTGTTCCTGCACGGCGGGACTTCCCGTGCGCAGCGCGACGCGATGGTCAGCCGGTTCCAGTCCGGCTCGGGTCCGGCCATCTTCGTGCTGTCGCTCAAGGCGGGCGGTACCGGGCTGACGCTGACCGAGGCCAACCACGTGATCCACCTGGACCGCTGGTGGAACCCCGCGGTCGAGGACCAGGCGACTGACCGGGCGTTCCGCATCGGGCAGCGCAAGGACGTGCAGGTGCGCAAGTTCGTCTGCATCGGCACGCTGGAGGAGCGGATCGACAAGATGATCGAGGCCAAGCGGGCGCTGTCGAAGCTGGTGGTGGGGTCCGGGGAGAGCTGGCTGACCGAGCTGTCCGACGGCGAACTCCTCGAACTGGTGGCACTCTCCGCGGAGGCCGTCGGTGAGTGACGACGAGTGGTGGCGCACGCCGAGCAAGCCGATCCCGGTGGAGGACGGCCTGCGCATCACCGGTGACCGCAAGAACATCGGTAAGACGTGGTGGTCACGCCGGTTCGTGGATTCGCTGGAGTCGATGGGGCTCGGTGGCCGCTTCGAGCGCGGTAGGCGTTACGCGCGCGCAGGCCAGGTGTTGAGCATGTCGCTGTCGACAAGCATCGTGGTCGCGCAGGTACAGGGTTCCCGGCCGGAGCCCTATAGGGTGCGGATCGGCATCAAGGCGTTCACCGAGGCCGAGTGGGTCGAGGTGGAGAAAGCGCTTGCGGGACAGGCTCTGTTCCTCGCTAAGCTGCTCGCCGGTGAGCTGCCGCGCGGCATCGAGGAAGTCTTCGACGGAATCGGGCTGCGGTTGTTCCCCGTCAGCGCTAGGGAGCTGTCGATGGACTGCTCCTGCCCGGACTGGGAAGTGCCGTGCAAGCACTTGGCCGCGATCTGCTACCTCTTGGCCGAGTCCTTCGATTCCGACCCATTCGAGTACCTCGCGTGGCGCGGACGTAGTAGGCAACAGCTGTTGGACGGGCTACGCGAATCCCGTGAACAGCCCGTTGAGGCTACCGACGATGCGCTCGTGGACCTGCTTGACGACTTCTGGGGATCGCCGGTGACCGTGCCAGCGGTCGCAACGGTCCGGGCGGCGCCAGACGCGGTGCTGGACCAGCTTGGCCCGTTACCGCTGACGGTCGGCGGACGGCCTCTGGTGGAATGGCTCCGGCCCGCGTACCGAGCGCTGGCCGACGCAGACGAGCAATGAGCGGAGGACCCTGGTGAGCGGACGGCTGGACCGCAGGGTGACTGCCGTGGCCGAGGAGCTCTTGCAGCGCAAGAAGGTCGTAGTGCCGCTGGAAGTGCTATCAGGTCTGGGTTGGCTGGGCAGCCGATCGGTGCAGTCGTGGGAGCTGGGTCGCGAACCGCACCTGGACAGCCTCGCCTCGGTAGGGCCTGACCGCCTGGTGGAAGCGGTGACCTACCTCCACCAGTGGGCAGCGGACAAGGGGCTACGCAAGTCCGAAGTGGACTACGTGTCGGCGACGAGGGATCGCCGATCCCTTCGGTTCAGCCGCTCCGGCGACGCCGAGGTCGAGCAGGCGTTCCGCATCCAGTGGACCGACCCGACGCTGTCGGAGGCGCGCCTGGCGAAGGTCGCGCAGCGGCAGGCGAAGGCGCCGGACCTGGTGGTGATCAGCCCGGACAAGCACTGGCACTGCGCGCAGTGCGGCGAGACAGGGGAATTCCACTTCCTGGAGGACGAGAAACCGCTGTGCCTCGACTGCGCCGACATGGACCACCTGGTGTTCCTGCCGTCCGGTGACGCGGCGCTGACCAGGCGTGCCCGCAAGGCCAGTGGACTGGCCGCTGTGGTCGTGCGGTGGAGCAAGTCGCGCAAGCGCTTTGATCGCCGGGGCATCCTGGTCGAGCGGGCAGCACTGGACAGCGCTGAAGAACAGTGCCTGGCCGACGAAGACTTGCGCGAGCGGCGTAAGGCTCGCGATCGTTCCCGTCGAGCCGCGCAAGACCTGGTGTTCCAGGCTGCCTTCGCTGAACGCATTGGTGAGCTGTTCCCTGGTCTTGCGTCTGAGCGCGCACATGCCATCGCTGAGCACGCCGGTACACGCAGCAGTGGGAGGGTCGGCCGGTCGGCGGCGGGCCAAGCGCTCGATGAACACGCCGTGACCCTTGCCGTGGTAGCCGCCATCCGGCACGAGGAAACCGACTATGACGCGATGCTCATGGCGGGAGTTCCTAGAGCCACCGCGCGGGAACGCATCCGGGATGACATAGATCGCGTACTGGGGCTGTGGCGGCAGGGTTAACGGATCTACTCGACATCGAGAGCGGTAGCTGACCAGGTATCGCAAGACGAGGTCTTGCCACCGTCCTTGCCACGCTTAGCCCAAGCAGCCTGGTTGCGCTGGGACCCGTGGGAGTCGGAGCTCAGGGTGTTGCCGAAACTCTCCACAGCCTCAGCGACGAAGTCTGCTTTAAGTGAGCCACCACGTTCAGCGGCGTCCAGGAAGAGGCCGCCGAAGCAGTTGGCCTGCAACTCCGTCCGCCGCGACATCCGCATAGCCTCCTCGTCCTCAGCAGCGTTCTCCTGCATAGCCGACGCGGAGAGAATGCCTGCCAGCGCCTGCATGTGGTGGCCGTACTCGTGCGCTAGCACTGCGAGGTGGAAGGGAGCGGAGTCGCCAGCAGCGTCCATCAACCGTTTCCGGGGCATGTAGATGGTCCGGTCACGGTTGCAGTAGAAGGCCAACGCCTCTTCTGCCGTAGGCGAGAACCCGCACTTGGGCTTGGGGTTGTCGGAGATGGATAGCTTCGCCGTCACAACGGGCTTTCCCGCGGCGTCTAGCGCTGGCTTCCATGCTCGATCAAGGCAGGCCAAGGCCTCCTTGTAGAACAACTCCAGCTCAGCAGCAGTGGTACCAAGAGCCGGGAGGGCACAGGAGGTAGCAGCAAGCTCACGCCCCGGAGTGAGCATGGAGTTCTGCGAGATCGCGCCAGGGGTGCCCGGCTCCGATAGCCCAGACTGCTCCCCCACCGCGTAGGCGGTGCCCGCGATCTCTCGCGAGCCCGTTGACGCCACCTTCCCGAGGATGGCGATCCACAGGACACCGACGATAACGCCACCGAGCACCCCGAACAGCACCAACGGCCGGTTGCGCGGAGGGACCCCGGTGTTGCCCACCGGGGTCCCGAAGTACGGCTCTTGCCCGATCACACATTCCCCCATACCCGCGATGGCCGCAGCAGGGCGAACGACTCCCCCGAGCCCGCGCGTGTAGCCATCATAGAGCGGCTAAGGGATGACCAGCACCACCCTTCCGCGACCGTGACCAGTCTCCACCTCGCGGTGCGCATCGGCGGCGTTGGCGAGCGGGTAGCGCGACCGGACGTGGGCACGCAGCAGCCCTCGGTCATAGAGGTCGACCAAAGCGGCCAGCCGCGTCGCCGAGCGAGTTCCACTCACCCTTCGTACCCCGAACTCGGCGAACCGGTCCCACACGACAAGGGTGACGATGCGGTCTCTACCAACCCCCAACTCGATCGAGGCTTCGAGGGCCACCACCCCTGCTCCATCAAGCGCGGCATCCATCCCCCGCGGCGCTACCGCACGCACCCGGTCGACCAGGCCGTCGCCGTACTCGACCGGGATAGCGCCCAGGTCACGCAGGTAGTCGTGGTTGGCCTGCCTGGCCGTCGCGATGACAGTGGCCCCGCGCAATCGAGCCAACTGGATCGCCATCGTGCCGACCGCGCCCGCCCCGGCATGCACCAGCAGCGTCTCCCCCGCGCGGACCCCCAAGTCCTCGACCGCCATCGCCGCGGTCTGCGCCCCAGCGGTGAACGAGCCCGCAACCTCCCACGGCATGCTCGCGGGCTTGCGCACGACGTTCTCAGCGGGGGCGATCCGGTACTCCGCGTAACTGCCGAACACGGCAAACCCGAGCACGTCGTCACCGACCGCGACCGAGTCGACACCATCGCCGACCGCGTCCACCACCCCGGCGTACTCGTTGCCGATCACCTGGGGCAGCACCGCGGCCTGGGCCGGTGGCCCTGTCCCCTGGCGCACGGCGATGTCGAACGGCTGCACCCCGGCCGCGCGCACCCGCAGCCGGACCTCACCCGGGCCCGGCTCGGGCAGCGGCAGGGTGATCGGGCGCAGCACATCCGCCGCACCGAACTGGGTGACCGCGACCGCGGTCATCGTCTCGCTCATGACACCAGCTTCGGACCTCCACCAAAGTCGAGGTCAAGGGTGGCGGAGATCACCGGCGAGGAAGTCCGCGAACTCGACTGTGCCCTCGGCATGCGCAGGGGTCAGGTGGTGCCCCGCACGGTAAGCGGCGAAGGTTCGACCCGGTAGCCATACCGGCACCCGGGCCGCCTTACGCCCAGCAGCGGCCAGGTACTGCCCGGCGAGATCGCGGGCAGTCCACACGGTAGGTCCGCCGAGGTCGGTGGTGCGACCGCGAGCCGGGCCGCTCGCCAACTCGGCCAACCGGGCAGCCACCGTGCCCGTGTCGACCGGCTGAAACGACAACGCCGGGTAGAGCAAGAGGAGGCGCTGAGGGGCGAACAGCTTAGCGATCAACTCGTGGAACTGGGTGGCACGCAGGATCGAGTACGGCAGGCCCGACTCCTCGATCAACCGCTCGGCAGCAAGCTTGGTCCGGTAGTAGGACAGCGGAACCCGATCCACGCCGACGATGGAGATGTAGACGAGGTGCGGGCTACCGGCCTGCTTCGCCGCCGCGATGAGGTTGGCCGTGATGTCCACGTCCTTACGCCCGAGTGTCGTCGCGCAATGCACTACGGCGGTCACCCCGGTAAGAGCTTCCGCGAGGCCCTCCCCCGTGAGCAGGTCGCCGCGGTAGCCGTCGCCGGTGCGGGTCAGCACCCGGGCATCAGGCAGGGCACGCACGACATGCCGCCCCAACACGCCAGTGCCGCCGGTGACGAGGATGGACATGGAAACCTCCCGGGTCGTCGATCACGTCACGTGGTAGACCCCGCGGCCACCCGGTTCGTGACAGCCGGCAGCGTCGTGGCCGCTGTGAACTCGGTCATGGCCTCCCGCACGAACCCCCGCCGGGAAACCCCCAACACACGCAGCGCCGACCCGTGGTCGACCGCCACGACGAGTACAGCACCGAGGAACAGCACCTGCCACGCGGCCCTGGTGAACGGCGAAAGATCACCCAACCGGGACATGTGGAACGGCACGTGCCTGCGCTCATCCGCCAAGAGCCGCGCGGCGACCTCAGTGGTGATCCGATCAGCCGACCCATCACGCAGGATCCGGTAATAGGCGAGCGCGACAACCTCGGCGACCATCAGGACCAACAGTTCCAGCTTGAGTCCGAGTGCTCTGCGCAGCCAGGCGAACACGGAGTCACTCCAGTGGGACTTAATGGTCTCGGCTCCCGCGGCCTCTAGTAACCGCGCCAACATCCGCGCGTGGTTCTGCTCCTCCGCGATGAACAACTTCACCGCAGCGCCGTAGGCACCGCCACCAGCCTTCTCAATCAGATTCGCCCCATCACCGTCTTCGCCTACCTGGAACCGCTGCACACTCTTGACGACGACAGGATGCATCTCGACACCCTCGTCCCAGTCAGGCTCCTGCCTGAGCATCCGCCGCGCAGCCTCTTCGGTGAACTCTTCCAACCAGTCAACGTCGTTCATGCCCACGACAATGCCTTGGCGGACAAGGAGACCGTGCGATCTTCACCGGTCCCTCACCAACTCCGGCCCGCGCCTCCACCCCCACCCCCAAACAGCCACCGTTCGCACAGGCTCACGGGGAGACAGGCCGAGCCGTGTAGAACGATGCAGGCCACTTGATTGCGAGGCGACAGTGACGTTGACGAGCGCGAGCATCCCCCTGGGCCCACTAGCCGGGACCGAACTGACCCTGTGGTGCACCAAATCCGGCCAATTGGCGACAGTGCCGGGGCCAGGTCACCATTGAGCCCACCATTGCCGTCCGGGATACCCCTGACGAGGTCCTACGACTCCTGGAGCGCGGGAACACTGCTGAACCGCTGTCCGCGGTCCAGTTGCGCGTTCGCCGCGACCAACTGGCCACCGTGCGTGAGACAGTGCGGAACCCGGGAGCATTGAGAGGGACGGACTCATCAACGCGTGGTGGATGTTCGGCGGGGAGTTCGCGGGCGAAGCGGTGCGCCGCCGCTTGGTGGACACGATCGAGGTCGACATCCCCTGGTTGCGGCCGGATGGCGTGCTCCACGTCGTAGAACTGAAGCGGGCCGACGTGCCGGTCGTGCGACGGCATCGCAACGGAACCATCGTCACGACCGCGGTGAACGAGGCGGTCGGCCAGGCGATGACCTACCTGACCTTGCTGGACGAGCAGCGCGCCGCGGTGCTGGAGGAGTTCGGTATCGACACCCGCCGGGCAGGCGCGAGCGTCGTTGTCGGTCACCCCGACTTCCAGGCTGACTTCACCGCCGCGGAGATCCACCAGACCATGCGGATCTTCAACAGCCATCTCAGCCGGGTCGAGGTCATCACCTACGGGCAGTTGCTCGACCGCGCGGAACGGGTGCTCGACCTGCTGGGAAAGCCTGACGGGGTGCCTGCCATGTCGGCTGGCACCCCGTCAGGGTCCTGAGTACTAGCTGCAGCCAGAAGTGGAGCCGCAGCCCTCGCAGACGTAGCAAGAGCCAGCGGGACGCATCTTCGTGCCGCAGGTCATGCAGAGCGGGGCGTCGGCGGCCTTACCAAGGTGCAGTTCGAGCAGTTCGGTCGAGCTGTGCGCCTCGACCGGAGCTGCGGCCTCCACTGCCGGGCGCGGGGTAGCCTCAACAGAGGAGCGCATGCCCTCTAGGTCCACATCCGACGGTCCGTTGTAGTCGGCGGCTACCTGGGCGGTGCGCTCGTCGGCGGTGAAGATGCCGAGCTGGGCACGCTTGTCGTAGGGCAGGTAGTCCAAGGCGAGCCTGCGGAACAGGTAGTCCAAGACGCTGGTGGCGATCCGCACGTCCGGGTCGTCGGTCATGCCAGCGGGCTCGAAGCGCAGGTTCTGGAACTTGGAGACGTAGAACTCCAGCGGGATGCCGTACTGCAGGCCGACCGAGATGGACATGGAGAACGCGTCCATCACGCCTGCCAGGGTCGAGCCCTGCTTGCCCAGCTTGACGAAGATCTCGCCGAGACCGTCGTCAGGGTAAGAGCCCGCGTGCAGGTACCCCTCCGCGCCACCGACGGTGAACGAAACGGTCTGCGAGGGGCGCTTCTTGGGCAGGCGCTTGCGCACCGGGCGGTACTCGACGACCTTCTCCGGCTCGACCTTCGCGTCGGCCTTGGCGCCCTTGCCCGCCGACAGCGGCTGGCCCACCTTGCAGTTGTCGCGGTAGATCGCCAGCGCCTTGAGGCCCAGCTTCCAGCCCTGGAAGTAGATCTCCTGCACCTCGTCGACGGTCGCCGCCTCCGGCATGTTCACCGTCTTGGAGATCGCGCCGGAGATGAACGGCTGCACCGCGGCCATCATCCGCACGTGGCCCATCGGCGCGATCGACCGCTCGCCCATCGCGCAGTCGAACACCTCGTAGTGCTCGATGCGCAGACCCGGGGCGTCCACGACGTGGCCGTGCTCGGCGATGTACTCGACGATCGCCTCGACCTGCTCGTCCTGGTAGCCGAGCGAGGACAGCGCGCGCGGCACGGTCTGGTTGACGATCTGCATGGAGCCGCCGCCGACGAGCTTCTTGAACTTGACCAGCGCCAGGTCCGGCTCGATCCCGGTGGTGTCGCAGTCCATCATCAGGCCGATGGTGCCGGTCGGGGCGAGCACGCTGGCCTGGGCGTTGCGCCAGCCGTTGCGGCCGCCGATCTCCAGCGCGGCCTGCCACTCGCGGGTCGCGACGCGCTGCACCGCGGCGTCGTTGGGGTGGTAGGTGCGGACCAGGTCGTTGGCGGCGGCGTGCTTGCGCATGACCCGCTGGTGCGACTCGGCGTTGCGCGCGTAACCGTCGAAGGCGCCGACGATGCCCGCCAGCTCGGCGGAGCGGCGGTAGGCGGTGCCGGTCATCAGCGAGGTGATGGCCGCGGCGAGCGCCCGGCCGCCCTCGGAGTCGTAGGCGTGGCCGGTGGCCATCAGCAGCGCGCCGATGTTGGCGTAACCGATGCCCAGCTGGCGGAACTTGCGGGTGGTGTCGGCGATCGGCTCGGTCGGGAAGTCGGCGAAGCAGATGGAGATGTCCATCGCGGTGATGACCAGCTCGACGGCCTTGACGAAGGTCTCGGCGTTGAAGGTGCCGTCCGCGGCGAGGAACTTCATCAGGTTCAGCGACGCCAGGTTGCAGCTGGAGTTGTCCAGGTGCATGTACTCGCTGCACGGGTTGGACGCGGTGATCCGGCCCGACTCCGGGCAGGTGTGCCAGGCGTTGATCGTGTCGTCGTACTGGATGCCCGGGTCCGCGCACTCCCAGGCGGCCTTGGCGAGCTTGCCGAACAGCGACTTGGCGTCGACCCGCTCGATGACCTCACCGGTGGTCCGCGAGCGCAGGCCGAACTGGCCGCCGGACTCGACCGCGTGCATGAACTCGTCGGAGACGCGCACCGAGTTGTTGGCGTTCTGGTACTGCACCGAGGTGATGTCGGACCCGCCGAGGTCCATGTCGAAGCCGCCGTCGCGGAGGACGCGGATCTTCTCCTCTTCGCGTGCCTTGGTCTCGATGAACTCCTCGACGTCCGGGTGGTCTACGTCAAGAACGACCATCTTCGCCGCGCGTCGGGTAGCGCCACCGGACTTGATGGTGCCCGCGGAGGCGTCGGCACCACGCATGAACGACACCGGACCGGAGGCAGTGCCGCCGGAGGACAGCAGCTCCTTTGAGGACCGGATGCGGGACAGGTTAAGACCCGCCCCGGAGCCGCCCTTGAAGATCAGACCCTCTTCCTTGTACCAGTTGAGGATCGAGTCCATCGTGTCGTCGACGGCGAGGATGAAGCAGGCACTGACTTGCTGCGGGGAGGTGGTGCCAACGTTGAACCACACCGGGGAGTTGAAGCTGAACACTTGGTGCAAGAGCATCCAGGTGAGCTCGTGCTCGAAGACGATCGCGTCGGCGTCGGTCGCGAAGTAGCCGTGCTCGATGCCGCCGGTGACGTAAGAGCGCACCACGCGGTCGATGAGCTGGCGCAGCGAGCTCTCCCGTACCGCGGTGCCCACAGCGCCGCGGAAGTACTTGCTGGTGACGATGTTGGTGGCGTTGACCGACCAGGAGTCGGGGAACTCGACACCGCGCTGCTCGAAGTTCACCGTGCCGTCGCGCCAGTTGGTCATCACCACGTCGCGGTGCTCCCAGGTGACCTCGTCGTAGGGGTGCACCCCCTCGGTGGTGTAGACGCGCTCCACCCGCAGTCCCCGCCGCGGTGTGCCCGCGACCTGGTCAACCGCGGTCTCGACGGTCTCGGTCATGCCCGGTCCCTCTCCCTCGTCACTAACGCCGTGTGCTGGTCTGGCCACGTCCGGGCTCCCCGTCCGATGCGGCCGAAGTCGTCCTCGACGCTCCCCACCCCGGGGGCGTCTGCTCTTCTGACGCCTACTGCTCATCCTCTGTCGCCGCCTCCTTGGCGATGGCCGCCCGGAGATCGGCTATCTCCTTCTCGAAGTCCTCGACCGAGGAGAACGACCGGTAGACGCTGGCGAACCGCAGGTAGGCGACCCCGTCGAGCTCGCGGAGCGGGCCGAGGATGGCCAGGCCCACCTCGTGGCTGGGCACCTCGGCGCTGCCGGTGGCCCGGATCGCCTCCTCCACCTTCTGCGCCAACTGCTGCAGCTGGTCCTCGGCGACCGGCCTGCCCTGGCACGCGCGCCGCACGCCGCGCACGACCTTGTCGCGGCTGAACGGCTCGGTGACCCCGGAGCGCTTCACCACCGCGAGGACGGCCTCCTCGACCGTGGTGAACCGGCGGCTGCACTGCGCGCACGAGCGCCTGCGGCGGATCACCTGTCCGTCGTCGACCTCCCGCGAGTCCACGACCCGCGAGTCGGAGTTCCGACAAAACGGACAGCGCATGACCTCTCCCCCGCAACGCCGCGCGTGTCCACCCTC
Organism: Actinokineospora diospyrosa; assembly: GCF_024171925.1. Taxonomy (GTDB): domain Bacteria; phylum Actinomycetota; class Actinomycetes; order Mycobacteriales; family Pseudonocardiaceae; genus Actinokineospora; species Actinokineospora diospyrosa. The sequence goes on along the minus strand of NZ_JAMTCO010000001.1, from coordinate 68,562 downwards.
CGGCGGAACGCGGCCGGACACGCTTGGTGATCAAACTGTGGATAACGCGTGGATGGACGGTGGACAACCCACCCCGACCTGTGGATTAACTACACCGATGTAACCACTAGATGTTGGGGTCGACCGTATGCCGAGACCCTACATGGGTGCAACTCAGACACGCCGAGGCGGTTCGACAACCACTTGACGACCACGCTGCGCGGTCACCGCCGCACCCAGCGATTGCGTCGACCAGGTGAACGACGGAGGTCACCCGTCCGGAGGAACCAGTCGGCGTGGTCAGCACATCCCCGTCGTCCCCGCGGGCGCGGTCCGGCAAACCCACCCGCGCGCTCCCCGGTCGGATCTCACCCGCCCGAGTGATCATGAACACGGCCGGCCCGCTGTCCACGGGGGACGCGGGCCGCGGCGGAGGGGGTCAGCGCGAGACGGGGACGGTGAGCGGCTGTCCCGGTCGGACGGTCACGTCGGTCAGGCCGTTCAGCTCGAGGATCCGCTCGACGACGGCGGAGGTGTCGCTGTCGGGCGCCGTCCGAGCGGCCACGTCGGAGAGCGACTCACCGGCGGCGACGCGCACGACAGTGGTCGTCGAAGGCACCTCGGGCTCGCCCGCGACCGAGTTCGCGAGCGCGCCGACCCCGTACACCACGGCGGCGACCACCGCGGCGAGGCCGAGCACGACGAGCAGGGACATCGGCGCGCGGCGGGGACCGCAACCCGGTTCAGCGACCACGCGCGGCGCGCCGACCGCCCGCCGCCGGGTCGGTGGTCGAAGCCTGCCCTGACCCGCCGACCGACCGGTCCTGCCCGGCGCGGGCACCCGAACCGGCGTGCCGTGCACCACGGCGAGTCCGGGCCTGCCACCAGGCCGAACGCCGGTTTCCGAAGCCTCCGCCGCCGATGTCGCCAGTGCCGCCATCGCTACCTCCCGCGAACCGCGTTCGAACTGCCGTTCGATCGAACGCCCGTGCGAGTGTCTACCACCTGGCACCGACAAAATCGAGACCCGACCGGCGTGTCGCTCGAACAGGTGTTTGATCTGCGCAGGTCGGCGGGCTAACGTCGATCCCGGAGAAGATCGAAGTGAAATCCGTCGTCTCGACGCGAGTCGGACGTGGTCAGGACGAGGACGAGTAGGGGTAGCGCCGGTGCCACCGGCGGTAGCCGCAGGGAGGCAGCGCAGTGTCTGGCACGAGTGGTCGCAAGCCCGCGGGGGCACCGAAGAAGAAGCCCGGGCAGGGGGACAACGTGCGCAGCTTCCCGGAGCAGGTCGACGCGGCGGAGCTGCCGCAGCGGCAGCGCCAAGTGCTCGAGGTGATCCGGTCCTGGGTCCAGCGCAACGGGTACCCACCCAGCGTGCGCGAGATCGGCGAGGCCGTTGGCCTCACCTCGACCTCGTCGGTGGCCTACCAGCTGCGCGCGCTGGAGGAGAAGGGCTACTTGCGACGGGACCCGAACCGTCCACGCGCGATCGGCGTGTTGCCCGCGGACGCCTCGTCGGCGCAACTGCGTGGCGAGCAGATCAGCCCGGTCCTCATCGAGCAGTCCGAAGCGGGCCCGACGCCGACCTACGTACCGGTGGTGGGTCGTATCGCCGCCGGTGGACCGATCCTGGCCGAGCAGGCCGTGGAGGACGTGTTCCCGCTGCCGAAGGAACTGGTCGGCGAGGGTGCGCTGTTCATGCTGAAGGTCGCGGGCGACTCGATGATCAACGCCGCGATCGCCGACGACGACTGGGTCGTGGTTCGCCAGCAGCCGACCGCGGACAACGGCGACATCGTGGCGGCCATGATCGATGGCGAGGCCACGGTGAAGACGTTCAAGCGCCGAGATGACCACGTGTGGCTGATGCCGCACAACGACGCCTACGAGCCCATCCCGGGTGACGACGCGACCATCCTGGGCAAGGTGGTGGCGGTACTGCGCAGGCTCTAGGCGCTAGCCCCGCTTAGCGGCTCGGCGGTGCATGAAGAACAGCGCACCGCCGATGGCGACGGCGGCGATACCGAGCGCGGGTACGGTCGACATCCCATCGGACGCCTCGGTAGACCCGCCGGTCCCGGTGGTAGGCGCACCGGTTGAGGTACCCGGAGCCGGAGTCGTGGTGGCGAGCAGCCCGGAGGCGCCCTTCACCACGCGGATGGGTGTTCCCACGCCTTCGGAACCGGACACCAGCGTGCCGTCCGGTTCGATGGCGATGGCCTCGCCCTGCTTTTCATCAGGTAGCGGTACCCGGGCAGGGGTGCGCTTAAGCGCGGCGACGACATCGCCATCCGGGGCCGGGTAGAGGTATGCGTCGGTATAAGTGCGAAGTACGACGATGGTGCCATCGAGGCTGACAGACCCACCGGTCACGACCATAGAGCCGATCGCAGGGTTGACCGGTCCGCCCTTGGTGTCCGTGCTGCTGATCTGCACATCGCCGACCTTCTCAAGCGCTGTCGGTCCGGGCGCGGCCAACGGCCCCTTCGGCCGGTACACCTCCGACACCCCGAACGGGCTCTTAGTCACTAGATGGGGCGTTCCGTTCTTGTCGAGCAGAAGCGCCTCTGTGTCATGTGGACCGTCTGGATAGGTCAGACGGTGCAAGGTGGTCTTACCGGCAGGCGTTAGCTCAATCAGCGCGACGGTTTCACGCTTCTTGTCGTTGTCACCTGTGTCCGCCAACCAGAAGTTGCCTTTGGCGTCGCGCGCTAGGTCTTCAACGTCGAACGGGTCGGTCGGACCGTTGATCACTTTCTGGATCTTGCAATCGTGGCCGAGCACGTAGACGGTCGACTTAGTGCCACCGTCGTTGATCGCGTACCAACGTTCACCGTCGGTGGCCAACCCCGACAGCTCGCCGAGTCTCTTGTCCGACTGCACGCAGGCATCCGTGGGAGCGGGCGGTTGCGCTAGCGCAGCCGATGCCCCTGTCACGCACAACCACACGACCAGTGCAACGGTCGCCAATGCCCGCACCCAGCCACCTCCCCTGTTCCCCATCCACCGTAGCGGCGTCGTGGTTATAGAGGCGCAGACGCACGTGGGAGGGACAACGTTCACACGAAGGGCCCCCGGTGAGACGACCATCTCCCCGGGGGCCCTGAACCGCGTGTATCAGACCGTGGTGCGCGCGTACGCCTCCAGCACGCCCGCCAGGTCCGGCTTGACCTTGGCGTGCAGCTGCGTCCCCGCAGCGGTGTGCTCCTCGGACAGGATCTCGCCCTCGCGGTGCACCCGCGCCACGAGTTCCCCGCGCGAGTACGGCACGAGCACGTCGATCTCCTGCTCCGGCCTGGGCAGCAGCTCGGCGATCCGCTCGCGCAGCGCGTCGATGCCGGTACCCGCGTGCGCGGAGACGAACACCGCGCCCGGGAGCAGGTGGCGCAACCTCGCCAGGCCGAACTCGGTCGCCGCGTCGACCTTGTTCACCACGACCAGCTCCGGCGGCATCGGCCTACCGCGCCGGTCGCCGATCTCGTGCAGCACCTCGCGCACCGCGTTGACCTGCCACTCCGGCATCGGGTCGGCACCGTCGACGACGTGCAGCACGAGGTCGGCGTCGGCCACCTCGTCCAGCGTCGACCGGAACGCCTCCACCAGCTGGTGCGGCAGGTGCCGGACGAAACCGACCGTGTCGGTCAGCGTGTACGTGTGCCCTTCCGGTGTCTGCGTGCGGCGGGTGGTCGCGTCGAGGGTCGCGAACAACGCGTCCTCCACCAACACCCCCGCACCGGTAAGAGCGTTGAGCAAGCTGGACTTGCCCGCGTTCGTGTACCCGGCGATGGCGACGCTGGGGATGGCGTTGGCGGTGCGCTGGCCGCGCTTGGTGTCGCGGACCGTGGCCATCCCCACGATCTCCTTGCGGAGCTTGGAGATCTTGGCCCGGATGCGCCTACGGTCCGTTTCGAGCTTCGTCTCACCGGGACCACGCAGACCCACACCACCGTTGGCGCCACCGGCTCGACCACCGGCCTGCCTGGACAGCGTCTGACCCCAGCCTCGCAGTCGCGGCAGCAGGTATTGCAGCTGCGCTAGCTCTACCTGGGACTTGCCCTCCCGCGAACGGGCGTGCTGGGCGAAGATGTCCAGGATGAGCGCGGTGCGGTCGATGACCTTGACCTTGAGCCGGGCCTCAAGCTGCTGCAACTGCGACGGCGAGAGCTCACCGTCGCAGATGACGGTGTCCGCGCCGGTGGCGCGAACGACCTCGGCGAGCTCTTGGACCTTGCCCGAGCCGACGTAGGTGGCCGGATCCGGGCGGTCGCGGCGCTGCACGAGGCCCTCCAGGACCTCCGAGCCCGCCGTCTCGGCCAACCGGGCCAGCTCGGCCAGTGAGGCCTCCGACTCCAGCGCCGTGCCCTCGGTCCAGACCCCCACCAGCACCACGCGCTCGAGGCGCAGCCGCCGGTATTCGACCTCGGTGATGTCCTGCAGCTCGGTCGACAGGCCCGCGACCCGTCGCAGCGAAGACCGCTCCTCGAGTTCGAGTTCGCCCAGGGAGAGGTCAGCCGGGTCGGACAACGCGCCGTCAAATCCGTGCTGAGTGCTTTCCTCTGTCACCTGGTGAACCCATCCTTCGTTTAGTGGCGAAATACGGCACCCCTTCGGCGTCGTGATGTCCCCATCGTCTCACGGTGCGGCGACGGATTCGACCCACTTATTCCCCCGGATACCACGCGACGTAGATGGCGGTGCGCTCGGCCCCCGGTTCCAGCGGCCGGTCGCCGAACTCGTCGAGCAGCGCACCCAGGCGTTCCACGAACTCGGTCCGCCCGGCCGCGTCCACCTGCACGACCAGCCTGGCCTGGTTGAGTTCACCCAGGTTGGTGCCCGCCACCTCGGCCAGGTAGGCCTGCAGCATGGCCTCGACGAGGTCGACGCGCTCCTCGTTCTGGTAGCGCAGGCGCCAGGACAGCCCGGTGGACAGGTAGGGGATCTCCTTGGCGCCCCGGTTGCCGCGGCGGGCCGGTTGCGGCTCCAGGAAACCCGCTGTGACCAGCTTGCGGACGTGGTGCAAGGTGGTCGCCGGGTCCTTGTCCAGCCGCTCGGCAATCTCCTTGTTGGTCAGCGGGCGCTGGTGGGTCAGCCGGATGATCCGCAGCCGGACCGCCGAGCCGAGCGCCTCCAGCTCGACGGGGGTCGCGGTGCGGCGCGGTGGTCGTGGGTCGTCGCTCACCGGCAGAGCGTAACGGCACCGGACCGAGTGATTGACAGTTTCCAATCACTCCCGGCATCCTGGTCGCATGACCTCGACCCTGCGCTCCCACACCGGTTTCCGGCTGCTGTGGGCGGGCGACACGGTGGCCCAGTTCGGCACCGCGGTCGGCCACGTCGTGCTGCCGCTGCTGGCGGTCGGCGTGCTGCAGGCCACGCCGGGTCAGATGGGGGTGCTCACCGCGGCGGAAACCGTCGCCTTCCTGCTGATCGGCCTGCCCGCGGGCGCCTGGGTGGACCGGATGCGGCGCAGGCCGCTGATGATCCGGATGGACCTGGTGCGGGCGGTGCTGCTGCTGACCATCCCGGTGGCGGCCTGGTTCGACGTGCTGACCTTTCCGCACCTCGTCGTGGTGGCACTGCTGGCGGGCGCGTGCACGGTGTTCTTCGACGTCGCCTACCAGTCGTACTTGCCCGCTTTGGTGGGGCGAGATCACCTGATGGAGGGAAACGCGAAGCTCCAGGCGAGCCAATCGGTGGCGATCTTCAGCGGGCCCGCGATCGGCGGCGGGCTCACCAGCCTGATCGGGGCGGCGACCACGCTGGCCACGACCGGACTCGGCTACCTGGCGTCGGCGCTGTGCCTGTCGCGGATAACCACCTCGGAACCACTGCCCGAGCGATTACCGAACCGGAGTCTGCGCGCGGAGATAGCCGAGGGTCTGCGGTTCGTGCTGACCGACCGGCGACTGCGCGCGATCGCGGGCTGCACGGCGTCGTGGAACCTGTTCTTCGGCGTGGAGGGCGCGGTGCGGGTGCTGTTCCTGGCGCGGGTGCTCGGTCTCGGCGAGGCGGTCATCGGCGTCCTGCTGGGACTGGCGGGCGTCGGCGGGATCGTCGCCGCGGTGCTGTCGGCGCGGATCGTCCGACTACTGGGCCAGACCAGGGCGATCTGGCTGGTGCCGCTGATCGGCTCACTGTTCGGACCACTGATCCCGTTGTCGCACGCGGACTGGCGCGTGGGGCTGCTGGTGGTCGGCAACATCGCCGTCACCTTCTCGGCGGTGGTCTACAACGTCGCCCAGGTCAGCTACCGGCAGTCGATCTGCCCGGACCACCTGTTGGGCCGGATGAACGCCAGCATCCGGTTCCTGGTCTGGGGCACCTTGCCATTGGGCGCTCTCGCCGGTGGGGTGCTGGGCGGCGTGATCGGGATCCGCGAGACGTTGTGGGTTGTCGCGGCGGGGTGGATGTTGTCCTGCCTGTGGATGGTGTTCTCACCACTGCGCAAGGAGCGCGACATCGGAAGAGGAGGGGGTGAGATGGTTCAGGCGTAGGAGTTCCACCAGGAGTCGGTGAGGGTCCCTTCGGCCACGAACGAGGCCGGACCGGTGAGGGTACTGGTGTCCTCGTCGATGGTGACGTGGACCGTGCCACCGGGGATGTGCACGGTGACGGCGCCGGTTGTCCGGCCCTGGGCCGCGAGCGCGGCGGCGGCCGCGGCGACGGTCCCGGTGCCGCAGGACCGGGTCTCTCCTACACCGCGTTCGTGGACCCGCATCCGGATCTCGGCGGGGCCGATGGTCTCGATGAACTCGAGGTTCACCCCGTGCGGGAAGAACTCCCGGTCGAACCCGGGCTGCGCGGTCAGGTCCAGCTCGGCCACCGAATCGACCACGCTCACCAGGTGGGGGTTGCCGACGTCGACGCCGAGACCGGTGTGGGTGGTGCCGGTGACCGTGGTGGTCGAGTTCCCGAGCAGCCGGACCCGGCCCATGCCGACGGTGACCGTGCCATCGGGGTGGACCGTGGTCGGTCGGACCCCGGCCCGGGATCCCACGGGGAACTCGGGGCCGTCGACCAGTCCCGCGTCGCTGAGGTAGCGGGCGAACACCCGTACGCCGTTGCCGCACATCTCCGCCACGGACCCGTCGGCGTTGCGGTAGTCCATGAACCAGACGTCCCCGTCGCTGCCCGCCGGGGCGTCGGGCAGCGCCTTGGTCCGGACGACCCGCAGCACACCGTCCGCCCCGAGCCCTCGCTGCCGGTCGCACAACGCCTGGACCCGCGACGCGGTCAGGTCGAGGTCACCATCGGGGTCGGGCAGCAGCACGAAGTCGTTCTCCGTGCCGTGCCCCTTGAGGAACGGGATCGCCACCACACCAGGCTACGACCATCCGGCTCCCTGGGCGTCATGACCCAGGCCAACCACGGAACGCCACGACGAAACGGGGGTATGCCAAGGACGAACCACCACAACCGAATAGCGAGTAAGCCTGCGACCGCAGCGCCGTGGGTCATCTGCTGCCGGGGCGGAATCTGATCAATCACCGTCCACGCGATCACTTCGGTTGACGTTGTCCACAGGGGAATCTCGGGTTCGTGACCGAATCGCCCCACCGCGATCGCCGGTCTAGGGAAACCTGTGACACCGCGACCGAAGCGGTATGCGGCTGTTGATGTGCAGCGCCGTGCGGCCCGGGCGCGCTGGTGCCCGAGCCTGACCGGCACCACGGCCGAGCGGCAGGACTGGTGGCCACGGCTCGGTGCGGTGACGGCGGTGACGGCGGTGCGGTGACAGCGGCGCCATGGCTCGGTGTTGTGGCTCGGTGTCGTGACATCAGCGCCAGGACATCCGGTGCCATGAGGACGGTCTCTAGCGTTAGCAGCCCTGCTCAGGCGGTGTGGGTTGAGCCGTCAGCGGTGCTGGGCCCGACGAGGGTCAGTGCGGCTTCCAGGAGGTCTGGGCGGGCCGCGTCGAGCCAGGTGATGCGGGAGTCGCGGCGGAACCAGGAGCGTTGGCGGCGGATGAACCTGCGGGTCGCTCGGGCGGTCTCGGTGGCGGCTTCGGTGAGGTCGCCGGTGGTGTCGAAGGCGGTGAGGACCTGCTGGTAGCCCAAGGCTCGGGCGGCGGTCCTGCCTTCGCGCAAGCCCTCGGCCTCGAGGGCGCGGACCTCGTCGACCAGGCCGTTGGCGAACATGCGGTCGACCCGGAGGTCGACGCGGGCGTCGAGGGCCGCGGGGTCGCGGTCCAGGCCGATCATGACCGCGCCGTAGCGGGCGGGGCCGGGGCGGGGCATGGTGGCCGAGAAGGGGCGGCCGGTGAGCTCGATGACCTCCAGGGCGCGCACGATGCGGCGGCCGTTGGTGGGCAGGACCGCCTCGGCGGCTGTCGGGTCCAGGGCCGCGAGCCTGGCGTGCAGGTCGGCGGGGCCGACGGCGGTCAGTTCGGCTTCCAGGCGGGCTCGGATGGTCGGGTCGGTGCCGGGGAACTCCAGGTCGTCGAGGACGGCTTGGACGTAGAGGCCGGAGCCGCCGACCAGGATCGGGACCCGGCCGCGGGCGAGGATGTCGTCGATCGCCGCCCTGGCGTGGCGTTGGTAGGCGGCGACGGAGGCGGGCTGGGTCACCTCGAGCACGTCGAGCTGGTGGTGGGCGACGCCGCGGCGCTCGGCGGTGGTGATCTTGGCGGTGCCGATGTCCATGCCCCGGTACAGCTGCAGGGCGTCGGCGTTGACGACCTCGCCGCCGAGGTGTTCGGCGAGGTCGACGCCGAGGTCGGACTTGCCGGTCGCGGTGGGGCCGACGACGGCGACGGCACGCGTCACGCGGGTTCCCAGGTGGCGAAGTGGTAGGCGACGCCGAGGGGGATGCTCAGGTGGGACTCGACGGCGCGCCAGGGGTGGCCGTCGGCGCGCAGGGCGCCTGCGAGGACCTGCCAGGGTGCCCGGCCGACCGCGCCCAGTTCCGCGGCCAGGGTCGGGTCGAGGCGGTCGAGGGCGTCCAGGTCGGCGGTGGCCATGGCGGAGGCGATGGCGGCGTCGAAGTCGGCGCAGCGGTCGTCCGGCCTGCCCACGGAGCGTTCGCCGTGGCGGTGGGCGCCGTCGCCCAGGACGAGCAGGCCGACCGGGTCCGCTCCGGCGAGCTCCTCGGCGATGCGGGTCCCGGCCGCCGCACACTCGGCCGGGGGGAGGTCGGCGGGCACGACGTGGACGGTGATCTCCGGTGTGCCGACCGCGCCGCGCAGCCAGGCCGCGATCAGGGCGGGCAGCGGGAGCAGCGGGTCAGCGAAGGCCAGGTCGGCTTGGGCGCCGAGGCCGACCCGGACGTCCACGCCGAACCCGCGGAACGTGCCTGCCACCTCAGGGCCGTACCGACCTGGGCGTTCACCAGCGCCGACGGCCACCCACCTGGGCACAGCGGCGGCGAACGGCGCGAGGACGGCGAGGCATTCGGCGCGCACGGCGTCGGCGTCCCGGTCGCCACCGCCGGTTAGTTCCGGCACGATCAGGGGCGGGTGGGGTAGCACGGCGACTCGGCGGATCACGGGCCCGAGATTACTGTCCGTCGAACAAAGTTGGCGCCGACGGCCCACGGACCGCACCTTTTGCGGCACCATGATGACCATTGCGGCCCTCCGGAGTACCCAGGCGCCTCTTGACCTGTTTGAATGCGCCCGGGTAGGAGCAAGCCGCACGGCCCGAGGGGCCGTTCGCACAGTGCTGGGCCCCGCGTGAGCGGGGCGTCCGCGCGTGGACGCGGGCACGCAGGCAGGAGGAGTCGGCCATGACGGACAGGGACCACAGCGTCGGGGCAGTGGCGGAGCACGACAGCGGCGGCGAGCCGGACCAGGCCGCGGTGGCCGCGCCGGTCCAGGCCGAGCAGCCCGAGGCACCGTCACCCACCGAGTCCGGCCCCACCGGGGAGCAGGAGCCCGCGCAGTCCGCACCCGGCCAGGAGCAGGCGGCCGACGAGCCGTCGGACGAGTCGTCAACGGCTGGAGACGAGGCGGCGACCGAGCAGGCACCCGCCGAGGAGCCGCCCGCGGCCGAGCAGGCGCCGGTGCTCGTGGACGCCACGCCCGCCGACGTGCCGCCGCCCAGCCAGGTCGTGGCGACCCGCGCCCCCGCGGCGAGCGCCCCGGTGACCGACAGCGGTCCGCAGGTGTCCGTCGCGTCCAACGACCCGGGCAAGTGGGGCCGGGTGGACGCCGAGGGCACCGTGTACGTGCGGACCGCCGACGGTGAGCGGGCGGTCGGGTCCTGGCAGGCGGGTGAGCCCGAGGAGGGTCTCGCGCACTTCGCCCGCCGCTTCGACGACATCCGGACCGAGGTCGAACTGCTGGCCTCGCGGCTGGCATCGGGCTCCGGGGACCCCAAGCAGGCGGCGACCAACGCCAAGCACATCCAGGACGGCCTGGCCGAGGCGCACGTCGTCGGCGACCTCGTCGGGCTGGCCGCCCGGATCGACTACGTGCTGGCCAACGCCTCCGTCGCGGTGGAGGCGGCCAAGCACGCCCGCGAAGAGGCCAGGGCGGGCTCGGTCGCGCGCAAGCAGGAACTGGTGGAGGAGGCGGAGAAGCTCGCCGAGGAGTCCACCCAGTGGAAGGTGGCGGGCGACCGGCTGCGCACCATCCTCGACGAGTGGAAGACGATCAAGGGCGTCGACCGCAAGACCGACGAGCAGCTGTGGCGGCGCTTCTCCAAGGCCCGCGACACGTTCAACCGCAGGCGCGGCTCGCACTTCGCCGACCTGGACCGCCAGCGGGCCACCGCCAAGTCCCGCAAGCAGGAGCTGGTCGAGGAGGCCGAGCGCCTGTCGCAGTCCGACGACTGGGGCACCACGGCCGGTCGCTACAAGGAACTGATGCTGGAGTGGAAGGCGGCCGGACGCGCGCCCAAGGACGCCGACGACACGCTCTGGCAGCGGTTCCGGGCGGCGCAGGACGCGTTCTTCGCCCACCGCTCCGCGGTCTTCGACGAGCGCGACGCCGAGTTCGCCGAGAACGCGCGGCTCAAGGAGGAGCTGCTCGCCGAGGCGGAGAAGATCACCATCACCGACCTCGACGCCGCCCGCGCCGCGCTGCACAAGGTGCAGGAGCGCTGGGAGGCGATCGGCAAGGTGCCGCGCGAGCGCATCCGCGAGCTCGAGGGCAGGCTCCGCACGGTCGAGGAGAAGGTCCGCACCGCGGCCGACGCCCAGTGGCGCCGGACCGACCCCGAAGCCGAGGCACGGGCTGCGCAGTTCCGCGAGCGGGTCCAGCAGTTCGAGACCCAGGCCGCCAAGGCCCGCGCCGCGGGCGACAAGCGCCGCGCCGAGCAGGCCGAGGCCCAGGCCGCCCAGTGGCGCGAGTGGCTCGCCGCCGCCGAGCAGGCGGTCGCGACCCGCTAGAACATCCCCCCCAAACGGCCCCGGCGCACCCGCCCCGGGGCCGTTTGGCATTCCCGCTCCCCCACCCCCTACGCCCGAGACGGCACCCCCGCAGTCGAACTGGTCGCCCTAGTCCCCCAACCGGCTGAACTTCCCCCACCCCACGCCGCCGACCTGCGGACCGAGTTATCCACAACCCCCGCACTTGTCCACCGCGCACCAGCCCCCCTTCCTCCGCAGGTCAGAAGCGATAGACTGGCACCGGGGCCGCCCCCCGGAGAGGGTGGGGGCCGGGCTGGACTCGGGAGTGCGCGCGAAGAGGGGTGCGGGGGTGGAGGTAGGGCTACCGGGGCAGGCGGGGATGGGTAGGGCTACCGAGGCTAACAAGGGCGGTAGGGCTACCAGAGCGAAGGCGGCAGGACCGCCCAAAGGCAAGCGAGAGCGGTAGGACTGTCGGGGTTGGCCAGGGGCTGGCAGGGCCGCCGGAGCAAGCGAAGGCCACCCAACGCACACGAGAACGGCAAGACGGCCGAGGTAGACCAGGCCGGTATGCCGCCCAGCAGTCGACGAGAGTGGCAGAGCTACCGAGGCCAGCGAAGGCCGGTAGAGCTACCCGAAGGCACACGAGAACGGCAGGACTCCCGGGATAGGCCGAGGTTGTAGAACCGCCCAGGGCTGACAAGAGCGACAGGACCACCGGACCAAACAAACACCCAGCAGCGCCACCCGAAAGCCAACGAGAACGGCAAGACCACCAAGGTAAGCCAGGGCCGCCCGAGGTCCGACAAGAGCGGCAGGGCCACCGGAGCAAACGAACGCCCGGTAGGGCTACCCGAAAGGCAGACGAGAGCGGTGGGCTGCCGGGGGCAAGAGCTCGCCCACGGGCTGACGGGAGCCGGTGGGGCTACCGACGGTGGACAAAGGGGGTAGGGCTGGGGGACGCGATAGGTGCGGGGCGTCAGCAGCCGGGGAGGCGGGGCGGGGGTGGCGGTGGGCCCAGAAGGGGGGTGCTAGCGGGGTTGGGCGGGGCGGGACCAGGCGGTTTTTAGCCAGAGGGCGGCTAGGACGACCATGGCGGCCTCGCTGATGATGAGGCCGATGCCGGGGCCCGGGGAGTTCAAGCCTGCCGTCGACTGGCGGGTCCAGATGGCCAGGAGGCCGTCCACCGCGGCGAACCAGCCGCCGAGGGCGGCTATCCAGGTGAGGGTCCAGCGGCGCAGGGAGAGGGCTAGGGCAGAGGCCAGGATGCCGAAGGCGAGGGCGGTGCCCGCGAAGAGGCGGGGGACGGCGCCTGCCTTGCCGGTGGCGTCGCCGGTGGCTAGGAGGACTTGCCAGCCTGCTGCGGAGCCCATCCAGGGGAGGACGTAGCCCACGATCAGGGTGAAGACGGCTATGGCGAGGATGACGGCCCGGAAGCCGAGGTCTACCGGGGCGGAGCGTTCGACGGCGTCGATCTCGGCGCGGAGGGAGGCCAGCTCCTCCTCGTTCGCGGCGGTCATCCACAGCCTCCGGTGGCCGGGGCGGGTACGCCGAAGCCGGGGAGGCCGAGGGTGACGCCGGGGGTCTTGGGGCGCAGGCCCGCTTCGTGGTTGTCGCCCGCGCGGGTGCGGCGGTGCGACCGGAGGGCGCCGTCGGCGACCAGGTGGTGGGGGGCGGCGTAGGTGATGACCGTCTCGACCACGTCGCCCGGGCGGATCGGGTGGTCGCCGGGGGTGAAGTGGACCAGGCGGTTGTCCCGGGCGCGGCCGCTCATGCGGTGCGTGTCGGCGTCCTTGCGGCCCTCGCCGGTGGCCACCACGACCTCGACGACCCGGCCGACCTGCTCCTTGTTCAGCTGCCAGGCGATGTCGTCCTGCAGCTCGACCAGCCGGTCGTAGCGCTCCCGCACGACCTCCTTGGGCAGCTGGTCGGGCATGGTCGCGGCGGGGGTCCCCGGGCGCTTGGAGTACTGGAAGGTGAACGCGCTGGCGAACCGGGACTGGGCGACCACGTCCAGCGTGGCCTGGAAGTCCGCCTCGGTCTCACCGGGGAAGCCGACGATGATGTCGGTGGTGATCGCCGCGTCCGGCATGGCGGCGCGGACCTTGTCGATGATCGACAGGTAGCGCGCGGACCGGTACGAGCGGCGCATCTCGCGCAGCAGCCGGTCCGAGCCCGACTGCAGCGGCATGTGCAGCTGGTGGCACACGTTCGGCGTCTCGGCCATGGCGGCGATGACGTCGTCGGTGAAGTCCTTCGGGTGCGGGGAGGTGAACCGGACCCGCTCCAGGCCCTCGACGCCGCCGCAGGCGCGCAGCAGCTTGCCGAACGCGTAGCGGTCGCCGAACTCCACGCCGTAGGAGTTGACGTTCTGGCCGAGCAGGGTCACCTCGAGCACGCCCTCGGCGACCAGCGCGGACACCTCCGCCAGCACGTCGCCGGGGCGCCGGTCGCGCTCGCGGCCGCGCAGCGACGGGACGATGCAGAACGTGCAGGTGTTGTTGCAGCCGACCGAGATCGACACCCAGCCCGAGTGCGCGGAGTCGCGGCGGGCGGGCAGCGTGGAGGGGAAGACCTCCAGCGACTCCAGGATCTCGATCTCGGCGTGCCGGTTGTGCCGCGCGCGGTCGAGCAGGGTCGGCAGCGAGCCGATGTTGTGCGTCCCGAACACCACGTCGACCCAGGGGGCCCGGCGGACGATCTCGCCGCGGTCCTTCTGCGCCAGGCAGCCGCCGACCGCGATCTGCATGTCGGGGTTGGCCGTCTTGGCTGGCGCCAGGTGCCCGAGGTTGCCGTAGAGCTTGTTGTCGGCGTTCTCCCGCACCGCGCAGGTGTTGAACACGACGACATCGGCCTGCGCGCCCTCGGGCGCGGCGACGTAGCCCGCGTCCTCCAGCAGGCCGGACAGCCGCTCGGAGTCGTGGACGTTCATCTGGCACCCGTAGGTGCGGACTTGGTAGGTGCGCGCGCTCATCTCGGTGTCCGAGGGTACGCGGCGGCGAACGGACGTCGAGCACCCGCCAACCGATTCCCGGTGAACGGACCCGGCGCCTCTGGCACGATCGTGCCATGGCGCGCGGCGGTGGGAGACGCAGGACGATCGCGGTCCTCGTCGTGGCGCTCACGCTGCTCGCCGCGTGCGAGGCGCAGTTCCCCTCGGTGCGGCTGCGGGTGGCCGCGGGCAACAAGTCCGGGGTCTACAACACGATCTCGCAGTTCATGGCCGGGGTGTGGCAGGCGAGGCTGGGCATGGACCGGCCGGAGGTGCTGGAGACCGGCGGGTCGCCCGACAACGTCAAGAAGCTGCTCGCGGGTGAGGTCGACATCGCCTTCAGCGCCGCGGACGTGGCCTCCAAGCCGACCACCGGGCCGCGGGTGCCGCGGGCGCTGGCGCGCATCTACGACGACTACCTGCACGTGGTGGTCCGCGACGACGGCCGCATCCAGGAGCTGTCCGACCTGCGCGGGATGCGGGTGGGCATCGGCGCGAAGGACTCCGGGGTGGAGTTCATCGCCAAGCGGATCCTGGCGCTGACCGGCCTGGACACCCCCGGCATGCTCACCCAGCAGTCGATGGACCTGGCGTCCTCGGTGAAGGCGCTCAAGGCGGGGACGGTCGACGCGTTCTTCTGGTCCGGCGGGCTGCCCACCCCGTCCATCTCCAGCCTCGGCGACGTGCTGCCGATCCGGTTGCTCGACCTGGCGGAGGACATCCCGGCGCTGCGCAAGCAGTACCCGGTTTACAACTCGGCGTCGATCCCGGCGTCGATCTACCACCTGGCGGGCAGGCCGGTGAACACCCTGGCCGTGCCAAACTTCCTGCTGGTCACCGACCAGATGTCCGACGACCTGGCGGAGGGGTTGATCCGGGAGTTCTTCGACGCGCTGCCCGAGTTGGCCAAGCAGACCCCGGCGGCGCTGTCTATAGACCTCCAGTCGGCGATCGAGACAGACCCCTTGCAGCTGCATCCCGGTGCCGAGCGGTTCTACCGGGGCGAGAAGGTCTAGATCTGCGTAGGTAGCTCTACCGTGACGCGCAAGCCGCCACCGTCGGGTAGGTCCAATCGCAGGTCCCCACCCGTTCTAGCCACGATTCGGCTGACTATCGCCAACCCCAGTCCCGAGCCGGGCACGTTCTGGTGCGTGGAGCTGCGCCAGAACCGGTCGGTCGCCCGCTCCAGCTCGCCCGCGCGCAACCCGGGTCCGTGGTCGCGGACGCCGACCAGCACCCGCGTCGAGACCTGCTCGACCGACACGACCACCGCGCTGCCCGACCCGGTGAACTTGAGCGCGTTGTCCAGCAGCGCGTCCAGGATCCCGTCCAGGCCGCGGGCGGGCGCCATGACCCGGGTCCGCCCGACCGACCCGGCCGTGCTCAGGGTGATCTCGCGCGAGTCGGCGACCACGCCCCACTCGGCGACCCGCTCGGCCACCACGGCGTCCACGTCGACCGGCACCAGGTCACCGCCGGTGTTCTCGGCGCGGGCCATCGCCAGCAGCTCGTCGAGGATCCGGTTGAGCCGGTCGGCCTCCGCGGCCGCGGCCACCCGGTGGTCGTCGGCGTCGACGTCGACGTGCCCCTCCAGGTTGACCAACCGCAGCTTGAGCGCGGTCAGCGGGTTGCGCAGCTGGTGGGACGCGTCGGCGACGAAGGCGCGCTGCGCGGCGAGCGCGTCGCCGACGCTGGCCGCCATCTGGTCGAACGAGCGGACCAGCTTGCGCAGCTCCGGCGGTCCCTGCTCGTCGCCGACCCCCTCGGTGTCGCGACCGCTGACCACCGCGGCCACCAGCGAGCCGGTCGCCTCGTCGAGCCTGCGCACCGGCCGCAGGATCCACTGGATGACCGGGACGGCCAGCATCAGCGCCAGCGCGAACGACAGGATCCCGCCCGCGGCGATCAGCAGCCACCACCAGACGACCCGGGTGCGGCTGCTGGCGGTCGGCGAGACCGTGATGACCGCGCCGCGCACCTCGCCGTCGACCAGCACCGGTCCGGCGAGCACCAGCGGTGTGTCGTCCCACGGCAGCAGCAGCGCGCCGGACACGGGCCTGCGGCCCGCCAGCGCCCGCTGCACCTGCTGGCGCACGTCCTCGGAGGTGAGGTCGACCTGGACCGACCCGCCCGCGCGACCGGAGCCGACCTTCGAGTTGCCGTCCTGGTCGACGACGAGCACCGCGACCCCGTACAGCTCGGCGTAGCGCTGCAACTCCTCCACCATGGAGTCCGCGCTGTCGTCGGTGAGCGGGCGCTGGGCCATCGAGGCGAACCGGTTGGTGTCGGTGAGCCGGTCGAGGAACAGCTTCTGCTGCTCGGACCCGGCGACCGAGAGCGCGAGCGGCACGCCGAGGCCGAACACCAGCAGGGCGACCAGGAACCACACCATGCCGAGCAGCCGTGTCCGCATCGCGCCTCCCCCGAGTACGTCTTAAGCGAGTCTGCCCGGTTGACCCGACAAGCGGTACCCGACCCCCCGAACGGTCTCGATCAGCGCGGGGCGGCCCAGCTTGGTGCGCAACGTCGCCACGTGCACGTCCAGCGACCGGTTCTCCGCGGCCCCCGCCCGACCCCACACCTCGGCGAGGATCTGCTCGCGGCCGCACACCGCGCCCTGCGCGTCGACGACGAGCGCGAAGACCTGGAACTCCTTGCGCGACAGGGAAACCGGCGCACTGTCCACAGTGACCTCATGACGGTCGAAGTCGACCCGCACCCCGTCGAGCTCGACCACGCCGCTGGGCCCACCGCCGCGGTCGGAGCGGCGGCGGCGCACCGCGTGCACCCGCGCGACCAACTCGTCGACGTCGTAGGGCTTGACCAAGTAGTCGTCGGCCCCGGCGCGCAGGCCGAGGATCCGGTCGTCGACCTCACCGCGCGCCGAGACCACGATGATCGCCACGTCGCTGACCGTGCGGATCTGTCGACACAGGACGATCCCGTCCACGTCCGGCAGCCCGAGGTCCAACAGGACCACGTCCACCTCGGTGACCAGGTCCAGCACCCCGGCCCCCGAGGCGAGCCTGCGCACCGCGAGGCCGCGGCGCACCAGGGCGGGGGTCAGCGCGTCGGCGACCCGGTCGTCGTCCTCCACGAGCAGCACGCGCACGGCGCACCTCCACGGTTCCCGATCGGCTGTGTGACAGAGTTGAGACCCTAAGTGTTGCTCAAGGCCCATGGGAGTGGCGGGCGAGTCGGAGTAGGTTGCCCGAACACCCATCCCCAGACCCCTGACGCCACCCGGTACGCCAGCGCTCGGAGGACGCCATGACCGAACCGAACACCACCGCGCCGATGATCCGTTTGGCCGCGGTGGACAAGTTCTTCGGTCCGTTGCACGTGCTCAAGCAGATCACCCTCGACGTGCCGCGCGGCCAGGTGGTCGTGGTGCTCGGCCCGTCCGGGTCGGGCAAGTCGACGCTGTGCCGGGCGATCAACCGGCTGGAGCCGATCGACGCGGGCCGCATCGAGGTCGACGGCAGCCCGCTGCCCGCGGAGGGCAAGGACCTGGCCCGGTTGCGCGCCGAGGTCGGCATGGTGTTCCAGTCGTTCAACCTGTTCGCGCACAAGACGATCCTGGAGAACGTGACCCTCGCGCCGGTGAAGGTGCGCAAGCTGCCGGTGGCGCAGGCGCGCAAGACCGCGCTGGAGTTGCTGGAGCGGGTGGGGATCGCCAACCAGGCGGACAAGTACCCGGCCCAGTTGTCCGGTGGTCAGCAGCAGCGCGCGGCAATCGCGCGGGCGCTGGCCATGCGGCCCAAGGTGATGCTGTTCGACGAGCCGACCTCCGCGCTGGACCCGGAGATGGTCCAGGAGGTGCTCGACGTGATGACCGCGCTCGCCGCGGACGGGATGACCATGCTGGTGGTCACGCACGAGATGGGGTTCGCGCGCAAGGCGGCCCATCGGGTGATCTTCATGTCCGACGGCGAGGTCGTCGAGGACAGCACGCCCAGCGAGTTCTTCACCGCGCCGAAGTCCGGGCGGGCCAAGGACTTCCTTGGCAAGATCCTGACCCACTGACGCCTTCTCCCGAGAAGGCAGCACACCCGGCTGGACCGCAGCCGACGACAACGAAGGAGCACACATGCGACTCCGGGGCCTCATGGTCGGCACCGTGACCGCCGCACTCGCCCTCTCGATGGCCGCGTGCGGGAAGTCAAGCGACTCCGGATCGGCCAACCCGTCGGTCGACGCGCAGGCGAAGTTCGAGGCCGGAACCACCATGGCCAAGCTCAACGAGTCGGGCAAGATCCGCATCGGCACGAAGTTCGACCAGCCGCTGTTCGGCCTCAAGGGCCTGGACAACAAGCCGACCGGCTTCGACGTCGAGGTCGCCAAGCTGGTCTCGGCCAAGCTGGGCCTGTCCGCCGACAAGATCGAGTGGGTCGAGACCCCGTCGAAGGTGCGCGAGGAGGTCATCGAGCAGGGCAAGGTCGACCTGGTCGTGGCCACCTACACCATCAACGACAAGCGCAAGGAGCGGATCTCCTTCGCCGGGCCGTACTACGAGGCCGGTCAGGACCTGATGGTCAAGAAGGACGACAGCGCCATCACCGGGCCGGAGTCGCTCAAGTCCAGCGGTGCCAAGGTCTGCTCGGTCACCGGCTCCACCCCGGCCGAGACGATCAAGAAGTACGTCGACGAGAGCAACATCGTGCTCTTCGACGTGTACTCCAAGTGCGCCGACGCGCTGAAGAACAACCAGGTGCAGGCGGTCACCACGGACAACGTGATCCTGCTCGGCCTGGTCGACAAGTCCGGCGGCGAGTACAAGCTGGTCGGCAAGCCGTTCACCACCGAGCCCTACGGCATCGGCATCAAGAAGGGCGACACCAAGTTCTGCCAGTTCATCAACGACACCCTCAAGGCGGCCGCGAACGACGGCAGCTACGAGAAGGCGTGGAAGGACACCGCGGGCAAGGTCGCCCCGAACACCCCGAAGCTGCCCGAGACGGCGGCGTGCAGCTGATCGGCTGACCCGCGCTCGGGGCGCCCGCCTGCCGGTGGGCGCCCCGAGCCTTACCGGGCTCGGAGACAACCCGTGAACGTCATCATCGACAACTTCCCGCTCTACCTCAACGGATTCCTGCAGACGCTGCGGATCTGCGCGTTCGCCGCGCTGGGCTCGCTGGTGCTGGGCACGGTCATCGCCGGGTTCCGGGTGTCCCCGGTCCCGCCGCTGCGCTGGGTCGGCACCGCGTGGGTCACCGTGTTCCGCAACTGCCCGTTGACGGTGGTGCTGTTCTTCTGCGCGTTCGGCCTACCCGAGATCGGCGTCAACGGCGCGTACTTCTGGTTCGGCGTCACCGGTCTGGTCCTCTACACCTCGGCGTTCGTCTGCGAGGCGGTGCGCAGCGGCATCAACTCGGTGCCCGCGGGGCAGGCGGAGGCCGCGCGCGCGGTCGGGCTGACCTTCAGCCAGTCGCTGTCGTCGGTGGTGCTGCCGCAGGCGCTGCGCACGGTGGTGCCGCCGCTGGGCAGCGTGGTCATCGCGATGATCAAGAACTCGGCGATCGCGGGCGCCTTCGGCATCGGCGGCGACCTGTTCGCCGTCGGGGACACGTTGACCTCGGCCAGGGGCGAGGCCGCGCTGCCGGTGCTGCTCGGCGTCGTCATCGGGTACCTGGTGATCACCATCCCCAGCGGCCTGCTGCTGGCCTGGTTGGAGCGAAAGGTGGCGATCGCCCGATGAGCACCTCCGTGCTCTACGACGCGCCGGGACCGCGCACCCGCCGCCGCGTGCTGCTGGGCAGCGTCGTCGCGGGCGTCGTGCTGGCCGGGTTGTTGGCGCTGGTCGGCAACCGGCTCGCCGACAAGGGCCAGTTCGAGGCCGAGAAGTGGGCCCCGCTCACCGACCCGGCCGACGACAACTTCACCAACGTGTGGACGCTGCTGGGCGACGCGCTGGTCAACACCCTGGTCGCCGCGGTGCTGGCGATGGCGTTCTCGCTGGTGATCGGCACCGGGCTGGCGGTGCTGCGGATCACCGCGGGCCGCTCGTGGCGCTGGCTGGTCGTCGGGGTCATCGAGCTGTTCCGCGGCATCCCGGTGGTCATCCTGATCTTCTTCGCCGCCCGGGTGCTGCCCGGCTTCGGCGTCGACCTGTCGAACCTGTGGTTCCTGGTGATCGGGCTGACCGCGTACAACTCGGTGATCATCGCCGAGATCGTGCGCGCCGGGGTGAACTCGCTGCCCAAGGGCCAGCGGGAGGCCGCCGACTCGCTCGGCCTGCGCCGGGGGCAGGTGCTCGGCCTGATCCTGCTGCCGCAGGCGTTCCGGGCGATGCTGCCCGCGCTGATCAGCCAGCTGGTGGTGGTGCTCAAGGACACCTCGCTCGGCTTCATCATCAGCTACGAGGAGACCGTGCGCACCGCCGGGATCATCATCCAGAACCTGGACAACCCCATCCAGGTCTACTTCATCATCGCCGTCATCTTCATCGCCGTGAACTACGCGGTGAGCCGACTCGCCATCTGGGTCGAACGGCGCCTCAGCCGCGGCAAGAAGACCGCGGCCACCCTCTCGGCCACCGACCCGGCGGGCGCCGGAACCGGCGGCGGGGGCTGAGCCACCGGAGCCTCAGCGCTGACACACCGGTGCCCGCGGACCTCGGGGGGTTCGCGGGCACCGGCGTGTCAGCACCGTGGGCCCGCTGATCACCGCGACCGGTAGGGCCTCGTCGCTCGCCGGGTAACGCGTGCCCGCGGTTGATCCGCTGTCCGCAGCCACATCGAACTCCGCTGCAACCTGAGGTCTTCACATGAGAGGTGCCCCCGCGGACACGGGTCCGCGGGGGCACCTCTCAACGCCAGGTCAGGAACCGTTGCGGCGGAAGATCTTCGAGCCGAGCCAGACCAGGGGGTCGTACTTGCGGTCGGCGACGCGTTCCTTCATCGGGATCAGGGCGTTGTCGGTGATCGCGATGTGCTCGGGGCAGACGTCGGTGCAGCACTTGGTGATGTTGCACAGGCCGAGGCCGTGCGAGTCCTGCGCGGCGGGGACGCGGTCGGCGGTGTCGAGCGGGTGGAACTCCAACTCCGCGGCGCGCATGAGGAAGCGCGGGCCGGAGAAGGCCTCCTTGTTGTCCTCGTGGTCGCGCACCACGTGGCAGGTGTTCTGGCACAGGAAGCACTCGATGCACTTGCGGAACTCCTGCGAGCGCTCCACATCGATCTGCTGCATGCGGTAGTCACCGGGGGCGAGGTCCGCGGGTGGGGTGAACGACGGGATCTCCCGCGCCTTCTGGTAGTTGAAGGACACGTCGGTCACCAGGTCGCGGATCACCGGGAAGGTGCGCATCGGGGTGACCGTCACCACCTCCTCCTCGGTGAAGGTCGACATCCGGGTCATGCACAGCAACCGGGGCCTGCCGTTGATCTCCGCGGAGCACGAACCGCACTTGCCCGCCTTGCAGTTCCAGCGCACCGCCAGGTCCGGCGCCTGGGTGGCCTGCAGCCGGTGGATGATGTCGAGGACGACCTCGCCCTCGTGCACCTCCACCAGGAAGTCCCGCAGCTCGCCGGACTCGGCGTCGCCGCGCCACACCTTGAACTTCGCCTTGTAGGGCACCTCAGTCCTTTCGTCCCGGGTGGGAGCTGAGCTCACCGTCGGTGTAGTACTTCTCCAGCTCGGTCAGCTCGAACAGCTCCACCAGGTCCTCGCGCATGGCGTCCTGCTCCTTGCGGGTGATCACCACGTCCGGGACGAGCGCGTCACCCTCGGTCGAGCAGACCAGCAGCGTGTTGCGCCACTGGGCGTCCATCATCGGGAAGTCGTCGCGGGTGTGCCCGCCCCTGCTCTCGGTGCGGGTCAGCGCCGCCTTGGCCACGCACTCGCTGACCAGCAGCATGTTGCGCAGGTCGATGGCCAGGTGCCAGCCCGGGTTGTACTGCCGGTGGCCCTCCACGGTGACCCGGCCGATCCTGGCCTTGATCTCGACGAGCTTGGCCAGCGCCTGCTCGACCTCCTCGGCCTTGCGGATGATGCCGACCAGGTCGTTCATCGACTGCTGCAGCTCGTTCTGCAACGTGTACGGGTTCTCCTCGACGCCGTCGGCAGGCGGCTCGAACGGCGCGAGCGCGAACCGGGCCGCTTCGTCCACATCGGACTGCGCGACGGCGGGCCGCTCGGCGAGCGACTCAACGTAGGACGCGGCGCCCAGACCCGCGCGGCGGCCGAACACCAGCAGGTCCGACAGCGAGTTGCCGCCGAGGCGGTTGGACCCGTGCATGCCGCCGGAGCACTCACCGGCGGCGAACAGGCCGGGCACGCTCGCCGCGGCGGAGTCGGGGTCGACCTCGACGCCACCCATGACGTAGTGGCAGGTCGGCCCGACCTCCATCGGCTCGGCGGTGATGTCGACGTCGGCCAGTTCCTTGAACTGGTGGTACATCGAGGGCAGCCTGCGCCGGATCTCCTCGGCGGGCAGCCTGCTGGCGATGTCGAGGAACACCCCGCCGTGCGGTGACCCGCGACCGGCCTTGACCTCGGAGTTGATCGCGCGGGCCACCTCGTCGCGGGGCAGCAGGTCCGGGGTGCGCCGGTTGGTCTCCTGGTCGGTGTACCAGCGGTCGGCCTCCTGCTCGCCGTCGGCGTACTGGCCCTTGAACACGTCCGGGATGTAGTTGAACATGAACCGCTTGTCGTCGGAGTTCTTCAGCACCCCGCCGTCGCCGCGCACGCCCTCGGTGACCAGGATGCCCTTCACGCTGGGCGGCCAGACCATGCCGGTCGGGTGGAACTGGACGAACTCCATGTTGATCAGCGTGGCGCCCGCGCGCAGGGCCAGCGCGTGCCCGTCGCCGGTGTACTCCCAGGAGTTCGAGGTCACCTTGAACGACTTGCCGATGCCGCCGGTGGCCAGCACGACTGCGGGCGCCTCGAAGAGGATGAACCGGCCGGACTCGCGCCAGTAGCCGAACGCCCCGGCGATCTTGTCGCCGTCCTTGAGCAGCTCGGTGACCGTGCACTCGGCGAAGACCTTGATCCTGGCCTCGTAGTCGCCGGACTCCTTGAAGTCCTCCTGCTGCAGCGACACGATCTTCTGCTGCATGGTGCGGATCAGCTCGAGGCCGGTGCGGTCACCGACGTGGGCGAGCCGGGGGTAGGTGTGGCCGCCGAAGTTGCGCTGGCTGATGCGACCGTCGGCGGTGCGGTCGAACAGGGCCCCGTAGGTCTCCAGCTCCCAGACCCGGTCTGGGGCCTCCTTGGCGTGCAGCTCGGCCATCCGCCAGTTGTTCAGGAACTTGCCGCCGCGCATCGTGTCGCGGAAGTGGACCTGCCAGTTGTCGTTGGAGTTCGCGTTGCCCATCGACGCGGCGCAGCCACCCTCGGCCATCACCGTGTGGGCCTTGCCGAACAGCGACTTGCACACCACGGCGACGCGCAGCCCCCGCTGCCGCGCCTCGATCACCGCGCGCAGTCCCGCGCCACCGGCTCCGATGACAACCACGTCGTAGGAGTGGCGCTCGACCTCGGTCATGTGTTCCTCTCGAGAATGTCTACCCGCTTCAGGTTCAGAAGAAGCGCAAATCGGAGATGGCACCGCTGGCGACGAGCATCACGTAGAGGTCCGTCAGCACCAGCGTGCCCAGGGTCGTCCAAGCCAACTGCATGTGCCGGACGTTGAGCTTGGAGATGAGGGTCCAGGCGCGGTAGCGCACGGGGTGCTTGGAGAAGTGCTTGAGCCTGCCGCCCGCGATGTGCCTGCAGGAGTGGCACGACAGCGTGTAGGCCCAGAGCAGGACCACGTTGGTGAGCAGGACCAGGTTCCCCAGGCCGAGGCCGTGGGTGAGGGCCACGACGGCGTCGTAAGTATTGATCACCGAGACGAGCAGCGCCACGTAGAAGAAGTAGCGGTGCGCGTTCTGCACGATCAGCGGCAGGCGCGTCTCCCCCGAGTACGACGCGTGCGGTTCGGCCACGGCGCAGGCGGGCGGCGACTGCCACACCGACCGGTAGTAGGCCTTGCGGTAGTAGTAGCAGGTCAGCCGGAAGCCGAGCAGGAACGGCAACGCGACGAAGCCCAGCGGGATCCAGCCCGGCAGCTCCGGTAGCGGGGTGCCGAAGTGGCTGGATCCCGGCAGGCAGGACTCACTGAGGCACGGCGAGTAGAACGGCGTCAGGTAGCCGTACTCCTCGACCACGTACCACTTGCCCATGAACGAGCGGACCGTCGCGTAGGCGATGAAGGTCAGCAAGCCGAGGTTGGTGAGCAGGGGCGGGAGCCACCACCGGTCGGTCCGCAGGGTGCGCGCGGAGATACTCGCCCGGGTGGGGGCGCCAACACCTGACGTCATCGTGTCCTCGTTGTTGAGCTGTGTGGTGGTTCAGCGCTGGTAGCCGCCGACGCCCTCGTCGTCGGCGCCGTGCCACAGCGCTGGGTCGTACGGGGTGTCCGGCACGACGACGACGTCAGCCGGTTCCGGCCGCCTCGGGATGGGGGCGGTCGGGGTGGTGGTGAAGTCGGCGACGTCGATATCGATGCGCTCGATGTCGTTGACGAGCCTGCGCACGGCGGGCACGTCGCCGTACCGGGCCCGCAGGGCACCGACGCACTGCCGCAGCTGGCCGATGGTCCGCTGCAGCTCGCTGATCTCCGTACTCGACATGTCGCACCTCCGTACCTACGTCCGGTCGCGGCGTGGGTCCGTGCCGTTGGGGGACCCGTCACCGCTCGTCGCCGACTGTGCCTTGCAACGGCAGATGTGACAAGTACCACATACGGCGAGTCGATGGGTGGTCGACCCCTCGCCAGCAGTGGTCAAGACCTGTGATCTCGCGCACACACCATGGTCGACCGTACACTGTTAAGGCAGGTGAAACCGTTGCCCGGCAAGGAAAGCGGACCGCAACTGTCTCCTGTGACACTGCCCACTGTGGCCAGCCCTCAAGGTCATCGCCGGGCGCTTTTCGACGCCCCGGAAATGTCCGCTCGCCGGGGTGGATCATCACCCGGGGTGACGGCGGGATCGCGTCTAGTCGCGTGCCGCGTCGGCGTCGAGGGCGGCGCGGACGACCCGGTAGGCCATCCCCTCGCCGTAGCCGCGGCGGGCGAGCATCGCGACGAGGCGGCGGATCTTGGTCTGCTCGTCGAGGCCGCGCACGCCGCCCAGCTTCTTGTCGACCAGTTCGGCGGCGCGCTCCTGCTCGGCGTCGGTGTCCACCGCCGCGACCGCCTCGGCGACGATCTCGTCGTCGACGCCCTTGCGGCGCAGCTCCGTGGCCAGCGCGCGCCGCCCCAGGCCGCGGTGGGTGTGCCGGGACCGCACCCAGCTCTCGGCGAACGCGGCGTCGTTGATCAGCCCGGCCTTGTCGAACTTGCCGAGCACAACCTCGGCGATGTCGTCGGGGATCTCCTTGCGCCGCAGCGCCTGCGCGAGTTCGACCCTGGTCCGGTCGCGGGCGGCGAGCAGCCGGTAGCAGATGTCCCTGGCCTTCGCCGCCAGCTCATCGGGGTCAGGTTCCGGGCGGTCGGGTTCGCGGCGGTCGGGTTCAGAGCGGTCGGCGTCGCCGTCGGGACCCGTGGGCGCGCCGCGGCGGCGGGTCCGCGGTTGGTCCGCTCCCCGTGCTCGAGCGGTTGGGCGCTGGCCGTCGTCATCGGGCGCGACCGGCGCGCGCTTGGGCAGCGCGGCCAGCTTCGCGCGCACGAGGTCGACTGCACTGACCGGCGGATCCGCCGTGGGCGCAGCGGGTTCACGGCTCGGCGCCGTCCCTTGTGGAGTCTCTTGTGGACGATCGGCGGCGCGCTCGGCGAGCCGCTCGCCCCGGTTCTCCCGGCGCCCCGGTTCGCGGGGCGGTGCGGCACGCGACCGCGACGCCCGGCGCCGGGGGCGTTCCTCGGTAGCCCACCAGTTCTCGGCGGGTTCCGGCGACGGCGGCGCACCCGTGTCCGCGCTCCACCACGTCCCCGGCTCGGCTCCCCCGGCCGGGGACGGTGATTCATCGGCCGCGTCCGGCACATCCGGCTCGTCCGACCACCAGGTCCCCGGGGCGGTCTCGGCCGCCGCCCCGGGGTCGGGTTCGTGCCACCACCCGGCCCCCTCGGTCCGGGGGGTGCGCTCCGGCATCAGAACTCGACGGGGGCCGGGGCGGTCTCGTCGGCGTCGAGCTTGGCACCGATGCCGAGCTTCTCCTTGATCCGCTTCTCGATCTCGTCGGCCACGTCCGGGTTGTCCAGCAGGAACTTGCGGGCGTTCTCCTTGCCCTGGCCCAGCTGGTCGCCCTCGTAGGTGTACCAGGCGCCGGACTTGCGCAGGATGGCCTGGTCGACGCCCATGTCGATGAGCGAGCCCTCGCGGCTAATGCCCTTGCCGTAGAGGATGTCGAACTCGGCCTGCTTGAACGGCGGGGCGACCTTGTTCTTGACGACCTTGACCCGGGTGCGGTTGCCGACCGGCTCGCCGCCGTCCTTGAGGGTCTCGATGCGCCGGACGTCGAGGCGGACCGAGGCGTAGAACTTCAGCGCCTTGCCACCGGTCGTGGTCTCCGGGGACCCGAACATCACGCCGATCTTCTCGCGCAGCTGGTTGATGAAGATCGCGGTGGTCCCGGAGTTGTTCATCGCGCCGGTCATCTTGCGCAGCGCCTGGCTCATCAGCCGGGCCTGCAGGCCGACGTGGTTGTCGCCCATCTCGCCCTCGATCTCGGCGCGCGGCACCAGGGCGGCGACCGAGTCGATGACGATGATGTCGAGCGCGCCGGAGCGGATCAGCATGTCCGCGATCTCCAGCGCCTGCTCACCGGTGTCGGGCTGGGAGACCAGCAGGGCGTCGGTGTCGACGCCGAGCGCCTTGGCGTACTCGGGGTCGAGCGCGTGCTCGGCGTCGATGAACGCCGCGATGCCGCCCGCGCGCTGGGCGTTGGCCACCGCGTGCAGTGCGACGGTCGTCTTACCGGAGGACTCCGGGCCGTAGATCTCCACGACCCGGCCGCGCGGCAGGCCGCCGATGCCGAGGGCGACATCGAGGGCGATGGCGCCGGTCGGGATGACGGCGATCGGGGCGCGGCCCTCCTCACCGAGGCGCATCACCGAGCCCTTGCCGAAGTTCTTGTCGATCTGGGCAAGGGCGAGTTCGAGCGCCTTGTCCCGGTCGGGTGCTGCTGGCATCTTCGATCCACCTCGGGTCTGTTTCGTGCTCACGCCGAGCACGCTACGGGCAGGGACCGACGATTGTCGGCGGGCACCGCCGGTCTGTGGACAAACGGAGCCGTTGTGGATGGGAGCGTAGCGAACACCTGTTCGACCCCTGGGACCGACACGCCGACCGACGTGGCTGCTCAGCGCCGTTCGGGTGGTACCTCGAAGGCCTCGCAGACGGCCTGCCAGATCTCCTTGGCCGGGATCCCGGCGTCGAGCGCCTGCTCGACGGTGCGGCCGCCGAGGGCGCCGAAGACGTGGTCGTGGGCGATGGTGTCGGCCAGGTGGGCGCCGAACTCGTCGGCGAGCAGGGCTCGGAAAGCGGTGATGCGCATCGCCGCGCAGTGTAGTGGCGCGGTAGTGGCGCGCCCTTGAGCGCCGACCCCGTCTCGACCCGCCCGCGGCCCTGGGCGAGCCACCGGGGGTAGGGCACAATCGTGGGTGTGGCCATCGAACCGCCGTCCGCGCTGGAGAGCACGCTGATCGACATCGCCGTCCTCGGCGGGTTGGTCGCGGCGGTCGTAATCGGGATCATGGCGCTGCGCAATCGGCGGCGCTGACACCCGTGCCGACCGCTTAGGTCCCGGGCTGGACCTCGGCGGTGAAGAAGTCGGCGAGGGAGTCCGGGGTGGTGTCGGAGCCGCGTGCCGGTGCGCGGGTCACCCAGCCGACGATCGGGCGATCCGCGACGGTGAAGACCAAGACCCCCGCGCCGTCCTTGACCCCCGCGCGATAGGTGCCGCCCAGACCGTTGCCGCGCCAGTCCGCAACCACGTGATCACCCTCGGTCATAGCGCCGAGTTGGGTCTCGAACAGCGTCTGGACGTCTTCGCGTGAACCGAACTGGGCGTAGTTGACGGTGTAGGACTGCGGCAGGGCACAGGTGACGTCCGCGGGCGTATCCCCTGTCTTGCACTGCCCGCCATCGGCGACATCGCCTGCGAGTTGGCGTAGGCAGTCGGTGAAGCCCTGGGAGTCCTTGGTGCCTTCGGTCTGACACGACTCCGCGCTCGGTAGATCGTTGCTGGGTAGCAGCAAGAAGACCCCTGCTGCTACGGCAAGTACAAGAACTGCGGCAAGGGAAATCAGCAGAGGTAGCTTCGAACGCTTCGGCGGCTCTACCGGGCGCAGTGGGATCGGGAAGTTCGCCTGGAGTGGGCCGGTGTAAGTGGGCTGCTGCGGCGGAGACGGCTCGACCGTGGTGGTGCGCATGCTGATGCCCTCGCGGGTGACCAGGTGCGCACCGAGGGCGACGGCCGTCTCGGGCTGGTCGAGGCTGGTCGGCACGACCCGCAACTGCTCGGCGATCAACGTCGCCACCAATGGGATCCGGCTGGCCCCGCCGACGAGGTAGATGCCCACCAACCGGTCCGGGGTGAACCCGGTGGCACGGGTGGTGCCCGCGAGGACCTCGACACTGCGCAGCAGGCTGGGGCGGATCAGCCCTTCCAACTCGACGCGCGTCAGCAGGACGTCGTGGAACGGCGTCGGCATGGGCACTTCGGTCTGCGGATGCCGCGATAGAGCTTCCTTGGACGCTTTGATGTCCTCTTGCAGTGCCCGGCGAGCGCGACGGTCCGCGGTGGATTCCGGTCGCAACAATCGCTGCCACCCCGCTGGGTCGCGGTTCGAAACCTGACGACCCACGTGTTCCAACAAGAACTGGTCCACGTCAACGCCACCGAGGTCCGGTAGCCCGTTCTCGGCCAGGACCGCGAACCCTTGCTGGGTAGCGGCAACGACGGCGACATCGAAGGTTCCGGCGCCGAGGTCGTAGACGGCCAGCGCCTGTCCTGGCGGTATCGGATGCCCTAGCGAAGTGAAGTGCGCGGCTGCGGCGACCGGTTCGGGAACCAGCACCAGGTTCGAACCCATGCCCGCTTGCCTAGCCGCGGCTAAGAGGACATTTCGCCGCGCAGGCCCCCACTGCGCGGGGTGGGTTAACCGGACCTCATCAGGCCGGGCGCCACCTAGCTGCCGGGAAACCTCGTCGATCACGTGCCGCAAGACCGCCGCTAGCGCGTCCACCACCGGGACGACGACATCGCCGAGCAGCAGAGTCCCTTCGTCTACCCGCCGCTTCGGGTTGGGCTCGAAACGCGCCGGGTCCAGCCGTGCACGCCGTTCAGCATCCCGACCAACGACGAGCCCGCCATCCTCGTTGGCGTAGACAGCCGACGGCATGGTGGTGGCCCCGTCGACCTCTATCACGCGAGGTGGGCGGCCGTGCGCGGACAGCACCGCCACAGTGTTGGAGGTGCCGAGATCGACGGACAGGACCCGCATGGTGGATCAGGTACCGCTGCCGGGCTTGACGTGGTCGTTGAAGAAGCCGACCAGGTCGTCGGAGCCGGACAGCGCCATGACCGTCCCCATGATCGGTGTGCCGGAGACGGAGAACATGAGCAGACCGGTACCCCCACCGATGTCGGCGTAGTGGTACTTGCCGCTCATCCCCCCGCCGTCCCAGTCGCCGACCGTCCCGTCGATGTTGACGGTGGTGAACGCCGCGTCGATGTTGGCCTCGACCAGGTCCTCGGAGGTGAACTGGTGGTAGAGGACGTAATAGCCGTTGTCGGGCTTGCAGGTCACGGCGATCGCCCCCGGGGTGGGTTGGCTGCCGTTGATGTCCATGCCCGCTTCGCAGTTGTGGTCGGAGACCGACCCGGCGACCTCGCGCATGCACGGGGTGAACCCCTGCTCGTCGGTCGTCTTGTCGGTGCAGTCCGCGGCGAGGCTGGAGCCACCGGAGGTGGCGATGATGACGCTGACGATGCCGACCACCACCACGGCGATGATCGCGGTGGCGACGTACCAGACCTTGTTGGAGCTCTGCCGCTGCGCCGGGATCGGTAACGGCTGGTGCGCCGGCACCTGCTGGTGCTGCACCGGCGTCGGGATCGACGGGGGGCTCTGCACGGGGATCGGGGCCGACGGCGGGGCCTGGACCGGGATCGGGCGCGACGGCGGGCCCTGGACGCGCTGGGGGCCGGACTGGGGGAACTGCTGCGCCGGGGTGGCGCTCGTCTGCGGGGCCTGGGGCGCTTGCGGGGCTTGGGCGTTGAAGCCGCTGGTACGCGGGGGGACGGTCGCGCGGGAGCGGCGAACGGCGTCGATGGTGCTGGCCATGTCGCCGGTGCGCATGGTGATGCCCTCTTGCGGCACGTGGTGCGCGCCGAGCGCGACAGCCGTCTCGGGCTGGTCGAGGCTGGTCGGCACGACCCGCAACTGCTCGGCGATCAACGTCGCCACCAGCGGGATCCGGCTGGACCCGCCGACCAGGTAGATGCCGACGAGGCGGTCGGGGCTCATGCCGGTGGAGCGGATCGTCGCGGCGAGCAGTTCGACGCTGCGGAGCATGCCGGGGCGGATCAGCGCCTCGAGCTCTACGCGGGTCACCAGGACGTCGTCGAACGGCTCGGGTAGCGGCACCTCGGTCTGCGGGTGGCGCGACAAGGCTTCCTTGGACGCCTTCACGTCCTCACGCAGCGCGCGTTGGGCCCGCCGGTCGCCGGTGGACTCGGGACGCAGCAGGCGCTGCCAAGCGGCCGGGTCGCGGTGGGAGACCTGACGGCCCACGTGTTCCAAGAGCGCTTGGTCGACGTCCAAGCCACCGAGGTCCGGTAGGCCTGCCTCGGCCAGTACGACGAATCCGTTTTGCGTCGCACCGACGATGGCGACGTCAAAGGTTCCCGCACCGAGGTCGTAAACGGCGAGCGCTTGTCCGGAAGCCAGGGTCTGGCCGGGGAAAGAAGCGAAGTGCGCGGCGGCGGCCACCGGTTCGGGGACCAGCACCAGGTTCGAGCCCATGCCCGCCTGCCGGGCGGCCGACAGCAGGACGTTGCGCCGCACCGGGCCCCACTGCGCGGGGTGGGTCAACCGCACCTCGTCGGGCTTCTTGTTGCCGAGCTGGCGGGAGGTCTCGTCGGCGACGCGGCGCAGGACCCCGGCCAGCGCGTCGGTGACCGGGACGACGGTGTCGCCGAGCAGCAGGGTGCCCTCGTCGACGCGGCGCTTGGGGTTGGGTTCGAAGCGGGAGGGGTCGAGCCGGGCGCGCCGTTCGGCGTCGCGACCGACGACCAGGCCGCCGTCCTCACCCGCGAACACCGCGGAGGGCATCATCGAGGCCCCGTCGACGTCGACCACCCGTGGCGGGCGACCGTGCGCGGACAGCACGGCGACGGTGTTCGACGTGCCGAGATCGACCGACAGGACGTTCACTGCTCTCCCCTCAACGCAACCCCGATCGTGCTTCCCCCAGGTTGTCGTCGCAGATGCTCCCATGCGTGACACGCCGTGCGGGCCTGGTCTCCCAGATCTCCACGCCCGGCGGGGTCACCCGGGGTGGAGCCTTACCGTACCCAGGTCCGCCCCCGCCTCCCACGGCCAACACGGCGAGGTCCCGGATGGACACTGAGCGCAGTTGTCCACAAGCACCCCGGCCGTCCACAGCCCGCGCCGAGTCGTGGCGCTGTCGGTCGGCTGGGGTAACCATGGGACCGTGACGACCGACGCGCTCGACCTGTTCACCGCCCCGACCCGGCACTGGTTCGGCGGGGCCTTCGCCGCGCCGACCGACGCCCAGGCCGGGGCGTGGCGGGCGGCCGCGGCGGGTGAGCACGCGCTCGTGGTCGCGCCGACCGGGTCCGGCAAGACGCTCGCCGCGTTCCTGTGGGCGCTGGACCGGCTCGCGCACGAGGGGGTCCCCAGCGATCCCAAGAAGCGGTGCCGGGTGCTGTACGTGTCCCCGCTCAAGGCGTTGGCGGTGGACGTGCAGCGCAACCTGCGCGCGCCGCTGGCGGGCATCCGGCAGGCCGCGCACCGGCTCGACCTGCCGGAACCGGACATCACGGTCGGGACGCGCACCGGCGACACCCCGGCCGACGAGCGCCGCTCGTTCGCCAGGACGCCGCCGGACGTGCTGGTCACCACCCCCGAGTCGCTGTTCCTGCTGCTGACCTCGGCGGCGCGGGAGTCGCTGCGCGGGGTGCGCACGGTGATCCTCGACGAGGTGCACGCGGTGGCGGGCACCAAGCGCGGCTCGCACCTGGCGGTGTCGCTGGAGCGGTTGGACGCGCTGCTGGAGCGGCCCGCG
This sequence comes from Actinokineospora diospyrosa, assembly GCF_024171925.1. Classification (GTDB taxonomy): domain Bacteria; phylum Actinomycetota; class Actinomycetes; order Mycobacteriales; family Pseudonocardiaceae; genus Actinokineospora; species Actinokineospora diospyrosa. Next base: position 36,063 of record NZ_JAMTCO010000001.1, on the reverse strand, counting down.
CAGCGCATCGGGTTGTCGGCGACGGTGCGGCCGGTGGAGGAGGTCAGCGGGTACCTCTGCGGTGGCCGCCCGGTCACCCTGGTCCGGCCGAAGATCGCGAAAACGGTTCAGGTCAGCGTCGAGGTGCCGGTGGCGGACATGGCGAGCCTGGGCGAGGGTCCCGCGGCGCCGGTCGACCCGGACGCGCCGGAGGCGCAGCAGCGGCCGTCGATCTGGCCGATGGTGGAGCAGCGGGTGCTGGAGCTGGTGCGCGAGCACCGCTCGACCATCGTGTTCGCCAACTCGCGCAGGCTGGCCGAGCGGATGACCGCGCGGCTCAACGAACTGGCCAGCGAGGAGTCCGAGGCGCTCGCGCGGTTCCCGGCCGAGGCGATCGGGCAGTCCGGGCTGACCACGATGGTCGAGCCGGTGGTGGCCAGAGCGCACCACGGGTCGATGTCGCGCGAGCAGCGGACCCTGGTCGAGGAGGACCTCAAGTCCGGACGGCTGCCGTGCGTGGTGGCGACCTCCTCGCTGGAGCTGGGCATCGACATGGGCGCGGTCGACCTGGTGGTGCAGATCGAGGCGCCGCCGACGGTGGCGGCCGGGATGCAGCGGGTCGGGCGCGCGGGCCACCAGGTGGGGGCGGTCTCGCGCGGGGTGATGTTCCCGAAGTTCCGCGGCGACCTGGTGTCCTGCGCGGTGGTCGCCGAGCGGATGGCGGGCGGGGCCATCGAGGCCGTCCGCTACCCGCGCAACCCGCTCGACGTGCTGGCCCAGCACGTCGTGGCGATGGTGGCGCTGGAACCGTGGACGGTGACCGAGTTGGCCGCGCTGGTGCGGCGGGCAGCGCCGTACGCGTCGCTGCCGGACTCGGCGCTGTACTCGGTGCTGGACATGCTGGCGGGCCGGTACCCGAGCGAGGAGTTCGGCGAGCTGCGGCCGCGGATCACCTGGGACCGGATCAGCGGCGAGCTGCGCGGGCGTCCCGGCGCGCAGCGGCTGGCGGTCACCTCCGGCGGCACCATCCCCGACCGCGGCCTGTTCACCGTGATGACACCGCCGAACGAGCGCGGCGCGGGGTCGCGGGTCGGTGAGCTGGACGAGGAGATGGTCTACGAGTCCAGGGTGGGCGACACGTTCCTGCTGGGCACCTCGGCGTGGCGGGTGCAGGACATCACCCACGACCGGGTGATCGTCACGCCTGCGCCGGGTGAGCCCGCGCGGATGCCGTTCTGGAAGGGCGATGCGCCGGGACGGCCGCTGGAGCTGGGTCGGGCGCTGGGCGCGTTCGTCCGCGAACTGTCCGCTGTGGACGAACCGGCGGCGCGGGCGCGGGCCGCGACGGCCGGGCTGGACGAGTGGGCGACCGACAACCTGCTGGCGTACCTGGGCGAGCAGCGGGAGGCGACCCGGCACATCCCCGACGACCGGACCGTGCTGGTGGAGCGGTTCCGCGACGAACTGGGCGACTGGCGGCTGGTGGTGCACTCGCCGTTCGGGGCGCAGGTGAACGCGCCGTGGGCGTTGGCGATCGGGGCGCGGCTGCGGGAGCGGCGCGGGGTGGACGCGCAGATCGCGCACTCCGACGACGGGATCGTGGTGCGGCTGCCGGACGCGGTCGACGACAGCGGCCAAGAGGTGGTGGCCGGGGTCGAGGACGTGCTGCTGGACCCGGAGGAGGTCGAGCAGGTCGTGGTCGCCGAGGTGGGCGGGTCGGCGCTGTTCGCGTCCCGGTTCCGCGAGTGCGCGGCGCGGTCGTTGTTGCTGCCCCGGCGCGATCCCCGGCGGCGGACCCCGCTGTGGCAGCAGCGGCAGCGGTCGGCGCAACTGCTGTCGGTCGCGGCGAAGTACGAGCAGTTCCCGGTGGTGCTGGAGGCCATGCGGGAGTGCCTGCAGGACGTCTACGACGTGGCCGGGCTGCGGGAGTTGATGTCGGACGTGCGAGCCAGGCGGGTGCGGGTGGTCGAGGTGGAGACCCCGTCGGCGTCGCCGTTCGCGCGCAGCCTGCTGTTCGGGTACGTGGGCATGTTCCTCTACGGGGTGGACGTGCCGCTGGCGGAGCGGCGGGCGGCCGCGCTGTCGCTCGACAGCGCCCTGCTGGCCGAGTTGCTCGGGTCGGAGGCGATCCGCGAACTGCTCGACCCCGAGGTGCTGGCCGAGGTGGAGCGGTCGCTGCAGCGGCTGGACCCCAAGCGGCACGCCAGGCACGCCGAGGACACCGCCGACCTGCTGCGGTTCCTGGGCGATCTGTCCGAGGCGGAGGCGGCCGAGCGCGGCGTGCTGCCGGAGTGGTTGACCGAGTTGGTCGACGCGCGGCGGGTGTTGCGGGTGCGGATCGCGGGAGAGGAACGCTTCATCGCGATCGAGGACGCCGGACGGGTCCGCGACGCCTTGGGGACGGCGTTGCCGGTGGGGGTGCCGGAGGCGTTCACCGAGCCGGTGGCGGACCCGGTCGGCGACCTGCTGGCCCGGTACGCCCGCACGCACGGTCCGTTTCCAGCCTCGGAGGCGGCAACCCGGTTCGGGCTGGGCGTGTCGGTGGTGACGGGGGTGTTGGAGCGGCTCGCGGGGTCCGGCAGGTTGGTGCGCGGTGAGTTGCGACCGGGCGGCACGCACACCGAGTACTGCGACGCCGAGGTGCTGCGCCGATTGCGCCGGGCATCGCTGGCCCGGCTGCGGGCCGAAGTCGAGCCGGTTGAGCCTGCCGCGCTGGGTCGGTTCTTGCCGAGCTGGCACGGGATTGGCCGCCGGTTGCGGTCAGCCCCAACCGCAGACGATGTGCTGTCGGTGGTGGAGCAGCTGGCAGGGGCACCGTTGCCTGCAAGCGCGGTGGAGTCGTTGATCCTGCCTGCGCGGTTGCCGGGGTACACGCCCGCGCTGCTAGATGAGCTGACAGCGGCAGGCGAGGTTACCTGGTGCGGTAGCGGTTCCTTGGCTGGTGGCGACGGTTGGATCGCCTTGGCACCAACGGATGTGGCGGATCTATTGCTACCGGAGGTGGAGGAAGCCGTCCCCGACACCCCGCTGCACACGGCAGTCCTGTCTTCTTTGGACAGTGGCGCTCTATTCTTCCGCCAGATCGTCGACCGAACCAGCGCCGTCCTCCTCGACGGCGGCGCAGAGGCCCCGGACGACCCGGACGTAGTGACCGCCCTGTGGGACCTAGTGTGGGGCGGCCTCGTCACCAACGACACAATCGCGCCCCTACGGGCCCTAGTCGCAGGCAAGGGCGCCACCCACAAACCACGCCGCACTCCCCCACGCGGCCGGTACGCCCGCCTGCGCACCGCACGCCCCGTCATGCCAAGCCGCACAGGCCCGCCGACCGTGGGCGGCCGCTGGTCCTTGGTCATACCACGCGAAGAAGACCCCACTCGCCGAGCACACGCCCGCGCCGAGGCATTCCTAGAGCGACACGGCGTCCTCACTCGCGGCGCCCTAGACACCGAACGCGTCGTAGGCGGATTCAGCGGCGTCTACAAGGTGCTACGCGCCATGGAAGACTCCGGCCAAATCATCCGCGGCTACGTCGTAGAAGGCCTAGGCGCCGCCCAATTCGCCGCCCGAGGCGCAGTAGATCGCCTACGAGCCCTGTCCCGCCCGGACACCCCCACCCCCCAACCCGACGTAGTAGTCGCCGAAGGCTGGCCCATCCCCGCAAGCCTGCAACACCCCGCCACACCAACCCCCACCCATGACGCAGTAGTCCTAGCCGCAGCCGACCCCGCCCAGCCCTACGGCGCCGCCCTCGACTGGCCCGCCCCCGTCGGCGAAGGCAAACACCGCCCCGCCCGCAAAGCAGGCGCCCTCGCCGTACTCGTCGATGGAGTACCCGTGATCTACGTAGAACGCGGAGGAAAGACCCTACTTTCCTTCACCGACAACGACACATTGCTCCGCGCAGGCGCCGGCGCGCTATCAAGGGCCGTCCGGGAGGGGTGGTTGGGGAGCTTGTCGGTAGAGAAAGCAGACGGAGAGGTGGCATTGACCTCCGCCCTAGCGGCAGTCCTGCGAGATGCCGGTTTCCGAGCCACCCCCAAAGGATTGCGATTGCGAGCTTGAGGGCCGCTTACTGAGCGATTGTCCACAACGCCTTCAGTTGCCCACAGGGCGCCGGTCACTACTGCCGGTTTGTCGGCGGTGCACGGTAAGCTATACATCGGGGGCCTCTCGCGGCAGATGATCTTGCGGTGCCAATTGTGGCGGGCGGTTGCCCACAACGGTTCTGGTTGTCCACAGGCTGTTGCTTGACGCTCCCGGTTGTCGGCGTGCTTCGGTAAGCTGTGTATTTGGGGCTTTCGATCAGGTTGATCTTGACGTCAGCCGTTGCTGGGGATGCGGGGCAAGAGATTCGGGCCTCCGCCTTCGGCTCCGGTAAACGGCTCGCCTTCGGCATTGCATCTGATCCGCGACAATGCGACAAGCTCGATGGGGCGAACTTGTTTTGCGTGGGGCCTCTACAACACCCGTGGCAGGTCCGCAAAGCAGGGGCCGAAAAGACTGGCCCTGCCGCGAGGAAACGCTACGGGTGTTGTCCCCCCACGCAAAACAAGTCCGCCCCATCGAGCAGTTGGCACCAGCGAGTCCGACTGTCCAGGTGCTGGGTTGGCAGGGCAGCCGAGAGCGGGCTGGGATGGCACCGGCCGTTCCGAGTGTCCAGGGCTGAGCAGGTGGGTTGGGGCAGACCTGACGGAAGGCCAGTTGGCACCGACGGGTCCGAGTGTCCAGGGGCTGGCACTGTGGGCTGGGGCGGACCTGATGGAAGTCGGGCTGACACCAGCGACTCCGACTGTCCACGCGCTGAGCAGACGGGCTGAGGCGGACCTGGCGGGGGCGGGATGGCACCGACGGTCCGAGTGTCTACGGACTGAGCAGGTGGGCTGGGGCGGGCCTGATGGAAGTCGGGCTGGCACCAACGACTTCCTCCAGCCCAATGGCTGGCCAGGTGGGCTGAGGCCGGACCTGACGGGGCTGGGCTGGTACCGACGGTTTCTTGGTGTCCAGTGGCTGGGCTTGGGCGGTCGGGAGTAGGGCGCCCGGGTGACAACCACGGCTTCCGAGGAGTGTGGGGTCGGAGTGAATGGCCTGCGGCTACTGAGTGTCCAGTGGTCGGAGTCGAGGGTGTTCTGAACACCGGTGACTTCTGGGGAAAGCGAAGGCGCTCTGGTTGCCGGGGCCTGGCATTGGCGCTTCTGAGGCGGCCAGCTGTGGGGGTGAAGGGGTCAGCGGGGGGTGAGGACGCAGAACTCGTTGCCTTCGGGATCGGTCAGCACGACCCAGGGGGCGTCTGCTTGGCCGATGTTGACGGGGGTCGCGCCCAGCGAGCGGAGGCGGGCGACGGCCTGGTGTTGGTCTTCGCCGGGGTGGGGGGCGATGTCCAGGTGGAGGCGGTTCTTGGTGATCTTGGGGTCGTCGATGCGGAGGAACTCCAGCCAGGGGCCGTGGTGGTCGTTGGCGTGCAGTGAGGCGAAGCCGGGCTCGTCACGGACTATGCGCAGGGTGGTGGCGGCTGCCCAGAAGGTGGCTTGGGCGCTGGGGTTCGCGGCGTCGACGACGATGGCGGCTATGGCGCCGGTGGTGGCGTATTCGGGGCGGGGTTCCAGGACGCAGAACTCGTTGCCCTCGGGGTCGGCCAGGACCACCCACGGCACGGCGCCCTGGCCCAGTTCGACCGGGACCGCGCCCAGGCTGAGGGCCCGGCGGACGGTGGCGTCCTGGTCGGTCGGGGAGTGGCTGGACAGGTCCAGGTGCACCCGGTTCTTGACCCGCTTGGGCTCGACCACCGGGACGAACACCAGGTCCATCCACCAGCCGTCCTCCGGCGGCGCGGACACGTCGACCTCGCCGCTGTCGGCCTGCGTCGCCGCCCAGCCCAGCAGATCGGCCCAGAAGCGCGCTAAGGCAGGCGGATCAGCGGCGTCCACCACGACGTTGACCAAGCGGGTCGGCATGCCTGGACGCTAGTGCAGGTGACCGTTTCCCGCTGAAAGCCCACCGAACTGCCGGTGCGTCAGCCCGCTCGCCGGTAGGTGCCCAGCGCTTTGCCCGCGGCGTCGTAGAAGGTCAGGTTGTCGCCTTGGAGTTGGTAGGTGGCGGCGGCGGTCAGCACGGCCTGGTTGGGGACGTTGGCGCACGCGATGTAGGTCGTGCCGCCCTCGGGTGTGGCGGTGAACGAGGTGCCGCCTGCGGTGTAGCGGCCCTGGGAGGCGTTGCAGCCGTCGGAGGCCGTCCAGCGGCCGTCCGGGGCGAAGCGGATCAGGGGTGGTTGGGGGCGGAGCGCGGGTTGGGCCTGGGAGTCGCCCACGATCGACACCGGTTCCCAGGTGCCCGTCAGCCCGGCGGCGGGTGGCGCGATCGCCCCCGCCGCGGTGCTCGTGGTGGACTCGGTGCCGACGCGGAGCGCGACGCCGCCGCCGATCAGGGCGAGCAGCACGACCGCGGCGGCGGACACCAGGCGCGTGACCCGGCGTCTGCGGAGCCGCTGGTGGACCGCGAACAGCAGGTCCTCACCCGCCACCGCGGCCGCCTGCTCGGTGAAGGTCGAGCGCAACCGCCGCTCCACCTCGTCCATCGCGCCCTCCCCGCTACTCACCGGTGGACTCCTTCGGCTCGGCCCAGGTCGCCCGCAGACTGCTCAACGCGCGCGACGCCTGCGAGCGCACTGTGCTCTCCGCGCAGCCGAGCAGCTCGGCGATGGAGCGGTCGTCGCGGTCCTCGTAGAACCGCAGCACCAGCACCGCCCGCTGCCGCGGTGGCAGGGCGGCCAGCGCGCCCCACGTCTGGGCGCGCGCGGCGACCCCGTCGGCGTGGTCGGCGGAGCTCGCGGACTCGAACCAGGCGTCACCGGGGCGCAGCGGGACCTCGGTGCTCGAGCGCCTGCGCCGGAAGTCGACGTGCGCGTTCACCACGATCCGGCGCAGGTAGGCGTCGGGGTGATCGGCCGCGACGACCCGGCGCCAGCGGCTGTGCGCCTTGAGCAGCGCGGTCTGCACCAGGTCCTCCGCGAGGTGCTGGTCGCCGGTGAGCAGGTACGCGAACCGCAGCAGTGCCTGCCCGCGGTCCCGCACGTACTCGTCGAACCCCATCCCCCACCCTTTCGGCCGCTGCTCCCCAGACGGGGTGGGCGGTGGGTTCCGCTGCACCGGTGGCTCAGGTCGACACGCGCGTGGGGACGAGCCGGAACTCGTTGCCCTCCGGGTCGTGGAAGACGCCGTCGCGGTGGGTGGCGCCCTGGGTGATCAGGTGGCTGGTGTCGGCCTCGTCGTCGGTGGCGGCGAGGGTGAGCCGGATGCGGTTGGGACCGCGGCGCGGGTCGGGCACGCGCAGGAACTCGATCCACGGCCCGGAGCGCTCACTGGCCCGCAGCGCCGCCGAGTTCTCCTCGGTGTGCACCAGCGGCCACCCGGTCGCCGCGGACCAGAACGTCGCCAGGCGGGTGGGGTCGGCGGCGTCGACGACGAGCGCGGCCAGCGGCCCGGTGTGGTGGTAGAGGTCGCCCGGTTCCAGGATGCAGAACTCGTTGCCCGCCGGGTCCCGGAACACCGTCCACGGCACCCCCGGCCCCTGCCCGACGTTGACCTCGACCGCCCCGACGTCGGCGGCCAGGGAGGTCAGCACCTGGTACTCGTGCGGGCTCTCGGTGGCCAGGTCCAGGTGGATCCGGTTCTTCGCCGCCTTGTCCCAGCGCTGCGGCACGAAGGCCAGGTCCAGCCCACAACCCCCCAGGTCAGGGGCGACAAGGCGGTGACAACCGCCGCGACCGGGAGTGGCGGTGCCGCCGAGCATGATGTACCAGAACTGGGCAGCGGCCGCCGGGTCGGTCGCATCGATCACGAGGCTCGCCAGGCGGGTGGGCATGTCCGACACCGTAGTCCTCCCGGCCCACCGGCATCGGCGCGTGCTTTTCCCACCACCCGCACGCGGCCGCGCGAACCCCTACCCCAGTCCTTTGTGGATCCGCCACCGCGCCGCGAGCGGGGTGCGCGGCGCGGTGGCGGGGCTAGCGGGTGGCGAGGCGCAGGAGGGCCCAGAGTTGGGTCAGGGCGTCGAGATCTCCTTCTCGTTCTACTGCTGAGCTGAAGACGGCGCTGCGGCCCCATAGCCATAGGTAGAGCTCTTGTGGTGGCCCGGTCACCGTTGCCGCTGCCGATTCGGCGGACAAGAGGGGTGCGGGTGAGGCGGTAGTCCTATCTGTGGTCACTTCGGCCAGCCAGGTGTGGCCCGCGGTTCTAACCGCCACCGTTGTCGCGCGGGTGCCTGATACGCCCAGCACCGCGAGGCGGTGGGTGAACCAGAGCGTCAGCACTTCGTCCACGCCGTCCACAGCGACGTCCTCCGGCACCGGGGTGATCGGTTCACCGACAGCGCCTTGCACATCGATCCGGTGGACCGTCGCCTCGTGGGCCATGCGGCGGCGCCAGAAGCCGTAGGTCTGGTTCTCGGGGTGCCAGGTAGGACAAGAGGCGTCGGGTGGGTGTGACTCCAGTTCACCGAGCAAGGCGCGTAGACCGTCTCGCAGGTAGTGCTCCAAGGGCTCACCGTCGAGCGGTTGGCGCTGCCAGCGGGTGGGGCGGTCGCCGGTGCGGATCCAGGTGAGGGCCATCCGGTAGACGCTGCCCAGGTGGCGGGCGGTCTCCCCGGCGGTGAGGCCGGGGCAGCCGGGGACCGGGCGGTCCGGGTCGGCGCCCACCGTGGCCGCGGCGAGCAGGGTGGTCTCGGTCTCCAGGACGTCGAGCAGCCGGTCGGCTTCGATCAGCGCGGTCACCGCCGGGTGCCGTGCACGGCGCGGTGCACCAGGCCGATGAACTCGGCCGCCTGCCGGTGCAGGTCCTCGGCGGCGCGGGGGCCGACCCGGCTGGTGATGCCCGCCTGCACCGCGGCGCGGGTGGCCGAGCAGGCGGCGAAGTGCGCCGCCCACTCGCGCATCTCCGGGGCCACCGCGGCCAGCAGCGTCCACACGCTGGTCGGCTTGGCCCGACCCCGGTGCGGGCGACCGCGGGCGGCCAGCAGCGCCGCCGCGGCGCGCAGCGCGCACAGGTACGACTCGGTGAACAGGTGCGCGGGCGTTGCCCGCTCCGACACCGCGGCGAACCCGCGCTCGGCCTGCCCGAGCAGGGCCACCGCGGCGGCCGGTGGTGCCTGGGTGACGGGGAAGTCCAGTGTGCTGGTCATCAAGGGCCTCCTCCCGATCGAGACGTCACGCACGACTGCGACGAACCCGCCGAGGGGAAGCCGGCGGTGCCCGGCGGTGAGGCGCTTCCCCCGCCCCACCACCGGGCCGTGTTCGAACCTATGTTCGAACAAAGTCAGCGTAACCCGTGGTGGGACGGGGTTCAAGCAGAGTTCGGTGTGACCCTGGCGGGCAGGTGGGCGTCACCCGGGAGCGGGTGGTGTGATGGAGCGGTGAGCACACTCGAGCACCGCGGGGTCGCCGCGATAGCGGACGCCCTGCGCGCGGCAGGACTGCCCGAGGCCGCCGCCGGAATCCGGTTCCTCGACGACGACGTCCGCACCGCCGCGGCGGCAGCGGCGGCGTTGGGCATACCGGTGGGCGCTATAGCCAACAGTCTCGTCTTCATCGCGGACGGCGAACCGCTGTTGGTCCTGACCTCCGGCGATCACCGCGCCGACACGGGCAAGCTCGCCGAGCTGGTCGGGGCCACCGAGGTGCGTAAGGCAGACCCGGCGTTCGTCCGCGAACACACTGGTCAGGCCATCGGCGGCGTCGCCCCGATCGGGCACCCCGAGCCGCTGCGCACCCTGGTCGACAGCCACCTGGAGCGCTACCCGGCGGTCTGGGCCGCGGCGGGCCACCCGAAGTCGGTGTTCCCCACCACCTACGCCGATCTGGTGACCCTCACCGGGGGCACAGCTGCGCGGGTGGGCGTCGAGGAGGATGATCCGTTCTCGTGACCGCCGCTCCAGAACCCCGCGTCGCCCGCTTCGCCGAACTGAGCGGCGACGAGCTGCGGAGCCGCCTGCGCGATGCGCTGACCCTGTACGTGACCGCCATGAACTACCCCAAGGGCACCGCCGAGCAGCGCGCCCCGATGTGGCTGGCGCACATGCTGCGGATCGGCTGGCGCTGCGTGGCCGCGTTCGACACCGACGACCGCATGGCGGGCATCGCCTACGGCTACCAGGGCGCCCCCGGCCAGTGGTGGCACGAACAGGTCAAACGCGGCGTCACCGAACGCCACGGCCTGGACGTGGCCGAGCGGTGGATGGACGACTATTTTGAGCTGACCGAACTGCACGTGCGCCCAGACACCCAAGGCCAAGGCATCGGCGGCGAACTGGTCCGCAGGCTGGTCGCGGGCACGCCTAACGCACACGTGCTGCTCTCAACCCCCGAAGGCCCATCCAGGGCCTGGAACCTCTACCGCAAACTGTCCTTCACCGACGTCCTCCGCGACTACCAATTCGCAGGCGACCCCCGCCCCTTCGGCGTCCTCGGCCGAGCCCTGCCGCTGACCGACCCGAACTAGCGGAATCCCCGGCCCCAACCCAGCCACCGGGGAAACCGTGGTGCCAGCCACTGGACTCCAGGAGCAAGCGGCACCAACCCCGCCGCCCTACTCCGACAGCATTGCCGACCACAGAGACACTCGAACGCCGAAGTGCTACCCCCGTTTCCGTCAGATCCGCCCCAGCCCACCTGGCCAACCCCGCTGCTCCTCGGAGCCGCTGGCGCCAACCTGACTGCCGTCAGGTCCGCCCCCACACCACCGGCCCAGCCCCTGGACACCAGGAAACCGTTGGTGCCACCCCAGCCCCCGTCAGGTCCGCCTCAGCCCACCTGCTCAGCGCCTGGACACTCGGACCTGGCGGTGTCAGCCCAGCCCGCTCTCGTCTGCCCTGCCAGCCCAGCGCCTGGACAGTCGGAGTCGCTGGTGCCAGGCCGGCTCGATGGGGCGGACTTGTTTTGCGTGGGGGGACAACACCCGTAGCGTTTCCGCGCGGCAGGGCCTGCTTTTGGGCCCCTGCTTTGCGGTTCTGCGTCGGGTGTTGTAGGGGCCCCGCGCAAAACAAGTTCGCCCCATCGAGCTTTTCGCATTGTCGCGGATCAGATGCAATGCCGAAGGCGAGCCGTTCACCGGAGGCGGAGGCGGAGGCGGAGGCGGAGGCCCGAATCCCTTGCCCCGCACTCCCAACCCCGGTCTACGCCAAGATCAACCTGATCGAAAGCCCCCAAATACACAGCTTACCGCCGCACACCGACACAACGGGAGCGACGACCAGCGCTCTGTGGACAAGTGAATCTGTTGTGGACAACCAAACCCACAACCAGGCCCCGCAAGATCATCCGCCGCAGGAGCCCCCGATATACAGCCTACCGAGAACGCCCGACACGACGGGAGTAGCGAGTAGCAGCCTGTGGACAGCGGAAGGCGTTGTGGATAGCGTCCAGTGCCTGCCTACCAGGCGAACACCGAGACCTTGTCTCCCTTGCGCACCTTCGTCCCCGCAGGTGGGCCCTGGCTGAACACCCGTCCGTTTTGGTTCGAGAACGGCTGTAGTTCTAGCACCAAGCCCAGCTGTTGCAGCATTGCCTGTGCCTCTGCCACCGGGCGCTGGGACAGGTCTGGCACTGTCACTGCCGAGGACACCACTACCGAGACGCGCTTAGCGGCCGAGGCCTCGATCTTCGTGCCTGCGCCGGGGTCTGTTCGCACTACTCGGCCGCTGTCGACGTCTGCGGAGAACTCCTGTGGGCCGTCGACCGGTTCGAATCCGGCCTGTGTCAACGCCTGGAAGGCCTCGTCGCGGGTCTTGCCGCGTACGTCTGGGACCTGTTTTGGCGCTGGTCCCTTGCTGAGCACGATCAGGACCCGCTCGTTGAGCTGCATGCGCGTCCCCGAGGGCGGGTCCAGCTTCACCACACGGCCGAGCGGGATCTGTTCGTCGTGGACGTTGCGCGAGTCGTCCACCGCTGCCTGGAGTTCTTCGGTGCCGATCTGCCGTTCGGCCTCGTCGCGGGTGGCGCCGGGGCGGACGTCGGGGACCACGGGTTTGCCGGAGGAGATGACGAGGTTCACCTGGTCGCCGCGCAGGGCTTCGGCGCCCGCGGTGGGGTTGGTGCTGATGACCAGGCCCGCCTCGACCTCGTTGTCGCGGATGGTGGTGATGTTCGGGTTGAGGTCCGCGCCGCGGATCAGTTGTTGGGCGGTCTCGGAGTCCTTGCCCGCCAGGGTGGGGACCTCGGTGTAGCGGCCGCTGGAGAACCACCAGATGCCGGTGGCGAGCAGGCCGATCACCAGGACGCCGATGACGCTGAGCAGGACCAGCCTGCGGGTGGGGTTGGGTTCGGGGGCCGGGGGCGGGCTCGGCGCGGGGAACGGCGCCGAGGGGGGACCGGCCTGGGCGGCGGAGTCGATCACGCGTTCCAGGTCGGACCGGAGCATGGCGCGGGTGCCCTGGGGGCCCGCCGCGGAGAAGCCGGGGACCGGGCGCATGACGGTGGCCTGCGCGGGGGGCTGCTGGGTCTGCACGGTCGCCTCGGCGGCGGTGATCGCGGCCAGCGGGACCTTGACCGTCTCCTCCGGGTCCAGCGCGTTGATGTCCTCGACCGCGGCGTGCGTCGGGCCGGACGGGGCCGCGGGCGGGGTGACCGCGACGGTCTCGTCGACCGGGCTGACCTGGGGGATCGGCACGCGCATCCGCGGCAGCGACAGCGCGGCGCGCACCTGCTGCAACTCCGCGAGGAACGCGGCGCCGTCGGCGGGGCGGGCGGCCGGGTCGCGGCGGGTGGCGCGCACGACCAGCTCGTCGAGCATCGGCGGGATGCCCGGCACGGTCGCGCTCGGCGGCGGGACGTCGTCGTTGACGTGCCGGTAGGCGACCGAGAGGGCGTTGTCGCCGTGGTAGGGCGGGGAGCCGGTGAGGGCCTCGTAGAGCACGATCCCCGCCGAGTACACGTCGCCGCGGGCGGTGGCCGTCCCGGTGGTCACCTGCTCCGGCGACAGGTAGGCGACGGTGCCGAGGATGACGCTGCTCTTGGTGGTGCCGACGCTGGAGATGGCGCGGACCAGGCCGAAGTCGGCGACCTTGACGATGCCGCCGGTACCGATCAGCACGTTCTCCGGCTTGACGTCGCGGTGGATCAGGCCAGCCCGGTGCGCGGCCGCCAGCGCCGAGAGCACCGGCTCCATGATCGCCACGGCCAGCGGGACCGGCAGCGTGGTGCGCTCGGTGAGCAGGTCGCGCAGGGTGCCGCCGCTGACCAGCTCCATCACCAGGTACACGTGGGCGCCGTCGAGGCCCTGGTCGTGCACCGCCACCACGTTCGGGTGATGGATCCGGGCCGCCGAACGCGCCTCCCGCTCGAACCGCTCGACGAAGGTCTTGTCGTCGGCGAAGCGGGCGTCCATCACCTTGATGGCGACCGGCCGGTCCAGCCGGGTGTCCAGGCCGCGGTAGACCGCCGACATGCCGCCCCGCGCCAGCGGTGCGTCCACCCGGTAGCGCTGCTCCAGCAGTGCCCCGACCAGAGCCGACTCCTTGTCCTCCACAAGGGTGGATCGTACGGAGCCGACCGGCCGCGCGTGCCGACCCCCGCAGATGTGTGGCCAACCCGCCGCCGGTGGTGATCGAGCACCGCGACGGCCCGGCGGGTGGTCGACTGCCCACCCGCGGCCGATGTGGCATCGTTGTGGGCTGTGAGCTCAATCCCCGCGGCCGCCGACGTCCTCGACCCCGACGTGCCGGTGCTGCCGCTGCCCGATGTCGCCGACCGCCTCGCCCAGCCGATCACCCGGGTGCACCAGGCCCTGCGCGACCACCACCTGCTCGCCGTGCGGCGCAAGGGCGTCCTGGTGGTGCCCGCCGAGTTCCTCACCGACGCGGGCGAGGTGGTCAAGGGTCTGCCCGGCACGATCACCGTGCTCAACGACTCCGGGTTCAGCCCGGACGAGGTGATGCGGTGGCTGTTCACCGCCGACGACACCCTCCCCGGCCGCCCGATCGACGCACTACGCGGCGACCGCGGCCGCGAGGTCAAGCGGCGCGCCCAGGCACTCGCCTTCTAGGTAGCCCTACCGGCCAGTCGCGCCAGCCGACTCCCGGTAGCGCCATCGCTCCCTGCCCCGGTGGGCCTACTTCCCGCCGGGGCGGAGCGTGCCCGGGCGCTTAGTGGCTCGACTCTGAACGTTGGTCGTGGGCGGGTAGAGCCAACGCGCCACTAGGTAGCTCTACCGGCCAGTCGTGCCAGGACGCACCGGGCGGCTCCGGGTAGCGCTATCGCTGCTCTGCGCCTGGCGGGTACGACTGCCCGTCGGGTCAGTACGTTGTAGTTGGCGGCTGCGATCTCGTCCAGGATGGCCCGGTAGAGCTGTGCCGCTGTGGCAACGCATGGGCGCGACACCGGGTCCAGCAGGGCGATTCCGGGCTCGGCGGCCCGGTAGGTCGCGTGTGCCAGCGCCGCGAAATGCGCCATTGCCCGCCGGACCGCGCGGTCAGGCCCGTGCACGCGCGCCCACGTGAGCCGCTCCCGGTCGACACCGAAAGCGGCGAGGTGATCAGCGGGCAGGTAGATCCGTCCCCGGTCGAGGTCCTCGCCGACGTCGCGTAGGAAGTTGGTTAGCTGGAAGGCTTCGCCCAGGGCTGACGCGTAGGGAGCGGCTTCCGATGGCGGTGACACTGTCCCCAGTACCGGCAGCAACATCAGTCCGATGACCGCGGCGGACCCGTGCGTGTACTCCGCCAACTCGTCCTGGTCGGCGTAGTCGGTGACCGTGAGATCCATCCGCATCGACTGCAAGAACGCCCCGAACAGGTCCCGGTCGATGCCGAAACGCCGCACGGTGTCGGCTAGTGCCAACAACACCGGCTCCTCGGTAGGCCCGCCGTCGAAGGCATCCTTCAAGGCGCGTTCTAAAGCCAAGAGGTCACCGGCAGGATCAAGCCCGGGGTTGTCCACAAGCTCATCGGCCACCCGCGCGAACCCATAGAGCGCGTGCACTGCGGGACGCCGCGCGGGTGGGAGCAGCCGGGTCGCCAGGAAGTACGTGCGGCCGTGGCTGGCGTTGATCTCCCGACTACCCGCGTAGGCCGCCTGTAGCGGGGTCAGCGCGCGCACCCCGCCCATTGCCCCACCGGGCATGCCCCGTCGGCGCTGCGATAAGCGTCGACCAGTTGCTTAAGCAGCCCGTACGCCGAACCCGCGTCGCTGGTCGCGGTCACCAGGTCCACCCGGCACACCGAGCCGGTCACACCCATGCACACCGCGAGCTGCCGGTCTGCCCGGTCCGCCCAGTGCTTGCCGGTCACTCCGTACTTCCAGACCTTCTTGCCCGCGTAGCCGATCGAGAATACGAAATGCGAACCGTCGGTCAACCGGGCCTTGGCGTCGGCGGGCGCGGCCTTCGACAGCGCAGTCACCTTTGTCAGGTCCGGAGCGTCGGCCAGCACGACTGTCGACCACTCGACGCTGTAAGGGTGGTTGCCCGGCACCGAGTTCGCGCGGGCGAAGAACTGCACCCACTCCTGACTGGACAGCGTGCAGGTAGCGCTACCTGGCTGACCTGGCGCTACCGGGCCAGCCAGCACCTCGCACGCCCCTAGTGGCGCGCTGTCACCCTGCCAGTTGCCGCGCACCGACACCCGAACCGCCGCTTTGGTGCTGTTGGTGAAACTCACGACGATCGAGCAGCTCGCCGCGCCGCAGCCTTCAAAGGTGTGTCCGCTCTCCTGCACCGTGTTCAGCACGTCCACCGGCGCGGTCAGCGCACCGGCCTCGGTCGTCACGTCCTGGTAGAACTTCGCGACCTCGGCGGTCACGTCGGTGACCGTGGTGGTCAGCTTCTTCACCGTCGTCGTCGCGGACTGCCCGGCGGAGTCCAGCTCGATCTTCAGCACGCCGTGCGGCGCCGCCTCCGCGAGGTACACCGCGCCGTTGACCAGCGGCACCCGGAACGCCTTGGTCCCGGCCAGGTCGGTGGGGCGCCGGTCGGTCAGCGGCTGGTCGGCCTCCTCGGCCTTGTCCGTGTCGACCACCAGGAACTGGCTCATCGACTCCGGGGTGAACACGTCGGCCAGCTCCATGCCGATCAGGCCGCCGGGCACCTTCACCCACCGATCGGCCACCGCCGTGCCCTTGCTCTCCGCGTTGCCGACCCCCGACAGCGTCGACCAGAAGTCCGCCGCCGCCTTGAGGTAGGTGCCGCGCTCGAGCACCAGCACCGAGGCGGCCTTGCCGTTGACGTTCAGCGCCCCGCTGATCTCCCCGCCGCTGGCCGCCTTGAGGTCGAACTGGACCGGGTCGTCCGACGCCGAGGTCAGCGTGCCCTGGAAGCGCAGCAGCCCGGCCTCGCCGAGGTCGTCGAGCGACTGCACGGCCGAGGCGGCACTGGTCGGCGCGGCGATCTCGGTGGCGACCGGCGTCCCCGGCACCGCGTTGCTGCAGCCCGCCGCGGCCACCAGCACGCCGAGCCCCAGGGCCGCGAGCGGCACCGCCCGGCCGCGTGCCGTCCTCCGCCAACCTGCCCAGCGCATCTCGCAGCTCCCCGTCCGCCACCCGCCCACCGCGCGGATTATCGCGGCACTGGGTGGCCAGGAACCAAAGATAGCCTCACAGCCCGCTCACGGATCGACGCCGCCCGGCCGCGCCCACCCCGTTGCTGCCGGTCACCCGCAGCGCGGCCAACCGCCCGGAGACCAGCACCGGCGGGATGCCCACCCCCGGTGTGGTGCCGCACCCGGCCAACACCACGTTGTCCACACCGGGCACCAGGTTCCGCGGCCGGAACGGACCTGTTTGGGTGAACGTGTGCGCGACCGAGAACGGCGTGCCCTCGGCCAGCCCGGCCGCGGCCCAGTCGGCCGGGGTGATCAACCGCTCGACCTCGACGGCGTCGGAGAAGCCGCTCAGACCGCGCCGCTCGAGCACCCGTAGCAGTTCGTCGCGGTAGATCGGCCCGATCCGCGGCCAGTCGATCGGGCCGGTGCGCAGGTTCGGCACCGGGGCCAGCACCGACACCTGCTGCCCGCCCGCGGGTGCCATGCCCGGGTCGGTCGCGGTCGGCCGGGTGATCAGCAGCGACGGGTCGCCCATCAGCGAGCCGCGCCGGGTGACCTCGTCGAAGGTGCGCTCCCAGGCGGCCCCGAAGGAGATCGTGTGGTGCGCCAGGGCATCCCAGGATCGGGTGACACCCGTGTGCAGGACCACCGCTGACGGGGAGTAGCGCACCCGCAGTGGTCGCCACGGGCTCACCCCGAGCAACCCGTAGGCGGCGGGCAGGTCGGCGGTCACCACGACGGCGTCACAGGGGACCCGCTCACCGCCGGTCGTCCGCACCGCCCGCACCCGGCTGCCGACCCGCTCCAGCCACGCCGCGCTCGTCGAGTACCGGAACCGCACCCCCGCCCGACCTGCTGCTTCCGCCATCCGCTCGGCCACCGCGCCAACCCCACCCGCGCGGCCACCGGTGCTCCCGCGCGGGAAGTAGACCCCCGCGACCGTGTCCATGTAGGCGATGACCGCGTACGCCGCCAACGCCCGGCTCGGCGCGACCCCCGCGTAGAGGGACTGGAACGTGAACAGCCTGCGCAGCCGCTCGTCAGACAGGTACCTGGCCACCGCCGGGCCGAGCCTGCCGAAGCCGCCCAGCGCCGCCAGCCGCGCCAACTCGGGGCTGAGCAGGTCGAACGGGGAGTCGAGGTTGGCGCCGATGAACCGGTCCCGCTGCACCCGGTACAGCTCGGTCAGCCAGGCCCGCAGCCGCAGGTAGCCCGCCGCCTCGCGCGGGCCTGCGACCCGGCGCACCTCCTCGGCCATCGCCTCGGCCGCGGTGTGCACGTGGATCGTGCTGCCGTCGGCGAAGTGCGCCCGGTACGCCGGGTCCAGCGGCACAAGGTCCAGGTCAAGGGAGGCGCCGACCGCGGCCAATGCCTCCTCGACCAGCTCGGGCATCGTGAGGACGGTCGCGCCGGTGTCGACGGTGTAGGCGCCCATCCGCTCCCGGCGCACCCGCCCGCCCGGCACCGCGGCGGCCTCCAGGACGGTCACCTCACGGCCCGCGCCCGCCAGGTGCAGCGCCGCGGACAGCCCGGCCAGGCCCGCGCCGATGACCACGACGTGGTCGGTGCGACCGGGCAGCACCCGGGTGCCGCCCACCGCTAGCTGGCCCGCTTGGTCGCGCTGACGGCCAACCCGGCCAACACCTCGCCCGCGGGCTCGGCCAACTCGACCCCGGTCAGCGCCAGCATCGCCGAGTCGGTCAACTCACCGATCCGGCCCTCCACCTCGGCCACCGCGCCCACGTCGACCAACAGCGCACGCACACGTTCGACGGTCGCCGAATCGAGGTTCTCGTCACCCAGCGCCGACCGCAGCACCGCCGCGTCCCCGGCCCGCTCCGCCGCGTCCGCCCGGCGCAGGCCGACCGACATCAGCAGCGTCCGCTTGCCCTCGCGCAGGTCGTCCCCGGCGGGCTTGCCGGTCACGTCCGTGTCGCCGTACATGCCCAGCAGGTCGTCGCGCAGCTGGAAGGCGACCCCGATGTCGGCGCCGAAGGCCCGCAGCGCCCCGGTCACCCGCTCGTCCGCCCCGGCCAGCGCCGCCCCCATGTGCAGCGGCCGCTCCACCGTGTAGGCGGCGGTCTTCATCCGCGCCACGCTCAGCGCCGCCTCGGCCGACTCGTCGCCCCTGGCCTGGGTCAGCACGTCCAGGTACTGCCCGGCCAGCATCTCCGCGCGCATCGCCTGCCACGGCACCAGCGCCGCCGCCCGCCGCGCCGGGGGCAGCGCCGCGCTGACGTACATGTCGTCGGCCCAGGCCAGCGCCAGGTCGCCGAGCAGGATCGCGGCCGCGGCGCCGAAGCGCTCCGAGGTGCCCAGCCAGCCGCGCTCGCGGTGGCGGGCGGCGAACTCGACGTGCACGGTCGGCTTGCCCCTGCGCACCGCCGAGTCGTCCATCAGGTCGTCGTGCACCAGCGCGCACGCCTGGATCAGCTCCAGCGCGCTCACCGCGCGCAGCACCGCCTCGGCGTCGGCGCCCGAGCCCGCGCCACCCGCGCCGCGCCAGCCCCACCAGGCGAACGTCGGCCGGATCCGCTTGCCGCCGCCGAGCACGAACGAGGCCAGCGACTCGACCGCCGACCCGAACGACGGCGCCATCTCGGCCATCCCGGCGTGCCTGCCCGCGAGATAATCGGACAGGGCCCGCTCGACGTGTACCGCCAGCGCCCCGTCCATGGAATTGTCGATCACCTGGGTCCGCCGCACCCGCCTATGGTCCGCCGCGCCGCGCCGCGGCGGGCAGCCGGGGGTCGGCCACTGTGACCGGCACCCCCCGCCAGGACGTGGTCTGGTCCATCGGGTGAGAACGGCGTTCCACGGGCCGGGACTTCGCTAGGCTGGGGCGCATGACGACCGTGGTGCACCGCATCCGGGTGGACAGGCCGGTGTTCTCGGTGGAGTTCATGCCACCGCGCGACGCCGCGGACGAGCAGCGGCTGTGGAACGCCATCCGCGAGCTCGAGGGCCTGGACCCGGCGTTCGTGTCCGTCACCTATGGCGCCGGGGGGTCCAGCCGCGACCGCACGATCCGCACGACCGGCCGGGTCGCCAGGGAGACCACCCTGGTGTCGATGGCCCACCTGACCGCCGTCGACCACTCCATCGCCGAGCTGCGCAACGTGATCGGCTGGTACGCCGCCCTGGGCATCCGCAACATCCTGGCCCTGCGCGGCGACCCGCCCGGCGACCCCAACGGCGAGTGGGTCGCCCACCCGCAGGGCCTGCACTACGCCGACGAGCTGGTCCGGCTGGTCCGCGAACTCGGCGACTTCTGCGTCGGCGTCGCCGCGTTCCCCTACGGCCACCCGCGCTCGAACGACCTCGACGCCGACACCGACAACCTGGTGCGCAAGTTCCAGGCGGGCGCCGACTTCGCCATCGCCCAGCTGTTCTTCGAGCCCGAGGACTTCCTGCGGCTGCGCGACCGGGTGGCCGCCCGCGGCTGCGACGCCGACCTGCTGCCCGGGATCATGCCGATCACCACCCGCAAGACCCTCGCCAAGACCATCGAGCTGTCCGGCGCACCGGTCCCGGCGCGCATCGCCGCGCTGCTGGAGCCGCACACCGACCCCAAGTCGTTCCGCGCCGCGGGCATCGACCTGGCCACCGAGGTCAGCCAGCGGCTGCTGGCCGAGGGTGTGTCGTGCCTGCACTTCTACACGTTCAACCGGTCCAAGGCGACGAAGGAAGTCGTCAACCGCCTGGGGCTGGTACCCGCCAGAACCTGATCGGCTCGCCCGGTCGGGTAGGAGGAGGCCCCCTCAGGCCGGGGACGATGCCGGGCGGGGAAGAGGGGGCGGGTGGTGGGAGGAATAGATCTAGTAGCGGCGAACGGTCGGCGGGCCTGCGGCGCGTACCGAGCGGCGGTGGGTGAAGAACGCCAGGGCGAGCACCAGCAGAGCCACCCCGATCGCCGACGCCCCCACGATGGTGACCCACTTGGTCCACGAGACGCCGGATTTGTCGGTGTACTGGACCGCCGCGTCGAACTCGGTCACCGCGCCCGGCTTGGGCTTCCAGGTGACCGTGCCGTTGTCGTTGATGCCGTTGGTCCGGGTGATCTTGCCGGGGAAGGTCACCTTCACCTGGATGTCGGCGCGGTCGGCGGGCAGCTCGGTCAGGTCGACCGACCCGCCCATCGTCACCAGGTCACCCGAGCGGCGGAAGCTGAGCCGGTACTGCTTGCCCGCGGTGATCGCGTCGCTGAGCACGGTGATCTCCGCGAAGGACAGGCCCTGGAAGGACACCGTCTGCCCCACGTACCCGTCCGCGGTGTAGCTCTGCGCGCGGACCTTGCCCTTGAGCTCCGGCGGGATCGTCAGCGCGGGCCCGCTGTCGCCCTGCTTGATCGCCACCTGCGCGACCACGAGCTGGCCGGAGACCAGGTCGTCCTCGGACACCGCGAGCGCGGCCTGCACCCGCACGCACCCCGACAGGGTCAGCAGCGCCAGCAGGGTGAGCGCGAGCAGGGCCGCCCACCTGCGCAAACCGGATCGGGGGTGTTGTGTGGCCTGGTGCACCCGGCCATCCTGCCGTACCCGTCCACCGCGCCCGCCGCCGACTGTTGGGTACCGCCCGCGGTTGGGTAACGTGGGCCACCATGGCGTCCTCCCCGCACGACGGCGTGCACCAGCTCAGCGACCGCTACGTCGACGACATCGCCGCGGCCGACCCGATCATGGCGACCCTGCTCGGCGTCGCGGGTGGTGAGCGCGACCTGCCGGACCTGTCCCCCGACGGGGTGAGCGAGCGCGGGAACCTGGCCAAGGCCGGACTCGCCGCCCTCCGCGGGGTCGAGCCGGTCGACGCCGGTGAGGCCAACGCCAAGGCCGTCTTCACCGAGCGGGTCGGGCTGCAGGTCGAGCTGTTCGAGGCCGGGGAGCGGCTGGCCGAGCTGAACGTGATCGCCTCGCCCGCGCAGGACGTGCGGCAGGTGTTCGACCTGATGCCCAACGACACCGCCGAGGACTGGGCCGCCATCGCCGCCCGGCTCGGTCGGGTCCCCGCCGCGCTCGCGGGCTACCAGGAGTCGCTGCGCGCGGCCGCCGCCAAGGGCGACGTCGCCGCGCTGCGCCAGGTCACCAAGGTCGCCGACCAGTGCCGCACCTGGGCCGCCTCGTTCTTCACCGACATGGTCGCCGGGGCCGACGTCGAGGGCGGGCTGCGCACCGACCTGGACACCGCCGCCGCTGCCGCCTCCGGCGCGTACGCCGGGTTGGCCGAGTTCCTCACCGGCGAGCTCGCCGCCAAGGCGCCCACCGAGGACGCCGTCGGCGAGGACCGGTACCGGTTGTGGTCGCGCGAGTTCACCGGCGCCCGGCTGGACCTGCACGAGGCCTACGAGTGGGGCTGGGCCGAGTTCACCCGGCTCGAGGCGGAGATGAAGGAGGTCGCCAACCGGATCTCCCCGGGGGCGAGCGCCGCCGAGGCCGCCGCCCTGCTCGACGCCGACCCGCGGTACCAGGTGCGCGGGCAGAAGGCGCTCGAGGAGTGGATGCAGCGGCTCTCCGACCAGGCCCTGGCCGACCTGCGCGGCGTGCACTTCGAGATCCCGGACCCGTTGATGCGCCTGGAGTGCCGCATCGCCCCACCCGGCGGCAGCGTCGGCGCGTACTACACCGGCCCCACCGACGACTGGACCAGGCCGGGCCGCATGTGGTGGTCGGTGCCCGCCGACCGCGAGGACTTCTCCACCTGGCGCGAGGTCACCACCGTCTACCACGAGGGCGTTCCCGGCCACCACCTGCAGATCGCCACCGCGGTCAACCAGGCGGCCAGCCTCAACAAGTTCCAGCGCCTGCTCGCCTGGGTCCCCGCCTACGGCGAGGGCTGGGCGCTCTACGCCGAACGGCTCATGCGCGAGTTCGGCTACCTCTCCGACGACGGCGACCTGCTGGGCATGCTCGACGCGCACCTCTTCCGCGCCGCCCGGGTGATCGTCGACATCGGCATGCACCTCAAGCTGCAGATCCCGACCGGCCACGGCTTCCACCCCGGCGAGCGGTGGACCCCGGAGCTCGGCCTGGAGTTCATGCTCACCCGCACCATCACCGACCCGACCCACGTGCACGACGAGATCGACCGCTACCTGGGCTGGCCGGGACAGGCCCCGACGTACAAGCTCGGTGAGCGGCTGTGGTTGCAGGCCCGGGACGAGGTACGAGCCCGCCGAGGCGACGCGTTCGACCTGAAGTCGTTCCACCAGGACGCCCTGGAGATGGGCGCGATGGGCCTGGACACGTTGCGGGAGCGGTTGGCGGCGTTCTAGCGCGGGTTTTGTTCGTGCGCGGGTCTGGGTTGGTTGAGTAGATGGCGCCAGTGGCTTTGTGGGAGCTGGCGCTGGGTTTAGTGGGCTGGCGGGTGGTTATCGACCACGCCTGCGGGTGGTTGTCCACAACGCTTTCTGTTGTCCACAGGCTGCTGCTCGCTGCTCCCGTTGTGTCGGGCGTTCTCGGTAGGCTGTATATCGGGGGCTCTTGTGGCAGATGATCTTGTGGGGCTGGTTGTGGTTGTCCACAACGGGTTCGCTTGTCCACAGGGCGTTGATTGCTGCTGCCGGTTTGTCGGGCCTCCTCGGTAGGCTGTGTATTTGGGGGCTTTCGATCAGGTTGATCTTGGCGTAGGCCGTGGTTGGGGATGCGGGGCAAGGGATTCGGGCCTCCGCCTTCGGCTCCGGTGGACGCCTCGTCGCCTGGCGGCAACATCGGCGGAGATCCGCGACAATGCGACGAGCTCGATGGGGCGAACTTGTTGTGCGCGGGGCCCCTACAACACCCGACGCAGAACCGCAAAGCAGGGGCCCAAAAGCAGGCCCTGCCGCGCGGAAACGCTACGGGTGCCGTCCCCCCACGCAAAACAAGTCCGCCCCATCGAGCCGGCCTGGCACCAGCGACTCCGAGGAGCGCGGGCTGGGTTGGCAGGGCAGACGAGTGCGGGCTGGGATGGCACCGCCAAGTCCGAGTGTCCAGGGCTGAGCAGGTGGGTTGGGGCGGACCTGACGGAAGGCCAGTTGGCACCGACGGATCCGAGTGGCCAGGGCCGGCACTGTGGGCTGGGGCGGTCCTGACGGGGGTTGATGTGGCACCGCAGGGTCCGAGGTCCACGGACTGATCAGGTGGGCTGGGGCGGACCTGACGGAGGCTGGGTTGGCACCAACGGGTTCCGAGCGTCCAGGGGGTTGGCCAGGTGGGCTGAGGCAGACCTGACGGGGCGCAGGTTTGCACCGCTGGGTCCGGGTGTCCACGGGCTGATCAGGCGGGTTGGGGCTGGACCTGACGGAAGCCGGGCTGGCACCGCTGAGTCGCGTGCCCAGGGGTCGGTAAGGCGGGCGGGGTGGAGGTGTTGGCCTGGCGCGTCAGCACTGCGATGGGGGCTGAGGCCACCGAGATCGAATAGCGCTACTAGACCTGTGCCCCGTTGTCGTCATCCAGCGGAGGTGGGGATTTCCGCGCCCGCAGCAGCAACAGCGCGATTCCCGTCGCGAGGCCGATCAGGGCGATGGGGGTGGTGATGCGGGCGTCCAGGTTGAGGATGCTGGCGAGGGTCAGCAAGAGCACTCCGGCCACCAGCAAGCCGATCGCGACCACCGTCAGCGGGCGCAGGCGGGGCAGGGGAGGTGGCTCGGGGGGTTCGTAGTGCTCGTCGTTGTTGTCGTTGGACCAGTCGTATTCGGTGTCGTGGGTTCGCCAGGTGGAGGCGGGGCGGGCGGGGGCGGGGTCCGGCGGGGGGTCGGCGGGGACTTCGTTGAGGGTGGGGATGTCTCGGCCGACGCCTTCGCGTTCCAGGTCGGCGACGATTTGGGCGAAGGCGGCGTCTACGTCTTCGGGGCCGTCACCGGGGCGGCTCTTCACGGCCGATCACTCTCCCCGCTCGGCACGCACCCGCCGGACGAACTCGACGCTCTGGTCGAAGATGACCGGCGCGTCGTGGTCGAGGGTGGCGACGTGGTAGCTGTTGTGCAGGACGACCTCGGTGACGTCGCGGCTGGAGATGCCCGCCAGGACCGCGGCGGCGTTCTGCGGTTCGACCACGTGGTCGACCGCGGAGCGCAGCAGCAGTACCGGCTGGTCGACCCTGGGCAGGTCCCGGCGCACCGTCTCCCACAGCTTGGCCAGACTCGCGAGCGCGCGCAACGGGGTCCGCGGGTAGGCGTGCTCACTCACCCCGGGTTTGGCGATGTCGTTGCTGATCGGCGCGACGGAGGCCACCACCCGCGACAGCAGCGGGACCAGCCGGGCCGCGCGGCGCACGGTCAGCACGGACGGGTTCACCAGCACCAGCCCGGCGACGCGGTCACCGTGCTCCTCGGCCAACCGCAGGCACAGCGCGCCGCCCATGGACAGGCCGAACGCGAACACCGCCGTGCAGCGCTCGGTCAACTCGGTGAAGGCGGACTCGACCTCGGCGTACCACTGCGGCCAGGTCGTGCCGTTCATCTCCTGCCAGGTCGTCCCGTGCCCGGGCAGCAGCGGCAACCGCACGCTGTGGCCCTCGGCGACGAGCCGCTCGGCCCACGGGCGCATGCTGACCGGCGAGCCGGTGAAGCCGTGGCTGAGCAGCACGCCGACCCCGGTCGAGCCGTCGTGCGCGAAGCGCAGGCCGTTCTCGACCACCGCGCCCCTCCTATGATGATCACCGGTGAGCCTGGGACAGGGCCATCGTCGCACGAACCCGGCCGCGCGCGCCCCTGTCGACCGGGGCGAATCTGATCGGCCCCGCCGTTGTGCGCGCCACCGGGGCGTTCGTAGGCTCGGCGGTGCACAACGGGGAGACGGGAGCGCTGGTCGCGTGTTGTACTGGCTGATGAAACGGGTCCTGCTCGGCCCGGTCCTGCACCTGTTCTTCCGACCCCGGGTCGAGGGCCTCGAACACGTGCCCACCACCGGCGGCGCGCTGCTGGCCAGCAACCACCTCGCCGTGTCGGACTCCTTCTTCCTGCCGCTGGTGGTGCCGCGGCGGGTGACCTTCCCGGCGAAGATGGAGTACTTCACCGCGCCGGGGCTCAAGGGCCGCGTCAAGCGGTGGTTCTTCACCGGCGTCGGCCAGATCCCGATCGACCGCTCCGGTGGCGGCGCCGCGCAGGCCGCGCTCGACACCGTGATCCGCCTGCTGCGCGAGGGGCACCTGGTCGGCATCTACCCCGAGGGCACCCGCTCCCCCGACGGCCGCCTCTACAAGGGCAAGACCGGGGTCGCCAGGATCGCGCTCGAGGCAGGCGTGCCGGTGCTGCCGGTCGTGATGGTCGGCACCGACAAGGCGAACCCGATCGGGTCGAAGATGTGGAAGCCCTACCCCATCCGGATCAAGATCGGCCCGCCGCTGGACTTCAGCCGCTACGCGGGCCTGCAGGGCGACCGGTTCGTCGAGCGGTCGATCACCGACGAGATCATGTACGCCCTGATGGAACTCTCCGACCAGGAGTACGTGGACGTCTACGCTGCGAAGGCCAAGGAGCAGCAGGCGGTTGAGGTCCCCACCCAGAACCGCGAGCCGCAGCTGCGCGAAGCGGGCTGACCACACGGGAACCACACCTGGAAAGTGAGCCCCCTTCCACTGTTTGGGCTCATCGGGTGAATGCGGGCGCTGGGCAGGAACACCTGGGCCACCAGCGCGAACTACCCGGGTCAGCGGCGAATGCGGGTGGGGTGCGGTGTCGGTCGAAGACGCGGTGGAGTCGGGCAAGTTGGCCAGGTTCGCCGGGCTGGTCGGGGTCGTGCGCCAGACCGACAAGCTGCTCGGGGTGGCGGCCAGGGCGCGCACCTCGACGGCGCGGCGGCGGGGCAGGTCCCGGCTGGCCGAGTTGACCAGGGCGGCGGTGTCGCTGGACTGGGTCGACTCGGCGGTGGAGGTCGGCGGTGAGCTGGTCGGCGCGAGCGGTCGGGTCCCCGACTGGGACCGGGGGGCGGTCACCACGACCGTGCACACCCACCTCGCCGCGCTGGAGCGCTCGCGGGTGGACAGCCCGCTGGGGCCGCGCGCCCGCGAGCAGGTCGCCGAGCACACCGACGGCGGCAGGCGGCCCGCGCTGCTGATCGCCCCGTTCCAGCCCGAGGACGCCAACCCCGGCTCGACCGGGTTCGCCGTCGCCCTGCGCCGCGCGTGGACCGCCAGCCCGTGGAACGACGACCTGGCGCTCTTACCCCGGCTCGTGCACCGCCCGCTGCGCGACTTCGACACCGACGTCTGGGCCATCCGCGGTGCCCTGAGCGGGTTCCCGGTCGTGCTGGTCTACGGCCGGGTGGTGGGCGAGCGGGTCGTGCCTGCGCTAGCGGCGTGGAACCTGCTGCCGCGGTCGACGATCGGGGTGCTCGACACCGCCTTCCCCGCGTTCGACCTGCCCGCCGACACCGACTGGGCGGGCCGCCTGCGGCTGGGTGACCACCTGGGCCGCATGTTCGCCCTCACCGCGGGCAACCTCGGCGACTGGTTCCACCTGCTCACCCACGACCGGGTCCCGCACCTGCACCGGCTGCTGCCCGCCGACCACGTCCCCGAACGGCGCATCCTCGCCACCAGCGCCGCCGACGCCCACGACGTCCTCGTCACCAGAACTCGCCTCGGCGAACACCGCACCCACGTCCGCCAAGCCCGCCTGCTCGCCGAGGGCGGCCTCCCCGACATCGCGGGCGCGACCGCGCAGACCGTCCTCGCCGAACTCACCAGCGTCGCCGACCTGTCGGTGACCGAGCGGGTGGTCCTGCTGCGCGAGCTGGTCGGCGTCTTCGGCCTCATCGGCGATGACGAGAACCTCCTCACCACCGAACGCCTGCTCTACACAGCGAGCGTCACCAGGGTCTGACCTCGGCCCCGCGGTGAAGGCAGCCTGCCGCTTGGGAAGTTCCAGGCTCCTCGAGGCGTCGTCGACAGTCGGTGATCAGGGCAGCTTGGTGATGTCCACGCTCCACAACGCGTCGTCGACGACGGTGTAGATCGTGGTGCCTACGGTGGTGGCGGCGGTTGGCTTGCCCTTGGCGGTGGTGCTGTGGACGGTCCAGGTGGTTCCGGTGCGGCGAAGGGCTTTGAGGCCGTCCGGGGTGCCGATGAACTGGACGACCGTCCCGTCGGGTGTCACCGCCGGGGCGGGTAGGACGTCGGTGTCGCTCACCGGGAAGGTGGGGACGTCCGGGAGTTGGGACCAGGTGTCGCCGGTCAGCCGCCACAGGGCGAGGGTGGAGTCGAGGCGGCCCGCGGCCACGCACTCCGCTGCCGAGCACGACACGGACATCGCGGCGCCGTGCGCTGTGGGTGGGGCGGGCAGCGGGGTCTTGGTCCAGCCGGTGTTGCCGGACTTCGAGCGCCAGGCCACCGGCTGCTCGCGGCCGTCGGCGAACTGCCAGCCGACGATCATGATGCCGTCGCCGAGGGGGGTGGCGGCGATGGGGAACGGGAGCGCCTCGCGCGAGGCCTCCAGGGCGGTGCCCGCCGACGGCTGCCTGATCCAGTCGTCGCCCGACGGCAGCCAGGTGGCGACGTCGAAGCCGCCGTTCGGGTTGTCCCAGCCGCCGAGCACGACCGGTCCGGCCGGGGTGATCACGACGCCGACGAGGTCGCCCGCGCCGTAGCCGCCGAAGGTGCTGAACGCCTGGCGCTTCTCGGTGAGCCCGGCGAGCGCGCCGTCCCAGACGCTCCAGCGGACGTTGCCGTGGGCGCCGCCGCGTTCGCCGCCGACCGCGAACAGCCTCGTGCCGTCGGTGGCGATCTGGGTCCAGCGGGCGAGCTTGCCGTAGGGCGTCGCGGTCGTCGTGGGGATCTCGGTGACCGCGCCGGAGGCGTCGCGCCGGACCAGGGCGGGGACCACGGGTTGGCCGTCGCGGTGCAGACCGATCAGCAGCGCGCCACCGGAGGGCGTCAGGGTCACCGGCGCCCCGGGTAGGTCCACCTTGGTCAGCGCGAGCGGTGGCGGACCGTCCGGTCCGCCACAACCGGCCGCGACAAGTGTGGCGACCAGCACGGTCACCAGTGCCCGTGTGCGCATGTCGATCAGTATCCACCGCACACAACTGACTAAGCTTGGTCAGTGCGTTACTTCTACGACACCGAGTTCATCGAGGACGGAACGACCATCGACCTGGTGTCGATCGGTGTCGTCGACGAGGACGGCCGGGAGTTCTACGCGGTCTCGACCGAGTTCGACCCGGACAAGGCGGGCCCGTGGGTGCGGGCCAACGTGCTCGACAAGCTCCCGCCGCCCGCCGACAAGTCCTGGTGCGACCGCGCGGAGCTGCGCCGCAGGCTGCTGGAGTTCCTCACCCCGCCACGGGCCAAGGACAAGGTCGAGCTGTGGGCCTGGTTCGGCGCCTACGACCACGTGGCCATCGGCCAGCTGTGGGGCGCGATGCCCGCGCTGCCCCGGCTGATCCCCCGGTTCACCCGCGAGCTGCGGCAGCGCTGGGAGGACGTGGGCAAGCCGACCCTGCCGCCGCCCCCGGACGACGCGCACGACGCGCTCGCCGACGCCCGGCACAACCTGGTGCGCTGGCGCGTGATCGACGAGCGGTGGCGGATGCGCAACGGGCAGTAACCGCCGTCGCGACCTTGCTATACCGATTCAGTTGCCGGCAGTCTTGACGCGTCAAGCCGTGGTGGTCATCACGGGCGAGCGCGGGGAAGGTCGGTAGTCATGCGGGTCGGCGTACTCACCGGGGGCGGCGACTGCCCCGGTCTCAACGCGGTCATCCGGGCGGTCGTGCGCAAGGGGATCGAGGCCCACAGCTGGGACGTCGTCGGGTTCCGCAACGGCTGGAAGGGCCCGATCGAGGGCGATCTGAAGCCGATCGGCCTCAACGACGTCGAGGACATCCTGACCCGGGGCGGCACCATCCTGGGCTCCTCGCGCACCAACCCGTACAAGGTCGACGGCGGCGTCGAGCGGATCAAGGCCGTCCTGGCCGAGAACGGCGTGGACGCGCTGATCGCCATCGGCGGCGAGGACACCCTCGGGGTCGCCAAGCGGCTGACCGACGACGGCGTCGGCGTGGTCGGCGTGCCGAAGACCATCGACAACGACCTGGGCGCCACCGACTACACCTTCGGCTTCGACACCGCGGTGCACATCGCGACCGAGGCGATCGACCGGCTGCGCACCACCGCCGAGTCGCACCACCGGGCGCTGGTCGTGGAGGTCATGGGCAGGCACGCGGGCTGGATCGCGCTGCACTCGGGCTTGGCGGGCGGGGCGAACGTGATCCTGGTGCCCGAGCGCGAGTTCAGCGTGGAGAAGGTCATCGAGTGGGTGGAGCGCCGCTTCGAGCGGCAGTACGCCCCGATCATCGTGGTCGCCGAGGGCGCACTGCCCGAGGGCGGCAACGAGGTGCTGCTCACCGGGGAGAAGGACGCCTTCGGGCACGTCCGCCTCGGCGGCATCGGCACCTGGCTGGCGGAGGAGATCGCGGCCAAGACCGGCAAGGAGTCGCGCGCGGTCGTGCTGGGCCACACCCAGCGCGGCGGCACCCCCACGGCGTACGACCGGGTGCTGGCGACGCGCTTCGGCCTGCACGCGGTGGACGCGGTGGCCGACGGCGACTTCGGGGTGATGGTGGCGCTCAAGGGCACCGACATCGTCCGGGTCAAGCTGGCCGAGGCCACCGCCGAGCTCAAGACCGTGCCGATCGAGCGCTACGCCGAGGCCGAAGTCTTCTTCGGCTAAGCGGACGCCGATGACCTGGAGACTTGACGTCTTCAGTGGGCGGGGTCTTGTTAGGCCGAGTGGATGGCGATTGTTCAGCAGGCTGAGGTTCGAGTTGTGGGGTCGCCCGGGGTGCGGTGGACTGGGTCCATGGTCACCCGTTCGAAGGACTGGCTCGCCCTCCTCGGCTTCGGCCTGCTGAGCTACGGCGTCGCCGCGCTGGGGTCGCTGGCCACGCTGGACAACGTCCGCGGCTGGTACGCGAGCGCGGACAAACCCTGGTTCACCCCGCCGAACTGGCTGTTCGGTCCGGTGTGGACGGTGCTCTACGGGCTGATCGCGGTCGCCGCGTGGCTGGTGTGGCGGCGCGGTGACCGCTCGGCCCTGGGCGTCTGGGCGGTGCAGCTGGCGCTGAACCTGGCCTGGACGCCGACCTTCTTCGCGCTGCGCTGGCTGTGGCCCGCGTTCGTGGTGATCCTGCTGCTCGACCTGGCCGTGATAGCCACGATCGTGCGGTTTCGCCGGGCGGACCGGGTCGCGGCCTGGCTGCTGGTCCCCTACCTGGCCTGGATCCTGTACGCCTCGCTGCTCAACGCCGGTGTCGCGGCCCTGAACTGAGCCGCGATCCCGGGCTGGGCGCTGTCCGGTGGACCAAGGGCCGCGCGGGCGCGGACAGCGGGTGCCGGACTCGCCGAACAGCGCCTAGGGTGCGTTCATGGACGAACTGCTCTGGGCCGGGGCCGACGCCCAGGCGCGGGCGTTGCGCGACGGCTGGGTCACCGCGCCCGAGCTGCTGGAGCTGGTGCTGCGGCGGGCCGACCAGCTCGCCGGGACGCTCAACGCCTTCCGCACGGTCTACGCCGAGCAGGCCAGGGAGTCCGCCGCCGCGGCGCAGGGCCGCCTCGAGGCCGGTGAGCGGCTGCCCCTGCTCGGCGTCCCCGTCGCGGTCAAGGACGACATCGACGTGGCGGGCGACTTCACCGCGCAGGGCGGGCAGCCGCAGTTCCCGGTGGCCGAACAGGACAGTGCCGCCGTGGCGAACCTGCGGGCGGCGGGCGCTGTGATCATCGGCCACACCCGCACCCCTGAACGCTGCCTCTGGCCCTTCACCGAGTCCAGGACGGCAGGCGCGACCCGGAACCCGTGGCATCCGGCGTACACACCGGGTGGGTCCTCCGGCGGGTCTGCCGCCGCGATCGCCGCAGGCATCGTGGGTGCCGCGACAGGCTCAGACGGGGGCGGGTCGATTCGCATCCCCGCGACCGCTTGCGGGGTGTTCGCTCTTAAGACCACCAGGGGCCTTATCTCTACGGACCCGAAACCTGAGGGCTGGCAAGGTCTTTCCACTATCGGCCCGATGGGCAGGAAGGTCGCCGATGCCGGGCTGCTCCTAGATGCACTCGCTGGCACCCGCGGCTTCCGGTCCGCAGTTGACTCTGTCCCGGAGCCCACCCGTGTCGCGCTGTCTTGGCGCACCCCGCTCGGAACTCCACGGCTAGCTCCCGCTTGGCGTAAGGCAGTTCTGGACGCCGCTGCGACGCTGCGATCTCTCGGCCACCGTGTCATTGAGGCAGACCCACCGCTGGGCGCCCGGCCGACGCCGCAGTTCGTTGTCCGCTACCTGCGCGGAGTCGCCGATGACGTTGCCCGGCTGCCGCACCCCCACTTGCTGGAGGCCCGCACACGGCACATCGCGTCTATAGGCGCTCGTGTCCCCGACCGGGTGCTGCAGTGGGCACGCGACGCAGAGGCCGACCTGCACGCCCGGATGGAGGGCTTCACCTCGCGCCACGACGTGATCCTGCAGCCCGCGTGGACCCGCAACCCGCCGGAGATCGGCCTCTATAGGACCGCCAACCTGCTCACCACCTGGCTCGGTGTCACTACGCGCATCCCGTACTTCCCGACCTGGAACGTGCTCGGCTACCCAGTGGCGGCGCTTCCGGTCGGCCAGGACAACCGGGGCCTGCCGGTCGGCGTGCAACTGATCGGGCAGCCCGGCGCCGAGCGGCTGCTGCTGTCGCTGTCAGCGCAATTCGAGGGGGTCCGCCCGTGGTCGAACCGCAGGCCCGCGCTGTAACCGTCGAGCAGCGCTTGGTCCGCCGCTATGGGGAGTCCATCCGGCCCTGGCTCGCTGACCTGCCGCGTGTGCTGGAACGACTGGCCGCGAGCTGGGACCTATCGCTCGGCGAGGCGTTCGCCGACGGCAACTCCGCAGTGACGCTGCGGGCGAGTCGGGACGGGGTGCCGCTGGTTCTCAAGGTCTCGCCCGACCCGGTGATCCTCGCTAAGCAGGTGACGCTCATGCGGCTGCAGGGCACTCGGGCGCCGGAGATCCTCGAGACGGCCGAGGGCGCCGT
The DNA here is from genome assembly GCF_024171925.1 of Actinokineospora diospyrosa. Taxonomy (GTDB): domain Bacteria; phylum Actinomycetota; class Actinomycetes; order Mycobacteriales; family Pseudonocardiaceae; genus Actinokineospora; species Actinokineospora diospyrosa. The sequence continues at coordinate 3,582 of NZ_JAMTCO010000001.1, read as the reverse complement.
CCTCATGGAACGGGTCGACGGCGAGTCCCGCTGGCCCGATCCGGACCGGTTCGCCGCGCTGCTGCGCGACCTGCACGCCGTGCCCGACCCCGCTCGGCACGCCCGCGCCGACCTGGCCACCGGCGTACCCGGGTTCTTCCCCAGGTTCACCCCGCTCGGCCCGGTCACCGCCGAGCACCTGCGCCGCGCCCGCGCCCTGGCCGACGACCTCATCGCCACCCAGGGCGCCCCGGTGCTGCTGCACGGCGATCTGCACCGGGACAACCTGCTCGACGCGGGCCCGCGCGGGGTCGTCGTGCTCGACCCGCAAGGCACCCTGGGCGAGCCGGAGTTCGACGCGGTCGATTACGTCCTCGGGAAATCGGACGTCGCCGTGCGATTAGCGGACCTCATTTCGGTGACGTCGCTCTCACCGGAGCGCCTTGAGCGGTGGTGCCGGTCGATGGCACCGTTGATCGCTATTGGCCAACTGCGACTGGGGCGTCCAATAGCGCATCTACAGCACTATCTCGACGAGCTTTAAGTCACCGCTCCGATGTCCAGGTAGGCGGCGAAAGCACCCAGCCAGTGCTCGGCGGCGTAACCGAAGCCGAACACGTACCGCCACCCGGCCTCCCGATGGCGTGCCGCCGCGGCGCTCGCGAGCTCGACGTAGCGGTGGTGCTCGGGCAGGGACTCGGCGATGCCGCGCCACGCCCAAGCCCTCGACAGGGCCAATCCGGCCAGGTGGGAGCCGTGCGGGTCGGTCGGGTCATCGACCGGGACCGGGTCGCGCAGGTCCGTCCAGCGGGCTGCGGCGAGGTCCGGCAGGAACGCGTCGAGCCAGCCCGCGAACTCCTCCGGGGGCAGCACGCGGCGCAGCAGGTCGGCCTCGGTGAGCGCGGGTGACAGGAAGTCCGCGGCACTCGGTTCGAACCCGCCGTAGTCGCGGTCGGCGAGGTAGAAACGCCTGGTAGCGGCCGTGCAGGCGATCTCGAGGGCGGTGTCGCCGGTCGCGCGGGCCGCGTCGAGCACCAGCGACAGGGCGAACGCGGTGTTGGTGTGGGTGCCGACCCGAACCGGCCACCTGGACAGGCCCAACCAGTCCAGCCAGCCCGTGCGCACCTGCGTGACCAGCGGCTGGAGGGCCTCGGCCCACCGCGCGCCGCCCGGCCAGGCGCGGCACTCGGCGTCGAGCAGCAGCAGCCACGCCCAGCCGTAGGGGCGCTCCCAGAACGAACCGTTGGGGGTGCGGAAGAACTCGGCCTCGACCTGGGCGGACTCCTCGGTGACGAGGGCGTCGATGGTGGCCGCCGCGGTGGTGCTGAACTGCGGGAACAGGCGTAAGAGGCGGACGGCGAGCCAGGTCTGGTGCACGCAGGAGTGCCAGTCGAGCGAGCCCGCGAAGATCGGGTGCAGGGTGCGCTGCGGGACCAGTTCAGCGGGCGAGTTGATCAAATGCACCCAGTGCACCGGGTAGTCGCGGCCGATGTTCGCGATCGCGGTGTCGAGTAGCCGACTCGCCGTATCGGCGTCGAGCCCAGGGGTCGGGTGGGGTTGCGGTGGGGTCACCGGCGCATCGTGCCGTGCGCAATTAGCCATGCCCACCCCTGTTACGTTTTTCCGCCAGGTGGAAGTGGCGGTGAAATATTCCTCCCGCCGCCCAACGCGGTTGCCCGAACTCGTAGTCTGGTGAGGTGAACTGGACCGTCGACGTGCCGGTGGACACCCTCCCGGAACTGCCACCGCTGCCGCCCGCTCTGCGCACCCGACTCGACGCCGCCCTGTCCCTGCCCGCCGCCCAACAGCCCGAGTGGCCCGACGGCGAGCAGGTGCGCCAGGTGCGCACCCTGCTGGAGAGCGTCCCGCCGATCACCGTGCCCGCCGAGATCGACCGGCTGCACAACCGGCTGGCCGAGGTCGCCCACGGCAGGGCGTTCCTGCTGCAGGGCGGCGACTGCGCGGAGACCTTCGCCGACAACACCGAGCCGCACATCCGCGGCAACATCCGCACGCTGCTGCAGATGGCCGTCGTGCTCACCTACGGCGCCAGCCTGCCGGTCGTCAAGGTCGGCCGGATCGCCGGGCAGTACGCCAAACCGCGCTCGGCCAAGACCGACGCCCTCGGCCTCCCGGTCTACCGCGGCGACATCGTCAACTCGCTGGTGGCCACCCCCGAGGCCCGCGTCCCGGACCCGTCGCGGATGATCCGCGCCTACGCCAACGCGGGCGCGGCGATGAACCTGCTGCGCGCGCTGACCGGCGCGGGCATGGCCGACCTGACCAAGGTCCACGACTGGAACCGCGACTTCGTCCGCACCTCGCCAGCCGGTGAGCGCTACGAGGCCCTGGCCACCGAGATCGACCGCGGCCTGCGCTTCATGCAAGCCTGCGGCGTCGAGGACTCCTCCCTGCACAGCGTCGAGGTGTACGCCAGCCACGAGGCGTTGCTGCTGGACTACGAGCGAGCCCTGCTGCGCATGGACACCGCAGGTCCGGAGGCCAAGCTCTACGACCTCTCCGCGCACTTCCTCTGGATCGGCGAACGCACCCGCCAACTCGACGGCGCGCACATCGCCTTCGCCGAACTGCTGTCGAACCCCATCGGCCTCAAGATCGGCCCCACGACCACCCCCGAGATGGCGGTCGAGTACGTCCACCGCCTCGACCCGCGCAACGAGCCGGGCAGGCTGACCCTCATCAGCCGCATGGGCAACGGCAAGGTCCGCGACGTCCTCCCGGCCATCGTGGAGAAGGTCGAAGCCTCCGGCCACCGCGTCATCTGGCAGTGCGACCCGATGCACGGCAACACCCACGAGTCCTCCACCGGCTACAAGACCCGCCACTTCGACCGCATCGTCGACGAGGTTCAAGGCTTCTTCGAGGTCCACCGCCGCCTAGGCACCCACCCCGGCGGCATCCACGTAGAACTAACCGGCGAAGACGTCACCGAATGCCTCGGCGGCGCCCAGGAAATCTCGGACGCGGACCTCTCCGGCCGCTACGAGACGGCGTGCGACCCCCGGCTGAACACACAGCAGTCCCTGGAACTGGCGTTCCTGGTCGCGGAGATGCTCCGCTCCTAACCCCCCTTCCACCCCTGATGGCGGTGTCTCCCCCCGGAGACACCGCCATCAGTCTTTCCACCCCCAGAGCCGTCGGTTCGCCAGTCTCGCGGCTCTCTCTACCCCGCCCTCTGAACACCCAAAGCCACTGGCGCCATCCCAACCCCACCAAGCCAGCCCTACGCCTGGACGCTCGGAACCACCGGTACCAGCCCAACCTCCGTCAGGCCCGCCCCACCCCACAGTGCTGACCCCTGGGCACTCGGACCCAGCGGTGCCAACCCAGCCCCCGCCAGGCCCGCCCCAACCCACAGTGCCAGCCCCTGGACACTCGGAACGGCCGGTGCCAACCCAGCCCGCCCTCGTCAGCCCTGCCAACCCAACACCTGGACACTCGGATCCGTCGGTGCCAACCTGCGCCCCGTCAGGTCCGCCCCAGCCCACCTACTCAGCGCCTGGACAGTCGGACTCGCTGGTGCCAAATGCTCGATGGGGTGGACCTGTTTTGTGTGGGGGGACGGCAGCCGTAGCGTCGTTC